>NZ_CP047937.1:0-2190394 GCF_014279535.1 Synechococcus sp. TAK9802
TCTGAGCTCCTTTCCCCCTTTTCCCCAGGCCCTACGACGGCTGTTTTTGTTTTTTATTTTTAAATCCATAAAAACCAAACAGCCGAACAGAGGCTCCCAAGGCGTTGGCCATTGCACTTCCCCTCAGCCTGTGAAACCGTGGGACACCTCAGCGCGCTCAGGTCTTCAGGACGATGAAGGTGGTCTGTTCACAGTCCGAACTGAATAGCGCTCTGCAATTGGTGAGCCGTGCAGTCGCCACACGCCCCACGCACCCGGTTTTGGCCAATGTGTTGCTCACCGCCGATGCCGGCAGCAACCGCCTCAGCCTGACCGGTTTTGACCTGAGCCTGGGAATTCAGACGTCCCTCGCCGCCAGTGTGGAAACCAGCGGGGCCATCACACTGCCGGCCCGGCTGCTGGGAGAGATCGTGTCCCGCTTGTCCAGCGATTCTCCGGTCACCCTCGCCGTAGACGATTCCGGTGATCAGGTTCAGCTCACCAGCCTCAGCGGCAGCTATCAGATGCGCGGCATGAGCGCTGACGACTACCCCGATCTTCCGATGGTGGAGAGCGGCATGACGCTCAAGCTGCAACCTGAACGGTTGGTGCAGGCGCTCAAAGGCACCCTGTTTGCCAGCAGTGCTGATGAAGCGAAGCAACTGCTCACCGGCGTGCATCTCAAGTTCAACCAGCGGGCTCTGGAAGCGGCTGCCACCGATGGTCACCGCCTTGCCGTGCTGAATGTTGAGGATGCCCTGCAGGATGCGGCCGTGACCGATGCGGTGGACGACGAGGGGTTCGCTGTGACACTTCCATCGCGCTCACTGCGGGAAGTGGAGCGGCTGATGGCCTCCTGGCGGTCCGATGAACCGGTCAGTTTGTTCTGTGATCGCGGCCAGGTGGTGTTTCTTGCGGCCGACCAAATGGTCACCAGCCGCACCTTGGAAGGCACCTATCCCAATTACGGCCAGCTGATCCCCGATGGTTTCACCCGCACCTTTGGAATGGACCGTCGCGCCCTGATTGCTGCTTTGGAGCGGATTGCTGTGCTCGCTGATCAACACAACAACGTTGTGAAATTCAGCAGTCAGCCCGAGGACGGTGTTGTCCAGATCAGTGCTGATGCGCAGGATGTGGGCAGTGGCTCTGAATCGCTTCCCTCCAACTTGGAGGGTGACGCCATGCAGATTGCCTTCAATGTTCGCTATCTGCTGGATGGCCTGAAAGCCATGGGCTCTGATCGGATTGTTCTGCACTGCAACGCGCCCACCACGCCGGCTGTGCTCCGTTCCGAGGAAGCGTCCGAAGCCTTCACCTATCTGGTGATGCCTGTTCAGATTCGTTCCTGATGTGTCGCTACCGGATCAGCTGCTTCTCAGTGATCTTCTGAGTCATACGGTTCGTTGTGATCTGGGTCTGGATCACGGGCCTGGGGTCATGGCCTGGATGCATCCGCCGGTGCATCGTCTTCTGGGCTGGGTCAGCCGTCCTTCGGCCCTGCGCATGTCACGGGATGTCTGGCGTTTGAACCAGTGTTGTGGTTTGAGCGATCAACAAGTGTTTGTACGTGGCGAGCCAGCGGTCACCGATCAGGTGACCCTGGAGCGCTTGCCCACGCTGATGGACGCAGCCTTGCTGGGCCGTGACGGTGAGCGGATCGGCAGCGTTGTGGACCTTGATTTTCGACCTGCCGATGGCGCGATTCTTCACTACCTGATTGCCCGCAGCGACCCGCGTTTGCCGGGGAGTTCCCGATGGCGTTTGGCTCCCGATCGCATCCTTGATCAACAACCGGGTCAGATCCAAACCGGCCTGATGGGATTGGACGATCTGCCCATGGCCCGCGCCAGCGTTCGGCACGATCTACTCCAACGCACCCAACACTGGCGGGACCAGTTGCGTTCCATGGGTGATCGGGCCAGCGATCGCCTGGAGGGTTGGTTGGACGACTCGCCCATCGATGAGCTGCGACCGGAAAGCGTGCGCTTCAGATCCGACGTCGAGGACGAACCAAGAGAGGTGTCGGCACCTGAGGTCTGGGACGACGAAAGTTGGGATGAGACCCCCTCTCGCCGCCGTCGTGAGGACGAAGATCCCTGGGTCTGACGGGCGGTCGGCAACACTGGGGGGAGGTGCTCCGCGATTCGTGGTTTCCTCCCCTGCGTACGACATAGCTGCAGCCCTGAAGCAGGAAGGGCTCAAGCCCAGTGACTGGGATGAGATCTGTCGGCGTCTCGGCCGCGAGCCGAATCGAGCCGAACTGGGCATGTTCGGTGTGATGTGGTCCGAACACTGCTGTTATCGCAATTCCCGGCCTCTGCTGAGTGGCTTCCCCACGGAGGGACCACGCATCCTTGTTGGACCCGGCGAAAACGCTGGTGTGGTGGATCTCGGTGGGGGCCATCGGTTGGCCTTCAAGATCGAAAGCCATAACCACCCCTCCGCCGTCGAACCCTTTCAGGGGGCGGCCACAGGGGTGGGCGGCATCCTGCGTGACATCTTCACGATGGGGGCCCGTCCGATCGCGCTGCTGAACGCTCTGCGCTTCGGCCCTCTTGAGGATCCCGCCAACGTAGGCCTGATGGAAGGCGTTGTGGCCGGCATTGCCCATTACGGCAACTGCGTTGGGGTGCCGACGGTGGGTGGCGAGGTGGCTTTTGATCCCTCGTATTCCGGCAATCCGCTGGTGAATGCCATGGCCCTTGGCCTGATGGAGACCGAGGAGATCGTCAAATCCGGTGCGATCGGCGTCGGTAATCCTGTGGTGTACGTGGGCAGCACCACCGGTCGGGATGGCATGGGGGGAGCCAGCTTTGCCAGTGCTGAGCTCAGTGCCGATTCCTTGGACGATCGCCCTGCCGTTCAAGTGGGCGATCCGTTTCTGGAGAAAGGGCTGATCGAAGCCTGCCTTGAGGCCTTCGCCAGTGGTGATGTGGTGGCCGCTCAGGACATGGGCGCCGCTGGTCTCACCTGCAGCTGTTCGGAAATGGCTGCCAAAGGGGGCCTGGGGGTGGAACTGGATCTGGACCGTGTTCCGGCCCGTGAAACCGGGATGACGGCTTACGAGTTCCTGTTGTCGGAATCCCAGGAACGGATGTTGTTCGTGGTGAAGGCCGGCCGGGAGGACGCCTTGATGCAGCGCTTCCGTCGCTGGGGCCTGCAGGCGGCGGTTGTGGGCAAGGTGCTCCAGGAACCGATTGTGCGGGTGTTGCATCACGGTGCTGTCGCCGCCGAGGTGCCGGCCACAGCTCTTGCCGATGACACCCCAATCGAAAAACATGCCCTGTTGCAGGAGCCCCCGGCCGACCTTCAGGCGCTCTGGAGTTGGACCGAGCAGGAGCTTCCGGAGCTGAGCGATGCAGCGACAGCCTTGCTTCAGCTTCTGGATGACCCCACCATTGCGAGCAAGCAGTGGGTTCACCGTCAGTACGACCAGCAGGTGCTGGCCAACACGGTGGTCTCCTCTGGAGCCGCTGATGCCGCCGTGGTGCGGTTGAGACCTCAGCAAGGCGATGGATCCATGGCCGCATCCAATCGCGGTGTTGCTGCCACGGTGGACTGCCCCAACCGTTGGGTTGCCCTGGATCCCGAACGCGGTGCTCAGGCGGCCGTGGCCGAAGCGGCACGCAACCTGAGTTGTGTGGGGGCGGAGCCTCTGGCGGTGACCGACAACCTCAATTTCCCCTCACCGGAGACACCCAAGGGCTTCTGGCAGCTGGCCATGGCCTGCCGCGGGATCTCGGATGCCTGCCGTGCCCTCAACACCCCGGTCACTGGCGGCAATGTCTCGCTCTACAACGAGACCAAACAGGATGACGGCACGATGCAACCGATTCACCCCACGCCGGTGATCGGCATGGTTGGTGGTGTGGATGACATCAGCCGTGTGACTGGCTTGGCCTGGCAACAGCCCGGCGATGCGATCTTCCTCATCGGTGTTCCGCCGGAGGATGGTGCCGATCCCAGCCTTGGTTTGGCCGGTAGTGCCTATCAGCAGCAGACCCTTGGCTCCTTGGCCGGACGACCGCCTAAGCCCGATCTTGCCGTCGAAGCAGCGGTGGGACATTTGGTGCGTGAGGCCATTGCTCAAGGTTTGTTGGCCTCCGCCCACGATTGCAGTGATGGAGGCTTGGCCGTGGCGTTGGCTGAGTCCTGCATCGCCTCTGATCTGGGCATCAGCGTGACCCTGTCCACAGGCTCAGCGCGCCTGGCGCGGGTTCTGTTCGCCGAAGGCGGCAGCCGGGTGATTGTGTCGGTGAATGCAGCATCCCTCCCTGCATGGGAGCAGTTGAGCGCATCCAATCCAGCGCTTTGCGTCACCCAGCTGGGCAGCGTGACCGCGGAGTCTCGACTGGTGATCCGATCCGAATCGGCTGTTCAGCTCGATCTTGAGGTGCAACGCTGTGCTGCTGTTTTCCGTGATGCGTTGCCCCGACGGATGCATTCGGAGTGATTGAGTCAGGCGTTGCCTGACGGTCGTTTCTCTTCCTTATCTCTCTGACTTCGGATTCATCATGTGCGGCATTATCGGAATGTTCTGTGTTGACTCGGTCAACCAACAGATCTACGACAATCTGCTTCTGCTTCAGCACCGCGGTCAGGACTCGGCAGGGATTGTCACGATGGACAATCACACCTTCCATGTGCACAAACAAAGGGGACGTGTGCGTGAAGCCTTTCGCACAAGAGACATGCGAAAGCTGCTGGGAAATGCCGGAATTGGCCACGTTCGTTATGCCACTCGTGGTGCTGCTGCGTCAGAAGAGGAAGTTCAGCCGTTCTATGTAAATGCCCCCTATGGCATCACTTTCGTTCACAACGGCAATCTCACCAACACCCTTCAGCTTGAGCAGGATCTGTTCAAGATTGATCGTCGTCACACCAATTCCACCAGCGATACGGAGATGCTGGTCAATGTGTTGGCCACGGAGATTCAATCTCAGCTCACAGGACGTGATCTCACACCGGATCAGTTGTTTGATGCGGTGGCGTCACTCCATCACCGCGTTCAGGGCTCCTATGCGGCGATCGCTTTGATTGCGGGCCACGGAATGCTGGCCTTCCGGGATCCCTACGGAATTCGGCCTTTGATTCTCGGCAGGCGGTTGTCTGACCAAGGTCGTGAGGAGTGGATTGTCGCTAGTGAATCGCTGGTGATTGAAAACAGTGGCTATGAGATCGTTCGCGATGTTGATCCCGGCGAGGCCGTGTTCATCGACGCTGATTCGAACTTGCACCAGCGTCAGTGTGCTGAGTCTCCTCGCTTAATTCCCTGTGCTTTTGAGTACGTGTATTTGGCGCGGCCGGATTCCGTTATGAACGGCATATCGGTGTACGAGTCGCGTTTACGAATGGGTGATCGTCTGGCTCAAACCATTGCTGAAATATTGCCGGCTGGTGATATTGATGTTGTGATGCCGATTCCTGATTCAGCACGACCTTCGGCGATGCAGGTGGCCAAGCAATTGGGTCTTGAGTATCGAGAAGGGTTTTACAAGAACCGCTATGTCGGCCGAACCTTCATCATGCCGGGTCAAGCTGAAAGGAAGAAATCAGTGCGGCAGAAGCTCAATGCTCTCGGAACTGAATTCGCCGGGAAGAATGTTCTAATTGTCGACGATTCGATTGTTCGTGGAACAACATCCCGCGAGATTGTTCAGATGGCACGCAGCGCTGGTGCCAACAAAGTGACGTTCACGTCGGCTGCTCCACCGGTTCGCTATCCCAATGTTTATGGGATCAACATGCCAACCCGGGCTGAGCTCCTTGCCCACGGCCGAACAAGTGAGCAGATCTCAGATGTTCTCGGGGCTGATCATGTTGTCTATCAGACCGTTGAGAATCTGCTGGAAAGTATTGTTGATAACACTGAGATCAAGGATCTCGAGATGTCTTGTTTTGATGGTCACTATGTGACCGGTGGAATCGACGAAGATTATTTCCAGTGGTTGGAGTAGAACTGCCGCTCCTGATCGGGGGTTAGGAATTCGGTTGAATGGCGTTGATCACATTAACAATGGCCTCTCCTTTCTGAAGAGACGCCTGCTGCGTAGGTTTATCTCCGGGTTTTGAGATGTTGATGTTGTCCGGATCCAAGCGCCCGTGACGATCCTTGCTGGTGCGCACACCCACAAGACCGGGTCCAGTGCTGATGCCCACCAGACGATCAGATTCCGCAACAATCTGCACCGCCATGCTGCCGAGATCGCCCCGTTGGTTGTAACGCAGGCCTGAGCAGTCGATTCGCCCGATCATTCCCTGCCTGGTGATCAGCATCAGTGGTGCCTGTTCCGTGCAGACGGCTCCAACGATCTGTTCCCCGGGTAGCAATCGCATGGTCATGGGTCCCTGTGCCAATCGACCCATCAACGGAAGTGAATCTTCAGTGACTCGCAGTCGCAGCAGGCGACCGATGTCGCTGATCAGCACCAGTGTTCCCTGATCGCGGCAGATCACTGCACTGTTGAGCTCGACTCCCTCTTTCAACTTGAGAACGCTGGTGGCCCGACCGGAAAGGTCCACCACTTCGCTGAGGGGGAGCCGCTTAAAGCGTCCATCGCTGCTGAGCAAGCCCAGACTCAGGTCGTCGATGTTCTGGCTGGGCAGTGACAGCAGCGAAACGATGGGGTCTCCGTCGAGGCCCGTGGGCAGGAATCGGTCAATCGGGCCGGGTTGCTGTCCAGCAAATTCCCAGCGCACCTGGGCGATGCGTCCCCCCGCACTCACTGCCAACAGTCGTGGTGGTGGCTCGATCGGCAGGATCACCCGTGCCGGAGATGGTGCATCACCAATGGGGCATGGATCATTGAGGTGCAGTCGGCCCAGCACCTGAGGGGTGACGATCTTCACTTGGCCATCGGCCTGGATCAGCACCCGACCATCTCCGGGCAGTGCAGCCAGGGCTTGCTGACGCAGCAGTTCAGTGTTCGGCCGTTGGCTGGCTGCCCGCTCGGCCATCAGGGCATCACCGCCTTCCACCAGGCGGGTTCGCCGCGGGGTGCTGAAGCGTTTTTTCAACGCCTTGAGTTCTGTCACCATCGCGTCCAGTAGCTGATCCCGGTTGTCCAGGAGCAACTTCAGGCGTTGACGTTCCGCTCGAAGCTCATCCAGCTCCTGGCGCAGGCTTTCCTGTTCGAGTCCGGTCAGGCGCCTCAGGGGCATGGCCAACACCGCATCCGCCTGCCGTTCGCTGAGGTCGAGCCGCACCATGAGGCTGGCGCGGGCTGAGGCGGCGTCATTCGCCTCCTGAATCATGGCGATCACCGCCTGAAGGTTGTTCAGAGCTGTGATCAGTCCTTCCACTACCTCAAGCCGGTCTTCGGTCTTGCGCAGGGCATGGCTGGTGCGTCGGATCAGGGTCAGTTCCCTGAAATCGAGGAAGGTCTGCAGCAGTTGGCGCAGCGACAGTTGCTGGGGTTGTCCATCCACCAGGGCGAGAAGGATGGCTCCGAAGTTGCTTTGCAGTGCCGTTCGCCGTTGCAGATCCTTCAGCACCTTCTCGGGATCTGCATCGCGACGCAGCTCCACCACCACACGCATGCCTTCGCGGTCGCTTTCGTCGCGGATGTCGGCTATTCCGCCGATTTTTCCGTCGTTGACGGACTCCGCCAGTTTTTCAATCCAGCCGGCTTTGCTGAGCTGGTACGGCAGTTCGGTGACGACCACGGCATTGCGTTTGTGGCGCCCTTTGCCCGGTTGCACCTCTTCGGTGTGGGCCACGCCGCGCATCGGGATGCTGCCCCGTCCATGCAGGTAAGTGTCCCGCAGGCCTGAGCTGATTAGTACTTCACCGCCTGTGGGGAAGTCGGGCCCTGGGATCAGCTCCAGCAGTTTTTCGTCACTCAGCTCCGGTTTGCGGATCAGGGCGATCAGGCCATCCACCACCTCTCCCAGGTTGTGCGGGGGAATGCTGGTGGCCATGCCAACGGCGATGCCGGAGCAGCCGTTCAGCAGCAGGAAGGGAAGCTGGGCTGGAAGAACGGTGGGTTCCTGTTGGGACCCATCGAAGTTCGGTGCGAAATCAACCGTGTCCTCACCGATCTCCTCCAGCATCGCCTGGTGAGAGATCGGCGCCAGGCGGGTTTCGGTGTACCGCATGGCCGCCGGTGGGTCGTCATCCACCGAGCCGAAATTGCCATGGCCGTCGAGCAGTGGATGACGGCTGGAGAAGCTCTGAACAAGCCGCACTAAGGCGTCGTAAACGGCCTGATCACCGTGGGGGTGGTATTTGCCGAGGACGTCACCGACAACCCTCGCGCATTTCCGATAGGGACGGTCTGGGGTGAGCCCCAGTTCCTGCATCGCGTACAGAATCCGCCGCTGGACGGGTTTGAGACCATCGCGGGCATCGGGCAACGCCCGACCCACGATCACGCTCATCGCGTATTCGAGGTAGGAGCGCTGCATCTCCTGATGCAGGGCGATCGGTTCAACGCGCTCCTCAGCCATTCGGTCTATCGCTCTCCGACCGGAAGGCGCTCAGCCTACAGATGATCACTGGCTTTTCTTCCACGTTGCGTTGGCTTGGGCTCGTTCCACGCTGTTGGTGAGCTGCGGCTCGCTCAGCAATTCTGCCGTCGCCTCACGGATGCGCACACCCCAAAGCTGTTCGGCTTGATGCAGGGGCAAAACGTAGTTGGGGTTCTTGGCTAATGCTGTGGATGCCAGCTGGATCGCCTCGGTCTGCTCACCCTGTTGATGCAGCGCTGCGGCCAGGGCCAGCATCGGTTCTGCGTTGGTCTCCAGCTTCAGCACCCGGCGCCAACGCCGCACGGCTTCCTGCAGCTGGCCCAGCTCAAAAAGCACCAGGGCCTGGTTGTTCAGGGCTTCCCAGAACTCCGGCTTCAGGGCCGTGGCTTGTTCGAACGACTTCAGGGCCAGAGGGAGTTCGCCCTGCATGATCCTGGCGTTGCCGAGGTCGAAATAGGCCGAAGCGTTGTTCGGATCCAATTGGAGTCCGCGGGTAATCAAGGGAACGGCATCGTTCGGTCGCTCCGCCCGCAGGGCGATCGCTGCTTCGGCGAACCACAGGCCGGCTTTTTCAGGATTCAGCTGCTTGGCCCGGGCCAGAGATCGGCTTGCGTCCTTGAGGTCGTTGTTGCGCAGTTGAGCCTCCGCAAGGATCGACCAGAACCGTTCGTCATTGGGGTTGAGCCGCACCGCCAGAGCCGCCAGTCGTGCTGCGTCCTTGGCTTGCCCCAGCTGAAGCAGCTGTGCAGCGGTCCGACCGATGCCGATTGATGAGCCCTTGAGTTCCGTTTCGGTGGGCAGATAGACGTAGGGGATCAGGGCGTTGGCTGCTGGGGCGCCGAACCAACCCCCCAGAACGACCAGTGCAGCCGCCAGCGTTCGACGCAAGCCAATTCGACGCAGCACTGGAGCGAGGGTGGAGTCGCTAAAGCGTAGGTGTGGGATCCGGTTGTGCTGCAGCGGCGTTGCGACGCCACATCCAGGGTTTGATCCGTCGCAACGCCGATCCCCGCAGGTTTTGGTCCCAGACGCTGTCGTCCCAGCTCTGGATCTGCTCCTTCTGCAGATTCAGTAGCCATGGGCGTGGCTGCACCTCGGGATCACTGCTTTGGGGCAAGCTTCGGTGGTTCCAGGGGCAGACGTCCTGGCAGATGTCACAGCCCGCCACCCACGGTCCAAGGGCGGCGCGAATGTTTTCCGGTAAGTCGTCCTCACGGTTTTCGATCGTGTGAAAGGCCAGGCAACGCCTTGCATCCACCACAAAAGGTTCACGGATCGCATGCGTGGGGCAGGCATCGATGCAGGCAGTGCAGCGTCCACAGAGGCTGCGGGCTGGTGGGTCGGCGTTCAAGGGCTCCGTTGTCAGCAGATGGCCGATCACCATCCAGGAGCCCCGTTCGGGGTGAATCAGGTTGCTGTGCTTGCCGATCCAGCCCAGGCCGGCTTCTTCAGCCCAGGCCTTGTCCAGCAGCGGTGTGGAGTCAACACAGGCGCGCCAGCCGCAGTCGGGCCGTTGTTCCGTAAGCCAGCGACCGATTCGTCGCAGCCTTTGATCCACAACACGGTGATAGTCCCGCCCCCAGCCGTAGCGGGCGACTTTGAGGGAGCCTGGGGAGGGTTGAGCTTCGACGTAATAGTTGAGGCCAACGGCGAGCACGCTGTTGGCTCCGTCCAACAGAAGCCTGGGGTCTTGCCGACGGGGGGCGGCCATCCAGGCCATGTCAGCTTGATGACCATGGTCCAACCAGCGCTGCAGGGCGTTGGTGCGCAGCTGCAGCCGCGAACTTCCCGGGATTCTGGCAATGCCAACGGGATTGAACCCTTCCTCAGCGGCGCGGCGCTTCAGAGCCTCGCTTAAACGAGTTTGTTGATCGGTGACATGCCCTTGCATCGACCTTAAGGTTGGGCGCTTATCAGCATCTTCTCTGTGACCGGCACTGAGATAGGACGGCTTGCTCCCTTGCTGCGCTGGCTTGGTTTGACCCTCGTGGTGATCCTCGTCCTACAGATGCTGGCTGTTCTTGTCGGTGTCGACTGGGGTGCGGATGCTCCACGCCCGCAGGTCACCGGACCGCTGGTGGCCCTTGCTCCTCTGGGATTTGCCGGTTTGTTGATCTGCCTGATCGGATCACGGCTGGATCACCCCCATCAGCAGCGCACTCCTTTGCGTCTGCTGATCGCCGTCCTTTCAGCGCTGTTGGCCCTCGGCATGGTGATTGCCGTGCCCATGTCCCTGGATTGGGGTGCGGGTGACGTGGCCCGTCAGCGGAATCTGGATCAGGGCCGCGAAGCGCTGAAGGATGCTCGAGCCTTCCGAGCCGATGCAGCGCAAGTCACCTCCCTTGGTGAGCAGCTGGCCCAGGCCGGTCAACTCGCTGCCGATGCCACCGAGGACGACAAGCTGCGGGCGGCACAAAAGATGGTGGACGATCAGATCGCCCAGATGGAGGCCCAGCTCAAGACCGTTGAGGCTGGCCAGGCCCGTGAATCCCAGCAGCGGTTCATCGGTGGAACCATCACAGCTGTGGTTCTTGCGATTGCCTTTGCGCTCCTTGCGTTCACGGCAGTGCTCTGACCGCTGGTTAGGTTGGTCAGACTTCACTCAAAGCTGGGCGCAGTAGCTCCTTGGTCCAGTCCAATCCCAGACCTGATCTGCCGCTGTCCGCAAGGCTTCGGCAGGATCTGAAAAACGACCTGATTGCAGGGTTGCTGGTGGTCATCCCGCTGGCGACGACGATTTGGCTGTCAACGATTGTCAGTCGCTTTGTTCTGGCGTTCCTGACCTCGATACCGAAGCAGTTCAATCCGTTCATCACCCTGAATCCACTGCTTCAGGATCTGATCAATCTGGCTCTCGGTCTCACGGTGCCTCTGATGGGCATCCTTCTGATCGGCCTGATGGCCCGAAACATCGTGGGTCGCTGGCTGTTGGAGTTCGGTGAAGGCACCTTGAGCCGGATTCCCCTGGCTGGATCGGTTTACAAGACGCTGAAGCAGCTGCTTGAGACCTTTTTCCGCGACAACTCCTCCCGCTTCCGTCGTGTTGTTCTCGTTGAGTACCCACGTGAGGGATTGTTCAGCGTTGGTTTTGTCACAGGGGAGGTGGGGCCTTCCCTTCAATCCGATCTGAAGGAGCCCCTGTTAAGTGTCTTCATTCCCACCGCTCCGAATCCCACCACCGGTTGGTACACCCTTGTTCCAGCTGGATCCGTCCGAGAGCTTGAGATCAGCGTTGAAGAAGCTTTCCGAACGATTATTTCGGCCGGCATCGTCAACCCCGATGATCGTGAAGCTCCTGTGAATCGGAGTTTCTCCAGCCTCATGGCCCAGTTACGGGCTTCTGCATCTCCTTCCAGCTGAGTCATGGCCACACGATCTCTTACACGCGAGCTGGCCTTGCTGGTGCTTGGTCAGGTGCCGGAACAGAAGTCAGCCTTAGTCGCTGACCTGGCCCTTGATTCGATCCTGGACCAGGCCCTCGACACCCTCACCCAGCACTGGCGTGAGTCGCTTGATGCCAGTGCTGCCGAGCTCGATCAGGCGCAGCAGTCCCTGCTGGACAGCGAGCTACAGCAGGGAGAACCAGGAACCCATGACACCGTCCGCACCCATCTGCGCGCCTCTTTGAGTTCCGCTGAACAGGTGCTGAATGGTTTGTCAGCCAGCCTTGAGTTGCCTCGGCTGTTGCTGCTTGGCGACCAGGAGCAGATTCGTCGCGGCGCCATGGAGCGGGTTCAGAAGGTGCTCACCCAGCGCGAGGGCATCGACAAACGGTTGGATCAGGTGATGGAGGGCTGGAGACTGACCCGGCTTCCGCGGATCGATCGAGACATCCTCCGGTTGGCTGTCGTTGACCTGGAAAGCCTGCGTACTCCCGCTCCGGTGGCGTTCAACGAGGCGGTTGAGCTGGCCAACCGTTACAGCGATGAGCAGGGTCGCCGGATGATCAATGGTGTGTTGCGTCGCTTCCATGACGCTCAATCGAAAGCATCGGCCTGATGGTGTTCAACTGGTTCGAACGACAGGCTGAGGAGTCACCGACGCCGGAGCCGACGCCCACCCCCGCGCCGACGCCGGAACCGATGGCTGATGGGACTGATGCCCCCGTTTCAGCGGCGCCGGAGCCGACTCCAGCTCCTGCAGCCAGTGAGGAAGAGGATGAGGCTCTGGTTTGGGCCCGTGAGGCCTATGCCCGGCTGAAGGCTCAACAACAGGCCGCGGCCTCTCTCGCCGAAGCGGCCCCCCAGCCCACCCCTGCGCCCAGTCCAGAACCAGCGCCTACACCTTCACCAACACCAACTCCAGGACCGGCACCGTTAGCAACGCCGTCTCCATCACTTCTACCCACGCCGTCTGCAGCACCAGCCCCTGGACTGTCGCTGTTGGAGCAGGCCGCGGCTCAACGCCAGCAGCGTCAGCAGGATCTGGATGAACGGGCTCTCGAGGCTCCCCCTGCACCCACGCCGGCTCCCACCCCTGCGCCAGCTGCCGACTCAGAAGAGCCGCAGTTGGGTGACTTTGATCAGGATTTCACCTGGTCTGCCGAAGTGCTTGCAGCCCAGGGCCGTCGCGTCGATCAGGTTTCTCTCGAGGAAATCGATTGGTTGGGTCGGCTTCGCCGCGGTCTTGAAAAGACCCGTCAGGGCTTTGTCACCAGCCTTTTGGAAAATCTCGGTGACGACCCGCTGACGCCGGAGGTTCTCGATGATCTCGAAACCCTCCTACTGAGGGCGGACGCTGGCGTCCAGGCCACCGATCAGGTGCTGGATGCCTTGCGACAGCGGATGAATGAGGAGGTGGTGGATCCTGCGGAGGGGATTCGCTTCCTCAAGGATCAACTGCGTGGCCTGCTGGATGCCCCGATCCAGGCCAGTGGTGTTCCTCTTCTGGCGCCAGAACGGGATCGCCTCAACATCTGGTTGATGGTGGGGGTGAATGGGGTTGGTAAGACCACCACCCTTGGAAAACTTGCCAACCTTGCTGTTCGCAGCGGCTATTCAGCTCTGATCGCGGCCGCCGACACCTTCCGGGCTGCAGCTGTCCAGCAGGTTGAGGTCTGGGGAGAGCGCAGTGATGTTCCAGTGGTGTCCAACCCCAGCAGCAATGCTGACCCCGCTGCCGTTGTCTTCGACGCGATTGGTGCCGCTCGCTCGCGCAAGTCTGATCTGTTGTTGGTGGACACCGCCGGACGCTTGCAGACCAAGCACAACCTGATGGAGGAACTCCAAAAAGTCAGAAAGATCATCGACCGTTTGGCGCCGGAGGCGAAGGTTGAATCCCTGCTGGTTCTTGATGCCAGTCAGGGTCAGAACGGGCTTCGCCAGGCCATGGCCTTTGCCCAGGCGGCCGGTCTTACCGGCGTTGTGATCACCAAACTCGATGGCACGGCCCGTGGCGGCGTCGCGCTGGCGGTGTCGTCTGAGGCTGGATTGCCGATTCGTTTCATCGGCGCTGGGGAAGGGATTCGCGATTTGCGCCCCTTCAACAGTTTTGAATTCGTTGAGGCTCTGCTGGCTGGACGCTGAAGCGTTGCTACCTTGCGGACCCTGGGGGTGCGAGGTTGAGCAGCAAGCCGCCCGGACGTCATCCCAGCTCTGCGCAGCGGACCGGGAACCCCTCGCCAGAGGCGATGGCCTCGTTGCGTCAGCTGTTTGACAGCCTCAGCAGCGAACAGCGCCGCAATCAGGATCTGTTGGTCTCCCTGGGGTTTGCCCTCCGCAGCTTCACCAACCTCCAGCGCTTTCTTGAGCTTGTGCCTGTGGTGGCATCGCGTCTGGTGGGTGTAGAGGGGTCCTTGCTTGTTCCGTTTCAGTCGGATGGTCGCCTCTGGCGTGATCAGCTGCAGGGGAGTCCAGCAGAGCCGTCCCAGGATCTGCTGCGGCGTTTGGCAGCCTTTGAACCCGGCTCTGCCGTGGGCTTCGGCAGCGACGATCAGCAGCTGTTGGCGCTTGACCGGCTGGTGCAACGCTGCCTTCCCAAAGCGGCTTTGTTTGCCACGTCTCTGACGGCTCGTGGTCGGACGCGGGGCCGCCTTTACGTGTACGCCCGCAACGGCTCGATGGTCTGGACCGAGGTGCACCGTCGGCACGTTCAGTTGGTGGCGGATCTTGCTGGCGTTGCGATCGAAAACGATCAGATGCTGCAGGACGCCCGCCGCCATGAGCGGGTGGATCGACAACTCAGCATCGGTGCAGAGATTCAGGCCCAGTTGTTGCCGGACCGTTGCCCCGTGATCGAGGGCGTTGATCTGGCCGCGCGCTGTCGGCCTGCATTTCAGGTGGGCGGTGACTACTACGACTTCATTCCCACCCGTCCGGAACTCATCGGTCGACGCCGTGAGCGGGGTCGCTGGGCCCTGGTGA
The DNA here is from genome assembly GCF_014279535.1 of Synechococcus sp. TAK9802. Classification (NCBI taxonomy): domain Bacteria; kingdom Bacillati; phylum Cyanobacteriota; class Cyanophyceae; order Synechococcales; family Synechococcaceae; genus Synechococcus; species Synechococcus sp. TAK9802. Next base: position 14,814 of record NZ_CP047937.1, read on the forward strand.
TGGGTGATGTCATGGGCATGGGCGTGCCCGCTGGTTTGCTGATGACGATGCTGCGCGGAATGCTGCGCGCGGAGGTTCTCAGCGGTCTGCCACCGGATCGGATTCTTCACGACCTCAACCAGCTGGCGCAGGAAGACCTGGCGCAGTCGCACCGGTTTGTGACGCTGTTTTATTCCGACCTGGATCCGCGCACGCTGCGGCTGCGTTATGCCAATGCGGCCCACAACCCGCCGCTGCTTTGGCGTGCCGAGCGACGGGTGATCATGCGGCTCGATGCGGCTGGGCTGCTGATCGGTCTCCAACCCGAAGCTGAGTTCGCCCTTGGCGAGATTCGCCTTGAACCGGGAGACGTGTTGCTCTATTACACCGATGGCGTCACTGAAGCACCGGGGATCACGGGCGATCGTTTCGACGAAGCGCGGCTGATTCGTGCCCTTGAAACGGCCTGTCGCAGTGGTCAGGGAGCGCAGGGAATTCTTGAAAGGCTGTTTGAACGCTTGGACCGTTTTGTTGGTCCGGATCGTCAGCTGGAGGACGACGCGTCGCTTGTGGTGCTGAAAGTTCCGGAGGCGGTCACGCTGCCGAGTGTGCAGGGACGGTCAATCGCCTGACAAGCTGAGGAAATCGACGGATGAATTGATGGCTGGTGGGGTGACCGGTGGTGCAGCAGGCACCTGGAGCGATCGTTTTGAGCAGGGTCTGCATCCCTTCATCGAGGCGTTCAACGCCTCCATCGGTTTTGACCTGACCCTTCTTCAGGAGGATCTTGATGGGTCGATCGCCCATGCCCGGATGCTCGCCAGCGTGGGAGTGATCACGGAAGCGGAGGCTGAGCAGCTGGTGGAGGGTCTGGAGGCCGTTCGTGCTGAGGCGGCATCCGGCAGTTTCCAGCCCGGCCTGGCAGATGAGGACGTTCATTTCGCCGTGGAACGCCGGCTGATTGCCTTGCTCGGTCCCGTGGGCAAGAAGTTGCACACCGGACGCAGCCGCAACGATCAGGTTGGGACTGACCTCCGCCTCTGGCTGCGGCGACGGCTGGATGGCCTGGATCAGGATCTGCAGCGGTTGCAGGGGGCGTTGTTGACCCAGGCGGATCGCCATCGCCGCACCATGATTCCTGGGTACACCCACCTTCAGCGGGCCCAGCCACTCTGCCTCGCCCATCACCTGCTCGCCTATGTCGAGATGCTGGAGCGCGACCGTGAGCGACTTCAGGATGTGCGCAAACGCGTGAACATCTGCCCGCTTGGCGCTGCCGCCCTGGCGGGTACGCCGGTCCCGATTGATCGCCAGCGCACCGCGAAGGAGCTCGGTTTTTCAGCGGTTTATGCCAACAGCCTCGATGCGGTCAGTGACCGCGATTTCTGCGTTGAGTTCTCCGCTGCCGCCTCCTTGGTGATGGTGCACCTCAGCCGTCTGGCGGAAGAGGTGATCGCCTGGGCATCCGAGGAATTCGGCTTCGTGCGGCTCAGCGACCGCTGTGCCACGGGCAGCAGCCTGATGCCCCAGAAGAAGAATCCCGATGTGCCTGAGTTGGTTCGGGGCAAGACCGGACGCGTCTTCGGACATCTCCAGGGATTGCTGACCATGATCAAGGGTCTTCCTCTGGCTTACAACAAGGATTTTCAGGAAGACAAGGAGGCGCTGTTTGATGCCTTCCGCACAACCCGTGATTGTGTTGAGGCGATGGCGATTTTGTTTGAGGAAGGCCTTGATTTCAGGGTCGAGCGCCTCAATGAAGCGGTGGAGCAGGATTTCTCCAACGCAACGGATGTTGCCGACTATCTGGTGTCTCGCGGTGTTCCATTTCGCGAGGCTTATCAATTGGTCGGTGCTGTCGTCCGGCGCTGTCTGGAGCAGGGATGTCTGTTGCGGGACCTTGATCTGAGTGCCTGGAAGGAACTCCACCCGGCCTTTGAGGCAGATCTGCACGACGCCTTGGCTCCCCGTGCTGTTGTGGCCGCCCGTCGCAGTGAAGGGGGGACAGGATTTGAGCGTGTTGATGAACAGCTTCAGCGCTGGTTACAGCGTTTCAACGGAACTCAGCCGGTGGGATGACTCTCACCCATAACCGGGTCTACGCTTGATCAGCCAGAGGTATGTCACTTCGTTCCGGAGTCATGGCCCGATGGCAATGTTCAAGGCCTCATCGGTCCACTGTTTCGTACCCGGTCCACGCAAAACGTGAGCATTTTTGTCGGCAACCTTCCCTTCCGCGCTGAGCAGGAAGATGTGATCGAACTGTTTGCCCAGTTCGGTGAAGTGACCAACTGCGCGCTGCCCCTCGAGCGGGATACAGGCCGCAAGCGTGGTTTTGCCTTCATTGAGATGGCCGATGAGTCCACCGAAGAGGCAGCGATTGAGGGGCTGCAGGGTGCCGAACTGATGGGTCGTCCTCTGCGGATCAACAAAGCGGAGCCCCGCGGCAGCGCCCCCCGTCGTGGCGGCGGCGGTTATGGCGGTGGTGGTGGCTACGGCGGTGGTGGTGGCGGCTATCGCGGCGGTGGCGGCGGCGGTTATGGCGGTGGTGGTGGCTACGGCGGTGGTGGTGGCGATCGTTCCTCCGGTGCACGGGGCTGGGAAGACCGCAGCTATGGCGCCCGCGATAACGCTGGGGAGGGCAATGCTTACGACGAAGGTCGCAGCCGTCGTCGCCGTGGATCGTCCAGTGGCGGTGGCGATGACTATTCCGGTTACGGCGGAGCTGAGGGCTGACCTCAGCCGTTGATCAGAGGCCTGCGTCCTTGAGCTGCTGCCCGGCATTGAGCAGCACATCCAGATCGGCACCGGGGCGCTGGGCTTTCTCCCCCAGCTCCCGGCGCCAGTGCCGCGCTCCTCGGACGCCTTCCACCAGTTGCACCAGGTGACGGCAGAGGTCCCAGATTCGGCCTCCTCGCTCCAGATGGGCGGCCGCATGGGGAAGCAGCCCGTTCACAACGTCTGACGCCAGGATCTGGCGTGATTCCTCCCCGAAAATGAGGGCATCGACGCTGGTCCAGCGCAGGGGATGGCTGTAGGCCGCTCGGCCCACCATGGCCCCATCGCACCCTTCCAGTGCCTGAAGGCAGTCTTCAGGGGATTCCAGCCCCCCGTTGAGTTCAATCACCAGGTCGGGGCGGCGTTGCTTCAGAGCCATCACGCGCTCATGCTGCAGCGGAGGAATCGTCCGGTTCTGCTTGGGATCGAGGCCCTCCAGCCAGGCCTTACGGGCATGAACAGCGAAGCGGCTGGCCCCCGCCAGCGCCACCCGATCCACGAAGTTCGTCAGCAGCGCATCGCTGTCGAGATCGTCAATGCCGATCCGATGCTTCACGGTCACGGGGAGTCCCCCTGCATCCACCATGGCTTCCACGCAGCGGGCGACCAGATCCGGTTCCGCCATCAGGCAGGCTCCGAAATTTCCGGCCTGCACCTTCTGGCTGGGGCAACCCACATTGAGGTTGATCTCGTCGTAGCCCCAGTCCTGCGCCAGTCGTGCCGCTTCGGCCAGCAGGGCTGGGTCGTCCCCCCCCACCTGCAGGGCGATGGGATGCTCCACAGGATCGAAGTCCAGCAGCTTGTTGCGTCGCTTGCTGTGGTGCAGCGCCTGGGCCACCACCATTTCGCTGTAGAGCAGGGCCCTGCGGCTGATCTGCCGCATCAGCACCCGGAAGTGGCGGTCGGTGCAATCCAGCATCGGGGCCACACTGAAGCGGTAGGCAGCGGTGGATCCGGAGGCAGTCATCAATCCATTAGAACCGCCCGAGATTCCCGCTTCAGCACCGATGAGCTTGAGTGTCGCCGTTCTGTCCCGTCGATCGTTGCTGTTGGCGGCAATGGCAGGGGTGTTTGGCAGTCTCTGGAGACCTCAGCCTGTGCTGGCCGCATCCAAAGCTGGCGATCCCTCGTGGGATCTCAAGGCTGACCAGTGGCGTGAGCGGTTGTCTCCCCAGGCCTATGACGTGTTGCGCAATGAGGGAACGGAGCGCCCCTTCACCAGTCCGCTCAATGGGGAGAAGCGTTCCGGCACTTATCACTGCGCTGGTTGTGATGCAGCCTTGTTTTCGTCGGAGGCCAAATTCGACAGCGGCACCGGCTGGCCCAGCTTCTGGCAGCCCCTGGATGGAGCCATCGCCACGAAAGTAGATTTCAAACTGATCCTGCCGCGCACGGAATACCACTGCAGCCGTTGTGGTGGGCACCAGGGCCACGTGTTCAATGACGGACCGCGACCCACCGGCAAGCGCTATTGCAACAACGGTGTCGCCCTCCGCTTCCAGCCCGCTTGATCTGATCGTTGTTGGAGGTGGTCCTGCCGGCTATATGGCGGCGATCACTGCAGCCGAGCAGGGGGTTCGGCGGGTGCTGGTGCTGGAAGCCACCCCTGAGCCCCTCCAGAAGGTGCGCATCAGCGGTGGCGGTCGCTGCAATGTGACCCATGCCTGCTGGGACCCCCGTGAATTGGCGACCCATTACCCCCGTGGCAGTCGACCCCTGCGGGGTCCCTTCAGTCGCTTCGCCTGCGGCGATGCGATCGCATGGTTTGACGAGCGTGGGCTCACGCTGGTGGAGGAACCCGATGGACGGATGTTTCCGCAGCAGAACCGTTCCGAGGCTGTGATTCAGTGCCTGCAGAAGGCGGCAAGGGCGTCGGGTGTTCAGCTGCGCACGAAGGCGATGGTCCAGCAGGTGCGCGTTCACCCCGAGGGGGGTTTTGTGCTCGAGGGCCGCGGCCTCGAGCCTTTGCATGGGGGCTGCTTGATGTTGGCTACGGGTGGGCATCCCAGTGGCCGAAACCTGGCGGCAGCCCTCGGCCACCAGGTGGTGCCGCCGGTGCCATCGCTGTTCAGCCTTGCCCTGCAGGCACCGGCCCTGGCGGCCTGCAGTGGCATCGCCATCGACGATGTGGGCCTTGATCTCAAGCTGGGCGATCAGCGCTTCCGCCAGACCGGGCGGGTGCTGATCACCCATCGCGGTCTGAGTGGACCCGCCACGTTGCGCCTCTCAGCCTTTGCCGCCAGGGCCCTGCATCAGAACCGCTACAAGGGTGAGCTGAAATTGGATTGGAGCGCTGGCTTGGGACGGTCGGGGCTGACCGAGCGGTTTCAGCAATGGCGACAGGAGCAGGCCCGGCGAACCCTTGCAGCCGCGAAGCCCTTCGACCATCTGCCTCGGCGGTTGTGGCAAGCCTTTTTGACCATGGCTGGGGTGGAGCCAGAGCGCCGTTGGGCGGATCTGCCGATCAAGGCAGAGCGTCGATTGGTGGAGCTGCTCTGTGCGCAGAGTGTGCCGATCCAGGGACGTGGACCCTTTGGGGAGGAGTTCGTCACCGCCGGCGGTGTCGCCTTGGGGGAGGTCAACCTGGCAACGATGGAGAGCCGCCGCTGTCCCGGTCTTTACCTGGCGGGTGAACTGCTGGATGTGGATGGGGTGACCGGCGGTTTCAACTTTCAGGCTTGCTGGAGCGGTGGTTGGCTGGCGGGCCAGGCCATCGCTGCAGTGCTCACTGGATCTGATCAAACACGGTGAACATCGGCAGGTACATCGCCAGCAGGATGGATCCCACGATTCCGCCCACCACCACAATCATCGCGGGCTCGAGCATCGAGGTGAGCGCCTTGACCATGGCGCCGACTTCGTCTTCGTAGAAGTCCGCCACCTTGCTGAGCATTTTGTCCATCTCACCGGTTTCCTCGCCAATGGCCAGCATGTTCAGGGCCATGTCGGGCAGCACCTTCTGACGGATCAGCGCATTGCTCAGGAGCACCCCCTCCTGAACCATGCCCCGCGAGGCAAGGATGGCATCGGAAATGATCGCGTTGCCGGCGGTTTCGCTCGAGATCTCCATCGACATCAGGATCGGCACACCGGCTCGCGTGAGCGAACTGAAGATCCGGCAGAACTGAGCTGTCGCTGTCATCAGGATCAGTTCGCCGAACAGTGGCAGCTTCAGCATCAGGCGGTCGATCGTTCGACGACCGTTGTGGGTGGCGTAGAACCGGTTCAACATCCAGATCGCCAGCAGGATCACTCCGACTGCATAAAGCGAGGCCGAGGAACGCAGCAGGGCGCTCAGATCAACGAGCAGCCTGGTGAAGGCCGGCAGCTCGGTGCCCAGATCTTCGAAGATCCCCGCGAACGTCGGGATCAGAAAGATGGTCATCCCCAGAAACACCAGGATGGCGATCACCAGCACGGCGATGGGGTAGCCCAAGGCTCCCTTGATCTGGTTATGAAGTTTGGCGTTGTCTTCCAGCAACTTGGCCAGTCGCTTCAGGGCCTCATCCAGGACGCCGCCAGCTTCCCCGGCTTCCACCATGGCGATGCTGAGCTGATCAAACACTTTCGGCCACTGACGCAGGGCTTTTGCCAGGGCAATGCCCTCATTGACGTCGAGGCTCACCTTGGTGAGCGCACGTTTGAACATCGGCAGCTTCTGCTGCGTCGCCATCAGATCGAGGCTGCGCACGATCGGCACGCCGGCATCGATCAGGGCCGCCAGCTTGCTAGCGAACACCGCCTTCTCCTTGACGCCCGGCGTCTTCTCAAACATGCGGTTGAGGTCGATCGATTTGAGCCCTGCCGTGTCGGCCCCGTCAGCGTTGCCGTCCTGGGTGTTTCCAGCGCTGACGGGCCGCAGCTCTTCGGAGCGAATGCCCCGACGCCGCAGCAGCTTTCTGGCTTCAGCCTGGTTGGCTGCCTTGATCGTCACCGTTCGTGGTTGTCCGGTGGGTCCGGCGTAGGAGGCAATGAAGGCGGCCATCGATGCTTACCCCCTGGCTTCAGATTTCACCGATCAAGCGCTGCAATTCGCTTGGTTTGCTGGCTTTGCCCATCGCTTCAGCGCGGGACACATCCCCGTTGAGCACAAGGTTGGCCAAGGCTTTCTCCAGGGTCTGCATGCCCTGTTCTCCCCCCGTCTGGATTTGGGAATAGAGCTGGGCTGTTTTTCCTTCGCGGATCAGGTTGGCGGTGGCGGGTGTGTTGATCAGGATCTCCTGGGCCATCACCCGACCGAACTGTCCTTCTGCCGGGTTCTGCCGCCGGCAGAGGGTCTGGGAAAACACAGCGACCAAACTGCCCGAGAGCTGCACACGGATCTGCGTCTGTTGTTCCGGTGGGAAGACGTCGACCATGCGGTCCACGGTCTGGGCGGCGGAGCTGGTGTGCAGGGTTCCGAAGACGAGATGTCCGGTTTCGGCGGCACTCACCGCCAATTGAATGGTCTCCAGATCCCGCATCTCCCCGACCAGGATCACGTCAGGGTCCTCCCGCAGGGCGGCGCGCAGGGCGTTGGCGAAGCTGCGGGTGTCTTCGTTCAGTTGGCGTTGGTGCACCAGGCTTTTGTCGCTCTGGTACACGAATTCGATCGGGTCTTCGATCGTGAGGATGTGTTCGCTGCGGGTGTGATTGATGTGATCCAGCAGCGCCGCCAGGGTGGTGGTTTTTCCTGATCCGGTCGGACCGGTCACCAGCACAAGCCCCCGGGGCCGCGCGCTGGTCTCCAGCACCACAGGTGGCAGGTTCAGCAGTTCAACGCTGGGAATCGTGCTGCCAAGGGCCCGCAGGCAGGCGGCATAGCTGCCTTTCTGGCGATAGACGTTGACGCGGAAGCGTGCAATGCCTTTCAGGCCATAGGCGCAGTCCAGTTCCCAGGTCTGCTCCAGGGTCTTGCGCTGGCTGTTGTTCAGCATCGAGAAGATCAACTTGTTGCAGTCCTCCTCGGCCAGGGGTCGGTCCGTCATCGGACGCAGTTCACCGCTGAACCGGCCATAGGGCGGTTGACCGGTGGCGAGGTGCAGATCACTGCCACCGCCCTGCACCAGCTGTTCCATCAGGTCTTCGATCATCAGATCCATGACCGGCTCCTCAGTGGCGTGGTGTCAGGCAATAGGGACACTCGAGCCAGCCTTCCTGTAGACCGGCACCGCATCCTTCACAGGTCATTGTGCTGAGAGCACGGGCTTTGCGCTCGGACTCCAGTCCGGAATCCGTCAGCACCATCCGTCCCACCTCCTCAAGTGTGGTCTCGCCCCGTCGCACCAGTTCGAGGCTGTAGCCGAGCAGGGTCACCATTCCTGATTCCAGGGCCAGCTGGCGGATCACATCGGTGCTGGCGCCCTTGGAGATGGCGGTGGCCATGTCCTCCTGGATCCGCAGCACCTCATAGATGCCGACGCGGCCCTTGTATCCGCTCCCCTGGCAATGGGGGCAAACCTGTTCGTTGGGGCCTTGATGATGCGCCCGGTAAAAGGTGACATCCGCTTCTCGGCTGGCCATCAGCCCGAAGCGGCCCAGTTCCCGTTCCTCCGGCCGGTAGGGCTCGCGGCAGTGGGAGCAGACCCTGCGAAGCAACCTCTGGGAAATGATCCCAAGCAGGGATGCCGACACCATGAAGGGCTCCACGCCCATCCTCTCCAGTCGGGCAATGGTGCTGGCGGCATCGTTGGCGTGCAGGGTGCTGAGCACCAGGTGACCAGTCAGTGCGGCTTCAATCGCTGTTTTGGCGGTTTCGAGATCACGGGTTTCTCCCACCAGCAGAACGTCCGGGTCCTGGCGCATGAAGGCTCGCAGCGCGGTGGAGAAGTCGAAGCCCTTGTCTCGGTTCACCTGGCACTGTGTGATGCCCGGCAGGGTGTATTCGATCGGGTCCTCCACCGTGGAGATGTTGATGCCCGGATCGTTGCGCTCGGCGAGAAGTGAATAGAGGGTGGTCGACTTGCCGGAGCCCGTTGGTCCGGTGACCAGGATCATTCCGAAGGGTTTGGACCCCAGCTCTCGGACAAGTGCCAGGGCGTCTGGATCGCTGATCAGTTTGTCCAGCCCCAGTTGAGTCGTCCCACTGTCCAGCAGGCGCAAACAGACCTTTTCACCGAAGCGACTGGGCAGGGTATTGACACGGAACTCGATCACCCGGTCGCGGTACTTGCGGCGGATCCGGCCGTCCTGGGCTTGGCGTCGTTCGGCGATGTCGAGATCTGCGAGGATTTTGAACCGGGACGTCACCGCAGGAACCAGGCGACTGGGGAGCGGCTCGACGTATTGCTGGAGCACGCCGTCCTGGCGGAACCGCAGACGCAATCCCTTCTGCTGCGGCTCCACGTGGATGTCACTTGCCCCAACTGACATGGCCTGCAGAAGGATTCGGTCCACCAGCGTCACCACCGGCGAGGCTTCTGCATCGTTGAGGCTGGCCTCAAGGTCAAGGGCATCCCGGGCCAGCTGGGCGTCGCTGTCCTCGTCGCTCTCCAACACCCCATCGGGGTTGAAGTCGTGCAGAAAGGACTCAGCCTTCAGATCGAGAGTGCTTGCTGTCTCTGCTGGAGCAGGGTTGCTCAACTCTTCTTTGGCTTGTTCTGCGGCTGCCGGGTTTCGTTCCGTCGTTGGCTGGTCTGTTTCTGTGGCCAAGGCCCGCTGCAGATCCGCTTCGATGGCGGGGTGCAGGCGGATTGTGCGGTGTTGGTCCGGCAGCTGATCGATCAGCTGCTGCCATTCCTGGTCTCGCCACTGGCTGGGGATCGCGATGTCCAGGTGGTCAGCACCGATGGCGATCGGCATGGCCTGCAGGGCCCGCCATTGATCCGGGCCGACGTCCGGGAGGGCGTCGTTGAGCAGGTTGCGGCTTACCAGCAGTTGCTCTGGGCCTGGAACCGGTTGCTGCAAAAGCAATTCAAGGGCGAAACGCTGCCGTGCCGTGTCGCCGGCATCGGGGGTGGGCAGCGTCAAAGTCATGGATGGCGACCGAGGTGCGGGCTTCCGCAGCTTGTGGGAGGTAAGCGTTGCCCTTCAACATGTTTAGACAGAAATCCCTGAGCGGTCAGCATGAGCGGCGACTCCTCCAACCCAGAGCAGGACCAGACCGTTGAGTCCGGTGCTGTTCCAGTCACGCCGGAGCCCGCTCCTGATGCGCCCGAGGCGACGTCTGAACAGGCTCCTGCAGCGGTGGATCCGGCCGATCGGATGCAGCAGCTCGAGCAGGAGTTGAGCGCGTTGAAGAAGGAGCACGAGACGCTCAACAGCCAATACATGCGCATTGCGGCGGATTTCGACAACTTCCGCAAGCGCCAGAGCCGCGACCAGGACGACATGCGTCAGCAGCTGGTCTGCTCGACCCTCACGGAGATTCTCCCCGTCGTCGACAACTTCGAGCGGGCCCGTCAGCAGCTGAATCCTGAAGGTGAGGAAGCCCAGGCGCTTCACCGCAGTTACCAGGGTCTGTACAAGCAACTGGTGGAGGTGCTGAAGCAGCAGGGGGTGGCCCGGATGGAAGTGGTTGGCCAGGAGTTCGATCCCAACCTGCATGAGGCCGTGCTCCGGGAGGAAAGCAACGAGTTTGCTGAGGACGTGGTGTGTGAGGAGCTCCAGCGCGGCTACCACCGCGATGGGCGTGTGCTGCGCCACGCCATGGTGAAGGTGTCGATGGGTCCAGGACCATCCGATCCGGCGTCAGCGCCCGCTGAGACCGCAGCGGCACCGGATCAGACGGCGGAGGAGGCCTGATGGCCGACTTCTACGACCTGCTCGGTGTCAGCCGGGATGTGGATCCCGACAGCCTCAAGCGGGCTTATCGGCGCATGGCGCGTCAGTACCACCCCGACATCAACAAGGATCCGGGAGCTGAAGACCGTTTCAAGGAGATCGGCCGCGCCTACGAGGTGCTCAGTGATCCCCAGACCAGGGCCCGTTATGACCAGTTCGGCGAAGCCGGACTTGGTGGTGCGGCCGGTGCCCCCGACATGGGGGACATGGGCGGATTCGCGGATCTGTTCGAGACGTTTTTCCAGGGCTTTGGTGGACCCGGGGGTGCTGGAGCTGGTCGGCCGCGGCGTCAGGGCCCTCAGCAGGGGGATGACCTTCGTTACGACCTGACCATTGATTTCGAGCAGGCGGTGTTCGGTCAGGAGCAGGAGATCAAGATCCCTCATCTGGAGACCTGCGACACCTGCGGCGGCAGCGGTGCCAAAGCGGGCAGTGGACCCACCACCTGCGGAACCTGTGGCGGCGCCGGGCAGGTGCGCCGTGCCACCCGAACTCCCTTCGGCAGTTTCACTCAGGTCGCTGAGTGCCCCAACTGTGGAGGCACGGGCCAGGTGATTTCGGACCCCTGCGGGTCCTGTGGTGGCCAGGGTGTCAAACAGGTGCGCAAGAAGCTACGGATCAACATCCCTGCCGGGGTCGACACCGGAACACGGCTGCGTGTGACCGGCGAAGGCAACGCCGGACCCCGGGGAGGTCCGTCCGGTGACCTTTACGTGTTCCTCACCGTTCGCAATCACCCGCGCTTGCAGCGGGATGGCCTGAACATCTTCTCGGAGGTCAAGGTCAGCTACCTCCAAGCGATTCTTGGCGACACCATTGAGGTGGAAACCGTGGATGGCAGCAAGGAGCTGGAGATCCCCGCCGGCACCCAGCCCGGCACGGTGCTCACCTTGCCGAACTTGGGCATTCCCAAGCTCGGGAATCCAGTCGCACGGGGCGATCAGCGCGTGACGGTCACCGTGGATCTGCCGAAGCGGATCAGTGATGTGGAGCGGGAGCTCCTCGAGCAGTTGGCGGGTCACCATTCCGCCCGCGGCAAGCAACACCACCACCACAACAGTGGTCTCTTCGCTCGCTTGTTCGGTCAGAAGGGATGAGCAAGCGTTCCCTGGATCTGCGGGGAACGCCCTGTCCGGTGAATTTCATTCGCTGCAAGCTCACCCTCGAGCAGATGAGCAGCGGTGACTGTCTGGAGGTCTGTCTTGATCGGGGTGAGCCTGAGGCCATGGTTCTTCCAGGTCTGAGGGATGCAGGCCATCGTGTGGAGTGCATTGATCAAACGCCGGATGCCATCACCATCGAGGTGATCTGCGGTGGCTGACACCGGCCGTTCGGTGGCATCCGGGATGGTGGTGGCCCTCCAGGCCAACTACCTGGAGGTGGAGCTGGATGTCGCACCTGATGGATGCCCAGGGCGGCTGCTCTGCACCCGTCGCACCCGGCTCAGCCATCGGGGTGAAGCCGTTTATGTGGGCGATCGGGTTCGCGTCGAGGCGATTGATCCAGGCCAGGGGCGTGCCGTGGTGGCCGAGGTCGAGCCACGCCACAGTTTTCTCACACGCCCACCGGTGGCCAACGTCTCCTTGGTGGCTGTGGTTTTGGCAGTGGAACAGCCCAGCTTTGACCCTGATCAGGCCAGTCGCTTCCTGTTGACGGCGGAACGGACCGGCTTGGAGGTGATCCTTCTGCTCACCAAGACAGACCTTCTTTCAGCTGCAGCGCTCGAGCGGCTTGTGACCCGGTTGAAAGGGTGGGGCTATGACCCGCTGGCGCTGTCCAGTGCAGCCGGAACGGGCATTGATGCTTTACGGCAGCGTTTGGCTGGTGCGCAGCTTTCGGTGCTGTGTGGGCCTTCTGGGGTGGGCAAGAGCAGCCTGCTGAACCAGTTGCGCCCTGACCTTCAACTGCGTACGGCTGCGGTGTCCGGTCGACTGCAGCGCGGGCGCCACACCACCCGCCACGTGGAGCTGTTTCCCCTGGGGCCGAGCGCGAGGGTGGCTGATACCCCCGGGTTCAACCGCCCCGATCTGCCGGATGACCCCCAGGAACTGGGGGTTCTCTTTCCGGAGCTGCGTCAGCAACTTGATCCCTGGCCCTGTCGCTTCCGCGACTGCCTGCATCGCGGTGAGCCCGGCTGCGGTGTGTCCACGGACTGGGAACGCTATGCCCTGTACAAGGCCGCGTTGATCGAGCAGAGCAGCCTCAGCCGCCCATCCCGGGGAGGTTGAGGTTCAGGCCACCGGTGAGTTCTTCCATCCGGCCCTTCATCGTGGCGGTGGATTGCTCATAGGCCGCCTGCAGGGCTTCCAGGGTGGCCGTTTCGCTGGCCTGTTGGCCCTCCTGCAGCAGGGCTGGGTCCAGTCGTACCCGCAGCGGTTGCTGGTTGCCCGACAGCCAAACGCTGGCGCGGCCATCGCTGCTCTTGCCTTCGATCTCCATCCCGTCCAGTTCGTCCTGCAGGGCCTGAGCGTTCTGCTGAATCTCCTGAGCCTTCTTGAAGGCCTCGGTGAGCTGGCCGAAATTGGGGAGTCCGAACCCTGCCATGGCGATTCTGTGGGAGCCGGAAGGTTAAGCCGCCGAAGCGAATCCCAGCCGCTTCACTTCGGGGTGCAGACGGATTCCGTGTTCGGCTTCGATGCGATCCTGCACCAGCTGGATCAACTGGGAGATGTCCTTCGCCTCGGCATCACCGGTGTTGACGATGAAATTGGCATGCACGGTTGAGATTTCGGCGCCGCCGATCCGGGTTCCCTTCAGTCCTTGCTCTTCGATCAGCCGTCCGGCCTTGAGCGGTTCGGGATTGCGGAAAACACTGCCGCAGCTGGGTTGTTGGTAGGGCTGCGTGGTGGTGCGGTGACTGAGGTTCGCCGTGGTGACCCGCTTCAGTTCATCCGGATCGTGACCGGGCTGCAAGCGGAATCGTGCCGACAACACCACGAGGTTGTCGTCTTGAAGACGGCTGTGCCGGTAGGCGAAGTCCAGTTGATCCCGCTGCAGCTCAAAGCAGTTGCCCCCCTCCAGGGGCATGACCCGCACCGACTCCAACCATTCCGCTGTGCTGCCTCCCTGGGCTCCTGCATTCATCACAGCCGCACCGCCAGCGGTTCCCGGGATGCCAACCGCCCACTCCAGACCATGCAATCCAGCGCGGGCAGCGCGTCTTGCCAGCGATGGGATCGGTTCGCCGGCGAGCACCTCCACGGTCCCCGTGGTGGCATCAAGCTGCAGCCCCTGAAGTTTGCGCAGACAGAGCGAGAGCCCCGGCAGGCCGTCATCGTGAATCAGCAGGTTCGACCCAGCGCCGATGACGCGGCAGGGCATGCCCTGGTGAGCGGCCCATTCGATCCAGGCCTGGGTTTCTTCAAGGCTGGCGGGTTCGGCCAGCCATTCGGCCGCTCCTCCCACCCGCCAGGTGGTGTAGTCCGCCAGCTTGACTCCGGCCTGCGGCAGGCGGGCATCGCATTGGGTCATGACGTCAGCCTTGACCACAGTCCATTCACGTCGCCAGCACCCATGGCCAGAACAAGATCGTTCTCGCGGCTGTGCTGGATCACCAGCTCGGTGAGTTGATCGAGGTTGTCTGCGACGGCGATTTCAAGATCCGGTTTCAGCTTGCGCACCCGATCCGCCAGGGCGTTGCTGCTGATGCCCTGCAGCGGTTGCTCGCCTGCGGGATAGACGGGAGCCAGCAGCAGCAGATCACAGTTCTGTAGGGCTTTGGCGAAGCCATCGAGGAACTGCCTGGTGCGGCTGTAGCGGTGCGGCTGGAACACCGCCAGGAGCCGTTGTGGTGCTGTGGGGAGCGGACTGCGGCCGCTGCGCACCATCAGGCGTGCCATCTCAAGGGTTGCCTGCACCTCACTGGGATGGTGGGCGTAGTCATCAACGATGTGACGGCCCTTCCAGGTGCCTCGAAGATCAAATCGGCGGCCCGGTGCTTTCAGGCCAGCCAGGCCTTCCACCAATTGGTCAAAGGGGAGACCTTCCATGCGGCAGGCGGCCAAGGCGCCTGTGGCATTGCTCAGGTTGTGCAGCCCGGCCATCGGCAGGGTGAAGTCGCCGACGGGGTGGCCGGCTTCATAGAAACGGGCGACGCAGCGATCGCCTTCCAGGCTCAAGGGCAGGGCGGCGAAGTCAACGGATTCGGCGCTCTGGTTGGACCACCAGGCCGTTTGCTGGAAGTGTTCCTGCAGGATCGGGCAGTCGTGATTGGCCAGCACGCGATCGCAACCCCCTGCGAAGCGTTGCAGGGTGGAGATCAGCTCGTCGAGGCTGGAGTAGTGATCGGTGTGATCCAGTTCCAGGTTGGTGATCACCCCCAGGCTGGGGCTGAACTTCACCAGGGACCCGTCGGATTCATCCGCCTCGGCCACGAGCAGCTTTCCCTGGCCGGCGTGACCATTGCTGCCGAGGCTGGGGACGATGCCTCCAATCACAGCTGTTGGGTCCTGATCGGCCTCCAGCAGCAAGGTGGTGATCAATGTGCTGGTGGTGGTTTTGCCGTGGCTGCCGGCCACTGCGATGGAGGGTTGCTGCTCGATCAACGCCGCCAGGAGATCGGAGCGATGCCAGATCTCCAGCCCCTGCTGTCGGGCCCGCTGCAGTTCCGGATTGCTCTCAGGGATGGCTGTGCTGATCACCACCACCGGTGAGCCAGCGGCTGTTGCTTCCGTGACGGCATCAATGCAGGTGGCGTCCTGCTGACGGAAGACCTTCACTCCGAGGGTCTTCAGTTGTTGTGTTGTTGCATTGTCACGCGGATCCGATCCGCTGACCAAGTGACCGCGGTCAACGAGAATCCGGGCCAAGGCCGACATGCCAATTCCGCCGACACCGATGAAGTGGACTGGTGTCTGACGGTCGAGCAGGCGCGGCAACGGAGGGCTTCAGTCGGAAGAAAGATAAGTCAGCTGCCGCTGCTTGTCTGCCGTGCTGAGGGCCGGATCGAGCTGATTGAAGCGGGGGGGAACAAGGTATTTCTGCTGATTTCTGTATGATCGGCGGCCAAAACCCTTGCGCGGCTTTGCCGCTTCTGCCATGACCCTGCGCGTTGCGATCAATGGATTCGGCCGGATCGGTCGCAATGTTCTGCGGGGATGGATCAGCCGGGGTGCTGACACCGGCCTGGAAATCGTGGGGATGAACTCCACGTCCGACCCCGCCACCAGCGCTCACCTGCTGACCTACGACTCCATCCTTGGGCGTCTCGATCCCTCCGTGGACATCAAGACCACAGACAGCTCGATGTTCGTCAACGGTAAGGAGATCAAGTTCTTCGCTGACCGCAATCCCCTCAACTGCCCCTGGAAGGAGTGGGGCGTTGACCTGGTGATCGAGTCCACCGGTGTGTTCAACACCGATGAGAAGGCCAGCATGCACATTCAGGCTGGCGCCAAGAAGGTGATCCTCACCGCCCCTGGTAAGGGTGATCGCGTCGGCACCTTCGTTGTGGGCGTCAACGACGACCAGTACCGCCACGAAGACTGGGATATCCTCAGCAACGCCAGCTGCACCACCAACTGCCTGGCACCGATCGTCAAGGTTCTGGATCAGAACTTTGGCCTCGACTGGGGTCTGATGACCACCATTCACAGCTACACCGGCGATCAGCGGATCCTGGACAACAGCCACCGCGACCTGCGCCGCGCCCGCGCTGCAGCTCTGAACATGGTTCCCACCACCACCGGTGCAGCCAAGGCCGTGGCTCTGGTTTACCCCGAGGTGAAGGGCAAGCTCACCGGCTTCGCCATGCGCGTTCCCACCCCGAACGTCTCCGCTGTTGACCTCACCTTCGGCCCCTCCCGCGCCGCCAGCGTCGACGACATCAAGGCCGCCATCAAGTCGGCTTCCGAGAACGGCATGAAGGGGATCATCAAGTACAGCGATCTGCCCCTGGTGTCCACCGACTACGCCGGCACCAACGAGTCCACCATCTTTGATGCCGACCTCACCTACGCCATGGGTGACAAGGCTGTGAAGATCCTGGCCTGGTACGACAACGAGTGGGGCTACAGCCAGCGTGTTGTTGACCTCGCCGAAGTGGTGGCCAAGAACTGGAAGTGATCGCCCGTTGATCGCTTTTTTGATCCCTCCCGACCTGGGGGGGATTTTTTTTGGTCAGGCACGGTCGCTTAGGGGGTCGCTCAGGGCTGCTCAGGGCTGACCGAAGTGATCAAATCCGTTTGTGTCCACTGGCTCGTGGTTGTGGGCCCAGCGGATGACGCCCGCTTCAGCATTGATCTGGCCGATGCGCTGGCTTTCGGGGATGCATCGCTGCCATGCATCGGCCCAGGCTTCGGGAAGGCTCAGCACCAACTCAAAGTCCTCACCTCCGGCGAGGCACCAATCCGTCCATTGAGCTCCCTCAGGCCAGCCTTCGGCCGTTGGAAGCTGGTCGTTGTGCAGCACTGCTCCGCAGCCGCTGCTGCTGCAGAGACCTGCGACGGCAGAGAGCAGTCCGTCGCTGCTGTCGGTTCCCCCAGCCCGCCAGGGCAGATGCTCCGGTTTGCAGGCCAGCAGCTGCTGGACGTCCTTCAGCCGAGGTGTCGGGCGTTGGTGGCGTGTGATCGCCTGGTCCCGCAGGGTTGAGCACAAAGCGATGTCACGCACGTTTGGATCGTTCTGGAGGAGGGCGAGGCCCAGTCGGCTGAGCCCATGGGGCCCACTGGTGACCAGCACATCGCCAGGGCGGGCTGCGTTGCGATGCAGACGCAGGGGTCCGAGACGGCCGAGTGCCGTGATCGAGAGCAGCCTCTGCTCTCCTTTGGAGCAGTCACCCCCCAGCAGAACGCCGCCGTATTGCCCCAAGGCGGCACTGATGCCTTGATACATCCCGTCCACCCAGTCCCAACGGGTGTGGCCTGGGGCGACCAGGGCCACGGTGATTCCATCGATGTCGACGGCACCACTGGCGGCCAAGTCGGACAGGTTGGCGGCAACGGCGCGCCAGCCCACATCCATGGCGGTTGTGGTGGCATCGCTGAAATGGATGCCATCCACCAGAACGTCGGTGTTGATCAGCAGCGGTCGGGCGTCTGCGGCCAGGGCTGCGGTGTCGTCACTGAGCTGATCGGGCGGAGCGAAGCGAGCCAGCCGCCTGAGCAGCTCCGCTTCAGTCAGCTCCGCCAGGGTCGGGCTCATGCGTGGGCTTTGAGTTGCTCCGCTCCCTCCACCACCTTCACGGCGGTGATCCGGTCATCGACGCCCAATTCCTCCACAACATCGAATCCATCCACCACGTAGCCGAAAGCTGCATTGCGGCCATCCACGAGGTTCAGACCAGCCGGGGTGAGCTCTGCCTCGTAGAGAAACATGAAGAACTGCGAGGATCCGTCGTCGAGGGCCTGGTCTGAATGGGCCCAGCCAAGGGTGCCCAGGGTTGCGAACGGAAGGGTTGGTGTGGCCATGAACAGGCCCACGTCTTCAAAGGTTTCGTTGTAGATCGTGTCGTCTTCGCCCGGCACGCGGATCTCCAGGGGCACATGGCGCTCCTGCTTGGTCTTGGGATCCACGTAGCCGATCTCCGGACCTTCCGGATCACCGCTCTGAAGCACGTAGAAGTCTTCGGCCCGGATGAAGGGCAGTCCGTCATAGAAGCCCTTGAGGGCGAGATCCACGAAGGCGCCTGCGGTGAGTGGGGCGTTGTAGCCATCCACCACGGTGGTCAGCTCCCCCTGGGTGGTGCTGATGTTGAGGGTGGCTCGTCCCTGCAGCCGTGGCAGTGCATCGAAGTCTGCGGGGATCTCCCGTTCAAAGCCTTCGGGCACCAGCAGGGCCTCCACATCACCGATGAAGCTCAGCGTCCGGCGTCGATCGGCGATGAAGCCTGGTTTGTCGGTGACTTTGACCTTCTCTTTGAGGTCTTCAAGGCCCTGATCCACGCGCTCAAACAGTGCTTCAGCTGTACCGCGTTTGGCTTCAGGGACCGCGTTCAGGATGGTGCCGCGGCGGGTGTTGAGCAGCGATTCAGTGCGTGACACCGTCTTGCCGAGGGCTGTCCAGCGTTTGGCCCGCAGATCGTCACTGGTGAGTTCCAGCCGATGCTGCAGTTCGCGGATGTCGTCCTGATCGAAGGGAAGCGCGTCCCGAAGAATCGCGGCAGGGTCCTTCACAGCATTGCCCTGGGGCAATGCGGCCCAGGCAGGGGCGGCAATTGTGATCAGAGCAAAGCTGATCAGAAGAGCAAGGACGGCGTTCAAACGCTGATGGACCAAGGGGGAACCCAGTGCTGACGGGACTTTGGCACAGCCGTATAGTCCGATGAACCGTTCGGTGGGAATGATCTCCAGTAACGACTTCCGCACTGGCACCACGATTGAGATCGATGGGGCCGTCTGGCGTGTTGTCGAGTTCTTGCACGTCAAGCCCGGCAAGGGATCTGCCTTCGTGCGCACCAAGCTCAAGGCGGTGAAGTCCGGCAACGTGGTGGAGAAGACCTTCCGCGCCGGGGAAATGCTTCCTCAGGCGATGTTAGAGAAATCCTCGCTTCAGCACACCTACATGGAAGGTGAGGACTATGTCTTTATGGACATGGCCACCTACGAGGAGACCCGCCTCAGCGCCGACCAGATCGGCGAGAGCCGCAAATACCTCAAAGAGGGTATGGAGGTGAACGTGGTGTCCTGGAACGACACCCCCCTCGAGGTTGAACTGCCCAACTCCGTGGTTCTGGAGATCAAAGAAACCGACCCTGGCGTCAAAGGCGACACCGCTACCGGTGGCACCAAGCCCGCCATTCTTGAGACCGGTGCACAAGTGATGGTTCCGCTCTTCCTTTCTGTGGGAGAAAAGATCAAAGTGGACACCCGCAACGACAGTTACCTCGGGCGCGAAAACGGATGACCATGCAGCTGGATCACGAACAACTGCACCGCTTGCTGGAGGCGCTCGGGGAGAGCGACATCCAGGAGTTCCGATTGGAAGGGGACGACTTCCGTCTGGAAATCCGTCGCAACCTGCCGGCCCAGGCCGTTATGGCCCCGGTCATGCCTGCTCCCGTTGCTGCTGCACCAGCGCCCGTTGCGCCCGCTGAGCCTGCAGCTGCACCTCCTGCATCCACTGCAACCCGCAGTGACCTGCTTGAAGTCACGGCTCCCATGGTGGGCACCTTCTACCGCGCTCCCGCGCCGGGCGAACCTGCTTTTGTTGAGGTGGGCAGTCGTATCAATGTCGGCCAGACCGTCTGCATTCTTGAGGCGATGAAGCTGATGAATGAGCTGGAATCTGAGGTCGGCGGTGAAGTGGTGGAGATCCTGGTGGACAACGGCACGCCCGTTGAATTCGGTCAGGTCCTGATGCGGGTCAAGCCGGCCTGAGTCAGCTCAGGTCCCAGGCGGCCTGAATGGCGGCCGTCGTGCTCTCAGGGCTGGCGATCCCTTGGCCTGCGATGTCGAAGGCGGTGCCGTGGTCGGGGGAGGTCCGGAGGAACGGCAGTTCCAAGGTGGTGTTCACCGCTGCGTCGAAGGCCAGCAGCTTCACGGGAATGAGCCCCTGGTCGTGATACAAGGCCAGGATCCCGTCAGGACCAGGCTGGTTTGGTAACTGCCAAGCGCGAGCAGCGCTGATCCAGCAGGTGTCCGGAGGAACGGGACCCACCAGCTGCACCTGAGGATGGTCCTTCCGCCATTGATCCAGCAGCGGCAGCAGCCATTCGGCTTCTTCGTGGCCCAGCTGACCGGCTTCACCGGCATGGGGATTCAGGCCGGCAATGCGCAGATGGGGTGTGCTCGTGAAGCGACGACAGAATCCCTCCAGCACGTTCAGTTTGTGCTGCACCAGGTCTGGGCTCAGCGCCTCAGGGACCTGGCTGAGGGGCATGTGCGTAGTGGCCAGCAAGGTGTTCAGGCGCCAGCCGCTGGTGGGAGAGACGGCGGTGAACAGCATTGAGGAGCGCTGGCGTCCAGCCAACTCAGCCAGCCGTTCGGTCTGCCCGGGATAGCGGTGGCCGGCCGCATGCCAGAGGTGTTTGGCGATGGGCGCGGTGACCAGGGCGCGGGACCCCCGTTCCTGCAGCAGTTCGACGGCGCGGGTCAGCCAGCGAAACCCTGCATCGGCTCCGCTGGTGGTGGGCTGTCCTGGCTGAACGCTGGCCTCCAGCGGTTGGTCGTCGATCCTGAGGGCTGCGGGGTTGGCAAGGGGGTGGCTCGTTTGCCGCTGCAGTCGCGCGTGGGTGCTGATCAGCGTGCGTCGGCAACCCACCAGTAGGGGTTGGAGCTCTGGGGGGAGCGTGAGTGAGGCGAGGGCTTTGAGCACCACTTCCATGCCGATGCCCGCGGGATCGCCGAGAGCGATCACCAGCTCATGCCTAGGGTTCGTGGAATCGTGGGGGCCCATCGCTGTGCTGCGTTTGCTGCTGCTGGGGTGTTTGTTGGTGGGATTGGCCGCTGGCCTGAGCAATGGCTGGATCGAACTGCATCTCTCCCGTTTCCTTGAGGATGTGGGGCTTTCCCTGCCTGAGGAAGGCGAGGGTTTCGATTTCAACCGTTGGCGGATTGAGGGGGAGAACGCAGGTCAGACGGATTGAGTTTGTCCTGGTTCAGGCAATCCTGCAGCCCAACGCGGTAGTTCGGATGCAGCAATGCGTAACCGAGCTCATGGCAGAGCTTGTGGTTGCTGACGCGGCGGTTCTCGCTCCAGAACGACTGCGCCATCGGACTCATGCTGTCCACGATCTGGTCGAACGGCTCCAGCGGCGGCAGGGCACAAGCCAAGAGGTCTGCCGCATACCGCATCAGTTCGGCGGTGGGAGCCGGGAGGTCATCCACCACATTCACGATGCTTCCATTGCCCGGGCTTGCCGGAGCGTCCTGTCCGGCGCGATGCATCAGGTGCCAGCAGGCCCCTGCGATGTCTTCCACATGGATGCGGCAGAACACCTGGCCAGGCTTGTCGATCAAGCGTGCCCGCCCTTGGTGCAAGCCATTGAGCACTGACCGGCCCGGTCCATAAATGCCTGGCAGACGAAGAATCTGGATCGGCAGACCTGAGCGCAACCAAGCTTGTTCGCAGTTGAGGCGCCGCATGCTGCGGTCCAGCGCTGGTGCCGGGTCGTCCTGTTCCGACACCCAACCGCCCTGACGATCGCCGTAAACCCCTGTGGTGGAGAGATAGCCCGCCCAGCGCAGCGGCAGGCTTCTGAGCGTTGGCAGCAGCTTCAACAAGACCGGATCGTTGCCTTCGCGATCCGGGGGGATGGTGGACAGCAGATGGGTCACGCCCTCCAGGGCAGCAGGATCGAGCTGGTCCTGACCGTTGCTGTCGAAGAGCAGATCCGCCTCGGTAGAGTCGAGGGAACGGCGGGTGCAGAGCACCGGTGTTCCCAGGGCTCGAGCCAGCCCGGCCAGACAACGTCCGCTGTATCCGCCGCCCAGCACCAGCAGCTTGGTGTCAGCCGCCAGCGGCTGCGACCGCTTGACAAGATCAGCAAGCATCAGTACACCTGTATTAGGTCAAATGTACTGTCGTGACGTCGTCGTCTCTCCATCGTTCCCGCTCCGGGCCCATCCTGCTCCGGGCCATCCTGACGGCTGCCCTGCTTGCCGGTGCTGTGGTGTTGGCCCCTGAAGACCCTGGTGTTCAGGCCTCCATCTGCCAGCGTCACCACTCCTCGGATGTCTGCCGGGTTTGGTGAGCCTCAGGCAGCCTGAGCCGCGATTGAGATGTCGTCCGCCTCGTTGATGGGCTGATCCGGTTGGGCCCACTGCAGCAGGCGAACGGCGAGCCGCAGGTCACCATCCATCCAGGCCCGGATCGCCATGGCGCGGCGTGGGTCATAGAAGCGCTGTCGCCGGTACCAGTCAAAAACGTCGGCGTCCGATTTGCGACCATTGCAGGATAAGCAGGCCGGCACACAGTTTTCGGTAACGCTTGAACCCCCTTTGGCCTGGGGGTGAATGTGATCAATTGATTCGGAAGGTTTGCCGCAGTAAATGCAACTTTGTCCGGTAAATGTGTGAAGAGACTGTCGCCATCTTCGAACGCGTAATTTGGGACAGAGTTCGTCGAGAAAAACCGCGTCCCTGCTATGCATCCGAATGCATCGGTTGCGGCAATTCTGCCTTGAACGAAAAGTCCGTCAATGTGTCGAGCGCTGCATTTTCGACAATTTTTTAGCCTGTGATGTGAATCTTGATCTCAATGCTTGCGCGCTGATCTGAGTTCACTAAAGTGATTGTTTGTGGGGGCCTGTTGGTGCCGCCAGAACCCACATTGACCTGTTGCCTGGACCTCTCTCCAGCAGGGCTGATCCGGGTGGTCAGCCCGTTTGATGCGGTGACCCAGTCCCAGTTGCGTCGGATCAAGCCCCGGGGCCGTTGGAACGGCGCTGGCCAGGGGTGGGATTTTCCCTTGGCCGCAGCCGATGCGCTTCAGCAGGCCCTGGGGTGCCGTTTCCCCGTCACCTCCTCATTGCAGCAGTGGCTCGATTGGTGTCAGCAGCCGCTGCCACCGCTGCCACCGCACCGGACCCTTGTGGCTGCAGCGGATCTCGACGAAGTCCTGCAGGATGGCCGTCAGCCTATGCGCCATCAACGCTCCGGGGTCCGCTGGCTCCTTGCCCGTCGCGGTGCTGTTCTGGCCGATGAGATGGGGCTGGGGAAGACCCTCACAGCTCTGTTGGCGGCCCGTGCCCTGATGCGTTGCGCTGAGCTGCGGTTGCTGGTGGTGGCTCCCGTCGGCCTGCATCCCCACTGGCGCCGGGAATCAGAGGCCCTTGGGGTTGAGCTTGAGTTGGTGAGTTGGGCTCGGCTTCCCGACACCCTTCCACCAGCTGGGACGCTCCTGGTGGTGGATGAAGCGCACTACGCCCAGTCGCTTCAGGCGCAGCGCACGGCCGCTTTGCTGCGTCTGGCCCGTCATCCCCGTCTGCGGGCGATCTGGATGCTCACGGGAACCCCGATGAAGAACGGTCGCCCGTCCCAGCTGTATCCCCTGCTGGCGGCCATGGATCATCCGATTGCTCGGGATCAACGCCAGTTCGAAGAGCGGTATTGCCAGGGGCACTGGCGGGAGGGTCGAACCGGTAAGCGCTGGCAGGCGTCCGGCGCCAGTCAGCTGGAGGAGTTGCGGCGCTTGACTCGACCGTTGATCCTGCATCGCCGCAAGCAGCAGGTGGTAGACCTTCCTCCCAAGCAGCGACGGCTTCACCCCGTGGAGCTGTCGGAGGCTGCGCTCACAGGTTTCGACCATCGTGTCGAGCTGGTGCTGGATGACTACCGGCGTCGGGTTCAGCTCGGAGAGGTGCGACGGGATGCCGAGCACCTGGCTCTGCTCACCTCCATGCGTCAGATCGCTGCGGAATTCAAATTGCCGGCGGCCCGGCAGCTGGTGGAGTCACTGCGCCGGCAAGGCGAGGCTGTGGTGCTGTTCAGTGGCTTTGTGGCTCCATTGCAGCTGTTGCAGCAAACCCTTGGCGGCGAGTTGTTAACCGGTCGCCAGCGCCCTGCTGAACGCCAGGAGAGTGTGGATCGGTTTCAGCAGGGTCAGAACGACTGTCTGCTGGCCACCTTCGGCACCGGTGCCCTTGGCTTCACCCTGCACCGGGCCCGTCATGTGGTGTTACTGGAACGCCCCTGGACGCCAGGCGATCTCGACCAAGCTGAAGACCGCTGTCATCGTCTGGGAATGGGGGATGGCCTGACCTGCCATTGGCTTCAACTCGGCGCAGCCGACCAGCTGGTGGATGGCTTGTTGGCGAGCAAGGCGGAACGGATCGAGGTGTTGCTGGGGCCCCGGCGCTTGTCGCTGCAACGTCAATCACTCCCCGCCATGGTGCGGGATTGTTTGCAGCTGCTCTGACGCACCTGGAGTTCGTGCTGCAGCATCGGGTCGACCGGCTGGCCCGAACGCTTCAGCAGCGACACTGCCGTTGCGACGTCGTCGCAGGCTTTCGCTTGATCGCCAAGCAGGGTCAAGACAAGGGCGCGGTCCCGATGCAGATCGGCCTGATCCGGTGTCTGTTCGATGGCCTCATCACAGCGTTTGACCATCAGCTCAAGGTCATCCCTACGGAAGCCGCTGAGGCAACTGGAGACGAGCGGCGTCGGTGTGTTGGCAGGCGTCGCGGGTTGCTTGCTCTGGCAGCCAGCCACCAACATGGTAGTCAGAAGCACCAGCCCCAGAAGCCCTGAGGGCTCAGTAGCTGTATCGCGTGGTGTCGTCGCTACTCTCGATGCTGCTTTCGGTGTCGGATGAGGAGTTTGCAAGGGCGGCAGCGGTGGCTGGTTGAGTGTTCCCGCCGAACAGATCACCAAGGAACTGGCCACAGTCGGGGAAATTGCCGGGGTCCTGGACGACGGCTTCGGTAATCATTACCGAGGCATGCTCCGGGGATGTTTTGAACAGGCCACTGCGCTGCCGTTTGATGACCGCATAGGCGGCATTCCAACTGACCTTGTGGTCGTTGCCGCTGGACCGCATGAAGCAATAGATCTTGGCTCCTTTCACCTCTCCGGTTCCGGCCGCTTGCAGGGGGGAGGTGATGGTGCTGAGAGTGCCGATCAGGGCCGCGGCGGAGAGAACCAGCGATGACCTGATTGGACCCATGACGTCAGTTTTGGATTGGGCTTAGGGTATCGATCAGCTTCCAGTTGTCGAGGGCAAGATCAGCCGCACCACCAACGGCAGCACCAGCAGCACGGTGATCAGCCGCACGGCATGGAGGGCGGCCACCGCGGCACCGACGCCGAATTCGGCACCGACCAGGCTCATGCCACTGATGCCACCCGGGGCAGCGCCGAGCAAGGCCACGACCGGATCAATGCCTAGCAAGCGGCTGGTCCAGAGGCCGACGACCAGTCCTGTCAGCACCAGCGCCAGGGTGATCAGAACCGCTGGTTTCCAGAGAAGTTGCAGTTGCTCCAAGGACGCTCGGGTCAGGCCAGTTCCGATCACGGTGCCGATGCCGATCTCCAGAACCGTGCGCGTTCCCGCTGGCCATGTGGCTGGTTCCAGATGGCCGCTCATGCTGACGATGCCAGCACCCAGCAAGGCTCCCGCCAGAGGTGCGGCGGGAATGCCGCTGAACAGAGCCAGCAGTCCCATGGCGGTTCCAGCCAGCAGGTACAGCGCCAGCGTTGCCAAGGAAGGCATCGGTTTCGAACGCGTCATGTCAGCTTGATCTTGAGACAGCGGCGCTCCTGTGTTGTCATCAGCGCAACCATCAGCTCTCGGTGATGACGTCCTCCGTGTCCTTTCGGATCACCCGCACAGCGGAAGATCTCGCTCAAACAATCACGGCTCTGTCGCAGCGCTTGGTGAAACTGGAACAGCGTCAGGAAGCGCTCGAGCTCCAACTGCGCCATCAGCAGCAGAATCTGAATGCTGTCCCAGACGAAGAGATCTCCACGCTCGAGGGCGTAGAAGCTCTGCTGCGGGAAACGCGGGAGCTGTTGCAGAGCACAGCTCCGATGCCAGAGCCTGAAATGGCTGAGGAGTCCTCCCAGAACCATGCCTGGGGTCAGGAGGCCGAAACAGAAGCGGGCCGCGATGTCGCGTAGGGGTGGCGTGCGGTGCCAAAATAAAAAGAAAGGCAACTATGGCGACCACCATCCCTGCCTCCAATGCGTGTGCCTCTCGCACCTTGCATGGCATGACCATCTGGACTCGGTCAGGTTTCCTTGAAGGTGGTCATCAGCTCGAGAAGCTGGAATTCGCGCTTGCCCTCGCTGAAGCCAAAGGCGATCAGCGCCGTTGCTCGCAGTTGCGCGACCGAATTGCCGATCTGGGGGGCAATGCAGAGGAGCCGGGTACCTGATCGGAATCCAAGCAATCGACAGCGTTGATCGGCAATCGTGCAGATCGCGTGTGGGATGGTCTAAATATCAATTAAAGCTAATCTTTTGTTGATACGGGAATTCGAACGTTGACCCTGACGCTTACGAAAACAAAAAAATCGGAGCCGGCTGCTCATCAACGTCAGGACCATGAATCAGCAGCCCAGGCTCTGTTTATCAAGGCCCGCCACTGCGCAGAAGATGGACGCATCAATGAGGCGGGCTCGTTGATCTTGCAGGCCCTGGAACACGAGCGCCGTGCTGGATCTGCCGGGCCTCAGGTTCTTCAGCTCGTCAAGTCTCGTTCTTGATGAGCGTTTGAAATTTGTTCAAGCGGGTGACCGGACTCGAACCGGCGACGTTCAGCTTGGGAAGCTGACATTCTACCACTGAATTACACCCGCAAAGGGACGAGATCGCTCTCGCCACCTGTGTTTTAGCTAAGAGCAGCAGAGGCTGCAGCAACCCCTGCTCCCATGCTGCCTTTGTGCAGACCAAGGGACTGAAGGGTGGATTCGATCGCAGCGACGGCGGTCAGAACATCCCGGTCGCAGACGTAGCCGAGATGGCCGATGCGGAACACCTGACCTTTTAGGTGGTCTTGTCCTCCAGCCAGAAGAATGTCGAACTTCTCCTTCACGGCTTTGCGCAACTGTTCGGCATCGATGCCTTCAGGGGCCACTGCGGTGATGGCCGGGCTGCCGCAACCCTCGGCGGCAAACAGGGGCAGGCCTATTGCCTTCATGCCTGCCTGGGCGGCGGCGCGATGGCGGTCGTGGCGGGCAAAGATTGCGTCTAGGCCTTCCTTCTGCATCATGTCCAGAGCAGCCTCCAGGCCGAAGTAGAGGTTCACGGCCGGGGTGAAGGGGTTGCTGTCCTTCGCCGCTGTTTTCCGGTAAGGGCCCAGATCCAGATAGAACTTGGGCAGATCGGAGCGCTCATAGGCCTCCCAGGCCCGTGCACTCATGGCCACAAAACTCAGGCCCGGTGGAAGCATGTAGCCCTTCTGAGCGCCTGATGCCACCACATCCAGTCCCCACTCATCCATCGGGACGTTGGTGGCGCCAAGGCTGGTGACGCAGTCCGCCAGGGTCAAGGCCGTGCCGTGGGCCTTCACGTGACGGGCAATGCTCTCCAGGTCATTGATCACCCCTGTCGAGGTTTCCGAGTGGGTGAGGATCACGGCCTTGATCGCTTTAGCGCTGTCGGCTTCCAACGCTGAGCGGAAGGCCTCTGGATCGAGGGGTTGGCCCCACTCCGCCTTGATCACCTCAACATCGAGTCCGTAGGCGCGGGCCACCTTGACCCAGCGTTCGCCGAACTTGCCGTTGTCACCGCAGAGCACCTTGTCGCCGCGGCTGAGGGTGTTGATGATCCCCGCTTCCATGGCAGCGGTTCCGCTGCCGGTGATCACCAGCACGTCGCTTGTCGTCTGGTGCAACCACTTGAGCTGTTCGGTGGTGCGCCGCACGATGGCCTGGAACTCCCCGCTGCGGTGGCCGATGGGGTGACGACCCATCGCCTTCAGCACCGTTTCCGGCACCGGGGTCGGGCCCGGAATCATCAGGGTGAGCTTGTCCTGCATGGCGCGGGGGATGCCAATCGGCGACTCTAGAAAACAGCTTGTCCGGTCCCATCGCCCCCTCCAGTCCTGGATTGACCCTGCCGGTGTGGGTGGCGGCGGCGGCCAAGGTGGCCCTGCAGGTGTTGCTTGGTGAGCCGTTTGAGCCTGAGCAGCAGTTGAGTCAGGGCTCAGATCAACCGTCTCTGCAGGTGCCGGTCTGCTCAGCGGCTCCTCTGGCCCCAGGAGAGGCCCTGGGCATTAGCCGTTGTGATCCAGGGCCTGGCCTTGATCTGACGCGAGATCTTGAGGTCTGGGTGCGGGTGGCCTGGATCGCTGCATCCCAGCCGCTGCTCGAGCTGCAGGCCGGAGAAGGGGTGGGTCGTTTTGGCGTTGAGGGGGACGTTTGCCTCTCCGGTTTTGCCCGTGAGCTGTTGGAGCGGAATCTGTTGCCCCTGGTGCCGCCGGGTCGGGGCTTGCTGGTGCAGCCGATTCTTCCGAGGGGCCGCGTCCTGGCCGAACGCACCAGCAATGCCGCCTTCGGTGTTGTTGATGGTCTGGCCTTGATCGGCACCCAGGCGGAGGTGCAGCGCAGCGCCGCACCGGATCAACTGCAGCAGGTGTTGGCAGACCTGAGGGCGCTTGCCGCGGATGCGGGGTTTCAGGGACGCCTCGTTCTGGTGATCGGTGAGAACGGCTTGGATCTGGCCCGCCAGCAGGGTCTGGGGCCCGTGCTGAAGGTGGGGAACTGGGTGGGCCCCGTGCTGGTGGCCGCGGCCGCGGCCGGTGTTCGCGATCTGCTGCTGCTCGGCTACCACGGCAAATTGATCAAGCTGGCCGGCGGCATCTTTCACACCCATCACCACCTGGCCGATGGCCGTCTGGAGGTGCTTGTGGCCCTTGGCCTGGATGCCGGTTTGTCGGTGGCTCAGTTGCTGCAACTGCGGGGTGCTGCATCCGTTGAGGACGCCTTTCAGGCACTGGAGGCCGATCAAGCCACGGCCCTCGGGCAACATCTGGCCGCGATCGTGGAGCGGCGCAGCCAGTCTTATGTGGATCGCTACGGCGCCTGGTCGATGCGGATTGGTGCTGCCCTGTTCGACCGAAGCCGCACCCTGCGCTGGTGGGGACCGGAGGGGGAGAAGCGCTTCTTTACATTGAGGGATTGACGCTCGTCCGCGAGCGATACCTCCCAGGATCGATGTCCCAGCCCTCGTCCGACGGTCAGCGTCAGCCGGCCATCGTCATCCTTGATTTCGGCTCCCAGTATTCGGAGCTGATCGCACGGCGCGTGCGCGAGACCGAAGTCTTCTCGGTCGTCCTCGGTTACAGCACGTCGGCCGAGGAGCTGCGACGCATGGCTCCGAAAGGAATCATCCTCAGCGGTGGCCCAAGTTCCGTGTATGCCGAGCATGCTCCGCTCTGCGATCCCGGCATTTGGGATCTGGGCATTCCCGTGCTGGGGGTTTGCTACGGGATGCAGCTGATGGTGCAGCAGCTCGGGGGCGTTGTGGAAGCCGCCACGGGCAAGGCCGAGTACGGCAAGGCGCCCCTGGAAGTGGACGACCCCACGGATCTGCTCACCAATGTCGACAACGGTTCGACGATGTGGATGAGCCATGGCGACTCAGTGCAGGCTCTGCCAGATGGGTTTGTGCGCCTGGCCCACACCGCCAACACGCCGGAGGCGGCGGTGGCGCACCTGCAACGCAAGCTTTACGGGGTGCAATTCCACCCCGAGGTGGTCCATTCCACCTGCGGCATGGCCCTGATCCGCAATTTCGTTTATCACGTTTGCGGTTGTGATCCCGATTGGACCACCGCGGCCTTCATTGATGAGGCCGTTGGCTTGGTGCGGGAGCAGGTGGGTGACAAGCGCGTCCTGTTGGCGCTCTCCGGTGGGGTGGATTCATCCACCCTCGCCTTTCTGCTCAAAAAGGCGATCGGTGATCAGCTCACCTGCATGTTCATCGACCAGGGCTTCATGCGGAAGGGTGAGCCCGAGTTTCTCATGGACTTTTTCGATCGGAAGTTCAACATCCATGTGGAATACATCAATGCCCGTCAGCGGTTCATCGGCAAGCTGAAGGGCATCACCGATCCGGAGGAAAAGCGCAAGATCATCGGAACCGAGTTCATCCGTGTGTTCGAAGAGGAGAGCAAGCGGCTCGGACCCTTCGATTACCTGGCCCAGGGCACGCTCTATCCCGATGTGATCGAAAGCGCCGGCACCAACGTGGACCCCAAGACGGGCGAGCGGGTTGCCGTGAAGATCAAGAGCCACCACAACGTGGGCGGTCTTCCCAAAGATCTGCAGTTCAAGCTGGTGGAGCCCCTGCGCAAGCTGTTCAAGGATGAAGTGCGCAAGGTGGGCCGCAGCCTCGGCCTGCCCGAGGAGATCGTGCGCCGCCATCCCTTCCCGGGGCCTGGTCTGGCCATCCGCATCTTGGGTGAAGTCACCGACGAGAAGCTGGATTGCCTGCGTGATGCCGACCTGATTGTTCGCCAGGAAATCAAGGAAGCAGGGCTGTATCACGACATCTGGCAGGCCTTTGCCGTGCTGCTGCCCGTGCGTTCGGTTGGGGTGATGGGGGACAAACGCACCTACGCCTGGCCGATCGTGCTGCGTTGTGTGTCCAGTGAGGACGGCATGACCGCCGATTGGTCCCGACTTCCCTACGACCTGATGGAGACCATCTCCAATCGGATCGTGAATGAGGTGAAGGGGGTGAACCGGGTGGTGCTCGACATCACGAGCAAGCCCCCCGGCACGATCGAGTGGGAGTGACTCGCGGCTGACGCAGGCTGTATCACGGCTGGCGATGGCCCTGCATCACCGATACCTTGGGCCACCGGCCTTTGGGATATGACGGCGACACAACAGCAGGATGTTCAGCTGCAGCGTCGGCTGCAGCAGGACAGCATTCAGCTGGGTGGCCGCACGATCTATCTGAACCCCTTCCTTTACTGGCGGCGGTTCGATAGCAACACCGATCGCTGGCTGCGGGAGCCCGGCCAGCTGACGGAGGATCAGATCACGGCCAACCGCAGCCGTTTTTATCCCGAACTCGACTGGGGACAGCTGGATGATCACGCCACCGCAGTCCACGATGGCGCTGTTGAGATGTTTCTCAAGAGCCTGGAGCTGATCAGCACCTTCCATCCCGAACTGGGTTCCGGGCAGATGCTCGAGGTGGAACGCAAGATGACGATCACCAAGAAGCGGGCCTTCGAGCGCTGGGTGGACAAGGCGATCCGGCGGCGTCAGCGCGATGAAACCCGTGAGCACCGCAGATTTGAGCGCAGCCGCTTCTGGCGTGCCTGGCGCGAGTGGATCCTGCTGGACACCACCCAGAAAGCCCTGGTGCCTGTGGTGATGCTGATGGTGCTCAGCGGGGTGATGGGGTGGTCCCTGGCGGCGGACCGTGCCGCTTGTCCGACATTGGCGCTTCCTTCGGGACAGACTGGGGTCCGTTGATCTGGCCCCATGGCCGCTGATTCCAACTCCGACAACCCGCTCGACCAGTTGCGTCTGTCCTTGATGCAGGACGTGCTGCCTGTGGGGCTGGCCGTGCTGGAACGGGCACGGCAGGGTGGTCCCGGCAAGGTGGTGGAGGTGTTCACGGCCGGCTCGGAGGACCCCATCGCTGATTTGCGGCAGGAGGGTGAGCCCGTGGCGCGTGATGTGAGGGAACAGCTGGATGCCGTGAGCCCCGGGCTGGGCAATCCGGTGATGCCGGTCTCGGTGTCCGTCGAGGAACCAGGAACGGTTGAACAACGTCAAGACGACTCGGAGGACTTGCTGCCGACCTTGCGGCGGATCGAAGAACGCCTTGAGGAGTTGCGCCGCCGTTTGCCAGCGCAGCAGCAGGAATGACCCGTTCCGCCCAGCAGCGTCAGACCGGTCTGCGTCAGCAACCACTGGTGCTGCTGTTGCTGGTGTTGCTGTTCTGCGGCGCCATGGTCAGCCGCCTGGTCTGGATGCAGCTGCTGGAGGGGTCGCGTTTCCGTGAACTGGCGGATGAAAACCGCATCCGTTTGGTGCCCCGCTCGCCCATTCGCGGTCGGTTGCTTGATCGCAAAGGCCGGGTGCTGGCCACCAGCAAACTCACTTACTCCCTGTACCTGGAGCCGCGCCTGGTCAGCGAAGACGACTGGCCTGATCTGCGTGATCGCTTGGCACGGCTTCTGAATTTGAAGCCTGATCTGCTCGACCAGCGCCGGCAGAAGGGCCTGGATCGGGATGGTTACCGCACCACGTTGGCCCTCGATCTCAAGCCGGAACAGGTGCTGCGCTTCCGGGAACAGGCCCTGGGGTTGCGTGGCGCCCAGGTGGATGTCGACATCCTGCGGTCCTATCCCAACGGAACCCTGGCGGCCCATGCCCTCGGCTACACCCAGCCGATCACGGACAGCGAATTCGAAATCCTGGCGGAGAAGGGATACAAGATCCGCGACCGCATTGGTCGCACCGGTGTTGAGGCGGCCTACGAGCGCCATCTGCGTGGCAAGTGGGGCGGCCAGATGCTCGAGGTCAATGCCATGGGCGAGGTGCAGCGCAACCTGGGCGATCGACCGTCTCAAGCAGGAAAGGATTTGGTGCTCACCCTTGACCTGGATCTGCAGCGGGTGGCGGAGCAGGCGCTGGCCGACAAGCCCGGTGGCGCTGTTGTGGCGCTGGAGGCCGCAACGGGTGCTGTGTTGGCTCTAGCCAGCCGTCCCAGCTTTGATCCGAATTTCTTCTCCAAGCTGATCACCACCCAGAAGGAGTACGACGCCCTCTTCTCCAATCCGAAGAAGCCATTGCTGTCCCGGGCCATGAATCCTTATGACCCCGGCAGCACCTGGAAGCCGGTGACGGCGATGGCGGGCATGGAGTCGGGCCAATTCCCGCCCGACACCAAGCTCCACACCACGGCCTGCATCACCTACGGCGGCCATTGCTTCCCGGATCACAACGGGGCTGGCTTCGGCCACATCGGCTATGCCGATGCCCTGCGTTTCTCCAGCAACACCTTCTTCTACCAAGTGGGCGTTGGGGTCGGCTCCAAGGCCCTCAAACAGGCGGCTGATCAGTTGGGCTTCCAGAAGAAAACCGGCATTGAGATCGGCTGGGAAGAGAGCGTCGGACTGGTGGGAGATGAAGACTGGGCTGCCCGTGGCCGCGGCTGGACCGATCCCGGCACCACTCCATGGATCCCCGAGGACATGGCCAGTGCCTCCATCGGCCAGTCCGTGGTGCAGATCACTCCCTTGCAGTTGGCCCGCGCCTATGCGGTGTTCGCCAATGGCGGTTGGTTGGTGACGCCGCATCTCGCCGCCGGCGACATCGACTGGATGAGTCCGGAGCACCGCACCAAGGTGGCGATGAAGCCATCAACGTTGCAGACGATCCGGGAGGGCCTGCGCAAAGTGGTGGAGGCCGGAACCGGTGCCGGACTCAATGGCCCTGGCATTCCTGCTGCGGCGGGCAAAACCGGAACGGCTGAAGACAGCACGGGAGGGCCTGATCACGCCTGGTTCGGCTGCTATGCCCCCTATCCCGACGGCAAGATCGTGGTGGTGGCCTTTGCCCAGAACACCCCTGGAGGGGGATCGGTCCACGCTCTGCCCATGGCTAAGAAGGTGCTGGCGGAGTGGAAGCGGACCCGGCAGCGCTAGGCAGCCGTGAGTTGAGGCGCTGACAGCACCGTGCGGTAGTAGGTCCGCAGTTGTTCGGTGGCGCCTGCCCAGCCCCAGCGCTCGGCTTCGGCGCGGGCAGCGCTGCGTAGGGCCTGGCGTTCCAGGTCGTTCCCCAGTAGGCGGCGGGTGGCTTCGATCAGGCTTGCAGCGCCACCATCGGCGCCGTCGGGTTCATAGAGGCAGCCGTTGACGCCGTCGGTGATGATGTCCGGTATGCCGCCACGGTTGGCGCCGACCACTGGACAACCGGCTGCCATGGCTTCCAGCAGCACCAGCCCCAGCGTCTCCGTGCTGGAGGGGAAGAGGAAGGCATCGCCGCTGGCGTAGGCCCCTGCGAGGTCGTCCCCGGCGAGATAGCCGACGAAGGTGGTGGCGGTTCCCTCGAAGTGCTTCTCCAGTTGTTGACGGTGGGGACCATCGCCCACCAGGGCCAGCCGTGCATCAGGAAGGGCCTCCAGCACGGGGCGGATCCGTTCGATCTGCTTCTCCGCAG
Organism: Synechococcus sp. TAK9802; assembly: GCF_014279535.1. Lineage (NCBI taxonomy): Bacteria > Bacillati > Cyanobacteriota > Cyanophyceae > Synechococcales > Synechococcaceae > Synechococcus > Synechococcus sp. TAK9802. Next base: position 48,838 of record NZ_CP047937.1, read on the forward strand.
AGAGGCGGCCGACGTAGAGCAGCAGCGCACCACGGTCGTCATGGCCCCCGAGAAGCCGCTGGCGCAATTCTGCGCTGCGCAGCTCGGGACGGAACAACTCCGTGTCCACACCCCGCTGCCACAAATCAGTGTGCTGAATGCCTTTGTCGCTGAGCTCTTTCACCATGGCGGTGGAGGTGCACAGATTCAGCAGGGCCTGGTTGTGGGCGGCCTTGAGCATCTCCCACAGGAGTGGCTCCAGCATTCCTAGGCCGTAGTGCTCGAGGTACTTGGGCAGGTGAGTGTGATAACTCGCCACTAGAGGGATGCCTTTGTTCTTCGCGAGCCAGATGCCGCCGAGACCCAGCACCGCCGGGTTCACAACGTGGATCAGATCGGGTTGAAACGCATCGATTGCGTCGGACACCGCCGGGCGAGGCAAGGCCAGTTTGAGCTCGGGATAGAGCGGCAATGGCATCGCCGGCACGCCGATCAGGCGTGCCCCCATGTACTCCTCGGGACAGCCTTCCGGGCAGAAGACCACCACCTCATCGCCGGCGTCCACCAGATGCTTCACCGTCTTGGTCAGACGGGTGACGATGCCATCGACCTTCGGCAGGAAGGTTTCGGTGAAGAAGGCGACTTTCAAGGATGAAGCTCGATCAGGACGCGGTGCCGATGGCCTGGGCCTGGGTTTTGGTCCAGGCGGAGGTGCAGAGGATGCGGTTACGGTCGCATCGGTCGGCGTAGCGGGTGGCGATCTCCACCACTTCCTTCAGCAGGCCGTCATCGAGGGTGGTGGGGTTGAGGCCCAGCTCGATGAAGCAGCGGTTGTCCACGATCAGGTCGTTTTCAACGGCCTCGTTGCGGGGGTTGGGCAGGTTGTTGACCTGAGCGCCGGTGAGGGCGGCCACCTTCTTGGCCAGTTCACCCACCTGATGGCTTTCGGTCATCTGGTTGAAGATCTTTACCCGCTCCCCTTGTTCCGGAGGGTTTTCCAGCGCCAGCTGAACGCAGCGCACGGAATCGCGGATGTGGATGAAGGCGCGGGTCTGGCCCCCGGTTCCATGAACGGTGAGCGGATAGCCGATGGCGGCTTGCATCAGGAAGCGGTTCAGCACCGTGCCGTAATCGCCGTCGTAATCGAAGCGATTGGTGAGCCGCGGGTCACGGTCGGTGGCATCGGTGTTGGTTCCCCAAACGATGCCTTGGTGCAGGTCGGTGATGCGGACCTTGTCGTTTTTGTTGTAGTAGAGGAAGAGCAGCTGGTCGAGCGTCTTCGTCATGTGATAGACGCTGCCGGGGCTTGCCGGGTGAAGGATTTCCTCTTCGAAGCGGCTGCCGTCGGGCTGAGGCACTTCCACTTTGAGGTATCCCTCGGGGATGGTGGCGCCGCGGTGGGAGCCATAGCCGTAGACGCCCATGGTGCCCAGATGCACCACGTGGATGTCTTGACCGCTTTCAACGATGGCAGCCAGCAGGTTGTGGGTGCCGTTGACGTTGTTATCGACGGTGTAGCGCTTGGTGGCGCTGCTCTTCATCGAATAGGGGGCAGCCCGCTGTTCCGCGAAGTGCACCACGGAATCCGGGCGTTCGTCCTGAAGCAGATCCAGCAACCGCTGGTACTCATGGGCGATGTCCATGTGGACAAACCGCATCGGCTTGCCGCCAGTCTCTTCCCAGGCTTTGAGGCGCTCGCCGATGCTCACGATCGGCGTCAGCGACTCAACTTCAAGATCGATATCGATCTTGCGGCGGCTGAGGTTGTCCACGATCAGAACGTCGTGGCCCTGATCCGCCAGGTTCACCGCACAGGGCCAGCCGCAGAAGCCGTCACCGCCGAGAACGAGAACTTTCACCCCAAACTCCTGCTGGAACGAGCATGATGCTCAGTCCTGGCAAGCTACTACAGGGATTTTCAGTGTGAACCGTCTCAGCTGATGGCAACGGTCACCGCCACCATCGCGGCCACGATCAATCCACCGCTCACCAACATCATCATTGAGCTGCGGTTGCGGCTCTGGCTGGTGGCGACGTCCATCACCTCCATGCGTGGCTCCTTGGCAAAGGCGTTGAGACGACCGCCGTCTTCCGTGGTGACCGACATGGGTCCAATGCGACTGGTCGGACCTTATGAGTCCAAATGCTCATTGCCTTCCTTTGTGAAGCAGGCTTCACCTCACTTCATGTCTCTTCACTACATTGGAGTGAGTGCACCAGGCCTGTGGTCGGTGAGCTGGCAGAGGCCTGATCCCTCCGCGGCAAGCGCCCGGAGAGGTGGGCGGTCCGCCCGGCTTTCACCGCCTGGCCCATGGCCTCGGCCATGGCGGCGGGGTCGCCCGCCAGGGCGATGGCGCTGTTGACCAGCACGGCATCGGCGCCCATTTCGAGGGCCTGTGCTGCCTCGCTTGGAACACCGATGCCGGCGTCCACCACCACCGGCACCCCGGCGTTTTCGATGATCAAACCGATGTTGGCGGCATTGTTGAGCCCCTGACCCGAGCCGATCGGAGAGCCCAGAGGCATCACCGTGGCGCATCCCACCTCCTCCAGCCGTTTGGCCAGCAGGGGATCGGCATTGATGTAAGGCAGCACTGTGAACCCTTCCCTCACCAGTTGTTCTGCGGCGTTCAGGGTGCCGATCGGATCGGGCAGAAGATGCCGGGAGTCAGGAATCACCTCCAGCTTCACGAAGGTGTTGTCCTCCTGTCCCGCCAGCTTGGCCAGCTCCCGTCCAAGCCGTGCCACGCGCACTGCCTCTTCGGCATCGGTGCAGCCCGCCGTGTTGGGCAGCATCCAGATCCGTTGCCAATCAATGGCTTCCATCAGGCCCTCATGGCCTGCCGCCACGGTCTGCACCCGACGCACAGCCACCGTGACCATGTCGCAGCCGGATCGCTCGATGCTCTGCTGCATCGACGTCATGGATGGATATTTGCCGGTGCCCGTGAACAGACGGCTGTTGAATTGACGCCCGCCAATGGTTAGGGGGTCGGAGCTGGGGGAGGGCGAATCCATGACGCGTCTGAGCAAAAGGGCCTACCGTTCCTTCATCATCCATCGTCTTCCATGCCGTTCCTGCTTGCCATGGATCTTCCGGCTGGCAGCCAGGTGCCGTTCCAGACCAATCCCCAGTTGCCTCTGGATCCGATTCAGTTGGCGGTTCCACTGGAGCTCAAGGAACTCGAAGTGGAGAGTTTCGATCCAGTCGCACGCGCTGCAGAGCTGGCCGAATCGCTGCCACGTCAGTGGTGCGGCACCTTTGAGCCTTTTGATGGCAATCCCACCGTCGACGTCACCTTGGACATCACCCAGATGACGGCGATGGGCCAGATGGTGGATCTCCGGGGCAAGATGACTCTTGGTTCCGTCACCACCCCGGTTCAAGGCAATGTCCATGCCAAGTCGGATCAGTTGGATCTCATCCCCTTGGCGGATCCCCTGATCGCTGGCGTTGAGCCTGGCGGGGTCTTCCTCGGCCTGCAGATGTTCAGTCCCACAAGCTGGCAGGCGCCTCGATTGATCAACGTGGCCGACCCCAGCACTGGAGTGGGTGGACGCTTGGCGATGACCGCAAGCTGCCAGGAAGAACCTTCGGTTCAGCCGCTCTGGTGACCCCAGTCTGTTGGGGTTCTGAGAGCACCTAACCAAAAGAACTCAGCCGTTCCGGCGCTTGAGTTTTTTCAGTCCTTTCTTTGCGGTGGTGTTGTCGGGTTCCAGTTGAAGCGTCTTCTCGTAGAGGGAAATCGCTTCAGCATCCTTCAGCAGCTTTTCCTGGGCGAAAGCCAGGTTGTTGAGGGCGACGGGGTAGTTCGCTTTTGCCTTCAGGGCGAGTTTGTAGTGCTTGGTGGCACCGGAGTAGTCCTTTTGTGCGGCCAAAGCAAAGCCAAGCGCATTTTCGATCACCGCACGGGCTTCATCCGGCTCACCACTCAGGCGTTTCAGGGCCTGTTTCAAGGTGGCTGCTGCTTGTGGATAAAGCCTTTTCCGTAGTTGAACGGATCCGAGCTCGTAGAGGTCAGATGCCTGTCGAGACGAGGCCGTGTCGGATTTTTCGAGCTCAATCAGGCGTGCTTCATCGCGACGCACACGCAAAAACTGTCGGCCCACCACCACCGCAACGATGGCAAGCAGGCCGACCAGGCCCAGCAGGTAGGTCTGGGGCAGCAGATTCACGGTTGGGAAATTCAGCTCTTGGCTGCAGCCACGACGTTGGTGAAGCTGCCGGGGTCAACGACCGCCAGCTGAGCCAGCATCTTGCGGTTCAGGCGCACATCGGCCTTCTTGAGACCGCCCATCAGACGGCTGTAGCTCACACCATTCAGGCGGGCTGCGGCGTTGATGCGGGCAATCCAGAGGCGACGGAAATCGCGCTTGCGACGACGACGATCGCGGTAGGCATTGCAGAGGGCTTTCATCACCCGCTGGTTTGCTGTACGGAACAGGGTTCCGTTGCCACCACGGAAGCCACGGGCCAGCCGCAGGATTTTGTTGCGGCGTTTACGGGCGACGTTGCCTCTCTTGACGCGGGCCATGAGGTTGGAAGGGTTGGATCAGGTCTTGTTGAACGGTCTCGTCTGAGCGGCTGTGCTCAGGCGTAGGGCATCATCAGAGTCACGCGCTCTTCATCGGTGCGGTCCACCACGGCCTTGGTGGCCAGATGACGCTTCTGCTTGGGGGTTTTATGGTCCAGCAGGTGGTTCCGAAAAGCGCGACGACGCAGAAATTTGCCAGTGCCGGTTGCTTTGAACCGCTTCGCGGCAGCTTTGCGGGTCTTCAGCTTGGGCATTGGTCTGCTCGTTCGGACACAAACAACAACAATACGTCCCGACGTGCCCCCCGCTGAATGATTCGGCTCCTGACGCTCACATTGCTGCTCTGCATGGGACTGGGCTGCCGCGCCCGTGAGCAGGCTGATTCTCTCCAACCCACTGTGACTGAGCCCACTCTGGTGGAACCGGTTCAGCGGGCGACGCACCGTTCCGTCGCTGACCCACCGCGGGTTGAAGGTCATGAACCGGTGCTCTGGGTGGCCTTGGCGGATCATCTCGGTGCTGCGGAAACAGCAGCTCCTTTGAATTTGCGGGCCTTTGCTGGCTCGCTCAGCCTTCGCGATGCCACCGGGGAGCAAGGCATTGATTCAGGGTTCGTGATCAGCTGGCGCAGTGTTGCTAAGGCCCGTCCGCTCAAGTTGGCTCGCCGGATTGCAGGTCCCTACGCCAGCTTTGAGTCGGCGGATCGTGTCGCCTCCCGTTGGCGTGCTTTGGGGGTTGCGGCCGAGGTGGCCCATCCCAAGGAGTGGGAGGTGTGGGCGCCGGAGGGTTCGCCTGTTCCCGACGGTCTGGCGGTGCGTGATTGGCAAGGCACCGTCACCAGCAGCGTCGAACCGGTGTTGCAGACGTCGGAGGGTGGACGCCCCCTGCAGGGCCCTCTTCTGATTGAGGCCTCGGATGGGTTGCTCTGGGCTGGTGGACGTTTTGAGGGGCCCTTCCGGTTGCAACAGGATGCCTACGGCAGCTGGACGCTGGTGGAGCAGGTGGCGGTGGAGCGCTACCTCGAGGGAGTGGTGCCCCACGAGATCGGTGCGGGTTCACCGATGGCGGCGTTGCAGGCTCAGACCGTTCTGGCGCGCACCTGGGCTCTGGCCAACAGCCATCGCTTCAACATCGATGGCTATCACCTCTGCAGCGACACGCAGTGCCAGGTCTATAGCGATCCCCGCCATGCGGGAGCAGCTGTGCGTGAGGCGATTGCGGCCACCCAGGGCAAGTTGCTCAGCCTGAACAACCGGCCAATCAGCGCGGTGTATCACGCCACCAATGGCGGGGTCATGGCTGCCGGTCCGGAAGCCTGGGCCATGCAGCCCACCACGTATTTGCGTGCGAAGCCGGATGGGGATGAGGGCTGGAGCAACCGTCATCCCTTGCCCCTGCAGCAGCGCAAGGCGGTGGAAGCGTTGCTGGCGGATCGCAGCGGGGCCTATGGCCAGCGCCATCCCCGCTTCCGCTGGACCCGAATCCTTTCGGGTCCGACCTTGCGTCAGGCCCTCGGAGCCGCCGCAGACCCGCTGGTTTCGCCTTTGCAATTGAAGGTGCTGGAGCGGGGTGCAAGCGGCCGGGTGCTGGCCTTGCAGATTTCAGGCAGCAGCGACGCCGTTCCGGTCATCCTCAAGTTGGATGCCATTCGTCGCACCCTTCGCATCCTGCCCAGCACCCTGTTCGTCTTGGAGCCTCAGGGGGCCGAACGCTGGTTGGTGTTGGGTGGTGGCTTTGGCCATGGGGCCGGTTTGTCGCAGGCTGGAGCCATTAATCTGGCCTGGCGTGGCTGGCCCGTGGAGCGGATCCTGAGCCATTACTACCCAGGGACTGTCTACGGCCCACTCTCAACACTGGTGCAGTCCCCTTAAAGTCCTTCCCACCTGGGCAGCTGGATGAGCTCGAACGCTATATCGGGTGATCACCGTCGGGTGAAATCGGCAGCGTTCCTGTTCGCCTGTGGATGTGCTGGTGCCGCTCCCCACTGGTTGGACCCCGCCCGTTCGCTCTGGCCTGCCATCAGCCTTGCCTTGATGCTTGGGGGCTATGGCCTCCGTTCTGTCATGCGTGGGCAGCTGACGCGTGGGTCATCGGAGTCCGTACCAGCGATCGATCCGGCCAAACTTCCCAGCCTCGATGTGGTGGTGGCGGCCCGCGATGAAGAGGCGGTGGTGCCGCGCTTGGTGGAACGGCTCACATCTCTTCGTTATCCGTCCGGCCAACTCACCACTTGGGTGATCGACGACGGCAGTCTTGATCGGACGCCTGCGTTGCTCGACGATCTGGCCACCCGGCACCCGGCACTCAATGTGATCCATCGCCAGCGCAATGCCGGTGGTGGCAAGTCGGGTGCCCTCAACACAGCCTTGAGCCGGCTCAAGGGTGACTGGCTGCTGGTGCTTGACGCGGATGCTCAGTTGCAGGATGACCTGCTCGAGCGTCTTGTCCCCTACGCCCTGGATGGTGGTTGGTCGGCGGTGCAGCTGCGCAAGGCCGTGATTGATGCCGATCGCAATTGGTTGACCCGATCCCAGGCGATGGAAATGGCTCTGGATGCGGTGATCCAGTCAGGCCGCCTCGCCAATGCAGGCGTGGCCGAACTGCGGGGGAACGGACAGCTGATCAAACGCTCCGTGCTCGAGTCCAGTGGTGGTTTCAATGAAGACACCGTCACCGATGACCTGGATCTCAGCTTTCGTCTTCTGACCCACGGAGCTTTGGTTGGATTGTTGTGGGACCCTCCGGTCCAGGAAGAGGCGGTACCCGGTCTTCAGGCCTTGTGGAAACAACGGCAGCGCTGGGCGGAAGGTGGCCTGCAACGCTTCTTCGATTACTGGCCGGTGCTCACCTCAGCGCAGTTGAGTCTTCGCCAGCGCTGGGATCTGACGGCCTTTTTTCTGCTCCAGTACGCCTTGCCGGTGGTGTCCTTCGCTGATCTGGGCACGGCTCTGATCACCCAAAGCGTGCCGGTCTACTGGCCCTTGTCTTTGGTGGCGTTCAGCGTGTCGGGTCTGGCCTATTGGCGTGGATGTAGCGATGGCAGTGAGGGGCCGGCGATTCCCTCAGCGAGCTTGTCCAATCTCCTTGTCGCAATTGCCTACCTGGGCCATTGGTTTGTGGTGATTCCCTGGGTGACATTGCGGATGTCACTGCTCCCCAAACGCCTGGTCTGGGCCAAAACCAGCCATGGTCAGGACCAGCCCGTCCAGGCCTGATGGCTCCGCCCTTTTCGTTGTTCGATCAGGCGGAGGATCGCTTTGAGGATTTGGCTTGGGGCCAGGTTCTTGTCACCCCCTTTGAGCTGGGGGCTTGGGCGTTGCTGGAGTCGATGGGGGACCAAAACCATGTGCCCCAGTTGTGTTGGATCCGGCCCGATCTGTTGGGCTGTGTCTGGATGGCAGGCAGTGGAGAGGGCACCGCTGGGATGTCGGTGTTTCTGTCTCTATTGGGGGCTGAGGGCGGAGGTTGGTCGGAACCGCAGCGGATTTCCCGAGATTAGGAGCGGTCGGAGCAGAACCCCTTGCTGTTCGTCTCTGACGGTTGTTTGCACCTGATTCATTCGGCCCAATTGGTTCGCGATCCAGAGGATCGCGCTGCTGTCGACGCATCCAGCAGCTTTTCCATGCAGTGGACAGCTGTGCTCCGGCATCAGTGGCTGGCGCTGGACGGCCTCGATCCTTCCGAATCTGAGACCTGGTCGGCCGAGGCATGGTCGACTCCCGTTGACCTGTTTGACGATCCCGCCTTCTGCCGAAATCCCCCCTATCCCCTGGAAAACGGCCAGTGGTTGTTGCCGATCTACCGCAGCCTGGAAGCGGACGGGGCCTTTGGTCATGACCACAGCGAGATGGTGCGTTTGGATCCGTCTGGTCAGTGTCTGGACAAGCCGTTTGGCATTCCAGACAGCACTGGCAGGGTGCATGGCTCCGTCGTTGCCTCGCGCGATGGCGAGCAAATGATCCAGTTCTTTCGCAGTCGCCTCGCGGATCAGATCTACCGAAGTGTGAGTTCAGATGACGGCCATACCTGGTCAGCTCCGGAGCCCACTCAGCCCCCCAACAACAACAGCTCCATCCAGGCCTGTCGTTTGGCGAGCGCGCGATTGGCGATGATTTTCAACCGCTTTGGCTTTGCGCCTGATCCGGCCGAGTCGGGGGAGCCGCTGGAGTGGGGGAAGCCCGTTGGCCCCGAACCCGATGGCCGTTGTCGATTGCCATTAGCGATGACGACGGCCTGAATTGGCCGTGGATTCGCGACATCGATACCGGTTTCGGCTTCTGTGGGCCGATGAATTGGGACCTCAATGGGCAACTGGCCTACCCAACCCTGATCGAGGGGCAGCCCGGTGAGCTGCATGTGGCTTATTCCTGGGCGGGGCGCCAAGCCATTTGCTACGTCACGCTGAGTGAACAGGAGGTGATTGGGTACGACCCTGCCGCCACTCCCTTTGGTTCGTTCTGACGTCAGCGGAATCCATCAACTGATCGCATCAATTGATCTCATCAACGTCGAGCACCTGACCATTGAAGAAGTCCGCCAGGTTGCGGGCCTGACGATCCAGGCCTGACGGCGGGCCTGGTTGAGGGCTGGATTCGGCTGTGGGTGGAGTTGGTTTCGGCTCGATCGGCTCGGGTTGGGTGCGCGGCAGTTCCGGTGCAACGGCCGGTGCTGGTGCTGGTGCTGGTGTTGCTGGGGGGGCCGGGATCGGCGCCGGTGTTGTTGCGACTGGTGTTGGCGCGCTTGGTGGTGGAGTGATCGATGGAGTTGTGACCGGGGCTGTTGCCAGCGGAGTTGGCATGGCGCTGTTGCTGGCCTCCAGCACCAGCTGCCTCGAGCCTCCAAGCGCTTTGGCCACGGCCTGTTCCAGCAGGGATGACCGGCTCTGAACCATCCCCATCCAGTTGCCTGCCACTTGAACAACGGCGCGGTTGGCATCCAGGCGCACCAGTTGGGCCTGCTGCGACAGCAGCATCCGGGTGGAAGGCAGTTCAAGGCTGCCAAGGATCTGTTGCCATAGCTCGGGCAGGTTGGTGCTGGCTGCCGGTGCAGGGGTGGAGACCGTCGGCAGTTCCGGCGATGGAGCTGGGGCGGGGGCAGGTTTTGGGCTGGGGGTAGGCGCCTCGATTGCAGGGGCTGCGGCGGAAGCCGTGGGAGCAGGAGGGGCGACTGGTGTTGTCGGTGGGCTTGCTGCTGCCGGCTGCGTTGTTGCTGGTTGTCTTGGGGCCGGAGCTGCGGCTGCGCTCTGAGCTGCCACCGGTTCCGCCAGCAACCCCAAAAGCAGCACTTCCAGCCACAGGCGCGGCTGCACGCTTTGGCGCAGTTGTTGCTCGGTGCCGCGCAGTTGGGCCTGCCATTGCAGCAAACGGGCCCGGCCGATGGCCTTGGCGAGGTCGGGCAGCTGCTCGCGGAACTGGGGCGAAACGCTGGCGAGTTCCAGTCGGTCTGGAGCGGCCGCCATCAACACCAGATCCCGCAGCATTCCGGCTAGACCCTGCAGCACGGCCCCGGGATCCCGGCCTCGGTCCAGCAGGTTGCGGGTGGCCTCCAGCAGCTGCACAGGTTCGGCGCTGCTCATGGCCCCCACCAGTTCCAAAAGCTCCTGTTCGGGAACGGCCCCCAGCAGATCCCACACCGCAGCGGCTTCGATCGGCGGCGGCAGCAGGCTCAGCTGATCCAGCAGGCTTTCCGCGTCCCGCAGGCCTCCCTGGGAACGCTGGGCCACCACATGAATGGCCTCAGGCTTGATTTCGATCGCTTCCTGTTCGGCGATCCAGCTCAGATGCTTGTTGAGGGCATCCAGAGGAATGCGCCTGAAATCAAAGCGTTGACAACGGCTCAAGATCGTCGGCAGCACCCGTTGCGGGTCGGTGGTGGCGAGCACGAACACCACCTGCGGCGGTGGCTCCTCCAGGGTTTTCAGCAGGGCGTTGAACGCTGCGGTGGAGAGCATGTGGCACTCGTCCACCACGTACACCTTCCAGCGGGCCTGCACCGGGGCGAAGCGGGAGCGTTCGATCAGCTCGCGGATGTTGTCGACGCCGGTGTTGGAGGCCGCATCGATCTCGATCACATCGAGGGCGGTGCCGGCGGCGATCGTGGTGCAGAGCTCGCAGGTGCCGCAGGGTTCTGGGGTGGGCCCCTCGCTGTTCAGGCAATTGAGCGAGCGGGCCAGGATGCGGGCGCTGGAGGTTTTGCCGGTGCCGCGCGGGCCACTGAACAGATAGGCCGGTGCAATCCGATTGCTGGTGAGGGCGTGGCCCAGGGTGGCGGCGATCGCCTCCTGCCCTACCAGCTGATCAAAGCGCTGGGGCCGGTATTTGTGATGCAGCGGCTGGTAGGCCGAACTCATGCGCCGCGAGCGTTAAGAGGAGATTACTCAGAGGATTCGGAGCCTGGAAGGGCGGGGTGCTGCTGGAGCAGGGCATCAATCCGCTGTTGCAGGTCTTCGACGGCGGCCAGTTCATCGGCCAGGCTCTGGCCCGTGAGCAACAGCCGGCGATCGGGTCCCTCGCCCGCCCGTTCCAGCAGACCCTCCAACTTGTGCAGCAGCGAGAGGCGCAGGCGTTCCAGCTTCTCCACACCCCGCCTGGCCATGGCACGGGCGTCGTCATCGAGCAGGCCCCGTTGCACCAGGAGCTCCAGGCCCCGCATCAGCGCCGAAGGCATCAGCCCGCTCCAGTGGCGGGCGCGCTCCAGCACGGAGTCCACCTGGCCACTGCGATGACGTCCGGTTTTGCACCAGGTGGCGAAGTGCTCGCAGTTGTTGAACAGCAGGTTGTAGTGCTGTTCCCCCAGGCGCCCCATGGCCCGGCGCAGGGTCACACCCTGCGGAGATGCCTCGACGTAGTTGATCACCCGCAACGGTTGTCCCTTGCAGAACTCCTCCAAGGGGCTGCGCAGGATTTCACGCCCTTCCAGATAGTGAGCGACGGTTCCGTCGCCGAGGTCGATGCCGTGATGGTTGAACAGGCCGTGCTGCCGCGGCACCTCCAGGTGGTCAGCGGCAGCCAAGACTTCAGGCGGTCTTTTGCTGTTCCGTGCCAGGCAGGGGCAGCACCTTGCCACCGGTATGTTCTTCCACCATCGCCCGGGTGACGGTGAACTCCTTCACCGATGTCTGCGATGGCAGGTCGTACATCAGGTCCAGCATCAGCTCCTCAACGATGCCGCGCAGGGCGCGGGCCCCGGTCTTGCGCCGGTGAGCCTCCTGGGCAATCGCCTCGATGGCGTCATCGGCGAACTGCAGTTGCACGTTGTCCATGCTCAGCAGGGTGCGGAACTGCTTCACCAGAGCATCGCGGGGCTCCGTGAGGATCGATTGCAGGGCGCTTTCGTCCAGGGGCTCCAGCACGGCGCTCACAGGCATCCGGCCGATGAATTCGGGGATCAGGCCGTAGCGCACCAGATCATCCGGCTCCAGGTGCCGCAGCACTTGGGCGGCCTGAAGGTCGCGGTTGGCGCGGCTGCGTCCACGGCCGTCGCTGGGCATGAAGCCGATGGCATTGCGGCCCATGCGTTTCTGCACCACGTCGTCCAGACCGACGAAGGCACCACCGCAGATGAACAGGATCTGGCTGGTGTCGATCTGGATGCAGTCCTGATAAGGGTGCTTGCGTCCGCCCTGGGGCGGCACGTTGGCCACCGTGCCCTCCAGCATTTTCAGCAGGGCCTGCTGCACACCTTCGCCGGATACATCCCTCGTGATTGAGGGGTTCTCGCTCTTGCGGGCGATCTTGTCGATTTCATCGATGTAGATGATCCCCCGCTGGGCCTGGTCCACATCCATGTCGGCCTTCTGCAGCAGCCGCAGCAGGATGTTTTCCACGTCCTCACCCACGTAGCCCGCTTCGGTGAGGGTGGTGGCATCAGCCACGGCGAAGGGCACGTCCAGCATTTCGGCCAGGGTCTGGGCCAACAGCGTCTTGCCGCAGCCGGTGGGTCCGATCAGCAGGATGTTGCTCTTGTGCAGCCGGGTTGCTGTTTCCTCGGTTTCACCCTGGCCATCCCCCTGCCAGGCCAGACGTTTGTAGTGGTTGTAGACCGCCACCGACATCACCTTCTTGGCCGCGTCCTGGCCGACCACCTGCTGGTCCAAGAAGCTCTTGATGTCCTGCGGCCTTGGAATGGAAGCCAGGGTCGGGGCCGGCTTGCTGCTCTTGCGGGCGGCTGGGGTGGCCTTTCGGCTCGGCTCATGGTTGTGGCGTGGGTTGCCCTGCCCATCCACCAGCTCTTCATCCAGGATCTCGTTGCAGAGATCGATGCATTCGTCGCAGATGTAAACGCCAGGTCCGGCGATCAGCTTCCGCACCTGGTCCTGGGATTTCCCACAGAACGAACACTTCAGATGGGCGTCGAACTTGGCCATCGAACGCTGGGCACCACGCAGGAGAACAACTCAGGAATCAACCGATGGGGTCTCCCTGAACACACAGGATCGAGAACGGAAGGGCGTCTGTCAGCCCTCCGTAATGATTCCTCCGTCCCCGGAACTGTCCACCACGCGATCGATCAGGCCGTATTCAACCGCTTCTGCCGGAGAAAGGAAGTAGTCGCGGTCGGTGTCTTCCGAGATCTTGTCGAGCGGCTGACCGGTGTGTTCCGCCATCAACCCGTTCAGGGTTTCCTTGAGATACAGGATTTCCTTCGCCTGGATCTCGATGTCCACCGCCTGCCCCTGGGCGCCACCGAGGGGTTGGTGAATCATGATCCGGGCATTCGGCAGAGCAAGACGCTTGCCTTTGGTGCCTCCGGAAAGCAGGAAGGCACCCATGCTGGCGGCGAGGCCGTAGCAAATGGTCACCACGTCAGGGGCGACCTGCTGCATCGTGTCGTAGATCGCCAAACCAGCGGTGACGGAACCGCCTGGTGAGTTGATGTAGATCTGAATGTCCTTTTCGGGATCCTCGGCTTCGAGGAACAGCATCTGAGCTACCAGAGCATCGGCAACGGCGTCATCCACGCCGGTGCCGAGGAAGATGATTCGCTCCCGCAGCAGGCGGGAGTAGATGTCGAAGGCGCGGTCGCCGCGACCGGACTGTTCCACAACCGTGGGCAGAGGGCCCGGTGCCGAGACGGGCATGGCGGCCCGCCAGCGGTTCTGGATGGGGTGGTGACTGCGGGCGTCGATCACGCGATCGGTCTGCGGTGAAGTTGGGTCAATCTATGGGCGTTGCTCAGTCCTTGGCGTCCGCCTTGGACTTGCTTGTGGCCGCGGTCTTCTTGGCGGCGGGCTTTTTCTTGGCGGCAGGCTTGCTGTCATCCCCAGCCGGTGCCTTTTCGGTGAGGGTGCTGTTCTCCTCGAGCCAGCCCATCAGACGATCCTGCATCAGGTCATCCATCACGGCCTGACGCAGGCGCTCGGGATCGATCTTGGCGTCGGCGGAGAGCTCCTTCTTTACCTCCTTGATCTTGGCGTCCACATCCTTGTCGTCGAGCTTGATGTCCTCCGCTTCAGCCAGGGCGGTGAGGGCAAAACTGCGGCGCAGACGCTCTTCGGCCTCAGGGCGGGAGTTCTGCATCAGGTTGCGCACCAGATCGGGAGTAAACAGTGATTTCACATCCATGCCCTGCTGGGCGAACTGGGCTGCGGTCTGCTCCAGCAGGTTGCGGCTTTCCTGTTGGATCAGGGCTTCCGGCAGCTCCACCTCCAGCTGCTCCACCAGGGCGGCGACGAGGGCATCGCGTCGGTTGCTGGTCTGACGGCGTTCGGCGTCGTCCTTGAGCCGCTGCTCCAGATCTTTGCGCAGGTCTGCCAGGGTCTCCTGCTCGCTGGCCTGCTTGGCGAATTCGTCGTCCAGCTCGGGCAGTTCGCGGGTCTTGAGGTCCTTCAGCTCGATCTCGAAGGCGGCCTTACGTCCGCGGGCGTCCTCCTTCGGGTAGTCGTCAGGGAACTGGCAATCCACGGTTTTGGTCTCGCCGACCTTCATGCCGATGACCCCTTCGATGAAGCCGGGGATCATCCGGCCGTTTTCCAGGTCCACATCCATCGAATCGGCGCTACCGCCCTCGATCTCGCTGCCGTCATCGCTGTAGGTGCCTTTGAAGCCGAGCACAGCGATGTCGCCGTTCTTGGCGGCACGACCTTCCACCGGAACGACCGTGGCCATCTGCTTGCGGGAGTCCTCAAGCATCGCGTCGACCCGTGAGGCGTCGTAGGCGACGGTTTCGAATTCCGCCTTCAGGCCCTTGGTGGTTTTCAGCTTCGGCGTCGGGGCGACGTCTGCTTCCAGGGTGAAGGTGAGTTCCTTGCCGGGCTCAAAGCTCTCCAGCAGACCGTCGAAACCACTGCTCAGATCAGGCTGACTGATCGGTTCCAGCGATTCCTGCTGGATGGCGTCACGCCAGGCGTTATCGATCAGCTTTTCCAGAGCCGTGGCTTTGATCCGCACGCCTCCCAGCTGCTGCACCAGCACCGTGCGCGGCACCTTGCCTTTGCGGAAGCCCGGCAGGTTGATGCTGCGGCTGAGGCTGGTGATGGCGTCTTCGTAACTCGTCTTGCAACGCTCCCCGGGAACGGTGACCGTCACCGCCAGGCGGCTGCTGGGGCGGGCTTCGGTGGTCACCTTCAGGGCTGCAGCGCTCATGGGGGAAGGGAAAGGGCAGCCCAGCACTTTATGCAACGGGTGAATTCAGGCTGGATCGGTAAGCTGATCGCGTCGCTTGATCGGCATCACGTTCTCTACGCAGTGATGTCGGATCTGAAAAACGACAGGTTTTCGTTCAGATCGTTCACTCCACCGCTTGTCTTCGACCCATCCCAATCGCCCTCTCAACGTTGCAGTTCTCGGTGCCAGCGGTGCTGTTGGCCAGGAACTACTGCTGCTGCTTGAAGAGCGCCGTTTCCCCGTTGGCGAGCTGAAGTTGCTGGCGTCGGCCCGTTCGGCTGGCCAAACTCAAAGCTGGAATGGCCGCACCCTCACGGTGGAAGAGGTTTCGGCCCAATCCTTTGAAGGGGTCGACCTGGTGCTGGCGTCAGCCGGTGGTTCTGTTTCCAAGCAGTGGCGCGAGGCGATCACCGCCGCCGGTGCGGTGATGGTGGATAACTCCAGTGCCTTCCGGATGGAGGAGGGTGTGCCGCTGGTGGTGCCTGAGGTCAATCCCGATGCGGCCTTCGCCCACAGGGGCGTGATCGCCAATCCGAATTGCACCACGATCCTGCTTACCCTCGCTTTGGCTCCTTTGGCGGCCAAGCGGGCGATGCGCCGGGTGGTGGTGAGCACCTACCAATCCGCCAGTGGTGCAGGCGCCCGGGCCATGGAAGAGCTGAAAAACCTGTCGCAGACGGTGCTGGATGGCGGCACTCCGAAGGGAGAGGTGCTGCCTTACTCCCTGGCGTTCAACCTCTTTCTGCACAACTCTCCCCTGCAAGCCAACGGCTATTGCGAGGAGGAGATGAAGATGGTGAACGAGACCCGCAAAATCATGGGTCTGCCGGCTCTGCGCTTCACCGCCACCTGCGTGCGGGTGCCCGTGCTGCGGGCCCATTCCGAAGCGGTGAACATCGAGTTCGAGTCTCCCTTCCCGGTTGATGAGGCACGTGAGTTGTTGGCGGCGGCCCCCGGTGTGGAGTTGATTGACGACCCGGCGGCGAACCGTTTCCCGATGCCGACGGATGTGACCGGTCGCGATCCGGTGGCGATCGGGCGGATCCGGCAGGACATCAGCGATGCCAATGCTCTGGAGCTCTGGCTGTGTGGGGACCAGATCCGCAAGGGAGCAGCGCTTAACGCTGTTCAGATCGCAGAACTGTTGATCGAGAAGTGATGACTCAGGCCGCCACCCTCTCGCCAACGCCTTTCGGCCGTGTGGTCACCGCGATGGTGACCCCCTTTGATGCCAGCGGTGCTGTGGATCTCAGCGTTGCCGCAAACCTGGCCCGTCACCTCGTGGATCAGGGCTCCGATGGATTGCTGGTTTGCGGCACCACCGGTGAATCGCCGACCCTCAGCTGGGACGAGCAGTTGCAGCTTCTTCAGGCAGTGCGTGATGCCGTAGGCGATAACGCCAAGGTGTTGGCGGGCACGGGCAGCAACTGCACGGCCGAAGCGGTGGAGGCCACCAAGGAAGCGGCGGCGGCCGGCGCCGATGGCGCTCTCGTTGTGGTGCCCTACTACAACAAGCCTCCTCAGGAGGGCCTGGAAGCCCATTTCCGGGCCATCGCGGAAGCGGCTCCTGAGCTGCCACTGATGCTGTACAACATCCCTGGCCGCACCGGCTGCAGCATCGCCCCGGCCACGGTGGCCCGGCTGATGGACTGCCCCAACGTGGTGAGTTTCAAGGCCGCCAGCGGCACCACGGAAGAGGTCACGGCCTTGCGGCTGGCCTGCGGTCCGCAGTTGGCGATCTACAGCGGTGACGACGGCCTCACCCTGCCGATGCTTGCGGTGGGTGCCGTGGGCGTGGTGAGTGTGGGCAGCCATGTGGCGGGCCCTGAGATCCGCGCCATGATCGAGGCCTATCTGAACGGCGATGGTGCCTCCGCACTCGCCCTGCACGACGCGTTGATTCCTCTGTTCAAGGCCCTGTTCGCCACCACCAATCCGATTCCCGTCAAGGCAGCCCTGGAACTCAATGGCTGGTCTGTCGGTGCGCCTCGTCCGCCCCTCTGTCCCCTCTCTGACGACATGAAACGTTCGCTTTCCAACGCCATGGCCGCCCTCCGTCAGACCTAGCCCGGTCCGGCTTATCGGCTTACGCAACCTGTTCTTTACACATCGTTTTCATGGCCAACAACGCGCGATCCAGCAAGGGTCAGGAGCCCTGCCTTCGGGTGATTCCCCTGGGTGGTCTCCACGAGATCGGCAAGAACACCTGTGTGTTCGAGTACGGCGATGACCTGATGCTGGTGGATGCCGGTCTGGCCTTCCCCAGCGACGGCATGCACGGGGTGAATGTGGTGCTGCCCGACACCAGCTTCTTGCGCGAGAACCAGAAGCGGATCCGCGGCATGATCGTCACCCATGGTCATGAAGACCACATCGGTGGCATCGCCCACCATCTCAAGCACTTCAACATTCCGGTGATCTACGGGCCGCGGCTGGCCCTTTCGATGCTCACCGGCAAGATGGATGAGGCCGGTGTCCGCGACCGCACCACCCTGCAGACCGTCGGTCCGCGCGATGTGGTGAAGGTGGGTCAGCACTTCTCCGTGGAGTTCATTCGCAACACCCACTCGATGGCCGACAGCTTCTCGCTGGCCATCTCCACACCGGTGGGAACCATCATTTTCACGGGTGACTTCAAGTTCGACCACACCCCGGTCGACGGCGAAAACTTCGATATGGCCCGTCTCGCCCACCACGGTGACAAGGGCGTTCTCTGTCTGTTCAGCGATTCCACCAACTCCGAGGTTCCTGGCTTCTGCCCGCCGGAGCGCTCGGTGTTCCCCAACCTGGATCGCCACATCGCCAATGCCGAAGGCCGGGTGATCGTCACCACCTTCGCCAGCTCGATTCATCGCGTGTCGATGATTCTGGAGCTGGCCCTGAAGAACGGCCGCAAGGTGGGGCTGCTGGGCCGCTCGATGCTCAATGTGATCGCCAAGGCGCGGGAACTGGGCTACATGCGCGCGCCGGATGAACTGTTTGTGCCGATCAAGCAGATCAACGATGTGCCCGATCGCGAAACCCTGCTGCTGATGACCGGCAGCCAGGGTGAGCCGCTGGCCGCCCTGAGCCGCATCTCCCGTGGTGAGCATCCCCAGGTGAAGGTGAAGACCACCGACACGATCATCTTCTCGGCCAGCCCGATCCCGGGAAACACGATTTCCGTGGTCAACACCATCGACAAGCTGATGATGCTGGGCGCCAAGGTCGTTTACGGCAAGGGCGAAGGCATCCATGTCTCCGGCCATGGCTTCCAGGAAGACCAGAAACTGATGCTGGCCCTCACCCGGCCCAAGTTCTTCGTGCCGGTGCACGGTGAGCACCGGATGCTGGTGCAGCACTCCCGCACCGGCCATTCGATGGGGGTTCCGGTCGACAACACCCTGATCATCGATAACGGTGATGTGGTGGAGCTCACCCAGGATTCGATCCGCAAGGGCAATGCGGTGAAGGCGGGCATCGAGCTGCTGGATCAATCCCGCAATGGCATCGTCGATGCTCGGGTGCTGAAGGAACGTCAGCAGCTGGCCGAAGACGGCGTGGTGACGATCCTCGCCGCCATCAGCACCGATGGCGCCATGGTGGCTCCGCCGCGGGTGAACCTGCGGGGTGTGGTCACCACAGCTGATGCCCGCAAGATGTCGTTGTGGGTGGAGCGTGAAATCAAGTGGGTGCTCGAAAACCGCTGGAAGCAGCTCTGCCGCAACACCGGTGGCAAAGCACCGGAGGTGGACTGGATGGGTGTGCAGCGAGAAGTGGAGGTGGGCCTTGGCCGCCGGATGCGCCGTGAACTGCAGGTGGAGCCGCTAATCCTTTGCCTGGTGCAGCCGGCCCCTGGCGGCACACCGGTCTACAAGGGCCGTGCCGATGCTGAGCCCGATGACCGTCCGGCTCCCCGCGGTCGCGGTGGTCGTGGCGGTGGCTCTCCCTATGGCCGTCGCAACGGCGGTGGCGGCGGAACCCCCGCTCCGGTGCGGAACAACCAGGGCAACGGCCGGTCTGGCTCGGCAACACCGGCCCCCGTCCGTGCCGCTGCGGCAACCGCAGTGGTGGAGAAAGTGGCTCCTCAACCGGTGGCTGAAAAGGCAGCACCGGCTTCCCCGGAGCCGGACATGCCTGCTGGCCGCACCCGTCGTCGTCGTTCAGCGGCCAGCTGATCGGGCGAAGACCCCTTTGATCCTGTTGATCAGCCCCATCGGCTCCACGGAGTCGGTGGGGATTTTGATGTCGGGCTGGAGTTGAACGCGGAGCCATGAGTTCTCCAAAAGCTTCGTGGCCGCAGGCTCCTGGGGTGCGGGTTCGACGGCGTCGAGGGGTGGCTCTTCTTCGCTGCGTGCTTGTTCCTGGTTCGCCATCTCGACCTCGACGTCTGAATTGGCTTCCGGGCTCAGCGTTGGCTCTGGGCTTGGGACAGGATCTGGCACAGAAGTCGCCGTGGGAGAGGGATCCGGCGACTGCATGGCTCGGGGTTCCTCCTCACTGGACAACCACGGCATTGCGGTGACCACATCAGCCGGTGCTGGCCTGGCCTGATCGGGATCGGTGCTCAGGAAGGGATCCTTCAGCAGGTCTGGGATGGCGCCATTGGTTGCGGGTGTCATGTCTGCTTCGCTGGCGATCTGTTCTGATCGGCAGCGCTTTAGCCCCTGTTCCGCCAGGGCGGCGATGGTGGCGTCCACGTCACCCTCCAGCACCCGTTCGTAGGCGACGGCGGCTTGCTCCGGTTGCTGGAGACCATGCAGCTGGATGTGACCCAAAAGCAGCGACACCACCGCCCGCCAGCCCAAGACGAGGCTGGGGTCGTGGTCCTTCGATGCGCTTTCAAGTTGACCCCACAACGCCGAGGCGATGGCATGGGCCTCGGCGTACTCCCCGAGGCCATAGGCCCGTTCCGCGGCTTGGTAGTGCTGCTCGAAATCGGCGTCCACGCGTTGGGGGGCCAGTCCCCCCGTTGTAGACCGTTAGTCGGGGTCGTGCGGTGAAGCCGTGCCTTGGGCGGTGTGACGTTCTTCACCTGCCAGCCCGAACCCGGCGTGCACCACCTGGAGCGCCTTGACGCCAGCATCTTCGGCCACCACACAGCTGGTTCTGATTTCGCTGGTGGCGATCAGGCCGATGTTGATGCCCGCATCCGCCAGTGCGCGGAACATGCGCCCCGCCGTCCCTGGCGTTGCCGGCATCCCAGCGCCCACAGCACTCACCCGGGCAATGGCCTCACCATCCTCCAGAGCGGCACCGGGCCACTGGGCCAGCAGGGGGGCCAGGGCTACATCGGCGCGGGTACGGTCGTCCTTGCGCAGGATGAAGGTGATGTCCCGCGATCCGTCGCTGTGCTGACGTTCCGATTGAACGATCGCATCGAGGCTGATGCTGTTGTCTGCCAGGGCTGAACACAGCGCCGCTGCGGTGCCGGGTCGATCGGGCACGTGGCGAACACTCAGTTGCACTTGGTCGCGGTCCAGGGCGACGCCGCGCACTTCTGGTTCCCCGCTGCCGTTGTCGGTGGGATTGATGCGGATTTGCGAGTCCTCCAGGGCGAAGGCCTCTTGCACGGCTTGAACCGCTTTGCTGCCGGCGCCGGAGTCGATCACGCAGCTCACCTTCACCTCACTGGTGGCGATCAGGCGCAGGTTGATGCCCTGCTGACACAGGCAGTTGAACAGGCCGGCGGCAATTCCAGGGCGTCCCATGATGCCGGCCCCGCTGATGCTGAGCTTCGTCAGTCCTGCTTCGGACGCCAGATCGCCGCCCAGTTGGTCCAGCACCTTCTGGCAGACAGCGCGGGCCAGCTCGAGATCCGCTTCCGCCACCGTGAAGGTGATGTCGTTGCTGCTGCCCTCGTGGGTGGCCTGAATGATCAGGTCCACATTGATTCCTGCCTCAGAGAGGGTTTCAAACAGTCGTGCGGCAATCCCAGGCTGATCGGGAATCTGGGAGAGGGCGAGCACGGCCTGTCCGTCCACTTCCTCCATCCCATCCACAGGACTGCCGAGCTCCAGGCCACTGCTGCTGATCGGACGGGCTGAACGGCTGGTGATTCGGGTGCCGGGGGCATCGCTCCAGCTGGAGCGCACCACAAGGTTTACGCCGTAGTTGCGGGCAATCTCAACGGCCCTGGGATGCAGCACGGAGGCCCCAAGGCTGGCGAGTTCCAGCATTTCGTCGCAGCTGATCGTCTCCATCAGCTGGGCATCGGACACCTTGCGTGGATCGGTGCTGAGCACACCCGGAACGTCGGTGTAGATCTCGCAGGCATCGGCACCCAGGGCCGCCGCCAGGGCGACAGCAGAAGTGTCGGAGCCTCCGCGCCCGAGGGTGGTGATTTCGTTGAGGCCATCGCTGCTGGTGCTGGTGCCTTGGAAACCAGCAACCACCACCACCTGGCCAGCTGCGAGGCGGTTGCGGATTCGGTCGGTGCGAATCCCAAGGATCCGGGCCCGGCCATGGGTGGATTCCGTGGCGATGCCCACCTGTGGACCGGTCATCGATGTCGCACTGACCCCCTGGGCGTTCAAGGCCATCGCCAGCAAGGCGATCGACACCTGTTCGCCACTGGCCAACAGCATGTCCATCTCCCGCTGGGTGGGGGCAGAGGTGATGGCGTTGGCCAGACCCGTTAATTCATCGGTGGTGTGGCCCATGGCGGAGACCACAACGACCACGTCGTGCCCTTCTTCACGGCAACGTCCGATCCGATCAGCCACCGCCTTGATGCGTTCCACGCTGCCGACGGAGGTGCCCCCGAATTTCTGCACCAGGAGGGCCATGGACCGGGCTTCAGCAACGCTGGATTTTCTCACCTGGCGGGCAGCAATCAGCCCAGCAGGCCGTCGCGGAAGGCGTCGCCCGGTTGAGCGCCGCGTTTCAGACGGGCCTCCACCTCCAGGAGACGGCCCAGCAGCGAAAGGAAGCGCTTGGGCGGGCGGCCCTGCAACTGCTTGCGCATCACGTAGATGCGCTTGGGGTTGCCGATCCCAGCGGCTTTGGCGATCACCGCCACATCCCGTTCCCCCTGCTGTTCAAGCAGTCTCACCCAGAGCCAGCCGCGGATCTGACCGGTGAGGGTGGCCACGATGCGCAGGGCTGGTTCCCCGGCTTCGATCAGGGCATCCCAGCGGGCGATCGCCTCGCCGGGGTTGCCCTCCAGCAGGGCATCGCCCACGGCCAGGGCGTTGGTGGAGCGTCCTCCCACCAGCTCCTGCACCCGTGCAGCGGAAATGCTGGTGTCCCGCAGGGAAAGCTTGCGCAGTTCCGATTCCAGTCGGGCGCTGTCGGTGCCGATGGCCTCCACCAGGGCATCGATGGCATCCGGCTCCACCTTGAGGCCCAGGGCTTCGGCCGTGCGTTGCACCAGCTGGCGCTGGCCGTTGCCATCCCAGGCGGCCGGCAGTGGAAAGCTCTGCTCCTGATCGAGCCCGCTTTTGATCCGTTTCTGCAGGGCTTTGGTGGTGCGCAGGCGACCATCGGGTTTGGCCGGGTTCACCAGCACCAGGTGGCTGCTGTCGGGGATGAGCTCGAGGGCAGCCTCAAACCGGTCAGCCAGCTCACTGGTGCAGCCATTGCAGAACGGACTGCGCTGCAGCAGCACCAGCCGTTCGCCCGTGGCGAAGGGAGGGGTGCGGGCCTCCTCGAGGGCCTGCAGGGCCTGACCAGCGTCGGCCCCATCCAGGCGGCTGAGGTTGAGGCTGCTCCAGCTGGGGTCGACAACCTTGCCGATCAGGGCATCGATGGCCCGGTCCCGCGCAGCGGCGTCATCACCCCAGAGCAGATGGATCGGCATGGGTCGATGATGGCGTGGATGGCCCAGGACCACCCGATCTTCACCGAAAGCATCCGGCGGATCCGGGCGGCACTGGGGGACACGGGCCTGCCGTCGCTGCAACAGCAGGTGCTGGAACGGCTGGTGCACAGCAGCGGTGATCTCTCGTTGGGAACACTGCTGCGGTTCAGCGAGGGGGCCTGTGAGCAGGGTTTGGCAGCGCTGAAGCAGGGGGCGCCGATCCTGACGGACACCGCGATGGCGGCGGCGGCGGTGGCCCCGATGGCCCAACGCACCCTCGGCAGTGCGGTGCACACGGTGCTGGAGTGGGCACCTAAGGCGGCGCCGGCGGGTTCAACGCGCACGGCGGCGGGCATGGAGCAGGCCTGGCGCGCGCTCGCGCTGGACTCACCGGCTCCGGTGGTGCTGATCGGTAGTGCGCCAACCGCCCTTGAGGTGCTGTTGCAGCAGGTGGCCGCCGGTGCTCCAGCCCCCAGCCTGGTGATCGGCATGCCGGTGGGTTTTGTGGGGGTTGCCGAAAGCAAGAAGCATCTGGCGGCCAGTGGCCTGGCCCAGATCCGTTTGGAGAGCAGCAGGGGTGGAGCGGGTCTGGTGGCCGCGGCGGTCAACGCTCTGCTGCGCGCTGCTGCAGCACCAGCTCCGCCCCTTTCCAGCTGAGTTGCCAGCCCCCGGCAAGGTCGGCCGCACCGCCGGGGGCACCCCCTTCCAGTCGCCTGCTGAGCTCGTCCAGCTGGCTGGCCGGCAGGGCTGGCACCCCCTGCTGCAGCAGCCACTGCGCCAGCAGCAGGCGGCGGCTGGCTGAGCTCAACGCCCCCAGGCCGCGGCGGTCCAGGCCGGCAGCGGTTTGCAGAAACTTCAGGGCCATCCGGCTGAGTTCCGTCTGACTGTCCCGCACTTGGGACACCCGTTCGGCCAGATCGCTCATTCGCTGCGTGCTGCCTGGATGCAACGCCTCCAGCACCGGCAGTACCTCCTGGCGGATCCGGTTGCGGGCGAAGGCAGGGGATTTGTTGCTGGGGTCCTCCCAGATCGGCAGGGCCAGGTCCCGGCAGATCTGGAGGGTGTCGTGGCGCTGCAGGTGCAGCAGCGGCCGGCGCAGGAGGGGCCCTTCCGGGCTGAGCGGGCGGACGCTGGGCAGGGCCGCCAGGCCGGCCAGGTTGCTGCCGCGGGCAAGCTGCAGCAACATCGTTTCGGCCCGGTCGCTGGCGGTGTGGCCCGTCACCACATCGGCGCCTGCTTGGCGGCCCCGTTGTTCCAGTCGTTCGTAACGCCACTGCCGGGCCTTGGCTTCGCTGGGCATGTCTCCAGCCGCTGCCTGGTCCACCAGCAGGGGGAGCTGCCGCTGCTGGCACCAGCTGCTCAGTTCCGCGGCGATTCGGCTGGAGTTGTCGTGCCAGCGGTGGTCGCCGTGCCAGAGGCTCAGGCTCCAGCCATGCAAGGGCGCCAGATCCTGCAGCAACGCCAGCAGAGCCATGGAGTCCTGTCCGCCGGACACCGCCAGCAGCAGGGAGCTGCCCTGGGGCAGCAGCTGCGGCTGCATCAGCAGGCGCCGGTGCAGGCGGTCATGCCAGGACGTCCAGTCCAAAAAGGAGGGGTGCGTTTCCCCCACGGTGTGAGAATCAGGGCATCGCTGTCCAGTCCCCCATGACCCGTCTTCAGCAGCTGCCCGTTTCTCTGCAGCGCAGCCTTGAGCAGCGCTCTGCGCTCAAGGTGATCGCTGGCCTGATGAATTTCGATGCCGCCAGTGTGGAGCGGGTCGCCCATGCCGCCGGGCGTGGCGGTGCTGATCTGATCGACGTGGCCTGTGACCCCGCCCTGGTGCGTCTGGCGATCGAGGCCTCCGGTGGTGTGCCCGTGTGCGTGTCGTCGGTGGAGCCTGAGCAGTTCCCCGCGGCGGTGGAAGCCGGTGCGCTGATGGTGGAGATCGGCAACTACGACGCCTTCTATCCCGAGGGCCGGATCTTTGATGCGGCTGAGGTGCTGGAGCTCACCCGCCGCACCCGCCAACTGCTGCCCAACGTGGTCTTGAGCGTCACCGTGCCCCACGTGTTGCCGATGGATGAGCAGGAGCAGCTGGCCATCGATCTGGTGGCCGCCGGTGCGGATCTGATCCAAACCGAGGGCGGCACCAGTGCCAAGCCCTTCAGTGCTGGCCACCTAGGCCTGATTGAGAAGGCTGCCCCCACCCTGGCGGCGGCCCACAGCATCAGCCGCGCTGTCGATGTGCCCGTTCTGTGTGCTTCGGGTCTGTCGGCGGTGACGCTGCCGATGGCCATTGCTGCCGGTGCGGCCGGTGTGGGCGTTGGTTCTGCCGTGAACCGCCTGCAGGATGAGTTGGCGATGGTGGCCGTTGTTCGTGGTCTGCGTGATGCCCTCGGCAGCGCTGTCGCGACCCGCG
The DNA here is from genome assembly GCF_014279535.1 of Synechococcus sp. TAK9802. Taxonomy (NCBI): domain Bacteria; kingdom Bacillati; phylum Cyanobacteriota; class Cyanophyceae; order Synechococcales; family Synechococcaceae; genus Synechococcus; species Synechococcus sp. TAK9802. Next base: position 74,134 of record NZ_CP047937.1, read on the forward strand.
TCTGAACTTGAATCTGCGCTGAGCGGAGGCCTCTTCCCCTTCATGGTGTGAAGAGTGCTCCGCTCGCTCGCGGGAGCAACAGCTCTCGTGTGAAAATCGAACTCTGACTTCCAGTTCCATGCAGTTCATCAACACGCTGACCGTTCTGGCCCTGGTGGTGGCGTCCTTCGCCTTGATCGTCGCTGTGCCTGTGCTGTATGCCTCCAGCGAAGACAGCGGCCGCTCCAACCGTCTGATCCTGCTGGGAAGTGCCGTCTGGGTCGCCTTGGTGCTGTTGAACTGGGGTGTGAGCTTCTTCGTCGTCTGAGCTCAGGCCTCATCGGGAACCTGGCGGGTGCCACGATGGTTGAGATTCAGCCGGCACCCTCCCAATGGCCACGTTTGAAGGACGTTTCTCTGACGCAGTCGGGCTGCGGGTCGGCATCGTCGTGGCCCGTTTCAATGATCTGGTCACCGCCAAACTGCTGAGCGGCTGTCTCGACTGCCTCAAGCGCCATGGCGTGGATGTGTCGGAAACCAGCTCCCAGCTGGACGTGGCCTGGGTGCCGGGTTCGTTCGAATTGCCGATCGTGGCGCAGCAGATGGCCCGCTCCGGTCAGTACCAGGTGCTGATCACCCTGGGGGCGGTGATCCGCGGCGACACGCCCCACTTCGATGTGGTGGTGGCGGAGGCCAGCAAGGGCATTGCTGCGGTGGCGCGCGACACATCCGTGCCCGTGATCTTCGGTGTGTTGACTACCGACACGATGCAGCAGGCGCTTGAGCGGGCGGGCATCAAGAGCAACCTCGGCTGGAGCTACGGGCTGGAAGCCCTGGAGATGGGCAGCCTGATGCGGGCCTTGCCGTCGGCTTGATGTTTCAGGCCGCCAACTGATCGAGCACCTGGCGGGCCCGTTGAACCACGGGCTTGGGAACGCCGGCCAGGCGTGCCGCTTCGATGCCGTAGCTGCGGCTGGCGCCGCCGGCCTGCACCTGATGGAGGAAGACCAGATCTTCACCGGTTTCCTCCACCAGCGCCTGGAAGTTGGCCACGTTGTCGCGTTCGGCGGCCAGGTTGTTGAGCTCGTGATAGTGGGTGGCAAACACCGTGCGGCTGCCTAGGTCGCCCGCCAGGTGCTCGCTCACGGCCCAGGCGATCGAGAGGCCATCGAAGGTGGCGGTGCCCCGCCCGATCTCATCCAGCAGCACCAGAGAACGATCGCTGGCGTGGTGAAGGATGTTGGCGGTTTCGGCCATCTCCACCATGAAGGTGGACTGGCCAGCGGCCAGATCATCCACGGCACCCACCCGGGTGAAGATCCGATCGGCGATGCCGACCGTGGCGGAGCGGGCCGGTACCCAGCTGCCGATCTGAGCCATCAACTGGATCAGGCCGATCTGGCGTAGATAGCAGCTCTTGCCACTGGCGTTGGGGCCCGTGAGCACCACCAGATCGGTGCCTTCACCGAGCTGCACGTCATTGGGGGTAAAAGTGGTTTCCACCAGCCGTTGCTCCACCACCGGGTGGCGGCTGGCCTCCAGCTGCAGCCCCCGGCCGTCGGTGATGGTTGGTGCGCAGTAGCCACCGCTGGCGGCCACATCGGCCAGGCCGGTGAGGGCATCGAGGGCAGCAACGGCACGGGCCGCCTGGCGGATCGGGGCGGCCATGGCCCCCACCTGCTCGCGCAGCTGGCAGAACAGCTCGTATTCCCGCTGGCAGGCCCGGGCCCGCAGCTGGAAGATGCGGCCTTCTCGCTCTTTGAGATCAGGGGTGATGAAGCGTTCCTCATTGGCCAGGGTCTGGCGCCGGATCCAGTGGTCCGGCACGGCGGTGGCCTTGGCTTTGCTCACCGCCAGGAAATAGCCGAAGGTGCGGTGGTGCTGCAGCTTCAGGGTGCTGATGCCACTGCGTTGGCGCTCCTGCTGCTCCTGGTGGCTCAGCCAGGCGTCCTGATCGTCCAGCTGGTTGCGCAGCCCATCCAGCAGTGGGTCGACGCCGTCATGGATCAGGTCGCCCTCGGAGAGAGAGAGCGGTGGGGCCTCCACTAGGCTGTGGCGAATTGTCCGGGCTAGCTCGGCTAGTGCTGGATCAGGGCTGAGCAGCTGCTGCAACCACTCTGGCCCCGCGCTGATCGCAGAGTCCAGCCGAGCGGTGAGCTGGGGTAAGCGTTCCAGGCCATCGGCGATGGCCACCAGATCACGGGCACCGGCATGGCCCGCTCCGGCTCTGCCGGCCAGCCGTTCCATGTCGCCCATCGGCCGCAGCAGCTGGCGGATCGCCAGCCGCAGGCTGCGCTCATCCACCAGGGTGCTCACCAGATCCTGGCGCTGCTGAATGGCCTGACGGTCCATCAACGGTGCTTCCAGCCAGCGGCGCAGGCAACGGCCGCCCATGGCGGTGAGGGTGCGATCGATGGCCCAGAGCAAGGACCCCTGCAACTGGTTGTCACGCTGGGTGGCGGTGAGCTCGAGGTTGCGGCGGGTCTGGGCATCCAGCACCAGGGCATCGCCGCGGTGCACGATCGCCGGTACCTCCAGGGGGATGCGGCTGTCCTCCTCCAGGGGCTGGGTGTCCTGCAGGTAACGCAGCAGGCCGCCGAGGGCCTGCAGGGCCAGGGGGTGCTCCGGCAGGCCGAGGCCATCGAGGCTGCTGAGGCCGTAGTGCTGCTGCAGGGTGCGCTCCGCCTCCACAGGGCTGAAGGGGGTGCTGGCCATTGGCGTCAGCCGCAGCCGTTCCGGGCACCAGGCCGGCCGCTCAGCATCGAGGGCGGCGGCCCAGAGCAGTTCGGAGGCCTCCTGCTGGGCCAGCTGCTGGTGCAGGGCGCTGCTGTCGTCCCGTTGCATCACCTGCACCTCGCCGGTGCTCACATCGGCGCTGGCCAGGCCCCAGCGCAGCGGTTGCTTGCCCTGGGCCGGCTCCACCACCACCGCCGCCAGCCAGTTGTTGCGGCGGGCGCTGAGCATGCCCTCCTCCAACACGGTGCCAGGGGTCAGCACCCGGGTGATGTCCCGCTTGAGCAGGGCGCCCTTGGTGGGGGTGGTTTCGAGTTGATCGCAAAGTGCCACGCTGTAGCCCTGCTTGATCAGTTCGGCGCAGTAGCGCTCGGCGGCGTGGTGGGGTATGCCCGCCATCGGCACCCGGCCGATGGCTTTGCCGCCCTCCTTACCGGTGAGGGTGAGCTCCAGCACCCGGGAGAGTTCGATCGCGTCTTCGAAGAAGCACTCGAAGAAGTCGCCCAGGCGGTAGAGCAGGACCCGCTCGGGATGGGCGGCCTTGAGCTCCACGTAGTGGCGCAGCATCGGTGTGAGCTGCAGCGGGTCCAGCTGGCTGTGGTGGGCCCAGGCCGGTTCGTCGCTGCTGGGTTCGGAATCGTTTGCAGCCGGGGAGTCGCTGCTGGCCTCGCTTGCCGTGGCCTGTCGCTGGCGGGGCCTGGCGGCTGCATCGGCGCCGAGCTCGTCGTCGCTGAGATCGTGGCTGGCCGCCTCAGGTTCGCTGGTGGGTGCAGTCGGTGCGGCCGGCTCAGGCGCCCCGAACAGATTGCCTTGCAGGGCGTCGTCAGGGGACTGGGACGCGGACCGGGGCATCTGCTGATCTGACGGATCCGGATCGTACCGGGCCTGACCGGATTGAGATGCCTCAGCGGCGCAGCACCATCAGCTGCTGGGGGTTCGCATCCTGGAAGCCCAGTTGCCGGTAGAAGCCGGCGCTCTTGGTGGTCATCAGATACACCCGTTCCACGCCCACCACAGGCGGGGTGTGGAGCAGTTCTTCGATCACCCGGCGGCCGAGGCCATGGCCCTGCAGATCGCCGGCCACCACGATGTCCCAGAGCACGGCCCGGCTGAAGCCATCGGAGGTGGCCCGGCCGAAGCCCACCAGCCGCTTGCCGCGCCAGAGGCTCACCACGGCATCGCTACCGGCCAGCAACCTCCGCAGCTGAGCAAAGCTGCGGCCGCGGGCCCAGAAGGCGTGGCGATCGAACAGCCGTTGCAGCTTGAGCAGGGCCCTACTGGGGCGCAGATCCGGCCCGAGGCCCAGCCAACGCAGGCCGGGGGCACCGGGGGCATGGTGAACCAGCCGGATCGGGGTCACGGGTCGGGGAGCCGCAGCACTTCATCTTGCTCCCCGGCGATAATTGACGGCCGCCGTCTGGCCCCGCACCCATGCCCGCCTACGACCTCACGGCTCCGTATTCGCCGAAGGGTGATCAGCCGACGGCGATCAAGCAGCTGGTGAAAGGCGTCAACAGCGGTGAGCGCTATCAGACGCTGCTGGGGGCCACGGGCACGGGCAAGACGTTCACGATGGCCAACGTGATCGCCCAGACCGGCAGGCCGGCGCTGGTGCTGGCGCACAACAAAACCCTGGCGGCCCAGCTCTGCAATGAGCTGCGGGAGTTCTTCCCGGAGAACGCCGTTGAGTACTTCATCTCCTACTACGACTACTACCAACCGGAGGCCTACGTACCGGTCAGCGACACCTACATCGCCAAGACGGCGTCGATCAACGAGGAGATCGACATGCTGCGCCACTCGGCGACGCGCTCTTTGTTTGAACGGCGCGACGTGATCGTGGTGGCCTCGATCAGCTGCATCTACGGCCTGGGGATTCCGAGCGAATACCTCAAGGCGGCGGTGAAATTCGAAGTGGGCGAGACCCTCAACATTCGCAGCCAGCTGCGGGAGCTGGTGAACAACCAGTACAGCCGCAATGACACCGAAATCGCCCGCGGCCGTTTCCGGATAAAGGGGGATGTGCTGGAGATCGGCCCGGCCTATGAAGACCGGTTGGTGCGGATTGAGCTGTTCGGCGACGAGGTGGAGGCGATCCGTTACGTCGACCCCACCACCGGTGAGATCCTGCAGAGCATGGACGCGGTGAACATCTACCCGGCCAAGCACTTCGTCACCCCCAAAGACCGGCTGGATTCCGCCATCAGCGCCATCCGCTCAGAGCTGCGGGAGCGGCTGGATGTGCTCAACGGCGAAGGCAAGCTGCTGGAAGCCCAGCGGCTGGAGCAGCGCACCAAGTACGACCTGGAGATGCTGGGCCAGGTGGGTTACTGCAACGGGGTGGAGAACTACGCCCGCCATCTGGCCGGCCGCGAAGAGGGCACTCCGCCGGAGTGCCTGATCGATTACTTCCCGGACGACTGGCTGCTGATCGTGGATGAGAGCCACGTCACCTGTTCGCAGCTGCAGGCGATGTACAACGGCGATCAGGCCCGCAAGAAGGTGCTGATTGAGCACGGCTTCCGCCTGCCCAGTGCCGCGGACAACCGGCCGTTGAAGGGGGCCGAGTTCTGGGAGAAGGCACGCCAAACCGTTTTTGTTTCAGCCACCCCGGGCGACTGGGAGATGGAGGTGAGCGGCGGTGAGGTGGCTGAACAGGTGATCCGCCCCACCGGGGTGCTCGATCCGGTGGTGGAGGTGCGGCCCACCACGGGGCAGGTGGACGATCTGCTCGGAGAGATCCGCGATCGGGCGGCTAAGAACCAGCGGGTGCTGGTCACCACCCTCACCAAGCGGATGGCGGAAGACCTCACCGACTACCTGGCGGAGAACGAGGTGCGGGTGCGCTACCTGCACTCGGAGATCCACTCGATCGAGCGGATCGAGATCATCCAGGATTTGCGCCTTGGGGAATACGACGTGCTGGTGGGGGTGAACCTGCTGCGGGAAGGTCTGGACCTGCCGGAGGTGAGCCTGGTGGCGATTCTCGATGCCGACAAAGAAGGCTTCCTGCGGGCTGAGCGCTCCCTGATCCAGACCATCGGCCGGGCTGCACGCCACGTGGAGGGGGTGGCGCTGCTCTATGCCGACAACATGACCGACTCGATGGCCAAGGCCATCTCTGAAACCGAGCGCCGCCGGGCGATCCAGCAGACCTACAACGAGAAGAACGGCGTGGTGCCCACTGCCGCGGGCAAGAAGGCCAGCAACTCGATCCTCAGCTTCCTGGAGCTGAGCCGCAAGCTCAAGCAGGATGGGCCCGATGCCGATCTGGTGGAGGTGGTGGGCAAGGCCGCCAAGGCCCTGGAGAACGATCCTGATGCCGGCCTGGCGCTGGAGGCGCTGCCGGAGTTGATCGATCAGCTTGAGGCCAAGATGAAGGAGGCGGCCAAGAAGCTCGATTTCGAAGAAGCGGCCAACCTGCGCGATCGGGTGAAGCAGCTGCGTCAGAAGATGGCCGGCTCCCGTTGAAATTCGCGGTGGGAACCCTTGGCAATTGACCATTGGTCCCTCCGTAAGGCAGAGTCTCCAAGTCGTCAGGGACACGCCCGCGTCGACACCTGCGGATGTAGCTCAGTGGTAGAGCATCTCCTTGCCAAGGAGAGGGTCGAGAGTTCGAATCTCTTCATCCGCTTTATTCAGAACCCAGTCCAGGAGGGCCTTCTGCGAGTGAGCCTCCATTAGGCTGCACTCGATTCGGTTGCCGTCTTCCATGCTCAAGCTCCTGCTGGGTGATCCCAATGCCCGCAAGCTGAAGCGTTACCAGCCGATCGTTTCGGATATTCAGCTGCTCGAAGAGGAGATCGCTCCGCTCTCCGACGAAGAGCTACGTCGCAAAACCGCTGCCTTCCAGGAGCGGTTGGCCAATGCCGGAAGTTTGGCGAACCAGCGCCCGATCCTCGATGAGATCCTGCCTGAGGCCTTTGCCGTTGTTCGTGAAGCCGGCAAGCGTGTGCTGGGCATGCGTCATTTCGATGTGCAGTTAATCGGCGGCATGGTGCTGCATGAGGGTCAGATCGCCGAGATGAAAACTGGCGAAGGCAAAACCCTGGTGGCCACCCTGCCGAGCTACCTCAACGCCCTCACTGGCCGGGGTGTGCATGTGGTGACGGTGAACGATTACCTGGCGCGCCGCGATGCCGAATGGATGGGCCAGGTGCATCGTTTTCTTGGCTTGTCTGTCGGTTTGATCCAGCAGGACATGCGTCCTGAGGAGCGCCGGCGCAACTACAACTGCGACATCACCTACGCCACCAACTCAGAGCTCGGTTTCGATTACCTGCGCGACAACATGGCCGCCGACATCTCGGAGGTGGTGCAGCGCGAGTTCCAGTACTGCGTGATCGACGAGGTGGATTCGATCCTGATCGACGAAGCCCGTACCCCCCTGATCATTTCCGGTCAGGTGGAACGGCCCCAGGAGAAATACCAGCAGGCGGCCGAGGTGGCCAATGCCCTGGCCCGCGCTGCCGAGCTGGGCAAAGACGGCATTGATCCGGAAGGGGACTACGAGGTGGATGAAAAGCAGCGCAGCTGCACCCTCACCGATGAGGGCTTCGCCAAGGCCGAGCAGATGCTGGGGGTGACGGATCTGTTCAACCCCCAGGATCCTTGGGCCCACTACATCACCAATGCCCTCAAGGCCAAGGAGCTGTTCGTCAAAGACGTGAACTACATCGTCCGCGATGGTGAGGCGGTGATCGTCGATGAGTTCACCGGCCGGGTGATGCCGGGCCGCCGTTGGAGTGATGGCCAGCACCAGGCGATTGAGGCGAAGGAGGCCTTGCCGATCCAAGCGGAAACGCAGACCCTCGCTTCGATCACCTATCAGAACTTCTTTCTGCTCTATCCCCGTCTGGCCGGCATGACCGGTACGGCCAAAACGGAAGAGGTCGAATTTGAGAAGACCTACAAACTCGAAACCACGATCGTTCCCACCAACCGGGTGCGGGCCCGCCAGGACTGGGCCGATCAGGTGTACAAAACCGAAGCTGCCAAGTGGCGGGCTGTGGCCAACGAAACCGCTGAAATTCACAAGAGCGGCCGGCCGGTGCTGGTGGGCACCACTTCGGTGGAAAAAAGCGAACTGCTGAGTTCGCTGCTGGCGGAGCAGGAGATCCCCCACAACCTGCTCAACGCGAAGCCGGAGAACGTGGAGCGCGAATCGGAGATCGTGGCCCAGGCGGGTCGGGCTGGCGCCGTGACCATCGCCACCAACATGGCGGGCCGAGGCACCGACATCATTCTTGGTGGCAACAGCGATTACATGGCCCGTTTGAAGTTGCGGGAGGTGCTGCTGGGCCGTTTGGTGAAGCCTGAGGACGATCACAAGCCGCCGGTGCCCCTGCAGCGCAGTGCTGCGGGCGGGTTCGCCGATGCTGCTGCGCCGTCCATGCCCCGCAGCGGCGAGAGCCTCTACCCCTGCTCCCTCACCGACGACACCGATCAGGCTCTCGGGCAGCTGGCCCGAGATCTGGTGAAGGCCTGGGGTGACCGTGCCCTCACCGTGATCGAGCTGGAGGAGCGCATTGCTACGGCTGCTGAGAAAGCCCCCAGCGAAGACGCTCAAATTCAGGCCCTGCGGGAAGCGATCGCCCGGGTTAAGGGGGAATACGACGCCGTGGTGAAGCAGGAGGAAGCCCGTGTTCGGGAAGCCGGTGGTTTGCATGTGATCGGCACCGAACGGCATGAGTCCCGTCGGGTGGACAACCAGCTGCGGGGCCGGGCCGGCCGTCAGGGTGACCCGGGCTCCACGCGCTTTTTCCTTTCTTTGGGCGACAACCTGCTGCGCATCTTCGGCGGTGACCGTGTTGCCGGCTTGATGAATGCCTTCCGCGTGGAGGAAGACATGCCGATCGAATCCGGCATGCTCACCCGCTCGCTGGAGGGGGCTCAGAAAAAGGTGGAGACGTATTACTACGACATCCGCAAGCAGGTGTTTGAGTACGACGAGGTGATGAACAACCAGCGCCGTGCGGTGTATTCCGAGCGCCGGCGTGTGCTCGACGGTCGCGCCCTCAAGAAGCAGGTGATCGGCTACGGCGAGCGCACCATGGGCGAAGTCGTGGAGGCCTATGTGAATCCGGATCTGCCGCCGGAGGAATGGGATCTGGGCCAGCTGGTGGGCAAGGTGAAGGAATTCATCTATCTGCTGGAAGATCTCACCCCTGATCAGGTGCAGGGCCTTGGCATGGAGGAACTCAAGGCCTTTCTGCAGGAGCAGCTGCGTAATGCCTACGATCTCAAAGAGGGCCAGATTGAGCAGCAGCGCCCGGGGCTGATGCGGGAGGCAGAGCGCTTCTTCATCCTTCAGCAGATTGACACCCTCTGGCGTGAACATCTCCAAGCGATGGATGCCTTGCGTGAATCGGTGGGTCTGCGTGGCTACGGTCAGAAAGATCCGCTAATTGAATACAAGAACGAGGGCTACGACATGTTCCTCGAGATGATGACCAATATGCGTCGCAATGTCATCTATTCAATGTTTATGTTCCAGCCTCAAGCGCCTCAGAACTAGTTTTCTCGTTGTAGCTTATTTTCTTCCGGGAATTTTTTGATTAATATTGATTAATTGCTGTTAATTCAGGACAGTATTGATGCTGAAAATAGTTATACTGTTAGATTTTCTGTGCCAGCTAATTTTTATTTTAGGCTAAAACCTGAGCTAATTACAAGTATCAGTTTTGCTCAATCCGGATTTGAAAATATGTTTATTTTTGCATGAATATTCAGGGCTTGTATGTGGCAATTAGCTTAATTTAATGAGCAAGTTGTCAGCACTTTATTTAGTGCTTTCTCCCAGGAATTCCAAGATTTCTCGGTCCTTGAGATTCTGGGCTTCGCCTGAGCATTCTTCAAGGAGCTGCCGACCGGCCGCCACTTCTTGTAAGCAGCGCTTGAGGTTCGTCACCGTGTTCTCGAGGTGATCGATCCGTTCCATCAGGTTGCGGATCACGTTTGCTTCCGCATCTGGCAGTGCTGAGTGGGCCAATGGATTGATCCGCACGCCGCTCTGGTGAATCACGCGGCCGGGAATGCCCACAACGGTGCAGTCGCTTTCCACATCGCGCACCACCACCGAGCCGGCGCCGATGCGGGTGTTGGTGCCGATCGTGATGGCCCCCAGCACCTTGGCTCCGGCTCCCACCACTACGTTCTCCGCAAGGGTGGGATGGCGTTTGCCGTGCTCCTTGCCAGTACCACCAAGGGTGACACCCTGGTACAGCAGGCAGCGGGGGCCGATTTCGGCGGTTTCGCCAATCACGACCCCCATGCCGTGGTCGATGAACACGCTGTGGCCGATGCGGGCGCCGGGGTGGATCTCAATGCCGGTGAGGGCCCGGCCGATCTGGCTGAGGCAGCGGGCGGCCAGCTTCAGCGGTAAGTGGCAGGTCCAGAGCCGGTGGCTGACTCGGTGCAGGCTGATGGCCTGGAAACCGGGGTAGCAGCACACGATTTCCAGCCAGCCGCGGGCAGCCGGATCACGCTCGCGGATGATCGCGAGGTCGGCACGGATGTGATCAAACATCGCAGGGGTGTCAGCTGGCGGCCGCCGGGATCTGCAGGCCGATCTCCTTGCGGAGCAGATCGATCGTATCGGTGCTGAGGTAGCTCTCGGCGCAATGCACCTGGGGCATGCGCATCAGCTGGGAGCGGTTCTGGCGCAGGCTTTGTTCCACCAGGGGCAGGCTGGGCCGATCGCAGAGCACGTGGCTCGAGGCCCGCAGCAGGGCCAACAGGCGGCTGCCCACATCGGGAGTGGCCGTCATCAGCAGCAACTCGTTGCCGCGCATCGAGTGGAGAATCACCTCTGCGGCCCGCAGGATGCCCGGGCTGATGCTCACCAGGCCCACACAGCTGCCAGGCCGCAGCTCCTTGAGCATGGCCAGCTCCTGGCGGAAGTCGTTGAGGTCCACGGCCACGGCGCGGACGCTGTGCTTCTTGGCCAGCTCCTCCACCGGTTGGAGGAAGTAGCGGCTGGTGACCACCGTTCCGTTGCTGGAGTTCTCCAGCACGCTTTCCAACTCTTCCATCGGTACCACCTCCACCGGCACATCCAGGCAGGGCTCCAGTTCTTCGGCGATCAGCATGGAGGCACCGATGTCCTCCCGCGGCGTGCTGACCAGCACGCGGGCGCCGCAGCGCAGCCGCCAGTCGATCTCCCGGGTGAGCAGTTCCCGGGTCTGCTGCAGGGTGCAGCCCGCATTCAGCAAGCCATCCACACATTTGCGCACTTCCCGGTCGAGATCGGTGACGCCCCGATTGCGGATGTGCGGCGGCGTCTTGATTTCCCGGGGCTTTTGCTGGTCGCGCACGTAGATGCCGGAGCCGGCCATGGCTTCCACCACGCCATCGGTTTCCAGCTGGCGGTACACCTTGCTGATCGTGTTGCGGTGCAATCCCGTTTGCATCGCCAGCTGTCGGGTGCTGGGCAATCGATGCCCCGGCGGGTAGTGCCGCGCTGCGATGGCGAAGCAGATCTGGTTGTACAGCTGCGTCGACGCCGGAATGTCGCTTTCCTGTTGGATATGGAATCGCACGCCGGTGGGACAGGTCGGAATGCGGCCACCATACGGAGCGAATTGCCTGGTGACAATTGGGGGTGTGTCCTGTGGGCCTGTGACAATGTCCAGCTTCCCTTCGCCTGGCTGGGTTGAGCTTGCCAATGGCGTTGTGCCACTGCGCTGCTGGTGGGCGTTGCCGCAGGTTAGTATGAACGATTTAGATACCAAATCGTTAATTAATCGTGTTTATATCGTGCTGCCTGAGGTGTATGGGGTGAACGCCTGGGTGCGGAGTGTGGTGGATCGCCTGGCCGCCCAGGGGTACCCAGCACTGGCGGTGCCGTTGTTTGCCCGCACGGCTCCTGATCTGGAGTTGGCCTACGACGCCTCCGATCTGGCTGAAGGCCGGCGCCACAAGGACGCCACTACCGCAGATCAAATCCTCGGCGATGTCTCTGCAGCGCTCAGCTGGTTGCGGGCCCGTTACCCCCAGGCCTCCATCCATGTGGTGGGCTTCTGCTTTGGGGGGCATGCCGCTTTTCTGGCAGCCACATTGCCCGGGGTTGAGCATGCCTTTGATTTCTACGGCGCCGGTGTGAGCCGGATGCGCCCCGGCGGCGGTGACCCTTCTTTGGCCCTGCTGCCTGAGATCAAGGCGCGGCTCACTTGTGTGTTCGGCACGGCTGATCCTTTGATCCCCATGGAGGATCGTGAGGCGATTCAGTCGGCCCTACAGCAGCAGGACCCCTCGGGCCAGCGCTTGCGCGTTGTGGAGTGTGCCGATGCCGACCACGGCTTCATGTGTGAAGCCCGCAGTGCGTTTAATCCCCAGGCTTCAGCCCAGGGATGGTGGTTGCTGCTGGGTGACGAGCCTGAGGGTTAGCCCTGAGGGCTGGCCACCTTGGCGGCGGTGGGCTTGGGCGGTGCGGGGATGGTGCGCACGGCCTTGTTGGCGGCCTGCTCCTTCTCCTCTTTCTTCACCAGCGGCGTTTTGCGCGGGGTGAGGAACATGATCATGTTGCGGCCCTCCCGCTTGGGCGCCTGCTGGATCTCGGCCTTTTCCTCGAGATCTTTGGCCATCCGCCGCAGCAGCGTTTCCGCCAGCGCCGTGTGCTGAATTTCGCGGCCGCGGAAGATCACGGTGCACTTCACCTTGTCGCCCGCCTTGAGGAAGCGCTGGGCCTGACCGATCCGCACGTCGTAATCGTGCTGATCGATCTTGTAGCGCATCTTGACCTCCTTGACTTCGGTCTGGTGCGACTTCTTCTTGGCCTCTTTGGCTTTCTTTTCCTGCTCGAACTTGAACTTGCCGTAGTCCATGATCCGGCAGACCGGTGGGTCAGCCTTCTCGCTCACCAGCACCAGATCCAGTTCCCGGTCGCGGGCCACATCCAGGGCTTCTTCGCGGCTGATCACGCCCAGCTGAGCGCCGTCTGAGTCGACCACCCGCAACTGGGGGTAGTTGATCCGGTCGTTGATGTTGGGCAGCTCCCGAACCGGGGCACGACGGTCGAAACGGGGACGTGGGGGCATTCAGGCGGTGACGGGGACAGGTGCAGACAACTTCGCTGAATACAACGTCTGCATCCTTCACCTTAGATGTTGCTCGATCAACGTCATTGCATCTGTCAGCGTCGCCTGGTCGGCCAGCCAGTGGGGGTTGTGCTGACGCCGGAACCAGGTGCGTTGGCGTTTGGCGAACTGGCGGGTGCGTTGGCTGGTGATTCGCACCGCCTTTGCAGTGCTCAGGCTGCCGCCGATCACCTGCAGTGCTTCGCCGTAGCCGATGGTCTGCAGCAGCGGCAGATCAGCGCCATAGCGCTCGCTCAGGCGCCGGGTCTCCTCCACCAGCCCATCGCGGTAGAGCTGCTCGGTGCGTTGCTGGATGCGTTGGCGCAGGTTGGCGGGGTTGAGGCCCAGTTCCAGAACCCGCCAGGGCGGAGGCGCGGCTGTGGCCTGGCGGCTCATCGGTTGCCCGGAGGCGTAGAGCACCTCCAGGGCGCGCTGGGTGCGCACCGCATCAGCCGGGGCGATTTTGGCGGCGGCCATGGGGTCGGCGGCCTGCAGCAGGGGGTGGCAGATGCCCTGGCCCAGGACCTTCAGCTGCTGGCGCAGCTGCGGCTGAGGTGCCACAGCCGGAGGCTGAAGGCCACTGGTGAGGGCCTTGAGATACAGGCCGCTGCCGCCCACCAGTAATGCCACGCCCCGCTGCTCCAGAGCGGCGTCGATGCAGGGGGTGGCGATCGCCTGAAACTCCTGGAGGGTGATCGGCTGATCGGGTCTGCGCAGGTCCAGCAGATGGTGCGGCACCCGCGCCTGTTGCTCCGCCGTTGGCTTGGCGGTGCCGATGTCCATCTCCCGGTAGAGCTGGCGGGAATCCACGTTGATCACGGGCAGATCCAGCCGTTCGGCGATGTCCAGCGCCAGGGCGGTTTTGCCGCTGGCGGTGGGCCCGAGCAGGGTGATCACCAGGGAGTGGGAGCTGTTCAAAAGGGTGAGGGGGTGCAGCCCGGCGTGGAATGGGCGCTGAGAGGCCTCTGCAAGCCTCTATAGACAGCCGGTGGTAGATTGACATTGTCAGGTCGAGGTTTAGAGCCGTTGCGCCCGCCCATGACCCGGTTTCCTGGCTTGAGACTTTCTGAATGAGCGACGCTTCCAAGGTCCAGAACGCCTACGGCGCCGAGCAGATTCAGGTGCTGGAAGGGCTTGAGCCCGTCCGCAAGCGCCCGGGCATGTACATCGGCTCCACCGGACCGCGGGGCCTGCACCATCTGGTGTACGAAGTTGTTGATAACTCGGTCGATGAAGCCCTGGCGGGCCATTGCGACCGCATTGTTGTGGTGCTGGGGGAAGACGGTTCCGCCTCGGTGAGCGATAACGGCCGCGGCATTCCCACCGATGTGCACCCGCGCACCGGCAAGAGCGCCCTGGAGACGGTGCTCACCGTGCTGCACGCCGGCGGCAAGTTTGGCGCCGGTGGTTACAAGGTGTCCGGCGGTCTGCACGGCGTTGGCGTCTCGGTGGTGAACGCCCTGAGCGAATGGGTGCAGGTGACGGTGCGCCGTCAGGGCCAGGTGCATCGCCAACGTTTTGAGCGCGGCGCGGCCATCGGGGGGCTGGCGTCGGAGTCGCAGCCCGCAGCGGAGTCCGGGGAGACCGGCACCACCGTTTGCTTCAAGCCTGACCTTGAAATCTTCACCGGCGGCATTGTCTTCGACTACGCCACCCTCTCGGCCCGGCTGAGGGAGCTGGCCTACCTCAACGGTGGTGTGCGGATCGTGTTCCGCGATGAGCGGGAGTCGGCCCGCGATGAGGAGGGGAACCCCCATGAGGAGACCTACTTCTACGAAGGCGGCATCAAGGAATACGTCGCCTACATGAACAAGGAGAAGGACGCCCTTCACCCCGAGATCATTTACGTGAATTCCGAAAAGGACGGCGTTCAGGTGGAGGCAGCCCTGCAGTGGTGCTCCGATGCCTACTCCGACAGCATCCTCGGCTTTGCCAACAACATCCGCACCGTGGATGGCGGCACCCACATCGAAGGCCTGAAGACGGTGCTCACCCGCACCCTCAACGCCTTCGCTAAGAAGCTGGGCAAACGCAAGGAATCCGATTCCAACCTGGCAGGGGAGAACATCCGCGAAGGCCTGACGGCGGTGCTCTCGGTGAAGGTGCCCGAGCCGGAATTTGAGGGTCAAACCAAGACCAAGCTCGGCAACACCGAGGTGCGCGGCATCGTCGACAACCTGGTGGGCGAAGCCCTCAGCCAGTTCCTCGAGTTCAATCCCTCCGTGATCGGCCTGATCCTCGAGAAGGCGATCCAGGCCTTCAATGCCGCTGAAGCCGCCCGTCGGGCCCGCGAACTGGTGCGGCGCAAGAGCGTTCTGGAGAGCTCAACCCTGCCCGGAAAACTGGCCGATTGCAGCTCCCGCGATCCCGGCGAATCCGAGATTTACATCGTGGAGGGCGACTCTGCTGGTGGCTCCGCCAAGCAGGGCCGCGACCGTCGCTTCCAGGCGATCCTGCCGCTGCGGGGCAAGATCCTCAACATCGAAAAGACCGACGACGCCAAGATCTACAAGAACACGGAGATCCAGGCCCTGATCACCGCCCTGGGCCTGGGGATCAAGGGGGAGGACTTCGACGTGAAGAACCTCCGTTACCACCGGGTCGTGATCATGACCGACGCCGACGTGGATGGCGCCCACATCCGAACCCTCCTGCTCACCTTCTTCTACCGCTACCAGAAGGAGCTGGTGGAGGGCGGCTACATCTACATCGCCTGCCCGCCCCTCTACAAAGTTGAGCGCGGCAAGAACCACACCTATTGCTACAACGAGGGCGATCTGCAGAAGACCCTGGAGGGCTTCGGCGAGAAGGCCAATTACACGATCCAGCGTTTCAAGGGTCTTGGCGAAATGATGCCCAAGCAGCTCTGGGAAACCACCATGGATCCCACCACCCGCACGATGAAGCGGGTGGAGATCGAGGATGCCCTCGAGGCTGATCGCATCTTCACGATCCTGATGGGCGACAAGGTGGCTCCGCGCCGTGAATTCATCGAAACCCACAGCGCCGAGCTGGACATGGCAGCCCTCGATATTTGATGACGGCTGATCGAACAGGGACTGTTTCGACAAGCAGTGTCCTTCGTTGGAGTTGGCTGCTGGGGGTGGCGTTGATGGCTCCAGCTGCCCTGCCGGCCGGTGGTGCCGACCGGCATCAACCGCAGCCCCGGCGTCGCGCGGCCTCCGGACCATTGCACATCAGTTCCGATCAACCTCTTCGCCTCAGTCCGCTGGCCGTGGCGCCTCGGTTGAGCACCCTCAAGGCGGGCTCATCCCTGCGCTTGTTGCGGCGTTGGTCCACCGCTGATGGCCAGGACTGGCTGCACGTGCAAACCCTTTCCGGAGAGCAACGCCGTGGCTGGCTCCGCGTCTGAGGCTCTCTTGGTTGGGCTCGGGGCCATCCCTGGAGCCTGGCTGCGCTTGAAGGTGGTGAACCACTTTCAGCCGATGGTGCCTAAGAAGCACTGGGGCACCTTCATCGTGAATGTGATGGCCTGTTTCGCTCTGGGCCTGGTGCTGGCCCTCGATGAAACCTGTGCCTCCAGCACCGGCATTGCCTTGTTGATGGGGGTGGGTTTTTTCGGCAGCCTCAGCACCTTTTCCACCTTTGCCGTAGAGCTGCTGAACGAGTTGCGGGCCGGCCAGATGCTTACGGCTGTGGTGCTGGCGCTGGCCTCGATCGGTGCAGGTTTGCTGGCCTCTGCTTTGGGTTACGGACTGGGGACCCATGCCTGAGA
This sequence comes from Synechococcus sp. TAK9802, assembly GCF_014279535.1. Classification (NCBI taxonomy): domain Bacteria; kingdom Bacillati; phylum Cyanobacteriota; class Cyanophyceae; order Synechococcales; family Synechococcaceae; genus Synechococcus; species Synechococcus sp. TAK9802. The sequence continues at coordinate 90,658 of NZ_CP047937.1, forward strand.
CCAAACCGAGCCTTCAGCTGGAACTGCAGGAGCTGCTGCTTGTTGGCGTGGGCGCTGTGCCCGGAGCACTTCTGCGCTGGCAGTTGGCCCTGCATCTGGGGGATCAGAACCTACTGGTGAATGGTCTGGGGGCTGCCCTGTTGGGTTTGCTGGCCGGGCTCCCCGCTGCTCCACGGCGACAGTTGCTGCTGGGGATTGGCTTCTGCGGCTCGCTCACCACCTTCAGCAGTTGGATGCTGGCGGCCATGAAGCACCTGAGTTCCGGTGATTGGGCCGCCGCGTTGGGTTTGATTGGGCTGACCCTTGGGCTGGGAGTTGGTGCCGCAGCCCTTGGGTTCAGCCTGGGGCAACGGCTCAAGCCGCCAGCGCCGCCTCAATCGCCGACTTGAGGTCTTCAGGGGTGACGCCGCTCTTGAAGCGGGCGATCACGGTGCCGTCCTTGCCCACCAGGAACTTCTCGAAGTTCCACTCCACATCTCCGGCGGGATCCATCTGGTTGAGCGTTGTATAGGGCTCGGTGGTGCTTCCCTTCGCATGCACCTTCTCGAACAGTTCGAAGTCGGCGCCGTAGGTGGTGGAGCAGAAGCTCTTGATCTCCTCCAGGGTGCCGGGCTCCTGGGCGCCGAAGTCGTTGCAGGGGAAACCCAGCACCGCCAGCCCCTTGGCGGCGTAGGCCTCGTTCAAGGCCTGCAGACCGGCGTACTGCTTGGTGAATCCACAGCGGCTGGCCACGTTCACGATCAGCAGCACCTTGCCGGCGTAGTCGCCCAGGGATTTGCTGCTGCCGTCAGGGGTGGTGACGGAGACGGAACTGACGCTGATCGCCATGGTGAACCAGTGGTGGAGCGCAGAGGTTAACCGGCTGTAACGGCCATACACTGGGCTCCCGGCCGGAGGGGCATGACGGAGGCATCGGGGCTGAGCAGTGGTGGCGTGAGCGTGGAGCCGGAGTTGCTGGCCGAGGCGGTGGCCCATGAGCTCGCCGCAATGCTCCAGGCGGGTAATTACGACGCCGTGAAATTGTTGTTGGAACCGGTGCAGCCGGTGGACATCGCTGAGGCGATCGGCAGTCTTCCGGCCAACCTGCAGGCGATTGCCTTTCGCCTGCTCAGCAAAGACGAAGCCATCAGTGTTTACGAATACCTCGACACCGCCACCCAACAGAGCCTGCTGAGCCTGCTGCGCTCCGGTGAGATGCGGGAGGTGATGGAGGAGATGTCGCCCGATGATCGCGCCCGGTTGTTCGAGGAGTTGCCGGCCAAGGTGGTGCGGCAACTCCTGAGTGAGCTCAGCCCTGATGAACGCAAGGTGACGGCTGAGTTGCTGGGCTACCGCTCCGAGACGGCCGGTCGTTTGATGACCACCGAATACATCGCCTTCAAGGAAAACCAAACGGCGGCGGTGGCGCTGGAGATCGTGCGGCGGCGTGCCCGCGATACCGAGACGATTTATTCCCTCTACGTGACGGACGCTGAGCGACGCCTCACGGGGATCCTGTCGCTGCGGGATCTGGTCACAGCGGATCCCCAGGCCCGCATCGGCGATGTGATGACCGAAGAGGTGCTCAGCGTCAGCACCGACACCGACCAGGAGAAGGTGGCGCGCACGATTCAGCGCTACGACTTCCTGGCTGTTCCCGTGGTGGATCTGGAGCAGCGTCTTGTGGGCATCGTCACGGTGGACGACGTGATCGATGTGATCGAGCAGGAGGCCACCCGTGATCTCTACGCCGCCGGCGCGGTGCAGGCCGGCGATGACGACGACTACTTCAGCAGCAACCTGTTCACCGTTGCCCGGCGCCGCGTTGTTTGGTTGGCGGTGCTGGTGCTTGCAAGCTTTTTCACTTCGGAGGTGATTGCCGCCAATGAAGACGTCCTGCAACAAGTGGTGTTGTTGGCGGCGTTCATTCCCTTGCTCGGTGGAACCGGCGGCAATGTGGGGGCCCAGAGCTCCACGGTGGTGATCCGTGGTTTGAGCACCCAGAGCATCTCCAGCCTGGGACCCCTCAGGGCGATTGGCCGCGAAGCCATGGCGGGGGCGTTGTTGGGGGTGTTGATGATGCTGCTGGTGGTTCCCTTCGCCTGGTGGCGTGGGGAAAGCGCTTTGGTCGGCCTCTCGGTGGGGATGAGCCTGCTGGCCATCACCACCCTGGCAGCCACAGCTGGTGCTGCGTTCCCACTGCTGTTTGACCGTATGGGTCTGGATCCAGCGCTGATGTCCACACCCTTCATCACCACCTGCACGGATGTGGCGGGAACGCTGATCTATCTGAAGACGGCAGGGTGGTTCCTGGTCAACCTGCCGCAGCTGGTGCAGGCCACAAGTATTTCTACCCATTTCTTTGTCTTCGGCGTTTTCTGAGAGTCTGTTTACGTTTCTTAGGAGTAGGCTTCACATAACTCAAAGAAGCACTCCATGGCTCCTGCTGCGACCGCTGCTTCCAAGCCTAAAACTTCTGCGAAAGCTGCGAAAACCGTCACGGCAGACGTCGACCTGGTCCGCTCTTATCTGCGTGACATCGGCCGTGTTCCCCTGCTGACCCATGAGCAGGAAATCACCCTGGGGCGCCAGGTGCAGGAGCTAATGGATCTGGAGTCACTCGAGTCCGAGCTCGAGAGCAAGGGTGGAGAAAAGCCCAGCCGTGACCAGTTGGCCAAGGCTTCCGGGTTGTCGTCGATGCAGCTCAAGCGAAAGTTGCAGCACGGCCGTCGTGCCAAAGAGCGGATGGTTGCCGCCAATCTCCGGCTGGTGGTGAGCGTGGCCAAGAAGTACACCAAGCGGAACATGGAACTCCTGGATTTGATCCAAGAGGGCACCATCGGCCTGGTGCGGGGTGTTGAGAAGTTCGACCCCACCCGTGGCTACAAATTCTCCACTTATGCCTATTGGTGGATTCGACAGGGCATCACACGGGCCATCGCGGAGAAGAGCCGCACGATCCGGCTGCCGATCCACATCACCGAGATGTTGAACAAGCTCAAGAAGGGTCAGCGGGAGCTGAGCCAGGAGCTGGGCCGCACGCCCACCGTCACCGAGCTGGCCGAGTTCGTCGAGTTGCCTGAAGACGACGTCAAGGATTTGATGTGCCGGGCACGTCAGCCGGTGAGCCTGGAGATGAAGGTTGGTGATGGCGACGACACCGAACTGCTTGAGCTGCTCTCGGGGGATGGTGATCTTCCCAGTGATCAGGTAGAAGAGGATTGTTTGAAGGGCGATCTGCGCAGCCTTTTGGGGCAGCTGCCCCACCTGCAGGAGCAGGTGCTGCGCATGCGTTATGGCATGGATGGGGAAGATCCGATGAGCCTTACCGGCATTGGCCGCATCCTGGGCATGAGCCGCGACCGTGTTCGTAACCTTGAGCGTGATGGCCTGGCCGGTCTGCGCCGGGTGAGTGATCAGGTGGAGGCTTATGTCGCCTGTTGACTTGATCTTGCGTTGATCAGCTGCTGAAGCACCGGATTCACCTGATCCGGTGCTTCGTCGTGGGGGCAATGGCCCGCGTTGTGAATCAGTGAAAGGGACTGAATGCAGTCCAATGTCTGCGCCCATCGCTCCGCTTCTGCGACTGGCTCCCAGGGATCCTGCTCACCCCAGATCAGGTCCACGGGTGTCGACATCCCCGCCATTAACTGTGGGGCGAGATAGTCGTCAAACAGGTTGATGAAGCCGCGAAAGGCCTCAGCCGCACCCCGGCGTTGGGTCGGTTGAAACAGCAGATCCACCAGGTCGTCGTCGATGTTGGCGCCACTGGGATAGGCCTGCTTCAACACACTGCGGATCACGCCGGGCCGTGCCGCATTGCGGAACAGCGCGGTGCTGAGCCAGCGCTGCCGCACCATCGTCTTGAGCAACGGTCGGATCCAGGACATCCAGGCGGGTTGGGTGGACAGTTGCTTGTCGTCCATCAAGCGCTGGGCGCAGTCGATCAGCACCACGCCCCGGCATCGTTCCCCCAGCAGTTGTGCGGCCCGTAGGGCAACGACCCCACCGATCGAGTTGCCCACCAGTCGCACCGGGCGATCGATGACTTGGCGGCAGAAGTCAGCCACCTGTTGGCCCCATAGATCAAAGCCGTAATGAACGGCATCCGCTGAAACGGACTCGTCCTTCAAGCGAGCCCGAGGCTGATCGCTGCGCCCGAAACCGAGTAGATCGATGGCGTAGGTGGGCAGCAGTTCGGCCAGCACCGGTTGGTTGAAGCGCCAATGGTTGGTGTTGGCCCCGAACCCATGAATCAGCAGCATGGCCTCTTCGGCATGGGGGTCGCCCATCAGGCTCCAACCGATTGATCGCTCGTTCCAGCTCCAGAGGTTGTGGCTTGGGCTCACGCCTTGGTTTGTTGCGCCCGTGCATCCTGGCGAGGGAATCACTTGGATGACGGTCGTTGCTCGGGCCCTGTTCTGACGCCAATCGCGAACCCATGGATGCGTTGACCGAGGCCGAAACTGCTGTTCTATCGGCAGCCTTGCTGGCTTGGTGGGAGCGGTATGGCCGCGGCGGCATCCCCTGGAAGCAGTTGCCTGGCGGCGCACGTCCAGCGCCGGAGCAGGATCTCGATCCCTACGGCATCTGGATTGCCGAGGTGATGCTGCAGCAGACCCAGTTGGCCGTGGCTCTCCCCTACTGGACGCGTTGGATGGAGGCGTTTCCCTCTGTCGAGAGCCTGGCCGCGGCGTCTCTGGATGAGGTCCGGCTGCAGTGGCAGGGCCTGGGGTATTACTCCCGGGTCCGCCGGCTGCATGAGGCGGCGCAACGGTTGGTGGGCCGACCATGGCCGCGCAGCTTGGAGGAGTGGATGGCGTTGCCGGGAATCGGCCGCACCACCGCTGGCAGCATCCTTTCGAGTGCCTTTAATGCCCCGTTGCCGATCCTGGATGGCAACGTCAAACGGGTGCTGGCGCGATTGACGGCCCATCCGCGCCCACCGGCCCGTGACGACGCCTTGTTCTGGTGCTGGAGTGAGGCCCTGCTTGATCCGGTTCGGCCACGGGACACCAACCAGGCCTTGATGGATCTTGGGGCCACGCTTTGCACCCCCCGCCAGCCGGACTGCCAGCGCTGCCCCTGGCAATCCCATTGCGCTGCCTACGCTGCCGGCGATCCTTGCCGCTGGCCCGTGACCGAAGCCCCCAAGCCCCTGCCCTTCCAGGTGATCGGTGTGGGGGTTGTGCTCAACGCGGCCGGGGAGGTGTTGATTGACCAGCGCCTGGAGGAAGGCCTGCTTGGGGGAATGTGGGAGTTCCCCGGTGGCAAACAAGAACAAGGCGAAACGATTGAAAATTGCATTGCCCGCGAGTTGAAGGAGGAGCTCGGCATTGCGGTGACGGTGGGCGCTGAACTGATCACCGTTGATCACGCCTACAGCCACAAGAAGCTGCGCTTTGTGGTGCATCTCTGCGACTGGGTCTCGGGGGAGCCGCAGCCCCTTGCCAGTCAGCAGGTGCGTTGGGTGCGGCCGGAGGAGCTGGCGAATTACGCCTTTCCGGCCGCCAATGCTCGAATCATTGAGGCCCTACTTGGCAGCTTGGAAAGCTCTGCCCACCCTTAAGCAAGGTCCTGATGCGGTCGGATGGCGCTTGGTCCCGTCGTTGTCTGTTTCGGTGAAGCTCTGATCGATCGGCTTGGGCCGCCGGGCGGTGATCCGGCGGTGGATCGTCCGGTGGACGACTGTCTGGGAGGAGCGCCAGCAAATGTGGCTTGTGGCTTGGCCCGCTTGGGCACCCCCGTGGCTTTTGCCGGACGACTCGGCCAGGACTCCATCGGTGAAGCCTTTTCCAGGTTGTTTGCTGAGCGTGGTGTCGAAACCTCGCTCCTGCAGCGGGATGCCGAGCGTCCAAGTCGCATCGTGCTGGTGCGCCGTGCGCGGGATGGGGAACGACAGTTTCAGGGCTTTGACGGAGATCAGGGGGCCGGCTTTGCCGACCAGGCGTTGGAGCCGGTTGCCCTACCCCCGGCCCGATGGTTGTTGATTGGCACGCTTCCGTTGGCAGCACCAACGTCGGCTTCGGCTTTGTTGTCGGCCGTGCGCCAGGCCAGGAGCCAAGGCACGGCGATCGCCCTTGATGTGAATTGGCGTCCCACCATCTGGGATGCCAGCGCTGATCCCGAGGCGGGACCGTCGGCTGCGGTGAAAGCGTCGATTCGACCGCTCCTGGACCAGGCGGCCCTGATCAAGCTGGCGCGGGAGGAAGCGCTCTGGTTGTTCAACACCGACGATCCCGGTGCAATCCAGCAGGCCTTGCCCCAGCGGCCGGATGTGGTGGTGACCGATGGTGCGGCCCCGGTGCGCTGGCATTTGGCTGACGACTCTGGTCGGCAGGTTGCCTTTCAGCCCCCCAGCGTCGTTGACACTACCGGTGCTGGTGATGCGTTTACAGCAGGGCTGTTGCACCGCTGGGCCGCCGCGCCCCAGGAACGCATCCGTTTCGCGACCGCCTGTGGTGCTCTGGTCTGCGGCGGGGCCGGTGGCATTGATCCCCAGCCCACGCAGGCTCAGGTGGAGGCCTTTCTTGGAGAGGTGAGCTGAGCGAGCCGCCCTTCGTCTTGATGGCGAAGTTCCAGGTGCCAGGCCTCGGCCAGGTCGAGCCCCAGCCGTTCCGGCCACTCCACGGCCATCAACGCCCCGGTGGCGCTGGCTTCCTCCTCCTCCTGAAGAAACAGTTCATCCGCGGAGGCCGGTTGCTCCAAGCGATAGAGATCAAGGTGCACCAGCTGTGGCTTCCCCTGGGGGTAGTGCTGGGCCAGTGCAAAGGTGGGGCTGGTAATCGCTTCGCTGATCCCGAGGCCCTCGGCCAGGCCCTGCACCAGCGATGTTTTGCCGGCGCCAAGGGGCCCGCTCAACAGCAGGATTGCTCCCGTTGGAAGCTCGCGCGCCAGTAGTCGCCCCAGAGCCCGGGTCGTCTCAAGGGTCTCAAGAGCCCAGACATGCCCTGTAGAGTCCGGCTCAAGCGAGCCCGAAGCCTCGGCGTCTCTGCAGAGATTCAACTCCACGATTCATTAGGGAGCACCGAAACCATGGTGGCAGCGCCCACATCCCCGGCTGAGCTGAAGCTCGGTGTTGATTGCGTCATCGCCGATATCAATCAGGCTGAGTTCGGCCGCAAGGAACTCGACATCGCCGAGACCGAGATGCCCGGTCTGATGGCACTGCGCGAGAAGTACGGCAGCGAAAAGCCCCTCAAGGGCGCCCGCATTGCTGGCTCCCTGCACATGACGATTCAGACCGCCGTTCTGATCGAGACCCTGGTGGAGCTGGGCGCTGAAGTGCGCTGGGCCTCCTGCAACATCTTCTCCACCCAGGACCACGCCGCTGCAGCCATTGCGGCCCGCAACATCCCGGTCTTCGCGGTGAAGGGCGAAACCCTGGAGGAGTACTGGGAGTACACCCACCGCATCCTCGAGTGGGGTGACGGCGGTTCCCCCAACATGATCCTGGATGACGGCGGCGATGCCACCGGTCTGGTGATGCTGGGCAGCAAGGCTGAGCAGGACATCACGGTTCTCGACAACCCCGGCAACGAAGAGGAGACCTTCCTGTTCGCTTCGATCAAAAAGAAGCTGGCTCAGGACCCCAGCTTCTACTCCCGCACCAAAGCCCAAATTCAGGGTGTGACCGAGGAGACCACCACGGGTGTGGCGCGTCTCTACAAGATGCAGAAGAGCGGTGAGTTACCTTTCCCCGCCATCAACGTCAACGACTCGGTCACCAAGAGCAAGTTCGACAACCTCTACGGCTGCCGTGAGTCGCTGGTGGACAGCATCAAGCGCGCCACCGATGTGATGGTGGCGGGCAAGCAGGCCCTGGTGATCGGCTACGGCGATGTGGGCAAGGGTTCGGCCCAGTCGCTGCGCGGCCTTGGTGCCACCGTTTGTATTGCGGAAGTGGACCCGATCTGCGCGCTGCAGGCGGCCATGGAGGGCTACCGCGTTGTCCGTCTTGAGGACGTGGTCGAAGACATGGACATCTTCGTCACCGCCACCGGCAACTACCAGGTGATCCGCAACGAGCACCTGGTGAAGATGAAGGACGAAGCCATCGTCTGCAACATCGGTCACTTTGATAACGAGATCGATGTTGCCTCCCTCAAGGAGTACGAGTGGGAGAACATCAAGCCGCAGGTCGACCACATCACCCTGCCCAGCGGCAACAAGATCATTCTGCTGGCGGAAGGCCGCCTGGTGAATCTGGGCTGCGCCACCGGCCACCCCAGCTTTGTGATGAGCAACTCCTTCACCAACCAGGTGTTGGCTCAGATCGAGCTGTTCACCAAGGGCGACGAGTATGCCAATGAGGTGTATGTGCTGCCCAAGCATCTCGATGAGATGGTGGCGCGCCTCCACCTCGGTCGCATCGGCGCCAAGCTCACCGAACTCAGCAAGGATCAGGCCGACTACATCAATGTGCCCGTGGAAGGTCCCTACAAGCCCGACCACTACCGCTACTGATCACGATCCAGCGGATCGGAATCTGATTTCCACGGCCCCATGGAAGACTTGCGCGATCAAGCGCAGTCTCCATGGGGCTTTCTGATCTGATCACACAACTGCCGGAGTTGATCGGCCAGGCGGTTGAGGCGAATCAGTGGCTGGGTTACACCGCGATCTTCGCGGCAATGTTCCTCGAGAACTTGTTCCCGCCGATTCCGTCCGAGCTGATCATGCCCCTCGGGGGCTTCTATGTGCAGCAGGGTCAGCTGGATCTGGTGCCCGTGGTGCTGGCCGGTTTGCTGGGCACGGTGCTCGGTGCCCTGCCCTGGTACGGGATCGGTCGCTTGATCAACGAGGAACGGATCGAAGCTTGGTTGCAACGTCACGGTCGCTGGATCGGTATCAGTGCCGATGAGTTGGCCCGTAGCCGCCGCTGGTTCAGCCGCTACGGCACCGCCCTGGTGTTCTGGGGGCGTTTGGTGCCTGGCATTCGCACGCTGATCTCGGTCCCGGCGGGCATTGAAATGATGCCGATGGCCCCGTTTCTGGTCTGGACCACCGCCGGCAGCCTGATCTGGACGGCCCTGCTCACCGTGGCCGGCATGGTTCTCGGAGAGGGCTACAGCAACGTTGAGCTCTGGATTGACCCGGTCTCCAAGGCTGTGAAGGTGTTGCTGGTGGTGTCGCTGCTGGCGGGTGCGATCTGGTTGGGTCTGCGCATCTGGCGCCGGGGTCAGTCGTCCGACTGAGCACCGGCGCGAGGGTTTCCCTGGGGGAGAGGATCAGAAGGGGATGTCCTCGTCGGAAGCCTGGCCGCCAAAGCTGCCGGCAGCTTCCTGGTTGTCCCGTTTGGAGCCCAGCAGTTCGAGCCGATCCACACGGACCACGGGCTTGCTGCGCTCTTCGCCGCTAGCACGGTCGGTCCAACGGTCCAGCTTGAAGCTGCCGATGATGCCGAGCAAGGAGCCCTTCTTCACGTAATCCGCAGCAACCTGGGCCTGCTTGCCCCAGATCTCGAGGTTGAACCAGTCGGGTTCATCGTCGCGGCTGCGACGGTTCACCGCCATGGTGAGGTTGGCCACCATGCTGCCGGACTCGAAGTAACGCACTTCGGGATCGCGGCCGGCACGGCCGACGAGGGTGACGGAATTAACGCCCATCGATAATTCATCTCCTGAATTTGGATTCATGATGCGGCACCGGTTGGGTGACTGCTTTTAAGGAGTTCCACCCAAGCCGCTGGGTGTAACAGGCAACCGCTGAGAACGCCCCTATGATCCGGCGGTCTCGACTGCGGTGTCTGTGTTCCTTCGTCGTTTCCAGCTGTCGCGCGACATCGGCATCGACCTGGGCACCGCCAACACCCTGATCTACGTTTCAGGCCGGGGCATCGTGCTGCAGGAGCCCTCCGTGGTGGCTCTTGATCTCGAGCGTGGCACCACCATGGCTGTGGGTGATGAAGCCAAGTTGATGCTTGGCCGCACCCCGGGCAACATCCGGGCCGTCCGCCCGTTGCGCGATGGGGTGATTGCCGATTTTGATGCGGCTGAGCAGATGCTCAAAACTTTCATTACCAAAGGCAATGAGGGGCGCGGCATCATGGTCCCTCGGCTCGTCGTCGGCATTCCCAGTGGCGTGACTGGTGTGGAGCGTCGCGCCGTTCGTGAGGCGGGCATGGCAGGGGCCCGTGAAGTTCATCTGATTGATGAGCCGGTGGCAGCCGCCATCGGCGCTGGCCTTCCGGTCACCGAGCCCGTTGGGACGATGATTGTTGATATAGGTGGCGGCACCACTGAGGTGGCGGTGTTGAGCCTGGGCGGAACGGTGCTGAGTGAATCCGTCCGCGTTGCCGGCGATGAGATCAGCGACTCCATCAGCGTCTACCTCAAAAAGGTGCACAACATGGTGGTGGGTGAGCGCACGGCCGAGGAAATCAAGATCCGCATCGGCTCCGCCTTCCCTGACGACGAGTTCGATCAGCAGTCCATGGATGTGCGGGGTCTCCACCTGCTCTCTGGTTTGCCGCGCACCATCAATCTCAAGGCCGGTGATCTGCGGGAAGCCATCGCCGAACCGCTCAATGTGATCGTCGAGGCGGTGAAGCGCACCCTGGAGCGCACCCCGCCTGAGTTGGCGGCCGACATCGTGGATCGCGGCATCATGCTGGCTGGTGGTGGTGCGTTGGTGCGGGGCATCAGCGACCTGATCAGTCACGAGACCGGCATCTTTGTGCATATCGCCGAAGACCCCCTGCTCTGTGTGGTGAACGGTTGCGGCCAGGTCTTGGAGGACTGGAAACGCCTGCAGCGGGTGGTCGACACCCCGGAATTCGTTCGCGCCGCGGCAGGCGTCTGAAGTCATGGCCCCGACGCTCCGTCCCGGCAAGAGCCGCTGGCGCGGATTGGGGCAACTCACCCCCTGGCTGTTGCTTGTGGCCGGGCTGTTGATGGTGCGTCTGAGCAAGGGCGCTGGTTTCAGCGATGCCTATGCCCTGCTCAGCCGTCCGTTCTGGCCTGGGTCTGCCCAGCGGGAATGGGTCATGGCTGCAGCGGATTTGGAGGAGCGCTCTCGCCTGCAGCTGCTGGAAGAGGACAACCGTCGTTTGCGAGGTCTGCTCGATCTTCAGCAACAGGGTTCTGAAGAGGGGCAAGTGTCCGCCGCTGTGATCTCCCGCTCGCCGCGGGGATGGTGGCAGCAATTGGAGCTCGGCAAGGGCTCGCTGCAGGGCATCGGCCCTGGAGATGCGGTTCTGGGACCTGGTGGTCTGGTGGGGCGTATCGCCAGCGTGACCCCCGCGACTGCGCGGGTGAAATTGCTCACCGCACCGGGCCATGAGATCGGCGTCTGGCTGCCCCGCAGCCGCCGTCATGGGTTACTGGTGGGCCGCGGCAACAGCCGTCTGTCGCTAGGCTTCATCGATAAAGACCCCAACGTGCGGCCCGGGGATCTTGTGGCCACGTCCCCGGCCAGCACCCTGTTGCCCCCCAACGTGCCGGTGGGGGTAATCCAGTCGGTGGATGAACAGGCTGTTCCTGCACCCGTAGCTGTGGTGCAGTTGATCGCAGCGCCCGAGGCGATCGACTGGGTGCAAGTGCAGACCCGTTGAGATGCACCACTGACATGAAGCGCCTGCACCGACAACCGATCTGTGTTGCCTCAGCTTTGGTGGTGCCGTTTCTGACCCTGGCGTCGCCGCCTTGGTTGGCCATCGATGGGGTTGGTCCCGCCTGGGCTGTGCTTTGGCTGTTGCCCTGGGCTCTCGTGGATGGTCCGGTGTCGGGGGCGTTGTCGGGTGTGGCTTTGGGGCTGGTGCTGGATGGTCTCAATCTGGGCGGTGTCAGTCAGGTGCCGGCGCTGCTGCTGCTGGGCTGGTGGTGGGGACGGCTGGGGCGGCGTGCAGCCCCGATCCAACGCAGCCTGAATCTGGGTTTGTTGGCCTGGCTCGGGTCCATGGGTTTTGGTTTGTCGTTGATCCTTCAGCTCTGGTGGGGTCAAGGGAGAGTTTTGGATCCCTTGACCCAGAGCTGGGGCCTGCAGACGCTCTGGTGCCAGGCCCTGGTGACGGGTTTGCTGGCGCCGGTGTTGGTGTCGTTGCAGTTGCTGCTTTGGCGCAGGAGAGTTCCCTCATGAGGCTGACGCGTCGGGATCTGCTGCTGGGGACAGCGGCCATGGGGCTGGCGGCCTGCGGCCCGAGGACCCCACAGACCAGGGCTCTGGAGTTGTGGACCCTGCAATTGGCTCCCAAGTTCAACCCCTATTTCGCCGATGTTCTGGGGGCCTGGGGCGGCCTCCATCCCGATGCGCCCGTGCGCTGGACGGATCTGCCTTGGGGGTCCGTGGAACGCAAGTTGCTGGCGGCGGTGTTTGCGCGCACGGCCCCGGATGTGGTGAACCTCAATCCGCCCTTTGCGGCCAATCTGGCCAGCAAGGGGGGCTTGGCCGACTTGACCCCGCTGCTGCCGGCTGATGCCGCTGGTCGCTATCTGCCCTCGGTGTGGCACGCCTGCCGTGACCCCGATGCCGGGCAGATCGCTGTGCCCTGGTATCTCACGGTGCGGCTGAGTTTGGTGAACCGGGCGCTGTTGGATCAAGCCGGCATCGCTGCTCCGCCCAGCCGCTGGGAGCAGGTGCCGGCCTTCGCCCGTCGGATCCGCGAGCGCACGGGCCGTTATGGCCTCTTCCTCACCACTGTTCCAGACGACTCGGCCGAGCTCCTGGAAACTTTGGTGCAGATGGGGGTGACCCTGCTGGACTCCCAACGCAGGGCCGCTTTCGACAGCCCTGCGGGGTTCCGAGCCTTTCGTTTCTGGAGTGATCTATACCAGGAGAGGCTGTTGCCCCGGGAGGTGGTGAGTCAGGGGCAGCGCCGGGCGATCGAGTTGTTCCAGAGCGGTGATCTGGCCCTGGCGGCCACGGGGGCGGAATTCCTGCGCAGCATTCAGACCAATGCGCCAGGGGTGGCCGCGGTGACGGAGCCCCATCCCCCGGTAACCGGTGCCGATGGCACAGCCAATGTGGCTTTGATGACGTTGGCGGTGCCGCGTCAGAGCCAGCGCGCCCAGGAGGCCGTGGATCTTGCGCTGTTTCTGACCAATGCCGATCAACAGGCGCGCTTCGCTGCCGAGGCTCGGGTGCTGCCGTCGTCGTTGGAGGCCTTGGCTCGGGTGCGTGAGGCGTTGGAGCAGGAGGAGCCCGCGACAACCGCGGAGCGTCAGATTCGCCAGGCCCGTTTGTTATCGGCCAGCACGTTGGACCGGGCCAGGATGTTGGTGCCGGCGCTGCCGGGGATCAAGCGCCTGCAGAAGATCCTTTACACCCAGATGCAGCGGGCGATGTTGGACCAGGTCAGCCCTGAGCAGGCTTTAACAGCTGCGGCGGCGGAATGGAACCGTTACGCCCGTTCGCGCTGGCCTGAGGCCGCCGGCAATTCTTAAAACAATCGGTAAACCGGCTGCGCGCCAGGGTGTTTGTGTCGGTCTCCAGGCCCTGACCAGTAAGGTTGCAGCTCGTTAAGGGTTTGATTCGGATGACGGGCGACCTGCCCTCACAACCGAAAGCGACCATTCTTGTCGTTGATGACGAGGCTGCTGTTCGGCGCGTTTTGGTGATGCGCTTGCAGTTGTCGGGTTATCGCGTCATCTGCGCTGAGGACGGTGAACAGGCCCTAGAGATGTTCCATAACGAGTCCCCCGACCTGGTGGTGCTCGACGTGATGCTGCCCAAGCTGGATGGCTTTGCCGTCTGCCGCCGCCTGCGGGCCGAATCCTGCGTCCCGATCATTTTCCTCTCCGCGGTGGAAGCGATCTCCGAGCGGGTGGCTGGCCTGGATCTGGGCGCTGACGACTACCTCCCCAAGCCCTTCAGCCCCAAGGAACTCGAGGCACGCATCGCCACGATTCTGCGCCGGGTGGGCCGGGGCAATGCGGTTGTTGAAAGTCGTGAGCTGCCTACGGGGCAGGGCGTTTTGCGGCTCGGCGATCTGGTGGTGGACACCAACCGACGCCAGGTCACCCGTGGATCCGAGCGCATCAACCTCACCTACACGGAGTTCAGCCTGCTGGAGTTGCTGTTCCGCGACCCCGGCCATGTGGTGCCACGGGCTGAAATTCTTGAGCAGCTCTGGGGTTATCCCCCTCGCCGTGCAGCCGATCTGCGCGTGGTGGATGTCTACGTGGCGCGGTTGCGCGGAAAACTGGAGCCTGACCCTCGCAATCCAGAGTTGATCCTCACGGTGCGAGGCATTGGCTACGCCTCCCAGCGCATGGGCGAGGCCTCCGCTGCTGGTTGATTAACCCGCGGGCGGGCAGGATGGCGCCCGACTGACCTGCTGCTGTGTCTGAGCTGCGCGACACCCGTCTGGAAAAGGCCAAGACCTTGGAGGAGCTGGGGCAGGGCCCTTATGCCCTCACCTTCAGCCCTAGCCATCGCATGGCCGAGTTGCAGGAGACCCACGCCGATCTGCCCAAGGGGGAAGAGCGGGACGTCAGTGTTTCTGTGGCCGGACGGGTGATGACCCGCCGGGTGATGGGAAAGCTGGCCTTTTTCACCCTGGCCGATGAGACGGGCTCCATTCAGCTGTTCCTAGAGAAGGCGGGTCTGGAGGCCCAGCAGGAGGGCTGGTTCAAACAGATCACCTCGCTGGTGGACAGTGGCGACTGGCTTGGGGTGAGCGGCACCCTGCGTCGCACTGACCGTGGCGAGCTGTCGGTGAAAGTGAGCGACTGGCGCATGCTTACCAAGGCGCTGCAGCCCCTTCCCGACAAGTGGCATGGATTGGCTGACGTGGAGAAGCGCTACCGCCAGCGCTATCTGGACCTGGTGGTCTCCCCCGAAAGCCGTGAGACCTTCCGGCGCCGGGCTCGCTTGGTGAGCGGCATTCGCCGCTGGCTCGATCAGCGGGACTTTCTCGAGATCGAGACCCCCGTGCTTCAGAGCGAACCCGGTGGCGCTGACGCGCGACCGTTCGAGACCCACCACAACGCTCTCGACCTGCCCCTCACCCTGCGGATTGCCACTGAGTTGCACCTCAAGCGCCTGGTGGTGGGTGGCTTTGAGCGCGTGTATGAGCTGGGCCGGATCTTCCGCAATGAAGGGGTCAGCACCCGCCACAACCCCGAGTTCACCTCGGTGGAGATCTATCAGGCCTACAGCGATTACCTCGGGATGATGGAGCTCACCGAGCAGATGGTCAGCGCGGTGTGCCAGGAGGTCTGCGGCACGACCACCATCACTTACCAGGGCACCGAGATCGATCTGGCTCCGCCGTGGCGGCGCGCCACCATGCATGAGCTTGTGCAGGACGCGACGGGGCTTGATTTCAACAGCTTCAGCAGCCGGGATGAGGCGGCTGCGGCGATGACCGCCAAGGGCCTACATGCGCCTGAGCTGGCCGACTCCGTGGGCCGTCTGCTCAATGAGGCCTTTGAGCAAGAGGTGGAGACGACCCTGATTCAGCCCACCTTCGTCACCGATTATCCGGTGGAGATTTCGCCCCTGGCTCGGCCCCATCGCAGTAAGCCCGGCTTGGTGGAACGCTTTGAGTTGTTCATCGTTGGCCGTGAGCACGCCAATGCCTTCAGTGAGCTCACCGATCCCGTGGATCAACGCCAGCGCCTGGAGGCCCAACAGGCGCGCAAGGTGGCGGGTGATTTGGAGGCCCAGGGGTTGGACGAGGACTTCGTCATGGCTCTCGAGGTGGGCATGCCCCCCACCGGAGGTTTGGGGATCGGCATCGACCGGTTGGTAATGCTGCTCACCGACAGCCCTTCGATTCGGGACGTGATCGCCTTCCCGCTGCTGCGGCCGGAGTCTCGCAAGGGAGAACCACCCTCAGTGGAATAATGGGACGAGTGGCATGGTCCTATCCCCATGAGTGGAGAACGCGTCGGGTTTCGCTTCAAGCACGCTGATGCCGTGGTCAAGCGGAATCCCCAGGGCCGTTCCCGCCGGGGATGGGTGATGGAGCCGGTGGAGCAGACCACCAGCCGTGGCACCAAAATGCCTGCTTACCGCATCCGCTGGCGCGACAGTGAGCGCCCGGAAATTGTGTTGCAGCACATGCTGATCGCCGATCCGGATCCCACACCTCCCCCCGAGGGTGTGAGCCTCGAGCCCCCCGCGCCCAAGGCCTGATCTAATTCAGTCCAGCGTCGCGGCGCAGCTGTTCAAGCTCCTGTTCCGCTTCAAACAACGCCCAGTCCTTCTCCAGTGTTGAGGGGCTGGGTGTTTGCTTTTGCTGTTGAAGCTCCTTGAGCTGTCGCTCCACCTCGTTGAAGCGGCGTCCCAGATCCTCCAGGTCGGCCCAGAGGGCGCGACCCTGGTTCATCAGGCTGGTGAGATGTTGTTCGGCTCGTCCGGCCAGATCGGCTGCGCCGGCTGCCCTGGTACGCTCCACCCGACTGCGCCAAGCCCGCACGTCCTCGGCCAGCCTTAGCAGCTGCTGGCGTTGCTGCTTCGCCTCGCCCTGAAGTTGCTGGCGTTGCCGTTGCAGGGCTGCCGCCCGATCTTTCAGATGCTGTTCGCTGAACAGGTGCTCCTGGACGGGGTTGTTGCGCAGAAAGGCGGAGAGCCGGGCATCCAGCTCCCGCTCCAACTGCTCCAGCCAGCTGCTCATGCCTCGCCTGGGGTGGTGATCACCGGTTTTTCGATCTCTTTCTCCAGGGGCTCGATTGCGGCCGTTTTGGAGTTGAGGATCATCTGGGTGAGCTGCGCCGCTTTCACTTCTCCCACTTCACCTTCCAGTTCCCCCAGGCGATCGAAGGCCGCCATGTACACCGCTTCCAGGTCTTGGATCAGCTGCTCACGCTGCCGCTTGATCGCCTTACGCCGTTCGTCTGATTTCATGCCGCCTTGAGCTCCTTGGCTTGGTCTGTGGGATGAGTCTGTTGGCTCAGTTTGCCGGCAAAAGCAGATGCAGAGCGATCTGCTGGTGTGATCGGTTCAGCGGCGTACGGGGAATATTTGACGCTGTGCTCGGTGATCCCGGCGACGCGCTGGCGAAAGAACCAGGCCTCGCCGCCCAGGTGCATGGTCTGATCCATCCCTTTGCGGACCCTAGGGGGGTGCAGCAAACCATCTGTACCATCAGCCCTCCATTGATTTGCGCTCGTGCCTGAGCCCACAACGTCGCTGCGAACAAGCCGTGCGGAAGCTCGCGTGCAAGGCGCGGAGGGTCGTCTCTGGCCTGTGGTGATCGCTCTGGGGTTTTTGGCGCTTGTGGGTTCCGCGATTGGATGGTTCCTGCTGCCCCGCAGTTCACCCGTCGATGCTGCACCTGATCGTGCGGTTCAGCAGCCTGCCGTCAGCTTGCCGTCGGCGGAGCTGGATCAACGCCAGCAATTGCTCAGTCGGCTGCGAGCGCTTCAAGTGGATCGCAGTTGGTTTGTTGAACTTGTGGATGCCAGCCAGCTCAGCACGGAGTCGCAGCAGGATGCTCCGTACCGCAGGGTCTGGACCGAGCTGGCCGAGCAATGGCTCGCTCGGATTGCCTTGCTGCCGCCGGCGATTCGGGCCCAGTTGGGGCGTCTGAGGGAAGGGGACTGGCAGCCGCCGCGTGAGGCGCTGTTGAAACAGGGCGTTCATTCGCGGGTCGTCGAGCATCTGGTGAGTGCTGGAGCCCAGGATCTGCTGCCGGTCACCATGCGTGGCCGCAAACCCGCCAACCCCTTTCTTCAGCTCTGGATTGCAGCGGCGATTCAGAGCCTTGATGACGTTGAGATCGTGCGGCTCAAAGCGCGTCCGCTTGAACCCGCCATCACGTCGTTGCCGATCCCTGCCGGTGGCGCGCGTTTGGTGCTGGTGGAGGCTCCAGCAGGTGATGCCGTGGTCCTGGGCATCAACGGCACACCGCTGATGCAGATGATGGTTTTCGGCGTCAACGGGCAGGTGGAGGAGGAGCGTGGTCCCCTGCGGGTGACTCGGATTGCTCCGCAAGCTGGCTCGCTGCTGCAGGTGTTGGTCACCAACGAAGGGGTTTCTTCGAGTCTGTTCACCCTGTCCTGTCGGGCGGACCCGCTCGATCAGTAGCGCTCCATCGCTGCTTTCACGTCCTTCTTGGATTGCTTTTCCTTTTCGGCGGCGCGTTTGTCGTGCAACTTGCGCCCTTTGCCCAGCCCGATGGTGAGCTTGATCCAGGACCCCTTGAGGTGAATGTTGAGGGGGATCAGCGTCAGGCCTTTCTGATCCACCAAACCGCGCAGCTTGTCGATCTCACGGCGATGGGCCAGCAGTTTGCGGGTGCGCAGCGGGTCGTGGTTGAAGTAACTGCCGGCATGGGTGTGGGGTGAGATATGCACGTTGTGCAGCTGCAGCTCCCCATTGCGGATCAGGCAGAAGCCATCCCGCAGGTTGGCCTTGCCGTTGCGGATCGACTTCACCTCGGTGCCCACCAGCTCGATGCCGGTTTCGAGGGTTTCGAGGATTTCGTACTGGTGCCGTGCCTGCCGGTTGTCCGCCAGCATCCGATTGGCGGCGGCCCGTGCCGCGGCTGCGGCTGCTTTTTTCGCTCCTCCCTTGGCCATGGCTGCGGCTGCGTCTTCCGACCCTATCCAGGTCTGGGTACCCTGCCCGCATGGCGATTGTCTCCTCCAGCTCCGGTCGCAAGCCACCACGCCGCCCTGAAGCGCTGGTGGACCCCCAGCCGGCACCTGAAGAGGTGGTGAGTCGGCCGGAAGACAAGCTTCGGCCCCAGCGCCTGAACGACTACGTCGGCCAGAGCGAGCTCAAGCAGGTGCTGGGCATTGCGGTGGAAGCGGCGCTTGGCCGCGGCGATGCTCTGGACCATGTGTTGCTCTATGGCCCGCCGGGTTTGGGCAAAACCACCATGGCCATGGTGTTGGCCGAAGAAATGGGGGTGCAGTGCAAGGTCACCAGTGCACCGGCCTTGGAACGCCCGCGCGACATCGTTGGCTTGTTGGTCAACCTGCGGCCCCGTGATCTGCTGTTCATTGACGAGATTCATCGCCTGACCCGGGTGGCGGAGGAACTGCTCTATCCGGCGATGGAAGACCGTCGCCTCGATCTCACCGTGGGCAAGGGGAGCACAGCACGAACCCGTTCCCTCGACTTGCCGCCCTTCACCCTTGTGGGGGCCACCACCCGCGCCGGATCGCTGAGCTCCCCGCTGCGGGACCGGTTCGGCCTGATCCAGCGGTTGGAGTTTTACGGCCAGGACGACCTGGAAGCGATCGTCGAGCGCACCGCCGGGCTGATCGGGGTCACCCTCACACCCCAGGCCCGCAGCAGCATTGCGGCCTCCTGCCGCGGTACGCCCAGGATTGCCAACCGCCTGCTGCGCCGGGTGCGGGATGTGGCCAGCGTGCGTGGCGGTAGCGGTGGAGCCATTGATCAGGCCCTGGTGGGAGAGGCCCTGAGCCTGCACCGCGTTGATCATCGGGGCCTCGATGCCAGCGATCGGCGTTTGCTGCAGCTGCTGATCGACCACCACGGTGGTGGTCCGGTGGGCCTGGAGACTCTGGCGGCGGCCCTCGGCGACGATCCCGTCACCCTGGAGACCGTGGTGGAGCCGTTTTTGTTGCAACAGGGGTTGCTGATGCGCACCCCTCGCGGCCGAATGGTCACGGATGCGGCCCGCAGTCATCTGGCCGAGGCGGCATGAACCGGTTTCTCGTCCTGTTGATGAGTCTGGTGCTGGCACTGCCGGTGCAGGCCCTCGATCTGCAGGGGCTCTATGAGCAGGCGCTGACGGCAAGCCGTCAGGGGGATTTTGTGGAGGCGTTGCCCCTCTGGGACCGCTTTCTGGAGCAGGCTCCAGAGGATGCAGCAGCGCTGAGCAACCGCGGCAATGTGCGTCTCGCTCTGGGTGATCCTTCCGGGGCCATCGACGATCAGAGCGCTTCGATTGTGCTGGCGCCGGAGGAAAGCGACCCGCATCTGAACCGGGGCACGGCGGAGGAAGCGCTTCAAGACTGGTCCGCGGCAGCGGATGACTATCTCTGGATTCTGGAGCGCGATCCGCAGGATGCCTCAGCCCTCTACAACCTGGCCAATGTGCGTGGCTCGCAAGGGGACTGGCCTTTGGCGCGAGAGCTTTATGGCCAGGCTGCTCTGGCCCGCCCCGGCTTCGCCATGGCCCGCTCCAGTGAGGCGCTGGCGGCCTGGCAGGCGGGAGATCTCGATTGGGCGGAGGCGGAATTGCGCAAACTGATCCGTCGCTATCCCTTGTTTGCTGACGCTCGGGCGGCCCTCAGCGGCCTGCTCTGGCGCGAAGGATCCAGTGGTGAAGCCGAAAGCCACTGGGCCGCGGCGGCCGGCCTGGATCAGCGTTACCGCCAGGCCGATTGGCTGCAGCAGGTGCGCCGCTGGCCACCGCAGCCGACGGCGGATCTGATGGCGTTCCTTGCCCTGGAGGCGTCCTGAGATGACCCAAGCGACGTCCCTGTCCGATCGACTCAGCAGGGAGCTGCCTGAGCTGCTGCAGCTGCGCCGGCATCTGCATGCCCACCCTGAGCTCAGCGGTGAGGAACATCAGACGGCTGCTTTGGTCTCCGGTGAACTGCGTCAGCTGGGTTGGCGGGTTCGTGAGGGAGTTGGCCGCACGGGCGTGGTGGCCGAGTTGGGGCCCGATCACGGCCCCACGGTGGGTTTGCGGGTGGACATGGATGCGCTTCCGGTGGAGGAGCGCACCGGGCTGAGCTATGCCTCCACCCGCCAGGGTCTGATGCATGCCTGTGGCCACGACCTGCACACCTGCACGGGTCTTGGGGTGGCGCGCTTGCTGGCTCAGGAGCCCCACTTAGGGGCTCGAGTGCGGCTGCTGTTTCAACCCGCCGAAGAGTTGGCCCAGGGGGCGGTCTGGATGCGAGATGCGGGGGCGGTGGAAGGCCTTGATGCCTTGTACGGCGTGCATGTGGTGCCGAATCTGCCGGTGGGCACGGTGGGAATACGGCGGGGTTGTCTTACAGCGGCGGCCGGTGAGCTGGAAATCTTTGTTCAGGGTCAGGGTGGCCATGGCGCCCGTCCCCACCAGTCGGTGGATGCTGTTTGGCTGGCGGCTCGGGTGATCACAGAGCTTCAGCAGACCATCGCCCGCCGCTTGGATGCGTTGCAGCCTGTGGTGATCAGCTTCGGCAAAGTGGAGGGCGGTCGCGCCTTCAACGTGATTGCCGATCAGGTGCGCTTGCTGGGTACGGTGCGCTGCCTGGATCTGCAGCAGCACGCCCAGCTGCCGGCTTGGATCGATGAGACGGTGCAGGGGATCTGTGCCAGTGGAGGGGGTACGGCAGTGGTGAATTACCGCTGCATCGCGCCACCGGTGCACAACGATCCGCAGCTCACGACCTTGCTCGAACGTTGTGCGGTGGAGTGTTTGGGGCGCGACAAGGTGCTGCCGGTGGAGCAGCCTTCCCTGGGGGCGGAAGACTTTGCTGAGCTGCTTCGGGATGTGCCGGGAATGATGGTGCGGCTGGGCGTGGCCGGGCCCGAGGGGTGTGCGCCGCTGCACAACGGAGCGTTCGCACTGGAGGAAGATGCCCTCGGTGTTGGCATTGCGGTTCTCACGGCCACCGTGCTGGCCTGGATCACGGAGAACAACTCGGCATGAACCAACGTCGTGCGGTGATTTGGGTTTCCCTCGGGACTCCGTTGCTGATCCTGCTCGCGTTGCTGGCCACCAACCAGCGCCAGGGCAAGGACCGGGTGCAGGTGTTGCCCGCAATATTGGTGGGTTCGGGTCTGATCATCAGCAGCGCTCTCGGTCGGCAGCGCCGCCGCGCCAGGCTGTTGGCCGATCTTCAACGGGCGCGCACCCCTGGCAGCAACCCATGAATGAGACCGATCCGCAACGCCCTGATCTCGAAGAGGTCCGCCAGGCCATTGCCAGTGGGGATCCGGTTCAGGCGATGCCGGCGATCACAAAGCTCCGCCATTGTTCGGACGCTGAGGCTGTGCCGTTGCTGGTGCTGGGCACGGAGCAGAAGCCCTTTCTGGTGCGTTCTTTGAGCTGCAGTGGATTGGGCTACAAGCGCACCGAACAGGGCTGGACTGTGCTGAGTGCGTTGATCACCGCCGATGAAGACCCCAATGTGCGGGCCGAGGCAGCCAATGCTTTGGCCAGCTATGGAGTGGAGCGGGCCTGGCCTTTGCTGCGTTCGGCCTTTGAAGTTGATGCCGCCTGGCTGGTGCGCTGCAGCATTCTGTCCGCCTTGGCGGAACAACCCGACATTGATCTGGGTTGGTTACTGGAGTTGGCAACCATGGCGATTGCCGATGCCGATGGCACCGTGCGGGTGAGTGGGGCTGAAATTCTCAGTCGGATTGTTCGGGAAGCGGGTACCGATCCCATCGCGGTGCAGGCCAGAGGCTTGTTGCAATCTCTGCAGCAGGACAGCGATCACCGGGTGGTGGCTGCGGTGCTCAATGGTTTGCAGGTCAGCTGAACGGGTCTTTGAGCAACGCTTGCTAGCGTTCAAACATCACTAGGGGTGTCCGGGTTTTCTCATGAACCCAGACTGAGATCACACCCTCCGAACCTGATTCCGGGTCATGCCGGCGCAGGGAAGTGCTTGAGCGTGATCCACGGCCAAACGTCGACCCCTGGGCTGTCCGTCGCACCTCAGATCATGCGCGCTTCCTGGGTTGAGTCCCGTAAGGGTCAGGCCAACGTCTCTCAGATGCACTACGCCCGTCAGGGCGTGGTCACCGAAGAAATGGCCCATGTGGCGAAGCGGGAGAACCTGCCCGAGTCGCTGGTGATGGAAGAGGTGGCCCGGGGGCGAATGATCATCCCGGCCAACATCAACCACACCAATCTGGAGCCGATGGCGATCGGCATCGCCAGCAAGTGCAAGGTGAACGCCAACATCGGCGCCTCTCCGAATGCGTCTGATGCCGCTGAGGAGGTGAAGAAGCTGAAGCTGGCGGTGAAGTACGGCGCCGATACCGTGATGGATCTCTCCACCGGCGGCGTCAACCTCGATGAGGTGCGCACCGCGATCATCGGTGCATCCCCCGTTCCAATCGGCACCGTGCCTGTTTATCAGGCTCTTGAGAGCGTCCACGGATCGATCGAGAAGCTCGATGAGGACGACTTCCTCCACATCATCGAGAAGCACTGTCAGCAGGGCGTCGACTATCAGACCATCCACGCTGGCCTGTTGATTGAGCATCTTCCCAAGGTGAAAGGCCGAATCACCGGCATCGTCAGCCGCGGCGGCGGCATCCTGGCGCAATGGATGCTGTATCACCACCGTCAGAACCCGCTCTACACGCGGTTTGACGACATCTGCGAGATCTTCAAGCGCTACGACTGCACCTTCTCCCTTGGTGACTCGCTGCGTCCCGGTTGCCAGCACGATGCATCGGATGCTGCTCAACTGGCTGAATTGCACACCCTCGGTGAACTGACCCGTCGCGCTTGGAAGCACGACGTGCAGGTGATGGTGGAGGGTCCCGGCCACGTTCCCCTCGATCAGATCGAGTTCAACGTGAAGAAGCAGATGGAGGAGTGCAGCGAAGCACCCTTCTATGTGCTCGGCCCCCTGGTCACCGACATTGCTCCCGGTTACGACCACATCACCTCTGCGATCGGTGCGGCGATGGCCGGTTGGCATGGCACGGCGATGCTCTGTTACGTGACGCCGAAGGAGCACCTCGGTCTGCCCAATGCTGAGGATGTGCGCGAAGGCCTGATCGCTTACAAGATCGCTGCCCATGCTGCAGACATCGCCCGCCACCGTCCCGGTGCCCGTGACCGTGACGACGAGCTCAGCCGCGCCCGCTATAACTTCGACTGGAACAAGCAGTTTGAGCTGTCCTTGGATCCGGAGCGGGCCAAGGAGTATCACGACGAAACCCTGCCGGCTGACATCTACAAGCAGGCTGAGTTCTGCTCCATGTGCGGACCGAAGCACTGCCCGATGCAGACCAAGATCACTGATGAAGATCTTGAGGGCCTTGAGAAGGTGCTCGAAACCAAAGCAGGAGCCGCCGAGCTCACAGCGGTCAAGCTCGACAAAGCTGATTGATTGTGTTGACTGAAGTCAGCTGTTGGCCCGGCGTCCGTTAGGACGTCGGGCTTTTTTGCGTAAGGCCATTGGTTGGGTTGGTGACATAAAAAAAGACCCCCTGCCGAGGCAGGAGGCCTTGTTGTTGACGTGTTCTAGCGATCAGCCGAGCAGAGCCTTGGCCTTGGCCACCACGTTCTCCACCGTGAAGCCGAACTCCTTCAGGCAGGTGCCGCCAGGGGCGGAAGCGCCGAAGCGGTTCATGGTGACGCTGTCGCCATCCAGGCCGATGAAACGGTGCCAGCCGAAGGATTCAGCGGCTTCCACCACCATGCGCTTGCGCACGGCGTTGGGGAGCACCTCTTCCTTGTAGGCGTCGGTCTGCTCGTCGAACAGCTCGACGCAGGGCATGGAGACCACGCGCACCTTCTTGCCTTCAGCGGTGAGCTGCTTGGCGGCTTGGACGCAGAGGTCCAGTTCGGTGCCGGTGCCGATCAGGATCAGATCGGGAGTTCCTGCGCAATCTTCCAGCACGTAACCACCCAGGGCCACCTTGTCGATGGAGGAGTTGGCCTGGTTGGCCATGCCCTGGCGGCTGAGGCAAAGGGAGCTGGGGCGCTTGCGGTTCTGGATGGCCACCTTGTAAGCACCGCTGGTCTCATTGCCGTCGCCAGGACGGAACACCAGCATGTTCGGCATCGCCCGCAGGGAGGGGATGGTTTCGATCGGCTGGTGGGTGGGGCCGTCTTCACCCACACCGATGGAGTCATGGGTGAGCACGTAGATCACGCCCAGCTCGCTCAGGGCGGACAGGCGCATGGAACCGCGCATGTAGTCGGCGAAGACCAGGAAGGTGCCGCCGTAGGGGATCAAACCGCTGTTGTGATAAGCGATGCCGTTGAGGATGGCGGCCATGGCGTGCTCACGCACACCGAAGTGCAGGTAGCGCTTCTCAGGGCTGCTGGCTTGATAGGAGCCGGTTTCACCCTTGATGTCCGTGTAGTTGGAGTGGGTGAGGTCGGCGGATCCGCCGATCAGTTCGGGCAGGTTGGGGCCCAGAGCACCCAGGCAGATCTGGGAGTGCTTGCGGGTGGCCAGGCCACCGTCTTCAGGGGTGTAGGTGGGCAGATCCTTGTCCCAGCCCTCGGGCAGCTCACCGCGCAGCATCCGCTCGAACTCGGCCGCTTCGCTGGGGTACTTGGTGCGGTAGGTGGCCAGGGTCTGGTTCCACTCGGCCTCGAGGCTGGCGCCACGGTCGATGGCTTGGCGGAACTGGTCGTAGGCGTCCTGGGGAATTTCGAAGGGGGCGTAGTCCCAACCCAGTTGCTGACGGGTCAGGGCTGCTTCCTCCTCGCCCAGAGCAGCACCGTGCACACCAGCGGTGTCGGCTTTGTTGGGGGAGCCGTAGCCGATGGTGGTGGTCACCTTGATGATCGACGGCTTGTCGGTCACAGCCTTGGCAGCCTCGATCGCCTTGGCGATGGCATCCACATCGGTGTTGCCCTCGGCCACGTGCTGCACATGCCAGCCGTAGGCCTCGTAGCGCTTCAGCACGTCCTCGGTGAAGGACACATCAGTGCGTCCATCAATGGTGATGCTGTTGTCGTCGTAGAGGGCAATCAGCTTGCCCAGCTTCAGGTGACCGGCCAAGGAGGCTGCTTCGGAGGAAACACCCTCCTGATTGCAGCCGTCGCCCATGATCACGTAGGTGTAGTGATCCACCACGGCGGCGTCGGCCTTGTTGAACTTGGCCGCCAGGTGGGATTCAGCGATGGCCAGGCCCACAGCGTTGGAGATGCCAGCACCCAGGGGACCGGTGGTCACTTCAACGCCGGGCGTTTCGAAGGTCTCGGGGTGGCCGGGAGTCTTGGAGCCCCACTGGCGGAACTGCTTGATGTCTTCAATGGAGACCGAGTCGTAACCGGTGAGGTGCAGCAGCGCGTACAGCAGCATGCAGCCGTGACCGGCTGACAGCACGAAGCGGTCGCGGTTGAACCACTTCGGGTTCTTGGGGTTGTGCTTGAGGAACTTGTCCCAGAGGGCGTAACCCATGGGTGCGCAGCCCATCGGCAGGCCGGGGTGGCCGCTGTTGGACTTGTTGATGGCGTCGACAGCCAGCATCCGAATGCTGTTGATGCAAAGCGTGTCGAGTGACGCGGGCGCAGCGACCATGGTGTTAAGAGGAAAAGTTGGAGCGATTTTGACGCACGGCGTGAGCGGTAAGGCTCAGCTGGCGCGTTTGAAAGCCAGGCAGACGTTGTGGCCGCCGAAGCCGAAGGAGTTGGACAAGACAGTTCCCAGTGTCTGATCCCGCGCCTCGTTGGGCACGACATCCAGATCACAGTCGGGATCCGGGGTGGTGTGGTTGATCGTGGGAGGCACGACGCCGTGTTGCAGCGCCAGCACGCAGGCCACCGCTTCAATGCCACCGGAGCCACCCAACAGGTGACCGGTCATCGATTTGGTGGAGCTCACCGGAATCTGCAATGCACGTTCACCCAGGGCGCTTTTGATCGCCGAGGTTTCGTTCTTGTCGTTCGCGGGGGTGCTGGTGCCGTGGGCGTTCACGTAGTCGATCTCAGAAGGATCGATACAGCTATCGGCCAAGGCCAGGCGCATGGCCTCAGCACCACCAACGCCGCCGGGGGTGGGGGAGGTGATGTGGTGCGCATCGCAGGTCATCCCATAACCCACCACTTCGCCAAGGATCGTGGCGCCACGGGCCTGGGCGTGCTCGAGGGTTTCGAGCACCAGCACGCCGGCACCTTCACCGATCACGAAGCCATCGCGTTCTTTGTCGAATGGACGGCTGGCGGTGGCCGGGTCGTCATTACGGAACGACAAGGCCTTGGCACTGGCGAAGCCGGCCACCCCTAGGGGAGTGATCGCCGATTCGGCGCCTCCGCACACCATCGCGTCGGCTTTGCCCATTTGGAGCAGACGGAATGCATCGCCAACGGCATTGGAGCCGGCAGCGCATGCGGTAGCCACAGCGGAGCTGGGCCCCTTTGTGCCCAAAGCAATGGCGGCAAGACCTGTGGCCATGTTGGGAATCATCATCGGCACCGTGAACGGGCTCACCCGTCCAGGGCCTTTGCCCTCCAGCACATGGGCCTGCGTCTCCATCGTCAGCAGACCGCCGACGCCGGAACCGATGATCGTGCCAATCCGATGTGCATTGGTGTCGTTGATTTCAAGGCCGGCATGGGTCACAGCCTGTTTGGCTGCCACCACGCCGAACTTGCAGAACCGATCCCAGCGCTTGGCTTCCTTCGGTTCGATGAAGCCGGACGGATCGAAGTCCTTCACCTCCGCCGCAAAGCGGCAGGCGTGTGCGGATGCATCGAACAGGGTGATGGCATCCACTCCGTTTCTGCCGGAGGTGAGGCCATTCCAGTAGTCCTGAACCGTGTTGCCGATCGGTGTGACCGCGCCGAGGCCGGTGATGACGACGCGATGGAGACCATCCACCATTGCGTTGCTCAGGCCTGTTTGTCTTCGATGTATTTGACGGCGTCACCAACGGTGGTGATGCCTTCAGCTGCTTCGTCGGGAATCTCGATATCAAAAGCCTCTTCCAGGGCCATCACGAGTTCCACGGTGTCCAGAGAATCAGCACCCAGATCGTTCTGGAAGTTGGATTCGGGCTTCACTTCGCCGGAGTCAACACTCAGTTGCTCCGCAACGATTGAGCGCACCTTTTCGAGAATCGCTTCCTGGGACATAGCCGTGGCAACGGGACGCTGCATCTTACGGGCACGCCTTCGTGGTCCCTTTCTCAATGACCGCGCCGTTAACAACGGTGACGGCCTGGTCATGGACCGGCGAAGGACGGGTACGTTTGCCGCAAGCCTTCGTATGCATCGGGCACATGTCCCACGCCGTCAAGATCTACGACACCTGCATTGGCTGCACCCAGTGTGTGCGCGCCTGCCCTCTCGACGTGCTTGAGATGGTGCCCTGGGACGGTTGCAAAGCCGGCCAGATTGCCTCCTCCCCACGCACCGAAGACTGCGTTGGTTGCAAGCGCTGTGAGACCGCCTGCCCTACGGACTTCCTCAGCATCCGCGTTTACCTGGGCGATGAGACCACGCGCTCCATGGGTTTGGCCTACTGATTTGCCCCATTTCACCTCATAAGCTCGGCCCGGCTTCAGCCGGGCTTTTTTTGTATGTGCGGAATCGTTGCCCTTGTGGGCTCCCGAGAAGCGGCGCCTCAGCTCCTGGAGGGTTTGCGGCAGCTGGAGTACCGCGGTTACGACTCCGCTGGCATTGCCACGGTGGCTGGTCAAGGCCAGTTGACCTGCCTTCGGGCCAAGGGCAAGCTCCGCAATCTCACCGCTTGCTTTGAGGCCGAAGGCGCGCCCGGTCAATGCGGTATCGGCCACACCCGCTGGGCCACCCATGGCAAACCCGAAGAGCGCAATGCTCATCCGCACCGCAGTAGCAACGGTGCAGTGGCGGTGGTGCAAAACGGAATTATTGAGAACCACCGTGCCCTGCGGGAGCAGCTGGATGCCTCAGGGGTGGTGTTCCAGTCGGAGACTGACACCGAGGTGATTCCCCACCTGCTGGCTGCGGAATTGCAGCAGCTGCAAGCCGCTGGTGGAGCCCCTAGCGGTGGGCTGTTGTTGGAGGCCCTGCAGCGGGTTCTCCCCAAATTGCAAGGGGCTTATGCCCTTGCGGTGATTTGGGATCAGGCGCCGGGGGCATTGGTGGTGGCCCGTAAGGCGGCACCGCTGTTAATCGGTTTGGGAGAAGGCGAATTCCTCTGTGCCAGCGATACGCCGGCCCTGGCGGGATTCACCCGCACGATCCTGCCGATGGAAGACGGCGAGGTGGCTTTGCTCTCACCTCTGGGGGTGGAGCTCTACGACGCCGCGGGGGTGCGCCAGCAACGCATGCCCACCCAGCTCAGCGGTGTGGATCACGTGGCCGACAAGCGCGAGTTCCGTCACTTCATGCTCAAGGAAATCCATGAGCAACCGGAAACCGCAGAGCTGTGGGTGACGCGCCACCTGCCCCAGGGACTGCCGCCGGAAAAGCCGGTGGCGCTGCCGATGGACGATGCCTTCTATGCCGGAATTGAGCAGATTCAGATCTTGGCCTGTGGGACCAGTCGCCATGCCGCGATGGTGGGGGCCTACCTGCTGGAGCAGTTCGCCGGGATTCCCACGTCGGTGCACTACGCCAGTGAGTTCCGCTACGCCCCGCCTCCGCTTGCCCCCCACACCCTCACCATTGGCGTCACCCAGTCCGGTGAAACGGCCGACACCCTGGCTGCCCTGGCAATGGAAGCCGAGCGGCGTTTGGCCCATAGGGATCCAGCCTTTGCCCCCCGCCAGCTGGGGGTGACCAACCGTCCAGAAAGTTCTCTCTCACGTCAGGTGCCCCACATCCTTGATATCGGGGCCGGGATTGAAGTGGGCGTGGCGGCCACCAAGACCTTCCTCGGTCAGCTGTTGGCCTTCTATGGCTTGGCCATGGCCTTTGCCGCCCGCCGTGGGTCTCGCTCAGCTGCTGAGATCAACGCTCTGGCGGATGAACTGCGCGGTCTGCCCCAGCAACTGCGCCAGCTGGTGGCTCTGCACGACCAGCGCTCCGAGGCCCTGGCCCATCGCTTTACCGACACCCAGGACATGATTTTCCTGGGGCGGGGAATCAACTACCCGATCGCACTGGAGGGGGCGTTGAAGCTTAAGGAAATCAGCTACATCCACGCCGAGGGATATCCGGCCGGTGAGATGAAGCATGGTCCGATCGCCCTGCTCGATTCCCGGGTGCCGGTGGTGTCGATCGCTGTGCCCGGATTGGTCTTCGAGAAGGTGCTCAGCAATGCCCAAGAAGCCAAGGCCCGCGACGCCCAGCTGATCGGCGTGGCGCCCCAGGGGCCCGACACCGATCTCTTTGATGAACTGTTGCCGGTGCCCTCGGTGAGCGAGTGGATCAGCCCTTTGCTCACCGTGGTGCCAATGCAGTTGTTGAGCTATCACATCGCCGCCCATCGCGGCCTGGATGTCGATCAACCCCGCAACCTGGCCAAGAGCGTCACGGTGGAGTGAGCCTCAGCTGGCATTGATGCTGAGATCACGACTGCTGAGATCGCTGCGGCCGTAGCGGTCCTGGAAGCGCACGATGTCGTCTTCACCGAGGTACTCGCCGCTCTGAACCTCGATCAGTTCCACGGGGATCCGACCGGGATTGGAGAGGCGGTGTTTGCAACCCATCGGGATGTAAGTGCTCTGGTTTTCCCCCACAAGCTGCTCAATGCCGTCGCGCTCCACCAGGGCTGTGCCCTTCACCACCACCCAGTGCTCGGCACGGTGGTGGTGCATCTGCAGCGACAGGCTGGCGCCGGGTTTCACCGAGATCCGTTTCACCTGCCAGCGGGTTCCTTCGGTGATGCCGGTGTAGTGACCCCAGGGACGGTAAATCTTGCGGTGCGCCTTGCCCTCCGGGCTGCCGGCGGCCTCCAGCTGCTTCACCACGGTCTTGATCTCTTGGGCCTTAGAGCGATCCGCAATCAACACGGCGTCGTCGGTTTCCACCACCACGAGGTTTTCAACCCCCAGCCCCACCACCAAGCGGTGTTCGCTGCGCAGATAGCAGTCGCGGCTGCCTTCGCTGATCACGTGGCCCTGCAGCACATTGCCTTGGGAATCCTTTTGCTCTGAGGTTTCCCAGAGTGCGCTCCAGCTGCCGACGTCGCTCCAGCCCGCATCCAGTGGCAGCACACTGCCCAGTTCCGTTTTCTCCATCACGGCCACGTCAATGGCCACGTTGGGGCACTTGGCAAAGGCTTCCCGCTCCAGTCGATGGAATTCCAGGTCGGCTGTGTCTTGCTCCAGAGCGGCCCGGCAGCAGCTCACCACTTCCGGGGCCAGTCGCTCCAGTTCCGCCAGCATGGCGCTTGCTCGGAACAGAAACATGCCGCTGTTCCAGGTGAAGCGGCCGGTGGCCAGGAATTGCTCTGCTGTGGCCTGATCGGGCTTCTCCACGAACCGCTTGATCGGCACATGGGGCGGTCCTCCAAGGGAGAAGGGTTCGCTTGCTTCGATGTAGCCGTAGCCGGTTTCCGGGGCCGTTGGCACGATCCCGAAGGTCACCAGTCGTCCCGCTTCGGCGGGTTTGCGGCCGGCGTCGATGGCCTGGCGGAACTCGGCGGCATCGCGGATCAGGTGATCCGCCGCCAGCACCAGCAGCAGGGGGTCTTCGCCGTCGGCCGTGGCCTGCAGCGCGGCCACCGTCACCGCCGGGGCGGTATTGCGGCCCATCGGTTCCAGCAGGATCGCGTTCGGTTCGACCCCGATCTGTCGCATCTGTTCGGCCACGATGAAGCGGTGGTCTTCATTGCAGATCAGCAGGGGAGCCGCCAGGGCGTCCAGGCCATGAAGCCGCTGTTGGGTCTGCTGCAGCAATGTGGCTTCGCCGTCTCCGCTCAACGGCCAGTACTGCTTGGGGTAACTCGCCCGTGACAGCGGCCATAGCCGTGTGCCGGTGCCCCCGCAAAGGATCACAGGAATCAGCGGTGTGGAGGCCATCACGTCCTGAGAGCGGTGACCCAGAATCGCTTGCCCTATGGGGTTCTGTCGATGCCCCGAGAGAGACCTGTCAGAGCTCCAGCAGGCCCGGCGGTGGCGTGAGCAGCAGCCAGCCGTCCTCCAACTGCACCTCTGGCACGATCGCCTCCACGAAGGGAATCAGCAGCTTGCGGCCCTCCGATGTGGTGATTTCCAGCAGGTCGTTGCCGCCGCTGATCAAATCACTCACGGTGCCAACGGCAGGACCATCCGCTGCGAGCCGTGCCTCCAGGCCCAGGAGGTCGAGCAGGTGAAATTCCCCCTCGTCCAATTCGGGCCGGTCATCCGCTGACACCAGCAGTTCCTGGCCCACAAGGGTTTCGGCGGCGCTGCGGTTGTCGATTCCTTCAAGTCGCACCACGAACAGCGACTTGCCAGGCAGTTGCCTGCCCTTCTTGAGTTGGATCTCCGTCGGCTCCCCTCCCTTGGGGCTGCGCAGCCAGCGAGGTCCAGGAGCTGTAAAGCGCTCGGGGAAATCACTGGCGGGGTTCACCCGCAGTTCCCCCTGCAGCCCTTGGACCCCCACGATCTTGCCGACGCTGAGCCAGTCATTGCTCTCCGCCATGCCATCCGCCGCGCACTCTGCCGATAATGGCGCCAGATTCGTCTGCGAACGAGCCATGGCGCCTGCAACCGCTCCGATCCTCCCCGGCGCCACTGTCACCGTGGTCGATGCCACTTCGATCTACAACGGTTACACCGGCTTTGTGCAGCGAATCAGCGGCGACCGTGCGGCCGTTTTGTTTGAAGGCGGAAACTGGGACAAATTGGTGACCCTGCGGTTGAAGGATCTTCAGCCGGCCTAAGGCAATGGATGCTGACCGAAGCCTGCGACAACGGCTGCAGTCAACGGTGCTGGAAGCAAGGACCCCGGCGGGCAAGGCTTACAACGCTGTCATTTTTGGGGCAATTCTTCTGAGTGTTCTGGCCCTCTCGCTGGAACCCGACCCCTTGGGCAACTCAGCCCTGCGTCAAACCAACGTGCCCTGGATTGATCTGGTTCAGAACGTTTGCTTGGCGGTGTTTGCGGCGGATTTCGTCCTTCATCTGGCCTTGGTGGAGAGGCCTCGCCGTTACCTGTTCAGCTTCACCGGATTGATTGACGCTTCGGCGGTGCTTTTTTTCTTCGTGCCGCAGGTGCGCAGTGAGCTGTTGCTGTGGGTGTTCAAGTTCGGTCGCATCCTGCGGGTGTTCAAGCTGCTCAAGTTCATCGATGAAGCCCGCGTGCTGGGGCAGGCATTACGGGGAAGTGCCCGCACCATCGGCGTCTTTCTGTTCTTCGTCTTCCTGCTGCAGGTGGTGCTCGGCTACAGCATCTTTGTGATCGAGAGCGCCCGGCCGGACTCCCAGTTCCAGACGGTGGCGAGCGGCGTCTACTGGGCGATCGTCACCATGACCACCGTTGGTTATGGCGATGTTGTTCCCCAGACGGAACTGGGGCGGCTGCTGGCCTCAGTGGTGATGCTCCTGGGTTTCGGCATCATTGCCATTCCCGCAGGGATCCTGACGGTGTCGGGGGTGCGCCATCACCAGCAGAGGTCGGTGGAGCTGGTCTGCAGCAGCTGCGGGCGTCAGGGGCACCGCAAGGGTGCCCGTCACTGCGATACCTGTGGCGCGTCGCTGCCTTCCAGGGCCTGAAGAGCTGCTGTTGCCGCGCTCTGCTCGGCCTCCTTGCGGGATCGGCCTTTGGCTTCCGCTAGGTCTTGGCCTTGGACGCTCACCCGGCAGCGGAAGCGTTCGGGGTCGCCGTGCTGGCGGCTGCATTCTTCGGTGGTGTAGCTGGGCAGTCCCAGCCCCTGGCCCTGGCTCCACTCCTGCAGGGCTGTTTTGCCGCCGAACTGATGGGGAGTTGCCAGCATCGCCTGGGCGGTGGCGCACCAGTGGGGGGTGAGCCAGCGGTGAATCGCTTCAAGGTTGCCGAGGGAGCTGTACAACGCACCGATCAGAGCCTCGGTGGCATCGGCTCGCAGCCTGGATTCGGCGGACCGATCCCCCTGGGCGTGCCGCCCCAGCAGCAGATGCTGTTCGATGCCAAGTGCTGCACCCACGTCCGCCAGCCAGCGATCGCTGACCAGCTGGGCCCGCAGGTTGGAGCAGGCACCCACCGCGAGATCGGCGTGGTGGCGATCAATGAATTCGGTGGCGGCGAGCCGCAGCACCGCATCACCAAGGAACTCCAACCGTTCCAGGTTGCGGGCCCGGCCGCTCGATATGTGGGTGAGGGCCTGATCCACCAGGGTGAGTAGCTCAGGGTTGATCGGAATCTCAGTGTCGAGGCGCTGAATCAGGTTGGTGAGCTCTGCAGCGCGGGATGGATCCACAAAGACTCCTGAGTAACGCTGATTTGGGGTGAAAGCAGGACATAAGCCGGGTTCTGTTCACACCTCCTTGGAGGGTGGGTGGCTATCTATCTGGGACCGCCGTTACCGACGGCCTCAAGCGGCGCGTTCAAACGGAACGGGGCCAATGGCCAGCCGTCGTTCCTTGGCCTTGCTCCCAGCCGGGGTTTACCGAGCCAGCACCTCTCGATGCTGCTGGTGCGCTCTTACCGCACCTTTGCACCCTTGCCTGTGCCGGCGAACCGGCCATCGGCGGTGTGTTTCTGTGGCACTCTCCTCACGGTCACCCGCACTGGGCGTTACCCAGCAAGCTTGGCCATCAGGGAGCCCGGACTTTCCTCAGCCGACACTCAAAGAGATCGGCCGCAACCACCTCGCCTGCTTTCAGAACTCATCATGCCTCGTGGGCATAATTCAGATGTCTGGGGCTGTAGCTCAGCTGGATAGAGCGACGGTTTCCTAAACCGTAGGTCGTGGGTTCGAGTCCCGCCAGCCCCGTGAGAATTGCTCAAGAGGTAGTGAGCGCTACATCTGGTGGGGTGTTCATATCGTTCACCACCGCTAGGGTTGGTGCAACCGGGTTTGGGTGCCATGACCCAGCTTCACGATCTCCGTCTCCGGCTGTTGGTGCAGCAGGAAAGTGAGCGGATTGCTGAATCCCAGCCCACGGATCTGGATTTATCAGTGGTGCAGGCCCGCTGCCTGTGTTGGCTCGCCCTCCTGGCGGAAGCCCATGAAGACCAGGCCAGTGACGCGGAACGTCGCGGCGATACGGAACAGGCCATGGGCTGGTTCGCCGATTCGATGCGGCTGCGGGATGTGATCGGTGTGGTGTCCTCCATTGAGATCCCCCTGCCCGACACCGCTGGTGAGGATGGCCCCCAGGCCGAGGAGGATCTGGGGCCTCAGGCGGCTTGATCGGTGGCATAGTGGGGGATGACCGCGAGGGACTGCATTGCCGGAAGAGCCCTGCCAGTGCCCGGATTGCCAACGGTTTTACCGGGAGCATGACCGGCTGATCCGGGAGTCCCCCACGCTTCGTCAGCAACAAGAGCTCAACTGGGCAGCCCTCCAGTCGTTCCGCACCTTGTCCGGCCGTGTGCTCGAGGATCTGCAGAAGCAGCACGGGTCCCGCCAGACCGCCGATGCAGCCGCTTCGAAGCCTGCAGCATCCGGCGCCCCTGTTCCAGAGGAATCAGCTGATTCCATCCAGCAGGCCATTGCCGATCTGGAGAACATCAACGCCCATCTGTTCTCGATTGAGGCCTTGATGGAACGGGTGTTTGATGTGCGCGTCCCGGAAGAAATCGAGCAGAAGTTCCGCGAACTGGCCGGTGAGCTGGCTCCAGACCCGTTGAACGTGGACCGTCTACGGCTCAACCGCCTGTTGCACCAGACGCCTGATCTGCCTGATCGGAACTGAAGCGCTGCATCTTTAGTTGTGAGCCCTGGCCATCAATCCAGGGCTTTTTTGTGGCTGTAGTCAGCGCACGTCGCAGGTGATCTCCACGTTGAGAGGATCCACGGCCCAGATGTTCTTGCAGTACTCGCCGATGGACCGGTCGGAGGAGAAGAACCCGGTGCGGGCCGTGTTCAGCAGCGACATCCGATTCCAGTGCATCCGATCGCTCCAGGCACGGCTCACCGCCTCCTGGGCCCGCAGGTAGTCGGCGTAATCGGCCATCACATAGAAGGGGTCGTTGCCGGTGAGGTTGTCGAGCAGGGGGCGGAACAGTTCGCCGTCGCCGTTGCTGAAGTGCCCCATCTCGATCAGCCGCAGGGCCTCCTGCAGTTCCGGAAGTGCCGCGATCACATCGCGAGGGCGGTAACCGTCCTGCTGCAGGGCCGTGATCTCCTCCACCGTCTTGCCGAACAGGAAGAAGTTCTCGCTTCCCACCAGCTCGCGGATCTCCACATTGGCCCCATCAAGGGTGCCGATGGTGAGGGCCCCATTCATGGCGAACTTCATGTTGCCGGTGCCCGAGGCTTCCTTGCCGGCCGTGGAGATCTGTTCGGAGAGGTCGGAGGCGGGATACACCTGCTCCCCCAGTTTCACGTTGTAATCCGGCAGGAACACCACCCGCAGCAGGCCGTCCATGTCGGGGTCGGCATTGATGGTGTCGGCGATGCCGTTGAGGAAGCGGATGATCAGCTTCGCCAAGTAGTAGCCGGGAGCGGCCTTGCCGCCGAAGATCACGGTGCGAGGCGCCATGCCGTCGGTCTGGCCGTTCTTGATCCGCAGGTACTGGGTGATCACCTGCAGGGCGTTGAGGTGCTGGCGCTTGTACTCGTGGATGCGCTTCACCTGCACGTCGAACAGGCTGGCGGGGTCCACCAGCACGCTGGTGTTGCGGTGGATGTAGGTGGCCAGCTTGCGCTTCACCGACAATTTGGTGTTGCCCCAGAGCTCGAGGAAGCCCTGGTCGTTCTGCCGCTCCTCCAGCTTGCGCAGGCTCTCCATGTTGGAGATCCAGTCCGGCCCCACGTGTTGATCCAGTAGAGCCGACATCTCGGGGTTGGCCAGGGCGACCCAGCGGCGTGGGGTGACGCCATTGGTGACGTTGGTGAACTTCTCCGGCCACAGCGCCGCGAACTCAGGCAGCAGATCGGTTTTCACCAGATCGGAGTGCAGCGCTGCCACGCCATTCACATGGTGGGCACCGATCGTGGCCAGGTGGGCCATGCGCACGGCCTTGCTGCCCTCTTCATCGATGATCGAAAGCTTGCGCTGGATCGCATCGTTGCCGGGGTAGCGCAACCGAACCTGTTGCAGGAAGCGCCGGTTGATCTCGTAGATCAGCTCCAGATGGCGGGGCAGCAGGCTGCTGAACAGGTTGAGGTCCCACTTCTCAAGCGCTTCGGGCAGCAGGGTGTGGTTGGTGTAGGCCACGGAGCGGGAGGTGATGTCCCAGGCCCGGTCCCACTCCAGGTGCCGATCGTCGATCAGCAGCCGCATCAGCTCCGCCACGGCGATGGCCGGGTGGGTGTCGTTGAGCTGAACCGTCCAGTAGTTGGGGAAGTCCTCGACGGACAGGCCGCGGTTGTCGAGGCTGCGCAGCATGTCCTGCAGCGAGCAGCTGACGAAGAAGTGCTGCTGTTTCAGGCGCAGACGCCGGCCTTCGTCGGTGCCGTCGTTGGGATAGAGCACCTTGGAGAGGGTTTCGCTGCCCACCTTTTCCTCAACGGCGCCGTAGTAGTCGCCGATGTTGAAGGCATAGAAGTCGAAGCTTTCGGTGGCATCCGCGCGCCAGAGCCGCAGCCGGTCGCAGATGTTGACGCGATAGCCCAGCACCGGCACGTCATGGGGAATGCCGATGGCGTGTTCTGCCGGGATCCAGCGGGAGCGGTAGTTGCCTTTGTCGTCGATGTAGCTCTCGGTGCGGCCGCCGAAGCCCACGAAGCAGGCCTCGTCGGGCTGGGGCAGTTCCCAGGGCCAGCCTCCCTTGAGCCACTTATCGGTGATCTCCACCTGCCAGCCATC
Source organism: Synechococcus sp. TAK9802 (assembly GCF_014279535.1). Taxonomy (NCBI): domain Bacteria; kingdom Bacillati; phylum Cyanobacteriota; class Cyanophyceae; order Synechococcales; family Synechococcaceae; genus Synechococcus; species Synechococcus sp. TAK9802. The sequence continues at coordinate 127,945 of NZ_CP047937.1, forward strand.
GCGGATCAGCTGATCGAAGATGCCGAACTCGTAGCGGATGCCGTAGCCGGTGGCCGGGATCTTCAGGCTGGCCAGCGATTCCATGTAGCAAGCCGCCAGACGGCCGAGGCCTCCATTGCCCAGGCCCGGTTCCTCCTCCACATCCAGGATCTGCTGCAATGATTCAATGCCGAAATTCTTCAGGGCCTCCTCGGCTTCCTTCTGGATCCCGAGGTTCAGCAGGTTGCTGTTGAGCTGCGGGCCGATCAGGAATTCCGCCGACAGGTACGCCACCGATTTCTGCGGGCGGGCCCGCATCGCTTCAGTGGTGGCCAGATAGCGCATCATCAGCCGATCACGCACCGCATAGCTCAGGGCCATGTAGAGGTCATGACGGCTGGCGGTGGGGGCGAGCTTGCCGAGCGTGAAGAACAGGTGTTCCGTCATGCCGTCGAACACGCTCTTGGCATCGAGGCCAGCGCGTTCTGGGTCGTTGTGACAGCCGGGGGTCGGCAGACGCAGATCGAACGGTTGTGACGTGGTCATGGGGGTTCAGCGAGCCATGGAGCGTGGAATCACCGTCAGGCCAGGGGTGCTCGGAGCCCAACTCAATGAATTACCCGGACCGTAGCCATCACAACTGGGGCTGCCTGAAAAAAAGCGCTTAATACAGCATTCCCGGTCAATTGGGATCGTCCAGCGAACAGTTCAGCGGCGGAATCACCATTAAGGTTCGGCGTGAGACATGCCCGGCTTGATGCTGCTGCCCACCCTGCTGAGCGAAATCAGCAGTCACGACCTCGAATTGGCGGAAACGCTGATCGGCGTCCTTCGCTTCATGCTGATCTTCGTGGCGGCCCGCACCCTCGCCGAGGTGCTAGTGCGGTTCGAGTTGCCCACAATCCTCGGGGAACTGCTTGCTGGTGTGCTGATTGGTGCCTCGGGCCTGCATCTTCTGGTGCCGCCGGAGACCCAGGTGCAGCTTTCCGGAGCTTTCTCCGAGGTGGTGGCCGGCCTCTCGCATGTGCCGGTGGAGGAGATCCCGGCTCTCTACAACGAGAGCTTCGGCGCCTTGCAGGCGGTGGCCACGCTGGGGCTTTATTCCCTGCTTTTCCTCACGGGTCTTGAAAGTGAGCTGGAGGAACTGATGGCGGTGGGGGCCCAGGCCTTCAGCGTTGCCGTGGTCGGCGTGGTGCTGCCCTTCGCCCTCGGCACCCTTGGCTTGATGGCGATCTTCCACGTGGATGCGATCCCGGCCATCTTCGCCGGTGCCTCGATGACGGCCACCAGCATCGGTATCACCGCAAGTGTTTTCGGTGAACTCGGCTATCTGCGCACCCGAGAAGGCCAGATCGTGATCGGCGCCGCTGTGCTCGACGACATCCTCGGCATCGTCATCCTGGCCATTGTGGTGTCCCTGGCGGCAGGCGGCAGCCTGGAGATCGGGCCCATCGTTCAGCTTGTGGTGGCGGCCGTTCTGTTTGTGGTGGTGGCTTTGCTGTTGAGCCAGAAGGCAGCCCCTGTCTTTGATTGGTTGATTGATCAACTCAGGGCGCCCGGAGCCAAGTTGATTGGTTCCTATTTGCTCCTCGCGATCAGTTGCTTCGTGGCATCAGCCATTGGGTTGGAGGCTGCACTCGGGGCCTTCGCCGCTGGTTTGATCGCCAGCACCTCCAAGCATCGCCACGAGATTCAGGCGGCAGTCACCCCCATCGTTGGCTTGTTCGCCACCGTCTTCTTCGTGCTGGTGGGTGCAGGAATGGACCTCTCAGTGATCAACCCCTCTGATCCGGGGGCCCGTTCCGCCCTGGTGGTGGCAGCCTTCCTGTTCGTGGTGGCGATCATCGGCAAGGTGGCTGCCGGTTGGGCCATCTTCAGCAAGGAAAAGACCAACAACCTGGTGGTGGGGCTGGGAATGATGCCCCGCGGCGAAGTTGGCCTGATTTTCCTGGGCCTGGGCACGGCTTCAGGGCTGCTCAGCCCTGGCCTTGAGGCGGCGATTCTGCTGATGGTGATCGGCACCACGTTCCTGGCGCCGGTGCTGTTGCGCATCGTCCTCAAAGACAAGCCCCCTGAAGACGGCAATCAGGTTCCCGAAGAATTTGCTGCCGATCCCCTGGCGGGTGCCTCCTGAATCAATCCTCTTTTCCAGCATTAGCGAGGACGATCAGAACACTCCAGCCCACGGCCACAACACCAAGGCTGGAGGCCCAGCTCGGACCCAGGACCCAACTGAATCCGAGCTGGGTGACAACGCCCACGACGAGGGCCAGCAGCAGGCTGCTGATCACAAGCACCGGTTGACGCACCGATTCGGGCAGCTCACTCTCCTTGAGGCTTGATTCCAACGTGCTGAGCGGTGCGCTCAGCGGCACGTAAAGGGCGATGGCCCAGAGCAACGCTCCGCGCCAGACGGATGCGTCCGCCAGCGGTCCGCCCATCACCTCGTAGCTCACCATCCAGGCCGCTTCAGTGCTGCTTAGCATCGCGTCCCTCGCAGCCGGCTGTGGATCGCGTCACCTGGAGCCATCTCGGCCACGCCGTGCACACGGTGCAGCAGCATCCCGAGCAGGACAGCAGCGACTATCCGGCGCTTCTGCTGGTGCATGGGTTCGGGGCATCCACCGATCATTGGCGTCACAACATTCCCGTGTTGGCCCAGACCCATGCCGTGCATGCGATTGATCTGCTGGGCTTCGGTAGAAGTGCCAAGCCAGCGGGTCTGAATTACGGGGGTGCCCTGTGGCGTGACCAATTGGTGGCCTATGTGCACGAGCGGATCGGGCGTCCGACGGTGATCGCCGGCAATTCCCTGGGAGGGTTTGCGGCCCTCGCCGCTGGAGCCGCCATGGGATCGGACTGTGCTGGCGTCGTGCTGCTCAATGCCGCCGGTCCCTTCAGTGATGAGCAGAAACCGCCGCAAGGCTTGGGTGCCATCGCCCGCCAGAGCATCGGCACGGCCCTGCTGAAGAGTCCGGTGCTGCAGCGGTTGCTGTTCGAGAACCTGCGCCGACCCGCCACGATCCGCCGCACCCTCAATCAGGTGTATGTCGACAAGACCAACGTTGACGATTGGCTGGTGGAGTCGATTCGGCGCCCCTCCCTGGATCCAGGCGCCTTCGGGGTGTTTCGCACGGTCTTCGATATCCCCCGAGGTCAGCCCCTCGATGAGCTTTTCGCCGAACTGACGGCGCCGTTGTTGCTGCTCTGGGGCATTCGTGATCCCTGGATCAACGCCCCCGGTCGCCGCTCCACCTTTCAGCGCCATGCTCCTGAGGCCACCACAGAGGTGGTTCTGGAGGCCGGGCACTGCCCCCACGATGAGGTGCCGGATCAGGTGAATGCGGCGTTGCTGCAATGGCTGGACGGCCTGAAGTCGGCTGCGGCACCGACAAATGTTGATCTGCTGGCTAAGTGAATGAATGAGCCACCCCGCATCGGCGGATGCCCATGACCCTCACCCAGCAGTCGGCCCCCTATGCCCACTGGGAGTTCGTGCATCCCAGCAGCGCTGATCGGTTGCGCATCATTCCCGAGCGGGGTGGTCTGGTGAGTGGTTGGTGTTGCAGGGGGCGGGAGATCCTCTATTTCGACCAGGACCGTTACGCCGATCCGAGCAAAAGCATTCGCGGCGGCATTCCGGTGTTGTTCCCGATCTGCGGCAACCTGCCCGGAGATGTGCTGCCGGTGGATGGCGTTGACCATCCCCTCAAGCAGCACGGCTTCGCCCGGGATCTTCCCTGGCAGCTCCAGTTGCTTGAGGATCAGAGCGGTGTGTGCCTCAGCCTCTCCAGCAGCGACGAAACGCTGAAGGCCTATCCCTTCCCTTTCCGTTTGGAAATGGAGCTGCGTCCGGTGGCCTCTGCCTTGGAGATCTCCACCACGGTGCACAACTGCGGTGATGCCGCCATGCCGTTCAGTTTCGGTTTGCACCCCTACTTCAACGTGAGCGATCTGGCCCAGACCCGGCTCACGGGTCTGGCAGAGCGCTGCCTCAACCACCTGGAGATGGCGGAGGCCGCCACCATCGATCAGCTCAAGCGGTTGCCCGAAGGGGTGGATTTCCTCTGCCGGCCTGCGGGTCCTGTCAGCTTGATCGACGACGCCACCGGCGTGACGCTGGAACTGCAGCATCAGGCACCGATGGATCTCAGTGTGGTTTGGACTGAGCCCCCGCGGCCGATGGTTTGTCTGGAACCCTGGACAGGGCCCCGGCAGGCCCTGGTGAGCGGTGATCGAAAACTAGTGCTCCAGCCCGGTGCAAAGCAGACCCTGGCCTGTCGCTACAGCGTTTCCTGATTCACCCCTGGCAGACGGCCGCGGCTGAGCTGCAGCTTGGGGTCGAACTGGCGTTTCACCGCTTCGATCAGCGGTCGGGACGGACGGTCAAGCCAGACCGGCACGGTTGATCCGGCCGCGCGTTTCAACAGCGTCATTTCGCCGCCGAGGCGGATCACGCTGCGGCGCAGCGCCTCCAGCTGGTGATCCGCTGTCGCCGCGTCGCACCAGCCGTCACCGCAGCCGGCTCCTGCGGCCAGTTCCCAGGTCCATGGTTTGAGGGCCCTCATCGCCTCATCCCGCAACAACCGGTGCAACTGGGCCGGCGGTAGCACCAGCCGCACCAGCTGCCCAGAGGGGCTGGCATTGAAGGGTGTGGTGAGGGCATCGGAACAAGCCTGGCGTTCGGCGCTGAGTTGCTGGTTCAGCGCCAACCCCTCGAGCTGCTTCAGCTGATCGTTCACCGCCTGCTCCGACACGCTGCTCACCACCAGCCGCAGCCGCCAGGCACCATCGCCGCCGTTGATCCAGTCACAGCGTTCCGGCGTCAGGCTGGAGCGCAGCAGTTCGCTGCGAAAGGCCTCCTGGGCCTTCAGGTCGCCTTCCAAAAACAGGCCGCTCCGGGCGAGTCGCAGCGGTTGCAGCCGCAGGGTGAGTTGGGTGATCAGCGCCAGGCTGCCCCAGCTGCCGCAGAGCAGCCGCATCAGGTCGTAGCCCGCCACGTTCTTCACGACCCGTCCACCGGCATGGGCTTCGACGCCATCGGCCCGCAACAGGCCGATGCCAATGATCTGATCGCGTACCCCCAGATGGCGCTGCCGCAGTCCCCCCGCCAGTCCACGGGCCACCAGGCCGCCGATGCTTCCGGGAGCGCCGGCCCGGGGCCAGTCAATGGGCAGCCATTGCCCCTGCTCCGCCAGCAGATCCTGCAGGTCCTGCAATGGCATGCCGGCTTCCACCGTGATGGTCAGATCGTCCACGGCATGGTCGATCACCCGGTTGAGCTGCCGGCAGGAGAGCACCTCATGGCGGGGATCCAGCGGTGGACCCCAGTCCAGGCGTGTGCCCAGGCCACTGGGACTCCAGGGGGTGCCGCTCTGGTGCCACTGGTGCACCAGATCAATCAGAGCACTGCGGCTTGCGGGGGAATGGCTCACGGCACGATGGTGCCATGAAGGTTGTGGTCATTGACGACGATCCCACCGGCTCGCAGACGGTGCACAGCTGTCCGCTGCTGCTGCGCTGGGATGTCGACACCCTGCGCCAGGGGCTGCGTCATGCGTCGCCCCTGTTGTTTCTGTTGGCCGACACCCGGGCGCTGATGCCCACGGATGCTGCGGAACGCAACCGCGGCATTGCGGTTGCCTTGGATCAGGCGCTGCAGCGGGAGGGATTGGCGCGTGATCAGGTGTTGCTGGTGAGTCGTGGTGATTCGACCTTGCGTGGCCATGGGGTGCTGGAGCCTGAGGTGTTGCAGGCGGCCTTCGGACCCTTTGATGCCACGTTCCATGTTCCGGCATTTTTGGAAGGTGGCCGCACCACCGTGAACGGCGTGCATCTCCTCCACGGGGAACCGGTGCACACCACGCCGTTTGCTCAGGATCGGCTGTTCGGTTTCAGCAGCAGTGATCTGGCCTGCTGGTTGGAGGAGAAGAGTGATGGGTCCATTGCCGCGGCGTCGGTGCAGCGCGTCAGTGGCCGGGAGCTTGATGCCGCCTGCTCAGCAGGTCTGCCGCTGTTGATTGAGCGTCTGCGTGGGCTCCAGGGCAATGCCTCTGTGGTGGTGGATGCCGAACGCCAGGACCAGCTCACGGCTCTGGCCGCAGCGGTGCGCGCCCTGCAGGGGCAGAAACGCTTTCTGTTCCGTTCCGCCGCCAGCATGGTGAAGGCTCTGGCGGATCCAGGTCCGCCGCCGCTTGATCCCAAGGGCTTAGCGGGGTTGCGGCTGTTGGCTGACGATGGAACGCCTCTGCCGGGACTGGTGATGGTGGGCTCCCACGTGCTCTTGGCGGATCAGCAGCTGGAGCTGTTGCTGCAGGAATCGGGTTGCCAAGGGGTTGAACTGTCGGTGCCGCGCATCGCTCGGGTGCTGGAGGGGCCGACACCCGACCTGTTGCTGGCGGATCTGGAGCGGGTCTGGTTGCAGCAGCTGCGGGCGCTGCTGGATCAAGGCCTGACGCCGGTGCTGTTCACCAGCCGCGGTGAGCTGCGTTGTGCTTCCGAACAGGAGGGCCGGCGCTTGTCCTGCGCTCTGGCCGAGTTGATGGGGCGACTGGCATCAGCCCTGGCTCCTGATCTGGGCTATCTGCTCAGCAAAGGCGGCATCACCACCCAGACGCTGCTGGCCCGGGGTCTGGCCCTCGAGTCGGTGCAGCTGGAAGGGCAGCTGCTGCCGGGTCTCTCGCTGGTGCGTCCGTCAACGGGACCCTGCAGCGGTCTGCCGATTCTCACCTTCCCCGGCAATCTCGGCGTTGCCGGCACCCTGCGGGAGGCCTGGCAGCGGATGGAGGCCGGCTGAGGCGGCCAGTAGTTCCATCGGATGCTGCACCTGGGCCCGATCGCCCAGATGGCGCCGCAGCTGCAGGGTGCAACCGATGTTGGCGCTGGCCACCAGTTCGGCGCCTGTGCTGCTGAGGTCGTCGGCCTTGATTTGGCCCAGTTCGGCGGCTTCCTCTGGCTGCACTAGGTTGTAGATGCCGGCGCTGCCACAGCACACCCCCGCCTCGGTTGCTTCCCGCAGCTGAACGTCGGGGATGGCCCGCAGCAGTTGGCGGGGCTGGGCCTGGATGCCCTGGCCATGGATCATGTGGCAGGCGTCATGCATGGCCACGACGCCGGGAAGTGGTTGCAGTTGGGCGCGGAACGACTCCAAAAGGCCGCGGTCCGCCAGGAATTCCTGCACATCCAACACCGGAGCGCGGAAGGCCGCTTTCCCGTTCAGGAGCTCGCCGTATGCCTTCATCGTGTGGCCGCAGCCCGAAGCAGCCACCAGCACCGCATCCAGATCTCCCTTAACGGCATTCATGCTCCGAATCAGATCCGTCGCCAATTGGCGCGTGAGTTCCAGCTCCCCCTGGTGATGGCTCACCGCCCCGCAGCAGCCCTGGTCTGCTGGGATGACCACCTCAAATCCGTTGGCTTGCAGCACCTTCACCGTTGCGGTGCTGACGCTGGGATCGAAGCAGCGCTGCACGCAGCCCAGCAACAGCGCCACGCGGCCGCGGCGTTTGCCGGAGGCGGGATTGATCTGGGGTAGTCGGTCGCTGAAGCTCTCCGGCACCAGGGGCGGCAGCAGCTGCTCCATCGCTTCGATTTCCGGCCCGAACAGACGGGTGAGCCCGGAGCGGCGGGCCAGTTGTTGCAGCGGTGTGCCGGCATAGGCCCGCAAGGGTTGCAGCAGGGCCCGCAGGCGCTTGGGGTAGGGCAGCACCTGCAGCAGCAGCGTGCGGAAGCTGGTTTGCCAACTGCTGCGCTGGTTGGCCTGATTCAGCTTGGGCCGGGTGGCTTCGATCAGCTGGTCGTAGCGGACTCCCGAAGGACAGGCGGAAACACAGGCGTAACAGCCCAGGCAGGTATCGAAATGGCTGGCAACCGTGGCATCCAGCTCCAGGTCACCGGCTTCGATTGCCCGCAGCGCATGGATGCGGCCGCGGGGCGAGTCCATCTCACTGGCCAGCACGCGATAGCTGGCACAGGTGGGCAGGCAGAAGCCGCAGTGCACGCAGGGGTCTGCTGCGCCGGCGGGAAGCCCGGGGAGCTGGGTGGGATAGGCCATCGCCTGAGTCTGGCGTGAATGGCAGCTCTGGTGATCAAAAGCGCTGGATGATCGCTTCGGCGAAACCGCTGCAGCTCACCGGATCCACCTGGGGTTCCATCAGTCGGGCCAGGTCGTAGGTGACTTGCTTGTCGGCAATGGCGGCACTGAGGCCCTTGGTCACGAGATCAGCAGCCTCCTGCCAGCCGAGGAACTCCAGCATCATCACGCCGCTGAGGATCACCGAACCGGGGTTGATCCGGTCGAGGCCAGCGTGTTTCGGGGCGGTGCCGTGGGTGGCTTCGAAGATGGCGGCGTTCTCGCCGATGTTGGCGCCGGGGGCCATGCCCAAGCCACCGACCATCGCTGCTGCGGCGTCGGAGATGTAATCGCCGTTGAGGTTCAACGTGGCGAGGATCGAATACTCCTGGGGGCGGGTCTGGATCTGCTGGAAAATGCTGTCGGCGATGCGGTCATCCACCAGCACCATCTCCTTCCACTTGCCGCCACCATGGCTGCTGCCGATGGCGTCGATCACCGCCTGCACCTCGGCGTCGATGTCGGCTTTCTTCTCTGGAGTGAGGCTGTCGTAGCCAGGCTCGATCATGCGGGCGTTGGCCTGCACGCTCAGGTTGGGATCCTTCTCGAGGTTGCCGAGGATCCAGCTTTCCCGCTCGGTGATGCACACATCGCGGAATTCGGTGGTGGCCAGTTCATAGCCCCAGTCACGGAAGGCACCTTCCGTGAACTTCATGATGTTGCCCTTGTGCACCAGGGTCACGTGGCGCTTGTCGCCCTGAAGACGCAGGGCGTGTTGGATGGCCTTGCGGATGTGGCGCTGGCTGCCGGCTTTGCTCACCGGCTTGATGCCGATGCCTGAACCCTCTGGGATCTGGCGCTTGCTCAGTTTGCCGTTGGCAGGGATCACAACCTCGTTGAGGTGCTTGCGCAGCTCCTGGCCAACGGCGTCATCGGCTTCCCATTCCACCCCCATGTAGATGTCTTCGGTGTTCTCCCGGTAAACGATCACGTCCAGATCCTGGGGACGCTTATGGGGGCTTGGGGTGCCCTCGTAGTAGCGGCAGGGCCGCACGCAGGAATACAGATCAAAGATCTGGCGCAGGGCCACGTTCAGCGAACGGATGCCACCACCCACGGGTGTGGTGAGGGGGCCTTTGATGGCCACGCCGTAGGTGCGGATCGCCTCGAGGGTGTCTTCCGGCAGGTACTGGTAGGTGCCGTAGAGGTCGCAAGCTTCATCGCCGGCGTAAACCTTGAACCATTCGATGCTCTTGCTGCCGCCGTAGGCCTGGGCCACGGCCGCATCAAGCACCTTCTGTGTTGCAGGCCAGATGTCCACGCCGGTGCCATCGCCGCGGATGAAGGGAATGATCGGGTTGTCGGCCACCACGGGCTGACCGTTCTCGAAGCGGATCGGTGTGCCCTGGCTCGGGGCGGTGAGCTTCTCGAACTGGGCCATGGCGGTTGGTCGGGCGTCAGCAGGCCGAGCCTATGACTGAGCCGGGAGCCTTACGGTTTCAAACAGTGCAGACCGCGCATTGATGGCCAGCGAGCAGGTGTGGGTGGTGGCGGCCTGCTTCAACGAAGCCGAGGTGATCAGCGTCTTTTTAGAGCGGGTCATGGCCTTGCCGGAGGTGAACCATCTGCTGCTCATCGATTACGGTTCCTCCGATTCCACCGTTGCTGTGATCCGTGCCTGGCAGAAGAGTCATGCCGACCAGGCCGTCACCCTGTTGGAACTCACCCGCAACTTCGGCAAGGAGGCCGCGATGCTTGCGGGGTTGGACTACGCCAACGGCCGCTGTGCGGCCGCGGTGCTGATCGATTCCGATCTTCAGCATCCGCCGGAGCGGATTCCGGCGATGGTGCAAGCCTGGCGCAACGGCGCTGAGGTGGTCACCGCGGTGCGGGATGACCGCGATGCCGAAGGGCTGGTGAAGGTGGCCTCGGCCTCCTGGTTCTACCGGGTGTTCAATCGCCTGGTGGATTCGATTCAGCTGAAGGAGGGTGCCGGCGATTTCCGCCTGTTGAGTGCTCCAGTTGTGGAGGCGGTGACCCAGTTGCGTGAGGCCACCCGCTTCTCCAAGGGGCTGATGCCTTGGACCGGCTACCGCAGCGAGGAGATCGCTTACAGCCGGGTGGCCCGCGGTGGAGGCAGTACGTCCTGGAGCTCCCTCAAACTCTGGCGCTATGCCATGGATGGCATCTTCTCGTTCACGGTGAAGCCGCTGAAGGTTTGGGGTGTGATCGGCGTGCTGATTTCCTTCCTGAGTTTTGTCTATGCCGCACTGATCGTGCTGCGCACCCTGGCCTTTGGTGTCGATCTGCCGGGATACGCCTCACTGATCGTGGCGGTTCTGTTCCTAGGGGGGATTCAGCTGATCGGCATCGGCGTGCTGGGTGAATACATCGGTCGGATCTACATCGATGTGAAACGGCGGCCGCATTATTTCGTCCGAGCCGTGCATCAGGGCTCAGAGCTTCTGCGCTGAAGCCCACTCCTTTTGGCGGTTTGTGGAACTGAAAAAGGTCACAGACTGCTGAAAGGCCGCCTGATCCATTCCCAACGCAGCATTGGGGAGGGCTGGGTGGATGAGCAGAACAGGTTGTGAAGCACGATCAACGGCGATGGAGCTGTATGCCGTTTCCCAACTGCGGCGGAACGCTGTTCCGAACATCGATCCACTGAACAACACCCCGGCGAAGCGTCGGTTGGTTGCAAGTCCGGCCTGTCGCAGGCGCGGGATGGACAGCCCGCTCAGCAGCTGGAGAACCATCCACTTCATCAGACCACCTGTCTGCAGGCTGCGCCACCAAAGCCGGAGCGAAAGACCCTCCGGCAGCGATTCCCGCGTCGTGCGCACCCAGGTGATCGATTCGGAACGGGCCAGATCCAGCACCGCATCCAGCACAAGGGGCACGAGGTGAATGTGCTGGTGGCCATCGAGGCGGATGTGCTGCAGACCTGTGAGCTGGCGGTAGCGGCTGATCTGCTGCAGCAAAACAGTGCGCAATTGAGGGGCGATGCGTTGGCGCTGCCAGGGCAGGACCGAAGCCAGCAGCAAGCGTCCGAAACCGGTCGGAAGATCCGGGCTGTTCGGCAGGCCATGCCCCTCAGTGAGACAGACATGCAGGCTGAGCGGTGGTGGGTCTGCAAGGTCTCGCCACGCCTCCACGGCGGCGGTCGCACTGGGACCATTCACCAGAAGACTGGCCCCCTGAAGCCGACCGCTTTGGGCCAGATCGAGGATGGCTGCATCCACGCCCTCCGCCAGGCCGAGATCGTCGGCGTGAACCAGTGGGGGTTGGCCGTTCTGATGCTCATGGGCCTTGGCACTGAAGCGGGCCGCTCGGCTCCAGATCAGGGCATTCAGCAGCGTGGGTGTGAACACCAGCACCAGGGTCGGGGCCTGGAGCAGCGGTAGGAGGGCGCAGACACTGAGGTTGACCACGTACTGCAGCAGCAGCCAGCGACGGGCGAACTGGCGGCCCCCCGTCTCTTCCCGGAACGTCACCAGGGCATGGCCGAGATACCCCGCTATTGAGGCGGCCAGGAAGGCGATGGGGTTGGCCAGGCTCAGGCTCATCCACGGGCCCAGCAGCAGCAGCACGCTGATGTGAACAGCTGCCGCCGTGCCCCCCACCAGGCCATAGCGCAGCAGTCGGTTCAGCAGAAGCATCATGGGCACTGTGGTGGCGTGATGTTGCAGCGCTGCAGCAGGGCCTCAATCAGCCGCCAGGCCTGTTGTTCGTAGCGTTTGACGAAGTCTTCAAAGCTCTGGGCCGCCGCCTCATCGGCACCATCGGAAATCACTCGCAGCACCAGCCAGGGGACGCCCTCCTGCTCGGCCACCTGGGCGACGGCGGCGCCTTCCATCTCAACGGCACGCAGGTCGGGCAGGGCATCCCGCAGCGCTTGCAGCACCGCTGGATCGCCGATGAAACGATCTCCTGTGGCGATCAGACCGCTGCTGGGCCGAGCGAACCCGTCCAGATCGCCTGCGCTATGGGCCTCCAGCAGAGCGGTCTTGGCCCAGTTGAACCAAGCCGGCTGCGGTTGGAGCCGGGCCTGCTTCAGTGCTGGCAGCGTGAAGCGTGGGAACAGGGGTCGGGCATCCATGTCGTGCTGCACCACGGCATCGGCCAACACCACATCCCATTGGCGCAGGGCGGGATCCGCAGCCCCGGCAACGCCGGTGAACACCAGCAGATCGATGCTGGGATCACTTGCGAGTAGGCGTGTGGCGGCCCGTGCAGCGCTCACCTTGCCCCAGCCGCTCCAGGCCAGGCTCAGGTCCACCTTGTCGCTCCAGGCTCCTCGGTGGATCTTTAGGTCGCCGTGGTCGCTGCAGCTCAGATCCGTGAGGTGGCTGAGATCCGAGCCGATCTCTTCCGGCATGGCGCCCAGCAGGCCGATATGCAGCGGTTGCGTCATGGTTTCGTGAACCTCGCGCAACCGTAACGGCGACCTTTTGCTTCTCCCTCCACACTGTGCGGAATAAGGAGGTTGCAGTGAACGCGGGCGAATCGGTACACAGCGTGGCCCGGATGCGAGCGCTTGCATCCACGATCACGCTTGTGCGTCGTCAGTTTCCCGCTGCCCAGGCCGACCTCAGCCCCTGGCGGGACGACCCGCAGACCCGACAGTGGACTGAGACGGAATCGCTGGATCTCTCGTTTCACTTCCCTGGCTGGAGTCCCCGCCTCGAATGCCGCAGTTTGCTGATGCAATTGCGCATCAGCACGGACCGTGGTGACGATCAGCTGCGCTTGCTGGGGGTGTTGATGCGGGGCATGACCTACGACGGTGAACGCTGGCGTCTCGCCACGGTTGGTGATTGGTTGCCGGAAGGCCCCCACCTGCCTCAACAGCAGCAGGTGAAGCAGCTTCAGAAGATCTGTCGCGAGCTCTTCGAGCTCTTCGATAGAACTGCTGCGTCCGAACCCGCGGCGTAACCCTTCGCAACGCACAAAGCCGTCTTGCATGGAACTCCTTTTAAGTTCGAAGGCAGGCCATTTCTCGTCATCATGTCTGTCGCCCTTGCTGCCCAGCTCCGGGAAGGCACGAAAAAGTCGCACACCATGGCCGAAAACACCGGCTTCGTGAGCTGCTTTCTGAAGGGAGTCGTTGATAAGGCCAGCTATCGCAAGCTTGTTGCTGATCTCTATTTCGTTTACTCCGCGATGGAGGATGAGATCAGCCAACTGAATGACCATCCGGTGGTTGGACCTGTCGCCATGGCTCAGCTGAACCGTCGTGAGGCACTTGAGCAAGACCTTACCTACTACTTCGGTGAAAACTGGAAGGAAGAAATCAAACCCTCTCCTTCTGCTGCCGCATATGTCGAGCGCATTCACGCTGTTGCTCAGGAGTCTCCCGAGTTGTTGGTGGGTCATCACTACACCCGCTACCTTGGTGATCTCTCCGGTGGTCAGATCCTCAAGAACATTGCCCAGAAGGCGATGAATATGGACGGCGATGCAGGTCTGCGCTTTTACGTTTTTGATGAGATCGCCGATGAGAAGGCGTTTAAAACTACTTATCGCTCCGCGATGGATAGGTTGCCGATCGATCAGGTCATGGCTGATCGCATCGTTGAAGAGGCCAATCATGCCTTTCATCTGAATATGAACATGTTCAAGGAGCTTGAAGGCAACCTGGTAGCAGCCATCGGTAAAGTGTTGTTCGGTTTTCTCACCCGCCGTCAGCGTGCAGGCAGCACAGAAGCTGTTACTGCATGATCACATCGATTCAAGAATCCGAAACGTTGTTTTCAACGATTCGAGTCTTGGTGCCTGGGACTAGCAGCCGTTTTCGTTGTGGGGGCTTGAGTGTTGCGAAGCAGACAGTTCGTTTGTTGTCAGAACTTAGGCCTACAACTCTTGTCACCTATAGAGAGCGGACGGTAGAGCATCCATTCATAGACGATCTACTAAAAGAAGGTCTTGTAGATGACAAATGTCTTTGGATAGTCACTTGGGGCTTTGATGTTCCAAGATTACTTAAACGCCTCCGCGGAAGAAATGTTATATACCATGCTCATAGCTCGGGATATGGATTCAAGTTACCACCGAGTGTTCCTATTGTTGCAGTAAGTCGAAATACAATGGGATATTGGGGCCATCATGCTTCAAGAAATCCCTTATTTTTAATTCCCAATGCACTGGAATCACAATGGATAGAGAGGGGAGATTTGAAGGGTGATCTTGCAATTAGGCCCATTGATGTTCTCGTCCAAAAAAGGAAGAGTAGTAATTATGTTTTGTTCGAATTAGTACCAGCTTTGCGCGCTAAGGGTTTACGTGTCGAGATTCAGAGTGATTGGGTAGAAGATATTGTTCGTCTATTCAATGACTCAAAGGTATTTTTGTATGACTCTACCGAGCATTGGTCTGCAGCTGGAGTGACTGAGGGATTTGGTTTGCCTCCTGTGGAGGCAATGGCATGTGGATGCATAGTTTTTAGCAGCTTAAACCATGCACTTTCAGATATTCTTACGCCTGGTGAAATTGGGCACCAAATTGGTTGTGGATCTTTGTCTAATGACGTCAATAGAATAATTGCTGCTGTTTGTAATCCATCGGATTGGAAATCATCTTCTATAAAGTCTGACTTAGCGCTGCTTGAATTGTCTGAAGAGTCTCATGTCAAGCGTTGGAAAGATGTTTTAAATCAAATTGATCAACTCTTACCCATGTTTTATGAATCTGATTTCATAAAACAGCGTTCTCGTCTCCGTATTGTAGGTATAAAGCTGTTCAACAGGTTGCGATTTTATATAAATAAATTACTAGGAGCTTCTTGATCGTATTATACCTGCTTGCTGCATTCAACTTGAGTTGCTTGAGCACTCTGAGAAGTAATCACTGCACAATCTGTTCTCTGCAATATATCAATTTGCTTAAATGATTCAAAACATATTCTAATGATGCCTACAGAGCCCTATTTGCTTTAGGATGAGAAGAGGTATAGATTAGTTCCTTCCATCAATTGCAGAAACTTAGAGTTATTTGATAAAAACTTAATAGTGCTGCTGCGAGTCGGGATTGGTGGTCAATCGGTTGAGTGGCTGTCTGCAATTTTTTAGAATCTGAACTTAGCCAATTAAAATAGTATTACTTGTTCACTTAATGTGCAAAATGTGTTTGCTAGTAGGACGCTGATTGGGCTAAGACAGCTCATTAGTTATGTTGAACCTAATGTTTTGTCCAGGGTTTGGTTCATACTACCAGCCTCAATATTGTCTGGCTTTCTTGATTTTGCTGCCGTTGCGGCGATAGGCAGACTTACGGGTAGCCTTGTAGGTAGTGATTTAGAAAATCTTCTTCCTGGCATAAAAGTATTTGGCGCAAGTGTATATGAACAATCTTTGTGGCTTATAGCAATTTTTATATTAGTAAATTGGCTGCAATCAGCTGTTCGTTTATCACTACGTTTCATGCAAGAAAATCTTGCTGGAGAGATATGGCTTAATCTTTCAGGCCGTATTTTTAGGCAGATTCTTGAGCAGCCATATGAACGCCACCTCTCAGGGAGTATTACTTCTCTTGCTTCAGACCTATTGTCTAACTTGGAAGCACTTCTTCGAGATATACTTACACCTGCATTGAGAGCAATAAGCTGTATAATTACTATAGCTATGTTAGTAGCTGGAATTTTGTATGTAGGGGGTGGCGCGTCTTTCGTATTGATAATTTCAATGCTTGTGATGTACGTAGCCTTATCTTATTTTATAACACCAAGGCTTCGATTTGCATCTAACCAAAAAATTGCTAATAGGGAAAAATATACCAAGAGTTTTTTTGAATCGCTTGGGTCAGTTGCTGATTTAAAGTTGGGTTTAAACGAAGAGTATTTTATTAAGCGTTATATTGATTCTACGCAAATTTATAAGAAGTCCGTGGTAAATACCGTGGTATTGCCTGAAGTTCCAAGATTGTTCATTGAGCCCTTAGGTATCTCTGCAATTTTCTTGGTGGGTGTTTTGCCACAAATTCTTTCCGGGCAGCAAGAAAAGATTGTTGAAATTCTCCCATTCTTGTCAATTTTATCTGTAGGTGCTTTGAGGCTTGCAAAACCTCTGCAGGATCTCTTTGCTTCTATCTCTATACTTAGGGGTGGATTACCTGAAATTAAAAATATCTTGTCACTCCTAAATAATACGAATTTTTTGAATTCCTCTGATGTCAAAAGTAGTGTTTCATGCGCTGAGGGGATTTTTCCACAAAGATCAATTAGTCTTTCAGGTGTACACTATTCCTATCCCTTGACTGATAAGTCAGTCCTTCAAGGAATTACTTTAGATATTCCAGTAGGATCACGTGTTGCTTTTGTTGGGCCTTCGGGAAGTGGTAAGTCAACCGCAGCTAATATTTTGCTGTCATTATTGCATCCACAGAAAGGAAATCTTCTTCTAGATGGTATTCCACTGCTGGATAGTGAAATTTCTGCTTGGTACTCATGTTGCGCAAAAGTTCCGCAATCAATTCAGTTATTATCAGATTCGATTATTTCTAATGTAGCTTTTGGACAGGTACCAGAAGAAGTGGAGGAAGATAAAGTTTGGGATGCTCTAGCTGCTGCTCAATTAGATGAGATTGTTTCTGAACTTCCGTACGGAATTTATACGCCTATTGGTGATAATGGTATCAGTCTCTCTGGTGGTCAACGTCAAAGATTAGCTCTAGCTAGGGCTTTCTATAGACAAGCCAAGTTTTTAATTCTAGATGAAGCTACAAGTGCATTAGACAACCAAACAGAGTCGGAAGTGATGCAGTCTATTGAGATAATTGGAAGAAGGTGTACGACTCTAGTAATCGCCCACAGATTATCTACTATAAAAAAATGTGATCGCATATATGAATTCCTGGATGGAAAGATTATAGCAAGTGGCCAATTTGATCAACTTCGTTCAACATCAAGTAGTTTCCGCAATATGATTGAGTTGCAGTCATTTGATGTAGAATGTTAAGGTACCGATTTTTACGAGTCGTTTTGCCAGAAAATATATGGAAACAAGTAGTATCCGAGTTCAGGACTCATTTTCCTGGTATTTATCTCTCATCAATTCTATTTGGCCAGGTATTCTTGTCTTCATTTGCCAATCTTTTGAGTGTTGATAATCGATTAGTAATGCTCGTGCTTAGATTTTCAATAATGATATTTAGCTACGTGTATATTTATATTTTTTTACGGGATAAAAAAATGCAAAATTATTTTAATTTATGGGTTTTCTCTGTCGTTTTGTTTTGGTTTTTCTACCTAATAAGACTCTTTTTTGATGTCTATGTATCGGGCGTTGCCTTAGCTTTGCCGCTATGGGAATTATTGGCTTGGAGTTTAGGAAGCTCTTTGCCAATTGCGATTTGTTCTTATATTTTAGCGTCACAGCAAAGTCTTGACTCAGTACTTATTAGGCAAGTCAAGTACGGAGTTATTTTGCTTGGAGCTTCAATTATCTGTTTTGTTATAGATCCTGGTTTATCTCAAGGTCGTTTTTATTTAGAACACTTAAATGCCATTACATGTGCGAATGCAGGCTGTTCTTTGGTTCTGCTTTGCTTTGCTCGTATTATATTGTGTAAGGTAAACTCGACTGGGATCAATTCAGGCCGATTGATTACATGTCTAGGCATATTTATTGGTTCGTTTATTATTATTTATAGCGCAACTAGGGGAGTCCTGTTGGCCAGCTTGCTTATTATCTCTGCGTCAGTTTTATTGCTGCGTTCACGTCTTAACTTTACAGCCTTAGCGAAAACGAAATACTCTTTGCAGTTAGTGATCGGATTTTCTGTATTAGTCCTCTTGATAAGTACTTCTCCTCATTTGGTGGAGAAATTGTTTACATCACGATCTGCGGTTACTGTGCTAACACGCTTAGAATTTTGGAAAGTATCTTTTGAGCAGTTTGTGGCTAATCCTTTCCTGGGAATTGGCTTTCATTTACAAGAGATACTTGGCAAGCTTGAGATTGAGAAAGGTATTTATTATCCTCACAATTATTTGTTTGAGTCCCTGGCAATTGGCGGTATTTCAATGACTCTGCCGCTGCTTTATTGCATGTTTTCCCCTTTGGTCAGTTTTTATAAAGAGTTAAGAATTGATCCTTCTGTTCTTCCTTCCGGCCTTATGGCAGCTCAGGCTCTCGTATATTCAATGCATAATGGACACCTTGGCGATTTCCCTTTTTTCTGGATGGCAATAGGAATAATTGCAGGGTCTAGATATCGAATAAACCCTAGTAACGCTGTTAATCGCCAGTTCGAGAATTAAATATTTTGAATACTTGATTTATTATTCCAGACCTCCCTAGTATTGTTGCGATGCATAGTAAAAGGTTGTATGGCTTTGGATTTTTCAGATATCTCACTATGGGCTGAAATAAATTAATCAAATATATTCCTGCACCCAGCCGATGTGTTGATATCACTTCGAATCTTCCCATGCCGTATTTTAGGCTTCTGGCGGGAGATACTTGAAGTGAGTGATGGGCAATCGATAATTCTTTTAACTTAATTATCTTTATTCCTTGCTTGAGAAGTCGAATTAATAAATCTGTTTCTTCGTTGGATGCCCACGGAGTGTTTGCGCCTGGCCCGATATTCTCGTTGAAGATAAATGGAAGTGATTCAAGTTTTGATTTTCTGGCAAAGATATTCGAGGTTTCAGCCTTAGCTTTGAATAAGTCTAGTGATGAAGTCACCCATGAGTAATTTAGGCTTGGTTTGGATAAGCAACTACTGATCTCTGATGGTTCGATCTTTGCCGTCAAAATAGTTTCGAATTCCCGTTTTTGCTGGAATAATTTTGTGATATTTTCTATAAGTCTAGGTGGATATAGGCAATCGTCATCAGGAAAGGCTATTAATGCCGACACAGCTTGTTTGGCGCCGAAATTTCTCGATCTAGACGCTCCTTTGAAGTTTACTCTTTTATGTATTATCGGGAGCTTTTCGCTCCACTTTTTTATAATATAGTGCAATATATTTTCTTCGTTTTGATCTACTATGATAATTTCTGTTGGCTTTTTCGTCTGTCTATAAATTGAATCGAGAAAGTTGTCCACTTCATTTGTTCTTCCGTATGTGCAAAGCACTAATGATAAATCGACTTTAATTGTCGGATTTTCTTGGGTCATGTTCCTGTTGCTTTCCCTAATAGTTTAATCCATGAATGGCCAGTCAGGCATGGCGCTGACGGACGAGTTTGATTTTTTTAGTATGTAGCAATGTATCTGTTTTCTGCTGTTTTTTGATTTTTGGCAAAGGAAAATGGCCTAGTAATTATCGCGTATTTTTAGTTAAATATGTTGATTGTTGGCAATGAGTTGCAGTTTTGGAGTGATGCTTTGGTCATGTTCTTGCGCTTACTTCCTCTAAAATGCGTTCATGAGTTTTCTCGCAGGTCTTAACGATGCCCAGCGCAGGGCGGTGGATCACCACGAAGGTCCTCTGCTGGTGGTTGCTGGGGCCGGTAGCGGTAAGACCCGGGCCCTGACCCATCGCATCGCTCACCTGATTGGGGAGCACGGTGCAGACCCGGGGCAGATTCTGGCGGTGACCTTCACCAACAAGGCCGCTCGGGAGATGAAGGAACGGCTCGAGCTGCTCTTGGCTCAGAAGCTGGCACAGAGTCAATACGGCCAGCCTTGGAGCACCCTGCCGCCGGTGGAGCAGCGTCAGTTGCGTTCGCGCATTTACCGCGAAGTCACCAAAGAACTCTGGATCGGCACCTTCCACGCGTTGTTTGCGCGGATGCTCCGCTACGACATCGACAAATACCAGGATTTCGAAGGACTCACTTGGACCAAGCAGTTTTCGATCTACGACGAAGCGGATGCCCAGAGTCTGGTTAAAGAGATCGTCACCCAGGAACTGCAGCTGGATCCCAAGCGCTTTGACCCCAAGAAGACCCGTTGGGCGATCAGCAACGCTAAAAACCAAGGCTGGCTTCCCGATCAGCTTGAGGCCAATGCTGAAGGGCAGCGGGGCAAGCTCACTGCCGATGTCTACCGGCGTTACCGCAAAGCTCTAGCGGCCAACAACGCCCTCGATTTCGACGACCTCCTGTTGTTGCCGGTGCAGTTGCTGCAGCAGAATGAGCAAGTGCGCAGCTACTGGTACCGCCGCTTTCGGCATGTGCTGGTGGATGAGTATCAGGACACCAACCGCACCCAGTACGAGCTGATCAAGCTGCTCGTGACTGATGGCAAGCACCCTCAGGATGTCGACGACTGGTCCGGCCGTTCGGTGTTTGTGGTGGGTGACGCCGACCAGAGCATCTATAGCTTCCGGGCTGCGGATTTCACGATCCTGATGGGCTTTCAAGACGACTTCGGAGACCAGGCGCCGGATGACATCACCCGGACGATGGTGAAGCTGGAGGAGAATTACCGCTCCACCGCCACGATCCTTGAAGCGGCCAACGAGCTGATTTCCAACAACAGCGAACGGATCGACAAGGTGTTGCGACCCACACGTGGTGAGGGGGAATTGATTTCTCTCACCCGATGCGATGACGAAATCGCTGAAGCGGAAGCCGTGGTGCACCGTTTGCGCACGATGGAAGCTTCCAATCCTGAGCTCAGTTGGGGTGACATGGCTGTGCTTTACCGCACCAATGCCCAGTCCCGTGCGATCGAAGAATCGCTGGTGCGCTGGGGCATCCCCTACATCGTTGTGGGAGGTCTGCGCTTCTACGACCGGCGTGAGATCAAAGATCTTTTGGCCTATCTGCGGCTGCTGATCAATCCGGCGGACACCGTCAGCCTGCTGCGAGTGATCAATGTGCCTAAGCGCGGCATCGGCAAGACCACGATCCAGCGGCTTACCGATGCGGCCAATCAACTAGGCATTCCGCTGTGGGATGTGGTGAGTGACTCCGAAGCGGTGCGTTCTCTGGGAGGTCGTTCCGCCAAGGGACTACTGCAGTTCTGCGATCTGGTTAATGATCTCCAGTCGCGCAGTCGTGAGGTGGCTCCCTCGGAACTGATTCAGCAGGTGATGGAGAAAAGCGGTTATGTCAGCGAGTTGATCGCTGATGGCACGGATGAGGCCGAGGAACGGCGTCGCAACCTGCAGGAATTGGTGAACGCCGCCCTTCAGTACCAGGAGGAGAACGACGAGGGAGATCTCGAAGGCTTTTTAGCCTCAGCGGCACTTGCCAGTGATGCCGATAGCAAAGACACCGAAGCGGACCGGGTCACCTTGATGACCCTGCACAGCAGCAAAGGTTTGGAGTTCCCGGTGGTGTGTTTGGTGGGCATGGAGCAGGGCTTGTTCCCCAGCTACCGCTCCCTTGATGATCCGGCGTCTCTGGAGGAAGAACGTCGCCTCTGTTACGTGGGTATCACCCGTGCGAAGGAGCGTTTGTTTCTCTCCCACGCCAGCGAACGTCGGCTTTGGGGCGGGATGCGCGAGGCGGCTGTTCCGTCGGTGTTTCTTTCGGAGCTGCCGGAGGCCCTGGTGCAGGGGGACATTCCCCAGAGTGGTGGAGCAGCGCTTCGGCGCGAGCGGCGCCTGGAACGGCTCACCCGTGTGGATCGGGACAAACCGTCGTTAGCCCCCGCGAATGCGGTGCGGCGACGTCAGGCAGGGCCAGCTCCTGGTCGGAGCTGGCAGGTGGGTGACCAGGTGATGCACGCCAGCTTCGGTGTCGGGGAGATCACCCATACCTTCGGTAGTGGCGAGAAGGTGTCTATCGCGGTCAAGTTCGCAGGGATGGGTCCCAAGATCCTGGATCCGCGTCTCGCCCCAATCGAGCCTGTTGGTTGATGCGATTGATCGCAAGGGGTCAATCCCATGCAGATGCGTGATGATTGAGCTGCCGACTGAAGCACCGCGCATTGGATCTGCCGGGTGTGCCGCCATCGTTAGTGTCTGAGTTGCGTGGTGCTGCTCAAGACGCAGGAGTAAAGCGGCTGGCCCTCGTGGGTGGCGTGGTCAGAGACCTGCTGCTGCATCAGCTGCATGGTGTTCCATGGGCCGGTGTTCCTGATTTGGATTGGGTTGTCGAGGGGAATGCTCTGGCCCTAACGGACGTGCTGATGCAGCGCTGTGGTTCGCAACGGGTCACGGATGTGCAGCATTACGGGGCTTACGGGACAGTTGCACTGCGCTTCGATGGAATCCCTGTTGATTTGGCGTCAGCCCGGCGGGAGATCTACCCGGTTCCCGCTCAGAATCCCAAGGTGGAACCCGGCACGTTGGAGCAAGATCTTCTCCGGCGGGATTTCACCATCAATGCTATGGCCATTGACCTAATGGCTGAGCAGTTGGTTGATTTCCATTCGGGTCAACGCGGGTTGACCGACAAGCAATTGACACTGCTGCATGACCGCAGCATCGGGGATGACCCCACGCGCGTGATCAGGGCAGCGCGCTATGCGGCTCGGCTGGGGTTCACTTTGGATGAAAAAACTCAGGACCAAATCACCCAAACCATTCAGGCCTGGCCTTGGGCTTGGTCCACTAACGCTTCAGCTTCCGCGGCCCCACCGGCGCTCTCGACCCGTCTAAGGATGGAACTCGACCGTTTGTTCCAGCATGAACCTTGGGAACAGGCCATCGCTTTTCTGCAGCAATGGCAGGCTTTGTCGCTGATTGATCCCAGCCTGCAGGGCGATTCGCTACTGATGCGGCGTCTGCACTGGGCTCAGCGGCTGGAGATTCCCCTCATGTTGTCTTTGGTGTCCGGTGTCAGTCATCCCTTGTGCGTTGCGCAGCGACTTCAGCTTCCTGGTCAGCAGCAGCAGTGGTTACGCCAGATGGTGGATTTGAAGCAATGGCTTCTTGCGGATGCCCCGCGTGTGTCGTCGCCCCCGTCGGTCTGGTCAGAGGCTCTAGAGGCGCGTGGTGCGAAGGCTGAAAGTGTGGCTTTGCTGGTCTGCCTGATGCCCGTTCAGTGGAAACCTCTTTTGCGCTGGTGGGGGCGCTGGCGGAAGATCAAATCGCCGAAGACCGCCAGTCAGCTCCTGGACTCTGGCTGGTGTCCTGGCCCTGCATTGGGACAGGAATTGAATAGGCTCCGCCGTGAGGCTCTGGATAATTCATGATGAATAACAGATGACTATTCATCACCGAATGGCTAGAAAGCAGCGTGCCGGAGCCCGGTCATGGAGCATTTGTTGCAAAACCTCATGCAGGCACGTCTGTTGCGTTGCCTATCTGAATCCATTGGCCGTTCTGAGTGAGTTGAGCGGCGGCTTGGCTGCTGCAGGCCAGCAGTAAGGGGCCACAGGTCTGCGGGTCCACCAGCAGTTCGAGCATGTCCTGGGACACGTGATGTTTCAGCTGAACGGGCCCATCCAGCAGACGCAATGCTGCCCGGTTGGAGGGTGCCAGTGTGCTCGAAATGCCGCGTTCGAAAAGCTCCATTGCGCCGGTGTACGCCGGGATGGCATAACCGTCGAGCTGGACCATCAGTCCTGGACTGTTATGGAGCATTTCGCCCAGATGCCCGAGCAGTCCGAAACCGGTGATGTCCGTGCAGGCATGAATGCTCCCGCGGATAGGCTCGATCTCCTCAAGCAGCGTGTGCTGGCTCCACGCCATGGTCTGAAGCGCAGTATCCAGATCAGCCGCCTTGGTGGCGCCACTCATGGCCCCCGCAAACAGCACTCCGGTGCCCAGGGGGCGACTGATCAGCAGGGCATCTCCTGGACGCAGTCCTGTTTTCAGCCAGGGTGATTGGGGGCTGTTGCCGTTCACCGTGAGGGTGATCTGTACCCCGAGGCTGGCCGGCAGCGGTGAGGCGCTGCGGGATTCCATCGTGTGTCCACCGATCAGCTCGGCGCACTGTTCATCCAGAGCCGAGCGGATTCCTGCCAGGGTCTGCACCAGCAGCTCCTGCTGTTCGTCGGCTGAAACCATCGGCAGCGTAATCGTTGCCATGGCGCTGGAGACCGGGGCACCGGAGGCCCAGAGATCAGAGCAGGCGTGCAGGGCCGTCAGACGACCATTGAGCCAGGGGTCACTCACCAGGGCTGGAAAGCCATCCGTGCTCTGTAGGAGTCCTGGATGCCCAGCGGGATGGGCGGCGTCTTCGGGCTGTCCGCCAAGTCCCACTCGCTCCAGTGCTGCTGCCAGGGGTTGGGCCGGTAACTTGGCCGCGCAGCCCCGGCAGGCCTTCGGTGCTGCATCGGCCATCGCTGCTGGCTGTAGAAATCCAGTCATGAAGGCCCGATCAATGCGTTGCTTCAGGTGCCAAAGCTGGCGGGATGGCCCCAGTCGCCAGCCGCCCCAACGCGCCCAGGCAGCATCTTCATGACTGCCGATGAGCTGCAGCGCCTTGCGCTGGGGATGCCAGGGCCGCAAGGGTTGCCCCTGGCAGGCCGCTTCCAGATTGATGGCCAAGGGGCGTCCGGCGCGCACCGCCCATACCCCAGACGCTGGCCGGGGTGATGCGCTGACCACGGCACAGTCGCCGCTGGCGAATAGGCATGGATGGCCTTCGACCCTCAGGTGGCGATCGGTGCGGACCCGGCCATTGGGACTTAAGGGCAGACCAGTCGTCGCCAGCCAGGCGGGCCCCTGGCTTCCTGTGCAGAGCAGGCTGGGTCCGTTGTGGTGGCTGTCGTCGTCGGTGACGGCGATATTGGCCTTTCGCAGCACGTGTTGGACGGCTGGATCTAGTTGTCCCCTGCGCTGTTGCAGCTGGAGCTCGCGTTGTGGCCAGCGACGGCGCAGGGCCAGGACCACTTCCAGGCCGGCAGCTCCGGCCCCGACTACCCGCAGTGGCCTGGGGTCGCTTGGGTCTTCGTTTTCGAGGAAGGCGAGCGCGGCTTCCAACGGTTTGATGGGGACCCCTGCGGTGCTCGGTCGACTCACAGCTCCCACATCCAGGCTCAGCCAGTCGAAGTGGAGTGCAAGACGGTCGCGCAGGTGCAGACAGTTTTGTTCGGTGTCTAAGCCGGTAATTTCCGCTTCAACAAAGGCCACCCCGGCTCGGTCACAGAGCTGTCGAAGGTCGATGGCGAGCTCGTCGCGTTGATACAGCCCGGCAATCAACCCCGGCACCATGCCTGAGTACAGGGCTGTACTGCAGCGGTTGACCAGGGTGATGCTCTGTTGCGGGCGTCGCTCTGGCTGCATGGCCCAGCGTTTGAGCAGAAGCGCATGGCTGTGGCCACCGCCAGCTAAGAGCAGTGTTCCGCCGGTCGTCATTCGGATTGTCGGTAGCCCATGGGATTGGCCCGCTGCCAGGCCCAGCCATCGCGGCAGATGTCGGTGAGCGTGCGCTTCGTTCGCCATTGGAGAATGTCAGCGGCGCGTGAGGGATCGGCGATGGTGACCGCGGCATCGCCAGGTCGTCGGTCAACGAGGGCATAGGGAATGCCTTGTCCGCTGGCGGCGGAAAAGGCGTTGACCACGTCAAGAACACTGGCTCCGTCCCCGCTGCCGAGGTTGCAAGTGAGGTGCTGTGGCCCTTGACTGAGCAGGGTTTCTAGGGCGGCTTTGTGGCCTTCCGCCAGATCCATCACGTGGACGTAATCGCGTACGCCGGTCCCGTCGTGGGTGGGCCAGTCGCTGCCGAACACCCGGAGCTGAGCACGGCGGCCGACGGCCACTTGCGACACGAAAGGGAAGAGGTTGTTGGGAATGCCGAGGGGGTCTTCTCCGATCTGGCCGCTGGGATGGGCGCCCACGGGGTTGAAGTAGCGGAGGGATGCGATGCGCCAGGTGTTTGGAGTACCGCTGTTGAGATCGGCAAGCATCTGTTCAACAGCGGCTTTGGAAAAGCCGTATGGGTTGATGGGTTGGATGGGTGCCGATTCAAGTATCGGAACGGTTTCGGGGTAGCCGTAGACGGTGGCGCTGCTGCTGAAGACAAGGGTGCGGCAGGCATGGGCATCCATGGCCGCGAGAAGAGTTCGTGAGCCCGCGACGTTGACATCCCAGTAAAAAAGTGGCTTTTCAACGGATTCGCCAACCGCTTTGAGCCCGGCGAAATGGATGACGGCTTCAAAGGGACGACCGCTGGCGGCAGCCGCTGAAAAGAGCTCATCGAGGGTGATGGGATCGCGGATGTCCCCGCGCTTGATCTGCAGCTGTTGACCGTCCAGCGGCACATCGGCAAGAGAGGCCACTCTGGCGAGCGCTTCTGGAGAGCTGTTGGAGAAGTTGTCTAGGACGAGAAGGTCGTAGCCGGCTTCGAGCAGCACTATGCAGGTGTGGCTTCCGATGAAACCGGCTCCGCCGGTGATCAGCACGCGCCGGCTCATGTCTTCATACATTTGTTGTCCTGATTCTGAAGCAGGCCGTGGCTTGGGGGCTTTGAGATGTCGATGTCTTACCCGGCAGACTGGATCGCTGTATCTGCATCCCGCACGTGAGTCAGCTCCAGAGCCTCAGGGGCATGGTGGATCTGCTGCCGGAGGCGCTTCAGCGCTGGCAAGCGGTTGAGGCTCAGGCGCGAGAGCATTTTCGGCGGTCCGGATTTGGTGAGATTCGGACGCCGCTTCTGGAGACGACGGACCTGTTCTGCCGTGGCATCGGTGAAGCTACTGATGTGGTGGGCAAGGAGATGTACAGCTTTCAGGATCGAGGCGATCGCTCCTGCACCTTGCGGCCGGAGGGCACCGCATCAGTGGTGCGTGCTGCCCTTCAGCACGGTTTGCTCAGTCAGGGTGCCCAGAAGCTTTGGTATGCGGGTCCGATGTTTCGCTACGAGCGCCCTCAGGCGGGTCGGCAGCGGCAGTTCCATCAGATCGGGGTGGAGTGGCTCGGGGCAGAGCGGGCTCGCAGCGATGTTGAGGTGATTGCTCTGGCCTGGGATCTGCTCGCCAGCCTGGGTGTCGGTGGCTTGCAGTTGGAGCTGAATAGCCTCGGCACGGCTGAAGACCGTCAGGCCTACCGCAAGGCCCTGGTGGCTTGGCTTGAGCAGCGGTCTGAGGCCCTCGATCCCGATTCTCA
The DNA here is from genome assembly GCF_014279535.1 of Synechococcus sp. TAK9802. NCBI lineage: Bacteria > Bacillati > Cyanobacteriota > Cyanophyceae > Synechococcales > Synechococcaceae > Synechococcus > Synechococcus sp. TAK9802. The sequence continues at coordinate 154,892 of NZ_CP047937.1, forward strand.
GACGCGGTTGAGCACCAATCCCCTGCGCATCCTCGATTCCAAAAACAAAGCCACCCAGGCGCTGTTGGAGGAGGCGCCAACGTTGGCGGATGCCCTTTGTGAGGCCAGTCGTGAGCGTTTTGGAGACGTGCAGCGCGGGCTGACCGCCCTGGGCATTCCTTTCCGGCTCAATCCGCGGCTGGTGCGTGGTTTGGACTACTACGACCACACGGCCTTTGAGATCACCAGTGATCAACTCGGGGCTCAGGCCACCGTCTGCGGTGGTGGTCGTTACGACGGCTTGATCGGCCAGCTGGGAGGCGCCCCAACTCCCGCTATCGGCTGGGCTCTTGGCATGGAGAGGTTGTTGCTGGTGCTGGAAGCAGCAGCGAAGGCGGATGCTCAGGGTGTAGCTGCGAGGTTGACGGCGGCTGCAGCCCCTGATGTGTATGTGGTGAACCGTGGTGGGGAGGCCGAGCCTGCAGCCTTGGCTCTGGCGCGGGACCTTCGGGCGGCTGGGTTGTGGGTGGAGTTGGATGCATCCGGCTCCGCCTTTGGCAAGCAGTTCAAGCGGGCTGACCGCAGTCGTGCCCGCTGGGCACTGGTGCTGGGGGATGAGGAGGCCGAGCGTGGAGAGGTGCGGTTGAAGGCCTTGAACCAACAGGTTGAGGAATCCACCGTTGCACTCGCGCCTGTCTCCGCGATCGTGGAGACATTGAGCACCCCATGAGCACGCAGATTCACCTTGTTACAGGGGGTGCCGGATTCCTTGGCTCTCATCTTTGCGATCGCTTGATGGAGGCTGGGGAGGAGGTGATCTGCCTCGACAACTACTTCACTGGGCGCAAGGCCAACATCGCCCAGTGGATCGGTCATCCCCGTTTTGAGCTGATACGTCACGACGTCACCGAGCCGATCAAGTTGGAGGTGGATCGGATCTGGCATCTGGCTTGCCCGGCCTCGCCGATTCACTATCAGTTCAATCCGGTAAAGACCGCGAAAACCAGCTTCCTAGGTACCTACAACATGCTGGGGCTGGCCAGGCGGGTGGGAGCACGCTTGCTGCTGGCGAGCACCAGTGAGGTTTATGGCGATCCGGAGGTGCATCCCCAGCCGGAAAGCTACCGCGGTTGTGTGAACCCTATCGGCATCCGCAGCTGTTACGACGAGGGCAAGCGCATCGCCGAGACCCTCTGTTTCGACTACCAGCGCATGAGCGGCGTTGAGGTGAGGGTGATGCGGATTTTCAACACCTACGGGCCTCGAATGCTGCCCGATGATGGCCGCGTGGTGAGCAACTTCATCGTTCAGGCTCTGCGAGGTCAACCCTTGACGCTTTACGGGGATGGGTCCCAGACCCGTTCGTTTTGTTATGTGAGCGATTTGATCGAAGGAATGATCCGGTTGATGAATGGAGCTCATATGGGGCCAATGAACTTTGGTAATCCGGATGAATTCACCATCCGCCAGCTGGCTGAGCTGGTGCGTGGGCGGATCAACCCGGCCTTGCCGTTGATCAAGAAACCGTTGCCTGAGGATGATCCGATGCAGCGAAAGCCGGTGATCGACTTAGCTCGCGAGCAGTTGCAGTGGCAGCCGACTGTGTCACTGGAGCAGGGTTTGAACCCGACGATTGATTCGTTCCGTAAGTTCCTTGCACTACAAGATCGGTCTAAGGCGTGACCATCCATCGCATCTGCTGTATCGGTGCTGGCTACGTGGGCGGCCCAACCATGGCGGTGATCGCTGATCGCTGTCCGCAGGTGGAGGTCACCGTGGTGGATCTCAATCAAGCACGGATCGACGCTTGGAACGATCCAGACCTGAACCGGTTGCCGGTTTATGAGCCTGGCCTGGATGCCGTTGTGGGCCGGGCCAGGGGGCGCAATCTCAGCTTCTCCACAGAAGTGGAAGTCGCGATTGCGGCTGCCGACATGGTGTTCATTTCGGTGAACACACCAACAAAGACGAAAGGGCTGGGGGCGGGCCAAGCCAGCGACCTGCGCTGGGTAGAGGCCTGCGCCCGCACCGTGGCCCAGTCGGCTAAAGGCCACACGATCGTCGTGGAGAAGAGCACCCTGCCGGTGCGCACAGCTGCAGTGATCAAAACCATTTTAGAAGCAGCCAGTGAAGGTGAGGATCAGCGCACGTTCACGGTGCTTTCCAATCCCGAGTTCTTGGCAGAGGGAACGGCCATTCGCGATCTAGAAGCGCCAGACCGGGTGTTGATCGGTGGTGATGATTCGGCCTCCATTGATGCCCTTGCGTCGATCTATGCCCATTGGGTTCCGCAGCAGCAAATCCTGCGCACCAACCTCTGGAGTAGTGAGCTCTCCAAACTCACCGCTAATGCCTTCCTGGCTCAGCGGATCAGCTCGATCAACTCGATCGCTGCCTTCTGCGAAGCCACTGGGGCAGATGTGCGCGAAGTGGCCCGAGCCATTGGCACCGACAGTCGTATCGGCCCGAAATTTCTCAATGCCGGGCCCGGCTTCGGAGGCAGCTGTTTCCAGAAGGACATCCTCAACCTGGTGTATCTCTGCCGGCATTTCGGCTTGCCGGAGGTGGCGGATTACTGGGAAAGCGTAGTGGTGTTGAATACCTGGCAACAGCACCGCATTGCCCGGTTGGTGGTGCAGAAGCTGTTCGGCACCGTGACGGGAAAGCGCCTCGCGATTCTTGGTTTTGCCTTCAAGGCCGACACCAACGACACCCGCGAGGCCCCGGCGATTCGCATCTGCCTCGATCTTCTGGAGGAGGGCGCGCAGCTCGTTATCCACGATCCCAAGGTGGCAACCGAGCAGATGGCTCGGGATCTGAATCGGGAGTCAGCCTCTCAGGTGGATCGGCTGAGTTCCACCGGCAGTTGGTCTGAGGCCGGCAGCGTTGAGGATGCCGTGATGGGGGCCGATGCTGTGTTGGTACTCACCGAATGGCAGCATTACCGAGAGCTGAACTGGTCAGATCTGGCCGGAAAGATGCGCAAGCCGGCCTGGGTCTTTGATGCCAGGGCTGTCACCGATCCTGCCCAGATCAAAGCCGCTGGCCTAAGCCTATGGCGCGTTGGCGACGGAGAGGGTTGATGGCACGCACTGTTTTGGTCACAGGTGCAGCTGGTTTCATCGGAGCTGCCCTGAGTCAGAGGCTGCTCCAGCAGGGAGACCGGGTTGTCGGCCTCGACAACCTGAACGACTACTACAACCCAAGCTTGAAGAAAGCGAGGCTGCGTCAGATCAAGGCGGTTGCCCCGGAGGGTGCTTGGAGCTTTGTGGAAATGGCCTTGGAAGACGGCGATGCATTGATGGCTTTGTTTGCTGCCGAGAAGCCGTCAGTGGTAGTTAACTTGGCTGCACAGGCGGGGGTTCGTTACTCCCTGGAGAATCCGGCGGCTTACATACAGAGCAATCTTGTGGGCTTTGGCCATCTCCTGGAAGGTTGCCGCCATCACGGCACAGAAAACCTTGTATATGCTTCGAGCAGTTCGGTGTATGGCGGAAACCGCAATCTGCCTTTCCATGAGAAGCAGCCGGTGAACCATCCGGTGAGCCTCTACGCCGCTAGCAAGAAGGCCAATGAGCTGATGGCGCACACATACAGCCATTTATATGGTTTGCCGTCTACGGGTCTGCGGTTTTTCACGGTGTATGGCCCTTGGGGGCGACCCGATATGGCCCCGATGCTGTTTGCCCGGGCGATCCTGGCGGGCGAGCCAATCAAGGTGTTCAACTACGGCAAGATGCAGCGGGATTTCACTTATATCGATGACATCGTTGAGGGAGTGCTGCGTTGTTGCGATAAGCCGGCCACGGCAAATGCTGCTTTTGATCCGCTTCAGCCGGACCCAGCCACGGCGGCAGCACCGCATCGGGTGTTCAACATTGGTAATTCTCAACCAACCGAGCTGTTGCGCTTCATCGAAGTGATGGAACAGGCCTTGGGCCGGGAGGCGATCAAAGATTTTCAGCCGATGCAACCTGGGGACGTGGTGGCGACGGCTGCAGAGACCAAGGCCTTGGAGGATTGGGTGGGTTTTAAACCTTCAACCCCAATTGAATTGGGAGTTCAAAACTTTGCCGAGTGGTACCGCCATTTTTATAAAATCTAGATTCCGAACTTCGCAAATCTGATTAATCTTTTTGGGCCAATAGTGGTCAATTGTTCAATTGCATATGTTTCAAGCTTTTTATTGGCAGTAATGTAATTGTCGCTTTGACAGTAGTGATTTGTTTTGTGTCTGTCCAGAGATGGATTGCTGGAGCAAGTTAGTCCAAGTAGCTAAAATATTTCTTGATTTAAAGTTTGAATGTTAAGCGACTTCCCCAGCGGATCTGTTCGGCGTTAAGAAGTTGGCCCATGTCCACCAGCGAGGAGGCAGTGCTTCCATATACTTCAATCGCAGTACTTTCAGAGACATTCCAGCGGAGGGCTAGTGTGTAGTTGCTCTCTTTTTGAGAGTTTAAAGCAATGTTGGCCTCAGGAATTATTTCCCAGCTGGGAGCTAGGTCAATATTTGTGCTTATGCCTAATCCCCACAGATTCCCTAACCCGGACCAAGCAATCTTCGGGTTAATGTTAATCGCAATTCTAGAATTTGCTTCCCATGTAAACGGTGTTTCTGCAAACAAGTACCCCGGTGCAATGTTATTGCTTGTATTTATGTTGCGACCAAAGCTCAACCGAAGTGCACTCCAAAGTGGTGCACCTCTCAGTGGGCTCGTTAGTACTGCTTTCCCGGATCCGCGCCAGTTTGTTGAGCCATCATTTAGATATGAACGAGCTTGTGGGTTGTCTTGAGGAACATTAGTGCTACTACTTCTGTAAAAATTAAATTGGAAAATATTAGAAATTGAGTAGCCAACTGATGTATCAAGGCTTCTGCGACCGGACCTGCAGCTGCGGGTGGTGAAGCCGCGCCCGATCCGAGTGGCCCTGGTGGGTCAAGTGGGACGACCCGGCATCTATTCCCTCACCACCAGTGAGACCGGCCAGACCGCAGGTGGGCCAAAAATTCGGTTGAGTGGCTTGCCAACGGTGGTGGATGCGATTCAGAAGGCCGGTGGCATCACCCAGAACGCCAACCTGCGGGGTGTAGTGCTGCAGCGCCGTCTTCCAACAACGCAGAACGAGCTCAGTTACAAACAGGCGGAGTTGGATCTGCTGGCTCTGGTTCTTGATGGCAACCAGAGCCAGAACCCCTTTCTGTTTGATGGCGACACGATTCGGATTTCTGAAGCTGAGGAAACCCCTGAGGAAGCTGTTGAGTTGGCGGCGATGAATCTTTCGCCCCAGATGATTTCTGTGAACGTGATCGGTGAGGTGAATAAGCCAGGACGTCTTAAACTTCCAGCGAGTACTCCTTTGGTGCAGGCGGTGATGGCAGCCGGTGGTGCCAATTTCCGTGCAAACACTCGAAATGTGGAACTTGTTCGGATTAATCGGAACGGCAGCGCCAAGTTGAAGAGGTTCAAGCTTGACCTGAGTGCAGCGGCATCGAATGAGAACAACCCGCCGCTGCAAGATGGCGATTCCGTGTTGGTGAATCGCAGTCAATTGGCTAGGGCCGGTGATGCCATCAACACAGTGAGTCAGCCGTTAGGGGGCTTGGTGCAGATCTGGACGTTGTTTCGCTTGATCAACACCAACTGATCTCTGCCCGGCAGGCCATGCTTTGTGACAGTTTTCAGCATCTGTGCGGTGGCCATCAAATATCGCCTTGGCACGTTGGCGGTGACACCGGTGGCCTACCGCGAAAAGAACCTTGCTGTCGTTTCTGCGCTCCTGCCGATGTTCGAATCCCATGTCATTGAATTAGCCCAGTTGCCTTTGGTGTACCACGACCCTATCGCTCCGCTGTACGGAAGACTGTGTCCATGACGCCTGTTGATTGCTCAGGCCCGCGTTGAGGGGTTGATGGCCGTGACATCCGATGGGCAGTGGCCGGCTCTTCAATCGCGTGAGGCTGAAAGTTTCAGCCCTAACACCCAATCAGGGCGTTTTCTGAAGGACTGCACCCTCAAGGACAACCGCCTCAACCACCGCTGCCTGGGTTCCCGATGGGTGGTGGCGAAAAAACATTATTGATAACGACCGCACGCTGAGAGAACTGAAGGCAGAAGTAGTTGCATCCACGCCAACACCGCCGACTCGGCCGATGCTTACTCATCTGTCCCGTGCTCTCAGCTTCCCACCCCTTCAGGTGAGCACGTCGCTAGAGTCGATTTTTTGGAATTTTTGGATCCATGAGCAAGTCTTGTGGCTACCTAGTTGTGGCAGGATTCACTAACTGTCAGTTGAGGGCTTGAGCTCCGCTCCTACCCGTTAGCGTTCGCTTTTGCCCAATCTTTGTATCTATGCCCACCCATAAATGCAATTAAGTCTTCCCTGGATTCTGTCGAGAAAGCGTTTGATTGGAGCTGTCATCGCAGATGGAATTCTTTTTGCATTACTTTATTACGTACTTTACAAGTGGTGCTTTGGTATTTGGCCAGCTGTTTCGCCAAGATTGGCTTTTTTGCTAACGCTTTGGTCTTTAGCTAGTTATGTTATTGGGCGGTATTTCAGCGGAGACAAAAGAGGTTTTGAGATTGAAGCTTGGGATTTTGTCGGCAAGCAGCTGATTGGTACAGGCACTGCTTTGCTACTGACTCTTGGGATCACTTTGCTTCATATTTGGCTTTTTAACAAAAACCCGGTTCAGGCTTCATTTCACAGTTTCCTGATTCCTTTTTTGCTGTTGCTTGCTGTTTTAAGTATATTTCTACAGCTCACAATTCGCCGTTTGTCAGCTATTCGAGATCAAGATAGCATTTCAACTTGGGCCTATGTTGGTTCTGATTCAGGATTTCAACGGCTTCAAGAGCTGTTGAGATGGTCTCGCGTACGTATTCGATTTGAGCACGTACAACCAGAAAACTTAAGCAAAACATTTTTTGTTAAGTACGTTGTTGATCGGTTTCATGGTCAACATCCTGGCCTTTTGAAAAGCCTATCTCAATATCAGTTGAGAGGATCTGTAGTTTATAATCGTTTGGCATGGTGTGAGGCTGTTCTGCAGAGATTCCCATCTGATTTTCTTTCAGAGGCGGATCTTCTTGCGGGTGGTTTTTCAGTCGCTGAGAGCACTTTTCAGGTTCGCCTTAAACGTGTAGGTGACGTTGTCGTTGCTATGACCTTATTGCTGATCACAAGTCCACTGATACTTCTATCAGCACTATTGATTAAATTCAGTGATCGAGGCCCTATTTTTTACTCTCAGGTTCGTACTGGTCTAGACGGGAGTCCCTTTAAAATTTGGAAATTGCGAACCATGCGAATTGATGCTGAGTATCAAGGAGCGCAATGGTCATCGAGATCAGATCCTCGTATTACAAAGGTTGGGGCCTTGCTCAGGATTACGCGTGTGGATGAGCTGCCTCAACTCTGGTGTGTTTTGGCTGGATCCATGAGTTTGATTGGACCGCGTCCAGAACGCCCGGAATTTGATCAGCAGTTGTCTCGCAAGATTCCGTTTTACGAGCTCAGGCATCATATTCGACCTGGCTTGAGTGGATGGGCTCAAGTGAACTATCCTTATGGAGCCTCCATCGAGGATTCCGCGAACAAGTTGAGTTATGATCTGTATTATATAAAACATTTTTCTTTCTTGCTTGACCTTTTGATTCTATTCAAAACAATACGTTTGGTCTTCAATGCTCAAGGAGCATTGCCAGAACATTCTGCTGCTTCTAACCCCTCATCTTGATATCTGGCTGGATTAATGTCCAATGCAAAAAAAGCTCTTATTACAGGCATAACAGGCCAGGATGGAAGCTATCTAACAGAGTTGCTGCTGGAGAAGGGCTATCAAGTGCATGGGATCAAGCGGCGCTCAAGCAGCTTCAACACCAGCCGGATTGATCATTTATATCAAGACCCGCATGAAAGTGATCCTCGCTTGGTGCTCCATTACGGCGATCTCACCGACAGTACCAATCTGATTCGGATTATCCAGCAGGTGCAGCCGGATGAGATCTACAACCTCGGTGCCCAGAGCCATGTGGCGGTGAGTTTTGAGAGCCCTGAGTACACAGCGAATAGCGATGCGCTGGGCACGCTGCGGATCCTGGAGGCGGTCCGGATTCTTGGATTGACGGAGACAACAAGGATTTACCAAGCCAGCACCAGTGAGCTTTACGGCTTGGTGCAGGAGATCCCCCAGAAGGAGAGTACGCCCTTTTACCCGCGTAGCCCCTATGGCGTTGCCAAGCTCTATGCCTACTGGATCACGGTCAACTACCGTGAGAGTTATGGGATGTATGCCTGTAATGGCGTGCTGTTTAATCATGAAAGTCCGCGGCGGGGTGAAACCTTTGTGACGCGCAAGATCTCTCGCGGGCTGGCGCGTGTAGATGCCGGTCTGCAGGAGTGTCTGCATATGGGCAACCTCGACTCTCTGCGCGACTGGGGTCATGCTCGTGATTACGTCGAAATGCAATGGCTGATGTTGCAGCAGGAGAAGCCTGAGGATTTCGTGATTGCCACCGGCCGCCAGGAGAGCGTTCGCCGCTTCATCGAGCTCACAGCGCAGCAGCTTGGTTGGGGGCCGATGCATTGGGACGGCGAAGGCACATCTGAAGTGGGCCGCCGCGGCGACACGGGAGATGTAGTTGTGAAGATTGACCCGCGCTATTTCCGTCCTGCGGAGGTCGAAACCCTGTTGGGTGACCCGAGCAAAGCCAAAGACAAGTTGGGCTGGACCCCGACGACGACCCTTGAGGAACTCGTTGCTGAAATGGTGGCTACCGACGTTGAGGAAGCAAAGAAAGAGGCTTACCTCAAGCTAAAAGGCTTTGTAGTCGTTGGGGCACAGGAATGAGTCTGATTACAACTAGCGATAGTTTTGCGATCTTTGGGTCTCGGGGCATGGCGGGCAGCGCCATCAGCCGCGCTTTAGATCGCGTCGGTTACAACAGGCAGTTCAAACCTAGCCGTCAGGAACTGGATCTGCTCGATCCTCTTGCAGTGCAGCAGTGGTTTGCTGAGCTACAACCAACTGTGGTTGTGCTGGCTGCTGCGAAGGTGGGCGGTATTCATGCCAACAACACCTATCCGGCTGATTTTCTGCTTGAGAACCTCAAGATCCAGACTAATGTGATCGAAACGGCCTGGCGCTCTGGGGTGAAGCGCTTGCTGTTTCTAGGCAGCAGCTGTATCTACCCGAAATTCGCAAAACAGCCTATCAAGGAGGAGTCTTTACTCACCGGACCGCTCGAGCCCACTAATGAGTGGTACGCCACCGCCAAAATTGCCGGTATTAAACTCTGCGAAGCTCTCCGCAAGCAGCATGGCTTCGATGCGATCAGCCTCATGCCCACAAACTTGTATGGGCCTGGTGATAACTATCACCCGGAAAATAGTCATGTGTTGCCGGCAATGATTCGCCGCTTTCATGAGGCAATTGAATCCAACTTAACGACAGTGACTTGTTGGGGAACTGGTTTCCCTTTTAGGGAATTTCTACATGCTGATGATCTTGGTGAGGCAGCGGTATATGCATTACAACATTGGCAACCTGAAATGAATTCCATGGCTTTTCTTAATGTTGGTACAGGTTGTGAGCTGAGTATCCGAGAGCTTGCCCAAGAGGTGGCTAAAGTCACAAATTTTAAGGGTAAAATTATATGGGATACCTCTAAACCTGATGGTACGCCCAAAAAGTTATTGGATGTTGGTCGTATGCATGAATTAGGTTGGAAGCCATCAATTTCTTTAGAGAAAGGTTTAGTTCTTGCTTATCAAGATTTTCGGAATGCCCTAAGAGAGCGAAAATTGCGCCAATAACACTTTTCTGTAAGTGTAGTTTTCGCTTGAATCATTGATCTGCTTCGTAAAGATTAGCATGATTATATTCAGAAATTGCCTAAATACACTCACTTACTTGATCGGTTTAAAGTAAATTTGTTTATATATTTCATTTTCATCTTCGTGAAGATCTATAGCTGACCTATTATTGTGTATGCATCTTTTACATATTAACTTTTGAAGCATTAGCCTTATGGCGACCCAGGATTGGTTATAATTAACTTTTGGAAATAAACTCATTTGAAAATTCTATATGACGGTCAAATATTTAGCATTCAGCAATATGGGGGGATTTCTCGCTACTTCTGTGAGCTTGTGCGTTCCAACATCTCTCATACCATTCAAACTAGAATCTTTGCACCTTTTTCGGTTAATAATTATCTCACACAAATTAACAATAAAAATCTGAGTTTAAATAAACGCAAGCTTCCGCTTTTTCGAGGGTCGCACCATATTTACCGGAATCTATCAAGACTTGCGTTAACACTTTACGCTGATCTCAATAAATATGATCTAATTCACGAAACATATTATCACCGTTCGACTCTATGTCGTTTTAAAGGCAAGATTGTGACTACGGTTCACGATATGACTCATGAAATGTTTCCACATTTCTTTTCTAACAAAGACTGTACTTCAGAGCTAAAGTATGCTTCGATCAAAAGATCAGATCACGTAATTTGCATCTCTGAAAATACAAAAAAAGATGTTGTTAAAATCTTCAATATCGATCCAGATCGCATTTCAGTTGTTTACCATGGTTATAATCAACCTATATTTATAGATTCTTCAATGAAATATAATTCCCCTAGGCCTTATATTCTCTATGTTGGGAATAGATCAGGCTATAAAAATTTTTTGAATCTTTTCAAGGCTTATGTCAGTTCACCAATGCTACTTCGCGATTATATGATTATATGTTTTGGTGGAGGCGACTTTAATAAGGATGAAAAAAATCTTTTTAGAGAACATGATTTAAGTTCGTCCAACATTGCATACACTAAAGGCGATGATAAGACATTGAATTTACTTTATCATAATGCTTCCGTTTTTATATACCCTTCCTTTTATGAAGGATTTGGAATACCACTTTTAGAGGCGATGAGTTCGCGTTGTCCTGTGGCATGTAGCAATACAGGTTCATTCCCTGAAGTCGGTGGCGATGCTGTCGCCTATTTTGACCCACAGTCAGTTTCCTCAATTATGCATACTCTTGTAAATATATTAGATAATTCTATATATCGTGATGACCTTATTAATAAGGGGGTTAATCGACTGAATTATTTTAGCTGGAATCAGACAACCAATGAAACCCTGAGTATTTACAGCAAATTATTTTAATTTTCTACTGAAACTTATGCTCACCTCGTTTTTTTCTACTTCTTCGATTATTTGGAGAAATTTACGCGTTAATCGAAGAGTTGATTTATTTATTCTTTTATCTTTAATGATATCTGCTGCAGTTCTTGAGTTAATATCAATAGGCTTTGTTTTTCCTTTGCTTTCGGTATTAAGCAACCCCTCACAAATCAGAGATTCAATTTCCAGTGATCAATTTATTTTCCTTCTTCAATACTCTGACAATTCATTAATTGTTTTTGTTGCAACGTTATTCGCTATATCAACTCTAATTACAATGACAGTAAGACTCTACGCTTTAAAAAAATCGTCTTTAATTGCTGCAAAATTAGGTCATGAACTAAGTTGCAAAGTATTTGAAAACTATATTTTTAATACCTACGAGTTTCATGTTTCTGCCAATAGCAGTATTATTATTTCGGCATTGACCATGCAAATGCCAAAGTTGATTGCTTCGATAAACTCTTTTTTTGAAATCATTTCATCATCATTAATAGTACTATTTATTCTCTTGGTATTAATTTCCGCCAATCCTATACTTGCCGCCATTTCAATACTGTTTTTTTGCGTAATTTATACTGTTATTGCATTTGCAAGTAAAAAGAAAATAAAAGCCAATAGCATTAAAATTGCTGAATCTACACGAATGTTGGTTCAAGTCACTCAAGAAAGTGTTGGCGCCATAAAAGATATTATCTTGGATGGATCTCATAAACATTTTCTTGAAAAGTACACGACTCGTGACTTTTCTCAAAAAATTCTTCAAGCTAATAACTTATATATTTCTGCTTACCCCCGATACCTTGTAGAAGGCTTTGCAATGATTTTAGTGGCTTTAATTGCGTGTAATTATGCCATTCAAAATAATAATTTAGAATCTGTTATCCCAATTTTGGGTACGTTTGTTTTAGCGATACAGAAAATGCTACCAGCAATTCAAAAAATCTATAGAGGCTGGGCATTGATAAGCGGATATGCCAGTGACAATAAAGTTATTGCAAAATTTTTGAACAATCCCACAATAATGCCAATCAAGCCCTTCTCTCCAAAGGTATTAAAACAGAGTATTGAATTTAAAGATATTTCTTATTCTTATCCAAGTTCAAATTCTCCTGTTCTCTCGCATGTAAACCTGAGATTAAAGCTAGGCGATTGTATTGGAGTTGTTGGCAAAACCGGTTCTGGAAAGAGTACATTGATAAATCTGCTTATGGGGCTACTTATACCAAAAACCGGGAGTATTTATATTGATGACTCTTTAGTTTGTGACTATGGTAGGCAATCTATTGAGAAGTCTGAAATATTCAGAAATAATGTTGCCCATGTCCCTCAGGATATTTTTCTCATCGACGATACTATTCTTGGTAACATAACATTAGGCAAGAATAAGTCTGATATTCTTTCTGACATGCTTGAAAAATCATTGAAAGTGTCAGAACTAGATCGTTTTGTCGCAGACTTACCTGAAAATATTCATACTTTTGTCGGAGAACGAGGATATATGCTAAGCGGTGGTCAAAAACAAAGGATAGGTATTGCGAGAGCTATCTATAAAAACTCGACAATCTTAGTCCTTGATGAGGCTACCAGTGCGCTTGACTCACAGACACAGGATCAGATCATGGATAATCTGGAGCAAATCAGGCAAGATAAAATTATAATAATGGTTGCGCATCGCAAGGAAAGCCTCCGTCATTGTGATAAACTTATTTCTATTGAAAATGGAATTATCTCAGTAATAAATTCAAAATGACCGTAACCAATATTACTCTTGAGACTAGTTATAGAGTCCCAATACTAATTAATATCTATAATAGACCGCATTTCTCAGTAATCTTGGTCGATGCTCTTAGGAAGGTAAAACCTCGTAAGATCTATATTGCATCTGATGGTGCTAAATCTAATACAAAAGACATTGAACTTGTTAGCAAAGCCCGTCAAATTACCGAATTAATTGACTGGGATTGTGAATTATTTACCCTTTATCGTCCGCATAATCTTGGATGCAAAGATGCGGTGAGTTCTGCCATTTCTTGGTTCTTTAACTGTGAATCTAGTGGGATAATTCTTGAGGATGATACAATCCCTGCGCCAGACTTTTTTGCTTATTGCCAATATATGCTTGAGAAATATATTGATGACAAGTCTATATGGATGATTTGTGGATTTAATCCTAAAAATCCAACTGCTATAACTAATCAAGCATTTTTATCTCAAAATCCAAGTGTTTGGGGTTGGGCGACTTGGGCGGATCGATGGAAAGAATTTGACCTAGAGTTACGAGATTGGCCCACAAAACCAATAAAGTTTAATTCGCTAGTCCCAAAATACGTTAAAAGATTTTATAAACGCATTTTTAATCTGGTCAAAAATAATACTATTAATTGCTGGGGCTATCAAGTTACTTATATGATCCTTAAAAATAATGGCCATGTTGTTAAGCCTTATACTAACTTAATTGGCAACATAGGCACTGTTGGGGCTCACTCTACATCAAAAGACCTAAACCATTTTACTCCTACTGGACAATATACTGTACCTTCTAAAAATATAGATATCAAGTCAGACTATTCACAAGATTTATGGTTTTATGATGTGAACCTTAAGCGCTATAGGACTATCAATAGGCTAATAAATAAAATCAAAAAATATTTAACTTTTAGAACTTAATGATCACCTTAATCGCTTTTGCTGACACATCTCTAAGAAGAAGTGTTCATAGGTTCAACAAACAAGCGCAAAATCTCGGTTTCTTTGACAATATATGCATATATAGTGAACGCGACTTCTCTAATTTGTATAAAGAAAGTCCTTTCCCCTCTAAGGTTGATCGAGGATATGGCTACTGGTCATGGAAATCAAGAATTATTCTGGATACTATGTCTAACGTCTCATGCAAAGATATTATTGTTTATGTTGATATTGGATGCCATTTTAATCCCAAAGGTAAAAACCGTTTTGAGGAATATCTTGGCTTATTAAAATTCTCTAAAACAGGCATTCTAGCCTTTCAGGCTACTGCACCATCTTTAAGCAATTCTCCACTTATTCATGATGGTCGACCGTTACCAGATCAGTCACTTTATATTTGGACAAAAGGGGATGTATTTGATTTCTTTGGCATTAGAGATGATGAAAAGTTTACGAAATCGCAGATTATAGGTGCCGGAATTATATTTATTCAGAAAAATGAGCATAGCATGTCAATAATTCAAGAATGGGATCAGCTTATGCACTCATATCCATGGCTAATAAATGATTTACCTTCTATATCTCCTAACTTCTCCGGATTCCAAGAGCATAGGCATGACCAGTCTTTATGGTCTATTTTGTGTTTAAAGTATTCTGTATCTACGGTATCTGCCTATGAGTATTGGTACCCGCAATCTTTCAATTTGTCAAAATCTGATTGGCGTGTATTGGCCAAAATGCCCATTCTTGCCAAGCGTGATTTAAACTATGGTTCTATTGTTGCTATAGCTTTGTTATTCAAAAAAATCAAAAGACGGTTTTTTAAAATTCTCCTCTGCTACGCAGAGAAAACAAAAAATATCTATTTTTGCAACTAATGCATTTATTTATTCCTTATTCTAGGCAGTACATGAAGCTGAAGTATAAACATGATGCTTCATTCCTACAATTTATCGAAGATACAGTCCTTCCTGTTTCACTCAATCGGTTCTGTCGTGACAATAGAGTTTCTAAAATATATTTTTACTCAGATATACCATTGCCTAAGGATGTTCCTACCTCAAATTTAAAAATTTTAATTTCAAAAAATTTAGCCCCATCTTGTGATTCTAACTTAACCTTGGCGACATCTTTTTTCGAATCACACATATTTGATTTTTCAGCCCCTATTTTGCAAGTGAATCCACTATATCCTTTTTTATCAATTGAAAATTTGTTTAATTGCTATAGTTCTGTTTTATCTTCTGAGTTTGATGTTGTATTTTCTTCTTTACGGACCGGTCAAGTTATTGATAAGGCTTCGAACAAGAGAGCAAGTGATAACTACTTTTATGATATAGGTGCTTTTTATGTCTTCACTCCAAATCAGCTTTTATCCGAGCAAACTAGATTCTACGGGAAGATTAAAAAAGCATCTCTGAATGCTGTCGAAAATGTTAATCTTCGAACATTAGATGATATCAGTTTGTACAACCAAGTTATCAATCTGGGAGGATTAGTAAAATGATTAAACCTGATTTGACCATTGATTTAGAGCAAGCTTCTTATCCTGTTTATATAAAAGGTGATATTCTAGATTCTTTTCATGAAATATCATCTGATTTATTTCTTCCCTCAAATATATTTGTTATTGCTGACTCTGCAGTTTGGAATTTGTATTCTTTCAAGCTAGAGTCTTTTTTGGCGAACAAAAATTATTCTGTTTTTGAGGTAAAAGGTGGTAAGTCTTGTAAAAATTTTTCAACAGTCTTATCGATTTTTCAGGAAATGGATGAATTGAATTTCCCTCGTAATACATTAATAATTGCCTTCGGTGGTGGTGTGATTGGCGATTTAGCTGCGTTTGTTGCTTCCTGTTGGTACAGGTGAGTTCCTCTCCTACACATACCAACGACTTTGATGGCTGCTGTTGATAGCTGTGTTGGTGGTAAAACAGCCATTAACTTTAGAGATACTGTCAATGCTATTGGTACTTACCACCATCCTTGCGCCATAGTAATAGACATAAAAATACTTCAATCGCTTCCTTTGCGAGAGATCTCTTCTGGAATGGGAGAAGTCCTTAAATATGTATTATTAGGCTGTGATCAATTAATCGACTATTCTAATAGTAGGCACAACATTAATTATGAGGAAATAGTTACTTATTCATTGCTTACAAAGCAAAATTTTGTCAAAAATGATATTAAAGAGCAATCAATGAGATTATTTTTAAATTTTGGACATACTATCGGTCACGCAATAGAATTTAGCACGATTCTTAACGGTCATGAGTTATTGCGTCATGGCGAAGGTGTTGCTCTCGGTATTTTGGCTTCACTTCGTCTCTGTATTCAGCAGGGAAATTCTCAGTTGATCAAGCTTTATGATTATTCTTATGAATTTATGTTGACCCATAATCTCCCTGTTTCTATCAGTGCCTCTACTCTTGGTCTTACAAGAGAAGAACTCATTAATAAAATTTCAGCATTAGCTTTTAAGGACAAAAAACGTGTTGATTCCTCTCTTCGTTTCATTGGTCTTGAATCTATAGGCAAACCATTTATAATTTATATCTCAGATCCTGATACTATCAGCATTGCTCTTTCTGAGTTGATTACAGACTGAATTATGCAAGAGATTGTTCTTACAGGTGTTAGCAAAGGTTTTGGTAAGCAGCTCTTGTTGTCTTTATCAGAAAAATATTTTATTCACGCTCTGACGCGTAGCCCCGAAGATATATCATTTGCAGTTGAATTAGAACAACAAAATAAAATTAAGCTTTACTATGCTGATCTTGCTTCTATTAACGAAGTAGACGCTTTCTGCGACCAAGTCCTTGCCAACTCTAATCAATTACTTGGCATTATTAATAATGCTGGTCGTAGATTTCGTAGTTCTATTGATACAATTGAGTATTCTGACTTATGCTCCTTGTTTGACGTAAATATACACGCACCTTTTTTTATAATCAAGAACTTGCTCCCCCTATTGAAGAAGAATAAGTATTCTCGCATCATCAACATATCTTCTATAGTAGGTTATAGGGGTTTTGATGACTTGTCTGGATATGGTATGACGAAAGGTGCCATAAATTCTATGACTAAATGCCTCGCATCTGAACTAGCTGAGCATCAAGTTACTGTTAATGCTATTCTTCCTGGTTTTTGTGAAACCTCATATGCAGATAAATTTAAATCTAATCTACCCTTATACGAATCCACCATCATACGGACACCCTTGAAAAGGTGGGGGGCAGACACTGAATTAAATGGTATAGTTGAGTTTTTGTTGTCAACTCATTCTTCATATATGACTGGTTCGTTAATTACAATGATGGTGGCTGGACTGCAATATGACTCCTGAAACACTTATTGTTATACCATCCAGATTAGATTCTACGAGGATAAAGAGGAAGCCATTACAGCTTATTCACGGCAAACCAATGATAGTATGGGTTGCTGATAGAGTTGCCAATTTTAATCTTCTACCATACGTTGTTGCTACTGATAGTAATGAAATATATGATGTTTGCACGCGACATAATCACCCGTGCACTCTGACTTCAGCTACTTGTTCCTCTGGTACAGATAGAGTTTTTGAAGTTTCCACTATGCCTCAATATGTAAATTATTCCTTATATATTAACGTGCAAGGTGATGAACCTCTAGTTTTAAAAAGTTCTATCAAAAGTGTTTATTCAAGTTTGCTTGAAAATCAAGACTGTTTTGTACAACTTTTGTCAAAAAAAACTGTTACTAGTAATAACACTTCAGAAGTAAAAGCTGTTCTTAACGAACACCTTGAAATACTTTATTGTAGTCGCGCGTTGATTCCATTTGCAAAATCTGAACCAGAGAGTTATCAAATTTCAGTTATTAGTGGGCTTTATGGTTACTCAAGAGATACTCTTAAAAAGTTCTACAATTCGACGCCAGGACCTCTTGAACATTTAGAAGGTATTGAGCAGTTACGTTGTATTGAAAACCATATAACGATCAAAGGTCTATTTGGTGAAAATATTGAAAGAAGCGTAGATACCCCTCAAGATCTGCAATTTATGCGAAATTTGCCCTTAACCATGTTTCACAACTCTTCTGTTTCGTGTTCAGATGTCTGAAAGACTAGTCCGTTATTTTAAGTATTTGTGGCGTGACTCTAGTTCATTTGACCCTAGACTCTTCCTTTATTTGAACAACCGTATATCTTCGAATATGAACTACACTTCTTTAAAAAATTTATTTAAGAATAAATCTTGCTATTGCATCGGTACCGGTCCATCGCTTGATCTAATTGATACCTCTCTGATTAAGGATTCCATTGTTTTGCTTTTGAATTCTGCTTATCATCTATACAATTCTTTGGATTCGTCCAACATAGTATTTTGGTTTTCAATTGATAGTGGCTTCATTAGTAGAAATATAACTTTAATTCCTTCTTCTCTACCTGCAATTTTAATCCCAAATGGCTTTAGGTACTATGGTACCTATAAGAACCTGACCCGTCCCACAGACATTATTTTTTTTCCTACCCTTTCTTTACGTCGTGGTCACCGATTTGGATTTCCAAACCTACGCCCAAAACTTGTTTCTTTAGTTGACGTCAATAATGGTAACTATTTTAAATCTTTTCGCACTCCGATTTTTCCTCATACTGTCATGTTAAACGCAATAGCTCTGGCTTCAAAATTTCAATCATCTTCCATCATTGCTATAGGTTTTGATTGTCCATCTGCTAAGGCTGAAAAGAACTACACATACTCCTCATTGATTAATTCATTCATAAATTCTAACAATAGAGGATTTAATACAGACCAGATCGAATCTTACTTGCAAGCTCTTAATTCTTATTCAGAGTCAATTGGTTCCAAAATTTTTAACTGGTCTCCCCTTAGTACTCTAAAATCTATTCACAAAGTTCAAACCATTGATTGGTGACCCATTTTATTTATAACCATTCTACTTCCTGGAATCAACCAAGATATAATTAATAATGTCCTCCATTTTCATGCAGTCTCTATTTATTATATCGATAATCTCTTTTGGAGACGTTCGATTTCCATATATGGCATTTTCGAGCTGTTTATATATGTTTAGCCAAGGATCGTATTTATGGAACCCATCGTATTTATATAGGTAGTCATAGCAATCTGTTTTCGAAGCTATTAGGGCATTACCTATATATACTGCTTGTTCTAGGCCAGAGAGGCCCAAGCTTTCCCTAAATCTATCGCTGGGTGTTATCCCTATATCAAATTCAGCGTATATTCTTTTAGACATCTGCGCACTACCCATGTAATAGATGTTAGACGAGTCTCCGATTTTTGATTTCAAAATATTTAAGTCTGTTGGGTTTCCGCTACCTAGTATTATCAACAAATAGTAATTATTACTTGCGTTTTTTTCTGTTTTTAGCTTTTCGACTAGCCTAAATATACCTTTATCTTCCCGTATCCTGCCGCAATACAATAAAAGTCTTGTATTCTTATCGTTGCTAGCCCGTAATAATGAAGTTACTCTTTTTATCCGTTCATCATCTTTGCCACTTGTGGGCATCTGGGAGATACTACTTACATTAGATATAAAAGACTTTTTAGGAATTGTTTTCAGATTATAACTTTTTTTGCAAGTATGGCTTGAGTAAATTGTTACATTTGAATTCATGACAAGCTTGCTATATATAAACTTTATTACTTTGCTAGAAGGTGCAACCATGTGCTCGTGATTTATCCAATATGTGCTTGAATCATGCATTCCCATTAACCTTAATAACCCAACGTATGCTGCTGTATAACGAGTTGTTGTATGTATGATTAGATCTTTTTCACCTATTTTGCGCAAAACTTTTAAGTAGTAAAAGATAACGTTTAATAGCTTGGCCTTGCTTTTAGATGCGTGGTAATTAATCGCAAGTTTTTCAACCCTCTTTCTCATCTCACTATTCCAGGTTGTATCGTATAAATTAACTGTCAAATTTGACCCTTTTGATAACAGTTTCTCGATCCAAATAATGCTTATGATTTGACCTCCTCCCAGGCTAGACCTGCTAGAGTCTTCTAGTATTAGGTAGCTTCTTTTGTGAGCATCGCTATTATTACGATTCATAAAGGTAGTCCTGTTGAACTCTGTAAAACCCTTAATTCATCATACCCCCTTTTAACACTACCTGACGTTTGTGGTCATATTGTTTATGATTCATCTGAATATATTGCAGATTTATCATTATATTGTTCGCCTAAAATTAAGTACATTCATGCCTACCCTGGTAATGGCATAGTTAGTGCTTTGAATTGCAGTTTTTTAGCGGTTCGTGAGTTTTTTCCCGATTCAACTCACCATATATTTATCCATTCTGGAGACGTGTTTGACCCATGTTTTACATCTGACGCAATTGAGAGAGGATGTATTATTACTTCTGCAGAAGTTCGCGATCTTAATTTCTACGGATATACCAATGTCTACAAAGATAGATGTGAAAAATTGCTACCTATGTTTTCAAAAATTTATCAAGGGATGACGGTTTCTCATGTTGGTACAATTATTTCAAATTCTCTTTTCGAAGCTTATGGATTATACCAATATCAATATAAATTTGCCATGGATTACCATTTCTTTCTATGGTGTAGGTTAAGTCATGCATCTTTTAGTAGTAATAAGCTTTCATCTACTTGTATAGATATGGGTGGTATTTCTTCTATTCATCCATACAGAGCACTATGGGACACAACCAAGGCCAGGTTTATATTATTTTCTAAACTAAGGCGTGAATATGTGCACCCCTCTTTTTATTCTCTGCTTGCTTATATAAAAAGATTTGTTTTTGATGCTTTCTCTCTTTTTCTCCCAAGTGGTCTCATCTTGAATTTGCGTTTTTTTAATAAAAGGTTGATTAAGTAAGTGATTCCTCATCGCTCTGGTTTACAGATATTAAGTCATTGCCCACCAGGTTTTGGTGGTGTTGAGAGAGTGGCTCACTCTATTAGTTGTTCAAATGGTTACGCAGTCTGTTTTTTTCAGCCTGTTCCAAGAAATACTCCAACAACACCATATAAAAAAATACATATCAAATCCATTAAGCTGTTCCGATATTATTTTCCTTTTGACATTATTCAATTTATTAATGTCTGTTCTGGCTATAAGCATATACATATTCACCTGCCATCTCCAGGAGCATTACTTGCTTGCCTTCTGATTTTCTTACTGAAGCCTATATTTGGTTTGAATGTATCGTTACATTGGCATGCCTTTCTTGGTCCTAAGCAAAAATCTTTATTCTCACGCTTCTTCGTAAACCTCACGAATTTATTTTTTACTTGTTTTGCTCGTCTGTCTTCATTCGTTGTAACCACAAGCCCGACCTTGAAGTCTGAGCTCGTTTTTTCAGGTATTTCTGAGTCTAAACTGTTTATTCTTCCTTGTAATATTGATGAGAATTATGAGAAGCAGCTGGTTTCTTCCTACCATTTAAGAGAGAAATTTTCAGTCAGTACTTCCGTTTTGCATGTTGTCTTTGTTGGACGCCTAGAAAGTTATAAAAGATTGGACTGGGTTGTTGATTCTCTTAAAAACTCCAATATTTCCTGGAAATTGCATGTAATAGGTGCTGGCGCTCTATATTCCCACTACTCAAGTCTTTATGCAGACGAACCTGTGGTTTTTTATGGATTACTAACAGATTCAGCAAAGTATAAAATAATGTCTTGTTGCCATTGTTTGGTTCTTCTTTCCGATTCGTGCAATGAAGCCTTTGGGATTGTTCAGTTAGAGGCTATGGCTCTTGCTATTCCTTCAATATCACTCAATATCCCACGTTCGGGTATGTATTGGGTTTCAAAGACTCATTCTATGGAATGGTCTGGTAACTTGAATGATTTGCCTTTTCTTTTTAATCAGCTTTATAAAGATCCAGAACTATTAAAATTTTTATACGCTGAATCACGACTTCGCTATATAAATACTTTTTCTTATAGAAATTGGATTTATAGCTTTAATCATCTCCCTTTTTCTTGATTCATGTTTTCTATTAAACCCCTTTTGATTGTAACCGGTTCTCATAATATAGGGACTTCTATTGCTGGTTCGTTGCTGGCTAAACTTTTTCGGCTGAAATATATATGAACCCTCTAATCTTTTTTTAACAAGCATCTTTTTACTCCTACTTGGTATTCTTCTTCCTTTTGTATTGATTATAATCTCAATATCATTCCAACTTGGCGCCCTTCCTCTGAGCCAGATCTTTCTCCTAAGTTCCCATTTCGAGATATTCTTTCTAGTAAAGTAAAGATCTTTGGGCATTACTTGCGAAATATTAGATCTTCCGAACCCTGTGTCGTAAAGGATCCTTTTCTATTACCAGCTCTGTCAAATCTCGTCGACATGGAGTGTAATTCCCTCATTATCTTTACACATAAAAATCCTTTGTCTCTCGGCCTAAGCTTTATGTTTAGAAGGCAGCAAGAGTCAATCTTTGAGCTTTTAAGCCCAACCCAGCATCCTAATTATTTTGACTATTTTAAATCTTTAGATTGGGATCTTGATCCTTACCCAATATACCTCAGAAATGCTATTCATTTGTCTTTGGCCTCTTTATATTATTCTTCGTTTTACTCATCAATTGGTCTTTCGGTCTTCGATATTCATGATTTTTCTTTTATTGCTGATTTAACTGAATCTCTGGGTTTAATCAGTGATTCTTTTGGTTTAGCCCTCCCATCACCATCATATAGACAGAGGATCTTTAGTTCTTTTACAAGTGCTCGAAGTTTGAAAGATTTGAGTCAATTTTACACTGCTGACATTATTAATTCTGTTTCTGCCAAGTTTTCGGCAATTCGAGGCCAGCTTTATTCCTAAAACTATGAGATTTCGTCTTTTTCCTTTTTTTAGATACCTTTTCCCTTTTGTTTTTATTGCATTAATCTCAATGTCAGACGTAAAAATTTCTTTTTTAAAGCTAGGTCCGCTTTTCTCTCTTTTGTCCTGTTTTTATTTGTTTAAATCGCCTTCTTTCTCTTTACCTCTTAACTTCAAGCTTTCCTTTTCTTCCCTTGTAGTTTTTCCAGTTCTCGGTTCATTTTTTTGTATTCTGATTCTCAAGCCTCGCTTTATATCTTCTTCAATTATTTTAATTCAACCATTTGCGCTTTGGTGTTCCTGAAGCTTCTGCAACGTATCCCATTTCGTTTGTGGTCATATTTTGTCCTATACATACTCACGTTTCTTTCAATTATTGGTATTGTTCAAGTTTTGTTGAGTGGTCCCCGGCCTCCCATCATTTTTTATGAAACAAGTTATACCTCATATTGGCTTCCTTTTCTCTTCTCCCTCTTTCTGTGTCCAGTTTTGCAATCTCCTGAAAGATTTTTCTTTCGATCACGCTCAGGGACGCTTGTTTTTGTTTCACCCTTGCTTCCGGCTTATTGTCTCTATTGACTCAGTCTGTTGTTTTCTTTCTTGCTTTTTTGTACATTATATTATTTGTCTTCTTCTTTTCGCTCCGATCTTTCCTCTTTAAATTATTCTCTTTAAGGCTACTGATTTCTAAGAGATTGCTTCTGTTTGTCACACTGTTATTTGTCTCTTCTCAGTTCCTTCTTCCAGTTGCTGCTAGGTTGAATCGTTTTCTTTCTGGATTTTATGCTGCTTTTGGTCCAACTTTTCTTTCTGATCTGGCTCTCTTTGTTCAAGCTCAATCTGGCGCAAGAAGTATGCAGTTTTTTGCTTCTTATTCTTCGTTCCTTGACTTGTCTCCCTTTCAATTTTTATTAGGGGGTGGTGTGTCCCTCGACTCAAGACCTTTGGGTGGTCTTTTGAATAACTTGTCGCAAAGCTCATTGCCTTTTGATTATAAATATTTATGGATTTACAAGTTTTATTTGTTTACTGCTGTTCCAGGGCTTGGTGTTTTCGTTCATTTAAATCAAGTTGGGTTTATTTCGCTTGTCGCTTGGTCTTTTTTGGTGTTTGTATACGTATTCAAGTATAGGATCATGCCTCTTTATTTCTTGTCTGGTTGGTTGATTATCATGGTCCTATTTTTGTCGTCTAACCTTACCTACGCATTCCTTTATTTGCAGATTTTTGTGCTTGGCGAGGCTTATTTGTCTGTGTCACAACGTCGTAATAACCGTCTTGTTTATGCTGCCTCTCCTTCTTGATGGCATGTTGTTTTTTTGGGATTGTCTTGGCTTTGGTTTGTTCAATAGCGCACAAGTTAATTGGTTGCTTCTCGTTTTCTGAACTACCTTTTTTGTCATAGATGCGCTTATGTCTTGCCAGCTCTGGTTTGTCTTATGTGACTTATTTCGTGATTTTAGATCGTTTAATTCTGCTTCGTTGTGATTTTTTTGGTGAATGGATCTCCTTCTTTGGCTGCACTGTAGTGGATAGCTTTTTGCTGCCTGGTGAGGTCTGCCTGCAGCTACTTATGCGTTTACGGACCTTTAGGGCCGTCTTTGGGTGTTGGATCCCCTGTATTTCCTTACGCAACAGTTCGATAGCTTGCCGGAAGGCGCTCCCACCGTCCATCTCGGTCATCTACAAAGTACAGACGCCATCAGCCTGCCCATA
The DNA here is from genome assembly GCF_014279535.1 of Synechococcus sp. TAK9802. Taxonomy (NCBI): domain Bacteria; kingdom Bacillati; phylum Cyanobacteriota; class Cyanophyceae; order Synechococcales; family Synechococcaceae; genus Synechococcus; species Synechococcus sp. TAK9802. The sequence continues at coordinate 179,308 of NZ_CP047937.1, forward strand.
TGTTCATGTAGGCAATCTATGTGGCTTTGGCCAGCCCCCGAGCTGGTGCCCGCGGATGTTTAGGTCTGGATACTGCTGCATCAATAGCGGGCTCCAAGCATGTAATGTCTCGGCATTTCTGCAGTTATGGGTGTGGTGTGTCCGCCTTTGGAAGCATCTTTGATCTGATCTTGGTAGACGCTGGTGCTAGTGGAGGTTAGTTCGAGGATCTGTAGCAATGTCTGCTGTGGTACTCACATGGGCCACCTGCTCCCAGAGATCTCGCGGTTCCCAGTGCACCGTGTGCAGCCCCGCATCTTGGTTGATCACGTGGCACCAACGGCTTCTGCCGCATTTGTCGCAGAACAGCTCCTCTAGCCATTCGTTGCTCAGCACCAGCACCGGGTATGCGTTGATTATTAGCTACACCTTCTTGGCAGAAATACCGCGCTGCTGAAGCTGCCCCGGCTGCAACAGATGCAGAAAATATTTCCTGTCATTGCCTCCAATGCGTTCACCAGGGTGGGCCGGGCAGAACAGGGCACGGCGTATGGGCCGGCTTCGCTGGTTGCGGCGCCTTTGAGTCCACTCGGCTTCAGTACGAGGCGGAAGCATCCGTTTCTAGCTGACCTAGGTCCTCTATGGCACCGGTTGAACGGATCTCGCTTGAGCGCACACGGTTCCGATTTATGCACGATTCGAGTCGGCAAGAGGACAATGAATAGCCGTGTGCCAAGCAAATAAAAGCCCCTGGCCGAAAGGCCGGGGGCTTTTGCGAGGAACATGATTCCGGAAATTAGGCGGAACCAACACCGGTGTAGGAGCCATAGAAGAACAGGCCCACAACAAAGAGAACAGCCATTCCGCCTGCAGTGGCAACAAGCCATAAAGGAAGAACGCCTTCGGTCCAGCGGCTTCTCCAAGGCACAGCCGGTGTCCCATCCGGGTTGCGATCAGGAATTCGACCGTCGGGGTACGGGGATTTTTTTCCGCTCATCGAATAATCCTCAGTTGAAGAAGTAACTGGACATGAGTACGCCGGTCACGAAGACAAAGAGCAGACCCAGGTACAGGCTGGTGCGGTTGAGTTCAACTGGCAGGTTGTTGGGATTGGGATTGCGTTCCATGGGTTGGATCAGCGGCGGATGAACTGCATCGCGGCAAGGGCGCCAAGGAAAAACACCGTCGGGATGCCGAGGGTGTGCAACGCCAGCCAACGAACCGTGAAGATCGGATAGTTGCGTGGCGTTGTGGCGACAGGAGGAGCTTGGGTCATGACTTATTTCAGACGGATGTCGAGTTCAGATTTGCCCTCGTAGCGCTGGCTCACCACAGGAGCTTTACTTTCCGAAGCCTGAAAATAGGCGTCGGGACGAGGTGTTCCGAAGGCGTCGTAGGCCAGGCCGGTGGACACGAACAGGAAGCCTGCCAAAAAAATGGAAGGCAGTGTCACGGCGTGGATCACCCAGTAACGGATGCTCGTGATGATTTCGAAGAACGGGCGTTCTCCTGTTGAGCCGGCGGCCATGGCGTTGGGCGTGTCAGGACGATGATCTTAGGAGGTGGCTCAGGTGAGATGAGGCTGAGGCGTTGCCGCAGTTACACAGCGTTGCCCACCCAACGCAGCAGGTTGCCCCGCTCACCCAGCACAAAGGCGTGCTCTCCGTCGAACACCATGCGGGTGAAGTTGCTGGGTTGACGGTCCCCGACGGGGTCGTTCTCCCAGCTGTCGCCGCCGTCGCGGCTCACCAGCAGGGTGCCGTTGCCACCGCCGGCCCAGATGGCGCCGTCGTTATCCCAGGCCAGATCCATGTAGCCGTAGCCGTTGGTGATCGGGATGATGGCTTTGCTCCAGCTGTCGAAGTTGCCGGGCTCATCGTTGAGTCGAATTTGTGCGCCGCGGGCCACCATCCACAGGTTCCCGTCGGGTTGGAAGCCGATGCTTTGCAGCCGCTGGCTGCTAACGCGCTGGTGCACCTGCCAGACGGAATCACCCGGTTCCCATGTGGCGTAGAAGTTGCCAAGGCCACTCACGCTCACGTAGCTGCCATCCCTGCTGCGACGCAGATCCCGGACCGCACCTGCTGCATCGGTCACCTTGGCTTCCCAGCTGCTGCCGTCGTCATGGGTCTCGTAGACCGCGCCCACGTTGGTGGCGAGCTCTGCGGAATGGCTGCCCAACGCTGTGATCAGGTAGGGCTCGCCGGGCAATTTGGTGTCGAGGAACAGGCGGGTCCAGTTTTGGCCGCCGTCGTCGCTGTGCATCAGTAGCCCGGGTTGACCGGCGATCCAGCCTTCATCGCCATCGAAGTCGATGCTGATCAGACGGAAGTTCTCTTCATCGGGCAGATCAAGGCTGCGCTCATTCCAATGGGCACCCCCGTCGTTGGTTTCCCGGATCATCCGGTTGCTGCCCACCAGGTAGCCGTGGCGGCTGTCGGTGAAGGCCACATCCAGCGGGTTGGCCTGGGTGTCGAGATCCATGGCCTGCCAAGGACTCGTGCTGGCCGTGGGCACGTGGGTGGTGACGCAGCCGCTGAGGCTGACCCCCAGCACAAGCACCAGCAGAAGCTGGCTGACAGAGTTCAACAGGCGTTTCATCAGTTGGCCTCAGCGCAGGGAATAAAGGGACAGGAAAAAGGCGAAGCCGAGAGCAAGGCTGCCGAAGATCAGAACATTCTTCTGCCCGGGCGTCATCCGGTTCACCCCGAGGCCGAAATCGAGGTTCTCGTCGAAACCACTGGCCTTGGCACGCGGACCGATGTCGCGGAAGGCCGCCACTTTGCTGCGGCAGACGGGGCAGCGGAAAGCCAGCGCGTCGAGATCCTCGAAGGCTGTGCCGGGGTCAATCCCAACTTTCTTGACCCCTTCGTCGGGGTCATAGACGTAGCCGCAGCTGCGACATTCGAAACGGTGGGTCCGTGGGTCGCTCTCCGGAGCGGTTTCAACCGCTGGTTCCACCGCTTCGGTGGTATCGACCGGCTGGACGGACTGTTGTTCGTCGCTCACCGCTGTGTTGCTGGGCCAATCGACTCTATCGACGACAACTCCAGGCGGTGAATGCCAGACTGACCCGGTCTACGGGGACCTCCATGTTTGCCCTGCCCGGCTACGACGCCTTTCTGGGGTTTCTGCTGATTGCGGCTGCAGTGCCGGCCCTGGCGCTGATCACCAACAAGTTGGTGGCGCCGAAAAGCCGTGCTGGTGAGCGCCAACTCACCTATGAATCCGGCATGGAGCCCATTGGTGGGGCCTGGATTCAATTCAATATCCGCTACTACATGTTTGCGCTGGTCTTCGTCATCTTCGACGTCGAGACCGTGTTCCTTTATCCCTGGGCTGTGGCGTTCAACCGTCTCGGCTTGCTGGCCTTCATTGAGGCCCTGATTTTCATCGCCATCCTGCTGGTGGCTTTGGCCTACGCCTGGCGCAAAGGCGCCCTTGAGTGGAGCTAGTTATGTCTGAGAACACATCCCCCTCTATTGCTGCTGTTCGCGATCTGCGCGAAGCCAGCTGCGGTCCGATTGGTGCCCCAGCGGTCACCAACGATCTCAGCGAGAACGTCATCCTCACCAGTCTGGATGATCTGCACAACTGGGCTCGCTTGAGCAGCCTCTGGCCTCTTCTTTATGGAACGGCCTGCTGCTTCATTGAATTTGCAGCGCTGCTCGGGTCTCGCTTCGATTTCGACCGCTTCGGTCTGGTTCCCCGCAGTTCCCCTCGTCAGGCCGACCTTTTAATCGTGGCTGGCACCGTGACCATGAAAATGGCGCCCGCCCTGGTGCGGCTCTATGAGCAGATGCCCGAGCCGAAATACGTGATCGCCATGGGTGCCTGCACCATCACCGGTGGAATGTTCAGCGCTGATTCCACCACCGCAGTGCGCGGCGTCGACAAGTTAATTCCGGTGGATCTTTATCTGCCCGGCTGTCCGCCCCGCCCTGAAGCGATCTTTGATGCCGTGATCAAGTTGCGCAAGAAAGTTGGCGATGAGTCGCTGGCGGAGCGTCGCAAGCATCAGCAAACCCACCGCTACATGACGGTCTCCCACCAGATGAAGCGTGTTGAACCTGTGGTGACCGGTTCTTACCTTCGGGCCGAATCTCAGAAGGCTGCCCTGGCTGCGGCTCCGGCAGGGCAGACCCTGGCCACCGATGCCGCCGTGCTTACCCCTGCTGCTGAACCTGTCGAGTCATGAGCGAAACCCCTTCCAAGAAGACAGCCGCCTCGGATGAAGCTGGTGCTGTTGTTGCTCCCGAGCCTGGTCCGGTGAGCCAGTGGTTGAACAAGCAAGGCTTTGATCACAGCAGCCTTGAGCCTGATCATCTTGGTGTTGAGCAGATCGGCGTTGACGCTGCCGTTCTTCCCATGATTGCTGCGGCGCTCAAGAGCAACGGCTTTGACTATCTCCAGTGCCAAGGGGGCTACGACGAAGGCCCCGGTGAGCAACTGGTTTGCTTTTATCACCTGTTGGCGTTGGCGGAACAGGTGGAGGCCATGGCGGCCGATCCCTCAGCCAAGCTGCGGGAAGTGAGGATCAAGGTGTTCCTCGATCGTGAAGGCACCCCCTCGCTGCCATCGATCTATGGACTGTTCCGTGGCGCCGATTGGCAGGAGCGTGAAACCTTCGACATGTATGGGATCCAATTTGAGGGACACCCGCATCCCAAACGCTTGTTGATGCCGGAGGACTGGAAGGGATGGCCGCTGCGCAAGGACTACGTCCAGCCCGATTTCTATGAAATGCAGGACGCCTATTGATCGCGTTCGCGTCGATGGCTTCGGTAGAAGCGCATCACCGCAAGGGCAAGGCTGCGCGAGTCGTGGCGCAGTGTTGCAGTCGGCCGCACTCCCTGCAGTGGAGCCTGAGTCACGTCGTAGCCGTCTGAGCGGAGCCCTTCCGCATCGCAACGCACGGGATCAGCGCCGCGGCTTTGGTAATACCGCACCAGATCAGACTCGGGCAGATCGTCTTGGGCCAAGACGGCATTGAACAGTCTGGGCTCAATGCCGAGGGTGGCGAGCTGTGCCTCGATCGCGCGGATGTGACCGCGCACATCCAGGCCATCGGTCTCGCCGGGTTGCGTCATCAGGTTGCAGATGTAGAGCCTGGGGGCCTTGCTGCGTTTGATGGCGCCCACCAGTTCCGGTACCAGCAGATTGGGGAGCAGGGATGTGTAAAGGCTGCCCGGTCCGAGCACGATCAGGTCGGCATTGGCGATTGCTTCGAGGGCCCGGGGCAGGGCCGGTGGTCGTTCAGGACTGCAGCCCAGGCGAACAATGGGGCTGGGGGCGTGGCCGATGTTGCTTTCGCCTTCGATCCGTTGGCCGTTTTCAAGTTCGGCCCAGAGCTGCACATCCACGTTGGTGGCGGGCACCACCTGACCTTGCACGGCCAGCACACGACTTGATGCGGTGATGGCGGTTTCCAGATTGCCCGTGATCGCTGAGAGGGCAGAGAGAAACAGATTGCCGAAGCTGTGCCCTTCTAGGCCGCTCCCGGCTGCAAAGCGATATTGGAATAGGCGGGTGAGCAGTGGCTCTTCGGTGGACAGGGCGGCCAGGCAGTTGCGGATATCACCTGGGGGCAGCACCCCTAGTTCCCGCCGGAGCACTCCGCTGCTGCCGCCGTCATCAGCGACGGTGACGATCGCGGTGATGTTGCTGCTGTAGCGCTTCAGACCGCTCAGCAGGGTCGATAAACCCGTGCCGCCGCCGATGGCCACGATGTTGGGCCCCCGGTTCAAGCGGCTCTTGGCCCGCAGGGCATCCACCAGAACGGTGTCCTTGTCGGGAGCGAGAGCCTGTTGAATCGAGCCGAAGCTGCGGCTCTGCCCCCAGAGCAAAAGGCCACTGCCGATCAGCAGCACCAGGGGTCCGGTGATCTCGCGGGGCAGCACGGTTGTGAGGTTCCCCAGCAGCCAGCTAAGGGTTTCAAGGATCCAGTAGATCGGCTTCAGATCGGCCCAGACGGCGGCCCCTAGCAGTGCCGTCAAAAGGCCCAGGCCGGAGGTGAGCAGCCAGCGCTTCACCACTAAGCCAGGCTGCAGCCAGCGAACCGCCCGTTGGGAGCGGGTCATCAGATCCCGTCGCCGCTGATGGCGCATCATCCGGGCTTGGCGTTTGCTTGTCGGAGGCTTCAGCGCCAAGGAACGGCTTGATGAGCAAGTTCACCGAACTGTACGGAGCTTGTGGAAAGGCGGCAGGATGGCTGTGTTTTTGGCCCAGACCGTGCCGCAGTCTCAACCCGTCGTGGAGATGCGGGACCTCACGATGCAGTGGGGATCTCGGCCTGTTCTGGATCGGGTCAACTTGACCTTGCGTGCGGGGGAGCGCTTGGCCGTGGTGGGCCCATCCGGGGCAGGAAAGTCCACGGTACTGCGTCTTCTGGCTGGTTTGCAGCTGCCCACCAGTGGTGAGCTGCGCTTGTTCAACAAAGCCCAGACCTACCTGCGGCTGGACCAGACCGACCCGCCGGACGTGCGGCTGGTGTTTCAAAACCCCGCTCTGTTGGCATCGCTCACGGTTGAGGAGAACGTCGGCTTTCTCTTGCGCGAACGCACGCAGCTGTCGCGGCAGGAGATTCGTGACCGTGTGCATGCCTGCCTTGAGGCGGTGGGGCTCTATGACGTGGCCCACCTCTATGCCGGGGAATTGAGTGGTGGCATGCAGAAGCGGGTCAGCTTTGCCCGTGCCCTGATTGATGATCCTCAGCGGGGGAATCAGTCGATGCCCCTGTTGTTGTACGACGAGCCCACAGCAGGACTCGACCCCGTGGCGTGCACGCGGATCGAAGACTTGATTGTGAAAACCACCACCGTGGCGCAGGGCTGTTCAGTGGTGGTGAGCCATGTGCGCAGCACGATTGAACGCTCTGCGGAACGGGTGCTGATGCTCTACGACGGTCAGTTTCAGTGGGAAGGCTCGGTGGATGCGTTTCGCAGCACCGACAACCCCTATGTCATCCAGTTCAGGACGGGTAGCCTGCGCGGACCGATGCAACCGGCGGAGCACTGACCAACATGCGACGCAGTGTTCGTGATGCCATCGTCGGATTCACGGTGATTGGCGGCATCGTTGGATTTGCTTCAACCGCTCTTTGGCTCCGAGGGCTTCGTTTGGGGGCTGGCCACTGGTCTCTGACGGCCCGTTTCAACGACGCAGCAGGTTTGGCGGAGCGTTCTCCTGTCACTTACCGGGGCATCTTGGTGGGTTCGGTGCGTTCGATTGAGGTCACCCCTGAGGCGGTGGTGGTTGAGCTTGAGATCAACCAAGCTGATCTGCGTTTACCGCTGCCCGTCACGGCCACGGTGGGGGCGGGCTCGCTGCTGGGGGGTGACGCCCAGGTGGCCTTGGTCAGCAGCGGAACCCCGCTTCCGCCGGATGCACCCCTCCCTCAAGCGCCTGGCTGTCAGCCAACGCTCCAGCTCTGCAACGGTGGAACTGTGGTGGGACGAGAAGCTCCCAGCCTCTCCACCGTGACAGCAACCATGCAGGCGCTGCTGGCCCAGGTTCAGGACGAGCGGGTGATTCCCAATGTGGCGGCCTCGCTTGAGCAGATTGAGGCCTCCACCAAGGAATTCGAGGAGTTGACGGTGCAGCTGCAGGATGAACTGGCCAAGGCCGCGCCTGTGATTCGCAATCTGGAGTTAGCCACGGCACATCTGAACAACATTGCCGCGTCCCTCGATAATCCCCAGACCCTGAGCGACCTCAAGCAGACGGCCGCCAATGCCGCCCAGCTCACGGCCACGATCGATGCCGTGGGTGGCGATGTGGCTCAACTCACCAGTGATCCTGAGTTCATGAAGGGTGTTCGCAATCTCACCATCGGCTTGGGTGAATTGTTTGGCGAAATCTTTCCAGCACAAACCGCTCAATAGGCACGATATCGGGTCGATATTGGTGTGATTTCGACTCGATATCGTGCTTTTAGATGTTGGTGATGGCGTCCATTGCAACTGCTGCAATCGCCTGATCGCTGGCCTTGGGCAGCTGAACGTATTTGCCGCCTGCGGCTTCAGCCAGGTCTTTGCCCATGCCGCTGCCGATGAACTTCCGCTCGGTGTCGATCACCAGCAGCTTGATCCCAAGCATCCGGTAGCGGGCAGCGACGTCCAGCACCTCTTGCTTGAGATCGGGTTTCTCATCGCCCTCCAGTTCGGGTTGGCCTAGGGAGGTGCTCAGGGGTACGTTGCCGCGACCGTCGGTGATGGCCACCACAACCACCTGGCCGAGATCCCCTGTGGCCAGCGCATTGGCACCAACGCGGGCTGCTTGCGTGAGGCCATGGGCCAGGGGTGAACCGCCGCCGCAGGGCATCGATTCCAGGCGGCGGCGGGCCGCCGTAATCGAGCGGGTGGGCGGGAGCAGCACTTCGGCTTGATCCCCGCGGAAGGGGATCAGAGCCACTTCATCGCGGTTTTCGTAAGCCTCGGTGAGCAGCCGGATCACGGCGCCTTTGGCGCTTTGCATCCGGTTCAGGGCCATCGAGCCGCTGGCATCCACCAGGAACACCACCAGGGCACCGGCCTTGCGCTGCAGCAGCTTGGCCCGCAGATCTCCCTCTTCCACGATCACCGAGCGGCCCGGTTCCCGTTCGCGGCGAATCTTCTGGTACGGCGCCGCTGCCCGCAGGGTGGCGTCCACGGCGATCCGGCGCACCGGCCCTCGGGGCAGCATCGGTTTCACGTAGCGACCACGGCTGTCGCTCAGCACCACGGAGCGGCTGCCGCTGTTGCCGCTTTTCGCTTTGGCGGCATTGAACAGCAGCAGATCAGGGTCCACTTCGATCGCTTCGGGATCGAGCATGAACTCTTCGGGCACCGCCGGTGGAGCCTGATCCTCCTCGCCGTCACCCTCTTCGTCATCGCTGTTGTCGTCCTCGCTGTTGTCCTCCGGCGGTTCGTTGTCCTCGTCGTCGGACCCCTCCGGAGGTGGGGGCGGGTTGTCCTGCTGCTGATCGCCCTGGTCCTGGGGCTGCTCGGGGGGCGGCGGAGGCGGTTCCTGGTCCTGCGGTGGCGGTGGCTCCATCTGCTGGTCGGGCGGCGGCATCTGGGACGCCCGCGGAGCGATCACCAGGGCCACGGCCACCTGGAGGTCGTCAGCTTCCACCTGATCCCGTCCGCTGAGGGCGGCATGGGCCTTGGCCACCCGCACCGCGTAGAGCTCGGAGCGGTGCCCTTCGACGCCGCCGCGGATGGCTTCGGTGACGAGGTATTCGATTTGCTCGCCGCTGATCTGAACATCCGGGAGCCACTGGCGGGCCAGCAGCAGCTGTGTAGCCAGCGCATCGGTTTCCTCGCTCCATTTTTCAGCAAAGCTGCGGCTGCATTGGCCATGGCTGATCACTGCGTTGGTGATCTCCACCCGCTGCTCGGTGCTCACCAACTGGTTGGCGGAGAGCGCAATCGCGAAGCGATCCAGCAGGTGATCGCGAACGTTGCCCTCCTCCGGGTTGTAGGTGGCGATCAGCAGCGGCCGGCAGGGGTGGCTGAGGCTGAGACCTTCCCGCTCCACCCGATTTTCGCCGCTGCCGACGGCCGCCAGCATCAGGTTGACGATGCCGTCGTCGAGCAGATTGAGCTCGTCGACGTAGAGCACGCCGCGGTGGGCATCGGCGAGTAGCCCGGGCTGGAACACCGCACTGCCACTGGATAGGGAGGCTGCAACATCCACAGCGCCCACCAGGCGGTCTTCGGTGATGCCAAGGGGAATCTGCACGAAGGGGGCGGGAATCACCGTGGAGGGTGCTTCGCCTGTGATCCGCTCACGGGTGGCGTCGTCCCATTCATCCGAGTTCTGGGGATCGAGGTTGCGCCCCACACCCCCATCGGCCTCGAGGATGTCGATCGGGGGCAGCAGGGCATGCAGGCCCCGGGCCAAAACCGATTTGCCGGTGCCGCGTCCCCCCGCGATCACCACACCGCCCAACCCAGGGTCGACGGCCGCCAGCAGAAGGGCCAACTTCAACGTCCCATGGCCCGTGATCGCTGCCAGCGGAAAGGCACGGGTGGCCTGATCGTCCTTCACCGCTACTCCGGTTGCCACCATGGACGCGTTCAGCCCGTTCGTGCGCGCCAGTCTCGCTGATGCCCTCCATCGATGACGCTTCTGTTGCGGTGGCGCTGGGGGCGAACCAGCCCAGTGCGGCGGGATCGCCGCGCGAGACGTTGGTGGCGGTGCGGCCTTTGCTGGAGAAGCTGCTGAGGGCTTGGGCCGGTCAAAAGCTGGTTTACCGCTGGTCATCCCTGCACGACACCGCTCCGGTTGGTGGTCCTCCGGACCAGCCCCGTTACTGCAATGCCGTGATGTTGGTGGAGGGGCTGCAGGCCCCGCCGAGCGTGCCCGCCGCCCTGGAACTGTTGGATGCCTTACAGGGTTTGGAACAGCAGTTCGGCCGCAACCGATCGCAGGAACAGCGCTGGGGCCCGCGCAGCCTCGATCTGGATCTGCTGTTCTGGGGAGAACTGCGGCTGGATCATCCTGACCTGATGCTTCCCCACCGGCGGATGCACCTGCGCAGCTTTGTGCTGGCGCCGTTGCTGGAAGCGATGCAGGGCACTTACCCGCCATGCTGGTGAGCCTTCTCGCCTGATCCCATGGCGCCACTGCCCGCCCCGGAGCCCTTTGAGCTGCTGGACACCGTTGAGGTGGTGGACGCTCGCAAGCTCCGTTTCGAGCGCAACCGGATCAAGCTGCCGATGGGTGTCGAGGCCACCTTCGGGATGATCCGCCACCCCGGCGCTTCCTTGGCGGTGCCGATCACGAATGACGGCCAGGTGGTGCTTCTGCGTCAGTACCGCTTTGCGGTGCAGGCCCGCCTGCTCGAATTCCCAGCAGGCACGCTTGAAGATGGCGAAGATCCACTGGAATCGATGCAGCGGGAGCTGGGGGAGGAAGCCGGCTTTAGCGCTGCGCAGTGGGATGTGCTGGGGCCGATGCTCCCCTGCCCTGGTTATTCCGATGAAGTGATCCATTGCTTCCTGGCCCGGGAGCTCACGCCCTTGGAGAATCCGCCAGCCGGCGATGACGACGAAGATCTGGAGGTGGTGCGGATGAGCCCAGCCCAGCTGGATGCAGCGTTGGCCTCGGGCGATGAATGGCTCGATGGCAAAAGCGTGACCGCCTGGTTCCGTGCCAAGCAGCTTCTCGGCCTCTGATGACCAGCTCTCGCGTTCTGTTTTGGCACCGCCGCGACCTGCGCCTGGCGGACAACCTTGGTTTGGTGGCAGCTACGGACATCAGTCCGGCGGTGACGGGGGTATACGTGCTCGACCCGCAGCTGATCAACCCGCCGGATCATCTGCCGCCGATGGCGCCGGCCCGGCTGTGGTTTCTGATCGAGAGCCTGGTGGAACTGCAGCAGCGCTGGCGGAAGGCCGGTAGCCGGTTGCTGGTCGTCAAAGGTGACCCGGTGGCGGTGTTGCCGCAGCTGGCGCAGCAGATCGGTGCCGAGGCTGTGGTGTGGAACCGCGATGTGGAGCCCTATGCCCGTGAGCGGGACCGCCAGGTGGCCAAACAACTGCAGGCTGATGGCCGCAAGGTGGTGGTGGATTGGGATCAGCTGCTGATCGCTCCAGAGCTGCTCAAGACCGGTGGTGGTGACCCATATCGCGTGTATGGCCCGTTCCTGCGCAACTGGCGCGGCCAGGTGCTGGCCAAGCAACCCAGCACCATTGCGGCCCCCACCGGGCTGGTGGATCTTGATCCTGCTCAGCTGCCGGCCGTTGAGTCCCTGGAGGCTCTGCGGGAGAGCCATGGTTTCAAGGGCGCTGAGATCTGCCCCTGCCGCCCTGGAGAAGCGGCGGCGCTGGCCCAACTCAGCAGCTTCTGTGATGGGCCGTTGCTCGGCTATGAGCCTGGTCGCAATTTCCCCGGTACCGCAGGCACCTCCACCCTCAGTGCTGCCCTGAGCGTCGGCACCCTCAGCCCGCGCCAGGCCTGGTGTGCCGCCCAGGACTCCCGTGAGCAAGCCCGCAGCGAGGAGCACTTGCAGGCCATTGCAGTGTGGGAGCAGGAGCTGGGCTGGCGCGAGTTTTACCAGCAGGCTCTGTTTCATTTCCCGGAACTCGCCGATGGCCCCTACCGCGAGCAGTGGCGCCGCTTCCCCTGGGAGAACAACGAGGACTGGTTCGACTTCTGGAAGGAGGGGCAGACCGGCATGCCGATCATCGATGCCGCCATGCGTCAGCTCAACCAGACCGGCTGGATGCACAACCGCTGCCGCATGATCGTGGCCTCCTATCTGGTCAAAGACCTGATCTGCGACTGGCGCTGGGGCGAGCGCGCCTTCATGGAACTGGAGGTGGATGGTGACCTGGCCGCCAACAACGGTGGCTGGCAGTGGAGCGCCAGCAGTGGCATGGACCCCAAGCCCCTGCGCATCTTCAACCCCGCCACCCAGGCCTCCAAATTCGATTCAGCCGGCGACTACATCCGCCAGTGGGTGCCGGAACTGCGCCATGTGAACACCAAGGATTTGCTCAGCGGTGAAATCGGTGCTCTGGAACGGCGCGACTACCCCGAACCTCTGGTGGATCACAAGAAGCAGCAGGCTCGGTTTAAAGCGCTTTACGCCACCATCCGGTCCTGATCACCTTCGTCGGCACGTCGGAACTGGCCCGGCACCTTGGCTGCCAGCAGTTGGCGCACCGTGTCGATCACAGCCTCTTGCTGCTGGCCACTCAACTCAGGGAAGATCGGCAGGCTCAGCACCTGGCTGCAGAGCTGTTCCGTCACCGGTAAGGAGCCCTGTTGCAAGCCCAGATGGGCGTAGGCCGGCTGCCGGTGGATTGGAATGGGGTAGTAAATGATCGTGCTCACCCCACGCTCCTGCAGGGTCTGCTTGACCCAGTCGCGGCAGCAGCTCTCGGGGATGCCGTGGCGTGCACTGGTGGTGGAGGGGGTGCAGCTGGCGTTGCAGAGCGGCTGGCCGCTGGGGCAACTGCCGATGCGCACCACGAATTGGTTCCAGCTGTGGCCGTCGTCGGGGGTCGGCAGTGTGAGGCCGTTGAGATCGCCAAGAGCATCCCGGTAACGCTTGGCGATGGCTGTTCGTTTGCCGATCCACTCCTCAAGCCTTGGCAGCTTCACGTTCAAGACAGCCGCCTGGACCGCATCCAGCCGGCTGTTGTAGCCAAGGCTGGTGTGCAAGTACCGCTCGGGCATGCCGTGCACGGCGAGCTCACGCATGGCCTGGGCCAGTTGGGCATCGCTGGTGGTGACAGCACCGCCATCGCCGGCCGCGCCGAGGTTCTTGGTGGGGAAGAAGCTGAAGCAGCCCACATCGCCGAAGCTGCCCACGGCCTGACCATTCCACCGGGCTCCCGTTGCCTGGGCGCAGTCTTCGATCACCTTCAGCTGATGGCGTTCGGCAATGGCCATCAGCCGGGTCATGTTCACCGCGCGCCCGAACAGGTGCACCGGCATCAGGGCCCTGGTGGCGGGGGTGATCGCAGCTTCGATCTGATCGAAATCGATCAGGTAGGTGCTGGGGTCGACATCCACGAACACCGGCGTGGCGCCGACGGCGCTGATGGCCTCAGCCGTGGCGAAAAAACTGAACGAGCAGGTGATCACCTCATCGCCGGCGCCAATGCCCAGGCCGCGCAGGGCCAGGATCAGAGCGTCGGTGCCGCTGTTGCAGCCAACGACGTGCTCGCAGCCAACACTGGTGGCAAACGCTTCCTCAAAGCGTTTGATTTGCGGTCCACCGATGTACTGACCGCTTCGCAACACCTCGAGCACCGCCTCTTCGAGGTCCACACCAAGATCATCGATCTGCTGGCTGAGGCTGAAGGGAGGTACTTGCATAAAGCAAAGCTTAAGTGGCTCAGCCGAACCACTCCGGCTCCTGTCCGGGGTTCCACTTCACATTGCAGCCCACCGAGGCGGTCTGGTCTGGATTCACCAAAGCTCCCGTCAGCACGGCCTCGAGGGCGGCCCGCAGGTCACGACCATCGAGGGGCTGATCGTTGCCGGGTCGGCTCCCGTCCAATTGGCCGCGATAGCGCAGGCTCTGCAGGCCTTCGCCATCAGGTGAAAACAGGTAGAACTCCGGCGTGCAGGCGGCCCTGAGCGCTCGGGCCAGGGTTTGCTGCTCATCCAGCAGGTAAGGGAAGCTCCAGCCATGGCGCCTGGCCTGGTCCGCCAGTTGCTCCGGCCCATCCTGGGGGTGGGTGATCAGGCTGTTGCTGCTCACACCGATCAGTTGCACCGCATTTCTGAAGTCTTGGTTCAGTCGAGTGATCTCGGCCTCCACATGTTTCACAAAGGGGCAATGGGCACAAAGCACCATCAGCAGCACGGGCCGTTGGTCCAGAGAACTTCTGTTCAGCCGACCACCCGTGACCTGGGGAAGATCAAAATCAGGCAGGCCTGTGCTCAGCGCCAGCATCGTGGATGGTGTCAGGGCCATAAGGCGCAGGCAGATGCAGCGAATCTGCTTCAGGATGGCCACCTCCGGTGGTAATGGATGCCGCGCCTGCGACTGCTTTGGGGAGTCGTCCTGCTGCTGGGGGCCTGCGCTGCTCCAAAGGAACCGCCCAGTTGGCGCTTGTTCCCTCTCGAGCGCCATTCCCCCCATGACGGGGTGGCTGTGGTCAATCAGCCCGATGGCTACGGGCTCCACATTTATCTGGAGACAGACACCAGCTTCCCAGGGGTGTGTCGGCCCCGATGGCTGCCGGATCCGGCCCGCCTGTTCAACGGCAATGGATCCACACCGTTCAGTTCCGGGTTGGCGACCCGTGAGGAGTTTTTTGATGCCGTGGCCAGGCGCGATGTGCGTGGCCTGTTGAAGAGCGAGCTGAAAGCTCTGTGCCAGGCCCGCGCTCCGGAAGACCGCTGGCAGTGGATCGAGCCGCCCCGGAACGACAAGCAGGTGGTTCCTGTGTAGCTGCCCTCACTCGAGGAGGAAGATCTGCTTACTAATCCTGTGGAGGAATTGAAGCGGGCCCGGCAGCTGCTGAGGGATCAACGGGCTGGTGAGTAGCCCTCCCACACCACCGCTTCGGCATCGCGCCAGTACCGGCTGAACCGCCCCAGCCGTGGTGGCCGCGGCAGTTCCACGAACGGTTCGGGATCCAGCAGTTCAAGCGGCAGTTCTGCGTCGATGGCCTCGCCGATCCGCTCCAGGCGTGGATCTACAGAGCTGCTGCTCACCACACCATCGGCCTGATGGCGACGGGCAAAGGCCAGCACCTCATCGGCCACATCCCCCTTGCGCAGGGTGAGGGGAAGGTCGAGGGCGTTTTCGTAGAGGAAGCCGAGCCGTTTGCGGCTGATTCGTGCCTCTTGGATCCAACGGATGTCGAACACGAACACCGCTGGTGACTCTGGCCAGGCCTGCAGCGCTGGGTTGTTGGCACCAAGGGCCTCCTCGTGAATCCAGAGGATCGGGCGTTGAAATGTCATCGAGGAATCTCCTGCTTATCGCTTGGGACGGGCCAGGGCGGCACTGGCGCCTCTGCTGCTCCGGCGTTGGCGGTTGCGCTGCTGGTTGCGGTTGTTGCCGGTCTCCCGTATGGCCGGCATCAGGGCGAACAGCTGGCTCTCCAGTTGGTCGTAGCTGCCTTCGAATGGGCAGCTGTTTGCGCTGGGGCAGCTGTCGCAGTAATGCCCGTCGCTGTAGCGCTCCAGGTTGCCGCGGTTGAAGAAGTAGGGCTTGTGGCTGAAGGTGCTGGCCACCCATTGCCAGCTCAGATGGTTGCTGGCTGGATCGCCATCCAGCAGGTGCTCCAGGAACCAGTCGGCTCCGGCTTTCCAGTGCACCCGTCGCCAGTGCACGAGCCAGGCGGCCATCCACATGCGGGCGTGGTTGTGCAGCCAGCCGGTCGTCACCAGTTGATCGCGGAAGCCATCCATGCAGGCCAGCCCCGTGCTCCCTGCGCGCACATCGGCCGGCAGTTCCTGGGCATAGGCCCCGGCGTCATGGCCTGTTTTGAACGGCTCTTGATCGTCATGGATGCCATCCCCCAGATCGAGCCACATCCGTTGCCAGAAGTCCCGCCAGCCGAGTTCGTTGATCAGCTTTCCGCCCTCATCGCGGTTGCGGATCCGTGCAAACACTGAATCGCGCACCTCCGCGAGGGTCAGCACGCCGTGACGGATGTAGGGCGACAGCCCGGTGACTGCACCCTTGAGGTGATTGCGACTTTTGGCGTAGCGCCTTGCGTCAATGCGCCGCAGTTTGTCTTCGGCTGCTTCACGCCCACCGCGGATCGGGCTGAGTTCCCCCTCCGCCCCTGGGAACTCTTGCGCCAACAGGGTGTTGAGGGCATCGCGGGACGCGAATTGCCGCGGCAGGTCGCCGTTGATCGGGGGTGACGCAGCGCTGGGCACCGGCCTTTGTCAGCAAACGAGCGGTGATCTTGGCGGGGGATGGGGGAGAATCGCGCGAATTCAACCCGTTCCGGTCTGTCCCGATGCTGCTTGATCTCACCGGCAAGAAGATTCTCGTCACCGGCATCGCCAACAACCGTTCGATTGCCTGGGGCATCGCTCAGCAGCTGAAGGCGGCCGGTGCTGAACTCGGCATCACATATCTGCCTGACGACAAGGGCCGCTTTGAGGCCAAGGTGCGCGAACTCACCGCTCCCCTTGAGCCCAGCCTGTTCCTGCCTTTGAATGTGCAGGATGCCGACCAGATGGCTGAGGTCTTCGGCGAGATCAAGGAGAAGTGGGGCGTGCTCGACGGGCTGGTGCACTGCCTGGCCTTTGCTGGCAAGGAAGAGCTGATCGGTGACTACAGCGCCACCACCGCTGAAGGCTTTGCCCGTTCCCTCGACATCAGCGCTTATTCCCTGGCCCCCCTCTGCGCCCATGCCAAGCCGCTGTTCAGCGAGAAGGCCGGTGTGATCACGCTCTCCTACCTCGGTGCTGAGCGTGCGATCCCCAACTACAACGTGATGGGCGTCGCCAAGGCGGCTCTGGAGGCTTCTGTTCGCTATCTCGCGGCAGAGCTGGGTCCCGAAAAGCAAGTGCGCGTCAATGCCATCAGCGCCGGCCCGATCCGCACCCTGGCCAGCTCCGCCATCGGCGGCATTCTCGACATGATCCACAACGTGGAGGAGAAGGCTCCCCTGCGCCGCACCGTGACCCAGATGGAAGTGGGTGGCACGGCTGCCTTCTTGCTCAGCGATCTGGCCAGCGGCATTTCCGGTCAGACCATCTACGTGGATGCGGGCTACTGCGTCACCGGAATGTGAGGCACGATGAGGGCACTGAAGCTCGGGTGATGGCACGTCAGGGAACGATCCATCGGGTCACTGGTGAAACCGATGTGAAGGTGCGGCTGGATCTGGACGGCTCCGGCCAGTGCCAGTCCAGTACTGGTGTGCCGTTTCTCGACCACATGCTTCATCAGATCAGCAGCCACGGCCTAATCGATCTGGAAATCAATGCGGTGGGAGACACTCACATCGACGATCACCACACCAATGAGGACGTGGGGATTGCCGTGGGGCAGGCCCTGGCCCAGGCCCTGGGGGACCGGCGCGGAATTCATCGCTTCGGTCACTTCGTGGCACCGCTGGATGAGGCCCTGGTGCAGGTGGCCCTGGATTGTTCCGGTCGCCCCCATCTCAGCTACAGCCTCGAGATTCCCAGCCAGAAGATCGGCACGTACGACACCGAGCTGGTGAAGGAGTTCTTCGTGGCGGTGGTCAACAACAGCGGGCTGACCCTCCACATCCGTCAGCTGGATGGGGTCAACTCCCACCACATCGTTGAAGCCTGCTTCAAGGCCTTTGCCCGGGCCCTGCGCATGGCCACGGAGGTGGATCCACGCCGGGCCGGCGCTATCCCCAGCAGCAAAGGGGTGCTGGAGCAGGCCGGCGCCAGCTGAGCGCAGCTCCGCGCTTCACAGTCCGTTACGAGAGGATGGGCGGACGTTGATCGTTCGCCCGTGACCGTCGCCCCCGCCCGCAGCTACGCCCGCAGCGACTGGGCCAGTTCCTTTGTGAACGTTGAGCAGGAACTCACCGACGTGGCGCTGACCCCGGTGCGTGGAACGGTTCCGACGGAGCTTCAGGGCACCTTTTATCGCAATGGCCCCGGGCGGCTTGAGCGGGATGGGCATCGGGTGCATCACCCCTTCGACGGCGACGGCATGATTGCGGCGATGCGGTTTGAGAACGGCAGCGTCTGCCTCAGCAACCGTTTTGTGCGTACTGAGGGTTGGCTGGCGGAGGAGAAGGCCGGCAAGGTGCTCTACCGCGGCGTGTTCGGCAGTCAGAAGCCGGGTGGTCGGCTGGCCAATGCCTTTGACCTGCGCTTGAAGAACATCGCCAACACCAATGTGGTGCGTCTGGGTGATCAGCTGTTGGCCCTCTGGGAGGCGGCGGAACCCCATGCGCTCGATCCCCGCAGCCTGGAGACCCGCGGCCTGTCGCGCCTCGATGGTGTGTTGAAAAAGGGCGAGGCTTTCAGCGCTCACCCCCGCTTCGATCCCGGCCACAACGGACGGCCCCGCATGGTCACCTTCGGGGTTAAGACCGGGCCCCGCAGCACCATCCGTCTGATGGAGTTCGCCACCGATGGCCCGGAAGCTGGCGCCTTGCTGCACGACCGTTCCGACAGCTTCCCCGGCTTCGCCTTCCTCCACGATTTCGCCATCACCCCCAACTGGGCGGTGTTCCTCCAGAACGCCATCGCCTTTAATCCATTGCCGTTTGTGACCGGCGAAAAGGGTGCGGCCCAGTGCTTGGCATCTCAACCCGGCGGCAAGGGGCGCTTCTGGCTGATCCCCCGCGATTCCGGCCGCTTCGCCGGTCAGAAGCCCCGCATTCTCGAAGCTCCCGACGGTTTCGTCTTCCATCACCTCAATGCCTTCGAGGATGGCGATCACGTCGTGGTGGAGAGCATCGTCTACGACGATTTCCCGTCCATCGGACCTGATGAGGATTTCGCTGAGGTGAATTTCGACACGGTGCCGGAGGGAATCCTGCACCGTTGTCGCCTCGACCTCAGTCGGGAATCGGTGCAGACCGAGCGGATCAGCGAGCGCACCTGTGAGTTCGCCATGGTCAACCCCGAGCGTCAGGGCCTCAGCGCCCGCTTCGCCTGGATGGCGGTGGCGGAGCGGGAGAGGGGCAACGATCCGTTGCAGGCCATCCAGAAACTTGATCTGGATTCCGGGGAGACCCACACCTGGAGTGCGGCGCCGAGGGGCTTTGTGAGTGAGCCGTTGATGGTGCGTCGTCCCGGTGCTGAGGCAGAGGACGACGGCTGGGTGCTCGATCTGGTGTGGAACGGGGCCCGGGCCGCATCCGATCTGGTGATCCTCAACGCCCGTGATCTGTCGGAGGTGGCGGTGCTTGAGCTGCCGTTGGCCGTTCCCCATGGCCTGCACGGGAGCTGGGCACCCATCAGCTGATTAGCTGAGTCCTTCGCGCTTGGCTTCCCTCCAGGCCAGCCGTGGCGCGCTCCAGAGGGTGGCCAGCACCAAGGGGGTGACCGGCACCGCGGTGATCACGATGAAGGCCTGCAGGGCATCGATGGAGGTGCTGTCCCCCAGGCCCGAGCCAATGCGAAGCAGCACCAAGGTGAGGCTGCCGATCATCAAGGCCCAGAACAGGCGCAGCAGAGCAGGGGGCTCGTTGCGGCCGCTCACCACCATGGCCGCGGCGTAACTCATTGAGTCGGCGCTGGTGCACATAAACAGCACCACCAGCACCAGGCCGACCGGAATCAGCAGACCGGCCAGGGGGAGTTGGCTGAGGATCGTGAGCAGGGCAGCGGCGGCTCCGTTCTGGGCCAGGGCTTCGCTGATGCCGCCCCCCGCCAATTCGAGATGCAATCCGGTGCCCCCCAGCAGGGTGAACCAAAGGTTGGTCACGATCGGGCAGAGGATGGCCACCGCCAGTACCAGTTCACGAATGCTGCGGCCGCGGCTGACGCCGGCGGTGAACAGCCCCATCAAGGGCGCATAGCCGAGGAACCAGCCCCAGTAGAACACCGTCCAGCCGTTCACCCAGTTCGCCGGCACGGCATTGGGAGTGAGGGCCATCTGCGGCAGGTGGATCAGATAGGTGATGAAGCCGCTGAAGAAGTGCTGCATCAGCCAGAGGCCCGGGCCCAAAAGCAGTAGGCCCGCCGCCATGGCCAGGGTGAGCCACACATTGAGCTCCGACAGCCACTTGATGCCTTTTTGAATGCCGCTGACGGTGGAGGTCGCGAAGACGGCGGTCAGCAGCACCACCACAAGGGATTGCAAGCCGGCACTGTCGCTGAGCCAGGGCAGTTGCCCTGCGGCATTGCTGAGCTGCAGCGAGAGGAAACCCAAGGGGCCAACCGTGCCGGCGATTGCGGCCACCACAGACAACCCATCCGCCAGGTGACCGAGCGCACCATCCACCCAGCTGCGCGGCACGATGTTCACCAGAAGTGTGCGGGGACGCAGGGGTTCACCCCGTCGCTCCAGGATCGAGAAGGTGATCGTGGTGGTGGTGGCCACCAGGGCCCAGGCGAGGAAGCCCCAGTGCAGAAAACTCACCGCCAGGGCGGGATCCACCGCTGCGGCAGTGCTGCCCTCGACCCCCGCAAACACCGGTGATGGGGTCTGGAAGTGATAAAGCGGTTCGGCTGCCGACCAGAACACACCACCCCCCGCCAGCAGGGTGCAGATCAGCACTGCGCACCAGTCGAAGAATTTGAGACTGGGCTTGCTCTCAGCGCCTCCAAGCCGGAGTTTGCCGACTGGGCTGATGGCCAGGACCAGCGCGATCAGAAACAGCAGCACCACCATCCACTGCCAGACCCCGCCGAGGGCATCACTGATCACGGCTTTGCCGTTGTCGGTGAATTGCTTGGCCAGCGCCAGGTCGATGGCCGACACCAGCAGAAAGATCAGCAGGGGAGCAGCCCCCACCCAGAGGGGGGGCTGGCGCCACCAAGAGCGCTGGTTCGCGGGGGTGTCAGACATCGGATGAGGGGTGAGGGGTCAGGCGCGGACGGCGGCGCGTTGGTGGCTCCAGCAGGAGAGATCCACCGCTGGTTGTTCTTCACTGGCGAGGCGTGCCAGGGAATCACCGATCAGGGGGGCGAACTTGAAGGCCTGGCCGGAGCCTCCTGCGAACAGGCTCAGCTTCGGGGTGAGCCGGTCCAGCACGAAGTTCACGTCGCTGGCCATGGAGTAAGGGCTGATCACGGTCTCCACCCGCTCCTGCACACCCTCCAGTTCGTTGAACAGGAAGGTGTCGAGCAGCTCCACCAGGCGAGCGGGTGGTTCGGTCACCATGGCGTTGGGTTCGGCGACGCGCAGCTCCTTCGGAGCCCAGTCGATGCCCGCCTTGATCCGGGGGCGGCCATCCGCCGTTTGGCTGAGGACGGGGAATCCGTAGTAGAGGCCACCGTCATCGCCGCGTTCCTGCTGGAAGCAGAACCACTGGGGGTAGCGATCGGCCAGTGCCGGGTCGACCGTGTAGTGGGCCCAGAGCATCGGCCACACCTCCAGTTTGGGTGAGAGGCCAAGAGGGGCCAGCAACAGCTGGCTCCAGATCCCACAGGCCACCACCAGCTGTCCGGCGGCGATGTGTTCGCCGCTCTCCAGGGTGACGCCACCGCCATCGGCATCGAGGCCCGCCACGGGGCAGTACTCGATCAGCTGATGGCCGGCCTTGCGGGCGGTGTTGATCCAGTGGGCCACGACCCTGTCGCTGCGCACGGCGCCGGCGGTGGGCTCGAACAGTCCGGTGAAGCCCGGCTTCGGCTTCAGCGGGAAACGGGCCGCGATCTGGTCGGCGTTGAGGGCCTCATAGGGGATGCCCTGATCGTCCATGACCCGTCGGGCCCCGGGGATCGACCCCTCGATCGTTTCTTCATCCCAGCTTTCGCCGTAAAAGAGCAGGCCGTGGGTCTCCCGCAGTTGCTGACCGGCGTGGTTTTCTTCCTCGCGCCAGAGGCGGTTGGCCTCCTGGGCGAGACGGCAGAGCATCGGGTCGGAATACATCTCCCTGAACATCCGGGTTTCGCCATAGCTGCTGGCTTTGGCGTGGGCCAGGGTCTGAGCTTCCAGCAGCACCACATCGCGCACGCCGCGGCGGGCCAGGGATGCAGCGCAGCTGAGGCCGGCCATGCCGCCGCCCACGATTACGACGGCTGCCCGGCTGGGCAGGGACGTTGGTCTGCTCATTCGCTTTCTCCAAAGCTGAGGCCGATGGGCTCGGTGGAGGGTGTTGCAGCCACCTCCTCAAGGGCTGCACCCACCGACAGGCCCTGTTCGCGCTGATTCAGATACTCGCTGGCCCGTCGGCGCACCTCATCGCGAACGAAGGCATAGACGTCCTTGGCACCAGCGTCTTTCCAGGCGTCGGGGGAGAACCGCTCGATTGAGTCGGCGATCACAGCTCCTGCATTCACCAGGGGGTCTGGCAGCACCCGCACACCGCGGCGACGCAGGTCATCCGCCAATTGGGGTTGCTGGAAGGGGGCATTGGCGGCAGGCACCACGGCGGGGGTTTTCAGCGCCGTCGCCATTTCGGCGTTGATCAACCCGGAGATTGAGCAGGGCAGCAGCAGGTCGAGGTTCAGTTCCCACCAGGCGCAGCTCTCCGGCAGCGGCGTTGCGCCGGGAAAACTGGCTTTCTCGCGGTCCAGATCCACGGTGAAAACGGTCCAACCGTGCTCGACGAGATGGCGGGCAACGGTGCCACCAACGGCACCGCAGCCGTGCACGAGGGCCCGGCCGGGGCGGGCGTCGTTGAGGTCCTTGTCCAGAACGGCCTCCACAGCACCGAGGGTGCCGTGGGCTGTGGCGGCACTGGCGTCCACAGGGCTGCCGACCGCCGCCAGCACATGGGGGGGTGAGCGCCGTCAGACGCTCCATGTCTTCCAGGCTGGTGTTGAGATCGCAGCCGGTGATCATCGCGCCGTCAAGCGACTCCAGCAGCTCAGCGGTGACGCTGATCAGCTCATCCTTGACGGCATCGGGCTCAGCGGCCCGGGCAACGATCTTGCCCCCGGCGAAACCGGTGCCGTAAAGATCGTGCTTGTGGGTCATCAACCCCGCCAGTCGCTGGCCGTCTGCGATGCAGGCCTCATCGCTCGGGTAATTGAGCACCCGCAGGCCTCCGTTGGCGGGGCGCTTGGCATCGGTGTCTTCCGCCACCACGAACACCGAGAGGTGATCGGAGACGTGTTCCGCCAGCACCGACACGGTCGGCGCTGTTTTCTTGCCGCTGCTCATCAGGCCACCTTCTCCATCATCTGGTGGTGTTCGACGTAGTCGAGGCTCCATTCGCTGGGGGCTTCGGCGATGCGCTGCTGCAGCCGCTCGAACACCGTGTCTGCTGCGGTGTCGCCGGCAGCACTGGCGAAGCTGTGGCGGCTCCAGCTGCGGATCGTCGCCATCAATCCGGCGGCGAAAGTCGCCGTGTCACCGTTCTCGTTCCAGCGGCATCGGTAAGGGCACTTCACGTAAACGGTGCGCTCGTCCACAAGCCGCAGGCCGTTGCGGTAGGCGGCGCTGCTCTCGTCCTTCAGCGGAGCCATGAACTCCTCGGGGGATTTGTAGAAGTTCAGAACCGTGCCTTGTTGGTACTGCTCCTGGTTGATCAGGCCTTCCTCGGCCATGCCCCGCCAGATCTGGTGCAGCTGGTCGTGCACGTTGCGGGTTTCGCCGCCGTTGTGGCCGAGATAGAGCCCTGCTTCATCACGGGAGAGGTTCACCGTCAGCAGGCGCCCGCCCACTTTCAGTTCGCGGCTGCGCAGCTCGAGGATGTGGTTCCAGTCCTTCATCGCCTGGGCGGTGAAGCGCTGAAGTGCCTCGGCATCACCGGACGCCAGCACATGGGTGTGGCTGTTCAGGGGGCCGGGGGAGGCGCTCAGCCAGTGCATGGCCGTGGCGGAAAAACCGAAGCTCACCGAGTTCGGCGCCACGGAGGGCTCGTAGAAGCTGCGGGCACTCACCAGCACCGTTGGTTTCGGATCCCGGGGGATCTGCAGGGCCAGGTTGTTGGCCAGAGCAATGTTGTCGTTGCTCGGCAGGTCGTTGCCGATCAACGTCAGGTGGGCCTTCGGCTGGTTGGCATGCAGGCGATCCAGCACCTGGTTCCAGAGCCCAACGGCGGTTCCACCATCGGCAGCTCCGTAATCGATCAGGACATGGCTGTCAGCGACAGCCAGTTGATTCACACAAGTCAGGGCCCAGTCCGAGGCGGCTTCGATGCACAGAAGAGCGCCCTCGGTCTGCGCGCTGTAACCCGTGGTCATGGCGATGGCCATGGACCTCGTCAGCGGCAGGCCTCACCGTACAGACCATGCCACGAGAGCCTTTGTATCCCAGGTTCTTCTTCAGCTTGCTTCGAGCAACTGGCGCAACTTGGGTTCCAGGAGGCTGAAGGCTTTGCCGCGGTGGCCGTGCTGCTTTTTCTCCGCCAACGGCATCTCGGCGAAGGTGCGGCCGGTTCCAGCAACTTCGAAAATCGGGTCGTAGCCGAACCCCTGATCTCCCCGGGGTGTGGCCGTGATCAAGCCGTCGCAGCGGCCTTCCACCTCCAGCAGGATCGTGCCGTCTGGGGCGGCGACACAGAGCGCGGCGCAGAAATAGGCCTGGCGTTGGTCTGAGCCGTTCAGGGCCTTCAGCAGCCGGGCAATGCGTTCCGGGTCGGTGGGGGCATAGCGGGAGGAATGAACACCCGGAGCGCCATCAAGCGCATCAACGCTGAGGCCTGAATCGTCGGCCAGGGCCCATTCCCCTGTGGCGGCGGCAACCGCTTGAGCCTTGAGCCGGGCATTGGCGGCAAAGGTGGTGCCCGTCTCCTCCACCTCCAAGCCTTCTGGCTGGGGTTGCACGCTGACTGGCAGGGCCTGCAGCAGACCCTGGAATTCACGAATCTTGCCGGCGTTGCCGCTGGCGATCACAAGGGTCTTCATGCGGCCTCCGCAAACTGTCGGGCCCAAGCGAGAACCTCGTTCACCCGCTCGGCATCCGGCCCTTCGCAGTAGAGCCGCAGCAGCGGTTCCGTGCCGGAGAAGCGCAGCATCAGCCAGTGGTTCGGCCCCATCCTCAGCTTGATTCCGTCGGTGCTGATCACCTCCAGCACGTCTGCGCCGGCGACGCTCGAGGGCGTGCTCTGGTACAGCAGCGTCTCGAGCCGTCGGCGTGCCTCCATGTCGGCCAGGCGCAGGTCGAGTCGGTCGTAGTGACTGCTGCCTCCATGCTGTTGCTGGAGTGCATCCAGACGCGCACCCAGGGGTTGCTTCCCTTCCACCAGGGCTTCCAGCACCAGCATCGCCGCGAACAGGGCGTCCCGCTCGGGCAGGTGCATGCCGAAGCCCACACCACCGGATTCCTCTCCGCCGATCAGCACATCCCCGGCCAGCATCTCTGCGGCGATGTACTTGAAGCCCACCGCGAGCTCCAAAACGTTGCGTCCCTGGGCCTCCGCCACCAGCCGCATTAGATCCGAGCCGCTCACGGTTTTGACCACGGCGCCCGGCAGCTGGCGGGCTCGGGCCAGGTGATCGATCAACAGGGGCATCAGCAGCTGGGTGCTGCAGAACCGGCCGGTTTCATCCACGGCAGCGATGCGGTCACCATCGCCGTCGAACACCAATCCCACCGCAGGAGTTCCGGCGGCCGTTGAGGCTTTCACGGCCGCGATCAACGCCCCGAGGTAGGGCGCCAGGGGTTCCGGTGGATGACCGCCAAACAAGGGATCACGGTCGCTGCGGATCTCTTCCACAACGCCAGCGGCTTCAGGGCCGAGCAGTTCCGTCACACATCCGGCGGCTGAGCCGTGCATCGGATCGACGATCACCTTGAGGTTGATGGCCTTGAGGCCATCAACCAGGGCCTTCAGGTCCAACTTGCGGCGCAGCCCTTCCAGATGCTCGCCGCGCCCATCAAACCGGGGGACCTCCGCCTTGATCGGTGCCGTGATGCCGCCGGCGGCAAGACGTCGTTCGACTGCGGCCGTGAAGTCTCCCTCGACCGATCCACCAAAGGGTCCTTTGATCTTCAGCCCCAGCCATTCCGGTGGGTTGTGACTGGCGGTGATAACCAACGCTCCCAGGGCTTTGCGCTCCACCACGGCCCAGCTGCAGGCCGGCGTGGGCACAGCGGTGTCGGTGAGCAGGGGTTCCAGTTCACAACCACGCACAGCGGCTGCGATGGCTTCCGCCAGTTCTGGAGCCAGAAAGCGCCGGTCGTAACCGATCACCACCGTTCGGCTGTTGAGACCTTCGGGGGCGCGATGGGCGAGCTCCTGAGCCGCGGCAGCAGCAACGGGCAACAACCGCTCAACCGTGATGTCGACGCCGGTGATCCCGCGCCAGCCATCGGTGCCGAACTTGATCGGAGCTGGACTCAGAGGGAGGGGAGCCGATGCCATGGCACAGCCTGCACTTCAGTGGATCTAGCAGCTGGCAGCCGTAGGGTCGGCGGATGGGTGACACCCCGGCTGCCGACAACGCTCTCACCGACCGGTTGCTGCGCAGTTGGCTGCGTTGCCGTCGCAAGGCCTGGCTCGATCGCCACGGGAATCCTGCCGAGCGGCGTTGGACGGCCCATCGCAATCTCCTGCTGGACGACCAGCAACGCTGTTTTGTGGCCTTGCTCCCCCGCAAGCCTGGCCATGGCATCGCTGCCTGTGCTGCCGGAGCCGAGGCCGTGGTGGGTCTGCGCCTGAAGGGGCTTGGCCCATCCGGTGAGTCGTTGGAGGCACACCCTCCACTGCTGCGGCGGGTCAAGGGGAAGAGCCGCTGGGGTGACTTCGCCTATCAACCGGTGCTGGCCCGTCAGGGCCGCCGCACCACCCGGGAACATCAGCTGCCGCTGGCGCTGATGGCCCTGTTGCTTGCGCAGCATCAGCAGGGGGACGTTCCGTCGATGCTGGTGCTCGGCGGTGGTGGCCGGCGCCTGGAACAGGAGCGGCTGCATCTCTCCAGTGGTCTGCGCCGACAGCTGTCCGAGGGGCTGCGCAAATTGCGCTCTGACCTCGAGCGCCCGGTTCCTCCTCCGCTGGCCGCTGACCGGCGCAAGTGCTCACTTTGCAGCTGGCGTGTCGCCTGCAATGCCGTGGCGGCGGAGGAAGGGCATCTGAGCGAGGTCAGCGGCATCGGCGCCAAGCGGCGCGAGATGTTGCTGGAGCTTGGGATTCGCGGCTTGTCCGATCTGGCCGCGGCTGATCCGTTGCAGCTCGCCGAGCAGCTGCACCGTTTTGGGGATCAGCATGGTGAGGTGGCCGCATCCCTGGTGGCTCAGGCCCGGGCGCAGCGGGATGGACGGGTGGAGCGTTTGGATGCCTCAGCGGCACTGCCGGAACTTCAGGACTGTCCTGGTGTGCTGCTCTACGACATCGAATCCGATCCCGACGCCCGTCACGACTTCCTTCACGGTTTTCTGGTGTTGCCCAGAACCAAAAGCGGAAACTGGGATCTGGCATCCGTGGCGTATCACCCGATCCTGGCTCTGGCGGAGCATGGTGAAGCCCGTTGCTGGCTCCGTTTGCAACGGTTGCTGAATCGCTATCGGGGTTGGCCGATCCTCCACTACGGGGAGACAGAAAGCCTGGCCTTAAGGCGTATGGCTGAGCGGCAGGGTGCTGCCGAGGCCGAGGTGCTGCAGCTTCGTCAGCGGTTGGTGGATGTGCATGCCCGGGTCAGACATCACTGGCGCCTGCCCCTGGCCAGTTATGGCCTCAAGGCCGTGGCTGTTTGGCAGGGGTTCCAATGGAGTCAGGCCGGTGTGGATGGGGCCAGGGCCCTGCTCTGGTGGCGGCAGTGGCAGGGGGAGGGGCCCGATCGACGCGGCACCAGGCACGGGCTGCGCTGGATCTTCGATTACAACCGCGACGACTGTCTGGCCACCTGGGCCGTAGCCGACTGGTTGCTTGAACAGGATCAGGCGTCGGGATCCTGAAACGCCTCAGGTTGACGGATCTGGAGCTGTTCTCCGTTGGGACCTTCCAGCGTTGGACTGGCCAGGCACTGGCGGCGCACCAGGGCCAGCCCAAGCCAAGTGCCATCGTGTTCGAGCGCACTGGTGATCACCCCGGCTCGCTCGCCATCCAGCGTGAGCTTGGCGGCGGCCGCAAGTGGACTGGGGCAGCTCCAACAGCGCAACTGTTGCTTCACTCCTGCCTGGCCGATGAGTTTGGCCATGGTCTCCTGGCCGAGGTAGCAGCCTTTCTCTGTGCTGACCTGAGCGATGAGCCCAAGCTCCAGGGGGTTGGTCTCGCCATTGAGTTCACCGGGGCCCGGGGGGAATCCGCTTTGAAGCCGCCATTGCTCCAGAGCCGTCGCGGTGGCTGCTTCCCCTGATGTCCAGGGTTCCGGAAGGGCCGCATCCGGATCGCACCACACGGCTGCAGCCATGGGCTCGAGCCACTGCAGTCGGCGCAACTGGCCCAGGGGTTGGAGGCGAACCCGATCGGCTGGAAAGATCACCTGATCAAATCCAGAGTGAACGGCAGAGGCCTCTCCCGCCAGAACGATCACATCGGCCCCCTCTGCATCGAAACGAAGTTCCAGCACGGCCCGCAAGCGTCCCGTTGCGGTCAGCCAGCAGGTCTGAAGCAGATCCCCGGATTGGAGTGCGTTGAGGTCAGCACTGGTCTGCCCCTGAAGAAACTGGCGTGCTCCGCTGCCGTTCAAGCGCAGCCAGGGAACCTGGGCGTCCCAAAACAACTTGCTCATGCCGGCGTGAAGGCGGCGATTTCAGACAGCTTGAAAAGGCTGATCAGTTCAAGATTTTCAGCCGTCATCGCAGCGTCACCCCCTTCTTCCCGGTCGACGATGGTGACGACCCGCTCCACCTTGTAGCCGGCGTCGCGCAGCTGCCGAACTGCCTTGAGGGATGAGCCTCCTGTGGTGACAACGTCTTCCAGCACGGTGATACGTGCCCCGGGGGAAGGGAGCGGACCCTCCAGCCAGGCACCGGTGCCGTGGCCTTTGGCTTCCTTGCGCACGATCAGCGCATCCAGCTCCCGACCTCGATCGGCGGCGGCCATGGCAACACCGCTCACAAGTGGGTCTGCTCCGAGGGTCAGCCCAGCCACGGCCAGCGCATCGGCCTCCACGTGGGTGAGCATCGCCCGGCTGATCAGCGCCAGGCCGGAACCGCTCAGGCTCACGGGTTTGCAGTTCACGTAGTGCTCGCTCTTGCGGCCTGAAGCCAGGGTGAAGTCTCCGCGTCGGTAGGCCAGGGTGGCCAGACGGTTCAGCAGTTGCTCCCGCTCAGTCGGGACACTCGACGATTCAGACATGGGGCTGGCCGCGCTTCGCAGATGTCCTTAGTTTGCGCTTAGAGCTGATTCATCCGGTGCTGCTGCGGTCGTTCTTTGGTTCGAGCCTGCTTCTGCTCGCCGGCCCATCGGTGTTGGCGGGTCCGTTGGTCTGCACCACCAGTGTTGAGGCGCCTCCGCCCGGCAGTGGTTCCGCTCCCGTCGAAGTCACGGTGTGCCACCCCACGGAGACCACCAGTGAGCTAGTCAACCGTCGCTTTTACACCTGGACCTCACCCATGGCCCGGGGCGTGGACCCCCTACATCAATTGACCGATGTTCTGGGGATCGCGGTTGGCGGCATCGAGGGGAACCGGTTCATGGGATTCGGCTTCCCCGACCAGAGACTGATCTGGGATGGGTCTGCACTTCAGAATACGACGGGAGCTCTGCTGGACGAGCAGAGTCCGCCGTTGCCGATGCGAACCCTGGACATCTCGAGCGGTTTCAATGGCAGCCTGGCGGCCACCGAGACCATCGAAGCCGTGCCGGATGCGCCCTCGGACGATCACTTCCCCGGCGTAACTCCCCTGTGGTAACACTCTCCCTAAGGGGGTCTAGCAATCTGGTGAATGCAGCGAACTCATAATTCGCCTAAGGCGAGTTCGATCCTCGCGACCCCCATTCCCCCCTGTTGATGCGGCTTCTTCTGCTGGCTGTTCTGCTGGTTCTGCCGGCCTTCTTCGCGGCTGCAGAGGTGGCCCTGCTGCGGCTACGCCCAAGCCGCGTTGAAGTGCTCGTCGAGGAAGAGCAGGCCGGGGCCCGTTCCATCCAGCGTCTTCAGCGACGCCTGCGGCGCGCTCTGCTGGTGTCTCAACTGGGTGCAACCCTCGCTCTGGTGGCCCTTGGCTGGGCTGGCCGTGGTCTGGGGGGGCGGCTCTGGTCAGATGGGTCTGTGGGTGTCGCTTGGCGCGATACAGCCTTGTTCCTCAGCATCGTGCTGCTGGCCACGCTGGTGGCTGGTTTGCTGCCCAAGGCCTGGGTGTTGAACCGTCCGGAATCTTCGGCGCTTCGCCTGGTGCCGCTGCTGGAGGTGGTGATGCGCTGCCTGGCTCCACTGCTCAACCTGCTTGAGGCGCTGGCGGGCCTGTTGATGCGCCTGCTTGGCCTGGCTCCCCAATGGGATGTGCTGGTGCCAGCCCTTTCCGCTGGTGAACTGGAAACCCTGGTGGAATCCGGACGGGTCACGGGGTTATTCCCAGATGAGAAGAACATCCTGGAAGGTGTCTTCGCCCTGCGGGACACCCAGGTGCGGGAGGTGATGGTGCCGCGCTCCGGGATGGTCACCCTGCCGGCCACGGTTCGTTTCGCGGAAATGATGGAGGCCGTGCACCACACCCGTCATGCCCGCTTCCCGGTGATCGGTCAGTCGTTGGATGACGTGCGCGGTGTGCTGGATCTGCGTCAGATGGCCGAACCGATTGCGCGGGGTGAGCTCCAGGCCGATTCGTTGCTCGAGCCCTATCTCCAGCCTGCGGTGCCCGTGCTGGAGACCTGCACGCTGGCGGAACTGCTGCCGATGATCCGCAGCGGTCAGCCGCTGCTGCTGGTGGTGGATGAACACGGCGGCACCGAGGGGCTGGTGACCGCAGCTGATCTCACCGGAGAAATCGTTGGTGATGAGGATCCAGCCGAGACCGATGAACCGGATCTGATCGAAGAGAAGGACTGCCCCGGTGCCTGGCTGGTGGCCGGAGATCTCGAGATCTTCGAGCTCAATCGACAGCTCGATCTCGATCTGCCCGAGGCCGATGACCATCACACCCTGGCGGGCTTTCTGCTGGAGCGGCTCCAGCACATTCCATCCGCGGGGGAAGGGCTGCATTTCAACGGCCTGCAGTTCGAGATCACAGCCATGGCAGGGCCGCGGATCGAGCGGGTCCGGCTTGTTCTCCCCAGTTCAGAGGAAGATTCCGACTGAGGGCCGATAGTCTTCCCCTAATCGACCGCCTGCGCTGATGTCTCCCGACCCCATGGTCCCAGTCAAGGTCGGGGTGATCGGCATCGGCAACATGGGCTGGCATCACGCTCGGGTGCTCAGTCTTCTGCGGGATGCCGATCTTGTGGGAGTCGCGGATCCTGATGCTGAGCGCGGCAAGCTCGCCACTGAGCAATTCGGCTGCCGCTGGTTCGCCGACTACAACGCCATGCTCTCGGAGGTGGAGGCCGTCTGCATCGCGGTCCCCACGCTGCTGCACCATCCCGTCGGTCTAGCCTGCCTCCGTGCGGGTGTGCACGTTCTGATTGAAAAGCCGATTGCGGCCAGTCAGGACGAGGCCACTGCACTGATCGAGGCCGCTTCAGCGGCGGGGTGTCTGCTGCAGGTGGGCCATATCGAGCGGTTCAATCCTGCCTTCCGTGAGCTCACCAAGGTGGTGGCCAACGAGGAGGTGGTGGTTCTTGAGGCGCGTCGCCACAGCCCCCACTCCGATCGGGCCAATGACGTCTCCGTGGTGCTGGATCTGATGATCCATGACATCGACCTCGTGCTGGAGCTCGCGAAGGCGCCGGTGGTGCGGCTCGCCGCTGCCGGTGGTCGCAGTGCCGAAGGCCCGATCGATTACGTCAACACCACGTTGGGTTTCGAGAACGGTGTTGTGGCCAGCCTCACGGCCAGCAAGATGAGCCACCGAAAAATTCGCAGCCTCAGTGCCCATTGCCGTTCGAGCCTGGTGGAGACGGACTTCCTCAACCACACCCTGCATGTTCATCGCCGGGCCCACGAGTGGTATTCCGCTGATCACGGCGAGCTGCTGTATCGGAATGACGGCTTCATCGAGGAGGTGAGCACCACCTCGATCGAACCGCTCTATGCCGAGCTCGAGCACTTTCTGCAGTGCGTTCGCGGCCGGGAGACCCCTGCGGTGGATGGTCTTCAGGCCTCGCGGGCTCTCAAGCTGGCAGACCTGATCGAGCAGGCCGTCGAACACCCGGATACGGGAGCGCCCCTGTGCGCACCGATCTGAGGGCTTTCACTGGGATTACACCAGCCCCTGCTCTTCGGCCAGTTCCCGCAACGCCGTGATCTGCCAGCGGCGGCAGTCACCGGGTGAGGACCGATAAAACTGCCCCCAGGCCTGGGCCTTGTGTTGCGGGTAGTTCTCTGGACGAAGAGAGGGATGGCTCTGCTGCCAGCCCACCCTGACGGCATGACCGATCACCACGTCGAGGGCCAGGTCATCCTCGAAGCGCACCTCTGGATTGGCTTCGACAAAGGCCATCAGCGAAAGCAGGCATTCGCTGCAGAGTTGTCGGTATTCCGGCGCCTTGATCCGACTGAGCAAATGGTCGACCTGGGAGGCGAAATTGCGCTCCCCTGGCGTCTTCTCGAGGATGAGGCTGCTGTTAAGGCGATTGCGCCGCTCCAGCTTGTCGCCAATCACCAGGCCGCGGCAGTGCTGCAGCAGCGACCAGATCCCGGCGTAGAAATCGCGGGGAACTTTCTGGAAGGAACCCAGGCGGATGCGGTGTTGAAGCCAGTCCCCACCCCCCGGTGTTTCCTCCAACGGGTCAGGCACTGACCACTGCACCCGGCCGCTCACGTGCAGCTGTTCGCCGCGTTGCAGGGCTGCTCTGGCATGGTCCACATCGGCGAGCACGGCGCGCAAGCGCTTGCGAATTGCGTGGGGTGCTTCGCTGCAGAGGGCTTCAAAGGCTTCGTCCTGACTGAGCGTTTTCTCCACGGCCAGCTCTGATGTCAGCAGCAGCATCAGCTGCCCCAGCTGAAGGGTGAGGCTCCCCTTCAGCAGCGCTGGCTCCCGCCGCGCCACGCTGTCGAGGGCGAGCAGGAGTTCCTGTTCGAGCATGCGTTCACGGCCGTCGATTCCGCTGGTGGTTTCAATCCGCTCGGCGATGGCGGCACTGTCCATCGGCTGACGCAGCCGGGAGTCGCCGGTGTAGTTGCGCCCCACCACCACCTGTTTCTGACGCACGAGAAGATCGGTGAGGGCATCTTCGAGTTGGGGATGCACCATTCCCATGGCGCCAGCACAGCGCCGCACAACGTTCCAGTCCTCACAACGCAAGCCCCGTTGATAGACCTCCTCAAGCAGGGTGCGCAGGGCCACCGGATGGCCCTCGGGGCTGCGTTGAATCCCCTGGGGGCCAAGACGCCGTTGCAGCAACTCGAGCACTTCCGCCTGTTCATGCAGCAGCGCACTGTTCCAGAGGCGCTGGCTCAATTGTTCGATCGGTGTGTCATCCAGCTCCTGCTCCTCTGCGGCGGTCAGATCCCTCAGATCGGTGGCGTCGCGCAGAAGCGGCTTGGCTGGCTCGGAGCATGGAACCGGTTTCTGTTGGAGCGGCGGCAGCTGCACTTCCTGCGCCTGATCCACCAGTTCACTGAGGCAGCCCAAGCGGACGGGGATGCTTTCAATGACGCCGCTGCCGAGTTGCCGGGCCAGTTTGAGGATGACGTCGCGGTGCTGCTGGAGGGCTGCGTCGCGAATGGGGATCACCAGAAGGGGACGTCCCATGCCGCGCCAGTGCCGTTGCAGCAGATGCAGCTCGTCCACAACGGTTTCCACTAGCTCCTCCGGGTCATCGGCCAGATAGCTGCTGACGTCTTCCAGCACGGACGGGGTGAACACACGGATGGCGCCGTCCTGGCGGTAGACCCGAGCCGTGTCCTCGGTTTCCACCCGGTGCCCGGGGCGCCCGGTGAGCTCAAGCCGCGGATTGGTGCCGGCGGCTTTCAACCGTTGCTTCAGCTCGTCGGACGACTGCACGGAAATCATTGAGGTTGGGTCGATCGGCACCTCTGCAGCCAGCAGCGCCTGGCGCACGTCATCCGTCTCCGCAGCCATCGCCACAAGAACAGTGTCGGCGCCGAGCGACTGCGGCTCCCTGCGTCCACAGGGGTCAATGTCCTCGGGACGGATCAGATCGTCCAGCAGCATTTCCCCAAGCCACACCAGGCTCTGGGTCCAGATCAGCGGCAGGTTGGTGTTGGCCACCCGCTTTTGGCTGCCTGGATTGAGCCGTTCTTGAGCGACGGCACTGGCCGGCACCTGATAGAGCTCGGGGTAGAGACGTTCGCCGTCCTGTTCAACGGCCAGGGTCTTGAGCTGGCTGTGCAGGCGCCGGGCCTCGTCCCAGCGTCCTTCGCAGCAGGCGGTGACCAGTTCGAAGGCCAGAAACAACGGCCATTCCGACTCGATTCCTTCAAAGGCGGCGAGCTCCTCTGGTTCGTAGTGCAGGCGGTTGACGTCTTCCACCGCCGTCTGGTGACCATCCCGGAGGAAGCGTTTGTAGCCATAAGCCCCGCCGAGTTCGCGTCGAATACGCCGGCCGGTGCGCTCCACCAGGGCGGCATCTTCCACGGCCCAGGCGGGATAACCAATCACTGAGAGGCAGGCACTGTCTGCTTCCTTGCTGGCGGATTCCCGCGGCAGGAGCCCTTGCAGGGCGCGACGGAGGCGCACGATGGCCCCTTGGGGAATCAGCAGGATGCAGCTGCCGTCGCCATGGGGGCCGTAGAGGTCAAGCCCATCCAGGGCCTCCAGGGCGGCTTTGGCCATGCCGATGGAGCTGGCATTGCGCTCCGGTAAACCATGGTTGCCTTTGTCGCCCCGTTCCCAGATCCCGTAGTCGGGGGTGCGGTAGGCCCTGGCGATGTAGTGCACCAGGTTTTGGAGGAAATCCACTTCATCACGGCTTTGCACCACCGCGCAGTCGCCTTTGGTCAACTGCGCCAGCTGCAGCAGAAACAGGGAGGTGGCATCGAGTTGGAGATGCCCCCAGGCGTCGTCGGCTACCACCGGCTCGCCGGTGCAACTGTCGTATTTGGCGTGAAGGGCGTCGAGGGGGTTAAGGCTCTGCTTGAAGCGCTCCACCTTCTCGGCCTGCCGCATCATCGAGCGCATCAGGCCGCGCATGAGGGCCACCACTCGCTGCTCCAGCTCCCAGGCGCGCAGGCTGTTCTGCCCCTGCTGACGGCGGTGGGCCAGGGCCAGCCCCCAGACACACTGCACTGAATAGACGCAGTCCCGCACCCAGGCATCGCCGTAGTTGCCATGGATGGTGTGAGCGGTGCTGGCGGGGAGCAGGCCGCTGATCGGGTCCTGCCGATCGAGAACCACCCGTTGGATGGATTGATCCAGACGCTGAAGGGTCGTGGCGTTGTTCTGCGGAAGGGTTTCCATCGTCGTCACAACCATGCCCTCATGCATCACCACCCCTAAATTCTCCAACGCAGCCCTATGGCTATGGACTCTGTCAGCACTGCTCCCGACGACCGTCGCCGCTTTCAGGTGCTCGGTGTGCCGGTGGATGCCTGTCGTGATGTCTGTGCAGCTGCACTCGGTTTGCATGCCCGCGGCGGCGGACGCATCGTCACCCTCAACGCTGAGATGACAATGTCGGCTCGGGCCGATGCCGCTCTGGGGCAGGCGATCGCAACCGCTGATCTGGTGATCCCGGATGGAGCTGGAGTGGTCTGGGCTCTGGGCCGTCAGCAGGTCCGGGTTGTCAAAACTGCCGGCATCGAACTGGCCTGGACTTTGCTGGAGTACGCCGCAACCCATCATTGGCGCGTGGCGCTGGTGGGGGCGACACCTGAGGTGATGGCAACACTGCGTGAGGAATTGCCGCAACGCATCCGTGGGCTCAACCTGGCTCTCGCGGTGGACGGTTACCAACTTCCCGAGGCCTGGCCGGGTGTTGAGGCTGAGCTCAAGGTGTTGAAGCCGGATCTCGTTCTGGTGGCCCTGGGGGTGCCGCGCCAGGAAACCTGGTCACAACGCGTGGCGTCCGGGCAGCCTGGGCTGTGGATGGGTGTCGGCGGCAGTTTTGACGTCTGGACCGGCATCAAAAAACGAGCTCCCGGCTGGATGTGCCGGATGCAACTCGAATGGCTTTATCGGCTCGTACAGGAGCCATCACGCTGGCGACGCATGCTGTCGCTGCCAGCGTTTGCTTTGAAGGTGATCCGGTTGGGCTGAGGCTTCAGCGGAAGCCCACAGAGGCCTGCCAAACGAAGGCCAGCAGTAGGAAGAAGACCGGGATCAACGGGAGAATGTCGATCAGCGGAGAGAAGGCCTGATAGGCCTCGGGCAGCTGTGCCAGCAGGTCGAGGGTGAAGGCGGCCATCCCTTGCATCAAAAAGGCGTTGGGCTGGACGCTACCACGTGTGATGGGCTGGCGAGTCTGGCTCCCAGGGAGCGAAATCCTCTGAAAAACAGCCGTCGCGAATGGCTTGTGCCATGGCCGAGGTGAAACGCACCAGATGGGTGATGTTGTGAATGCTCAACAAGGTGAGGCCCAGAAGCTCCTCGCTGCGAATCAGGTGATGCAGGTAGGCCCGGGTGTGACCGGTGCAGGCCACGCAGGAGCAGCTCGGATCCAGGGGGGTGTGGTCGTGGCGGAAGCGGGCGTTGCGCAGGTTCCAACGTTCACCGCCCACCAGGGCGGTTCCATGACGGCCGAGTCGGGTCGGTAAGACGCAGTCGAACAGGTCGATCCCGTTGGCCACGGCAATGGCCATCTCGCGCAGGGTGCCGATGCCCATCAGGTAGCGCGGTTTGTCTGAAGGAAGCAGGGGCGTGACATCCCGCACGATGCGATGCATCTCCTCAGCGGGCTCACCAACGCTGACGCCACCGACGGCAATGCCCGGCAGATCAAAGGAGGCGACGGCCTTGGCACTCTCCCGCCGCAGATGGGGGAAACAGCCGCCCTGAACGATGCCGAACAGCGCCTGATCCTCGCGGGTGTGGGCTTTGACGCAGCGCGTGAGCCAGGCATGGGTGCGGCGACAGGCATCGATGACGTCGTTCTCAGTCGCCGGATAGGGCGGGCACTGGTCGAAGGCCATGGCCACATCCGCCCCGAGGGCCATCTGGATCTGGGTGGCATGTTCCGGGGTCATGTCGATTGTGCGTCCATCGCGGGGGTTTCGGAACACCACCCCATGGTCATCGATCTTGTTCAGGTCCCCCAGGCTGAACACCTGAAAGCCACCGGAGTCAGTGAGCATCGGGCCGTTCCAGCCCATGAACCGGTGCAGGCCACCGGCCGCCGCCACGATCTCCTCCCCCGGTTGCAAGTGCAGGTGGTAGGTGTTCGAGAGCACCATCTGGGCTCCCGTGCGCCCGAGCTGCTCCGTGCTGATCCCCTTGACGGTGGCCAGGGTTCCCACCGGCATGAAGCGTGGTGTGTGCACCGGCCCATGCGGGGTCTCAAAGGTGCCGCACCGTGCTGATGTGTTGGCGCAATGCGCGTTGATTTCGAAGCCGAACACGACTGATCCGCCCCTGTATTGACCCTACGGTGAGGGCCGATTGCATTCCTCGCGCCATTCCCAGGATCGTTCCGCCCTGGCTTTCCGATCTGGCGGGAGCCTGGATCTTCTACACGGTGCTGCCCGCATGGCCCTGGCCGCAGCCCTCGTTTCAGCGCATTGCCCGCTTCGCCCCCTGGATGGGGCTGCTGATTGGTGCGTTGCAGGGGCTGCTCTGGATTGGTCTGTCCAGGCTCTCCTGGCCTCCGGCGGCTTGTGCCCTTTGCGTGGTGGCTCTCGGCATCCAGCTCAGTGGTGGCTTGCACCACGACGGCCTGATCGACACGGCGGATGGCCTTGGGGCGCCAGCGGAGCGGCGGCTCGAAGCGATGGAGGACAGCCGGGTGGGCGGCAGTGGTGTGCTGGCTCTCGTGATGGTGCTGCTGCTGCAGGTTGCAGCATTGATCCAGCTGGGGGGGCAGGCCCCGCTCGGGCTCTGCCTGGCGGCGTTCTGGGCCCGGGTGGCACCGCTATGGGCCATGGCACGTTTCGACTACCTCCGCGCTGATGGAACCGCAGCGTTTCATCGCGAGCACGGCAGGCCGCTCTGGGATGCCCTGCCCTCACTTCTGGTGGTGGTTTTCTTGGCCGGTTGGGTGGGGGCCATGCCCCTTCTCCTGGGGGGAGTGGTGGCGATCCTTGTCGCCCAGAGCCTTGGGCAACGATTGGGGGGGCACACCGGTGACAGCTATGGAGCAGCTCTTGTGCTCACCGAGATGATCACGTTGTTGGGTCTGGCCTTGTTCCTGCCGGCCAGCTGAGGACGAATGCATTGCCCTGAGCGGGCAGATCCTGAGCGATTGTGGACGGCTCCACGCAGAGCGTGAGCTTGCGGCCCTCCTGCTCCGCCAGGGAGCGTGCAAGGGCGAGCCCAAGGCCGGTGCCCGCCCGGTCCTGTCCGGTGGACCCCCGTGCTCCCCGCTCGAAAATCAGGTCGCGCTCTTCCAGGGGGATCGGCGGCCCGTTGTCCCAGACGCAGAGCCCATCGGGCAACAGGCATAGCCCCACGCTGCAGCCCGCTGGGCTGTAACGGAAGGCGTTCTCAAGGAGGTTGGCGACGATCTCCGCGATCGTTCCGTCCTGGGACGGTTGATCAATCCACTGGGGCCATAGGTCTGGTCCCCGCCAGGGTCGGCCCTGCAGGCTTGCCGTCGCTTCCGCCCGCTCCAGCAGAGGCATCAGCAGGGTTCGCATGGTGGCCTCACCTTCGGCAGGCCCTGGGGGCAACAGGGTGGGGCCAAGGGGGTCCTGTTCGGGGAGACGTCGTTGCCCGAGGCCATCGAGCACGTCGATGTATTGGCCGAGTTGGCGTTGTTCCGAGAGCATTCCCTCCACGAGTGGGCGGTGGGAGCTGTCGGCTTCGAGCCGCCGCAGCAGCAGTTGGGCGTAGGTGCGCAGGGCGGCCAGTGGATTGCGCAGCTGATGCACGAGGGTGCGCAGCTGCTCGTTTTGTTGGCTGAGTTCCTGGCGAAGTTGCAGGCATTCCAGGTCACGCCCCAGGGCGTGGCTGATGGCGGCGGCACTGCGCCGCATCCGTTGGTCCAGGGTCAGCGTCCAGCTCCGCTGCGGATCCAGGTCCGCGCGCAGGGCTCCCAGGATCAGACCGGCATCCTGGAGGGGGTACCAGCGCCGACTCTCGTGCGGCAGGCGCAGGTTCGGGTCTGCGTCGGCAGGGGGAAGCGATCGTTCATTGGCTGACCATTGCCGGATCAGCAGCAGTGGCGGGCCTTGCTGATTGGGTGGCGCACTGACGTACAGCCCCAGATGCTGGATGCCTTCTTTGGCGGTTAGATCAGCCAGCTGTTGATCGGTGAAATCGAAGAATCGATCGGTGAGCTGCATCAGTTCCGGACGATCAATTCAGGCGCTTGGGCAAGCCTGCGCCACGGGGACTTGAAAAATCTGGGAAAAGTCTTAAGATCCTCTTATCGACCGAGGCGTCTGTTCACCATGAACAGACGCTCGCCAGCTCTCACAACGGTTGCAATTGCTTCGCAACCAAAGCTACAGCAGAGGTTGCAGTGTCCTCCGCTGGTTTCCGCTTGGGTGTTGGTGTCCTGCCGGTGATTGTGGTGTGTCTGCAATTGCCCCGACGCTTCCCTTGCGTCTGGCGTTTTCGCGCCGACGGCACCTGTTTGTTCTGACGATCCACCCCGTTCTTCCTTTCGTACCGGAGCCCTTCCATGTCCAAGAAGCGCAAGCGCATTAGCCGTCGTCGCCTGGCAGGTCAGCGGGTCCTGGCCCATGTGCCAACCCATCACCTCGAAACCGGTGAGTACAAGCCCGTGACGGCCGCTCGTCGTTACATCGCTGAGGGTGGACTGGTGCCTCCGGCGTTGCTGAATGTGCGCCGCAATGAGCACACCACCGACCGCTTCTTCTGGGGTGAGAAAGGTCTGTTCAGCGCTCAATACGCCGAAGAGAACCATTTCCTATTCCCCTCATTGCGCACGATTGTTGATTCCATCGGTGAAGACAAGCTCTTCGAGGGGCTCGAGCTTGGCGCCGATGATTGGGAGGAAATGGAGGAGTACGAATACGCCTTCGTTTGATCAGGCGTTCTCCAGAACACGCTCGATAAACATCAGGATCGGCTGCACCGTCTCATCAGGGATGGTGTGGCCGTTTTTGAATGGAACTGTCTGATATTGATCAGGCTGCAATTGCGCAGCGATCGACTGCATGGCCTGGAACGGCACCACGGGATCGTCTGAACCATGCATCAGCAACACGGGGGGGTGTTGCTGGGGCGGAGCCCAGTTGGGGTGTGGATAGCCGCTGCAGCTGATCAGCCCTGCGATCGGCAGGGCGCAGCCGCCCTCCAGGGCCATGGCTCCCCCCTGGGAAAAGCCGAACACCACCGTTCGTTCGAGTCCAAGGCCTGAGCTGCTCAGGCTCTGAAGTTGAGTCTTGAGGTGTTCAACGGCCGCGGGCACGGCAT
The DNA here is from genome assembly GCF_014279535.1 of Synechococcus sp. TAK9802. Classification (NCBI taxonomy): domain Bacteria; kingdom Bacillati; phylum Cyanobacteriota; class Cyanophyceae; order Synechococcales; family Synechococcaceae; genus Synechococcus; species Synechococcus sp. TAK9802. Next base: position 219,734 of record NZ_CP047937.1, read on the forward strand.
CCCACTGGGCTGGGAACAGGCCGTACCACTGACGCCCTCCCGGTTGGTCGGGATGGTGCTCAGGAGCCTCCAGGCACACCACATCAAGGGTCCTGGAACACTCTCGCGCCAGGCGAACGCCCAGGGGTTTGAGATCCTCTCCGTTGGCTCCCCAGCCGTGGAGCAGCACCAGTCGGCCATCCATGGGGCATGAGCATCACTGCTGCGTAGGTTGGCTCACGACCCAGTCACGACCCTTCGATGGCTCCTGTCGCTCTGCTGAGTGTTTCCGATAAGTCCGGGCTGGTGCCCCTGGCGGAGGCCCTGCATCGGACCCATGGCTATCAGCTGCTCTCCAGTGGGGGCACGGCCAAGGTGCTCGAGCAGGCCGGCCTTCCGGTGACCCGTGTGTCGGAGCACACCGGGGCTCCAGAAATTCTTGGCGGTCGTGTGAAAACGCTCCATCCAAGGGTGCATGGCGGGATTCTTGCCAAGCGGGGTGACGCGTCCCACCAGGCTGATCTTGAGCAGCAGAACATCGCCCCCATCGATGTGGTGGTGGTCAACCTCTATCCCTTCCGCGAAACGATTGCTCGACCTGACGTCTCCTGGGATCAGGCGATCGAGAACATCGACATCGGTGGCCCCGCCATGGTTCGGGCGGCCGCCAAAAACCATGCTGATGTGGCTGTTCTCACCAGTCCTGACCAATACGACCGTCTGTTGACCGCCATGGCGGAGTCGGGCGGGAACGTGCCTTCGGAGCTGCGGCGCCAACTGGCCCTGGAAGCGTTTCAGCACACGGCGTCGTACGACACGGCGATCAGCCGCTGGATGGCCGACCAAACCGCCGCAGAAGACAGCCCCTGGCTGGAGGCGGTGCCGCTGCGGCAGACCCTTCGGTACGGCGAAAATCCCCACCAGAAAGCGCGTTGGTTCAGCCATCCCAAACAGGGATGGGGTGGGGCCATTCAGCTGCAGGGCAAGGAGCTGAGCACCAACAACCTGTTGGATCTCGAGGCGGCTCTCGCCACGGTGCGGGAGTTCGGCTACGGAGCCGATGGTTCCGCTCCGGCCTTGCAGCCTGCCGCCGTGGTCGTCAAGCACACCAACCCCTGCGGTGTGGCGATCGGAGCTTCGATTCCTGCTGCACTGACGCGGGCCCTGGATGCCGATCGGGTGAGTGCCTTCGGCGGCATCATCGCCATCAATGGTGTGGTGGAAGCCACGGCGGCCCGTGAGCTCACCAGTCTGTTTCTGGAATGCGTCGTGGCACCGGGCTTCACGCCCGAGGCACGGGAGGTGCTGGCGGCCAAAGCCAATCTGCGCCTGTTGGAACTCGCTCCGCAGGCCATTGACCTGGCCGGCCCCGATCACGTGCGCAGCATCCTGGGTGGTCTCCTGGTTCAGGACCTCGATGATCAGGCGATCACACCAGCCGACTGGACCGTGGCCAGCCAGCGGCCGCCCACGCTGCAGGAAAAGCAGGACCTGGAATTTGCCTGGCGCTTGGTGCGTCACGTTCGCTCCAACGCCATCGTTGTGGTCAAGGATGGCCAGAGCCTCGGCGTGGGTGCTGGTCAGATGAATCGTGTGGGCTCAGCGCGGATTGCGCTGGAGGCTGCGGGTGACAAAGCCCAGGGGGCTGTTCTGGCCAGTGATGGTTTCTTCCCGTTTGACGACACGGTGCGTCTGGCTGCCAGCCACGGCATCACCGCCGTGATCCATCCCGGCGGGAGCATGCGCGATGCCGATTCGATCAAAGCCTGCGATGAGCTCGGCCTGGCGATGCAGCTCACGGGGCGCCGCCATTTCCTGCACTGACGCTGGTGGAGGCCGCCGGCCCCCTAGCCTCGCGGCACTGAAGAGTCCCCTTCAATGCTCGCCACTCTCCCCTTCAGCCTCAATTTCGCTCACCCCCTAGCGGAGTGGGGCCTGCTCGCCGTTGGTGGTTGGGCTCTCTACCTGGGGATCAAGGCCAAGAAAACGCGCACCGGTACCCCCGAACAGCGCAAAGAACTGGTGCCGAAAAAGTTCGCCCAGCGGCACTACCTCTGGGGCAGCATCTTGCTGGCCGTGATGACCCTCGGGACCCTGGGTGGCATGGCGGTCACCTATCTGAATAACGGCAAGTTGTTTGTCGGTCCGCACCTGCTGGTGGGTCTTGCCATGACCGGGATGATCGCCGTTGCCGCCTCGCTCTCACCCCTGATGCAGCGGGGTAATGTGATTGCGCGCAAGGCTCATGTGGGCCTGAACATGGGCATGCTCACGCTGTTCCTCTGGCAGGCCGTCAGCGGCATGGAGATCGTCAACAAGATCTGGGCCAACCGCTGAAGATTCTTCAGAAGGCTGCCCGCTGACGCGGTGGGCAGCTCAGACCATGGGCGGCGTGGAAATCTTCCTGGACCTTCCAGGTGAGCCGTCGTGAAATCTGACGGACAATCTGCTTGAGCAGATGATCACCACTGCTCTGGACCAACTGATCCGGGAGCATGGTGATCACCTTGGGCAGACGGATCCAGACCTTCAGATCCAGATCCCACTGGACGGAGGTGTGCTCCTGTTGGGGGATCAGGTGCATCCCCGCGCGGAAGTCGACGTCGTAGTGATGGCGCAGGGCTAGCGACTGCGGCACGGTTCGAACGGTTTCGATTCGATAAATCCCTTCCTGCTGTGGCAGCAGTCGCAGAGCAATCGTGGGTTCCACCTCGAAGCCGAAGTTGCCGAACCGCCCCAGGGTCAGGCTGTAGGACTGCCGATCGATGGCCTCGACCTGCATCGGGCTGGCGCAACGTTTAAACCAGCTCTGATGGTCATCCAGGTAGCGAGCTACCACCGCTCGGGGCGCCAGCATCTGCATCGAATCCTCGAAGTGGCTGCTGTAGCAGCGCACCTGCGGGTCGGCACCGTGAAGCTGATTGTCGGTTTCAGTGGGCGACAAGACCGTCACGGATGGGGAGCTGCCGGCGGAGGGCGATTAAAGATGAACCAATGTAAAGCTCTCTGCGCTTCAGTTTTCGCTCAATTGCATCAGTTTTTCGATCACCTCTTCCACCGCCCGATCTGGGGTTGAGGCACCGGAGGTGATTCCCACCCGCACGGGGCCTTCAGGCAGGAAATCGCCCTCACAACAGAGTTCGGCTGCCAGTGGTTTGTGCTCGATCGAATTGCTGCCGACGTCGATGCGCTCGGGCGTGTCGATGTGGAACGAGCGAATGCCACGGCTGACGGCAATCTCTTGCAGGTGTGTGGTGTTGGAGGAGTTGAAACCACCAATCACCACCATCAGATCCAGGGATTCATCCACCAGGGAGAACATGGCGTCCTGACGCTCCTGGGTGGCGTCGCAGATGGTGTTGAAGGCCAGGAAGTGGTCGTTGAGCTGGGTTGGACCGTATTTGCTCAACATCGTGCGTTCGAACAGGCGTCCGATCTCTTCCGTTTCGCTCTTCAGCATCGTGGTCTGGTTGGCCACGCCCAGACGTTCGAGGTCACGATCGGGATCGAACCCTGGAGAGCAGGCTTTGGCAAACCGTTGAATGAAGTCATCTCGGTCTCCGTTGCCGAGGATGTAATCGGCGACGTACTGGGCTTCCTCCAGATCGAGCACCACCAGATAGGTGCCGGCAAATGAGCTGGTGGCCAGTGTTTCCTCGTGCTTCACCTTGCCGTGAATGATCGAGGTGAAGGTGTGCTTCTTGTGTTTCTCCACCGTGTTCCAAACCTTGGAGACCCAGGGACAGGTCGTGTCAACGATGTGGCAGCCCCGTTCATTCAGCAGCTGCATTTCCTGAACGGTGGCACCAAAGGCCGGCAGGATCACCACATCACCGGAGGTGACACCTGAGAAGTCCTTCACTCCCTGTTCAACAGGGATGAACTGCACATCCATTTCCCTCAGGTGATCATTCACGGAAGGGTTGTGAATGATCTCGTTCGTGATCCAGAGACGCTCGCTGGGGTAGTGCTTGCGGGTCTCGTAAGCCATCGCCACAGCCCGTTCAACACCCCAGCAGAAGCCGAAAGCTTCCGCCAATCGGACGTTGAGCCGGCCATGCTCCAGTCGATAGCCGTTGTCCCGGATCGTGCCGATTAGGCCGCTCTGGTAGGCCTGCTCAAGGCTTTCCGCCACTTCCTCCGCGCGCCCGAAGCCTCGCCGGTTGTAACGCTCGGAATGGTGGAGGGAGCGCTTGAAGGCGTGGGTGTCCATGGAGGGCGCTGGAGTGTGGCAACTCTATGTGGCCTGAAGCATCGCTTCAGGCAGTAAAAAAGCCCGGCCAGTCGGCCGGGCTTGAGAACAGCAGCTGATCCGAAGCGGAATCAGTTGTTGGTGGTGGAGAAACCGGCGTAGGCCTCCATGCCGTGTTCGCCAATGTCCAGACCTTCGGACTCTTCCTGTTCGGTGACGCGGATGCCGCCGAAGAGGGAGCCGATGATCTGCCAGGCGATGAAGCAGGTGACCACGGTCCAGATGGCATAGGCAGCAGCACCCAGAGCCTGGATGCCGAGCTGGTCGATGCCGCCGCCGACCAGAAGGCCGAGGCCGGAGCCATCGCCCTGGATGTCGTAGCCCCAGAGACCGATCACGATCGTGCCCCACACGCCGCACACACCGTGCACGGAGAAGGCGCCGACGGGGTCGTCAATGCCTGCGGCATCGAGAGCGGCAACGGAGAAGACGACGATGATGCCGCCCACCAGGCCAGCCACCCAGGAACCAGTCAGGGTGAGGTTGCCGCAACCAGCAGTCACGCTCACCAGGCCGGCCAGGATGCCGTTGATGATCATGGTGAGGTCAGGCTTCTTGGAGGTGATCGTGGAGATCACCGTGGCGCCGATGGCACCACCGGCTGCACCAAGGGTGGTGGTGACGGCCACGTAGGGAACCCACTGGTCCATGGCCAGCTGCGAACCGGGGTTGAAGCCGTACCAGCCGATCCAGAGGATCAGGGCGCCAAGGGTGGCGATGGACATGTTGTGGCCAGGGATGGCCTGAACCTTGCCGTCGACGTACTTGCCGATGCGGGGTCCGAGCAGCATGGCGCCGACGAGGCCGGCCCAGGCGCCAACGGAGTGAACGATCGAGGAACCAGCGAAATCGATGAAGCCCATTTCGCTGAGCCAACCACCGTTCCACTGCCAGCTACCGGCAATCGGGTAGATGACTGCGGTGAGCACCAGGGCGAAGATCACGAATTCGCCGAACTTGATTCGCTCAGCCACAAGACCGGAAACGATCGTGGCAGCGGTTCCGGCGAAGGCCGCCTGGAACAGGAAATCAACGGTGGGAACCAGGCCGGCCTCGCTGATGGTCTCAGCTGTGACGGTCGGATCGAAGAAGAGGCCCCCGAAATACAGCCAGCCGTCGATGACGGAGTCGCCGTACATCAAGGAGTAGCCCACGAACCAGTAGGCGGTCACCGCGAGGGCGAACACAAACAGGTTCTTGGCGAGGATATTGACGGCATTTTTTTGCCGGCACATGCCTGCTTCGACCATGGCGAAGCCGGCATTCATGAAGATCACCAGGATGGTGGCGACCAGAAGCCAGAGGTTGTTGGCCAGGAAAGCGGCGGAGAGCTCAGGAAGCTCTTCGGCTTTGGCCGACAGAGTGAAGATGCCAAGGCCCATGAGCGCAAGGGGCGCACAGGCGAGCCAGGTCATGGCGCGGTTGGAACTGAAGCCCCGGATGCTCTTCAGGAGCAGCATCGGGCCTTCCAGGAGGCTGGCCTCCTGAAGGGTTTTGCGCCGCCTTTGCGGTGGCGCGTGGAATGCAGTTGTCATGAACGAGGGTGCAGAGCTGCGTGACACGCCTAGTTGTAACTAAGCGAACCAGACCACGCTGCACGTCAGTCTCGTCTTTCTATGTTCGATCTGCTACCAAAATCAATCTAGGTGGACTAGGCGTGTCCCCTGCCAGTGCACCGCATCGGCGCTGAAGCTGAAACAGCAAGGTAGAACTTCCACGCCGCTGTTGGTGGCCTGGCGAAACAGTTCCCCGTAGCGCGGATCGGCGCTGTCGCCGGGAGCAAAGGCAGTCACGTCCGGCCGGCTGAGGCAGGGCACCAGCACTGCCCGTGCATCCGGTAGCACCCCCATCAACTCAATCAGATGCTTTTGCCCCCGTTCGGTCACCGTGTCGGGGAACAGGGCCGTGCTGCCGTCGGTCCAGGTGGTGTTCTTCACCTCCAAATAGATCGGTCGTTGATCAGGGTTCTGCGCGGATGGCGTCAGCAGGAGGTCGATTCGGCTGCGTTTGTTCGTGCCGTAGGCCACTTCAGCGCGGATCCCCTCAATGCCCCCGAGCTGGGCCTCCAGGCACCCCGCTTCGACCGTGGCGCGAATCAGTCGGTTTGGCAGGACCGTGTTGATGCCCACCCAGCAAGGTTGGCCATCGGCGCCTGGCACCTCGGCTTGCTCCCAGGTCCAGGCCAGCTTGCGTTTGGGGGAGGGGGCGTAGCGCAGACGCACCCGTTGGCCAGGGACCAAGACTCCGGTCATCGGGCCGGTATTGGCGCAATGGGCGGTGACGGTCTCACCGCTGCTCAGCTCCACATCGGCCAGGAAGCGTTTGTAGCGCTTCAGCAGCACGCCCTCCGTTAGGGGTTCAAAGCGCAGCAGGGCATCGCCCGGAGAGGGAAGGCCAGTCATGGCAGCAGCTGAGATTGGCCCATGGTCTCGTGTGGTGCCTCCACAATGCGCCCAATGCTGGGGGGCGAATGGCACGTTCACTGAAGGGGATCGCACTGGTGGTGACCCTCGGCACCTTGCTGAGCAAGGTGGGTGGCCTGATTCGGCAGCTGGTGATCGCAGCGGCCTTCGGGGTGGGCGCTGCCTATGACGCCTACAACTACGCCTATGTGCTGCCTGGATTTCTGCTGATCCTGCTCGGGGGAATCAATGGACCCTTCCACAGCGCCATGGTGAGCGTGCTGAGCCGGCGCCCCCGAGCTGAAGGGGCGCACATCCTTGCGGCGCTCAATACCAGCGTCAGTGCTCTGTTGCTCCTGGTCACCATCGTTCTGCTGTTGGCGGCGGATCCCCTGATCACCCTTGTGGGCCCTGGCCTTGCCCCCGAGCTTCACGCCATCGCACGGGTCCAGCTGCAGGTGATGGCGTCGATGGCGCTGCTGGCGGGGTTGATCGGGCTCGGCTTCGGGTCCCTCAACGCCGCCGACGAATTCTGGATCCCTGCGATTTCACCGCTGATGTCCAGCGGGGCCTTGATCCTGGGGGTGGGACTGCTCTGGTGGCAGCTCGGCGCTGATATCGCCTTGCCGTCCGCCGCCATGACAGGTGGTGTGGTGCTGGCCTTGGCCACGTTGGTGGGGGCCTTGCTGCAGTGGTTGATCCAGCTGCCGGCGTTGATCCGGCAGGGGTTGGCCCGTTTCCAACTGGTCTGGGACTGGCGGCACCCAGGAGTGCGGGAGGTGTGGCGTGTGATGGGGCCGGCGACGTTGTCGTCCGGAATGCTTCAGATCAATGTGTTCACGGATCTGTTTTTCGCCTCGGGCATCGTCGGTGCGGCGGCGGGTCTGGGGTACGCCAATTTGCTGGTGCAAACCCCCCTGGGCCTGATCTCGAATGCACTGCTGGTGCCCTTGCTGCCCACTTTTTCCAGGCTCACGGCTCCGCAGAATCGTCCGCAGCTGATCGATCGGATCCGCCAGGGGTTGATGCTGTCTGCGGCATCAATGATCCCCCTGGGGGGACTGTTCATTGCGTTGGGTGGCCCCATCGTCGCCCTGGTGTACGAGCGTGGTGCCTTCGATGCATCAGCCGCCCAGCTGGTGACGGGCCTGTTGATGGCCTATGGCCTGGGCATGCCGGCTTATCTCGGTCGGGATGTGCTGGTGCGCGTCTTCTATGCCCTTGGCGATGGAACAACGCCTTTTCGGCTCTCGCTGGCGGGGATTGGTCTGAACGTGGTTTTTGACTGGCTGCTGGTGGGTGGTCCGACCCCTTGGGGGAATCAGTCGCCGTTCAATTTCGGTGCGCCCGGGTTGGTACTCGCCACGGTTGCCATCAATCTGATCACCTGCCTCGCCCTGTTGCTGGGCCTGCAGCAACAGATTGGAGGCCTGCCGCTGCGGCGCTGGGGGATGGACCTGCTGCGGCTTGCCATCGCCGGAGTTCTGGCAGCGGGGGGCGCGGGGATCCTGGTGACCGTTGTGCCCTGGCCGGCAGGGTTGCTGGGCCTAGTGCTGCAGGTGTCTGCCCCTGGCCTGCTGGGTTTGGCCTTGTTTGCCTTAATCGGTGCGCAACTTCAGGTGCCGGAGGTGCGTGAGGTCACGCAGTTGGTGGTGGGCCGATTCAGGGCTCGCTGAGACGAACATCGAGCTCTTCACGCACCTGAATGGGAAGTTCCAGCTGCTCGCGACCCACGAGTTGCGGGCCCTGCACAGACACAATTCGGGCCTCGATGCCGAACTCTTTAAAGGCGGTTTCCAGTTCCTGAATCAGGGCTTTTTCAACCTGAGCCTCCGCATCCACGACCCGACCGATCAGCCGTTCACCAAGGCGGCCGATGCGTTGGCGCACCAGATCTCTGGAGTTGGTGACTTCAATGATCAGCACACCAACCGCTGCGGATGGACTGCAACCTTATCCGCAGTACGGCTCGAGGATCTCTTCAAGATCCCTCAGCTGGGCGGGGGGGATTAGCTTGGAGAGCGGAAGCTGACTGGCGCCTCCTGCCAGAGGCACCTTGACGGCGTCGAGGGCCTGCCGGGCCGCTACCTCAGCACCTTGGTTGACGCGGGCACTGCATTCGATCGCCAGGGCTGAGGCCAGGTCGGCATCGCCGAGGTAAAGATGCCAGCCGCTGATCTGCACGTAGAGGCGGTCAGCCAAAGCACTCTGAAGGTCCTGCAGGTCGCTGGCGGAGAGGGACATCAGCCCGGAAGGATCGAGGTGGGGATTACATCCATGCTGGCTTTATTCCTCCGGCTTGGGGCGCTGAACAATCACCCAGATCAATTGGCCCAGCCACAGGCTTGCCCAGAGGCTGGTGACCCAGGTCAGGCTTCCTTCGGGGAAGGGGTGGCGCATCTCCTGCAGAAACCAGCTGCCGCTGTTCACCGCGGCGAACACGCCGCCATGCAGGCACAGGTTCACGATGCGTTCGAAATGCCGGTAGGTCGGATCCTCAGGGTTAGCGGGGCCATACCAGCGGATCGGCATTGCTCAGGCTCAGAAACACCTGAATCCTGACGCGGCCCGCACCCAGTTGACGAGCGGACCCTCGATGGGGTCTGATGGTTTGGCGCAAGCGCTTGTAGCTCAGCGGATTAGAGCATCTGACTACGGATCAGAGGGTCGGGAGTTCGAATCTCTCCAGGCGCGTTCCAACTGCCCCACGTGGGCAGTTTTTTTTTGGTTGATCGCTCGGGCTGATCGCTGCGGTTTCTTACGATTGGTCAAAGCATTACTTACATTTCATGGGCCAGATTTCTGGACGCGCCATCGACGCTGATCTGGCTCAGTCGGATCCGGATATCGCCGCGTTCATCAATCAAGAACGGCAGCGCCAGGAAACCCACCTGGAACTGATCGCATCGGAGAACTTTGCCTCCCGTGCGGTGATGCAGGCCCAGGGTTCCGTGCTCACCAACAAGTACGCCGAGGGGCTGCCCAGCAAGCGGTATTACGGCGGTTGTGAGCACGTTGATGCCATCGAGGAGCTGGCCATCGAGCGGGCCAAGCAGTTGTTTGGTGCCGCCTGGGCCAATGTCCAGCCCCACAGTGGGGCCCAGGCCAACTTCGCCGTCTTCCTGGCCCTGCTGCAGCCCGGCGACACGATCATGGGGCTGGACCTGTCCCATGGCGGTCACCTCACCCATGGTTCACCGGTCAACGTCAGCGGCAAGTGGTTCAACGTCGTTCAGTACGGCGTCGACAAGGAGACCCAACGCCTCGATATGGCGGCGATCCGCCAGCTGGCTTTGGAGCACAAGCCGAAGCTGATCGTTTGCGGTTATTCCGCGTATCCACGCACCATCGATTTCGCCGCCTTCCGTGCCATCGCTGATGAAGTGGGTGCCTATCTGCTCGCCGATATGGCCCACATCGCCGGCCTCGTGGCCGCGGGAGTGCATCCCAGCCCGGTGCCCCATTGCGATGTGGTGACCACCACCACCCACAAGACCCTGCGCGGCCCCCGCGGTGGCCTGATCCTCTGCCGCGACGCCGAGTTCGCCAAAAAGTTCGATAAGGCCGTGTTCCCTGGCAGTCAGGGCGGCCCTCTGGAGCACGTGATCGCTGCCAAGGCTGTGGCCTTCGGGGAAGCGCTGCAGCCTTCGTTCAAGGCCTACAGCCAGCAGGTGGTTGCCAATGCGGCAGCCCTCGCTGAACAGCTGATTTCCCGCGGCATCGATGTCGTCAGCGGCGGCACCGACAACCATGTGGTGCTGCTGGATCTGCGTGGCATCGGCATGACTGGAAAGGTGGCTGATCTGTTGGTGAGTGATGTGCACATCACGGCCAACAAAAACACCGTTCCCTTCGACCCCGAATCTCCTTTCGTCACCAGTGGCCTGCGGCTGGGAACCGCCGCGCTCACCACCCGTGGTTTTGATGCGCAGGCCTTCCGGGACGTCGCTGATGTGATTGCTGATCGTCTTCTCAATCCTGAGGATGATGCGATTCGTCAGCGTTGCCTCGATCGGGTGGCCGCTCTCTGTGAGCGCTTTCCCCTCTACGCCGCCAGCAAGCAGCCTGTTCTGGCGTGAGGCTTGGCCTTGGCTCTCGAATGGGCCGGGGCGGTGCCTGGTTGAACGGTTGAAGGCTCCCTAGGATTGGGGTGACTCCTTCTGACCGGGGGATCGTCTCTTTCCCGGAGCCTGCGTGAACCTCTTGGCCAGCCCTATTGCGGTCGCCTCGGTCAGCTTTCTTCTGGCTGCGGTGACCACCATGGTGCTGGTGCCCCAAGTGCGCCGGATGGGGCTTCGCTTCGGGTGGACCGACCAACCGGATGATCGCAAGCAGCACATCACCCCCATGGTGAGGTTGGGGGGCATTGCCATGGTGCTGGGTTTTGCCCTTGCCTTGGCGATGGTCTGGTCCGTCGGCGGTTTCGGCCTGCTGGCGCCGGCCAAGGATCAGCTGATCTGGGGCACCCTGGCTGGTTCGCTCTGTTTTTTTCTGATCGGCCTGGCCGACGACCTCTTCGCTCTCTCGCCCTGGCCGCGGCTGGCTGGACAGGTTGCCGTGGCTTGTGCCGTCTGGAGCCAGGGCGTTCGGATTGGGGCGATCGATCTCCCCTGGTTCACCGCTTCAGCCGGTCCGATTGCTCTGCCTGAGAGCCTCAGCCTACTGGCCACTGTTGTTTGGCTGGTAGGGATCACCAACGCCATCAACTGGCTGGATGGCCTTGATGGTCTTGCTGCGGGAGTGGCTGGCATTGCCGCTGTTGGGCTGGTTTCCGTCAGCTTTTCGCTGCATCAGGTGGCTGCCGGATTCCTTGCCGCAGCGTTAGCAGGGTGCTGCCTCGGTTTCCTGAGGCACAACTTCAACCCCGCTCGCATCTTCATGGGGGATGGGGGCTCTTATTTCCTCGGCTTCACCCTCGCTGCCGTGAGCATCGTGGGACCCGCCAAGGGGCTCACGACGGTGAGCCTGCTTCTGCCGTTGCTGATTCTTTCGTTGCCCCTGGCCGACATGTCGGCCGTGATCATGGGCCGTCTGAGGGAAGGCCGTTCCCCCTTCTATCCCGATCGGCGTCACCTCCACCACCGCCTGTTGCGCGCCGGGTTCAGTCATCGGCGCACGGTGCTGTTGATCTACGTCTTCACCCAGTGGCTTGCTGCCCTGGCCCTGGTGGTGGCCAATGCCGAGATGCGCTTCCTCTGGCTGGCTTTGGCCACGGCCATCCTGGTGGCCACGGTGGTGATCAGCCGTCGCCAGCGGCAACATGAGCGAGCTCTGTTGAACACCAACCCCTGTTCCACCCCTGTTAACCCTGCGGCCCTTGGCGAACCGCGTGGCTGAATCGGGTGTTGAAATCCTGTGCGTGGGCACAGAGCTGTTGTTGGGAGACATCCTCAACGGCAATGCCCGATGGATTGCCGAACAGTTGGCGGGTCTGGGGCTGCCGCATTACCGCCAAACCGTCGTTGGCGACAACAAAGAGCGTTTGATCTCTGCCGTACGCGAGGCATCGCAGCGTTGCAGGGTTCTGGTGACGACTGGAGGTTTGGGCCCAACCCCCGATGACCTCACCACCGAGGCCCTGGCCGCTGCTTTCGACACTCCCTTGGAGGAGCGGCCCGAACTCTGGCTGGAGATCCAGCAGAAGCTATCGGCAGGTGGCCGGCCGGTTGCTTCCAGCAACCGCAGCCAGGCTTATCTGCCCCGTGGCGCGGAAGTTCTTCCCAATCCAATGGGGTCGGCACCGGGAATGATCTGGTCTCCCCGGCCTGATTTCACGATTCTCACCTTCCCGGGGGTGCCTGCGGAAATGCGGGCGATGTGGATGGAAACGGCCGCCCCGTGGCTTCAAGCCAATGGTGGGGCTTCCGGTGTATTTGTGAGCCGTCAGCTCCGCTTCAGCGGCATTGGCGAATCCGAGCTGGCTGAGCGCGTTGCCGATTTATTGGAGTCGACCAACCCAACGGTGGCTCCTTATGCCTCCCTCGGCGATGTGAAATTGCGGCTCACGGCCTGTGCGTCCAGTGCCGATACCGCCGCTCAGCTGTTGGTGCCGCTGGAGGCTGAGCTGCGTCGTCGCACGGGCAATCACTGCTACGGCGTCGATGCGGACAGCCTGGCGTCGGTGGTGATCGCCCTGCTCAAGCAACGGCACCAGACGCTGGCGGTAGCGGAGTCCTGCACCGGTGGTGGATTGGCGGCAGCCCTGACGTCTGTTCCAGGTTCTTCGTCGGTTTTTCAGGGTGGCGTCGTCGCCTACAGCAATGCGGTGAAACAGGCTGTGCTTGGGGTGTCTCCGGATCTGCTCACTGCCCATGGGGCTGTTTCACAGCCTGTGGTCGAGGCGATGGCGTGGGCAGCCCGGGAGAAACTCAATTGCGATTGGGCGATTGCCATCAGCGGCATCGCCGGCCCTGGCGGTGGCAGTGCTGAGAAGCCGGTGGGCTTGGTGCATCTGGCCTTGGCTGGTCCCGATGGCTGTGAGGCCTGGCTGCAGCATTTCGGTGAGCGGCGGGGCCGTGAGGCCATTCAGAAGATGAGCGTGATCCGCGGCTTGGACCATCTGCGTCTTCGCTTGCTCGCTCAGGTTTAGGGTCAACGGTTCTTGCGGCTGAACTGTTGAGTTCCGGCACCCTCTACGACAAGGTGTGGGACCTGCATCGGGTGGCGGAGCTCCCCGGCGGATCCACCCAACTGTTTGTCGGTCTGCACCTGATCCATGAGGTCACCAGTCCTCAGGCCTTCTCGGCGTTGAAGGACAAGGGGCTGACGGTGCGCTGTCCTGAGCGCACGGTGGCCACGGTGGACCACATCGTTCCGACCACGTCTCAGCAACGGCCGTTCGCCGATCCTTTGGCGGAGGAGATGCTCAGCACCTTGGAGCGGAACTGCCAGGAGCACGGCATCCCTCTCAACAACATTGGCAGCGGCCGGCAGGGCATCGTTCATGTGATTGCCCCGGAGCTGGGCCTGACCCAGCCGGGCATGACGGTGGCCTGCGGTGATTCCCACACCTCCACGCACGGCGCCTTCGGGGCGATCGCCTTCGGGATCGGCACCAGTCAGGTGCGCGATGTGTTGGCCAGCCAGAGCCTGGCCATGAACAAGCTCAAGGTGCGCCGGATTCAGGTGAATGGCCAGCTCGCCGAGGGCGTGTCAGCGAAGGACCTGATCCTGCATGTAATTCGCCACCTGGGGGTGAAGGGCGGCGTTGGCTACGCCTATGAGTTCGCCGGCTCTGCCATCGAGGCGTTGTCGATGGAAGAGCGGATGACCCTTTGCAACATGGCGATCGAGGGGGGAGCCCGTTGCGGTTACGTCAATCCCGATCAGGTCACCTTTGACTATCTGAAAGGTCGTCCCCATGCCCCCGAGGGTGAGGCCTGGCATCGTGCTGTCGCCTGGTGGAGCTCCCTGGCCACGGATGCCAACGCAACTGTCGACGATGAGGTGGTGTTTGACGCCGCTGCGATTCCACCCACGGTGACCTGGGGCATTACCCCGGGCCAGGGACTGGGGATCGATGAAAAGGTGCCAAGCCTTGATCAGCTGGATCCAGGCGAGCGTCCTATTGCTGAGGAGGCTTACCGCTACATGGATCTCCAGCCGGGAACGGCGATTGAAGGGGTTCCTGTGGATGTCTGTTTCATCGGCAGCTGCACCAATGGTCGCCTCAGCGATCTACGTGCTGCTGCCGATGTTGCCCGTGGGCGCCAGGTGGCTGAAGGCATCAAGGCGTTTGTGGTTCCCGGTTCGGAGCAGGTGGCGAAGGCTGCTGAAGCAGAAGGGCTGGATGCGGTGTTCCGTGCCGCAGGTTTTGAGTGGCGGGAGCCCGGCTGCTCGATGTGTCTGGCGATGAATCCGGATCGGCTGGAGGGGCGTCAGATCAGCGCCAGCTCCAGCAACCGCAATTTCAAGGGTCGGCAGGGATCGGCCAGTGGCCGGACCTTGTTGATGAGTCCTGCCATGGTGGCGGCAGCTGCCGTTAACGGTCGTGTGACCGATGTCCGTACTTTGATTTCTCCGTCCGCATCGTGATGGCTCTCTTCCCGACTGGTCCGATTCAACAGGTGAGTGGAACGGCCATCGCCGTTCCTGGTGAAGACATCGACACGGATCGGATCATTCCGGCACGGTTCCTCAAATGCGTGAGTTTCGAGGCGCTGGGTGACCAGGTGTTTGCCGACGATCGCCTTGAACTCTCCGGTGAGCATCCCTTTGATCAGGCCCGTTATCAGGGGGCCTCGATCCTGGTGGTGAACGGCAATTTCGGCTGCGGTTCCAGTCGTGAGCATGCCCCTCAGGCGTTGATGCGCTGGGGAATTCGCGCGGTGGTTGGGGTGAGTTTTGCCGAGATCTTCTACGGCAACTGCCTCGCCCTTGGCATTCCCTGTGCAACGGCCGCTCCGGAGCAGATCAAGGCGATTCAGGCCCAGGTGGATGGTGATCTGGGGCGCTCCTGGAGCCTCGATCTTGCCGCTTTGCAACTGACCTCAGCCGACTCCAGTTGGCCTGTGTCGATCGATCCCGGCCCTCTGGACATGCTGCGCAGCGGTCGTTGGGATGCAACGTCCCAGCTCCTGGACCATGGCCCCCAGGTTGCGGAATTGATGCAAACACTGCCCTACATCAACCAGTTCGCCGCCAAGTAACAGCCAAGCGCGACTCCTGTGTCTATGAAAGAGATAGGAGGTTGCATTCGGAGGTTGGATCTCAATGGCCCATTTGCTTTCGCGTTTGTTGTTGCCGTTGGCGCCCCTGTTGGTTGTTGCCGGAGTGGCTCCCGTTGGTGCCGTTCCGCTTCAGATTGAGCCCCATGATCCGTTGGACCGCAGCTGTCCAGGCTGTGACCTCCGCCAGGCGGATTTCCGTCAGGCCCATCTAATCGGCGCTGATTTCCGAGGCAGTGATCTGCGCGGCGCCGATCTGAGGGAGGCGAATCTGGAAGGTGCTGACCTGACGGGAGCATTGCTGGAAGGTGCTGACCTGCGGGGAGCCAACCTCACCAATGCTGAGCTGTCCGGAGTGGACTTGCGCAATGCCGATCTGCGGGAGGCTCAGGTGATCAATGCCTATGCACCGAACGTGCGGACCTCCGGCATGCGCTATGCCGGAGCTTCACTGTTTGGCAGCGATCTGATCATCGGGGGCGGTGATTGATCAGAAGGGTCGATCCGTGTTGGTGGTGTTCATCCAGCTCGTTGGGGTGTATGGCACAAACGGCACGCCTGTGCCGTTGAAGTCAAAGTTGTGGAGTCGGAATCGGAAGCCGCCGATGCCTTCATAGGGATTGACGTAGAACCCGACGTCGTAGCTGCGCCTTTGCCAGAGAAGTTCGATATTCGATTCGATCACATCCCCGTAGTACTCGGAAGCTGGATCCACATTGACTCCAATGCCGGCATTGAGGACTAAGGGGCCGGCGATTTGTTGGGTGAGGCCGATGCCAATGGTGCCCAAGTCGATGGCCCGGTCGAAATTGAAGGGACTATTGCCCTGTTTAAGGGTGATGCCACCGCTGATTGAAAGCTGGGTGTAATCAAGAAAGGGTTTGCTGAAGGTCCCCAGGGTGAGCGATGGCCCCCCCGAAATGCTGAACGTGTTTTGACTAGTGCCATCGCCGTAGGCCGCCAGGAGGGTGTTTACATTCGTGTTGAAGCTGATGCCTGGAACCACCGCTACCGGCGAGTAGCGGTAAGCCTGATCTGGGGTCAGAGGAGCTGGTTCCCCGCGCCAGATCGGATAGCTGTTAGTGAGCGAGCCGTAGAAATTGGCACGAAGGCTGTCGGTGAGGTTGAAGCTGCTGGAGCTGTCCGCCTGGTAGTTGCCTATTCCGATTCGCCAAAGAGAGGAGTTGCTTGACTCGCCCCATTTGAAAGACATCCTTTGCTCAATAAAGCCAGCCTGTGCGGAGTAGACATCTGTTTCGCCCAAGGAGCCGTTCCAGGTGCGGTAGCGATACGCGCCAAAAAGGCGTGCTGTGACGTCCCCGATCCAAGGCATATCGATAACGTTTTCTACACTGCCCCAATAGCGGCTGCCGTTGGCAAAGTTCTGCGGCTCGAAAGTACTGATGTCGGCGTTCAGTCTGGTAGCCCAACCCCAGAGCTGGCCGTTCAGTTTGGCTTTCAGGCCAAATAGGTCCCCGGTCGAGCTTATTTGTTTGACGTCTTCGCTTTCGGCCGATTCGCCAGGTGCCGGATAGCTGTTGGTTTCTCCGTCGTTGAAACGTTGCACCATGAACTGGGGCTGCATCTTCAGTGTGAAATTGCGCGTCAGTTGAATCGGCTTCAGTCTGCGTCCGATAAAGAAGCCGTCGCGATCCTCTTTGTCAAATCCAAGGTTCCAACGGCTTTCCACTTGCTCCTTTTGGATGCGCTGCCGACGGTTTGCCGGGACGGGCAGTCTCTCTTCGATGATTAGGCGATTACGCCGTGCCGAGATCACGATGTCACCATTGCGTTGCTTCCGGGCGATTACATCCTCTGCATCAAGCCTCGTTTGTGCTGGGGTGTAGGGGTCATTGGTAAAACTCATGCGCTCGGATTCCCAGCCATCCTTCGTGATTAAGACCTTTGAGGCTTGAATCCTCCAACGGCTGATAGAGCCAGTAATCAGTTGTGTTTTCTCTCGTTTTTTCAGTTGCTGAGGTCGGATATATCCGAAGCGGTTTTTATCCTCGACTGACGATTTTGAACGCTCGGTTTTGCTGCCTCCGCGTTGCTCAATGCTGAAGCTGCCACTTAACGCAATGTCCGAGATACGTTGGTCGACCTTGGCGATGGCCTCCGTCCGCATGGCCTGCTGCTGGGCCGGAGGAATCGTCCGTCCTTCGGTTTTGTCGTGATTGGAAACATGACGCTGAGGATTTCCTCCATCGCCGAGGGCAATCGATTCGAGGCGTTCGGAGAGGGAGGAGGGTTTAACTCGATTTGCGCGATCTGGGTCTTCACACTGCGGAGGAGGAGGCATCAAGGTGCTCTCCAGCTCGTGGGTATCTCGCCCCCAGCGGTAGCGGAGCCCGAGCAAGTAGCCATTGCTCCCCCCTGAGACTCCGTTAAAGAGGCAAAAAGCTCCTGAGCGGTGGTGAATCCTGCCGACGAGTGACAAGTCGGGGGATACAGCGGCTTCTACTTCGAAGCCGAGATAGTTCAGAAGCTGGCTGTTTTTCTCGCGGAATGTTTTTTCGTAGAGGCTTACATCGGTGTTGAAGCTGATGCCCTCAATGAGGCTGAAACTCAGCCAAGGCTGAACCCACAAGCGTGCTCCAATCCCCAGAATCCCTTCTCCAAAGCTTTGGGACGGGAGATCAGCATTGGGCTGGCTTTGGTTGTAAGCGCCACCTTGTTGTTGGTCTGCGATGTGGCTGAACAGGTCAGCTTCAAGTTCAATAGCAAGCGGGCCTGCTCGCTTAATTCGCTTCTGTAAGCCAACGCCCAGCAGGCCTTCGGGACGCATTCGACCGTCGAAAAGGAAAGTGGGGCCGAAGTCTGCATCAATCATCTGACCGCCCCATGCCGTCACTGCCCAGGGATGGGGATGCCAGTCGGGAATCGGAGGAAGCAGCGGCGGACAAGCCACAGCAGGCATGTCCTCAGGGCTTGCTGGCTTGGTTGTGGATGACTCAGCCGGTGCTGATGTCGTTTGGGGGTTGGTTAGTGGATTGGTGAGGGGCTCCTCAAGGTCGATGACCCCATAAACATCATGGAGCAGCCCTTTCTGTTGAACGAGGTTGTAGCGGAAGCTCGACGCTTGGAAGAACTGCTTGCCGCGCCTGAAACGGACTGCGCCGCTGGCATAGAGCGTGCGGTAGGCCGCATCAAACTCGATCCGTTCGGCGTGCAGTTCAGCGTTCCCCAGCTGAACAGAGACGTTGCCTTCGGCGACGTTGGCTTTCGACTTGGTGTCGGAATATTGACGATCAGCTCGAACCTTGAGGCTCACCGGAGCTTGAGCAGTTGTCTCGGACCGTGATTCAGCTGAACGGGCCGTTGCGGGCAAGGCGGAAACCGACCCTGTGATCAGGGTTCCGGTCAACACAAAAAGAAGGCGGAGCGCCGCCAAGGCAATGCTGCTGCGGACAATGAGCTTGACAGCTCATTTCAGAAATCATGCTCCGCTCAGACCAGTGTGTGGCGCGGTCTGAGCGGGAGGCTGAATCAATCTTCCAGGTCTTTGCGGCTAGGGGTGCGGCTTGGATCGCTCGCAAGGAACCCGAACACAAAGATGCCGAGGAAAAAGAAGACGACCGAGTAAACGGAGATCTTGAGGGCGAGCATGGAGACCGACCGGCGTCTGTGACAAGGGCATCATCCTATGGGGCATGACAGCGTCAGCAGGGGAATGAACCCTGATCAAGTCGGTCGATCGGAGTGGATTGAAACGTTTCGCAGTCGCTCGCGGCGTGATCTGCATTCCGGTTGGCGCCGCTCAGGCGCCGCCCAAGCTGGGTTTTTTCTCAACGAAAGCTGGGGAGCAACGCACCGGCCGGACTGGGCCAAGCGTGGCCTGCTGATCTGGCCCAGGGGACGCCAATGGCTGCGGCTTGAGCAGCGGTTGAGCTGGCCTGATGGCTGGAGTGCCAGTGATTCCTGCCGTGCCCGGCTGGTGCTGAGCTGGTGGGCCGAGCAGATGCGTCTCTGGGTGGATGGCGTGCTGGTTCATGAGGGGGATCTGTTCGATACCGCCTGTCGCTGGCCGCTGCCCCAGCGATGTCGTCAGGGGGCTGCACTGGATCTTGTGCTGGAGCTCTGCAGTCCCCTGCATGACGATGGAGCTCTGATCAGCAGCCATCTCGACCTGGAGCCGCAGACTGCAGGCCTAGACCCCGAGGGCACGCTGTTGCCTGCGGCCCTGGAGCTGCATTTGGCGATGGACAGAGACCTGCCGCCGCATTGGGCGGATCTGGATCCCAGCTCTGCAGGGGCGCAGGCTGCTGTTGCAGCGCATCTGCTCCAGGCAGAACCGCCGCGAGGGTCGTTGCATTGGCTGGGTCATGCCCATCTCGATCTCGCTTGGCTTTGGCCGGTCGCTGATACCTGGCAGGCCGCTGAACGCACCTTCCGATCAGCGCTGGCGTTGATGCGTCGCTGGCCCGAGCTGCGCTTTGCCCATTCCACGCCGGCGCTTTACGCCTGGGTGGAGCAACATCGGCCCGCTCTGTTTGCGGAGATCCAGGTGGCCAGCCGGGCCGGTCGCTGGGAACCGATCAATGGCCCCTGGGTGGAGACCGACTGTGTGCTGGTCAGCACGGCGTCGTTGTGGAATCAGTTCGTTCTCGGTCAGGACGACAGCCGCCGCCGCTTCCCGGAATGGACCCATGAACTGGCCTGGTTGCCGGACAGCTTTGGCTTCGCTGCTGGCCTGCCTGCCGTGGCGGCTGCCACCGGAGTGCGCTGGTTCTGCACCCACAAGCTGGCCTGGAATGCTGATAACCCTTTCCCCCACCGTTTGTTCCGCTGGCGCGCGCGGGGACGCGCTGAACTGCGCAGCCTGATGCTGCCGCCGATCGGTCGTCGCGCCGATCCTTTGGAGATGCTGAACGAGCAGCGGGCCTGGCATCAGAACACGGGGCTGGAGGCGGCGCTCTGGATTCCTGGCGTTGGTGATCACGGTGGTGGTCCCACCGAGGAGTTGCTGGAGCAGATCGAGCTCTGGGAGGGCCACGCGGCCGCTTTGCCTACCCGTGCCGGCACGGTGAGGGAGTTTTTGACCGAGTTGGAGCAGGGCGACCAGACATGGCCGGTGTGGCGTGATGAGCTCTTCCTGGAGTTGCACCGCGGTTGCGCCACCAGCCGTCCGGATCAGAAGCGCCACAACCGAACGCTCGAGCGGCTTTTGCGGGAGGCTGATGTCGTCTCAGCCCTGTTGGCGATTGCAGGTCGCGACAGCGGCAGCAGCGATTGGCGCCCGCTGTTGTTCCAGCAGTTTCACGACATCCTTCCGGGAACCTCGATCCCGGAGGTGTTTGACCAGGCGGAAACGGTCTGGCGCTCAGCCCGGCGCCAGGCCCGGCAGGAACGCGATCGGCGGCTGGCGAGGCTGCCGCGTCCGGAGAACACAGCAGCGGTGTGGAGTTGGTGGGGTCTGCAGCCTTTGGCGTCTTGGTCGCCTTTGGTTCGCCTTCCCGCGGTATCGTGGTTAGCGGATGCCGTTTCACTGCCGCAGCAAAACGCCGCTGCTGGTGGTACGTGGGTGCAGCTACCGCGTCAGCACGGGATTTGTTCGGTGCCGCTCCGGCGTGAACCAGACTTGACGTCCTGCGCTGCTCAACCCCGTCAGCCTGTGGTCATCAGGTCGCTGGGGGCTGGAGCTTGGCGTGTTGGCAATGGTCTGATCGAGCTCGATGTCTCCTCGGCCGGACTGCTGGCTTTGCGGGATCGCGATGGACGGAATCAGTTGTCGTCTTCCTTGCAGTTAGAGCGCTATCGGGACCGGGGCGAATTCTGGGATGCCTGGGATCTTGCGGCGGACTACCGATCTCAGCCCCTAGGTGTGCTCTGTACGGATTCCCTGGAGTGGCTCGATCAGGGCCCCCTGGTGGCGCATCTGGTGCTGCGGCGCCAGCTCGGTGCCAGTTGCATGCGTCTGGACCTGCGGCTGAAGGCCGACACGCCCTGGCTGGAGCTGATCTGCGGTATCGACTGGCGCCAGACCCATGAGTTGCTGCGTCTCGAGCTACCGCTGGCGACCCCCGCCGTCCGCATCGCTGCCGACACCAGTGGAGGGGTGGTCGAACGGCCGGCTGCACCGATGACGGCTCGAGAACAAGCCCGTTGGGAAGTGCCTGTGATCTCCTGGTTCGCCTCGCAGTCGGCGGCTCCCGGAGGCGGGATGGCTGTGTTGCTGGACGGCCCCCAGGGTGTGGATTGGTCTTCAGACCGACTTGGAATTTCGCTGCTGCGGGGCCCGACCTGGCCAGATCCCAGCGCTGATCAGGGGTGGCATCGCCAGCGCTTGGCCCTCATGCCGTTCGCCGGCTCATGGAGCGATGCCGGTGTGTCTCAGGCGGCCATTGCCTTTCGTGAGCCCGGGTGGTGTGCGGACTTGCCGGCGGAGCAGCGCCAATGGTTTCCATCGCTGCCGTTTCCACTCACGCCGGTGGGGTTGGAGCGCCATGCCGATGGTTGCATGCTGAAGCTGCTCAATTCGGGATCAGCGCGCTGTCGCTGGACCCCCGGAGCGGGGTGGAGGGTCCGCAGGGAAGCCGACTCAATTGCCGCTTCTGCCGTGGTGATCACCCCAGGAGAACTCGTCTCCCTGGTGGTGGATCAGTCCTCGTGATCGTCGAACGGGTCGTCGAGTGCTTTTGATGGAGGGCCAAAGGCCTGGTACACGCCAAATCCGGTGAGTCCGAACAAAACGGCGAGCACGCCAATGGCGACGGACAGGGCTGGGGACGACGTTTCCATCACATCTCTCGACAGGATCAACCCCGAACCGGAGTCGGCCCCTACAGTATCGAGACTTCAAACCACCCGAGACCCGGCGTCGCCATGGCACAACGCACCCGTCTGGGAGACCTTCTCCGCCCACTGAACTCCGAGTACGGCAAGGTGGTTCCTGGATGGGGCACCACTCCCGTGATGGGCATCTTCATGGTGCTGTTCCTGGTGTTTCTGCTGGTGATTCTTCAGCTGTACAACAAGTCCCTCATCCTCGAGGGCATCAACGTGAACTGGAACGGCCTCGGCTGATCTGCACCCATGAACATCTTCGGCGTCGGTCTCCCCGAAATGGCGGTTATCGGCGCCGTTGCCTTGTTGGTTTTCGGGCCGAAACGCCTGCCCGAGCTTGGTCGGACTCTTGGCAAAACCCTGAAAGGCTTCCAATCCGCCTCCAAGGAATTCGAACGCGAGATCAACAAAGCCATGGCTGATCCGGAAGTTTCCGGTGAGGCTGCGAAGCCGGTTGAAGAACTTCCCCCCAGCGACTGAGTCGTTCCAGCGGTATGACCACTGATCTCAAGCTGGTGGTGGGTCTGGGAAATCCGGGTGTGAAATATGCCGGCACCCGTCACAACATCGGCTTCATGGCCCTCGAGCTTTTGGGTGAGCGCTCTGGGTTCAGTTTTCGTCAGCAGGCCAAGTTGCACGGTCTTGCAGCCGATACAGGGGTTGGTGAGCAGCGGCTGCGCTTGCTGATGCCTCAGACCTACATGAATGACAGCGGTCGTTCCATTCGTGCGGCTCTCGATTGGTTCGGCCTGGAGCCTCACCAATTGTTGGTGTTGGTGGACGACATGGATCTTCCGCTGGGTCGTTTGCGGTTGCGGGCCCAGGGCAGTGCCGGCGGGCACAACGGTTTGCGCAGCACTATTCAGCATCTCGGTACCCAGGGGTTCCCCAGGCTGCGGATCGGCATTGGTGCGCCGGCTGAGAACCCTGCCGAACGCCGCGCCCGAACGGTGTCCCATGTTCTTGGTCCGTTCAGCAAGGCGGAGCAACCCTGTGTCGGCGCTGTTCTCGATGCTGTTCTGGATGGGATTCAACGTCTTCAGCGCCAGAGCTTTGAGCGCGCTGGAACCTGGATCAACGGGTTCCGCTATGACCTGGAGCCGGTCGACTGATGCCGGCACTTCCGGCGACAACGGCCCATTTGCGGGTGCTCCGCCAGTGTTTTCAAGCCAAGTGCGTGGAGGGTGAAGTTTCTGCTGGAGGGTTTGAGTGGCAGTTTTCCTGGGCCTTTGATCGCGGTGAACTGGTGGTGGAGCCATCCCTGGGACGTGCCCTGATCGAGGATGCCCTGCGGCGGTTTCTGGTGCGTTCTGATTACAGGCTGGAACCGGGGGGTGATTACACCTTCATGGTCCGGGCCAGGTTCTGAGCGAGAACGTGGGATCAGGCTCAGGCCATTTCAGGCGGCATTGCAGGTGCTCCTCAAGCATCACCAAAGCTGCAACAGCATCCAGATCCACCGGTGGAATGCGCAGTCCTGCCGGCAGCATCCGTCGCCAACCTCGAGCTGGCCACAGCGCCCAGTAACGCTGTCTCGCCCTCAGGGTTGTTCCCTGCTCTGGAACCACAGTGAGATGGCCCAGCCGTTCCAGTCGCTGGATCCATGCTCGGCTTCCCGTGCCATCGCCGATCAGGATGCGGTCGAGAGCTTGGTCTTGATTCCAGTGCTCCAGCCAGGGTTCGACGGCCTCCGGGGCCAGCACATGCCCTTCGCGCACGAGGCCGAGCTGAAGATCGGCCAGCACAAGACCACATTTGCAGCGGCCTGGATCGAGGACGGCCACCCGTTTCATGGGGAGGCCTGAATGGTGACGACGACAGGATCGGCACTGTCGCTGACCCCTGCGGAAATCACCTCCAAGACCACGCTTTGGCTGGGTCCTTTCATCAGGGTCTGGGCCAGTTGGGAGAGGGCTGATCCATCGAACTGAAGGCCTTCGCTCAGGGATCCCCGCCGCTGCACTTCGGCATAGGCCGAGGCCAGGAGCAGGTTCAATCGTGTGCGAATGCCCTCTGGAGTGCGTTCATCCGGTTGCAGTGTGGTGGTGGCCAGCAAGTCTCCGCGTTGGGTCACCGGCCGGTTCGGACGCACCTCGGGAAAGGCGTACACCGCTGTTTCACCTCGCAGCACATTGGTGGCTGAGCGCAGCGAGATCACCCAGGTCTCCGGTTTGCGGATGATGCTTTGCAGGCGTTCCACATCGCTGCGCGGAACGCGGATCAACTGGCGTTCGGGTGCTTCGCCAGGCCGCACTTTCCCGTAGGCGTTGAGATTGGCCTCCTGCAACAGCCTGTCGACAGCCTGTTTGGCCTGGTCCGGAGCATCCAGTCGAACCGTTGCTCTTGCCAAGGTCTGTCCGCTGCTGATCACCACAGATCCACGCCGCAAGGCGACCAGATTGCGTTCCAGTTCTTTGAGTTCCTGCTCACCGGCTCGGATGTGGCTGCGAACGCTGTTGAGTTCGGCTTCCGTGCGCTGGATGTCCGCATCGCGGGAGGTGATGTCCTGGCTGAGGCGTTCACGTTCGGCTTCGAGTTGGGCCAGCTCCTTCTGAAGAGGAGCCAGTTCGAGGCGCAGGGTGTTGGCCCGTTGCTGCGATTGCTCGAGCTCAATGGCGATCCGTTTGGTTTCTGTTTGGGTCTTGTCCCGTTCCCGCTCGGCTGCCTCCAGCTGCTGACGGCTGTCCTGGAGTTTCTCCTGCAGGGCATCCAGTTCAAACAGGCCCACCCGCAACTGCCGGCTCACCAGAAGCATCAGGCCAAGTGAGAGTGCGCTGATCAGGCTGCCGGTCAACACCGTGATCAAAACGGCGGTGCGCCGTGGGCGCATGCTGAACAAACTCAGTCGCGCTTTGCCGACGCGGCTGCCCAAGCGGTCGCCCAGGGTCGACAGCACGCCCCCGAGCAGCAACAGAACCAGGATCAGTGTCCAGCCGCTCATGGCTGCACAAGTCGGGCGATGGCAGGCCTAGCTGAAGCGTTTGGCCAGCGCGATCGGATCCAGAACCGTGATTTTCTTGCGGTCAATCTGAACCAGACCGGATTGACGCAAGTCTCCCAGCAGACGCGTGATTGTGACGCGTGTTGAGCCAATTGCTTCAGCGATGGCCTGATGGGACAGGCGCAGGTCGATGGTGATGCCCAGCTCATCTGCCACGCCGAAGTCCCTGCAAAGCACCAGCAGGAAGCTCACCAGCCGGGATGACATGTCCCGATGGGTGAGGGTTTCAATCATCGTCTCGGTCTGCAGAATCCGGCTGGAGAGACCCTGAAGCAAGCGCAGGCCAACGCTGGTGTCTGCTTCGATGGCGGCCTTCACGGAGGTCGCTGGTGCCGTCACCATTTCGACCCGAGTGAAGGCCACAGCGTGATAGAAGCGGTCGGACCGTTGACCTGTCAGCAGTGACAGCACCCCGAAGAGGCTGTTCTCGCGGAGCAGGGCCACGGTGATCTCTTCTCCCGATTCGTAGACGCGGGACAGACGAACGGCTCCCCGGCGGATCAGATACACCCGTTCTGCGGGATCTCCGGGGAAAAAGATGGTCTTGTTGCGATCCACCAGTTCACTGCTGGCGCCATCGAGATCTCTGATGATCTCCAGCAGGGAGCGGTTGGCGGGCTCTGCGCTGGGAGCTGGAGCCACCATCTGCGGGGCGTATCGGCTGAAACCTCGGCTACTGGTCATGACAACCCCCTGGTGTGGCGAAGTTACGGAGCCGGCGGTGGCCGCCATGTAGCGGTTATTACGTAACGCTGCTGTGCTCGTTGAAGGCCTGGCGTTGCGCCTGCATCAGGGATGTCAATCCCGGCTCTGCTAAATCCAGCAGCTCATTGAGTTGGCTGCGACTGAAGGGCGCACCCTCCGCAGTCCCCTGGATTTCCAGCAGACGGCCATCGCCGGACTGCACAACGTTCAGGTCCACCTCGGCTCGGCTGTCTTCGCTGTAGTCCAGATCCAGCAAGGCCTGGCCATCAACCAAGCCAACGGATACAGCCGCCACCTGATCGATCAGGGGTGATTGCTCCAGCACTCCCTGGTCCACCAGGGATCGGCAGGCTTGGTCCAGGGCGAGCCAAGCCCCGGTGATCGAGGCCGTCCGGGTGCCGGCGTCCGCTTGGATCACGTCGCAGTCGATCAGCAAGGTGCGCTCCCCTAGGCGCTCCATGTCGATCACGGCGCGCAGGCTTCGGCCGATCAGCCGCTGAATTTCCTGGGTGCGACCCGAGAGTTTCATCAGCTCCCGTGATTGCCGCTGTGGGGTGGATCCGGGCAGCAACCGG
Organism: Synechococcus sp. TAK9802; assembly: GCF_014279535.1. Taxonomy (NCBI): domain Bacteria; kingdom Bacillati; phylum Cyanobacteriota; class Cyanophyceae; order Synechococcales; family Synechococcaceae; genus Synechococcus; species Synechococcus sp. TAK9802. The sequence continues at coordinate 246,100 of NZ_CP047937.1, forward strand.
TATTCGGCGCTGAGCCATCCCAATCCTTCTCCCTCGCGCCAGCGGGGAACCTTGTCCTCCAAGCAAACGCTGCAGAGAACAGCGGTTCGGCCGGTGTGAACCACAAGGGAGCTCAAGGCAAACCCCATGGGATTCCAGGTCACCGAGAACGGTCGCAACTGCTGCGGGCGACGGCCATCAGTGCGTTGTTCAGGGGATTGGCTCATCGGTGGTGTGCAGTTCGTCAAGCCTCGCAGGCGGTTGGTTCTCGCCCTGTCCAAACACCATGGGTGGTGTCAATGCCCTTGTGGAATGTGATCTCGCCGCTACATTCAAGGTCTTGCCGGGGTCGCCCGGACAGATGCTTCCGTGATGACCACAAGCCTCGCCGACCCCCAATCCTTCCAAAATTCCCTGGATCGGGATCAGCAGGCCTTGCATCGGGCGGGCCTGAGGCCCTTGCCTGCCGTCACTGATCCGCCACCCCTACATCTGGCGGCTCCCGAAGGGCAGCTGCAAGTGCATACGGCGCCTTATCGAGGCAGTTTCGCCAGTGTTCTCAGCCAGGCCATGCGAGCTGCCGGCTTGGGCAGTCGTGTTCTGATCAGTCAGTTCCTCAAAGGGGGCGTGCAGCAGGGACCGGCCGGCCGGGTGCAGCTCTGTGGAGGCCTCGTCTGGCTGCGGCCGGAAGTGCCCCTCTGCCTCCCCTCTCCGGGGCATCCCGGCGGTGCCGAGGCGGTGGCTGAGGTTTGGTCCATCTGCCGCCAGCATCTGATCCAGGGAGATCTCGACCAGCTGGTATTGGATGAACTCGGCCTTGCCGTGGCCTTCGGATACCTGGATGAGGCGGACGTGATTGCAGCCCTTGAGCAGCGGCCCGCTTCGATGGATGTGATCATCACTGGACCTGCCATCCCCGCCGGTGTGGTGGAGATGGCAGATCAAGTCACGGAGTTGCGCCGAGGTTTCTGATGCTCAAGTGCGATCGCTGGATCACTGAACAGGCCGGGCAGGGAATGATCGAGCCATTCCAGAGCGGTTTGGTCCGTCACCTGGAGCCGGAGCAGAAGCTGCGGCCAGTTCTGAGTTTTGGTTGCTCCTCCTACGGCTACGACCTACGCCTTTCCCCCCAGGAATTTCTGATCTTCCGGCATGTTCCAGGCACGGTTATGAACCCCAAGCGGTTCAACCCGGCCAACCTGGAACCCACTCCCCTTCATGAGGATGAAGACGGGCGTTACTTCATTCTCCCGGCCCATTCCTATGGCCTCGGTGTGGCCCTGGAGAAGTTGCGGGTTCCCCCCAACATCACCGTGATCTGCTTGGGCAAGAGCACTTATGCCCGCCTTGGAATCATCGTGAACACCACCCCGGCAGAAGCGAGCTGGGAGGGTCACCTCACCCTTGAATTCAGCAACAGTTCCGGTGCTGACTGCCGTATCTATGCCGATGAGGGCATCTGTCAGCTGCTGTTTTTTGAGGGTGATCCCTGCTCGACCACCTATAGCGATCGACAAGGCAAGTACCAGCACCAACCGGAACGGGTGACGCTGGCCAAGGTTTAGTGCTCTCTGTTTAGGGGGCCAAACGCGCCCGGTGCAGCCTGCTTTTTTCGTACCAGGCTGCAAATTCAGGGGCCCACTCCACCATGTGGGGCCACATCAGATCACAGAGCTGGCGGATCTCCAGCTGGGCATCGAGCTTGGCCCGCAGATCCATGAAGTGCAGGAACGCCCGCAGGCTGAAGCTCACCACAAAATGCTGGCGGTAGTCGAAGGGAAGGATGCCGCGGGCGTGCTCCTCGGCGAAGCCCGCCCTGAGCAGATCCCTGTAGCGCTCGGCGGCGCTCCGGCAGAGATCAAGATCCTGTTGGCGTAGTGCTTCGGTGTAGGCGTATTTCTTGCCCTTCCGATCGCTGTACTCGCCGATGGGCCGCAGATAGAACACCTCTTCCAGCTCAAGGGCTCCATCCGCTGCACGGCAGATGCGTTCACCGGTGTAACGCATCGACTGCACATCGAAGCTCACCCCAACCCGGTGGGTGCGGGCCTGCTGCATCACCGAGTGCGGGAACCAGCCCACGTTCAGCACGATCTGCGCATGCTCCATCGGGCCGTAGTGGCCTCGTTCTCCAGACAGCAGGCGTTTCACACAGATCTCTCCAGCCCGCTGCTCATCGGGCCAGTTGGCACGATCTCCGGCCACGAATCCTTCGCTGTAGTCCTGATGCATGGCGGCGTATACGCATTGCTGCGGGTTCGGCGTAGCTGCGATCAGATCGACCCGAAAGCGGTCCATGGGAGCGTCAGAGTGACGAGTTGTGGTGATCATGGCGAGGCGTGTCAACCATGGCTGCGGGGCCCCGCGTTGGCTGGGCTCGAGGCCCCTGCCATCGCGTTGTTCGCGGAGGGGGGCGTCAGCAGCTGGCTGATGTTGCCGACGCCAGGCAAGGCCGGCAACGGCTGATTTTCAAGCAGTGCTGTGGTGAGTAGCTGGAGTTCCTCAGCGCTGCGCAAGCCGAGGGATCGCCCCTTGGCTTCCCCCTCAGCGTTGAACAGGTTCAACTGGGGAATGCCGTTGACGTCGTAGCGATCAACCAGATCTTGCCAACGGGGATTGTCGACGTTGACCAGAACAACATCGAGTCGATCGCGCGATTGCTTCTCCAAAGCCAGCATCGCAGGGGCCATCTCTCTGCAGACCTGGCACCAATCGGCGTAGAACTCGATCAGCGTTGGGCGTCCGTTGGTTAACGCTGTTTGTGGGTCGAGGGATCGTCTCGCCAGCTGCTCCATCGGGCTTTCGCTCTGAATGCCACCGCGTAGGACAACCAGGCCAATGGCCAGAGCCACCGCAATCAGCACCAGCACCCATCGCTGCGCTGTGCCCAGGGGCGAAGACTCCGGGGTGCCTGTCATCGCACGTCAACCGCAGCGATCACTCTGGCAGCACCTTTGAAAGGCCGCCGCTACCTTGACGCTATGCCAATTCTGCGACTGCTGAGCCTTCCGGTTCGGGCGCCGTTGCTGACGGTGCTGTTTCTCGTTGCGGTTGTGCTCGGCAACCATTGGCAAATTGTTCAGCCCTCCTTTACGTCTCTCTATGGCGTGAGTGCGGCCTGGTTCTGGGGTCTCGTGTTGCTGCAGACGCAGGTGGTTGTCGTCTTCTGCACCATGCCCGATCTGCTGTTGCGCCAGGTGTCGTTGCTGATGGCATCGAGCCGGGTGATGACGTTGGTGGTCACGCTGCTGTTGGTGATCACCGGTGGCATCTACCTGCTGAAGCTCAATGTGCTCACCGACGTGTTGATCTTGGCCTCAGCCGTGCTGTTGGCCAGGCTCGATCTCATCCGCATCGGTGTTCTGCCCGCCGCTGGGATCTGCCTGCTTCTGATGAGTTTGGTCGTGATCGCTGGCATCATCGCCGGCACGCTTCTGCCCCACCCCAGCGCCAGTCTCTTTGCAGAAGGGTTTATTGCCGCCTAGGTAGCCGAGCAGATTGTCCAGCACTTTCTTGGTGTAGAAGCGTGTTTCCGGGTAAGGAATGCGTTCAACCCAGAGCGCATCGTCGTCTTGATCCGTGGGTTGCATCCAAGAAGCCACAGCACCAGGCCCGGCGTTGTAGCTGGCAATGCTGCGGAAGGGGTCGTCCTCCCATTGCTCCAGCAGGTGGTTGATGTAGCGCGCGCCCAGTTCGAAGTTGTTGGCGGGATCTTTCAGCATTGGCGTGCTGGTCGGTGCGTCAGCCATCTCTGTGGCTGTGGAGGGCATCAATTGCATCACGCCTACGGCCCCAGCAGGGGAGACGACACCAGGAGCAAAGCGTGATTCCTGTTTGGCGATCGCTCGCAGCAGGTTGGCCTGAATACCTTCTTGCTCTGCTGCTGTCTTTATCTCAGCTTCGAAGAGGCGAGGGAATTGGCTGCGATGCAGGAGAGTCCGTTGATGGCAGCTCGGATCACGCCAGCGGAGGCTGAGCCACCAGAGCTGGTCCAGTCCCATCCAGGTGTCCCCGACGGCAAGGCGCAGCCTGCCTTCGGCGAGACGTTCTTCAGGTGGCGGCGGGACTGCAGGGTCTGCCTGGGCCTGCCAGGCCTCCCAGGCAGCGTGCACCTGGCCCAGGCGCCAAAGCTCGTTCACCAGGCGGTGATGGCTGTTGAGCGGTTGCCAGGCTGGCGGCTCCTGCTGCGGGTCTGGGGATCGCAACGCCAGGGGTTCGGCCACACCCAGGTGCTCCATGGCGCGCCAGCGGTAGTAGCCCCCGGGGAAGGCCCCGATCAGGCGGCGCCAGCTGCGTTCTGCCTTAGTCGTTTCGCCGAGTTGCTTGTGGCTAAGCCCCAACCAGAACAGCCGCCGCGTCTCCAACGGTGGAGGCAGGGGGCCATCTTTATCGGGGCGTTCCAGCAGGGCGCGGGCACGATCCCAATCTCCAGCCAGAAATGCCTCGCGGGCGAGGTCCCATTGGAGTTGCCAGATGTCGGGTCGTTGGGCCAGCGGCTCAGGGCGGCATCCGCCCCATCGCCGCCGGCGAGTCGCACGCGAGCTGCTGCAACAGCGGCTGAGCGCTCCTCAAGGGCAGCCGGAAGCGCATCCAGAACCCCAGGCTGGGCATCCAGCGGTTCACTCAAGATCCGTGCTGCTTCAAGGCTGGCGGGGTGGTTTGGGTGGTTCTGCGCCAGGGTCAGCAGCCGGGCTGTACCTGCATCAGGGTCGCCATGCAGCAGCAGGGAACGACCGATGGCCAGCTGGGTCTCAGGGGAGGCCTCAAGCTCCTGAAGACAGGTCACTGCGGTGTCGGCATGGCCTTGTTTTGCCAGTGCTTGCGCCAAGGTTTGGCGTTGGTCGGGTTGAGGTGCCTGCGCCCCCGTGGCCTCGCAGGCGTCACGCATCAGCCCAAGGGAGCCGGCTCGGCGCGCATTCCAACGGGCCAGGTGCAAGGCGCCTCGATGGCTTGCTAGCGCTTCGGAGCCATCCCGAGCCGCCAGGGTCAGTGCTGCGGGGTGTGCGGGTTGCTGTTGGAGCAGCTGCTGATGAAGAACGGGATTGTTGTTGCCAAGCGCCAATCGAGCCCAAGCGGAGCCGGGTGCTTCGGGAAAGCGATCCAACAGGCGCTGCCAGGTCTCAGCAGCGTCCGATGGCTTGCCCTGGGCGGCAGCGGTGAGGGCTGCCCGTTCGAGCACCACGGCCGCCATCGGATCGCGCCCCCAGCCTTGGCCGTGGAGCAGTTGCGGTGACCCATCCCTCGCCACCATCAATAGGGCGGCCTCTCGACGGGTCTGCGGATCGATGGCCCAGCGGTAGTGCTGCCAGAGCCTTGCCTGCGAGACCTCAGGCGTGAGGCGCTGATGCTGCTTGTTCAGAAGCAGCTGCCCGCCCCATGCAGCTAACCCACTGAAACCAGCAACCGAAAGCAGCAGCAGCGTTTCGATTCGCGGCCCTGCCTGCACACCCAACCTTGAACTCGTTTCATTCTGATGCTTCAAAGAGAGTTGGCGAGCCTTTGATCGCTTGTGGGCCGTGGAGGGCAGAGCTGCGCCTGTCACGTCCCTGGGAATCAGCCTCAGAGGTGCTTCCTATGGTGCTATCCACGATTGAGACCCATGGTTCAAGAGGCGTGCTCCCCGATCGGCCCCGCTCTCGGTGATGCTGCGCCAGGGTTTGGAACCGATGGAATCCGTGGGCTCGCCGGCACGGTTCTCACCCCCGCTCTATGTCTTCAGGTGGGCTATTGGGTCGGTCGGGTTCTGCAGGCGGAAGGTCCTGTGCTGATCGGGATGGACTCCCGGACCAGCGGCAGCATGGTGGTTGCTGCCCTGACGGCCGGCTTGACGGCCGCTGGTCGCGATGTGTGGACCCTTGGGCTCTGTCCGACGCCGGCGGTTCCGTTGTTGATCCGCCAGCTGGGGGCCGCCGGCGGCCTGATGGTCTCCGCCAGCCATAACCCCCCGGCAGACAACGGCATCAAAGTGTTTGGGGCCGATGGCGCCAAACTCAGCGCCTCCCGTCAAGCCCAGGTGGAAGCCGGTCTGCAGGGGCAGACGCCCATGGCTGAGCAAGCAACATTCCGCTGCGGTGTGGCGCGATCCAGCGCCGATCTCCTGGATGGCTACAGAGAGGTGTTGCAGCAATCGGTGGCTGAACGGCGACTGGATGGCGTTCCCATCGTTTTGGACCTCTGCTGGGGATCCGCGACGGCGTGCGGTGCCGATGCCTTCCGTGCCCTGGGGGCTGATCTCACCGTGCTCCATGGGGAACCCGATGGCTCCCGCATCAACGTGGCTTGCGGGTCAACCCATCTGGAACCGCTGCAACGGGCTGTGATCGAGCGCGGCGCGGCGATGGGTTTTGCCTTTGATGGTGATGCCGATCGGATGCTGGCGGTGGACGGCCGCGGCCGGATCATCGACGGCGACCACGTGCTGTTTCTCTGGGGATCCGTGCTGCAGGAGCAGCAGGCGCTCCCCGATCAGCGGTTGGTGGCCACTGTGATGTCGAACCTTGGCTTCGAGCGTGCTTGGCAGCAGCGGGGCGGCACTCTCGATCGCACGCCGGTGGGAGATCAGCACGTCCATGCCGCCATGGTGGCCAGTGGCGCGGGCCTCGGTGGAGAACAATCCGGCCACATCCTTTCCGCCTCCCATGGGCTGTGTGGCGATGGTGTTCTGACCGCCGTTCAGTTGGCCACCTTGTGCCATGCCCAGGGCATCAGCCTGGGCGATTGGTTGGACCGCAGTTTCCAGGCCTACCCGCAGAAATTGGTCAATGTGCGGGTGATCGACCGTTTGCGCCGTAAGAACTGGAGCGCTTGCACTGCTCTCACCGACGCCATTGCTTCAGCGGAGCAGTCGATGGGCGAGACCGGTCGCATTTTGGTTCGGGCCAGTGGTACAGAGCCCGTCTTGCGGGTGATGGTGGAAGCCGAGCAGTTGGACGCTGTGGAGCATTGGACGGGGCATCTGGCCGCCGTTGCCGAGGATCATCTCAACGCGGCCTGAGGCTTAAGCCCTCGGCCATCAGGAGGGCGCCATCACAGGCATCGCCCTTGGCCTTGCCCCATCGGGCTTCGGGAATCGACTGATGGATGGCCTGTTGCACGGCTGTGCGGAACCCCTGGAGATGGGTGACGGCTCCCCCATGGCAGACCACCAGGGGGGACCGCAGGGAAAGCTGCTGGGCCACGGTGCTGATGCAGCGGGAGAGGGCTGCTGCCGATCCCTGAACGATCTCCTCCGCGCCAGGGCAGTTCTTGGCTGCGGCTTCCACCACCAGTGGAGCCAAGGCTGCAAAGTCAGCCGTGCCGAAGTCCTGCTGCACCACCCGGGCTTTCACTGCGGCGTGGCTGTCGCAGTCAATCTGATTCCAGATCTGCAGGCGCAGCGGATGGTCGGGCAGGCGTCCATCGGCCATGCGCAGGGTCAGCTGCAATCCCTGGTGGCCCAGATCAAAGGCCGAGCCGGCTCCATCGAGCAGCCATCCCCAGCCGCCACAGCGGTGTTCATGGCCGTTCTCGTCTCGGCCCAGCACGATCATTCCGGTACCGCTGATCGCCAGGATTCCTGCGCCTTCAGGGATCGCACCTCGCAGGGCGGTGCGTTCGTCTCCAGTGACCAGCACCATGGTCAAGCCTGTGTCATCACCGATGGCCAGGGCTTGCCCCACCAAACGTTCAGCACGCTGTTGCAACGCTGTTCCGTGTTCGATGCCGCTGGCTCCCACAACTGCCGCCTGGATCACGCCATCGGGGTGATTTTTCAGGGCCTCCTGCGCACTGGTGCTGATCGCCTCGAGGAAACGACGTTCACCCTGGGGGGCATCCAGGTGGCTGACTCCGGGGCCCTCGCCTTCTCCAACAGGCTGGTGCACGCCGTTTTGAACCACACTGAGGCGGCAGCGGGTGTGCGTCTGTCCGGCATCGAATCCAGCGAGCAGTCTCATGATTCCCTGGGTCGACTCACCAGGCTGGCCAGAGCAAACCAGCCGATCAGCTGCACTTCGGGGCGGAAGAAGATTGTGTCGGTGCTGCCCTGCATCAGCAGGCCAGCGATGGCAGCGAGGCTGGCGATGGATGCCAAGGCGCTTGCAGCATCGGCATTGAGCTGCTTGAGGCCCTGCCTCAGGCAGCTGGCCAGCAATCCCAGGCAGGCCAGCAGCCCGGGAATGCCGGTTTCCACCAGGATTTCCAAGGGAACGGAGTAGGCACTGAGGGCGTTGAACTTCGGTTGCTGATACAGGGGATAGATGCTGTTGAAGGCCGTATTGCCAGGGCCGATGCCCAGCCAGGGACGGTCTTGCACCATCTGGATGGCCGCCATCCAGACGTTGATGCGGAAGTTGTTGGAACTATCCCCCCGACCTGCCAGCAGGCTGGTGATGCGCGTGCGGATCGGATCGATCTGGGTGGCCGCCACTACAAGGCAAGCGGCTCCAACCAGCAGCACGGCCAGAGGCACCAGACGTCTCCAGAGCGGAGGCCAGTGGCGTGTCCAGCGCAGCAGCAGCAACAACAGCAGCACGGCACCGGCAGCAACCATTCCCAGCCAGCCGCCGCGGCTGTAGGTGAACAGCGTGGCTGTTGCTGCCAACACCAATGTGGTTCCGGCAAACAGCTGGGCTCCCACCCCACGCCAGCGCACCAGTGCGATCGCTGCGAAGGGAATCAGCGGCAGCAGGTAACCCGCCAGGAGGTTGGGGTTTCCCAGGGGGCCATAGATCCGAACGGTGCCGGCACTGATGGAATTCGGATCGGCCCAGCCCGCCAGTGCCTCGCTGGAGGCATACAGCTGTCGCAAAGCCAGAACACTGCTGAGCAGCCCGCCACCCAGCAGTCCGGCGATCAGCCGGTTCCACCATCGGCTGTTGCTCAGCAGCAGCTTGCAGAGCAAGGCATAAACGCCCAGGTAGCTGAGCAGTTTGATCAGGCCTTTGCTGGCGGCGATTGGAACTGGAGAACACCCTGTGGCCACAATCGCGATGGCCAGAAAAAGCATCAGCCAGCGCGAGATGGTTCCGATGCGCTGTGGTGGCGGACTGCAGAGGCACCAGAGCAGCCACAGAACGCCGCAGGCTGCAATCACCAGGGCCAGGCCTGTGCGTGTGAAGAAAGGAAGACCGGTGAACAAGGCCAGCAGCAGGAGTCCCGCCAGCCCTTCAAGGCGTTTCAGCACCGCCTGATCCGGAGTGATCACCCCCTGCCAGCGCACCAACAGGGCCCCACTGCTTGCCGTCTGGGTTGCATCCGCAGAGGCCATCGTGGGGCTTCAGGTGGTGAGTGCTTCCGCCGGATTATCAATCTCCTGCCAGCGCTGTTCCAGATCTGAAACGGAAGGAAGTGGATTCTGGTTCCGGCGAAAGAGCACCCGGTAGACGGGGAGGTTTTGCTCAAGCACGTAGCGCTCCCGTTCCGTGGGAACCGAAAGCGGGTTGCTGGCGCGCCAGGGACGTTGGTCCTCGGCGGGGCGGTCGAAACAGTCGCTGAGTTCGGTGAGGGCCACCATCGGCTTAATCACGTCAAGAACATCGCTCTGCAGAAACAGCTCACGGCCTGGTTGGAGTGCCGTTGCGATGGCCAGAAGCAGCGCGGGTTGAAGGACACGGCGCTTGTGGTGCCTTCGTTTGAACCAGGGATCGGGGAATTGGATCGAGACCCGCTGCAGTCGGTCCTGCTTCAGGGCCTTCATCCAGCCTTCCAGGCTGATGTTGGCGTTGCAGAACAGGATCCGAACATTGCCGTGCTCCGAGGCGAGCGCGTCTTGATCGGCAGACGTCACCAGCGGTCGGCGGATTTCAACGCCGAGATGATTCCAGTGGGGATCACGCTCGGCCAGGCCCAGCAGGCACCGTCCACGGGCACAGCCGATATCAAGATGGATCGGCTGATCAGGCACGCGAAACAGCTGCTCGGGTGGTGGTAGTTCCAGCGGCAACTGGAAGAAGCTGCTGAGGGGATTGACGTGCTGATGCAAGGTTCTGAAGCGGTGCGATCCGGTTCAATCGAGATTGTCAGAGCCACTGCCGGAGGAGCTGTCGGGGTCCTGGAGCAGCAAGCCCCAGCAGGCGGTGTAGCCATGCAGATGCGTCGTGCCGCCGACGGGCCCGATCTCCCCGTTGCAGAACGCTCCCGCCACAGGCAGGTCTGGCATCAGTTGGCGCGCCAGGCTGATGTCGCCATCGGCTCGACCAAACAGCCCCTGGCCCCTTCCCAGGCAGGCCATGAGCAGTCCGAAGTGGACCGTGTCGCCAGAGTCTGTCGTCGCTGCTTTGAGCAGGGCAACGGCTTCGTCCTGAGAGGCCGTGGCTTCGCGCAGGTGAAATTGCACGTTTTGGCCGGCGCGCACCCGCTCAGCAACGGCCACGGCGCCATTGTTGGGATCGACTCCGATCAGGTTGCGGATCAGGAAGGCACTCGCTTCCGAGGCTGCTCCATTGGGGTTCAGCCGCAGGCTTCTGCGTTCCACACCGAGGAACAACGAGTGACGCACCAGTTCGCGCTCCCGTTCGCTGAGGTCCGCCAGAACCCGTTGCAGGCAATTGATGGGGCTGGCCTTGGTGCTGCCATCACTGAGTTCCAGCAACACGTTGCGCTGCACCTGCTCGATTGAGAAGACCGGGCCGATGGGGCGGCAGCCCTGAGCTACAACGGTTTCGAGCCGCCAGCTCCCCCCGATGGAACACACCACTGCGCCGGTGACGACCTGGTCATCCAGCAGCAACGATCCGTGCGGGCTGTTATGAGGTGCGGCGATGCCGCCAATCTTTTCGGCACCCGGATAGGCGTAGTCCAGCCCGCTGATCAGGTCATTGATTCCACTGCTGGTGGGGTCGATCAGCAGGATCTGGCTGCGGGCATCCTCGGGGGTGATGCCAACCCAGTCTTGCCATTGCTGGGCGGCTCCATCCAGATCAGGCAGCTCCTCGGTGCTCAGGTGTTGAGTGGCGATCGATGCCCCCGGCAGGGAGAGCAGCGTCACGCTCAAAGCAGGTGTCTGCTCCAGTTCCGCGGCACTGCCGTCGCCGCGGGTGCCCACCACGCCGCCACCGGTGCATCCGATCCAATGCTTCGCGCTGATCTGGGCGCGAAGCATCGGCAGCAGCCGCGGCAGGTCGGTGGCGTAACCCGTGGAGGTGAAGACGAGGGCGAGATCGGCTTCGCCCTTGGATCGGCCCAGTTGCTCGACCACATCCCTTACGGCTTCATCCAGGGACGCTTTGCCAGACAATCCTGTCCGGCAACTGGCTTCAGCGCCCCCGGAGCGAAACCAGCTGAACGGTGCGAACGGTGCCATGAAGCGGACCCTATCAACCCTGGAGCACAGCTCGGGACGTTGATAATGGCGGCACTGTGACAGTCCCCAGTGAACGAGCTCACGTACCGCGCTCTGGTGTGGCTGACCTATCGCCTGGCCGCCACCTTCGCCGTTGGCGTGCCTCTGGTCCTGTTGATCTGGTCGTCCTGGCGTCGCGAGCCGTTGGTGCTTCGGCTGCTCGGGATCTACTGGAAAGTGGCCAGCCTGATGGCGATCAGTCTCTTGCTGCTGACGGATCAGCGGCCCTTGGGCTACGCCATGGCGGTTGTCGCCCCGGTGTTGATGGTGATCAGCCTGTGGTTCTGGGTCGACATCAATGAGGAGCTGGCCGACCAGCCGTCCTGGCGTCCGCTGCCCCTTGCCGTGAAGGTGTGGCGTTGGGCATTCAGTGGGTTTGCTCTCATCAGCCTGGGCATGAGCGTGACGGGTTTGGGCTGCATGCAACAGCTGGAGTCCTCGGCATGCCTTACCTGGCTGGAAGCTCCTCAGAGCATCCATGGTCTTGCGGCCACGGTGTTCAATTTTCTGTTCGGTGGTTTGTGGACCGAGGCCGTTGCTGCCTTTGTGGGGTACGTCGCCCTGGTGGCTTACTTGGCTGGTTTGCTGCAGTGGCTGTTGGTGCGTTTGCCCCGTTACGGCCGCGTGGCGGGGGATTTCTGATGGTTGACCAGGCGCTGGTTCAGGCCCTGGAGGAGCGAACACGTGTTCAGCCCCAGCGGGTTGTTCGCCTACGGGGTCAGGTCGGGGATGAGCCGTTTGAGTTGCTGATCTTCCGTGGGTTCAGCAGCAGCACCACCCATCCAACCGCCTTTGACCCCGACGCCTCTGTTCTCCCTGAGGGAACCAGCCTCGATCAGGCTGAGCTGCTGCAGGGGCCCTTGTCGCCAGGTCAAGAGTTTGTCCTGGCTGGACCGATGCCGCCGAATGATCTCCTGGCTCAGGCCAACTGGTGAGTCCGGCGTTCCAGAACCCCAACACAGCGCCCACAGATGTGGGGATGCTCCGGGTGCTGACCCACATCCCCCTCGTAGTGCCAGCAGCGCTCGCATTTGGTTCCCCGCGCTCGGCTTACCTCGATCGATGCGAGTTCGTCGTCCTGGCTGGCCAGCACTTCGGCCCAGGGCTCGCCGCCAATCTGCAGTTGTGAGACCAGCAGCCAGTCCCGCAGACCGTCCACCTCGGGATCCCCCGTCTCACTCAGCCAGGAGAGAGCGGCCTGGAGTTCCGGACGGCGGGCGTCAATCCGCACGGCTGCCTCAAGCGATGCGCCAAGTTCCTGACGGCCGCGGCAATCTTCAAGCACTTTGTTGACGGCGGCGCGGAGCTCACGCAGCTCTTGAACCGGAGCGCTGAGAGCAGCATCACGCCACTCGACTGGAACCGTCGGCCAGCCCCGGTGGAAGACCGATGTCTCCTCCACGGGGTAAGGCAGGTTCTGCCAGATGTCTTCGGCCATGTGGCACAAGACAGGAGCGATCAGTCCGGCCAGGCGTTCGATGATCAGGGCCATCACGGTCTGGCAGCTGCGCCGGCGCTGGTCGGCGGGGGCACTCACGTAGAGCCTGTCCTTGGCGATGTCGAGGTAGAAGTTCGACAGATCGGTGACACAGAAGTTCTGCAGCAGCTGGAAGAAGCGGAAGAACTCGAAGCTTTCGAAGGCTTCTGTGATGTCGTCCATCACCTCGGCCGTGCGCTGCAGCATCCAGCGGTCCAGCAACGGCAGTTCCGCAATCGGGATCGCGTCGGTTGCCGGATTGAAGTCGTGCAGGTTGCCCAGCAGATAGCGGCTGGTGTTGCGCACCTTGCGATACACATCGGCCAGCTGGCGCAGAATCCCGGCTCCGATCGGCACATCGGCGGAGTAATCCACCGAGCTCACCCAGAGCCGCAGCACATCGGCGCCGTAGGGCGGTTCCTGTTTCTGGTTTTTGCCCCCCTCGATGATCACCATCGGGTCGACCACGTTGCCGAGGGATTTACTCATCTTGCGGCCCTTCTCATCCAAGGCGAAGCCATGGGTGAGCACCCGCTTGTAGGGAGCGTGGCCATTCACGGCGACCGAGGTGAGCAGTGAACTCTGGAACCAGCCGCGGTGCTGGTCGGACCCCTCCAAGTACAGGTCGGCTGGATAGCTCAGGTTGTCCCGCTGGCTGGCGACGGCAGCCCAGCTTGAGCCGGAGTCGAACCACACGTCCATGGTGTCGGTGCCCTTGCGCCACTGATCGGCCTGGTCGGCGTAGGTGGGCGGCAGCAGATCCGCTTCGTCTTTCTCCCACCAGACGTCGGCACCGTGCTCGGCGATCAACGCCTGGATGTGCTCCAGGGTGTCGGCGTTCAGCAGCACCTCGCCGTTGCTGCGGTGATAAAAGACGGGAATCGGCACCCCCCAGGTGCGCTGACGGGAGATGCACCAGTCGCCCCGCTCCTTGACCATCGATTCGATCCGGTTGCGACCGGAAGCAGGGGTCCATTCCACGGCGGCGATCGCATCCAGGGCCTGTTGACGGAACCCTTCCACGGAGGCAAACCACTGTTCCGTGGCCCGGAAGATGGTGGGTTTCTTGGTGCGCCAGTCGTAGGGGTAGCGGTGGCCATAGGCCTCCTGCTTGAGCAGGGCCCCGGCGGACTCCAGCGCCTCAATGATCTTGGGGTTGGCATCCTTGAGCACATTCAGGCCCGCGAACGGCCCGGCCTCTTCGGTGAGGTTGCCGGCTTCGTCCACAGGGCAGAGCACCGGCAGGCCGTTCTTCTGGCCGGTGTGGAAGTCGTCGACGCCGTGACCAGGTGCGGTGTGCACGAGGCCTGTGCCTGATTCGGTGGTGATGTAATCGCCCCCGATCACCACCGGACTGGTGCGATCCAGCAGCGGGTGGCGGTAGGTCAGCCCGGCGAGCAGAGCGCCTTTGACGGTGGCGCGCCGGCTCAGTGGGCGCGCAAGGGTGCCGCTCAGCGTCTCTATCAGATCGGCAGCCACCAGCAGCAGTCGGCCTTCGCCGTCGTCGGCCAGGGCGTAATCGAGCCTTTCATTCACCGACACCGCCAGATTGGCCGGCAGCGTCCAGGGGGTGGTGGTCCAGATCGCCACCTGCAGGGCCTTCCCAAGGGCGTCCGTCTCCGTGGGCAGGTCCAGGCCCTCGGCCTTGAGTGCATCCCGCAGCGCCGCTGGAAGCTCCACGGCTGAGAAGGCGGCGTAGACGCTGGGACTGGTGTGGCCGTCGGGGTACTCCAGTTCCGCTTCGGCCAAAGCGGTGCGTGAACTCGGGCTCCAGTGCACCGGTTTCAGACCCCGGTAGATGTGCCCCTTGAGCACCATCTCGCCAAACACCCGAATCTGAGCCGATTCGTACTCCTTTTGCAGAGTCAGATACGGCTGCTCCCAGTCCGCCCAGATGCCCCAGCGCTGGAAGCCCTTCATCTGGCCATCCACCTGTTTGCGGGCGTAGGCGGCAGCCTTTTTGCGCAGCTTGATCGGTGTCAGCGCCTTGCGCTGCCCCTGATCCATCGACTGCAGCACCTTGAGCTCGATCGGCAGACCGTGGCAGTCCCAGCCCGGTACGTAGCGCACTCGCCGTCCGTTCAACACCTGATATTTGTTGATGACGTCCTTCAACACCTTGTTGAGGGCATGCCCCATGTGCAGAGCACCGTTGGCATAGGGCGGGCCGTCATGGAGGGTGAAAGTTGGGCCGCTGTTGTTCAGGCCCAGCTCGCCGTCGATGCCGTGGTCTTTCCAGAAGCCCTGCAGTTCAGGTTCGCGTTGGACGGCATTGGCGCGCATGCCGAATCCAGTCTGCAGCAGATTGAGGGTGTGTTTGTAGGAGGGGCGTTCCTCAGCGGCGGCGTCGCGCGTCTCCTTGCTCACGGGGTCCCTGCTCTGGCCTCGGGATTATCAGTCTTCGCCCTCTGGAGATGTGACCTTGGCGGCTTCGGCTGATTCGGTGTCGCTTGCGTCAGTGGTTTCGGGGGACTCGGGACGCACCCATGTTTTGCCCGTAACCCCTGATTTCCCGGCCGGTTTGAGTTGTTTGGCAATGCCGCTGATGCCTTCGCCCACGCGGCCCGTGGTGATCAACAGTTGTTGAAGGCTGGTGCGCCAATGATCGAGCGAGGTGAACCGCTGCTGCTCGGTTTCGCTGAGGCTGTTCCAGCGGGCCTGTCCGACCTCGGATCCCAAGCGTGCGATCAACAGGCCGGCACAGAGAACCGCCAGCATCGGCGCTCCCCGCAGACGGTCCGTGCTGGTGACCAGAACGAGACCCAGCAGCAAGACAACCGCGCCCCAAACACCATCGCGGGGACGACTGAGTTCAACGGCCAGAAGGGGAAGCAACAGGAGTGCCAGGCCGAGCAGGAGGCAGAGATCGCCGCTGAGGGTCGCAAGCATCCGAGGTGTGGCGGTCTGCTCCCATTCTGGTGCGATCTCTAGAGTCAGGTCGTTGCCCACCTGGCGGAATTGGTAG
The DNA here is from genome assembly GCF_014279535.1 of Synechococcus sp. TAK9802. Classification (NCBI taxonomy): domain Bacteria; kingdom Bacillati; phylum Cyanobacteriota; class Cyanophyceae; order Synechococcales; family Synechococcaceae; genus Synechococcus; species Synechococcus sp. TAK9802. The sequence goes on from NZ_CP047937.1 coordinate 261,841, forward strand.
ACGCGCTGGTTTTAGGTACCAGTGGCTTTGGTCGTGGGGGTTCAAGTCCCCCGGTGGGCATTCCTTTCCCTACCGTGGTTCGGGATCGTTACAGACTTGTTGCCTGACCTCCGGATGCATCAGAGCACTGCTCAACAACAGCAGCCTCGTCCGGTCGGAATGGGCTATCGCTCTGTTCCGCGCGAATTCGTTGACCCGCCGGCCTTCTGGAACCCCACCGTTGGCCTCTTCTTAGGCGGTTATGCCCTGGCGGCTCTGACCATCTGGGGCTGGTTTGTGGCGGCCTTGCCCCTGCCGGTGCTGCTTTGCACGGGCTTTCTGGCGCTGCACCTGGAAGGGACGGTGATTCATGACGCCTGCCACAACGCAGCCCATCCCAATCGATGGATCAACCAGGCCATGGGCCATGGCTCGGCGCTGTTGCTCGGGTTCAGCTTTCCAGTGTTCACGCGGGTGCATCTTGAGCATCACGCCCATGTGAATGACCCGAAGAACGACCCGGACCACATCGTGAGCACCTTCGGGCCGCTCTGGCTGATCGCTCCGAGATTTTTCTATCACGAGTGGTTTTTCTTTCAACGTCGCCTCTGGCGCCGCTGGGAGTTGATGCAGTGGGGGCTGGAGCGCAGCATTTTTGTGGTGATCGTGCTGGCGGCGGCACGCTTTGACTTCCTGCCGTTCATCTTCAACTGTTGGTTTGCCCCTGCCCTGATGGTGGGCGTGACGCTGGGTTTGTTCTTCGACTATCTCCCGCATCGGCCGTTCACCTCCCGCAACCGCTGGACGAACGCCAGGATCTACCCGGGCAGGCTGATGAACTGGCTGATCATGGGGCAGAACTATCACCTGGTTCATCACCTCTGGCCATCCGTTCCCTGGTTCGAATACAAACCGGCCTATGAGGCGACAAAGCCTCTGCTCGACGCCAAGGGATCTCCCCAACGGTTGGGAATTTTTGAGACCCGCCGGGATGGTTATAACTTCCTCTACGACATCCTTGTGGGAGTGCGCAGCCACAAGCGCCGCCGTGGAAAGATGAGGCGTGCAGCGCGGTTCATGCCCGGTCGGGGGCTGCGTCGCCACTGGCTCGGTTTTGTTGATCGCATCGCGATCAAAACCGAGCCCAAACGTTCGGTGTCCCGCTGATTCGGGTTCAGTCGGCCAGGATTTTCGGAACCCGGAAGAAGTCACCCTCTCTCTGGGGTGCCTGGTTGAGAATTTCGTCCCGAACGGGGGTCGGCTGCACGCCATCGGCCCGGGTGACGTTGGTCACCTCCACGGCTCGGGTGGTTTCCGGAACGCCTTCGGTGTCCACCTGCTGAAGCTGACCCACGTACTCGAGGATCGACTCGAGCTGACCGGTGTAGGTCGCAATCTTGTCCTCGGGCAGATCAAGCCGGGCGAGCTGGGCCACCTTGCGGACGTCGTCGCTGGAAATCTGGCTCATGACTCGCCGAGGAACGTGCGCAGATCCTCGCTCAACGCGGTGGCGGCTGTCTCGAGCAAGGCCTCACCGTGCTGGGCGGTGGCCAAGGAGGGGTGGGACCCCATGCGTCCATCGGGGTGACGGCGCCGGAAGTCGTCCGGTCCATGGATGGGGCCTGCTGGCGCGGGGTCGGGCAGCGGTCGCTGCTTGCTCTGCAGGCTCGGCTCCATGGCGAGGGTGACAGCGATTTCGCTGGGTGTGGCGTGATGGCCTTCTTTGTCGCCATACAGATCGCGCGCCTGGCGCATCACGGGGCCGGCCATGAACCAGTTGGCCAGCCGACAACGCAGCTGCGGGGCAACGGGGAGATTGCGGGTGGCGGCGGTGCCGTGGGCCTGGGCAAAGGCGGCTTTGGCCGTTGCAATGTTGCCGCCGTGGCCATTGATCACGAACACCCGTTCGAAGCCATGCCGGCCCAGGGACAACACCAGGTCGTTCAGAACGGCCAGAAGCGTTGCTGGCTGCAGGCTCATCGTTCCCGCGAAACCAAGGTGGTGTTCCGCCATGCCAAAGGCTTGAGCTGGGGTGACCAAAACGCCTGTGCGACGACCCACCTCAAGGGCCACCGCTTCAGCGGTGAGGGCGTCGGTGCCGATGGCGCCCGTGGGACCGTGCTGCTCGGTGGATCCCAGGGGGAGGATCACCCCCTTGCAGCCTTGGAGGTAGCTCTCCACTTCAGGCCAACTGCGCAGGGCGAGGCGAATGGCGTCCGTGCTGTCGACAGGACCGGGAGTTGCAGCGGTCATTAAGGCTGAACCAGTGACCCGATGATCGCTCAACTCCCGCCGATCAGTGGGCGGTGCCGTTGCCGTCGTACTGATCGGTGTTGTAGTACCCGCCGCGGGTTCCGAAGAACATGCAGGCCAAGGGGAACAGCACGATGCTGGCGAGAAGCACAGTGCCGAGGTTGAAGCTGGAGGTGGCTGCGTCCATCACCTGGCCTGAACTCATCTCATTTTGGAGTGGATGCGCCCTTCATGCATCGATGACGGGGCTTCTGTTGTGAGTTCGCCTTCCTCTTCAGGAATGTCCAGCCACTCCCGCAGCCATCCCGTGAGCCAGATGAAGGGAAGCGTGTCGGTCAACGCCGCCAGCACTTTGAACAGATACCCGCTTCCAATAAAACTGATCAGCTGGGGCAGCACGGACCGTTCCGGCTGCACAGGCAGCACATGGGCCCCGTAATGGCTGATCAGCACCACTGCACTGGTGTCCACCAACTGGCTCACCAGGGTGGAGCCGTTGTTGCGCAGCCAGAGCGCCTTGCCTTTGGTGAGCTGTTTCCAGAAATGGAACAGCCGCACGTCCACGAACTGCGCCGTGAGGTAAGCCACCATCGAGGCGCCAACCGAACCGAAACTGAGCTGCTGAATGGTGCGAAAGGTGGTGTCATCGCTGCCGCTCATGCCCGGCAGAACGCCCCCCAGCCAGAGGATCAGCAGCACCCAGCCGTTGAGCAGCAGCCCGACCCACACCACTTGATTGGCTTTCTGTTCTCCCCAGAGTTCGCTGATTAGATCAGTGCAGAGGAACGTGATCGGGTAAGGCAGTGCGCCAACGGCCACCACGATCGGCCAGCCGCCGATGCTGCCCAGTTGCAGGAAGCGCGTCAGGCCAAGGATGTTGAGCATGCCGAGGGTTCCGAGGAACAAACCCGCCAGCACCAGAAACACCCCATCACGCCGTGCCTGGAGGTTGCTGTCCACAGCCTGCAACGTTCAAGCTGAAACAAGCGTGGCCGCCAGCCGGCAGCCTGTCATCGATTTCGTTTCGCTTCCGCTCAATTTTTTTGCCCGTCCGGCTCAGATCGTGGGCCCCGATCTGGTGGGCTGCAGGTTGGTGAAACGCCAAGCGGATGGAGGTTTGCTGTGGGGCGTGATTGTGGAAACAGAGGCCTATTCCCAGGACGATCCCGCTTGTCATGGCTACCGCCGCCGTTCACCGCAAAACGAAACCCTGTTCGGTGAGCCAGGGCGGTTCTATGTGTATGTCAGCTATGGCATCCACCACTGCGTGAACGTGGTCACCGATCGGGCCGATTGGGCCAACGGCATGTTGCTGCGTGCCGTGGCTCTTCCTGATGAACCGGAGCGGATTGCGGCAGGGCCCGGCCTGCTGGCACGACGTTTCGAGCTTGATCGCTGTGATGACAGCCGTCCGGTGACGGGCGAACATGACGTGTGGATGGCCCCAAGGTCAGACACATTTGCCAGCCAGGATCTTGTGACAACCACCCGGATCGGCATTTCCCAGGGCGCTGCAACCCCATGGCGCTGGTACCTGCGGAGCAGTCGCAGTGTCAGCAGACGAGCTCGGGGCGATCGCATGCCAGCCAAGGCACAGTGCTGGGCGCCATCGCTGGAGTCGTCGTCATGAGTGGCTGGCCGCATCGACACGTGCTGGATCTTGCCTCGTTTTCGCGGGAAGACTTTGCAGCTGTGCTTGAGCTGGCCCAGCGGTTTCGTTCACTGCCCGTCACTGGTGCCCGCAAACTGCCCGCCTTGCAGGGCCGTCTGGTGGCAACGCTGTTCTTCGAGCCCAGCACCCGAACTCGCAGCAGTTTTGAGTTGGCGGCCAAGCGTCTGTCGGCAGACGTGATGAGCTTTTCACCCTCCAGCAGCTCTCTCAGCAAAGGGGAAAGCGTTCTCGACACAGCTCGCACCTACGTGGCCATGGGCGCCGACGTTTTGGTGGTGCGCCACCGTTCCACCGGTGTTCCGCAGCAACTGGCACTGGATCTGCAGCAGATGGGTGAGCGCACCGTGGTGCTCAATGGGGGCGATGGACTTCACAGTCATCCCAGTCAGGGACTGCTGGATCTGCTCACTCTTGCTCGGCATTTCTCGCCCCAGTACCCCATGCCGGAAGCGCTGCAAGGTCGCCGGATTGTGATTGTCGGAGACATCCTTCACTCGCGGGTGGCCCGTTCCAATCTCTGGGCTTTGACGGCCTGTGGCGCGGATGTGGTGTTGTGCGGTCCTCCCAGCCTTGTTCCCGAGGATTTTTCGGCCTTCGTGGATGCTCCGCCCCCGGGTCTGCTGAAGGATCCGGTGCCGCAACGGGGCAAGGTCAGCGTGGTGCGGCGCCTGGAGCATGCGCTGCCGGGCGCCGATGCCGTGATGACCCTGCGGCTTCAGAAGGAACGGATGGGCCAGCAGTTGCTCACCAGCTTGGAGCGCTATCACCGGGACTTCGGGCTGAGCCATGAGCGCATGCAGCTTTGCGGAGAGAACGTTCCCGTACTGCACCCCGGCCCAGTCAATCGCGGCGTCGAATTGAGTGGTTCGCTTCTGGATGACCCGCGCGTCAGCCTTGTGGAAGAGCAGGTCAGGAATGGCGTGCCCACCCGGATGGCCTTGCTCTATTTGATGGCAGCTTCCGAATCCGCAACTGAGGCCTCCTTGGTGTCGAGCAGCTCCTGAGTTTGGGGGAGGCCACTGAGCTGATGGGCGTAGTAATCCATCGCTGCCTTGAGGGCGGCATCGGGTTCTGCGATGGAGGGACCTTTGCCGCTGGCCATCGGGAAGTGGGCATCCTCAGCATCAAGCGCCAGATGCTGGCTGGGCATTCCGGTTAGCAGAATCGAGGCCCGTTGCCGGGTCGCCAGGGCGTACAGCCATTTGATGCTCAAGGTGATTCCGTTCTCTCGGTTGGGGATCAAGGCCAGGTGAACGATGGCCCACAGCAGCAGGCCCAGGCGTCCGGAAAATTTGAAGCCATGCAGGTCGGCCACTGCACTGGCGTGCACCCCTGCAAAGCCTCCGCCGACGATGACCACATGCGGTGCATGGCGTAACCGCTCCGCTGGCGGTTCAAGCTCCAGGAAGTAATGGTTGCTCGCCATTTGCATCCCATCGGATTCTTTCCGAAGGGTATGAATCGCAATCTTGGTGGGCTGTTTTGAACGGTTCTGCTTCAGATCAGCTTGAACCCTTCGAGAAAGAGGCCGTAGAGAAAGCCAATACGACCAAGGTCCAGGAGCTGTTGGGGCAGCTTCAGTGATGGTTCGGAGCTGCGTTGGCGCCGGATCGTGAGTTCAGTGCCAAGAACCACCACAAGCGCAGCCACGGGGTCCATCTGCCCGAGAACGCCTGCCACTGATGTGATGGCGCTACCGATCAAAAAGCCGATGAGTCCGGCAAGGGCCAGCAAGGAAAACCGCCGCCAAGGATTGCGCGCCCATTGATCCAGCCTTTGAAATGCTGCTCCAACGTTGGTTTGCAGCCGGGTGGATTGAAGCCGTCGCACGGCACTGGTTTCAAGGGAAGAGGCAGGGTCGAAACCAGTGATCCCCATCACCCGGCCATGCCCCTGCCAGCCCCTGTTTACACCACCCGTAGGCAACCTGCAGGCATCAGACACTACGGATAGGAGATTTCAATAAAAAAACCCGGGGCAAGCCCGGGCCAGGTGATGGGGATTGGCGCAGCAAAGCCAGAGCTGAGGGCTTTGACAACGGCTTGCGCTGAAAGTTATTTGGACTCAGCCTTCGCTTTTCTGGACGCTTTGCCTTCGAGAAGCTCCAGCAGAGCTTCCATTTGTGCCATCACACCCCGAACTTCGCCCGCTTCGGGAAGAAGGCCGTCTTCCATGACTCCTTGGTGCATCTCGCGCAGCTCTTGGCGGATGTAGCGCAGGTGGCTCACGACCTGCTCGCGCTTCGATTGCGACATCGGCTACGGGGGAGTTCAACACCCCTTTTACCTCATGGGGGGTCAGGTGCGGCGCGATGGGGCGCGACTTATCGCACCGGCTGCAGCCAGGAGTGTGAAGGTGAGCAGGGCTGAAGGTCGTGCCACGGTGCTGAACACCACCAGGACAAACAGGCCGATAAGAAGCAGGCGACGCTGCAAAAGCGCAGTGGAGAATAGGGGATTCGAACCCCTGACCTCTGCGGTGCGATCGCAGCGCTCTACCAACTGAGCTAATTCCCCGGTCAGCCAACGCTAGCCGGCACGGCCTGCGTCAAACTGCCATGAATGGGGTCTGAGGACGGCTCGATGCTTACGCAGGAACGGCTCGAAGCTTTTGACGAGGCCTCGACGGCCGAACTCGCCCGCCGGCTTGAAGAGGATGATTACCCCTCTCCTTTCGACAGCCTTTCGGATTGGCACCTGCTTCGGGCGCTGGCCATTCACCGGCCCGAGCTGATCCTTCCATACCACCATTTGGTGGACCAAGAGCCTTTTGATGAAGACTGAGCAGGCGTCGCCACTGTCGTCGCCACTGTTCGGGCGGCGTGTGCTGGTGGCCGTCAGCGGCAGCATTGCTGCCGTTAAGACGCCCTTGCTCGTCAGCGCGCTGATTAAGGCCGGCGCTGAGGTGCGCTGTCTTGTGACCACCAGTGGTGCTGCCTTGGTGAGTCCCGTGGCGCTCGCCAGCCTCAGTCGCCATCGCTGCTACCTCGAGGCCGACCAGTGGGACTCCGCCTCATCCAGGCCGTTGCACATCGAGTTGGCGGAGTGGGCGGAGTTGGCCATCGTTGCGCCCCTGAGTGCCAGCAGCCTGTCCCGCTGGAGCCAGGGTTCAGCCGACGGTCTGCTCGCCAGTGTTCTGCTGGCCATGGAAGCTCCTGTTATCGCGGCTCCGGCGATGAACACGGCCATGTGGCGTCACCCTGCGGTGCAACGCAACTGGCAGCAGGTTCAATCCTTCCCTGGGGTGATCCCCCTCGTGCCGGCGTCCGGTCTCTTGGCCTGTGATCGCGTCGGCGATGGGCGCATGGCCGATCCGCTGTTGATTGAGTTGGCGGCTGCGTCTGTGTTCAGCCGCGGTTCGGGAATTCCTGACGTGACCCTTGATTGCTCGGGGATGACCGTTCTTGTTTCGGCTGGACCGACGCAAGAGTCGATTGATCCGGCCCGTTTCCTGAGCAACCGCAGCAGCGGCCGCATGGGTGTGTTGCTGGCGCAGGCGGCACGCTTCCGGGGTGCCACCGTTCATCTGGTGCATGGTCCATTGGATCTCCCCGACGCCTGGCTTGAAGGCCTGGAGTGCACTGCGGTGGAGAGTGCCGCCGAACTTGGTTCAGCTCTGCAGTTGGCTCAGCCCGGATCCGATGTGCTCGTCATGGCTGCTGCCGTCGCTGACCTGCGGCGCGATGCCACTCCCTCAAGCAAACTGGCCAAGCAGGATCTTCAGCAGGCACTTGTTTCCGGTTGGGCCGAAGTGCCTGATTTGCTGTCGAATCTGACCCGCCAACGCCGTCCCGGACAGTTGGTTCTCGGCTTCTCAGCGCTCACAGGCAGCGATGCCCATTTGCTGGAGCGGGCTGAAAGCAAGAGGCTGGTGAAAGGCTGCGATCTGATGATGGTGAATCCCGTGGACCGCGATGGTCAGGGTTTCGGGGACCAACCCAATGGAGGCTGGTTGCTTGGAGATGGCTGGAGACGAGAGCTGCCTGTGACGGCAAAGCTCTCTCTGGCCCATCAATTGCTAGATGCTCTGGTTGAGGCTCGGGATCAGGCCGCGGCGTCGATGGAGTCCTGACCGAGCAGATCGATGAAGGTGCGCAGCTGAAGACGAGGGATGTAGGGCCAGCCTCCGTTTTTCTCCATTCCCTGCAGAAGTGTGAACAATTTCTGGCGGTTTTCTGGAAGGCTTTGACGAAACGGACCGTCCTGAACGTCGCGATGCAGGGCCTCCAGCTCACGCAGCAGGGTGAGCAGTGCTTCGGGATTTCCCCTCAACTCCTCTGCCAGCTCGCCCAGGGCGGCCAGTGCCGGAGCCATCCGTCCTTGGGTCGAATCGGGATCGTTGGATGTCACGCGCTTTCGACAAGTTGTTGAGAGCTGCAAAAGGCTAGCCCTGACGTCATTTTTCGCCCTGTAAGATCCAGGTCTGACGGCATTCCGTCCCCATTAGCGTTCAGCCGATCGGCTCCTTCCATGCGCATTCGTCCTCTGCTGGCCGTCGTGCTGGCGCTCTGCCTCGCGTTCTTCACCACGGCCTGCAGTGGCGACAGTGATGCAGTTCAGCGTGGTGGATCCAACGTCACCTACGACGACATCCACAACACCGGCAAAGCCAACGATTGCCCCACGATCGGGGATTCAGCCCGGGGCTCGATTCCTCTGACGGCCGGTGGCAGCTACGAGCTGCGTGAGATCTGCATGCACCCCGTGCAGGTCTATGCCAAGGAGGAGCCCAAGAACATTCGTCAGCAAGCCGAGTTTGTTGAGGGCAAGATCCTTACCCGTTACACCTCCAGCCTCGACTCCGTTTTTGGCGATCTGAAGGTGACGGAATCAGGCCTGCAATTCCAGGAGAAAGGTGGCATCGACTTCCAGCCGATCACCGTTCTGGTGCCCGGTGGCGAAGAGTTCCCCTTCACCTTCTCCAGCAAGTCCCTCAATGCCACTGCTGAGGGTTCGGCTCTGACCACCAGCACCGACTTTGAGGGCACCTACCGCACCCCCAGCTACCGCACGAGCAACTTCATCGATCCCAAGGGTCGGGCTCTGACCACTGGTGTTCAGTACGCCCAGGGTCTTGTGGCACTTGGTGGTGATGACGAGCAGCTCGAGAAGGACAACAACAAGCGCTACATCGATGGTGTGGGCACCATGAGCCTCTCCATCACCAAGGTTGATCCTGAAACCGGAGAATTCGCTGGTGTGTTCAGCGCCATCCAGCCCTCCGACTCCGACATGGGTGGTCGTGAAGTGGTCGACATCAAGATCACTGGCGATCTCTACGGCCGTCTTGAAGAGGCTTGATCGAGGTCACCACAACTGGTTGCAAGGGGGCTTAGGCCCCCTTTTTTGTGGCCCATTGCAGTTCTCCGGCGATCTGGGAGAATCGCCCGATCTTTCCATGCAGCCATGACCGCCAGTGCTTCAGCTCCTGCCCAGCGATCCGGTGTGATTGCTCCCTATGGCGGAACGCTGGTTGATCTGATGGTGGCCGAGGCGGATCGTGCCGCTGTGAAAGCCACGGCGATTAAAACGATCGAGTGTTCCGATCGCAACGCCTGTGATGTGGAGCTGCTGTGTGTGGGTGGCTTCTCTCCCCTGCGTGGCTTCATGCACCAGGAGGACTACGACGCCGTGGTCAGTGGGCATCGTCTGGCTGCTGGCCAGCTGTTCGGTCTGCCGATCGTGATGGACACCGACCGCGATGACGTGGTGGTGGGCGACAAGCTGCTGCTCACCTACAAGGGTCAGGACCTGGCCGTCCTCGAGGTGGAGGACAAGTGGGAACCCAACAAAGTGGCTGAAGCCAAGGGCTGCTACGGCACCACCTCCATCGAGCACCCTGCGGTTCGGATGATCACGATGGAACGCAAGCGCTTCTATCTGGGTGGAAGCCTCCAGGGTCTTGCTTTGCCCGAGCGGGTGTTCCCCTGCAAGACCCCTGCTGAGGTGCGTGCAGGCCTGCCCGAGGGCGAGGACGTGGTTGCGTTCCAGTGCCGTAACCCCATTCACCGCGCGCACTACGAACTGTTCACCCGTGCTTTGCATGCACAGAATGTGAGTGACAACGCTGTGGTGCTCGTTCATCCCACCTGCGGTCCCACTCAGCAGGACGACATCCCTGGTGCCGTTCGTTTCCAGACCTATGAGCGTCTGGCGGCCGAAGTGAACAACGACAGCATTCGCTGGGCCTACCTGCCCTACGCCATGCACATGGCCGGCCCGCGCGAAGCGCTGCAGCACATGATCATCCGCCGCAACTACGGATGCACCCACTTCATCATTGGCCGCGATATGGCCGGCTGTAAATCGTCTCTCACCGGTGACGACTTCTACGGCCCTTACGACGCTCAGAACTTCGCGAAGGAGTGTGCCCCCGAGCTCACGATGGAAACCGTTCCCTCCTTGAACCTCGTCTACACCCAGGAAGAGGGCTATGTGACGGCGGAGCATGCCGAAGCCCGTGGCCTGCACGTGAAGAAGCTGAGCGGCACCCAGTTCCGCAAAATGCTGCGCGGTGGTGAGGAGATTCCCGAGTGGTTCGCCTTCAAGAGCGTGGTTGAGGTGCTCCGCGCCGCCTGAAGACTGAGAACCCGTTTAACATTCCTTTATCTACGAGGCGACCTGTGAACAAGCGTTGGCGAAATATCGGTCTCGGGGCCCTTCTGGTTCTGGCGATCGTTGTGATTGCACCAGCGTTCTTTGGTGGCGGCGGTGGCAGCCAGCCCCAGGTGAACACCATCCGCTACAGCGAGTTCGTTGAGGCGGTGAAGGATGACCAAATCAGCCGTGTGCTGATTTCTCCTGATCAAGGCACCGCCCAGGTGGTTGAAAACGACGGCCGTCGTGCCCAGGTCAACCTGGCCCCCGATCGTGAGCTGCTCGGTTTGCTGACCGAACACAGCGTTGATATCGCCGTGCAGCCCTCCCGTCAGACCCCTGGCTGGCAGCAGGCTGCTGGAAGTCTGATTTTCCCTCTGCTGCTGCTTGGTGGTCTGTTCTTCCTCTTCCGGCGCGCCCAGGGTGGAGGTGGCGGCAACCCAGCCATGCAGTTCGGCAAGAGCAAAGCGCGGGTTCAGATGGAGCCCTCCACCCAGGTGACCTTCACCGATGTGGCCGGCATTGAAGGGGCGAAGCTTGAGCTGACCGAGGTGGTCGACTTCCTCAAGAACCCCGATCGCTTCACGGCCGTCGGCGCCAAGATCCCCAAGGGTGTTCTGCTTGTGGGGCCTCCTGGCACCGGTAAGACCCTTCTCGCCAAGGCTGTGGCTGGTGAAGCAGGTGTTCCCTTCTTCTCGATCTCCGGTTCTGAGTTCGTTGAGATGTTTGTTGGTGTTGGTGCCAGCCGCGTTCGCGACCTCTTCGAGCAAGCCAAGAAAAATGCTCCCTGCATCGTCTTCATCGACGAGATCGATGCCGTTGGCCGTCAGCGGGGTGCAGGCCTCGGCGGTGGTAACGACGAGCGTGAGCAAACGCTGAACCAGCTCCTGACGGAGATGGATGGTTTTGAGGGCAACACCGGGATCATCATCGTGGCGGCCACCAACCGCCCGGACGTGCTCGATGCCGCTCTGATGCGCCCCGGACGTTTCGATCGTCAGGTCACCGTTGACCGGCCTGACTATTCCGGACGTCTACAAATTCTTGGCGTTCACGCTCGCGGCAAGACCCTCGCCAAGGACGTCGATCTCGACAAGGTTGCACGCCGGACACCTGGTTACACCGGTGCCGATCTCGCCAACCTTCTCAACGAAGCCGCCATCCTTGCGGCCCGTCGCGAGCTCACCGAAGTGAGCAACGACGAGATCAGCGATGCCATTGAACGGGTGATGGCGGGTCCGGAGAAGAAGGACCGTGTGATGAGCGAGCGCCGCGCTCGCCTGGTGGCCTATCACGAGGCTGGTCATGCCCTTGTGGGCGCTCTGATGCCGGACTATGACCCGGTTCAGAAGATCTCGATCATTCCCCGCGGTAATGCTGGCGGTCTGACCTTCTTCACCCCCAGTGAAGAGCGGATGGAATCGGGTTTGTACTCCCGGGCTTACCTCCAGAACCAGATGGCAGTTGCCCTTGGCGGCCGTGTGGCTGAAGAGATTGTCTACGGCGAAGATGAGGTCACCACTGGTGCATCCAACGACCTCCAGCAGGTTGCTTCAACTGCGCGTCAGATGATCACCCGCTTCGGCATGAGCGACGAGCTCGGTCCAGTCGCCTTGGCGCGCGCGCAGGGTGGCATGTTCCTTGGCCGCGACATCGCTGCGGAGCGTGACTTCTCTGAGGAAACCGCCGCCATGATCGACAAAGAGGTCTCCGAGCTGGTCGACGTGGCCTACAAGCGCGCCACCAAGGTGCTCGTCGACAATCGAGCCGTTCTGGATGAATTGGCTGAGATGCTCGTTGAGCAGGAGACTGTTGATGCTGAAGAGCTTCAGGAGCTGCTGATTAAACGTGACGTCCGGGTCGCCGAATACGTCTGATTTCGATTCGTCTTCCAACCCTTGGCTGGTGCGGCAGGAGCTCTTGGTGGCATCCCTGCAGCGTCAGCCTCTTTTGTTGGTGATTCGGCCAGAGCCCGACGACCTCGTGGCTTCAGGTTCAGGCTCTGGTTTGTTGGACCTGGTGAAGCAGCTTCACGCCGCAGGACTTCGACATCTCGAAGTGGCCTGGCTTGACCAGCCAGGTTGGATGGGCTTCATGCAACGGGTGCAGGACCATTGCCCTGGACTGAATCTGGGGGCGGCCTCGGTAACGGCCCCCAAGGCGATCAACGATCTATCGCGGCTGGATCTGAGCTACGCCATGGCACCGTGCTGGTGCCCGGAGCTCGTGGAGCAGGCCAGAGAACTTGGTGTCTTGCTGGTGCCTGGGGTTTTCAGTCCCACCGAGGTTCATCAGGCCATGCGGTTCGGCTGTCGTGTCGTCAAGCTGTTTCCCGCTGCCAATCTGGGGCCTTGTTACTGGAGCCGCTTGCAGGCGCCCCTTGGTCTCCTGCCCTTTGTGATTGCCGCTGGTGGTCTCGATGTAAGCGACCTCCCCGTATGGCTGGAGGCTGGGCATGGCGCCGTGGCTCTGGGCCGCAGGGTGGTGGGATCGCCTCCTGCCTTCCAGGCACTTCTCGATTGGTTGCGTCAATCGACAAGCCAGCGTTGACGCCAACGGCTGGTCGACATGCGTCCAAAATGCTACAGATGAGATAGCTATCCAACTGCGTCATGTCGCAGCTCACGATCAAGCTCAGCGACAAGGCCGATGCCCTGATCGCTCAGCTTCAGAAGGAGATTTTCAATCGTCGGCGCAAGAAGGTTTCGGCTGCTGGAGTAGTGGAGACCCTGGTGGAGAGTGGTGCGAAATCGCAGTCTGACAAGCGTTTTGCCACGTCCTGGACGAACCTGATCAAGGACATTGAAAAGGCGGCCAAGCTCTCCTACGCCCATGGCAGCAAGCCATCCACCCTCAGTGATGAGGAGTGGGCCCTGGTGTTGAGTCATCGCAGCCGTGGGACCACCGGTCGTGCACGCCGGACGGTGAAGAAAACGTTGGCTGCCAAGAAGCCAGCCTCAGCCAAGGCTCAGGCCAGCAAAAAGCCCGCCCGTCGCACCCGGACCCGCAGCGCGGCAAAGACGAAAACGGCCGCAGCGGCGGTGAGCTCCAGCTCAGCGGTGGGTTCCGTCTGAACTGATTGAAGGGTGGTGCTTACCAAAGGCTGCATTGCCCCTGCTGCCTCAGCAGGTGATCAGCCAGAACGAGTGCCACCATTGCTTCCACCATCGGTACGGCCCGCGGCAGAACGCAGGGGTCGTGCCGTCCTTTCCCAGCGAGTGTGGTGGCCTTGCCATCGGAATCGATGGTCTGCTGCTCTTTGCGGATCGTGGCTGTTGGCTTGAAGGCCACTCGGATCACAATCGGCTCACCATTGCTGATCCCTCCTTGGATGCCCCCTGAGTTGTTGGTGGCGGTCTTCAGCCGTCCATCGTCGGTCGGCACAAAGGCGTCGTTGTGCTCGCTGCCTTTCAACAGCGTTCCATCGAAACCAGACCCAATTTCAAATCCCTTGGTGGCCGGCAACGACATCACAGCTTTGGCGAGGTCGGCTTCGAGTTTGTCGAACACCGGCATGCCCAGACCAATGGCGGGATGGCGCACCACGCATTCGATCACCCCGCCGCAGGAATCACCCTCGCGGCCAATGGCTTCGATGCGCTCAATCATCCGCTCGGCGATCGCTGGCTCGGGACACCGAACGATGTTGGCCTCCACATCACTCAGCTGAACCTGCTGTGGGTCGATGCCGGAGGCTTCGATGGTGTGGATCCGCTTCACCCAGGCCAGGATTTCAGTGCCTGCTGCTTGTTTCAGAAGTTGTTTGGCGATCGCGCCTGCAGCGACACGGCCGATGGTTTCCCGCGCTGATGCACGTCCACCACCGCTGCGGGCCTGGATTCCATACTTCGCCTGGTAGGTGGCATCGGCATGGGAGGGCCGAAAGGCGACCGCCATGTCCTTGTAATCCCCGGGCCGTTGGTCCTTGTTCCGCACGACCATGGCAATCGGGGTGCCAAGTGTGGTTTCGCCATCCAGCAGGCCACTGAGAATTTCCACCTGGTCCGCTTCCTTGCGCGGTGTGGTGATGTGGCTTTGGCCTGGCTTGCGTCGGTCCAGTTCGGCCTGAATCGACTCAACGTTGAGATTGAGCCGTGGCGGACAGCCCTCAACGATGACACCCACCCCTCCCCCGTGGGATTCACCGAAGGTGCTGATCCGGAAGAGGTCGCCGAAGCTGCTGCCCATGGCCATTGATCGATGTGGTGAGGCTACGAAGCCATCGGTTCAGATCAGCTCCGGATGGGGCAATTTCGGACGTTCTGTCGCGGGATGCTGCCGGGCCATCTCGAAATCACAGAACTCAAATCCCGGCCCGACACAACAGCTCATCAATGAGTAGTCACCAAGACTCCGCGCCGCCTGCCAGGTGTTGGTGGGAACCACCTGGATGGGGTTGGACGCATGCAAAGCATCACGTCTCAGCCCTGTGCCATCGCCCTGGCATTGAAAGAGCTCCAGCGGGGCCCCGTCAATGTGCGTCCAGACTTCGTCTCCACCGATCACCCGATGCCAGCAACTGACGGCACCGGCGGGCAGCAAAAACAGAATGGCCGTCAAGGCAGATCGCTCGGCACCGTCCTGTCGTTGAACTTGGTCTGGACTGCGATGCAGCTCTCGGTACCAGCCCCCCTCTGGATGGGGCTTTAAGCCGAGGTGCTGGATCAGGGTTTGCGTCTGATTCATTGCAGTCCGGCGCGTTGTCTCATGCTTTTCAGTTGCTGCTAGTCCCAGCCCATCCATAGGACTGCTCAGTCAATGCTCACTAGCAAAAGCGGTTGGTTCTTGCCATGTCGAGGTTGTCTTGCTTCCACATTGCTGAGTCCACCCTGAGGGGTTGGCAACCTCTGCATCGCACCGAGTTGTGCAGAGAGGATCTCAGATGGCTCCTCGCACTTGAGGGTTGATCGGACCCAACAAATTGCATGCACAACAAAAAGCCCCCTCCTAGGAGGGGGCTTTCCGATTCAGTTGATCTGAATCGTTTGTTGATTCCAGATCAACCGATGGCAGGAGCCTGCAGAGCCACAGGAGTGGACTCAGCAGCAGCCAGGTCGAGGGGGAAGTTGTGAGCGTTGCGCTCGTGCATCACTTCCATGCCGAGGCCGGCACGGTTCAGCACATCAGCCCAGGTGTTCAGGACGCGGCCCTGACCATCAAGGATGGACTGGTTGAAGTTGAAGCCGTTCAGGTTGAAGGCCATGGTTGACACGCCGAGGGCAGTGAACCAGATGCCGACAACAGGCCAGGCAGCCAGGAAGAAGTGAAGGCTACGGCTGTTGTTGAAGGAGGCGTATTGGAAGATCAGGCGACCGAAGTAACCGTGGGCAGCCACGATGTTGTAGGTCTCTTCCTCTTGGCCGAACTTGTAGCCGTAGTTCTGGGACTCGCTCTCGGTGGTTTCACGCACCAGGGAGGAGGTCACCAGGGAGCCGTGCATGGCGGAGAACAGGCTGCCGCCGAAAACACCTGCGACGCCCAGCATGTGGAAGGGGTGCATCAGGATGTTGTGCTCGGCCTGGAACACCAGCATGTAGTTGAAGGTGCCAGAGATGCCCAGGGGCATTGCGTCAGAGAAGGAACCCTGACCGAAGGGGTAAACCAGGAAGACAGCGGAGGCTGCAGCGACAGGTGCGCTGTAGGCAACGCAGATCCAGGGGCGCATGCCCAGGCGGTAGGAGAGTTCCCACTCACGACCCATGTAGGCGTAGATGCCGATGAGGAAGTGGAAAACAACCAGCTGGAAGGGGCCGCCGTTGTACAGCCACTCATCGAGGGAAGCAGCTTCCCAGATGGGATAGAAGTGCAGGCCGATGGCGTTGCTGGAAGGAACAACAGCACCGGAGATGATGTTGTTGCCGTAGATCAGGGAGCCAGCGACGGGCTCACGGATGCCATCGATGTCGACCGGAGGAGCGGCGACGAAAGCGATGACGAAGCAGATGGTGGCAGCCAACAGTGTGGGGATCATCAGCACACCGAACCAACCGACATACAGACGGTTGTTGGTGGAGGTGACCCACTCACAGAAGGCCTGCCAGCTGGAAGCGCCGGAGCGCTGCTGGAGGGTGGTGGTCATGAGAACGGAAAGAAATGTTCCCGAAGGAACGGTTTAAGGAAGGGCAGGAGAGCCCTGCCTGATCGGGAGTGTAAAGGAAGTTTGCGCTGTGTGTTGCTGGCTTGATGAAGTTGTTGTGAAGAGGCTCTCCGCCCCTTTGGCGGCAGCGCTTGTTAGCGTCCCGAAAGCCTCATGGCAGCTGACGTGGCACCACAACAAGAACGGGTGTTGCTGGTGCGGCTGCCCTGCAATCCGATCTTCCCGATCGGGCCGATCTACCTCGCCGACCATCTGCACAAATGCTTCCCGGAGATGTCTCAGCGCATCCTGGATCTCGCTGCTCTGCCGGTGCTGGATGTCCATCGCGTGCTGGACGCCACCGTTGACCAGTTCCAGCCGACGCTTCTGGTGTTCTCGTGGAGAGACATCCAGATCTATGCGCCGGTCGATGGGCGGGGGGGCAACCCTCTTCAGAATTCGTTCGAGGTCTTCTACGCCCGTAACCCTCTGAAGCGTCTGCATGGAGCCTTGGGTGGGCTTCAGTTAATGAGCAGTCACTACGGCGAGCTGCGCAGGAACCAGCGTCTGGTGCGTCAAGGCTTGAAACGTGCACGCCGCCACCAGCCGACGGCCAGAGCAGTGCTTGGCGGGGGAGCTGTCAGTGTGTTTTACGAGCAACTCGGCAAATCGCTCCCCAAAGGAACGGTGGTTTCCATCGGTGAGGGGGAGCCGCTGCTCGAGAAGTTGATTCAGGGCCACTCCCTCGAGGGCGAACGATGCTTCGTGGTTGGCGAGAAGCCGCGTTCAGGCCTGATCCATGAGCAGCCGGAAAGTCGGCCCAAAACCGCCTGCAATTACGACTACATCGCTTCGATCTGGCCCCAGCTCGACTGGTACCTCGAAGGCGGTGACTTTTACGTTGGAGTTCAGACCAAGCGCGGCTGCCCCCACAACTGTTGTTATTGCGTTTACACGGTGGTGGAAGGCAAGCAGGTGCGCCTCAACCCCGTGGATGAGGTGGTGAAAGAGATGCGCCAGCTGTACGACCGCGGGGTTCGTGGTTTCTGGTTCACCGATGCTCAGTTCATACCCGCGCGGCGCTACATCGAAGACGCCAAGGAACTGCTGCGGGCGATCAAAGCCGAAGGGCTGACCGGCATTCGTTGGGCCGCCTACATCCGCGCCGACAATTTGGACCCCGAATTGGCTCAGCTCATGGTGGAGACGGGCATGAGCTATTTCGAGATCGGCATTACATCCGGCTCACAGGAGCTGGTCCGCAAGATGCGCATGGGCTACAACCTCCGCACCGTTCTGGAGAGTTGCCGGATGCTGGCGAATGCGGGCTTCCGGGATCACGTGTCGGTGAACTACTCCTTCAACGTGATCGATGAACGACCGGAAACGATCCGCCAGACCGTGGCTTATCACCGAGAGCTGGAGGCCATTTTTGGCGCTGATTTGGTGGAGCCAGCGATCTTTTTCATCGGTTTGCAGCCCCACACCCACCTTGAGCAGTACGGGTTTGATCAGGGTCTGATCAAACCGGGTTACAACCCGATGAGCATGATGCCGTGGACGGCACGCAAGCTGCTCTGGAACCCCGAGCCGATGGGGAGCACCTTTGGCCGGGTGTGTCTTGAGGCCTTTGATCGCAATCCTGCGGATTTCGGTCGCACGGTGATGTCACTCCTCGAAAGGGATTACGGAGTGGCTTCGCTTCAGGACGCTCTTCGTGCTCCGCTGGAGGGCCGCAAGGCGTTGGCAACGGCTGTGCGCTGAATTAGCAGAAGGATCAGCAAACTGAGGATTCCGATGAGTCCGCCCAGAGGATTCGGGGAATGGCCTCCTGGTCCCACTAACCACGGGGGGGCATTGGGCGATAGCTGAAGCAAGCCGTTCTGAAGCAGAAACCATCCAGCCACAAGCCCGCCATGCAGACCGACGCAACCCCAAAGTGACCCCCGGTCCGATTGACGCTGTCTGGCCAGCACCATTCCCAGAAGAAAAAGGCCGATCAGCAGGCCACCCATGGCCACCAGCCCCAGGTTGAAGCGTGTGTGCACAAGGCTGAAGATGCCTGCTTGAGCCCAAGCTGCACGACGCGAGCCAATCATTTCTTGCAGTTCCGTCCAGAGCCAGCTTCGGAAAATCAATTCTTCAGCGAAGCCAACGCCGAGGCAGAGCAACACGGCATTCGTCAGCTGAGTTGCATCCACTTCGCCCCGCCAATTTCCCGATCCATCGATCAGAACAACACTCGTGATCACCATCAGCAGCCCTGCGGCAATGAGCAGACCCTTGAGAAGAGCAGCTGCTGGCGCGGGTTGTTTCTGTGGTTTGGCTTCGCGGATGCCCAGGGCCGCCCAAGGCCGTGATTCGGACCACCGCAAGGCTGCCCATCGGGGCATCACCAGGAGGAACAGCACAAAACTCAGCACCGTTCCGATTAGTGAGAGCTGATCCGTTGGAAGGCCAAGCAGCGTCAGCGGAACAGCGGCAAGCCAGCCCAGTGCATAGAGCAGAGGGATGAACAGAACCGTGGGCAGCCAGGCTGGCTGAAGCAGGAGGAACCTGTTCAGCGGTTGCTGCATCGCTCTAGTTCTCAGGCTCGATGGAGCTGGTCAAGCCTTTTGATTTCAGCGTCTCGCAATAGAACTCAGCCGGTTCGATGTCGCAGACGATCACCAAGCCCACTCCAGTGTTGTGGGCTTCCAGCATCACGGCCATGCAGTCCTGCTCGCTGAGTTGAGGCACAACCTGCTGCAGGGTGGCCACCACGTATTCCATGGAGTTCACCGGATCGTTGTGGAGCAGCACCTTGTAGCGAGGCGAGCGCTTGCGAACCCGTTCCGGCGCTTTGTCCAGAACAGCTGCACCACCTGGTTTTTGGCTGGGAGAGTCCACCGCCATGGCCATTGATCCGAAGCAATTGAAATCTAAAGGCAATGCGAACGGGGAGCGTCTCACAGGGCTTTGATGCGGGCCATGGCCTCATCCACATTGGCCCGGCTGTTGAAGGCCGACAAGCGGAAATACCCCTCGCCAGCGGCGCCGAAACCGCTGCCGGGTGTGCCCACCACGTTGGCTTTGTTGAGCAGATGGTCGAAGAAGCCCCAGGAATCCATGCCCTCAGGGGTCTTGATCCAGACGTAGGGAGCGTGTTCGCCGCCATAGACGGTGAGGCCTGCAGCACTGAGTTCGCGACGAATGATCGCGGCGTTCTCCATGTAGAAGCTCACCAAGGCCTTCACTTCGGCCTGACCGGCTTCGGAGTAAACAGCCTCAGCTCCGCGCTGAATGATGTAGCTCACACCGTTGAACTTGGTGCTCTGACGTCGGTTCCACAGTCCCCAGAGTTCCACCGCTTCGCCGTTGGCCGCTTTGCCTTTCAGCCCTTTGGGCACCACGGTGAAGGCACAGCGGGTGCCGGTGAAGCCAGCGTTTTTGGAGAAGGAACGGAATTCGATGGCACAGTCCCGTGCTCCTTCGATCTCGAAGATGGAGTGGGGGAGTTCAGTGTCCTGGATGAAGGCCTCATAGGCAGCATCGAAGAGGATCAGTGCGCCATTGGCGCGGGCGTAGTTCACCCAGGCCTGGAGTTGTTGCCGGGTGGCGACGGCACCGGTGGGGTTGTTGGGGAAGCAGAGGTAGATCAGGTCGACCGGTTCACTGGGAATCTGCGCTGCAAAGCCGTTGTCTGCGCTGATCGGTAGGTAGGTCAGTCCCGCGTAGCGACCGATCTCTCCGGCTTCCCCGGTGCGGCCAGCCATCACGTTGCTGTCCACGTACACCGGGTAGACGGGGTCCGTGACGGCCACCTTGTTGCCCTCGCCGAGGATGTCGAGGATGTTGCTGCTGTCGCACTTGGAGCCGTCGGAAACAAAAATTTCCTCGGCACTGATGTCGCAGCCTCGGGCTTGGAAGTCGTTTTTGGCGATGGCCTCCCGCAGCCAGCCATAGCCCTGTTCCGGGCCATAGCCATGGAAGCCTTCGGCGGTGCCCATCGCATCGATGGCGGTTTTCATGGCTTCACGGCAGGCCAGCGGCAGGGGTTCCGTGACATCACCGATGCCCAGGCGGATCAGCGCTGCCTCGGGATTGGCGCTGCTGAATGCTTTGACGCGTCGACCGATCTCAGGGAACAGGTAGCCCGCTTTGAGCTTGAGGTAGTTGCCGTTGACCTGAACCACGGAATCGGGAGCTATTTCTGCGGGGCATCCTGCCGTGTCGGCAGCTCCATACGATGACCTCAGGAGTCAGGACATCCGACGTGGTCGTCTCATCCCTGGATCACCCGGTTGATTTTCATGCCCTGGTGGACAGCGGCATCAACAAACCGGCCCGCTACATGGGGCACGAGTTAGGGGTTGAACCACGGGACTGGCAGACAGCGTCGGTTCGCTGGGCGCTCACCTACCCCGAGATCTACGAGGTTGGCTCCAGCAACCTGGGCCACATCATTCTCTATTCGATCCTCAATGCCGTCCCCGGGCAGTTGTGTGATCGCGCCTATCTTCCAGCGGCCGATCTGGCAGGCCGCTTGCGGGAACGTACCCAGGCGTTGTTTGCCGTGGAAAGCCGTCGGCCTTTGCCGGCCTTCGACATCCTGGGTTTCAGCCTCAGTTACGAACTCGGCGCCACCAACATCCTTGAGATGCTGGATCTGGCGCAGGTGCCCATCCGCGCCGCTGATCGGGGCGACTTGCCCCTGAGTGATCCTGCAGCACCTCCTCTGATTTTCGCTGGTGGGCCCACCGCCACCAGCAATCCAGAGCCCTATGCCCCGTTTTTCGACTTCATCGCTCTGGGTGACGGTGAGGAGCTGTTGCCCGAAATCGGTCTGGTGGTGGCGCAAGCCAAAGCGGATGGATTGACGCGATCGCAATTGCTGCGGGATCTGGCCCAGGTTCCCGGCGTTTACGTGCCTGCGCTCTATGGAACGGGCGCCGATGGGGTCACCCTCGAGCCGCTTCATCCTGATGTCCCGGCACGGGTTCTTCGCCGTGTGGCGACACCAATGCCCCACTACGCCATGGGTCTTGTGCCCCATGTGGAAACGGTGCATGACCGTCTCACGGTGGAGATTCGCCGCGGTTGCACCCGGGGTTGTCGCTTCTGCCAGCCCGGAATGTTGACGCGACCGGCTCGGGATGTGGAACCCGAAGCGGTGATCGAGGCAGTGGAGACCGGCATGAAACAAACCGGCTACAGCGATTTCTCGCTGCTCTCCTTGAGCTGCAGCGACTATCTGGCGCTGCCGGCGGTGGGGGTGGAGTTGCGCAACCGCCTGGCGGATCAGAACGTCACGCTTCAACTGCCCAGCCAGCGGGTGGATCGCTTCGATGAAGACATTGCCCACATCCTTGGCGGCACGCGGAAAGCGGGTCTCACCTTCGCCCCGGAGGCCGGGACACAGCGACTCCGCGACATCGTCAACAAGGGCCTCACCGATGATGACCTGCTGCATGGCATCCGCACGGCCATGCAGAACGGATACCGAAAGGTGAAGCTGTACTTCATGATCGGCCTCCCCGGTGAGACGGATGCCGATGTTCTCGGCATTGCCGAGACCTGCGTGATGCTCCAGCAGCGTTGCCGTGACCTGGGTCGGCTGAACCTGAACATCACGATCAGCAATTTCACGCCCAAGCCCCACACCCCTTTTCAGTGGCACAGCGTCTCCACGGCTGAGTTTGAGCGGCGCCAGGTGCTGCTCAAGGAGGCCTTCAGGCGTTTGCGCGGCGTGAAGGTGAATTTCACCGATGTGCGGCTTTCGGCCATGGAGGATTTTGTCGGCCGCAGCGATCGGCGCCTTGCCCCGGTGATCGAGGCGGCCTGGCGAGCTGGTGCCGGCATGGATGCCTGGTTCGAGTCGCTGGATCGCACCTACGCCGCCTGGACCGGAGCCATCGCGGATGCCGGCCTGGAGGGGCGTTACCGGGAGATGGAGGTGGGGGGCTGGAGTGCTGTGGCTGCGCTGGATCGGGAGGATCTGGAAGCGTTCTGTGCTCAGCCGCTCCCCTGGGATCACATCGACACCGGCATCGACAAAGCCTGGCTGGCGGATGATCTGCAACGGGCTCTGGCAGCGGCGGTTGTGCCCGACTGCTCCTTTGATGGTTGCAGCAGTTGTGGGGTCTGCGGCCCGGATCTCGGGCACAACGTGGTGGTTCCCGCTCCTGAGGTGCCAACCCAGGTGCCGACCCAGGCGCCGCCCAGTGAACGGGTGTGCCGGATCCGGGTGCAATTCGCCAAAACGGGATCGATGGCGCTGCTCAGCCATCTTGATCTGATGCGCATGCTCGAGCGGGCCTTGCGTCGCAGTGCGCTTCCGATCAGCTTCACCGGTGGGTTTCATCCACTGCCGCGGATTCAGATCGCTTTGGCACTTCCCCTCGGTGCTGAAGCCCAGAGCGAGTGGATGGATCTGGAATTCACCGAGGCTCTGGATCCCAACCACTTCCGCAAGACGCTTCAGCCGTTGCTGCCGGAGGGCATTCAGCTGCTGGCGGCAGCCGAGGTTCCCGTCAGTGGCAAGAGCCTTTCGCAAGAACTGACGGGGGCCATTTGGTGTTTTGATCTCGTGCCGCAGGAGCAGGCCCCGATGTCATTGGATTGGAATGTGGCGGTGGATCAGCTCCTGCAGGCCACAACCTTGGTGTGGCACGACACCGACAAGAAGGGCCGCCCTCGGGAGCGGGATTGCCGCCCCGCGTTGAAGGCGCTGCAGGTGACGGATCAGAACGCCAATGGATCCGTTCGGCTTCGCTTGGAAGCGGCGGTGGATGAGATGGGCCGAAGCTTGCGCCCTGCTCAGATTCAGCACTGGCTGGCTGAGACCGTTGGTCAGCCCTTGCAGGTGCAACGCTTGGCGCGAGAGGCCCTGCTCCTCAGCGCGCAGTGCTAATTTGGCTACAGAACAGGTGTTTCGTCCGTCGGGACCAACCTTGTTCCGGTCTTGTCTGATCCAACACGGATATCGAGGTCCACATCACGGCTTGCACGGCGGTCTTTTTTGGAACCCCCAAGCCTGAGTCATAGGAGTTTTTGCTCCGCAACCTTTTGGTCTTGCTGACCAGTTCAGATCTTTCCATCAACCCGTGAGGGAGAACCGGCAGGTTCCTCAACGGATTTGGCCCTCAATCGGGCTCAACCAGTCCTCTTATGCCCCAGCAAATTGTCATCGCGGAGCAGCTGCGCATCGCAGCAGTGCTGACCGATGAACGTGTTGATGAACTCATCGTCGCGCAGGGTCGTTATCAGATCGGAGATGTCTATTTAGGAACGGTAGAAAATGTCCTGCCAGGCATTGATGCCGCCTTCGTCAATATTGGTGAGAGTGAGAAAAATGGGTTCATTCATGTCACCGATCTTGGGCCGTTGCGTCTGAAGAAAGGTTCGGCTGGGATCACTGAACTTCTGGAGCCTCGCCAGAAGGTTCTGGTTCAGGTGATGAAAGAACCGACCGGCACCAAAGGCCCACGGTTGACGGGAAATCTTGCTCTGCCAGGTCGCTACCTGGTGCTTCAGCCCCATGGGCAGGGGGTCAACATCTCCCGGCGCATCAGTTCTGATGCAGAACGGAACCGACTGCGTGCCCTTGGTGTTCTGATCAAGCCGCCTGGAGCCGGTCTGCTGATCCGTACGGAAGCCGACGGCATCAGCGAAGAGCTGTTGATTGAGGATCTGGAATCCTTGCTGCGCCAGTGGGAGGCGATTCAGCAAGCCGCTGAAACGGCTGCACCGCCGGTGCTGCTCAACCGCGATGAAGACTTCATCCATCGGATTCTGCGGGACCACATGGGCCCGGATCTGGCCCGGGTAGTGGTGGACGATGCCGCCGCTGTGAACCGTGTGAGCAGTTTCCTTGGTGCCGAAGCCGGCAATGTGCTGGTGGAGGCTCACAGTGAACCCAGCGAGTTGCTGGAGCACTACAAGGTCAATGCCGCCATCCGCGATGCGCTGAAGCCGCGGGTTGATCTGCCGTCCGGTGGCTACGTGATCATCGAGCCCACCGAAGCACTCACGGTGATCGATGTGAACTCGGGCTCGTTCACACGGTCGGCCAATGCGCGCGAAACCGTTCTGTGGACCAATTGCGAGGCGGCGATCGAAATTGCTCGCCAGCTCAAGCTTCGCAACATCGGTGGGGTGATCATCATCGACTTCATCGATATGGATTCCCGTCGTGATCAGCTCCAGCTGCTGGAGCATTTCACGACAGCCGTCCGTGACGACTCAGCCCGCCCGCAGATCGCACAGCTCAGCGAACTGGGCCTGGTGGAACTCACCCGCAAGCGTCAAGGGCAGAACATCTATGAACTGTTCGGTCGGGCTTGCCCCAGCTGTGGTGGTCTTGGCCATGTGGCCGTTCTTCCCGGCAAAGACCTGCTTCAACCTCTGGCAACGGCCACAGGATTGGTTCGCTCGGCGGCCTCTGCCCGCGCCGAAGTTGTTGCGCCAGGAGAGAGCGGTGGCAATGGCCGGCGGCGGCGCGGTGGTCGAGGGCGTGGCAGTCAGGATGCCGTCCTTCCTGTCGAGACGTCCGACACCTCTGCCCCTGAGGTGTCGACCCAAGAGGCTCAGGAGCCAGCGACCGCCCGTCGTCAGGACCCTGAATTGGTTGCCGTCCCGATGACCGACGAGCAACAGCAGTTGTTTGGTTGGCTGGGATTGAACCCTGCCCTGTTGCTGGAGGAGCCCCCTGCATCCGACAACGTCGTGGTCCGGGTTGTGCGTCCTGGCGAGAACGAGCAGGAGGTGCTGGAGGCGGCGCGTCAGCAATTGGCGGCCAGTTCCGGACGCCGCCGCCGTCGTGGCGGACGGGGTGGTCGTTCAGGGTCACGCAACGGGGCGAGTCAGCCCACTACGACTCCTGCCGCTGAGACGCCTGTTGTCGTCACTTCATCTGCTCCGGATGAGTCGGCTCCCCTGATGGTGGAGATCACCCCCTTGGAGGCGGTGACCAACCTGACGATCACCGAACCAGAACCGGCCCCCATCAGTGAACCGGCTGAGCCCGAGCCTGTGGCCGTGGTGGAAACAGCTGAGCCTGATGAGCCTCGCCGTCGCCGTCGCCGCTCCTCGGCTGTCGCCACGGTCTGAGTCGGATGACCGCGCAGGACTCCCTCCCCCTCGGGCGGGACGTGGCTGGTGTGGACGAAGTCGGTCGCGGTTGCTTGTTCGGTCCTGTCTTTGCGGCTGCTGTTGTGCTCGAGACCGCAGCGGCTCAAGAGCTGTTGAAGGCAGGGCTGACCGATAGCAAAAAACTGTCAGCCAAGCGTCGGGCTGCTCTGGTTCCGGTGATCCAGTCGCTGTGTGCGGCATCCGGTCTGGGCCAGGCATCAGCGCGCGAAATTGACGCCTGCGGCATCCGCGTTGCCACGGAACGCGCCATGTTGCGGGCGCTGCAGCGACTGCCGCAGCGCCCTGGGCTCGTGCTGGTGGATGGCAACCTTCCCCTTCGGCTATGGCAGGGCCCGCAGCGCACGGTGATCGCAGGGGACAGCCGATCAGCGGCCATTGCTGCGGCGAGTGTTCTGGCCAAGGAGGCCAGGGATGCACTCATCCGGCGCTTATCGGCTCGATTCCCTGGTTACGGCCTCGAGCGCCATGCGGGCTATGGCACGGCGCAACATCGTCAGAGCTTGATGGCCTCAGGCCCCACGCCCCTGCATCGGCACACGTTCTTGAGGCGTCTGCTCGGTTGAGCCTTGCCCGTCGGTTTCCCGGCACCAGCTTCGGTAGTCGTCGATCAGTTGCTGGCCAACCCGGGCTTTGATGCCAATGAGGATGCCACTCAAGATTGATTCGCCCGTTGATTCCAGCACCCGTTTGGGGATCAGCTTCAGCAGCGATGGCTGGCTGACGCTCACCGACAGATGGGCATGTCCCTGAAGTCCGTCGGGTGTGGACGTCAGCCGTGCTTCAAGGTTCAGGGCGAAGTCATCAACAATCCCCAGACCCTCCAGTTCGCAGTCGAGGGCCTGCATCACCAAGGTGTCGCCTTCCATGTGGATCTGGAGGGACACCACGGGTTTCACGTGGAGCTGGAAGACCTGCAGGCTGGTCACCACATAGCTGTAGCGCCCTGACTGCAGACGGGTGAGCTGTTTGGCATCCAGCAGGGCCCCAAGGACGCGCTCCTCCTCCAGCAGGTAAGTGGGAAGCCGCTCTGCTCCGGTTCGGACAGGCAGATCAAGCTTTTGACTGGCTTCGAAGGCCAGGGGCATGGTCTTCACCTGACGCGGCATGATCTTATCGAGTCCATCCAGTGCGGCTTCGATGCCTACACGTCTCGCATTCCTTGGCCCAGTCGGGACCTATGGCGAGAAGGCCGCCCGGGTGTTGATCGAACAGGACGCTCTCGAGGATGTCCAGCTCGTTCCCTGCGTGGGGCTCCGATCGGTGGTGGAACAGCTGGCCGGAGGGCAGTGTGATGCAGCCGTTGTCCCGATCGAGAACTCGGTTGAAGGTGGGGTGACAGCGACCCTCGATGCGCTGTGGTCCCATCCGGAGCTTTGTATCCGCAGGGCTTTGGTGCTGCCGATTCAGCACGCTCTGCTGGGGAGTGGGCCGCTCAGCAGAGTCACCGAAGTGCTCTCCCACCCGCAGGCCCTGGCCCAGTGCAGTGGCTGGTTGGCCCAGCATCTGCCCGACGCCTTGCAACTGCCCACCTCATCCACGGCTGAAGCTGCTCGCATGGTGGCGGGCAGTCCCTTCCGTGCTGCGATCGCCTCCCAGACCGCTGCCCGGGAACACGGGTTGGATCAGCTGGCGTTCCCGGTGAACGATGTTGCGGGCAACCGCACCCGTTTTCTGCTGCTGCGTCGTGGCCAGCGCAGTGAGCATGGCGATGTGGCCAGTCTGGCGTTCTCGCTGCATCGCAATGCGCCGGGGGCTCTCTTGGAGGCTTTGGCCTTTCTGGCTGAGCGGGGCTTGAACATGAGCCGGATTGAATCGCGACCGTCCAAACGGGAGCTGGGGGAATACGTGTTCTTTGTGGATGTGGATCTTCCGCCGGCTCCGTCAACGGCTCTGGCGGATCTGATCGCCCAGTTGCAGCCTCTTTGTGAGCATCTCGCCCATTTCGGTGCCTACCCCAGCAGCGATTTGAGCGGCTGTTGAGGATCAGCCCTTTCTGATCCGGAAGACGCCGAATTGCATCAGACCAGTAGCGAAGGCCCAGTGCATCAGCAGCAACGTCGGCGTTTCTCTCAGGCCTTGCAGGACCGCTTTCGGTCCCAGGCTGAGCACCGCCCAGGGACGGCGGACGCCCTCGATGATCGAGTCAATCCATGAGGGGAGCGTGGCCTGGGTCCAGTCACCGGTGATGATCTCGCCACGGTTGTGCACGCTGTTGTCGAGGTTCTGGCGGAACCCCTTGATGCTGGCGAATTCAGGGTGGGCCCATTGGTTGAGCAGCTGACGCATCACCCAGCGTTCGGGTCGCGTCATGCCGCCGTCAGATGGATCCCGGCGGTTCCAGTCGGCCACTGCAAGCAGACCCCCCGGTCGCATCACCCGCATCATCTCATCGGCATAACGCTGCTTGTCCGGCATGTGGGGCCCGGCCTCCACACTCCAAACCGCATCAAAGCTCTGATCGGGCAGTTGAAGATCCAAGGCGTCCATCACCTGGAAGCGGCAGCTCAGGCCGGATGGGGTGAGTTTTGTGGCTCGTTCCACCTGGGCAGGGCTGATGCTGATGCCGAGAACGTTCAATCCGTAATCCCGCGACAGGATTCGGGCACTGCCACCGATGCCGCATCCCACATCCAGCACCCGGCTGCCGGCGGGGAGTTGGTCCAGACCGCTCCATCGCACCAGCTCGTGGACGAAGGCTTCCTTGGCTTCGCGGAAGTCGCAGGAGCCTGGCGGGGTTCCGTAATGGCCGAGATGGACATGCTCTCCCCAGAGCTGCTCCAGCAAGCGGTCTTCCGTCCAGGCGTCGTAGGCGGAGGCGACACTCTCCGACGATTCGTAGCGCCGGTCGCGGCGAAGCCACAGCGCAACCCCGGTGGCTCCAACGGCGCCGGCTACCACTAACAGAGATCCCAACATCACTTCAGATCCATCAACACAGTGCGGGCTGCCAGTTGGCGTCGGGTGTGGTCCAACATTTCAAATTGCTGACTCAACCGTTCGTGGGTGTCGGTTAGTTCGAGAAGACTCTGTTGCTCCGAAGCGGCCTGATCCAGATGGGCGCTGATCCAGAAGGAGAGTTCCCGAGGTAGATCAGGCAGATCGTCAGGCAGTTCCACCTCTCGGTTCTGCAGTTTGCTGGTCAGCTGAACGACGTCATTTAAGGCTTCGCTCACCTTGTCCCTCAAGCTGTTGAGCTGGTCGGTGTCGGCCACGGGCTCATCCTCCAGCCAGCTCACCATCCCTGTTCGGTAGGGCGTTTCACGCGTGATGTTGAGCAGCCGGAACCGCTGTTGGCCCAGCGAAACGATGTAGCTGCGACCGTCTTCGGTTGTTTGGTGCTGAAGCACCTCAGCGCAGCAACCGATTTCGGCCATTTCGCCGTTCTCGGGGTTGATGCGAACGATGCCGAATCGTTTGTCGGTCTCCAGAACCGTCTGGAGAAGCATCCGATAACGCGATTCAAAAATGTGCAGCGGCAGGAGCTGCTGCGGGAACAACACGACGTCCGGCAGGGGGAACAGGGGAAGCTCCCTCACAGAAAAATCGGACACGAACGCCGTGTTGTAGGCAACTGAATCCTAGGAAAATGAAGTTCTGATCGAACGGATCAGAGCTTCACTTCGATGTCCACACCACTGGGGAGATCAAGCTTCATCAGTGCATCGATGGTTTTGGCCGAGGGGCTGTAGATGTCGATGATCCGACGGTGGGTGCGGGTCTCGAAGTGCTCGCGGGAGTCCTTGTCCACGTGGGGAGAGCGCAGAACGCAGTAGATCTTGCGTTTCGTGGGCAGGGGGATCGGACCGATTGCGGTTGCAGCGGTGTTATCGGCCGTTTCAATGATTTTCTCGCAAGAAAGATCGAGCATGCGGCGGTCGAACGCCTTCAGGCGGATGCGGATCTTCTGCTGAGCGATGGCAGTGGACATAGGAAGGGAGCGAAAAAGCTTCGAGATCGAAGCAGGACTTCAGTTGTCGAGGTTCTGAGAAATTTAGGAGATGGGGGGCTGAGCCCCTCCATCTCCTGCCGTGTGGTTCAGCTTGCGCTGATCACTCGATGATCTTGGAGACCACGCCAGCACCGATGGTGCGGCCGCCTTCGCGAATAGCGAAGCGCATGCCTTGCTCGATGGCGACGGGGCAGATCAGCTCACCGGTCATCTGGATGTTGTCACCAGGCATCACCATTTCCACGTTGGAACCGTCTTCCGCGGTGAAGGCAGTGATTTGGCCGGTCACGTCCGTTGTACGGATGTAGAACTGCGGGCGGTAGCCAGCGAAGAAGGGAGTGTGACGGCCGCCTTCTTCCTTCTTGAGCACGTACACCTGACCCTCGAACTTGGTGTGAGGGGTGATGGAACCGGGCTTCACAAGCACCATGCCGCGCTCGATCTCTTCCTTCTGGATGCCGCGCAGCAGCAGACCAACGTTGTCGCCAGCCATGCCCTCATCGAGCAGCTTGCGGAACATTTCCACACCGGTGACGGTGGTCTTGCGGGTGTCCTTGATGCCGACGATTTCGATCTCTTCGCCGACCTTGACGATGCCGCGCTCGATACGGCCGGTGGCCACGGTGCCGCGACCGGTGATGGAGAAGACGTCTTCCACTGCCATCAGGAAGGGCTTGTCCACTTCCCGCTCAGGCTCAGGGATGCTGGCGTCAACAGCCGCCATCAGTTCCTCGATCTTGGCTTCCCACTCAGCCTCGCCCTCGATGGCCTTCAGGCCGGAGACCTGAACCACGGGGATGTCGTCGCCGGGGAAGTCGTAGCTGGAGAGCAGTTCGCGGATCTCCATCTCCACCAGTTCGATGATCTCTTCGTCATCGACCATGTCGCACTTGTTCAGTGCAACCACCAGGGCGGGAACACCCACCTGCTTGGCCAGAAGGATGTGCTCCTTGGTCTGGGCCATGGGGCCGTCGGTGGCGGCACACACCAGGATCGCGCCGTCCATCTGAGCGGCACCGGTGATCATGTTCTTCACATAGTCCGCGTGGCCAGGGCAGTCCACGTGGGCGTAGTGACGAGTCTCGGTCTCGTACTCAACGTGAGCGGTGTTGATGGTGATGCCGCGCTCACGCTCTTCAGGGGCGCCGTCGATGTCGGCATAGTTCTGAACTTCAGCCTGACCCTTCTTGGCGAGCACGTTGGTGATCGCAGCGGTGAGGGTGGTCTTGCCGTGGTCAACGTGGCCGATGGTGCCGATGTTGACGTGGGGCTTGTTCCTTTCGAACTTCTCGCGTGCCATGGGTGTTTAAAGAATCGAGGGTTGGATTTGGAGGAGTTTAGAGATCAGGAATTGCCCTGATTCTTGGAAATGATGGCCTCGGCCACATTGCGAGGAACTTCGGCGTAATTGTCGAATTCCATCGAGAAAATGCCCCGGCCCTGGGTCATGGAGCGGAGCTCGGTGGCGTAACCGAACATCTCGGCAAGGGGCACCTTGGCCGAGATTTTGGACGTGCCGTCTTCGACGGACTGGCCCTCAACCTGACCTCGACGGGAGGACAGGTCGCCGATGATCGAACCGAGGAAATCCTCGGGAGCTTCGACCTCGACCTTCATCATCGGCTCAAGCAGCACAGGGTTGCACTTCTTGACGCCGTCCTTGAAGGCCATGGATCCGGCGATCTTGAACGCCATCTCCGAGGAGTCGACGTCGTGATAAGAGCCATGCACCAGGGTGCATTTCACATCGATGAGGGGGTATCCGGCGATCACACCGGATTCGCAGGTCTCCTTCATGCCCTGCTCGGCGGGCTTGATGTATTCCTTCGGAACGACACCGCCCACGATCTTGTTGACGAATTCGAAGCCGGAGCCGGGCTCGCCCGGTTCCATCTCGATCACAACGTGGCCGTACTGGCCCTTACCACCGGTCTGACGGGAGAACTTGCCCTCGCCACCTGCGGAACCACGGATGGTTTCGCGGTAGGACACCTGAGGTGCGCCGATGTTGGCTTCCACCTTGAACTCACGCAGCATGCGGTCCACCAGGATTTCCAGGTGGAGTTCGCCCATGCCGGCGATCACGGTCTGGCCGGTCTCGGAGTCGGTGTTGACGCGGAAGGTGGGGTCTTCTTCAGCCAGAGCAACCAGGGCCTTGGAGAGCTTCTCCATGTCGCCCTTGGTCTTCGGCTCAACAGCCACGGAGATCACCGGTTCAGGGATGAACAGGGTCTCGAGAACGATCGGATCGTCCTGGGTGCAGAGGGTGTCACCCGTGGTGGTGTTCTTCAGTCCGAGCACCGCACCGAGGTCGCCGGCACGCAGTGCGTCGACTTCCTCACGGTCGTCAGCCTTGAGCACCACGAGGCGGGAGATGCGCTCCTTCTCGCCTTTGGTGGAGTTGAGCACGTAGCTGCCCTTCTCGAGGATGCCGGAATACATCCGAACGAAGGTGAGCTTGCCGTAGGGATCTGCCATCACCTTGAAGGCGAGGGCGCTGAAGGGGGCGTTGTCGTCGGACGGACGCACCGCTTCGCTGCCGTCGGGGAGCACACCCTGGATGGGGGGAACGTCGACGGGGGCAGGGAGGTAGTCGATCACAGCGTCGAGCACCAGCTGCACACCTTTGTTCTTGAAGGCGGAGCCGCAGAGCATGGGCACCAGGCCGTGCTTAAGCACGCCCTCACGGATGCCTTTCTTGAGCTCGTCAACGCTGAGTTCGCCGGTTTCGAGGAACTTCTCGATCAGCGCCTCATCGGTTTCGGCGACGGTCTCCATCAAGGTGTTCCGCCATTCGGCCACCTCATCGGCCATGTCGGCCGGCA
The DNA here is from genome assembly GCF_014279535.1 of Synechococcus sp. TAK9802. Lineage (NCBI taxonomy): Bacteria > Bacillati > Cyanobacteriota > Cyanophyceae > Synechococcales > Synechococcaceae > Synechococcus > Synechococcus sp. TAK9802. Next base: position 294,323 of record NZ_CP047937.1, read on the forward strand.
CCTCGGCTTCTTCGATATCGGTGCCGAGATCGTTCTTATAGATGTAGGCCTTGTTGGCAACGAGATCGATGATGCCGCTCAGCTCACCTTCGGCACCGATCGGAAGCTGGATCGGAACAGCGTTGGCCTTGAGGCGATCCTTGATCTGGCCGTGAACCTTGAGGAAGTCCGCACCGGTGCGGTCCATCTTGTTCACGAACACCATCCGGGGAACCGAATAGCGATCGGCCTGACGCCAGACGGTTTCCGATTGGGGCTGAACGCCACCAACGGCGCAGAAGACGGCGATCACACCATCCAGCACGCGCATGGAGCGCTCCACCTCAATGGTGAAGTCCACGTGGCCAGGCGTGTCGATGATGTTGATCCGATGGTCCTGCCAGGACGTCGAAATGGCAGCTGCGGTGATCGTGATGCCACGCTCCCGTTCCTGGGCCATCCAGTCGGTCACGGCGGCGCCGTCATGCACCTCGCCGATTTTGTGAACCACACCGGAATAGAACAGGATCCGTTCTGTCGTGGTGGTTTTGCCGGCATCGATGTGAGCAGCGATACCAATATTTCTGACGCGTTCCAGGGGGAAGTCGCGGGCCACAGGAAATTCTCCGGGGGTGGGGCGTGAAAAGGCGGAGAGACTCTACAGGCCAGCCATGAACATCTGTGTTGATGACTGGCCCGTGAGGCTCAGTAGCGGTAGTGGGCGAAAGCCTTGTTGGCTTCGGCCATCTTGTGGGTTTCTTCGCGCTTGCGAACGGCGTTGCCAGCCTCGTTGGCGGCATCCATCAGTTCGCCAGCCAACTTCTGGGCCATGCTCCGGCCGTTGCGGGCGCGGGAGAAGCTCACCAGCCAGCGCAGAGCCATAGCGGTGCCGCGCTCCTGGCGCACTTCCATAGGCACCTGATAGGTGGCACCACCAACGCGGCGGGCGCGCACTTCCACTAGGGGGGTGGCGTTCTTGACAGCTGTTTCGAACAGTTCGAGCGGATCTCCGCCGGTGCGCTCGTTGATCAGGCCGAACGCGTCGGACAGGATCCGTTGCGCTGTCGACTTCTTGCCGTGCTGCATCAAGCGCACCACCATCATCGTGGCGAGGCGGCTGTTGAACTGCGGGTCGGGAAGAATCGGGCGCTTCTCAGCGGCATTGCGGCGTGACATTAGGGATCAGAACTTGATGGGGATGGGGAGGAAACCGGTGATCACTCCTTCGGAGCCTTGGCGCCGTACTTGGAGCGGGACTGACGTCGGTCTTTCACGCCAGCGGTATCAAGGGTTCCGCGGATGATGTGGTAGCGGACGCCAGGGAGGTCTTTGACACGACCGCCGCGGATCAACACCACCGAGTGCTCCTGCAGGTTGTGACCGACACCGCCGATGTAGGCCGTGACCTCAAAGCCGGAGGTCAGGCGCACACGAGCCACCTTGCGCAGCGCCGAATTCGGCTTTTTGGGCGTTGAGGTGTAAACGCGGGTGCAAACACCGCGACGCTCAGGGCAGGACTTCAAAGCCGGGGACTTGGTCTTGGCCTTGAGGCGTGAGCGCTCAGTGCGGATCAGCTGTTGGATGGTTGGCATCGATGGTCGGTGAGCGGTCGGACTCCCGACCTGATTCGACAATCGACCACGATACCGGGTGACGGTCCCCACTCAAAGGCGGCTGAAGGCGCTGCCGCAGGCACAGGGTTCAACCCCATCGGTGTTGCGGATCAGAAAACCACCCCCACTGAGGTCGCCGCGGTAGTCCAGGCAAAGGCCTTCGAGCAATTTCAGCTGTTCTGCAGGGGCGTGCAGGGTCACGCCATCGGCCCTTGCGATCGCAACGCCGGCCAGATGTCCTGCCCGGATGCGCAGCACATGTTGTGCGCACTCGCCGGGCGTGAGATCGAGATGCATCTGCCCCGGTGTTCCCGCAACGGCCGCCTGTCGCCCTAGCTCGGCAGCAGCAGCAGCGGTCAGCCGCAAATTGGCAGCCATGCTCAGTTCCTCTGGGCCCCCACTGTCGCAGGTCTCAGAGGGGGATGAGCCCCAGGCCGTTGTGGACTCTCGGGGTGCTGCTTCGGCCATTCATCACGGTGCGTCCGGCCACAACGAGGGTGGTGGAGCTGCCGCCATCCATGTTCAGGGCATCGCGCAGCCCCATCTGCTGGGCTGCCAGGGCTGTTTCCACAAGGGTGGGATCACTGCCGGCGGCGCCACGCAAGGTCATCAGCCACTGACCGCTCGGACCCTGAGCCACCACCGTTCTTGGTGCCGCCAAGCTCATGAAGCCAGGGCTGAATCCCTCCTGGCGTCCATTCAGCACCACGTGGCCGTTCTGCATTAGCAGTGGACCGCCGCCCAGAACATTGGGTTGTTGCGCGAGGGAGGAGAGGGATCTTGATGTCACCTGGATCCGATCACCAGGTCGTGCTGGCAGCGGCGTGCGTCCCCGGGCTACCACCAATTCAGCGTCTTTGGGGATCGCGATGCCGCGTTGGAGGCTGCTCTTGTCGACCGTTGCTTCGACGCGGCCGCCGCGAATCAATAGTGCTTCCTCCTCGCCGCTCAGGGCGCGGTAGCGGGGCCCCCATGCAGGCGTGTACAGGCTTAGCCCCTTCTGGACGTAGCCGCTGTTGAGTGCCATGAGGCTCCAACGGCGACCGTTGTTCACCTGCAGCGTCTGATTCAGACGCAGCCGGCCGAACTGCAGATCCCCTGAGGTTCCCCAAGCGATCACACCTCGATTCAGGATCGGACCAGACAGCCAGACCCCCTGATGCCGCACGGCCCCCAAGGGGAGCTGGTTGATCCGGTTGAAAAAGCCTCCGTTCACTGCGACCAGTGCCCCTGCGGGTTGGGAGAGCTGAGGCAGAAAACGCAGACCCTGCTGCTGCTCGGCTTTGACCAGAGGCTGAAGTGTGATGCCGAGACGGCTCAGCTGCCCGCCGGCACGGAACACTTGAATGGGTTTCACACCCACCTTGATGGTGCGTTGCTCCAAGACGAAGCCCCGCCTCAGCCATTCGGCCACAGCTGGGTTGCGGAGAGGAAGACGTGCGCTTTGGACCGGGCGGCGACCACCGGTTTGCACACCATCCAGCACCACCCGCCAAGGGGACGCCAGGCTCAGGCTTCTCAGCTTGGTGGCTTGTCCCTTCAGCACCAGGCCGCCGTGGCGATGCAGCTGTGGCGAGAGCCCCCATGCCTTGAGTTGACGTTGCTGGGTCCGCGACAACTTGAGCTCCAGCAACAGGTCGCCGTTCAAGCGCTGCACCAGGGCGGGGCCGTTCAGGTCCAGCACCAACCGATCGGCGGTTGAACCCTTACCGCGGCGCAGGTTGTTCACCGTTGGTAAGGGCAGCCGAAGCTCCAAAGTGTTTCCCCTCACTTGGGCGCTGACGCCAGTCGCGGCCAGCCAGTCGCTCACTTCGAGGCCGACTTCATCACCGAGTGAACGGGTCGCCAATGCGGTCATTGCGACCGTTCGGCCAAACCATTCCAGTGCCTCTCCATCGAGGCGAGACACCCGCCGGAAACCCAGACGGGATTCCAGAACATCCAAGGGCAGCCAAAGTTCTTCCGGTTCTGCGTCGCTGCCCTTCCAGAGCCAAACCGCTTTGCTGCGCTCTCTCCCGATCAGCACCTCCTCACCGCTCTGGTTCGGCACAGGGCGAAGCTCAGGCGGTGGCGCGGGAAGTGGGGCAAAGGCCAGCATGAAATGCCTTGGCGGAGAGGCGCCTGCCTAGGATCGTCCCTCGAGATGGATTCTGCAGAGCTCGAAGCTGCAGGCCCATGCGATCGTCCGGTTGAGTTCCCTATGTCTGACGCCATCCGTTCCGCTGTCTGGCCTTACTGCGACAGCCCTGCACCCGAGGTTGTTGCGGGCGAGAAGGATGCGTGTGGCGTTGGTTTCCTGGCCCAGCTCCAGGGGCAGGCCAGTCACTGGGTGCTGGAGCAGGCCCTGCGTGGTCTGGGATGCATGGAACACCGTGGCGGTTGCGGGGGAGATGGCGACTCCGGAGACGGCGCGGGGGTGTTGTGTGAAATTCCCTGGTCGTATCTGAAAGCCGTCTGGCCCGAGGCGGCTGCAGCACGGGGCCTCGGCATGATGTTCATGCCGACCGATGCCAGCCGTCGTGCTGAGGTTCGGGGCCTGTGTGATGAAGAGGCCAAAGCCCTTGGCTTGCAGCCTCTGGGGTGGCGAACGGTGCCTGTCGACCCTGCGGTTCTCGGGCCTTTGGCTCGTGCCACAGCCCCCGTGATCGAGCAGTGGGTGCTGAATGGTGATGCCGACGACGCAACCTTTGATGGCCAGCTGCTGCGGTTGCGGCGCCGTATCGGTGCCCGTGTGCGGGCCGCTCTGGGTGCTGAGGTGGCCCAGGACGTTTATGTCGCCTCCCTGAGCAGCCGGACGGTTGTCTACAAGGGAATGGTGCGATCCGAGGTGCTGGCGCAGTTCTACGCCGACCTGCAGGACCCACGATTTGAGGTGAGCTTTGCGGTGTATCACCGCCGTTTCAGCACAAACACCCTGCCGCGCTGGCCCCTGGCTCAGCCGATGCGGCTTCTGGGGCACAACGGCGAAATCAACACGCTGCTGGGCAACCTCAACTGGGCCAAGGCTTCAGAAGCCAGCCTCGAGAACGTCTGGGGTGAGGCGGCTGATGACCTGATTCCGGTGGTGAACCCTGCCTTCAGCGATTCCGCCAACCTGGACGCCACTCTGGAATTGATGGTGCGCAGTGGGCGGTCGATCACCGACAGCCTGATCACACTGGTGCCCGAAGCGTTTCGCAATCAGCCCGATCTCGACAGCCGTCCTGATGTGATGGCGATGTACGAATTCAACGCGGGCATTCAGGAACCCTGGGACGGCCCGGCCCTGTTGGTGTTCGCCGACGGCAAGCGAGTGGGTGCAACGCTCGATCGCAATGGGCTGCGTCCGGCGCGTTGGTGCACCACCGCTGACGGCTTCGTGATCATGGGATCGGAGACCGGCGTGGTGGATCTCAGCGGCAAGACGATTGTTCAGAAAGGTCGTCTTGGCCCTGGTCAGATGGTGGCCGTCGATCTTGAACGCGGCGAGTTGCTCGACAACTGGTCGGTGAAGGAAGACGCGGCGCAGCGCTTCCCCTACGCCGATTGGCTGCAGAAGCATCGCCGCGGCGTGACCCCCCAGCCCTGGACCCAGGACCGGCAGTTGGGTGAACTCGATCTGCTGCGGTTGCAGACCGCGATGGGGTTCACCGCCGAAGACTTCGATCTGATCATCGAGGACATGGCTGCCCTCGGTAAAGAGCCGACCTACTGCATGGGGGATGACATCCCCCTGGCTGTGCTCTCCGACAAGCCCCACCTGCTTTACGACTACTTCAAGCAGCGTTTCGCCCAGGTCACCAACCCTCCGATTGATCCCCTGCGGGAAAAGTTGGTGATGAGCCTGGAGATGCACCTGGGTGAGCGCCGGCCCGCCCTGAAGCCCCAGCCGGAAGCTGCCTCCGTCATCCATCTGGAGACTCCCGTTTTGAACGATGCGGAACTGGCGGCCATCAGTGAGCAGGGTTTGCCCGTCAAGACGGTGTCCACCCAGCTGGCTGTGGAGTCGTTTGCGGGAGGTCTGCAACAGGCCATCGCTGCGCTGTGCAGCGTCGCGGAACAGGCGGTGCGTGACGGAGCGCAAGTTCTGGTGCTGTCCGACCGGGTCGATGGCACGGGGGCGGCTGCCCCGCTGACCCCCACAACGGTGGCGATGCCGGCCTTGCTGGCCGTGGGTGCTGTTCATCACCATCTGCTTCGCCAGAAGCTGCGGCTGCAGTGCTCTCTGGTGGTGGATACGGCCCAGTGCTGGAGCACCCATCACATGGCCTGCCTGATCGGTTACGGCGCCAGTGCCGTCTGCCCCTGGCTCACCTGGGAGACCACCCGCCACTGGCTGGATCACCCCAAGACCAAGAAGCGGATCGAACAGGGCAAGTTGCCCGCCCTGGATGCCAATCAAGCCCAGTCCAACGTTCGTGAGTCGCTGGAGAACGGCCTGCGCAAGATCCTCTCCAAGATCGGAATTTCATTGCTTGCCAGCTACCACGGCGCTCAGATCTTTGAAGCGATCGGCCTGGGAGCGGATGTGGTGGAGACCGCCTTCACCGGAACGACCAGCCGTGTTGCCGGGATGACTTTGGCCGAGCTGGCGAACGAAACGCTCTCGATGCACGCCAAGGCATTCCCTGAGCTCAACCGCAGCAAGCTCGAATTCATGGGCTTTGTTCAATACCGCAGTGGTGCTGAGTACCACCGCAACAATCCCGAGCTGTCGAAAGCTCTGCACAAGGCGGTGGCTCAGGGCCCTGGTTACGACCATTTCTCCACCTACCAGGCCTTGCTGGAGAACCGGCCGGTAATGGCCCTGCGGGACCTGCTGGAGTTCAAGTTGGCTCCCACCCCAGTGCCCCTGGATCAGGTGGAGAGCGTCGAGAGCATCTGCACCCGCTTCTGCACGGGCGGCATGAGCTTGGGCGCTTTGTCCCGCGAAGCCCATGAAGTGTTGGCCGTGGCGATGAATCGCATCGGCGGCAAGAGCAACAGCGGTGAAGGCGGCGAAGACCCTGCCCGCTTCCAGATCCTCAAGGATGTCGATGCCGAGGGCCGTTCCGCCTCATTCCCCAGCATTGGTGGTTTGCGCAATGGGGACACTGCCTGCTCGGCAATCAAGCAGGTGGCTTCAGGTCGTTTCGGTGTGACGGCGGAATACCTGCGCAGCGGCAAGCAGCTGGAGATCAAGGTGGCCCAGGGCGCCAAGCCCGGTGAAGGCGGTCAGCTGCCAGGGCCCAAGGTCGACAAGTACATCGCCTGGTTGCGCAACAGCAAGCCAGGTGTCGCCTTGATTTCACCGCCTCCACACCACGACATCTATTCGATTGAAGACCTGGCGCAGTTGATCCATGACCTGCATCAGGTGCACCCCGCTGCCCCCGTGAGCGTGAAGCTGGTGGCTGAGATCGGGATTGGCACCATCGCGGCGGGTGTGGCCAAGGCCAACGCCGATGTGATCCAGATCTCCGGTCACGACGGTGGCACCGGTGCATCCCCCCTGAGTTCGATCAAGCACGCCGGCAGCCCCTGGGAATTGGGCCTCACCGAGGTGCATCGTTCTCTGGTGGAGAACGGTCTGCGCGATCGGGTTCTGCTGCGCGCCGATGGAGGCCTGAAAACAGGCTGGGATGTGGTGATCGCTGCCTTGCTGGGGGCCGAGGAATACGGCTTCGGCTCGATCGCGATGATCGCCGAGGGCTGCGTCATGGCTCGCGTTTGTCACACCAACAATTGCCCTGTGGGTGTGGCCACGCAGAAGGAGAACCTGCGCAAGCGCTTCACCGGCATTCCTGAGCACGTCGTCAATTTCTTCTGGTACGTCGCCGAGGAAGTGCGTCAGCTGATGAGCCTGCTCGGCGTCACCCGCCTCGAGGAGTTGATCGGTCGCACAGATCTTCTCCAGGCCCGCTCGGTTGATCTGGCCAAGACCAAGGGTGTGGATCTCTCCAGCCTGCTGGCCCCGATCAGCGGTGCCGAAGATCGCTCCTGGCTGCGCCACAGCGACCAGGCCCATGGCAATGGACCGATCCTTGAGGATCAGCTCCTGGCTGACGCTGAGCTGATGGCTGCCTTGGAGAACCACGGTTTCATAAGCCGCAGCATCGAGATCATCAACACCGATCGCAGTGTCTGTGCCCGTCTGGCCGGTGAAATCGCCCAGCGCCATGGCAACCGCGGCTTCAAAGGACAGCTCGATCTCACCTTCCGGGGTGCGGCAGGCCAGAGCTTCGGGGCCTTCCTGGTGCAGGGCATGCAGGTTCGTCTGGAAGGCGAGGCCAACGACTACGTGGGCAAGGGAATGAACAGTGGTTGCATCACCCTGGTGCCATCAGACGGTTGTGCTTCTCCAGGGGATCAGGTGATCCTCGGCAACACCTGTCTCTACGGGGCCACCGGCGGTGAGTTGTTTGCCCATGGCCGGGCTGGCGAGCGCTTCGGTGTTCGCAACAGCGGTGCCCGCACGGTTGTGGAGGGAGCTGGTGACCACTGCTGTGAGTACATGACCGGTGGCGTCGTCGTTGTTCTTGGCAGCACCGGCCGCAATGTCGGCGCTGGCATGACCGGTGGTGTGACCTTCCTGCTGGATGACGAGGGGCGTGTCGCACCTCGGGTGAACCCGGAGATTGTGGAGGTCTGCACCATCACCACCCATGAGCAGGAGTCGCTGCTGAAGGGTCTGCTGGAACGGCATGTGGCGCTCACGGGAAGTGAGAAGGCTGCTGCTCTCCTGGCCGATTGGTCTGCGGCGAAGGGTCGCTTCAAGGTGTTGGTCCCCCCCAGTGAGCGGGAGGCGATGGGATTGGCTGACAAGCAGGCTGTGGCGGCCTAGCGCCGTCCCCAGTCCGTGGCCTGGTTCGTCAAGACCGAAACCTTCACGGCCGTCGCCGCTGCCCTCTCCGTTGAGCAGCGGCGACCCACCCTGGAGGCCCACCGCCATTGGGTTTTAGAGGAAGCTGCAGCAGGCCGCCGTCTACGCAGCGGCTACCTGGTGGATGGCGATCGGCGTCCGGGAGGCGGGGGTTTGTTGATCTTTGAAGCGTCGTCCTATCCCGATGCCCTGGCGTGGGTGCAGAACGACCCGATGATCCGCGATGGCCTCGTGGACTGGCAGGTGCAGGAATGGATCCCCGTCAGCGGGGATGGCTGGCCATGAGCCGTTGCACTTCGCCGGCGTGGTAACTGCTGCGGGTGAGTGGTGTGCTGACCACCTGGAGGAAGCCCAGCTCCTTTTCGCCCACGGTTCTGTAGGTCTCGAATTGCTCCGGGGTGACAAAGCGGTCGACGGCCAGGTGCTTGGGGCCAGGTGAGAGGTACTGACCGATGGTGACGATGTCGACCTTGTGTTTGCGCAGATCCCGGAGCGTCTCGATCACCTCTTCATCGGTTTCTCCGAGCCCCACCATCAGGCCCGACTTGCTGTAGGCCTTGGGCCATTGGTCCCGCACCCGTTGCAGTAGCTCGAGGGAGCGTTCATAGATGCCCTGGGGCCGGGCCAGGCGGTACATCCGCGGCACCGTTTCAATGTTGTGGTTCAACACGTGGGGGGCGGCGGCCATCACCGTTGCCAGGGCATCCCAGTTGCCGCAGAAGTCGGGGATCAGCAGCTCAATCGTGGTGAGCGGTGAGCGTTGCTTCACCTGTTCGATGCAGGCCACGAACTGGGACGCTCCACCATCGGTGAGATCGTCGCGGTTCACTGAGGTGATCACCACGTGCTTCAGGCCCAGACGGGCCACTGCCTCCCCAAGCCGTTGCGGCTCGGTGGGATCGAGCTCGCGCACGCTCTTGTCGAAGTCGATGTCGCAGTAGGGGCAGGCGCGGGTGCAGCCGGGCCCCATGATCAAAAACGTGGCGGTGCCGCCTGCAAAGCATTCGCCGATGTTGGGGCAGCTGGCCTCCTGGCAGACCGTGTTCAGGTTCAAGTCCAGCAGCAGGTCGGCCACGGCGCCGATTCGCTCGCGCTGCGGAGCCTTAACGCGCAACCACTCCGGCTTGAGCACGGCGAAGCATCTTCAATCCATGACCCTAGTCGCTGCTGAGATCCGCCTGGATTTCGCTTCACTGCGATCTTTTAGAATTGCGGTGCCGGGATGTGGCGCAGTTTGGTAGCGCACTTCGTTCGGGACGAAGGGGCCGCAGGTTCGAATCCTGTCATCCCGATTCTTGGTTTGCATGGCACTGCCTGGACTTGATGGAGGCCTGAGCTAGGCCAAAAAAGACCTGGCGCTCATTGGAGACTCGCCCCGGGGTAGCCCCGCGGCGTCACCATCCAGCCATCCTCTGCACGGCTGCTGCTGTTCCCGATCAGAACCAGCGTGAGCATGTCCACGGATTCCGGCTTCAAGCGCTCAAGGCTCGTGAGCTCACGGGATTCCTCTGCGCGGCCCAGCTGCCGCGCGAGCGTCACCGGGGTTGTGGGGGGCCGGTGTTTCAGCAGGATTCCCTTGGCCTGTCCCAGCTGCCAGTCCCGGCCCTTGGAGCGTGGGTTGTACAAAGCGAGTACAAAATCTCCAGCGGCGGCGGCCTCCAGTCGCTTTTCGATCACGGCCCATGGCGTGAGGCGATCGCTGAGGCTCACGCAGCAGAAGTCATGCATCAGTGGCGCTCCGGCCCGGGCGGCGGCCACCTGGAAAGCTGATATGCCGGGATGCACCGAGAAGCTGGGCCGCTCCTGCTCGGGTTGCTGGAGCAGCAGCTCCAGGGCCAATCCCGCCATGCCGTAGATCCCGCTGTCGCCGGAGGAGATCAGAGCAACCTTGGCCCCTTGTTGGGCCAAGCGCAGCGCTTCGGCACAGCGGTCCCATTCCCGGGTGAGCTGGCCATCGAATCGGATCTGATCCGGGCGGCGCAGGGGCTCCAGAAGATCGAGGTAGAGGCTGTAACCAACCCAAGCGCAGCAACGGGAAAGGGCTGCTTTGGCGTCTCCGCTGAGCAGGGACAGATCCCCTGGGCCGCTCCCCACCAGATGCAGCTCGCCCCTCTCTGGAGCGTGGGGGATGGCGGCCTCGGCAATGGCCACGGTCACGGCACCCTGCTCCCCTGTTCCCGAACGGCTGATTCGCTTGGGCTGGATCAGATGGCCTTGTTCGCCCGCAGCCGTCAAGGCCGCTGCTTCAGCCACAGATGCAGTCCCCATTTCCTGGCGCACCACTTCGGAGGGATTGGGCACGTCGATGGATGCAAGGGCGTGCTCCGCAAAGGTTCGGAACGGCCATGCCCTGGTGCGGCTGAGCTCTTGCAGGGCCGGTTCATCGGCTTTCCGCGCTGCGCTGGCGATGCCGGCGATCGCCTCTTCCGCCAGTCCTGCTGTTGCTAAGGCCTCGGCAATGGCCTTCTCCACCAGCGAAACACTGGTGTTGCGCTCACAGCCGATGCCGATCCAGAGCGTTGCTGGATGCCACTGGCAATCACCCTGAAGGCGCGCTCCGATCACGAGATCAGCCGCGTCTGGCACACCATTCGGATCGATGTTGTGCAGCAGGGGATGGCCTTCAGGGCCTCGCCAGGCGGTGGATCCACTGCTCTGGTGAACACTGATGCTGGATCCCTGGGATTGCTGCACCATCAGATCGCGCCAATGGGCCACTGATCCGCTGCGTTTCCAGCCCCAGCCCTCGCCAAAGGCATCCAGGGGGAGACGTCCTCCATGGGCGCAGGCGCCCGTGATCACCGCCTGCCCGCCGAGATCCATGGCGATTTCCCGGGCGCGTTGTTCGGCCCCTGCGGAATGGCCTCCCAACAGCGGAATGATGAATTCTCCTTTCGGGTCAAGCACCAGAACGGCTGGATCCTTCTCCTTGCCTTGGATCCGAGCTGCAATCAGGCGCGTCACTGCTCCCACGGCGCCCACGAACAAAACAACGTTCTCTGCCGTCCAGTGCCCATCAAGGGCGGTGCTGATGTCTTGATCGGCTGGCTTGATCCGGTCGATGTGGCCGCGCAGCAGCAAACGCTCCAACAGCGGCATGGCGCTGGGGCTCAGTCCTAGGCCCAGAGCGGGAGCGGCAGATGTGGGGTTCAGGGCAGGAAATCCGGATCAGGGCTTGCGCAAGCGCCCATCGCTATTGAGCAACTCACGGGCTGATCCTCCCAGGCTGCTGCTTGGCTTCAGCTTGGGTTCCTCGTCGGCTGGCTCCTGAGGCTCCGCTGGCTCACCCGGGGCGGGAGTGGGAGGGGTGGGCCGAGCAGCTTCTGATTTGGATGGCTGTTCAGCAGGTGGCTGCTCAGCAAGCGGCTGTTCAACAAGGGGTGGCTCAGGATCCTGCTCTTCGTTTTCCTCTGGTGCCGCGGGCTCGGGGGTGGCCTTGGCCTTGGTTTCAACCTCGTCCTTGACGACGACCTCTGCATTGAGCTCTGCCTGAGGAAGGTCTCGGGGCTGTTCTGTCTTCTCCTGTTTTTTCTCCTCCGTCTTTTGAGGAGGCTCTGGCGAGGATTCGACCACCTCCAGAACGTCAGGCTCAGGGGAGCCGCTCAGGCGCGCGAGCTGGCTTTCGGTGAGGCGTGGGCGCATCCAGCCCGGCTTGGCACCGGATGCGGCTTTCAGATGAATCAGCTGGTTGTTGAAGACCGGTGTAATTGGCTCGCCCAGCCCATTCAGCAGTTCCATCTGAATGTCATGGCTGCCTGAGCCGTTTGATCCTTTGAGCCAAAGGGCTTCCTGGTGATCAACCAAAAAGCTGTCCCCATCAATGCTGATGCGGAGTCGCCAGCGTCCATCGCCCTCCCGCAGGTTTTGCAGTGGGGCATTCCAGATCAGCCAATCCACCAACAAGGGTTGCAGGCCCTGCTCTCCGGCTGGTGAGACAGGGACCAGCCAGGGGGCATCACGTTCAGGTTGTGTGCCCTGCAGTTTTTGCCAGAGGTGCACGCGTCCCTGGACTGAGGCCCCCGGTGTTTGAACGGCTTCTCCCCAGGGGTAAGAGGCCCAGGCGCTGAACCGGTGACTGCCCGCCTCCAGGTCATCGATGCGGACCTTCAGGCGGTTTCCATCGCTTTTGCTCAGTCGTAGGGGAGCGCGGTTGTCGATTTGGAGCACCACATGGGGCCCCAGGCCCAATTCGGGGTCGCTGCTGAGGGGCCAGTCGTCGATTTCGAAACGCAGCTCAAGGGCGTCAGAAGAAACGATGCTGTCGTTGCTTGGATCGATCAGCCGCAGGGAGGGGCGGTGCTGTTGCAGCTTCTGGCGCAGCTGTTGCACTGCCCCTGGAGGAGCCACTTCCTGGAGTTTCCCGCTGGGGGCTGAACTCGGCAGCGGTTTGGCAGCGGACCCTGCATCGCGATTGAAGAATCCAGGGCGCGCATGAACAGGTAAGCCGGCACCAAGAAGCAGCACTGCTGCCAGCAGAACAGCCCATATCGACTTCAGGCCAGGGCGATGCATCGGGCATGAACAGATCCGATCATTCTGAACAATCCGCCCTTCACTGTCAGAGTTTTAGTTATTTAGGAAGGAAATATGCGTGAAATTGTATTTCTCACTGCCTGAGATCTTTGTTGTTTCGCTGATTCTCAGCCTTCTGCAGACGCCTGTCGCTGACTGGCTCGCCACGGGATTGAACCTTTGTAACTCAGGGCCCTTTAACCCCCTTCTCCGCCCCTATGCTTCCGCCAGCGGTCCCCTCTTTGGGGCCCCAGCTTCAGTGCAGACAAGGGGTTTCGACCTCTTCGCTGTGCTGACGCCCGAACGCTGATTCCTTGCGAATTCGTGTTCGGGGCCCCGATTGGCTTCGGCCCTTCGGAGGGGTGGCCCACCACCTCGAAACCCGTCCCTCGAGGAACGACTCGATGACCATCAGCCCACCTGAGCGTGGGAGTGACGCGAAAAGCCAGGTCGAGAAGGTTGACAATCCAGCAACCTTCGAGCTGTTCGGCAAGCCCGGACACTTCGACCGAGCTCTCGCGAAAGGTCCCAAAACCACCACCTGGGTTTGGAACCTTCACGCCAACGCTCACGACTTCGACGCTCACACGAGCGACCTTCAAGAGGTCTCTCGGCGGATCTTCTCCGCCCATTTCGGCCACCTGGCCGTCATCTTCATCTGGCTCAGCGGTGCCTTCTTCCATGGCGCCCGCTTCTCCAACTATTCCGGTTGGCTTGCTGACCCCACCCATGTGAAGCCAAGCGCCCAGCAGGTCTGGGCCGTCTTCGGCCAAGAAGTCCTCAACGGCGACATGGGTGCCGGTTTCCAAGGCATCCAAATCACCTCAGGCCTCTTCCAGATGTGGCGGGCCTGGGGCATCACCAGCGAAACCCAGCTCATGGCTCTGGCCATCGGTGCCCTGGTGATGGCCGGCCTCATGCTCAACGCCGGTGTTTTCCACTACCACAAGGCTGCGCCGAAGCTGGAGTGGTTCCAAAACGTTGAGTCGATGCTGAACCACCACCTGGCAGGTCTGCTGGGTCTCGGTTCACTGTCCTGGGCTGGTCACGTCATCCACGTGTCCGCTCCTGTCACCAAGTTGATGGATGCCATCGACGCCGGCCAACCGCTGGTGCTGAATGGCAAGACCATCGCTTCGGCTGCAGACATTCCGCTGCCCCACGAGTTCTTCAATCAGGACCTGCTGGCGCAGCTGTATCCCGGCTTCAGTGCTGGTGTCGGCGCCTTCTTCTCCGGCGACTGGGCTGCCTATAGCGATTTCCTCACCTTCAAGGGTGGTTTGAATCCTGTAACGGGAAGCCTCTGGATGACCGACATCGCCCACCACCACGTGGCGATTGCCGTGATGTTCATCGTTGCCGGTCACATGTACCGGACCAACTGGGGCATCGGTCACTCCATCAAGGAGATCCACGAAGGTCAGAAGGGTGATCCCCTGCTGTTCCCTGCCACCAACGGTCACGACGGTCTTTACGACTTCATGACCAATTCCTGGCATGCCCAGCTGGCGGTCAACCTCGCCATCGGCGGTTCAGTGAGCATCATCGTTGCTCAGCACATGTACGCGATGCCTCCGTATCCGTATCAAGCGATCGATTACCCCACCCAGATCGGGCTCTTCACCCATCACATCTGGATCGGCGGTTTCCTGATCGTTGGCGCCGGCGCTCACGCCGCCATCGCCATGGTTCGCGATTACGACCCCGCCAAGCACATCGACAACGTGCTGGATCGGGTGCTCAAGGCTCGCGACGCCATCATCAGTCACCTCAACTGGGTCTGCATCTGGCTTGGAGCCCACAGCTTCGGCTTGTATATCCACAACGACACCATGCGTGCCCTGGGGCGTCCCCAGGACATGTTCAGCGATTCGGCCATCTCCATTCAGCCGATCTTTGCTCAGTGGATTCAGAACGTGCATGCCGCAGCTGCCGGCAGCACGGCTCCCAACGCCCTCGCGGGTGTGAGTGAAGTGTTCAACGGTTCCGTTGTCGCCGTCGGCGGCAAGGTTGCCGCTGCTCCCATGCCGCTCGGCACCGCCGACTTCATGGTTCACCACATTCATGCCTTCACGATTCACGTGACGGTGCTGATCCTGCTGAAGGGTGTCCTGTACGCCCGTAGCTCCCGCCTCATCCCTGATAAGGCCAACCTGGGCTTCCGCTTCTCCTGCGACGGTCCTGGTCGTGGTGGCACCTGCCAGGTCTCCGCTTGGGACCACGTGTTCCTGGGCCTGTTCTGGATGTACAACTCCCTGTCAATCGTGATCTTCCACTTCTCTTGGAAGATGCAGAGCGACATCTGGGGAACGGTGAATGCCGATGGTTCCGTCGCGCACATCACCAACGGCAACTTTGCCCAAAGTGCCATCACCATCAATGGCTGGCTGCGTGACTATCTGTGGGCTCAGGCCGTTCAGGTGATCAACAGCTATGGCTCGAACACAGCCGCCTACGGAATCATGTTCCTCGGCGCCCACTTCGTGTTCGCCTTCAGCCTGATGTTCCTTTTCAGTGGCCGCGGCTACTGGCAGGAACTGATCGAGTCCATCGTCTGGGCTCACAACAAGCTGAAGGTGGCTCCCGCCATCCAGCCCCGTGCTCTTTCCATCATCCAAGGCCGTGCCGTGGGTGTTGCCCATTACCTCTTGGGCGGAATTGCGACCACGTGGGCCTTCTTCCACGCCCACATTCTTGTGGTCGGCTGACCTCACCTGACCTCTCCCTCTAATGGCAACGAAATTCCCTTCGTTCAGCCAGGGTCTGGCCCAGGACCCGACAACCCGCCGTATTTGGTACGGGATCGCCACGGCTCACGACTTCGAGAGCCATGACGGAATGACGGAGGAGCGCCTCTACCAGAAGCTCTTCTCCACCCATTTCGGTCACCTCGCGATCATCGGCCTGTGGGTTTCGGGAAACCTGTTCCACATCGCCTGGCAGGGCAACTTCGAGCAGTGGGTCGCCGACCCCCTGCACGTGCGCCCCATCGCTCACGCAATCTGGGATCCCCACTTCGGTCAAGGCGCCATTGACGCCTTCACCCAAGCGGGTGCTTCCTCCCCGGTGAACATCGCCTACTCAGGCCTTTATCACTGGTTCTACACGATCGGCATGAAGACGAATGCCGAGCTGTATCAGGGTTCCATCTTCATGATGATCCTGTCGGCTTGGGCCCTCTTCGCCGGCTGGTTGCACCTGCAGCCCAAGTTCCGTCCTTCCCTGGCCTGGTTCAAAAACGCTGAATCGCGTCTGAACCACCACCTCGCTGTCCTCTTCGGCTTCAGCTCCATCGCCTGGACCGGTCACCTGGTTCACGTTGCGATCCCCGAAGCCCGCGGTCAGCACGTTGGTTGGGACAACTTCCTCAACGTTCTGCCTCACCCCGCCGGTCTTGGACCCTTCTTCACCGGCAACTGGGGTGTGTATGCCGAAAACCCCGATTCTCTGAATCAGGTCTTCGGTAGTTCCGAAGGTGCCGGCACCGCCATCCTCACCTTCCTCGGTGGTTTCCACCCTCAGACAGAAGCCCTCTGGCTGACGGATATCGCCCACCACCACCTGGCCATCGGTTGCCTCTTCGTGATCGCCGGCCACATGTACCGGACCAACTTCGGTATTGGTCACTCCATCAAGGAGATCCTCGAAACCCACAACCCCCCGAAGGGCACCCCTGGTGACCTCGGCGCTGGCCACAAGGGTCTCTACGACACCATCAACAACAGCCTGCACTTCCAGCTTGGTCTGGCTCTCGCCTCCCTCGGCGTGGTCACCAGCCTCGTGGCGCAGCACATGTACTCGATGCCGTCGTATGCCTTCATCGCGAAGGACTACACGACTCAGGCAGCCCTGTACACCCACCACCAGTACATCGCCATCGCGTTGATGTGTGGTGCCTTCGCCCACGGTGCGATCTTCTTCATCCGTGACTACGACCCCGAAGCCAACAAGGACAACGTCCTGGCCCGGATGCTCGAGCACAAGGAAGCGATCATCAGCCACCTGAGCTGGGTCTCCCTGTTCCTCGGTTTCCACACCCTCGGCCTCTACGTCCACAACGACGTGGTTGTTGCCTTCGGTACCCCCGAGAAGCAGATCCTTGTTGAGCCTGTGTTCGCCCAGTTCGTTCAGGCCGCCTCTGGTAAGGCCATGTACGGAATGGACGTGCTGCTCTCCAACGCCTCCAGCTCCGCCAGCCTTGCTGCCCAGAACATTCCTGGTGAGCACTACTGGCTGGACGCGATCAATGGCAACACCGATGTGTTCCTGCCCATCGGCCCTGGTGACTTCCTGGTTCACCACGCCATTGCTCTGGGTCTGCACACCACCACCCTGATCCTTGTGAAGGGTGCCCTGGATGCTCGCGGCTCCAAGCTGATGCCCGACAAGAAGGACTTCGGCTATTCCTTCCCCTGCGACGGCCCCGGCCGTGGCGGCACCTGCGACATCTCTGCCTGGGACGCCTTCTACCTGGCTGTCTTCTGGGCTCTGAACACCGTGGGTTGGCTGACCTTCTACTGGCACTGGAAGCACCTGGCCATCTGGTCCGGCAACGTGGCCCAGTTCAACGAATCCAGCACCTACCTGATGGGCTGGTTCCGCGACTACCTGTGGCTCAACTCCTCCCAGTTGATCAACGGCTACAACCCGTTCGGCAGCAACAACCTCGCCGTCTGGGCTTGGATGTTCCTCTTCGGACACCTGGTTTGGGCCACCGGCTTCATGTTCCTGATCTCCTGGCGGGGTTACTGGCAGGAACTGATCGAGACCATCGTCTGGGCTCACCAGCGCAGCCCCATCGCCAACATGATGGGCTACCGCGACAAGCCTGTGGCACTGTCCATCGTTCAGGCCCGTGTCGTCGGCTTGGCTCACTTCACGGTTGGCTATGTCTTGACGTACGCCGCCTTCCTGATTGCCTCGACTTCAGGGAAATTCGGTTAATTCCTTGCTGAATTAACCCGCGACGAGTCGTTCCTCGTTTCAAACGTCCCCACTCGGTCCGCCGGGTGGGGTTTTTTGTCGCCTGTTCTTCGGAGTGGTTCTCTTGGACCGGGTTTTTGTTCTCGTCTTGGTCTGGGCCTTGCCTAGCGTCAAGCCTCGATGGGATCTGGCTAAACGTGGGCGAATGGGAGCACCTGCAGCGCAACGTTGGTGAGTGGCGCGGCTGGTTCGACAGCATGGACCGGACGCTTCAACGCACCAAGCGTCAGCCCTCCCTGCTCAGGCTCGAACCGGCACCCTCCGGTGTGCCACTGAATCTGACCCTGCTGCTCTGGCCCGAGGAAGCGGGATCGAGTTCTCCCCATCAACCGCCTGCAGGTGAGCCAGAAAAGCGGATCGTTCAAAGCTTCACGCGGTTGGATCCCGACATGGGGGTCTTCGGCACCGGCAGTTTTTCAAGGGGGACGCTGCACCGGTCCACCTGGGCCAAGCTCTACGCCGAGTTCGGGTTCCTGCATCACCAACGCCGTCACCGCCTGGTGCTGCTGTGGGATGGTGCGGGGCGATTGGATCGGATCGTGCTGATCCGTGAGTTCCTCGCTGGAAGTGCAGCGGTGGAATGTCCCCCCTTGGTGGTAGATCAGCTGATCGGCGATTGGCGTTGCGATCTCCCCTCGCCAGGGGACAACATCTGTTTTGCCGCAGGCGATCTTGATCGCTGGATCTTTTTGCCGGATGGAGGAGCCTTTTTGGCGCCAGCGCAGATTGATCCGCACCAGCCCTTCTGCATCGAAGCGCTTTGGCTGTCGAGTGCAACGCGCCTCGAGCGCATTTCACGTCGCTATTCAGAACACGGTGCCCTGACCTCGGTGAACCACCAACTGCTCACCCGTTGAGCTTGGGTTGGCTACGGGGTGTTGCTTAAATCAGCCCGGCCTCTGTTGTTAAAGGCAATGTCGAGGGTGCGCAGATAGGTGTGCAGGCCGGCATCCTGAATCGGCAGCACGTAGGCGTCGGCTCCGGATTCGTTGTGGTGGGAGTGCCAGTAGCCGGGCGGTGTCACGAAGGCTGCGCCGGCTGCCCAGTCTTCCCGGTGCCCATTGCGGATCATCCCGTTCTCGTCCAGCTCGGTGCCGATCATCGTGTAGCAACCCGGTTGGCAGGCCACCGCAAAATCAAGGGCGATCGACTGATGTCGGTGGGGGCGCTGCACCTGGCCTGCGGGGAGGATTCCCAACATGGCCCAGAGGGTATGGGTGACGGTGCGCGTCTGAGGGAAGGCGTTGTTTCCCAACAGCACACTCACGCGATTGGCGTTGGCTCCGCGGGGATTTCTTGCGATGGCATCTAATTGCGCGCGAGCATCCTCATGGCTGTAGAAGCAGGGTTCGAACACCGGTTTCACGGTGCTCACCCCCAGATAACGAAGCAAGGGGGCATCGTGCACCCAATACAGGCCTGCATGGGTGTCGCTGCTGTGAATGGCTTCACCGCCCGCCGGAAGCACGAACGTGTCTCCCTCGCTCCAGTGAAAAACTTGACCGCAGGCTTCAGTTTGCCCATGGCCTCGGGCCACGAAGAACAACTGACTGGTCGCATCCGCATGGGTGCGCAGGGATCCATGATCCAGTCGGATGAAGTTGCCGCATAGCGATGGACCGGTGGCCGGACCTTCGCAGTGCAAGTCGGCACTTAAATCAAGAGGTTCCAGGGCCGTTCCGGCTTGATCAAAAAAACTGGCCGAAAAGCTGCGGTAGGGGATCGTGCTGATCAGCCCCTGTTGCAGGGGATTGGCTGCTGAGGCGTAATCGAAGAACTGCGCCTGGGAACTGGTTGCCGTTGTCGCCCGTGGGGTGATGGTCATCGTTCCCTTCAGCAGCAGAACCATTGGATCGAGATCGCACCCTACGCGGTGGGCCTTCGATCGCGTTTCAGCATCAGATAGACGGCAGGGACGGCAAACAGGGACAGCAACGAGGCCACCAGCAGTCCGCTGAACACCACGGTGCCAATGCTGACCCTGCTGGCGGCTCCCGTGCCCTGGGCAAACAGAAGGGGCAGGAAACCCGCCAGGGATGTGACTGCTGTCAGCAGGATGGGGCGCATCCGGTTCACGGCTGCATCCACAACGGCCTCGCGCAGGGCCAGGCCTGCTGCCATCCGCTGGTTGGCGAATTCCACGATCAGAATTCCGTTTTTGGCCGCCAGGCTCACCAGCACCAGGAGTCCCATCTGGCCGTAAACATCCAGTGGAAGGCCCCGCAATTTCAAGCCGATCAGAGCTCCGAGCAGGGCCATCGGCACCGTGAGCAGGATGATCAACGGGTCAATAAAACTCTCGTAAAGAGCGGCCAGCAGCAGATAGACCACCGTCACGCCAAGGGCGAACAGCACCCAGGTCACCTGCCCAGCCCGTTGTTCCTCCAAAGCCAGGCCCGTGAAGGCCAGGCCGATGTTGCTGCCTCCAATGCGATCGCCGGCCTGGGTGAGGGCATCGATGGCTTCACCGCTGCTCACCGTTGGCGCCGGGATGGCCGTGATCCGGATGGCCCGGTTGAGTCCGTAGTGGCGAATGTTGTTGACGCCCTCCTCGCGGGTCAGGCTGGCCACGCTGGCCACCGACACCAGCTCACCGCTGCGGTTGCGCGCCATCAGCCCGGTGAGGTCTTCCGGCCGACGTCGCTCGCTGCCTTCCAGCTGCAGAACAATCGAGCGGATGCGACCGTCGTCGTAGGTGTCATCGATGTAGCGGCCGCCGAAGGCGGTGCCGATCTCCCGCAGGGTTGCGCCGTAGTCGAGATCGAGAGCAGCCAGTTGGTCGCGGTCGAGCTCCAGCCGCCAGCGGGGGAAGCTGGCATCAAAGCGGGTGCTCACCCGTTCAAACCGGTCTGTCGCCTTGGCCGTCTGGATGAAATTCTGGGCGACTTGGCCGAATTGCTCCAGGCTGAGTTGCCCTCCGCTGCGGTCCAGCAGTTCCAGCGAAAGTCCTGACTCACCGCTGAATCCCTGCACGGTTGGTGGGGTGATCAGCACGACCCTGGCCTCACCAACCCGTTGCTGAATCTTTCGGTTGAGACGGCGTTTGATGGCGTTGCTGCTCTGCTCTTTGCCAGGTCGATCCTTGCGTGGCTGCAGGCGTAGGTAAAACGAGCCACGGTCTTCTCCGCTCTGTCCGAAGGAGCTGCCGGCATAAAAGTTGCCGGTGCGCACGAGGGGCTCTTCGCTGACGACCCGTCGGATGTCGTCCATCACGGCCACGCTGCGCTCAAGGCTGGCACCATCGGGGAGGGTGAAGTAGCCGCGGATCTGGCCTTGGTCGTCATCGGGGATGAACGCCGTTGGCATCACCGCCAAGCCTGAGGCCGTGATGACAAGGCCGCTCAGCAGCACAAGGGCGATGCGTCGCTTGTGCTGCAGCCAGTGCTCGAGTTGTTTCGCGTATTGGGATTGCAGGATTTGCATGCCCTGCCGAAGCCAGCGGCTGAGCTTGCCGATGGCCCCAGGAAGACGGCCGCCTCCTGGGCCCAGCACCCGGGCGCAGGCCATTGGGGTGAAGCTGAGCGCATTCAGGGTGGAGAACAGGATCGCTCCGCTGATGGCCAGGGCGATCGGTTGATAGAGGCGTCCGATCGATCCAGGAATGAGCAGCACGGGCAGGAACACGGCTGCCAGCACCAATGAGGTGGCCACAACGGCCGTTGCTAACTCGGCCATGGCGTCTTCGGCCGCCTGTTCGGGGGGTGTGCCCCGTTCGATGCGTCCGGCGATGTCTTCACTCACGACGATGGCGTCATCCACAACGATCCCGGTGGCCAGCACCAGGCCAAACAGGATCAGGCTGTTGAGATTGGAACCGCTCAGTTTCACCAGACTGAGGCTTCCCACCAACGCCACCGGCACGGCAAGGCCAGGGATCAGGGCGAGACGCCAGCGGCCCAGAAACAGCACCAGCACCACCAGCACCAGCAGCACGGCATCGCGCAAGGTGATGAAGGTGCGATCGAGGTTGGCCTGAACCGTGTCGGCCATATCCACGATCATTGAGACCTCGATGCCCGGGGGAAAGCTCGCTTCCAACTGCTTCAGCATGCGCTTGATCGCCCTGCTCACCTCCAGGGCATTGGCCCCATCGCGCTGGTAGATGCCCACGGCCACCGAACGCTCGCCAGCCAGATTCATGGCCTTGCGTCCGTAGTTGCGCTGTCCGAGGGCAACCCGTCCTACATCCTTGAGGCGCAGCAGCCCGCCGTTGTCGAGTCGGCGCAGGACGAGATTCTCGAAATCCGATTGGCTGCGAAGACGTCCTTCCGCTTCCACCTGAAGGCTCAGCACTTGGCCCTCTGGAACTGGGGCAGCCCCGATGCTGCCAACGGCAGCCAAAACGTTTTGTTCAGCCAGGGTTCGGCTGACATCGCCAAGGGTGAGGTTGGTCTGTTCGAGGCGTTGCGGATCCAACCAAAGGCGATAGGAGAGTTCACTGCTGCCGAAGATCCGCACATCTCCGATGCCTGGTGTGCTGAGCAGCGCGTCCCGAAGGGTCTGGTCCAGCCAGCCCGTGAGAAAGGTGGGGACGTATTGATCCGGCGGGTGGCTGAACCCCAGGATCATCAACAGGTCTTCCGAGGAGCGCCGCACCTGGAGCCCCTGGCGCGTCACGGCCTGGGGCAGCCGGCGGCTGGCCAGGTTCGCCTCGTTCTGAACCTTGATCGCATTCAGCTCGGGATCACCCGCGTTGAAGCGCAACGAGATGCTGGCGCCGCCCTGCCTGCTGGTTGAGCTGATGCTTTCGACCCCTTCCAGGCCATTCAGCTGTTGTTCCAATACCCGGGTCACGCTCTGCTCCACCACCTCCGGTGAAGCCGCCGGGAAGCTGGCGCTCACACTCACGCGGGTGGGAGCGAGGGGCGGAAGATCCTCCAGTCCCAGGCCGAACAACGCCGTGCAGCCCGCCAAAAGGATCAGCAGGCTGCAGACGACCGTCAGAACCGGCCGCCTAAGAAACGGCTGGGAGATCGACCGCACCGGGGCGTCTCAAATGTGAATGAATCCTGCCAGGAAAAATCCCCCTATCGCCTGGAATCAGGCAACCGGGGGATGAATGGTTTTTGTCAGAGGGTTCAGTGAACTGCTTCAGCCGACGCTCCAGACACCAGCAGCGATCTTGAACAGTTCCTGCACGTGAACGGTGTTGCAGAGGAACCAGGCGAAAACGGCACCGCCGCAACCACCCAGCCAGAACCCACTGGTGAAGTCAGCCCAGCCGGTGCGGGTGAACAGGTCGGCGGGGGGATTCTCAACCGTCACATCTGCAGGGGGGATGTTGGGTTGCTTGCCGGGCTGGTTGTAGAGCAGGAACAGCAGGCTGAGGATGTGCACGGCGCCGATGGCAGCCAGCAGGCCAGCGGTTTGCTGGTATTCCGTGGCACGCAGGGGACCACAGATGGTGAAGGGGCCGTAGAGCAGATAACCGAAGGCTGCACCGGTTTCTAGGCCACGGAAGTTCGGGGAAATTCCGGGGCGGTACAGAGGCAGGTTGTTGATCAGACCCTTGATGAAATAGCCGCTGTTGACGGGTGTCGCAAGGTTGCCGACGCATGGATCAGCAGCAGGAGTGACGGTCATGAGGTACGAGTGCTGAGGGGTTGAAACGGTCCGCAGGTCGCGGTCACTCGGCAGCGGTGATCACTCGACCAACAAGGACGATGAACACTGCGGGGAACACGATTCCGGTGATGGGCACGAAAATCGCAGGCAGCCAGGCAGCAGCGAAATCTCCAGTCATGTCGAGGCCAAAAGCTTCGCAGCTACTGTAAGTAGGACCGTTCTGACGGCCTGCTTTAGGCCCCGACGGCGACATAAAAGTTCAATCCGCATGCAGAACGTTCTCCTTCCCGGTGCCGTCGTGCTGCTCACGGTGGTGCTCTGGTTGCGCAGGAAGCCGGTGAAGCCGATGCTTTCCAGTACGGATGCCAGCCGTGTCGCACAGATCAATCGTGCCCAGTTGGAACTGGTGATTGACCCCGCTGCTGATGGGGAATCCGCCGATGCTTCCCTGGAGTCCTGGACGGCGCCGAGCAGTCCCTTGGAGCGTCTTGCCCTGGAGCGTCGTCTCAAGGCTGATATGGAGGCTGGACTCGAGGAGCGTTTGCGCGCCGTTCGTTTGGCCGCCCGCTGGGGACACCGTTCGGCGCTGCCCCTGCTGCGCCAGGCGCTGCGTGACAGCGATGCGCGTGTGGTGGAAGCAGCTGCTGCGGCGATCGCACCGTTCCGTGGCGCGCCGGCCGCTGCCCCGATCCGTCAGCCGGCTCGGCCGCCGCGCAATGTTTCGCGGATGCGATAAATGGGGCGATCCTGGCTTTCGTGGTAGGTGCGGATCAGCAGTTCGCCCAGAAGCCCGAAGCAGAACAATTGAATGCCAGCCAAGCCAAGCACCACCGCCAGGGTGAGCAGTGGGCGATTGGCAATGTCGCCTCCCATCACCTTGATCACAAGGAGATAGGTGCTGGTGATCAGGCTGGCGGCGATGGCCAGCAGCCCCCCGAAGCCGAACACGTACATCGGCCGGGTCAGAAAACGCTTCATGAACCAGACGGTGAGCAGATCCATCAGCACACGGAAGGTGCGATCGATCCCGTACTTGCTGCTGCCGAACTGACGCGCCCGGTGGTTCACCTTCACTTCGGTGATCCGTGCACCCTCGATGAAGGCCAGGGCGGGAAGAAAGCGATGCAGCTCCCCATAGAGCCGCATGTCTGAGAGCACCTCGCGGCGGTAGGCCTTGAGGGAGCAGCCGTAGTCATGCAGCCGCACACCGGTTACCCGGCCGATCAAGCGGTTGGCGATCCGGGAGGGAAGTTTGCGCTGGAGGGCGGCGTCCTGGCGCTGATGGCGCCAGCCACTGACGAGGTCGTACCCCTCTCGCAGTTTGGCCAGCAGCATGGGAATGTCGGCTGGATCGTTCTGCAGATCTCCATCGAGGCTGACGATCACCTCTCCGCCAGCCACATCAAACCCAGCCGCCATGGCTGCGGTCTGGCCATAGTTCTTGCGCAGCAGCACAGCCACCACTTCGGGCACTTCGGCGCTGAGCTGGGCCAGCACGTTCGCGGTGCGGTCGCTGGATCCGTCGTCGACCAGGACCAGTTCAAACGCCTCGTCGCTTGGACGCAGTGCTGAAAGGAGCTGCTCAACCAGATGAGGCAGGCTTTCCTCTTCGTTGTACAGCGGCACCACCACCGAGAGATTCAGGGGTGCACTCATGCCGGTCGCGCTGCAAGTCGCTCAACTTAAGCAGGGGCGCGGTTCATCCGCCTGCCAGCGTCAGGAGAGATGCGATCCGTCATGGCAACGCACCACACGGCCTGCGCCGCGGAATTCAGCCCTGTAGTGGCAAGCCACCGGGTGTTGATCGCTGCTGTGCAAGCTGTCGATGCCGATCCCATTGCGCCCATGGTCCTGGCCTGAGCTGTGGCGGTAGCGGCCCTCGCTGAGATGGATCCCCACATGGGTGCAACGCTGCCGTGTGCCAAAAAACAGCAGATCTCCAGGGCGCAGCAGGCTGTGATCGTCGGGCAGAGCTGCAACAGGTTGGCAGAACCGCTCCTGTTGATAGGCATCTCGCGGAATCCAAATGTCCTGGCTGGCGAAGGCCATCTGCATCAGACCGGAACAATCCATGTCCGGTTCTGTGGTGCCTCCCCAGAGGTAGACATTGGGACGCTGCTGGGCGGTTTCGCTCCAGGCGAGGACGCCAGGCAGACGTCGTTCAATCTCCGTCGCGCTCAGCGGCGACGGTCGCCAGGCTGCGCATCGCTCAGCTCGCCCCAGAACCGCCTCGAGTTCGAGCCAGCAGCGGTAGCCATCCTCCAGCAGCTGAACAGCGATCCTCTTGGGCTGCCTCTCCAGAATGCGAAAACGGCGTCCACGACAGGCCTGAGTGGTCAGACTCGCGCCGTCAGATCGCGAATAACCATTCACGTCAGCGCACAGCTGCCAACTGGAGCCTGTCTGAATCAGGTCCGGGGCCAGCAGGGTGCCTAACGTCGCCATGGCCCAATCGAATCGCTATGGCGTTCTACCGTCCCGATCCCGCAATGGCGGCTCGGCTTGAGGCGGCCCTCGATGGGCTCGATGCCGACGGTCGCCCGGGGCTGCGCAACAGCCTGGCGATCACCTGGGTGCGGTACGACGAAGCTGCACCGGAGGCGGGTCAGGGCCGTGGTGCTTCCTGGAACCAAGACCGGATCCTCTATCCGGCCAGCGTGGTGAAGCTGTTCTATGCCGTCGCTGTTGAGCAGTGGCTGCAACGTGACCTGATCCCTGAGAGCGACGAATTGCGGCGCGCGATGCGCGACATGATCGCCGATTCCAGCAACGATGCCACGGGGCTTGTGGTGGATCTGCTCACAGGCACCACAAGCGGCCCTGCCCTCCATGGCGAACGCTGGGAGCTTTGGACGCAGCAGCGTCGCTTGATCAATGGCTGGTTGCAGAGCCTGGCCTGGCCGGAACTTGAGGCGGTGAATTGCTGCCAGAAGACCTGGGGTGATGGTCCCTATGGCCGGGAGAAAATGTTCTATGGGGCCGACAACGGCAACCGCAATGGCTTGTCCACGGTTGCGACAGCCCGGATGCTGGAGGCGGTGATGACCGGTGCGGTGGTTTCGCCACCGGCCTGT
Organism: Synechococcus sp. TAK9802; assembly: GCF_014279535.1. NCBI lineage: Bacteria > Bacillati > Cyanobacteriota > Cyanophyceae > Synechococcales > Synechococcaceae > Synechococcus > Synechococcus sp. TAK9802. The sequence goes on from NZ_CP047937.1 coordinate 320,890, forward strand.
CGTCGGCTGCAGGGTCTGTTGCGGCGCTCGCTCGATCAAAAGCAGCGTCGCGCTGATCCTGAAAACCAGGTGGATGGCTTCCTCGGCGAAGGCCTACCTGAGGACGCTCTGCTGTGGAGCAAGGCCGGCTGGATGAGTCAGGCCCGTCATGACGCCGCCTGGTTCCAGGCGTCTGAACAGCAGCCGCCCAGCTTGCTGGTGGTGTTCACCACGGGGCCTGATCGCGCCAGGGACGCATCGCTTTTGCCGGAGCTGGCACGGCAACTCAACCTGTTCACCAGCTCAGAGGAACCGGCGGATTGAGATGATGGACTTGGAACGGAGAGGGAGGGATTCGAACCCTCGACAGAAGTTGCCTCCTGTAACTCCTTAGCAGGGAGCCGCTTTCAACCACTCAGCCACCTCTCCAGCGGCGCAACCAGAGTACCAAGTGCTGGGCAGGTGGTCAGACTTCAACGCGGGGCAGACGTCGTTTGAAACCACAGAGGATCTCCCAGGGAATCGAGCCGCAGTGGTTGCTCCAGCTTTGAGGGCTTAATTCCAGGTCGCCGTCCTGGCCCAGCAGAGTGACGATGTCGCCTTGCTCCAGCTCAGCTGCATCGGTGGCATCCAGCAGGAGCTGGTCCATCGTGATGGCTCCCACCTGAGGCAGCTGGCGATTGCGATGCAAGGCTTGGATGTGCCCGCTGAGGGACCGCAGAACACCATCGGCATAGCCGATCCCGACCACCGCAAGCCGCGTGGGGCGCTGGGTGATGAAGCGATGGCCGTAGCTGACTCCAGTGCCGGCGGGCACGTCGCGGATCAGGCTGACCCGGGCACGAACCGCCAGGGCGGGTTGCAGGGGAATGACGTTGCTCAGATGACTGGCGGGGGCATGGCCGTACAGGGCCAATCCAACGCGCACGAGGTCGTGGTGCAGCTCCCGGTTGAGCAGGGTCCCTGCCGAGTTGGCCAGATGGCGGGTGATGCCGGAACCCGCTTGGGGCAGGGCCGAGAGCATGCTCACGAAGCGCTCCTGCTGGAGGCTGGTCAAGGCATCGTTCGGCTCATCGGCACAGGCCAGATGGCTGTAGATGCCCTCCAGATTGAGGTGTTCCAGGCTGTTCAGCTCCGCCGCGGTCTGATGTCCCTCGCTGAGGGAGCAGCCCAGCCGTGCCATGCCGGTGTCGATCTTCAATTGCACGTCGAAACATCGACCGCTCTCGGCAGCCAGAGCGTTGCAGAGCTGGGCATCCCTGAGGCTGCTCAGGGTGGGCATCAACCGCCAGTGCAGGCAGGTGCGCAGGTCCTCCGGTTCATTGAGGTTGCTGAGTAACAGCACTGGTGCTTCCAGGCCGGCCCGCCGCAGCTCAAGGCCTTCCTGCAGCGTGGCCACGCCAAGGCTGGTGGCTCCCCCCTGAAGGGCAGCCCGTGCCACCGTCTCGGCGCCGTGGCCGTAGCCATCGGCCTTCACCACCGCCATCAGTTGGGTACGAGCACCGAGGTGTTGGCAGAGCGCCCTGGCGTTGGCCCGAATCGCTGCAGGTGAAACCTCCACCCAGGCGCGCTGACGTGGATTCAGCTCCGGAATCACAGGCGGTGCTCGGCGCTACCGAGACAGCTTCACATCCCCGATAGCATGACCATGATTGAGTGAGCTGGCATGGGCCAGGTTCTCGTTCTCAATGCGTCCTACGAGCCGCTCAATATCACCACCTGGAGACGGGCTGTGGTGATGATGCTGAAGGGCAAGGCCGAGAGTCTGGAACACGACCCCTGTCGGCAACTGCGTCAGGGTACCCACCTGCCAACGGTGATCCGCCTGCGCCAGTACGTTCGCGTTCCCTTTCGTCAGCTGCCCCTGACGCGTCGCAACCTCTTCCAGCGGGACAACCACACCTGCCAGTACTGCGGCAGTCGTGACAATCAGTTGTCCATCGACCATGTGATGCCCCGCAGTCGGGGAGGTAGCGACACCTGGGAGAACGTGACCACGGCTTGCCTCAGCTGCAATGTGCGCAAAGGCAATCGAACTCCGAAGGAAGCCGCCATGCCTCTGCGCCATGTGCCGCGGCGACCGGCCAGCAGCCTCAGTTTTGAGGCCCGGCGCCAGATCCATTCCGGTCATCACCAGGAATGGGCGAAATACGTGATCGGTGCTTGACCGTCAGGCCTCGGCCTGATCGCTCAGCGCTTCGAGTTTCTGACGTTGCTCTTCGGCGATGCAGGCACCGATCAGGTCCTCCAGCTGGCCCTCCAGCACAGGTTCAAGGGTGAAGTTTCGGCCCAGCCGATGATCTGTGGTTCGGTTGTCCTTGTAGTTGTAGGTGCGGATTTTTTCGGAGCGGTCACCACTGCCAACTTGGGCGCGTCGGTCGCTGCTTTCGCGTTCTGCAGCAGCCGCCTGCTCCCGCTCCAACAATTTGGCGCGCAGGATCTCCAGGGCCCGTTCCCGGTTCTGCAGCTGGGAGCGTTCCTGGGTGCAGAACACGCGGATGCCCGTGGGTTTGTGGAGAAGGTCCACAGCTGTTTCCACCTTGTTGACGTTCTGCCCCCCAGCACCGCCTGAACGCGCTGTGCTGATATCGAGATCCTTCGGGTCGAGCTGAACTTCCACGGCATCGGCTTCGGGCATCACGGCCACCGTGGCTGTTGAGGTGTGGACCCGACCCTGGGATTCCGTGGCCGGGACCCGTTGCACCCGATGCACTCCCGCTTCAAATTTCAGTTGGCTGTAGACGCTGTCGCCACGCACCGACAGGATCAGTTCGCGAAACCCACCCAGGTCGGCCTCGGTGCAGCTGATGGATTGCACGGCCCAGCCCACTTTTTGGCTGTACCGCTCATACATCCGTGCCAGATCACCGGCCCAGAGACAGGCCTCGTCGCCGCCTGCGCCGGCACGAATTTCCAGCATCACACTGCGCTCATCGCGGGGATCCCGCGGCAGCAGAGCCAGGGTGAGCCGCTCGGTCAGCGTTTCGTGCTGTTCTTGGAGGATGGCCAACTCATCCTTCGCCAGCTCCTCCATTGCAGCGTCACCGCGACTGTCTTTCAGCAGCTGACGTGCGGAATCACGCTCGGATTCGAGCTTCTGGAGTTCCTCGAAGTCGAGCACGAGTGGCTCAAGTCTTGATCGCTCCCGTGCGATCGATTCAAGCCGCTTCGGATCAGCGGCCACATCAGGATCAGCCAGCTGCCGCTCGAGGTTGCGGAAGCTGGCTGTGGCTGTTTCCAGCCGTGTGAACAAGGTCGAGGCGTCCATGCCCCGTTCTCACCCTCAGGCCTTGGACTCGGCCTTGGCAGAGTCGGCACCTTTTTTCTTGGTGCCCATGCCGTACTTCTTCATGAAGCGGTCCACACGACCCTCGGTGTCGAGGATCTTCTGGGTGCCGGTGAAGAAGGGGTGGTTGCCGCTCCAGACGTCGACGTGGATTTCCGGCTGGGTGGCGCCTGTGGTCATGACCACTTCGCCGTTGCAGATCACCTTGGCGTCGGGATACCAGGTGGGATGAATGTCGGGCTTTGGCATCGGTAAAAAAATCAGCGCTTGGAGAACTGAGGAGCCTTACGGGCTTTCTTGAGGCCGTACTTGCGGCGTTCCTTGGCACGGGGGTCGCGGCTGAGGTGACCTTCCGTCTTCAGCGGCTTGCGGTTGTCGGCCGACAGTTCGCACAGTGCGCGGGCTGCACCTTGCTTGATTGCGCCGGACTGACCGGTGAGTCCACCACCGTGAACGTTGACGAGGATGTCGTACTCGCTGCTGAGGCCGAGGGTCTCCAAGGGAGCCTTCACCGCTGCGATGTACGAGGGGTTGTAGTTCAGATAGTTGTCACCGGGACGACCATTGATGGTGATCGTTCCATTGCCGGGGACGAGACGAACACGGGCGACAGAGGTCTTGCGACGACCGGTGCCCCAGTAGACGACGGAGTTGTTGCTCATTGGGCGGATGCGGAGGGGTTGAGCTGAAGAGGCTGGGGCTTCTGAGCGGCGTGGGGATGCTCGGTGCCTTTGTAGACCTTGAGCTTGCGGAACATCTGGCGGCCCAGGGCGTTGTGGGGGAGCATGCCTTTGATGGCCTTCTCCACGATCCGCTCGGGGATCCGTTCCTGCAGAGCTTCGAAGGTTTCCACCTTCATGCCGCCGGGACGACCGGAGTGACGGCGGTACAGCTTCTGCTGGGGCTTACGGCCGGAGACTTTGATCTTCTCGGCGTTCACGACGACGACAAAATCACCGGTGTCCAGATGGGGGGTGAAGCTGGGGTTGTTCTTGCCACGCAGCACGGCGGCCACTTCAGTGGCCAGACGGCCGAGGGTTTGATTCTCAGCGTCCACCACGTACCACTGGCGGTCGATCGAATCAATCGGGGGGAGAGAGGTCTTGTTCATCGCGCCGGCATGCCGGTTCGGTTATGTCCCGCCTGAAGAAGCGGAACTGGGCAAAGGGGTCGGTCCAGGACTGGACCTGACGGGGCTAAAGATCGAGCTTACTCTTCGGCCCTCCAGCTCCAGTGAGTTGGGCAGCTTTCGAAGTAGAGGCCCGTTTATCCCGGCGTTGAGGGTGGATCCGCAGGCGGATCGCTCTCGGCCAGAAAAAACCACGGCTGACAATCGTACCAGCCGGCTTTGGTGAAGATGGGCTCGGCATAGCCAGCCCGAAGCAGGCAGAGGCCCGTGGCCGGCGCCGCCTCTTTCACCTCATGGCGTCGTCGTTCCCTCCAGCGCTGTTCAAAGGCGGCAACACTGAGACGGTGCTCGCCAACGGCCACCAACTGGGCCATCAGCAGGCGAACCATGCCGTACAGAAAACCACTGGCCTGAATCTCAACCCGCAGAAGATCGCCTTGGCGCTCCACGAGCACCTCCTGCACGGTGGTTCGGGCATGGGCGCGACGGCTGCCTGCCTTCATGAAGGCGCTGAAGTCGTGCAGACCAAGCATGCTGCTCAAAGCGTCCCGCATGCGGGACTCATCCAGCCTGTGTTGGTAACGGTGCCAGCTCCAGGGGCTTAAAAACAAATTGGGGCGGCGCCCGTTGTGAATCGTGTACCGGTACCGCCTGTAGGTGGCGGAATAACAGGCATGCCAATCCAGGGGACGGGCGACGGATTCGCGCACACGAATGGTGCTCGGCAGGCGTCCGTTCAAGGACGGGGCCCATTTGCGAGCTGGGATCGGCCCACTGCAGTCGAAGTGCACCACCTGACCGGCGGCATGAACGCCGGCATCGGTGCGACCGGCGGCAAAGGTCTGCACCGGTCGGTGCGGATCAAGCTGGGCGATGGCGTCCTCCAGCACGGCCTGAACACTGCGACCGTTGCGTTGGCGCTGCCACCCACAAAACGAAGAACCCTCGTACTGAAGGCTGAGCGCGATCCGCTGAAGGGACGCTGGCTCAGGACCTGCAGACGAGGGTTGGGTGTTCAAACGTCAGAACTGACGTGAGGTCTGATCAGACCAGTTCAATGATGGCCATCTCGGCGTTGTCGCCACGACGGGGAACGGTGCGGGTGATGCGGGTGTAGCCACCCTTGCGATCGCTATAGCGGTTGGGAGCCTTGTCGAACAGGGCATGCACCAGCTGCTTGTCGTAGATGTAACCCATGGCCCGGCGACGGGAGGCGAGGCTGCCGTCCTTGGCCAGGGTGATCATGCGCTCGGCTTCGTCGCGAAGCGCTTTGGCCCGTGCCTTGGTGGTGGTGACCCGACCTTCGCGGATCAGCTGGGTGGTCAGGGCGCGCAGCATTGCCTTGCGCTGGTCAGCTGGACGTCCCAGCTGAGGAACTCGGCATTGATGACGCATGGTTCTGTCGGTGACGAAGACGAAAAAGGACGTTCAGGCCGTTCTGCAGTTATGCAGAAGTGCGGCTCTGGGGGATGGAGATGCCGATGCGCTCGAGGGCTTCGATCACTTCATCAGCGGATTTGGAACCGAAGTTCTTGATCTCCAGAAGATCCTCGTAGCTGAAGCCCATCAGGTCAGACACGGAGTTGACCTGGGCCCGCTTGAGGCAGTTGTAGGCGCGAACCGAAAGGTTCAGTTCCTCAAGAGGAATCTGTGCTTCCGCCGAGGGCTCGGGTTCAGCAGGAACTTCCTCCACGAGAGTGACCGTGGCCAGCGGCTGGAACAGCTCAATCAATTGATTGGCTGATTGAGCCAGGGCGTCGTCGGGGGTAATGGAGCCGTCGGTGACGATCTCCATCCGCAGGCGCTCGCGAGCCGAACCGCCTTCGGCAACGGCGGTTTCGTCGATGGTGAAGTTGACCCGGGTCACGGGCATGAACACGGCATCGATCTGGAGCAGATCGATGGCACTGGTTTCTTCGTTGTGACGATCCACAGGGCGATAGCCAACGCCGCGCTCAACGTGCACTTCCAGCTCGAGGCTGTGGCCGTCGGCCACGGTGGCGATCGGACGATCGGCGTCCACCACCTGCACCTGAGAGGAGAACTGAAGATCTCCGGCCTTCACTTCAGCGGGACCAGCCACCACGAGACGACCGATCTCGAGTTCGGCCGAACGGCTGTTGACGGTGAGCTCCTTGCAGTTCAGCAGGATGTCGAGAACGTCTTCACGGACCCCAGGAACCGTGGCGTATTCGTGATTGACACCGGCAATCCGGATGGCGGTGACAGCACTGCCTTCCAGCCCACCCATCAGCACGCGGCGCAGCGCGTTGCCCAGGGTCGTGGCCTGGCCACGCTCGAGGGGACCGATCAGGAAAACGCCGGACTGGGCGCGATCCTCGGCCACCTGATGCTCAATGCGATCAATCTGGTACTGCAACACGGTCTGAATCGGGGTAAAGGGAGAAACCGGACGGAAATCAGCTCGGTTCAGACGCGGCGGCGCTTGGGCCGGCGGCAACCGTTATGGGGCAGAGGGGTGACGTCGCGAATCAGGGTGATTTCGAGGCCAGCAACCTGGAGAGCACGGATGGCGGTCTCACGGCCTGAGCCAGGACCCCTCACCAGCACTTCGATCTGACGCATGCCTTGGTCAAGGGCGCGACGTGCTGCTGCTTCTGCAGCGGTTTGAGCCGCGAAGGGAGTGCCTTTGCGAGCACCCTTAAAACCACTGGCACCTGCAGACGACCAGGAAATCACTTCACCGGCCGTGTCGGTGATGGACACGATGGTGTTGTTGAAGGTGCTCTGGATGTGAGCGACGCCGTTCGGGACGTTGCGCTTGGCCTTCTTGGGGCCGGATTTTTTGACGGTTTTAGCCATGGCCGTATGCAGTCAGGGATAAGGATGTAGAGGACTTACTTCTTCTTGCCGGCCACAGTCTTCCGCGCGCCGCGGCGGGTGCGGGCGTTGGTGCGGGTGCGTTGGCCACGAACGGGAAGGCTCATGCGGTGGCGACGGCCACGGACGCAGCCGATGTCCTGCAGGCGCTTGAGGGCCATACCCTCCTGACGGCGCAGATCGCCTTCGAGGGTGTACTCCTCCATGGCGTTGCGGAGCTTCTGAAGATCTCCGTCCTCCAGATCTTTCGCCCGGATGTCGGGGTTCACGCCGGTTTTGGCCAGGATGGCCTGTGAGCGGGTGAGACCAACTCCGTAGATGTAAGTGAGGGACACTTCGATCCGCTTGTCGCGGGGAATGTCAACGCCGGCGATCCGTGCCACGTTCGTTTAGTTGAAAAGGACAGATGCCTCCGAAGTCCTGGAGGCGAGGAATGTTTCAGAACAGCGGGGGATCAGCCCTGGCGCTGTTTGTGCTTGGGGTTGGCGCAAATGACCATGACCTTGCCGTGGCGACGGATCACCCGGCACTTGTCACACATTTTTTTCACTGAGCTGCGCACCTTCATGAGGCGTGGCTCTCCAAATTTCCAAACGGTAACGTTAACATGCCGGTCAACCGAGAACGGACTCGATCCGCTTGGTGATCTCCTCGACTGTGCCCTGGGCGGGGACGGAAACCAGGAGACCCTTGTCGCTGTAGAAGCGAATCAGGGGTGCGGTTTTCTCGCGGTAAACCTCCAGGCGATGGCGGATCACCGTTTCGTTGTCGTCGGCGCGACCGCGGGCCAACAGCCGTTCAATCAAAACGGCGTCATCCAGCTCCAGTAGAACCACGGCCTGGATGGGTTGCTGCAATTCGGCCAGCAGGGGTTCGAGTGCTTCAGCCTGGGGCACCGTGCGCGGGAACCCATCCAGCAGCCAGCCATCGGTGGTGAGAGCCTTCATCTGGCTTTCCACAATCGCCAGCACAAGGGCGTCGCTCACCAGTTCGCCGCGGTTCATCACCGCTTCAGCTTCTTTGCCCAGATCGCTGCCGGCTGCTACTTCAGAGCGCAGCAGATCGCCTGTGGACAGATGCTTCATGCTGTTGGCATCGCACAGCCGAGCGGCTTGGGTGCCTTTGCCGGCTCCGGGAGGGCCAAGAAAGAGCAAGCGATTTTTCATGGTTGCGTAAGCGTGAGGTGACGTGAACGGAGGGTGCGCTGCCCAGCAGCGCTCACTGGCGAACGAGGCCTTCGTAGCGTTGTGAGATCACATAGGTCTGCACCTGCTTGGCCGTGTCGATGGCCACACCGACAAGGATCAGCAGTGACGTGGCGCCAAGCCCCTGGAAGGTCTGCACATTCGTGGCGCGTTCGACGGCCGCGGGAATGATGGCGACGGCGCCGAGGAACAGACCACCCAGCAAGGTGAGGCGGTTCTGGACTCCTGAGAGATAAGTGGCCGTGGCGCTGCCGGGGCGAACGCCTGGAATCGCCACACCACCCCGTTTCAGGTTGGTGGCGATGTCAGCGGGATTCACAGTGAGAGAGGCATAGAAATAAGAGAAGCCCAGGATCAACGCAAAAAATGTGAGTGCGTATGGCCAGGGGTTCCCTGCCCCAGGATTCAGGGCACTGGCCGCACGGATCAACCACTCACTCTTGGTGAGGTTGGCGATAGTGACCGGCAGGAAAATCAGGGCTGAAGCGAAAATGATCGGCATCACACCGCCGGCATTCAGCTTGAGCGGTAGATAGCTCTGACGCGTGGGGAGCACACCTGCTCCACCCACCTGGCGCTTGGCGCTGACGATGGGGATACGGCGAGCTCCCTCCTGCACGAAGATGATTCCAACGATCGTGGCCAGGAACACCAGCACCAGAACAATGATGCCCAGCACGGTGTCCCGGTCACCGGTTTGAGCGGCTTCGATCGTGGCGCCGAGGGTGCGCGGCAGGGTGGCGACGATGTTCAGAAAAATCACCAGGGAAGCCCCCTGGCCGATGCCTCGCTCCGTGATCACTTCACTCAGCCACATCACCACCATCGAGCCGGTCACCAGGGCCAGTGCCGTCTGCACCACAAAGGTCACTTCGCTTAGACCTTCCACGGCGTATTGGCGCAGGATCATGGCGAAGACGACGCTCTGGACGAGACCCCAACCGAGCGCCACATAACGGGTGATCTGGGCGATCTTGCGTCGGCCAGCCTCGCCTTCATTCTTCTGGAGGTCTTCCAGCTGCGGCAGCGCTGCGGTCAGCAACTGGAGGATGATCGAGGCGTTGATGAAGGGCAGGATCCCCAGGGCAAAGATGCCCAGGGTGGAGATCCCGCCGCCGGTGAAGATGTCGAGAAAACCGATCAGCTGTCCGCCTTGATCGATGAATTGCTTGAACGCTTCCCGATCGATTCCGGGCATTGGGATGTAGATCCCAAGACGCACCAACAACAGCAGGCCGAGTGTGGTGAGCACGCGACTGCGGAGCCCAGGGTTGGTGATCAGCTGGCCGATCACTTCGGAGGCGTTGGGGTTGCGACCCCGACTGACGAGCATGTCCGGAAGAAAGTGAAGTTGGGCGAAAAGCCAAGAAGCCGCCCGTGGATCGAAATCCAGCGGACGGCTCAGACCCTAGGGCTGACTTGGGGACGAGCCCTTGATTAGTCGAGGATTTCGCAGGTTCCGCCTGCGGCTTCGATCTTGGTGCGGGCCGAGGCGGTGAACGCCGCGGCTTGCACTGTCAGCTTTTTGGCTTTCAGTTCACCGTTGCCGAGCATCTTCAGAGGATGCTTGGGGCTGGTCACGATGCCGTCCTTGACCAGGGAATCCAAGTTGACGGTGCTGCCGTCCTTCAGGTCGTTCAACGCAGAAACGTTGAGCACGGTGAAGAACTTGGGATTCACCAGGGGGAAGTGCTTCAGCTTCGGCACCCGGCGGTACAGAGGCATTTGGCCACCCTCAAAGCCGGGGCGCGTGGGGCGACCCGAACGGGATTTCTGGCCGCGCATACCGAAGCCGCAGCTGGCACCCTGACCAGCGGCGATGCCGCGGCCCTTGCGCAATTTGCGGCGACGAGCGCCCTTGTTGGATTTGAGGGAATCGAGTCGGAGAGTCATCGCGAATCAGGAATAGATCTGTTCGAGGGAGATTCCCCGTTCCTTGGCCGTCTCCTTGTGGGTGCGGAGAAGCGACAGGGCCACCATGGCAGCCCGTGCATTGTTCAGGGGGGTCTTGCTGCCCAGGCGCTTGGCCAGGACATTCTTGATGCCGGCGAGTTCGAGCACTGTGCGGATGGAACCGCCAGCGATCACACCGGTACCAGGGGCTGCAGGGCGGATGAGCACGCTGGCAGCACCATCACGACCATTGGAGAGGGTCGGAATGGAGTTGTGACGGGTCAACGGCACTTTGACGAGGTGCTTCTTGCCATCGGCAACACCCTTGCGGACGGCACCAATCACATCACCGGCCTTGCCGACACCAACGCCGACCTGGCCTTTCTCGTTGCCGACAACCACGATGGCCCGGAAGCTCATCTTCTTACCGCCTTTCACGGTCTTGGAGACGCGGCGGATCTGAACCACTCGCTCTTGCCATTCGGAATCGCGTTCCTGGCCGCGACGGCCACCACGCCGGTCGCCACGACGACCATCACGGTCGCCACGGCCGCGGCGCTGTTCTTGTTGCTGCTGCCCTTCGGCTGCCGCTGGAACGTCGGCCGCGCCCGGCACGGCGTTGGGATTGGATTGGGGGGAGGAATCTGTCATGGGTTGAGCAGGAATCAGAACTGAAGGCCCGCTTCCCGGGCGGCATCGGCGAGGGCTTTAATCCGGCCGTGGTACAGATTTCCGCCGCGGTCGAACACCACCTGCTGGATGCCTTTGGCGATGGCGCGCTTGGCGACCAGTTCGCCGACGGCGACAGAGGCGTCGCAGCTGCCAGCCGGAGCCTTGAGGCCGGCGCGCAGCTCCTTGTCAACGGTGGAGGCGGAGCAGAGTGTGCTCTGGGCCGCGTCGTCGATGACCTGGGCGTAGATGTGGTTGTTGGAGCGGAACACGGCCAGACGCGGACGGTCTGAGGTTCCGGTGATGTGACGACGCAGACGCCGGTGGCGTTTTTGCGTCTGCTGTTTGCGGGACAGTTGGGACATGGTGGGTGAAGGGAAGGAACGTCAGGACAAGGCTTATTTCTTGCCGGACTTGCCTGCCTTGCGCAGGATGCGCTCGCCCTCGTACTTGATGCCTTTGCCCTTGTAGGGCTCGGGCGGACGGATGGCGCGGACCTTGGCGGCTTCGTTGCCCACCAGCTCCTTGTCGATGCCGGAGACGATCACCTTGGTGTTGTTCTCCACCTTGAAGGTGATGCCTTCAGGGGCTTCCATCTCGACGGGATGGCTGTAGCCAGCACTCACCACGAGAGTTTTGCCTTTGACCTGGGCACGGGAGCCCACGCCAACGATCTCCAGGGCTTTGCTGTAACCGTTGCTGACACCCTCGATCATGTTGGCGACGAGGGTGCGGCTCAGGCCGTGGCGCTCACGGGAGATGCGCTTGGTGCTCGTGGGAGAGACCACGATGGTGTTGTTGTCCTGGCTGACGCTGACGCCTTCAGGAAGGGTGCGCTCCAGTTCGCCTTTGGGTCCTTTCACCTTGACGGTGAGACCGTCGAGGGAAACCGTGACCTTTTCAGGGACGGGAACAGGGTTTTTGCCGATTCGTGACATGGTTCAGCTCCGGATCAGTAGACGTAACAGAGCACTTCGCCACCGACGCCCTCACGACGGGCGTCGCGGTCGCTCATCACACCTTTGGAGGTGGAGATGATCGCCACGCCCAGTCCGCCGAGGACTTTGGGCAGGCCGCGAGTGTTCTTGTAGATGCGGAGACCGGGCTTGCTGACCCGCTGCATGGAGCGGATGGTGGGCAGCCTGTGCTTGCCGCTGTACTTGAGGGCGAGCACCAGTTCGGTGCGAACGCCTTCACCCTGCTCGCTGATCTCGGAGATGAAGCCCTCCTGCTGCAGCACCTTGGCGATGCTGCGGGTCATCCGCGAAGCGGGGATCTTGGTGGTTTCGTGACGTTTCTCACTCGCATTGCGAATGCGGGTGAGCATGTCGGAAATGGGGTCGTGGTTGGCCATAGGTGTCGACGGGGAGGGCTCAGTTGCTCTGGAACGGCATTCCCATCTCGCGGAGGAGGGCCCGGCCCTCTTCGTCCGAACGGGCAGTGGTCACGATGGTGATGTCCATGCCCCGGATCGCATCGATCTTGTCGAAGGAGATCTCAGGGAAAATGATCTGTTCGCGCACCCCAAGGGTGTAATTGCCGCGGCCATCGAAACTCTTGAGGCTGACCCCGCGGAAGTCGCGGATGCGGGGCAGCGCAAGGTTGATCAGGCGCTCGAGGAAGGCATACATCCGATCACCACGGAGGGTGACGGCACAGCCGATCGGCATGCCCTGCCGAATCTTGAAGCCGGCGATGGCTTTTTTTGCACGGGTCACAACGACCTTCTGGCCGGTGATCTGCGCCAGCTCATTCACCGAAGCCTCGAGGGACTTGGCATTGGCGGCGGCTTCGCCGAGACCCCGGTTGACGGTGACTTTCACCACCTTGGGGACTTCATGGATGTTGGTGAGGGAGAGATCCTTCTGCAGCTTGGGCTGGATGGTCTCCCGGTAGCGCTTCTTGAGTGACATAACGGGTTGGGGTGCTTCTGGGCGTGGTCAGAAGTCGGGATCAGTCGAGGACTTCACCGGTTTTCTTCAGCCGGCGCTTCTTGGTGCCGTCCTTTTCGACGACGATTTCAACGCGGCTGGCCACCTTTTTGTCGGTGGAATAGAGCATCACGTTGGAGGCATGCAGGGAAGCTTCCTCCGTCACGATGCGGCCGGTCTCGCCCTCCTGGGTGGGCTTTTCATGGCGGGTGCGCATGTTTACGCCCTCCACGACGACACGGTTTTCGTTGGGCAGGGTGCGCAGAACGGCACCGGTCTTGCCCTTGTCCTTGCCGGCGATCACCTGAACGGTGTCACCCTTGCGGATGCGCATCTTGATGCGCTCGGTGGCCTTGGCCTTGGTGGTTGCAGTCGCCATGGTCAGATCACCTCCGGAGCGAGGGACACGATTTTGGTGAAGCTGCGGTCACGCAGCTCACGGGCCACCGGTCCGAAGACGCGGGTGCCTTTCGGGTTTTTGTCGTCGTTGATGATGACGGCGGCGTTGTCGTCGAAACGGATCGAGTTTCCGGTTTCGCGACGCATGGTGGCTTTGGTGCGCACCACAACGGCCTTCACCACGTCGGACTTTTTGACGCCCATGTTGGGGGCGGCATCCTTCACGGCGGCAACGATCACGTCGCCCACGTGGGCATAGCGACGGTTGGTGCCGAGGACGCGAATGCACTGAATGCGCTTGGCGCCGCTGTTGTCGGCAACGGTGAGATAGGACTCCTGCTGGATCACTGCTTCACCTCCTGAGCTTCAGCCTTGTTGGCTTCCTCAGCCGCAGCTTTCGGGCTGTGGCTGAGAACCTCAGCGATGGCCCACCGTTTTTGGCGGCTCATCGGACGGGTTTCAGTGATGCGAACGCGGTCACCGACGCGACAGGTGTTGTCTTCGTCGTGAGCCTTGTAACGGGTGGTACGGCTGACCGTCTTTTGATAGATGGGGTGTGGGAAGCGGCTTTCCACCGCGACCACCACCGTTTTTTCCATCTTGTCGCTGACGACGGTGCCGATCCTTTCCTTGACTGCCATGGTTACGGAGTGGGGGATCAGGAGGCGGTGGAGCGCTGGCGCTCCGACTGCACCGTCAGCAGCTGGGCCAGCTTGATGCGGACCTCTTTGAAACGGTGCGTGTTAGCGAGCTGGCGCGTGGCCTGCTGGAAACGGAGTTGGAACAGCTCGCGGCGCAGGCCGTCGATCTGTTCGTTGATGTCCGAATCGGACAGGCTGCGCACATCGGCGGCGTTGGGACGGGCCATGGTCAGGACTCCACGGTGACGGCTTCAGAAGCTGCCGGAGCCTTGGCACCAGCTGACTTCTCCTGCTCATCCAGTTGGATGAACTTGGTCTTCACGGGAAGCTTGTATTGCGCGAGGCGCATGGCTTCCTTGGCGATTTCGGGGGTGATTTCATCACCGCCCATCTCGAACAGGATCCGGCCGGGCTTGATCACCGCCACCCAGAATTCTGGGTTGCCCTTACCGGAACCCATCCGGGTTTCGGCAGCGCGCATGGTGACCGGCTTGTCGGGGAAGATCCGGATCCAGATTTTCCCGCCACGCTTGACGTAGCGGGTCATGGCACGACGGCTGGCCTCGATCTGGCGCGAGGTGATCCAGCCACATTCCTGTGCCTGCAGCGCGAATTGTCCGAAGGCAATGGTGTTGCCCCGGGTGGCGACGCCGCGCATGCGGCCTCGCTGCTGCTTACGGAATTTGACGCGTTTTGGACTCAGCATGGTTCAGGCCTCCTGTTCAACCCTCGTTTGAGCGGTCTTCGAACTGTTGGGGCCGACGGCTGGCCCGGCGCCGGGGGGCAGCACCCACCGGCATGGGCTGAGCCTGTTCGCTCAGCACTTCGCCCTTGAACACCCAAACCTTGATGCCGAGCACGCCGTAGGTCGTGCTGGCCACCTTGGTGGCGTAGTCGATGTCGGCCCGCAGGGTGTGCAGGGGCACCCGACCCTCGCGGGTCCATTCCGTCCGGGCGATCTCAGCACCGTTCAGGCGACCGGAGACCTGGATCTTCAGACCCAGAACGCCGGCACGCTGAGCGCGCTGCACAGCCATGCGGATGGTGCGGCGGAAGGCCACACGCTTCTCCAGCTGCTGGGCGATGTACTCGGCAAGGAGGAAGGCATCACCGTCGACGCGTTCGACCTCGACAACATTGATCCGCACCTGACGACTGGAGTCGCCGATGGTCTTCTGAATGCCGGAGCGAAGCTCTTCGATGCCGCTGCCTTGACGGCCGACCAGCACGCCGGGGCGTGCGGTCTTGAGTTCAACTTCCAGTTGATCGGCCTTGCGGGCGATCAGCACATCACTGATGCCGGCGGAGCCGTACTTCTTGTGGATGAACTTGCGAATCCGGTCGTCCTCCTGGAGGAGGGCCGGATAGTTCTTGCTGGAGGCGTACCAGCGTGACCGGTGTTCCTGGGTGATCCCCAGGCGCAGACCGGTTGGGTTGATTTTGTGTCCCATTGGGTCAGAGTCCTCGGGGGTCAGGAATCGGTCTGAGCCACCACAGCAATGCTGATGTGGCAGGTCTGTTTCTTGATCTGGTAAGCCCGGCCCTGGGCGCGGGGGCGGTAGCGCTTCATGGAGGGGCCCATGTCAGCGGTCGCGCTCGAGATCACCAGAGATGAGGGGTCGAGACCGAGGTTGTGCTCAGCGTTGGCCACCGCAGACCGGAGCACCTTGGTGATCGGGCCAGTGGAGCGGTAGGGCATGAACTCGAGCATGATCAGCGCGTCGCGATAGGTGCGGCCACGGATTTGGTCGAGCACACGGCGCACCTTTGACACGGAGCCTCGGATGAAGCGACCGTGAGCCTGGGCGGTGGGTGCCGTTTGGGTTGACGATGTCATGGTTTAGCGGCCTCCTTTCTTGTCTCTGATGTGGCCCTTGAAGGTGCGGGTGGGAGCGAACTCTCCCAGCTTGTGGCCCACCATCTGCTCGGTGATGAACACCGGCACATGGGTGCGGCCGTTGTGAACCGCGATCGTGTGGCCGATCATCATCGGCAGGATCGTGGAGGCCCGTGACCAGGTCTTGATCACAGACTTGTCGTCGTTGTCGTTCTGCTTTTCAACCTTGCGAAGCAGGCTGTCGGCAATAAACGGACCTTTTTTGAGTGAACGTCCCATAACGGTTTAAGCAAGCGGATAAGTGATGGTTTGCATCAGGAATCGCGTCCGCCACGGCTCCGTTTGGAGGTCTTGCGACGCTTCCGGAGCACGTATTGGTTGCTGGGTTTGTTCCGCTTGCGGGTCTTGAGACCGAGGGCGGGTTTGCCCCAGGGGGTCACCGGGCCGGAACGGCCGATGGGTGCACGACCCTCACCACCACCGTGGGGGTGATCGCAGGGGTTCATCACACTGCCTCGAACCTGAGGACGGCGACCGAGCCAGCGGCGACGACCAGCCTTACCCAGGCTGGTGTTGCGCATCTCGGAGTTACCGACCTCGCCGAGGGTGGCGTAGCACTCGCGGCGAACCAGGCGAACCTCGGTGGAGGGCAGCTTCAGAGCGACGTAGTCGCCTTCTTTCGCCATCACCTGGGCACTGGCACCGGCGGTACGGACCATCTGGCCACCACGACCGGCGTAGAGCTCAACGCAGTGAACCGCCGAACCGAGGGGCACCGAGGACAACGGCATGGCGTTGCCGTTTTCGATCGGGGCATCAGGGCCTGAGACCACGGTCTGGCCTACCTGAACTCCTGCAGGAGCAAGGATGTAGCGCTTCTCGCCATCGGCGTAGAAGAGCAGTGCCAGACGCGCGTTGCGATGCGGGTCGTAGTGAATCGCGGCCACCTTGGCGGGGACACCGTGCTTGTTGCGACGGAAATCCACCACGCGATAGAGGCGCTTGTGGCCACCACCGCGGTGGCGGCAGGTGATCACACCGCGGTTGTTGCGGCCCTTGCGGCGGTGTTTGGCCACCACCAGGGTCCGCTCCGGCTTGCGGCTGGTGATCTCACTGAAATCAGTTACCACCCGGGTGCGGGTACCGGGGGTGTAGGGGCGGAAATTACGGATTGCCATGACGATTCAGACCCCTCAGGACTCAGGGAAGAGTTGGATCGAGTTGCCCTCCGCCAGGCGCACCACGGCTTTCTTCACCTGGGCACGTTTGCCGGCGAAGCGACCCATGCGACGGGAGCGTCGCGGGGGATTCATGGTGCTGATGCCGGTGACCTTCACATCGAAGAGCTGCTCAATGGCGGCCTTGATGTCGGGCTTTGCGGCGCGGTGGTCCACCTCGAAGGTGTACTGGTTGATTTCGAGGGCGCGGGTGGCCTTCTCGGTGATCAGGGGACGACGGATTACATCCGCCAGGCGTCCTTGGAAACGTTCAGTCATCGCCGTAGACCTCCTGGATGGTTGCGAGAGCTTCCTCGCCCAGCACCAGAGCATTGGCGTGGAGCAGGTCGAAGACGTTCAGCTGATCTGCGGAGATCAACTTGACTTTCTCCAGGTTGCGCACGGAACGGCGCACAACATCGGAGGGGTTCGTCAGAACGATGAGCACCTTGGAGCCGGCAGCAACACCGAGGCGACCCAGAGCATCTGTGATCTCACGGGTCTTGGGGGCCTCCAGCGAAGCACCGAAGTCCTTCACGACGGTCACATCGTCAATGCGGGCCATCAGCGCGGTGCGCAGGGCCAGACGACGCTCCTTGCGGTTCATCGCAAGGTTATACGTGCGGGGCTTGGGTCCAAAGATGATGCCGCCGCCGGGTTTCAGAGGAGTGCGGATCGATCCCTGACGGGCCCGACCAGTTCCTTTCTGCTTGTAGGGCTTGCGACCACCACCGCGCACTTCTGAGCGGGTGAGGGTGCTGGCGGTTCCTTGGCGTGCATGGGCCTGCTGACGCAGAACGGCCCGATGCATCAGGTCAACGGCGGTGGTCTCTTTGGCCACCTTCAGGTCCAGGGTTGCCTTGCCGGCTTCCTTGCCCTGCCAATCACGAACGACACAACTGGCCATCACTTACCTCCTTTGGCGGGCTTGGCGCCCACGCGCAAGGCCGGGCGGATGTTGAGCAGCGCACCAGGTTTGCCGGGCACGGATCCCTTCACCACCAGCAGGTTGTGCTCGCTGTCCACCTTGAGGATGGTCAGGCCGCGGGTGGTGATTTTCTTGCCGCCGTAGCGACCGGCCATCCGCTTTCCGGGATAGATGCGGCCCGGGGTCGTACCGGCACCGGTCGAACCGGGCTCGCGGTGGTTCTTCGAACCGTGGGTCATCGGACCCCGGCTGAAGCCGTGGCGCTTCTGGTAGCCAGCGAAGCCGCGGCCGACGGTGTCACCGCTGACGTCCACCTTTTGGCCGGCTTCGAAATCGCCGACGGTGATGGCGCCACCGAGTTCAAGACCTTCAACGCTGTCGACGCGGTATTCGCGCAGATGACGCAGAAGGCCCTCACCGGATTTGTTGAGGTGACCCTGGGCGGGCTTGTTGATCAGCTTCTCGCGGGTTTCGCCAAAGCCGATCTGCACTGCGGAATAACCGTCAGTGTCGTCGTTTTTGAGTTGGGTGATGCGGCAGGGGCCGGCTTCGATCAAGGTGACCGGAACAGCTCTGCCCTGCTCGTCGAAGAACTGGGACATACCCAGCTTCTTCCCGAGGATGCCGATAGACATGGATGGGGAGGAAGCGCCAGCGTGGACAACCACCAGGCGGAGAACCGCATGGGGTCAGGTGCTGATCGATTGGACGCAGACGTGGTTCGAAGCGGAACTCCCGAAGGAGTGGATTCGAATGGGCTAGCGAACGATTCAGCGAGGCTGGGACTTGCATCTGCACGATGTGCTGTTGCAGTTTCCCGACGGAGATCTCCGAAGAAAGCTTCCGTACTGGCCTGGGGATTCGACGCAATCGTCGAATCTGTTCTGCCGACTGGAGGCCCGGCTAGCGGACGGGCACAGAAACACAGAACAAACAACGAAACTACACCACCGACCTTCCCTCCCCCCTGATCCCTCTGCCTGCTGCCAGAATCTCCTCCAATCCCTGTAGCTGCCATGCCTCTGCTTCTCACCGGTCAGGCATTTCGCCGTGATCTCGAAGCCAATGGCTGCCTGGCGGTGCAGGCTCCGCTTGAAGGCGGTGCAGAAACCCGTCTATTGAGACGTCTGCGCAGCGCCGGTTACAACACCCGCATGACATCAGCCCGTGGTCTTGGTGATCCGGAGGTGTTTCTCACCCAGAAGCACGGCATTCGTCCGCCCCATCTTGGCCATCAAAGTGTTGGTCGTGGTGCTGCTGTGGGAGAAGTGCAGGAGGTGGCTCCCCAGCTCGGCGACCTGTTTGAGGGTGATGCTCCCGTGGCTCTCTGGCTGCTGGAAGGCCAGGTGCTCTCGCGCTCCGAACTTCTTTCGCTCTGCGATCTCTGCAAGCGCGAACCGCGTTTACGCATCATCGTGGAGATGGGTGGTGCTCGCAGCTTGACGTGGGAACCGATGACCACATATCTGAAGGCCTGACGCCTGACGACGCCCTCGTTCAGGGCCGCTGGGTCAAGCTGATCTGTGGAGCAAGCAACCAGGATCTGCCGGCCATTGCCGACCTGACCGCAGTCTTTGCTGCTGTTGGTGTTCATTGCGTTGATGTGGCGGCCGATCCAGCGGTTGCCCTGGCAGCGCGTCGCGGCCTGGACTGGGCTGAGGCGCAAACAGGGCGTCGCCCCTGGCTGATGGTGAGCCTCAGCGATGGCATCGATGCTCACTTCCGCAAGGCCTGGTTCGATCCTGGCCGCTGCCCTGTGGACTGTCCGCGGCCCTGCGAAAGGATTTGTCCGGCGTCAGCGATTCCGCCCGCTGCTGGCATCGACCAGCAGCGTTGCTATGGCTGCGGCCGCTGCCTGCCAGCTTGCCCCCATGGGCTGATTGAGGAGCGCGACCACCGCTTGGCGCCCGAACAGGTGATCTCCCTGCTCCAATCGATTCAGCCCGATGCTGTGGAGATTCACACCGCATCTGGGCATGACGAGGGCTTCGCAACGCTGATCCAAAGCCTTCAGCAGCACAAGGTTCCCTTGCGGCGCTTGGCTGTGAGCTCCGGCTTGGAGGGCCACGGCTTGAAGGTCGATCAGTTAGCTGATTTGCTTTGGCGTCGCTACTCCCGCCTGCGGCAAGCCGGTTACAGACCCCTCTGGCAGCTGGATGGGCGTCCGATGAGCGGCGATGTGGGGGCTGGCACAGCGCGGGCTGCAGTTCAGCTCTGGCGTGCCATGCGAAGTCTGGCCCCGCCGGGCCCGCTGCAGCTGGCCGGTGGTACCAACGCCGCAACGCTGGAGTTCTTGCGTCCGACGGAGCTGCCGGCTGGCATCGCCTTTGGTGGTGTGGCCCGTCGCTTGCTGATGCCTGTGCTGGATGAGGCGCAAACTCGTGGCCTTGCCCTGTGGCAATGGCCCGAGGGTTGGAAGCGTGCCCTCTCCCTCGCGCGTCCATTGGTTGCGCCATGGCTGCAGCGCTCTTGCTAGAAGGCTGAAACGCGCAGATCCCATGGGCACGCAACGGGTCACCGACGATCTGGATCGCCTTCTCGAGCTCCTGCCGGATGCCGTGCAGGAGCAGTTGCGGCCGGAAGAAGCGCGAAAGCAGTTGCTCGAGGTGGTGCTCGATCTGGGTCGGGTTCCAGAAGCTCGTTATCCGGGCCGTGCCCTGGCGTTGGGTTCCACGCCTTTGTCCCGCCAGGATCTAACGGCTGTGGTGGCCAGGCTCGGTCAGTTCGGTGGCGACAACCGGGCGGGAATTGAACGAACGCTTCACCGGATCAGTGCGATTCGCAACCGTCAGGGTGAGGTGGTCGGTTTGACCTGCCGGGTGGGCCGAGCCGTGTTCGGCACCGTTGCCATGGTGCGGGACCTCCTGGATGGAGGGCAGTCCTTGTTGTTGATGGGGCGCCCGGGTGTTGGCAAGACAACGGCGTTGCGCGAGATCGCCAGGGTGCTTGCCGATGAGCTGGAGCGGCGCGTTGTTGTGATCGACACGAGCAATGAGATCGCCGGTGATGGCGACATCCCCCACCCCGCGATTGGTCGGGCCCGCCGCATGCAGGTGGCCAGGCCTGAGCTGCAGCACCAAACCATGATCGAGGCGGTGGAAAACCACATGCCCGAAGTCATCGTGATCGATGAGATCGGCACGGAGCTGGAGGCGCAGGCCGCGCGCACCATCGCTGAACGTGGTGTGGTTCTCGTCGCCACAGCCCACGGCAATGCTTTGGCCAACCTGATCAAGAACCCCACCCTCAGCGATCTGGTGGGGGGCATTCAGGCGGTCACCCTCGGGGATGAGGAGGCCCGGCGGCGGCGCAGTCAGAAAACGGTGTTGGAGCGCGCCGCCGAACCAACGTTTCCGGTGGCGGTTGAAATGCACAGCAGGCAGCGCTGGGCCGTGCACACCGACGTTGCCGCCACCGTGGATCAACTGCTCCGGGGCCTGAAGCCAAGGGTTCAGGAGCGCGAGCTGTCGCCTGAGGGGGGCGTTCAGCTGGTGGACCCGCCTCAGGCTTCCGGTTTGCTGCGGCCTCCGTCCCAGCGGTCGTTTGCGGATCAGCCGGTCTCCGCTCCCGTGCCCATGCCTGCAGCCAGTGCCCGAGGGGCCAGTGCGGCAGAGGAACCACCTCCGCAGGAGACCAGCGCCGAGCATCTGCAGGTTCTCTGTTGCGGGGTTCCATCTCGTGTTGTGGAAGAGGCCATCCGTTCCCACGGTTGGAAGGCGCGGGTTGTGGAGGACTTGAGTGAGGCCGATGTGGTGTTGAGCGTTCGGCTGGGCCTCAGTCGTCAACCATCACTGCGCCGTCAGGTCAGGGATCTGGGGATACCGATCCTGGTGATCAAGTCCGACACCCTGCCCCAGGTGACCCGTGCCATGGCACGTCTTCTGCGCCGTCAGGCCACCGAAACAGCCGCAGAGGTCACTCCGCCGGATCGGGCGTCTCAGGACGATGAATTGGCTGCTCTCGAGGAATGCCGGCTTGCGGTGGAACAGGTGGTGATGCCGCAAGGCAGGCCGGTGGAGTTGCTGCCTCGCAGTGAGCGTGTTCTCCGGATGCAGGCCGACCTTGTGCGCCGTTACCGATTGCGCAGTGATGTCTTCGGTGAGGCTGAAATGTCACGCCTGAGGGTTTTCCCCCGCTGATCGGCCGTCGGTTGGTTCGCTCGGTGGATTGACGAAGGGTTGGCTGCTGTGGGTAACTATGTGTACTCCGGTGATCCGCAGGTCGCGGTTCAAACGGATCAATGGGCCGTCGCCAAGTGGTAAGGCAGCGGGTTTTGGTCCCGCCATTCCTAGGTTCGAATCCTAGCGGCCCAGTTTTTGTCCATGAATGATCGCCCCCTCCTGGTCTTCGACTTCGACGGGGTCATCGTTGATGGCATGGCGGAGTACTGGTGGAGTGCCTGGCATGCCTGTCGTCGTCTTGAGGCTGCTCCAGAGGGCTTTACGCCTGATCAGGTGCCTGACGCCTTCCGACAGCTGCGGCCGTGGGTGCATCACGGTTGGGAGATGGTTCTGCTGGCCGCAGAGCTGCCGGTGCTGAACCTTCAGGTTTGGCTGGAGTCCTATGGGGACGCGCAGGCCTCGGCACTGCAATGGCGTGGATGGCGGCCGGAGCAGCTGCAGGCGGCCCTCGATGACGCCAGGGATCAAGCCGTTCGGCAGAGCCGTTCGGCTTGGTTGGCGCTGCATCGACCTTTCCCCGGCCTGGTGGAGCGGCTGCAGCAGTTGGAGGCTGAGGGGGTGGACTGGTCTGTTCTGACCACCAAAACCCAGGCCTTCACAGCTGAACTGCTGAACAGCCTTGACCTGCATCCTTGGCGCCTGGATGGCCGTGAGGCTGGCGCCAAGCCTCAGGTTCTGCTCCAGCTTCAACAGCAGCGAAGGCTGTGTGGCTTCGTGGAAGACCGCCGGGCGACGCTGGAGGCGGTGCGCTCAACCCCAGGGTTAGAGAAGTTGCCCTGTTTTCTGGTGAGTTGGGGCTATCTTCGCCCCCTGGATCAGAGCGGTCTTCCCTCAGGGATTGCCCTGCTCCATCCAGATCGTTTTCGGGCCCCCCTGGCGCAATGGCCCTGATTCGTTACGGTACGCTTGTACTACCTGAGACGATTCGGCGCTTCTGTGGCATTGGATCTCTCGTTCCTTAGTTTCAGGTCCTTCTCATGCCTGCAGATATGAAATCCGGCGCTTCCGATCCCCGTTCCTCCGGCGAGAGGGACAAGGCGCTGAACCTGGTGCTGGGTCAGATCGAGCGCAACTTCGGCAAGGGATCGATCATGCGGTTGGGCGATGCCTCCCGCATGCGGGTGGAGACGATTTCCACCGGTGCGCTGACCCTTGACCTCGCCTTGGGTGGTGGTTACCCGAAGGGTCGTGTGGTGGAGATCTACGGCCCGGAAAGTTCCGGTAAAACCACGCTCACCCTGCACGCGATTGCAGAAGTGCAGAAGCGTGGTGGTGTGGCGGCCTTCGTGGATGCGGAGCATGCACTGGATCCCGTTTATGCCGCTTCTCTGGGCGTTGACGTCGAGAACCTGCTGGTCTCTCAGCCCGACACCGGCGAGATGGCGCTGGAGATCGTTGATCAACTGGTGCGATCAGCAGCAGTGGATCTGGTCGTTGTCGACTCGGTGGCGGCCCTCACCCCTCGCGCTGAGATCGAAGGTGAGATGGGAGACCTGGCGGTTGGCAGTCAGGCGCGTCTGATGAGCCAGGCGATGCGGAAGATCACCGGCAACATCGGCAAGTCGGGTTGCACCGTCATCTTCCTCAACCAGCTGCGTCTCAAGATTGGTGTGACCTACGGCAACCCGGAGACCACCACTGGAGGCAACGCGCTCAAGTTCTATGCCTCGGTTCGCCTCGACATCCGTCGGATTCAGACCCTCAAGAAGGGAACCGAAGAGTTCGGCATCAGGGCCAAGGTGAAAGTGGCGAAGAACAAGGTGGCGCCCCCTTTCCGCATTGCCGAATTCGACATTCTCTTCGGCCGCGGCATCAGCACCCTGGGCTGTCTGCTGGATCTGGCTGAAGAAACGGGTGTTGTTGTCCGCAAGGGCGCCTGGTACAGCTACGAGGGAGACAACATCGGTCAGGGCCGCGACAACACCATCTCCTGGATGGAGGAGAACCCGGATGCAACAGCCACCATCGAAACGTTGGTGCGTCAGAAGCTGACAGAAGGTTCTGAGGTGAAGGCGAATTCGATGCGCCCCCTAGCCGCCGCTGCAAAGACGGCTGCTGCTGATAAGTCCGCTCCGGCCAAGGCTTCAGAGGCGGCGGCCTGATTTCAGGCGGCCTGGGCCAGGGTCTGCATGGCGTGCACCTGGCCTTCCTGGGCCAAATCGGCCATCCGCTGCAATTCCTGGATGGCTTCTGCTCCCTCCAGCTTCACCAGTTCTCGGCCGTTGCGGGATTCCACCCAGCTGATGCCGAAGTCGGAGACAAGAAAGCGCACCATGTGGCCATCGCCGATGTCGGCCACAAACGAAGCGCCATGGCCATCGCGGCCGTCGCCACAGGAATAACAAGTGGCTGTGAAGCCTGCGCTTTGAAGGCTGCTGGCGAGGGCCTGCAGGCTCATCACCAGGTCTTCAACAACGGATCGATAGTGTTCGGCGAGGCGCGGAAACATAACTGAGTCTCCATTGAGACCCAGTCTAAAGGTTTTCTTTTGTTTTCGTTTGTTGGGTTGAGCCGGTTGCTCAGGGGGTATCCGCCAGCGTCCACCATCCGGCCGCTGGGCCGATGAAGCGCACCGTGATCCAGAGCACCACCATTCCCCCGATTCCAATCCAGGCGCCGCGGGTGGTCACCGCCATGAACTGCTGCGTCTGATTGCGGGTGAGCGGAAGCCAGGACACCACCCGTGGAGAGGTGTCCACGGCTTTGGTGCTGGCTTTGGGTTGACGAGGGGGTAAGCCCTGGGCAGCCCGGCGGCGTGCTTCTCCCATGCACTTCTGAGCGTTGCAGGGAGGCTAAGCGTTGTTCACTCCGGCAGCAGGCGCTGCAATGGAATCCAAGGTTCCAGTCGGTGCAGCACCTGATCACCCCAGCTGCGCCCTCGCAGGCGGCCATCGAGAATGGCCAGGCGACCACCGCTGCGGCGCAGCGGCGCAATGGCGGCAGGAATCAGGCTCAGAGCTTCTGGCAGCAGCAGGGTGCGGAACCAGTCCTCTCCCTGCTGTTTCAGTCGCTCCACCCGAGCCGAGGTGAGCGGACTATCCAGGCTGGCGATGGGGAGCATGCCCACAATCAGCTGTGCTGGGGCCGGCAGTTGCTCCTGATGCTCTAACCACCAGTCCCAGTTGCAGGTCACCACGCCATTGCTTTCGGGTGCTGTCGACTCATGCACCACACGGCGTCCGAATTCCGCAGCCAGGGAGCTGGTTAGCTGCCGACGCAGCTGGTCGTCATTGATCAGAACAAGGGTGAGCCCCGCCTGGCCAAGGATGAGCCTTCTGCTCTCCTCCAGGAGGTGTTGGGCGTAGATCCGGGTGTTCGGCAGCGGCTGGCGACGCGGGGCATAGACGGGGAGCGGTTCATTCAGCTCCCGTTCCCGCAGTGTTGCCCGCACGTCGGGGACAACGCTGGCCTGTTCAAATTCCAGATCAAGCCTGGCGTTGTCTCCATTGCTGCTGAACATCAGGCAGGGGTGATCCAGCAGCACCCCCCGCAGCAGTTGGAGTGGTTCGAGGGGGGCCAGCTTCCAGCGCCACTGGAGCAGCCGGTGATCCAGTTCAGCCCATTGACTCCACTCAGCCGGGTTGATGCTGCGGAGGCTGTTCCACGGTTCAGGGCTGGCTGGCATCAGCTGGAGCAGGTCACGCAGGGCCTGCCCGGCTGAGCCTTCGAGTCGCACGGCGCCATCGGGCTTCGTGGCATCAGCGAACAGCTGCCGGCTCATGCGGTCATGCAGTTCCAGCAATCCGGATTCCGCCTGGGGACAGGCCTGGCGCAGCTCATCCCAGTGCTGATGCTCGATCTCCAAGGTGAGAGCGTTGCGCATCCGCCGGCTCAACTGATCCATCTCCGGGATCAGCAGTTGCCGTTGGCCCAAGTGCCCGTTGCGATGGGCCTGAATCAGCTCGCCCACATCCATCAGCCAGAGCTGTGGACCCTCCGGAGGGGTCGGTCCCTGCCAGCAGGGGAGCCTCAGGCCCTGGTTGCGGAGACGGGGCAATTCCAGCTGGAGCAGACGCCGGCGCTGGGGGGCCGTCAGCACCAGCGCCCCCGCTTCGGGAGCCAGGCACAGCGGCACCAGCAGACCGAGCCACCAGCGTTCGCTGCTGCTGGGGGGGAGCTGAACGAGGGTCGTGTCGCGACGCCTCAGGCTTCGTGCCACCAGCCGGCTCAGGGTCAGGTGGTGGGGCCAGTCCGATTCCTCCTGACGGAGCAGGGTTTTGATCTGGTGGTGGGCCTGGGCTTCCAACATCGTCAAACCCTAAGCAGGGTTCCCCTGGGGATTGGTTCATGGCAATCCATCCATCAACATGGCTTCACGACCCTGCGGGAGAGATGGCGGTGCAACCGGGACGTGTGGGGATCGTTGGCCTTGGCTTGATTGGGGGATCCCTTGGTCTGGATCTGCAGGCGCGAGGCTGGACGGTGCAGGGCCTTGTGCATCGTCAGGCCACGGCGGATCGAGCCATGGCCCGAGGGCTGGTGGGCGCGGTGTCGACCGATCCCAGCTGCCTCTCGGGTTGCGACCTGGTGATCCTGGCGTTGCCCATTCCCTTGCTGCTGAACCCACCGGGTGAGCTCATTGCGGCCCTGCCTGAAGCAGCGGTGATCACCGATGTTGGTTCGGTCAAACAACCTGTGTTGGAGGCTTGGCGCCAGCGGCATCCCCGCTTTGTGGCCAGTCACCCCATGGCAGGCACAGCTCAGGCGGGCGTTGAGGCCGGTGTGCTGGATCTGTTCCGCGGCCGCCCTTGGATCGCGACTCCTGATGCGGCGACAGACCCCGTTGCCCTGGCTCAGGTTCGTGATCTGGCCGTCAGCGTGGGTGGCCATTGGCTGACGGCCACCGCGTCCCAGCATGACCAGGCTGTGGCTCTGATTTCCCACATGCCGGTGCTGGTGAGTGCTGCACTGCTGCGGGCAGTCGGCGATGAACGGGATCCGGAGATCCGTCAGTTGGCCATGGTGCTGGCGTCCAGTGGCTTTGCCGACACCAGTCGTGTGGGTGGCGGGAATCCCGAGCTGGGGGTGGCGATGGCCTCCACCAATCGGGATGCGGTGTTGCGCGTCCTGGCAGCCTACCGCTGGAGTCTGGAGCAGCTCGAAGATGCCGTGCTCCAGCAAAACTGGTCTCAGCTCGCTTTGGAACTGCGCCGAACGCAGGCTCTGCGCCCGGATTTTTTGAGGGCGCCTGGGGAAGTCAGCTCCGAAAACTGAGGGGTTGACCCCGTTCGGCCCTGAGCTGCCGGCAGGCATTGAGGGCTGACAGGCTCACCCCCGCTGTGCCCTCGCCCGGATGGAGGCTGTCGCCGCAGAGCCAAAGCCCCGGCATGGGCGTTCGTCCTGCCAGGCCGAAGGGGCCGAACCGGCTTGGATGCTGTCCAAGGCCCCCGACCATGCCGTTGGGACGGCCCGTCCAGCCGGCGAAGCCCCGTGGTGTTGCCAGTTCAGCGTGCAACCAGGCGTCGTCTTCGAGCGAGAGCCAGCGGTTCAATTCGGCTTGGATCAGGTTCAGCATCTCTGTTTTGCGCTGCTGGTACTCCGGCTCCGGCAAGCGGCACCAGTCACCTGTTGGGGTGAACACGCTGGCAATCAAGGTGGCCTGCCTCTGGGGCGCACGCCCATCGCCCTCGCGGCTGATGGAGACAAACAGAGGCCCTGGGGATGCGCAGCCCCGCTGGAGATGGCCTGGGCAGGAATGTGGCAGTGCATCACGCCGCACCGCTCCGTAAAGCACCAGCGCACCACTCGGTTCATGCAGGTTGTCCAGTCGCTTGCGGTACCCCTGGGGCAGTTGATTCGGTTCGATCAACTCCTGCAGGCACTGGGGCGGCAGGCTGCAGACCACATCACGGCTGCTGCGTTGGTGTTCCCTGCCCTTGCCGGTGCTGATCGTCACCTGCCAACCGGATGAGCTGGGCTGCAGCT
This sequence comes from Synechococcus sp. TAK9802, assembly GCF_014279535.1. NCBI lineage: Bacteria > Bacillati > Cyanobacteriota > Cyanophyceae > Synechococcales > Synechococcaceae > Synechococcus > Synechococcus sp. TAK9802. The sequence continues at coordinate 348,951 of NZ_CP047937.1, forward strand.
TGGTGACCCGATGCTTCATCAGCACCGTTCCGCCGTCGCGCTCAATGGCCGCCACCAGCTGATTGCTCAACACCTGCATCGATCCCTCCAGATGCCAGAGCCCGAGTGGTGCTTGGGCCATCTGCAGGACGGTTGCGCCGTAGAGCGCCGCCGTGCGATCGGCCGGTTCCTGGGAGTACAGCTTCAGCTGGAGGTCGAGAAAGCGCCGCAGCCGTTGATCGTCACCGCAACCGCACAGCCGCAACAGATCGGCGATGGTCAGACCTGTGAACAGTCCCGATGCCAGCGTTGCGGGCCGAAGTGCCCGCAGCAATGTGCCGAGATCCCAGAGGGAGCGCGGCGTCACCACAGGGTCCTGGCTGGCGAACTGCCAGTTGCTGGAATGCAACTGATGGCAAAGGCTCCAGAAGCGCTGGCTGCCTGGGAATTGACGTTCACGCTCGGCGGCCCAGGCGTCCGGGTCATGCCAGAGCGAAATGGGAGGGGAGCCATCGCCCAGGTCGACCACACAACCTGGGTCCAGAAGCTCTGCGCTGGGCAGAGGCATGTCCAGATGCTTCAGCAGTCGCGCATGACTGCCTCCGGGCTCCAATCCAGCCACCTGGGTCGCCCCAACATCGAAAACCCATGGACCACGCCGGAATGTTCCTGCACATCCCCCCGGTTGTTGATGCGCTTCCAGCAGCGTGACCTTGACGCCATCGCGGGCCAGGAGTGCCGCTGCGGTTAAGCCAGCGATCCCACCGCCCACCACGATCACGCTGGAATCGCTCACGACGCCCTGAAGAATCGGGCCATGCTGGCAAGACAGGGGGCCTGCTGAGGATGAACAGCGAACTGCGCCGGGATCTCACCGCGAAGGATGGGCCATTGGCGGGGGCTGTGATCACAGACATCTCCCCCGTTGGTGGGGGTTGCATCCATCAGGCCTGGAAACTTCGCCTCCGTGATGGCCAGGTGTTGTTTGTCAAAAGTGGTGACGCCAGCGCCCTACCCCTGTTTGAGGTGGAGGCGGAGGCCCTCGAGGCCCTGCATGCCCAAGCTGATGCCTCGTTCCTGGTTGTGCCGCAGCCCATCGCTCTGGCAGCACTGCCCCACGGTGCGGTGCTGCTGTTGCCTTGGCTGGATTTTGGTGGCAGCGACCAAACAGCCCTTGGCCGGGGTTTGGCCTTGCTGCACCAGTCGTCGATGGCCTCCAGCCCAGCCCGTTTCGGCTGGCACCGGGATGGCTTCATCGGCGCTGGGTCTCAACCCGGTGGGTGGCGTGATGACTGGGGATCGGCCTTCGTGGAGCTCAGGCTGCGCCCGCAGCTCGACATCCTTGATGGGTTGCAGCAGGATTCAATGGACCTCAATCCGTTGTTGCTGCGCCTCGCCGAGCACTTGAACGAGCATCAACCGTGTCCTGCGTTGGTGCACGGCGATCTCTGGGGTGGGAATGCTGCCATCCTCAGCGATGGACGGGGGAGCATTTTTGATCCCGCCAGCTGGTGGGCTGATCGGGAAGTTGATCTGGCCATGACCCGGCTATTCGGCGGCTTCGGTGAAGCCTTCCGCTCGGGTTATCGGGAGGTGATTCCTGAGGCTTCAGGCGCTGACGGTCGGGTGGAGATCTACAACCTGTACCACCTGCTCAACCATGCCAATTTGTTTGGGGGGAGTTATCTGAGCCAATGCCGAGCCAGTCTCAAAGATCTGGCTCGGCGGCTTTGAGGCTCAGCCCAGGTACTCCTTCCGGAGGGTTTGAACACGCTGAACCAGGGCATTTCGCTTGTCGCTGGTGGTGAGGTTCTTCCAGCTCCATTGGCCCACCACGACCACGCCTAGCAGTTCCAGAAGGCCCGGAACGATCGGCAACAGATTGATCGTGTCGAGGATTCCCTTAATCAGAATCTGGGCAATGATCACGGCGGCAAAGATGCCGACGATCTTGCCGATGCGTCCCATCTGGCTCCAGTCGACCTGATCGAGCGTGTCGTTCACCTTGCCCAGCACGTCGCTGTAGCGCTCAGCGAAGGAGGTGGTGTCCTCCTGCTCAGGGGTTTCGAGGGGCGTCGTCACGGTTGTGGCGGCATCCTTAACTTCAGTGGTGGCGTCACTCATGAGAACGACTAAATCCTTCACAATTTCAGCTGAGCGTATCGGTGCGACGGGGTCTACGCCATCCGTGCTGCAAATTGATCACCGATGCCACACGGATCTGGGCCGGATTTTGTTGGCGCCCCACCCCGAAGAAGGCTGCGCCTTGCTGCTGGGACAACGGACGAATTCAGGCTGTTTGATGCTGACCACGACCTGGCCCTGTTGCAATATCTGGGGACGGGGTGCATCCGGTCAGCAGCCTGTCTACGACCGTCGCAGCAGGTTTTTGGTGGATCCGAGGGAGCAGTTGGCAGCCCAGCGATGGGCGCGGGATCGCCACCAACGTTGTCTTGGGGTGGCCCATTCCCATCCGGCGTCCGCGCCCGTTCCCTCGCCCCGGGATCGGCGCTTGGGACAAACGGAGAGTCTGATGTTGATCCTCTCTGCTTCGCTTGGCCTGCGGGCCTGGTGGCTGCATGGGGACCGCAGTGTGGATGAAATCCCGATCCAGCTCTGGGACACTCAAAGCCATGCATGACCACGCGATGCTGAGTGCTGATGAGCGGGGGCGCTACGACCGCCATCTGATCCTTCCCGAGGTTGGTGCTGCCGGTCAGCTCCGGTTAAGGTCTGCTTCTGTCCTCTGTGTTGGCAGCGGTGGGCTGGGATCCCCTCTGTTGCTGTACCTGGCCGCGGCAGGCGTTGGTCGTATTGGAATCGTGGATGGAGATGTGGTGGAGCTGTCCAATCTCCAGCGGCAGGTAATCCACAGCACCAGCGGGGTTGGCGGCTCCAAGGCCCGCTCAGCCGCAGCGCGGATCCACGACCTCAATCCCCACTGCCAGGTGGAGGTGCATGAACACATGCTGGATGTGGGCAATGCTTTGGATCTCATCGGTGCCTACGACCTGGTCTGTGACGGCACCGACAACTTCCCTAGCCGGTATCTGATCAACGACGCCTGTGTGTTGCTCGGCAAGCCCCTCGTCTATGGCTCCGTGCAGCGCTTTGACGGCCAGGTCAGCGTGTTCAACCGCACGCCGACGAGCCCCAATTACCGCGATCTGCTGCCGGAACCACCTCCGCTGGACGCTGTTCCGTCTTGCTCGGAGGCCGGGGTGATGGGTGTGATGCCGGGGCTGATCGGTCTGCTGCAGGCCACCGAAGCGATCAAATTGATCACCGGCATTGGAGAGTGCCTGGACGGTCGGCTGTTGGTGGTTGATGCCCTGGCGATGCGATTTCGCGAACTCACCCTCCGCGTTGATCCCGACCGACCAAAGGTCGAGAGCCTGATTGACTATCGCCAGTTCTGCCGTCCGGCGTCATCGGAGATGGAAGCCATCACTGTCATGGAGCTGAAGGCCCTGCTCGACTCTGCTCCAGACGAGATTGCGCTCGTTGATGTGCGCAATCCTGCTGAAGCAGAGGTGGCCTTGATTGAAGGAAGCCACTTGGTGCCGTTGGCTTCGCTGGAGAGTGGTGAGGCGATCGATCGCGTTCGTGCATTGGCAGAGGGACGGCGCCTTTTGGTGCATTGCAAGCTCGGTGGGCGCTCTGCGCGTGCGGTTGAGCTGTTGGCTCAGCAGGGCGTTGCGGCAACGAATGTGACCGGTGGAATTGATGCCTGGTCTCAGCAGGTGGATCCTGCAATCCCTCGTTACTGAACCTGAGGGTTAGTAATCCACCCCTCGCTTCAGGTCGACGCCCTGTTCGGCGTAGTGCTTGTGGCACACCATTTCGGAATGGATGCTGGCCAGATCGAAATAGGCCGGAGGGTTCTTGCAGCGCCCCGTGATGATCACCTCGGTTTCCGCCGGTTTGCGCAGCAGGGTTTGCAGGATCGGCTCAACGGGAAGCAGCTCCAAATCCACCGTGGGGTTCAACTCATCGAGGATCACGGTCTTGTAAAGGCCGCTGGAGATGGCGGCCCTTGCGATCTCCCAGGCCCGCTCGGCTTCCACGTAATCAATCGGCTCCTGCTGGCCGCGCCAAACGATGGCATCACGGCCGGAGCGGAGGTGGTCCACCAAATGGGGGTAGCTCTCGCGCAGGGCGGCGATGGCAGCATCTTCGGTGTAACCGCTGCCGCCTTTGAGCCACTGCAGGATCAAGACCCGATGGCTCTTGTCCTGGCTGATGCCCCGCCCGATGGCCTGCAGGGCTTTCCCAAGTGCACTGGTTGATTTGCCTTTGCCTTCACCGGTGTAGATCTCGATGCCGCTGCTCACATTGAGAGGCACCACCCGGTTGTCGTTCATGCCCGGACGGCGATGGGCCCGCATCTCGGAGTGGAGGTCGGCCTCGCGTACCAATGGTGCCGGTGCGGCGCGACCGGTGATGATGATCTCCATCCCTTCCGGCCGGTTGCTGAGGGTGCGGACCACGTCCTCCAGATCCAGCAGGCCGAGATCCAGCACCGGATTCAGCTCGTCCAGCACCACCACCGAGTAGAGGGCACTGGCGATCGCGCCCTTGGCGATCACCCAGCCCCGCTGTGCTTCGTCGCGGTCGAATCGCGTGGCTTCGTCGGCGGTGAAGTGATCGGCCCGTCCGGTGCGCAGGTGGTCGATCAGATGTGGGAAACCCTGCTGCAAAGCTTCGATGGCCGCATCCTCGTCGTAGGCCCGGCCTGGGCCTTTGAGAAAGCGCAACAGCAGCACTCGGGTCTGCCGCTGCTCGCAGATGCCGAGGCCGATGGTGCGCAGCACAACCCCAAGGGCTGCCTGGCTTTTGCCCTTGCCTTCGCCGTCATAGATGTGCAGCTGTCCATGGCTGCGCTCGCGGCTGTCCGCTGCGGTGACAATGCCGATGCTTCGAGGCATGGGGACAGCTCTTACCGTTGGAGCCTACCTAGCTCACCTGGTTTTCCCCGCTGATGTTTCGGTTGCAGGAGCCTTTGGCGGATCGAGAGCAGCAGCTGCTGGCGAACCTGCGGCAGTGGATGGCAGACCAATCTGCCCTTTGTGTGGCCTATTCCGGTGGAGTCGATAGCACCCTGGTGGCGGCGATGGCCTACGAAGCCCATGGCGATTCCGCTCTGGCGGTAACGGGTGTCTCCCCGGCTCTGGCGCCGTATCTGTTGCGGGAAGCCCGTGATCAAGCCTCCTGGATCGGCATCCCGCATCGGGAGTGTGCGACGGCCGAATTGAACGACCCGGATTACAACAGCAACCCCGTGAATCGCTGCTTTGCCTGCAAGCGTGAACTGCACCAGCACCTTCAGCCCATTGCCGCGGCGGCTGGAGATGCGTTGGTGATTGATGGGGTCAATCTCGATGACCTCGGTGATTATCGGCCCGGCATTGACGCGGCCCGACAGGCGGGGGTTCGCTCCCCCCTTGCGGAATTGTCGATCGACAAATCCACGATTCGTTCGCTGTCACGGGCCCTTGGTTTTCCCTGGTGGGACAAGCCGGCGCAGCCCTGCCTGGCCTCCCGTTTCCCCTATGGCGAAAGCATCAGCGCTGAGCGGTTGAAGCGGGTGGGTCAGGCGGAAGCCTGGTTGATTGCCAGAGGATTCAGATCCGTTCGTGTGCGCTCCCATGGGTTGGCGGCACGGATTGAGGTGCCCAGCGAGCAGATCCGCGCTGTGCTCGCGCTGGCGGAAAGCGAGCCTTTGGTTGAGGCTTTTCGCTCCCTTGGCTTCACCTCCGTTAACCTGGATCTTGAAGGTCTGGTCAGCGGCAAGTTGAACCGCCGCTGATTTCGCCTGGGCCGGATCAGCTGGGGAGCTGGCTCGGCGTTTCCACAGGCTCTCTCACCCCAGTGGCAATGGCCGCCGGTGTTTCACGCAGAAAGCTCTTCAGCGCATGGCGTTTCGCTTGAAGCTCACTGCAGAGAATCGCGCAGGCCTGTTCCGGCATGGTGTGGTCACCACAGGTGAACACATCAACCGCGGCGTAGCCGGATTCCGGCCAGGTGTGGATGGAAATGTGGGATTCCGCCAGCAGGGCAAGGCCTGTGACGCCCTGGGGTTGAAATTGATGGGTGATCAGGTTCAGCAGCGTCGCACCAGCGCCTTTGGCTGCTGAGGTGATCGTTGTGCGGATGAATGCTTCGTCGTCGAGCCGGCTCGGATCGCAGTCGTAGAGCTCGAGAATGCAGTGTTTGCCGACCATGTCGGTGGCATGAATCTCAGGTGCCCCCCATCCCGGGTTGGGATGCAGTTCAGAGAGGGTCTGCTCCATCAGGCGATGAGAGAAAAACAGGTCCGCCACCTTATCCGATCTTCAGATCGGGTCTCAGGTCTCTTGCGCCGAGAATTTGGGCCTGTTGCTGCCATCCGCCGCCAAAGCCCTCGAGGTGGGTGGCGCTCACCAGGCATTGATGCGATTCGCCCACGGCCTCAAGTAGAAGCTGCTGGCGGGTTGGATCCAGTTCGGCGAGCACATCATCAAGAAGCAGCAGGGGTGGCTCCCCACAGAGCTGGGTGACCAGCTCCAGTTCGGCAAGCTTCAGGCCTAGCACCAGCGACCGCTGCTGGCCTGCTGAGCCAAACCGTCGTGCCGGGCTGCCCCCCAGCAGCAGGGCGATCTCATCGCGGTGCGGGCCCACGCGGCAGCTGCCGAGCCGTTCTTCCTCTCCCCGCTGCTGGCGCAGTTGCTCCTCGATGGCGAGTCGCCAGGGTTCTTCGGCATCCTCCCCGTCAAGCTTGCTGCCGGGCTTGTAGTGCAGTTCAAGGGCTTCTGTGCCCCCGCTGAGGTGGGCCTGCCAGCGTTGGGCGATCGGTTCCAGCCGATGCAGGGCCCGTTGCCGTCGCCGGTGAATTCGGGTGCTCACCAGTGCCATCTGAATGTCAAAGGCATCAAGCAGTGCATGGCGTTCGCCACTGGAGACCTGCCGCTGGCGCCAGAGCTGGCTGCGCTGCCGCAACAACCGGTTCAGCCGTGCCATCAGATCGGCATACACCGGTTCGAGCTGCAGCACGACGCGGTCCAGCCACTGGCGTCGTAGGGCGGGTTCGCCCCGCACCAGATCAAGATCCAGGGCGCTGAAGCCGATGCAGCGCAGCGGACCAATCAGGTCCAGCTGCCGATCCAGCAGCTTGCCGTTCCGTTTGGCCTGACGGCCACCTTGGCGGCGCAGTTCCAGCTCCAGACGATCCCCATCCCCCACGTCGGCCCGGATCAGGGCCTGTGGAGCGTCCCACTGGATCAGATCGCGATCATTGCTGCAGCGATGGGAGCGCAGGCTGCCCAGCAGCTCAACCGCTTCGAGCAGGTTGGACTTGCCGATGCCATTGGGCCCGATCACCAAAAGGCGTGGCTGCGTCAGTTCCAGCTGCAGAACGGTGTGGTTCCGGAAGCCCTGCAGTTGGAGCCTGTGGAGCCGGATGGGTGCTGGGGCGACCAGTGAGTAAGGTACCCGTATCGGGACGGTTGCCGCTCGATATCACTGAGGCTTAAGGCCGATCAGTGGGCATGTAGCTCAGTTGGATAGAGCATCAGATTCCGGTTCTGAGGGTCGGGGGTTCGAGTCCCTCCATGCTCGTGTTTGAACTCAATGTCTCAGCTCAGGCTGAGGCCCATGGCGCGAATGCCATTGGGATCAATCAGGAAACCCTGCTGTTTGAGAGCTTCCAGCGCATCCGCAGGGGCCGAGATTGAAAGGCTGCAGCCCGGCAGATCCCGGCGCAGAATCTGCAGGGCACGGTGCACCAGAACGGCGAAAAGGGCCCCTTGGTTCGGCCCTGGCTTGGCGGCGAGGTTCCAAAGATTGGCGTTGAGGGCCAGATCACTGGTGGCCCGCACAAATCCGACCAGTTCCCCTGTTGATTCCTCCAGGATGCTGATCTGCCACAGGCTGCGCTGAAGGGCGAGCTCCCAGCGTTCCTCGGGGTGGGTTGATTCCCCGCAGGACATCAGCAACGTGTTGAGCTGCTGGGAGGTGGGAGGTGTTGATGTTTCGAGTCGCGTTCCCTCGGGCAAGGGTGGAATCGAGGGTTGTTGAAGGAACGACAGCACTGTGGATTAGCCGGTGTTGCGCATGCCGGCTGCAATGCCGTTGAGGGTGAGCAAGGCTCCCCGCAGCAGTTCACTGCGGCTGTAGGTGCGGGTGTCTTCGGGGGCGCCTGGCGTCTCACTCATGGGCGGTTGCCTGTTCTGATCCCGCAGCCGCTTCAGCAGCGCAACCTGCAGGAAGCCCAGGGGAACGATGGTGCGGTTCCGCAGATCAACCGACAGCTGCAGCCCTTGATCAGCGCCCAGCAGTCTGTTTTGGCCCGTGATTTCCAGAACCAGTTTTCGGGTGAGTTCGTATTCCTTGGCGATCACCTCGAAGATCGCTTCAAAGGCCTCACGCTGTTCCGGGTGCCCCAGGCTGTTCATGTAGTGATGGGCCAGGTCGAGATCCACCTTGGAGAGGGTCATTTCCACTTTGGAAATGAGCATCCGGAAGAACGGCCAACGTTGATGGAGACGCCGCAGCAGGTCGAGCTGTTCTGAGTCGTCGCCCACTTCTTCCGACAGCGCCGTGCCGAAGCCAAACCAGCTCGGCAAAAGGAACCGACTCTGGGTCCAGCCGAAGACCCATGGAATGGCTCGCAGGCTGGAGAGGTCCTTGGCACCGGTTTTGCGTCGGGCTGGTCGACTGGAGATCTGCAGCTTGCTGATTTCTTCGATCGGTGTGACCTGCTGGAAAAACGCCACCAGGTCAGGATTGTCGTGAACTAGAGCTCGGTAATGGTCCCGTGAGCGGGTGGCTAGGCGACTCATCAGCTGGTTCCAGCTGGGTGTTGCATCAAGCTGGTTGGTCACCAGGCTGTTCTGCACCACGGCCGTGGTGACGGTCTCCAGGTTGTAGAGCGCCAACTCGGGCAGGCTGTACTTCGAGGCCAGCACTTCGCCCTGTTCGGTGATTTTGATTCGCCCCTGCAGTGTGCCGCTGGGTTGGGCCAGGATCGCCTGATAGGCAGGCCCACCACCACGACTAACGGATCCACCGCGGCCGTGGAAGAGGCGAAGCGCCACGTCCTGGCGGCTGGCGAGTTCCTGAAGGGCGATCTGGGCCTGATGAATCTCCCAGTTGCTGGAGAGGAAGCCGGAATCCTTGTTGCTGTCGGAGTAGCCCAGCATCAGCTCCTGCAGCGGCTGCTTTTGCTGCCCCACAACGGGGAGGAGTTCGCGGTAGAGCGGCGTCTTGAACAGACCCTCCATCACCTCAGGGGCCCGTTGGAGATCCTCCACGGTTTCGAACAGCGGCACCACCAACAGGGAGGCCCGTTTGTTGGGAGGGTCTACGAGACCCGCCTCCTTGGCCAGCAGCAGGACCTCCAAGAGATCCGATGCCGTGTGGCTCATGGAGATCACGTAGGAGTTGCAGATCCGCGGACCGAACTCCTCCTGGAGGCGCTGCAGCATTCGGAACACCGCCAGCGTCTCGGCTGTCGCTGCCGACCAGCTGGCGGCAGGCGGGATCAGGGGCCGACGGGTCTGTAGTTCCTGGAGGAGCCATGCCATCCGCTCCGTCTCGTCCATGTCCCCATAGGCCTGGGGCAGTTCAAGGCTGCGGGTGAGCTCGTCGATGGCATCGCTGTGGCGGGTGCTCTCCTGACGGATGTCCAGGCTGGCCAGTGAGAATCCGAAGATGTGCACCTGGTGCAGCAGGGTGTCGAGCTGTTCGCAGCTCAGTTCGGTGCTGACGAGGCTGTTGCGCACCAACTCCAGATCACTGCGGAACTGGTCCACCGAGGTGTAGTGGAGAACCTCAGCGTTACCGAGCCCATCCTTGGGATCGGCCAGCGCCTCACAGGGCATCTGCCAGCCCGCTTCCGACAGTTGGTTGTTGCGGGCGAGGGTGCGCTCCAGTTTTTCGAGCACATAGCAGAGCTTCAGCCGGTAGGGCTCTAATCGGTATCGCGCTGCTCTGCGCTCGTAGATCTCCGGGAACCGGAGCCGATCCATCTCCAGCGACTCCAGCAGTGATGGAGCCACCTGACTCCACTGCATGGAGATGCTCAGCTGCTGGCGGAGCGACTGCACAGAACTGATGTAGAGCTCCAGCATCAGCTGTCGCTGGTAACAGGCGGTTCGCCAGGTGATCTCGGGTGTGACCGAAGGATTGCCGTCCCGATCGGAACCCACCCAGGAGCCGAAGGTGCAGAACGATGCCTGGGGGACCTGGACATCGGGGTAGTGGCGATGCAGGGCGGAGATCAGCCTTCGGCGCAGTTGCGGCATCGCGTCAAACAACACCTGCTGGAAGTAGTGCAGGGTTGAATCCACCTCGTCGATGACGGTGGGCTTGAACTGGTGGAGTTCATCGGTGCGCCACCACAGGCGGATTTCCTCCTCCAGTTGGTCGCGGCAGTCCTCCCGCAGCTGATGCGCCAGAGGGGCGTCGGATTGAAGTTGCTGGAGCAGGTTGGCCACCCGCCTCTGTTTGTGCCGCACCGTGTGCCGCACGATCTCCGTGGGGTGCGCGGTGAAGACCAGCCGGATGTCCAGTTCTCGCAGCAGTTGTTCCACCTGCGCGGGGGGAACGTTCATCCGCCGCAGCCGCTCGAACACCTCTCCAAAGGTGGCTGGATCGGTCTGGTTGGCGAGGGGCGGGGCGAAGGGATCAAAGGCGTCCCGTTGGGCCGCGTCAGCACTGGAATTGGGTCTCAGGCTGTCGAGATAGCTGTCTTCCTCGATCCGTTGCTCAAGGATGTTGATGAGCTGGAAATACAGCGAAAAGGCACGGGCGGCCGAGATGGCCTCCGAAAGGTCCATGGCCTTGATCAGCTCGACGATCGCCTCGCTCGTGCTGTCGCCATCTCGCCCTCCCATCGAGACGGGGTCGCTGAGTTGTTTGAGCCTCAGCAGACGTTCGCTCTGCTCCGGTGGGCACTCGCTGCGCAGCACCGACTTCCAGAGGTCTTCAATCAGGTCCAGGCGGTGCTGAAGAAGCTGTCCTGCGCCGGATCCGCCACCGCTCAAGCGTGCAGTCTCTTGCTCGGAGACAGGGGTGGTGGACTCGGGCATGAAGTCTCCACGCTGCGACGAACTCGACATGATCATCCCAAACAGGCTTCCCCGGTCGAGATCCGTTCTTCCTCCTCCATTCGCTGGATCCCTTCCTGGAGCAGGTTTTCGATGGATTGCCCCTGGCCATGGGCCGCTTCCCAGCGCATGGCCTGGTTGCCATCAACAAGCAGGGAATCCAAGGGCTTCAGGCAGGACCTGAGCTGGAGCGATTCGGCCAGGGGAGTGAGCTGATCAATCAACTCCAGCAGCCAGTCTTTGCAGTTGATGGCACGTCCGTCCTGCCAATGCCGGAGTTCAGCATTCAGGCTGGAGCGGGCCACGGCGGCATCGTTGCTGTCGGCGAGCTGGACCAGTTCAGCGGCGCTCAGCGAACTGCTGCGGAGTGGATCGAGGCTTTCGATGTTGTTTTTGAGGGCCAGAAGCCGCAGCTCCAGCAGACAGGTGATCGCCAGCAGCTGATCGGGATTGGTGACCAGATCACAGATCCTTAATTCCAATCGATTGAGGTCGTAGGGGCGCCGCGGACCGTTGGGCCGAACCGACGTCCACAGGTGACGTTCATTGCGCATGGCACCCGTGGCCAGTTGCTCCTCCACCCACTCGATGTAGTGCTGGTGATTCCTGAAGAGAGGAACCGCAGCGGGGGTGAGCGGGAATTGATGCCATCGCTGGGAGTGGTGGCTTGTGCTCTGCCCATCCAGGAAGGGAGAACTGGCACTCAGGGCAAGCAGCAGAGCCGCTTCGCAGCGCACGAGCCGCACTGCTGCAAACAACCAATTGAGATCGGTGATCCCAAGGTTGATATGGATGCTGGCTGTAACGACCCTGGTGCCGTACAGCTGTTCAATCAGCGCGTGATAGGCGTTCTCGGGGTCAGAGCGTTCGAATCGGCTGCTGTCACCCAGGCTCATGGTGCTGCCGGGGAGAAGCGTCAGCTCCCGCTTCTGCAGCCACTGCCGCAGCGTGCGACGGGGAGCGAGCAGCGCCTCGGGCAGTTCGGCGTAATCCCGGATCGGGTCGGTGACGTATTCGAGGTTGCGACGGTCCGGTTCCGTCACGAAGCCAGGCAGGTCCCTGGCCACGTCGGGGGCGACGCCCACGTTGGCTCCGTTGCTTCCACCGGTGAAAAGTTCAACCTCGAAGCCTTTCAGCAGAAGGGGGTGCGCTGTCATCCCGGCGGATTCAGGCACGCCAGTGCGGTCAGCATTCCCCGGGCTTTGTTGAGGGTCTCCTCAAACTCCGCCGTCGGTTGTGAATCGGCCACAACGCCCGCCCCGGCCTGCACTTTCACCCGGCATCCCCCGCCATCACGAGGTTGCACCACCATGGTGCGGATCGTGATCGCCGTGTTGAGGGCCCCGGCCAGATCAACGGATCCGTACACCCCCGAATAGGGCCCGCGGGCATCGGGCTCCAGCTCGTGGATGAGTTGCATCGCCCGGATTTTCGGTGCGCCGCTCACGGTGCCGGCGGGGAACGCCGCCATCAGCAGATCCCACACGTCGTGCGTTGGACCCAGGCGTCCTTCGACTTGGCTGACGATGTGCATCACGTGGGAGTAGCGCTCGATCACCATCAGGTCTTGCACGGCCACGCTTCCGGGCTGGCAGACCCGGCCGAGGTCATTGCGGCCCAGATCCACCAGCATCACGTGCTCAGCCCTTTCCTTTGGGTCGGCCAGTAGGTCCGCCTCCAGTTCGCGGTCTTCCAGGGGCGTGGCGCCGCGGGGCCGTGTGCCGGCGATGGGGCGAAGGCTGGCGTGGATGCCATCAGCAGCGGGTTCGGCTTGCACCATCACCTCCGGACTGGAGCCAATCAGTTGCCAGTCCCCAAAGTCGAAGAACGCCATATACGGGGAAGGATTCACCATCCGCAAACTGCGGTACAGCTCCAGGGGCGATTGAGGCACCTCAGTTTCCAGGCGCTGACTGATCACCAGTTGGAACACATCGCCGGCCGCGATATGTTCCTTGGCGGTGTCGACGGCGGCTTCGAAGTCATCGCGGCTGCGGCTGGAGCGCACCGCGGGAAGCTCTTTGCTTCTCGCGTCCCAGGTGAGTGGTTTGACGGCCGGCAGAGGTGCGTCCATCCGCTGTCGCAGGGCCTCAATCCGTCCGATTGCGGTTTGCCAGGCCTGCTCCTCATCCGCTCCGTTGGAGAGGTCGCCGAAGGCGACAGCAGTGATCTGTCGTTTCACCTGATCAAAGATCAGGATCGCGTCCATCAACATCCAGATCCCATCCGGGGGATCGGCAGTAGCACGGGGATGAACGGCGACGGTGGGTTCGATCCACTGGATGAGTTCGTAACCCCAAACGCCATAGAGCTGCCCAAGCGGAGGGAGGCCCGGCAGGTTGACGCAGGAGTACGGCGCCAGGCAGTGGCGCAGGGATTCGAATGGATTGCCGTTGAAAGTCTCTTCACGACCGTCTCGCCAGGTGCGCGTCAGACGATCGTTGCGCGCTGACGCCGTCCAGAGCGGATCGCAGGCGATCACACTCCAACGCCCCAAGGTTTCACCACCCTCGACGGACTCCAGCAGCACGCCAGGAGGCCTTCCGTCACCCACCTTGATCCAGGTGGTGAGGGGTGTTTCAAGATCTGCGGGCCAACTCTGAGCCAGAGGAATCAGGTTGGCACCACTGCAAACAGCCTGATGAAAGGCGTCGCGATCGGGACTGAACATGACCTGATCATCGCAGCCGGGACCCGGAGATCATGGCCTCCGGGAGTCGGTTTTGAGAGATCAGGCGTCGAAGGTGTTGCGGCCGCTGAACTTGATGTTGGCCGGGTTGACGTTCTGGCCAATGCGACGGGGGTTGTGGCCCACCATGGGACGACCTTCGTTCACCTTTTCGGAGAACACACCATCCTTGGGATGCAGGAACTCGGTGTCACCACCGGGGTAGATCCGGTAGATCTTGTAGTCCTCGATCCGGGGCTTGAATTTCGTGCGCAGCTGGGTGCCGAGGGCGAGGCACTGTTCCTTGCGAGCGAAATACATCAGGTTCTCGCCTGAGTTCATCAGAGCGGCGCCACCGGTGGGCAGCTCAAAAGCTTGCTCTGTCTTGCTGGTCCAGGTGATTGCGTATTTTTCTTCAGTCTCCGCTGAATTCAGAAGGCCGCCAGTGCTGGCGATGTGCTGGGGAAGTTGACCGTTCAACGCCGTTGCTGCCATGGCTGAAAGAATCCACAAGAGCCGTTATGGCTGGAAAGTAGCACCGTCATTGGGGCCTGTTTTGAGCTCCGACAGCAAGCTTCACACCCGTCAACAAACCCATCACTCTGCGGGCGTATGCACCGGGAAAAAAACGGTGATGTCGCGGTCGCGCCTGGGCTGATAGCGGCCTCCCAGGCTGGCCATCATCTGGCGGGTCGCATCCTGGCTTAACTGCAGGCTCCCGGTGCTGGGATCCCAGCTCAGGACGGTGCCCACGTCCTCGCGTTGGGGAGACGGGCCGGCCTCCGTGGCCTGGCTCCTGTCGGGATGCTCCACATGCAGCTGAAGCTTCACCCGTGGACCGGCTGCCTGGAGGTGAAGCGTGAGCTGACTGCCGGAGGGGAGCCCCCTGGTGCTGCGGTCGATCAGACCCCCCAGCATCGGTTCCAGTCGACGGGAGTCACTGAGGATCGCCGGTAGGTCGGCGCTGAGATCCAGTTCCAAGGCGATCCCGCGACGGTTCAGCTGCTCCGTCCAGCTGGGTGCAAGGGCGCTCAGCATGGCCTGCAAATCCGTGCGGGCCAGATTGGCCTCGTTGGGCTCCCGTTGCAGTTCAGCGGCATGGAAGATCAGGCCAAATCGATCGATCTGCTCGCTGCATTCCACATCGATCTGCCGCAAGCGATTCACAACGACATCAGCAAGATCCTTTCGCCGCAGCAGAGAGCGGATCAGTGTTCGGATTGTGGCCAGCGGGGTGCGCACCTCATGGGTGATCGCTTCCAGCAAATTCAGATCTCCATGGCTGGGCGCTTCCGGTGGGCGCTCAGCCTGGATGGGTTGCAGCATCAGCCCGGGGGCTGTGCCGGTGAGCCGCTCCGTGAGACGGGGCCAGAACTGTTCTGACCAGGCTGCATTGCTCTGCAGGGAGCCGATCGATTCGAGCGCTTTGCGCAGCTGCTCGGCCTGCGCTGGTGACTGGTGCTCCAGCCGTCCTCCCAGCTGCACCAGCACATCACTGAGCGTGGCCGGGTCGCATCGCATCAGCAGCTGCCGCTTCTGGGGCGGCCCATGCAGGGCAAGGGCCACCTGGACCTCGGGTGTGATCACCAGCAGCAGTGGGTCATCTCCGTCGTCGGGGCCTAGGGACAAGCGTTGAAATCCCCGCAGGGAACCGGACTCATCGCTGCTGGACCGTCCTGGCAGTGCCGTTGGATGCGGACTCAGTTGATCCAGTTGATCTGGAGCCCACACCCATCCCTGCAGATGTTGCAGTAATTCCGGTTCGTAGAGGGCTGGCAGGGGGGCAGCCAGCCAGATGCCGCGTTCCAGGCCTCGCTCAAGCAGGTCCTGTTGCAGGGTTTCCAGGGCAGCCCACCAAAGCCGCCGCACACCAATCTCATCGCAGCGGCCCTGGGGCACGTCCTGTGCCAGCCGTTGCCGCAGGTCGGTGAAGGAGGGGCCGGTCAACGGAGGTGCGCCAAGGAGCGACGGCTTTGCCGGACCACCGACAGGCAGAGGCCGAGCGCGATGAAGTTCACCACCATGGCTGAGCGCCCATAACTGAGGAAGGGCAGGGGGATTCCTGTGACGGGGCCCAAGCCGATGGTCATGAAGATGTTGACCACCACCTGGAACATCAGCATCGTGCCGATCCCGATCACCACGAGTGATTCGAAGTCGGTGCGGGCATTGCGTGCGATCTGGAGCAGCCGTGCCATCAACGCGGCAAAGCCAAGAACCACCAAAAGGCAGCCAACAAAACCGGTTTCCTCACCCAGGGCGCTGAAGATGAAATCGGTGTGCTGTTCAGGGATGAAACGAAGCTTGGTTAGTTGTCCTTGAAGAAGACCTGTGCCCAAGACGCCGCCTGAACCGATGCCAACGGTGCTCTGGAGCAGGTGATAGCCCCCGCCCAATGGATCCTGACTGGGGTCGAGGAACAGCACCAAACGGTCCCGTTGATAGTCCTTCAAACCATGCATCCAGAGCCATGGCGTCACAGCAGCCATGGCGCCGTGGATGGCCAGGGTTGCTGTGGCTGCCAGACGTTTCCAGGGCAGGGAGCGGTACGCGAGAACTCCCATCAGCGGGATCCAGAGGGCCATGGCCCAGGGGAGAAGGCCTGAGAGCAGGGCTGTCACCAGCGGTGACAACAACAGAATCACCCACTCGATCGGCATCCCCGACCAATAGAGCATCGTGAGGATCAGGGCGCCGAACACAAGCGATGTGCCGAGATCAGGCTGGATGAACACCAACAGCCACGGCACTGCAATCACCCCGAGCGGGCGCATCAGATCAACCGGTCGTTCCACCGGGTGTCGCGACAGGACTGCTGCCACGAGCAGGATCGCCGCGATCTTGGCGAACTCCGATGGCTGAACATGAACCCCGCCAATGCTGATCCAGCGTTGGGCACCCAGCGCTGTGGTCCCAATCACGCGCACCGCCACCAGGCTGATCACGGTGAGGGCGTAGACGGGAACCAAAAGAGGCCGGAGACGCTGCAACGGCAGCCGTTCCAGTCCCAGCGCCAGCAGAACTCCGAAGGCCGCGGTGATCCAGTGGTGATACCAGTCGGCATAGTCCGCCTGGCGTTGGGTGCTGGCGATCAGCACCCCGGCGATGGTGATCATTCCGAGCGGAACACCCCAGAGCACCCACTCCCAGTGCGATCTGCGGCGGTCACGTCGGCTGAACATCGTCAGACGGGCTGGGTGACGGCCTTGAGCACCGCTTCAGCAAGGCCTTTGAACTCAGCGGCGCTGGCGGAGTCGCTGCGGTTGATCACGATCGGTCGTCCTGTGTCACCGCCTTCCTGCACGGGCATTTCCATGGGGATCTGAGCCAGCAGGGGTACGTCGTAATCCGCAGCGAGTTGGGCGCCGCCGCCACTGCCGAAGAGGGCGTAGCGGCAGTCGGGACGGTCCGGAGGAATGAAGGCGCTCATGTTCTCAACCACCCCCAGAACGGGAATGCCCATCTGCCGGAACATGGCGAGCCCCCGTCGCGCATCCTGCAGCGACACCTGTTGCGGGGTGGTCACGATCACAACGCCCGCCATCGGCACTGCCTGGGCCAGGGAGAGCTGTGCATCACCGGTGCCCGGCGGCAGATCAACGATGAGAACGTCCCTCTCACCCCATTCGGCCTGATACAGGAACTGCCGAATGATGCCGTTGAGCATCGGGCCGCGCCAGATCACAGGCTGGTGATCGTCGATCAGCAGACCCATCGACACCATGGCGATGCCGCAGGTCTCGATCGGGACAATCCGCTGCTGATCGCCGCTGCCCTGCACCTCAGGTGTTTGGTCAGCGACGCCCAGCATGGTGGGTGCGTTCGGCCCGTAAATATCGGCGTCCAGAAGTCCGACCCGCAGGCCGGTCTGGGCGAGGGCGCAGGCCAGATTGACCGCGACGGTGCTCTTGCCGACGCCGCCCTTGCCGCTGCTCACGGCAATCACCTGGCGGACGCCGGGGATCGACTGGCGTTCCGCCGGCTGACCATGGCCGGCCTGGCCAATGCCCCCTTGGCTTGGCGGTTGGCCGATCTCGATCTGCACGTCGTCAATGCCATCGAGCGCCATCAGAGCGCCCCGTGCTTCGGCCACGATGCGGTCTCGCTGGCTTTGGGCGAAGCCTGGAAGGCTGAGGCGAAACACAGCCCGCGGCGGGGTAATGCGGATCTGTTCGATCCAGCCGAGCTCCAGGGCCGTTTTGCCACTGCCGGCATCTTTGACTTGCTGGAGGGCTTGGTTGGCCTGCTCGACCGGGGTCATCCGTTTCATCAAGGCAAGCCGGATCCTAGGGGCGCCGCCCGTGACAGTCCCTGACGGATGCTTGTCCAGGCCTGGGGTGACCTGGTTAGGTTTCGATGTCTTCAGTCTCTGACACATGGTCCGCTCCCTGATTCGCCGCGTCCTCGGACGCCAGGACGTGGGTGTCAGCAAGGCTCGCCTTGAGCTGCCCCCCAGCGATTCCAGAGAGCGGGCCCGGGCGATGGTGATGGGGCTGCAGGACGAAATCTGTGCTGGCCTGGAAGCCCTCGACGGTGAAGGTCGCTTTGTTGAAGAGAGTTGGGTCAGGCCTGAAGGGGGTGGTGGGCGCTCCCGGGTGATGCGTGAGGGGCGCGTCTTTGAACAGGGCGGCGTGAATTTCTCCGAGGTTCAAGGCGAAGAACTGCCCCCGTCGATCCTCAAGCAGCGTCCTGAGGCCAAGGGGCATCCCTGGTTCGCCACGGGAACCTCGATGGTGCTGCATCCCCGTAACCCCTACATCCCGACCGTTCACCTCAATTACCGCTATTTCGAGGCTGGCCCGGTGTGGTGGTTCGGCGGCGGTGCCGACCTCACGCCCTACTACCCGTTCCTCGACGACGCCCGTCATTTCCATCGCACCCACCAGGCGGCCTGTGATTCAGTTCACCCGGATCTGCACAAGGTGTTCAAGCCCTGGTGCGATGAATACTTTTATTTGAAGCACCGTGGTGAAACCCGCGGCGTTGGCGGCATCTTTTACGACTACCAAGACGCCAACGGCACCCTCTACAAGGGTCAGGATCCCTCCGGGCCTGCTGCTCAGGTGTCGGCTCGCTTGGGAGCTCGGCCGTTGAGCTGGGAGCAGCTGTTCTCCTTGGGGCAGGCCAATGGCAGAGCCTTCCTACCCGCCTATACCCCCATCGTGGAGAAGCGCCACCCGATGGCCTACGGCGATCGCGAAAGGGACTTTCAGCTCTATCGCCGGGGACGTTATGTGGAGTTCAACCTGGTGTGGGATCGCGGCACGATCTTCGGCCTGCAGACCAATGGACGCACGGAGTCGATCCTGATGTCTCTGCCCCCGCTGGTGCGTTGGGAGTACGGCTACACCGCCGAGGCCGGATCAAGGGAAGCCCTGCTGACCGAACTGTTCACCAAGCCGCAGGACTGGCTCGGTGACGTCTCGCTGGATGAGCGCTGCCGCCCCCATGGAGCGATCAACTAACTGACGCCTTGAACGAGCGCGTTCACCACGCGCTCAGCCAGGCAATTCACCGTGTGCTCTCTGGAGCGTGGATCCCTCAGTTTCGTCTCGAGAGGGGGCTCCAGCATGGCGATTTCAAGAATTCCGATCCCGCGCCGCGGACCGCCAAGGCCTCCGCGGAACAGGCGTGGGTAGCGCCCAAATGCCTGGGCCAGGCTTTCATCGACGACATTCAGTTCGCGCACATTTGGGAGCACCGGAATCAGGCCGGAACCGAAGCCATGGGGCCGGTAGGCATCGAAATGGATCTCCAGGACGTATTCACCACGCTCTGAAAAGACCTTGGCCTTCGACCAGTTGGTGCTGGGGTCGTCATCGTTCGCGATGCTGATGGACGGCGGGGTGTAGGCGCGGATGTTCAAGCCACGGGCCTGGCCTTGGGTCACCACAGCGGCCTGAACTTCGCGGTTCCAGAACAGCTCATCGCGAATGCCCGGTTGCATCGGCGCTCGCTTCTGCTGATCCACGGCATATCCAGGGGTCCCTGGACTGGCAGTTCCCTGGGAGTCGGCGTGTCCTGCCATGACGACGATTGGCAGGTTGCTCTGCACAGGGCTTCTGCCAACCCAGCTCCCGGGTTTCTTTGTGCGTGGGCCGAGCAAGGGATCTGGCGTGGCGGGCTCAGGACAGGGGGCTGGCTGTTTCGGTGCTGTTTTTTTGCTGGGCTCGGCTGTGCCAAGCCAGTTGTGCTGTTCCGCAGCCTTGGTCATCGCCAGGGTTGCCAGTGACAGGCCTGCGATGGCAAGTCCTGAGGCAAAGCGACGCCGTCGCATCCAGGCCGGCAGACCCATGGTTCAGATGGGGGAGGAGAGCAGGGATCCGTCACTGGCGAGTTGCAGGGTCTCAGCCAGTTCCAGTTCGATGGCGATCAATTCGTCCCGATGAGCCCGCAGACGAATGGCGCTGCCGTCTCCCTCGGGAGCAGGAAGGAGTTGCAGTTCAAGGGCTTCTGTGCGAGCGGCCCGCCGTGTGTAGACAGCTCCTGCCAGAGGGCCGAGGCCGATCAGCAGCAGAGGCCACCAGTGCAGTTGCGGTGCCAGCTGACGCAGGACTAGGCCGAAGCAGGCGGAGCCAATGGCCGCCAGCACTGACAGCAACACCGCAAGGGGTTGGCTGGATGCCACTTTCCCCTTGAAGCGGAGCACCTGGCGCTCAGCATCGCCGCCATCCCGGCTCCAGCCGCGCTCTTCCAGCCAAGCGCTGAGCCCGTCAAGCACGGTGATGGGGGGTTGGGGGGACATCACGTCCACCACTGTGGTTCGGTCTTTGCTGGCTGCACGCAGAAAGAAGACCAGACCAATCGCCAGCAGAACAGTCAGCAGGAGGGTGGATTGGAATCCTGCAGGCATGACATCCCGGTGATGTTCAACCTTTTTAAGCCTTGCGCCGGCTGAATCGCTTAGTTCAAGGCGAACCGGTGGGAGTCCAGCCAGCTGCGCCAGGGCTGCATCAGTCGCTCGGCTTCGCCGCGTGCATCGGATTCAAGGTGCAGCATGCGCCGCGGCCGTCCGCGGCTTGGGCAGCGTTGGGTGTAACTGCTGATCGAGCCCTGTTGCTCAAGGAACTCCAGGGCCTGTTGCAGCACGGTTTCAGAAAGCCGCAGTTGGGGCTCCTCCCGGATCAGTTTTTGCAGGAGTCCGGAGGGGTAGTTGTCGTCTTTGAGCAAGCACTCGAGGATCCAGCACACAGCCAGCTCGAGATCGAGGAACTGCGGCGGCGGCTGATGGAAGTACTGCTCGATGTCTGCCAGACAGGTGCGCGAAGGCTTTCTGCGAGAGAACACAGGCGCGGGACGACTTCACCAATCAAAAGCGATCTCATTTCGAGATTCAAGAGGAGAGTCTTGAGACTTGCTGTGGAGGTGATTGGCCACACTGGCCCTATCCCTTCCTGTAGTCATGGCTGAGAAGTCGTCATCCCCAGCGGAATTCGCCGTCTTTGATCGCGACCTCGATGCAGCTTGGACGGAGCGCTATCTGCAGTCCCCGCGGCTTGCGGTTGATACCGAAGCGATGGGGCTGATCCATGGGCGTGATCGGCTTTGCCTGGTTCAGATCGCCGACGCCGAAGACCGTGTGGCCTGCGTCCGCATTGGCCTGGGCCAGACCGACGCGCCGAATCTCAAGCGCCTGTTTGAGGCGCCCACGGTGGAGAAGGTGTTTCACTTCGCCCGTTTTGATGTGGCTGCGCTTGCCGCCGGTTTGGGGATCGACGTGAACCCCGTGTTCTGCACCAAGGTCGGCAGTCGGCTCGGCCGCACGTACACCCCCCGCCATGGCCTCAAGGATCTGGTGATGGAATTGGTCGGCGTTGAGCTGGACAAGGGCGCCCAGAGCAGTGACTGGGGCCGGGTGGACGAACTCACGGATGCCCAGCTGGCCTACGCCGCCAACGATGTGCGCTATCTGCTGCCAGCCCGTGAGCGCCTGGAGCAGATGTTGCGGCGGGAAGGGCGCTGGGATCTGGCGCAACGCTGCTTCCAGTGCGTTCCGGTGGTGGCCGAGCTGGATCGGCTGCGCTTTCACCAGATCTTTGAGCACTGAGGTTGGGGCTCAGTCTTCCAGTATGAAATTGCCGTCGCCTTCGCTGTTCTCGAGCAACGCGTCCAGCTGACGGGCGTGGTCACCGTTGTCCTTGTCGAGGGCGGCCAGCATGGATTCAGCCATGGCTCGCCGTCGCTCCACATCGCGATGTCCTTCTCGGGCCGCGGCTTGTTCCACCTGGCGCCGGGCACTGGCGAGGCTGATGCTCAGTCGACTCGCCAACTGGGCACAAAGTTTGACGAGGGTGGGGTCTTGAATCGCGGCCATCGCAACCAACCGAAGATCTTCAGTATCCGTTGAAGCGATCCAGGATCAGGCGTGCCAGCTGATCGCTCCCCCCTGCCGGCCCCATCCGCTGCGTGCCGATTCGTCCCAGGTGGGAGCGGAGTGCCCGGTCGTGCAGGAGGAATTCGAGCCGTCTCGTGAGCTCGGATTCATCAGAGCAGGGACGAACCGCTCCCCCCAGCAGGCGGCTCTGACGGCGAGCGAAGCCCGGCTTGAACTGCGGTCCTGGTCCCGGCAGGGACAGGGCCGGAATGCCCAGCCCCACCAGTTGTTCCGTCGCCGTTCCGGCGGTGGCGATGCCGGCTTCTGCCCAGCCGGCCCATTGGTCAAAGCAACCTCGCCCGATCAGCACCAGGCAGGCTCCTCTCACCCAGCAGGCTTCGGCACCCAGTTGGTCTGAAGGCGGAAGGCTGCGTCGAAACCCCAGTTGTTCAAGACTGTTGCTCAGGGCCTCCGCATCGGGTTGGGCGCCCACGGCCACGAGCAGTGCCATCGGCACACGGCCGGGCAGAGCCATGGCACTGCGAACCAACCGCTGCAGGTTTCGCTGGGCCTCCGGCATGCGACTTCCGCAGAGCAGGAGCACTCGGCGGCAGCGGTCCAGGGCCGATGGCAGCGGCTGGACTTGCAGGCCATCCATCATCGGATTGCCCGGCGCAAGGGCGCCCACGCCCTTGCGTTGCAAGCCTCGTGCCGTGAGCCGATCACGCATGGCCACCAGTTGACAACGGCGCGAGCGCATCAGGCGCCATTCCCAGGGATCCCACTCACTGCCTTTGAGCCGGTGGTAGCAGTCGCTCTTGGCCCGTCCGGGACCGCTGAGCCAGGTGTAGTCGCTTTTGGGAGTGCCGATGAAGCCGAAGGGGGCACCACTGCTCCAGGCCATCAGCAGCGGCAGCAAATCACCCACGGCAACGATGGGTTGGCGCTCATGTCCCAGGCGGCGTACCAACTGCCATTGACTCCAGCTCAGGCTGGGGAGTCCAGCCCTGACGTCTGCCAGCAGACCTCTCAGGCTTTGGTTGCTGAAGCCACCACTGGGCAAGGCCGCTTTTGGCCCTAGGCGCGTCAACCATCCCTGCTGAACAGCAGCATCAAACTCCCGTCCGGCACCCACCAGAGGAAGCACGGTCAGAGGGCGTCGCGGAGCGCGCCGATGCACGGCCTGGATGATCCGCAGGGTGATCAGGTCTTCGCCGTGGCCGTTGCAGAGAAACAGCAGAGAGCCAGGGGCATGGCTGATACGATCCCCTGATGGGGACAGCTGTTCCCGGGCGGCGGCATGGCCAAGTGGTAAGGCAGAGGATTGCAAATCCTTTATCCCCAGTTCGAATCTGGGTGCCGCCTTTCAATCCTCATCACAGTTGAGCCTCCGCGCTCATGCCGTCAACGTTGCGTGAGTGACTCTCGCAGCTCACGGTGTTCGCATCAATCCAGCAACGCCCCTGGGCCATACGGGTTGCAGGAAGGCCCTTGGGGAGGCCTCTGGCATCAACGCGAACCCATGACGTGCTGAGCAGGGTTGCGCTCCAGCGGCGTGAATCCACGCGGCAGCCTGAGTTATCGCAACTGAGCGGACTGCCTTGATCTCCATCCAGGCTGACGAAGCTCAACTGGTAGCTGCCCCCCGTTTCTTGATCATCTCCGATGAATCGAAGCCGCAGGCCACGGCTTCCGTTCGCGCTGATCTGCAGGCGCTCGCAGGCCAAAGAACGCCCACCGACGACGATGCGGCAATGCGCAGGCCTGTGCTCCAGACGGCCAAAAGCCTGGGCTGGATTGACCGTTGCTGGCACGGCAAGCAGCAGTGGCGTCATCCAGAGATGAATCATCAGTAATCGCTGTCGGCAACGCACATGCCCAGGCAGCGAATGCCATTGCTGGCGGTTCTGCGGCAGTGGTTGCAGAGAATGCGTTCCGCGTCCGCGGTCGATCCCTCCACTGCTTGATCGGTCGATCGCGCAGGTTCCTGCGCGGGGGATGCAGTCATGACGCAACGGGACGGGCTGGTGGCGATCATGGCTGGCAGCAGCATCGCCCCGTTGAACGGCATCGGTTTCGGCACCTGGGCCTGGGGCAACAAGGCGGTTTGGGGATACGACGCCCAGCGGGACGACGCTCGCCTTCGTGCCACGTTTCGTCAGGCCCTCAGCTCTGGGCTCAACTTGATTGACACGGCGGATTCCTATGGAACGGGGAGCCTGAGTGGACGCAGTGAAGCGTTGCTTGGCGACTTCATGGCCGAGTTGCCAGCCCTGCGTCGATCCCAGTTGACGGTGGCCACGAAGTTGGCCCCATTCCCCTGGCGATGGGGGCGTCGGGGCTTTGATGCCGCCTTTGAGGCCAGTCGAACGAGGCTCAAGGGGCAGCTTCGGCGGGTGCAGCTGCACTGGAGCACAGCGCGCTACGCGCCCTGGCAGGAGACAGGCCTTCTTGATGGCTTGGCTGATCTTGTTCTGTCTGGCCGGGTTGAGGAGTTGGGCCTGTCCAACCTGGGCCCCCAACGCCTGCTGTTGATCCATCGCCGTCTGTTGGATCGGGGCGTTTCCCTACGCAGCGTTCAGGTGCAGTGCTCGCTCTTGGCACCTGCGGATGATCAGCTGCGCGAGTTGATTGCCGTCAGCAGGGAGCTTGGCGTGGAGGTGTTGGCCTACAGCCCTCTGGCTTTCGGCGTGCTCGGTTGTGCTCCCGGGTCTGAGGAGAGGCGTCCTGTCGCCTGGTTGAGACAACGCCTGTTCCAGCGCCTGCTTCCGGCAAGTCTTGAGTTGCGCAGTGCGATGCAGGCCATCGCGATCGATCGCGGGGCATCGATGGTTCAAGTCGCTTTGAACTGGTGCAGAGCTCTCGGCACAACGCCGATCCCGGGGCTGCGAACTCCAGAGCAGGCCAGGGATGTCGCCGCTGCGCTCCAGTGGTCATTGTCACCGCAGGAGTTTCAGCGGTTGGATGCGGCCCGGCTCCATTGCAGCGAGCGGATGCCCGCCAATCCCTTCCAGAGCCGCTGAGTGTTGTGCTCAGGCCTCCGAGGCGGATTCAGGGGCTGGACTCACCACCACCGGGAGGCTGTCGCCGTCATTGCGAATCGGAACGACTTTGTCTTGCGAGGGTTCCAGGCGAGTGGGGGCTGGGGCAGTGTCCTGTTGCTGGGCACAGGCGGCGAGGGCTTCCTGCAGCAAGGAATCAAAGGTTGCCCCAGGCAGTCGATGCCGGGCGACCTCCAGAAAGGTGCGCGGAAGCGATTCGCCAGCAGCGCTCCTCAGAGCGGGGTTGTTCTGGCGATGTTCCTGCTCGTCCTGAATTGCCCGGATGAACCTGCGTGTGACATCGCGCTTGGTGGACGCCTTGATCAGGGTGTCGCGCTCCTGAGGACCATGACTGAGCTCCTGCTCCATGTCTTGAATCCGCCGTTCGAGGCTTTCCAAAACCTCCTGGGCTTCCTTGCCGATGTGAGCCAGTTGCCCATCCGAAAGGTGGGGCATGTCGGCCACGAACACCTTGCCGTGATCCCGGAGCGTGAGAAAAGTTGGTCGTGGACCCTGCCTGTAGCCCTGTTGCCTGTCCTGGCCTGAAGGCAAAGGACGCCTTGGAGGAACAGGACCTGCAGACGATCGACGGCGCGTAATGCGCTGGGGCTTATCAAAAGGCATTGAAAAAGATGTATTGACGCCGCTATCGGAAAAGGTTCCGATGTGCTCCAGGCAGCCTATTCGATCCCTTCTGGGGTGTGGCCGACTGCTTTAAACCTGTCTGAAACTGACGTAATCAGGCGGGAACACCGTCCAGAACAGCGGCGCTGCCTGGGGTGTTGGAGGTCACGTTGCCAATCACCCAAGCCCGATGGTTCTTGCCGCGGCAATGCTCGATCACAGCGGTTTCGCTCCCAGCCGGCACCACCAGGCAGAAACCGATGCCGAGGTTGAACGTGTGCCAAAGGTCTCTTTCGGGAATGTCTCCGGCCTCCTGCAGCCATCGGAACAGGGGTGGTCTTGTCCAGCTGGAGGCATCGATGCGCGCAGAGCAGCCATCCGGCAGGCAGCGCGGCAGGTTTTCCGGGAGTCCTCCGCCGGTGATATGGGCCATGCCGTGGAGCTCGCATCCGCTCTGCAGCAGGTGCTGCACCAGGTCGGCATAAAGGGTTGTCGGCGCCAGCAGGTCGCCGATGAGAGGGCGCTGGTCGTCGCCATACAAGGTGTTCGCTTTGGCGTTGGCCTTCTCCAGCACCTTGCGCACCAGGCTGAAGCCGTTGCTGTGCACGCCGCTGCTGGCCACACCGATCACGCTATCGCCAGGTTGGATGCGCTGGCCGTCAATGAGCTCGTCTTCTTCGACGACGGCCACACAAAAGCCGGCGAGGTCGTAACGCCCCTTCGGGTAAAACCCCGGCATCTCGGCCGTTTCGCCGCCGAGTAGGGCGCAGCCGCTCTGCCTGCAGCCATCGGCGATTCCTTCAACGACCTCGGCCATTGCCGATGGCGATAAGGCCCCGGTGGCCATGTAATCCAAGAAGAAGAGCGGCGCGGCTCCTGAGGTGATCACGTCGTTGACGCACATCGCCACCAGGTCGATGCCCACGCCGTGATGGCTGCCATGCTCCTGGGCCAGCTCAAGTTTGGTTCCGACGCCATCGGTGCCTGAGACCAGAAGGGGCTTGCGTAATCCGGCTGGAAGACGCATCAGCCCGCCAAAACCGCCAAGGCCGCCGATGACCTCCGGTCGGTGGGTGGCTTCCACAGACGCCTTGATGCGTTGCACGAACGCGCGCCCGGCCTCAACGTCAACTCCAGCGCTCTTGTAATCCATGGAACGAATCCGATGCATTGATCCTGCAATGCCGCGGAACCTGTGCTGATTGTCTTGTCGGCACAGTAGTTGATTAGCTGTGCTTATCGGCTGTTCTCTCTCGGCTTATGTCCGGGGGCTTGCGTTCCGGCGTTGATCTGCCAGTCGGCACGCGGTTTAGCGAAAGAGGCGGGCCTGGGTGGCTGTGCCGATCGCTCTGATGGCGCCCAGTTTCTTTCCAAGAGCACCCTTTTTAAGTTCACAACAATCTTTTTTTGTGAGGCCTGCCAACGGCCGAGAACTGCGCGCTCAGTTCCCAGACCTTGGCAACGCCGTTCTGCATGCGAGTCCTCCTGACCTTGGCCACGCTCTCCGGAGCGATCTCAGGCAGTGCGGCCCTCCTGCCGGTCGTGGCCAGTGATCTCCTCTCGGTCAACGGTGCAGAGCCCCTTTACCCTCTGGATCTGGTGGTCGAGCCCCAGGCTTCTGGGCTGCAGGCAACGCTTACTCCGGCGGAGGTCAAACCGGTTCTTGCACCTCCTTCCCCTGAACTTCCCCAGCCGAAGCTGAAGGTCGTGCCCGAGGTGGTGAAGGTCATCACTGGTGAGGCCAGTTGGTACGGCCCCGGCTTTTACGGCAACCTCACGGCCAACGGTGAGGTTTACAAGCGCGGCACGATGACGGCTGCCCACCGCACGCTTCCCTTTGGAACGAAAGTGCGCGTCACCAACCTCTGGAACGGGCGCACGGCTGTGATCCGCATCAACGATCGCGGACCTTTCATTGATCACCGGGTGATCGACCTGGGCCACGGCGCCGCCTCTGACCTGGGACTGACTGCCTCTGGAATTGCCCAGGTCAAGCTTGAGGTGCTCCGCTGAGCTGCGTCGTTCTCTCCACCCAGGCCGAGCTGGAACGCTTCCGGGCCAACCTCGGTGGACCTCTGCAATTCGTGCCCACCATGGGGGGGTTGCACCAGGGTCATGGTGAGCTGATCCACCTCGCTGCAGCACGGGGTCCTGTGCTGGTGAGTGTGTTCGTTAACCCACTTCAATTCGGGCCAGCTGAAGACTTTGATCGCTACCCGCGAACCCTCGAAGCGGATCGCGATTTAGCCGAACGTTGTGGCGCCCATGCCCTTTGGGCTCCGGCGGTCGACATGGTCTATCCCGGTGGACCTCAGTCGGCGGTGTCGCGTTCAGCACCGGTAGACCTGCAGACCCATCTGTGTGGAGCCTCCCGTCCCGGTCACTTTGATGGTGTGGTCACGGTCGTTGCCCGACTGCTGCAGCTGGTGGAGCCGTCTTGCCTTTGGCTGGGTGAGAAGGACTGGCAGCAGCTGGTGATCCTGCGCCGGCTCGTGGCCGATCTTGATCTGGGCGTGGCGGTTCAGGGCGTTCCCACCGTTCGTGAATCCGATGGTTTGGCGTTGAGTTCCCGAAACCAATACCTCTCCTCTGTTGATCGGGCTCGAGCGGCTGCTCTGCCGGCGGCACTGCGTCGTGCCGATCCCAATGATCCCGAGACTTCGGTGCGACAGAGCCTCGCTGAAGCAGGGCTTGAAGTGGAGTATGTAGAGAGGGTCGCCCCCTCCACCCTTCAGCCCTGTGGCGCTGAAACGGCCATCTCACTGTTGGCCGCGGCGGTGCGTTGCGGGACGACCCGTTTGATTGATCACGTCTTCCTGATGACCCGCCAGCCTCTTGTTGCCATCGATGGCCCTGCCGGTGCTGGCAAAAGCACCGTGACTCGGGCCTTTGCTGAGCGGATGGGGCTGGTTTATCTCGACACCGGTGCGATGTATCGGTCGGTGACCTGGTTGGTGCAACAGAACGGTGTGGACCCCCAGGATGCGGCGTCGATTGCACCGCTGTTGAACGACCTCGACCTTCAGCTGCGGTCGCTGCCCGGTGGTGGCCAGCAGGTGTTGGTGAATGGGCAGGACGTGAGTGACGCGATTCGCTCGCCGGAGGTCACCGCGTCGGTTTCGGCTGTGGCCGCCCACCGTTGCGTCAGGCAAGCGCTGACTGCTCAACAGAAAGCGATGGGTGCCAAGGGTGGTTTGGTGGCAGAAGGCCGCGACATCGGCACCGCTGTTTTCCCGGATGCGGATCTGAAGGTGTTCCTTACGGCCACGGTGGGCGAACGGGCCCGGCGCCGGGCTCTGGATTTGGAGCAGCGAGGCTTCCCGGTGCCTGAGCGATCTGAGCTCGAAGCACAGATCGCCGAACGGGATCATCTCGACAGCACCCGTGAGGAGGCTCCTCTGGTGCAGGCGGACGATGCCGTTGAGCTCGTGACCGATGGCATGAGTATCGAGGTTGTGATCGATGCCCTGGTCGGGCAGTTCCGGTCTCGGGTAGCTGAAGAAGCCTGGCCTACGCCGGCGGGCTGAGCTCGTCGAGCAGGTTGGCGCAGGCATCCTCGAGCAGGTCGAGCACATGCTCGAAGCCCGCCTCGCCCCCGTAATAGGGATCCGGCACTTCCGTTTCAGAGAACCGTCCGGCGTAGCTGAGCATGGGCTTGATGCTGGCCGTTGCTCGGGGACCGGCTTCGCGAGCCAGTCCCTGGACGGCCGCGAGATTGTCGTCATCCATGGTCAGCACCAGATCGAAACTCGAAAAATCGTCGAGGCTGATCTGTCGTGCGCGGCTGGGCAGCGGAATGCCGCGGCGGTTGGCGGCAGCCTGCATGCGTCGGTCTGCCGGGTTGCCCACATGCCATCCGCCTGTTCCGGCGGAATCCACCACGAACTGATCACTGAGGCCACGCTTTTCAAGCAGATGCAGGAAGACGCCTTCGGCTGCTGGTGAGCGGCAGATGTTGCCGAGGCAGACGAACAACAGTTTCTGGGTCATCCGGCGTTGAGGCGTTGGAGGGCTTTCAGGGCCCGCAGCTGCACCACCCTGACACCTTCCGCATCGGATGCGAGCTGGTTCAGTGCGGCACGGCCCTGTTCGGCGAGGTGCGCTGACACAGCTGCGCTGTTCAAGCGTTGCTCGAGTCCGTAGGCCGCTGCGTAACGCACCACCCACTCGTCGTCTCGCACGGCTTTGAACAGTCCCTCGAAACAGCGCACAAGCTGATCGTGCGCTGCATCTTCACTGAGCTCCAAGTCCGCCAGGCCACGGGTTGCGGAGCGCCGCACGCTTGGAGCGATGTCGGCCTGAAGGGCATGCTCCAGGAGGTCAAGACCCCGTGGATCCTGCAAGGCGGCAATCACCTTCACCACCCAGGCCCGTGCGCCGTAATTGTGGGCATCCAGGCTCACCAGAAGGATGGGAACGATGTCCCGTCCCAGTTGAATCAGCCCCTGTGTTGCCACGGCTGCCACCGCTGGATTGTTGAATCCCAGCACCTTCACGAGCGGTTTGGCGGCCTCAAGGTCGTTCAGTGCACAAAGGGCTTGCGTTGCTTGAACCAGCTCAGGAGTGCTGGTGGCCCGCTCGAGCGTCTGAAGCGCCTGGTCCAATGCTGTGCTGGTCATCAGAGCAGTCCGTCCATTGCGTCGAGAACGTCATCGGGGTCGACGTTGCGTTCCGCCACCTCTCGGAGTGCAACCAACTTGAGGCTGGGTTCCACCGCAGCCGAGCGGATCGAGGGCACGGCGGCGAGCCAGCCGGTTGCGCCAAGGTCGAGCAGCGCGCCACGGCGCACCAGGGGTTCTGGATGGTTCAGCAGCTTTTTCAGTTCTATCCCCCATTGATCACGACCGGTCAGCTGCAGCAAGGCTCGGCAGGCCGCTGAACGGATCAATGGCCGCGGGTGCTCCGTGAACGGCTGAATTACAGCGAGATTTCTACTGCTTCCATCACCAATGTCACCGAGGGCTTCCAGCAACGCTTCACAGGGTTCGTTGAGCAAGGGGGATGAGGGTTGCTCAGCTCCTGCTCCCTCCAATCCACCGGCAAGCAAGGCGCGGATGCCCTCAACAGCCCCACAGCTGCCCATGGCACCAAGCGTGCGGACCACCTCCTCTCGCACGGTGTAATCGTTGGAGTGCAGCAGCGCCAGAAGAGGTTGTTCTGCTCTTATGTCCCTGAGCAAACCGAGAGCACGGATCGCGTTGAGAGCGACACCGCGCTGTTCTGGATCAATCGGCGTGGCATCCAGTGCTCCAAGAGCCTTAAGCAGAAGAGGGATGGCATCGGGATGCTGGCTGCGCATTTTTCCGAGCCACCAGGCGGCGTAGTACTGCGCCGAAGGGTCCTCCGTCTGGCGGAGGTTTTGGATCACCTGCGTTTCACTCAGCGGTTCCATCACACCCAGGCCGATGCCATGTCGGCTGTCCAGCTTTCAGTTCGTTTGAACCGGAACGGTCCTGCCACCGAGCCCCAGCAACGCTCATTGGTTTCCGGGTCATGACCGCGATCGAGGGTCGCAAGGGAGTCTCCCTGCAAATGAAAGCTGCTCACCAGAACGGTGTCTTTGCCATTCCGTTTCACGATGCATTTGCAGCCTGGTTCCATGGCGCCGTGGTAGCCGTCTGGCTGTTCGAGCACTTGGTAGTGGCACTGATCCAGGCTGATCAGGTCGCTGTCATGAATGGCAAGGCGCAGTTGTGGATCAAACGTGGCTCCGGCGAAGCGTTCCGGATCACGGAAGGTGTGATTCCAGAGCTTGATGGCGCCGGAGGCCTGCTCTTCAGCGCGGATCATGCGCAACCGATAGGGATGCTTGGGATCAACGGCATAGGTCTGTTCAAGCAGAATCGACCCTGGATGGAGCTGTATGAGCGGGCGATACCTCAGAAAGATGTGGGCATAGAGGGGTGGGTTGTCGAAGGCTTGCTGCTGGTTGCTGTATTCGCCGCAGAGCAGGTTGAGAAAACGCCGAACGTTGGGGGTGATCACAGCGCTCTGATGGGGCCGAAAAAGAACAATAAAAAAAGCCCCCCGAGGGGGGCTTGGAACGCAACGTCGGCTGATCAGATCAGGGCGTTGATGGCGTAATCGATGTAGCTGTTGGCTTCGGTAGCAGCGTCGCCGCTGAGGCCGTGGTTGGCCTTGATGTGCTTCAGAGCTTCCACATACCAGGAGGGAGAGAGCTCGAAGGTGCGGTTGATCTCGTCGAGACCGGCGATCAGGTAGTCGTCCATGGGGCCGGTGCCACCTGCCACGAGGCAGTAGGTGATCATGCGCAGGTAGTAGCCCACGTCACGGGAGCACTTGGCTTTGCCTTCAGCAGTGGCGGAGTAGTTGGACCCCTCCATCTGGGTGGTGTAGGGGAACTTGGTGTACACGGCCTGGGCAGCGCCGTTCACCAGGGAATCAGCCTTGCTGGTGAGAGCCTTGGCAGCCTCGAGGCTGGCCTTGGCACGGTTGAAGCGACCGGAGGCAGCCTGAACTTCGGTGTTGCTCAGGAAGCGGCCCTGGGAATCAGCTGCTGCAACAGCTTCGGTGAGGGGAGTTTTCATTGATCGTTATGTGAATGAAAGACGTCGAATCCAGGCGCCGATCAGGCGACGGAGGCGGCGGCGCGGTCGAAGTAGGTGCCGATTTCGCTGCTCAGGGAGGCGCAGTCACCAGCGGCGATGCCAGCTTTGTCGTTGACGATGGCCAGGGCGGCGTCCTTCATCAGGTTCACGCCGGCTGCAACAGAAGCACCGGGGGTGCCGAGGGCCAGGTAGGTCTCACGCAGGCCGTTCAGGCAGCGGTCTTCCATCACGGAAGCGTCGCCGGTGAAAGCGGAATAGGTGACGTAGCGAAGGATGATCTCCATGTCGCGCAGGCAAGCAGCCATGCGGCGGGAGGTGTAAGCGTTGCCGCCGGGGGCGATCAGAGCAGGCTGCTGAGCGAACAGCTGGCGGGCAGCGGAAGCAACGATGGTGGAAGCGTTGCTGGAGATGCGGTTAACGGCATCCAGACGCTTGTTGCTGTCGGAAACCATGGCAGCGAGGGCGTCGATCTCGCTGGTGCTGATGAATTGTCCCCGGGCGTCGGCCTGGGCGACAACCTTGGTGAAGGCGTCGAACATGGTTGTTGTTCCTGTGAACTACGTCTGGAAGGGAATTTCAGACTTGGAGGGATGGCGGAAGGCTATTGCCTCGATCCCGACGTCCGCGATTCTGACCAACTGCTCGGGAGCCTCCCGAAAGCTGTTCATAATGCTTAACTCCCTTGCGGCGACAAGGAAGTGGCGGCGGCTTCTTCGAGGTCAAACAGCACGCCGTGGATGTACGACTCCGTCCATTCGCTGCCGTAGAAGCGCGTCAACATGCCGCGGGCTGGATCTTTCTCGGCGCGATAGGCCGTGTAGCGCTTCTGGCCCGAAAGCAGGAGTGCCGCACGCTCATCATTTACGGCCTGTGCCTCCTCCACCAACGCCAGGTAGAGCTGGAGGTAGTCCGCAAAGGCCGGACGGATCACGCGGTCAATCAGCGCATCGCCTTCTTCCCCCAGCGGGATCCGAGTCCAGAGAAAGGCCGGTGAGAAATACGGCTGTGCCTCTTCAGGGATGGGGCCCCCGTCGGGCAGTTCGGCGCGCCAACGCTCGAACAGGGGCATCAGTCGCTGCCAAACCGGTCCCGTGTGATCGGGATCTGTCTTGTCGACAGGTTGCAGGTCAAGAGCAAGCAAGTGCCCGTTGGGCAGCGTCACCAGATCGGCTCCGAAGAACGGAAGATCAAAACGGCTGTTGGGGTTGATCACGAAATTGAGGACCGATGCAGCGGCACCGGCTTCAACACAGGCACAGCGCACCTGGCGGAGTTTCTCGGTTGAGCAGGCCCAGGTGGCCGTGCTGACGGGGACGGGTTTCGCCTTGGATCCCGTGCTCCCCTCTTTTTGCAGGAATCGTTCTGCCACCGGATAAGGCTTCGGCTGCAGAGGGGCCAGAGCGGCGACGGCGGTGTCGAGAAAAGGCTGCCAGCGCCATCCAGGGATCTGGACGGGTTCAAGACTCGACGTGCGGAGGGGGAGGCTCATGCGGGCTGACTGGCGGGGAAGAGGAATTCGTGCAGGAATCGGTCGGACCAGTCCTTGCCGAAGTGACTGGTGAACAAGCCGTGGGCTGGATCGCGTTCAGCGCTGTAAACGTCGTAGGCGTTCTGGAGGCGTTCCACCTCGGATGCCGCCAATGCCGACTGCCCCTTGGCCTGGTCATGCATCGACCAGTAGGCCGAGAGAAAGCCATCGAAAGCTTGGGGAAGCGATCCTTCCGCTTCGTCGGCACCGCCGCGGCAGAACAGCAACCAAGGGGAGAAGTATTGGTTGGGATCGAAGGAGCGCATGGTTTCCTCCCCGTTCAGCTCGGGGTACTGCTCGTGCAGAGCCCTGAGGCCTGTGAAGTGGCGCTCCAGGTATTCCTTGTCCTGAATCAGCGGTTGAAAGTCGAGAACGGCCACCAATTTCTGGCGGGCGCCGAACCAGAGCAGATCCACCCCCATAAGTGGGTGGTCCAGGCCGTGCTCGGGATAGGCCACTGAGTTGAGAACCTGCAGGCTGTCGCCGGCATCGAGCCGGGTGACGCGCCACCGGCGGAAGCCTGGAACACTCCAGAGCCAGCTTTCGATCTTGCCGCCGCTTTTGCTGGATTGGCAGTGTTGTAATCCTTCGGGCACAGCAGCGGGTTGGCCGCCCCGTTCCTGAATGCCCCGATGCAGTTGGTTGAGAAAGGAATCGAACATCAGTGTGTGGTCTCCAGCACGGGTGAGTCAGCGACCTGGCGGGCCTTGTCGGCCATGGCCTTGATGTCGTCGTCGCTGGGGCAGCGCAGTTCAGTGCAGTACGTCGTCATCGACACGCCATCGAGGCACTGCACGGAACTCACGCGCATGCGCACTTGATCGGTCACGAACCAGCAACGCTCTGTTCCCACATTCGTGTCGTATCGGGTTGTGATGGTGAGAACGCCGTCATCGGCAAAGGTGTAAGTGCTAACCACCGATTTTTTCTCGACGTAACCGACGTCACGAAGCAAAAAGCCCTTACGGGGGTTGCCCTGTTCAGGCACATCGACGATGACTGCGGCGTAGTCATCGTTTCGAACCGCCTTTTTGAGGTTGCTTTCCCACCAGAAGCGGCCTCCACCGGCGGCGCGGTCTGTCGCCACCTGCAGTGCGTCGCAGACCCGCTGCACAACCGGGTCGGAGGCATCGAATGGCTCGATAACCAGATTGGAATCAGCCGCTTCATCGTCCTGATGGTCGAGGTGATGAATCGAGCGGCGGTTCAACCAGGTGCCGCGGCTGGCCTGGAGGAAGTCCGCCATGGTCATTGGCGGCACAAACGACGTCATCGCTCAGGCGTTGGTCATGATCTCTTGCTGCTTGAGCAGTTGCTCCAGCACCTCTTCGAGGCGTTGCAGTTCCGCATGCTCAGCAACAGTGGCGTCGATTCGCTTCTGCGGCAGCTTCAGCTTTTTCCCCATGGCGATCACGTCCTCGCGCAGGCGATTGCGGTACGCCTCGAGTTCGGCAATCGAATCGTTCAGTTCTTGCAGCGTGGGTTCGGCCATCGGTGCTCTGCGGTGGCACGAGGGTAAGCCGCATCAGGGATCTGCTGGTGATGCCTCTAAGGCGACCCACTTATTAATAGATGTGGGTCGAAAAACCTGCATGCAAGCTGGAAAAGCCCTCTGATTCCTCGCCAGATGGCCCTATCGCCGCTGGAGAGTTCTGCATCAACTCGCAATATTTGTCGGCTAAGTGACGAACCGTTGCGTGAACACCCCCCTTCCGCAGGGGTGGCCCGTTGACCCAGTTACTTTTTTAGGGCGCTTCGCAGGCCAAGCCTGAAACGTTCAGCTCGATTCTCTTTTTGAGGAAAGCGCCGTCGTTTCTCACCTGGTAGTCGAGAAGCATTCCCTCCCCCTTGTCTGGCTTTCCAATGCTCGACGCATTCTCCCGTTCCGTCGTCAGCGCTGACGCCAAAACTGCTGCTGTGGGTGCTGGCGATATCGCCGCTCTCCGTCAGTACGTTGCTGAAGGCAACAAGCGTCTGGACGCTGTCAACGCCATCACCTCCAATGCCTCCTGCATCGTGTCTGATGCAGTCACCGGCATGATCTGCGAGAACACCGGCCTGATCCAGGCAGGTGGTAACTGCTACCCCAACCGCCGCATGGCTGCTTGCCTGCGTGACGGTGAAATCGTTCTTCGTTACATCTCCTACGCCCTGCTGGCTGGCGATGCATCCGTGCTGGATGACCGCTGCCTGAACGGCCTCAAGGAGACCTACATCGCTCTGGGCGTTCCCACCCAGTCCGCTGCCCGCGCTGTGGCCATCATGAAGGCTTCCGCCACCGCTCACATCGGCGAGACCAACACCCCGGCTAACGGCGGTTCCAAGTTCCGCAAGATGGAGACCACCCAAGGCGATTGCTCCGCTCTTGTTGCTGAGGCTGCCTCTTACTTCGATCGCGTAATCAGCGCTGTCGCCTGAGTCAATCGGGTTTTCCCATTTCCTCAACATCACCCTCCATCTAAAGGATCTCAACGATGAAATCCGTCGTCACCACCATCGTGACCGCTGCTGACGCAGCAGGTCGCTTCCCCTCCCAGAACGACCTCGAAGCCGTCCAGGGCAACATCCAACGCGCCGCCGCTCGCCTCGAAGCTGCTGAGAAGCTGGCTGCTGGCCTCGACGCCGTGACAAAGGAAGCTGGCGATGCCTGCTTCAACAAGTACCCCTACCTCAAGCAGCCCGGTGAGGCTGGGGAGAACCAGACCAAGGTGGACAAGTGCTACCGCGATCTGGGCCACTACCTGCGCCTGATCAACTACTGCCTGGTTGTCGGCGGCACCGGCCCTCTGGACGAGTGGGGCATCGCCGGCGCTCGTGAGGTGTACCGCACCCTGGGTCTGCCCACCGGTCCTTACGTCGAAGCACTCACCTACACCCGCGATCGCGCTTGCGCTCCTCGCGACATGAGCCCCCAGGCTCTGAACGAGTTCAAGTCCTACCTGGACTACGTGATCAACGCTCTTTCCTGAGCGCCTGTTTCGCGTCACTCATTCATAGGAATCAGGAGGCCGAAAGGCCTCCTTTTTTATGCTCATGTCGACGGATGTCGTTCAACTTGAATGATGTTCATTGGCAGCAGTGCTCCACTTAGGCTGCAAAGAACCCTGATGTTCAGGGGGCTTTGCAGTTTTTAAGTTCTGATGACTTCGCAGTCGCAGGTTGAACGTCCAGATCTGGATGCGTTGTTTGCGGATCTGGCCCATCCCAACCCCCATCTGCAGACCCAGGCCTATTTGGCGATGGTTGACCATTGGCCAAACGAGTCGATGCCACGCCTGATCTCGCTGTTGGATCAACCCGATGTGTCCTTGCGTCGCGCTGCTGTGCGAGGGCTCGGAGCCTTTGGTGCGACAGCACTGCAACCCCTGGCGGAGCTGTTTGAAGCCAGTACGGATGGCACGGTGCGCGCCAGCTGCGTGAAGGCCTACGCCCAGATTGCATCCAACTACCCGGATCAGACCTTCTCTCCTGCCGCGATGGCTGTGCTGGAGAAGGCACTGTCGGACGACTCCCCCGTGGTGTCGCAGTCGGCGGTGATGGCCCTTGGCCAGGTGGGTGTTCAAGCGCTTCCGTTGCTGATTCAGATCTGCAAGGGAGACAACATCGCCCATGTGCAGTCAGCTGCCATGGCGTTGGCTGAAATTCCTGATCCCAGTGCAGAAGCCTGTCTCAGAGAAGTGCTGGCTGATCCCTCCACCGATCCGCTGTGCCGGCAGATGGTGGAAGCTTCCCTCGGCCGGTTGGAGAGCAGCCGCTAGGCAAAAAATACGGGACGGAGGCCCCTCAGCCTTCGTCCCGTAGTTGCGCATGCAGTGCTCGACGCGAACACCACGGATGTGACATTACGTGAACGATGCGTGCAACTGTGTTCAGTCGTCTCTGCTGAGCTGATTCACAGCAAGTTTCAGCACCACAGCGACGGATGGGTCGCTCTCCGTCTCCATGCACTGCTGGAGTAGCCCGATCACGGAAGGGTCCTCCAGTTTCATCAGCGACAACGCGGCATTTTTGCGAACCAGTGCCGCTTCGTCCTGCAGGTTCGGCAGCAGCAGTGGGGTAGCCCATTCGCTTTCGTTGAGCTTGCCCATCAGGGTTGTCGCTTCAGCCCGAACGTCTTCATCTGGATCCCTTAGGGCATTGGTGAGCAGCTGGCGCGCATCCTCATCACCAAGGTTCTGGATTTGATCCCCGAGGGCGGCGATGGCTGCCGTGCGGATCTGGGCATGGGGGGATTGGGCAGCCTTGCGTAAGGCCTCCGGGGCCCGTGCGCCCACGAAAGCCAGGCCCCAGCTGGCCAGGCCCGTCTGCATCGGGGTGCTGCCGGTGTCCACCAGGATGTCGAGCAATCCGTCAACGGCAGCGGGGCCAATGGCGGCCATGGCGCCAACGGCTGATCCCTGGACGACCGGATCGGCATCGTTGAGCAGAGCCTTTAGCAGGAATGGAAGGGCGCGTTGATCGGAAATTAACGTCAGCGTTTTGGCAGCCGCGCGGCGCACCGTCACGTTCTCGTGGTCGCACATCGCGGTGCAAAGGGCTGGAACGGCAGCACCACCAACGGTGCCGAGGCTTTCGGCAAAGGTGAGGCGCAGCAGTCCACGCCGGTCTCCCAGGCCGGCCACCATGCGCTCGATGGCCTGGGTGTCACCAGCGAGACGCTCACCCTGCCGCAGTTGTTGCTTCAGCTCCTCAGCCAGTTGCTCGGCTTCCTCTTCGCTCAGCTGAATCGTTTCAGGGCTGCTTACGGGAGACATCGATTCGGTCACGGCAAGGCTGAAGCAGCCATTCATTATCCGTTTCTCCCATCGCTAAGGTCACCGGATTGCACTGTTTGTTGTGACCCGATTCGTCCTTTCCCACAACCTGCAGATCCAGGATTCCGCCGTGCCTCCTCTTGCCTTTGATGCCCTGGCCAAGGCGTTGGCGGAGCAGTGCGATTCGGTGACAGCGTCGGAAGTGCTCAGCCACCCGCATTGGAAGATCAGCCTGGAGTCCACTTCGACTCCAGGACAGTTGGCTGAAGAGATCAGTCAAGCCTGGCGCAAGATCCGTGCTGATCAGGGTCATTCCATCGACCATGCCGTCATGGCTCTTGGTGGTCGTAAGGATTCCGAGGGAACGCCCGCCGCCCCGCTTCAGCAGGGCGGCTGGGGTGTGGATGTGGTGGAAACCCGCGATCCAGACGGGTTTCTGCAGGCGATCAATTGGAGTGGACTCACGGCCGGCCGGCCGGCCGATGGCATCTTCCAGGTGATTGATCGCCCGGCTTGAGTTCAGCCGCGCTTGCGACGTCCGCCACGTTTGGCTGGCTTCTTGGCAGCAGCTTTGGGAGCCTCTTCTGTAACGGCGGCCACGGGTGCGGCTGCTGGGGCCGGTGCGCTGGCTTCACCGGAGCCGTAGGAGAACGCCACTAGATCAATCGCAAGGCCACGGTTGTGCATCGACTGCATGCTGCGGCAGAGCTGTGCAAACGGCACCCGCACTGAGCGTGCCGTCCAAGGGCGTGAACCGGGCTCAATCCCTGTTCGTACAGCAATTGATGTGGCGAGGGTGGGTCCCATGGCAGGCGATGTGACTGCGTTGAAGATGCCGCAGCTGCCGGGATTTTCGAGCCTTTCGCAATCTTCCTTACGAGAGCAGATCCACGCCCTGCGGCCTGTGGGGTCCTGCAGAATTAACCCCCCAAGAGCGTGCTGCCTTGACCGGAGCTTTTGACAACATCCATCCGGGGCTGTCCCAAGGCGATGCGATCCGCCTGCTGAGCACTCCGCTCGAGGAGCTGGAGTCACAGAGTGATCCCTACATGGCGGCGGCCCATCTGATCAACTTTCCGGGCCCCGAAACGGAAACGGCGTTGATCGCCTTGGTGATGGATCCGGAGCAAGCGCAACCACGCAAATTGGCGCGGCGGAAGGCTGTGGAAGTGTTGGGACGGCTGGGCTGTCAGGAGGCCATGGCTGCCATTGCCAACTGCCTCAACAGCGACGACCCCTATCTGGTTGAGAACTCTGCTTTTGCGCTTCAGCAGCTGAACTGCCAAGACGCCGCCGTTCATGAGGCGTTGCAGCAGCTGTTGTCAGACCCAGCCCAGAACCGACGGGTGTTGATTCAGAGCCTTGCCGCGTTGAACGTCTCCGAAGCGGAGCCGTTGATTGCGAGCTTCCAAACCTCGGACCAGCCTGGGGTCCGCGGTGCGGCCATCAGTGCCAGCATCCGTCTGGGTGGCAGCCGAGACCACGTCTCCGTTCTTGGCGAGCAGACGTTGTTGCCCAATCAGATGGATCGCCAGTCGGCGATTCAGGATGCGATCAATGCCGGAGTAACGGAGCTTCTGCCTCAGATCCTGCGCGCACCTGTTTCGCCGGTGTTTCGGATGCGGGCGTTGCGTGCGCTCTGGCCTGAGGGCCGGCTGCAGAACGATGGTCTTGATCTGATCGAGCTGCTTGATGGCTTGATCGTCGATCGACCGGAAGCCTTGGAACTGGTGCACGCCTACGACCAGCCGCCCTCAGCCGATTTCCTGATTCAGGAATTCTTCGGCACGGATTTCAGTCGCAGTTATCTCGCACTCCAGACCTTGCAGGACCATTCAGCGGAGCAGCTCTGGCCGGCTCTGGAGCAGCGATGGCATGCCGAGGCCCACAACGACTATGGGGCGCATTACTTTTTCATCCGCCTGTTTTCAAGGATCGGTCCCTGGCCTGATGAGGCCCTCAGCCTGATCGAATCCATCCTTGCGGAGGCCATCACCACACGCCGGCCGCAATTCATGAAATCCAAGCCGGCAGCTGTGTTGGCGATGGCCGATTTGAAGCTCGTGAAGGATCCAGACACAACGGTGGCGTCATGGCTTGATCCACAAGTGACGCCGTTCTGGGAAGCCCGCTATGCCGCTGCGATGGTGGCGTCTCCCGCGCAGTTGGCGTCGGCCCTGGATGACCCTGAGCCCTTCGTGGCGATGCGTGCGCGAGCCGCCTGCAACGCCACCGCTGGTCGAGCATGAAAAAAGGGGGCGGATGAACCGCCCCCTGCAATGGAGTTCGAATCGAATCTCTCGGCTGAGAATCAGGCGAGGGAGTTGATCACGTAGTCCAGAGCAGCGTTGTACTCGGTCAGAGCCTGGGGGCTCAGGTCGCGAGGAGCGCAGCCGTCGTTACGCATTTGGGTGAAACCAGCAACGTAGGTGCCGGGGTCGATGCTGAGGGCCTTGTAGACCTCACGCTGACCGTTGATGGCAAGTTCGTCCAGAGGGCCGGTGCCGCCAACAACCAGGGAGTAGTTGATCAGACGCAGGTAGTGGACGAAGTCGCGCTTGCACTTCTCCTTGCCTTCGGTGGCGCACTGGCGGGGCTGACGGCCGGTGGCACCGTTGGGGTACTGGGTGTAGACGGCGTCGACAGCGCGCTGAGCGATGGCGTCATAGTTCTGAGCGATTTTCTCAGCAGCCTCGAGACGGGCGGCTGCACGCTGCAGGGAACCCTGCACAGACTCCAGGTCGGAGCTGGTGGGGAAACGGGAGCCGCTGTCTGCGGCGCCGATGACGGTGGTGAGAACGGACTTCATTGATTTAAAAGAAGGTTGTGCTTGAAAATCTCAGGCGGTTCAGCTGATGGCGCTGATCACCATGTCGAAGTAGGAAGCAGCCTCAGCGGAGAGTGCGTTGCAGTCGCCCTCGGTCACAGGCATCTTGCGCTTCTCACCAGTGGTGTTGTTGGTGTTGGTGATGTGCGCACAGGCGGAGGCCTTCATGATGGCCACAGCGCGGGAAGCGGAACCGGAAGGAACGCCCAGAGCGGCATAGGTCTCGCGCAGACCGTTCAGGCAGCGGTCCTGCAGCACGGAAGCGTCACCAGCCAGCAGGGCGTAGGAGACGTAGCGCATGATGATCTCAGCATCACGCAGGCAAGCAGCCATCTTGCGGTTGGTGTACACACCACCGTTGGGGGCGGTCAGGCCGGTGTTCTCGCAGCAGATGCCTGCAACGGAGTCGGACACCACGCAGGAAGCGTTGGCGGTGATGGCGTTCACGGCGTCCAGACGCTTGTTGCCCTCGGCGATGAATGCCTTGAGGTCGTTCAGCTGAGCGCCACCGATGAAGCTGCCGCTGGAATCAGCGGAAACAGCCTGCCTAGAGAATGCGTCGAGCATAATCAAATGCTTAGGAGAGGGGGGTAGATGCGATGCATCACCCCGGGACCGTACGCCGCCCGCCAAGTCATGGGGGCAATTGCTTCAGGCTTCTCAATACAAATTTGCACTGAAAAAAGAAAGAAAAACAAAAGTGCGGAGCGGCTTCGATTTAAGAGAGAAGGAGTGCCACTTCGCGGCAGCTCCACTGCAGCGGCTGCCAGGGATGGCTGCGGCCAACCTCTTCCAGCAGTGATGTTTGATCCCGCAGCTGTAGTCGCAGGCAGCTCCAGGCGCCAGCGATTCGGGACTTCGCATATTGCGGTGCTGTTTCCGCCAGTGCATCACGCACCAGGTCGCTGCGTTCATGCAGCTCCAGCAGTCCGGTGCAGCTCGCCAGCAGGTAGTGAACGCCGTAGTCGCTGCCGAGGCTGGAGCGCAACGCATCGATCTGATCGAGTTGCGCGGCTCTGGGCATCGCCATCAGAGCTTTGGCGGCGGCGTACTGGCGGGCTTCGTCCCGATGCTGCAGTCCCTCCTTGATCGCTTCGGGTTCGGCAGCGGTTTCGGGGATGCCGTCCAGGTTCAACTGCCTTGGATCGTCCTGAAGCAGCTCCTTCAACAGATCTGTCGCATCAGGATCAACGGCGCCCGTTTGGCGGGTGGCCATCTGAAACGCACTCTTGGCGCGCAGGGGCATCGAGACCGGGCAACGGATCAACGCCGCCAGGGCTTCGATCCGGCCCGCATCTCCCAGATCGATCACGGCGGCCCGTCGTCGCCCGGGGTTGTCATCTCGGAGCTGCTCTACAAGCGGATGAAGACCTTGCTGGTCGCCCAGCACCCGAATGGCATAGGCATGGGCCGCTCCCGCCACCAGGGGATTGCTGTCGTTGCGGCAACGATCAATCTGGC
Source organism: Synechococcus sp. TAK9802 (assembly GCF_014279535.1). NCBI lineage: Bacteria > Bacillati > Cyanobacteriota > Cyanophyceae > Synechococcales > Synechococcaceae > Synechococcus > Synechococcus sp. TAK9802. Next base: position 391,803 of record NZ_CP047937.1, read on the forward strand.
CGCTGGCATCGTTCATGCCCAGGCGGCAGAAGGCCTGAAGCACGGCCCGGCGTTGGTTGTCGGGGCCCTGAAGCGCTTGCAGCAGTGCCGTTTGCTCCTCCTTATTTAGAGGTGTACTCAGCCGGGCGATGGCATCAGCGGCATTGACGACGGTGGGTTCGTCATCGGCCTGTAGGGCAGCAAGAAGAACAGGAAGCGCCGAGCGGTCTTTGCGTCGGCCCAGGGCTTCGAGGGCTTTGCGCCGGGTGATGCGTTCGTAGAGGTCGTCGGAATCGTTGGCTCCGGCTGCCAGGAGTCTCTGAAGGGACTCGGGGGATTGGCAGGCGCCAAGACGGGTTGCGGCGAGATATTTAAGGCCAGGATTCTTGAGCTCGGCGGGCGGCTTGAGCAACGTTTCCATCGCCGTCTCTTCACTCATTCCAGCGAAAAGAGTGTCGAAGCGTTCGCTCATTGCCGATCAAGAATTTGAAAAACCTGAGGATGGTTCATTTGGCTTATGATCCCGTCCAGCTAAAGCTTAAGCCGAATGGCCGTTGCCGAAAGCGCAGCTCAAGAAATTCGTCGATTTGTTGAATTGCATCAATCCGGATCGGCGTTGAATCAAATTGCCTCGCTTGATGATCTCAATGCATTGTTGAAGCAGGTCGAAAGCCCTTTGGCTGCCTCACTTATCCCGCTTGAGCAGGCAACGCGTCCCCCCAAGATTCTGGTGGATTCGGGGGTAATAGATTCAAAGGTGCCCTGGCGAATTCTTCAGTGCCCTGGTGGTCCTTTGGTACTGCAGATGATCTGTGAAAAGGTTAATTTTGCCCTCTGGATTCAGGAGTGTTGATGATGGCCAACTCTGAACTTGAGCGTTTCGTCCAGGCGATTGCGGATGATCACGGGCTAGCCACGGGGATCAAGACGCTCGGCTCCCATTACGACATCGTTGCCTACGCCAACATCCGTGGCTACTCGATCACCTTGGCGGATTGGGGGAGATATCTGGCCATGGATTGGTTGCAGACCTCCGATGGCGATCTGGCCTCTGTTCACCGGGCCGATCCAGCCCATTGGAGCTGGGCATTTCGTCAATTGTCCCGCTGGCGTGCGCTGTTGATGGATGGTGCTGAATCCGAGGGAATGCTTGGCCCTGCAGATTTTTCGGTGACCCGGGATCAGTCCGTTGCCCAGCCGGCTAGCGCCCCGGCACCCAGCCTGACGGATGCAGAGAAAGATGCGGCTTTGGCGTCGTTCATCCAGCTGGTCAAAACACGGCCTGATCTCAAGGACCAGGTGAAATCAGCACGGAACCAGGATGAGGTGATTGGCTTGGCCCAAGCCCAGGGTTTTGCCATTGATTCGCTCACGCTGTTGCGGAGTTGGAGTCAGGTGTCTGACTTCAGCAAACCCACCTGGTTCGGCTGGTTTGATGATTGATCGCTTCAGCTGATCTCCGCGTAGCGGGTGCGTGTGGTGCCGCGTTTGGCCCAATAGGTCACCAGTGACTCACCACCGGGTCTGGGAACTGCTGCTGTAGCACGCAGGATTTTGAAGGTGCGCCTTGGGCCCATCGGCCAGTTGCCGGCAGCTGCAATTTTTCGCACCCGTCCACCGATGGCTTCAATGCAACGCTCGAATTTTTCGAGGTGGGTTTGATCCACCGTTTCAAAGATGAAATCGGTTCCTTCGCAAATCAGATGCTGCGATCGGATCCAGGTTTTCAGTTGTTTCTCGGCCTCAATTGCAGACATCGTCTAGCCGCTCAGACGAGGAGGTTGCTCACCACTGGAGCCAGTTTTGGTCCAGCTCGTTCCCGAGGTGAGCCACACGTTTGAATCGCAGCGGCCCGTGTTCGGAGCCCCAGCGCTGCTCATCCGTGTCGGGGTCAAAGCCTCGATCGCGACTGATCCAGTCTGTTGCGTTGACATCCACTTCGCTGACTAAATACGTCAGCCGGCCATCCCGGGGAACCATGCAGTTCTTGCCAGGTTCCACTTCACCCAGGTAGCGACCGGATTCAACCTCGCGAAAGTGCATCCCACAGCCACAACGTGGCTTCAGAGACTCAGGCTTGAGGCTGTTGAGGAGTTCAGGCCGTTGGCCTGCACCAGCCAGCCGGATGGGATCAGCAAATCCGTAGTTTTCAACGATGAACGTCTCACCCTCGGCCGGGAGCAAACGATGAATGCCTTGGCGGTAGGGCCGCCAAGGATCGTGGTCATAACTTTGCTCTGAATAAAACCCAGGCGCTTTAAGAACATCCCAGGGGAGCGGGCGAAAAAAGATATTGATGTGAGCGAAATCCTTGGGGTTCTCCTGAGATTGTTGGAGATTGCTGTAGTGCCCTGCGAGAGTCTTGGCGAAGAGGAGCACAGCCTCGTTGTTGTCTGACATTGGCGTGGGATCAGCTGCTCAGGCGCCGCACTTCAGAAGCAAAGGACGTTTGCAACACACCTGATCCAGCCGATGTGCGGAGCACCGAAGAGCGGCAGCGAACATGCTCCGAGACAAACCAGATGCGTTCTTCGGCGATGGATTGCTCGTATTGCGTGGTGAGCAGAAATGTTCCGTCGCTGAGAAAGCTGTAGCTGGATTCCGCTGGTGCTGCTTCTGCATAGCCAACACTCCGAAGCAGAACGCCTTTGCTGTCATCGCTTGGAATGGGCACAATCAGGCATGAACCTGATGAGACCTCATTGGGATCATCAGGTTCCCAATCGCTTTCGGCAGCCCAGGTCATTCGAAACGGTGCCGAGACCTCTGATCCTTCACCCAGGCTCGACGATTGAATCAGGTTGTTAATTTCTTTATCGGAAGCGTCAATTCGTGATATTTGAACTTCACTGAGGACTTCTTCAAATTGCTGAAAAGCGAGGGAGTGGCCGGATCGCATTGATCGCCACGTTCCCTCGCTTTGAGCAACAAATTGCTCGATGTTCATTTGGTGCTGGAGTCGGTCTCAGCCTTCAGATCAGGACGGCTGTTCTGCACCATGTTCACCATGGAGTCGATCATCATCGACATGGCAACAGGAACGGAGGACACAGAAGACTGAAAGCCCTGATTCGATCCCGGCTGGCTGTTGGTGGGTTGACGAAGGATGGGCATGATTCAAAAGCTGGCGGTTTCAGGAGATGAAATCTCCCTGGATTCACCGATTGGGTCCAGACGTTTCAGGCACCAATCATGACGGACTGATCCGGCCGCAAGGGCCGGATCAGCACAAGGATTAAGCGTTCGCAATAGAAAGAATGTTTCCACCCTGAGCCTGGATGCTCTGAATGGTGCGGGACAGGGAGGCGTAGCTCACCACCGAGCGCTGGGCAGAGCGACGCACGGCACCAAGCTGAACGCGGGAGGTCCAGAGGATGGTGAAGCGGTTGCCGCCGCCAACCACTTTTCTGGTGCCCGCTGCCGTGGGGTTCGAGTTGGAGGCCAGGCTCACCTGCAGCACAGAGCCTTGATCGGCATCGAAGCCAGCGAAGCCAGGATCCATGGCCTGGTTGCGCTGGTAGGCCACGGTGCTTTCGCCGTCGACGCTCGTTTGGGTACGGGCGTAGGGAACCGAGTCGATCCCGAAGTTGTTCAGATACTCGTCGCTGTAGGTGTAGCTGGCGATTTCGGCTTCGAAACCTTCGTCGGCCAGGCGACGCACGTGCTCACTGATTTCAGCCTGATCCCGGGGAGGACGACCCAGCAGGTGCTTGAAGTTCAGTTCAACGAAGCGATAAGGGTTGTTCGTCTCAAGGAACAGCCGCCGGTAGCTCTCCGACTGAGCCAGTGCTGTGACCAGACCCTGAACAGTGAGGTCGCCGTTGATGAAGAGAGCTTCGATGGAGGGCTGAACGTCCAGCTCCATCAGGTGCCGGTTCCCGAAGACCTGCCGGTACACGGCACGGATGATGTCTTCAGCGTGGCTGCGATCTTGGTTGGCGGGTGTGGCCAGGGTGGCAGTGGTCATTGGTTGAGGGGGGAGGTGCGTCGAAAGGGGCCGGCATCGAAGTGAGAGTGATGGGGCCCCTTGAGGGAGGGTGGTGGTGTGAAGCGGGTCGCGATGACCCGCGCGATCACATCACTTCGGTGATGGAGACGATCCGGCCGCCGCGGGCGTGGATGTACTTCATCTGGCTGCTCATGTCCTTGCCGGAGACGAGGTAGCTCGCATTCGGCGTGCGCTGGCGTCCGCCGCGGGGCTGAGCCTGAACCACGATGCGGAAGCGCTTCGTGGTTGCAGAGGGAGATCCAGCCACTGCGCCATTCCGGTTGGTCCGGCTCGTGGTGGTTCTCCAGCCACTGGGGACGGAGTTGGTGGCCATGGAGGTCACCAGGGATGCGCTGTTGAGCACGGCATCGCTGGCTGCGAAACCTTCAGCCAGCGAGAGGTGACGGTTGAAGGCCACCTGTGCCCGTCCTTCTTCGGTGAGGATGCGCATGTAAGGCACTGTGTCTTCACCAAAGGTGTTCTGGTATTCGGCGCTGTCGAGGTAGCTGTTGATCTCTGCCTCGTAGCCGTCGTTGGCCAGGATCTGGATGTGCTCACTCAGTTCGGCCTGAGACTTGGGTGCCCGGCCCAGGAAGTGCTTGAAGTTGAGCTCAACGAAGCGGTACGGGGCGTTGGTTTCGAAGAAACGGCGGCTGTACTCAGGGGAGAGCGCGATCGCTCGCACCAGTTCTCTTGTGCTGAGATAACCCTCTGCATAACGGCTTTCAGCGGCCATTGCACGCTCCGACTCCATCAGGTGGGGGTTGCCCATCACCTGGCGGTAGGTGGCACGAATCAGACCATTGATCTGATCGGCGCTGTCACCTGGGCAGCGTTGGAACACTTCTTGCTCCCGCTGTCCCAGGCCAAAACCGACGTAGGCGTCGTTGCGGATCGGGGTGGAATCTCCACCATCGCTGCTGGTGCGCTTCTTGGCAGCGAATTGCGCATTGCTGCCCATGCCGCTGGGTTGCGCGCCGCCGGTGAAGCTGGCTCCGGAGGGTAGCTGGATGTAGGCCGTGGTGTTGCGTGCCAAGCCATTGGCAAGCTGGCTGCTGCTGCCGATGGCGCTGTCGCTGATGGCGAAGCCTCGCTCGAGCGTCGCCATGCGGGCGAAGCTGTTGTTGGGAATGCCAGCAGCGGACGTGAAGGAGCGGGTGTAAGGCACCACGTCGTCACCAAACACTTCGGCGTATTCAGCGCCATCGACGATGAAATCGATCACGGCCTCGTGGCCACCGCTCGCCAGCAGTGAAATGTGCGCCGACATCTCGGCCTGATCCACGGGAGGACGGCCCAGCAGGTGCTTCAGGTTCAGTTCGATGCCGCGCTGAGGGGCTACACCCTCGAAAAAGCGGGCTTTGTAGAAGGAGGTTTTGGCCAGGCCGCGAACGAAATCGCGGGTGGTGAGCTCGCCATTGCCGTAACGGGCTTCCAGCTCAGCGGAACGCTCGTTATCCATCACGTGGGCGTTGCCATACACCTGGCGGTACGCAGCACTGATGGCTGTGGCCAGGGCGGCGGAGTCGTCCGGTGCGTAGCGCTGGGCGGTGACGCCATGGGGGCAATCCTCATGATTGCGGGGCCCGATGGCGATCTTCATAGAAGCGCAGGATTGGCGGAGGAATTCGCCGTTGCTCAGGGCTGCTTTTGCGGATGCGTTGCGGGTCCGGCTGAAGGAGACGGGAGCATCGTTGAGGGAGGCGGCGCCGAAGCCTTGTGAGGCAGACATGGTGGGAGGCGGGTGAGGGGAGAAAAGGTGTTGCGGAGTGAGTTCGAATCAGAGGCGGCGATGCGGGGTCATGCGCGAACTCCCGGGCAGCCGCCCTGCTGATCGATCAAGGAACTCAGTTCACAGGCGTGATGCTGGCGATCTTGCCGCCTTCGGCATGGATGCGCTTGAACTGCTCGGAGAGCTTGTCGAAGGGCACGAAGTACACCCGGTTGGAGCGGGTGTAGCGGGAGATCCGGCGCACGTTGTTGGCGCTGTAACCAGTGACTTCCACCCGGTAGGTCTTGCCTTGTTCGCCGGCACCCACGCCATGGCGGGTGGGGGCATCCTGCAGGTTCTTGGAGGGACGGAAGCTCCAGCCGGTGGCTTCTGTGGAGGAGGGGGGCACCACCGCCATCGGGCGGTTCTGGTAGGCGTTACCGCCGAGCTTGCTGCTGATCCCGGAAAGATCGCCTTTCAGGCTGCTGCTGCTGTTGCCACGAAGCAGCTGGAAGCTCCAGGTGAACTCCTGCAGGGTGGTGCAGGATTCGGTCTTCCAGCCCCGCTGGAAGGGAACAGTCCACTCGCCGTAGGTGTCCTGGTAGTCGGCGCTGTCGATGAAGCTGTCGATGTCGGCTTCGTAGCCGTGGCTGTCGAGCCGTTCGGCGTGAGCACGCATCTCATCGAAGTCCACGGGGGCGCGTCCCAGCAGGTGACGGAAGGCCAGCTCGATGTAGCGGTATCGGGAGCAGGCGTCGAAGAAGCGATCGCGGTACAGCTCGCTCTTGGCGATGCGGCGCACCAGCTCTCTCACGCTGATTTCGCCCAGCTTGAACTGGGACTCAGCCACGAGCTGACGCTCGCTCTCCATCACATAGGCATTGCCCAGCACCTGCTTGTAAACGGCGCGGATGATTTGTTCCTTCTTGGCGTCGTCATCACCAGGGATGAGTTCCAGAGGAGCTTCGCTCTCTTGCGAGAAACGCTCGACCCCGAGCAGAGAGGCAGGACCGAAGGGCATGGACAACATGACGTGTGCGTCACGCCATGGTCATTCAGAAGTGGTGGCCTGGAGCGGGTTCTTTATAAAGCTCAATCAAATGTGTCCGAATGTTGCGTGACATGACGATTCGGCCCCCGGTATTCGGGTGGTGGATCGGCGTAATCCGCTTTAGGACAGGGATTCGAGGCTGTCGCGTGTGGTGCTCCGCGTCAGGGGATTCCAGCAGTCGAGTTCTTCGAAGGGGCGGGCCAAGAGCGCATCACGCTGCCCACTGAGCCCTGTGGTGAGGGAGAAATCGGCTCCTTTGATCGATTCCGCGCTCTCCAGCCCTGCTTCGGAGAGGTCGGCGCCGCGAAAATCGGCGAAGTCCAGCTGGCACGTGCCAAAGCGGGTTCCCCGGCACATGGCACCCCGCAGGATCGCGTGACGAAGATCCGATCCCACCAGACGAACATTGTCGAGCAGGGCACCACTCAGGTCAGCTCCGCTGAGATAGGCCCCCATCAGCACGGCACCGCGCAAATCCATGCCCCGCAGGTCGGTGCTGTTCAAGAACACACCACTCAGCCTTGCTTTGGGGCCGACGGCTCCGCTGCTGAGCAGATCAAAGCCCTCCGGAACACGGGTGCTGGCGTCGTAGCGCGCCAGCCGCAGGTCGGCTCCCTCCAGCTGGCAGCTGGAGAGGTCGGCGCCCCTGAGATCGGCTCGACAGAGATTGGCGCCACGCAGGTCGCCCTTTTCAATAGTCACTCCCCTCCAATCGGCCCCCCGAGCATCAACCGCGCCATCCAGTGACCCTGAGGCCAGGGTCTGTTCCGGCGGCTGCCAGGTGTCCAGGTTCAGGGGGTTGGAAAGCGCCGTCAAGGAAGTCAGCTGCGAAGCATCGAGAAGGCGATGGTAAGGACCACACGGCCCAGCTCGAATCCGCCGACAACCGCCAGGCCCAGCCAGAGCTTGAGGGCGAAGGCAGGAGGTTGGCCATTGACCCAGGCCGACGACATCTCCAGCTGCTGCATCTGAGCGGCCTGGTCGCTGGGAGCTCGATCCTGCAAGGCATCGCGCCAGTCGGCCCCGTAGCGCGGGAATTGCTGGTAAATCGGGGTCTCGCCCAGGGATCGACCCGGCAACACCCGCGAGCGTTGCTGAGGAACCAGGTCGTAGCCGAAGCTTTCCATGTATTCAGGGCTGTCGAGCACTGCGTCGACAAAGGCTGTGAAGCCCTTTTCGCCGATCACGATCGACCAGGCGCGGCGTTCGGCGTCGCCATGGGTCGGGCGGCCGAGCACCCGTCCCACCACCTGATCCACCATCCGGTAGTTGGAGCTGCACTGGTAGTAGCCCTGCTGGAAGCGTTCCGAGAGCAGCAGGCCTCGGATGAAATCCCGCACCGTGATGTTGCCGCTGCGGAGTTGTGATTCCAGGAATGGTTCGCGATCACTGCGCATCGCATGGAAGAAGACCTGGCGGTAGGCCTGTTCGATCACGGCATCCATGTCGCTGCGGCTGGTGTCGTCACCTGCAGCAGAGGAGGGATAGAGCTGGCTCTGAACGGTGCTGTTGTCTCCGGCGAGATTGCTCACCCGACCGTTCTGCGAGCTGAGCGGGTACCCAAGGAGCGGGATGGCCATGGCGTGCGCCGTGAGTAGAAATACTTGTCGGAAATCTTCCCTTGAAGAAACTGTTTTCAGGCCGGCCGCTTATCAGCTCTTAACTGCAGTTTTGTTGAGCTGATCGCTCAGGTGTTGGAAGCAGTCGCTGATCAGCTGTCGGTCGTTCGATCGCGAGACCCCGTCCAGCGCAAGCTTTTTGAGCTGAATGAGGGCGATGTTCATCCCCTCGATGGGCACGTTCATTCGTCTGTACAGCTCTCTCAGGGCGGCCATGCCGCTCGGGTTTGTAAAGCAGCTCTGGTTGCAGGCCACCGCGTAGATGACCACGCGTAGAAAGTTCCAGCAGTCCCGCCAGCAGGCCTCTGCCCTGTCCTGCGGGTGAAGAGCTCCGCCCAGTTGCACCAGATGCGGTTGGGTTGCAAGCAGCTGTGCCCGTGCCTGGTTCACCAGCTGATCCGATTGTTGGATCAAGCTGCCGGGGAGAGACTGATCAATGCCGGAGGCCTGGCAGATCTTCGTCAGCTCCTCACTCGTGAGCTGGCGTTGGGCTTGATCAGCACGCTCAAGAATGCTGCGCGTGGCATGCGGCAAATCTTGGTTGAGGCTCAGCCCTTGAACCTGGGCGGTCTGCACCAGGGTCTTGAAGTCGGTGTTTTGAAGGTTCAAGGGTTAATGCTGGCCACCGGTGTTGCGATCAGCCACCCGTGGCGTTCCAGGTAAAAAGCCCACACCAGGTCGTCCCCCAGGCCAGGACAACGGCTGATGGCTGCTTCCGTGAGTTCAGTTGGTACACCCAACTGCGTTAACAGCCAGCCGACGGCGTCTGGGCTTGAGGCCGTCGCTGTACGGATGGCAGATCCCACCACCCAGGTCAGGCGAGTGTCCTTGAGGTCTCCATTGCTTTCTTCGCAAGCCAGCAGAAGGTTGGCCGCCGTGGTGTGTTGATCAAATGTCTCCTGCCAGAGCGCGATGTTTTCATCACGGAGATTGATCCGAAAACAACCGTCCCCCACCGGTAGATCCAGCTCACCGCTGCTGCCGGCCTGGTTCTGCAGGGTGGCAATTCTCGGATCTGCCAGTGCGCTCATCGAGAAACGCCGATCAACTCGAATGTAACCAGTGTCCAGGAATTTCCCCGACCCAGTCAGCGGTTCGTGGGAATCGACATGGATCGGCTGTCATCCCCCAGGGCTCCTGTCAGGAGTGGGTGTTGGAGGGCGCCTCTGAGGATTTCTTTTTCAGCACACCGGTGATGGTGGCCAGAGCAAACATGGCCAGCAGAGCCAAGCCCAGGGTGAGGCTGGCGCCTTGAGCGGCACCAGCTCCAACAGCCACGAGGATCGAATCGCTGATCAGCACGCTGATCAGCAGTGCCGGAGCGAATAGACGCCAGTGGGTGCGGCTGATCCCGATCGCATAGCTGAGGAAATCAAACAGCCCGGTCATCAGCAGGCCTGTCATCAAGAAGAAGTTGCCCTCCAGCTGGTTCTTGCTGAAACCATCGATGCGTTTCATCGCGCTGGCCCCCACCAGACGGCTCACCGGTCCGCGTCCCCAGCGACGGGCAATGAAGAAAGCCGCGCTGCAGAACACCAGGTCCGAAAGGATGATCGTGAGGTAGCCCGCTTTGAAGCCCAGCAGCGAGCCTGCCAGGAGGGAATACACCGAACTCGGCAGCGCCGGCAGGATGATGCTCACCCCCCGCAGCAGGAACAGGCCGAGTGGGGCCCAGATGCCCATGTCATTCACGGCGCTTTGCAGCGGTGCGATGCCATATCGCTGCAGATAAACGACGGCAACAATGAAGATGGCGATCCAGGCGCTGACCTTCAGCCCTGTCTTCAGCCTTGACATCTCTTCAACCGCTCGCAAGCCCTGGGGAATGTAGGCCAGTCGTGGCTTTTCCCAGGGCCGTGGACATGAAGCTCAGCATCGATACCATCAGCGAAATTTCTCAACACGAGGCCAGCCCGGTGACCACCACCTCCCCGCGCACCGCGTTCGAGCAACAGCTGTGCACCCATTTGCTCAGCCTCAGTGAAGTGGTGGAAACGCTGGCGGATCGGTTGATGGAGCTTGAGACGCGCTTGGCGGAGGTTGAGGGCCAGCAGCTGGAGGATGCGGAGATCGCCGCGGTCAGCGATGACGCCGGCGAACTGCTCCTGGCCAGCGAAGAAAAGGTGCGGATGCTTCGGGATCGTCTGAGCCCAGGCGAGGTCGTGGAGCTTCACGCTGATTCCCACGCCGAGGAGGCTTCAGCAGAGCACGATCACGACACCCCAGAAGCTCCTGAAATGGAGATGGACGACGACCGCGTCGAGGACGAGGCCTTAAGTGATGAGCCCCTCAGCGATGACACGGAATATGTGGATGATCCCCAGATCGATCTGCTCTCCGCTTGATCAGGCCAGTTCCAGCAACCTGATCCGGAAGGCGGCCACCTGGCGTGCCATCTCTGGGGAACTGATCAGGAAGGGGTGATCGGCCATCGCCTCGAGCACGGCTTCGAGATGCTCTTCCTGGCTGAGTTCAGCCTTGTTGCTGCTTCGCAGTTGCTTCCAGGTGCGGTCAAACACCATTGCAAAACTGTCGGCGTTGTCGAAAACGCGATCTGTGCCTGCATCTGGAGAGATGAATGACACGGCAGTTTTGGCATCAATGTGATGCCAGGACCCAGATTTGAACTGGGGGCGTTGCGACAATTCGCCCCTTTAAGCGCTCAATCTGTATAGCAGCGATACTAAAAATGCCCTTTTTGGGCGTTTTTGCTTGCTGCTCCCATACCGCTCCCATACCATCGGGATGATTTGCGGTAGGTCCGAACCACTCCTGGAAGGTGTTTCGGTAGGGGAACTCTATGGGACGGTCGCTGCCACAGGAATGGATCGACGGCACCCTTCACACCCTCAACGTGGTGCGCGACCTGGGGGGCAAAGGGAATATCCCCCACACCTCTCTATCGGTCGTCCGTCAGAAACCCAGTGCGAACAGCAGAAAGACCAAGAACCTCCAGTGGCGCTTCCTGCCGGAGAAAGCAGATGACCCTCGTCCTTTTGCTGGCAAAACCAATCGGGGGCGGGGAAAGCGCATCTATATAGAAGGGACTTGCGGGACCACCGACCCCTGGGAAGCAGCAAAGGTCGCGGTCGCTGCCTCTCAAAAGAAGTGGCAGAACCTCCTCTCACAGTCCCAAGTGCGGGAAGTGGAGAAGCAACACGCTCTGTCGGTCTATTGGGAGCGTTGGTATGCCAAGGCGGAACTGGAACCACGGGATAACCAAAACCGCTGGTTGAGCGACAAGAGGAACCTTTGGAACGGGACCACAGGCATAGGCGTTCAACCCTGGGCGACGGTCAAAAGCATTCAGGCGATTACGAGCAACGACTTTTTGGAGTTCTTTCGTCTCGTCAGGGAGAACTGTGAAGCGAAGGGCAACTCAGGAGAAGAGACCAGAAGGCAATACAAGACCCTTATCCGCAACCTGTTCAAAGAGGCGAAGGCAGATTTCCCTGCGCTGTCCTGCCCTGAGTTTCCTGCGATCAAGAAGAGCGTGCGTCAGAAGAGGCACTTCTCCCATCAGGAGTGGGAGCAATTGGTTCGCGTTGCTGCCGAACTGTCGGGTGGTGCTGCTCGCCGGTCTCTGACGGCGGAGGAATATCGGGAACTGCCTTGGACCCCGACGAACCGTCAGAACTCACGCAACTGGGTTGATTTGTATGACGCGCTCCACTTGGAGTGGTTCTATTACCTCCGAAGTGAGGATGCTCCTCGGTTGAGAAGTGAGTGGTTCAGCGAGCGACTGACCGATGCGGGAGAACCTCAGATCATCTGTTTCCTTGAGAAAACGAAGAGCGATAGGGACAAGCACGACACCTATGCCTACCGACCAGATGCGTTGGAGAACGTCCGCCGCATCCTCAAGAGGAAACCCAAGGGTTGGTTGAACTTCCCCCACATCAAGCGGACGGAAGGCAGTGAAAACGAGAGCAACGTTGGAGAGACCATCAACTTCCTTCTCAAGAAGGCATGTGAGAAGGCAGGTATCCCAACCAAAGGGATTGATTGGACCACCTGCCGCCACACCGCGTTCCGATTGACTCTGGAGGATTACCCAGAACTCGGGACCACTCAATACATCCGGGATTTTGCGGACAACGGCCATACGTCACCAAAGATGCTGGAGGAGCGTTATTTGCGCTTTATCCAGCGTGAGAAGACAGCAGCAAAGGCACGTGCAGCAATCACTCCAGGGAATTGGTCAATGGTTCGACGGGTGGAGAACAACCCATGAGAAGTGCAGACGACAACCTCGTTCCATCCGACAAGGACCTGGAGAACCTCCTTCGCAAAGCACAGAAGTCTGCTGCCAAGAAGGAATCGTATAAAAAAACGACCAAGCAGTACTACAGCTCAATCGCTAACGGGATCGTGAGGGAGGTGTTCGAGGACTCCTCCATTGACGACCACTACCTGCTGCTGAAGTGCTTGATGCTGCGTTGTGCCCAAGAGTTCAGCGATCTGCACAGGGAGGTAGGTCTTGAGCGCATGAACAAGCAGCAGTTCGATACTGCTGCTCACTGGATCAGTGATCAAGGAAAGATAGCTGCTGCGGCTGAACTCCTTGCAGGAGTTGAGATGGGAGAAGACGACTGGATGGTGCCTTGAACATTGCTTCTTCGCCTTACAGGCCTGGATAAGAGGTGCGTCCTCTAACGCTGAAGAGATTGGTTTGTATAGGTTCACTGCCTGAGATGAATCGACACGAAGAAGATCAATGGGTAAGTCTGTAGGCTCAAACGTTGCTCTTTTAGTGAAAAAGTGCTATAATCGACTCATCGAAACAAAGGATTCGTCCTTTCCCTCGATATAAATCAAATACCTTTTAACCTCGAACGTCCGCCCTCCTAGGCGCTCTTGCGCGCAATTAATTGCTAGCAATTTTCTTTTGAGATTAAATCGGTAAATTTCGATACCAAGCGTAGTTCTCGCTATTTATTATGCCTAAAACTAATTCCAGGACTTATTGCCTCTGTCTTTATTGTGACTATGACAATAAAACCGAAGATTTAATTGCTGTTTTTGCTGACGAAGAGAAGCGTCAAAAGATCTTTCTTGATGAAAGGGATGATATTGACGATATTATGAAAAGTCTTGGTGATGGTGCTGAATGGCAGGGGAGTAATGGCGGCGTTACAACTACGTGGAATGTAAAAGAGGAATGTATGATCCCTCTAATGCAAAAAATTCAGGATTACAACAGTATAGAAGGTCAGTTGCATATCATTCATATTCAACTCTACTGATTGTTGTTCGTGAATTCGGTATTGTTTTGATTAAAGCATAGACAGTTTTCTGTAGGCATCTCTGACCAGGTTCTTATGGAGTTGCGATCGGTTAAAACCAAAGTGCTCCATTAACTCATATTCCATTCCTATCACCTTCTTTGCTTCTTGTCTTTGATAGGAGATAGTAAAAGTATCTTGCTTGGTTGGTGTCTTAATTGTCATGATTTGGTAAATAGATTTGCTATGTATGATAACAAGGGCATTGGCTCCTCTTGTTGGAATACGTCTTAGATGCACAAGGTATCTATATTTTAAATGACATTCTTTTTGTATTTATGTCTTTTGGTCTTTCAGGTGACTATTTATGGCGACCCTTAAGGGTCTCTAAGTTCTTTAAGAATCCAAAATTATCATGCCCACTCTATCTATAAGAGTTTGGGTATTAAGTATGGATGAATGTTAGTAATCGGTAACAATAGAAGCAATCTTATGGGATACAAGTTTAGAACAGATTTGCATATTGAGTATCCATTCTTTTTGGAGATGTCTCACAAATTGAATGGGGTAAGGCGAAGAGACAACTTCAATGGAAAGGAGACATTCAGGTGTGTGTGCCCAAAATGCGGGAAGCACAAAGCAGTGATGGGTTATGCCCGTAAAGGTGACACTTTTATCCTTGCTTGTCCTGTTGATGGTTGTGATCTCGGGGGGATGACACTCCACGATCTCATCAAGAGGTATGGGGGAGAGTCCATGTTTGAGAGGTGGAGGAAAGCAAGATGGATGACCACTTACACAGAGGACTGGTTGCCTATCAAAAACCGCAAGGGAGATTGAAGCGTTGATTCAGGGATAGAGCAGGTTCATCAGGTTCCCGTAATTTTCGTCTATTGAATGGACTTTATTGCCCTGGATCCACCTCACTGAGTACTGCACCGCCTTCGCTGACGACTCGGGTTTTTCTGCCGATAATCTTGGCGATCCTCTTTGCTTCTTCGCAGGCGATCTCTAAAGACGTTGCTGTGGTGTGGAGATGCCATTCCATAAAGGGATTCAGTTCTTGTACTCGGAACTGCCCGCTTGTCATGTCTTAAAGAGGTCCAACACCTAAGACTCTTAGGAGGGATCCTCGTTGGAAAGAGAACTGGAGTTGAGGGTTGCTCCGCCTACCTCTTGGGACTCTTGTTCTGCTCTGGTCAATTTCTCCACCAGATTCAGAGTGTCGTTAGGAGACAAGTCGCCGTCATCGCCCCACTTGAGACTGGAAATGTCTGGTGGGCAACAAAGCCACCGAGGGCATCAATCAGAACAGATTGCCCGGGAGCCAGGCCGTTGATCACGCTTACCAGCTCTGCCCCACATTCAACAACGCTCCAATGGTCGGGCCGACGCTGCCGGTGGGCCTCCAAACGCTTTTGCCAATCACGGTCATCCGGCCTGGCGGCCGCCGTGGCGATGTAGGTGACAACAGGGTGGTGTTTCAACAGGTGCTCTGCCCAGCGGCTCTTGCCACTGCGGGTTGGCCCACTCACCAGGATCAGCCGGCTGGCCTGGCCGGCAACGGGGGGCTCCACTGAGGAGGAGGGGTCAACCACTGCCATTCATTCCCTTCAGCGTCGCGACGGAAGACGGAGACACACGGTTGAGGTACCTGAAAATCCAATACTTGAAGATCGTCGCCAACACCACCGGGAATGTCGCGATGAAGAGGTTGACGAAACTTTGGCTGGAGGGAAGACCGAAATGCTCGGCAACCCCTTCCAGCAAGACCTGCCAACCTTCCGGGCTGTGGTATCCGACGAAGATGTCGGTGAACAGGATGATGGCGAAGGCCTTGGCGGAATCACTCAGCCCGTAAACCGCCTCATCAACAAATCCACGCAGAACACGCAGTTCATCACGGCTCAGAAAACACACCATGGCGAAAGCGATCAGGCCCACCACTTCCGCCGACACTACCTTCACATCATCGAACTTCAATATCGCGGCAAGTTTCCATACACGTCTCAGTCTGAATGAAGAGCTGGGCTCCGCATGAATCATATCAACGGATTACGGTCTGCTCTGTCTGAGTCTGGATGAAATCCAGCTATCACCTGAGCTCTCGATGGCGATGATGGATGCCATCGGGGCTCGCTACCGCTAAGCAGAGCAGCTTTTGCCCCTGCTGGGTCTTCGTCGAATCGAGGATCGCGTCAGGGGATTTATAGAGCTGATTGCCCAGGACTATGGGATGCCCTGCGAGGATGGTCTTCGCTTGAGCCGGCGCCTAATTCATCAAGATAGTACCAGTGCCTTGAGCACCAACGTGTCACGGCTACGCGAGTTTTTGGCTTGCTTCGTGAAGAGGACTGGTTGAAATTTGATGCCCAGTGTCATCTAGTTCTGATACATCTTCCTGCGAATAAGTAAGTCAATCAGGACTGTTTGGCTGATTTAACGCATTTTTATTCAAAGCTTAATTCTCGTTAAGCGCCGCATAACGACATTCACCGTGTTCATCAACTATACGTGAGGTGCATCAGCCTTCTCTTCCGGTTGTGATTCGCACTGCACAAAAAGCTCTCCTGCTTTCCTCCGCCCTGGCCCTTGTGGTTGGAGTACCTGCTTCAGCTGCTGAAAGGCTGAATGGCGCTGGCGCCTCCTTCCCGGCCAAGATCTACCAGCGTTGGTTCGCCGACCTGGCCAAGGCTGGCGGCCCTCAGGTCAACTACCAGGCCGTGGGTTCCGGTTCCGGCCGTAAAGCCTTCATCGACCAGACCGTGAACTTCGGTGCATCGGATGATCCGATGAAGAAGAAGGACATGGCCAAGGTCACCCGTGGTGTGGTTCAGATCCCGATGGTGGGTGGCACCATCGCCTTCGGCTACAACAAGCCCGGTTGCAACCTGAAGCTCACCCAGGAGCAGGCCGTCAAGGTCGCCATGGGCATGATCAAGGACTGGAAGGAGCTCGGCTGCAAGCCCGGCACCCTCACCTGGGTGCACCGTTCCGATGGCTCTGGCACCACCAAGGCCTTCACCAACTCCATGCAGGCCTTCTCCAAGACCTGGACCCTCGGCACCGGTAAGTCCGTGAAGTGGCCCGCTGGCGTTGGCGCCAAGGGCAACTCCGGTGTGGCTGGCCTGATCCAGAACCGTGAAGGCGCGATCGGTTATGTGAACCAGTCGTACATCAAGGGCAAGGTGGTTGCCGCCGCTCTCCAGAACAAGTCCGGTGAGTTCCTCAAGCCCTCTGTGGCTGCGGGTGCCAAGGCCCTCAATGGCATCAGCCTGGACAAGGACCTGGCTGGCAAGAACCCCAACCCCACCGCCAAGGGCGCATACCCCATCGCAACCCTCACCTGGGTTCTGGCGTACAAAACCGGCAACGGAGACAATGCCAAGGTGGTTCAGGACGCCTTCAACTACATGTTGAGCGACGCTGCTCAGAACAAGGCCCCTTCTCTGGGCTTCGTTCCCCTCAAGGGCGACATCCTGGCCAAGTCCAAGGCCGCTGTCAACAAGATCGGCAAGTGATCTTGGCTTGAATTGGTTTTTCAAAACCAAACATCAACGGGCCCCTCGGGGCCCTTTTTTTATGGGCTGAATGAATCAAATGGCGATCAGTGTTAGAGCCTTCTTAACCGAATCTCTCCCGAATCTCTCCCAGCTCTTTGTTGGGAATCGATGTTGTCCCTAATACAGTTTTTCTGGATTCACGGGATTCCAAATGCTTGCCACTCCGTCGGTTGATCTGAGTTCAACAGCTCTGGGCTTCAAGGCGTTTCTTGA
The DNA here is from genome assembly GCF_014279535.1 of Synechococcus sp. TAK9802. Lineage (NCBI taxonomy): Bacteria > Bacillati > Cyanobacteriota > Cyanophyceae > Synechococcales > Synechococcaceae > Synechococcus > Synechococcus sp. TAK9802. The sequence continues at coordinate 409,152 of NZ_CP047937.1, forward strand.
AAGCAGCTACGACAATCGCAATGTTGTTCATGTCACCGCGGGAAGTTTCGTTCCTCTGCTGAAGAACAGTGTTTGGTTTGTGGTGCGCGGCATGGTGAAGCTCGGGGCGCTGTCGGTGCATGGCGACGAGCTGGTGCTTGGCCTGGTGGGTCCCAACGAACCCTTCGGTGCCGCATTCACCAATGTGGAGGCCTATGAGGCTGTAGCGCTCACCGATTGCGATCTGCTCTGCTGCAATCTGGCGGAGTTCGAGCAGTCTCCTCAGTTAGCGCTTGGTTTGGCCAAGGCCATGGCCGCCCGCTACCGCCAGGCGGAGTCGCTCCTGGCCCTGCTGGGGCTGCGTCGCGTCGAAGAACGGGTGCGGGGCTTTTTGGAGCTGCTCGCCAAGGACTTTGGCGAACCCTGTGAGGCCGGTTTGCGGCTCAACCTTCGCTTGACCCATCAGGAGATCGCCAGTGCCCTGAGCACCACACGGGTGACCGTGACCCGCGTGTTGGGGCAGTTGCGGGATGAAGGCTGGCTTCAGATTGATGCCTCCAGGCATCTGGTGGTGACTGGCACCGGTCGCCGTTGAAGGCAAAAAAAAGAGCCGGCAAAACCGCCGGCTCAAACCCTGAAGTGTTCGAGTTCAGGTGGAGGTTCCGCTGATGCTGTCGCTGATGGCGTTTGTGTTGTTGGTGTGCTGGCGGCAACCGGCGTGGAGGCTGGAGCTGTTTTGTGCTGGGGTTGAAGGTTTGTCTCAGCTCGCCTCCCTGTAGGCGATGTGAAACCTCCTCTTAATTCACTTGTGAATTGCTTCGCCAATGCATTTCAACGGCGTATGCCGAGGCCGCGGTGGGAGTTGTATCCGATGCCGGTCATGTGATCGAGCTAGCGGATGGCACTCACCACGGCGCCAGCGTCCTTCTGCTGCGTCGCCTGACAAGCTTTTCGCGTTGTTCCACAGCATCCGCCGCCGAGTCATCGACTCAGGCGGGCGGTGCGGTAATCACTAAACGCTCGTAGACACATTCCCTACGGCAACCAATTTTTCTTTTTTAGTTTTTACCCCGTTGATAAGGAGAGGGATGGCAGCAGCCAAAACTCCCATTGAGAGGCTGGAGTTCGGTCTTCGGTGGGAGGCTTGTCGGCTTGCCTGCTTCTCGTCCATTGGTCACAGCAAGAAAGTTGCCGTCTTGAGCGCAAAACTACAAAAGCTTGAGGAAGACCTACGCAAGGAGAGCTACCAGTTCAGCGATGAAGGTCAGACGGCTTTCCAGTAGTCGCTAATCAGTCAGCAATCTGAGCCAGCTCAATGAAGCCGCTTTCCGAGCCAGCCTAAGGAGATGTCGGTGTTCCCCTTCGTGTTTAGCCCATCTCCTTCTGCCACGTCGGCGCTGACTCGTAGGCAAAAAGAAACCCCCGCCGAGGGCAGGGGCTTGGGATCTTCTGATAAGCCTTGATCACTTGGCGTATGAAACGCCGCGGTAGGTCAGAGCAGGCTTGTAGGAAGCGCCAGCCACTTTCTGCTGGTCGTACTTCTGGCCGCGATAGGTCAGGGTCATTTGTGGTTCCTCAGAAATCCAGGTCCCCGTTCCTTGCCCTGGTGATCTGCGCCTCGCAGGAGCGAGGTGAACGTTGTTGGTAGCGGTTGCTACAGGCCCTTCATAGGGGCAGCGTCAACCCCTCTGTCGTTCAGATGGATACACAGCACTTTTTGGCTGGATTCAGCTCAGTGCCCTCATCCAATTCCAGGCAAGCGGAGCCCCGAGCAATTGAAGCTCCGCTGCACCGCCAGCTCTGCCAGTTGCGGTGCAATTCCGTCGTAACCGCATTGACTTCAACTAAATCGCATGACTTACTACGGAATCGCAGACAGGGTGATCCGCTGCAGCTCTATAGAGCAGATCACCTGAGCCAAGCCCACCACCCTCTCGTGGGGACGTGTCTCTATTGAGGTCATAGCTCTGATGGTCTGGGCTTTGCCATAGCCAGACAGGAGTTCAGTCCACGAGTTCAGTGTCTTTGCGGACAAACCAGTCGTTCTCATCCGCAAATCTCTTATCGATACGGCGCCGAGTCTCAACAACGTGTCGGCGTTGTGCCCACAATTCGCCAACGAACTTTGCGAGTCGTTCCCGGTGACCCACAGATTGCATGGGCACCAAGGGATTTTGCTCCGTTATTTCGGGATATCCAGAGGTCATCTAAATCGGGATGGTTGAATTTCAACCCTTAGCTAGATCTTTGGTTTATGGCCATTACTTAAAAAGAAACCCCGGAGGTGTCTCCGAGGTCGCTAATCCTTTCGGTTGATCCCCATCACCCGACCGGACTGGACAAAACTAGCCTCGTTGGACTCAGAAGTGCCAACAAATCCATATTCCGGACATAGTGCGGTGAAGTTCTGTACCGACTCTTAAGACACCAAATGTGGGGCTAGGCAGTGGCTAAGAGCTGGGCCATATTGTCAGTTCCCCCATCACCTGGCCCGATGTGCGCGTCACACCGGGTTTTTTTATGCCTTGAAGCACTAGTGGTAGTGCTTTTGAGGCATTTTGAAGCTTGAAGCTGCAGGCAGCGCCACTTGGTCTGTGGATAACGCGAGCCAAAAAGAAACCCCCGCCGAAGGCAGGGGCTCCAAAACGTCTCTCGGGAGTGTGACCTTGTTTCCACCCCGTGAGGCGTTTTTCCTCACATATTCACTATCTCTACCCAACTGGCACTGTGACAGTTGTTGGTGGACGGCTTGTCGCTTGTCCTTAGTCAGTTTCTTGAGCTCAGCCATCTCCATGACTCCTCCAGTGGCTGGTTTCGTGCTTCTTCCAGCTACTAACGGGGCCTCGGCTGAGAACGGGGCCTCATCCCATTTCCAGACAGGGTGATCCGGCCAGCCGTCGGAACAGATCACCCGAGCCAAGACCGTCGTTCCCTCGCCGATCTCGTCTCATCTGCACCACTGGCCACGGATCATGAATCGCGACTACATCAACTGGCTGGAGACGCTGCCCTGCAACCAGCGCGCGCCGAAGATCAACACATGGATGGGTGGCTGGGCGCCACTGCCTGAAGAGATTGATTTGAGTTCTTACTCGGATTGGCAGGATCGCGAGAATCAACGCAATCCCAGTGGTCTGATGGCCCGTCTGTGGCGCTTGATCAGGTGAGGTACGGGAAGCCGATCGGCGGTTCCGAGCAACGCGTCCGTAGACCTTTCAAAGATTTTGTTCGGTTATGACAATTGATCTGACAGGCGGCGCCCCAATAGGTTCAGTCATCTCGGAAGGCAAGCATGCTCCTTTTCGTGCTCTCGCCTGTCCATTAAACGTAATAACTACGGTCTCAGGAGAATCCCCTCTGGATTCAGCTCAAAGCCGCCGAGCACGTCGCGCTTAAAAATCCACTCAGGTAGCAGCACTTTCTGAGTGAATGAAGCACATAAAAAAGGCGGGTCGTGCATTACCCGCCTATGAATTTCTCCAGCCGAGCAGTCTGGAGAATGCACAACAGTGCGTTAAGAAAATCTAAAGACATGCGTCGTATGTCCGTGGATGCCTTGAGTGCATTAGGGACTTTTACTTACTTTCTTCTGTTGTGTTTGGGTGGTGTCTCGCCTGTGGCGTTGGGTCAAGCGCTGAATAAAAAAAGAGGCGGGCCCCTCAGCCTCACCTCCCATGCTTGACGCATTTAAGGCACCACTGCCTCTCGTTCACATTGGCGGGTCAGGTGCCGTCATGTGGCCTTCTGTACACCTATTGAGCATTAAGACTCATTGATCCTGATTAAGGGCTGGTTAAAGAGTGGGCCTGACGCGAGCACCACTGCCACGTCTTGGGAGATGGAATGCGCGGGTTCCATCGCCCGCGTCTCCCTCAAGCTTCAACTTCAGTCTTTTCGTCAGCCTTCCGAGGAGCCTCTGTGGAGGTTTGCTCGGCTGTTTCGGCGTTGTGGTGGCAAGCGTTGGCGACGTTGGCGAAGGCAGCCATGACCATGATCGCGATGATCACGGTGCCACCGAAGAAGGCAATGTTCGGATGACGGTTCAAGAGAGGCAGGCCTAAGAGTCCGCTGACCCTATCGGCTCAATTCAGACTCTGGGGACTATGTGGGTCACGAGGTCGGCGTTGGGTCAAGCAAGCCAACGTGTGATCACGGTGCCTTCATAGACATGACCAGAAGCTTCAACAATCGGCTTGGTCTCTGGGTTCGTGAAGATGTTGTAGAGGACGTCCTCGGGTCCTTGAAACATCACTGTCGCTCTTTTGGGGTCGTCCTTGCAGACACCAATGAAGAAGGTCTTGACTCCCATCTCGGCAAACATCGCTTGCTGTTCAGGAGCATTCATATGCGCGCGATATTCCTCAAACGTGTTGCTGAGCTTGAAGTCCAGAACAGTTGTCTCAGTCATGGTTTGAGTGGTTCTAGTTCGCAATAGGATTGTTTTAACCAGCTTCGGAAGCCCAGCCCATCTCCTTCTGCAACGTGGAAGGTCTAGACGCCGAAGAAATTCAGGACTGCTTCTAAGCCTACAAGCCCTAAGAGGAAGGTGCCCGCAAGCAAGGCAAAGTCTTTTTTTGATCTAGCCATGGTTGCAACGATTGTCCCCGCGAATGCCATAAGCAGAAACCTAAAGACAATCGGAAGACTCAGTATTGCGTTCCATGTAGTTCCCGAATGAGTTATGTAAACCCGCTGCAGTGCAGTCACTTAACTGCTTGATACCAACTTTGAGTTACTTAATACTCCTCAAGGAATGTAATTCCGATGACATTGAGGGCTGCTTTGGCGTCAACTCGCCTCAGGAACCCAGCCCATCTCCTTCTGCCACGACGGAGCCCAGAGCTTGTACTTCTTCTTCGTGGGCTCGCCTCACGGGCGTGGCCTACTACGCGGGTGAATTAGTTGTGCCCCTTGTGGCCAGCTTGCTCGTGCTTTTCGCAAACCATCCACATCTCACCCATCTGGTGAGCACCTGTACAACCAAATTCAGGAGCAGCCGCCTCAGCCTCAGCTTGCGTTTTGAACATCGCCTTCTTGGGCTGCTCCTTATTGGAATCACCCATGGAGCACCCTGCGGTAATCATCAAGATGGAGCCGACAAGGAGAAGAACTCGTTTCATGTATCAAGTGCTACGAGAACCCAGTATGCATCCGATTCACGACTTCGTCAGTGAAGTGACCTATGGGAACGGCAGTCACATTGTTATTAGCGGATAGGTGAGGCATGAAATCTTGAGTTCACTCCCATGAAGATGATAGTACTGACTTGGTTCTTTGAGGTGGGTTATTCGACGCCCAAATGGAAGCCGAACCATTCACAGCAGTAGCCAAGTTTTAGAACCAATACGGCTATGACAACAAGGGCAGCTGAAATAAAACTAATTCCTAGAGAGACTTTGTGACGCTTCTCTTCCTGGGCCGATCGGGTCGTCTCGCGAATGTATTGGTTGCTTTTTCCACTGATCCTTCAGAGTGATTCCGGCCTTAAGCGACTTGGCCGGTAAGAGATCAAAAAGTTCTGTTGTTCGTTGGCATCTTTCTTCACGGCGGTGATCAAGTCGTCTCCGGTGTTCCAGACCCAGATCTGTTCGTTGCGGCTACTGTGCTCAACGTTGGTGCTGAGCGGTTGTCCGTGCCGAGCCCGTAGGCCCGCCAGAACCTCTGTCATGTCGTCAATAGCGAACTCGTAGGCCAAGTTCGTCAGCCCCTTTTCAGAGTCCACCTCAAAGATGGCTTGTGAAACGGGCAATCGATCTAACAGCACATCTCGAGCGACGTAACGCCCGGATGCCTCTTGCGTCAGTTGTTGTCCATCGCCCAGATGGCTCGTTAACTGCTCCAGCGGCATTCCCCAGGCCAAACCCTCCACGCAGGCTGAGGCTGGGGTCCCATGAAGGAACACCACAACCACTGCTATCAGGGCAATCAGGAATGATCTCACTGGTAGTCAGGCCCAATGAAGCGTGGAGCCCATTCTGCAGAGAGTCCCTTTGCCTCTCGCTAAATAAAAATTGAAGAATCATGTGCTTTGAATCGATTGCTGGGGCTTCAAGAGCAAGCTTCGTGAGTCAAAACACCTATCCATGCGTCACCTTTTTCTCTCGCGCTGGCCGCTTTGATCGCGTTGTTCGCGCCTTCCATGGTTTCTGCTGCAGATGTGGCCCATGGTGAGCAGGTGTTTTCGTCCAATTGCGCGGCCTGCCACATCGGAGGCGGCAACGTCGTTAACGGTCAGCGCACGCTCCAACAGGACGATCTCAAGGCTTATCTCGCCAACTACAACGATGGCCATGAAGAAGCCATCGCTTATCAGGTGACCAACGGCAAGAACGGTATGCCTGCGTTTGGAGCCAAGCTCAGCGCAGATGACATTGCTGATGTTGCCGCTTACGTCGAATCCCAATCGACTAACGGCTGGTCCTGAGCGAACGAGCCCTTGCTATGGAGATCCTTTTGGAATAACCCCAGTGGGTTTCTGGAGCAAGATTGGGTGAAAGGGCTTAGGTGCTGCCTGCAACGTGTGAAAGCGTCGTTCGTGTTCAGACGAACGACATCCAAATTCTTTCTGGCTAGCGCCCAGCAATCATTCGATTTTTGCTGGGCGAAGGTTCAGTTGCTCACTGTTTCGCCTGCTGATAATCCCTGAATCAACAGTTCGACGTTGTGACGCTGCAGCTTCAGCAGTGATGGAGCCGGTCCATCTTCAGTTGAGAGAGAGTCCACATAAAAGGTCCCTCCGAAACGAGCGCCGGATTCGGCTGCAACCTGTCTCTGATTTTTATCGCTCACTGTGCTTTCACAGAAGATCGCTGGGATCTGGCGTTCGCGCACGGTGTTGATCAAACGTGCCATGCGTTTTGGTGTGACCTGGCTTTCAGCATTTACAGGCCATAGGTAAGCCTCATCAAGGCCGTAATCGCTGGCTAGTTATGTGAAGGCTCCTTCGCAACTCACCAACACACGACGCTTTTTGGGAAGCATTGCGAGTGCGGCCCGCAACTCCTGGTCGAGCTGATTCAGTTTCTGCTTGTAGGAGGAGGCGTTGGTAGCGAATTCATCAGCTCCTGCCGGATCCAGCTCGCGGAACGCTTGCTCGAAGCGATCCACGTAGGCCATGGTGCGCTGCGGCGACATCCAGGCATGGGGGTTGGGCTTACCGGCGTAGGCGTCCTCTTCGATCAGCAGAGGCTCCATTCCATCGGAGAGGGTCAGGGTGGGAATGTTGCCGGCGCTGGCGGTAAATTTCCTCGCCCAAAGTTCGAGCCCCAGCCCGTTCTCCACGATCAGATCGGCATCGCTGGCCCGTTCGATGTCACTGGGTGTGGGCTGGTAGCCATGAATCTCCGACCCCGGTTTCACGATGGATCGAACGGTCAGGCGATCTCCCGCCACGTTGCGGGCCAGGTCTGCCAGCACCGTGAAGGTGGTGAGCACAACAGGTTTTCCAGTGTTGGCTTGGTCTTGGTTGGCAACTTGGCGACATCCACTACTGATCAGCGCCAGAAATACAAGGGTTAGACCTGCACCCATGCGAAGCAAGAGAGTTTTGGCCGAGAGCCTCAAAACTAATGAGGTGGAGCGTGAATAAGTGACTTTTCCATTGGTTTGTGGCACTTGCTGCAGCGCTCTGTAGTGTGAGGGCTCTGGTTTCAGCGGGGATCAGCCGCTGAAGGAAACGGGGAAAGAGCAGTGAAAATCTGCCGCTGTCCCGCAGCTGTGAAACGTCGGCTCTCCGCCCACGTCAGTCAGAACGCCCGCCAGGATTCCAAACGACGAGGATCGTATGAATGCATTCACGAAAGCCAGCCCCATGCTGCGGGCTGGTGTTATCTCCACTGCAGGATTGGTCGCCCTTTCCCTGTTCAGCCCTGCCCATGCCCATCACCCCTTCGGGATGGGAGACAGCACAGACCTTTCCGCTCTGCAGGGATTGCTTAGTGGCATTGGCCACCCGCTGCTGGGTCCTGACCATCTGCTGTTTCTGCTGGCCATCGCCTTCATCGGCCTGCAACGTCCCCGCGCCTGGGTGATTCCTCTGCTGGCTGCTGGCCTGGGCGGCAGTGTTCTGTCGCAGTTCATCCCCCTGCCGGATGCTGTTGCTCCCTAGGCGGAGGCCATGGTCTCCCTCAGCCTGGTGGTGGAGGGTTTGATGGCTCTCACCGTGGCCTCCACCCGTTGGTTGCTGCCGCTGGTGGCCCTGCACGGTTTTCTGCTCGGCAGCACCATCGTCGGTGCGGAACCCACCCCGCTGTTCACCTATTTCCTGGGCCTGCTGATTGGCCAAGGCGCGCTGCTGCTGGTGGTGAGCAGCTGGTCCAAGTCTCTGGTTGAGCGCCTCGGCTCCCAGGGGCAACGGCTTGGCGCCGGCATCTGGATGGGTATCGGCATGGCCTTTGCCTGGGTGGCCCTGATCGACTGATCACGAGCACGCCGTTTCACAGCTTCTGACCCCAGAGATCACCTCTGGGGTTTCTTTTATTTGTACAAATGAAAATTTTCCAGCAACTGCTGGTGGCTCCTGCCGCCCTTGGCCTGATGGCCCCGTTGGCTGTTGTCAACAGCCCAGCAGCCCAAGCCACCGAGCTGAACATCAACGGCGTTTCTGATTACGCGGCTACTGCCAGTGGCAACAGCCTTGATCAGGTCACCAGCGTCACCCAGTTCTCTGACGTCTACCCCACCGACTGGGCCTATCAGGCTCTGGCTGGTCTGGTTGAGACCTACGGCTGCGTCGCCGGCTACCCCAACGGCACTTTCCGTGGCAACCGTGCCATGACCCGCTACGAAGCGGCTGCCCTGCTGAACGCCTGCCTCGACCGGATCACTGAAGTGACCGACGAGCTGCGTCGCCTGCTCAAGGAATTCGAAACCGAGCTGGCCATCCTCAAGGGTCGCGTTGACGGCCTCGAGGCCCGGGTGGGCGAACTGGAAGCAACCCAGTTCTCCACCACCACCAAGCTTTCTGGTCTCGCGACATTTGTCGCTGGAGCCAACCGCTTTATGGGATCTGCCGATCAACTCCGCTCAACGAATAACAGGGACGCGGGCGCAACTGTTTTTAATTACGACCTCCAATTGGCCTTGGAGACCTCGTTTTCTGGCAGAGATCTTCTGAGCACGGTTTTACGCGCTGGAAACATTGGTGCTTCCAGTGTGTTCGGCAGCGGCGGCCCCTCCGCACTCTCTGTTTTGGAGACTGCTTATCAAGCAGATGGAGGGGCCAATGTTTTTGCAATCGACAAGCTGTTTTATTCGTTCCCAATTGGTGACTCCATCACCATTACCGCGGGGCCATTGGTGGGACAGGAAGACATGCTGGCGGTGTGGCCCAGTGCTTATCCCAGTGATCCGATTCTCGATGTGCTGACGCTCAATGGAGCACCTGGCGCTTACAACAAAAACCTGGGTGCGGGTGCAGGCATCTCGTGGTCTGATTCCAGCGGACTGCGGGCATCTGCCAACTATGTCGCTGCCAATGGTGCAACCAGTGACTCTTCTCAAGGCGGCATTGCAACAGATGCGGCCGGAGGAACCGGCACGGTTCAGCTGGGTTGGGAGGCGGAAGGTTGGAATGTCGCCGCGATCTACTCCCAGATCCAGAACGGTCATGACTTGATCGCCTACGCCACACCATTCACGCAGCAGAATCTGAGTGGAAACGGTGTTACCCACGCCTTTGGTCTGGGTGGCTTCTGGGCAACGGAAGAGAGCGGTTGGGTCCCTGCGGTCAGCGTTGGTTGGGGATTCAACAGTAGTGACACCGCCAGCAGCGGTGAGGTGAGCAGCAGTCAGTCCTGGACGGTGGGACTGGAGTGGAATGACGTGTTCCTGGCGGGAAACAATGCCGGAATGGCTGTGGGCCAGCCTGTTTTTGCGACCGATCTGCGTGGTGGCGACACCCCAGCTGATGGTCAGTTCATCTGGGAGTGGTGGTATCAGTTCCAAGTGACCGACAACATCAGCATCACCCCGGCGCTGTTCTATCTGTCGCGACCCATGGGTGATCTCACACCGGATGGTTCAACCTTCCAGCAACTAGGAGGTCTGATCAAGACGACATTTGTGTTCTGACCTAAGGAGCCTCGGCTCCAGAAAACCTCAGAGCAGAACGCCGGGGTCTTCTGGAGCCAGATGGCGCTGGTGACATGGGAAGGGCACCGGTACCGCCAACGAGGAAGGGCAGCAGACGGGCACCACCGCGCTGGGTGAGCAGGGAGACGGCGGCCACGACGGAGACCATGGCGCTGATCGAGCCGACCAGATAAGCGATCAGATAGCCGGCGGCGGCATGGGCCGGTAGGGCCAGGGCGGGGAGCGCCGCGAGGAGATGGCTGGCACCGGCCAGACCGTGGAGCAGGCCGAGGCCGGAGGCGGCATGAACATGACGGCAGTGGTTGCTCTGACCACGCACGTGCAGATGCAGGTGCTGGTGGGTCGTGCTGCTGTCGCTATGGCTATGGCTATGGCTATGGCTATGGCTGTGCAGCTCCAACCCGAAGGCAGTGCGCACGGCGAGTGCACCGACCACCAGCAGGGCGACGCCCACAAGGAACTCCGCCCAGGAGGACATGGCCTCAACGTGGGCGAGGTCCTTGATGCCGATGGCGATCAGGGCGAGAACAATGACCCCGGCGGAATGTCCGGCACCCCAGGCCAGGGCGCTGCGGCAGGCGGCAAGGGGTCGGTTGAGGGAGAAGGGAGCCATCGCCACGAGGTGATCCGCGCCGCCGACGACATGAACAGCGCCTGCGGCCAGTCCGGTGAGAATGGGAACGAACATCGGTGCTGTGAGTTTTCGATCCAGACCCTTGATTCTCTGATATGGGGGGCTTGCCGGGCGTCTTGACCCTGCATGACTCGCCCCGTGATTGGCCCTTGAACTCTGGGTTAGATCAACCCGCCTTCAACGGATTGAACTCCGATAGGACTACTTGTTCCCCGTTCAGCACTCTGCTCTTCCTGCCAATCATCCTGGCGATTCTCCTTGCTTCTTCAGAGGCAACCTCTAACGACGACGCGGAGGCGTGGAAGTGCCATTCCATGGACGGATTCAGTTCTTGGACGCGGAACTGGTCTCCTGCCATCCCTTAGTGGCCCTCCACAACTGTCTCCACCACTGCGTCCTTCACCCTGTCCTGAAAGGTCTTGCCGTCTTGCTCAGGGGCAATCGCATTCGCAGTTGATCTCAGCAGGTCTGCGGTGATCTGCCTTGCCTCTTGGTTGGTGAAGAGGAGGAAGCCAAGACCTACGCCTAAAAGAATCTTCAGCACGACACCGCCTCCTGTTCAGAAATGATGCGACGGATTGTTGAGAGCGCCAGTCCTGTCTGTTCGCGAATGGAGCGATAGGAGCACCCCTCGTCCCTGAGGCGTAGAACCAGGCGTTCCTTTGCTTGATTGGTCTTCGGGCGACCACCCAAGTTCCCGCCTGTTGATCTGCGGTGCTGGATGCTCTCCAGGGTCCGCTCCTGGATCAGCGAGCGTTCTACCTCCGCCAAACCAGAAAGCAGACCAATAAGGACAGGGGCGAATTTCCCCAGACCTTTGGTGTTGACCAATCCATCCAGTGTTCGGACATGTATCCCCTGCTCCTGCAGTTGGTGCAGACGGGAAACCACTTCCACCTGAGTTCTGCCGAGGCGATCCAACTTCACCACCACCAGTTCATCGCCTTCCACGACGGCATTCAGTGCCGCCTGTAGTTGAGGTCGGTCTTTCTCTTTGACCCTCGTGCTGATGGTTTCCTCAAAGACGACCGCGCAACCTGCTTCTCTCAACGCTGCAACCTGAGCGTCTGTCTTTTGGGATGCCGTGGAACAGCGGGCATATCCAACGCTGCGGGCAGTCATTGTTCCAAAAAGGGTGTTAGCGAAACAGTAGCAACCGAACGCCCTTGTTGGAACGGCCTGATCCCAGTTTCTGGCGTTTTCGCTGGTGTTCCTGCAACCGAACGGTTGTTGGAACGCTTGTTTCTTCCGTTTTTCCTCCTTGACCCACCCCCGGGAACCATGAGTAGAACATGTGAACTACTCACCAGGAGGATTCGATGCGAGAGGGATGGTTGATAGACGCCAACGACCATTGGGTCTGGAGATTCCATCGGGACAACTCCGCCTGGGTCAGGGACCCCAAGGTCTTCATTGACCGAGGGCGTCAGATGCCCGAAGGTCCTCCACTGCTCAAGGAGCGTCGTTATCTGCGGAAGGATGCCGCAGAGCAGATGTGGAAGTCGCTTCAGACGCAGGGATGGAAGAAGACGAGACCTCTGTGGGGAGCAACTGCTGAACCATGAACGGGTCTATCTGCTGATGCCTCCTTGTTCCTCTCTTGGTTAGGCAGGAGGCAGGACAGGTCACGCGTATGTGCTGCAACGACCCCAACGCCCCACACCACAAAAACGAAGAGCAACCCAAGGAGACATCCCAGAAGTCATCTCCAAAACAACCAACCCTGTTTCGTGGGGCGCTTTGGATGCCCGTCAGCAAGAGCAAGGTGTGAGGACCTGGGCGTTTGTGCCTTTGAGATACAAAGTTCGGTGTCCCGTAAGCACAAATGCTTATTGGGTGGTGTTAGACCGGTCGTATCGCATGAGAGCGAGGAACCCAGGAGGTCAAGCACTCCTGGGTCTTTTCTTGGAAAACGCTCGCGGCATCCACGGCAGTCCCACTTCATCGGTGAAGGTGGTGGTCGCTTGGCGTCGTCCCGCCCGGCGGCACTTTCAGTTTCCGAAGGAGCGATAGGGATACCGCTGCTTTTTTTGTGCCCTGCGGAACTTCCCTATCTGCTCCCTAGTCGCTCACCTCTTCCAGGAGGAGTGTGGTGGTGCGGAGTCGTGAGACTCACTAACCCTAGGAATAGGCGCTCAGGGGTTTTTTGTTGGGGACCTCAGAAGGGCGGTTATCCCATCAGAAATGTGCTCTCAAGGCACATTCAGGGTCCATAGCGTTTCCTCAGTCATTTCTCATTCATGACCGAAGAGAACACCACCAAGAAAACCTCCAACAAGTGCGGTGGGAAGAACAAAGCGATGCTCGCCTACGGCGTCATTCAAATCTCCGCCACCGTTGTTTCCGCCATTTCCTTGGCGGCAATCGCTCTTGGTCTCTGTGCCGTTAAGCAGGAGAGCAAAGCGTTTAACGGTTGCGTCCAAGAGGTCATCGCTGAGGGCAAGGCCAACTCAGCAGCAGTCCGCTTCTGTAATGGCGGCAACTGAGCGGTAGTTCCACTCATGCCCTGGTGCTTTGACTCGCCTTAGAACAGGGATGAGGTCAGAGACCGATAGGGACTACACAACCAGGTCTCAAGGATCTTCAGGGGGGGGCGAAACGCCCCCCTTCTCAATGGGCTCTTCTGCGGGTGGCGGCGCGAATATCCGTTCATCCCTCGTGAGTGGGTATGGATGAGTCATGAGGTGAACGGTGCGCGTTTTCGCAAACAAAGGATGGTGAGACACTTATTGCGCTCCGCCTTCCTCGAAAATAGAGGTGATGAGTTCCAGTTGGAGCAGCAAAATTATTGCTCCATGGATGGCTGAATTTTGATATATTGGTGATCAGTTAATAATACAGGACATGGAAAGACTTTATGGAGAAGAAAAGAGGAAGGCTTTGTCCGCCTTTTATGATAATTTTTGCGAGGAAATTGAAAAGCTTTTTTTGAGCAAGTTTCAGGAGCTTTCGGGGCTGAATGTTGGCGAAGGAGAGACAACAAGAATTGTTGGTCGACTTTTGAATGCAAAGACGAATGTAGTGGATCAGATTAGAGGATAATTCATGCAAGATCGCATGATAAGATAGGCTGTAAGTTGTATAGTTTTTAGCCTTATAGGATAACTTTCTGGGGTCCAATAGAGCATATTTGTAACAGCAAGAGTAGGTCTACAGAGCTAATTTAACTTAATTAACAATGATCGGCTTAGAGCCTCAAAAACAATTGCAAAAAACTGAGAGGCGGAATTGGTTGCTCAAGTCGCTCGATAAACTCATACGGCGCATTGCCGTGGTGCCGTCTGTGAACAAAACCGTGAACGCCTTGAAAGAGATCGGCGTTGACCTGACCAAAGACTAAACATTTGGTTGACACACTATAAATCTGCTTTAGCACTGTGATTTTTATAGTGGTTTTAACCACGCATAATCCGACCACCCAGGCATTGCGCAGAGATGGTCCAGAAACCCGCCGCTGCTTTCAGAAGTTCTCGATTTGGAGCGAACTCCTCTGTTCGCCAAAAAAGGAGTGCATTGTCCAACCCAACAAAGATCACTCGATTGACATCCTTTGGTTTGGGCACTCGCTTGTGCGGGTTCCATACAAGGTCGTTCTCAAATAACAGAGCATTTCCGGAATTAGCGGCATCCTGGGTGAAGAAGGACCAAGTGGTTTGGCGGTATTTCTTTGGTTTACTGGACATAAATATTCCAAGTCGTTTGTCGTCCTGGATCAGAACTCCTCGAAGTGCCGTAGGAGTTCGCTCTTCCAAACGAATAGAAATGGTGGGAATCTCTTCACTGGTTACTTCGCAGACCAAGGGCAGTGGGACTGCACTCGCAGGCATTGCTGACAGAAGCAGAAGGAGTAATGCCCTCATTCGTCCCTCATCAGACAGGGCATTCTCATGGATTCACCTCAGTTAGGAATTCTCCGTCTTCGGTCAGCACACGGGTTTTCCTGCCGATCATCTCGGCGATCCTCTTTGTTTCTTCAGAGGCTACCTCTAATGACACTGCTCTCGCGTGGAGGTGCCACTCCAAAAAGGGGGCAGTTCTTGGAATTGGAATTGATCTCTTGCCATCTCCTCAGTTGCCTGCAAAGACTTTGTTGATCTAATCATCGAGCATTTTGTTTTCAACGGTAGGTTCTAATCCATCACCTCGCGGAACCATCGCCTTAACCTTACTCTACCTTGTTTTTCTAGGATCATTGCTACCGTCCAACCGCACTTTATTGCGGTAACTGCCTAAGAAGCTTGATGGATTGTCAGGCTCTTCGTTAGGAGTTATGTGCAGTATACCGATTTAGTGGTTAACTCCGGAAAGGGTGAGAAGAAATATTTGAAAACTAGCAAAAGTTTGCAATTTGCTTGCAAATTGGTTCGAGCAAATTTCGCAATAACGGAGCTAATATGTATTATGACTGATGATAGAAAAATAAGACTAGAAGTTTCTGTAAAAATTAAAAAGTGAATAGGGCTCTTATCATGATCTGGTGTTCTTTTTGAAGTTAGCTAGAGCAAGCTGTAACTGACCTAATGCGGCGCGACCAATATTGTAGCCAGCCCATGAGAGCGCTAGAAGGATTGGAAATAGTACAGCAACGACTCGGTAATCCATGAATGTATTAATAGCTTATTCAAGCAATGTCAAAGCCCTTAAAATTTAAAATAAATTACTAGGCACCCGTTGGTCATAAGAGCAAATGGGTTGTAAGATTAATTCAGTTTCGCTTATCATTTTGTATATTCATATTTTACTTAAATTAGTCTTTATGCATGCGTGGTAACGTAAAATCTGATTTTAAAGAGAAAATCTCATGCAATAAACTCTATACAATTCAAATTGATAAAATGATCGAGCCTAATTGGGATTACTTTATTAATGCCCCTTTAGACGAGGGTGTGATTCGCTTCGAGACTAAGGCGGAACGAGCACTGCACGCCATGGTTGTGGCAACTGAGGCTAATTGGATAGAGTGTAAAAGTAGTGAATGTCTTGCGAAATGGTGGCGAGCAAAAAAAGATTTGGCGGCTTATCGGCAAGGGCAAGAAATTAGGCGTAAAAGAGAAATGCTATGACACACATTAAGTGTAAATCCTATATCAATGAATAAGGAAATATTTTTTATAGTGCCTAATGTAAATCTACGCCAACGTCATTCCCGCCCCCCTGGCAGTAATCGTTCTTGGGCTCTGTGTTGTGCCGTAGGGGAGCAAGATTTCAATGGTTGCGTCCAAGAGGTCATCGCTTAGTGCAAAACCAAAGTTCAGAGTTCGCCTCTGCAACGGCGGCGACTGAGCGGTAATTCCGCTCATGCCCTGGTGCTCTGACCCGCCTTAGAACTGGGATGAGGTCAGAGAGCGCTGAAGCAGTAACCAGGTCTCAACGACCTTCAGGGGGGCGCAACGCCCCCCTTCTTAATGCCTGCGGGCGACCGAGCCAGGAACGGTCGTCACTACCTCCTCTGACGGTTCTCCCACTCCTCACAGGAGAAAACCAGGAGCAAGGTGAATGGGTCGAGAAGACGAGGGTTCAGGCCTCTGGGGGGTGAGAGTCCCAGGGGTCTTTTTTTGTGCGTGGGTAGGGGAAATCTGGGGACCTTCCCTTGCCTGACCGATGAGGTGTGCTCCCCTACTGCTCCCCTACCAATTCGGCAAAAGTCAATTAGGTGTTTGGGGCACTAAAAAGGCACGCAATAACACCGGATATGATGCTGTCGCGTGCCTTTTAGGGCGTTTTGGGAAATGCCAGGACCCAGATTTGAACTGGGGACACGGCGATTTTCAGTCGCCTGCTCTACCAACTGAGCTATCCCGGCGCGCCGCCGAAGCGACACGGGAATCTTAAATCACCGCCTGCGCTCCCTTGCGGGGGTTCGTCCCAGGCAGATCAATCCAGCCACGTGGTGGCCATCAGCTTCAAGGGCCTGACGGGCAGCCAAAGCAGTGGACCCGGTCGTGAGGATGTCGTCCACGAGCCAGACCGAGCTGTGGGCCCCTTGTTTGTCCATGGGGAAGGCCCGGAACGCCCCGATCAGGTTGGTTTGGCGTTGGCATCTGTTCAGATGGTGTTGGCTTAACCCGGCACGGGTGCGGTGCAGCAGCTCTGCCGTCGGCCGGCCCAATCCCAGGGCAATGCGCTGCGGCAGGGGGTTGGATCGTTGCCGCTTCCAGCTTGGAATCGGCACCAGCACTGCTGTTGCAGGCAGGGTGAAGCGCTCAGACAGCAGCTGAACCAAGGCCGCAAGCGCTTTGCATTGGTGCGGTTGACGCAGCTTCAGCAGCAGCTGGCGCAAATTGCCTGCGTAAGGCCCGAGAGCACACCACGGCAAGGGCAGCAAGCCCTTGAGCCCCTGACCAGGGAGAGCAAGGGCATCGAGGCACGTGGTGCAGGGAGCCGTCGGCGGCAGCGGGCTGTCCCAAGGTCCATCGCAGATCGGGCAGCGGGGCTCGATCAGAAGGGTTTGGGCAAATGCCAGGAGTGCGCGATGCACAGCAGGTGGGTCGCTGCAACGAGCGTTCCCCTGTTGGGCTGAATCGCTCCGAGATCAGGCGCCTTCTTTGGGCATCGCCCGCAGCATGGCCACCAAGGTGCGGTGGGCGTCTTCGCTGTCGGTGAGGGTGTGATCGAAGGCAATGCTGACGCTGGCGCCATCCACCTCCAGTTCCATGGTTTCTGCTTTCACAGACACCATGCGCGCTGCAGCGGGATTGCTGACGCCGCCGTAGTGCTTGGCGTAGGCGAGCACCGCTTCGGCATGGTCGTCGTTCATGTGTTTGCAGATCCGTGTGCTGACGGCATCAGTGAGGGGGTCTGCAGGCATTGGGATCAAACAAGTGAGTGCAATCTTTGCAGTGATCGGCTCAAGCGAAGCGCTCGATCAACAAAAGGCCGAGGCGAATGCCACTGAACCCCACGTACCCGGCCAGAACGACGAAAAGGCCGATGGCCAGACCATCGCGGAGCTTGGTGGGCATGGGGGTGGGGCGTGATGCCGGAATTCTCACCCGACCAGGCCCTGTTGGGCCAGTCGCGCCACCCCTGCAGCAGGGGGAGTTTGGCAACTCGTCACGGCGCAGCCGAGGCGGCGTTCCCGCAGCCGTCGCCATTGGGGATTGCGCGCTCCACCGCCGATGCTGATGATCCGCCTGGGTGCAGCAGCACCCAGCTCGTTCAGGCGCTGCCAACCCTGCGCTTCGATCTCGGCGAGACCTTCCAGCAGTCCATGCAGATAAAGGGCATCGCTCACCGGCCGTGGTTCAAGCACCGGCAGCACCTCTGGATCATCCACAGGGAAACGTTCCCCCGGGGCGGGAAGCGGCCGCAGGCGGAGTCCGCTGTCGGTGTCCGGGTTGATCTGGCGGCTCAGTTCGCTGAGTTGGTCGTCGCTGTAAAAACGCCGCAGCACACCGGCCCCTGCATTGGAGGCACCTCCACAGAGCCAGCGTCCCCCCACGCGATGGCTGGTGACGCCCGGGGCGTGCAGGGGCGTCTCGGTGAAGCACTTCATCACCAGGGTGGTTCCGAGCACGGTGATCCCATCTCCGGGACCGGGATCGGCGGCGAGAACGGCGGCATTGGAATCCGTTGTGCCGGCAACGACGATCAGATCGTTCTCCAGGCCCAAGGCCTTCGCCTGCTCCGGTGCGATCGTCCCGAGAATGCTGCCGCTGGGACGGATTTTAGGCAGTGCCTGCCGCCAGGACTGTTCGGCAAAACGGGCTGGCCAGCTGTTCGTGATCAGATCCCAACCCAGACGCAGGTTGTTGCCTTCTTCTCCCCAGCGCCAATCGTTCAGCAGCCATCCGCTGATCCAGTCGGCCTGATGCCGCAGCAGGATCGCCTCGCCATGGCAGTTGAGGAGCCGCAAGGCCCGGGCCAGGCTGCTGCTGCAGCTGGCGGCTGGACTACCGGGATCCACCAAAGGCTGCAGGGCTGACTGCAGCTCAGGGCAGCTCTGGGAATAGGCCAGTGCTTCCCCCAGTGGGGAACCATCGTGATCACAGGCCAGCAGCGTGCCGGAGGTGCCATCCACGGCGAGGGCTTGCAGCTGGGATCGCAGCTGGGCTGGGATTGCCCTGATCAGATTTCCACAGCCTTCGCGCCAGCTGTGGGGGTTGGCGAAGTCTCCGCCGTAGGCCTGGGATCGGCTGTCGAGAACCGCGCCGTTAGCGGCAACAACGGCTGTGCGGATTCCGCTGGTGCCCAGGTCGATTCCGAGCACCAGCGGTGAATCCGTCATGGCTTCAGGCCGCGGCGACCTGCTTCAGCTCCTGGCTTTTCGCTGTCACGTCTTCCCAGGGCGCGTTGAGGTCGTTGCGCCCGAAATGGCCGTAAGCCGCAGTGTCCTGATAGAAACGGCCGCCCCGTTGCTGGGGAAGGTTGCGCAAACCGAAGGTCTCGATGATGGCGCCGGGGCGCAGATCGAAGTGTTCCTGCACCAAGGCGGTGAGGGCATCGTTGGCCAGTGCGCTGGTGCCGAAGGATTCCACCAGGATCGACACGGGCTTGGCCACGCCGATGGCGTAGCTCAACTGCACTTCGGCCCGTTCGGCGAGCCCTGCGGCCACAAGGCACTTGGCCACGTAGCGCGCGGCGTAGGCGGCCGAACGGTCCACTTTGGTGGGGTCCTTGCCGGAGAAAGCACCACCGCCGTGGCGGGCATAGCCGCCGTAGGTGTCCACGATGATCTTGCGGCCGGTGAGACCGGCATCGCCCTGAGGGCCGCCCACCACGAACTTGCCGGTGGGGTTCACCAGATACTTGGTGGCCTCACGGGAGGGCTTGAGGGCCAGATCGGCGGTCGCCGGCTCCACCACATGGGTCCAGAGGTCTTCGGTGATGCGCTCGCGGATGCCCTGCTCATCACTGATCCCGTCCACTTCAGCGGTGTGCTGGGTGGAGATCAGGATCGTGTCGATCGAGACGGGCTTGTCGTTTTCGTAGACGACGCTCACCTGGGTTTTGCCATCGGGGAGCAGGTAACCCAGGGTTCCGTTGTGGCGCACTTCGGCCAGGCGGCGCGACAGCCTGTGGGCCAGGCTGATCGGCAACGGCATCAGCTCGGGCGTCTCGTTGCAGGCGTAGCCGAACATGATTCCCTGGTCGCCGGCACCCACCAGATCGAGGGGATCACCGGCGTGGTCGTCGGCCTCGTTTACGCCCTGGGCGATGTCGGGGGACTGTTGGTCGAGGGCCACCAGCACCGCACAGCTGTTGGCATCGAAGCCACCGGCCCGGGCGCCGCTGTAACCGATCTCCTTGATCACGTTGCGCACCAGGTGAATGAAATCCACCTGCGCCTTGGAGGTCACCTCACCGGTGATCATGCAGAGGCCGGTGTTCACAACGGTCTCGCAGGCCACGCGGCTGGCGGGATCCTGGGCCAGCAGAGCGTCAAGAACGGCGTCGCTCACCTGGTCGCAGATCTTGTCGGGATGCCCTTCGGTGACGGACTCGGACGTAAAGACGTAACGGCTCATTCGGCGCTCCAGATCGAGCGACTTTACGCGCCTGTGCTGAGGGCGAGGTCGGTCCAGTTGTGGAGCAGATGCTGGGCTGATGGCAGTTCCGGAGCACGCTTCCAGCCACCGGTGAAGCCAATCACACCGCCGATACCGGCCTCGAGGGCCATCTGAAGGTCGGTCTCCGCATCGCCAACCAAGGCACACCGTTGGGGTGGCAGTCCAAGCCTGTTGCACAGCTCCAGAACGGCCTGTGGATCGGGTTTGCGCGGATGGTCTTCAGCACTCCAGATTCCTGCAATGCCTGCGCCGAGCTGATGGTGAGCCAGGAACTCTTCAATGCCGGAATGGGTGTCGTTGCTGATCACAGCTGCGGTGACGCCCTGCTGGTGCATGTTCCGCAGCAGTTGCCCAGCCCCGTTGATCAACGGGCTTGGGGTTGTGTCGATCAGGCCCTCCTGGTCAACCGCGTCGAAGCAGGTGTGGGCCAGGGAGAGAGCCTGGGGCCATGAGCAGCCCATCAGGCAGAACACCGTTGCAGTCGAGGCGATGTTGTCTTGCCTGGAGGCAACCGCCAGTGTTCCGCCGGGATCGAGCATTCCTTGATCAACACCAAACGCTCTGCGCAAGGTGTGGCTCAGCTCAGAGAGGTTCAGCGCAGGGGCTTGTTCCTGAGCAACCTTGACGGCTTTGTTGATGCGTGCGTCTGCTAAGGCCAGCAGATGTGGCTCGCTATGGGAAAGGGTGCCGTCCTTATCGAACAGCACCCCTTGGAAATTGCCGATGGGATGTCCCTTCAGCAGCAGTTGGGCCATCAGGCTCAGATCATCATGGAGCTGATCGGATCTTCGCCCTCTTCGGCCTGCTCCATCAGCATCTGCTTGTAGCGAGCAGCCATTTCCTCGGCCTTCTCGAACACCTTTTGGGGGTCGGTGAGCATGTCGCCAGGTTCGGGCTCGAGAGCCTTCGTGGACAACGAAATCCGGCCGCGCTCGGCATCCAGATCGATGATCATCACTTTCATCTGATCATTCACGTTCAGCACCGAGTGGGGGGTCTCGATGTGCTCGTGGCTGATCTCGGAAATGTGCAGCAGACCGCTGACACCACCGATGTCGATGAAGGCGCCGTAGGGCTTGATGCCGCGGACGGTACCCACCACAACTTCGCCCACTTCCAGGCGATTCATCTTCCGCTCCACCAGGGCGCGGCGGTGGCTGAGCACCAGGCGGTTGCGCTCCTCGTCCACCTCGAGGAACTTCAGAGGCAGGAAGTCGGCAACCAGTTCTTCCTTCGGCTTGCGGGTGCTGATGTGGGATCCGGGGATGAAGCCCCGCAGACCTTCCACGCGCACCAAGGCACCACCACGGTTGGTGGCAAACACTTCGGAGTAGATGGTGGCGTCTTCCTTCTGGAGCTGGCGGACCCGCTCCCATGCCCGCTGGTACTCGATCCGACGGA
Source organism: Synechococcus sp. TAK9802 (assembly GCF_014279535.1). Classification (NCBI taxonomy): domain Bacteria; kingdom Bacillati; phylum Cyanobacteriota; class Cyanophyceae; order Synechococcales; family Synechococcaceae; genus Synechococcus; species Synechococcus sp. TAK9802. The sequence continues at coordinate 430,767 of NZ_CP047937.1, forward strand.
TCGACAGCGCCAGCTGACCATCTTCGTTCTCCTCACTCATGATGAAGAACTCACGGATCTCACCGGGCTGGAGCACGTCGCTCAGACCCTCGACCCGGTTGATCGACACCTCTTGCAGAGGCATGAAGGCAGCCGTCTTGGCGCCGATGTCGATCATGGCGCCCTTCGATTCCAGGGCGAAGACCGTGCCGTTGACGATGTCGCCAGGCTTGAAGTTGTAGTCGTACTTGCTGAGGAGAGCCGCGAACTCATCCAGGGTGAATCCGGCGTCGTCCAGGCTGCGGCTGGCGGCGCGGCTGGTTGGATCATCCGCAGTGGGGACGTCTTCAGGAATGCTCAGATCCTCACCCTCAAACGCCTGTTCGGCGGCGGCGGTTTCTGCAGAGGCTTCTGTGGCGTTCGCGTCCTGAACCTGATCCTGGATCTGATCTTCTGTCGGAGTCGCAGACATGGGGGGCTGGCGGTCTACCTCAGGTGGGTAGTTCGAAAAAATCGCATGGAACGCCCGCCGACGTTCCACGGAGAACTTCTGAGTTTACAGATACGACCGACAGCTCTTCTTGCGCAGCGATGGCATGCACGGGTTCAACGAACCGATTCAGCGAACAGTGGCCAGATGGTTCTGTTCCTGATCGGCGTTCAGTGTTTCCAGAGTCGAGACGAAGTCGTCGATGCCTCGGAACTGGCGGTAAACGGATGCGAACCGGATGTAGGCCACTTCGCTGATCTGTTTGAGATCCCTCAGCACGAATTCACCGATCTCGGTGCTGCTCACTTCCTTGCCGGTGCGTTGCTGGAGTTTCAGTTCGAGTTCTTCCACGAGGGATTCGAGCCGAGAGGTGTCCAAGCCCGTTTTCTCGCAAGCTCGATTCAAGCCGTGCAGCAACTTGCTGCGACTGAAGATTTCACGGTTGCCGTTGCGTTTGATCACCGTGATCGGAACGGTCTCCACCCGTTCGTAGGTGGTGAAGCGAAATTCACAGTTGAGGCATTCACGCCGTCGTCTCACGCTGCGTCCACCATCCGCTGCCCTGGATTCGAGAACGCGACTATCTGTGTTTTGGCAGGAGGGGCACTGCATCCCCGAGGGCATCAATTAGTTGCACCAACTGTAGACACTGATTTGAGACTTGAGAAGGGCCTCGTGGACATCAGTCTCATTTGAGGATTGCGTCGACGGCTGTTGCTGACGTGAGACTGCTGTGATCCGCTCGCGCGGACGAGACCGGCTTGCGACGGTGGGTGATGGAAAGCATAAAAAAACCCCGCCGAGGCGGGGTTTTGGGAGATCAAATCACTTACCGATTTTCGGCGGATCGCGGAAGGCGATTGCGAAGAAGAGGGTGGCAATCGCAAGGGTAAGGATGAGGACGTAAGCGAAGCTTTCCATCGTGTTGTTCCTAGAGGGCGATCAGTTGAGAGGAGTTCCAGCGGGGGGAACATAGCCCTCGGGCAGGCGACGGGTGGTTTTGTCACCGAGCTTGGCGAAGAGGCCAAACTCCACCTGATCTCCGAGGTCGGGATCAATACCAGCGAACACGTCGCGGTACAGGGTGCGGGCACCGTGCCAGATGTGGCCGAAGAAGAACAGCAGCGCGAAGGTGGCATGGCCGAAGGTGAACCAGCCGCGTGGCGAGCTACGGAACGTACCGTCAGAGTTGTAAGTCTCACGGTCGAAGTCGAAGGCTTCACCCAGCTGAGCCTTGCGTGCAAGGCGCTTCACGTCGGCAGGGTCAGTGAAGGTCTGGCCGTCGAGTGCTCCACCGAACACCTTGGCGGTCACGCCCTGTTGTTCGAAGGAGAACTTGGCTTCCGCACGACGGTAAGGAATGTCGGCACGGACGATGCCCTGCTCATCTTCCAGAACGACAGGGAAGTTTTCGAAGAAGTTCGGCAGACGACGGACTTCGAGGTTGCGTCCTTCTTTGTCGCTGAATGCGATGTGACCAACCCAAGCGGTTGCCAGGCCATCACCGTTCACCATCGGACCCACTCGGAACAGACCGCCCTTGGCAGGGCTGTTGCCGACGTAGTCGTAGAAGGCGAGCTTCTCAGGGATGGCCTCGAAGGCTTCTTCCTGGGTAGCGCCATCGTCCATCGCGGTTTGTACGCGACGGTTGATCTCAGTCTTGAAGTAGCTCTGATCCCACTGGTAACGGGTGGGGCCAAACAGCTCGACGGGAGTCGCAGCAGAGCCGTACCACATGGTTCCAGCCACAATGAAGGCGGCGAAGAACACGGCTGCGATGGCGCTGGCCAGAACGGTTTCGATGTTGCCCATCCGAAGCGCTTTGTAGAGACGCTCGGGCGGACGAGTGGTGATGTGGAAGATGCCAGCAATGATGCCGACGATGCCAGCAGCAATGTGGTGGGCAACGATTCCACCGGGATTGAAGGGGTTGAAACCTTCGGGTCCCCAAGACGGTTGAACCGCCTCGAGATGACCTGTTAGTGCATATGGGTCAGAGATCCACATGCCTGGCCCGAAGACGCCAGTGAGGTGGAAAGCACCAAAGCCGAAGCAGCCGAGTCCAGCGAGAAGCAGGTGGATGCCAAAGATCTTCGGCAGGTCGAGAGCAGGCTCGCCGGTACGGGGGTCCTGCCAGATCTCAAGATCCCAGTAGGTCCAGTGCCAGATGGCGGCAAGCATCATCAGGCCGGAGAAAACGATGTGAGCGGCAGCGACGCCCTCGAAACTCCAGAAGCCTGGATCAACACCCGTTTCACCGGTGATGCTCCATCCACCCCAGCTGCCGGTCACGCCCAGGCGGGACATGAAAGGCATCACGAACATGCCCTGACGCCACATCGGGTTCAGGACAGGATCAGACGGATCGAAAATGGCCAGCTCATAGAGAGCCATGGAGCCGGCCCAGCCGGCTACGAGGGCTGTATGCATGAGGTGCACAGCCAGAAGGCGGCCCGGGTCATTAATGACAACGGTGTGCACCCGATACCAGGGCAATCCCATGGGTCAGGTTCGGGGGACAAGACTGCTTATGCAGTCAGACATGGGCGATCGTAAGGGCTTCAGTCCATGGGGCGGGGGAAAAGTGGCCTGCCCGCAACGGTCAGTGACATGAAAGTCAGCCCCCTGCTGTTCACAAAACGCAATGCTTCAGCCCATGATGGGGGCTGGTTGCTTGTGAGCTCATGCCCGTTATCCGGTTTGTTCGCGAAGGGCGTGATGTGGAGTGTTACCCCGGTGAGAATCTGCGTGAGGTGGCCCGTCGCGAGGGCATCGAGCTCTACGGCCTGAAGGGGCAGCTGGGCAACTGCGGAGGGTGTGGTCAGTGCATCACATGCTTCGTTTCCGTGGTCGACGAAGACAACGCCGATGCGCTGACGGCACGCACTGCCGTCGAAGACAGCAAGTTGCGCCGCCGACCCCAGGAGTGGCGTTTGGCATGCCAGGCCCTGGTGGAGAAGTCCGTCATGGTTCTCACCCGGCCTCAGGTGAGGCTCGCCAATGCCGATTCGAGATTGGCTGCCGCCAGGCAGGCCCCGCTGCCGGCGGGTCCCACAGCATGGCCAGCGCCTCCGGCCAGTGAGCTCGATGAGGAGGAGCAGGATGGGGGCGATGGCGACGGCCGAGATGCCAAGGCTGCTACCGCCGGTGACGAGGCCTAGGGCAGACGCTCCCCAGGCCTCTTGTCGGTGATACCTTCGCCTGGATCCCTCCAACGGCCATGGAAACCAACGATCTCGGATTCGTCGCCAGCCTCCTTTTCATCCTGGTTCCGGCGATCTTCCTGATCGTGCTCTACATCGGCACGCAGAACAACGAGGCCTGATTCAGCCTTGTTCAGGCTCACGCACCAGCAGCACAGGGGCTGGTGCGTGCACTCGGATGTAGTCGCTGACTGATCCACCCAGAAGCTTGTCCAAATCCACCAGTCCTCTGGCGACAAGAGGACGTCGGTCCTGAGAGGCGATGACCACCAGGTCGGCGTTGCATTCCGATGCAGCCTGGCAAACGCTGCGACCGATGTCCTTCCCTTCGGTGTGGATGGCTTTCATGTCGACACCGAAACCCCTGGCCCGCTGAACAGCGGCGTCAAGAACCTCGTCTGCTTTTGTGCGGCCTCCCCGAGAGGGTGCTGACTCCTGGCGTACGACATGAACCCCGGTGAGCGTTCCGCCAGGGATTTCACGCACCAGTTCGCAGGCCGTGCGCAGAGCGTCGTCCCCAACGCCTGTTCCGTCGATCGTCACCATCACGCGGTTGACATGCTTGACGTAGAGGTCATCCCGCACCAGCAGCATCGGCCGCGTGGACAGCTGAAAGACGTATTGGCTGGTGCTGTTGGCCAGGATCGATTGAAGCCGTCCCAGGCCGCGGGATCCCATCACGATCAGGTCGGCCTGAACTTCATCGGCAACCTTGAGCACGGTCTGTTTGGTGTCGCCCTCGCGAATCAAGGTGCTCACGCTTGCCGGGCTCAGGCCCATGCGCGTGATTGCGCTGTTCAAGAGGTTTTCTGCTTCGTCGCGATGGCCGTCGGATTGCGACTTGCTTTGCTCCGACACCACATGCAGCAAATTGATTTTTGCGGCCTTCAGGCTGGGAATGTCCTGGAGCATCCGGATCATTTCCTCGACGTGACCCTTGCCCGAGTCGGCAATCAGAAGGTTCCTGAACACAGGGAGATGAAGCAGCCTCTGCGGAAGCCTATGGGTGGTTGCCTCCGTGGAGAGAGGCTGATGTCACAGCGTTACGCGGATCATGTACACCCTGAACAAGCGTGTGCTGCCACAGCACACCGATTACGCCGGTGTGATGTGGCATGGGGCCTATGTGCAGTGGCTTGAGGAGGCCAGGGTTGAGGCCCTCCAGGCTGCGGGCCTTGGCTATGCCGCCATGACCGCGATGGGCGTCGATATGCCGGTGGTGTCCCTTCACCTGGATTACCGCCAGCCGCTCCGGCACGGCGACGAAGTGTGTGTTGAAAGCCGATGCCCTGGTCAGCAGGGGGTGCGCTGGCCATGGATCTCACGCTTTGTCTGCGGAGACGCGGTGGTTGCGGAGGCGACGGTGAATCTGGTGATGGTGCGTGAGGGGCGCGTACTCAGGCGCGTGCCGGCGCAGCTGCAGGAGGTGATGGATCAGCTGGTGCGCCAATCGCTCTGAATCGAGCCCTGAGCCACCGCTGCCGTGCTAGTGCACATGTACTTGCTCGGGGCTGGTGCGGGGGTGGTGGTGGCTCTGGACCTGTTGCCCTGGCTTGGGCAACGCCCGCATGGCTGATCTGCGCAGGCTTTGCCGCGACCAAGCCATCGGCCCTGATCAGCTCTGGGGGTGGCCGATCGAACGCTTGGGCCAGGCGCTGGCTTGGCCGGCGCACTGTTTGCGCGACGTTGAGCGTTACAGGTTCGAGTACGGGGCTGCTCCGAAGCTTGACGTGCCTGCTTGTGCCCTTTTGCCGGGTGATCCTGGTTGGCTTCTTTGCTTGGATGATGTGCAGGCACCCCCTTCCGGGCTCTACGTCGAAGGGGATCGATCGCTGCTTCGGCACATCCATGCCCGCACAGCCATCGCAGTGGTGGGCACGCGTTCCGCCTCGGACCATGGTCTTGTCATGGCTGAAGAACTGGGCCGTGGTCTGGCCGAGGCGGGTTGGCCCGTCCTTAGTGGTCTTGCGGAAGGGATTGATGCTGCAGCCCATCGCGGCTGTGTGGCCAGAAACGGTGCACCCATCGCGGTGTTGGGGACACCCTTGGACCGTGTCTATCCAGCCCACCACCGATCGTTGCAACAGCAGGTCGGCAGGCAAGGGCTGTTGATCAGTCCGAGTCGGTCCGGCTGCCGTGTGCGCCCAGGGCACTTCGCGGCGCGGAACCGTTGGTTGGTGGCCTTTGCTCAGGCGCTCGTGGTGGTTGGAGTGTCCGCAACGCAGCGGAGCATTGATTTCGGCCCGCTGGGCGAGCCGGATGCAGTGCCACATATGGGTGGTTCCGGGGGATGCCCGCCGTTGGTCCTGTCGTGGCAGCAATGCCCTGCTTCGCGATGGTGCGACTGCCTTGATTCACCCTGAGGATCTGCTCGCTTCCATTGGCGAGGGCCCGTTGAGGTCAGAGGAGTCACGCGGCAAGCATCAACGGTTGATGGAGGCCATTGGCTCAGGGGCGACCTTGGATCAGCTGGTGCTTCGTTTGCAGTGCTCCCCCGCTGAGCTGGCCCCCCAGCTTTTGGCGCTCGAATGTCGGCGCGAACTGCTGTGTGAATCTGGATTGCATTGGCGCAAGCCTCGGCCTTGAGAGACTGCACAACCGTTGCCGGCACTGATGTGTTGCAGTGGCGGCGCCAACAACTCGCCCGGGGTGGCACCGCGGCTGATCTGGATTGGCTGCTTGATCTGGCCGCTGGTCTTCGTTGGGCCAGCCTGCAACGGCTGTTGCTGGACCCCACGCGCACCGTCGCCCTGGAGCAGTCCCTTGAGGTGCTCTCTGAGCTGTGGGAGCGTCACCTTCATGGGAATGTTCCCCTCCAGCACCTGGTTGGGCTCTGTCCCTGGCGGGATGTGCTGCTTGAGTCGTCGCCTGCCGCATTAATTCCCCGTCAGGAAACGGAACTGCTGGTGGATCTGGCCATGAGCCAGTTCAAAGCCACCCCTCCCGCTTGTTGGGCTGACCTCGGCACTGGTTCAGGAGCCATCGCTGTGGCTTTGGCCCGTGCCTGGCCCACGGCACCAGGGCATGGCGTCGACCTCAGTTCCGATGCCTTGCAGTTGGCAAAACGCAATCTTGAGCGTTGCGCCCCGCATCACAACTGTTCGCTGCACCTCGGGTCGTGGTGGTCTCCCCTCAAGAGCTGGTGGGGAAGCCTGGATTTGGTGGTCAGCAATCCTCCATACATCCCCAGTGCTGTGGTTGACGGTCTTGAGGCTGTGGTGCGTGACCACGAACCTCACTTGGCGTTGCTTGGGGGAGCAGATGGCTTGGATGCGATCCGCACGGTGGTGGATGGCGCCCTAATGGGGCTGTCGCCCGGAGGTTGGCTTCTGCTCGAACACCACCACGACCAGAGCGCTCAGGTGACGCAGCTTCTGCGGGATGCCGGCTTGGTGGAGGTCAGAGCGGCCGCTGATCTTGAGGGGACCCTTCGCTTTGCGCTTGCTTGCAAACCTGCCGCATCAAGCTGATGCAACTCCTGCGATGAAGGAAGGATTCATGCCTGCTCCGGTTCTGGCCGCCTCCGACCTGGCGCTGCGGCTTCGTGCCGGTGAAGCCGCCATCATTCCCACCGACACGTTGCCGGGCCTGGCGGTGCTTCCCGATCAAGCCCAGACCCTCTGGCGCTTGAAATGCCGACCAGCCGATAAGCCCCTCATTTTGATGGGTGCATCCGTCAATGACTTGCTCCAAGAGGTTGAGGGGCCCTGCCATCGGGAGGTTGAAGCTTTGGCTGAGCGCTATTGGCCTGGAGCGCTCACGCTGGTGTTACCTGCCCGTGATGGTGGTGCAGGCCGGTATCTCAACCCAGGTGGAACAACCCTGGGCTGCCGCATTCCGGCCTGTGAGCAGACCCGTGCGCTGCTTCAGATCAGCGGGCCGTTGGCCACCACCAGTGCCAATCGCTCCGGTGAACCCGCCAGCATGACCGCAGCAGAGGCGGCTCTGGTTTTCCCTGATGTCGCGCAGCTGGGTCCCCAGCCCTGGCCTCAACCCTCGGGCCAGGCCAGCACGGTGTTGGTCTGGGTGGAGGAAGGACGCTGGCGCCTGGCGCGCCGGGGTGCTGTGATTCCAGCAAGGGTTGAGGTGCTCGAGTGATTTCGCTTGTTGGGCTCTGCCTGCTGGTGATGGCCTTGCTTCATTGGGTGCTGGAACCCCTTGAAGCGGTCTTCACCTGGACGCTTCAACTGAATCTTCTCCCCTGGCTGTTGGGGTTGTTCTTCATCTGGCTGCTGGCAGGCGAATCAGACCGCAGTACGTCGCCCTGATCCAGATCAAGCCGGCTAACGGATTTGAACCGATGGCCTTCGCTTTACAAAAGCGCTGCTCTACCGCTGAGCTAAGCCGGCATGGGCTGCATCGTACCGGCTGCCAGGGGATTCCAGGCGGGGTCTTGATCGCGAATCAGCCAAAGCACCAGCTCGAGTCGATTGCGACATCCGCTTTTCCGGAGTGCCCTGCTGATGTGGCACTCAACGGTGCGATGACTGATCACCAAACGCTGGGCGATGGCTCGGTTGTTGAGGCCTTCGAGCAACAACAGCACCACCCGCTGTTCAGCGGGGGTGAGGAGGTTCGGGATTCGAGGTTTCAAGCTTGAGCAGGTTGCTGCTCAGAGGGTTCCACCTTTGCGGGTTGGGCGATCGGGCGACGGATCGGCAGGTTGGCCACCAGGGCGGTGACGCGATCTTCCGTCTCGAGGCTCACATCACCTTCAGCGAGGTCGATCTCCACGTAGCGAGCCACCACTTCGAGGATCTCGCGCCGCATTTGCTCGAGCAGCTCCGGATTGAGGTCGCTGCGGTCGTGGGCCAGCACCAACTGCAGCCGCTCTTTGGCTGTTTCTGCACTGGCGGGCTGACGGCGCAGGAGTTTGTCGATGAATTCCTTGAGTGTCATCGCCTCAGAAAATCCGGGTTTGCATCAGCTTGCGCATCCTGGCGCGGAGGCCGCGGCGGGCCTGGGAGGGGTCCATCAGAGGAATGTCTTCACCCTGAAGCCGTTGAGCGATGTTGCCGTAGGCCTGGGCCGCTGGGGACGACGAATCACTCAGGGTCAAGGGTTCACCACGGTTGGTGCTCACGATCACCTGTTCGTCTTCAAAAACAAGCCCCAGAAGAGGTAACGCCAGGATGTCGGTGACGTCGTCCACCGAGAGCATTTCCTGGTTCGACATCATCTTCGGCCTCACCCTGTTGAGCACGAGCTGCACAGGCTGCACGCCCTGGGTGTTCAGAAGCCCGATTACCCGATCAGCGTCCCGCACGGCGGCCACTTCCGGGGTGGTGATCACCACTGCTTCTCGTGCTGCGGCCGCGGCATTTTTGAATCCGTCTTCGATGCCTGCCGGGCAGTCGATCAACACGTAATCGAACTGGCGTTCCAGCAGAGCAACGATGGCCTGCATGTCCTTGGGCTTGAGCCACTCGAGCATCCGAGGGTTGCCCGCAGGGAGCAGGGCCAGATTGGGCTCCTGCTTGTGCTTCACCAGGGCTTGCTCCAGCCGGCAGGTCTCGGCCAGCACCTCCTGAGCGGTGTAGACGATGCGGTTCTCCAGGCCCAGGAGCAGATCGAGGTTCCTCAGACCGAAGTCCGCGTCAAGAACCACGGTCTTGGCGCCTTGGCGAGCAAGGGCGATCCCAAGGTTTGCCGTGGTCGTTGTTTTTCCGACACCGCCTTTGCCAGAACAGATGAGGATGGTTCGGGTCGTCGACACCAGGGTTCTGCTTTGGTGCGGCCAGAATAATCTGGCTTTTGGGCCTGACAACGACGTCAACGTTTTTGAAAGCTCTGGATGACGGCGGGTTCAATGGCGATCACGCCATCCTTGAGCTCGGCCTGTTCGGCCAAACCCGCCTGGGGCAGATCCTCGGGGCCTCGGGCGACAACGTCAGCAATTCTCAGTTGCAGTGGCCGCAGCTGCAGGGCAACGATTTTCGCGGTTGTTGACCCCTCACATCCGGCATGGGCCACGCCCCGCAGGCGACCCCACACCAAAACATCAGCGGCTGAACTGATCCGCGCTCCGGGATTCACATCGCCATAGAGAAGGATGGTGCGCTCGCTTTGGAGATGGTCACCGGAGCGCAGGGTTCCGTGGTGAAACAACAGCTCGGAAGGGGCTTTCGCCACAGGATTGGGCTGGAGTTCACGGCTGGACGGCGTGTTGGACCGGCTTGCGTCCAGTCCCAAGGCTGAAGCACTCACGACGGTCTCGGCTGCCTGGCCGGTGATGCGTCCGAGTTGATGGCCTGCCTCGCTCACGGCGGCGCACAAATCAGCGAGGTCGCTGCAGGTCAGGACCCAGTCCCCGCAATCGAGATCAACAATCGGCTGGAAACACCTGCTCAGCAGATCCGGCAAACGATCCCTCCAGTGATCAAGGCGCTGGTCGGGAAGCCTCAAGGTCATGGCTGCTTCACGCTGCTGCTGCTCGGGGCCATTCAACGTCCATCTCCTGCCTGAGTTCGTTGCTGATGTCGCGGGGGTGAATCAACCAGGAGGTTGCCGCCGGGGTCGCCAGACTTGCGACCAGGGGAGAGGCTTTCTCCAGGGCTTGGAGTTGTTGCCCGTCCCAGAGGCGCAAGCCGCCTCGATAGGGGTGGTATCCGCGCAGCTGTTGATGACGCAATCCGCAGCAGAGTTCAGGGTCGTGGCCATGACGATCGGCCAGGCGCCTGGCTGTTGCGAGCAATTGCAGTTGATCCGCCGGGGACAGATGTTCAACGGCCGTTGCTTTGAGCAGGCGTCGATCCAGGAAACGCCCACTCAGTTCAGCCAGGGCTGCTGGCGCTTCGGCTTGCCAACGCTGGAGGTGGTAGCCGGTGCGTTGGTCATCGTTAGCGAGGAAGTCCTCCAAGCGGATCTGGTCTGGTTGCCAGAGCCAGGTGGCCATCACCTCATCAGCCCACACCTGGTCAGGCCCCAGTTGTCGTGCCGTCAGGATCAGTTTTTCCAGCAGCCAGTTGCACACCACATTCAATCGGTGGTTGTAGACGCTCCTGTACATGAGGTTTCTCACCACCAGGTAGTGCTCCACAGCCATCAGACCCTTGGGATGAATGGCCATGTCCCCGTCAGGGGCCAGGGTCAGTGCTCCCAGGATGCGGTCGAGATCCAGTTGCCCGTAGCGCGTTCCGGTGCTGTAGCTGTCGCGCAGGAGGTAATCCAGTCGGTCGCAATCCAGCTGACTGCTGACCAGGTGTTTGATCAGGGGGTGAGGGCTGCGTCCATGCTCCAGCAGGTTCGCCACCTCCTCAGCCGTGCCGGATGCATGGCTCTCCAAACAGTCATGGATCTCTGGGTGATGCCGGATCACCCGCGCTGACCACGCTTCATGGTGCAGGCCAAACATCTCTTCGCCGGTGTGGCTGAGGGGGCCATGGCCAATGTCATGGAGCAAAGCAGCTCCGTAGAGCAGCCCCCGATACGTCTCCAACTCGGGTGCCAACGGCAGCATCCGCTCAAACGCACGGCGTGCCAGATGAAAGACCCCCAGCGAGTGGGTGAATCGACTGGATTCAGCGCTGTGAAAGGTGAGGTAGGCCGGACCCAGCTGGCGGATGCGTCGCAGGCGCTGGAATGGCGCCGTGTCCACCAGGTCCATCACCATTCCCTCGGCTGGGGCTTGGCGGTCAAGACCAATGCCGCGATGCAGAGGGTCGTGATAGGTCCGCTGACTCATGCCTCGGTCTCGTCAGCGGGTTGTTCAAGCAGGGCCTCCATCCATTGCTCAGCTTCCGAGAGCCAGCGATCACCCTCACCGCCGGGGTTCAGGGGTTCCGGATCTGACAACCCACGATCGGGAGCGATGCCTTCCCCTTGAATATCCCGTCCACTCGGTGTCACGTAGCCAGCAACGGTCACGGCGAGGCCGCTGCCATCACTGAGGTTGGTCAGCGTTTGAATCAGCCCTTTGCCGAACGTCTGTCCTCCGAGAAGGGTGGCGCGTTCGTTGTCCTGGAGGGCGCCAGCCAGGATTTCACTCGCACTTGCCGTCCCTCCGTTCACGAGGGTGACCATCGGTCCGTCGTACACCGTCTGGAGACTGGCCTGGATGGTGTCATTGATGCCCTCGCGGTTGCGGGTTTCAACGATGGCGCCACCGGAAAGGAAGTCGTCGGCGACCGCCAATCCAGCGCTTACCAAGCCGCCTGAGTTGTTGCGGAGGTCGAGCACCAATCCTTCGATCTCCTTGTTCTGCAGTTCTGTGAGGGCTTCTTTCACCTGTTCGGGGACCCCTTCGCTGAATTGGGTGATCCGCAGATAGCCAAGGGTGTGACTGCCGCTGCGCAAGCGCCTTGTGCGCACCGGCCTGAGGTCCACGCTGCGGCGTTCCAGGGTCAGCTCGCTTGTTTCTCCGCTGCCGTTGTCCAGCGTCAGCACCACCTGCGAACCCACGTCTCCACGCAGCGCTGCCACGGTTCCCTCCAGACCCAGATCCACCACGTCCTTGCCGTCAACAGACAGCAATTGCGTGCCACTGGTGATCTCCGCCTCGCCGGCAGGTGAACCCTCGAGGGCAGAAATCACCACAACACCATTGCTGCTTTCATCCGGCCCGAGTTGCAAGCCCACACCGCTGAGGCTGCCGTTGGTGCTGTTCTTCAGCGCCGTGTAGTCCTCTGGACGAAGCAGCCGCGTGTAGGGGTCGCCCAGCTGAGCCAACATTGATTCGATGGCTGCATAGGCATCGTTGCTGCTCTCGATGCTGCGTTCCATGGCCTTCTGCCGTTGACGCTTCCAACGCACCGCATCAAGTTGCTCTGGGTTCCAAAAGCCCTGGTTCACAAGCCGCCAGCTGTCCACCACGAGCTGTTGTGTGTCGCTAAGTGCAACGGCTGTGCAAGCGCTGCCCAGCACCAAAAAGCAGCAAAGAGACGCTGCGATCAGTTGCCTCAGCGCCTGAAAACCTCTGCGCCGCAGCCAGTCTGAAAGATCGTTAACAGTTGGATACATCGCGGTGGGTTCGCCTCAGTGGCAGAAGCGTGCTCAGTAGACTTTCGCAACTCGAGCCCGCTTGTGCATGGCGAACTCATCACCGGTTTACGACTGGTTCCAGGAACGTCTGGAAATCCAGGACATTGCTGACGACATTGGTTCCAAGTACGTGCCCCCCCACGTCAACATCTTCTATTGCCTGGGGGGCATCACGTTGGTGTGCTTCCTGATCCAGTTCGCGACCGGGTTCGCGATGACCTTCTATTACAAGCCCACCGTTGCTGAGGCTTACAAGTCGGTCGAATACCTGATGACCGACGTCAGCTTCGGTTGGCTGATCCGCTCTGTGCACCGCTGGAGCGCATCAATGATGGTGTTGATGCTCATCCTGCACGTGTTCCGCGTGTACCTCACCGGCGGCTTCAAGCGTCCCCGTGAGCTCACTTGGGTCACCGGCGTGACCATGGCAGTCATCACCGTGTCCTTCGGTGTGACCGGTTACTCCCTCCCCTGGGACCAGGTTGGTTATTGGGCCGTGAAGATCGTTTCCGGCGTCCCTGCTGCCATCCCTGTTGTTGGCGATTTCATGGTGGAACTGCTTCGCGGTGGTGAAAGCGTTGGCCAGGCCACGCTCACCCGCTTCTACAGCCTTCACACCTTCGTGATGCCCTGGCTGCTGGCGGTTTTCATGCTCATGCACTTCCTGATGATCCGGAAGCAGGGCATTTCTGGTCCCTTGTGATCTGCGTTCCTACTGTTCCCTCAACACCTGGACTAAACGATGCACATTCTCAAGAAGCCTGATCTCTCTGATCCCAAGATGCGGGCCAAGCTCGCCAAGGGCATGGGTCACAACTATTACGGCGAGCCTGCCTGGCCCAACGATCTCCTCTACATCTTCCCGGTGGTGATCCTCGGTACCATCGCCTGTGTGGTTGGTTTGGCTGTCCTGGATCCAGCCATGCTCGCTGACAAGGCTGATCCCTTCGCCACCCCTCTGGAAATTCTTCCTGAGTGGTACCTCTACCCCGTGTTCCAGATTTTGCGGGTTGTTCCCAACAAGCTTCTGGGTATTGCTCTGCAAACCCTGGTTCCCCTGGGTCTGATGCTTGTTCCTTTCATCGAGAGCTTCAACAAGTTCCAGAACCCTTTCCGTCGTCCCGTGGCGATGACTGTCTTCCTGACCGGAACCCTTGTCACCATCTACCTCGGTATTGGTGCAGCTCTTCCGATCGACAAGTCGCTCACCCTCGGACTGTTCTGATCCGTTCTTCGAGTTCAGCTGATGGACCCCGGCTCCCCGAGCCGGGGTTTTTTTGTGCCATGGCTGCGGTGGTTCGTCAGTGACCCATCGATTCGTCGAGGTTGAGCATCAGCACGTCGTCTGGGTTGACGTGGAGAAAGTGGTGCATCAGCAGAAAACCAACGATGGTCCAGGTCTGATACGTGCGTGATTGCTGTCCAACCCAGGTTCCTGTGGGGCCATCGAAATATTCAGCCCACTGCTGACGGGGCAGTTGGTTGAGATGGCTCCAGTAGCACTCGTCCAACAGTGTTTTCATTTGCCCCATCAGCAACACGTCGGCCTGTGGATTCAGCCGTTCGTGCAGAAGGATGGACGCACCAAAAAACCAGAGCAGGCTCGGCCAGTGGCCACCGTTGTGATAACTCCAGGGCCAGTTCTTGGGGTCGGAGCCCGTTTTGTTCTCCCATTCCACGCCCTCCATGGGGGGATGACAGATGCGCATCGGCATCTGGGCCATGAGGTGGTCACGGTTGTGGAGCACCAGTCGGAACAGGGCCCGTTGCTGTGGCGCGGTCAGTAACCCGAACAGTGATGCCAGGGAATTTCCCAAGGAGTAGAAGCGGAAATCCGGTCGTCCGGTCCGCATGTTGCCGATCATGTAACCGCCACGGTTTTCGAGCCAGTCCTGCAACCAGTCGGGGATGACCTGGGGTTGAACGTTGAATTCGTTGTGGTGCTGGTTTTCGCCGTACTGCTCTGTGGGCCGTCGCCGAAGCACTTGCATCGTTTTGCTGGTCACCCAGTAGTGCTTCAGCAGGAACTGCCGCAAGTCATGGGTCCATTGCCGGCTCAGCCGCAATCGTTCCCCCAGAAGAACGCTGTTCTCGTGGCGTTGGCAGAGTTCCATCAGCCCAACGCAGCTGCGCAGCGCTGCGAAGAGCAGCACCTCCACTTCCAGTGGAGCGCCCCACACGTCCATGGGGCGATCAATCATGAACGCGCAGTCGGGAACGAACAGCACCGGTGTGCCTTCGAAGCTGGGGTGAAGAACCAGATCGAGCAGCAGTTGTAAACCGCGTTGCACTTCTGGACTGCGACCGAAGTCGATGTCCCCACTGCGTTTGACGTAGATCCAGCAGAGAATCGGCCACCAGAGGCTTGCATCCACTGAGGTGATGCGACCGATCGAGCGCTGGCCATAGTCGGCAACCAGTTCTCCCTCTTCCTCCACAAAGCTGGTGGGGAAGACACCGCGGGTTTGAACGTTGGTGCTTTGGAGCTGAAGGCTGACGCTCAAAAACTGCTTCACGATGGCGAAGCGGCCTTCCAGCATCAGGTAGATCATCACGGGAACGTTGTCCCGCAGGAAGATCTCGCCGTAGTTGAGGGCGTCGTCAGCGCGGCGATGTTCCATCGCGGCAACGCTGCCGGCGAGTTCCCCCTGGATACCAATCAGCGTGGCTTCGAAGTGTTCCCGTGCTTTTTGCAGCACCTGCTCTTCGTTTGAGTTGGGGCGGAAACGCTGGCTTTGTTCGGTGAAACGCGTTGGCATCGCGGTGACCTCCAACTGAAACGTAGTTCTGGCAATGGGTTTCGCCAGTGGAAGCAACCCTTCAGATCTTCAATGCGGCTTGCCCATTGCGACCTCGGGGGATGTGGTGTTATGTTTTTGTCTTGCGCGGGAGCCGAGAGGCGAGCGCGCAAGCCGAAGCGCTTGAGGCGAAAGTCTTGATGTGTCTGAGGCGGCTTACGGGACCAAGAGGGAGCGATCCCACGGTGTTGTAAGTTCTTCAAGCGGTCGCGAGAGGCCGCGATGACCAACCAACCGATCTCCTGAGAGGGAGTGAGGAACAGTCTGGTCGCACCTGGACAATTGAAAAGTTTAGGAACTGACGCTTTCATCGCGTTTGGTTCTGAGCCGAACCGAGAGGTGAGGTGAGGAGCCGAATGAAAGAGCGATGAAGGTGTGAGGTCCCGTCAAAAAATTTCGTTGCGCTGAAGCAATTCGCTGCAACGAGAGGGTTTTCACGAGCTCTCTTGTTGCCGGTGTGCGAATTGTGGAGCAACAACCGGATCTGAGATCCCGGAAAGTCATTGACAGAGAAATCTAGAGATGCACTCTTAAGAACCCTTTTGTGTCAGCGAAAGGAGGCATCAACTGTTGCTAGTTTTAACTGAGTAATGGGTGACGCAAATCATTTTGAGGGCGTGAAAACGTCTAAGAGGAAATGATCTACAACGGAGAGTTTGATCCTGGCTCAGGATGAACGCTGGCGGCGTGCTTAACACATGCAAGTCGAACGAACCTTCGGGTTAGTGGCGGACGGGTGAGTAACGCGTGAGAATCTGCCCTCAGGAGGGGGACAACAGCTGGAAACGGCTGCTAATACCCCATATGCCGCGAGGTGAAATGAATTTCGCCTGAGGATGAGCTCGCGTCTGATTAGCTAGTTGGTGTAGGTAATGGCTCACCAAGGCATCGATCAGTAGCTGGTCTGAGAGGATGATCAGCCACACTGGGACTGAGACACGGCCCAGACTCCTACGGGAGGCAGCAGTGGGGAATTTTCCGCAATGGGCGAAAGCCTGACGGAGCAACGCCGCGTGAGGGATGAAGGCCTCTGGGCTGTAAACCTCTTTTATCAAGGAAGAAGATCTGACGGTACTTGATGAATAAGCCACGGCTAATTCCGTGCCAGCAGCCGCGGTAATACGGGAGTGGCAAGCGTTATCCGGAATTATTGGGCGTAAAGCGTCCGCAGGCGGCCCTTCAAGTCTGCTGTTAAAAAGTGGAGCTTAACTCCATCATGGCAGTGGAAACTGTTGGGCTTGAGTGTGGTAGGGGCAGAGGGAATTCCCGGTGTAGCGGTGAAATGCGTAGATATCGGGAAGAACACCAGTGGCGAAGGCGCTCTGCTGGGCCATCACTGACGCTCATGGACGAAAGCCAGGGGAGCGAAAGGGATTAGATACCCCTGTAGTCCTGGCCGTAAACGATGAACACTAGGTGTCGGGGGAATCGACCCCCTCGGTGTCGTAGCCAACGCGTTAAGTGTTCCGCCTGGGGAGTACGCACGCAAGTGTGAAACTCAAAGGAATTGACGGGGGCCCGCACAAGCGGTGGAGTATGTGGTTTAATTCGATGCAACGCGAAGAACCTTACCAGGGTTTGACATCCTGCGAATCTCTTGGAAACAGGAGAGTGCCTTCGGGAACGCAGTGACAGGTGGTGCATGGCTGTCGTCAGCTCGTGTCGTGAGATGTTGGGTTAAGTCCCGCAACGAGCGCAACCCACGTCTTTAGTTGCCAGCATTTAGTTGGGCACTCTAGAGAGACTGCCGGTGATAAACCGGAGGAAGGTGTGGATGACGTCAAGTCATCATGCCCCTTACATCCTGGGCTACACACGTACTACAATGCTACGGACAAAGGGCAGCAAGTTCGCGAGGACAAGCAAATCCCATAAACCGTGGCTCAGTTCAGATCGTAGGCTGCAACTCGCCTACGTGAAGGCGGAATCGCTAGTAATCGCAGGTCAGCATACTGCGGTGAATACGTTCCCGGGCCTTGTACACACCGCCCGTCACACCATGGAAGTTGGCCACGCCCGAAGCCGTTACTCCAACCCTTGTGGAGGAGGACGTCGAAGGTGGGGCTGATGACTGGGGTGAAGTCGTAACAAGGTATCCGTACCGGAAGGTGCGGATGGATCACCTCCTAACAGGGAGACAACACAATGATTTTGATGCCTGAGTGCTTTTATTCTTAGGCCGAAATCCTGTCACCTTAGGTCGATCGGTACCTCAGCTTTGAAGTCAAGGATCAGCAGCAATGTTGATTGCTTGATGGAGATTTTCAGTTCCTAAACTTTGTCTAGGTCACACCCCAAAAGGGATGAGACTCCTGGGCCATTAGCTCAGGTGGTTAGAGCGCACCCCTGATAAGGGTGAGGTCCCTGGTTCAAGTCCAGGATGGCCCATTCGGTGTTGGGGGTTTAGCTCAGTTGGTAGAGCGCCTGCTTTGCAAGCAGGATGTCAGGAGTTCGAGTCTCCTAACCTCCACTGACCGAACTTGATTCCCATCTCCAATTCTTTTGGAGTTGAGCTCGATTGGAGTGTGATTTAGATGTGTCCGCTGGATGACCCCAGCTTCCTGTCATTCCAAGTTTTAGGTTGATGCCTTGAATTTGGTTGATAAGATGCTGGGCTCGGATCAAATGATCAAGCAATTGATGATTTGATTTGAAGTTCTAGCAGAACCTTGACAACTGCATAGGTGAGTCTGGAAAAAACAAAGCATCTTACAGATGCATTGTTTTGAATCTGATCTTCTGAGAGGGAGATTGGATCTAGAACAATGAAAATTCTTTTGAGCAAGAGCCGAGACTCTTGAGCGTTCTTTGATTGGTGTCGAGCCAATCAGAGTTTGATTTTGTTTTTAGCAATAAAAACTTGAGAATCTGCTTTCAACGGCGGTAAGCGTTCAGGAGGTTAATTGGTCAAGCTACAAAGGGCTCACGGCGGATACCTTGGCACACAGAGGCGATGAAGGACGTGGTTACCTGCGATAAGTCTCGGGGAGCTGGAAGCACGCTTTGATCCGGGAATTTCCGAATGGGGCAACCCTTAATACGGCCAGCTGAATCCATAGGCTGGCACGAGCCAACCCAGCGAACTGAAACATCTTAGTAGCTGGAGGAAAGGAAAGTAAAAACGACTCCCTAAGTAGCGGCGAGCGAACGGGGAAGAGCCTAAACCGATACTTTCGAGTATCGGGGTTGTGGGACAGCAACGTGTATCAGGGAAGTTAGGAGAAGTGCTTGAATGGCACGCCACAGAGGGTGAAAGCCCCGTAACCGAAAACTGAACTGAGCTAGCTGTATCCCGAGTAGCACGGAGCACGTGAAATTCCGTGTGAATCCGCGAGGACCACCTCGTAAGGCTAAGTACTACTGTGTGACCGATAGCGAAACAGTACCGCGAGGGAAAGGTGAAAAGAACCCCGGGAGGGGAGTGAAATAGAACATGAAACCGTGAGCCTACAAGCAATGGGAGCCCTACTTATAGGGTGACCGTGTGCCTGTTGAAGAATGAGCCGGCGACTTATAGGCACTGGCGGGTTAAACCGGAAATGGTGGAGCCATAGCGAAAGCGAGTCTGAATAGGGCGTTTGTCAGTGTTTATAGACCCGAACCCGGGTGATCTAACCATGGCCAGGATGAAGCTTGGGTGATACCAAGTGGAGGTCCGAACCGACTGACGTTGAAAAGTCAGCGGATGAGCTGTGGTTAGGGGTGAAATGCCAATCGAACCCGGAGCTAGCTGGTTCTCCCCGAAATACGTTGAGGCGTAGCGTCTCGTGCTCCAGCAGGGGGGTAAAGCCACCATTTCGGTGCGGGCTGCGAGAGCGGTACCAAATCGAGATGAACTCTGAATACCCTGTGTGTAGCGAGGCAGTCAGACTGTGGGGGATAAGCTCCATGGTCGAGAGGGAAACAGCCCAGACCGCCAGCTAAGGTCCCCAAATCAACACTAAGTGATAAAGGAGGTGGGATTGCATAGACAACCAGGAGGTTTGCCTAGAAGCAGCCATCCTCAAAGGAGTGCGTAATAGCTCACTGGTCGAGCGATCCTGCGCCGAAAATGAACGGGGCTAAGTGTTGTACCGAAGCTGCGGATTTTTATGGTAGGGGAGCGTTCTATGTGGGGCGAAGCGTTAGCGTGAGCGGGCGTGGACTGCATAGAAGTGAGAATGTCGGCTTGAGTAGCGAAAACATGGGTGAGAATCCCATGCACCGAAACCCTAAGGGTTCCTCCGGCAGGCTCGTCCGCGGAGGGTTAGTCTGGACCTAAGGCGAGGCCGAAAGGCGTAGTCGATGGATAACAGGTCAACATTCCTGTACCGGTCATGTTTTGGGAAGAGGGACGGAGAAGGCTAGCCAAGCCAGATGTTGGTTACTGGTTCAAGCGTTCGAGGCGTTGAGGAGCGGTGAAAACGTTCCGAGCTGAGGCGTGAGTACGAGCTGCTACGGCAGCGAAGTTGGTGACGTCAAGCTTCCAAGAAAAGCTCTATACCCGTTAAGGCATGACTGCCAGTACCCGAAACCGACACAGGTGGGGTGGTAGAGAATACCGAGGTGCGCGAGGTA
The DNA here is from genome assembly GCF_014279535.1 of Synechococcus sp. TAK9802. Taxonomy (NCBI): domain Bacteria; kingdom Bacillati; phylum Cyanobacteriota; class Cyanophyceae; order Synechococcales; family Synechococcaceae; genus Synechococcus; species Synechococcus sp. TAK9802. Next base: position 450,773 of record NZ_CP047937.1, read on the forward strand.
ACTCTCTCTAAGGAACTCGGCAAAATGGCCCCGTAACTTCGGGAGAAGGGGTGCCACCGCAAGGTGGTCGCAGTGAAGAGGCCCTGGCGACTGTTTACCAAAAACACAGGTCTCCGCTAAGTCGCAAGACGATGTATGGGGGCTGACGCCTGCCCAGTGCCGGAAGGTTAAGGAAGCCGGTCAGCGTAAGCGAAGCTGGCGACTGAAGCCCCGGTGAACGGCGGCCGTAACTATAACGGTCCTAAGGTAGCGAAATTCCTTGTCGGGTAAGTTCCGACCCGCACGAAAGGCGTAACGATCAGGGCGCTGTCTCGGAGAGAGGCTCGGCGAAATAGAATTGTCTGTGAAGATGCGGACTACGTACACCTGGACAGAAAGACCCTATGAAGCTTTACTGTAGCTTGGTATTGTGCCCGGGCTCTGAATGCGCAGGATAGGTGGGAGACGTTGATCTCATGGTTGCGGCTATGAGTTAGTCACTGGTGAGATACCACTCTTTCAGAGCTAGGGTTCTAACGTTCACCCGTTATCCGGGGAGCGGACAGTATCAGGTGGGCAGTTTGACTGGGGCGGTCGCCTCCTAAAAGGTAACGGAGGCGCACAAAGGTTTCCTCAGGCTGGTTGGAAATCAGCTGACGAGTGCAAAAGCAGAAGGAAGCTTGACTGTGAGACCTACAAGTCGAACAGGGACGAAAGTCGGTTTTAGTGATCCGACGGTTCTGAGTGGAAGGGCCGTCGCTCAACGGATAAAAGTTACTCTAGGGATAACAGGCTGATCTCCCCCAAGAGTTCACATCGACGGGGAGGTTTGGCACCTCGATGTCGGCTCATCGCAACCTGGGGCTGAAGTCGGTCCCAAGGGTTGGGCTGTTCGCCCATTAAAGCGGTACGCGAGCTGGGTTCAGAACGTCGTGAGACAGTTCGGTCCATATCCGGTGTACGCGCAGGAACATTGAGAGGATTTCTCCCTAGTACGAGAGGACCGGGAGGAACGCACCTCTGGTGTACCAGTTATCGTGCCAACGGTAAACGCTGGGTAGCCATGTGCGGAGTGGATAACCGCTGAAAGCATCTAAGTGGGAAGCCCACCTCAAGATGAGTGTTCCCATGGGGTAACCCAGTAAGGTCACGGGAAGAACACCCGTTGATAGGCTCTACGTGGAAGTCCAGTAATGGATGCAGCGGAGGAGTACTAATAGACCGAGGGCTTGACCAACATTTTGGTTCTTGCCTGAAGACTCATTTCATTGTTTGATTCAGACGTGCAGCGTTAGTTGCAGATCCTATGCAGTTCTCAGGGTTCATCCCTTGAGAATGTTGATCTATCCTGGTGTCCATGGCGGTGTGGTCCCACTCCGATCCATCCCGAACTCGGTTGTGAAACGCATCAGCGGCGACGATATTTGGGGGGTAGCCCCCTGAGAAAATAGCTCGATGCCAGGTAAAACATTCTCCAAATAGGTTGATGATGTGCTGATTGCCGAAGCGATCACCATCACCACCCGCGAAGAAGCCACCTCATCATGAGGTGGCTTTTTTGTTGGCTATTGCTCTGCTGTTATGTGAGCACTTACCTCGCGGAGTGATTGAACCACCTTGTGATCCCGTGGGTCACGGTCAGGGTTGCCGTCGCGAAGGCTGAAGAGGGTATGCATTCCTGCTAAACGAGCGGAATCGCACTCCGCTCCGTTGTCACTCACAAACCAAATCTTGTTGGGCGAGCTGTGGAGCTGCTCGGAAATTCTTATGTAGCTCTCCGTGGATTTTTTAGGGCCTGTACGGGTGTCAAACCAGTGGCTGAAAAATTTTTCCAGGTCACCCGCAGGGCTGTGCCTGTAAAGCAGCTTTTGAGCTTGAATGCTGCCCGATGAATAGACCGATAACGTTAATCCTTGCTTGCGCCATTCCCGAAGGCATTCAACCGTTTCTGGAAACAGTTGAGATTTGAGGTCTCCGTTGTTGTACCCGTGTTCCCAGATCTTCCCCTGTAGGTCTTTGAGTGCTGTCGACTTCTTATCGATACTAATCAAGTGTCTCAGGTATTGAATTAATCCGTCTATCTCCTCTGTTTCCTGCTTTACAACCTGCTGTTTGATCTGCATGCTTTCGGGAGATTCGTCATCCAGCCATTCCTTCTTGGCGGCTTGGATCGGCTTGTTGTGAGGGATTTTGTCCCAGCTTTGTTTGATGTAGTGGCTCAGTTCTTGCTTGGCGAAGGGGAACAAAACGTCGCTGACAAAGCTCACTGGGCATGTTGTTCCCTCGATGTCGAGCAGAAGATGTTGTTGATTCATTATTGATCTCCAATCTGCATTTGGGTCAGTCTCACCTTCAATAGAAATTCCAGGATTTCCAGGTGTCGTTTGCTCGCATCCAGGTCAGTCCCCCACGCGTAAAGGCCGTGCCCGGCCACCAGAAACCCGCAGGGTGAGGTTTCCAACAAGGGTGCGACGGCTTCGCCCAGCTCATCCATCGACTGACTGTTGCTGATCACGGGGATGGTGATGCTGCTGGCGTGGGTGTTGATGCCGACCAGGCCTTTCAGCATTTCCCAGCCCTCCAAGACAATCCCTCCTGTGTTTTCGTAATGGCGGGATAACACCGTTCCGGGAACGGAATGGGTGTGCAGTACAGCTCCCGCTTGGGTTGCTTCAACAATTCGTAGATGCAGCGCTGTTTCGGCACTGGCTTTTCCCTTGCCCGTTAAAACCTTGCCTTGCCCATCCACAACAATCAGCTGATTGGCAGCTACCTGCCCCTTGTTCACACCACTGGGGGCCATGAGCAGCTGCAGGGGCTGATGTTGGAGCACAACGCTGAAATTCCCGCCGGTGCCATCGCACCAGCCTCGTCGGTGGATGCCTTGCATCACCTCCGTTAAGCGCTCGCTCTGGGTTTGGTTTGCGGTCACAATCCGCTCATCCCTCCGTCTTCTATACAGGACACAGAGGCCCACGTGCATTGACGCTTCCCCCCAGTTGCCGCTGGAGCGGTGATCACCTGGAGTTGCTGGATCAGCGACAACTGCCCGGTGGTGTTGTCTTCATGCAATTGCACCGATGGCAGGAGGTTGCTGAGGCGATTACCTCCATGGCTGTGCGCGGTGCACCCGCGATCGGTATTGCGGCGGCCTGGGGAGTTGTCCTGGCTGCACGCTCCGGTGACGACCTCCCCACTGCGATCCGAGGCCTGCAAGCATCACGGCCAACCGCCGTCAATCTCGGCTGGGCCCTCAACCGGATGGAGGCGGCCATGGGTTCCTCCGCTTCGGTTGATGTTGAAGCGCTCGCCGTTGAAGCCGCTGCGCTTCAGAGCGAGGATCGCCTGCTGACCCAGCGGCTGGTGGATCATGGCGTTTCCCTGTTGGCTCAAGGCTGCAGGGTCTTACACCATTGCCACACGGGTGCCATCGCTACGGGAGGCGTTGGTACCGCCCTCGGTGTGATTGCAGCCGCCCATGCCCGTGGCCTGCTCCGTCATGCCTGGTTGGATGAAACGCGTCCCCGCTTGCAAGGGGCTGCTCTTTCTGCCTGGGAATTGGGTTGTCTCGGGGTTCCCTGCACCGTGATTGTGGATGGAGCCAGTGGATTATTGATGCGCCGGGGTGAGGTGGATGTCGTGATGGTGGGCTGTGATCGTGTCGCTGCCAATGGCGATGTTGCCAACAAGATCGGCACTTACAACCTGGCGCTTGTGGCCCGAGCCCACGGCATTCCCTTTTATGTCTGCACCCCTGGCAGCAGCATTGATCGAGCGACGGTTGACGGGGACGCGATCACCATTGAGCAACGCGATGCAGAGGAGATCACCCACGTGAGAGGAGTGGACGTCGCGGCTCCTGGAGCCCAGGCCTGGAACCCTGCCTTCGACATCACTCCGGCTCATCTGGTGACGGGTTTCATCACCGAATTCGGCGTGCTTCGTCCTCCCTATCGGGAGGTTCTCTCTGCGCTTCCGCTGCCCAATCACCTTTGACAGGTCGGACACCAGTGGGTGCTTCGGCCCGACAATTTCTCCCTTTGAATGGGCGTTCCACAGCTGCGGCATGGTTCCCCTCCACGCCGGTAAACCCAGGCCTGGCCGCCGTAGTTGCCATTCACCCCCTCGAGATCGCGGAAATCACTGAAGGTGGTGCCACCGGCTCCGATGCTGATGGTGAGAACATTCACAAGGGCATCCCGCAACCTCTCCAGTTGTTTGAGACTTAGCTGCCCTGCTGCCGTGAAGGGGGCGATGCCTGATGCGAAGAGGGATTCATCCGCGTAGATGTTGCCCGCTCCAGCCACCAGGGCTTGATCCAAGAGCGCTGTTTTGATCGGTCGGCTGCTGCCCTTGAGTTTCTGCTTCAGATAACTGGCAGAGAAGTCGGTGCTGAAGGGTTCAGGCCCGAGTCGCGTTAAGCCTGTGATCACCTCTTCCATCGGTTGGCCCGGAGGAACCCACCACATTTCTCCGAAGCTGCGCACATCCACAAAGCGCAACTCATGCTCTTTTGAGTTCCAGAAGCGAACACGGGTGTGTTTGCACGGTTCTGAGGGCTGCTCATGCCATTGGAATTGGCCGGTCATGCGCAGATGTACACCCCAAACACCGCCTTCGGGCTCCAGGGCTGCCATCAGATATTTCCCTCTGCGCTGCCACTGCCCCACCGTCATTCCGCGGAGGCCAGCAACAAACTCATCAGGACCTCCAGGGCTGGCAATGGCCCTTGGCCTGCAGACTTCAACCTGCGCGATTTTGAAGTCGACAAGACGGTCTGCCAGTCCCCGACGGACCGTCTCGACTTCAGGGAGTTCAGGCAACGGCCTCAGGCCGGCTCGAGTTCCGCTTCGGCGAAATTATTGGTGTTGATACCACCGTCAACGCCCTGCAGGCCGCTGTAGTTGACCTTTTCGAAGCGAACGACAACGGGGTAGCGGATTCCCGAGGTGTCGATGGAGGCAACGGTGCCAACTTCGTTGAACCAGTAGGACTCAGGACGCTTGATGCGCACCTTGGCGCCGCGGGTGATCGCCATCGCTGGGCATAAGGAGATGCAATCGGAGCGTATCTCGTGGAACGGAGGGTGATGACCGCTGCGTCACAGAATGTCGTCCCTTCCTCGTCGGCGTCCCTTTGACCAGTTCCATCGCCCTTGATCCAGATCCGTCGCTGCTTCAGCTGGATTTGCCGGACCCGGAGCAGGACGACATCAGCACGATGGAATTTCTGGCTCGGCTGGAGCAGGCCTGGGCCGTCTGCGACCGCTTTGATCTCCAGACCGAGATCTGGCGCGGTCGCATCCTCCGCGCTGTGCGGGACAAGGAGAAGCGAGGCGGTGAAGCCCGAGGCGCAGGATTTCTGCAGTGGCTGCGGGAGCGGGAAATCAGCAAGACCCGTGCCTACGGCTTGATTCAACTGGCGGAATCCGCCGACAGCATGCTCAGCGACGGCACCCTGGAAGAGAGCAGCGTCAATCAGTTCTCCAAGCGGGCCTTCATGGAAACCGCTCAGGCGGTTCCCGAAGTGCAGCTGATGATTTCCGAAGCCGCCAACGAGGGGCAGGAAATCACCCGCAAGCAGGTGCGCCGCCTCACAGATGAATTCACGGCGGCCACCAGTCCTTTGCTTCCGGAGGAAATTCGTCAGCGCACCCAGGAGAACCTGCTGCCACCCCGTGCGGTGGCCCCTCTGGTGCGGGAACTGGCCAAGCTTCCTGAGCCGCAGCAGGAAGATCTGCGCAAGGTGCTCCGCGATGAGCCTGAACTCGACCGGATCAAGGACGTCACCAGCACAGCACGCTGGATCACCAAGGCAACCGAGTCGGGTGTTGCCGTGCGGGCTTTCCAGCAGGGGGAACTGGACCTGGACCGCGCCATGCAGGAGGCCCAGCGCTTGGATGCCCTCGGCCTGCTGGCTGATGCGGTGGGCCAGGCCCAGGCCCTTGAGTCGGCGGTGCTGAAGCTGCACACCTCCTGGCGGCGCTTGGGGGGGCTTCAGGAGCGGCTCTGGGTTGAAAGCGGAAGCAGCACGCCCTACCTGCGCGATGTGCTGAACGCTCTGCAGACCCTCAGCGGCGCCACCTTGCGGGTGTCGTTGGGAGAGCTCGCGGGTGGCAAGCGGGTGCGGCTCCAGCTGGTGGAGGAGTCCCCCGATCAATTGGATCCGCCACCGCTGGCCTGACTCCAGATCTTGTGCTCGATAATCTGAAGCCTCCACATTTGGTGTGTTCTGGCTTCGCTCGAGCGTGCACTGCAGACCCACTTCGGCTGGGATGGCTTCCGCCCCGGGCAACGGCCCGTGGTGGATGCTGTGCTGGCTGGCCGGGACGCGCTGGCGGTGCTGCCCACCGGTGGTGGTAAGTCGCTCTGCTATCAGCTGCCGGCCTTGGTGCGCGAGGGCCTGGTGGTGGTGATCTCACCGTTGGTGGCGCTGATGGAGGACCAGGTGATGGCCCTGCAGCGACGGGGAATCGCTGCGGCTTGCCTGCATGCCGGACTCGACCCAGCTCGACGACAGCAGGCCCTGGAGCAGCTGCAAGACGCCACGCTGCGACTCCTCTACATCGCGCCGGAACGACTTCAGGGTGAGCAGACCCGGCTGATGCTGGAACGTCATGCCAGGGAGGGCCGACTGGTGGCCCTGGCGGTGGATGAAGCCCATTGCATCAGTGCCTGGGGGCATGACTTCCGCCCCGATTACCGCCGCCTGGGTCAGATCCGCAGCCTCTGCCCGGGAGTCCCGATGCTGGCCCTCAGCGCGACGGCAGCCCCAAGGGTGCGGGCCGACATCATTCGCCTGCTGGATCTGCGTCGCCCGCTCGTGCAGGTGAGTTCGGCCCGTCGGGACAACCTGCACTACACGATGCAGCGGCGCCCCAGGGACCCAATGCCGCAAGTGTTGGAGGCACTGGAGATGTCCCGTGGTGCTGCGCTGATCTATGCCCGCACCCGTCGCTCGGTGGAGCAGTGGGCGGAACGTCTGACTGACCAAGGGGTTGCGGCAACGCCTTATCACGCCGGTCTGGATCCGGAGACCCGCCAGCAGGCTCTGAAGCTGTTTCTTGAGCACGAGCGGCCCGTTCTGGTGGCGACGGTGGCCTTCGGCATGGGCGTTGACCGTGGCGATGTGGGCCTGGTGCTTCATCTCGATCTGCCGGCCACACCTGAGGGCTATTTGCAGGAATCGGGCCGCGCCGGCAGAGACGGCAAGCCGGCCCATTGCCAGGTGCTGTTTTCGCCGGGTGATCGCACCAGCCTGGGCTGGGCCATGCGGGCCTCGACCCGGGGCAGCGATTCCCTGGAGGATCGTCGCCGCTTGGACCTGGCTCAGCAGCAGCTGCGTCGCATGGAGGCTGTTGCTGAGGGTGAAATGTGCCGTGAACAGGCATTGCTGCTGGCTGTCGGCGAGTTGGTGGGTCCCTGTAGTCGCTGCGATCGCTGCGCGGAGTCCCCCAAACGACGCGACTGGTCAGCTCAGGTGGAAACGCTCCTGGCCCATCTGGCCGAGCAGGACGGCACGGAGATGCGTCGCCTTGGAGAGCACCTGGCTCTGCATGAACCTGGACGCCATGACCGCTGGACCTGGTTGGCCCGTCGGCTCGTGCAAGAGGAGTTGATCCAGGAAAGCAACGACGGTGCTCAGCGGCTGTATCTCCGCGAAAGCGGCCGGAGATTCCTGGATTCCCCCTGGCCGCTCGATTACGCCGCCTGATTCAGATCAGACTTTGACCTGACAACGGTCCTTCACCAGGTCTTTTTCGAAGCGGTTCTTCGGTGCTTCCCAGGTTTTCCAGCTCCCATCGGCACCGGTGGCATTGATCTTCTTGGCGGAACAGTTCACAGCCAGATAAAGCGCTTGCCCCTGGGCATTGAGGGTGGGCACCACTTGACTGCCACCCATGGCCTGCCAGTTGCCCCAGTCCACCTGGAGCGGGCCATAGGTGCGCCAGTCAGCCGATTTGGCCAGGGTCTGCTTGGGCTTGGCGGCCTTGACCGGCTTGGTCTTGACCACTGGTTTTTTGGCCTGAACCGGTTTCGTTTGCACTGGCTTGGTTTGCGCTGCCTTGGTTTGGACTGGCTTCGTTTGGACAGCCTTGGCCTTGGCTTGAACCGGTTTCGTTGTTGCCGGCTGCGCCTGAGTGGTGATGGGTGTCTTGAAGGAGGGGTCAGTCAGGTAGAGGCGCGTGCCCACCTCCACTTTGTTGGGGTCACTCAGCTGGTTCATGCTGATCAGGCTGGCCACCGGCAGCTTGTAGGCCTTGGCGATCTGCGTGAGGGTCTGCCCTTTGGCAACAGTGTGTTCCGTAGCTCCCGGGATCGGGCTTACAGCCACCGGCTTGAAGGCCGGACGGGGCATCACGGCATTGTTGGGAAGTCGCAGGGTCTGGCCGACCTCAACGTGGTTGGCATTGCGCAGGTTGTTGAGGGCCATCAGGTCGCGACTGCGGACCTGGTATCGGCTGGCAATGCTGCTGAGGGTTTCACCGCTGTTGACGCGATGGCGGCCCGAGCCTGCCGTCACGGTGGGGCCTGGCACCTGCAGGCGGCTCCCGGCTTGAACAAGGTCTGGATTGCGGATCCCATTCATCCGCATCAGCGTGCCGACGCTCACCCCATAACGGTTAGCGATATCGGAGAGTGTTTCGCCGGACCGCACCGTCACCGAGGCAGCCGTGGCTGACAGGGGGAGCCAGGCCGTTAGCAGCAGGGTGGCAAGAGCGGTACGGCGCATTCGTCTCCGGCAGTTGCCCGCAACATAAGGTGCCTGGGGTAAAGCGCCAGCCCCCCAGAGCACTTGCTGCAGAAGGGATGTGCTGGTGATGCGCGCGCCTTATCCCGCCAGCCGCTTCAGCAGGTTGAGATCCACCTTGTAGGGCGGGTAGCGCAGCTTGAAATCAAAGCGGAAGGGGCGCTTGAGCACCGCCTTGTGGTGGCTGAACGTGTCGAAGCCGCTTTGGCCGTGGTAACTGCCCATCCCGCTGGCACCGACGCCGCCGAAGGGCAGTTGTGGCACCCCGGCCTGCATCACAACATCGTTCAGGCAGACCCCGCCTGAGCTGGTGGTGGTGAGCACCTGCTGTTGCTGGGCCTCACTACCGCCGAACAAGTACAGCGCCAGCGGTTTGGGGCCCTGGCGGATCTCCTGAAGGGCTGTGGTGAGGTCGTCCAGCACCAGCACAGGCAGGAGAGGTCCGAATAGTTCCTCGGCCATCAGCGGATCATTGCGGTCATCCACACGAATCACGGTGGGGGCGATGCGCCGCTGCTCCCGGCTGATTTCACCTCCGATCAGGATGCGCCCATCCGCTCTGGCGGACTCCAGCAGCTGCTCCAGCCGATTGAACTGGCGTTCATTGATGATCTGCCCCAGCTGATTCGAGTTGAGGGGATCGGAGCCATACATCTCCGTTCGGGCCTCCTCCATCGCCTTCAGCAGCGGAGAACGCAGGGCGGGTGGCACCAGCAGATGGTCTGGAGCGATGCAGGTCTGGCCGGCATTGATCCCCTTGCCCCAGACCAAACGACGCGCTCCCACCGTGAGGTCGGCCCCCTCAAGAACGATGGCGGGGCTCTTGCCCCCCAGTTCCAGGGTCACCGGTGTGAGGTGGGCAGCGGCCCCCTCCAGCACCTTTCGGCCGATGCTGCCGCCACCGGTGAAAAAGATGTGGTCGAAGGGCATGGCCACCAGGTTGGCTGCGACGGCACCATCTCCCTGCACCACCTGCACCACCTCAGGCTCGAAGTGCTGAGGGATCAGCCGTGCAATCAGATCTGCGATGGCACTGGCGTGTTCTGAAGGCTTGAGCACGGCCGTGTTGCCAGCAGCCAGGGCACTGATCAAGGGCCGCAGCGTCAGTTGAAAGGGATAGTTCCAAGGTCCGATCACCAGAACGCACCCGAGTGGTTCCGGTACAACCTTGGCCTGGCCGGGGCGCAGTGAGAGAGGCACAGCCACGCGGCGCGGTCGCATCCACCGCTCCAGCTGCCGGCCAGTGAGCTTGAGCTCCTGTCGCAGGGCCACCAGCTCAAAAAAGGCTTCGGTGGGTGGTTTGCCGAGGTCGGCGGCGAGGGCCTCGAGCACCTCCGATTCGTGCTCCTCCACCAGAGCGGAGAGCCGTTGCAATTGCTCTCGACGCCAGGCCAGGGGACGGGTCAGCCCAGCCCCCACGAGCTCCTTCATCCGGCTCAGTTGCGTTTGGGTGAGGGCCACAGGGCTGACGATCAGGCCAGTCGGGTCTAGCAGTGGTGAATCTGCAACCGGGGGATGACCCCAGCGCTTCCGTGGTGGTCAGGGACGGTCATCTACCAGCTGATCGTTCGCAGCTATTCCGATGGGAATGGCGATGGCACCGGTGATTTCAAGGGGCTTGCGGCGCGGTTGCCCTATCTCCGCTGGCTGGGGGTCAACACCCTCTGGCTGACTCCGATCTATCCCTCCCCCCTGCGGGATGGGGGCTACGACATCACCGATTTCACCGGAATCCATCCAGACCTGGGGGATCTCTCCTCCTTCCATCGCTTCCTCACGGCGGCCCACAGCCAGGGCATGCGCGTGATTCTGGACTTGGTGCTGAACCACACCAGTGACCTGCATCCCTGGTTCCAACGGGCCCGCTGGGCTCCCAAGGGCAGTCCTGAACGGGATGTGTACGTCTGGAGCGACGACCCCAAGCGCTACGCCGAGGCACCGGTTCTGTTCCGGCACTTCGAGGCTTCCAACTGGGAGTGGGATCCGGTTGCCGAGCAGTACTACCTGCACCGTTTTCTGCGTCATCAACCCGATCTCAATTACGAGAACCCCTGGGTGCAGGACACGATGCTGGAGGTGGTCGACTTCTGGCTGGATCGCGGCGTTGATGGGTTCCGTTTGGATGCGGTTCCGTTCCTGTTCGAGTCAGAGGGCACCCGCTGCGAGGGATTGCTGGAGACCCACGCCTTCCTCAAGCGATTGCGGGAGCGGGTGGATGCCCATGGCCGTGACGTGCTCTTGCTGGGAGAGGCGATTCAGCCGGTGGAGGAGGCCGCTCCGTATCTGGCGGATGACGAACTGCATGGAGCGTTCAACTTCGTGCTCACCGCCCATCTGTTTGCAGCCATTGCCAGTGGCCGCACCCAGCAGCTCGGGGAGTGTCTGATGCAAGCCGAGCAGGCGGTATCTGGTGCTCGCTGGGCCCTGCCCCTGCGCAATCACGATGAACTCTGGTTGGGGGATGGCCATCTCATCAGTGATGAGGTGATTCAGACCATCCGGGTGGGCCTGCCCCAGGGACAGGGGCACTGGTTGAACTGGGGCATCAACCGACGCCTGGCTCCTCTTCTCAATGGCGATCCACGCTCCAACCGGTTGCTGCATGGGCTCCTCTACAGCCTTCCAGGGATGCCCTGCCTGTATTACGGCGATGAACTGGGCATGGGCGACTGGCCCGGTCTGCGGGACCGTGACCCCAACCGCACGCCGATGGCCTGGACGCCGGCCCGCAACGGTGGCTTCTCCACGGCCCCCGACCCGCTGTTGGTGCTGCCACCGATCACCGCTCCCGGCTACGACTACCGCGTGGTGAATGTGGAGGTGCAGAAGCAGCTGCCGGGGTCGCTGCTGAATTGGCACCGGCGCATGCTCACCTGCCGCCGGCTGCTGCCAGCACTGCGGCATGGAAGCTTCCGCTTGCTCCACAGCCCCCACCCCGGAGTGCTGGTGTATCTCCGCTGCACCGAGGCGATGACGGTGCTCGTGGCCGCCAATGTCACCGCAGCCGGAGCCTCGCTCAGTTTGGATCTGTCGGAGTGGGCTGGTCAGCGCACCCGTGAGGTGATGTGGGGCTGTGAATTCCCGCCCGCTGCGGCGGAGTGGTTCGTGAACCTTCCGCCCTATGGATTCAACTGGTGGTTGATCGGAGAAGTGGAGCCCGCAGCCACGCCCGCCTGATTCAGTAGCTCCTCCACCTGAGGCCTCAGTCGTTCGGCCTCGTTCAAATCCACCATGGCCAGACGGCAGCGGCGGGCCAGCACATCGCTGCTGCTTCGCGCATGTTCCCGCTGAATCGAATGGTCCAGTTCTGCGCCGCAGAGGGGGATCACCGGGCTGAGGGGTTCGCGTCGGCTGGGCTCCGCGGGCTCGATTAAGGCCACTGCCTCCAAGCCATAGGTGCTTTGGAGGTGGGCGACTTGTGAGGCTTTGAGGGCGGTGTCGGGAAGCAGGGCTTCGAGTTGTTGTTTCTGACGGCGGAGCCCGTCCTGGGTGGCTTCCAGCGACTCCGCTGCACCCCGCAAGGGCATTGCTTCAGGGGTGGGTAGCGCCTTTCCTAGCTGGCGTTCCACCGCGGTCAGGGTGTCTTCAGCCATCGGCCGGCAGGTGGTCCATTTGCCCCCCATCACGCTCACCAGGCCGCAGGCCAGGGTTTCCACCTCGTGCTCTCGGACCACACGGCTGCTGTCCATGCCCTGGTCCGCTGGCTTCAACAGCGGCCGTCCCCCCGCCCATCGGCTGCTCACCTGCGGATGCTGGAGCTGGGGAAACCAATCACGCACGTAGTTGAGTAGGTAGGCCTCCTCCTCTGGAGAAGGGGATGTGGCGTTCTCCTTGGTGCAGGCTTCATCCGTCGTCCCCACCAGGGTGCGGCCGTGGAAGGGCAGCATGAACAGCACGCGTCCATCCGCGGTGGATGGCACCAGAAGCCCAAGCCCTTCCGGGCAGAGGTTCTGCTCCAGCACGATGTGGGACCCACGGCTGGTGAGCAGCCTTGGGGGAGCATCAGCCTCCGCCATCTGGCGGATCTCATCCGCCCGGATGCCCGTGGCATTCACAAATGCTGAGGCGCACCAGCGTTCCCGTTGGCCTGTGGCGGATTCACTGATGGCGGCCTTGAGCTGGCCCGTGCCGTCGGTCTCCAGCTCCACCACCCGGCAACGGGTGCGCAGGGTTGTCCCCCGTTGTTCGGCGGTGAGGGCCAACAGCAGGTTGAGGCGTGCATCGTCGAACTGCCCGTCGCTGTAGGCCACGCCGCCTTGACACGGCTTCAGCAGAGGCAGGGCCTGACGCATCTGTTGCTGAGACAGCAGTCGGCTGTGGCCGATGCTCCGCTGGCCGGCCAGGGCGTCGTACATCCCCAGACCAAGTCGGTAGTAGGCCTGTCCCCAGAGCTGTTGTGTGGGCAGGGCCAGCTCGAGTCGTTGGGCCAGGAACGGTGCCTGGGCCAACCAGTGGCTCCGTTCGAGCAGGGCTTCACGCACCAGCCTCAGCTGTGCCAGGTCCAGAGTTTTAAAGGCCAGCTCCAGGTAGCGCACCCCGCCATGGAGCAGCTTCGTGCTGCGGCAACTGGTGCCGCCGCCGATGTCTCCGGCCTCGAGCAGGGCCACGCTCAGCCCCCGTCGTGTTGCCTCATAGGCCACGCTGGCACCGCTGGCACCGGCGCCGATGACCAGCAGGTCCACCTGGTGATCAGCCATGCCACCCCAGGCTTCTGGAGACGGCGTCCTGCCAGCGTGTGCGCCAGCGGTCGCGCTGGGATGCATCCATCTTCGGGTGGAACAATTCCGCTCCGTCCCTCCTTGCGGTTGCGAGCTGCTCCAGGTCGCTGATCACCCCCGCCTGGAGGCCTGCGAACAGCGCCACCCCCCGGGCGGTGCTCTCGAGGCTGGCGGGTCGCCGCACCGTCAGACCGGTGCAATCCGCCTGCGCCTGCAGCAGAGGATCGGAGGCCGCAGCGCCACCATCCACCGCCAGTTCACCCAAGCCGCTCCCGAGGGCCTGTTCGGCAAGCTCCACCAACGTCGCTACCGACAGGGCGATCCCCTCAAGTGCGGCGCGGGCGATGTGACCGCGTCCGCTGTCACGGGTGAGGCCCACCAGAACACCGCGTGCCTGGGGATCCCAGTGCGGTGTCCCCCAGCCGGTGAAGGCGGGCACGAGCATCACCCCCCCTGAATCCGGCACTGAACGCGCCAGCTCGTTCACCTGGGGGGCTTGATCAATGATCTGCAGCCCATCCCGCAGCCACTGGATCACGGTGCCGGCGTTGAACAGACTGCCCTCAAGGCAGAAGCTGGGTGTTCCAGCGGCATCCGTCCAGCCGAGGGTGCTGAGCAGCCCTGCATCTGAGCGGCGGACGACATCGCCGGTGTTGATCACCAGAAAAGCCCCCGTGCCGTAGGTGCACTTCCCTTCTCCGGGCTGCAGACAGAGCTGGCCCAGGGTGGCGGCCTGTTGGTCGCCGAGCATGGCCTGGATCGGCAAGCCTGCAAAGGGAAGCTCCGCAGCCATGCGCCCGAACTCTCCGCGGCAGGGCAGCAGTTCGGGCAGAGCGTTGGCAGGTAGCCCTGTGGGTTGTCGGAAGTCATCCACCCAGCACTGCTGCTCCAGGTCCATCAGCAGCGTTCGGCTGGCATTGCTCATGTCACTGCCGTGGCGCTGTCCGCCGGTGAGGTGCCAGAGCAGCCAGCTCTCCACCGTTCCGAAACAGAGGTCATCGCTGACCGCGGCGGCTTGGGCGTCACCGTAGTGATCGAGCATCCAGCGGATCTTGCTGGCACTGAAGTAAGGGTCGAGCAGCAACCCCGTGCGATGGCACCACTCCTGCTCCAGGCCCTGCTGCTTCCAGGCATCGCAGATGGCGGTGGTGCGGCCGTCCTGCCAGACGAGGGCCGGTCCGCAGGGGAGGCCGCTGCTGCGGCGCCAGAGCACGGTGGTTTCCCGTTGATTGGTGATGCCGCAACTCACCACCGCCTTGCGCTGCCCATCGCTGAGCTTTGAATCGAGCTGCACCAGGGCCTGCCTCTGGCTGGCCCAAATCGCCATCGGGTCCTGTTCCACCCATCCATCGGCGGGGTAGGAAATCGGCAGCGGTGCACTGGCGCTGAGCACCAGATCCCCTGAGCTGCTGAACAGCGCGGCTCTGGAGCTGCTGGTGCCCTGATCGAGGGCCAGAAGAAGAGGCTGTTCAGCCATGGCCAAGGTCTTTCTCTCCTGCTAGCGAGGAGATGGCTGACTGCAAAGGTTTTGGCAGCGACCACGTCGTTTCGCGATCCCCCCGCCTGGGTGGCGGACGCGGTGATCTATCAAATCTTTCCCGACCGTTTCCGCCGCAGTGGCCGCGTTGATGCGCAGCGCCATCTCGCTCTGAAGCCCTGGGGTGCGGACCCTTGCGAGGAGGGATTCCAGGGCGGGGATCTCTACGGCGTCATCGATGCTCTCGATCGGCTCCAAGCCATGGGCATCACCTGCCTCTATCTCACGCCGATCTTCAGCTCAGCCGCCAACCATCGGTACCACGCCTACGACTACTTCGAGGTGGATCCCCTGCTGGGGGGCAATGCAGCACTCAGGGACCTGATCGATGCCGTGCATCAGCGCGGCATGAGGTTGGTTCTGGATGGGGTGTTCAACCACTGCGGCCGCGGCTTTTGGGCCTTTCATCACCTGGTGGAAAACGGTGCGGATTCGCCGTACCGGGATTGGTTCCATGTGCACCGATGGCCCCTGCAGCCCTATCCCGCCCCTGGCGAGGACTGCGGTTACGACGGTTGGTGGGCCTTGCCAGATCTGCCCAAGTTCAACCATGCCAATCCCGGGGTTCGGGAGCATCTGCTGGCGGTGGGCCGTCACTGGCTCGAGCAGGGGATTGACGGCTGGCGTCTCGACGTCCCTGCCGAAGTGCCGGCGGACTTCTGGGTTGAGTTCCGGCAGATGGTGCGGGCGACCAACCCGGAGGCCTGGATTGTTGGCGAGGTTTGGGGTGATGCGACCCCCTGGCTGCAGGGCGACCACTTCGATGGCGTGATGAATTACCGGTTGGGATGGAGCAGCCTTTGCTGGGCCGCCGCTGAAGCGTTGCGGCGGGACTACCACAATTCCGACTATCCCCTCGACCCCCTGGATGGGCAGGCTTTGTTGACCATCTGGACGACCACAACGCGTTCCTACCGGGAGGTGGTGAACAGGGCCCAGATGAATCTGCTCGACAGCCACGACGTGCCCCGTGCACTTCACAGCCTCAACAACGATGTTGCGGCCCTGAAGTTGGCCCTGCTGCTGCTCTTCCTCCATCCGGGAGCGCCGTGCATTTATTACGGCACTGAAGCTGCCCTGGCCGGTGGTCCTGAACCGGGCCCCTCCAGCGGTCCTGGACCGGCCTGCCGTGAGGCCTATCCCTGGGATGTTCCCTGGAGTGCTGATCTGCGCCCATTCATCCAGTCCCTCGCAAAACTTCGCTCTGCCCATGGGGTCTTGCGCAGGGACGGTCTGCGCTGGTCAGCCCCAGGGGCTGACGTGCTGGAGGGCGTTGCGGATGGCCTGCAGGTGGTGATCAACCGCAGTCGCTCCACCCCTGTACCCCTAACCATCGAGTCGGGACAATCCCTCATATGGACGCTGGGGCTTGTTGACAACAGAAGTATCAGCCCGCAATCGGCGGCTGTTCTGGGGTCTTAACCCTTCTCCCCCGGTGCCGTGGGGAGCAAGAAAGCCCTTGTCGAGACTTGAACTCGAGACCTCTCCCTTACCAAGGGAGTGCTCTACCGCTGAGCTACAAGGGCATGTGGGGATGGGCCGGGTTGGATTTGAACCAACGTAGGCAGAGCCAGCGGATTTACAGTCCGCCCCCATTAACCACTCGGGCACCGACCCGAACCACACCGCAAGAACTTACCAGTCGGTGTGTCCTTCCCCACGATCTCGATACGATCTGCCGAGCTGAACCGATCTCCAGCCATGCACGTTCTGCTGCTGAACGGTCCGAATCTGAACCTGTTAGGCCAGCGTGAGCCTGGAATCTATGGCCATTCCTCCCTGGCGGACATCGAAGCGGCGCTGACCCGGGAGGCGGAGCAGGAATCAGTGCAGCTGGACTGCTTTCAAAGCAATTTCGAAGGTGCCCTGGTGGACCGGATTCACCAGGCCATGGGCCGCTGCGATGGGATCTTGATCAACGCCGGGGCCTACACCCACACGTCCATCGCCATCCGTGATGCCCTGGCTGGTGTCGCGATTCCCTATGTGGAACTGCACCTCAGCAACACCCATGCCCGGGAAAAGTTCCGCCATCACTCATTTCTGGCTGAGCGCGCTGTGGGTGTGATCTGCGGCTTCGGACCCGCTAGCTACAGCCTTGCCTTGAGCGGATTGCTCAGCCATCTGCGCCGGAACGCATGACCAGCACTGCTCCAGCACAAACTGTTCCCTCCAAGACAGTTCCTTCAAAGACAGTGGCGTCGATCCGCTGGTTGGCTGCGCCCACCAGCTGGAGCTGGGTGGAGCAGGCCAACGCCAGGCCGATGGAGGTGCTGATCGATCACGCCCACTGCGAACGCAAGGCTGCCGGGGCTGCGGTGCAGATGATGTTCCGCTACCTCTGCGAACCGGGTCTGGGTGAAGCCCTCAGCCCTCTGGCTCGGGAAGAGTTGGAGCACTTTGAGCAGGTGCTGGCGTTGATCAAGGCCCGGGGGCGCTACCTGGAACCGCTGCCTTCCCCGGGCTATGGCGCTGATCTGGCCGGGCAGATCCGTAAAGGTGAGCCGCAGAGAATGCTCGACTCCTTCCTGGTGGCGGGTCTGATCGAAGCCCGCAGCCATGAGCGCATGGCACTGCTGGCGGAGCACAGCCCGGATCCTCAGTTGCGGGAGCTTTACAGCGATCTGTTGGCGAGTGAAGCCCGCCACTTTGGCCTGTACTGGGTGTTGTGTGAGCAGCGCTATCCGCGGGAGCTGATCGTTGAGCGCCTCGAAGTGCTGGCCCTGGCCGAAGTGAAGGCGCTGGAAGGGGAGTTAGAACGCCCTGAAGATGTGCGGATGCATTCCTGTGGTGTGGATGCCCCACAGATCAGCAGTCAGATCAGCTGAGCCGCCTCCTGCAAGGCCTCCAGCCTGGATGGCCGAAGCACCCCCTCCACGCCAAATTGGCGCAGCCGTTGTTCGAGGCTGTGGTTGGCTCCGGCGATGAACAGGGTGCGGCCCGCTGATCGTGCTTCCTCCACCATGCGTTCGATGGCGAGGGTTGCGGTGACACCGATGCGGGACACGTCCGTGAGGTCAAGGATCAGAACCCTGTAGCTCTGGATCAATCCCATTCGGGCACTGATGCCTTTGGCGGCGCCAAAACTCAGAGGGCCGCGCAGACGAAACAGCATCAAGGCCTTGCCGCAGCGCAGGATCAGGGCTTCTTCCTCCGGGGAAAGATTGGCGTGCAGTGCATCCGTGGCATCGGAGGGGTTGTCCTCTTCCATCCCTTCCAGTTGGGACCGCGTGATCGCATCAACGGTCAACAGGTTGGCAACGAACATCCCGACCAAAACGCCCCAGATCAGGTCCCAGAACACCGTCATCAACAGCACGGCGTACATCAGCGCGGCTGTTTTCGCCGACAGGCGATGGGCGCGAAGCAGAAAGCCCCAGTCGATGATGTCGAGCCCGACTTTGATCAGGATTCCCGCCAGCAGCGCCGTGGGGATCTGTGCCGCAAGGGGGCCTGCCCCCAGCAGCACAAGCAGCAGCACCATGGAATGGGTCATGCCCGACCAGGGCGTCTGACCACCGGATTTAATATTGATCACCGTTCGCATGGTGGCTCCGGCACCGGGAAGGCCGGAGAGAAACCCGGCCGCGGTGTTGGCGATGCCCTGGCCGATCAGCTCACGGTTGGAGTCGTGGTTGGTCTGGGTGATGTTGTCGGCCACCAGGGAGGTGAGCAACGAGTCGATCGCCCCGAGCAGGGCGAGAACCATGCCGGCTTTCACCAGCTCCGGCAGGTGCTGACTGAAATCGGGAACCACCAGTTGCAAGCCCCCCTCCGGGATGGCTCCGATCCGGGCGATGGGTTCAAGGCCCAGCTCCAGCAGTCGGTTGTCGTTGAACAGCAGCAGAGATAACGGCGTCACAATCAGCAGTGCCAGCAGAGGCGTTGGCACCCATTGGCGGATCCGCAGGGGGGTCAGAAACACCACAGCGAGTGTCATCAATCCAACGGCGAGCGCGGCTGGATTCCAGCTCGGGGCATCGATCAGCGAACTCAGGGACGCAACCACGCCGCCCCCGGTGCTCACCCCGATGAAGGGTCCAAGTTGCAGCACAAGGATGATGAAACCGATTCCCGACATGAAGCCGGAGA
Source organism: Synechococcus sp. TAK9802 (assembly GCF_014279535.1). Lineage (NCBI taxonomy): Bacteria > Bacillati > Cyanobacteriota > Cyanophyceae > Synechococcales > Synechococcaceae > Synechococcus > Synechococcus sp. TAK9802. Next base: position 469,850 of record NZ_CP047937.1, read on the forward strand.
CCACCGAGTAGGGCACCAGGGTGATGAAGCGCCCCAGCCGCAATACCCCGAGCAGGGTTTCGAACACACCACCGATCACCACAGCGGCCATCACCAACGGCAGCATCTCGCCGGCATTGAGATCACGACCGATGCCGATGGCGGCCAGGCTGGAGACGATCCCCGCCACAGTGACGCTCATGGGTCCGGTGGGTCCGCTCACCTGGGCGGGAGTTCCCCCGAGCAAGGCCGCCAGGAATCCGGTCACGATGGCGCCATACAGGCCGTAGATGGCGCCTCCTGGCCCCAGGGCGGCATTGCCGAAGGCCAGGGCAAGGGGCAGCGCGACCACGGCGGCCGTCAATCCTCCGAGAAGGTCGCCTCGGATGTTGCGTTGATGCAAGCCATGAATCAGTGCCATCTCAGTTCAGACCACTCCAGCGGCTCAGGGCTTCCAGGGACTGAACTCCCACTTTTCGGCGCCCATCGGGGAGAACCCAGGTGGGATAAGCCCAGATCTCTGCGGCGTTGCAGGCTTCGGCTGGCTCCGGCAGCTGCTTCGGCTTGCGGCATTCCACATAGGTCACGTCCGCTCCGGCCTGTTTGCCAAACAGGTTCATCTGCTTGAAGCAGGCCGGGTAGGTCCAGGCGCCGTAAAACTTGGCCCCCATCGCCTTCAGATGCTGCGTCAGTTCGAGGGCCTGGTGGCTTGAGTCGTGCAGGGGCTCTCCGAGCGTGCTGGCCCAGGGAGCGGCCGAACCAGGCGGGCCACCAACAGCTCCGCCAGCTGCGACCAGCACGGATGCCAGCAGGGATGAAGCCATGCTCCTCATGCTGATGCAGTGGTTGGCCTGAAGCTAGGTCGCACTCAGGCGTTCGGGCTTCCCTCCATGCGGAAGCAACAACGCAAGCCCTGTTGCGGTGAAACTGGGATTACCACTGGATTGGTATGGCAGGCAGCGGATACAAGGACTATTTCCAGGTGCTCGGTGTTGATCGCAGCGCTGATGCCAATGCCATCAAGAAAGCCTTTCGCAGCCTGGCGCGCCAATACCACCCTGACGTCAACCCTGGTGATGCCCAGGCTGAAGCGCGGTTCAAGGAGATCAGTGAGGCCTACGAAGTGCTCTCCGATCCCGAGAAACGGCGTCGTTATGAGCAATTCGGCCAGTACTGGAACCAGGCCGGAGGCATGGGCGGGGGAGCCGTACCCGGCATGGACGTCGACTTCGGTCGATACGGCAATTTCGACGATTTCATCAACGACCTGTTGGGCCGTTTCGGTGGTCCAGGCGGCGGTGGCTTCCAAGGGGGTGGCTTCCAAGGGGGTGGTTTCCCTGGGGGCGGATTTCCCGGCGGGGGATTCGCAGGGGGCGGTTTCCCGCGTGGTGGCCAGGCTTCACGCCCTCCGGTGAATCTCGATGCCGAAGCATCGGTGAATGTGACCTTTTCGGAGGCCTTTCGCGGTGGTGAACGCAGCCTCTCGGTGAACAACGAGCGCGTTCAGGTGCGCATTCCTGCTGGAGTGAAGAACGGCTCACGGCTGCGGTTGAAGGGCAAGGGCAACCTGCAACCGGGAACCGGACGGCGGGGCGATCTCTATCTCAACCTCAAGATTCAGGACCACCCGATCTGGCGCCTGGAGTCGGATCAGCTGCGGGCCGATCTCCCCGTCAGCCTCGATGAACTGGCCCTTGGAGGCATGGTTTCGGTGATGACGCCCGATGGTGAGGCCCAGGTGAGCATTCCGGCCGGCACCGCCCCGGGCCGCAGTCTGCGGCTGAAGGGCAAGGGCTGGCCGTCGAAGACCGGTCGCGGTGACCTCCTGCTCACGCTGACGCTGGCCATGCCTGCCTCGTGGAGTGAGGAGGAGCGTCGATTGTTGGAGCAACTGCGTGCCAATCGCACGGCCCATCCACGTCAAGAGTGGCTTCGTTCGGCGGCCCTCTGATCGAGTGACCCTTACGATCACACCTTGTGTTTGGGTCTGATGGAGCTCACCTACCGCCCCCGTCGTCTTCGGCGTACGCCCGCCCTACGCGCCATGGTGCGTGAGCACAGCCTCTCGGCTGCAGACTTCATCTATCCCCTCTTTGTGCATGAAGGCGCTGAGGTGGAGCCAATCGCTGCAATGCCTGGTGCCAGTCGTTGGAGCCTTGCGGCCCTCACCGGCGAAGTGAAGCGTGCCTACGACCTTGGGGTGCGTTGCATCGTTCTCTTCCCCAAGGTGTCTGAGGGACTGAAGACCGAAGACGGGGCTGAGTGCTTCAACGCCAATGGCCTGATTCCACGGGCGATCCGCCAGATCAAGGAAGCCATCCCCGAGATGGCGATCATGACCGACGTCGCCCTGGATCCCTATTCCTGCGATGGTCATGACGGGATCGTCAGCCAGGACGGCGTGGTCCTCAACGACGAGACGATCGAACTGCTCTGCAAGCAGGCCGTTGTGCAGGCTGAAGCGGGCGCTGATCTGATCGGTCCCAGCGACATGATGGACGGCAGGGTCGGTGCCATCCGTGAAGCCCTCGACGACGAAGGCTTCGAACATGTGGGCATCATCAGCTACACGGCGAAGTACTCCTCCGCGTACTACGGCCCCTTCCGTGAGGCCCTTGATTCCGCTCCCCGTGCCGCCGGCAGCAAGCCGATCCCCAAAAACAAAGACACTTATCAGATGGATCCCGCCAATGCTCGGGAAGCCATCACCGAAGCCCAGCTCGATGAGCAGGAGGGCGCCGACATCATGATGGTGAAGCCAGGTTTGGCCTATCTCGACATCATCCACCGACTGCGCGAAGAGTCGGAACTCCCCATCGCTGCCTACAACGTGAGTGGTGAGTATTCGATGGTGAAGGCCGCGGCGGAGCGGGGCTGGATCGATGAAAAAGCCGTTGTGCTGGAGACGTTGCTGAGCTTCAAGCGCGCCGGTGCTGATCTGATCCTCACGTACCACGCCTGCGATGCAGCGGCTTGGTTGAAGGAGGCTTGATCCGATGGCAACAGCCGATCAACCCAAAGGTGTGGATCGTCTCGGTCACGTTGCGATCCGTGTTGAGAACGTCGATCGGGCTGTTGCCTTCTACACCGATCTGGGCATGCGTCTGGTCTGGCGTGCCAACGACTGGTGCTATCTGGAAGCCGGGGAAGGTCGCGATGGACTCGCCTTGTTAGGCCCGGATTACAAAGCCGCTGGTCCACATTTCGCCTTCCATTTCCGCGATCGTGCGGAGGTTGATGTGATTCACGACCGTCTCAAGGCGCAGGGTGTGCACGTTGGTGCCGTCCATGACCACCGCGACGGCACGGCGTCTTTTTATCTGAAAGACCCGGAAGGCAACTGGCTCGAAATGCTTTATGAACCCCCCGGTGGCATCCCCTCCAACTGCAACTGACTTGAGTCAAGGGGCGGACCGGGCTCAGCAGGAAACCCTTGAACTGCTGGAGTGGCATCGGGTCTGTGACCATCTCAGCGGCTTTGCCAGCACCGGCATGGGCCGTGATGCGGCCCGGGTTCAACCGCTGCCCGCCAGCCTGGAGGAATCGAAACAGCGCCTGGCCGAGACGGTTGAAATGGCGGTGCTCGATGACCTCACTGAGGGGGGGCTCAGCTTCCGCGGTGTGCAGAATCTCGAGCCCGTTGTGCTGCGCTGCAGCAAGGGAGGCGTGGCCTCCGGAGAAGAGCTGCTGGCCGTGGCGGAAACGTTGGCAGCGGCCCGTCGGCTGCGCCGTCAGATCGACGATCCCGAGCTGCGCCCGGTGTGCACCGCGTTGATTGAAACGATGGTGACGCTGCCGGAGTTGGAGCAGCGGCTCAAATTTGCGCTCGAAGAGGGCGGCCGCGTCGCTGATCGCGCCAGCTCGGCGTTGTCGGCGCTTCGGCATCAATGGAACGGTCTGCGCCAGGAACGTCGCGACAAACTTCAGGAGCTGCTGCGGCGCCTGGCCCCATCCCTGCAGGACAGTGTGATCGCCGAGCGTCATGGCCGTCCTGTTCTGGCGGTGAAGGCCGGTGCGGTGAGCCTGGTGCCGGGTCAGGTGCACGACAGTTCGGCCTCAGGCAGCACCCTCTTTGTTGAACCCCGCTCGGTGCTCACCATGGGCAACAAGCTGGCGGAACTGGAGTCCCGCATCCGGGATGAGGAACGCAAGGTGTTGGCGGAGCTGAGTGCTCTGGTGGCTGAAGAGGCGTCCGCCCTCAACCAGGTGGTGGCCGTGCTGCGCGCGCTTGATCTTGCGCTGGCCCGTGGGCGTTACGGCCGCTGGCTTGGTGGCGTTGAGCCTCAGCTTGAGGCGGCAGCGGAGGCTCCGTTTCGCTTTTCAGGTCTGCGACACCCACTCTTGGTGTGGCAGCACAAACGGGCGGAGGGGCCGCCCGTGGTTCCCATCTCGGTGGAGGTGTCGCCGGAGCTGCGGGTGGTGGCGATCACGGGGCCGAACACCGGTGGCAAAACGGTCACCCTGAAAAGCATTGGCCTCGCTGCATTGATGGCACGCGCCGGCATGCTTTTGCCCTGTTCGGGGCAACCTTCCCTGCCCTGGTGTTCCCAGGTGCTGGCGGACATCGGAGATGAGCAATCCCTCCAGCAGAGCTTGTCCACCTTCAGTGGTCATGTGAAGCGCATCGGGCGCATTCTTGAGGTGCTGCAGCGCGGTGGTTCTCCGGCCCTGGTGCTGCTGGATGAGGTGGGTGCTGGAACGGATCCCAGCGAGGGAACGGCCCTGGCCACGGCTCTGCTCAAGGCTCTTGCGGATCGGGCTCGGCTCACGATTGCCACCACCCACTTCGGTGAACTCAAGGCCCTTAAATACGACGACGCTCGTTTTGAGAATGCCTCTGTTGCTTTCAATCCTGAGACCTTGTCCCCCACCTATGAATTGCTGTGGGGAATTCCAGGACGCAGCAATGCACTGGCAATCGCGACGCGCCTTGGGCTCGATTCGGATGTGCTTCACCAGGCCCAGCAGCTTCTGGCCCCAGGGGGTGATGGTGAGGTGAACAGTGTGATCCGTGGCTTGGAGGAGCAACGGCAGCGTCAGCAGGCCGCGGCAGAAGACGCTGCAGCACTTCTGGCACGCACGGAGCTGCTGCACGAGGAGTTGCTGCAGCGCTGGCAGAAGCAAAAGCAGCAGACCGCGCAACGCCAGGAGCAGGGCCGTCAACGCTTGGAGCAGTCGATCCGTCAGGGCCAGAAAGAAGTTCGCACGCTGATTCGCCGTCTGCGGGATGAGCGCGCGGATGGGGAAACCGCGCGAAAGGCTGGGCAACGGTTACGCAGCTTGGAAGACCATCACCGCCCAACCCCTGAACGGCGTGCACCCAAGCCGGGTTGGCGTCCGTCTGTGGGGGATCGCGTGCGCTTGCTTGCCCTCGGCAAGGCTGCAGATGTGTTGGCCATCACCGATGACGGCCTTCAGCTGACGGTTCGTTGTGGGGTGATGCGCACCACGGTGGATCTGGCGGCGGTGGAAAGCCTGGATGGGCGTAAGCCGGAGCCGCCTCCAAAGCCGGTGGTGAAGGTGCAAGCCCGTTCCGTCGGAGGCGGCGGTGCACAGGTGCGCACCAGTCGCAACACCCTTGATGTGCGTGGCATGCGGGTGCATGAGGCCGAAGCGGCGGTTGAGGAATGCTTGCGCAGTGCCAATGGGCCGGTTTGGGTGATCCACGGCATCGGCACGGGCAAGCTCAAGCGCGGCCTGCGCGCCTGGCTGGACACGGTGGCCTATGTGGAACGGGTGACCGATGCTGAGCACGGGGACGGCGGACCGGGCTGCAGCGTTGTCTGGGTGCGCTGAGCTGTTTCAGGCGCTTCAGTGGCTAACGGATGGCTTCACCATCCGCATCAAACAACCGCCAGCCTGTGGGGTCAGGGTCGAGGTGGATGGCATCGCCGGCAGTGATGTTGATCTCCGTTGAAGCTCTGACCTGGATGAGTTGATCACCATCCAGGAGCCGACAGGTGAGGATCTGCTCATTGCCCAGACGCTCGCAATGGCTTAACTCGGCTTGGAGATTCCGGTTTGTTGCCGGTGCCAGATGCCAGTGTTCAGGCCTCAATCCTGCGGTGAGGTGTTGGCCTTCTCGTTGAAGTAAAGGCTCGACCATTGCGCCTTCAACCTGAATGCGCTTGTTCCCCAGAATCAGAGTTGCATTGGGTCCCACCGTGACGGGCAAAAGGCTCATCGCTGGGCTGCCAATGAACTGGGCCACGAAGATGTTGGAGGGCCACCGGTACAACTCCATGGGGGTCCCGAGTTGCTGCAGGCGCCCCTGGTTCAACACAGCGATGCGGTCCCCCATGGTCATCGCTTCCACCTGGTCGTGGGTCACATAAACCGTCGTTGTTCCCAGTTCTCGCTGCAGCTCGACGATTCTTTGGCGCGTGCTCGTTCTGAGTTTGGCGTCGAGATTGCTCAGCGGTTCATCCATCAAAAACACCTCGGGATTGCGCGCCATGGCGCGTCCGAGGGCGACCCGTTGTTTCTGTCCGCCGGACAGTTCCTTTGGCCTTCGATCGAGCAATTCCGTGAGTTCCAGAGATCTGGCAACGGTGTTCACCCGGGCTTCGATTCGTTCTTCTCTGACTGACCGCACCCTCAGTGGTTTGGGTAAGGCGCGCGTGGCTCGAAAGGCCTGATCTTGGATGCGCTGGACGGTTGATCTCGCCTGGCTTCTGCGCAGTCCGAAGCTGAGGTTGTCCCGCACGCTGAGATGCGGGTAGAGCGCATAGCTCTGGAACACCATGGCGACGTTGCGGCGCGCTGGAGGCACATCACTGATGGGCCGGGACCCGATTCTGATTTCGCCGCTGGTGGGGCTGTCGAGACCAGCGAGCAGTCGCAGCAAGGTGCTTTTGCCGCACCCCGAGGGACCGACCAGCACCAAAAACTCGCCATCGTTGATCGTCAGATTCAACTGACGAATCACTTCAACGGGATCATCGCCGCCGCGTGCTGGGAAGGTCTTGCTGAGGTCTTCGAAACGGACGCCGGCCAACGACAGAGCTGCAGCGGCTGAATCTTAGGGTTATGGATTGGATTGAGCCGGCAGCACCGTGCAGTTCATCGATCAGGCACGGATCACGGTCCGAGGCGGGCGCGGCGGCGATGGCATCGCTGCATTTCGCCGTGAAAAGTATGTGCCCGCTGGAGGCCCCTCCGGAGGTGACGGCGGGTGTGGGGCTCCCGTGGTTCTCGAGGCCGACAGCAACCTGCAAACCCTGCTCGATTTCAAATACAAACGCCTGTTCGCCGCTGACGATGGGCGACGCGGTGGTCCGAATAAATGCACCGGTGCATCAGGGAAAGACCTGGTGATCAAGGTGCCTTGCGGCACGGAGGTACGCCATCTGCGCACCGGCATTCTTCTGGGAGACCTCACCACCCCGGGTGAGCGTCTCACCGTTGCCTTCGGTGGGCGAGGTGGTTTGGGCAACGCCCATTACCTGAGCAATCGCAACCGCGCTCCGGAGAAATTCACCGAGGGCCGTGAGGGTGAGGAATGGCCCCTGCAGCTGGAACTCAAGTTGCTGGCTGAGGTGGGCATCATTGGTCTTCCCAATGCCGGCAAGAGCACCTTGATCGCCGTGCTGTCGGCAGCGCGACCCAAGATTGCCGATTACCCCTTCACCACCTTGGTTCCCAACCTTGGTGTGGTGCGCCGTCCCAGTGGAGATGGAACCGTGTTCGCGGATATTCCAGGCTTGATTGAGGGGGCCGCCCAGGGCGCTGGTCTTGGCCACGATTTTCTGCGCCATATCGAACGCACCCGTCTGCTGATCCACCTTGTGGACGCCGGATCCGAGGATCCCGTGGCTGACCTGAACGTCGTCCAGCAGGAGCTGGAGGCCTATGGCCATGGCCTGGTCGATCGACCACGGCTTCTGGTGATCAACAAGCAGGAGTTGGTGTCAGAGCAGGACCTTCCTGAACTCCGCCAAAACCTCGAAACAGCGAGCGGTCGTCCCGTGCTGTGCATTTCCGCAGCGATGGGAACCAATCTCGATCGGTTGCTGGCAGAAATCTGGGCCGAACTCGGAGTGTGACTCGAGGCTCTAGACATTCTTCATGTGATCAGCCACACCGATGCTTGTGGCCTGATCGCGGGGGAGCCATAACGGGAATGTCTCTCCCATGACATGACCTTTTACACCTGTCTGGACAACAAGGGTGACGTGATCGCCCGGTGCCAAACGAAAGAAGATGTTGCTGTGCTTCAACGCATGGGACGCCCGATCGCTGAAGTGAAGGCAATGCGTAAGGAGGAGGCTGTCGTCTGCAGCCTGACCGGCAGCCCCTCCGACTACAACGAGGACTACTGAGCCCTCGTTGGATTGACGTCGCTGGTTGGTTCAGTCGTCGTAGACGCGGCACTCCTCGGCATCGGGATTGGCCTCGCAATGCAGCTCGAGCGACGTGGGGTCGTGGCTGTCGCCGGGGTGGTGTTCCTTGTATTCCTCCAGCGACTTCAGCTCATCGGTGAGGTGACGAACCTTGGCCTCGTCCCCAGCTGCTTTGGCAGCTTCGATGTCGGATTGATCCTTCTGGATGTGTTCGTCGATGGACTTCATGAATTCAGACCGTGGCCTGGCAGCACATTACGGCGATTCATCGGTTTTGGAGTGGTGGAATCCCACCCCATGACCATCCGACAACGTTGATTTGAAGTGGTTGTAGCCGTGGCTACAAGCACAGCTCCAGATCGTTGATCAGGGCGCCAATTCACTGAGTTCCAGCCAGCGATCTTCCGCTTGTTCAATGCGGTTGATGATCTCAGCCAAATCGAGACTCAGCTTGGCCATGTCAGCGCCTTCCCGGGTCATTTGCTGTTCCAGCTCCTCTTTCTTCAGCTCCAGTTCAGGCAGCTGTTGATCAAGCGCCGCAAGCTCCTTGTTTTCCTTGAAGTTTCGCCGCCGCGGGCCGTCGCGCTTGGTCTTGCGGCTGCTCTCTGGTTTTGGTGTGGAGGGTTTGCTCGCCTGGCTTTGGCTGCGTTCCTCCTGGCGTTGCTGCTCCAGAAACGCGCTGTAGTTCCCTTCAAAGCGATTGAGCCGTCCTTGGTCGAAACAGAACAGACGATCAACCGTGCGATCGAGGAAGTAACGGTCGTGGGACACAACGATCACGCAACCTCGGAAGTCCTCAAGAAAATCCTCCAGGACGCTGAGGGTCTGAACATCCAGATCATTGGTGGGTTCGTCCAACAGCAACACGTTGGGCGCCTGGATCAGCATCCGGCAGAGGGTGAGGCGGCGGCGCTCGCCTCCCGAGAGCTTGGCCAAGGGGCTGTGCTGCTGGGCCGGTGGAAACAAAAAGCGTTCCAGAAGCTGGGATGCGGTGACTTGCTCACCCCCCAGATCGATCCGGCTGGCGGCTTCTTCCACGAACTCGATCACTTTGCGATCGAGCCCTTTGCCTTTGTTGAAGTCTTCGGTGTGCTGGTCCAGGTAACCGATGTGAACGGTCTCCCCAAGCAGCAGGCTGCCCTGGGTTGGCTCGCGCCGTCCGGCGATGAGATCAAGCAGGGTGGATTTGCCGCTGCCGTTGGGGCCGATGATGCCGATGCGGTCTTCAGGGCTGAAGCTGTAGCTGAAGCCATCGAGGAGTGGGCGACCGCCCCCGCTGCCATCGGCTGTGACCCCAACGGCTTCCGCTTCGATCACCTGTTTGCCGATGCGCCGGCTGATGCCGGTCATCTCCAGCTTTGCTTTGCCTTGATTGGGTTTCTGCTCGCGCATCGCTTCGATGCGTTGCAGTCGCGCCTTCTGTTTGGTGCTGCGGGCCTTGGGGCCCTGGCGTAGCCAGGCCAACTCGCGGCGAAGCACGCTTTTGAACTTGGCCGCTGAGGCTGCTTCTGAGGCCTCTTCTTCGGCTTTGTGTTGCAGAAAGGTGCTGTAATTCCCCTCATAGGTGCGGGCCTGGCCTCGGTCCACCTCCACCATCCGCCGCGTCACCCGATCGAGCACATAGCGGTCATGGGTGACCAGCACCAGAGCGCCGGGATAGCGATCCAGCCAGCTCTGCAGCCATTCCACGGCAGCGGCATCGAGATGGTTGGTGGGCTCATCCAGCAGCAGCACATCGGGGCAGGCCACCAGGGCTGATGCCAGACCCACCCGTTTGCGGTAACCGCCGGAGAGGTCGTCGACCGGGCGTTGGAGATCGCTGATGCCCAATTTCTGCAGCACTTCCCGGCATTGCTGCTCCAGGCTCCAGGCGTCCTCTTCATCCATCCGTTGGCTGAGCTGACCCAGCTCCGCCATCAGTGCTTCATTGCTGGGGTCTGCCGCGATGGCGTCGCTGAGGGCGCTGAAGCGCACCAGCAGATCCCGTTTGGCACCACAGCCCTCCAGCACCTGTTCCAGCACCGTGAGCCCCGGAGTGATCCGGCTCTCCTGACCCACCAGCTCCACCCGGAGCCGGGGTGAGCAGCGCCGTTCCCCGTCCCCGAGTGGCTCTTTCCCCGCCAGCACCTTCAGCAGGGTGGATTTGCCGGCGCCATTGGGACCGATCAGTCCCAGCCGCTCCCCTTCACCGATGTGGAGATCGAGATCGGAAAAGAGGGTGCGGATGCCGAAATCCTTGGCCGCACCCACCAGGCTGATCAGACTCACGGCGTGCCAGCGGGCAGTTGACCGTCCAGATAAGCAAACACGCTCTTGTCGCCCACATCCGCTGCTGCCTCCATGCCGAATTTGCGCAGGGCCAGCAACACCAGCAGCAACGCTGCACTTTCCAGCAGAGCCAGGCAGAGGGGGCCATTGATCAGACCCACCAGATGCCCCAGCAGCGCTGCCGGCAGCAGCAAGGTGAGGCCGATGGCTTCGGAACGTTGGAAGCAGAAAAACTCCTTGAAGCCGATGCCCGCCAAGGCGGCAAACAGCGGCCCTATGGCCAAGATCCACAGCGGCTGATCCTGGAGGGTTGAGAGCACTTCGGTGGGGCCGGCCTGCAGCGGCAGGGCCCCCCAACCGATGCAACCGCTGAGCCAGAACAGTTGCAGGGCGCGGTGCAAGGGACGGAGATAAATGTGAATCCAGCGCAGGGCCAGGCCCAGGGCTGTGGCCATCGGCAGCACCCAGAGCCATGCCCAGGGGTTATCGGTCTGCCACCACTGCAGCACCCCTGCAGCCAGGCTGAGGCCTGTGATCAACAGGGCGATCCGATAGGAACGCACCTCCTGGCGATCGGCAGCGGTGATCGAGTAGGTGCCGTAAACACCTTCGAAGGTTGGATCTGCGCTGGTCATCCCGACGCTGCCGTGCTGTTCACCAGTGTGCTCAGGTCAGGACCTGCTGGAACGATGCCGCTGGGATTGAGGGGGAACAGGGCACCGAAGTAATCGTGTCGCCAGGCGTTCCCGTCGCAGGTGTCCGCCACGCCCGGCAAAGCGTAAAAGCGTTGTCGCCATGCCCAGAGGTGCGGGTAGTGCCAGAGCGGCTGCCGACTGCAGCCGAACAGGGGCGCATAGACCAGCTCCCAGCGGATCAAGGTGGGAAATAAGCGCACGTCCGCCAGGGTCAGTGCCCTGCCGCACAGCCATGGACCATTGCTTTCAAGGCTCTGCTCCACCGCCGCAAGGGCGGCGAAGAGATCGGCTTCAGCGCGGTCGTAGGCCGCTTGGTTGCGGGCGAAACCGCAGCGGTACACCCCATCGTTGATGGCCGGTTGCAGTCGCTGCTGCCAGGCCTGGATCCTTTCGGTGGCTTCCGCCGGTGCCAGGTCCACAACAGCGTCTTGATGGGGCCAGCGGTTCAACAGCTCCACCAGTGGTGCACTGTCATTGCCCAGCAGGCTGCGCGTCTTCGGATCCACCAGCACAGGCACGGTGGCCCGGTAGCTGGGGGGGGCGCCGCAGTGCTGATACAACTCCAGCAGCGTGTCGCACCCCTCCCAAGCGGGATTGAGGGCCCAGCGTCCAGCGTTGTGATCCGCCTGTGCCATCACGAGGGTGAGGCTGTTGTGCAGATGGCGCAGCTGATGCACCAGCCAGGTGCGGTGGGCCCAGGGGCAACTGCGCCCGATCACCAGGATTGGCCGTTGGTCTGCGCTGCGCTGGAGCAGGTCTGCGGGGTCTAAAGCCGGCGGGCTGAGTGGATCGCTGCTTGGGCGGGTGTAATTGCCGGCCGCATCGGCAGGGCCCAGCCCACCCATGAGCCGTTGCCATTGCCAGCGCCAACTGCGACGGGCGGCCGTGACCACGACAGGTGGGATCAACATGGCGCGGTTTGGATCGCTTCCATCCTCGCTGTGACTCGTGCTTCAGTCGGAACTTGGTTCGCTGTGGTCCATGAGCAGCTGTGGCGTTCTTGTGGTGGCCGGCACCCACGGCAATGAGGTCAATGCCCCTTGGTTGCTGCAGCAGTGGCAGGCCAACCCTGATCTGATCAACGCTGCTGGCTTGGCGGTGCAGAAGGTGATCGGCAACCCGGAAGCGTTGCGCCGCCGCTGCCGCTACGTCGATCGTGACCTCAACCGCTGCTTCCTCCCGGAACAGTTGGAGCAGGGGGCCCCCGGCTTGGAGTTTCAGCGTGCTGGGGAACTCCTGCGCTTGCACGGCCCGACCGGCGAGCAGCCTTGTGCCGTGGCCATCGATTTGCACAGCACCACAGCGGCCATGGGCAATTGCCTGGTGGTGTACGGCCGGCGTCCTGCTGATCTCGCCCTCGCGGCTTTGGTGCAGGGAGCGCTTGGCCTGCCGATTTATCTGCACGAAGCCGATGCTCAGCAGACCGGCTTCCTTGTTGAATCCTGGCCCTGCGGCCTGGTGATCGAGGTGGGCCCTGTGCCGCAAGGCCTGCTCAATGCCCGGGTCGTTGAACAGACCCGTCTTGGCTTGGAAACCTGCCTGAGGGCCTTGGATCAGGCACATCAGGGCTTGGCCCGGCTGCCGGATGCTCTGGTGGTGCACCGTCACCTGGGGAGTCGGGATCTTCCGAAGGCGGAGAACGGAGAGCCTCAGGCCCTTGTGCATCCCGAACTGCAGGGACGCGATTGGCAGGACATCAGCTCAACCCAGGCGATGTTCCGTGCTGCGGATGGCACCAATCGTGGTGAAGCGTGGGTTGAGGGGGAGATTCCGGTGTTTGTGAATGAAGCGGCCTACGCGGAGAAAAGCATTGCTTTCTCCCTCACGCGCCGGGAGGTGTGGCCCGTGCAGCCCACCTGGCTGCCGGCCTTGCAGCAGCTGCTCTCTGCGGCCTAACCGCAGGCCCAAACACCTTTCCCTTCTTGAGAGCAGATCAGATTGCTCGTCTGACCATCGGCCCAGTACATCCGCAATCGGTCGTCCTCGGTGTCGATCCGCAGGGTGAGGGATCGCAGCGGACCGGCCGGGGTTTTGCTGTCGGCATCCCCGCCGGGCGACTTGATTTGTTGCAGCTCCTGCTCCAGCTGGTTGATGCGTTGTTCCAGCTGTTTGATCGAAGCGCTTGCGTTGGGTTTGTCGCCGCTCGAGCTCACCAGTCCACAGCTTGTGAGACCAACCGAGGTCAGCCCAAGACAAATCAGAGGAATCAAACGCTGCATGGGCCTGTGCTGATTGGCCCCAGCCTCTCAACAGAACTGGCCCTGGGCCAGACGTTCACTCCAATACACGGTGGCACCTTGAGCCTCCAGCTCCAGTCGCCTGTGGCGGGCCTGGCTCAGAGGAACGGTTTCCTCCAAGCGGTGGCCGGCTTGCATCCAGCGGATCAGAACCAAAAGCGCCTTGGTGAGTCTCATGAATCTTAAGTCTTTCGAAAGCATCGCTTTCCTCTCCTGGGGCGCTTAAGCGTTGGTTTCGCAATCTGTGGACACACAGCGCAAACTTCCTTTACACTCCCGATCAGGCAGGGCTCTCCTGCCCTTCCTTAAACCGTTCCTTCGGGAACATTTCTTTCCGTTCTCATGACCACCACCCTCCAGCAGCGCTCCGGCGCTTCCAGCTGGCAGGCCTTCTGTGAGTGGGTCACCTCCACCAACAACCGTCTGTATGTCGGTTGGTTCGGTGTGCTGATGATCCCCACACTGTTGGCTGCCACCATCTGCTTCGTCATCGCTTTCGTCGCCGCTCCTCCGGTCGACATCGATGGCATCCGTGAGCCCGTCGCTGGCTCCCTGATCTACGGCAACAACATCATCTCCGGTGCTGTTGTTCCTTCCAGCAACGCCATCGGCCTGCACTTCTATCCCATCTGGGAAGCTGCTTCCCTCGATGAGTGGCTGTACAACGGCGGCCCCTTCCAGCTGGTTGTTTTCCACTTCCTCATCGGCATCTACGCCTACATGGGTCGTGAGTGGGAACTCTCCTACCGCCTGGGCATGCGCCCCTGGATCTGCGTTGCCTACAGCGCACCTGTCGCTGCAGCCTCCGCTGTCTTCCTGGTTTACCCCTTCGGTCAGGGTTCCTTCTCTGACGCAATGCCCCTGGGCATCTCTGGCACCTTCAACTACATGCTGGTGTTCCAGGCCGAGCACAACATCCTGATGCACCCCTTCCACATGCTGGGCGTCGCAGGTGTTTTCGGCGGCAGCCTGTTCTCCGCCATGCACGGCTCCCTGGTGACCTCCTCCCTGGTGCGTGAAACCACCGAGAGCGAGTCCCAGAACTACGGCTACAAGTTCGGCCAAGAGGAAGAGACCTACAACATCGTGGCTGCCCACGGTTACTTCGGTCGCCTGATCTTCCAATACGCCTCCTTCAACAACAGCCGTAGCCTTCACTTCTTCCTGGCTGCCTGGCCTGTTGTCGGCATCTGGTTCACTGCCCTCGGCGTGTCAACCATGGCCTTCAACCTGAACGGCTTCAACTTCAACCAGTCCATCCTTGATGGTCAGGGCCGCGTCCTGAACACCTGGGCTGATGTGCTGAACCGTGCCGGCCTCGGCATGGAAGTGATGCACGAGCGCAACGCTCACAACTTCCCCCTCGACCTGGCTGCTGCTGAGTCCACTCCTGTGGCTCTGCAGGCTCCTGCCATCGGTTGATCTGGAATCAACAAACGATTCAGATCAACTGAATCGGAAAGCCCCCTCCTAGGAGGGGGCTTTTTGTTGTGCATGCAATTTGTTGGGTCCGATCAACCCTCAAGTGCGAGGAGCCATCTTTGCGTCAGATGTTGATGGCTAGACAAGGGAACCCCCGTGCTTCCTCTGACGACCTGCGGAGACATCTTTCGGATCATCATTGCCCTGTTCATTCCCCCTCTGGGCGTCTTCACTCAGGTGGGATTGACGCAGCCCTTTTGGATCAACCTGGTGATCTATCTCTTTGCCGTTGGTGGCCTTGGGTTCCCAGTGTTGTTTGGCATGTGGCCAGCCGCTGTGGTTCACGCCCTGTTTGTCATCCTGACCCGCAAATAAATCGCGTTTCAGCAATCTGGCTCTGAACAGATTTCAGCTACGGCTGAATCTTCTGCTTGAACTTTTGGTTCATCTTCAAGCGCCTGTGGCGGTGCTTGGCTTGTATCCGCTTCGTTGAAGATTTGCTCGAGGTCAACCTCAAGGTCCACTTCATTGCCTTCCACCACGCTCACGTTGATGCGTTGCACCTGCATCTGCAGTTCAAGGCCAGGGAACTGCCCTGAAAGTCTGCTGTTGATCGTGTCTTGAATGTTCTGCACCTGCTTGTAACTCGGCAGCTTGGGGTCGAGTGATCGCACCACCACCAGGAAACTTGGGGTTTGATTTTGTTCCCAGTAGTCAGGCCAGTCGAAGATAACCTTTTCCAGTTTCACGGCGTCGTTGGTGCCAAAGGTCAACGTTTCATTCTTGAGGTAGTAGCGGATCTCCGATTCAATCTGTTTTTGGGCCACCTCCCGATTGAGCTTGTATCGGTATTGCTCATACCTCCCATACAGTTTTTGACCCACCAGCACGGCCAAACCCAATGCCAACAGCACGGGTAAGCGTGAGCGGCGGCGGCGCCCGAGTTTGTCGCGGAAGTACGGCTCACGAATCGCCAGTACCGTGATCCCGCCAATCAGAATTCCAAGCAAGTTGGCGGCATAGAGCAGTGCAGGACCCTGGGCGCTGCTGATGTCTGGCCCGGAGAGCATCAATCCCATCACGCACGCCGGCGGCACCAAGGCCACGGCAATCGCCATGCCGGCCATCGAACTCACGGCACCCGGGTTGACCTTGGCGTAGGTCGCGATGGCACCTGCCGCCAGGGCGATTCCCAGATCAAATGTGTTGGGCTCAAGCCGGGCGACGATCTGTTCTGGCAAGGCCTCGACCACAAGCAAGCCCTGACTGCGTGCCATGAGGCCCAATCCCATCGACAGGATCAAGGTGATCCCTGCTCCGGCGACAAGGGTGATCAGTGATCGTGACAACAGCCTGGCCTGCCCGATCAGAATCGCGAACACCGCCACCCGCAGCGGCATGATCCACGGCGCCACAACCATGGCACCGATGATCACTGCATTGTTGTCGGCGACCAAACCCAGGCTGGCGATCAGGCTGGCGCCAACCGTCAGAACGATGAAGGACTCGTTCAGTCGTGCTTCGCCGTCGTAACTGCGGCGCAGTTCTTCGAGACGATCTTTGTCTTCGAGAAGCGGTTGTTGATCAACAACCACGGCTGGCGTTGGTTCAGCTGCGTCGCCCCACAATTACTGGAGGTGTGCTGGCGTTGCTGCCCGGAAGGGCCGGTACCACCTCCGTTTGCCCATCCCATTTGTCTAGGAAAAGCTTGTAGAGCACCTGATCATCAAGACTGCGGTTGAGGGTGTCGTAGCGAAGGGCTTCCTGCTCAGCGATCTTCACTTCGGTCTGGGCGCGGAGCAGTTGCTGCTCTGCGATCTGTTTCTGTTCAATGGCAGCCCGATATTCCTCGGCGATCTGAAGGCCTGTGAGGTCGAGACCGCGCACTTCCACATAATCAAATTTGTCGAGTTCTTCGGCGACCGTGCGCTCCACCAGGGCGGAGATGTCGTTCCATTCGGTGGCAATGGTGACCAGCTCGTATTGGGAGAAGACCGACTTCAGGGCTTTCAGCAATGACGGCTGAATGATGCGGGGGTAGATCTCGCGATCGTTGCCGGCGATCGTTCTGTAGATCCGTCCGGCTTCGTTGGGGCGAACGGCGTATTTCACGGTTGCGGTGGCTTCGATCACCTGGAGGTCTTTGGTGAGGGTGGCAAATTCCTCCGGTTTGACCTGGGTGCGCACATCAAAGGGATACACCGATTGAATGAACGGCACCTTGAGATTGAGGCCAGGGAGTCTCGAACCTCCGCTCACCTTGCCCAAGGTGGTGACCACGGCAACCTTGCCGGCCGGAACGATGAACAGCGCCTGCCCCAAAAACAGCAGCGCGCTGAGAACGACGGCAACCACCACGGCGAGGCTATTGGCGGGATCGTTGATCCGTCGTGGGGTTTGCATGATGGGCCGAGATCCTGACTCGATGATGTCGGTTTTGCTCGTGCGCCGTTGGCTTAAGGCCCAGTTCTCCGCCAAACCGACATCATCAGGATCCGAAGGATGCCTAGTTCAACCAAAGCGATTTAAAGGTTCTTGGGTATGAATCGCGCATGCTCATCGAGGTCTCGCGGATGAAGGTGATGCACGCCTTGGATCCGTCGAACACTTTCGCTTTGATCATCATCTGCATGGCTTGCTGAAGCGTTTTCCCTTGTCCCAGGCTGGTGTCGATGATCTTCACCGCTTCGGCCGGTTCACAAGGTCCCAGCTCGCGAGCGCCTGCTGAAGACGGGAGCACGCTCAGAGCAATCGCTAGTAGCAGCAATCCGTTCAGGGCACGCATCTGGTCGAGATCTTGTGTTGCTGCACGGAGCCTATGGCGTGGATCTGAGTCTTGCCTGACAAAGTTGTTGGTTTGATTTCACTGGCCTGGGTCATCATCAGACCTGAATCAGTCTCTTCAGTTCACTGAGATGAGTCAGATCCGTGAACAAAGTTGTGCAGATGTGGCTTGCCTCTTCAGCATGGACATGCTCGTTGGCCATGTGAGCTCTGCAGACAGGGCTGCCTTGTCGTGGGAGAAGGCATAAAAAAACCTCCGTTAAACGGAGGAATAAGCCAAGTAATCCCCATCACCCGGCTCTTCAATAAGTGTAGTGCTTCTCGTCAAGTTTGTGCAGCTGATCCACCAGATGTGGTGGATTGAATTTCACAAAATACCGTTTGGCGGCAGCTTATCCACAAGAAGGTGGATAACTTTGGCAGCCTGTGTTGTCGCCATTTCTTCAAAAGGCCTGCAATCACTGGCTCGTTCGGGTAAGCTGTGGATATCCCCATCACCCGGCCGCCCATATGAGGCGGCTTTTTTGTGCCTGGGCTGCCAGTGTGGTCCCGTATTCCACAAGCCCTATGACGGTGAACCGGGAGCAGGCCAGGGATGCGCTGGCGACACTTCTCGAGGTTTTCGCGGGGCCGAACTACTCGGGCGCATTGCGTGATGGTGATCTCACCACCCGCCTTGAACGATGCACGGGCTGGGTGAAGGCTGAAGCCTCTGAGGCGGCATCTCTGATCGAATCATGCGTCCCCCATGGCAAGCCGATGCTTGCTCAGGCTCAGCAACGCCTGGCTGTTCTGGAATCGTTGAAGACGTTGCAGGCGGTTGCCGTCAGCCATTTCGGCCCCCTCGACGATCCCAGCTGAGGCGCGTCAGTCGCGACGCAGCCAGGGCGAAGCATTGCTAAACCAGTCGCCGAGATCATCTTCTGGATGTTCAGGGTCGTCTGGATGACGTCGCCCAAGGTCGAGATCGGCCATCAAGCCGTCGAGGCCTTGTTGTGTGCCTTCCCGTTGAAAACGTTGCGCTCTGCTCACCCACGTGCTCACGCTGCGATCGCGTTCGGCAAATTTTTGAAGGTAGACGCGTTCCTGGAGTGACACGAACTCACCCTGCGCCAGGCGGCTGCAAATGTTTTGCAGTTTCAAGCGTGTCGATGTGGTCAGCATGATCGGTTCACCTTTTTCAGGTGATAGGGAGTTCCGACCCTGCCGTCAGTGGCCCAAGGCACCGTTTGTTGCACGGGTGCATGGGCTGGTTTTCATATCCTGACGGGATGGATCATGAGGAAACCTTGAGCCTGACGCCGATTGCATCGGACTCGCCTTGGCTGGAGCGCTGTGGCACTTTGTTGCGTCCGCAGAGTGATCCTGCCTTGTTCGGTTCAGCGGACGCAGATCTTTATTTCGCTGGAGACGGTCAACCGCGCTTTTACGTGATGCGGATTCGCCGCCGGCCTCCTGTGCTCAAGTCGATGACGCGGCACCATCGCGTGAGTCAGTGTCTGGGGTCTGCCGATGCCCAGCCCTGGTGGCTGGCCATGGCCCCTTCCACGGATTCCGGTTGTCCGCCCCCCGCTTCCTCGATCGCTCTGATCAAGTTTCAGGCCGGAGAAGCCTTCAAGCTGCATCCGGGAACGTGGCATGCAGGCCCTTTTGTTCAGGAGCAATCAGCGCTCTTTTTCAACCTTGAATTGAGAACGACCAACGAAGACGACCACAATTCGCTCGCATTGGCGCAGCTTTTGCGGTTGAACTTGATTTAATTGCCTCTGGCTGTAACGGGATGAACAGCGCAACAGTGATTGCGTGCCCTATATTTAATGTGTAGCAACCGCTACAAACGTTCACTTCGCTACACAGCGAAGCGCAGTTCGACTCAGGGCATGGAACGGGGCCTGAGCTTTCTACGAGGAACACCATGAATGCTCTTCAGCTTCTGAAGGAGCGTGAGCTGCGCGTGCAGCTCCGCAACAGCTCCAAAAAGGCCGTGGCTCGCGGATCTGAATCCGGCGACTACACCTCTGCACATCTCTCTCCCGTCAAGCTGGCGAAAGAGAAGGTTGCTCCAACTCAGTTGAAATACCGAGGAGTGACCTACGAGGCCATGCGTGCCAATTGGCTCTGATCCCTGTTTCATTCAAGGGATGAAGCCCCACTTCGGTGGGGCTTTTTGTTTGGATGGACTGATCGTGCGTGCAAGTCGACGGTGGCCTTTGATGTTGCGACCACCGGGTCAATGTCGTATCTGGATGTAAGGGATCAACTTCCATCGATTGACCCAGAAAATCTTTCGCCGCAGGACGTTCTGACCATTCTCCTGCACCTGTTCCAGCAGCAGCCCGGATTCGTTGACCGTGGCCATGAGGTCAACAATAAAGAGACAGCTTGGGTGAATGGCTTTCTCTTTCGTCTTCAAAATGACGCCTCAGCTGAGCGTCTTTCCATTGAGGAAGTTGGTTCCAGTGTCGACAAAATCTCGGCTTTGCGCTGATTACAACAGCTGATCAAGCGATCCCAACGAGTTTCTGTTGATCCTGCACAGAACGTGCGTGCTCCTCGAGCCTTTGTTCAGTTCGAACCAGGCGCATGTTTGCTGTTCAAGAGCTAACAGTTGATGGTTGGTCCAATCGTGCCGAACACGCTTCCAAAGACAATGCCTTCTGGCATGCCCGTGCCCGTAGTGATGCTGATGGGCACACGTATCGCCTGATCAGCGAGGAAAAGCACGTTGTCTGCCTGCTCACCAGTCGTGGTTCTGAGTGCTGGGAGCTCGACTGATCTGCTGCTCTGCTCTCCCTGTTCAGGCATGATCGGTGGATGACCGACGACACGCAGCAAACCCATCCGCTTTACGCCATTGATCGCGACCAGATCGATGCTGTGTTGGGTCATGAAGGCGAACCAGGCCCGCAGCAGTTGACAACGATTGCGGCGTTATTTTCGCGATATGCGGATTTTCCTGGCGCTGAAGATATTCGTGATGATCTGCAGAAATGTCTCACGCTATGGGGACTTTCGCGCGATGAGTTGAATCTCAAGACGCGTGAAATCTGGGAGAGTGGCTGGCGGCCTGGGCAGGATCCTGCGGCTGAAGGTGTTGGTTCTGGGGCCGATGTGGAGGATGCAGACGCTTGATGCTTACCGGAATGGCTCTTCCCTTAACTGTTTAAACGTGAGCCCCAGATGAGATCGGGTGGCTCCTGTTTCATGGGCGATCAGTCAAAGAGGAAGGCCGCCCTTCCCGGTGGAAAGACGGCCTAACTCGCTCGTTTGTGCATTGTTCAACCCATCACTTCAGCTGGGGAAAGAAAGGGTCGAAGCGTCTGGCTCGAGGCGCCCTGGGGCCATGGACTCGAGTGTTGGGTCGTTTTCTCCGAGGGCACCTGAGACGGTGCAAGTGGAGCGTCGATTGGCGTGGCGGACCATTGCGTGCCCACCAAAGGACCAACCCAGGTCATTGTTGAGACTGTTGGAGCAGGGGCCAGAAAGTCAGTCTGCTTCTTCGTTCTGCTGGGGTGGAGTGTCGTCCGTCATGGGCTCCTCCGATCTCGATGCCCATAGTTTTGTGCCTTCAGGGCACAAAGTCATCGGCATTAAGGCGCATTGCCTTGAGGGCCTGAACGATCGATTGTTGGGATGGCGTGCCTTTCAGTTGGTTTCAAGCCTCGGGCTGGTTGTCGACGCCCCTTGATGCGCGCTCTTCCGCTGTGAGGTATTCCTCGATGAGGGGGGAATGTTCGCCTCGCTGAACGGCGCTGATCTCCCGTTCGATGTTCTGAATGAACAGCTCGTTGCCTTTCCGCTTGGCCACCGCAAGCACACGCTCGAGGCGTTCCAGTTCCGCCTGCTGCTCGTTATTCATGCCATGGAACGTCAGTGATTTCCCACGCTGGCAGGGTTGGATCAAGAACGCTGAACAAGCTGGCCTGACGTGTTGCTGAGCTCGATGGGTTGTGCTCTGAGGCTGAGGTCAAAACCCGCTTATGCAGCCTCTGATTCCTCCTCCTCATACAAAGCCTTGAGCTGATCGAGCTCAACCATCAGATATTGAATTTCAAGCCAGTCCGTCGAGAGGTCAATTGCGGTTTCCAGGCGGTCAATCTGACGCTTGAGAAGCTCCGGCATTCCGCCATCTGGCTGCTTGGCTCCCATGTAACCGCGCATAACGCTGGATGCAAGACGACTGCTGACGACGATTGAGGGAAGGGCTTGCAGCGATCTATCCCGCCGTGTTGCCCCTCACAGACAAGCTGTTTGGCCTATGGGAATGTTCGTTGGCTTCAACGCCTTCCATGACCTTTTTTATGCACTGGTCGTTCAAGACCGGCTACCACGAAATCGCTGCCAAGAAGTTCCTGGCAACGGGTGCGCCTTTCCCTGAGTGCAAGTCCTGGAAGCGTTGGCATGCACCGGGCTCTGTTGAAGGCTGGATTCTCGTGGAGGCAGACAATGCAGATGCCTGTTACGAGCACGCCGCGGAGTGGGCCGAGTGCCTCGACTGGGAGGTCACCCCAGTGCTGTCAGATGAGCAAGCTGGCCCCCTCATCGCCAAGGCCTACAGCTGATCGTTTGATCTGATCGGTGCCCCTCACACTCCGAGGGGCTCCATAACCCGTTTGAACCCTTCCGAGACGTATTCGTTGGAGTGGCTTCGTAGTACACGCCCCCTGATGGATTCGAACCATCGACCGACTGCTTAGAAGGTAATCGGTCAGTAGATGCTGGTAACGGGGTCAAATTCTCGTAAACACTACAAAAACCAATGATGTGACTGGGCTAGCTGTCAGGCCATGCGCACAGAAGTTGCAACCCGTTCTTGACTGTTGCAACCATTCTGCGCACAATTCTGCGCACAGCTCCGAGCAACTGCCCCTAGGCAGTCGGTCATGCCCGCAAAGCGAGAACAGTGGTTCGTCACCGTCAGAAGGCAGCTGAAAGCTGAACACGGCTTTGGCTGGTCCATTCGTGACCACCGAGGCACTGTGCAATTGACCCGCCGGTTTGAAGACGACAGCAGATCTTCGGCGTACCTGCCGTTGCCCTGGCGAAAGGACTCCGGCACACCAATCTTGAACTGGGTCACTGCCATCAGAAACCTGATGGAGCAGCAGAACCTGCCCCTCAAAAAAGCGGTTAAGCAGTACGGCGATTCCCTTGCTGATCCAAAGCAAGCAGCCGCAACCGTTAGCTCTGGTGAGAAGGCATGGAAGACAGCCCTTGAAGCCTTTATGGCGACGAAAAGCGGCTGCAGGCCCAACACCATTAAGTGGACCTCTTCACGGCTGCAGAAGCTCCTGGACTCCGTTGGCACTGCTCCAAAACCACGCAACGCTGAAGCTGCTTTGAGGGCTTACGCCGCTCAGCACTTCTATGACGCTGATGGCAACGCTGTTGTCGCTGCAGGTGGCACTGGGCGTGCCAGGGCGCTGAAGGACTGCGTGGCGTTTCTGAAGTGGGCAACTGATCGTCAAATGCTGCCTGCGCGGTTTGTGCCTCCATCAGGTGCAGCAGATACGGAACTGATGCGTGAGCTGGTTGGTACGGCAACAGCTGAGGTTGAAGCTGCCAAGGCAACGCCACCGTTGAAAAGCCATCAGATCAGTGACCTGTTGGATGCTTTGGAAGAGGCAGGTCGGCACGACCTCAAGCTCTGCGTTGGATTGATCAGTTATCTGGGTTTGCGGCCCGGTGAAGTTTCCGTTTTGCAGGTCAAAGATGGTCAGGCAACCATCGGCCACATCAAGCGGAACCACCGCAACATGTTTAAACCAGCCAAGGCACCTGATCCAGTGATGCCGCTTGCAATTGCTGGTCGTCCTGCTGGTGAAGCGCAGCAGATGTTGGCTGCCTTCGAATCAGGATTGGTGCGGTTGCCCAAGGCTGTCAGGAATCAGATCGCCATGGTCAGCGAGAAAAATAGTTTTCAAGGTGTTGGCGCTGAGGTTGGTCAGCAGCTGAATCGTTTTCCTTACTGGCGTGATGTAATCAAGGCAGGCAACCCCGATGTCACGGCTAACAGCCTGCGGCACGCCTGGGCCTTCAGGGCTCACATTGAATCTGAGAATCACATGCATGAACGGGTGGCCGCAAAGTGGATGCGGCATTCGCTTTTGACGCATTTAAAGCATTACAGCCACTGGCTCGATCGCGAATCAATGGATGCAGCTTTGGCCAAAACTAACGCTGGTGTGTCCACTATCCCTACCCCCTGAGTTTGTCCACAGCCCCCGTTGATAAACCCAGAAATAGTGTTGAAAAGGCCCAAAAAAGGCCCAATTTGGATCATTGGCACCATCCATAGTGGTAAATCAGTTGCAATCGGTTGCGATTTCCTGTAGTTATTAGTCACGGGCAACTTGCCCAACTTCAATCAACTCTGCCTTCGGCGGAGAAACTGACCGGGATCTACATTCAGCCCCGCTGGATGAAATGCCTGTGTGAGACATCGGCTACGCCGGTGGCGGTCAGGAATGAAGAACAACTCTGTATCTCGTTCTCGTTCTGAACCCTTAGTTTCTGACCTGTTATGGAATTGACGAAACCACGATTGGTTTTGAAGACGGCTGATGCTGCCAACTTGATGGCAATCAGCCAAGGCCATCTGAAGAGACAGATGGACACCAAAGGCGGCCCGTTGATTGGTGGTGAGGATTATTTCCTTGGCCAACACAAGACCAGCCCAATTACTTGGGATGTTGATCGCTGCCGTGAAAAGTTTCACCGGCTTGGAATGCTCCGTCGTCAGGAGCAGGCATAAAAATGGCCGGAACAATTAGCTCCGACCTGGGTCCGTGGATTGAACCCAGTTTAGGTGACCCGCTGCTATTTCAGCAGTTGGCAACTCCGCCGACTTGCACTCCACTGGAAGACATCTGGTGGCCGTGTAGGAGGCATTGTGCGCAGTTTGGTGCGCATTCTTTCCCTTTCGACTGGCCACAGGCGGAATTTTGGTGTCATCACCTCAACCGTGATCCTGCTGATGTCCGCTACCGGGCAATTCCGCGCAATGGCGGCAGGGTCTACAAGGGTTGGCTCAAAGATGACTGGCAAGACTTCCCGCTTGCTCAGGCAAAGGGCTATGGCATCTATGCCTCACCAAACCTTGGTGGGGATACAGCCGACAGCATCACGAGCTGTCATGCGCTGTTTGTTGAGTGGGATGACATCCCACGCGCTGAACAGTTTGCAAAGCCAGATCAGCTTGGCTTGCCTGCACCAACGCTTCGCGTAAACACTGGCGGCAAAAGCATCCACACCTTTTGGACGCTTGAAACGCCAATCTCTGTTGAACGCTGGCGTCCGTTGATCAAACGGTTGATCCGTTATTGCGACAGCGACAAGGCGGTCAAAGATCCAAGCCGTGTGATGCGCCTTCCTGGTGGCTGGTACATCGGCAAGGACTTGATGGTTGGCTGGCCAGCGTGGGTTGAAAGGCGCAGCAGCTTTGAGCGTTACCCAGTCGAGCTGTTTGAAGAATTGGTGCCAGAGCTGCCGGTACCAGTTGAACGGCCACGGAAGGTTTATTGCGGCCCAGACAGCACCCTTTCTGAGATCGGTGATGCATTGTCTGCCATCCCGCAACGTGTAGCTGGGCAAGGCAACTACAACCAGCACCGCAACATCTGCTGGGCAGTTGTGGATGCCTGCCATCAAGCTGGTTACAGCGATGAAACCGCTGTTGATCTGCTGGAGGCATGGTCGCCTTCAAAGCAGTGCGGTTGGGACATCAGCCAGATCGTGCGCAGTGGTGGCGCTCAGATCACGGCAGCAACGCTGTTTCACCACGCCATCAATAACGGTTGGAGGCGTCGTCATGACGACTGAGGCAATTCAGGCGGTCGTTGACCGCGATGAAATCACTGTGTCTGAAGAGGGGGTTGAAGGTGCATCCAGGGTCATTGAGTTGGAAGCTGGTAGGGATGCCTTCACCTACGACAACCTGCTGCCACCTGATCTGGCTGCTGCTGTTGAGCTGATTAATCAGGAAGATCCAGCTGACGCCCTGACGGCAACGCTGATCTTTTTGGTTGGTTGTGCCGGACTGTTGAAGCTCGGTAACCGCGTCAAATGCAGCGCCCGGTACAGCGTGCCGATGAACCTGTTTATCGCCTCTGTAGGCCCTACTGGTTTGTCCAAAACAGGTCACACCACCAAGCTGATTGATGCGCCATCAGCCCACATTCGCCTTGATGCCAAAGAGCATCACGAGCGCATGGTTGTGCAGTGGGAACACGACTGCAAGGCCATCAAAAAGAAGGACGACAGGCCACCAAAGCCGCTTCCGCTGTACCCGCACATCAAGCAGTACACGCCTGAAGCTCTTGATGTTTGGCTCCCTCACTACGAGGCAAAACGCCTTGGGACGCTGATCAAGCGTGAAGAGTTCAGCGCCTTGCTACGGGCAATGGACGCTGACACCAAGCGTGGGCGCGGTACTGCTGAAGGGCAGTTTCTGGAGTTGTTCGATGGTGGCGGCAACACCAGTTACGGCGTTGTTGCTGGTGCCCGCCATTACGACGCCAGCATGGTTTCGGTGTTCGGCAACATCCAGCCGGATGCTTTGACAGAGCTGATCAATGGCAAAGATGCCACCGGCAAATTTGCACGATTGCTCTGCGTGAAGGTGCCGCTGGTTGGGCTCAACCTGCGTGATGAGGATGAAACCCCTGAAGAGGAAGCTGCGCTGCACGAAGCCCGCAAGGTGCTGGCTAAGTACGCCGACCGCTTCCATAAAGCACCACCACGCGTTTACAAGCTCTCAGCGGAAGCCCGGCGTTTCTACAACCGCTGGTTTACGCCCCGGAATCTCAAGGCGATTGATCCATCAACGCCAAAGGTGATTTCAGCGATGTGGGGCAAAGCTGGTGCCCATGCGCTTCGGCTTGCGGGCAACCTGCACATGCTGTGGGTTGGTGAAGACCAAGAGATCAGCGTTGATCTGATGCGGCAGGCAGCGGCAATCGTTGATCAATGTCTCCAAGAGACAGAGCTGTTCCACAACCAGCCTGCTGACAGGGCGCTGCGGTACATGCAGCACATCAACTCGGTTAGCCAAGAGCATGGTGAGGTGACCTACAAGCTCTCCCACGCCAAAGCGACGTGGAAGGGTGGACGCACCTACAAATCCAAGGACTTTGCTTCCTGCGTGGAGATGCTCTGCGATCAGGGTTATGGCGAAGTTGTTGAGGACACCAGCTCGCTGACCTACCGGTCACTGCGGCCAATGCCTGGTGACAGCACTAACAGCAAAAAACAACCCGTCTGTCAGCTGGAATCGACTGCAGCGCAGTCAGTTTCAAAGAAACGACGGTTTTGACAATGCTCTCACCGCTTGCAACACCCACTGTTGTGAACGGTGCTGAATCCTTGTCCTTTTGTCAGATTTCCCCGGATCAGTTGCAGCGCAGTTAGTTCGGGGTGACATCAGCGATGTCAAAGCCTGTCGTTTTGACAGACCCATTGCCACCACTGCAATAGGTCAACCAGCTCAGACCGCAAGCTGTGACAAGAAAAGTCATCCCAGTTTTTGGGGAAGTGCGCAGATTGGTGCGCAGAACTGACCGTCCCAGGGTTTGAAACGTCAACTAAACCGCCCAGAAGTTCCAACCTGTTCTCAGAAGGCTCAACCTCTGTCAATTGACTTTTGAGGCTGCTCGCTAGTCAAACGACGAGCCTTCAGATTACCCATATCGGTTTGCTGCAGAAGAACCCAAACAGGGGGTGGTCGTCAGAACTTGGTGTTGCCGTGCCGTTGCCCGTAACCCCAGCCAGTACGCCTTGCCTTGATGGCTTCATTGTCTAGGCGTCGGCTCAGCAAGATGTCGTAGAGCAAGCGCAAAGCGCCAACCGAACTGGCGAATTGTTTGTCGGATTCGGCTTTCAAGCTGATGCGTTGAAGGCTGGTGCAGAGATAGGTGACAAGGTGCTGAACATCGTGCGCATCAAGGCCCAGTTGAAGCTCGCCATGCGCCCAATGGCAGTCCCGTCTTGTAGTTGAGCGGCTGCACCCCCACTCAGACATCACAAACGTCACGGTGTCGGCGAAGCCATACCCCTCACTGATCTTCACCAGTGCAGCTTCCCTACGGCGTTTGCGTTCTGCCTTGGTGGTCCTTGCCATGTTGATAAGCGGCGATTTATTGGGTCAGCTGTTCTTGTGGTGCTGACTCGCGTTCTTCGTGACCAGTTTGCAAAATATTATTAAAGAAATGGCTTTAAATCCTGGCTGAATACGGGCTCGATGTGCATTGTCCTATAAATACTTCATTCGAGCTATACCCCCTTGCTAAAACGAATCTTTCTCAACAGAGGAGCCACTGCTTATTCACTGCAAGAGGCTCTGCTGCTGCTTCCTGCAGTAGTTGCAACTGTGAAGGGCTTCTTATTTGTTGTTCGGCAGGGATCTGGCAGCTGGATGGCGACAGACTGGTACATCAGCAACGAATTTGGCTTCGTAAGACGAGGCCTCTTGGGAGGGCTTCTGCGTCAAGCTTCGGAGCAATTGGGTGGACTGGATATCAATATTTTTGCTTTTTCGATCACATTACTTTCCTTGCTAATAGTATCTACTGTAGCTGTATTTAATTCGCGCAATTTGCCTTATATTAATAGGTTTGCGATTGCATTTTCTCCAGCCTTTTATCCGCTGTTTATATTGCTTGATCCGAACGCTGGAGGGAGAAAAGAAGCTTTGTCCATGCTTCTGATTGTCTCTTATGCATTAAGCCAAAGGCTTCAAGGACGGTATAAAAAATTAGTTGGAACTTTTTTAATAGTCGTAGGGCTGCCAGCGATCACGCTGATTCACGAAAGTAACTTACTGTTTAGTGCTCCTGTTTTATTTTTCATTATTTTAATAAATTATATCTCTGATAATAGTCGTGACTCTCTGCGATGGTTTGGAAGAACGTTTGGGGCAGCAGTAGTCCGAGCTTTGGTCTTGCTAGTGCCAGGATTGGCTGCATTCTTTTTTGCATATTTGCATTCGACTCCTGACCCTTATATTGTAAAAAGTATCTGCACATCATGGCAGCCAATAGTACGTGATTTGAGCTGCAATCCACTTCCTGCTGCACTGGGAGCTTTGGCCAGCCAAGACGGCTATTTGGAAAGCATTAAAATCGCATTTAGCAGGCCTCGGATATATGCGCAAATTCTGTATTCAGTATTTTATGTTTTCCTATTGGTAAATGCATTCTGTTGCCCTATTGTTCCAAGTAGTGCGTCTACTGATCGCGGCATCGAAAGGGCTAAGGTAGGGCTTTGCGTTCAGTTTCTGGGCGTAATTATTTTCTTGCCTTCAATACCTCTTTATGCCTTGGCAATTGACTATGGAAGGTGGTATTCGACAACAGTAACCATTTTGATCGTGACCTGTGTTGTCTGTCGAGAAAGGATTGCGAGCGTGGCAATTCTTCTGCCAGAAAGTTTGTTTAAGCGTCGATTGAATATGCTCCCGGTGTTGGATGCAAAGGTCGCATCTCTATTATTGATATTTGGGTCTAGTATTTGTACTGTTCCACACTGCTGCGCAAAGCTTTGGCAATTTACATCTATAGCTAGGCAGGCTGCAATAGTAATAAGTGGATCTTGAGGAGTCTTAGTGATATTGTGCCTGAAATCTATTTGCGCCAGAGAGCTATCAATTCTTTCGCTCTGCTGGTTGTTAAATACCTAGTCTTAGGGATAAGTCTGAAGCGAAGATTTCATGGTTCTTGGTGTTTTTATGGTTAGATGCGTTTTTGTATGTGCGCCGGAAGACGTGGGATTTTTTCCTTGAATCTTTCGCTAGATAGATTCTCCCTCCTGCCGTAGCCACTTCTTCGTCTAGCTCATTCAACACCTCCAGCAGGCCAGGGACTGCAGCAGGCACATCAGCAGCAAGAGTCCATCCACGCATTGGAAATGAAAGTGGAGCAGGATTGCTTTGACCAAACCTTTTTAAAACCGTCAGGAAACTAGGTGCTCCAACATTCCGAAGTGCTTGCAACGTACGCGGCACGAGATCAGCCGCTTCGTTAGGCACAGCGAATTGATATTGCAAAAAACCAGCTGGTCCATAGATTCGGTTCCAATCTTTTATTCCGTCCAACGGATGGAAGAATGGCGCAATCTCTTGCAGTTCACCCACCCGATGCTTGGGAGCTTTTCGGTACCAGGCTTCATTGAAGGCACGTACCGTGAATTTATTCAGCAACCCGCCTGGTAGGGACGAAGGCGCGGATGCTAGAGCTTTTGGGTCGTAGTGGAGCGGATCCGATTGCTTTTCTTTCGGAAGCGATTCTGCGGAGGCATGGTCGCCGCATGTCAACACACCTCGACCTTTTGGATCAAGGCTGTCTACCCAGGCCACGCTGTAACGATATTTCGCATCGGCCTCCACCATCGCTTCCATTAGCGACTCCAGATCTCGATAACGAGTCGTATCGACACTGATTAGTGAGCTGGTAACCGGAATCAGAGAGAAAGTCGCTTCCACAATCACCCCAGTCAGCCCCATGCCGCCAACGGTGGTCCAGAAAAGCTCGGCGTCGTCTAAGTCACCTCGCCCATTCGGAGTGAGATCTCTGAACATGCCTTTGCCATCCACTAGCAGCAATCGCTGCACGTGATTACCAAAGCTTCCATCCACATGGTGGTTCTTGCCGTGCACATCAGCGCCAATCGCTCCGCCAACGGTGATGTTGCGAGTGCCGGGTGTCACCGGCAGGAAAAATCCCGCTGGCACGATCACTCTCAGGATCTGATCCAGGCTTACCCCAGCTCCTACGGTCAGCGTGCCGCTACTGGGATCCAGTTCGATCCGGTCAAAGGCCGGTAGCTCAATCACCGTGCCGTCTTTGAGCTGTGCTGCATCGCCATAGGAGCGGCCCAAGCCCCTGGCAATCAGCGACTTGGGTGGTGCCCCTCGGATTAGTTCCTGCAGCTGCTCTACTGAGCTGGGTTGCACCACCTGGCAGGTGACGGGGTTTGTACGGCCCCAGCCGGTCAGCGTTTTGGTTTCAGCGGTCAGGTCTTCCGGAAGAGTGATGCTCATGGAGGGCTTCAGAGTTTCGATGCGATGGGAGCAGGAAGAACACGAATCAGCCGCATCAATAGAGACCACCACCAAGGGAGGTATTCGATCCCTCGTCTGTTCGGACGGCGCAGCAAGTCTCTCGCAACCGATTCAGGGCTAGCGCATAGGGCTGGCGGTGCTTTGCCCACGGTCATTGGGGTTGCCATGAAACCAGCCTTGATGATGCGCACCGCGAATGGTTTGCCGTGGCAACGCAACAGCACCCCCTCACAGAGCGCCGTTAGCGCAGCTTTGGCTGCTCCGTAGTGGTAGTTCGATGGACGGCCTCGATCAGCTGCCACCGAGCTGAACACCCAAAGCCGACCTGGTTTGGCCAGCCGCTCAGGGGTGGCGATGGCTGTGATCCATGGAATCAGGCCGCCCACATTGGCTGCCAGGATCCGCATTCCCTCTCCGGCATCACTCCGCGCCAATTCGGCATCTCCCAGCGTGCCCGCAGTGATCAGATAAAGATCAAAATCACCTACCTGAGGCCGGCGGACTGGGGACAGAGAACTATCGGCCAGCAGGTCGTTCTGTTCGGTACTGACTGCTGCTCCGTAGATCTGCTCTAGTTCTGTCGCCAACACCTGATTGGCGTCTCCATTGCGGGCCACCAGGTGGAACCTCCCGCAGCCACGGTTGGCCATCTCCCTGCAGAGGGCCTTCGCCACCTCGCTGGTGCTGCCCAGCACAAAAGCACTACGAATGGCGATCGGATCAATTGCAGCTATGGCCGGTAGTTTTGCCTGTCTGGCTCACCGACGGCTAACGGAAGGACGCCAGTAGCAGTGGCCAGGGCCACCATCGACCAAAGCGTGATCAGCCGCCGCAACACCGAGACCGGCAGAGCCACGGCCGCTGGAACTCCTTGCTGGCCCAGGAGCATCACGGTTGCCGCCTCATTCACGCCGATGCCGCCTGGCAGGGAGGAGGCCATGCCGGCGGTTCCTGACAGCAAGTAGATGGTGATGGCCGCTGGGATGGTTATCGGGGCTGGTGCCAGGAGCCGCACCAACAACCACAACACCAGGGCCTCGTTCGCCCACACCAGCACCGATATCAAGCTGGCAGGGAGCAACCTTTGCGCTAGTGCGCCGCTGGGGAAGTAATGGCGAAAGCGGTGCCACTGGTTCTGCAACCAACGACGACAGGCACGACGACCGGTCAGCAGCAGCGCACATGCCGCCACTAGGGACATGGCCAGGAGCCACGTTGAACTCAGTGGTGGAATGCCTCCGAGGAGCTGGTTAGGAATGAGCACCAACAGCAACAGCCCCACAGCTGCTGCATCTGCGCAGCGCTCCGCAACGAACACATGCACCAGGGGCAGACGGGGATAACCAAGCTGCTCATGCAGCAGCTGCACCCGGCTCAGCTCGCCAACCTTGGCGGGGGTGGCAGTTAGGGCAAAGCCTCGGAACCAACCCAGCCAATCAGGCCAGTTGGTACTGCCGATACCCAATTTCCCTAGCAGTAGTCGCCAACGCCAGTAGCGGCCTGCGTAGCTCAGTCCCACCACGCCATAGAGAACCGGCAGCCACACAAGAAGCGACTGGAGCGACTGGAGCAGGGCCTGCTGTTGCACGGTTGGCAACTTCATCAGCCCTGCCACTGCAAGAGCGAGCAGAACAAGTGCAATCAGCCCCAGCCAGGGAATGCGCTTGCTGTTCAAGGCTGGCGCCGTGGTTGCCACAACAGACAACCCACCCCAAGCGCCGTGGCGAACCACAGCGTCATCAACCGGATCAACAACGTTGCAGGAGTGCCCGCTGAAACTCCCACCCCCTGCAACGCCAACAGGCCAACTGTGCCCGCTTCCGTGCTGCCCAGGCCTCCTGGAAGCAGGGTGAGTGCACCGATCAGCCCCGCGGCCGTATGGGCAATGGTGGCTCCGCCGATTCCCACCTCACCCACACCCATTCCCCGTAGCAACATCCAGAGGCTCACGCCCTCCAGGCTCCAGGCCACGGCACCAATCGCAGTGGCTTGCAACAGCAGCCATGGCTTCAGCAATTGGCGGAGGGAGATCAGGCCATCGCCACTGGCACGGGCCAGCTTCCGGGGCAACACCCGTTTGGCGGTGCTCTTGAGTACTGCCCTCGCGTATGGGCTTCGAATTACTAACCAGCCTCCAATCAATGCAGCCAGCCCAAGGCTGATCGGCACCACCAGAGGCACCTGCCATCGTAATAGCAGAGGCACGTTGATCACCAGCAGCAACAGCACTGCTGTTCCATCGGTGAGGCGCTCCACCAGCAGCGCCATCAGTGTGGGCGGCATTGGCACGCCGAATTCCTGCTTGAGCAGCAGTGAGCGCAGGGCTTCCCCTGACTTTCCTGGAGTGGCGGTGAATGCATAGGAGCCCATCCAGATCCGAGCGTCAGTCGCAATAGGCGGGTGCTGATTTACAGCAGCGAGGAGAAGCCGCCAGCGTCGATAGCGGATGGCGTAACCGAGCAGTACCAGCAAAACGCCTAGGCCTATCGGGAACCAGAGGTCGAGCAGGAGCGAAATCAACTGATCGCCTTGGCTCCAGATCCCCAACAGCCCATAGCCCAGTAAAGCAATGGACACCACTGGCAGGAGTGGCCCTAACGAAATTGGGGGGTAGGGCTGGGGTTCACTACGAAAGCTGCGGTAATGGGGGATTGTTGCGGTCCTCAGCAGCTCACGGTCGCCCTTGCTGTCGCCGTAAGCCTCAATCGATCGACCTTCCAGTGGTCCGAGATGCTCCTCAAGGCGGCGAACCTTCTCAGGGCCTTTGCAGTTCGCACTGGCTAGCAGAGGCCACCAATGCCCCTCTCTTTGCTCCAGTTCGGTGCAGAGCAGCTCCACTTTCAGCCAATCGGCCACGGGCTGCAGCAACAGCCGCGGGGAAGCTGAACAGAGGAGCACCCGATCACCTTGTTGCTGGTGCCAGTGCAACCTCTGCAGAGCCTCAGGATTGATCTCGGCCTTCAAATCATCAAGTAGCCAGTTCGCATGACCCGCGGCCTCTGCGCGGTTGACCGCTTCACAGATGCCAAAAGCAGCAATGACCTGCTGCTTGAACCGTCCCGTACTGATCAATTGCAACTGCCAGCCAATCAACCAGGGCAAACAGGCCAAAACCGCAACGACTTGACCCCAAGCGCTCTTGGCTCGGCGGGCAGCGATCCAGAGGCAGTCGCTCTGCAGCAACGTGCCATCCACATCAAAAACAGCAACCCGTTGCTTCACCTGCGACGTCATCAACTGGCGAGGCCCAACGCTCCGATCACCGCAGTTGTCACGAACCAACCAAGCAGAGTCAGCTTGATTCCTCGATCACCCAGCAAAAGTTCCTCTGGTTTTTCGCTGGTTCGATCGGGATTTGATGAGCGACGACGCTCGGCTTCCTGTGGATCACTAAGCAGCTGATATCTGAAGATTCCAACCAGAACAAACGGCACAGTCAGAAGCATCCAGCTCGTTGAGGCGCCATTCAGAGCAGGCCCTGCTGCCCAGAGGGAATAGCTCATAAATGCACTAGTCGATACCAGGCTTTCAAGACGCAGCAGTAAGGGCAGTGAGTAGCGCGCCAGCACCGCTCGGGTGATCACACTTTGGTCCTGCACCACACGCAGTTCTGCTTTGCGCTTCTCGATCGCTAAAAACAGCGCTAGCAGACCCACTGTCAGCAGGAACCATGGAGAGAGCGGCAGGTCTGCGGCAACACCACCAGCTACAGCTCGCAGCAGGAATCCGGAGGAGATGCTGAAAAGATCCAGCAAGATCACCTGCTTGAACTGAATGCAATAGCCAACCTGGATCAGCGCGTAGGCAAGAACGAGGCCAGCCAAGGGAACTGACACCGCAGCTGCCATGCTCAAGCTCACAACCGCCACTAGTGCAGCGGTTGTCAAAGCGCTAGCGACGCTGACTAACCCAGCGGCAATTGGTCGGTTTCGCTTGATCGGATGGGCCCTATCCGCATTTACGTCGAGGGAGTCGTTAAGTAAATAAATCGTGCTGGAGATTAGGCAGAACGCGACAAGCGCCCCCCCCGCTTGGAGCCAGATGCCTGTGTCCAGTCGGAAGGCGAACAGCGGTGCTGCAAACACCAAGAGGTTCTTAGTCCACTGCCTCGGACGACATGCAGTGAATAGCGCGGTTGGATTCAAAGCCAAAAGGGCAACTGCGGGCTAATTGGTAGGCGTACTGACTGTTGCCCTGGCTGAAGGGCAATACAGAGAAACCATCGTGAACTCTGGCTTGTCTAATGCGCTGTGAACAACCCAAGCACTCGGATGGAGCTTCCGATTGGGAGCGGCTTGAACAATTTGATCAGCAAACAGGCCTCAATCCCACCCCTGTCCGGCTGAGCTTGAGTTAAATCTGCGCACAATTCTGCGCACAAACGTTGGTTTTCAAGAAAAAATGGCTCCCAGCAAATCGCTAAAAACCATTGGTATGACTATTAACGCCCCCTGATGGATTCGAACCATCGACCGACTGCTTAGAAGGCAGTTGCTCTATCCAGCTGAGCTAAGGGAGCAAGCGACCACATCTTGACAGGCTGCATCGAGGCGGGCTGGATTTCGAAGCCTTGCGCCACCTAAGGTGATGGGCTCTTGATCGGCATCCATGGCCCCGCGTCGTCTCAGCGACAGCGAGAAGCAGGATCTGGTCGGTCGTTACAAGGCCGGCGAGTCAACATCAGCTTTGGCTGAGGCCTTTGGCTGCAGCCCCAACACCGTGAGTCGCACGGTGAAAGCACTGTTGCCAGCTGATGCTTATGCCGCGCTGAAGGCCAGCAGGCAAAAAGGGCTAGCCACCCCTCCTCCGCCAACCGTCACTCAGCCGGTAGAACCAGAGGTTGACTCCCTCAAGGAAGACGACAGCAGCCTGGCCCTGGATGACGCGGATGACTTCGGCGAAGACTCTGAGGAGGAGCTCGCCGAAGACGATGACAACGGCAGCGTTGAAACGTTCACGGAGCTTGTTCCCCTGCTTGGGATAGGAGATCTCAGTGATCGCCCAATGAATCAAGCCCAACCGTTCAGTGTCGACCTGCTGCCGGACAGCGCTTACATGCTGGTCGACAAGGTGGTCGAGCTGGATGCGCGCCCCCTCAAGGAGTTCCCCGAGTTGGGCCTCCTCGACGATGCCGAGCAGGAACGTCAGGGGTTGTGCCTGTTTGCCAGCCCCCGCGCGGCCAAGCGCCAGTGCGGGCGGAGTCAGCGGGTGATCAAGGTTCCCGATACGGCTGTGTTTCATCGCACCAGCAGTTACCTGTTGGCCCGGGGTATTACACGACTGGTGCTGGACGGAACCTTGATTGCGCTGGATGCCTGAGCACCGCCGCTGATTGCTCCTACCTGATTGCTCTTAATCGAAGCGATTGCGTTGATCGGGAAGCAAAACGGCCGTTGCGGTTCCGCCGCTGATCACCCCGATCACCATCGCAATCCCCACGAGAAAACCCGTGGGGAGCGGCACGGACCGTTGCCCTCCGAGTTGGAGCGTGTGGCGATCCTGAAGGTTCTGGGCTCCAAGGCAGAGCAGCAGCAGCAGCAGTAGGCCACCGCCAAAGCTGATCAGCAGAAGACGCAGGCGAATCAACACAGCACAACCGTCGACGGGCTCAGTTTGACGTGCCCCGGTGCAACAGGGCATACAAGCGTCGTCTGGACAGCCCTGTGGTCTGGGCCAATTGCCGTGCAGCGTCGCTGGCGCTTGCACCCTCGTCCTGCAACGCCTGCAGCTGCCTGAGCAGGTCATCGTCGTTGGGTTCTTCTACGTTCTGCGATGGCGATCCCCCCAGCACAACCGTGCACTCCCCCTGGGGCGGGTGCTGCTGAAAGTGCAGCAGGGCACGATCCACCGTTGGCCCCACCTGTTCTTCATGGCGTTTGGTCAGTTCCCGTGCCACCTGCAGAGGACGGTCTCCTCCGCAGTGGTGCTGGAGTTCCTCGAGCAACGTGATCAGGCGGTGCGGCGCTTCGTACAGCACCGTTGTGCGGGGCTCATGGCTGATGGCTTCGAGGCGGGCCCGCCGTTCCTTGCCTTTGGCCGGCAGAAATCCTTCGAAGCAGAAGCGTCCGCTGGGCAGGCCGCTGCTCACCAGAGCAGTGGTGGCGGCGCAGGGGCCGGGGATGCAGATCACGGGATGGCCGGCCTGGTGCGCTGCGGCCACCAGCTCTTCACCGGGGTCGCTGATGCCCGGCAGCCCGGCATCACTGATCACCGCCAGGCTTTGACCCTCCACCAGCAGATCCAGCAGTTGGGGCACGCGGGTGCGGGTGTTGTGCTGATGAAAGGACAGCTTGCGGCCGCCCGCTCCAAGGCTGCTCAGCAGCTGTCCGCTGTGCCGGGTGTCTTCACAGGCGATCACATCCACGCTGCGGAGCAAGTCACGGGCGCGTGGTGACAGGTCCCCAAGATGACCAATGGGGGTGCCCACCAGATAAAGGCTGCCGCCGCTTGGTTCATCCCGCTGCATCAAAATGGCGAGCGCTTCTGTTGATCATGATGCCCAGCTATGCCGTCCTCCCCGCTGGCGTTGACAAGGAGGCTCTGCTGACGGAATTGCGTCGACTGAGTTGGGGTGCCGCCGACATCCTGCGGGCCTATGCCCGGGGCGAGCAGCCTCCGCATGGTTTCCCCAAGGCTTTGAGTGTCGATGAGGGCGGAGAGGGCCCTGTGTCTGCGGCTGATCTGGCTGTCAACAAGTGGTTGCTGGATGGACTGTCGGCCGCGTTCCCCCAGGCCGACTGGACGCTGCTCAGCGAGGAGACCGCCAAGGAGCAGCTCACGGAAGGCCAACCGCTGCCGGCGGAGTTGCTGTGGATTCTCGATCCCCTGGATGGCACGAAGGATTTTCTGCAGGGCACAGGCGAATACGCCGTTCATCTAGCCCTGGTGCGCGACAAGCGGCCGGTGATCGGCGTTGTGCTTCTGCCGGAAGCTGATGAACTTTGGATCGGCATCGTTGGTGAGGGTGCCTGGTGTGAAGACCGTCAGGGTGAGCGGTCGCCTGTTCGCTTCAGCGACAGAACCGAGGTTTCAGATCTGATCCTGGTGGCCAGCCGCAGCCACCGCGACGACCGTTTGGTCAAGCTCATTGATGCCCTCAATCTCGGCGGTTCCAAAGCCGTGGGCAGCGTTGGCTTCAAGGTGGCCACGATCCTGAGAGGCGAAACCGACCTCTACGTTTCCCTCTCCGGCAAGAGCGCTCCCAAGGATTGGGACATGGCTGCTCCGGAGGCGGTGTTGCTTGCGGCCGGTGGTCGTTTCACCCATGCCGATCAGGCCGACCTCACATACAACACCGGCGATGTGCGGCAGGCCGGCTGTCTGATCGCCAGCCATGGAAAAGCACACGCCGAGCTCGGAGAGCGTGCGACGCGGGCCATGGCCGAGATCGATCCTGGCTTTCAGGTCTGAGACCTGATCAGCTGAGCGGTGCCACCGGGGTGGGTTGAGGCTCCACTTCGGAGGCATCGCCGGCCTGGGGCACGCCCCGCAGGGTGAGGTTGATGCGGCCGCGGTTGTCGATTTCGCGCACCCGCACGGTCACCTCGTCGCCCACCTTGACCACGTCTTCGACCTTCTCGACGCGCGCTTCGGAGAGCTGCGAGATGTGGATCATGCCTTCTTTGCCCGGAAGGATCTCCACAAAGGCGCCGATCGGGATGATCCGGGTGATCGAACCGGAGAACACCTCACCCTCGTTCACCTTGCGGGTCAGGCCTTCGATGATCTTCTGGGCTTCTTCAGCCGCAGCACCATCGTGGGAAGCGATGGTCACGATTCCGCCGTCCTCGATGTCGATCTTGGTGTTGGTGCGCTCGGTGATGCCCTTGATCGTGCGTCCACCGGGGCCAATCACGGTGCCGATCAGCTCTGGATCAATCCGGAAGCTGAGCAGACGTGGGGCATGGGGAGACAGGTTGTCCCGAGGGGTGTCGATCGCCTCGAGCATCTTCTCGAGGATGTGGAGCCGTGCCGGACGTGCCTGGTTGACGGCTTCAGCCACCGTCTTCACCGAGAGGCCGGTGATCTTCATGTCCATCTGCAGGGCGGTGATGCCCTTCTCGCTACCGGCCACCTTGAAGTCCATGTCGCCGAGGAAGTCCTCGATGCCCTGGATGTCGGTGAGGATCCGCACCTCATCGCCCTCCTTGATCAGACCCATGGCTGCGCCACTCACCGGAGCCTTCAGCGGCACGCCGGCATCCATCAGCGACAGGGTGCTGCCGCAGACGGAACCCATCGAGGTGGAGCCATTGGAGCTGAGCACTTCGCTCACCACGCGCACCACGTAGGGGAAGGTGTCCTTCTCGGGAAGCACCGGAAGAATGGCGCGTTCGGCCAGGGCGCCATGGCCGATCTCACGACGACCGGGGGAGCGCATCGGCCGCGTTTCACCGACGGAGTAGGGCGGGAAGTTGTAGTGGTGCAGGTACAGCTTCTCGGTGTTGGGATGGAGATCGTCCATCTCCTGGGCATCGCTGGGGGTGCCCAGGGTTGCGGTGGAGAGCACCTGGGTGAGTCCGCGTTGGAACAGACCAGAACCATGCACCCTGCGCGGCAGGACGCCGGCCATGGCGCTGATCTGGCGAACCTCGTCGAGGCCACGTCCATCCACACGCTTGCCGTCTTTGAGAATCTGCTGACGCATCAACTTCTTGGTCAGCGCCTTGAAGCTGTTGCCGAGCAGTTTCGGGCTGCTGGCCAGGGCTTGGCGAACGGCGTGGTCGTCCTTGAGACCTGCGATGGTCTCGGACACCTCGCCCTTCACGGTTTCCAGGGCTGTGTCCCGCTCGTCCTTGCTCTGATCAAATTTGCTGAGGACAGCGCTTATCGCCTTGGTGCACTGCTTCTCGAGATAGGCAGGAACGGTGCTGTCTTCCTCCGGCTTCTCCGGCTTCACCTGGGTGATGCCCAGATCCTTCAGCAGCTGTTCCTGTGCCTTGATCAGTTCGCAGATCGCTTCGTAGCCGAAATCAATCGCCTCGATCACGTCTTGCTCAGGCAGTTGGTTGGCGCCGGCCTCAACCATCACCACGCCGTCAGGGGTGCCGGCGACAACCAGGTCTAGATCACCCCGTTCGATCTCCCGATAACTCGGGTTGAGCACGAAGTCATCCCCGAGCAGTCCCACCCGCACGGCGGCCATCGGGCCGTTGAAGGGGATGCCCGCCAGCAACGTGGCAATCGATGCACCCGTCACCGCAAGAACATCGGCGGGGACCCGCTCATCAAGGGACAGGCAGGTGGCCACCACCTGCAGGTCGTCGCGCAGCCAGCTGGGGAACAGTGGCCGCATCGGGCGGTCAATCAGTCGGGCCGTGAGCGTGGCCCGTTCGGGGGGGCGGCTCTCACGACGCATGTAGCTGCCGGGAATGCGGCCAGCTGCATAAAGCCGCTCCTCGTAATCGCAGATCAGCGGCAGGAAATCAATGCCTTCTCGTCCGCCTGAACGGGTTGCGGTCACAAGCACGGCGGTGTCGCCACACTCCACCAAGACGGATCCTCCCGCCTGAGGGGCGAAGCGCCCGGTGGTCAGTCGAATCTCGCGTCCGTCAAAGGAGATCGACTGGGTTTGTCCTTGCACGACGTCTTATGTCCTTTTGTCAATCCCAAGTCTGACATTTCATGGCTGCTCTTCACAAGAAAGGGGAGGCCAAGCCTCCCCCTCACGACGCCGTGGCGACAAGCTGATCACCAGCTGGACTTGACCACGCCGGGCAGTTCACCTTTGTGGGCGCGCTCACGCAGCTGGTTACGGCAGAGACCGAAATCGCGATAGACGCCGCGGGGCTTGCCGGTGGCCCAGCAGCGGTTGCGCACACGGATGCGTGTGCTGTTGCGGGGCAGAGCCTGAATCTTGCGATGGATTTCCAGGCGATCCATCGGATCTTCGGCTGCGTTGAAGGCTGCCATCAGTGCTGCGCGCTTGGCCGCATAGCGCTCAACTGTTTTCTTGCGCTTCACATCGCGAGCGATCATCGACTTCTTGGCCATGCAGCTGAGGGCAGCGAGTGGACGAATCGTCAACGATACACGGGCGCCATCACCCTCCTACCGACCCATCAATTGCTGGACCACCGGCAGCTGGCTGGTGTCACGCACGATCAGCACAAGCGTGAGCCCCACCAACAAAAGAAAACCGGATTGCACGAAGGCCATTTGGATCCGTTCGGACACCGGACGCCCCCGAACGGATTGAATCGCCAGCATCATCATCTGCCAGCCATCGAGCAGCGGCAGCGGCAGTGAATTGAGCACCGCCAGATTGATGGAGATCAGGGCTGAGAAGAGCACCAACCCGGATCCACCCTGCTGGCTGAGCTGAGCTCCCATCTCAACGATCTTGACGGGGCCACTCACCTGCCCCGCCGTTGCGCGGAAGTTGGTCAGGAGGCCGGCGTAGCCACGCACGGTTTGCTTCAGCATTTGGCTGAATTGCGAGCCGGTGGTGAGCACCAGTTCACCGGGATTGCGCACGGGGCGCATCTCCCCACTGATGTTGGCCTGCAGCTGGGCGCCGATTTTTCCTGTGCCCTGTTGATCATCGGGGATGAGTTCAAGGGTGGACGTCTTGTCTCCTCGCTTTCGCTCCACACGGATGGCTCGCTCGGGTGCTGCTTTCACATCCCGAACCATCGCTTCAACGCCCCGTTGTCCTGCAGCAAGGGGTTGGGCATTCAGGCTGAGGATCTGGTCACCGGCACGAAGCCCGGAGCGGGCGGCAGCGCCACCCGGTTGCACCTGCACCACCAGAACCCCTGGATCCGGCGCGGCGGGAACGCCGACAAACGCTGCCTGAGCGAACAGCACAACCAGTGCCAAGGCCAGGTTGGCTAACACCCCTGCAGCCACCACCAGGGCTTGCTGGGGGATGGGCCGGTTGCGCAGCAGATCCGGATCATCAGCCGGGATCGTGCTCTCCTCATCGTCGTCAGGGAAGGCGACGAAACCACCCAGTGGCAGCAGCCTCAGGGCGTAGGTCACCCCACGCCGTTGCCGCTTGATCAGGGCCGGGCCAAAGCCAATGGAAAAACCGCTGACGCGGATGCCCTGGAGCGTGGCAGCGAGGAAATGGCCGGCCTCATGCACCACGATCAGCAGGGCGAGCACCAGAAGGGCGGCCAACACGTTCATATGTCCGTCATGAGTCCAGTCGGATCATTCTGGCTGGAGTCGCTCGCGGCCGACGTAGGGCACCAGCGCTTTCGGCAGCAGGACGCTGCCGTCGGGCTGTTGGCCGTTCTCCAACAGGGCCGCCATGGTTCTGCCGACTGCTAGGCCACTGCCATTCAGGGTGTGAACCAACGTTGTGGCCTTGCCTTCCTTGGTGCGGATGGAGGACCGTCGCGCCTGGAAATCGCCACAGACGCTGCAACTGGAGATTTCCCGGTAAGCCCCCGCCCCCGGCAGCCACACCTCGAGGTCGTAGGTCCGGCGGGCGGAAAAGCCGAGGTCGGCGGTGCAGAGGTCCAAGACCCGATATGGCAGCTCCAGCGCCTGAAGCACGGCCTCTGCATCCGCCGTGATCTGTTGGTGCGCCTCTTCGGAGTGATCGGGGTGCACAAACCAGTACAGCTCCACCTTGTTGAATTGGTGCAGGCGGATCAGGCCACGGGTGTCGCGGCCGTAGCTGCCGGCCTCACGGCGGAAGCAGGGGCTGTAGGCGGCGTAGCGCAAGGGCAGTTGATCTGCCGGGATGATTTCGTCCCGGTGCAGGGAGGTCACGGGCACCTCAGCGGTCGGTGTCAGCCAGAGGTCGTCCTCTGCGCAACGGAAGCTTTCCTCGGCGAACTTGGGCAGTTGTCCCGATCCGGTGAGGCTGGCGCTGTTCACCAGCACAGGGGGCAGCACCTCGCGGTAGCCCTTGCTCGTGTGGAGGTCGAGCATGAAATTGATCAGGCCCCGCTCCAGCCGTGCCCCCTGGCCCATCAGCGTGACAAAACGGCTCTGCGCGATGCGGACGGAGCGCTCGGTGTCGAACAGCTGTAACCGCTCAGCGATCTGCCAGTGCTCGTCGAGGTTGTCATCAACCCGGGGGGTTCCCCAGCGGCGCACTTCAACGTTGTCGTCTTCACTGCGCCCATCAGGGCAGGCCTCTGAAGGGAGGTTGGGGAAACCCAGCAGCTGCTGCTTGAGCTCACTGGAGAGCTGCTTTTCCTCCTCCTCCAGCACCGCCACCTTCTGCTTGATGGCATTGCCCTGTTGGCGGAGTTCGGCGACCTCGTCGCCCTTGGGATCAGCGCCCGACTTGATGCGTTGGCCGACTTCTTTGCCGATCCTGTTTCCTTCAGCCTGCAGGTTGCTGCGTTGTTGCTCCAGATCGCGCTGCTGCTGGGCAATCAACTGCAGTTTGGTGAGATCAACAGCCTTACCTCGACGCCCCAGTTGCTGGGCGATCGTTTCGGGGTTGTCACGCACAAGGCGCTGATCGAGCACGGTTTCAGGGGCATCAGCGCCGGCAGCCTATGGCAGTCCGTTTCAGAGCACCTGGCCGACCATCACCGCCGCGATGCCCGAGAACAGGGTGATGCCAAGGGCGGTGAGGGGGCTTTGCCCCTGGGCGACGGCCATGGTCGTGATCACACCGGCACCAAGGCAGGCCACGCAGAGCTGAGTGGCGATGTCGTTGCGGCTCTCCACGTTGGTCCTGCTGTTGTTGGGACGGTAGGGAGCGCGCCGGCCAGCGCCTTACTCAAGGCGGGCGTTCGTTACGCCGCGTCAGGCTTCGTTACCTGCAGCAACAGAGGCGGGGCGGGCACGGCCGCCGGCAGCCCACTGCTTCAGCCGCTCGAGCTGTTCGCTGGCGGTGCGGGAGAGGGGGATGAGCTGGGAGGCCGCTCCAATCAGATCAGGCTCCGTCAACTCACGGTTGTCGGCAAAGGCCAGGTGCATCGCTTCGATCACGGTCTGCTCCAGCTCGGCACCTGAGAAGCCCTCACTGCGGCTCACCACCGTGTCCAGGGGAAGCTTTAGCCCCGGTCGTCTCCGTTCCAGATGCAGCTCAAGAATGCTATGGCGCTCAGCGCTGCTGGGCAGATCGAGCATGAAGATCTCATCGAAACGTCCCTTGCGCAGCAGCTCCGGTGGCAGCTTCTCAACGCCGTTGGCGGTGGCCACCACGAACACCGGTGACTGTTTTTCAGCCATCCAGGTGAGCACGTTGGCCAGAACCCGCTGGGTTGTGCCGCCGTCACTGCGGCCATCCCCGCCGAAGCCCTTGTCGATCTCATCGATCCAGAGCACGCAGGGTGCCATGGCTTCAGCCCGTTGGATCATTTCGCGGGTGCGTGCCTCGCTGGCCCCCACCAAGCCCGCGAACAGCCGCCCCACATCCAGCCGTAACAGGGGCATCGACCAACTGCAGGCAATGGCCTTGGCCGTGAGTGATTTGCCGGTGCCTTGAGGGCCCACGAGCAAGACGCCGCGGGGCAGAGGTAGTCCGAAACGCCGTGCA
Source organism: Synechococcus sp. TAK9802 (assembly GCF_014279535.1). Classification (NCBI taxonomy): domain Bacteria; kingdom Bacillati; phylum Cyanobacteriota; class Cyanophyceae; order Synechococcales; family Synechococcaceae; genus Synechococcus; species Synechococcus sp. TAK9802. The sequence continues at coordinate 514,084 of NZ_CP047937.1, forward strand.
TCTTCCGAGAAGGCCCGGTGCCGTTGGTTCAGCCAGGTCTTTAGACCATCGAGGCCTCCGATGGCTTCGGTGCCCGCATCGCTGCGACAGAACTCCAGCACCTCACTGCGGGCAATCGTCTGGCGTTTTTCGTCCAGAACGTCCTGCAGATCCTCAGATCCCAACTGGCCGCGGCGGGCCAGGGCCCGGGCGGCCACCTGGCGAACACGCATCTCGCTGAGCCCGCTGCAGGCCTGAGCCAATTCATCCAGGACAGGAGCTGGGAGGGGGCTGCCGCTGCTGGTGCCGATGCTGCTAATCAGCCGACGCAGGTCATCGCTGTCTGGAAGGGGGAGATCGAGAAGCGTGAGGCTTTCTTCCAGATCACCGGGGGGTGTCCATTGCCCGCAGCACAACACCAGGGTGTGCGGGGTGCTGCGCAGGGATGCTTCGAGATTGCGCAGCATCCGGGCAACGCCCGGGTCATCGCAGAAACGATGAAAATCCTTGGCGAGCAGAAGGGTTGGGCTGCCCGCATCCCGTTGCTGAAGCCACTGCAGCATGGCCATCGGTTGACGGCTCCCCTGGCCATCGGCATTCACCGGCCCGCTGATGCCATCGATGAAATTCCAGCAGACCAGCTGGCGTGCAAGCCGCTGAGCAGCCTCTCCCAGCAGGCTTTCCACCCGGGCTTCCTCATTGCTCCGCACCCAGATCAGGGGTGTGCGCGCACGCACCAGAAGGTCGATCTGATGTCCCCAGGTGGCACTGCTCATGGCTGATCGATCTGCTGCTGAAGCTGCTGCAGGGCCTGCCAGCGGGGATCCACAGCCTTTGTCTTGGTGTCTGGGATCACGGGCTGCTGCTGGAGGCCGGGTGGGCCTGGGCAGTGGTCACCGCAGTGGTTGACGACCGGCAACAGCAGGTTGAGCTGTTCGAAGGCCCATTGCTGGGGGTCAAATTGACCGCGTGGATCGAGAACATCCACCAGCCCTTCCATCTCGGCCACCTCTCCGGAAAGCTCCAGCTCGTCGGCCGTCGGTTGCCCGTCTCCAAGCCAGATCAGCTCGGAAGGCGTGCAGCTGAGCTTCTGATTGAACTGATTCAGGCATCGATCGCAGCAGAGCGTGACGATCGTGTTGAGTTTCCCCTCAACCGCCAAGACGTTGCCGCGGTGCTCTGCGGAAACATGGCCTCGCACTGGTGTGAGTGAGGGGAGCTCATCGAGCTCACCCTCAACCTCCCAGACTTTCGCGGTGCCGAGGGCCCGGAGCTCCTGGAGGGGAACAGGCTCCAGTGCCTCGATCACTTGCCCTTCGGTTCAAAGGGCAGGCGTGAGCCGCCTGAGGTGGCAGAGACCGTCACTGTTTTCTGGGCCATTTGCTGATCCAGAATTTTCTGAAGGTTGTCGGGCAGTGCCTCTTTGGTGAGGATGAAGGTCTGCAGGCCTTGGAAGATGTTGGCGATCAGCATGTAGAGCAGAACGCCGGCGGGGAGTGGGAAGAACAAGAACATCCCCGTGATCATCACCGGAGTGATTTTGTTGGCCGTGGCCTGCTGAGGGTTGGCAGGCATGCCCATACCCGACAGCAGTTGGGAGATGAACAGGGTGATGCCGAAGCCGGCAACGAGAATGGCGATGTCCCAGTTGATGGCACCGTCGGCATAGAAGCCGACCTGGCCCAGGGCTTTGATGAACAGGAAGCCGCTGCGGGCTGCCAAGCCCGGAATCTTCGCTTCAACGGTGGCGTCACCGGCGGCGAGGGCCGTGATAGTGCCGTCCTCGCTGACGCTGACGATGTCATCACCTTTGGTCACTGCCCATGTGGGGGAGAAGCGTCCAGGGTTCTCAACATCCGTGAGCACGTCGCTGAAGGCGCGGCCGTCCTTCGTATGAAGGTTCACCGTGGCACTGTCGCCAACGCCGATCTTGGTGCCCCGTGGCAGGCTGGCGATCACCGGCACGTGGTCGGTTTCACCGATGAAGATGGAATGGCTGGCGCTGTTGAACGGTTTGGGTTCAACGGCAGCGATCTGGTCGGCCGGCACCACCTTCATGTTCAAGGTGTAAGGGACGTCGGCGAACGGTGACCCCCGCAGGGTTGCAAACAGTGCAAACAGGATCGGCATCTGCACCAGCAGCGGCAGGCATCCCGCCAGGGGGCTGCCGAATTCCTTCATCACATTGCCCAGCTCCTCCTGCTGTTTCTGAGGATTGTTGGCATACCGGCTTTTGATCTCGGCCTGACGTTTCTGAATCACCGGTTGGGCGATGCGCATGCGCCGAGCGCTGCGAATTGATCCTGCGCTCAGGGGGTAGAGCGCGATCCGGATCACGAGGGTGAGGGCGACGATGGCCAGGCCATAGCTCGGAACCAACCCGTAGAAGAAGTCCAGGATTGGAATCAGCAGGTTGTCGGAGATGTATCCGATCACGTTGAAGAAACGGGGGGGCGGGACGTTGTGAGGCCAGTGTGCATGAACAGCTGCACTCAGGCGGCGAAACCTTCAGTGGTTTTCTCTTGGGCTTTGGCCGCACGGCTGCTGATGCGTTCGAGGATGTAGGCCTCAACTTCCCGGAATCGGGGCATCGAGCGCAGTTCGAGCCTGGCGCCGTCCTTGAGCACCAACACCATGTCTCCCCAGGCACCGAAGCCCCGGGGCACGGTGCGGACTTCGCTGATCTGTGAATACACAACCTGGGTTTTGTCTTTGCCCATCCAGCCACCTGTCACCGAGATGCGGCGGCTGGTGATGCGGAAGCGCAGCCACAGGGCCCGAACAACGGCTCCGATGGTGAAGGGAAGGCCGATCAGCGTGAAGCCAAGCAGGATGTTGAAGATCAGATCCCCGCGGGCTGGTCCACCGTCGTAGTGGACATCTTCCTGAATGCTGGTCATGGATCCAGTCCGGCGCTTCTCAGAAGACTGTCGCATTCTTCGAGCAACTGTGTGGGTTCGGCTTCCGCGGCTTCCGGGCGAAGGCTGATCAGCAACCACCGGCCCGCCAGATCGTTTCGCTGTTCAAAACGTCGACGCAGGTGGTCATGCAGAAGCCTCCTAAGCCGGTTCCGCTTAACGGAACGCTTGCTCACCTTGTTGCTGATCACTAGGGCGCAGCGGCAGGTTCTTTCCTGGATGCCTCGCAACTCCCGGCGAAGCAGGTTGGAATCACCTGCAGCGACGCGCAGAACCATCAAGGTTCCGTGTTGGCGCTTGGAGGATCGGTGCAAACGGTTGAAGCATCGATGCCCGCGCAATCGCATGGAGGCGGGAAGGACCATCAACCAATCCTGTTTGGGGATGTCGAGTCTGGGATGAATCCTCTGGATTCATCCCGCACCGTCAAGCGGCGAGGCGGGCGCGGCCGCGCTTGCGGCGCGTGCGGATCACACGACGGCCGGTGTGGGAGCGCATCCGTACACGGAAACCCGAGACGCGCTTCCTCTTGCGGTTTGTTCCCCCGAGGGTGCGCTTGGTCATGGACGTCTCCTGGCTACCGGCCGATCTGAATCTGGGATTTTATCAGTCAGTCCACATCGATCAGCCAGCTGCCGCGGTAGCCGGACATCGGCACATCTCCGGGGGCCTGCACCAGGGCGTTGAACTGATACATGCGATTCCCCTGGGGGTTGAACAGCTTGATGTGAAGCGAGTAGTCCCCGTCCGAAGGCAGCGGCGTGTCGGGGAAGACCACGATTTCTGTTTGGTCTTTGTTGACCTCGATCACCGCCGGGATCTCTTCGAGACACTTGCTGCGGCTCATCATGCTGCCAACGCTGGTGCGGCAAATGCGCATGCGGTGGGGCTTGAGCTTGGAGTCGAAGTAGTCCGGAACGGTGACGGTAAGTTTGAGAATCGCGGTCTTGCGGTCCTTTTCGCGCAGGGTGAGGTACCACTCCGAGCGGTCGTTTTCGATGCTGGAGGTTTGGTAGTAGTACAGCTTCCGGTAGTCCCGGTCGTTGTCCCAGCGGAATTCCATCAGCCCCGGTGTGCCCTGGGCGTGGGCGATCTGCTCGGGAGTTCCGGTGAGTGCTGAGCCCATCAACAGAGCTGCAGCAGTGCCGGCTCCAGCAAGCAATCGTCTGATGGTGGAACGGGCCATGGGAAGAATCTTGATGATGGGATTCTCCTGAGTCCAACCAGTGGGCGGTGATCTCAGGGGTCGGAGGCTGATCTGTCAGTTGTGACCAGATCTGTCTGGACGGAGCCGCTGGGCGTCGCCCTGATAAGGATGCACGGGTAGCTGGTCCTGTGGGATCCAGGCGTGGGCCAGAACACGGATGCAGCGGGGGAGGTCGCCTTGAACAGCCATTTGCTGGCAATCCAGCAAAGCCACCGTGTCCCAGCCGGGCCGCCGTCGTGCAATGGCTGCCGGGAAACAGGCGTCGAGATCGGCTGTGACCGAGAAGGTCACCGACACCAGCTGGTCGGGGGTCAGACCATTGCGATCGACAAGGGCGTCCATCAGGGCGCTGACCGCCGCATGGATGGCCTCCGTGCTGTTCTCCGTGCAGGTGGTGGCCCCGCGCAGGCCTCTCAGAACAAGGGGTGAGCTGGTCATGGGCGGTACAGCCAAAGCACCTGACCGCTCCCCATCAATTCAATCGAGAGTCGCTGCTCCAGTTGATGCAGGAGCTGGGACCCAGGCAGCAGGCCACTGAGCTTGCGGCGTTGCTTGCCCAGGGTGACGGGGCGAATGTCGTCCGCATCGAGATCGGCAAGCTGCGCCGCGAGGCGACGGGCATGGTCTTCGTCGCCGAGTTCATCCACCAAGCCCAGCGCCTGTGCCTGTTCTCCGCTGAACACCCGTCCATCGGCGAAGCGCTTCACCGTTTCCAGCTCAAGGTTTCGTCCCTGCGCCACAACACCAACGAACTGGCCATAGCTGCTGTCGATCAGCTCCTGAAGCAACGCACGTTCGGCATCGCTCAGCGGACGATCCGGGGAAAGGATGTCCTTGAACGGGCCGCTCTTCACCGTGTCGAAGCGAATCCCGATCTTTTCGAATACCCGCGAGAGGTCGTTGCCCCGCAGGATCACCCCGATGGAACCGGTGATCGTGCCGGGATTGGCGACGATTTTCTCCGCAGCCACACCGATGTAGACGCCGCCGGAGGCGGAGATGTTGCCGAAGCTGGCCACCACACGACAGCCCTGTTCCCGGAGCCGCAGCAGGGCTGCATGAATCTCCTGGCTGTCTCCGACCGTGCCGCCGGGGCTGTCAATGCGCAGCAGCAGTGCTGGAAATTCCCTTTGCTTCACCTCCCGCAGCGCTTTGAGCACCCGCTTCCGTGTGGCACCGGTGATGGGGCCATCAACAACGATGCGCGCCATCCGTCGTCGGGATTTTCGCCGCCAGGGCCAGATCATGTTGCGCATCTGCATCGCTCCAGATCTTAAAAAGAGCACCCCAGCGCCCATCCATGCCGTCGTTGCGACTCTGGTTTCTGATGGTGTTGCCCTTCGCGCTCTGGGGAACGGCGATGACCGCCATGGCCCCATTGCTCGCCAGCGCAGGGCCTTGGCTGGTTGCTGGCTTGCGCCTTGTGCCCGCCGGTTTGGCTCTTCTGCTCTGGGGCCAGTGCACCGGCCGAGGCCTGGCGATCGATTCCCGTGATCGGCCTTGGTTCCTCCTGTTCACCCTGGTGGATGCCACCTTGTTTCAAGGCCTGTTGGCGCGGGGGTTGGAGGGCACAGGCGCGGGTCTCGGTTCCGTCCTGATTGATTGCCAACCTCTGTTGGTGGCCCTGATGGCACGCGCGTTGTTCATGGAGTCGATCAATCCCATCGGCTGGATGGGGCTGGCCATCGGTTTGGCTGGAATCGTCTGCATCGGCCTACCGGCTGAGCTGTTGGGACATTGGTGGTTGCTGGCTGACCCGCCGGTGGTGCAGCAGTTGTTTCAGCCCGGTGAGGGCTGGATGTTGCTTGCGGCCGTCGCCATGGCAGCTGGGACGGTGTTGATTCGCTTTGCCTCACGCCACAGTGATCCGGTCAGCGTTACGGCCTGGCACATGGTGCTGGGGGGACTTCCCTTGCTCGGGGTTCATGCCCTGCAGCGCACGGATGCCGGCTTGGTCTGGACGGCAACGGACTGGGCGCGCATGGGGTACGCAAGTTTGCTCGGAAGCGCCCTGGCATACGGATTGTTCTTCTGGTTCGCCAATCAGCGCGATCTCACCAGTTTCAGCAGCCTTGGATTTCTCACCCCTGTGTTTGCCTTGGCCACCGGTGGTTGGTTGCTGGGAGAGCGCCTTGATCTGCTCCAGTGGATCGGTGTTGTGATGGTGCTCGTGTCGGTGATCTTTGTGAGTCAACGTCGCCGGTTCTGGGAGCCGCTACCGCTTGCGGACCCCTCCTCATGACGGAGTCGCCGCTTCACCTCGTCATCGTCAACACGCCCATCGGGGCCCTCGGTAGTGGCGAGGGTGGAGGTGTGGAGCTCACCCTCCGATCCTTGGTGCAGGGGTTGGTACGGCGTGGCCACAGGGTCACGGTTGTGGCCGCAAAGGGCTCCACGCTCCCCGTCGACTGCAGCGGAGTTGAGTTGCTGGAGGTGGAGGGTGTGAACCAGCCCAGCTGGCAGCACGCCGCCGAGCATGCGCCGGTCGAAATTCCCCGTAATGGGCTTCTGCCGGCTCTCTGGGAGGCCGCGCTCGATGTGGGTCAGTCCGCCGACGCCGTGATTAACGGTGGCTACGACTGGCTGCCGCTGTGGCTGACGCAACGGGTCAGCGCCAGGCTCTTTCATCTTGTGAGCATGGGGGATGTGGCTGCGGTGATGCGCGATGTGATCGAAGCCGTCGCCGCCTGGGATTCCCGTCGCCTTGCTTTTCACACCCACCGCCAGGCCGCTGATTTCCGGCTGCCTTCTCCGCCCAGTGTTGTGGGCAACGGTTTTGATCTCAGCAATTACACCTTTCAGCGCCCAACCGATGGCCCCCTGGGTTGGGCGGGCCGCATCGCTCCGGAAAAGGGGCTGGAGGATGCTGCTGCTGCCGCTGCCGCCCTGGGTGAACAGCTCTTGGTTTGGGGATTGCGTGAGGACGACGCCTATGCGCGGCAGGTGGAGTCGAGTGTTCCCAAGGGCACGATCGACTGGCGTGGATTTCGATCGACCCAGGAGCTGCAGCAGGAGATGGGCCACTGCCGCGCTCTGATCAACACACCGAAATGGAATGAGGCCTACGGCAATGTTGTGGTTGAAGCCCTGGCCTGTGGTGTTCCGGTCGTCGCCTATGACCGTGGTGGACCGGGGGAGCTGATTTGTTCCGGTCGCACTGGCTGGTTGGTGCCGCCCGACGATGTTGCTGCCCTCACGGAGGCGCTTCGGCGCGTCGACAGCATTGAGCGCTCCCTCTGCCGCAGCTGGGCTGAAGAGCACGCCTCCTGTGAGGTCTTCAGTCAGCGTGTTGAAGCGTGGGTTCGAACAGGACTGACGGCGGATGTCAGCATCAACCGCAGGAGCTGAGGGTCCCTTGTCGGTCAATGTTTCAGGACGCCAGCGACGCCAGGTTCTGGCACTTGTGCTGACCCTTGGACTCGTTGTCACCTTTTGGCGGTTGGGATCCACCGGTGTGGTGGATGAAACTCCGCCGTTGTTTGCCGCAGCCGGACGGGCCATGGCTGACACTGGCGATTGGCTGACGCCTCGGGTGAACGGCTTGCCCCGTTACGACAAACCGCCCCTGGTGTACTGGCTGATGGGGTTCGGTTATGCCTTGCCCGGCCGCGAGGTTTGGGATCCTCTCGGCAGTTGGGCGGCACGGCTTCCTTCCGCCCTGGCCACGCTCGGACTGATGCTTGGCCTCGCCGATACGGTGCTGCGCTGGCCGTTCCCCGGCGATGCGCGTCCGCGTTTGACGGCACTGATCGCACCGCTGGCCTTTGCCTTCTCGCCGCTGGTGCTCGTCTGGAGCCGCACCGCAGTGAGTGATGCCCTGCTGTGTGGTCTGTTGGGTCTCAGCCTGTTGTTGCAGTGGAGGCGTTTTGCCGCCCCCCAAGAGGTGGCCTGGTGGCCAGCCTGGGTGATTCTCGGATTCGCCGTGCTGGCCAAGGGGCCTGTTGCTGTGGTGCTGTCTGGTCTCGCTCTGCTGATGTTCGGAGCGTTGCGACGGGATCTTGTTCAACCCTGGCAGCGGCTGCGCCCGCTGCCAGGGTTGCTGCTCACCGCTCTGATCAGCCTTCCCTGGTATGCCCTGGAGTTGCTGGTGGAAGGACAGCCCTTCTGGGACAGCTTTTTCGGCTACCACAACCTTCAACGCTTCACCTCCGTGGTGAACTATCACCTGCAGCCCTGGTGGTTTTTCGGCCCGGTGATGCTCGTGGCTGCCCTGCCCTTCACGCCCTACCTGCTGATTGGCCTGGCACGGGTGCCCCGATCTGGGATCGCTCCGGAGCATTCGTTGCATCAATTCGCAGCGTGCTGGCTATTGGCGGTGCTGCTGCTGTTCACCACCGCAGCCACCAAGCTCCCGAGTTATTGGTTGCCCGCCACCCCCGCGGCGGCCCTGTTGGTGGCCCAGGCCACGGTGGGCTCCACGGTTGGCTCCGAGGTGGGCTCATCGCGCTGGCAACGGATGGCCTGGGCAACTTGCCTGGCCTTGATCGCCGTCCTGGCTGCTGGGTTCTGGCTGGGATCGCTCTGGGTTCCCTTGATCGAGGATCCGGAGATGCCGACGCTGTCGATGGATTTGCTCGCCAGCGGTTTGTTGAAGTGGGCTGCGGTCTGGTTCGGCGCTGCAGCCGTGCTTGGAGCCGGTCTGTTGCTTCAGCGTCGTGCTGCTGCTCAAGCCTTGCTGGCCATGCAGGGCTGTCTGCTCGGATTTCATCTCACGGCTCTGGTTCCCATCGCTGAACTCGCCGATCGTCTGCGTCAGCAGCCCGTGCGTGACGCGGCCTCACTGATGTTGTCGCAGCAGCGCCGTGGAGAGCCCATGGTCATGGTTGGCGCCATGAAGCCTTCGCTGCACTTCTACACAGGCCAGGTGATCCTTTACGAAGGCCAATCCGATGGGGCGTTGGTCAACATTGCGGATCGCCTGGCCCATGAACAGCGACGCGGCTGGAGTGGATATCCCCTCGGGAGCCCCGGTGCCTCCAGAACCGTGCTGGTGCTGATCGATCGCGGAACGGCAGAACGGGATTATTGGAGGAATCTGCAGCCTGAGCTGCTGGGACAGATCGGGATCTACGACGTTTGGCGTCTGGACCGCACTCGCCTTGAGCAACGGGCACAAACCCTGATGGCCGATGGCGTCGATGCCGACTGGGAGGAGCCGCGCCCGGAGCGGTATTGAGTTGTGGAGCCTTAAGAGGGCGACAAGGTCTGGCGATGGCAAAAACCGCAGTGCCCCCAGAGCTTGATTTCTCCGTTGGGCGCTGGTCGGCCACAGTCCGGGCATGTCCCCATGCCATGCACATCGGTGCGGCTCGGATGTTTGGCCCAAATGCTGACTTCGCTCTCCAGCACAGGGGATTGGAGGGAGTGGTGTTGCTGAATGCGCAGATCACGCACCGCGTGGCCGGCTTGGTGCAGGGCGCTGATCAGTTGAGGCTTGTTGTAGAGGAGAGCCTGGCGCCATTGAGGATGGCTGGCTCCCACGGTCAGCACCCCGCGTTGCAGCGATAAGGGGCGACAGTGCGGTGCCAGTTGCGCTCCCGCAACTCTCGGCCAGTCTTGCCAGAGCGCTGCCAGATGGTCGTCCTTGCGCCACTCCCTCTGAAGTGCGCCGAGGCAGGTTTTCAAGGGTTCTGCCGGTGCTGGCGCAGCTGACTGCAGCAGCTCCAGGCCCGGAAGGCGACGCCGTTGGGATTCAGGTGCAACCGCCATGGGTTGATCCTAGGCAGAACTGCTGCAGGAACCTCGCTAATGTCAGCGCGTCTGAGGCCAAGTCATGGGTTTCTTTGATCGGCTTAGCAGGCTGGTTCGTGCCAACGCCAACGCTGCCGTCAGCAGCATGGAGGACCCGGCCAAGATCCTCGACCAATCCGTCGCTGACATGCAGGCGGATCTTGTCAAGTTGCGGCAGGCCGTCGCCCTGGCGATCGCGAGTCAGAAGCGACTGACCAGCCAGGCTGAGCAGGCTGCAGCTCAATCCAAGACCTGGTTCGAGCGTGCTGAGCTGGCCTTGAAAAAGGGTGAGGAATCCCTGGCTCGGGAAGCATTGACCCGCCGCAAGACGTTCCAGGAGACGGCAACCTCGCTGACGGCCCAGGTGCAGGCCCAAGACGGCCAGGTGGAATCGCTCAAGAAGAGTCTGGTTGCCCTCGAAGGAAAGATCGCTGAGGCCAAGACCAAGAAGGACATGCTCAAGGCCAGGGCCCAGGCGGCCAAAGCCCAGCAGCAGTTGCAAAGTGCCGTTGGCAGCATCGGCACTGATTCCGCCATGGCGGCCTTCGAGCGGATGGAGGAAAAGGTGGAGGCCCTGGAGGCCACCGGTCAGGCTGCGGCTGAGCTGGCTGGATCTGATCTGGAGAGTCAGTTCGCGGCTTTGGAAAGCGGTGGCGGTGTTGATGATGATCTCGAGGCGTTGCGCGCTCAGCTGAAGGGAGGCCCGGAAGCTGTTGCTCTTCCCGCATCTGAGACCTCCGAGGCCGTGAAGCCCGTGCAGGTGGAAGAGGTGGATGCTGAACTCGAAGACTTGAAACGATCCATCGACAAGCTCTGATCAACCCGGGAAAGTCGTCCGGCTTTCCATAGGATCAGTTCAGTCATTTGAGTGCCTTGGCTGGAGCTGTTGCCGATTTCACCGACGCTGGTTTTGAACGTGAAGTTCTCAAGGCTTCCGGCACGGTCCTCGTCGATTTCTGGGCTGCCTGGTGCGGCCCCTGCCGACTGATCGCTCCGTTGATGGATTGGGTGGCGAGCGACTACGGCGATCGCGTCAGCGTCGGCAAGCTCGAGGTGGATTCCAATCCTCAGACCCGTGACGCTTACCAGGTTCAGGGCATCCCCACACTGATCCTCTTCCGCAACGGTGAAGTGGTGGCGCGGCATGAAGGTGCCATCGCTAAACCGCAGCTGCAGTCCTTCCTGGATGCCAACCTCTAAGCGGCTTGCCTCACTGGGCAGCGCTGTTTTTGCCCGTGTTGATGCCGCCAAACAGGCTTATCGGCTCGAGGCGTCTTCTTCGGTCCGTCCGGATCTGGTGGATCTCTCCATCGGATCCTCTGATCTTCGCCCCCCCACGGCGTTGTTGCACTCCATGGCCTCAGCGGTCATGGAGTCCAGCAGCAGCTCCTATTGCCTTCAAGCCGGCTTGAGGCCTTTTCATGCCGCCGTCGCGGACTGGTGTCGGCATCGCTTCGACGTTGCCGTGGATCCTGATCATGAGGTCCAGTTGTTGGTGGGATCCCAGGAAGGAACCGCCCATCTGCCGCTGGCGGTGCTGGATCCGGGTGACGCCGCCTTGCATCTGGACCCCTGTTATCCGTCCCATACCGGTGGATTGCACCTGGCGGGAGCCCGGACCACGGCCCTTCCCCTTTCCCCTGAAAACGACTGGCGGCCAGACCTGACGACCATCAGCCCCCAGCTCTGGGATCAACTGAAGTTGTTCGTTTTGGGGTACCCCCACAACCCTTCAGCCCGGGTGGGGGATCAGGAGGATCTCAATCGCATCACGGCGATCGCAGCTCGGCATGACGTGGTGATCGCTCACGACAACCCCTATGTGGATCTTGCCCTGGATGGAGAGCCTCCCTCGCTTTTGCAGGCTCCGAACTGGAGGGAGTGCGGCATTGAATTCTTCTCCCTTTCGAAGGGCTGGTGCCTTGGGGGATTCCGACTTGGTTTTGCAGTTGGTGCGGCACCGCTGATTGCCGCCCTGCGTCGCGCCAAGGCCGTCATCGATTTCAACCAGAGCCTGGCTCTGCAACAGGGTGCGATTCAGGCCTTGCAACGCTTCCCCGATTGGCCGCGGCAACTGCATCCGACCTATCGCGAACGACGGGATCGTGTGGTCGAGACCCTCAGGGCACGCGGTTGGTCGGTTCCCTGTCCAGAGATGGCGATGTACCTCTGGTTCCCCTTGCCTGATGCGGCCCATCGTCGGGGCTGGAGTGATGAAGATGCCGCGAGTGAACTGCTTCAGCGCAGTGGTGTCGCCTTGACCCCTGGGTCTGGGTTTGGTGGCGGCGGTCGCCAGTGGCTGCGCATGGCGCTTGTACGGCCAGTGAATGAGTTGGTGGACGCTGCATCGCGTCTCGCGGATGCGATGGATGACTGATTCACGCATGCCGCAACATCGATTCCCACACTTCGGTGGTGGCCGGTTGATGGCGACGTATCGCCGCCTCGCTGGTGCCTCGGCACGCCACTGGTCCATTCGTCATGTGCCTGTGTGCAGCAGCACGGAGGAGCTGCTGGGGGCCTGGTTGCGCGATCAGCCTTCATTGATGGGACCTCGCGCCGTCATTGCCACCCACCAGCGCCGGGGAGTCGGCCAGTGGGGGCGCGCCTGGGTTTCTCCGCCAGGTGGTGTCTGGATCAGTGCTGCTTTGCCTTGGCGGAGCCAAGGGTCCGGTCAGGCCGGCTTGCTTGGCCTGGCGCTGGCCCTTTCGGTGGTGCACCGGCTTGAGCGGCAGGGCCTTTCGGTTCAGATCAAATGGCCCAACGACCTGTTCGTGAACGGCCGCAAATTGGCGGGCCTTCTGCCAGGGGTGGTGCAGCGGGGCTCCCAGCTGCGTTTGCTACGCATCGGCCTGGGCCTGAATGTGCGGAATGCAGTTCCTGGCCATGCCATTGCTCTGAGAAGGCTTGAAGGGCAGCAGGCTGCGGATCCGATCCGATGGACGGCGGAGGTTTTGCTGGCCTTCGATCATTGTCACGACGAAGGAGGCGATGGGGCCTGGTGCCTCGATGGAGTTGAGGCCAGGCTCTGGTCCGATCAGCTCGTCCATCCTCAAGACGGTCAGATCTGGCGGATTACTGGCCTTGAACGGGATGGAGGGCTGCGGTTGCGTCAGGGTTCAAGGACTGAAACCTGGCGCCGCTGGCCCTGAGTTGGTGTCCCATCCATAGGATTCCTGAGCACAGCCGTCTTGTCCGTTGCTGGCTTGGTTCGCGCTGATCTGGATGTTGATTCCAGCCGCGGCTGCGCAGGGTTTTGATCAGTCGCTTGATAGTCTGGTTCGCCAACGGGTGATCACGTCCCAGGAGTGCAAGCTGCTTCGGGGCGGTGGCGCGGCGGTTCCCATCGAACAGAGCCGTTTTGAGGAGGCCTGTCGCACCGGTGCTCTGTCCCGGCAGGACTGTGCTTCCGGGGTGGCCAGGCGTCCGCCGGGGGCACCGGCCTCAGCACGGGTTCGCTTGATTCCCTCCCGCCAACCGTTGCGTGTTCCCGTGTCAGCGCTTCTCGCCCGCGATGGCGGCACCTTTCGGCTGGAATCCGTCTTTGCGGTCACGCCCCGTCCGCTGCCAACTCCTGGCAATGGCGACAGTCAACTGCTTTTCCCGGTGGCTGGAGATGCTTTGAAAAGCAGTGGGTTTGGTTGGCGTCTGCATCCGATCCTGGGGAGCTGGCTGATGCATGCCGGGCGGGACTTTGCGGCACCGGAGGGCACACCGGTGGTGGCTGCTCTTTCGGGGCAGGTCTTAAGCAGTGGTCTTGCCGGTGGGTATGGCGTCGCCATCGAACTGGAACACGCCGAGCCATTGCGCCGCACGCTCTATGGCCATCTCTCGGAGATCTATGTGCGACCTGGTCAGCCGGTGCGCCAGGGAGAGGTGATTGGCCGCGTCGGCAGCACAGGTCTCAGCACAGGGCCGCACCTGCATTTCGAGTTGCGCACACCCTCGCGGACCGGTTGGCAGGCCGTTGATCCAGGGGATCTGGATCTTTCCGCCGTGATGCGTGCCAACAACGATCCTGTTTCGCTCCTGTTCGGCCAGGTGTTGCGCAGCCTTGAACGGGATCAGCCCTAGCCCAGGGCGACGCCGAGCGAAACAGAGACGTCAGTTCGTCTGTTCCCGGAGGATGAATCCAACACCGCGCACGGTGTGGATGAGGGTTGGCGCGTCGTCCAGTTCGACTTTTTGACGCAGGTAGCTGATATAGACGTCGAGAAGATTGTCGTCCCCATAAAAATTTTCTCCCCAAACACCGTGCATGATTTCCTGGCGTTCAAGCACGCGGCCTGCGCCCCGCATCAGGAAATTCAGCAGGTCGTATTCCTTCACAGACAGTCGGATCGCACGATCTCCCCGCATCACATCCCGGGTACGCGTGTTCATGCTGAGGTCGGCGACCTTGAGAATTTCGTTGACGTCTGAGCCGCCTAAAGGTCCTGAGAATGTTGCAGCGCGGCGGTGCATGGCCCGCAGGCGCGCCATTAATTCGTCGATGGAAAATGGCTTGATCAGGTAATCATCAACGCCGGCTGGGAAGCGGCCTGGAGCTGCAGCTGTTTCAGGCAGGCCAAGCCGTCCATGCCTGGCAGCATCAAGTCCAGCAGCAGCAGATCGAAACGATCGGAGCCGGCTTCGTTGAGAAAGTCTTCTGCGGACCCGAAGCAGATGCAGGCGTGCCCCTCATCGGTGATTTCAGCACTGATCAGCTGCTGAATGCGCGGATCATCTTCCACGACTGCAACACGAAGAGCCTTGGGGGTCTCCTCCATTAGCGCAGGGGCACTGCACTCATTGTGGGCATCCAGTGAGCGCCCGACCATCCTGGAAGCGAGCAATGCGTTGTGCTCGGGCCGCCACATCGTCCTCATGGGTCACCATCACCAGGGTGATGCCCTGTTGGTGGAGTTCATCAAACAGTTCCAGCACCTCTGCGGTGGTGCTGGAGTCCAGAGCCCCTGTGGGTTCGTCCGCCAGCAACAGACTGGGGCGGTTGATGATGGCCCGGGCGATGGCCACCCGTTGTTGCTGCCCTCCGGAGAGCTGATTGGGCTTGTTCTCCAAACGCTGCGCTAGACCAACGCGGCGTAGGGCCGATTGGGCACGCTCGATCCGTTCCTCCCTGGGCACCCCCGCGTAGATCATCGGGAGCATCACGTTCTCCATGGCGCTGGCGTGGCCGAGCAGATGGAACTGCTGAAAGACAAACCCGAGCGAGCGGTTGCGAACGTCGGCTAAGGCATCGTTATCCAACAGTTCAACGGCCGTCCCATTGAGCCGGTAGGTGCCACTTGTGGGCCGGTCCAGGCAGCCAAGGATGTTCATCGCCGTGCTCTTGCCTGAGCCGCTGGCCCCCATCACCGCCAGATAATCCCCCTTGTGAACGGTGAGATTCAGTTGGTCAAGGGCTTTGACTTCGAGATCACCAGATCCGTAGATCTTGCTGATCCCCCTGAGCTCAGCAACCGGCTGCTGCACAGCCTCAGCCAAGACCCTTCAGACTTGACAGGGCGATGGCCTGCTGAAGCAATGGCGTTCCTGCAACCGCTGTATTGGCCCACTGGAACAGGGGATTGGAGAGGATCCCGCCAACGGCGGTGATCGCCACACATCCAATCAGGGCAACCCGAAGCGGCTGCATCCCCATCAACGACCAATTCACCTCGGGGTAAGCCTTGACCACATCGGAGGCCTCCTGGGGCTCCTTCACCACCATCATTTTGATGACGGAGATGTAGTAGTAGATCGACACCACGGAGGTGACCAGGCCAACCACCACCAGTAGGTATTCGTGGTTCGCCCAACCGGCAAAGAACAGATAAATCTTTCCGAAGAAACCCAGCATTGGCGGAATGCCACCCAGAGAAAGCAGGCAAAGACTGAGGCCGAGGGTGATCAGGGGATCCTTCTGATAAAGCCCCGCGTAATCAGAAATTCGATCGCTTCCTGTGCGGATCGAGAAGAGGATGATGCAGGCGAAGGCCCCCAGGTTCATGAACAGGTAGGCCGCCATGTACAGAACCATGGCCGCGAAACCGTCCTCGGTGCCGCAGACCATGCCGATCATCACGAAGCCGGCCTGGCCGATCGAGCTGTAGGCCAGCATGCGCTTCATCGATGTCTGGGCGAGAGCAACAACGTTGCCCAGCGTCATGCTCAACACCGCCAGAACAGTGAACAGCAATTTCCATTGATCATCGAAGGCACCGAAGCAACCCACCAGGATGCGAAGGGCCAGGGCGAATCCGGCGGCTTTGGAACCCACGGAAAGGAACGCCACCACAGGGGTTGGTGAGCCTTCGTAGACGTCAGGCGTCCATTGGTGGAAGGGAACGGCTGCGATCTTGAATGCAACGGTGGCCAAGACGAACACCAGAGCCAAAGCAGCCAGAGGTGTGGTGCTGGTTTGCAGAGCCAGGCCGATGGTGTCGAGGCTGGTGCTGCCGCTCAGGCCGTACAGCAGAGAAGAGCCGTAAAGGAAAACAGCAGCGGCTGCCGATCCCACGAGCAGATATTTGAGTGCTGCTTCGGAGCTGCGGGCATCCCGCTTCATGTAGCCCGACAGCAAGTAGCTAGCGACGGAGAGTGTCTCCAGCGAGATGAACACACTCACCAGATCCGTAGCCCCGCAAAGGAGCATGGCGCCGAGGGTTGCGGCGAGGAGGATGGCGGCGTACTCGCCAACGGGTGTGCCGCTCTTCTCCGCGTAACGCCAGCTGAT
Source organism: Synechococcus sp. TAK9802 (assembly GCF_014279535.1). Taxonomy (NCBI): domain Bacteria; kingdom Bacillati; phylum Cyanobacteriota; class Cyanophyceae; order Synechococcales; family Synechococcaceae; genus Synechococcus; species Synechococcus sp. TAK9802. The sequence continues at coordinate 530,636 of NZ_CP047937.1, forward strand.
CAGCAGCGACAGAAGCGTGGACAAGGCGATCACAGCCCGGAACGCCACCGCCAGGTTGTCGGCGAGGAAGGCTCCAAGGAACGAGGGCTCGAGCGGTGCGTTCCACTGCAGGGCCAGCAGCACCAGAGAGGCCCCCAGGCCCAGGTAGCAAATCGGCGGCACCCAACGTGTGGCGACCTTTTCGCCGGCCAGGTCCACCAAGAGGGTGGCGATCATCGCCAGCAGAACTGCAGCTTCGGGCAGTACGGCGGAGGCGTTGAGAGAGAGATTCAGCAGCTCACCAGGGGCAGCCGTGGCCTGGGTGGCGAGAAGGAAAGCACCCATGTCGGGCATGGCAGCCTGGAACCGTTGCGCTGGGGCGACTGTAGCGGCGCTTGACGCGCCGACGGTCATGCAGAGCGCTGCTCGGTGCGATAGAGAAGGGGAACGGTTTACCTGCCGCTAGTGGCGCACACCCTCGTCATCGTTGAGAGCCCCACGAAGGCCAAGACCATCCGTGGCTTCCTTCCCAAGGGATTCAAGGTCGAAGCCTCGATGGGGCATGTCCGCGACCTTCCCAACAACGCCAGCGAGATTCCGGCATCGGCCAAGGGGCAGAAATGGGCCAACCTCGGTGTGAACACCGACGCGGATTTCGAGCCGCTGTACGTGGTCCCGAAGGACAAGAAGAAGACGGTTCGCGAACTCAAGGACGCCCTCAAGGGTGCTGATCAGTTGCTCCTAGCGACGGACGAAGACCGGGAAGGCGAAAGCATCAGTTGGCACCTCCTCCAGCTGCTGGCGCCGAAGGTACCGGTGAAGCGCATGGTGTTTCACGAGATCACCAAGGAGGCCATCGGCAAGGCCCTGGATCAGACCCGCGACCTGGACATGGAGCTGGTCCATGCCCAGGAAACCCGGCGGATTTTGGATCGCCTTGTGGGGTACACCCTGTCCCCTCTCCTCTGGAAAAAGGTGGCCTGGGGACTCTCCGCCGGGCGGGTGCAGTCCGTTGCGGTTCGGCTCTTGGTTCAACGGGAACGGGCCCGCCGCGCCTTCCGCAGCGGCAGTTACTGGGACCTCAAGGCCCAGCTTGAGCAGTCGGGCAGTGCCTTTGAGGCCAAGCTGACCCATGTGGGTGGCCAGCGGATCGCCACCGGTAACGACTTCGACGAGAGCACCGGCGGGCTGAAGGCAGGCAGTGCCGTGCGGCTGCTCAGCGAGAGCGAGGCCAAGGCGTTGGCTGAATCCGTGCGAACCAGCGCCTGGACTGTGGACGCGGTGGAGGAGAAGCCCACCGTGCGCAAGCCGGTGCCTCCCTTCACCACCAGCACCCTTCAACAGGAGGCGAATCGCAAGCTGCGCCTCTCAGCCCGGGAAACCATGCGCTGTGCCCAGGGGCTCTACGAACGCGGTTTCATCACCTACATGCGGACCGACTCGGTTCACTTGTCAGATCAGGCGATCAACGCATCCCGCAACTGCGTGGAGAGCCTTTACGGCAAGGAGTATCTGAGCAAAGGGCCGCGGCAGTTCAGCACCAAAGCCCGCAATGCCCAGGAGGCCCATGAAGCGATTCGTCCATCCGGAGAAAGCTTCCGAACCCCCGGTGAGACCGGTCTGGATGGACGAGATCTGGCGGTGTATGAGCTGATCTGGAAGCGCACCGTGGCCAGCCAGATGGCCGAAGCCAGGCTCACGATGCTCTCGGTGGATCTCAGCTCAGGCGAGGCCAGTTTCCGGGCCAGCGGCAAGCGCATCGACTTCCCCGGTTTCTTCCGCGCCTACGTGGAAGGCAGTGATGATCCCGATGCGGCCCTTGAGGGTCAGGAAGTGTTGCTGCCGGCGTTGAGTGTTGGCGATGCACCGGAGCCGAAGACCGTTGAGCCCCTTGGCCATCAGACCCAGCCGCCCGCACGGTACAGCGAGGCATCGCTGGTGAAGATGTTGGAAAAGGAAGGCATCGGCCGGCCGTCGACCTACGCCTCGATCATTGGAACGATCGTGGATCGCGGCTACGCCACGCTGTTGGGCAACGCCCTGACCCCCAGCTTCACCGCCTTTGCTGTGACGGCGTTGCTCGAGGAGCATTTCCCTGAACTGGTGGACACCAGCTTCACCGCTCGAATGGAGAACACCCTCGATGAGATCTCCCACGGCAAGGTGCAGTGGTTGCCTTACCTGGAGGGCTTCTACAAGGGTGATGAGGGCCTGGAAAACCAGGTGCAGCAACGGGAAGGGGACATTGACCCCGGTGCATCCCGCACCATCGATCTGGAGGGCTTGTCCTCCGTGGTTCGCATCGGCCGCTTCGGCGCATACCTGGAGGCCAAACGGGTCAGCGACGACGGTGAGGAAGAGCTGATCAAGGCCACCTTGCCCCGGGAGATCACTCCGGCTGATCTGGATGAAGAGCAGGCCGAATTGATCCTCAAACAGAAGGCCGACGGCCCCGAAGCCATCGGTGAGGATCCGGAAACGGGGGATCTGGTCTACCTGCTCTTCGGTCAGTACGGCCCTTACGTGCAGCGGGGCCAGGTGAGTGATGAGAACCCCAAGCCCAAACGTGCGTCTCTGCCCAAGGGGCAGAAGCCGGAGGATCTCACCCTGGAGGATGCCCTCGGACTGCTCCGTTTGCCGCGTCTTCTCGGTGAACACCCCGATGGTGGGCGCATTCAGGCGGGGCTTGGCCGCTTTGGCCCTTACGTCGTCTGGGACAAGGGCAAGGGCGAGAAGGATTACCGATCGCTCAAGGGGGATGACGATGTTCTGGCGGTGGGGCTGAGCCGTGCCCTTGAGCTGCTGGCCATGCCCAAACGGGGTCGGGGTGGACGCACCGCCCTCAAGGACCTCGGAAAGCCGGAGGGCAGTGATGAAACGATTCAGGTCTATGACGGCCCCTATGGCTTGTACGTCAAACAGGGCAAGGTGAATGCCTCGCTGCCGGAAGGCAAGGGCGCTGACGATGTGACCCTTGAAGAAGCGGTGGAACTGCTTGCCGCCAAGGCAGCATCGAAGAAGGGCGGTCGTAAAACCGCCGCGAAAAAAACCGCCGCGAAAAAAACAACCGCCAAGAAACCAGCGGCCAAGAAACCCCCCGCCACCACCAAAACCGGTCGGCTCAGGGCCAGTGCGGTGCGGGTGATCAAGCCGGCTGACAGCTGATGGCCCGTCTGCTTTGGCTGCTGCCTGTGGGGCTCCTGCAGGCCTGTGCCGGCACACCGGTCGCTGAACAGTTGGAACGCTCCTTCGCGGTGCCTGAAGCCAGGCCGGCCCAGGCAGCTGCGCCCGTACCGGTTGTGAAGACCAGCCCAACAGTTGTCAGCCCATCGGTTGGCAGCCCTTCTGCTGCGACCCCCTCCACGCCGGCGGCCGAGGCTGTTTCCCTGCCTGAGGCAACGGATGCTCCTGACCCTGTTCCGCAGCCAAAACGGCGGACGGTGTCATCCCAACGTCTGCCCCAGGCGCCCTACCGGATCACCATCCGTTTGGCCGGAGCCGACCCTGCCGCTCCTGCTGAAGCCGTCACCCGCGCCCTGCGTGAGGCGGATGTTGGCTTTGCGGTGGAACGGATTGAGCGGGTTGAACCATGACCGACGCGACCCCCCGGTTGAGCCGCCAGCAGGCTCTGAGGCTGGTTGAGGGGGCATATCTCGCGGCCGCGACTGGGCTGATCTGGTTGGCTCTGTACTACTTGCCGGTAGGTGGTGCGCTGTTCCGTCTGGCCCTTCCCTTGCCCCTGATCCTGCTGCAGTTGCGTCGTGGCAACCGTTCCGGTGCAGAGGGTCTGCTGCTCTCTGTGCTGCTGCTCACCGCCTTGATGGGTCCTTTGCGTGGACCGCTGCTGCTGTTTCCCTACGGGCTTTTGTCGCTCTGGCTGGGCTGGAGCTGGTGCCGGGGGATCAGCTGGTGGCTGAGCTGGTCGGGGGGCGTTGTTCTTGGAACGGCAGGGTTTTTGGTGCGAGTTCTGGTGCTTTCGTTGCTCGTGGGAGAAAACCTCTGGGTCGTGATCACCCGGGCCGGTTCCGCTCTGCTCGAGCGTTTGATCGCGGTACTGCATCTGCCGATCACACCGGATCTCACCCAGGTGCAGTTGATGGCGTTGCTGTTGGTGGTGGTTCAGGAGGTCATCTATGTGCTGTCTCTTCATGCTTTGGCGTACTGGATCTTTCCCCGCCTGAAATCACCGATTCCGGAGCCCCCGAGGCTGCTGCATGGACTCATTGCCCTCGATCCCCTCTGAAGCCTCGGTGTTGCCTGAGGGCTGCCAGCAGCTGGGAGGTCTCGGTGCACGCAGGTTGGACGCAGCGGCACTTCGTCCCTGGACCTCCAACGATCAACCGCTGGATCTTTTGCTCGTTCTGGCGGCCACACAAACGGCTGAGCATGAAGGGATTTCAGCCGCTGGCTCCACCGTGGCTTCGCGGCGCTACACCGCCCTGGCTGATGCGGAGCTACTGATTCACGGGCCGGCGCGGCAGCGCCGTTGGCCTCTGCCGCCTCTGCCCGCTGGCGTCTCCCCCGCCCTGCTCAGCCATGTCGCGGCGCGACGCTTGACGTTGAGGCCGCAGGTGGCGGCCCTCGGCTTGGCTCAGAAACCCGATTTTCCTCACCTGCACATCGAGCCCCTGGACCAAGGCCCCTCGGCCTGCCTCTCCAGTGGTGCGGCGATGCCATTGCCGCGGGTGCAGCATTTGTGGCGACAGGGAGAGCTGCTGGGGCGGGGGTTGAAACGCCCCTTGGTGGTGGCGGAGTGTGTTCCAGGGGGCACCACAACCGCTCAAGCGGTTTTGACGGCCCTCGGCGTGGAGGTTGCCCATCTGATCAGCGGTAGTGCTCTTCATCCGCCGCAGCAACTCAAGAAAGATCTCGTTGTCCGAGGGCTTCAGCGGGCTTCGCTTGGTGCGCATCCTTCGGCCGAGCAGATCCTGGCTGCTGTTGGTGATCCTTTTCAGGCCTTCACCGCAGGGGTGGTGGTGGGTGCGGTGTCCGCGGGACAACCGTTGTTGCTGGGGGGCGGTTGCCAGATGCTGGCTGTTCTGGCCTTGGCGATGCAGGCTTTGCCCGCCCGTCAGCGGGACCAGCTGGCGGCCCAGGTGCTGATCGGCACTACCGGTTGGCTCGCTGATGAGGGTGCGGATCTGGCAGGTCAGTCCCCCTTCGGCGGGCTGGTGGATGCCACTGCGAGCCATCTGGCCTCTGCCCTCTCCGTTCTGGCCTGCGGCGTGCGTTTTCACAGCAGCACCCATCAACCCTTAAGGGACTACGAACGGGGCTATGTGAAAGAAGGGGTGGGGGCAGGCGCTCTTTTGCTGCTCGCCCAGTTGCGTGGATGCTCGTGTGCCGATCTGGTGCTGGATTGTGAGCACGCCCTGGAGCAGCTGCTCAGCCGCCCCGTAACGTCAAGCCCATGAACGTCTGGAGAGAGCGGTTGGGTCCCCTGCGCCGGCGCCAAGTGCTCCAGATGATCGGGGCGACGGGAACCGTGCTGCTGGCGGGCTGTCGTCCGACGACATCCGTGCCTACCCTGATGGCTCCGGCTGGGGTTGTGCCGAAAGCGTGGGCTGATGCCTTGCCCAAGCCATGGAGCCTGACGCTGGCTCCAGCCCAGCAGGACTGGAGGCCGGCGGATCAGGCGCGTGCCGATGTGTTGGTGATCGGTGATGGATGGCTTGATGCCCATCCAGCGGACACGCTCCAGCCCATTGCCTCTGAACCGCTCCTGAGCCAGTTGGATGGTCAGGCCAAGGCTCTGCTGGCCAGCCTCGGTGCTCTTCAGGATCGGGTGTTGCCGCTGGCCGTCAGCCCCTGGGTGATGCTGCTGCGGGATGACGCGGCCATGACCCAGGAGGGGTGGCCCCTGTTGCTGGATTCCGCCATGGCAGGGCGTGTGGTGCTTCCCGCAAGCCCCCGCTTGGTCATGAGCCTGGCGGACCATTTGGGCGGAGGCCGGGCTTTGCCTGCGCTGCGTCGCCAGGCCCTCACCTATGACGACCGTCAAGCCACCAACTGGTTGCTTAAGGGTGAGGCCAAGGTGGTGGTTCTTCCCCTGAGCCGCTGCATCGCTCTGTTGGGGCGGGATCCCCGTCTTCGGGCGATCCTGCCTGCCTCCGGCGCCCCCTTGCACTGGACTGTTCTGCTTAGGCCGGAGGCCAGTCGTGAACCGGTTCCCCAGCGCTGGGTCGAGCAGGGATGGCGGGATCCCCTGCGTCGCCGCTTGGTGCAGCAGGGATGGCGGGCTCCGATTGCATCGCCAGGGCTGATGGTGGACCAGAACGCCCTATCGGCGCGTCTGCGGCCTCTGCTCTTTCCGTCCGCAGTCACCTGGTCGCGCTGCTGGTCGCTGCCACCGCTGTTGCCCGAAGACCGGAGCGCCCTGGAAGAGCGCTGGCGTGATTCAGCTCCAGAGCCGCCGTCGCGGTGAAGCCTTCAAGCGTTGGTGGGTGTCCGCCAGCAGATCAGGAATGGGCAAGTGATGCGGGCAACGGGGAATGCACTCCCCACAGCGTTCACAGGCGGAGGCGTCGTGCTCTTCCCACCAGTGACCAGCACGGCCAATGAGGTTGTAGCGCTCCTGCGCAAATTCGGTGAGCCCATGGCCAATGGCCAGATTGCGCAGCCGCAAGAGTTCGGGGATCGGAACCTCGTTCGGACAGGGAAGGCAGGCCTGGCACTGCTTGCAATGCTCCTGGCCAAGTCGTTCCTGCTGCCGAAGCTCTGCCGTGACCAGAGCCTGTTGCTCGGCCTGGCTGAGGGGCCCATTCCCCTGCGCCAGGGTTGCGGCGAGTTGAAGATCCCCTGCAGCTGCGGCGCCAACGGTCAGGGTGCTGATGCCCTGTGCCAGCAGGAACCGGTAGGCCAGCTCGAGGGGGGCAAAGGGGGTGCAGTCCGCCACCAGTGTTGGGCTGGGGGCCTGGAGGCGACCGCCTTTATCGGCAGGGGAGATCGCCATCACTCCGAGGCCGTGCGCCAGGGCCCAACGGGCCAGGGGCAGACGCTGGGGATCCAGCCAATGCAGGTGCAGGCTGCAGAAACTGAAGCGCTGGCTGCGCAGCGCCCGATCGATCAGCGGGTTGCTGCCATGGCTGCTGAAGCCCACCTGGCTGACGCGTCCACTGCTGACGGCCCAGTCCAGAAGCCTGGACCCATCACCCACCAGGGCCCAGTCCAGATGCTCCTCCCGGTTGATGCCATGGATGGCGAGGTTGTCGAGCTGTGGACAGCCCAGTCGCTCCAGAATCTGATCAAGGCGGCGTTGTCCTTCCTCGAAGCTCAGCCCTGGCAGCAGTTTGCTGGTGATCACCCAGTGATCAGACCCTGTGAGGCTGTTCTGGCGAAGGGCCTCTCCCAGAAAACGTTCCGCAGGTCCGTAGGCCGGGGCGGTTTCCAGATGATTGATCCCAGCTGCCGCTGCCGCGTCAAGCACCTCGGCCATCTGGGCCGCCGAGTTCAGGGCACGCATCGTGCCGAGGGTGAACAGGCTGACGGGGCGGCCGCTGCCGAAGGCGCGGGTGTTCACTACTCCGAGGGCGTCTCGCTGTCTTGGTTGCGCAGATGGCGCACCAAGGCCGCAGGGCTGAGGTCGTCGACGAAACGGCTGAAGGCACTTTGATCTTCCGCATCCGCCTCCGCATCCACCGGTATCGAGGCTTCCACCACCACCTCTTCCAGCATCCAGATGCCGCTGCCCGTGCGGATCGCCAGCGCAATGGCGTCGCTGGGTCGGGCATCCACTTCAATCAGTTCCAGCACTTCGTTTTCAGTCAACTCGGCTTCGTCCAGATCGGGTCGCAGCTTCAACACCGCATGAAAGGTGCTGTCTTCAATCGCGTGGACGATCACGCGTTCCAGTTCGAGCCCCCCAGCCACCAACAGTGCTGCCATCAGGTCATGGCTGAGGGGGCGTGGTGGTTCTCCCCCCTGTAGTCCGGCCATGATGTTGTGGGCTTGCGCCTGATCGATCCAGATCGGCACCTGACGGCGGCCACTGGGATCCCTCAGCAGCACCATGGGTGTGCGGCTGGCGGCATCGAGGGCAATTCCGGCGACGCTCATTTCGACCATGTCGGCGGCGCGGCTCTATCCGATTATGGCCAGAGAGTCGCTGCGGGCGATGTTCACGGGGCTGGTGCAGTCAGTTGGAAGGATCGAGCGCCGTGCCGGGGCGGTGGTGGTTTGGGGCTGCGCTCCTTTTGCCCCGTTGGCCCTTGGCGACAGCGTTGCTGTGGATGGCGTTTGCCTCACGGCAGCAGAGCTGATCGCGGATGGTTTCCGCGCCGATGTGAGTGAGGAAACCCTGCGCCGCACCACGTTGGGACGCAAAGCGGACCGTGGTGGTGCGGTGAACCTCGAGCCAGCGCTTCGACTGAGCGACCGCCTTGGAGGTCATCTGGTGAGCGGTCATGTGGATGCGACCGGAGAAGTCACCTGCGTGGAGACCCTCCCCCACTCCTGGGCCCTGTCGATCCGCTGGTCGGATCCCCGATTCGGCCGTTATGTCTGTGAGAAGGCCAGCATCGCGGTGGATGGGATCAGCCTCACGGTGGCTGACTGTTCAGCCGATGGAACGACATTCAGCCTCGCCGTCATCCCCCACACCTGGGAGGCGACGACCTTGAAACACCTGGCTGTCGGGGACACCGTGAACCTGGAGGCCGATCAACTGGCCCGTTACGCCGAGCGGCTGCTGCATGCCGCCGCTGCCGATGACGGAAACACGGATGGCCACAACAAGACCGAGAATCTGTCAGCCAACTGGCTGGCGGCTCACGGCTGGTCTTAATCCATCTGCTGCAGAACGATCATTCCGGAGTCCCGCTGCAGCTCGATCTTGAACTCCTGGCCGGGTTCCAGGCCGAGCCGACGGGTGTAAGCGTGGCCGATCAGCAGGTTGCCGTTGCCATGCACACGGGTTCGGAATTCGGCCTGGCGACCTCGGCTTCCGCCTGAGGAACTGCTGCTGCTTTTCGGCAATTGCCATCCCTGGGCCGCCGCTTTGGCCTCCACCAGAGCCCGATAAAAACTCTTTTTCAGCAGTCGTCCGCTGGGGCCGACGTAGCCGCAGCCGCGGGCTATGTCATCTTCCGGCCGATTGCTGAGCGATCTGGCCTTGTCCAGCAGTTCCTTGCCGACCAGCATTTCAGGATTTAATTCAACTGAATTCTGGCCACGCTCGCCAATCAAGGCAAGGGATCAGAGCAGATAAAGGATCACGAAAAGAATCACCCAGATCCCATCAACAAAGTGCCAGTACAACTCCGCTGCTTCCAGGGGGAAGTGGTCGGCTGCAGTTACACGGCCCTGCGGCTGCCTCGCCTGCCACCAGACGATCAGGATCATCAGGGCGCCAAGGGTCACATGGAGACCATGAAATCCCGTGGCGGCGAAGAAGGTGCTGGCGTAAAGGTTGTCGGTGAGACCAAAGGGGAGTGTGAAGTACTCCACCATCTGGCTCACCAGAAAGGCCAGGCCGAGGCCTGCGGTGATTAGCAGCCAGCGTCGACAGCGACCGTGGTCGTCCTGTCGGATCGCCTGGCCGGCCCGGTGGAAGGTGGCACTGCTCACCAGGAGCAGAACCGTGTTGAGGATGGGCAGGGGCAGCTCCAGTTCATAGATGGCTCCATCCGGTAGGGGATTGACCGCTTTGAAGGTGAGGTAGGCCGCAAAGAAGCCGGCGAAGGTCATGGCGTCCGCCACAAGAAATGTGGCCAGGCCGAACATGCGGTGATCGGGATGCTCGGAATGCTCCCCGTGGCTGTGGTTCTGATCCTTCTTGGGAACTGTGGTGGTCATTTGCCGCTGCTCCAGAGATCACGACCACTGGTTGCGGTCAGGTCCAGCTCGTCCGGCGGGACGCCGTAGCCGTAGGGCTCTTCCACCAGAGGGGCCTCACCAATCCAGTTTTCGACCGGTGGCGGAGAACTGGTCAGCCACTCGGGCGTGAGTGCTTTCCAGGGGTTGTCGCCTGCGACAGGACCGCTGAGGGCGCTTTGGATCACATTCCAGAGGAAAGGCAGGGTGCTGATGGCCATCAGCAGGGCTCCGACGGAGCTGATCTGATTGATCAGGGTGAATTGGGGGTCGTATTCAGCAACCCGTCGCGGCATCCCATTGAGGCCCAGCCAGTGCTGGGGGCCGAAGCACAGGTTGAAGCCGATGAACGTGAGGGCACAGTGCAGGCGGCCGAGATCTTCATTCAGCATCCGGCCGGTGAACTTGGGATACCAGTGGTAGACCGAGGCGAAGATCACGAACACCGATCCACCGAAGACGATGTAGTGGAAGTGCGCGACGACGAAGTAGGTGTCGTGCACATGAATGTCGAACGGCACCTGCGCCAGGGCGACCCCTGTGATGCCTCCGAGCACGAAGTTCACGATGAAACCGCAGGAAAACAGCATGGCGCTGTTGAGGCTGATGCGGCCGCCCCAGAGTGTTGCCAACCAGTTGAAGAATTTGATGCCGGTGGGAACGGCGATGAATGCGGTTGCAATGGTGAAGAACAGGCGCATCCAGGGAGGTGTGCCGCTGGTGAACATGTGGTGCGCCCACACAATCAGGCCCAACACAACGATGGCCATAATCGAATACACCATTGTCACGTAGCCGAACAGCGGCTTGCGGGCATGAACCGGCAGGATTTCGCTCACCAGGCCGAAGGCCGGCAAGACCATGATGTAAACGGCTGGGTGCGAATAGAACCAGAACAGATGCTGGTAAACCACCACGTTTCCCCCAAGGGTGGGGTTGAAGAAGCCTGTATGGGCAACGATGTCGAAACTCAGCAACACCAACGTTCCCGCCAGAACCGGTGTTGAGAGAACCACAAGAATGCTGGTGCCCAGCATCGCCCAGCAATACATGGGGAGCTGCATTAGTTTCAAGCCGGGGCGACGCAGTTTGAGAATCGTGGCGATGAAGTTGATGCCTCCGAAGATCGAACTTCCGCCCAGGAGCAGCACGCTCAAGATCCAGATGATTTGGCCCGTTGCTGGTGTGGTGATGCTCAGAGGTGGATAGGCCGTCCAGCCCGATTGCGCAGCCCCCGTGAGGAAATAGCTGGTGATCAGCATCAAACCGGCTGGAGGGATCAGCCAGAACGCCACGGCATTCAGGCGCGGGAAGGCCATGTCCCTTGCACCCACATAAAAGGGGATCAAATAGTTCCCAAAAGCACCATTCACCACGGGGACAATCCAGAGAAAGATCATCACCGTGCCGTGGAGCGTCAGCACCTGGTTGTAGACATCACGTGCCATGAAGTCGGACACGGGACTGGTGAGTTCCGTGCGAATGGCACCGGCTAGGGCGCCGCCAATCAGATAAAAAATAAAGCCGCAGACGAGGTACTGCAGCCCGATCACCTTGTGATCAACGCTGAAGCTGAAATACCGCAACCAGCCGCTGGGTTGAAGCCGTGGAGGGCTGGACGTTTCCGGGGGCAAGCTGATGGTCATCTCAGGCGTTCGCGATGGTTAGCGTTTCGTCTTCGGGTGCGGCTTTGGCGTTGTCCCTGTACCAGCTGTCCCAGTCCTGCGGGCTTTCCACCACAACGGTGGAGCGCATTCCACCGTGGTAGGGCCCACAGAGTTCGGCGCACACGATTGGATAACGGCCGGTGCGTGTGGGTGTGAAACTCAGCTGGGTTGGTTGGCCGGGAATGACGTCCTGCTTCAAGCGAAATTCAGGCACCCAGAAGGCATGAATCACATCTTTGGCTTCCATCCGCAGAGTGATCGGTCGATCGGCTGGCACATGAAGTTCACCTGACGTGATGTCTCCCTCTGGGTAATGAAAGAGGAAGGCAAATTGCATGGCTGTCACTTCAACGGGTAAAGCATTTGTTGCGGCGGCTGATTCAATCGAGCCTGAACTTATGCCTCCCCAGATCTGTTCGTCGTGGGCTCCGCCCATGTGGTCATGGGCCAGAGGCACCATGCCTCCCATCCGGTCGTAAATGTCGTAGCTGTAGAGACCAACAAACAGCACCACAACAGCAGGAACTGCTGTCCAGAAAATTTCAAGTGGCAGGTTTCCTTCGATGGCAAGGCCGTCGCCGAGCTGGCCGCTGCGTCGCCGAAAGCGAATCAGGCTGAACACGAGAAGGCCAACGATTCCGATAAACAGAATGCTGCCAATCGTGAATAGAACCTTAAAAAGCTCGTCGTAAATCGGCGCGTTTGCGCTCGCATCGATGGGGAGAAGGTTGATGTTCTGGCCGATCCATAGGCCGCCCAGAGCAAGGACCATCCCGATCACCAACGTGAGAATGGCGGATGGGATCTGCACCTGATCAATCCCAGGTTTTCAACAGCGTATGGGCCTGGCTGCGGTTCTCCATGAAGTGATTGTTAAGGCCTTATTTCTGTCAGGAAAAGGGGATGATTTTTCCTCGTTTGTGTTGCAGACGTCCACACAGCGTGACGTCATCTTCTGCATCGCTACGGTCCAAGCAATCCCTTTTGGGTGCATCGGATGGAGCTTGTTCGATGATGCTTTCTTCAATGTCGACATTGCGTCGACGTCTTGGGTTGTTGTCGGCTCATCTGGTGGTTGCCGTGATCGCTTTGGTGGTGATCGGTGGAGCAACCCGGGTGATGGAAGCCGGCTTGGCCTGCCCGGACTGGCCCCTGTGCTTCGGCTCGTTTTTGCCGGGTCGCCAGATGAATGTTCAGGTGTTCCTTGAGTGGTTTCACCGCCTTGATGCCTTCGTCATCGGCATTGCTCTCGTGGTGATGGCTGTGGCGACGACGCTTCAGCGGCGCCAACTGCCGCGATGGCTGCCCTGGCTGGCCATCGGTCTGATGGTTTTGGTGGCGATGCAGGGAGGTTTGGGTGCGCTGACGGTGACCCAGTTGCTGCCCTCCGCTGTGGTGACAGCCCACCTGGCCCTCGCGCTCACCCTCGTTGCGCTCCTGAGTGGGCTGACCCAACGCTTGCTTCACCCCGCTGCTGCCGTCGCTCCGCTCTGGTGGCGCATCGGGGCATCGCTTGGGCTGTTGTCGGTCTTTGTGCAGTGCCTGCTCGGTGGTCGCATGGCCACCGCATGGGCAGGGCAGCGATGCCTTGCTGGAGGAGAGGCCTGCCAGCTGGTGCTGTCCCATCGCCTGACAGCGATGCCGGTGGTCGTAGTTGTGCTCGGCTTCGCCGGGGCAGCCGTGCTGGCGGGTGGTTGGACTCGTCAGCAGTGGCCCTGGCTGGGTGGGGCCGTGCTCCTGGTGCTGGTTCAGGTGGCCCTTGGCGTCCTCACCCTTCGTCTTGGTTTGTCGCAGCCGGCGGTGACCGTTGCGCATCAACTCGTGGCTGCACTGCTGATCGCTCTGCTGGCGGCGCTTCTGGTTCGCTCTCCGAACCTCCCCTACCCATCCCGTTCCGTCGTCCTCGACGACACCTCGTTGGAGGCCTGTCATGGCTGAAATCACTGCAACCGTTCGTCCGACCCGTGAGGAGGTCGTTCCCTCCCGCAAGCGGGTGAAACTTCCGGCCTGGCTGGAAGTCGCCAAGCCCCGCCTGATCCCTTTGCTGCTGGCCACCACCCTGGGTGGAATGGCTCTCAGTGAAGGCTGGCCGCTCTCATCGCCTCGGCTTGTCTGCACCCTGGGGGGAGGGGCGCTTGCCTCCGCTGCTGCAGGGGTTCTGAACTGCTTGTGGGAGCAGGATCTCGATGGCCGGATGGCCCGCACCAGCGGTCGCGCACTCCCCTCCGGTCGGCTGTCGCCCACCAGTGCATTCATCGGCGCCATCGCCTGCACCCTCGCGGCGGCGATGCTTCTCGTAAGCGGTGTGAACTGTCTCGCTGCTGGGTTGTCCCTGCTCGGCCTCTGCAGTTACGTGCTGCTCTACACAGCCTTGCTCAAGCCGCGGACGTCCCAGAACATCGTCATCGGTGGGGTCGCTGGGGCCATTCCGCCCCTGGTTGGGGCGGCGGCCGCCACGGGCCATGTTGGCCTCGGGGGCTGGTGGCTGTTCGCTTTGGTGATGGTCTGGACGCCAGCCCATTTCTGGGCTTTGGCCCTGCTGTTGCGTGAGGACTATCGCGCTGTCGGGATCCCGATGCTGCCCGTGGTGGAGGGTCCTGTTGTGACGGCGCGGGCGATCAAGACCTACGGCTGGATCACCGTTCTGCTCAGCGGTTTGGGCGTGTTTGCTTTGCCTTCAGGTGGCGCCTTCTATGGCGTGATGCTGCTGCCCTACAACGGCCGATTGCTGCAGCTCGTCGATCGGCTGTCCCTGGATCCCGACAGTCTTGTGAATGCCAAGGCCCTGTTTCGTTGGTCGATCCTTTATCTGTTTGGTCTGTGCCTGCTTCTCATTCTTAGCCGGACGGATCTGGCCTCAGGCTTTGCTCACCAGGTGATGCAACTTCTCTCCCTGCCAACGGCGGTGCAATGAGCACTCTCTAGATTCCCTGAATTGGCCGAGCAAGTCCCTGACGGTGCCTGATGGCGTTGATTGAACTGCGCAAGATTTCCAAGGCCTACGGCTCGGTACCGGCTCTGCGTGAGCTTGATCTCACCGTTCCTGAAGGATGCCTGTACGGGCTGCTTGGCCCGAACGGTGCCGGCAAGACAACGGCCATGCGCATTCTGGCCACCCTGCTCGCCCCCGACAGCGGCTCAGTGGTTGTTGGGGGTGTAGACGGTTTGGTGCAGCCACGAGAAGTTCGCCAGCTCATGGGTTATGTGGCCCAGGAGGTGGCCATCGACAAGATCCTGAGTGGCCGGGAACTGCTGCAATTGCAAGGTGATCTCTACCACCTGCCGCGGAACGATCGCGACAGCCGCGTCGCCGATCTGATTGACCGCCTCGCGATGGGCGACTGGATTGACCGCCGCTGCGGCACCTATTCCGGCGGCATGCGCCGGCGTCTTGATCTGGCCGCCGGTCTGCTGCACCGCCCCCGGTTGCTCGTGCTCGATGAACCCACCGTGGGACTGGATATCGAGAGCCGCAGTGCCATCTGGAAGCTGCTGCGTCAGCTGGTTGATGAAGGCACCACTGTTCTGCTGAGCAGTCACTACCTCGAAGAGGTGGAGGCTCTGGCGGATCAGTTGGCGATCATCGACGCCGGCCGTGTGATTGCCGAAGGCAGCCCTGATCAGCTCAAACAACGGCTGGGGGGTGATCGCGTGACTCTGCGAATCCGAGAGTTCAGCAATGCCGATGAGGCGACCCAGGTGCGTGCCCTTCTCGAACCCTTGGATGGGGTGCGTCAGGTGGTGGTGAACCGCTCCCAAGGCTTTTCCCTCAACCTGGTGATTGAGGGAGGAGCCGTGATCGATCAGCTGCGTCAGACCCTCGAGGCTGCAGGTTTGCCTGTGTTTGCCCTGGCCCAGAGTCGTCCCAGCCTGGATGATGTCTACCTTCAGGCCACAGGACGCACCCTGATGGACGCTGAACTGGCCATCGCAGGCCAGCGCGACGTCAAACAGGAAAAGCGTCAATCCATGCGTTGAGTGCCAACGATGACTTCCCCCACAGCATCTGTTGCTCTCCAGCAGCAGCAATCCGGAGCCCTCGCCGAGCTCAGCCAGGAAACATTGGCCCTCACCCGGCGCTTGTTTCTTCAGTTGATGCGTCGCCCTTCAACCTTGATCGCCGGGGTTCTGCAACCCCTGATCTGGTTGATTCTCTTCGGTGCACTGTTCGCCAATGCCCCCGAGGGTCTGTTGCCAGGCGGCATGAGCTACGGCCGTTTTCTTGGTGCTGGAGTGATTGTCTTCACAGCCTTCAGCGGTGCTTTGAATGCCGGCCTGCCTGTGATGTTTGATCGTGAATTTGGTTTCCTCAATCGGCTGCTGGTGGCACCGCTGCGAAGCCGCAGTTCCATCGTGCTGGCGTCGGTGATCTACATCACGGCGTTGAGCCTGTTGCAGAGTCTGGCGATCATGGGCACGGCAGCAGTGCTCGGTTACGGATGGCCCGGCATCAGTGGCCTGGCCCTGGTGCTGGTGACGCTGCTGCTTCTGGTTTTCGCTGTGACGGCCCTCAGCCTCGGACTGGCCTTCGCTTTGCCGGGGCACATCGAGTTGATCGCTGTGATTTTTGTGGCCAACCTGCCGTTGCTGTTTGCCAGCACGGCCTTGGCCCCGTTGTCATTCATGCCCACCTGGCTGGGCTGGCTTGCGGCCTTGAATCCCCTTACCTTCGCGATAGAACCCATTCGAGCGGCTTACCAGGGTCCTCTGGATCTTTCGGCCGTTCTGCTGGAGGCCCCCTATGGGGATGTCACCGGCACCAGTTGCCTGCTGATCCTTCTGGTCCTCACCATCGGGCTGTTTCTTGCGATTCGCCCTCTGCTCAACCGCAAACTTTCCTGAATCCGTGCTCTCTTCTCCGTTCCAGCAGCCATCACCTCGACAGAACGCTCTGGCCCAACAGATCCAGGAGGCCCGAACCTCAGGTGATCAGGCCTTGCTCGCGGGTCTGATCAGTCAGTGGGTTCACCGTTACGGCTTTGACGGAGCAGCTGAGCTTGATCTGAGTTTGCCGGAACCTTCAGCTTCGAAGCATGAGTTCAGTTCCGCGCCGATGCCTGTCGCGGAGGAGGAGATTGCTCCTGAAGACGAGATCTCTCCTGAAGACGACGTTTTGGTTGAGAACGAGGTGGTTGCTGAGGACGAGGTGGTTGGTCAGGACGAATTGGTCGCTGAAGAAGAGGAGCAGATTGCGGTTGAAGACGACGTGTTGATTGAGAGCGAGGTGATGCAGAACGGGGTGGTCGCTGAAGAAGAAACGATCGTCGAAGACGACGAGAGTGCAGCTGAAGAAAAGCCGCTTCAACGCAGCTTTGCGTCGGCACCTGTGCCTGCCCCGCCGATCAGCACGCCCCGTTCGCTCCGGCGTTGGCTCCCCCGCCGGGAGGATGACGCTTTCCCCAAGGCGTCCTGAACAGCATGATTCCCAACCCTGAATCCCTGGATCAGGGCCTGATCGTTTCGGTGCAGGCCCCCCAGGGTTCGCCGATGCGCGATCCCGATGTGATCGCAGCCATGGCGGATGCAGCCCTGCGCAATGGTGCTGTGGGTGTGCGCTTGGAAAGCCCTGAACACATCGGTGCTGTGCGTCGGCGCTGTCCGGATGCCTTGATCATCGGCCTCTGGAAATGCACGTTCCCGGACAGCTCTGTGTACATCACCCCGGGCTGGAAGGAAATTCAGGCGGTGTGGTCTGCGGGGGCCGATGTGATCGCGATTGATGCCACAGCCAGACCGCGGCCTGCAGGGCAGGACCTGGCCGTGTTGATCAAGCGCAGCCGTGATGAGCTGAGGGCCCCGCTGATGGCTGATGTGGATTCGCTCGAGAACGGTCTGCGCGCTGCCGAACTGGGCTGTGACTGGGTTGGGACCACGCTCTACGGCTACACGGAAGACACGGCACAGCAGCGCCCCCCTGCGTTGAATCTGCTCCCCCAACTTCGCGCTGAGCTTCCCGGCTCGGTTCGTCTGATCTGTGAGGGGGGAATTGCCTCTCCAGCGGATGCACGGTTGGCGTTGCAGGCCGGGGCCGACACCGTCGTGGTGGGGACGGCGATCACCGGAGTGGACCTCCAGGTGATCGCCTATCGCCAGGGAATGATCAGCTGATCACATCATCCCGGGCATGCCCATGCCGCCCATTCCGGGCATGCCCATGCCACCCATTCCGCCCATGCCACCCATGGGGTCTCCGTCTCCGGCGGGAGCTGGTGCAGGGGGTTCCGGCTTGTCGGCAATCACAACTTCGGTGGTGATCAGCAGAGAAGCGATCGAAATCGAATCCTGCACGGCCAAGCGCACCACCTTGGCGGCATCAACGATGCCAGCAGCCATCAGGTCCTCGTAGGCGCCACTGAGGGCATTGAATCCCTGGCCGCTGCTGCGCATGCCCGCGATCACAACATCACCGTTCTGACCGGCATTGGTGGCGATCTGATGAATCGGCGCCGTCAGTGCCCGCTGCACGATCTCAACGCCGGTGCGCTGGTCGCCGTTCAGGGATGAAGCCAGGGCGTCCAGGCTGTCGGAGAGTTGCAGCAACGTGCTGCCGCCTCCGGCAACGATGCCCTCTTCGACGGCGGCACGGGTGGCATTCAGGGCATCCTCGATCCGCAGTTTGCGGTTCTTCAGTTCCGTTTCCGTCGGTGCACCGACCTTGATCACAGCCACGCCGCCGGCCAGCTTGGCGATCCGCTCCTGGAGCTTTTCGCGGTCGTAGTCGGATTCGGTGGCCTCCAGTTCACGTCGGATCGCGCCGACGCGCTCGCTCACCGCCTGGCGATGGTCGTCGGTGGCGACGATCGTGGTGCTCTCCTTGCTGATGGTGACGCGGCGCGCCTTGCCGAGATCCTCGAGGGTCACTTTGTCGAGGGTCATCGCCTTGTCTTCGCTGATCAGCGTCCCGCCCGTGAGGATGGCGATATCGGCGAGGGCTGCCTTGCGGCGTTCGCCAAAGGAGGGTGCCCGAACAGCGGCCACCTGCAGAACCCCACGGCTCTTGTTCATCACCAGGGTGGCAAGGGCTTCGCCTTCCACTTCCTCAGACAGGATGAGCAGGGGAGAGCCGCTCTTCTGAACGGTTTCCAGAACGGGGACCAGATCCGTGATCGTGCTGATCTTGCGATCCGTCAGCAGGATCAGGGGGTTTTCAAATTCACAGACCTGACGGTCGGCATCCGTCACGAAGTAGGGGGAGCTGTAGCCCCGGTCGAAGGCCATGCCCTCGGTGATTTCCAGTTCCGTTGCCAGAGACTTCGATTCCTCAACCGTGATCACCCCATCGGTGCTCACCTTGTCCATCGCCTCCGCGATCATCCGACCGACTTCGTCGTCACCCCCGGAGCTCACCGTGGCCACCTGACGAATGGCATCGCCGGCCACGGCCTGGCTCCGCTCGCCCAGTCCAGCCACGACCTGTGCAGCGGCCTTCTCCATGCCTCGGCGGAGTTCCACAGGGCTTGCGCCAGCAGCGGTGTTGCGAAGACCTTCCCGCACCATGGCCTGAGCCAACACAGTTGCGGTCGTGGTGCCGTCACCGGCCTTGTCCTTGGTCTTCGAGGACACCTGCTGCATCAGCTTGGCGCCAAGGTTTTCGAACGGGTCGTCCAGTTCGATTTCACGGGCGATCGAGTCGCCGTCGTTGACGATGTCGGGTGCGCCGAATTTCTTCTCGAGCACAACGTTGCGACCGCGGGGGCCGATCGTGACGCGCACCGCATCGGCGAGTGCATCAACACCCCGCTCAAGGGCGCTGCGGGATTCGTCAGAGAAGGAAAGGAGTTTGGCCATAGTCGCGGGCACGCCGTTGGTCACTGTCCCACAGCAGTGTGGCCCTCGTGGAGAGGCGTTGTGGTGGGGAAAGCCGAATGGTTGGGGCTGCCCGGATGCCGCTGTCAAATGAACTGATTAGGGTCCGGTCATGGCTGAATCCGGAGCGCTGTTTTTTGTTCTGATGGCGGGGCTGGCCGGTTCGATGGCCCTCGTTTACGTGCCCTTGCGCATCTTTCTCACCGCTACAGCCCGCAGTCGTCGGTTACGCCTGCTCCAGCGCATCCGCCGCCTGCGGGATGAGTTGGCCCAACCCCTTGATTCCTGATCCTGAGGGTCAGGCCATCACCATGCCACCATCCACTTGCAGCACCTGGCCTGTGATGTAGGCCGCGGCCGGGTCGGCGGCAAGGAAGCGCACGGCACCGGCCACCTGCTCCTGGGTGCCAAAGGTTCCCAGGGGGATGTCTTTGAGGATGGCCTCCGCATCGAGGTCCTTGGTCATGTCTGTGGCAATGAAACCCGGAGCCACAGCGTTCACGGTGATGCCACGGCTGGCGAGCTCTTTGGCGGTGCTGCGGGTGAGACCGATGACGCCCGCTTTGGCGGCGGCGTAGTTGGCCTGTCCTGCGTTGCCCATCAGCCCCACAACGGAGGTGATGTTGATGATCCGACCACTCTTCTGTTTGAGCATCGGGCGTGCCACGGCTCGCGTGCAGAGGAACACTCCACTGAGGTTGAGGTCGATCACCGATTGCCAATCGTCGGTTTTCATCCGCATCAGCAGGCCGTCCCGCGTGATGCCGGCGTTGTTCACCAACACATCCAAACGGCCACTGCGCTCCAGCACCGTCTTGATCAGGCCATCCACCTCGGCCTCAACCGACACGTTGGCTTGCAGGGCATAGGCCTTGCCCCCAGCTGTGGTGATGGCAGCTACAACTT
The DNA here is from genome assembly GCF_014279535.1 of Synechococcus sp. TAK9802. Taxonomy (NCBI): domain Bacteria; kingdom Bacillati; phylum Cyanobacteriota; class Cyanophyceae; order Synechococcales; family Synechococcaceae; genus Synechococcus; species Synechococcus sp. TAK9802. The sequence continues at coordinate 550,804 of NZ_CP047937.1, forward strand.
CATCGGCGGCGGCGGCAGAACTGGAGTAGTTCACAACCACCTCTGCACCGGCTTCGCCCAGGGCCAGGGCGATGGCCCGGCCGATGCCGCGACCTCCTCCCGTCACCAGGGCGGTCTGTCCGGCAAGAGAAGCGCTGGGAGACATGGAGGCATCGTTGATCGGAGGATCGTACGGAGCCGTCGTCATCCAGCTCAACCCGGCATGGTTTCAATCGTGTCGACGGCCTCCCCAAGCAACGACTGCAAGGTGGCGAGCTGGGTTTTGCTTCCCAGCACGATCAGGAGTTGCCCCGGTGCCATCTGGGTGTCGCCGCCTGGATTGGCGATCAGCTTGCCGTTCTCCCGGATCGCCAGCACCATGGCCCCGCTGCGACGGCCCAGCTCCAGCTCCGCCAGGCTCCTCCCGCGGATCTCCATCAGGTGCTGAGGGTCGTGACTCAGCTGGAATTCCTCGATTTCATAGTCGGAGCCCGCCAACAGCTCCATGAAGTTGAGGGCCAGCGGTCGCAGCGCCGAAGCGGCCATCACCCGGCCACCAGCCACATAGGGACTGGCCACCACAGTGGCGCCCGCCAGCCGCAGCTTTGAGGCGGCTTCATCGCTGTTGGCGCGAGCAATCAAGCGGCAATCCGGTCGTAGGTCTTTGGCGCTGAGGATCACGTAAAGATTGGAGGCATCGCTGGGTAGGGCTGCCACGAGGCTGCAGCAGCGTTCCAGACCTGCGTCCAGCAGGGTTTCATCGAGGGTTGCATCGGCCTGAAGCACCCAGAGGCCATTCTCGTCTGCCACGGCCTTTCGCTCTGGATCGGTTTCGATCACCACGAGGGGCACCGCGTCCCGTTGCAGTTGGGCTGCAATCTCCTGTCCGATCCGGCCGTAGCCGCAAAGAATCACGTGGTCGTGAAGGCTTTCCAGCATGCGGAGAAAGCGGAACTCCCGCAGTCTGCGGAAATATCCCGACTCCTTCAGCCCTAGAACGCGTTGGATGGCCAGTTGCACAACCACCAAGCCACCCACCACGATCAAGACGGTGACCAGGCGGCCTGGAGGTGAAAGCGGGGCGACTTCTCCAAAACCGATGGTGCTGATGGTGATCAGCACCATCCAGAGGCAATCGCCCCAGTCCCATCCCTCCGTGATCCGATAACCGAGGGCACCCGCGAAGATCACAGCACTGAGGGCACTGATGGGCCCCCGCCATGGAGCCGTGATCAGCTTCAGCTGTCCCCTGGCTCGGCGCCGCCTCATCGGACGTCTCCTCAGAAACCGAGGGCCGTCAGCACATCACTGCTCTGCAGCGTGGCGAGCTCCTGCGGGCGGTTGAGGCAGCGGATCTCCTGGCGCTCGGGGAGGTCTGCGGCCTCGGCTCCGAGGGCAACCAGGGGGGTGCCGCAATAGATCGCCAGGCGCTGGGACACCGGGCAGCTGCTGAGTACGACATCGGCATTGGCCACCAAGGCCGCCCGTTTGGGCAGGCTGAGCTCGGCTGGCAGCACCATGCTGCGCAGCGCCGGTAGGCGGCTTTTGATCGTCTCAGGCAGCTGATGCCATTCCGCTGCAGGCCAGTCATTCCCCTGGCCGGATGGCGACAGCAACAGCAGGGGGCCGTCACCGCTGGGCAGTGCTTCACGGGCTTCCTCAAGAGCCTCTGCCGCCAGGGGCAGGCGGAACTGATCGGCCTTGAGATCAAGGCCCAGGGCTTGAAGAAAGGGGTTGAGACGCTGCGCCGTCCAGCCGGGACCGACGCTGACCTGGTCGGTGCAGGCAAATCCCTCAACCGCCAACCGTTTGGGGATATGGCTCATCGACAGCATCAGGTTCACCTGCTGCCCTTCAGCGAAGTTGATGCAGATCTGAAAGTCGGGTTCGCGCACACAACCGAGCAGGTTGGCCCAGTCCGCAAGGGTGGGGTTGGCCTCGAAGCTGAACGGCAACAGCTTGTCCAGGCACGGCAAAAGCTTCCACGGAGCTGCCTGCTGGGGGTCACAGGCCACCTGCAGGCTGGCGTTGAGCTTCTGGCAGATGTCGGCCAGAGCCGGTAGACGGTCCAGCTGGTCTTCGAGCGAACCCGGGCTCAGGGCAAGAACTCGCATGCAGCGCCGCCATCCATGGTGCGAGCTGATTGTATGGAGGTCGTTTACGCCTGTCTGGGGCAGGAGTCGATTGTGCATCTGTTGATTGCTGCGGCGGGAAGCGGTCGGCGCATGGGTGCGGATCGCAACAAGCTGCTGCTGCCGTTGGCCGGACGCCCCGTCATTGCCTGGACCCTGGAGGCGGCCCTGCGTTCCGAGCGGATCGAATGGATCGGGATCGTCGGCCAGGAGGTCGATCGAGAGGCCATCCTTGCGGTGCTGGATGCACCCAGCAAGCCGGTGCACTGGATCCAGGGGGGCAGCACGCGGCAGGAGTCGGTGCTTTGTGGTCTGGCGGGGTTGCCGGAGCAGGCTCGGCACGTCTTGATTCATGACGGCGCCCGCTGTTTGGCTGAACCGGAGTTGTTTGATCGCTGTGCAGCTTTTGTGGAGACCGGCACGGCGCTGATTGCTGCAACGCCGGTGAGCGACACGATCAAGCGCGTGGGATCTGATGGTGTGATTCGCGATACGCCGGATCGATCGGAGCTTTGGGCTGCGCAGACGCCGCAGGGCTTTGCCGTCGATCAGCTGCGTCGCGGCCACGCTGAGGCGGTGGCCCAGGGCTGGACGGTCACCGACGATGCGTCGTTGTACGAGCGTCTGGGGTGGCCTGTGCAGGTCTTGGATGCCGGCCCCGCCAACATCAAGGTCACCACACCGTTTGACCTCACCGTGGCGGAGGCCGTGCTTGCCCTCAGGTCAGCAGGCTGAGCCGGCCGTTTTCGCCGTCCAGGCGTGCCATCGCCCCCATGGGCAGAGCTGCGTTTCCGGATCGGTGACCAACGGGCAGGTCCATCACTCTGGGAATGCCGAGATCGGCCGTGCGTTCCTCAAGAACCTGTTCAAGGTTGAAGCTTTCGGAGGCATCTCTGGTTTCGTCGGCGCACCCTTCGAAATTGCCAAATGCCAGACCCGCCAGGCCCTGCAAGCTGCCATTCAGCCTCCACTGAGTCAGCATCCGATCAATGCGGTAAGGCGCTTCACCCACGTCCTCCAGCACCAGAACGGCTCCCTTGAGGGGGGGCACGAAACGGCTTCCCAACAGGTGGGTGGCCACGGTCAGATTGGCCACGAGCAGGGGACCACTCCCCACACCGCCGCCGCCACCCCGACCTTGCAGGTCAGGAACGGTGTTGCCGAAGAGCAGGTTGTGCAAGCGGTCTCGGCTCCATTGCGGTTCCTCCGCAAGTGTTGTGAGCAAGGGGCCATGGATGCCCCCCGCAAACCCTGCTGCCTGGCGGGCCCAGAGCAGAGCTGTCACGTCGGAAAAGCCCAACAGCCAGCCGCTCTGCCAGCGGATGGGCTGCTCCAGCAGCCGAGCAGCCCCCCATCCACCGCGGGCACAGGCGAGCAGCGCTGCCGGTTCTGCGGGATGCAGATCGGCATGGCGCGTGTCATCGCGCCCTGCGAAGTAGCCCCAACGTCGGCTGGCCAAGGTCTGGGGTTGAACATCGAGGCCCCAGCTCTGCAGGACCGCAATGCCCTCCTGCAGCTTGATGTCGTCCTGCAGGGCTGAACTGGCGGCCACACAGGCCACACTGTCTCCAGTACGAAGCGGAGGAGCCGGGGTGATGCGCATCAGGCTCCCCATCCCCTGGCCAGAACCAGGCCGAGCCAGAGCAGCGTCCCTGCCTGCACCTGCTGGGCAAAGTGCTTCCCGTAGGTGCCCATGGAGGCATCCTGTTTGTTCAATGGGTTGCAGCTGAGCTGCATGAAGACGGCGGCAAGCAACCAGAGAGGCCAGAACGGTGCTGGGATCTGAGCCGACCATGCCGCCATGGCAAGGGTGATGGCTGTCACGAGGTAGCAGCCCCGCACCACAGGAACCACGCGGGATCCGAGGCTCAGGGCGCTGCTGCGCAGGCCGAGGCGGGCATCGTCACGACGGTCGGCCATGGCATAGACCGTGTCGAAGCCAAATGTCCAGACCACGGTTGCCAGCCAACTGCACACCAGGGCAGGACTCCCGCTCAAGGAGGGCGTTGCTGCGGCCCAGGGGATCAGCACCGCGAAGCCCCAGCACAGCGCCAAGACCGCCTGGGGGAAGGCGAACCACCGCTTTGCCGATGGATAGCCGAGGATCGGCAGCACGGCCGTGCAGGCCAAGGCGAGACAGAGCCCGAGGCTGGCGGCCGGCAGACTCAGCACAACAGCCAGGCTGAGGCCGAGCAAGATCAGCAGCAGAGCGAAGGCTGGCCCTCGCTGCAGCGCACCTCTGGCCAGAGGCCGATGTTGTGTGCGTTCCACCTGGCCGTCAAAGCGCTGGTCCCACAGGTCATTGGCGATGCAGCCTGCTCCGCTCACCGCCAGGCCCCCCAACAGAATCTGCAGGATCAGCACAACACTGGGGGGAGCGCTTGGATTCAGCCAGAGGGCCCAGCCTGCTGGGATCAGCAGAATCAGCCGGCCGGTGGGTTTGTTCCAGCGGAGCAGTTCGATCCAGGGCTGAAGACGGGCAGAGCTGCTGATCACAATCAACGGGATTTGAAGAACCCTAGTCAGGGCCCGATGGCCTCGGCCGTCAGTGTCAGAGTGGATTTCATTGCCGCTCTGACGTTGATGCTGGATGCCAAGGCCCCAGCCCAGCCAACGGAACAGAACAACGGCGCGTCGCAGGCAGTGAACGCTGATCAGCGTCGGATCGCCGCCATCGATATCGGGACCAATTCCTTTCATCTTCTGGTGGCAGCCGTTGATCCGAAGCTGCGCACGTTTCGGATCATCCAGGCCGAAAAGGCCACCACGCGTCTGGGGGAGCGTGATCCCGAGACCGGTGAGCTGACCGCGGCGGCGATGCAACGGGGGCTGGAAACCCTTCGCCAGTTCAGAGATCTCGCCGCCAGTCACCGGGTTGAGCAGATCGTCACAGCGGCGACGAGTGCCGTTCGAGAAGCACCCAATGGTCGCGATTTCCTCCATACCATTCTCGACGATCTGGGGATGGAGGTGGATTTGGTCAGCGGCCCCGAGGAGGCACGGTTGATCTATCTGGGCGTCCTCTCAGGAATGCCGTTTGGAGACCGTCCGCATCTTCTGCTCGATATCGGCGGTGGCTCCACGGAACTGATCCTTGCCGATGGTCGTGATGCCCGCGCCCTGACCAGCACCCGTGTGGGGGCTGTGCGACTCCAGCGGGATTTTGTTCGGGATGATCCGATGCCCCCTCAACGGCGGTCATTCCTGCAGGCCTTCATTCAGGGGTCGCTTGAACCTGCGGTCGACAAAGTGCGTCGCAGGATCAAACCCGGTGAAACTCCTGTTTTGGTAGCCACCAGCGGCACGGCGATGGCGATTGGCTCCCTGGCGGCGAGTGAAGAGGAGCGCCCACCCCGCAAATTGCATGGGTACCGCGTCACCCGGCAGAGCCTGAATCAGGTGGTTGATCGTTTGATCACGATGACCCCTGCGCAGCGACGGGAGTTGGCTCCCATCAACGATCGTCGGGCCGAAATCATCGTTCCCGGTGCGCTGATCCTGCAAACCACCATGAAGATGCTGGGTGTGGAGGAGTTCTTGCTCAGTGAGCGGGCGCTCAGGGAAGGTTTGATCGTTGATTGGATGCTTCGCCAGGGTCTTCTGGAAGACCGCTTCAGCTTTCAGAGCAGCATTCGGCAGCGCACTGTCCTCCATCAGGTGCAGCGCTTTGCGGTGAACCAGAGCAGGGCTGAACGGGTTGCCAGCCATGCCCTAAGCCTCTACGACGCCACGCGAGGCGTGATGCATGACGACAGTGGCGAAGGGCGTGAACTGCTTTGGGCTGCCGCGATGCTCCATACCTGTGGCCAGCACATCAATATCAGCGCTTACCACAAACACACCTGGTACTTGATTCGTCATGGTGAGCTGCTGGGCTATTCCGAGGCGGAGCACTTGATGGTGGCGGCCATTGCCCGCTATCACCGCCGCAGCCTGCCGAAGAAACGCCATGAGTCTTGGCAGCTTGTGGCCACCCGAGACAACCGTCGCTGTGTTCATCAGATGGCCCTTCTGCTGCGCTTGGCCGCGGCTCTGGATCGCAGGCCTGAGCCGGTGATCTCAGCACTCCGCATTCATGCGGTGAAGGGAAGTCTGCATCTTGAGATAGTCCCTGAGCGGGTCAACCAGAACGTCAGCCTTGAACAGTGGAGCTTGGAGGGCTGCGCTGAGGTGGTGAAGGAGGCGGTTGGCGTGAATCTGCGCGTCAGGGTGCAGGGCTGAGCGGGATCCAGCGGATGTCATCCACAGCGCCAAGGGTGCGTGTCTCGGCGTCGGGAGAACTGAGCTGCACCAGATCAGGCCGGCCGGCGTAGATCTCCACCAGGTCAGGATTGTCAATCCTGCGCTCACCGTTCAGCAGCCCTTCGAATTCCACAACTCCCTCACGCCGTAGGGCGATCCAGCTGGGTTCGCTGCTGCTGATCGTGAGGCCCAGGTCGGTCGTTGGTGGCGCTGAAACGATGAGGGCATCACGCTCATCTGCAAACTTGGTCACCTCCAGATCGGTTTCGCTTGGTTCAAGGGTTGGATTGGCAGGCTTCAACCCCTGGGCGAAGCGCGTCAACTCGGAGGCGTTGCTCCACACAACAAAGCCAAGGCCAGCAAGCCCGGCGAGGGCCACGAGGGGAAGTGGATTGACTGTTCTTCGGTTCTGAGGAGCGATGCCCCGCGGTGTTGCCCAGGGAGTCGCCCGTTTGGGCGGTTTGGTGGTGAGGGGGCCGAGGGTTTGAACCATGGCATCAGCATCCAAACCCAGATGCGAACTGATCCGGCGCACCATGGCCTTGATGAACACGGGTTCAGGCAGTTCGGTTTGATCGCCCCGTTCCAGTGCTGCCAGTTGCTCCTCGCCCATGTGCAGCTGGCTGGCGAGCTGGTTCTGGCTCAGGCTCGCAGCAGCCCGCGCCTCGGCCAACTGTCGCCCTGCTTCAACCAGGCCCGTGGCTTTGCCCTGGTCGTCCGCAAGACTCCGCTCGTTCATCAATGGGTCGATTGACCTCGTTCAAAGCTGAACTTAGGCCGATCCAACAGTGCAGTCAGCAACCAAGGGATTAAATCCCACCAAAAAATATGGGCGATACTGGATTCGAACCAGTGACCCCTTCCGTGTGAAGGAAGTGCGCTACCACTGTGCTAATCGCCCGCACAAATCGATCCTAAACCACCGCCTATTGGGGTTTCGGACGGAACAGGTGGTCGTGGTCAGGCGAGTAAAGCCGTGAGCGCTGGGGACCACCGGCAAGGGCTGGACTCACCACATAAAGCGTTGTGCGAATCAGATTGCGTTCCCGACTCACCGCAGCCATCTCCCTGAGAGGGACAACGGTGAGCATCTGATCAGGCCAGCTCACCCGATGTCCGATGGCCACGGGCGTGTCGGCGGGGTAGTGCTCCAGGAGGGTGGTTTGCACCTCTTCAACGTGTCGTGCACTCAGATAGATGCAAAGGCTGGCGCGCAGGGCGGCCAGCCGATCCAGCTGTTCCCGTTGCGGCACGCCGGTGCGACCCCCAGCGCGACTGAGAACAATGGTTTGCACCACGCCTGGGAGGGTGAGTTCGCTGGCGAGGCCGGCGGCTGCCGCTTGGTAGGCGCTGATCCCGGGAATCACTTCCACAGGGATTTCGGCGTCGCTCAGGGCGCAGATCTGTTCATTGATCGCGCTGTAGAGCGCCGTATCTCCATCGTGGAGCCGCACCACCCGTTTGCCCTGGCGCTGCCGGTCGATGAGCAGCGGGATCAGCTCTTCAAGCGTGGTCGTGCTGGTGCGGATGCGTTCGCAATCCGCCGGCGCCAGATCGGCGATGGCTGGACAGATCAGTGAATCCGTCCAGATCAGCACGTCGGCTTTGTTCAGACGGTCAGCCGCGCGAAGAGTGAGCAGGTCTGGAGCACCGGGGCCTGCGCCGACGAAACTGACAACGTGACTCAACTGCGTTGGCCTGATGGATCAGGCAGGGGTCGCTTCCGTTGATATAGCCACCAAAGCCCCAGGACGCCGAGCGCGACCAGGGTGCAACTCATCAATTGGGCGATCCGGATTCCCCCGTCGCAAGCCGGTGGAAGCGAACCGATGCAGAGAGGATCAATCCGTAGACCTTCGATCCAGACACGGCCAAGGCTGTATCCCACCAAGTACACACAACTCATGGCGCCCGATGGGAGCATCCCAGGAGTTTTGAGTCCGCGGCGAAAGAGCAGCATCAGCAGTCCGAAGAGAAGCAGGTTCCAAATCGATTCGTAGAGGAACGTTGGGTGGAAAAATTCCGACGTGCTGTACATCACAGGGCGGCTCTGCGCCGGGATGAACAGCTTCCACGGCAGGTCAGTTGGAACCCCGAAGGCCTCGGAATTGAAGAAATTTCCCCAGCGACCGATGGCCTGACCCAAGGCCACGGAGGGAACCAACACATCCAGCACATCCCAGAAGGGTTGCCGGCGCCAGCGGCAGAACAGGATCAGCGTGATTGTTCCCGCCAGCAAAGCACCGTGGATGGCGATCCCTCCTTCCCAGATGGCCAGGGCCTTGAGCGGGTTGGAGGCGTAGTTGTGCCACTCGAAGGCCACGTAGTAGATCCGTGCTCCGATCACGGCAAACAGCACGAGCACGGGCAGGAGATCGCTGACCAGGCCGTTCTCCAGCTGTCGAAGCTTGGCCAGTCGGCTGGAGAGGTTCAGTCCAATCAAGACGGCTGTTGCAATCAGCAGCCCGTACCAACGCAGGGGAAGGAACCAGTTTTGGGTGTGAGGCAAAAATTCCCCTGGCGACTGGAAGGTCGCCAGGGGAAATAGGGCTTCAACAGCCATAGCGATCAGACGCCCTCAGCAGCCTGAACTTTTTCGATCTGCTTCTTCTTCAGCACCAACATGATCTGGGCTAGAGCCACAGCCGCGAAGAAGGCGAGCAAGCCATAGATCCGAACGGGGTTCTGCAGAACAATTTCTGCGTCCACCTGGCCGAAGCCGCCCACGTTGGGGTCGTTGGTCAGGGCAGCACCGGCTTCGATGCTGTCGCCAACGCTGACCAGAACTTCAGGACCAACCGGAATGGTCTCGCTCACGCTGCTGCCGTCAGCAGCCTTGATGCTGACCACGCTGGCGCCGTTGTCACCGGGTTCGATGGAGGCAATGGTGCCGCTGGCAGGAGCCGTGTAGACGGTGTTGTTGCTCTTCTCGCCGGTGGGATACACCTGGCCGCGGCCGCGGTTGCCACCCACGTGGATCTGGTATTTGCCGAAGTGGATGTTGCTGTCGGTGGCGGGATCAGGGGACAGCACAGGGAAGACGATCTCTTGGTGCTCATCACCAGGAATCGGACCCACCAGCAGGATGTTGGGCTGCTCATCGCTGTATTGGGTGAAGTAGACCCCTTCTGTCTCTTCCTTGATTTCGTCGGTCCAGCGGTCCTGAGGAGCCAGGGTGAAGCCGTCAGGAAGCATCACAACAGCACCCACCTGAAGACCCACATCGCTGCCGTCGGCACCGATTTCCTGGAGACCGTTCTCATAGGGAACCTTGACGCTGGCGGTGAAGACGCTGTCGGGGAGGACCGATTGGGGCACTTCAGCCTGGGTCAGCTTTTTGGCCAGGTGGCAGTTGGCGCAAACAATCTTGCCGGTGGCTTCCCTGGGGCTGTCGTAATTCTGTTGAGCCCAGAAGGGATATGCCCAGCTGGCAGCCGGAGCGATCAGCAGAGCCAGTCCGATGACCAGCGATCCAAGGAAAAGCGAGAGGTGACGACGCATGGGACGGTGAGGGGGATGCAGGCGTAGGGAAGGGAAAAATCAGGCCCACCAGGGCTTATCACCAGTTCGGAAGTCGGTCTCGGTCCACTGGCTCACGAACACGTTGTCGTTCTCCACGCTGACGTTTGCCAGGGCCAGGGAGAGAGGGGCAGGGCCACGGACCACTTTGCCGGTGGCGTCGTACTGACTGCCGTGACAGGGGCACATGAACTTGTTGGCGCCGCTGTTCCAGGGAACAACGCAACCGAGGTGGGTGCAGATGGCGTTGATGCCGTAGCTGCCGATGGCGTCTTCGCCTTCAACGATCAAATAGGTGGGATCGCCTTTGAGGCCCTGCACCAGGCTGCGATCGCCCTCGGGGTGGCTGGAGAGCCAGCCGCTGGCTGTGATCGGGTTGCCCAGCTCATCCTTGGCGCTGGTGCCACCGCCACTGCCCGCGGCCTTGGGGGGGATGAAGTAATTCGCCACTGGGTAGAGGGCTCCCAGGGCCACACCGGTGACGGAGCCGAACGTCAGCAGATTCATGAACTGCCGACGACCCATTCCGGGCACATCGCTCGAGGAGAGTTGGGTCATGGCGGACGTTCATCCAGCTCAGAATGGCGTCCATTATGGATGCTTAAGTGCCTGTCAAGCTTTGCAACGACAGGCGTCTACCTGCCCCTGCCGCTTCATCTTCTGTGCTTGAAATCGCCAGGCCCGTGCCCGAGCCGCCGCTCAGTGTTGACGAGGTGATGGCCTGTCTACGCCAGCGCTGGCGGGCGACTTACGACCTTCAGCTGGTGGTTCGACGCCGTCGTTTGTACCTCCAAGTGATGTGGGCCTATCTCGAGCAACAGTCGTTTCCTATGGACCTTGAGGCCTATCGGCAGCATCTCGGTGAGGTGCTGGATGTTGTGAATCGTCTTGGTTTGGCGGGTGAGGTGCGCCAATGGCTCGGTTCCACCCGTGACAAACCCCGTCTTGGCAAGGCGTTGAGTCTTCCGCTGGAGGCGACAGGCCCGGAGGCGGAAACGCTGATCAAAGAGTTTCTGGTCTGAAGGATTCGGTCAGGGCCACCAGGCCGACGCCGATCAGGAACAGTGCTGTGATCGCTCCAGCCAGCAGCAGCATCGTGATCGGATCGGTGGATGGCGTCAGCACAGCGCCTGCCAGGGCTGAACCCAGCACAACCCAGCGCCAGGCCCCAAGCATCGGCCTCCAGCGCACCAGCCCCAGGGCCCCGAGGAGCAGTTGCAGAACAGGGAGCTGAAACGCCAGCCCGGTGGCCAGCATCAGCAGCAGAACAAAATCCAGATAACGCTCGATCGACCAGAGCGGCTCCACCACATCGGCGCCGTAGCTCACCAGAAAACGAAGGGCGGCTGGCACCAGGGCCCACCAGGCAAAGGCCAGGCCCGCCATGAACAGAACCGCGGAGCCGGCGACGGCAGGGGCGATCAGGCGTCGTTCGCGGATCGTCAGGCCCGGCAGCACAAAGGCCAGGATCTGAAACAGCACATAGGGCAGGGCGAGGGTGAGGCCGGCGTAGCCGGCCACCTTCAGCGAGACGAATAAAAACTCGCCCGGTGCCAGTTGAAGGAAATGAATTCCGCTGGCTGGCGCTTCCAGCAGGCGCACCAGAGGTTTAACCCCCAGCAGGCAGGTCAGCGCTGCAACAACAACGGCCAGCAAGCTGCGCAGAACCCGTTGACGCAGTTCCTCCAGGTGATCCACCAGAGGCATCTCCACCTCATTCGGCAGATCTGCATCGCCAGGTGCCCTCCCAATGCGAATGGGCGGTGGTGGCTGCAGAGCTGGGGGACCTTCGGGGCGCTCAGACACGGACGCAGGACGGGCGGCGCAACAGGTCAGCCCGAATGTGGGCTCAGGCTAGGGGCAAGCAGCCGCTCTTCCGCGCCCTGGGGATCCCCCCAGCGGATTTCAGCTTGTCCATGGCGCACGGTGCCCGGGCCGGCACCGGGAATGCGCTGCAGCTGATCGGTGGGCACCATCACCACCGCCACCCGCGTGTTGCCCCGCGCGCGGCTGAAATAGGCCGCCAGATCCGTTGCCATCGCCAGGTCGGATTCCTCGGCCAGCCCGTTGGAGCTCTTCAACACCACGTGACTGCCTGGGCATTCCTGGGCGTGAAACCAGAGGTCACCACTGCGGGCCTGGCGCAGCGAGATCCAGTCGTTCTGGCGGTGATTTCGCCCCACCTGCACCTTGAGACCTCCGGGAGTGTTCAGTTCCAGCGGCTTGGGCTGGTCCCGTTGACGCTGCTGTCGCGTGCTGCGACGGCGTTCCTTGGGCTGTAACAGCTCATCAAGTTCCTCCCGCAGATCATTCAGGGCGGCGAGGCGCGCCGGGCCTTCCTGCCAGGTGGCGCCCAGTTGATCTTCGATGAAGGTTTCGCTCGCGTTGATCAGCTCAAGCCGTTGCTGATGGTGCTCCAGCCGCTGCTCAAGGATCGGGCGCGATCTCCGCAGTTTTTTGGCCCTGCGATAGAGGGACTGGGCTTCATCGACCTGGTCGCGGCTTGGGTTTCCGAGGCAGAGGAGAGCGTCCGCCTGGCGTTGAAGAGCCTCGTGCCCGTCGGTGGCCTTCAGGCGCTGGTGTTGGTCCTGCTGGGCTGCCTGTTCTTTGCTGCGCCAACGCTCCAGGCGTTGACGCAGATCTTGGCTGACCCGTGCCAGGGCCCGTTGCTCTTGGGATTGCTGGTGCAGGGATCCCAGGGTGAGCGCCAGAGCGGGCTGTGGATGCACTTCACCCTGGGGAGACCCCCAGACCCGGTAACGACCGTCGTTCTCCACCACCAGGGCGAACTGCTCACGCTCGAGCTGGTCCAACCAGAGCGACCAGCGTTCAAACAGGTGGCACCAGTGGCGTGCATCCAGGCTGTCCACAGGGGTGTTCAGGTGCTCGCCGGCGAGCTGTAGAGCAAGGGCTGGGCTGATTCCCTGATAGGTCTGCTGCAGGGCCTTGCGCAGCGCGATCGGAACGAGGGAGAGCCGCTCCTTCCAGCGTTCAAAGCCCTCCGTTGGATCCGGTGCCAACCCCTGCAGCATCGGGGGTGGGCTGTAGGAATCACCGGTGGACAGAGGGCGCACGCGTGACTGATGGTCCCGGACCTGTCGCCCCAGGGCAATGATCCGGCGCTGCTCATCAAGCAGCAGCAGGTTGCTGTGCCGTCCCATCAGCTCCAGCACGAGCACCCGCTGGATCGGTTCCCCAGGGCGTTGCGCAAACCGGAATTCCACCACCCGTTCAAAACCACTCTGGTGGAGCTCCACCAGAGCCAGCTGGCGGAGGCTGTGTTGTAACTGTTGGGCGAAGGTGCTGCCGCTGCCGCTGCGCGGGGGAGGGTTGACCTCCACCAGCCGAGGGGCCTCGGCTTGCCAGCTCAGTTCCAGCCACACCATCCCCTTGAGGCTGCGGCATCCCAATTGAATCGTTGCCGGGTCCGGTTGTTGGGCCTTCTCGAAGCGGCTGGGCACCAGCTTTGGGCGCAGATCCCAGAGCACCGCGCGCAGCGTGGTGAGATCCATTGGCTGCAGGCTGGTGGAGGCGATCACCTGGAGCACCGGGTGGGGCATTGGGGCTTCCTACTCTGCTGACCCACGCAGACGCTGCGATGTCCACCAGTGGAAAGCTCATCTTGATCACCGGCCCCAGTGGAGTCGGCAAGGGAACGCTGGTGAACCAGCTGCTGGAACGGCACCCCCAGATCTGGCTGTCGGTGTCGGCCACCACCCGTTCTCCGCGCCAGGGGGAGCAGAACGGCATCAACTACTTCTTCCACAGCCGTGCGGGGTTTGAGGCCTTGGTGGAGCAGGGAGGTTTTCTCGAGTGGGCGGAATTCGCGGGGAATTGCTACGGCACTCCCCGAGGTCCTGTGGAAGAACAGATGGCGGCGGGGCGCCCCGTGCTTCTGGAGATTGAGTTGGAAGGTGCCCGCCAGGTGCGTCGCAGTTTTCCGGACGGTTTTCAGATTTTTCTAGCTCCCCCCAGCTTTGAAGAATTAGAGCGCAGGATCCGTGGGCGCGGAACCGATGCGGAGGATGCCATTCAGCGCCGCTTGACTCGCGCTCGCGAGGAGCTCGAGGCCCAACAGGAATTCGATGCTGTCGTGATCAATGACGCCCTCGAAGCAGCGTTGAACCAGGTGGAGACGCTGATGGGGCTGGGATAAAGCGGAGCTGCTTTTTGCAACGCTGATCGTCGCAACCCTGACTTTCGCAACGGGGGCAGGCACAAAAAAAAGGGAACCCGAAGGTTCCCTTGCCTCTAGAAAATCAACCCAGATTCACATCGGGTGGAAGAGAAGATCGGGGAAGAAGCGGTTCCACTCGATCAGGATTCCTGCGGTGGCGGTGAACCAAATGGCTGCAACCACTGGAGCTGCGGTCAGAAACTTGTTCATTGTTGAGGGTGCAATGGTTGAAGTCGTTTGAATCAGCGTGGTGAAACAGTCACCTTGCTGTCGTCTTCGAGCAGCTTGCCGCTGGTGAATTCACCGAAGGCAGCCAAAGGCCAGGTGGCAGCAGCCAGAAGGCTCTTGATGGCGATGCTGCGATCGATGAAGATTTCGTACTGGGCAGCATTCTTGCCGCGAGTTGCTTTCAGGTACTCACGACCGGCCCAGCCGATGCAGCCGGCGACGTACAGGAACATGATCCCGGGATACACAAAATCACCGGCGTGGCTCCAGCGGCCATCGACGATCAGGTGGGGAAGGCCATCCTCACCACAGGAGGCCTGGCTGTACATCTCGAAGCGAGCTTTGGCCTGAGGCGTGGTGGCAGCGGCAGCACGCTGCTGGAAGCGGGCGCTTTCTGAGCAGGGGGTGAGGCCAGCCACATCCGCCTTGGCGACGGGGGCGAAGCCGAACACCAGGAGTGCTGAAAGCACGACGGCGAAGAGACGACGCATCGGAACAATTCCTCTGAACGGTGCCCCGAAAGGGCAAGATGTCACAAGTCGGACAGTAGGGGAGGCGCATCGCTTCGATGCATGCAGTGCTTGCCCTCGAAACAAGTTGTGACGAGTCCGCTGCAGCGGTCCTGCGCCGTCACGCGGATGGGCGAATCGAGGTTCTGGCGTCGCGGATTGCATCTCAGGTTGAGGAGCATGCCCGTTGGGGTGGTGTTGTGCCCGAAATCGCTTCGCGTCGCCACGTTGAGGCCCTGCCGGGGCTGGTGGAGACCGTGGTTGACGAGGCGGGTGTCGCTCTGGGGCATCTGGATGCCATCGCGGCCACGATCACCCCAGGTCTGGCCGGGGCTCTGATGGTGGCCTCGGTGACGGGTCGCACCCTCGCTGCGCTGCATCAGCGCCCCTTTCTCGGCGTTCATCACCTGGAGGGTCATCTGGCCTCGGTGATGCTTGGAGATGCCCCACCCCAGGCTCCTTATCTGGTGTTGCTTGTGAGCGGGGGCCACACGGAGCTGATCCTGGTGGCTGACGACGGTGGGATGACGCGGCTCGGCCGAAGCCACGACGATGCCGCTGGAGAAGCTTTCGACAAGGTGGCCCGCCTGCTTGGTCTGGGATACCCCGGAGGCCCTGCCATCCAGGCTGTAGCCGAAACGGGTGATGCAACGCGCTTTCGCCTGCCCAAGGGGCGGATTTCATTGCCGGGCGGCGGTTTTCACCCTTACGACTTTTCCTTCAGTGGTCTGAAGACCGCCATGCTCCGCACTGTGGAAACTTTGCGGCAAAACCCTGACCCGCTGCCTCTTGCCGATCTGGCCGCCAGTTTCGAACAGGTGGTGGCCGATGTTCTGGTGCAGCGCAGTCTTCGCTGTGCTGAAGACCACGGTATTCAGCAACTGGTGATGGTTGGGGGCGTCGCAGCGAACCGTCGCTTGCGCCAAAGCATGCGCGAACAGGGGAAGCAGCGGGGCATCGCGGTCTCCATCGCTCCCCTGGCCTTCTGCACCGACAACGCCGCCATGATCGGAGCTGCGGCCTTGCTGCGTCTGGGCCAGAACACGGAATGCACCTCTCTTGAATCAGGTGTAGCCGCCCGTTGGCCCTTGGATCAGGCCGATGCGCTTTACACACCAGACCCACCCTTCTAGGTAAGCCTTTTAGGCTTGAAGGCACTGTTCGGTCTCTGCGTCGTGGACCAACCGGAAACCAGACCCGATGCTCCGGAGCCCGTGGAGGCTGATGAGCTGAACGCCTGGAAGCGTGGCTTCACTCCACAGGCCGAAATCTGGAACGGCCGTCTGGCGATGATCGGCCTTTCCGCAGGCATTGCTGTCGTCCTTTTGGTGCGTGTCTTCAGCGGTGGCTGATCAGCTTCGGCCCCGCAGGGCTTGAGCCAGCTCGTTGGGTTTGAGGCTGACGGCCATCGCTTGATCACCGTCAATGCGACCCGCCTCCACCAGGGCCATCAGCGATTGATTGGTGGTCACCATCCCATCGAATCCGCTGCGCTCCATGATGTCTTCCACCTCATCGAGCGCCCCCCGCTGGATGTAGTCCTTGCAGGCGTCGGTGTTGATCAGGATGTCGTGAAACGCCGTCCGTTTTGCATCTGTTGTCTTGATCAATCCCTGGGCGACCACCCCCAGCAGCGATTCGGACAATGAACGGCGCACACTCTCCTGCTCTTCAGGCGGATACATGCCGAGAACCCGTTCCACGGTCTTCACTGCAGAGTTGGTGTGCAGCGTTCCGAAAACCAGGTGGCCGGTCTGGGCCGCTTCCAGGGCCGTGGAAAGGGTTTCCTGATCCCGGATTTCGCCCACCAGAATCACATCGGGGTCTTCCCGCAGGGCCGCCCTCAGGGCGTTGTGGAATCTGAGGGTGTGCAACCCCACTTCCCGGTGCCGGATGAGGGACTTGCGGCTCTCGTGCACGAACTCGACGGGATCCTCGATCGTGAGGATGTGGCGTGCCTCGTTGCGGTTGATCCAATCGATCATGGCCGCCAGGGTTGTGCTTTTGCCGGACCCTGTCGGTCCGGTCACCAGGATTAGTCCCTTCGGACGGGCCGCGAGGCTCTCCAGCACGCTGGGGAGATTCAGCTGCTCCATGGTGAGGATCGTCTGCGGAATCAGGCGCAGCACCATGGCCGGGCCCCGCAGGGAATCCATCAGGTTGATGCGCACGCGCACGAAGGGGAAGGCATGGGAGCCGTCAAATTCCTTGTCGCGGTTGAAGCCATCGATCTGCTGTGGCGTCAGGATTTCCTGGAGCCATCCCTGAAAGACTTCGGCGCGGGTGACTGGCCAATCCGTGCCCTGCATGTCTCCCCGGGCCCGGTAGCGCGGCACTTCCCCAACCCCTAGGTGGACATCGGAATGGCCGGCATCATGGGCGATTCGAACGATCTCCTCGAGGCTTGGAGAGCCATCTGCAGCGGATCGGGGCGCCGGGTTGTGAACCTCCCGAAGTCCTTCTGGGCTACGGGCGGCTGTTGGGCGCGGCGGGAAGCTGGGGGGGAAAACCGGCTGAGCCACGTTGATGGAGAGGGATCTGTTTTCAGGATCGTCTCGATGCTGGAACTGGCAAGGATTTCTCACTGTTCTCTCCGGGTTAACGCCCGTAAACTCCAGCGGACCGTCTGGATGGAATGGCTGAACAGCCCCGCGTCACGATCGTTCTGGGAACGCGTCCGGAGGCGATCAAGCTGGCTCCGGTCATCCGGACGTTTCAAGCCTGTGATGCATTGCAGACCCGTGTCGTCCTGACCGGTCAGCACCGCGAAATGGTGGGCCAGGTGATGGATCTGTTCCATCTCCAGGCGGATCAGGATCTCAATCTGATGGCACCCCGTCAGACCCTGACCCATGTCACCTGTGCTGCGCTGCAAGGGCTGCGGGAAGACTTTCAGACCTACCCCCCGCAGTTGGTTCTGGTGCAGGGCGACACCACCACGGCGTTTGCCGCTGGTTTGGCTGCGTTTTACGAGCAAATCCCGGTTGGTCATGTGGAGGCCGGCCTGCGCACTGACAATCTTTTGGATCCCTTCCCGGAAGAAGCCAACCGTCGGCTCCTTTCTCAGATCGCAACCCTTCATTTCGCGCCGACGCTCAAGGCTGAATCCAACCTGAAAGCATCCAGGGTGGTCGGGGAGATCGCCGTGACCGGCAACACCGTGATCGATGCCTTGTTGTTGATGGCGGAATCGGCGCCGGATGTTCAGTTCGATGGCCTCAACTGGGATCAACAGAGGGTGATCCTCGCCACGGTGCATCGCCGTGAAAACTGGGGTGAGCGGCTGCACGACATCGCTGCAGGAATGCTGCAGGTGCTTGAGCGCTACCCCGATACGGCGCTGCTGCTGCCGATGCACCGCAACCCGACGGTGCGTGAACCGCTGCAGGCCCTGCTTGGAAGCCATCCCCGAGTCGTTCTGACCGAACCTCTGGACTACGACCGTCTCGTTGCAGCGATGAAAGGTTGCTGCCTGTTGCTCACCGATTCCGGTGGTCTCCAGGAGGAGGCCCCTGCGCTCGGCAAACCCGTGCTGGTTCTGCGGCGAACCACAGAGCGGCCGGAGGCCGTTGATGCGGGCACCGCCCGGCTGGTGGGCACCGATCCCGATGTGATCCTGGAGGAGACCTCGCGGCTGCTTGGGGATGCCACGGCCTATCAAGAGATGTCCCGCGCCGTTAACCCCTTCGGCGATGGTCACGCCAGCGAACGCATCCTTGAACGCTGTCGGCGAAAGCTCGGGGTCTGAAGCGTCCCTCAGCAGCGATGGCTGTTACCGCTGGTGGCTGCGGCGCTGCCTGGGTGACGGCGAAGGGTGCCTCCTTTTCGTGGGTCTGAATCCCTCGAGAGCTGATGGCCAGCGTGATGATCCGACCCTGCGCCGTTTGATCGGCTTCGCCAGGCAATGGGGATATCGGGAGTTGCTGGTGCTGAATCTGTTCGCCCGGATGTCGCCGTCTCCGGCGGCGCTGCTGCGGGTGAAGGACCCCATCGGTGAGCAGAACGACGCGATCTTGAACCGCTGGTTCAACCACTGGTCCCGAACATCTGGGGTTGATCTCTGGTGTGGATGGGGGGCGAATGGGGCGCGATGGGACCGGGCTCAGCTGGTTCTTGGAACCATTCAGCGTTTGCTGCCGCACCGCCGACGCTCCGTTCCCGACTCGCCGCATCCTCTGATGCTCGGGCAGACGGCCTCGGGGCAACCGCGCCATCCGCTTTATGCCCCGCGTAACGCTTGTCTTCGCCCTCTTCTCTGGGCAGACCCGGAACCGATCCGTCATCCTGTGGGGACCGTGATGGATGTCTTTCCGCGCTGATGTCCCGTACGCCCCGCCGCTACGCCGTCCATCTCCACCTTGTGGGAGGGCAAACCGAACGGGTGTTTTTTCCGAAACTCGAGACCTTCCAGGAGTGGTACCAAGGGGTGGTCAATGCCGAGAACCAGGGCGGTTTCGTCAACGTTCCCCTCAGTGATCTGGAGGGCGAGTATCTGGTCGTACGCCCCCAAGCGGTGATCGGCGTCCGCGTGGAACCTCAGTTCTCCTCTGTCGATGACGCCTGAGCGTCTGGGCCTCCTCTGGGGCGTCACGGTTTCCTCGGGTGCTGCAGCCCGTTTTCTGGCGGCCAAGTCGAAATTTCCTGGGGTGGTGTTGCTGCTCCTGTCGGGGCTGCTGATCGGTCGCTCTGGTCTGGGTTGGGTGGAACCCCTTGATCTCGGCTCCGGGCTTGGAACCGTGGTGGGTCTTCTTGTCAGCCTGGTGCTGTTCGATGGCGGACTGAATCTGCGTCTGCCTGGAGACACGATCAAGGCCACGGTGCAGCGCATCGCAGCCCTACATCTGTTGATCTCCCTGGGAGGCGGTCTGTTGGCGGCCCATTGGCTTGCGGGCCTCAGCTGGTCGCTTGCGGCTGTGTTCAGTGCCATCGTGCTGGCCACGGGGCCAACGGTGGTCACACCCCTGGTGCGTCAAATTCGGCTCGCACCTCCTCTGGGCGAAGTCCTGGAGGCTGAGGGACTAGTGCTTGAGCCCATCGGCGCCGTTTTAGCCCTGCTGCTGTTGGAGCTTGTCCTTGGCGACCTGCATGGCTGGAGGGAGGTGATGCTCGGCCTGCTGTATCGATTGGGCGGTGGTGTGCTGATTGGCGCGAGCGTCGGCTGGCTGCTCTCAGAACTGCTGCGACGGCTCAAACCCGATCAGTTGAAGGGGCTCCCGCTTCAGCTCAGTCTGGGTTTGCTGTTTCTGATGTATGGCGTCAGTGAGTGGCTTCTGCCTGAATCCGCCCTGCCTGCTTCGGTGGCGGCGGGCATCGTTGTCGGTCGACGTCCAGGCCCCCACACCGCTGAATTGGATGGTTTGATTCAGGAACTGGCGCAGTTGGCGATCACGATGCTGTTTCCGCTGCTGGCTGCTGACGTCTCCTGGGCTGAACTCAGTCCGCTGGGTTGGGGCGGCATCCTCTGTGTGCTGTCGTTGATGCTCGTGGTGCGTCCGATCGGCGTAGGTCTGGCCACCATCGGGTTGCCCTACAAACTTGAACAACGGCTGTTCCTGGGTTGGCTCGCTCCGCGAGGCATCGTCACCGCAGCGGTGGCCTCTCTCTTCGCGATTCGTTTGGAGCAGGCCGGCATCCTGGGGGCAGGACGCCTTCAGGGGTTGGTGTTCCTCACCATTCTGATGACAGTTGGTCTTCAGGGCCTCACGGCTCAGCCGTTGGCTCAGGCTCTTGGCCTGGTCAAAGCCGAGGATGACGAGCCTGCCTCAGCCGAGGCAGCGGCGCAGACGCGGCAGGTCCTCACCGATTCGGGCCAGCAATGACCAGGTGGTGATCAGATCGGGGCCTTGAAGACGCCCCAGCAGAGCGGCGCGCAGTGACTTCATCACAACCCCTTTCTTCACACTGGCTGCTTTGGCGGCATCCCCCAGCCAAGCCTTGGCTTGATCAACGTCGCTGCCGTCCCAAGGGTTGTTCTCGAGCCGCTGAAGCAGGTCCGCAATGGCTGCCTTGGCTCCTTCGATCGCGAGTTGCTCGAGGGCATCGTCCTGGAGCTCCGGACGATCAAAGAACGGTTCCGCCTGATCGACGCCATCTTTGAGCAAGGTGAGGGATGGCCCCAGCAAGGCGCAGAGGTCCAGGCACCAGCTCTTGTCGCTGGGAGGGGTCCAACCGCGTTCGGTCCACAGCGGCGTCAGTTCCTCCAGAAGATGGTCCGCCGTCCAGCCATGCAGAACCTGGGCATTCAGCCAGTTGAGCTTGTCCCAGTCGAAACGCGCCCCGGCTTTGTTGACGCGGTCGAAACCAAAAACGGCTGCGGCCTCACGCAAGCTGAACCGTTCCTCCATGCCCTCCGGTACGGACCACCCCAACAAGGTCATGTAGTTGGCGATGGCGTCAGGGGTGTAGCCCATGGCGCGGAAGTCGTTGATGGAGGTCACCCCATCCCGTTTTGAGAGCTTGCGTCCCTCGGCATTGAGGATGAGAGGAGCGTGGGCAAAGGTCGGCAAGGGCAGGCCAAGCGCTTCGTAGAGGAGCAGTTGCTTGGCGGTGTTGGCAATGTGATCTTCACCGCGGATCACATGGGTGATGTCCATCGCGGCGTCATCCACCACCACCACAAGGTTGTAGAGGGGGTCGCCGATTTGGTCCGCCGGGGCGCGGCGGGCAATCACCATGTCTCCGCCAAGGTCTGAGCCTCGCCAGCTCATGGCGCCACGCACCAGATCATTCCAGCGAATTTCGGCAGCGTCATCGATGCGAAAACGAATCACCGCTTCACGGCCTTCTGCCTGAAACGCCTGCTCTTCCTCAGGGGTCAGAGACCTGTGGCGGTTGTCGTAGCGCGGGGCTTGATTGGCCGCTTTCTGCGCATCGCGCATGGCCGTGAGTTCCGTTTCGCTGGCGTAGCAGCGGTAGGCCAGTCCCCGATCGAGCAGGGTCTGTATGGCATCACGGTGCTGACCCACCCGTTCGCTCTGGATGACGGGTTCCTCGTCCCAATCGATCCCGAGCCACTGCAAGCCCTCGAGAATGTTCTGGGTGTACTCGGGCTTGGACCGCTCCTTGTCGGTGTCTTCAATGCGCAGCACGAACGCGCCTTGCTCGTGCTTGGCGTAGAGCCAATTGAATACAGCGGTTCGCGCCGTTCCAATATGGAGCGTGCCCGTCGGGCTGGGGGCCAATCGAACGCGCACCATCGTGGCTCTTGGTGGTGAGAACGGGACCGACGGGATTCGAACCCGCAACTTCCGCCGTGACAGGGCGGTGCTCTAACCGGTTGAACTACGGTCCCAGATTTGATTCAGAACTCGCGAGACGCGCTCCGAAGAATCTGATCTGTGTCGCTTGCGCGACCTGATCAGTATCAACTGTCGCCCTGCCCTCCGTCAACAACTGAGCCATGTATCAGCCTGGTTTTGTCATGCGGGCGCCACTACAAAAAAATCCCGACGACAGAGTCGCCGGGACATGAGGGAAAACATCGGCTCAACGCCGAATAACCAACAATTCAGGGACGGAATCCTGCAGGTTCGATGAGCCGAACCTGATTGCCGCGGGCTGTGAATTCACGCCCTTGATCACTCTGAACGACCACACGGCCGCCGGACTTGACGCGTATCACTCGGGCACGGACCCAGCCGAGGGCGGCTGACTCCAACACCTTCACAACATCACCAGGTTGAAGATCCAACTCCATGCTCAGAACCGGGAAACTGCACGAGGGGAACATCGGACGCGCCGTGGAGGACTCGAACCCCCGACATCAGGTTTTGGAGACCTGCGTTCTACCAACTGAACTAACGGCGCAAGGCGATGTACCCCTCAGCCAACGTTGAAGTTGGCAACTGATTGAACGAGGTCGAAACCTCAGCGATCGAAGCGCTGCTTCACGCGGGTGGCCTTGCCCACCCGTTCCCGCAGATAGAAAAGCTTCGCCCTGCGCACTTTACCGCGCCGTTCCACCTTGATGGAAGCCACCTGGGGGCTGTGCAGCATGAACACCCGCTCAACGCCGATGCCCTGGAAAATCCGGCGCACGGTGATGGTCTGGTTGAGGCCACCATGGCGCTTGGAAATCACCACGCCTTCGTAGGGCTGAACACGCTGCTTGTTGCCCTCGCTGATGCGAACACCAACGCGCACGGTATCGCCCACGTAGATCTCAGGGAGATCATCCTTCTGCTGAGACGACTCAAAGGAGCGAATGAGGGCCTCAGGGCTCAGTTTCTTGGCAGGGGCACCGGAAGCATTGCTGGCCTTCGCCGCTGCCTCAGGTGCTGTTTCCACAGCCGTTTCGTTGTTGTCGTCGGTCACCGCTGTGTCCTTCGAATCGGCTGCCATCCCAGCTCCGCGTTGAATCGCCAAACTATGAGTGTACCTTTCGACGCCATCGCTCCATCAGGAGCCCTATGCCTGTGATCAGCATCCACAGCAGGCCGATGGCGTTGAGAAGAACGACGACCGGTTCCATGGTGGGACCAAGCCATTCCCCCTCGTGCACGATCATTAACCAGTGAACATGGTCTCGGCTGGCTCCGAACCAGTCCCGGGCCAGGCGGTAACTGACACCGGAGAACACCGTCACCAACAAGGGCGCCAGAACGAAGGGTGCAACGCTTCGATGCAGTTCCCGCAAGCGCGCAAGCAGCGACATGACCGGCATTAATTCGGTTGCTGTTGATAGCGTGACGGATATTGGGCTGAGCCATGAATCTCTTTGCTGATCTTCTGGCATCCACCCAGGCAGCGCAGGGGCAAGTGACGGCGACGGGCCCGCGCATTCAGAGGCGTCGCGGCGTTGAGATCAAATCTGCCCGTGAAGTGAAGATCATGCGCCAGGCCAGCCACATCGTCGCCACCGTGCTGCGGGAGGTGATGGGAATGGTGGAGCCAGGTCAGACGACGGGAGATATTGATGCCTATGCGGAAAAACGCATCCGAGAGATGGGGGCGACCCCAAGTTTCAAGGGCTATCACGGTTTTCCGGCGAGCATTTGCGCCAGCATCAACAACGAAGTGGTGCATGGCATCCCCAGTCCGAAGCGTGTCATCCGCCAGGGCGATCTGCTGAAGGTGGATACCGGCGCCTATTTCGAGGGCTACCACGGCGACAGCTGCATCACGATCTGCGTGGGAGATGCACCCCAGGAAGCACAGACCTTGAGCCGTGTTGCCAAGGAAGCCTTGATGGCTGGTCTGAGCCAGGTCAAAGCAGGTAACACCCTGCTGGATATAGCTGGAGCCGTTGAAGACCACGTCAAGGCCAACGGGTTCAGTGTTGTGGAGGATTACACCGGCCACGGTGTCGGCCGGAACCTGCACGAAGAACCTTCCGTGTTCAATTTCCGCACCGATGAGCTCCCCAACGTCACCCTGCGTCCTGGCATGACCCTGGCGATTGAGCCCATCCTCAATGCCGGCAGCAAGGCCTGCCGCACCTTGCGGGATCAGTGGACTGTCGTCACTCGCGACGGCTCTCTCTCGGCGCAGTGGGAGCACACTGTTTTGGTGACCAGTGATGGATGCGAGATCCTTACCGATCGGGGCGACTGAGGATCCGGCTGTAGATCCGCCGTCCAAGCTCGGTCAGAGGCATCAAGACATACGTCAGTGGGTTTGGTGTCACGATCACCAGGCGAAATCCCCAGCTCGCCTGGCGAACCACTTGGCTTGCGACGAAATCGGCACCCATCACCCCAATCGGATTGAGCGATGAGCGAAAGGGGCCGAGCACCAGCTTGCGCAGGATCAGGGCTTCTCGTCCGGTGGCATCAAGCACCGCACCGCGGATGCTCACCAGTTGCCCCAGCATTCGTTTGGTGAGTTCATACACGGGACTGACGGCAGGCTGAATTTCAGCCTCTGAGGTGTTGATCCACACCTCCCTCGGATCAGCCTGCGGCGATGCTCTGCTGATGGCCTCAAATCGCTGCATCAGCCTCCAGCTGCTCAAGGTGTTGACCTCCAGTGCCTGATTGATCACTTCAGGGCTTTGGCCGCCTTGAGGATTGATCCCGTGGTTCAGCACCAGAACATCGAGCTCCTCCAGATCGGCGTCCAAGCTGGCTTCGTCTCCGCAGCTCCAGCTCACCCAACGGTGTGGGCCGTCCGCTTGCTCTGGAGGTATGGATCCGTGGGTGAAACCGACGACGTGGGCGCCTGCGGAACGGAGGCAACGGGCCAGAGCTGCCCCGAGGGCTCCACGAGCGCCTGTGATGCCGATCCGTTTGTCGAGAAAGGGGGACTGGGCCATGGGGCCAGCTTGGGGCATCCTTGAAACGAGCGGAGCACGAATCAAGCACCAGCTGTGTCAGATGCCGCCCAACTGGTTCTGTTCGCTCCCTACTGCGGTGGCGTCAGTCGCGAGCAGGATCTATCCGCAGCCCTGCAGATCCTGGGGCGGGGCGCACTGCAGGGGCGGCGTCCGGTGGTCGGAAGCGATGGACACCCCTACGAACTCCGCTGGAATGGGGTCGCTGCACCGATGGAGAGGCTGGACTGTCAGCTTCGTTTTCCCGGTCATCCCGAGGGAGATCTTGATTTCGCCGTCACCACCCATCAGCTGGTGGTCTGGTTGATGGATTGTTCCCATCTGCAGCCATCGGAGCCCGATTTGCCCAATGGGTTCTGGCAGTGGTTGTTGATCGAGCGCGGAGATGCTCCTGAACAGGCCTAGATTCAGTGGTGTCAGGCATCACCTCCATGGGAACGACACTGTTGATCGGATCGTGTGAGCCGTTCAGTGGGAAGTCGGCCCTTGTTCTTGGAATTGCCCAGCAGCTCGCCCGTGCCGGACAGCAGATCAGGTTCGGAAAGCCCCTGGCCACAAGCCTGGACTGGGATCCGAACCAGGGGCCGTTGCCTCAACCACTCATCGACGACGACGTTCGATTTGTTGGTGAAACGCTGAATCTGCCGCCTGAGCGTTTGATTCCTTCGATGCATCTGCTGTCGCCGACAACAGCTGCCCAGCGGCTTGGCCAAGGCGAGTTGGACGCTGGCCAAGGTTTTGCGGAGCTGCGCCAGTGCATTCAGTCTGACGATGGACTCACACTCTTGGAATGTGCGGGAAGCCTCCAGGAGGGTTTGCTGTACGGCCTCAGCCTTCCGCAGCTAGCCACAGGTCTCGATGCCAAGGTCGTTCTGGTGCACCTCTGGCAGGACAGCCGCAGTGTGGATGCGCTGCTCGCGGCCAAGCAGACCCTGGGTGACCGTCTGGTTGGAGTGGTGCTGAACGCCGTCACTCCAGAAGAGGTCGACAGCTTGGAGCGACAGGTGGTTCCTGCCTTGCAGGGCCTGGGCTTGCAGGTGTTTGGAGTTATGCCCCGTTCTCCTTTGCTGCGCAGCGTCACGGTCGGCGAGTTGGTGCGGCGCCTCAATGCCCGGGTGATCTGTTGCCAGGAACGGCAGGAACTGCTGGTGGAAACCCTGAGCATCGGCGCGATGAATGTGAATTCCGCCATGGAGTTCTTCCGCAAACGACGCAACATGGCTGTTGTGACGGGAGCTGATCGCACCGACATCCAGCTGGCCGCCCTTGAGGCTTCAACCCAATGTTTGATTCTCACTGGGGCTGGGGAACCTCTCCCTCAATTGATCAATCGCGCCGAAGAATTGGATGTTCCCTTGCTCAAGGTGGAGCACGACACCCTGGCCACGGTGGGGGTGATTGAGCAGGCCTTCGGCCATGTGCGCCTGCATGAAGCCGTGAAGGCCACCTACGCCTTCCGTCTCGTGGAGGAGCATTGCAAGCTTGATCAGCTCTTCAATGCATTGAATCTGACGGTTCAGCACGCTTGATGGTTGCTAACTTCCGATGAAATCAGGCGGCAAGTTTTCCTTGGGTCAGTCACTGGATCTGCCGGCTCTTGATCGGGTTGACACGCTTGCGCAGGAACTCGCTCTGCTGCAGGACAAAAGCCAACGAAGGATCGCCATTCTTGGTAGCCGCCATGTGCCCGTTGTGGCGGTTCACCTGATCGAATTGGTGGCCCGCTCACTGGTGCAGGAAGGCCATTCTCTGATCACATCCGGATCTCAGGGGGTGAATGCAGCAGTGATTCGAGGGTGCCTTGAGGTGGATCCCTCCAAGCTCACTGTGCTTTTGCCCCAGAGCCTCGATCGGCAGGTTCCTGAAATCCGAGATCTCCTGGATCGGGTGTTGCACCTTGTGGACAAGCCCGAGCAGGACGACCTGCCCTTGCCGATGGCCAGCAGTTTGTGCAATCAAGAGATCATCAACCGCTGTGATCAGTTGATCTGTCTCGCATTTCACGACAGTGAAACCCTGCTGGCGAGTGCACGAACTGCTGAGGACATGGGGAAGGTGGTGAGCCTTCTGTATTTCGACTGATCAGCCGGCGGCGCTGATCACGGCCCGCAGTCCCTCCACGTAGCAGATGCCAACGGCAGTCACCCCCGTAGCCCAGCAGAGTCCCCTCAGGGGTGGAACGTTGCCGACATAGGCAAACAGATAAACAAATCGGATGCCTGGCCAGATCCACGCTGCTGCGATGGCCGTGGGGCTGCTGACTCCGCTGATCAGACACAACAGCATGGCCGGTGCCCCCAGGGTCAGTGCTTCCCAGCTGTTCTCCTGTGCCCACACGGCGCGCTGCCCGAAGGCGGGCAGCCGTTCAAACATCGCCCGAGGCGCCTGAAGATCCGCCATGGTGAAGTCGGCTTTGGCCCGTCCGGCACCGGTGAGCACGATGCTCACCATCACGACGGCTCCCATCAGGCAAAGGGCCCAAGCAAACGCAGGAGTCATGACATTCAATCAATTCCCGGGACCCTAACGGGCTCAGGTGAGCCACACCCTGCCTGAGATCGATGGGTTTCTAAACTGGAGGATCGACAGGTTTGCGACATGGCCAGCACTTATTCCTTCGATGTGGTCTCTGACTTTGATCGTCAGGAGCTGGTGAACACCCTTGATCAGGTTCGTCGTGATGTTGGCAACCGTTATGACCTCAAGGATTCCGGCACCGAGATCGATCTTGAGGAAACGGAGCTGGTGATCACCACGGCCAGTGATATGACGCTTCAGGCGGTGGAGGATGTGCTGCGAACCAAGGCGACCAAACGCAACCTCTCCCTCAAGATTTTCGATTTTCAAACACCTGAAACCGTCGGAGGCAACCGGGTGAAGCAGGTGGTGAAGCTGCGTAAGGGCCTCAGTCAGGAGATTGCGAAGAAGTTGAGCAAGATGGTGCGCGATGAGCTCAAAAAGGTGACGGTGGCGATCCAGGGTGAAAGTGTGCGGATCACCGGTAAGAGCAAAGATGACCTGCAAGCCGCGATTCAGCTCGTCAAGAGTAAGGAGGATGAACTTGATGTTCCTCTGCAGTTTGAGAACTATCGCTGATTAAAAGAAAGACTTGTCGGTGATTAATAACGAGTTTTGAAACTTCTTCGGCAGGATTTTTAGTCTCGTCGCTCATGGTTGGCACGTTTTTTCGCTGAGGGGCGACGTTTAAGCGCTCTGGTCCCGGGCCCGTCGGGCATCGATGATCTTTGCTAGTTCCAGCACATAGCCGGCGGTGCACCAGCGCCCATGGCTGCGGGATCGGTTTTCAGGGTCCGAACGGATTTCAGCGGTCTCGGCCATCACGAGATCCAGCTCTCCCTGCGGCAGGTCATAGAGCTCCTGTAATTCCAGTTCTCGGCTGAGCAGATGGCTGCGAAACCATTTGCGATTTTGTTCCTGGGGCGGGATGTCTTGGCTCAAGGGGCATCACAGCGTGGATGTAATTCAGTTTGACGCCGCGAGTCAGGAAGGGAGTCGCAATGCCTCGTACTTGCAGTGGTTTTGAAGGTGACGCTCATGGACTCTCAGGACTCTCCTGAGTCCATAAGCCAGAACCCAAGCCAAAAGGGCATTGGACCTCGTGTTGAGACGTCTTAGGGCTACGAAGGGCTACTGGATCAATGGATCTGGCTTGGCTTTTAAGGGGTGTCAGCCCTAAGCCCGAATCCCAAGCAAGGGAAAGGGATGCTGAAGAAACCTCCGAGGGTGAGGGACAACAACGGTGCTCTCCAAGTCAGGTTGAGGCTGGATGGGCGTGACCATTTCATCAATCGGATTGGTCGTTTCGACGATCCAGTTGCCCAAGCGAGGGGGCAAGCCATCTGTGCCGAGATCTGGCGGGACGCGCAGCAGGGAGATTTGGACTTATCCCTGAATCGATACCGCCCCTTGGTGGAGGGTCGGGACCAGGACTTGCTCGATGCCCTTAGGCGCCTCTCAGAGGAGAAGAAGCAGGCGAGGGTGACTCATGCGTATCGGGTGATGAAGAGGTTTGGGTTGCCAATCAGGACAAGAGCTGAGGTTGATCGCTTCTTGGTATGGATGAAGGCAGAGGGGTTAGCGGCATCCACTCAGTCCACGATCCTTTGCACGATTCGATCTGTGCAACCAGGCAATGAGCCATTGCGGTCGGTCCAGGTCAAGGTGCCAGCCAGGTCAGTGCAGGCGGAGGTGCTGAGTAGGGAAGAGATCAAGAGTGTGCTGGACGACCTCAGAAGCAATGAGGAGTGGTTTTACCCCTGCTTTGCCTTGTGGCTGGGCACAGGTCTCAGGAATGCAGAAGTAATTGGTCTGACCTGGGACTGTGTGCGCCTTGAGGAAGGTGAGCTGTTGATCAGTAAGACGCTGAGGCGTGATGGCACTGCCACGCTTCAACGGGTGTGGTCAGGCACCAAGACAGGCAAGGCGCGTGTGGTGCCGTTGAGCAATCAGGTCGTTGAGGTGCTGAGGCAGCACAGGAAGACCATGCAGTGCCTGGGTCTGAACACGAAGGATGGCTTGGTGTTTGTGACGCCAAGAACCCATAGGCATTTGTATGACGCGGGGTTGGAGAAGGTCTGGAAGCGATCGCAGCGACGTGTGGGATTGGTCCCAAGGCGTCTGTATGCCCAAAGGCATTCATTCCTTAGCCATGCCTTGGCGATGGGGAATAGTCCTGCTGATTTAGCAGCAGTGGCAGGGCATCGCACTGAGGAGCTGCTGAGGACCTATGCGAAGCCAACGGGACGGGTCAAGGTGCCGACATGGTGAGGCAGAGCAAAGAGCAGTGGATTGAGGAAAGGAGGGAGAAATTCAGATGCCCTCATTGCGGAGAAGTCGTTGCCTGCTCTGAGGAGGGAGTCCTTGGTTTGTATTCAGCCAAGATCTTCACAAGGCATCGGCAGGGTTGCGAGCGAGAAAAGAAGAGCTATCAATGATTCGATAAGTGCCCTTGCTGTAGGGCGCTTCTACTGGCTAATAAGGCAGGGTGTGTGCCAATTATTGTGGCTATATCAGGGGTCTTTGGCTCGCTGGTTTTATGCTCCAGAACCATTGGTATCACTGGCTTCTCTGAGCTATTTTTTGTCGAGATACGGGGTAAAAATAAACTGTCCTGTCCTTGGTGATCAGGGCTTCTGTACACCATATAATATGTGTATCGAAACGAGGGCAGGACGCCTCCTCTGCGATACGAAAACAAAATATTCGTCACTGCATATTTGCCCTGGCGAAGACGATAAACCGTCTCTAAACCCTATCGGTGAGAAACACCGAGAACAAACATATCCAATTGCTTCTTTTTATCAATGCCTGTAAGCTCCAAATTTGAAACTTTCTATGTCCAGTCCATGGCTGCTGAATACGACAGTGGCTATATCTTTCTCCCTGAGCATCAATACGTTGACCCCCTGATTTTGAACGAGCTTCTTGAAGCGAATAATTCTTTCCCTTGCAATACCACTGGTGAGATGGAGGTGTGGACAACCAATCCCGACCTTCAAGCTCGAAGCAAGTGGGAGTGCATTAACTATGTCTCTAAGGATGATTTGAAAGAATCATCATGTGAGAGTCTCCTTGATTATCTGACTGGAGGCGATTATGAAATGGGTTCTCACTGGAATCCTTCTTTTCTGAGTGTCACTTGGAGTGATGGCGATCAGGAGGCTGTAAAGGAAGCCATCTCCAACTATCTGGAGGCTGCACCCACTCAGGCTGATGTTGACGAGTACAAGCGATTGAAGGCAAAGCTCGGTCTTTGATCTGAGGTCTCATGCACTCCCCAGAGCAACTGCTGCAGGGTCTCTCAGTGACCTTGCAGCACCTGGGATGGAGAAAGACTGACAGTGGGGTGTATCGCTTTCGATGCCCCTTCTGCCAACACGACAGTTATGCCCCTATGTACCTCCACAAGGGGTATCTCCATCCTGAGAAAGGATCTCCAGGTCGATGGAGGTTTAAGTGCCATCGCTGTGGCATGGCAACGACCTTGCTGGACTTCGTGAGGGAGCATGCAGCTCACCTGCTGCTGCCTTCCCCAGAGGTCTTAGAGGTGCCCTCACCAGAGGCTGTTGATGCTTGTGGTGATGAGGAGAGGGTTACTCGCCTTCCCCCTCAGAAGGGCATCTCTGATGCTCGCTGGAGATCACGGCATCTACCGAGACATCTCTACAGGGGTAATCGAAGAATCCTTGGTGATGAGCACTAGTAGTCCTTATTCCCTTGAAATAAATCTCAGTTGAATATGACAACTGGCTACGCATAACTGTTTCTGACTGAAAACTCTTATACATAGTGGTGAAGGTATAGGAAATTCAGACTCAGGACTTCTCTGGATGTGAATCAATTAGAACTTGGCTATTGATCTTTGATGCCGCATCGCTTCCGCATTAAGTGCGCTTGAGCCCGCTTTAGAGCATTTCTTGATTCAAAAGTGATTGGTTTTAAGGTGGAAATCATATAAATAAATTTAAATGCTTCTTAGAAGCTAAGTGCGCTTGTTTCCTGAGGCTTCATTCTCTTGAGTTTAGTTTGATTCCTGATCAACTGACATCACTATCTTTTCTATTCAAAAACTATGTATATCACTAAAACCCCCTCTACTAATGTCTCCTTCAATAGACGAGAAGTAAATGCTTTTCGTCAGATGGAGGAAGCCTTGATGCGTAAGACCAGACTGACAAGGTCTGGTTGCTACAAGGTTGCAATGGAAGACTTTTACTTCAAGCACTTTCCAAGACGATGAATGTCAAACTAAAGCGAGATAGTATTGCTTGTCTGCGGGAGATGCTGAGGTCTAATTATCGATATGAGTCAGCAGATAAAATAGTTGAAGAAGCTATCAGGTTCTATTATTGCTCTGAGAGAAAAAGGAAGTTTAGATGATGCCATTGATTTTATTTTTTCCTGGTTTGTTGCAATATGGACATCCTCGTCCCAATTTCGCACGATTTGCTATTCGTGCTTGCCATATGTGCTGGGAATCTTTCTTGCATTGCCACCAAGGTTTCTTGTCAGAGCCTGGTAGGAAGTGTTCAGGTTTTAAGTCTCCATTTTTAGTTGGATGCCACTCCGCAGCAATTGCGGGATAATTATGCTTCAAGTTATTTGTTTTGCTTGGTCTTTTGCCTGCACAAAACGGACATCCGTCTTTTTGGGACCTGCTATCGGTTCTAGTTTGAATAAAGGCTTCCCATTCATGATCTTCGCCTTTATCACATTTCCACCAGACTTTCTGTTTAGATCTTGGGGTAAAGTCTTCGGGTTTTAATTCACAATTTTTGGTCGGATGCCATTGTTTTGCGATATCAGGAAACTTCACTTTGAGATTATTTTTTGAATCTGCTTTTCTCTTGCTGCAGTAGGGACATCCCTTATTTTGTGTGCTTCTATTTGATATGGGTGCTTCCCATTCGTGATCCTGCGCAATAGGACATTTCCACCAAACTGTTCTGTTGGACTGAGGTCTGACATGCTGAGGTAGTAGAGAGCCATTCTTAGTTGGGTGCCATTCTTCGGAGAGTTGAGGATGATTTTCTGCAAGAGACTGCTCCAATGGAGGTGCCGGCAAAAAGGAAGTAAGCCTGTCAAATTCGTCTTGATTTGCAAATGATCGGCGCTTGATGTATTTGTTGATTTCGGCGTGGTACTTGCCTTTTGATATTTTGTCTAGAGCCGCCATAAGCTCATTCATGCAGCTCTTCTCAATGTTTTGTCCTGTGTAAATAATGTCTAATGTAGACAGTTTCGTTAACGGTGCGTTCCTGACTCTAATTAGGTTGATCCCGTTCTCTGCTGATATCTTGTTCTTGATTAAGTCCTTTTCTTCTTTGTCCTTGTGGAAATATGATCCATCGTGCTCGATTCCTATATTCTCGCTTGGTATGAAGATGTCGTATTCGAAATTCTTGGATCGGTCTCTGTTGATTGCATCTGCAAAAATAAATTTGACCTCCGAATAAACTCTGTATTCTGGTATGGAAGATTGAGGGTGGCATTCTGGGCAATTCGTTCCTGAAACTCGACTGGTGACGGTTGCCTTCCATACGTGATCATCGTGCAATTTGCATTGCCACCAGATTTCAATTCCTGAGCCTGGTGTTACCTGGCTTGGCTTCAACTCACCGTTTTTTCTGGGATGCCATTCCTTGGCGATATCTGGGTATTCATTCTCCAAATTGTAATTAGTACTTGGTTTCCTTCCCGAGCAGAATGGGCATCCATTTCCATTCGCTCGATTGTTTATTTTTGCTTCCCACTCATGGTCCTCTGCCTCTGGACATTTCCACCAAACTGTTAAGTTGGATTTGGCTCTGACATGCTGAGGTAGTAGAGAGCCATTCTTAGTTGGGTGCCATTGTGCCGCAAGTGTTGGATTCTTGATCACTAGATTATCCTTGGATGATGCGTTTCTCCCTGAGCAAAATGGACAGCCGTGATTATTATTTGTCCTGTTATTAACTGCTACCTTCCATTCGTGATCGTCACCTTCTGGGCATTTCCACCATACAATTTTTCCTGATCCTGCTGTAACTTGGTCTGCTCGCAGGCTCCCGTTTTTTGTTGGATGCCATTGCTGGGCAATTTTTGGGTGTTGAATTGAGAGTTGGTTGTCAGGATGTAGTTGCCTGCCTGCACATATAGGGCAAGAAGTTGGCTTCTTATCCCTGGTCCTGTGTGACGGACTGGCGAGATATTCGTGTCTTTTTTTCTTTTTGCACACCCACCAATACTTTTTAGATGTACCTGGAACTACATCCTCCGGTCTGACTCCTTCGTTTTTTGTTGGGTGCCACTCGCTAGCAATCTCTGGGAATTCCGTTTTTAAATTGTATTGTTTACTTGCTCTGAAATGAGCACAAAATGGGCATCCGCTGGGGTTGACCTCACGAGTCCTATTTGCAGGAGGCGCTTCCCATTCATGGTCGTCCCCTTTTGGGCATTTCCACCAAAATTTTTTGCAGGATCCTTTATATACATCTGCGGGGCTAAGTATTCCATTCTTTGTTGGATGCCATTGCTTGGCAATTTCTGGATTTGCTGTGGCGATATCGTTTTTGCCTTTAATTAGCTTTGATCTGCTCTTAAGTGCTTTGCTGGTAAGTGGTTCTGGCATTTTTATTCTTCTGCCTGAATTTCACGCACGACACTATCGATTGCATCGTTCAGTCTTGCTTCTCCGCTTTGTCCAGCGAGATCAGAGAATCGTCTTCCCTGAGGTATCAGCCTGCTCTGTGCTGACCCAACCGCCTCGTTGTAGCTCTTGTTGAGTCGAGCAAGGTTGCTGCCGACTGCATTGAACTTATCGACGAAGGTCAGGAACCGCTTGTGCAGCTCCACAGCGTTGTTTTGAATCTCCTCGATGTTGGTAGCGATCTCAGCTTGCTGAATTGACATCGCCAGACCCTTCAGGATCGCTAGCAGGCTTGTTGGGAAGGTCAGGATGATGTTCTTGCTGAAGGCGTACTCCAAGAGGTCTGGATCGCGTTCTAGTGCCATCGAAAGGGCACCTTCCACTGGAATGAACAGAACCACTCCATCCACAACCTGACCTAGGGAGCTGAGTTTGCTGGCGTAATCCTTTTTGCTCAACAGGTCGACATGGCTACGCACCTTCCTCAGGTGCTCCTTCAGAGCTGCTTCGCGTTGTGCCTCATCGCTTGCCTGCAGAGCATCCAGATAGCTCTCAATCGGCGCCTTGGAGTCGACGATCAGCCGTCTGGACCCAGGGATGGTGATCACACAGTCAGGTCTGTAGGCACCGTCATCTGTCCCAACGTGGACTTGCTCATCAAAGTCGCAGTAGCTGATTAGCCCCACAAACTCCAGGATCCTTCGGAGGTTGACCTCTCCCCATCTCCCTTTGACATTTGGGGACCTCAGAGCGGAAGTGAGCTGTTGGGCTGCTCCCTGGACGTCTTCGCTGCGCTGACGCAGGTCCATGGTGGTTTGAGCAAGCACCCCAAGCTTTTCGACTGATTCCTTCTGCAGCACCTGCATCTGCTGCCGAAGCTGCTCCATTTGCTTTGAGAAGGGCTCGCTGACGGTCTCTTTGGTGCTCTTGAGCAGGGCTTCCCTGGACCCATCCAGCATCTGCCCACTGAGGGAGCGGAATTGGGTGAGCAGATCAGTCCTCGCTTCCTCCAGGAACTTTGTCTGACTCTCCTGAGACCTCAGCTTTTCCGCTGCTTCTGCTGCCTGTTTACTGAGACGTTCTTTCTCTGCCCTGATCTCCTCAAGAGAAGTGTTGGTACTTGCCTGGGCAGTCCTTAGTGCGTCTCTCTCTTGGATCGCACCCTCGAGTTGCGTTCGACTGACGGCAGCAGCCTCGCGAGCCTCCTGAAGCTGTTTCTGCTGGCTCTTCAGCTCTTCGTTTTGAACCTCTAACTGCCTGCTGAACTGCTCGAGCCCTGCATCTGCCTTGCTGAGACGCTCTTCCAGAAGGCGCTCACTGCTGCCGTTGGGTGCGGAGGATCCTCTGGTGCGCCTTGCAAAGAGGAATCCAACGATGATCCCCGTCAGCACACCAGTGATGAACAGGAGGGTTTCAGCCATTGCCAATCAACTCCAGTAGGTACATCCAAGGCTTCAAGCCATTTTGATTTTGCCCTTTCCCTACCTTCGGGTTTTCATCGATCAATCCGCCTGGTTACGGGTCTGCAGATCCAACCAGGACTTACCCGTGGAATCCGTGAACCAGGAACGGTTTGCCTTGCGTAGTCCGAAAGCGCAGTAGGCAGTGCTGATGCCATGACCAACCCGCTTACGGAACATCTCACCTGCCTGCTTCAACTCCTCCTCCTTGAACGCTTGGGCGACCTCATCCCTGATTCGTTTCTCAAATTCGTCCTTACCAATGAGGACACGCTCCTCATCAAGGCAGTCCTCCAGGTGCCGCATTGCCACCTCCAGCGCCAGTAGGCGAGCAGGTTCACCACGCTCAAATCGCCTGTAGCCCTTGGAGACGACCTCTTCCTTCTTCTTGCTCTTGTACTTGCGCTCTGCCTTCTTGGAGTCCTGCTTGACCTTGTCGAACTCCTTCAGGAACTTCTCAACGTCGATCTCCTTCCCGATACGGAAGGAAGGATCCAGCAGGTCTTCCTTGAGGCGGGTGACAGCAGTGTCCTTCGCACCTTCACCTGAGAGGGTCTCCTCCACAAAGAGGATGAGGTCCTGGCGTCTGACCTCATAACGGTCATAGGAAGAGGCGACGTATCGACTTCTCTTCATTGCCCGAGCACAGGACTCGTAACTGCTCTGGGTGATCTTCTTGTCCCCAATGGATTCCCTGACCAAGTCCTCCACTTCGCTTCGCTTGTCCGCATCCAGCGTCGCCAGCAGGGATTTCGCCATGGATTGCTCCAAAACCCAATCCACTAGAGCAGTCTTCTTCTTTCCGCTTACGTACCGCTTCTCATACCCCTTACCTGTTGAGTAGTTCATCAACGAGTAGATAGCGATGACGATCTCCAGCGTGAGGTCATCAAGGATTTCCTTGGCGACGTTCCCTGGATCTGAATACGACCGCTTCTTCAGACGGAAGAGAAGGTCATAGATGGTCTCTTTAGAGAAGGCATCACGACACCCCTTCAGACGGGTGCTGACAAAAGTCCGATACCCCTTACGAAGCAGGCACCAGGCACGAAGGACGAAGACCCCGTCGTCATAGGCATAGACCTCTTCGACACGGATACGCCTCCTGCTGGCGTTGCCTGACTTGTCGACGTAATCGATCAGGAGGTAGTCCTTAACCAGGAACTTCTCACAGAGGAGAGGACGCTGCTCCTCCTCTACGACGTCGATCTCTGGTTCCTTGGGGGCAACCTTTGCCTCCTCCAACTCAGGGGCAACACCAAGTGCCTTGCTGGGGGACACCCATTTGTATGTGGATGTACCGACTGACTGCCACTTGGAGTCGTTCAGGTCTCCAGTGACCCTTCCTTCCCTCTTGTCGTCCCCGTATAGGACGTTGCGGTAGGCATCCCTGAACTCTCTGTAGACGGAGTCACCAAAGACCTTCTTGAGGAGGTTCCGTACAGCAGTCCTCAGACCCATCCCTGGAGGCACGAAATAAGGTTGATTCTACGTCTAAATGTAGGTGCCATTTATAATATTCTTTTTTATCTGACCGATTCAAATTCTTGCTATTGATATATTAAATTTTGCACGTTGCTCATCCTTGCTTCAGTTCGCCAATTTGAATACTATTTTGTAGACGAATAATCACGTTTCCCCTGTGCTAAAGTATCGACATATTATTTACTTTCGGGGGGAGTGTTGCAATGGGTTTAATGACTATGCTGACCGGGAAAAGTCGCTTTCAGAGACAAATTGAAAAGTTAGAGAATTCTAAGGGAAAAGAGAATCATGAACTAGTTTTAAAATTCCGTAAAGAGTTAAATCTGGAAACTCCTGAAGAAATGGTTTCGGCAACGTCGCTTCTTTGTGTATGTTCAGCCATCAATATGTTTTTGACGCATCATTTGCGAACTAAATTAAGTCTTCATCCAAAATGGACAACCCAAAGTACCTTCGATGAAGAGGGTCCTGCCTTAGTTGCATGGCTTCGTCCTCACTTAATGGTCATGAACTCAAATGAACTGGCGTTTGACAAGCGTGTACCAATTATTGGTTTGATCATGGATGCATCTGATGGTGGACCAGAGCTTAGGGGCTTGATAGAAAATATGTTTAAAAATGCTGATCTTAAAAGGATGGCTGATAATTTCCCTGAGGAAACTAAGCAGGGCATCAATGTGATGACCGCACTCTATAAATCTCTTTGTGTCCAGTCCTCAATGGATAGTGACCCAGAAGGTTTGCTTAATTTCTTTCTTGAACTCCGACTTCTGTTTTTTAGAAATTGGGATATTAGTAATGGCGGTGTTTTTTCCTAGATTTTGCTTAGTCTGACAGTAAAAGCCAGGCAAATTTTCAAATTAAATGTTATTTTCTTTTGCGCATTGGTTGATTGCAGACTTCATTCTGTTCATCAGAGCCCCTGTTCGCCAATCGCTCGTATCACCACGTTTGACCTTTCGCCAAACATCTTCTTCCCAGCCAGAAACAACATATTTATCTTTAATACAGGAACACGCTTTTCTTGCTTGAGCATTGCTGTAACCATATGGTCTTGCACCGGTGAACTCTGGCATTCCATTGGAACATTTAAATGTTCCAGTTGATTTGTCGAACCGACCAGATGCATTTGCATGGAGATATTGAAACAGTGATAGAAGCAAAACTAGAGATGAGGAACGAGAAATTCCGACCACTAATCTTTTACTGATTTTTCGTTTCATCTGGAGATCCACGCTGGTTCAGGACAGCCAATGAACTGATTCTTTGTCTTGCATGGCTCAAACAATTCATATGTTGAACCTCTATAAATGTGCTCGCGAATACTTCTTACCTTTGCCTCAAGACGAATCATGTCTAGCTTGGTGCTGGTGTAATCAGCTGACTGCTCCTCTTCTGCCTGTCTAAAACGGTATATGGCTCCTACATACTCTTGTTCTGCATCCTCGAGCTTGTGTTGAGGCGTGAAGGAGACTTTTTTTCGATTTTGCTCATTCATGTGCTGAAGGCGTTGAATGCCATGAGAATGGACTTGTATTGATCTTCATTTAGTCGATTGACTGAAGCTTAATGCGTTCTTTTGCTGCCATATCCGGATTTAGTTCAGCCCACTTCTTCATGCCGGGATTTGCTTCTAAATATGCGTCAAAACTGCAGCCATATTTCTTCAATTTGAAGTTACATTTTGGTCCTTCTATTTCTGCTTTTGCCGCTGCAGCCTTAGGACTAAGCCAACCTTTTGCAGCCGTTTGACAGGTGCTATTAAAACCAAGCTCAGGTTCACCCTCAGGGCAATCTGGATTATTTGTTGTTCTGGTAACAGCTCCAGTTAGTCTCAGCTCTCCAGCGCCATAAATCCAATTGTACTTACAACCCCAAACGTCATTCCCATCCTTATCAATTTTTCCCGCTATCAGTTGATCATGTCCTAGATCAGTTGCTGGATATCTACAAGAAACATCCTGACAGTTTCCTCCTCCAATATAGGCGTAACCTGCTGTGCATTGATTACCTTCGGCGATGTCAGCACCCTGAGAAGTTATTGTCCGTGATGTAGAGGAGGATGTATCTCCTTTCATCGCTCTTACGCAACCTGCATAATCCTTTGCCTCGATGCAGAGTTTGTGAGTCTTGGCGTCAACCTCTGCTAGCGCTGGAATCGCTCCGATAGCGATAGAGGCAGAGGCGATAGAGATGGCGAGGAGTTTGTTCATGTGCTGAAGGCGCTTAGTGCCGCAACCACATACATATTCCTATCTTACCGAAGAGACAGTGGGTCAATAGCATTGCACTCAAAGGTCAAAGATCTAGTATGAGTGATGACTCAGATTAATCTAATGTCTGACAATCCAGATGATCTCCTCAAAGGTATTGGCGCATTAGCCGTAATGCTTCTGTATTACTTCGCAGGCATCACACTCATATCGTCTGTCATTATGATTTTTATCGGCAAATTTAGCTTTGAAGTTGCTCTTTATGCCATAGCGGCATTCTTTTATATGAGATGGTACCAACAAGTAGAAAGCAAGATGAAATGAGTTTTTGCTCCGAGCAGGTGTATTTATTGCATGAAAAGCGAGTATTACAATCCCAATTGTCTTTTTCTTAGCGCGTCGTATTCATCCTTCTCAATTAGTCCCTTTTCATGCATGTCTTGATAGCGCTTTAAGGCAATTTCTAATGTATCAATACTAGGAGTTTCGTCGCTTTTTGGTTGCTTAGGTGCTTCTTCTTGGGCATTGCTTAATTTATTCTCCCTTGCCATAGATTGAGAGCCAGGTGTTGAGGTGAGAGGTTCTGTTGTAGACGAAGTTCTATTTTTTTCTTCTATTGGTGTGCCAGTCTTTGTCGACTGTGGTGCTGTCGATTGTCGCCACTCAGGCTCTGGACTAGCTGCTTTAGCTCTGGCTCCGAACTGTAAACCTGCAAAAGGCGGTTGGCTATAAGATTTGTATTCTGATGGAGCACCTTTTCCTTTTGCTTTATCCCCAAACTTTAGTCCCATAAAAGTACCACTCTCATCGCTAACGGCTTGAACGTTTCTTCTGTCTTCAGTTCTTGATTGGCGTTGATCTTGCAGCACAACTGAAGAGATATTATCCATTGCTGAACAATCATTTGAAGTGCTGTCAATTCGTAATTGAGTCTTTGCGTATATCCGCGCACTGTCAATCCCTTGTTTAGCCAGGACTGGAGTGATTACAAATCCAAGCAAAAGCCCTGTCGCCTCAATGCTGGAATCGCTTGCTCCAGCTGCTCCCATAAAAATTCCAATTGTAAATCCAATTACGAATGATCCAAGTAACTGCCATGCTAGTGGTGTAATTGTTCGCCTACTCAATCCATAATAAATGCCATAAAAGGGGATCAAATGTGCAAAAGCATGTACCCATCCATTGTCACTCAGGCGCATTCTGAGTGCTCTGTCTTTGATCGCTTCCATTGCTAAATAGCTCGTTTGGATTGATGCTAGCTTTTTTATAGCATCAACTTATTCTTTCGACAACAGAATGGTTTTCGGGTGTGTTCTTATAGATGCCCTCCGGATTATCTGCAATCCAGGTTGCTTGAGCAGTTGAACGACAAAACGTAATTAGTGTTGTCTAGCAGAATAGAAGCAGTGCGATACATCCTTGCGACTGTCTTCGCTACTCAAAACGCCCTAAGGGCACTTGCTACTGAATACCGCTGGACTGGTCTTGGGAAGTTGCTGGGGGGACTACAGGGAGTTCCTAGCGATAGACCACTACGGACTCACTAAGGCAGGCGCTGGGTCAAGAGGGATATCGGCAGAAAGTGCTGCAGGTGGCACCAGCGATCGAGGGCGAGGACCAAAAAACACTTCAGAATCGGATTGATGAGGTGCTGAAAAGCGACCAGTGATCGTTGTTATTTGGATCCTGTGCGGTGTCTTTGCAGGCACCATTGCCGGAGGCAAAGGGCACGGTGGGTGTAGTTGGTTCTTGGGCGGGATTCTGTTTGGTCCGCTTGCTCTGATCGCCACCCTTGGTTTGAGAGACCGGAAAAGCGACTGGGATGCCAAACGACTCATAGACACCCAAGAAGAAATGCTGGATGAGATCCAGCGGTAGCACGCTTGGGAAAGGCGTCAGTGGGAACAGGAAAGAGTGCGTCAGTACTTAGAGGCAGAGTCCCGACGAGGGGAGGACTACCGCTTGCCTCCAGATGAGGAGGAGTCGGACGAGGCACCAGAGGGCTACCAGGAAGAAGTCATAGATGTCAGTGCCTCTGAGGAGGACTCACTCGACGACTACCTCCACACCCTTGAGTACGAAGAAGACGTCCCTGGTTTGCTGGAGAAACTCAATGCAATGGGGATAGAGACAAAGGCAGAGTTCCTCTATCGCCTCAAGTGGAGCGTCGAGGTGCCTAAAGACCAAGTGGCGGAGCAACTCTTCGCTGAGCATATGTGGAAGGAGGTGCTTAACAAGTCAGGTGACACCGACTATCAAGAGTTCTGGGAAAAGGAGTTGTCAGATTCTTTCCTTGTGGTCAGAACCCAGGACAACGCTTATTTCCTGAAGAAGAGTCACTATGAGTAGAGGGCAGTTCCGGGTCCAAGAACTGAACCCTTTCTTGGAATGGCACCTTCACGCGACAGCTACGTCATTGGAGGTCGCCTCTGAAGACGCAAAGAGGATCGCCAGGATGATTGGGAGGAAAACCCGAGTTTTGGGCGAGGACGGAGAAGTCCTCCATGAGGTGGATCCATCAAACTCCAGTTCTTGACGGGCGACTGATGAGGTTCCTGCTCCTACCCCTCCTGCTCTTGTCCCTTTCCGCTCCAGCACTCGCTCAGATGAAGTTCATCGTCCAATACGAAGATCAGTTTTCGAAATGGCATCGCTTCCAGGAGAAGCACAACAAGGCAGATGCCGTAAGGACTGCCAAGGCACGAGCAAAGGCAACAGGGAAGCGTTTCAGGGTTGTTGATGCCGATGGGCGCCTGATCGACCTGATTTACCCGTAAGCAGTGCAAGCACTCCTGCTAGTTGCGGGTGCTCTTGCGCCTGTCGTGATCCCTCAGGACTCAGTGCTTCCTGTCTATGGGTGCGGCACAGGGTGCCGAGTCGAGACGGAGCAGTTGTCTTTCCCTGAGCGGATGGATGACGGTTGGATCCGTCTCAAGGTTCGACGCAGGACCTGGATCAACACGTGCGACTGGGAAACAAGGGAATGCGTTGATGAACCAGCATCAGGTCGAGCAGGTCCCCCTGTCGCCGATGTCTGGTTGTTCGCTGACTGCAAGGGAGAGAAGTTCGCCAGCAGTTCGCGTGCTGATCGGTCAGATGCCTGGATCCAGGACGTTTATTGGCGCGAAGGGGATGCAGCAGGAGAACCGAAGTTCCAGACCGTTGCTGGTAACCCGTTTATGCAGTGGGCGAAGTTGTGCCCCGCTGAGGGCATCGAGGGCATCAAGTTCATCGACGGATTCTGGGAGCGGTTCCGCCTGGAACTCCAAAACCTGAGGCGAGATTCGACCCTCTGATCAGCTCTTT
This sequence comes from Synechococcus sp. TAK9802, assembly GCF_014279535.1. Classification (NCBI taxonomy): domain Bacteria; kingdom Bacillati; phylum Cyanobacteriota; class Cyanophyceae; order Synechococcales; family Synechococcaceae; genus Synechococcus; species Synechococcus sp. TAK9802. Next base: position 593,472 of record NZ_CP047937.1, read on the forward strand.
CTTCCCGTTGAACAACCTTGTTCGATCGTTCACGCATTCGCGAGCTTCCTGGAAAGCCAGCTCTTAAGCCCAAAATCTTTTCTCAACCCCTCTCTGTCGTCTCCGTGCTCGATATTGACCATCCAGTTTGCGTTGGATCCGTGTCGAGATCTCCAGCTCAGGGGTGGACCAGTAATGGTGACTGTGGGATCACGAGATCCAGCTCTCCCTGCGGCAGGTCATAGAGCTCCTGTAATTCCAGTTCCCGGCTGAGCAGATGGCTGCGAAACCATTTGCGATTTTGTTCCTGGGGCGGGATGTCTTGGCTCAAGGGGCATCACAGCGTGGATGTGTCATTCTCCGGCTATGCAGGTACTGAGTTGGGCCCAATTTGATCAGGCGGTGCAGCAGTTGGCTTCACGCTTTGCCGGTTCTGCGGTGACCGGCGTTTATGGGGTCCCCCGTGGAGGCCTGTGCCTTGCCGTAGCGCTCAGCCATGCCATCGATCGCCCCTTGTTCTCAGCACCTGAGCCATCAGCCCTGATTGTGGATGATGTCTATGAAACCGGACGCACCTTGCAGGCGTTGAAAGGTGAGGTGCCGCAGGCATCCTTTGCTGTTTGGGTTAGCAAAGCGCGTCCTGATTGGTGGGTGGCAGCCGAGGTTGCCGCGTCGTCGGAATGGCTGGTGTTTCCTTGGGAGAACCTTGAACAGGCCCGTGCCGATGAGCAGGCGTACCGCGCCTCACGGGGCCTGTGATGAACAACAGCGCGCGCACGATTTATTTGGCGTCTCCTTATGGCTTCTCGGAGCAATGGAAGCGGCTGTTGTTGCCGGAGTTCATCGGGGCATTGGAAGCCCTGGGATTGGAGGTCTGGGAGCCCTTTGCTCGCAATGGTCAGGTGAATCTGGCGGAACCGGGATGGGCCTATCGCGTCGCGCAGCGGGATCTGCAGGATGTGCGTGATGCCGATGCGCTGTTCGCCATCGTGAATGGAACGCCTCCCGATGAGGGGGTCATGGTGGAACTTGGTGCCGCCATTGCCCTGGGTAAACCCACCTTCCTGTTTCGGGATGATTTCCGCAGGTGCACCGATTCTGAGCAGTATCCGCTCAACCTGATGGTTTTTGCCGGTCTCCCTGAGCGGGAGTGGCAGAAGTACGTCTACAGCGATGTGTCTGACATCACTGATCCCGACAAAGCCTTGGCCTGTTGGGCGCGATCCTGATGTTCGGGTGAATCGTGGTCGTTTGATGCTGCGCGCTCTTGGAGGAGCGCTTCAAGGCTGTGATGGTGATGATCAGTTGATGTTTGCTTGCCTCAGCTCAAAGGCAGCAGGAAGGAGTTGTTCGAGTTGCCTTGTGCCCACACCATCGATGCTCACCTTGGCCTTGCTTGGCAGCAGTTCCTGCATCACCTGACGGCAGGCGCCGCATGGCATCCGGGAACCAGTGGCTGCATCGCTCTGGGCATCGATGCAGCTCACGGCCAGTTCAATCGGTTGTTTGCCTTGGCTGATCGCCGTGAAAAGGGCGACCCGCTCTGCGCAGATGCTCAGGCCATAACTGGCATTTTCCACATTGCAGCCGTCGATCACACTGCCGTCATCACACCGCACTGCGGCCCCCACGTGGAAGTTCGAGTAGGGGCAATGGGCACGTTCGGCGGCCCGGCGCGCTCGCGCCAGTAAACACTCAGCGTTGTTCTCGGCAGGAGCCATGGGCCGTTTCCAAAAGGCTGCTCAGGGTTTTTGTCCCAGCTGATTGGGTCAGCCGGGACTGCTGGCTGAGTTCGAATCCCTTTTGATCATCAATGACCAGATCTCCGCTCACAGCGACACGACTCTCCTGGGCAGGACCGCTGGAGGCGCCGGAGTCATTGAATGTGAGCGCTCTTAAGGGGGCTTCGTAGGACCAGTGATAGGTCATGCGAGAGCCCGCGATCTGTTCAACACCGGAACTGCTGAAGCGCTCCACCAGGGGGGTGAGTCTGCTGTCGATCACCGTCCGAGGTTCAATCGCAGGGTTCTCACCCCGCTCAACCCGAAACTGCTGCTGCTTGAGCTGTCGGATGCCTGCAATCGGATGGCCAGACCACCGGGCCTCCACGGTCTGAATGGTGCAGACCAGTGGAGGCGGAGGTGGTGCTGAGGCCAGCACGGACTGATCAGGCCACAGCCGCGAAGCTTTCGCGGAAGGCGTTAATCGTCGCTTCGATGTCGGCGTCGGAGTGAGCCAGGGACGTGAAACCGGCTTCGAACGCTGACGGTGCGAGGTAGATGCCCCGCTCGAGCATGGCGCGATGCAGTTTGCCGAAGCGTTCCGAATCCGTGCTCTTGGCTTCTTCGAAGTTGCGCACGGGGCCTTCGCAGAGGAAGAAGCCGAACATGGCGCTGACGCTGGCCGCTGTGATCGGCATGCCAGCGGATTGGGCGGCGTCCTTGATGCCCGCCACAAGCTTCTGGGTTGTGGCCGTCAGCTTCTCGTAGGTGCCGGGCTGCTTGAGCAGTTCCAGAGTCTTGATGCCGGCGGTCATCGCCAGGGGGTTTCCACTGAGGGTTCCGGCCTGATACATGGGTCCAGCCGGGGCCACCATTCCCATGATGTCGGCACGGCCGCCGTAGGCGCCCACAGGAAGGCCGCCACCGATCACCTTGCCCATGGTCGTGAGATCTGGGGTGACGCCGAAATGTGCCTGGGCACCGCCGTAACTGATCCGGAAGCCGGTCATCACCTCGTCAAACACCAGCAGAGCGCCGTGCTCTTTGGTGAGTTCCCGCAAACCTTCAAGGAAGCCGGGTTCCGGTTGAATGAAGCCGGCGTTGCCGACGATCGGCTCGAGGATCACGCCCGCGATGGCGTCGGGGTTCTCGGCGAACAGGGCCTTAACGGCTTCGAGGTCGTTGTAAGGCGCCGTGAGGGTGTTGGCCGTGGTGCTGCGCGGGACACCGGGGGAGTCGGGCAGGCCGAGTGTGGCCACACCGGAACCGGCTTTCACCAGGAACATGTCCGCATGGCCGTGGTAGCAGCCCTCGAACTTGATCACCTTGTCGCGGCCGGTGTAGGCACGGATCAGGCGCAACACAGCCATGCAGGCCTCGGTGCCGCTGTTGACGAAGCGCACCATCTCAACGCTGGGTACAGCGTCGATCACCATTTCGGCCAAGGTGTTTTCCAGGGCACAAGGTGCTCCGAAGCTGGTGCCCTTCTCGATCGCTTCCTGCAGTGCTGCGATCACCTCGGGGTGGGCGTGGCCGCAGATGGCCGGTCCCCAGCTACCGATGTAGTCGATGTACTTATTGCCATCCACGTCCCAGGCATAGGGACCCTTCACCCGATCGAACACGATCGGCTGACCGCCAACCGACTTGAATGCCCGCACAGGGGAGCTGACACCTCCGGGCATCAGGGCCTGTGCTGCGCCGAAGATGGCCTGGGAGTGGCTGGTGTTCAACGCGGGAGCTGTCACTGGAACCGACGCCAAAGGGCTGATGCAAACCGTGCAACATCCTGACTCAGGAACGACCGGTTCCGTTTGCTGTGTTTCTTAATTGCCCACTTCCCACGCATTTTGATGCGTAGTCTTTGATCAGATCGAGATCGATGTGGCCCACGACTGGTCAGTGCTGGAGCGGGATCTGCGCCGATGTCTGCCCCCTCGGGCCATCGTGGCGAAGCGTCAGGAACTGCTTAGTTACGACTGTGACGGACTGACGCTTGAGCGCCACTGTCCGCCTCTGGCGGTGCTGCCGGAGACCACCGAACAGGTCGCTGCTGTCTTGCAGTGCTGCCATCAACACGGTGTGCCGTTTGTGGCTCGCGGAAGCGGCACCGGCCTCTCGGGGGGAGCGTTGGTGGATCAGCAGGCGCTTCTGGTGGTGACCAGTCGCATGCGTCGGGTGCTCGACCTTGATCTGGCCAATCAGCGCGTCACGGTGCAGCCCGGGGTCATCAACAGCTGGGTGACGCGCGCCGTTGCAGGAGACGGGTTCTATTACGCCCCGGATCCCTCCAGCCAGGTGGTTTGCAGCATCGGCGGCAATGTGGCGGAAAATTCGGGCGGGGTGCACTGCCTCAAATACGGCGTGACCAGCAATCACGTTCTGGGGCTTGAGGTGGTCCTGCCCGACGGAACCATCACGCAGTTGGGCAACGGGCTGGCCGAATCCTCCGGACTGGACCTACGTGGTGCGTTCATCGGCAGCGAAGGAACGCTGGGCATCGCGACGGCCATCACCCTTCGCCTGCTTCGGGCTCCGGAGTGCGTGAACGTGCTGTTGGCGGATTTCGCCACGATGGAAGCGGCAGGGGAAGCGGTGCGATCGGTCACCGCGAGCGGCCTTCTGCCGGCGGGGATGGAAATCATGGACAACGTCACCATCAACGCCGTCAATGATTTCTTCGGCTACGACGAGTACCCCCGTGATGCAGCGGCCGTTCTGCTGATTGAGCTTGATGGGCAGGAAGCTGAGGTTCAGGCCTCTTCTGAGCGGGCCGAGGTGCTTTGTCGCGCGGCAGGAGCCCGTGGGCTGCGTCGGGCCCAAGACCCCACGGAATGCGCGGTGCTCTGGAAAGGCCGCAAATCTGCGTTTTCAGCGGTGGGAAAAATCACGCCGACCTATTACGTGCAAGACGGTGTCGTTCCCCGCAGCAGCCTTCCGTCGGTGCTTGCTGCGATTGAACGGCTCAGCCAGGAGCACGGCCTGCCGGTGGCCAATGTTTTCCATGCCGGCGATGGCAACCTTCATCCACTGATCCTCTATTCACTGGACCAGCCCGATGTGGAGCGGAGTGTGAAGGAGCTCGGTGCCGCCATCCTGCGGGTGTGTCTTGATGCCGGTGGCAGCATCAGTGGAGAGCACGGCGTCGGCGCCGACAAGCGCTGCTACCTCGACTGGATGTTCAGCTCGGACGACTTGGAAACGATGGGGCTGTTGCGGTCTGCCTTTGATCCAGACAACCGTGCGAATCCCGGCAAGGTGCTGCCCACGCCGCGCACCTGCGGTGAATCGGCCAAACGGATGGTGACGCTCCCCGCCGGCGTCGAGGTCTACTGAACAGGGTCAGAAGAACGGTTCATCCCCGTCGTCGTCGGTTGGAGGCCAGTCCAGGTCAACGCTGACAGGGGCGTGGTCGCTGGGTTGTTGGTTGCCGCGCATGCCTTTGTGAATGACGCAGCTGCGGGCGAGTCCCAGCAGCTCGTCGCAGAAATAGATGTGGTCGATGCGCCAACCGCGGTCCCGATCCCAGGCACCGCTCCGGTAATCCCACCAGCTCCAGTGACCGGAATCCGGTTCGAACACGCGGAACACGTCCTGAAGCCGTTCACCGAGGGCGTCACGAAGGGCCTGGCGTTCGGCATCGCTCGCCATGATTCCGCCGGTCTGGCGATCGGGGTCAGGAAGATCGCGTGCTTCAAGGCCGATGTTGAAGTCGCCGACCATGCAGAGCGGCTCGCCGCGTTGCTCTTGAGCATTGAGATAACGCTTCAGGCAGCCGAGCCAGGCCAATTTGTAGGGGTATTTCTCCGACTTCAGGCTCGATCCATTCGGGACATAAAGGTTGAGCACGCGAACGCCATTCAGCAGTGCGCTGATCACGCGCTTCTGTGCGCCGAGCTCGTTCGCTTCCGCATCATCCGGGAGCTCCCCAACAAAGCCGCAGCGCACATCCTCCAAGGGCTCGCGGCTGATCAGGGCGACGCCGTTGTAGGCCTTTTGGCCATGGATGTGCACGTGCCAACCCGCAGATTTGAAGGCGTCCAGCGGGAACAGGGGGTCGTCCACCTTGGTTTCCTGCAGACAGAGCAGATCCGGTTGCTCGCTCTCCAGCCAGCTGAGCACCTGATCCAATCGTGTGCGGACCGAGTTCACGTTCCAGGTGGCGATCTGCACGGCTGATCCAGTGGCGTCAAAGACCCTTAGCATCAGCCAACTCCGGATTCCGCTGATGTCTCGCCGTCTTGCGGCTGTCGCTCAGGCTCTGCTGTCTTCCCTGGTGGTGACGACGCTTCCGATGGGTGCAGGGGCCCAGGTTGAAGCTCCCTTTCAGAACCGCGAGGAACGCGAGATCTACGGCGACACCAATGGCAGCGGCTCAATTCTTGATGCCGCCAACCCCATGGATTTGTTGAACCAGATCCGACGGGCGACGGCCATGGACGACGCCACGCCTCCCTCCGATGCCATTGATGCTGCCCTCAAGGCCTATCAGAACCCTCCAGCGACGCCGTAGCGCTGGAGGGTTCTGATCCGGTGCTGCGGGCTGCGCTCAATCCCAGCTGTGCTGCCACAACATCGATCAAGGGATGGAGCCTCCCATTGGCATCCCGCCGTTCTCGGGCCTGCTTGAGCAGGGTTTGAACCGCCTCTGAATTGCCTTGCTCTTGCCGCAATAGGGCCAAGGCCAGCAGGGGCCTTGCATCTGTCTTGTTCTCCGTGGCCAGCTGGCCGTACAACCTCATCGCGGTCTGATCGGATCCGCTTTGTCGCAGCAGATCAGCCAAAAGCAAACCGATCTCCAAACGCTGGCCAGGCTCCAGGCCCTTGAACCGGGCCGTGAGCTCTGCTGTCACCTGACGCTGACGTCCCTGCTCTTGCTCCAGGAGCACCAGCAGTTGCAGAACCCGCAGATCATTCGGATGCAGCCGCAGCAGATGTTGGAGGCTGCGCCGGGCGGCCTCGGGCTGGCCATTGCGACGTTGCAGATCGGCTTTGAACAGAGAGAGTTCGCGCGGCGTGGAGCGGCCAGACAGCCACGGTTGCAGCACCACCTCGGCCTCTTGCAGGCGCTCCAGTGTCACCAAGCGTTCCAGCAGCAGGCCCCGTTCTGCTTCGCTGAGTACCTCCTGGTTCTGGAGCTGCTGCATCAGCAGCTCAACTTGCAGATCTTCAGCCTGGCGACTGCTGCGCGCTCGCGTTTCCGGGGCCATGGAGGCCGCGGCGATCCAACCGACCAGTGCAGCCCCCACGATGGACGCCAGCAGCAACAGAATCCGGCGCGGGCTGGGCATCCGATCTCGAATCAGCCACTTCAGTCTGAGGAGATTGCAGTGGGCTGGCTACAGTCTTCACAAGGGCTTTTGACTCCGCCCGGATCAGCATCAATGCGCGCCCATCCGATTCCCCCGGTCACAGAGCCGTTGCAGTACCGGGCCATCGGTCTTGTGCGCGGCACATACGCCCCAATCGACCCCGAGCAACTCACCCGTGGCACCTTGACCGATGCCCAGGGGGTCCCCCTGGAAACCGTCGTGCTCGGTCGGGTGCTCACCCTGATGCGGCGGCATCTGCCCCTGGATCAACCCCACCTCTGGGTCGTGTATCCCAGAAGCCGTGAAAGTGATCATCTGCATCTGCAGATCGCTGGGGTCTGGGAACCCAGCACCCTGGCTCCAGACCGAGCCGATGCCTCCGACACCCTGCCGGAAGGGGACGACTTCTTCTCTGTTCGAGGCGAGCTGATCTTCACCAAGCCGGAAACCGGCGAAATGGTGGTGAAGGTGCGGCAGCAGGCCCGTGCCGACGGCCACCGTCCGCTTCCCTTCAAGCTCCAGATCAAGGGAGAGCTTCCCCTCGAAAGCCTGCGGCACTTCGTCAGCCTTGACCTGCGCCGCCAGGGCCAAGAACTGCACCTCGAAAATCACGACGTGATTGCTCCGATGCCGACGCGTGGCGGTAAATCCAAGGGAGGTCGTGGTCGTGCCACCTCCCGCGCTCGCAGCTGATGGCCGAGGGGGGGCAAGGCTCCACGGGGGCACTTCGGGCTGGCATTGCCGTTGCCGGCATCACCGCCCTCGGCGCTTTTGGTCCTGCCCTTGGTCTGTCTGCTGCCTGGATCGTTGTGGCAGTTGGGGGTGCCCTGGTCAGCCTCAGCGTTGATGCCGCCACCTGGGAAGGCATGGGTGGGCACATCCTTGCCGAAGCTTTGCCGGGTGGGCAGGAGCGTCTGCGTCGGATTGCGGTGCATGAGGCGGGCCATGTTCTGATCGCGGAAGCGGAGCAACTTCCGGTTCAGCAGGTGCTGGTGGGAACCCTGGCCTGTGTGCGTGCAGGACTGCGCAGCAGCGGCGCCACGGAGTTCGCCGTGCCGGACAGCGTCCGCATGCCGCTTGAGGATCTACGCCGTTGGAGCCGGGTGCTGCAGGCCGGCATCGCCGCTGAGACCGTGGTTTTCGGCAAGGCCCGTGGTGGGGCCGATGACCGCGCTTTGCTGGGACGGCTTTGGGGACTGTCGGGCCATGACGTGGCCACCGCCCAGCGGGAGCAGCGCCGCGCCCGGCGGGAGATTGAGCAGCAGTTGCGTCAGCAGCGGGAGGTGCTTGACCAGCAGGCCGGTGTTCTGTTGGAGGCGGCTCCGCGTTTGGGGCGATGAGCGCGCTTTGGATTGATGCACCAACAGGGTTGGCAGGGGACATGCTCCTGGCCGCACTGTTGGATCTGGGTGTGGACCAGGCCGTGGTGGAGTCGCCTCTGGCGGCCCTCGGTTTGACGGGGCGCTATCGCCTCACCCGGCAGGAGGCGCGCAGTGCTGGTCTCCGAGGCATCCGCGTTGATGTGGAGGGTCTTGAGGATCAGCCGCCCCACCGCCATTGGTCGGGGATCCGTGATCAGATCAATGCAGCTGCTTTAGCGCCATCGCTGAAGCAACGGGTGCTCGCCGTGTTCACCCGTCTGGCGGAAGCCGAAGCCACCGTGCATGGAACTCCGGTGGAGGCCGTTCACTTCCATGAGGTTGGAGCCATCGATGCCCTTGTGGATGTGGTGGGTGTCTGTGCGGCGATTGACGACCTCAATCCAGCCAGGATCGTCTGTTCTCCGTTGCCTGCGGGGAGCGGAACGGTGGCAACCGCCCATGGCCTGTTGCCCGTGCCCGTGCCCGCCGTGCTTGAACTGGCACGACGTCACCGCATTCCTCTGCTTCAGGGCGGAGATCTGCCCACAGGAGAGTTGGTGACGCCCACGGGCCTCGCCCTGGTGTCGGTTCTGGCGGATCAGTTTGTCGCTCCTGAACGTTTGGTGGCTGACAAGGTTGGTGTTGGCCTCGGCCACCGCCAATTGGATCGCCCCAACCTGGTGCGCCTTGTGCTGCACACCCCAGCCGTTACTGCGGGGGAAGGTCCCCGTTGGGAGTCGTTGGTGGTGCAGGAAGCCTGGATCGATGACGCCACTCCAGAGGAGATTGCGGTGTTGATGAATCGCTTGCGTGATGCGGGAGCGATTGATGTGGCGGTGCAGCCGTTGCTGATGAAAAAGGGCCGCAGTGGTCAGTTGCTCACGGCGCTGGTGCGGGATGGGGATGCCGACCAGCTCCGCAGCCTCTGGCTCAGTGCTGGCAGCAGCATCGGCCTGCGGGAGCGGCGCCAGGGACGCTGGGTGTTGCCGAGGCGGCAGGGTGTGCTCGAAACGCCCTGGGGCCCCGTCGCTGCCAAACAGGTGCGTCGCCCCGATGGCCGTTGCACCGTCAAAGCCGAGGCGGATGCCCTTGAGGCTCTTCAGGCCAGCACTGGGTGTTCCTTTGATGAGCTGAGGGCTGCTGTTGCAGTAGCGCCGTTCGTCAGCACGGACGACTGGTCCTGATGGGCAAGGTTCTCCGGCAACCCAAGCTCTGGATCACACTGGCCAGCCTGACCTTCATCGCTGTGGCTCTGGCCCAGCAGGCGGGCCAACTTCGCCAGCTGAGCTTGGTGGCCAACGGTTGGTGGTGGCTGGTGCTGGGGCTGGGCCTCACCTGGCTCAGCATCCTGATCAATGGTTTGGCCTGGCGCGACCTTCTGATCTGGTTGAGACATCCTCCCCAGGGGGTTGCGGTGGTGCCGCTGTTTGTGCGGAGCAACCTGCTCAAGTACCTGCCGGGAGGGATCTGGCATTTGGTGGAGCGGGTCCGCGTGCTGCGTCCGGTGATTGGCGGCGGCCCTGCCCTGGCTGGGGTGATCCTTGATCCACTCCTGATCGTGGCGGCGTCCATTCTTGTTGTGGTTGCTGGTGGATGGCAGCAGGGCCTTGCCCTGCTGGCTCCATGGCCCGCGCTGTTGATGATGTCCCGCTGGCGCGAGCCCCTTCTGCGTCGACTGGAGCGTTCCAAGGCGGCGCAATTGCAGTCGGTTGGCAGTGGGCCACTGGAAAGTGAGGGAAGCGGCCGCGGCGGCTATCCCTGGCGGCCCCTCAGCCTTCAGCTGCTGTTTCTGCTCTGCCGCTTTGCCGGGTTCTGGTGCAGCGTGCAGGCCTTCGGCATTCAAAGTCCGGCACTGTTCACCTGGCTTGCGGCCTTTGGTCTGGCCTACGCCGTTGGGCTGGTGGTGCCTGGTGCCCCCGGGGGGCTCGGGGTTTTTGAGGCCACCCTGCTGCTGCGTTTGGGTGCTTCCGTGCCAGAGGCGCAGTTGCTCGCGGTGGTTCTCAGCTACCGACTCCTCTCCACCCTGGCCGATGTTGTTGCCAGCGGGGCCCTGGTGGCCGATCGGATGTTGGGCCAACGTTTGAAACGCCACCGCTGACCCCCGTGCTGTTGTGTTGCTGAGTCGTCGCCGGATGCTGCAGTTGGTGCTTGGCACCGGTGTTACGGCAGCGGCCCTGCCCTTGAGCGCCGCCAGGGGTGCTGTTCAACGGGTTGGGCTGATCAGCGATCTCAACAGCAGCTATGGCTCCACCCGCTACATCCCTGCCGTGGATCAGGGGCTGGATCAGCTCATTGGCCTGCAGCCGGATTTGGTGGTGTGTGCTGGCGACATGGTCGCGGGTCAGATGCGAGGCCTCAGTGGTCAGCAGCTGGATGCCATGTGGCGGGGCTTTGAGACGTCGGTTCTGCAGCGGCTTCAGGCGGCGAAGATTCCACTGCTGCCAGCGATCGGGAACCATGACGGTTCACCGGGGTTTCCCGCGGATCGTGCTGCTGTGGGTCGGTTCTGGACCCCGATCCGTTCACGGATGGGATTGGCGTTTGTGGATGCCTCGCAGTTCCCGTTTAGCTACTCGGTGCTGCAGGACGGGATCTTCTGGCTGGTCTGGGATGCCAGCTCAGCCCGTGTTCCTGAGGATCAGCTGATCTGGGCACAACAGCAGTTGGCCAGCATCGAGGCACAAAAGGCTCGTGCTCGGTTTGTGGTGGGTCATCTCCCCCTGGCAGGGGTTGGTCTGGGCAAGGATCGCCCCGGTGAGGTGTTGGAACGGGGAGGTGCACTTCAGGCCTTGATGGATACCGCCGGTGTGCAGGCCTACATCAGTGGTCATCACCACACCTGGTTCTCCAGTCGTCGTGGCCAGCTTGATCTGATCCAGCTCGGTGCCTTGGGCAGTGGCCCCCGGCGCCTGTTGCGTGGTGAAGCGCCAGCACAGCAGAGCTTCACCTTGTTGGAGATCGATGGGGGCAAGGGCACCCTCCGGGAGACCACCTACGCCGTGTCCACGGGACGGCCGATCTCCTGGTCAACACTCCCGCTCCGTCTCAACACCCGTGCTGGCTTGCTCCAGCGCAACGCATCAGAGCGTTTGCTGCGGGGGTGACGAGCCCTCTCGTCTGGAGGCGTGATCCAGGGTTGGCACCAAGGCCATGGCGGCGACCAGCCCCAAAACGAGGATCATCAGGGCCGGCAACATCGCTTCGGCCAGCCGTTCATCGCCGGCGTACTGGAACACGCGCACCGAGAGCGTGTCGAAGTCAAAAGGCCGCAGGGCAAAGGTGAGGGGAAGCTCTTTCACCGTGTCCACGAACACCAGCAGTAGTCCGACGGTGATCGGTCCGCGCAAGAGAGGCAGATGCACCCGTTGGAGCACGCGCTGCCAAGGTGATCCCATCCCCGTCGCCGCCTCATCGAGGCTCGGGCTGATCCGTTCCAGGGCTGCATCCAGGCCTCCTTTCGCCACCGCCAGAAATCGATCGCTGTAGCCCCACAGCAGCAGGAGCAAGGGGGCGACCTGCCAGGGGGCGCCCGTGAGCAACAGGGCCAGAGCCAGGACGGTGCCGGGGATGGCGTAGCCCGTTCCGGCCAGGAAGGTGAGGCTTTTCAGCCATGGGGCGCTGGACCAGCGTTTGGCGATGGCCAGCACCAGCGCTGCCGTTACCGCCAAAACAGCAGCGACCAGAGCCAGCAAAAGACTGCGGCCGCTCAGACTGATCAGATCGTCGTTCCAGCTGGTTTGGAGCTGGTCCAAGTTGCTGGCGGCCCACAGCAGTGGGGTGCCCAGGCTCACGATCGGAGGGATCACGGCGAGCAGTTGCGCCACCCCAGCGCGGAATCCATGCAGGTGCCAAGCGGTTGCATCCCCGCCGGCCACGCCATCGCTCCAGCGCCGACTGCGCCTGCGCAGGCTGCGTTCACACACCACCAACGTCAACACGATCACCAGCGTGATCAAAGCCAAGCTGATGGCGCCTGCGGGATCGCCGTTGGACTGCCAGGTTTCCAGGATGCCCGCGGAGAGACTCGGGATGCCGAGCAGCTGCACGGCACCCAGCTCATTGACCACTTCCATGCCCATGAGAGCGACGCCGGCGCCGATCGCGGGCAGTGCAATGGGCAAGGCCACACGCCGGAAGGCTGACCAGGGACCAACCCCCAGGCTCCGGCATGCCTCCAGCTGACGCTGACCGCTGACGGAGAAACTTTCCGTGCTCAGCAGGAACACATAGGGGTAGGTCGTCAGCGCCATCACAGCGATGCCCCACCCCATGCCGTGAATGGTCCAGCTGTGGCGACTGCCCAGATCAACGAGGATCGCCGAGAGGAGATAGGCCGGCGTTGCCAGGGGAATCAGCTGGGCGATGCGCAGCCATGCCCGACCGGGAAAACGGCAGTTGCACAGCAGCCAACCGTTCGCAGTGCCAAGCAAGGTGCCCAGCGTTGCTGTTCCGAGCAGCAGCTGGATGGTGCCAACGATCTGGCGCATGCCATCGGGGCCAAGATCGCTGAAGCCGCTGTGCAAAGACGTCAGGGCCTCCCTCACCAGCGTCAACACCGGCCAGATCGCAACCAGGCCAGTGATGGAGGCGATCAGGATCAGGGCCAGCCGGGTTGGGCTTGGAACAACACTCCGGTTGGGCAGCAACTTCACTTCAGCGATGGGCCGGACACCGTTGTCGCGACGTGGTGTTGCGACATTGCCATGGAACGAGTCTGGCGATGAACGATGGGGATCTGATCGAGGGAGTGCAAACCGCACACCGGCTTCGATCATTTGTCACACTCATAAGCTCGGTCGGTTCCCAAGCTTCATCTGATCTGTGGAACAGCTGCTCCCGATGGAGCCAACGGTTGCTTTAAACGGGGTCTGGCACAGCTACGGCGATGCCTCTGACGGCTGGACCCTGAAGGGGGTGGATCTTCAGGTGGCGCCTGGGGAGCTGCTGGGCCTGCTGGGCCCCTCCGGCTGTGGCAAGACCACCCTGCTCCGCTTGATTGCCGGCTTCGAACGCCCACGGCGCGGCACGGTGCAGCTGGATCAGCGCATGGTGGCTGGAGATGGGATCTGGATGGAACCAGAACGTCGGGGCGTTGGCATGGTGTTCCAGGATTACGCCCTCTTCCCTCACCTGAACGCTTGGCAGAACGCCAGTTTCGGTTTGCCCCGGCGGAATCCCAACCGTGAGCGCGTGGCCTGGTTGTTTGCATTGCTGGGGCTGAAGGGGCTCGAGCAGCGCTACCCGCACCAGCTCTCCGGTGGCCAGCGGCAGCGGCTGGCGTTGGCACGCGCTCTGGCCCCAGCGCCCAGGGTGGTTCTGCTTGATGAGCCTTTTTCAAGCCTGGATGTGGAGGTGAGGCTCCGCCTGCGCAGTGAGCTCTCCTCCGTACTGGACGCCTGCGGTGCGAGCGGCGTGATTGTCACCCATGACCCCGGAGAAGCTCTGGCGATCTGCGATCGCGTTGCCGTCATGCGGGACGGCGTGCTGCATCAATGTGCATCGCCCCCCGAGATCGTGAGGTCACCGGCGACGCCTTTTGTTGGGTCCTTTGTGCTTCAACGCAATTTGATTCCAGTGCAGGCCCATGGCCAAGGCCAGTTGTCTTGTCTACTGGGAGATCTGGATGCATCGGCCCCATTGGTCCAGGCGGACCGCGAAGCCTCCGGTGACTGTTGTGTGCTCGTGGATCCGCATGACATCACTGTCGTCGCCGATGCCGAAGGAGAGGCCAGCGTCCTGGGCCGTGAATTTCTGGGGGATGCATGGGAGTACCGAATCCGTGTCGCGGATGTGCTGGTGCGGGCCCACTGTCCGATCGAACAGGAGCATCCTCCCCACACCCGTTGTCGCCTCAGCTTCAGGGATGGGGCCAGAGTCACGCTGCTTCCGCTTGGCCAGGCGCTGGCATAAAAAATCCCCCGCCGCAGCGGAGGATTGAGGAAAAAGAATTGATGGTTTCAGCGCTGGTGATGGCGCACCGGGATGGGAACAAGTACTGGCTGGCGTAAGCCACCGCCGCCGTTGTCGTCATCGGAATCAGCCAGAAGCCACAGCAGCAGGCTGGCGAGAACAAAAACCGTTCCGAGCAGCAGTGGTTCGACCATTGAGGTTTCTCCCATGCCACGCACAATAAGCACCATTCCTGGGTTCTGCTGAATCAGCTGAAACCTTTTCCTGCATCCGGTGCCACACAGGCCTGGAGTTGTTCCCGCAGGGTGGTGTGGTCGATGTCGCGGCCGATCAGCACCAATTGATTCTTGCGATCACCGGTCCAGTCGGTGTCGTCGATGGAAAAGCGTTTGCCCGCCAGATGGAACACATGGCGGCGTTCGCTTTCGTTGAACCACAAGACTCCCTTGGCCCGGAACACCTCCTGGGGCATCTGGTTGTCGAGGAAGTTCTGGAACTTGCGCAGGGAGAAGGGGCCATCACTTTGGAAGGACATGGAGGTGAATCCCTCGATGTCCTGATGGTCGCCGTGGTTGTGGCTGTGGTGATGGTGTCCGTGGTCATGACCCTCCCCATGGCTGTGGGCATGACCGTGATCGTGCCCATGACCGTGATCGTGCCCATGACCGTGATCGTGCCCATGACTGTGATCGTGTCCGTGGTCATGACCGTGATCGTGGTCATGGCTGCAGTGGCCATGGTCGTGGTCGCAGTCGCTGTGATCCAGGCTCGGATCGTCGGCAGGGGAACTCACTTTGTCGGATTCAAACAGTCCAACGCTGAGCAGCAGGGGCAAGGGCACGTCTCCTTTCACCGAGCGCAGGATCCGCGCGTCGTTCTTGACGTCTCTGAGTTGCTGCTCGACAGCCTCGAGCCGCTCCTCGGAGACGAGGTCGCACTTGTTCAGCAGCAGGATGTCGCCGTAAATCACCTGGGCCCGGCCAACCTCCGTGTCCAGAACGACGTCGTCGAAGTTTTCTGCATCGATCAAGGTGATGATCGAATCGAGGCGGGTTTGGTCCCGCAGCTCACTGCCAAGGAAGGTCATGGCCACCGGTAGGGGATCGGCCAGACCGGTGGTTTCGACGACGATGTAATCGAGCGGTTCTGGGCGTTCAATCACCCGTTCCACCGCCTCCATCAGCTCGTCGTTGATCGAGCAGCAGATGCAACCGTTGCTCAGCTCCACCATGTCTTCATCGGTGGTGACGATCAGATCGTTGTCGATCCCGATTTCACCGAACTCATTCACCAGCACCGCGGTCTTCACCCCCTGCTGATTGCTCAGGATGTGATTCAGCAGCGTGGTTTTCCCCGCTCCGAGGAAGCCGCTGAGAATGGTGACGGGGATGTTGGCGGTGGCTGGTGCGGTGGTCATGCGCAAGGACCCACTCGACTCATGCTGGCAGCAGGGCGTCAATGGCGCTGGCCAGCTCCACATCAAGGCTGCTGAGGCCGCCGAGATCATGGGTGGTCAGGTCGATTGAAACGCGGTTGTAGACGTTGCTCCAGTTCGGATGGTGATTATTGGATTCGGCCAGCAAGGCCACCTGTGCCATGAATCCAAAGGCCTCCACGAAGCTGTTGAACTGCAGATCGCGGTGCAGCCTGTCTCCGTTCACAACCCAATTGGGCAGGGCTGTGCTGAGGGCCGACTTCTGGGCGGCATCGAGAGGTTCAACTGGCATGGCAGCCCTGAATCACCCCTCCATCGTGGCTGGAGCCGGTTGTCAGTCGCTCAGGTCATGCAATCGATCAATCATCAGATCGGTGTCGGTATCGATGCCGTCGTCGGTTTCCCAGGAGTTGGGGTTGTGGCGGGCCTGAATGGCTTGATTGATCCGTTCGCCATTGCGCAGGCTCAACAGGGTTTGCGGCGTGGCTGAAGTGTTCTGCGTGGTGCTTTCAGGGGTGGGGCGGCTGGAGGATTCACCGAATAAGTGGCAGGCGATCGTTCTGGTGTGTGCAGCGCTGCGGTGCTCCCAGAGGTAAACGGCTTGCCAGGTGCCCAGCAGCAGTTGCCCCCTGCTGACGCTCAGGTTCAGGGTTTGGCTGGTGAGCGCGGTTCGGATGTGGGCCGGCATGTCATCAGCTCCTTCGTCGTCATGGAAATAACGGCGGTGTTCTGGAACGGCATGGATTAACTGTGGGGGTTGCGTACAGCCCAAAACCCTGTGTACAACAAGCGAGTTACTGACCCGTAACTGGTGCCGTCCAAGCGTTCAGCTCCTAAAAATCAAGCCTTGGCTGTGCCGATTGAAGTGGCACAGGGGCGGGCGATCTCTTACCAGCGTGTCTCAACGCAGGGTCAGGCGGCAGAAGACAAGAGTTCTTTTGAGCGACAACAGGAAGCTTTTGATGACTGGTGCGCTCGTCACCCTGAGCACCCGCCTCTGCAGGCGTACCGAATCGCGCGCTCAGGAGCGGAGTCAGGCCGCTTCCAGTGGCTGCACGACGGACTGAAGAGCGGAGAGTTCCTTGTCGGAGATGTTCTGGTCGTTGAGTCAATCAATCGCTTCGGGCGTGAAGCGATGGCAGACACGCTGGAAAACCTCTTTGACATCTGGAAAGCGGGAATCAAAACCGCCTTTTGCGATCACCAAGACGGGCAGGTCTTGGACAAGGACGGCTTCAACAAAGTTCCTGCAACGGTCTTTTTGCTGGCGGGAAAGATCACCTCAGCAAGAGATCTGCACCTTGATCGCAAGAGATGGACGCAGGGCGCGATCACCAAAAACCACAGGGCGATTTACGAAGGCAGGCTCAACGACAGCCATTTCAAGGAGCGTTCCCTGCGCGAGGACGGCAAGCCAAAAAGAGTTCACTACAAGTTCTGGCTGGACTTCAAACGCGTCCTGAACAACGGCAACGGCGGCTTTGAGCTGAACGACAGGGCCAAGTGGATTCAGCGGATGTTTGAGCTGGCCTTGTCCATGGGGCAGGACCTAATCGCAGACAAGCTCTTTGAGGAAGGCTTCCGTAGCGAGGAAGGCAAGGTCCTCAACGGGAAGGCCATTGGGTCATATCTGAGTGATCGCGCGGTCATTGGCGAGTGGTGGCCGACAACGATCAAGAAAGACCCCGTAACGGGCGGACGAAGGATTGAGCAGTGCGGTCCTGTGAAGCGTGATCTGTTCCCGCCTGCGGTTTCTGAAGAGCTGTTCAACAGAGTCCAAGCGGCTCGGTTCAAGCGCCGAACGAACGTGACCTACAACAACGGCGGCGGCTCGCTGAAGCACCTCTTCGGCGGTGCTTGCTACTGCGATGAATGTGGCTGCTTGGTTGACCGTTTTACGCAAAAGGACGGCTACAAGCCGATGCTGCGATGCCGAAACAGGCAGTGTTCTGCCAAGAAAGGCATCCACTACAACGAGGCAGAGCTGCTCGGCCAACTGCAGGGCTTTCGCTGGAATCAGTTCTTCCGCGATGACCGCAAGGGCGAGCTGCTGAGCCAGATCAATCAGCAGGTCCTCGCTACGCAGGACAAGCTCAACAGGGCCAATGAGCAGGTGGCAAAAACCCTTGCTGCACAGGATCAGTTCATTGCCCAAGGCAGGGCATGGCCTGAGCGTTTGGACGCGCAGCTAGAGGAGCAGCAGCAGGCTGCAGAGGAACTCATAAGCGCCTTAAACAAGCAAAAGGCGGATCTGCACTCAGCAAGCCAAATCCCCACTGGAGAGGCTGCTGTGCAGGTCACTCAGCGGCGCATCACCGCCTTCATCAAGGACTCAGACGAGCTTGAGGCGAGACGTGAGTTCAACAACTGGTTTGTCTCGTCTGGAGTCGTCCTCGTCATTGACATGAAGAACGGCACTGCTGAGTTCGGCAGGGGAGAGGTCCAGATAGAGCGCCGCAAGAAAACCTTGTTAAGCCTGTCGTTGCTGGAGGAAGACGCAGCTCTGTTTGGTGCGACAGATCAGCAGCTTGAGGAGCTGGGTAACCAGATCAAGCAACGGAACCTCTACCGCGCTGAACAACGCAAGGAAGCTCAGCTCAAAAAAGAGGAACGCAGACGCAACGCAGTCCCAATCACGCCTGAGCAACGGGCAGAGATGGAGAGAAAAGTTGAGGAAACGCGCAAAGCCATTGAGGAACGCGACTTCAAACGCTGGAAAGCAGGCGAGCTACAAAGCGATTGGCCTCAACCAGACAAGGCGTGGGGCCACGTTGATCGCGAACCGTTGCTGCACATCGTCAAAGCGCGAATAGCGAGAGCTAAAGCAGCCGCAAGCCAGTCCAAACGACCTAAATCGCTCAGTCAGCAGCAGATGCAGCAACAGCAGTAGCTGCTGCTCATTTGGTCGCCGCCTGCCGCTCGTCTTTCAGCACTGTTGGCTTTAACGGGCAAGCCAGTGCACGAAAAGGCTTGTGTCGTCCATCAAGGATGAGTTCGCCGAGTGATTGAGCGTGGTGAAGATGAATCTCCATTAGATCCCCTACCAACATCCTTGGTGTAACCAGACAGCGGGAAAGGTCAAGTGATATCTGATGCCTTTTCGCCATCAGTGCGGAATCAGCGCACGGGCGGTGGGCAGCGCCTCCAGCCCGTCTTCTGCATCGTCTGCCATGCCTCAATAGCGTTGTGCCGCAGCATCCGCCTACGAGTCATCGGCTCAGGCGGGCGGGGCGGAACGTAGCTGTAGGTCCTGATGGCTATCCACTGCGCGTGGACCGTCGCCGTGTCGGGCTTGAAGTGACAGAGCTTCTGCTGCTGTTCGGAATACAGCCACCCCTCACCACCAGCCTTTTCTGGCGACTCGTGGAAGCTGCGGTCCTTGTTGGGCATACCTCAATTGCTAGCCAGACTGAATGACAAGCCGAGACTTTTGCTTTGAAACGGCTACTACTGATTTCGCTTCTCTGCCTGGCGCCTGGCTCTCAAGCTACGGATTACGTCCAATGCGAAGCCATACAAAGGGCTGCTGCGCGCTTGAAGGCGGCTATGGATACCGAAGCCCTAGCGAGTCAAAACGCAATCATCCTGCCTGCAATGGAGAAAGCCAAGGAAAGATGTCATGCAAAATTTGTCAACGATGAAGTCCTTAACTGCATGGTGAGGAGAATGGCTCCCTACGAGGCAGAAGGAGTATTAGCGAGAGAGTCAGTTGTCGAAAAATACGCCCCACGAGTAGATCGGGTACTAGACGACTATGAAGCCATGAGCTGCTACTGAAGATGAGTCCTCTTCTTCTGCTGTTTGGCTTAGGGCTTGGGGGTTATCTCGCCGTATGGCGCAACAAACGAGCCTTGAAAGTCAAAGCAAGGCGCAGGCGTTAGCTCTCCTGCGCAAGCTCAATCACGTTGCGCAGCGTCGCCCACTGCAGCTCTGTCCACGGTGGTGGCCCCCATTGCGGCAGGTCCAGATACCCGTTGGCGATATCAGTCCAATTCCGACTTCCCTTCGGCCAGCTCTCGTAATCCGCACCCCATAGCGGTGAGTTCCCACGGCACTCCGTATGGGCTTGAACGTGCTGACGCAGCGTTGGCAGACCCTTTGGGGCCACATCCAGATATGTCGCTCTTAAATCGGGTCCTGAGCGCACATACGCACTTAGTTCGCCCGCCTGCAGCAGCCTCCTGAGCGTTGTCGTTGTCTTAAAGCCCAAATGGGCACTGGCTTGACGCAGGTTGACGATCGCCATCGCAAAACAAGGTGTGCAATCAAAAAATTCCGCTGCCTAGACAAACAACGCGCCTTTAGATGACCCACAGCCAAAGGCCGAAAAGGGAGCCGTTGATGGGGGTGGGGGTAGCTGTTCGCGCCAATAGCGCCGTGACTGCGGACTGCTTAATGAGTCGTCGGCAGGGTTGGGCACTTTCGGGCAATCGTCATCAATAAGCTGCACTGTTGACACTGATAGTTATTACTAAGTCTATGTCTATTGAAATGGCTGATTGACCAGAGCTAGTGGTGAGTTGTCGTTGGTAATAAGACATGACATCAGAAGCAACAGCACTACAAATGGCGCTGCCTCTGTTCAATACCAAGATCACAAGTTACAAGTGCAAGCACTGCGGAGGTAGTGGCTACAAGAAGAGCAGGTATGACGGCTATATGCACGTCTGCAGCTACTGCAGCGGAACGGGCAGAAAGCTTGTCCTGACTCGGAAGTACGACATAGAAAAAGGGCCAACCCCCAACAGGTGACCCCATCTGAACCAAGCTGATTATGGCAAAAAAATGGGGCCAGCCCGACGCTGACCCTAAGTACAAAGTCCTTACAAAGATCAGGACATCTTGGCGAAAAGCTTCTTGTGGTAATCAACCACATCCTGACAACCGATTACAGGAGTGAAGTCCATTTCAATACCAAACTGAGCACGCCATGGCGCGAAGTGCTCAAAGATTTGAGCATCACTTTCAGCTTTGAACAGGATCGTCACTCGGCCTGCGCCAGGAGCGTGCACGCGGAACAACATTTCAAAGCCATCAAAGTTGTCCAGCTTTGCCATTTCGCCTGAATCCCACAGCTCACAGAAGCTCTTGTAGGCAGCCAGTTGGCCTTCAATCTCAGGAAAAACGCAATCCGCGAGATACATCTGCATGGGAGCCCGAAAGAAAAGGGGACGGCCTCGTTTAGCCCATCCCCAAAGCGTTTGCCAGTACGCGTGAACACGTTCCGACAATCGGGTTACGCAATCGCGTCCTGCATCGCCGCAAACGATTCGGCATGGCGAACTGCAATGTCAATCGTCTGCAGAGCACGCACTCCTGTCGTCCCTTTAGCGAAGTCGGTGTAGGGGTCCACAAGGATCTCCAGCGTCCCGTAGAGACCAATCAACAGGTCTGCAAAGTTGCCGTAGATCACAGCGGACAGATCGGTCCCTGAACCCTTTGTGAGGTTTGAGGGGACGTTGTTGCTGACCTCAAAACGCCGCCCCGCAATCTGGGAACGGCCAAGTTCAGTTCCATAAGGGCTGAGGAGGTACTGGCTCTGGGAGTCCTTGGCTTTTGCCAAAACCGCTTCAACCTTGGCGTTCGTAAGGAAACCGCACGTTGCGACATCTGCGTTGTCAACGGCCACCTCCTTTTTGAGATCCAACAGGTGGTCCAATGTTGGGGCAAGTCCGTTAGTTCCTCCCGCTACTGAACCAATTCCTGACGTTTGAAGGATTCCGAGAGGTTGATTGCTGCTGCCAGAGCCGTTGATTGCTGCTGCATCAATCGCATCAGCCAGAAGGGCAACAAAGTCAGCACGGATGAGCTGCTCAATGTCAGGTGTGGACTGCAGGTCCATCAACCGAGAGAACTTGCTCAGTGCGCCAACGGTCTTCGGGGTCATGGAGACATGCCCGATGGTTCCCGTTGACTCGGTCACGCTGTCGCTGTTGTCAGCGCCAAACCAGTAAGCAGTGGCACTGCCAGTGCGCTTCGGAATATCAACGTTGCCGACGAGGCCAGAGATGAAGGTTGCGCCTAAATCGGCTACCGCCAGACGATCACGCAACGCCTCAATGAAGCTGTCGGCGAGCAGGTCGGTGGCGATCAGGTTGCCGCCTGCAGTGGCGGTGCCAGCGACATAGGCCCGCTTGCGCCAGCCACCTTGCTCAGGGACAAAGAAGCCTTGAGTGCGGCGACCATTGCGGTGCTCCAGCTCTTGATTGACCTCGGCTTCGCGGCCACGCAGGCCACGGCCAGAGGCGATGCCTTGAGCAGCGGCAACGATTGAGAACTGGTCGGCTTCAGAAGAGAACTCGTCGCGTTCGGGATAACCGAGGGCAACAGCTTGAACTGGGGCTTGAGTCATGGTTTTGACGGAGTCGTTTTCAAGGGATCGGCCAATGCCGACCGTTGGGTCACTGGGTACGGAGACCAGCGAGATCTCCACGGGTGTCCAGTTCCGTGCGACGTAGTTGCCGTCCTCGTCCTGATCCATCTCGTTGATCTGATAACCAACGGAGACGTTGCGCAGGACGCCAATGGCAACGTCCTGTCGTTTCGCGGCAGCCTCGGGAGAGGTGCCCCAGCGGACGGTGGCTCTGCCTTTGCCGCCAACAACGCGGGCGCTATCCACCACGCCCAGAAGCTGGTCTGGGTTGTGGTTGAAGAGCAGCGGTGCGCTGTCGTTCAGGCGTGACAGGTCCACAGCACCAGCAGCGTGTGAGAGAACCTCGTCGCCGTATTGGCGAGCGACAGGGGTCTCTGAGCTGAAGCTCAGCTCAAACGTGTCGGTGTCAGCGTCCGTCGGATCAAGAGTCAGAAAGCGACGCCGCAACTCTTGAGTTGCTGATGGCATTATTTGCTTGCAGACATATCAATTTTCGCGCTAATTGCACTGTTTGATTTGACCAAACTCCAGCCGCAAAGCGCCTTCTAGCCTTATCGGGAGTAATGCCGAGGGTTATTCCGCTTAATCGCTACTAATCAGCCTTGATCCGCCTTATTTCGCCTTAAATTCCCTAAAAAAAGTCTCACGTTTTTAGCCCTGCGTTGCTTGGCGCTAACGCGGCTACGCGGTCCGAAATTACCCACAAGCTGTACGGCGGAAAGGACCCGCAATGGCTTGAGAAGCACCATCAGCACTGAGGTTGAGACAGGAATCATCGCTCCTCTCTCCAAAGCTTTGAGTCAGCAAATCTCCAAGCGACCATGGAACTTGCAGAAGCACCGAACGCAAGAAATGCGATCAGCATCTGAGACTTATTCATGGGTAACTAACTGGTGACGAGCTTTTAGCTAGTCACAAACGATTGGCGCTGTTGTTACCGATCAGTGGGGGGGGTGTTGGGGGTGTAGGAAAAGTCCTTCTCTGTGTAGGCATAAAGAGGACGACCGCCAGTAGATGGCAACTTGCGCCTCGCAATTTGGTGTTCACACCACAGTGATTGCATCGTGCGGCGCGCATGCTCGTGATTGCAGTTGATGCCTTGGCTGATGTCCTTGATGGTCCATTGCTTGCCACTGCCGACGATCAGGGCGAGAGCTTGTTCCTTAACCGCAACCGCTTTCAGCGGCAGCAGGTCTGAAGGATCAACAACACCGACAACACGGTGCGAGAAATCCTCCTTGCAGCCATCAAGGTGCCAAGCGGTATCTATCTCGCAAAACCTTCCCTTGAGGCACCGCAGCATCAAGTGGGTGTCGTAGCTGGGGTCGTTGTCTTCAACTTTCCAAAGAGCCCACACATCACTGGCAGCCCACGTCTGACTGCCAGCGCCATACATGTCGCCAATCCTGACGTTGTTGTTTGTGGCGTCTCTGGCTTGCTTGCGCAGATGGCAAGTCATCACCACAAGGACATTCGCCTCATCAGCCCATTTGTTGAGCCTGTAGATGGCGGCGCCAAATTCCACATCAGTCATCTTTGGCCCGTCACCACACATGCCAAGCAGGGTGGTGATTGAGTCCATGAAGATCGCGTCGTAGCCGTTGGCCTGCTGCAACGCTTCCAAGCGGGCTAGGTCCAGCTCAGGCATGTCGGTGAGCAGGTCAAAGCTCGGCGGATCCATGTCCATCACCTGCAGCTTGCGCTGCGCGTTTCTCTCGCTCTCATCGCTCTGAATCACCAGAGCCTTGCCTTGCTTGCAATTGAGCTGGCCGCCCCAGACGCTGCCCTCACTGATGGCTTGAGCCATCCCGTAAACCAACGTGCTTTTGCTGGCTCCTGTTGCCCCGCCAAGGACGACCAGTGAGCCGCGCATGCCGAATTGATCAATCAACCAGTCGTCTGGTTCTTTGTCCTTGAGAAAGTCCGCCGCGCTCGGGACTTTCCCTACATCCCCAAGGGGGTGGACTTTTCCTACATCCCCAAGGGGGGTCCCCTCGGCAGGAAGGCTCGCTCGTATACAAGTCATCTCGGCTCGCAAGTGACCAAAGACTTCTGGTTCTTCGGCGGCGGCGGCCTCTTTTAAAAACTCTCTGGGGTCATCCATTTCCTGTCTCCTTGGACGGTCTGCAAGCGATTGGTTCTCCGAACTGGTTGCACTCGCCCAGCTCGTTGCGGCGGAACTCCTCCACCGCTCTGCACATCCACCAGAGCGTT
Organism: Synechococcus sp. TAK9802; assembly: GCF_014279535.1. NCBI lineage: Bacteria > Bacillati > Cyanobacteriota > Cyanophyceae > Synechococcales > Synechococcaceae > Synechococcus > Synechococcus sp. TAK9802. The sequence goes on from NZ_CP047937.1 coordinate 617,777, forward strand.
TTCAACGCACGGTCAAGAACGGCTTTTCTTTCCCGTAGGCAGGGCCGCGAGCGGGCCAACTTGCCGACGGTTTTTCGGAAGGCATTGGTCGCCTCATAGGTCTCCAACGCCAGCGCAAAGTCCCTGCGCATCTCATCGGGCCGCAAAAACTCAAACGGCGGGACCGCTAAAGCGCGGTCAATGTCAGCGATGGCCTTTTCAATCTCCTCGGCAGCAAGGCGACCGACCTTGTCCATCGGGGGCGCTGTGGCCCCCAGAAGACGGCTGTAAGCGCGTGAGCGGGCCTTGCCGCGATGCGGCTTGAGGACCATGGCGCAGCCAGCAAAACCGCCGTCAAAGCGGATGACGGCCCACTGCTTGCCACCGATATTGATGGTGTCGCCGCGCTTGAGATGCGATGGAGGGCCATGTGACTGGCCCTGATGGCAAAGGATCGTGGTGTCGTTCCAGCGGCAGTCGCTATCGCGCGTTCTCCCGCAACACGGGCAGGGCCGCGCAGGACTTGATGTCTGCATGGCTCAAAGCGGCCTGCGCCGCCGCTTCTCAAGCTCTTCCAGACGACGGCTGACGCCATCCATCTGCACGTTGAACTGATTTTTCAACGCATTGCTGAGGTCGCATGCCGACTCATCAGCACGACGGGCGGCCATCAACGCCTCAACAATTTGAAAGTGCGCCGCCATCAGCTCAGAAACGGTGTGAGCAAGCAGCAGCTCACCCTCCGTCTTCATCAACGGCGCCATTTCCCTGTAGAGCTTTTCGGCGACGGCTTGGACCTTTTCTGCGGGCCAAAACGGCTCAGGTGCGGACTTGTTTTCAGCCATTGATCCGCCTCCCGTGAGCGTCACGCAGCCAGTAGGCGAGGAATGAAAGCTTCCAAGTCCTCTGCTGCTCTTTGGTCAGACCGTCTGGGAGTCGTGCAGGCCAGAAATCTTCCAGCGTTTCGTTGAAATACCGCTCGCAATTACGCGATTTCTCTCCACTCAGGAGCCAAGGAACTGTCTGAGAAGACCGTTTAGACGCCGCGAAAATAGGGGGGTGGTGTTTTCCGCGAGTCGCGCTGGGCCGAGGGGTCGGCGCGATTTTTTTTGCCATCACACTTGCTCCTGCTCTTGGAGATAGGCGTGGACCAGAGCGCGGATGAACTCAGCACGGGTGCACTGCATACGGGCGATGACGGTGCCAACGCGATCCGCAGTGGCACGATCAAGGTCGGTCGTAACGCGGACGTTCTGCTGTGGCGGTCTTGTGTTCAGGGTTAGAGGCATGAATCAGTTGCGGATTCCTAACCACCTTGTGACCTATCCAGAACGACTGCAGCGCAATCAATCTGCGCATACGCGACCCTGACATCTATCCCATCGGCTATCCATGCATCCAGGTCCTGCAGCACCCGTGGATCGGCGTTCTCGTTGATGGTGAGGCTGGCGCTGGTGTGCAGGCAGGTGAGATGCAGAAAGCCCTGGTCCAGACCCGTGCTGCGGATCCAGGTGTTCAACCGCCCGTCCAGTCGGGTGAATCCTCTTCCCGGGGTTGCCACTGTCATCTGATGCAGGATCTGCTGCACGCCCACCGCTCTCCAGCGTTCTTTCCTTACTTTGCGTGCTGCAGCACCGTCTGAGTCCATGGCCAGCCCATCTGCCCCCGATCTGACCCTGCTGTTTGACGGAGGTTGTCCGTTGTGTGTGCGCGAAGTTCGCTTTCTGCAGCAGCGTGACCGTCAGGCCCGGCTGGCTTTTGTCGACATTGATGCCTCTGATTACGACGCAGCGGCCCATGCCGGCATCAGTTACCGGGTGGCCATGGGCCGCATTCATGCCATCACAGGCTCCGGGGAGGTGCTGCGGGATGTGGCCGTCTTCCGTGAGGCGTATCGCCTGATTGGTCTGGGGTGGCTTTACGCACCGACCCGCTGGCCTTTGATCGGCAGCGTGGTCGATTGGGTCTATGGGATTTGGGCCGCCCGGCGGCTTCAGATCACCGGGCGCGCCGACCTTGAGACCCTGTGCCAAGGGCGCTGTGAGCTGAACTGACCGGTTCCTATCGAACGGTCTGCGGTTGTCGGTAGATCAGCTTGAGCGGCCAGAGAGCCATGGGCAGGGCGATCCCCAGGGCCAGCTGCAGCATCAATCGGCGCATGGGTCCAGAACGTCTGAACCGCTTCACCATGGCCTGCATCGCTGCTTCGATGCCACTCCAGGTGTCGTTAGGGTGATGGAAAAGGGGGCGAGATGGCTTCTGCCGCAACGGCTTGGGGGCAGCTGGGAGCCCATCTAAGAGAGACGCAGCTGCTCGGCTCGATTCAGAGCACCCTGTATTGGGACCAGAACACCCGCATGCCTTCTGCCGGGGCGTCCTGGCGGGGTGAGCAGCTCACGCTGCTGGCGACCCAGCTTCATGCTCGTCAGAGCTCTGCGGCCTATGCGGATCTGCTGGCCGCAGCGCGTCAGCATTGGAATTCCGCTGAGCGATGCCCTGAGCAGGGCCGCAATCTTGATCTGCTGGAACAGGACCTGCAGCGGCAGCAGTCCCTCGATCCAGCCCTCGTTGCCGCCTTGGCCAAGGCCAAGGCCGAGGGGTACAACCGGTGGCAGCAGGCTCGATCGGCCTCTGATTTCAGCCTCTTCGCACCGGCGCTTCAGACCCTGATTGATTTGCGTCAGGAGCAGGCCAAACAGCTGGATGAGCCGCGCTCCTGTTGGGAGACCCTGGCGCAACCCTTCGAACCGGATCTGCGTCTGGAGCGTCTCGAGGCCTTGTTTGCTCCGTTACGACAACGGTTGCCGCAATTGGTTGCTCAGGCATCCACCCGGCCACGCCCACGATCAGCGGACTGGGATCTCGAGGAGTCCAGCCAGCAAGATCTCTGTGATGAGCTGCTCGGTGCCTGGGGCCGTAATCCCGCCATCACCTGCATGGCACGTTCGCCTCACCCCTTCTCGATCACGTTGGGACCGGCCGATTACCGCATCACCACGCGTGTGGTGCCTGGCCAGCCCTTGTCGTGCTTCCTGGCTACGGCCCATGAATGGGGCCACTCCCTCTATGAACAGGGGTTGCCGGACCAGAGCCACCAATGGTTCGCCTGGCCTCTGGGACAGGCCACTTCGATGGCGGTGCATGAAAGTCAGTCGCTGTTCTGGGAGAACCGTGTTGCCCGGAGCCGTCCGTTCGCAGAGCAGTGGTGGAAGCGTTTTGCGCAGGTGGGGGCTCCCTTCAGCGGAACCCAGGACATGTGGCAGGCGATGAATCCGATGGCGCCTGGTTTGAACCGGGTGGAGGCTGATGAACTCAGCTATGGCTTGCACATCCTGATCCGCACGGATCTCGAGATTGCTCTGCTGGAGCAGGGTTTGGCGGTGAACGATCTCCCAGACGAATGGAACCGGCGCTATCAGGAACTCCTGGGGGTGCGGCCGATGAACGATGCCGAGGGATGCCTTCAAGATGTGCACTGGAGTGAAGGCCTGTTTGGCTATTTCCCCTCGTATCTGTTAGGGCACTTGATCAGTGCACAGTTGAGCGAAGCGATGGCGGAGGCCATCGGGTCTCCGGAGGAGCATGTGGAGCGCGGCGATGTCACGCCCTTGCTGGTTTGGCTGCGTGAGCACGTTCACCCGCTCGGACGCAGTGTGAATGCCGATCAACTGGTGGAAAGGGTCACCGGTCGGCCCCTGAGCACCGATGCCTTCCTCGACTATCTGGAGAACAAGCTTGATCGGCTGCAACCGGCCCCCTAGCCGCGTGCAACTCGACGGGCTGAGGCGGCCCGTAGGATGCGCCGCGCTGTCCATCGCCGTTTATGGCCAACCTCGATCAGGCACCCAGCCGCAGCATGCCCAACCTGCTGCACGTGCTGCCGGCCTTCGCTGATGAAGCCGAACTTCGTCTCAACACGATCGTGGAGCTCAACTCCAACACGATCAACAAGTACGAGCTGATCACCGAAACCGGCCATCTCAAGCTGGACCGCGTTGGTTACTCCTCGCTGGCTTATCCCTTCGCCTACGGATGCATTCCCCGCACCTGGGATGAAGATGGCGATCCCCTCGACATCGAAATCGTTGGTGTCACCGAGCCATTGATTCCCGGTTCGATTGTGGAAGCCCGCATCATCGGCGTGATGACCTTCGACGACGGTGGTGAAGTCGACGACAAGGTGATCGCTGTGCTTGCCGACGACAAGCGCATGGATCACATCAAGAGCTGGGAAGATCTCGGTGAGCACTGGAAGAAAGAGACCACCTATTACTGGGAGCACTACAAGGATCTGAAGAAGCCTGGCACCTGCTCGGTGAACGGTTTCTTCGGCACTGAAAAGGCCGTTGAGATTATCAAGAGCTGCGAGGCTCGCTACATGGCTGAGATTGATCCCAAGTTGGTCGACTGAAAGCGTTTGCGATCGACTGCTGATCAGGCGGGGGACACTCCCCCGCCTTTTTCATGGCTCAGCGTCCGGCTCAGCAGCATCGAAGATCCTTCGATTGGGATGGACACCTCTCGTGAGACAACAGAGCTGAAGGAGGACGAAGTCGGCTCTTTGGTCTCGACCATGAGACCAAAGAGATTCTGAAGAGTTCAGCTCCAAGGCTGCTGCTGTTTTTTCTCGCAGCAATGAATACGTTGAGACTAGTGGGTCTTGTGCGTCTCATGAAGTGGTCATTGATGCCGGCGCTGTTGGCTGGCCTGTTGGCTGGGTCTGTTGCTCCATGCCTTGCTGCTGAACCTGTTGAGCTGGCCTTGCGGCAACCCGCTCATGCGTCGCGCATCGTGCTTGACCTCGGCAAGCGACAGATCACCCTCATGCGGGGCGAGCAGCAGCTTGGGGCCTGGCCTGTGGCGATCGGAGATCCCAAAACCCCCCACCCCAAAAGGGGAATTCGCCATCCTCAACAAGAAGGTCAATCCGATCTATGTGACCCATAAGTCGGGTCAGTGGCGGGAGCTGCGCGGACCCAGCAGTCCGATTGGTGATCGCTACATGGCTTTTCACCGCAATGGCCGCGGTGAGTTTGGGATCCATGGAACGGCGTGGCCGCACTGGGTTCAGATTCGCGCGGCCGTCAGCCTGGGCTGCGTTCGCATGCTCAACAGCCACATCCGGCAGCTGTTTGATGCTGTGGATGTGGGAACGCGTCTGGAAATTCGCAGTTGATCAGGCTTCCGGGCGGACGGTGTCGAAGATCTCTTTGAGGATCTCGCCAGCACCCTGACCTTTGAGGGTGTTGGCCAGAGCGATGCCGATGGCTTCGGCGTCGCTTGCTGCGCCACTGGCCTGGTCGCGGATCAGACGTTTGCCATCAAGGCTGGCCACCATCCCGGTGAGGATCAGTTGATCACCTTCGAAGCGGGTGTTCACGCCGATGGGCACCTGGCAGCCACCTTCCAGTTCCCGCAGGAAAGCGCGTTCGGCCAGGCAGCGCTGGGAGGTGGGGGTGTGCTCCAGCACTTTGATCGCCTCAAGCACTTCGGGCTTGCCTTCAACGCATTCAATCCCCAGGGCGCCCTGACCAACGGCGTGCAGAGAGATGTCGCCGGGGATCAGCTGGTGGATCCGATCGCCGAAGCCAAGCCGGCCCAGGCCTGCCGCAGCCAGGATCAGGCAGTCGTAATCGCCGCTATCCAATTTCTCCAGCCGGGTGATCACGTTCCCCCGAACGTCCTTGAAGATCAGGTGGGGGTAGTGGTGACGCAGCTGAGCCAGACGGCGCAGGGAGCTTGTGCCCACCACAGAGCCTTCGGGAAGGGTGTCGAGTTTGTAGGCCTGGTTCTTGGCATTCACCACCAGGGCATCGGCCGGGTCTTCCCGTTCGGTGATGCAGCCGAGCATCAGCCCCTCAGGAAGGTTGGTGGGCAGGTCTTTCAGCGAGTGGACGGCGATGTCCGCACGATCCACCAGCATCTGGGCTTCCAGTTCCTTGGTGAATAGGCCCTTGTCGCCGATCTTCGCCAGGGCGACGTCCAGGATCTTGTCGCCCTGGGTGGCCATGGCTTCCACCGTGATCTTCAGGCCTGGATGGGCCTTCTCCAGTTCCGCTTTCACCCAGTTGGTTTGCACCATGGCCAGCTGGCTGCGTCGTGAGGCGATGCGCAGTTCGGTGAGGGCCATGGAAAGGGCGAATCAGCCGCCCAGCCTACGCTTTTGGCCTTGGATTCTTTGGTTCGCCTTCACGAGGTTGTGAAGCTTCGAAAGGGAAGATCTCTTTATGAAGAACGCTTAACATTTGAGGGCATTGCAGCGCAGTCATGCCCGGACCCGTCGTCAATGGCGTTCGTCAGGCCGGAGCAATTGGCTCTGTTGCCCCCGACTCGCAAGAGCAGGAGCCCATGCTCCCCCTGGTGGCTGAGGGTTCCATCCGTCTGATCCTGTTGTGCAGTGGCGATGTGTTGATGGCTCGGCTGCGCCACACCACCGATCGCGATGGAGATCACGCGTATCAATTGCTGCGGCCCCGTCTGGTGCGTTCAGCCGTAGATGCCTCACACGAAGCTCAGCCCAGTTGGCTGCTTCAGCCTTACCTGGAGGGGCTGACGTCGCAGCACAATCTGGTGCTGTTCAAGGGGGCGGTTGCTTCCGTGCTCGAACCGGATGCTCGCCTGCTCCAGGCCTATGCACTTGAAACTCGCCAGGAGTGTCCTTTGGAGGAAACTCCGGTGGAGCGCCTGAAGCGTGCATTTCAGGAATTCACGGAGACCTTCGATGCAAACCCGTGAACCTGTGGCACGGTCTCTTTCTATTTACTAAAGGAAAACCCCAGTCATGGACTGGGGTTTGATCTCTTCCGTGTGAGGAGGGCGTCTCAATTCCCTCAAGCACTCTTATAGGAGCCCTCTGCTCCATTCAGCTAGGGGGAATGAACTTATGTATTACTCCCGTGACCGTTTGCTCACGGGCCCAGTGCTGGCTCACTTGATGTATTCCTTTAGAACCCCATTGCGGTTGGGGTGGCGCAATTTGCGCAGGGCCTTGGCTTCGATCTGACGGATCCGTTCACGGGTCACATCAAAAATCTGACCAATTTCCTCGAGAGTCTTCATCCGCCCGTCGTCCAAGCCATAGCGCAGGCGCAGCACATCGCGCTCACGGGGGCTGAGGGTGGCCAACTCACCTTCAAGGTCTTCGCGAAGCAGGTTCTTGGCAACATCCTGCTCGGGATTTTCGATGTCAGCTTCGATGAAATCACCCAGGCGGGAATCCTCTTCCTTGCCGATGGGGGTCTCCAGGGAGATCGGCAGCTGGGCGCTCTTGGCGATGAAGCGCAGTTTTTCGATGGTCATTTCCATCGATTCCGCGATTTCCTCTTCCGTTGGCTTGCGGCCGAATTCCTGGGAGAGAACCTTGGTGGTCTTCTTGATCCTGGAGATCGTTTCGTAGAGGTGCACCGGCAGGCGGATGGTGCGGCTCTGGTCGGCGATGGCGCGCGTGATGGCCTGGCGAATCCACCAGGTGGCGTAGGTGGAGAACTTGTAGCCCTTTTCGTGGTCGAACTTCTCGGCTGCACGAATCAGGCCAAGGCTTCCTTCCTGAATCAGGTCTTGGAAGCTCAGGCCCCGATTCATGTACTTCTTGGCAATCGAGACCACCAGGCGCAAGTTGGATTGCACCATCTTTTCCTTGGCCCGTCGGCCCAGCATCAAGCGCCGGCGGAAGCGGATGAGCGGCATTTCCACCAAGGCCGCCCACTCTTTGTTGTCGGGTTCCCGGCCGTTGTCGCTTTCAAATTGAGCGGCCAGTTCCTCGAGATAGAGGAGATCGGCAATTTTGCGGGCCAGTTCAATCTCTTCGTCGGGACGCAGCAGGCGGATCCGACCAATTTCCTGGAGATAAACCCGGATTGAGTCTTCGGTGTAGACGCCTTTGGGGCCGATCTTGATGCTGGCCAGGGCTTTGGCCTTGGCTTCCTTCTCAGCAGCTGCGGTTTTGGCTTTCTCCTCGGCGGTTGGCTTCGCTGCCGCTGCTTTGGCTGTTGATGCCTTGGCTGTTGAAGATTTAGTCGTGGTCTTCTTGGCGGTGGCTGCCTTCTTGGTTGTGGTGGCCTTTTTTGTTGTGGTTTTGGCCTTGGTGGTTTTCGCTGCAGCCTTTTTGGTGGTTCCCGAGGCCTTGGCTTGATCGGCCGCGGCGAGCAGTTCGTCGGCTGCGGCGCTCAGGTCCTTGGCGCTGGCCTTGCTGGTTCGTCGGCGTGCAGGGGCTTTTTTGGCTTCTTTGTCGGAACCCTTGGCAACTTCCTTCACCTTGCCGTCAGCATTGGCCAGAAGAACGATGTCCGGCTTGGCAGCTTTGGTGGCAGCAGGGGTCATGGTGTTAGTCGAAGTCGGATAGAGGGGAGATGCAACAGCGGCAACAACGCACCAACGGCAATGGCCGGAACCTGGAACTTCCGTTCAAGCGAAAAGGAACGACACAGCTGACGCTGAGACGGAGTTCATGGGCTGATGGTGGTGTCCGCGAGTCGACGAAACGCTTGGACTGATTGTGTCTGTGCTGTCCGGGGTGGTCTCAGACCGGTCAAAGTGGCAAGGAACAAGACCTTGACTTCAGACTCTGTGTCTTCCCTCTGGATCGAGCGCAGGGTTGGCAGAAGCTGTCCAACCTGTCCACGTTAATGAAGTCTTCCGAAGTTTGCAAGGTCCTGTCGCATTCGCGGCGATGCGTTGAGGTCTGGCTGGAGGCTGGGCGGGAAGGACGCTCCTTCAGTTACGCCGCAGATCCCAGCATGGGATTGATGCCGGGAGATCTGGTGCGGGTGCGCCTCCGGGGTCGAGCCATGCATGGACTGGTGGTGGCGGAGCGGGAGTGGGCTGAGCAGGATCCTCAGGAGCTGCAACCGGTGGAATCGCTCCTGCAGCGAGCTGCTGTCGATTCGGATTGGTATAGCTGGCTGGAGCGGGTGGCGGACCGTTGCCATCTCAGTGTCTTCCGCACCTTGAAGGCGGCTTTGCCATCGGGCTGGATTGGTCAGGCCGGCCAGCGTTCCCTGGCCGGCGGGCGTCAGATGTGGTGGATCCAGGCCCAGGTCCCCCCTGATGCAGCGAACCCACCCACCCCTCGCCAGCGGGAGCTTCTGGGCTGGTTGGAGGGCCAGGGCGAAGGTGCTTGGCAACGGGACCTGGTGGCCAGTGGGTTTGGGGCGCAATTGCTGCCGCCGCTGATCCAGCAGGGCTACCTGGTGCGTGAGCAGCGTCGTTGTGAGGACAAGGGCTCTTCAGCTGGTTCTGGCCCCCAGGAGCTTCCCCAGGCCTTGACCGCTGAGCAGAAGGACGTGGTGAAGGCTTATCAAAAGCTTTCTCCGGGGAGAGGACTGCTGCTCTGGGGAATCACCGGCTCCGGCAAGACCGAGGTGTACCTCCAACTGGCTGCCCAAGAGCTGGAGCGGGGTCGGCATGTGCTGCTGCTCACCCCCGAGATCGGATTGATCCCCCAACTCGTTGACCGTTGCCGCAAACGCTTCGGCTCGCGCGTCGTGGAGTACCACAGCGGTTGTGGTGATGCCGAACGGGTTCGAACCTGGCGCCGCTGTCTTGCTGCTGAACAGCCGTTGGTGGTGGTGGGAACCCGCTCCGCGGTGTTCGTGCCCTTGAAGCCGCTGGGGCTGGTCGTTCTGGATGAGGAGCACGACAGCTCTTACAAGCAAGACGCACCCATGCCCTGCTATCACGCCCGGGACCTGGCTTTGGACCGGGTTGTGATGCAACAGGCACGGCTTGTGCTGGGCAGCGCCACGCCGTCGCTCGAGAGCTGGATTCAAACGGGGCCCGAAGGTGCCTTGACCCTTGTGCGCCTGACCCAGCGGATTTCCCGGCAGTCCCTACCGCCTGTGCATGTGATCGACATGCGCCATGAGCTGGCCGAAGGACACAAGCGTCTGGTCAGTCGCGCCTTGATGGATCGTCTTGCGGCGCTGCCGGAGCAGGGCGAACAGGCTGTGGTTTTGGTGCCTCGTCGGGGATATAGCCCCTTTTTGAGCTGCCGCAGTTGCGGCGAGGTGGTGATGTGCCCCCACTGCGATGTGGCGCTCACCGTTCACCGCAGCAAGGCCGGACGTCAGTGGCTGCGTTGCCACTGGTGTGACCATCGTGAAGACCTGGAGAACCGTTGCAGTCACTGTGGTTCCACAGCCTTCAAGCCATTTGGGGCCGGGACGCAGAAGGTGTTGGAACTGCTCTCTCAGGAGCTCGAAGGCCTTCGTTTGCTCCGCTTTGACCGCGATTCCACCGGGGGGCGGGATGGCCATCGACGCCTGTTGGACCGTTTCGCTGCCGGAGAGGCCGACGTCTTGATCGGCACGCAGATGCTGGCCAAGGGCATGGATCTGCCGCGGGTCACCCTGGCGGCGGTGCTCGCGGCGGATGGGCTTCTGCACCGCCCCGATCTCCGCGCAGGAGAGCAGGCCCTGCAGTTGCTGTTGCAGTTGGCGGGCCGTGCCGGGCGAGGTGAGCGACCGGGGCAGGTGTTGGTGCAGACCTACACCCCAGAGCACCCGGTGATTCAACACCTGGTGGATGGTCGCTATGAAGCGTTCCTCTCCCAGGAGGTGGCCCTCCGCAAGGAGGCGGGTCTGGTGCCCTTCAGTCGTGCCTGTTTGCTGCGCCTGTCTGGAGATTCCCCCAGCAAAACAGCAACGGCGGCAGCGGTGCTGGCGGAGCGGATCCGGCCGATTTGTCAGCTCCAGAATTGGTGGTTGTTGGGTCCTGCTCCGGCACCTGTGGCCCGGGTTGCTGGCCGAAGCCGATGGCAGCTGTTGCTGCACGGTCCGGCGAGCTCCCCGCTTCCGCTGCCTCCGGGACAGGCCCTCTGGGATGGCTTGCCTAAGGGTGTGGCGCTCACTGTGGATCCCGACCCGCAGCAGCTTTGATCAGGAGGGCAGTTCAGGGAAGCCAAAGCCCAGCTTCCGACGCACCACCTGCAGCACCATGCTGCTGATCAGCAGCATCAGGATCACCACTCCCCCCAGGCCAAGCGGATTCCAGCGCCAGCCCTGCCAGCTGACTTCGGTGGTGGTGCCGGTAACAGCCGTGCGCTCCACCTGCCCGTGGTTCAGGCTCAGATGAACGTCGAGCCCGGGGATCTCGGGCAGATCGCTGAGGTCCACCATCAGCTGCACGTGCTGCTGCACCCCCAGCAGCCAGTTGCGTTCTTCGAGCTTGAGCGTCGGTGGCGGGAGTGAGACTCCAGCCGCGCGACCTGCCACGGCAACCACGGTGGCTATCTGTTGCGCCAGCTCGTGCGACGAGGCAACACGGCTGCTGATCTGTTGGCGTCCTGGGCCTGTTTGTTCGATCTTCAGCCCGGGCACTTCCCGTTGCAGGTCTCGCTCGAATTGCTCCTGCCAGGGCAGCGGGCGTTGCTGGGTGCTCCGCACGTCCCAGGTGAGGGCCAGTCGATCCGGGCCGCGAAGGTCAAGATCAGCCTCGATGCGGACGCAACCACTCAGCAACAGCGTGATCCCCAGCAGAACCGCCATCACCAGCACGGCGAAACCCGCCGCCGGTGAACGCGTCGGCCCCGTGGGTGGTGGTGGCGGGGGTTCGGGACGCCGCGACCGCCGCCGCCGCATGGTGGAGGTCTGCCCGCTGCCGGAGCCATTCAGCTCCAGTTGCGGCATCCGCATCGACCAGCGTTCTGGACGATCCAGGCTTGGGGCTTCAAGAACCCCGAGCAGTTGTTTGGCCTGCTGGCGCAACTTGGGATCGCGGCAGCGACTCAGCAGCCTGCAGGTGGCGATGGCTTGCTCGTCCTGCCCCTGGCCCATCCAGGCGGTGATCATCAGGAGCCGGAGGCCCGGCCCCTCCGGGCTGTTGAGCGGGTGTTGCTCCGCCAGGGGAAGAAGCAGCTCCAAGCCCTGGCCGTAGTCCCCGCGCTCCAGGGCTGCCTCCGCTTCAGAGAGGTCCAGTGCTGCGTCCTGCTCGCTCACCCTCTAGCCGCGTCCCACCACCATGGTGCCGATGCCGGCGTCGGTGAAGACTTCGAGCAGGAGGGCATGGGGAACCCGGCCATCAATGATGTGGGCGGCTGACACGCCCTGGGCCAGGGCGCGGATGCAACATTCGGTTTTTGGGGTCATGCCCCCTGCGACCACGCCGTCCTCGATCAGCTGTCGCGCCTCTGAGAGGCGCAGTTTGCGGATCAGCGAGTCGGGGTCATCCCGATCTTCAAGGATGCCGGGGGTGTCGGTCAGCAGGATCAGTTTTTCGGCTTCCAGGGCCGCCGCCAGCTCTCCCGCCACCGTGTCGGCATTGATGTTGTGGGCTCGCCCGTCATCGGGGGTTGCGGCAACGCTGGAAATGACGGGCACATACCCCTTCTCCAGCAGCGGTTCGAGCACATCGGGATTGACGCGGGCAACATCCCCCACCAGCCCATGGCTGCCATTCCCCCAGGGGCGTGCCTCCACAAGACTTCCGTCGCTTCCGCTCAGACCAACAGCACGGGTGCCGAGCTGATTGAGGCCATTCACGATCTGCTTGTTGACGCGGCCCACCAGCACCATCTCCACCACGTCCATGGTGTCGGCGTCGGTGACGCGCAGTCCGTCGCGGAATTCGGCGGGAATTTCCAGTCGCTGAAGCCACTGGTTGATTTCGGGCCCGCCGCCATGCACCACCACAGGTTGGACGCCGACGCAGGCCAGTAGAGCCAGGTCGCGGAAGACGGCAGCCCGCAGCTCGGCATGGGCCATGGCGGCCCCGCCGTATTTGATCACGATGCGCCGACCTGCGAAGCGCTGGATGTAGGGGAGGGCTTCGCTGAGCACCGACACCCTGAGGGCGTCATCGTTGTTCTGGGTGGATTGGGCCATGGCTTAGGCCTCACCTGCCGGAAGCAGAACAACGTCCAGCCGTTGTTCATCCAGTTCCTTGAGTTCCGCTCGCATCCCCTTGGCGAAGAAACGCCCCAGCCGCTCCTGTCGCTCTTGCCAGCGTTCGAGGGGAACGGCTCCCAGCAGGAATCGCATCCGCAGGCCATAGCCGCTGTCGGAATGCAGCTCTTCGATCTCTTCCAACTGCGGGGGGGTGTCTTCATCCCAGAGTTTGAGCGCTTCCAGCGACGACTCCAGGTGGGCCTTCTGGCCGTAGCGCCAGCGCGTCACATCGCCGAGCAATTTGCCCAGTTCTGGGGCTGCAGCTTCGCGTTCTTTTTGAAACGTCTTGACCGGTGTTACCCGGATGGCGGGTGGGAGCTCCGACGATTTCAGGGCCAGCCCCCCCAACAAGATCGGGATTCCGTAGAAAATCGTGGGCAGGCTGAGGTTGGCGCTTCCGGTGGCGTAAGCGGTGGCACCGACCACGGTCAGCACGCCTCCGGCGATGGTGACGAGGCTGCCGGGGGAGAAGAAATCCTTCATGAAGGCCTTGGCTTGATCGTCATTTTGACCTCTAGGCCATCAGGATGGAGATCCATTGCCTCGAGCCAGATGCCAGATCCATCGTCGACCGGCATGGATGATCTGCTCCAGCAGCTCGACCGTGATCGCAGCTGGTTGCTGCAGCAGATTGATGGGGGACGCTGGCCCGAGCTGCGGCTGGATCTTGCTGCCCTTGAACGGGAGCTCGGGCAACTGATCACCCGAGCTTCAGAGCTGCAGGACGAAGCGGGCCGTTAAGCGGCGACGCCCCGCGATTGTCCTCTGATTCAGAAGGGGATGTCGTCGGTGTCGGGCACGAGGGGCGCCGCATTCCAGCTGGTCGGTTCAGGCTCTTTCGCCACCTTGGTCGGTGCAGTCGCGGGGGCCTGGCGGCTGGGGGCCGGGGCTGAGGGGTTGCCGGAAGGAGCTGCACCCGTGGCTGCCGCGCCGATCGGATGAAGCCGAGCCAGGGTGAATTCAGCCCGTTTTTCCTTCATGCCATCGCCCCGGGGCATGGTGTTCATCCGCAGCCGGCCTTCGATCAGCAGCCGCTGCCCGGTCTGCACACGGTTCTGCAGCTCCTGGGCCAGGTTGCCCCAGCCCACCACTTTCAATTCACCCGGCGGATCACCCTCGCGAAGGGGGGCAAAGCGCACGGCCATCTCCGCAATGGGAGTCTGGTTGTCCTGGGTGTATCGAACCGTCGGTGCGTCGATCACCTCCACTTCGAGCACGCAATGGTTCATGGCTTGAGCTGGTGTCGGCGCACATCCTGATGCAAGGCCCCGCGATTGACCAGCGTCGTGTCCTGCTGCTGGCTGGAACCGGTGATGGGCCGCGCTTGGTGAAGGAGCTCTCCCGCCGCCATTGGCGTGTGAGCGTGAGTGTGGTGACGGCAACTGCAGCGAAGGCCTACGCGGGATTGCCGGTGGAGCGCATCTCGATTGGTGCCCTGCAGGGCATTGGCGGAATCAAGGCAGCCCTGCATCAGACCGGCCCTTGCCGTTGGGTGGTGGATGCCACGCATCCTTTTGCGGCTCAGATCAGCCATGACCTGGTCACGGCCTGTGCGGATCTCGGCCAACCGCTGCTGCGTTTTGAGCGTCGCCTTGAACCGCTGGGGGCGGCCTCTCTCCTGGCTAATGCCGATGCATTGGCGGCCCAACCGCTCCAGGGCCAACGCCTGCTGCTGGCCATTGGAGGCCGTCATCTTCCGGCCTTGACTGCTGCTGTCTGCCGCGCCGGAGCCATCCCCTATGGCCGTGCGCTTCCATCCCCCGATGGAGTGCGCGCCGCCTTGCGGGCAGGTCTACCCCCGGATCACCTGGCCGTGGTGCGCCCTCTGCAAGGGGAGGTGCCGGGGGCGATCGAGCGGTCTCTTTGCCGTCGCTGGGGCATTGGCGTGGTGCTCTGCCGCCAGTCCGGTGGTGTGACGGAACAGCTCTGGCATCAACTCACCACAGATCTGGGGCTGAGATTGCTGCTGTTGCGGCGTCCCTTCCCCCCCGACGGGATGGAATGCGTCGAGGATGTCAGCAGCCTGATGGACCGGCTTGAGCGTGATTGAAGCGAGTGGGCTCGTGCTGGCCCTCACCACGGAAGCGAACGCTAAGCGCGCCCAACAGCTGGCAGAGGCCTTGCTGGACCGCCATCTCGTGGCCTGTGTGTCCATCCACCCCGTTCAGTCGTTCTATCGCTGGGAGGGGTCGCTGCAGACGTCCCATGAGGTCCAACTGCTAATCAAGACCTCACCTCAGCATGTAGACGCGCTGCGCTTGGCCGTCTCCGAGCTGCACAGCTACGACACCCCCGAGTGGTTGTGCTGGCCGGTGACTGCATCACCGGCCTATGGGGCCTGGGCCATCGCTGAGCTCAGTTCAGATGCGTCTCCGCCAGCTGCTTGAGGGAGACCTGGGATCGAGCCCCCAGTTGGGTCACAATCTGGCCGGCGCAGAGGGCTCCGAGCTCACCACAGCGCTCCAGTGACTCGCCCTGGGTGAAGCCATGCAGAAATCCCCCGGCATAGAGGTCGCCTGCTCCCGTGGTGTCCACCAGATCTCCCAGGCCGAAGATGCCGATATCCCAGCGCTGGTCTCCACTCAGCACGACGGACCCCTGGGCACCACGGGTGATTGCAATCACTGAGCAGCAGCCGCGCACCCGCTCGAGGGCCTGGTCGAAATCGTCGGTCTCGTAGAGCGACTGAATTTCAACGTCATTGGCGAACAGCACATCGACGTGGCCATTCACCAGCTCGAGAAAACTTGCTCTGTGCCGATCCACACAGAAGCCGTCTGAGAGAGAAAGAGCCACCTTTCCGCCTGCTTCACGGCAGGCTTCGGCTGCGGCGATGAAGGCCCGTTTGGCGGCTGGACTGTCCCAGAGGTAGCCCTCCAGGTAAAGCACCTTGGCCTGTTTGACCATGGAGAGGTCGAGATCCTCGGGCTCCAATTGGGTGGACGCCCCCAGGAAGGTGCACATGGTGCGCTCGGCATCGGGCGTGACGTAAATCAGGCAGCGCGCCGTTGTGGCTCCACTGGTGGCTGCTGGGGTCTCAAAGCGTGCACCAACGGCCTTAATGTCATGGCTGAAAGTGCTGCCGAGCTGGTCATCCCGGACGCGGCCGATGAAGCCAGCGCGTCCGCCGAGCTGCGCGATGCCCACCATCGTGTTGGCGACCGATCCACCGGAGGTCTCGAGGCCCGTTCCACTGGCCTTGTAGAGAGCTTCGGCCTGTTGTTCATCGATCAGCGCCATGCCCCCTTTCTGGAGGCCGTGTTCAGCGATGAAACCGTCGTCCGTCTGCACCAGAACGTCAACGATGGCGTTGCCGATGCCAACGACATCGAGACTGCAGTCGCTGGGGAAACGGGTCTCTGATGACATCGGGGCGTGGAAAGCAGCCCCGAAGTATGAACGTCAGCGGCTCAGGCGCTCAACAGGGCTCGTTTGGGGCCATGGATCGGATCTTCGACAACGATGGTCTGATCACGGCTGGCCCCCAGTGAGACAATGGCGATCGGCACTTCCATCAGATCAGCGAGGAAGCGCAGGTAATCCATGGCTGGCTTGGGGAGATCCTCAAGGCTGCGGCATTCCTCGGTGGAGCACTGCCAGCCAGGCAGTGTTTCGAAGATGGGTTTGCACTGGGCGAAGTCATCGGCGCTGCTGGGGAAGTGCTCGATTCGCTCGCCGTTGAGTTCATAGGCCACGCAGACCTGAATTTCGTCCAGTTCGTCCAGCACATCCAGCTTGGTCACGGCCAGACAGTCCAAGCCGTTGACCTGTACGGCGTAGCGACCGATCACGCCGTCAAACCAGCCACAGCGCCTCTGGCGGCCCGTGGTGGTACCGAATTCGCCACCCCGCTCCGTGAGCTGGTCATTCAGGCTTCCGCTCAGCTCAGTGGGGAAGGGGCCTTCACCCACGCGGGTGGTGTAGGCCTTGGCAACGCCGATGACGCGGTCAATCAGGGTTGGGCCCACGCCTGCACCGATGCAGGCCCCGCCGGAAACGGGGTTGGAGGATGTGACGTAGGGGTAGGTGCCGTGGTCCAGGTCCAGCAGCGTGCCCTGGGCACCTTCGAACAGGATGTTCTTGCGATCTCGCGCTGCCTGATGAATCGTCTGGGTGCACTCCACCACGTGGGGGGCGAGGCGCTTGCCGTATCCCAGATATTCCTGGATGACGTCTTCGGCGTTCAGGGGTTCAACGCCGTAAATGGTCTGAAGAAGTTCATTCTTCTCCTGCAGTGGGCCTTCAAGGCGATCCCTCAGCCGCTGTTCGTCCAGCAGGTCGATCACACGGATGCCACTGCGCTGCGACTTGTCGGCGTAGGTGGGGCCGATTCCACGGCCTGTGGTTCCGATCCGTCGTGCTCCCCGCTGCTTCTCCATAGCCTGGTCGAGCAGGCGGTGGTAGGGCATCGTCACGTGGGCTGTGGATGCCAGGCGAAGCCCTGAAATATCAATGTCGTTGGCGATGAGCATGTCCAGCTCACCGAGCATCACCTTGGGATCCACCACCGTGCCGGATCCGATCAGACAGATCGTGTCGGGATAGAGGATTCCAGAGGGAATCAGGTGCAGCTTGAGCACACGATCGTCAACAACGATCGTGTGGCCTGCATTCACACCACCCTGATAGCGAACCACCACATCGGCGGAGCGGCTCAGGAGATCGGTGATCTTTCCTTTTCCCTCGTCACCCCACTGCGCTCCGATGACGACAACGTTGGCCAAGAACACGGCGGCCCGAAGCCGCAGATCTGCACAATCCGCGAGTATCTCAGATCTCGGGTGGCCTCGTCAAAACCGAGCTGGTTTCGGGGGCTCAGCTGCCCCGGAGCACTGATTTCTCAGCCTTGTTGAGTTCCTTGGCGATGCGGTCATGCAGCGCTTCCGGCAGGGGGCGATTGGCGTAAGAGGCGTAATGACCAGCCAGAGAGTTCAGCGCGGTCTGCATCGTGGTGAAGGAGCTGAGTCCGTTCACACGGGGCTGGGGCCGATAACGGGACATGTAGTCGTTGATCAAGGCCCGGGCGTCGGCTTCAGCTTCAGCGTGGGTGGGATCGTCCTGAGGCAGGTCGATCACCGTAAGCAGCGTGCGGGAGACCGCCACGGTGTCTTCCACGTAGTCGCCGCTCAGACGAGCTTCAGCGTCCCCACTGCATGCCGTCAGGAGGAGACATAACCCGAGGCCAAGGGCAACGGCGGCCCGGCTGAGAGGGCGAAGCAGGCGTGTCAGTGCGGAGAGCATGAAACCCTTCAGTGTCGTTCAACTTTAGGGGTGGATTGCATTGATCAGGCAGGTCACAGCCTCAGCGTGGGGAAGCTTTTGCACCTCGCGGTCGCTGCGGCACACCAGTTCAACGGTGCCCTCGCTGGCGTCGCGTCCCACCACGATCCGCCAAGGGATGCCGATCAGATCCGCGTCTTTGAACTTGACGCCGGCGCGTTCCTTGCGGTCGTCGATCAGCACATCCACCCCAGCGTTCTGAAGCTCCGAGTAGAGCGCTTCCCCCAGCTGGGCCTGGGTCTCGTCCTGGATGTTGGCCACGACCACGATCGCCTCGAAGGGGGCGATGGCCGTCGGCCAGCAGATGCCGCTGTCATCGTGATGCTGCTCGACGGCAGCCTGTGCCAATCGCGAAACGCCGATGCCGTAGCACCCCATCCAGAACGGTTCGGTCTTGCCGTTCTCGTTGGTGAAACGGCTCTCCATGGCCTCGGAATATTTCCGGCCCAACTGAAAAATGTGGCCGACTTCGATGCCTCTTTTTTCCGTCAGTCGTGATTCCGGGTTGTGTTGGCAAACGTCGCCGGCCCGTGCATTACGCAGATCCAGGCTGGTCGGCTTCTGCCCGATGGCCGTCCAGCTGGTGTTGAAACGGTGCAGATCGGGCGTGTTGGCACCACAGATGAAGCTGCCGAGTTCGCTGGCGGTTTCATCTGCCAGACGCAGGAATGTTGGCTCCCAGGTCTTGGCTCCCTTCAGAACGTCATCGGAGAGGTCGGGCCCGATCGATCCAAAGGGGAGCGGATCAATCTGCTGACGGTTGTTGTCCTCTGGTGTGATCGGGCGGCAATCGAGAACACCCTTGTTGAGGGTTCGGCTGACCGCGTTCACGACCTTTGTGGGATTGAGCTCCTGGTCACCACGGAGGCTCACCAACAGCGGTTGGAGGGTCTCATCGTCCAGGGTCGCCACAAACAGCAGCACCTTCACCACCTGGCTCGGATCCCAGCCTTTGGCGTCGCAGAGGCTTTCGATGCTGCCCAAGCCAGGGGTTGGAATCGACTCCTCCGGGCCGTCGGGAAGAGGAGATGCGGCGGATGGGATCGAAACAGCCTTCTCTTGGTTGGCGGCGTATTGGCCGTCATCGCTGATCAGGATCAGGTCTTCCCCGGCATCCGCCGTCACCATGAACTCCTGGGAGGCGGCGCCGCCGATCGCTCCGCTATCGGCATCGACAGGGACGGCATCCAGGCCACAACGTTCAAAGATGCGGCGGTAGGCCTGATCCATCACGCCATAGGTCTCGCGCAGATCCGCTTCGCTGGCATGGAAGGAATACGCGTCCTTCATGATGAATTCGCGGCCTCGCATCAGGCCAAAGCGGGGACGGATCTCGTCGCGAAATTTGGTCTGGATTTGATAGAGGTTCACCGGGAGCTGCCGGTATGACCTCAGCAGCTCCCCTGCCAGGCTGGTGATCACCTCTTCATGGGTAGGACCAAGCCCCAGTTCTCTGCCCTGGCGGTCTTCGAGGTGGAACATGATCCCCTCGCCAGCGGTGTAGCCCTGCCAACGCCCGCTCTTCTGCCAGAGCTCAGCAGGGTGCAGCTGCGGCAGCAGGGTTTCCTGGGCGCCGGCGCGGTTCATCTCCTCGCGCACCACGGCGGTGATCTTTTGCAGCACCCTCCACATCAAGGGGAGGTAGGCGTAGATCCCTGATCCCACGCGACGGATATATCCGGCCCTGAGAAGCAACTGATGCGAGGTGATCTCCGCTTCGGCGGGAACATCCCGAAGCGTCACCAGCAGCAGGCGGGAGACGCGCATCAATCGCAACAAAATGGGATTTGGAAGTTATCACCGCTTCGGAGGCATGCCGATCGTGGAAGTGTCTGTTTTGCTGGGATTCCTCTGGGCGCCCTGAGTCTCGACTGCTACCGTCCAGCTCAATCCAGCCTGTCCTAGGCCCGTCTCATGTTTCCTCGGTCTGTTGAATCTGTGGCGACAAGCGTTCAACAAGCGACCGAACTTTCCATGGATCCGGCCCATGCGTCAGCTCAAGCCGAGGCCCTGGTGGGGATCGACGACGTTCAGAAATCCCTGAACCGCTCCCGCGCTTCGGTGTATCGCTACACCAACACAGACCCACGCAACCTCAACCCTCCGTTCAACCCCCGCAAGCTGAACCCGGAGTACCGCAGCGATCAGAAAGATCCGCTGATGTTCCACCCCAATGAGGTGGCGCGCTTCGCCAAAGATGTTCTCCGCATCAAAGAAGTCACTGTTGAGGTGCTGAACTCTCCATCAACGGCGACCCAGCAAATCCTGGGATCGATCCTTGAGGAGCTTCGGCTGATCCGTACCCATCTCGAGGCGAATGGGGCATCCACTTCTGATCTGAGCGCACGACTCGACCAGCAGGACCGGCCCGCTGCTTAATGATCGGTGCGCCCTGCATTTGGCAGTGACAGAATGAGTTCAACAATGTTGTGATCGGAAGAGGGAGCTTTTCAAGCCCCCCCGTTTTATGGCCTCAGATGTTCCCCACCCGTCTCACGACGACGCCATCGCGTCTTCGGAGGCGGATGAGCCGTTCAGTCGTCGCGCCTCGTTGACGGCCATCAAAGGACTGCTGATTGCTGTTGTCAGTTTCAGTGCTCCCCTTGTGGCTGTGATCACGGACCGAACCTTCCCTTCTCCGCGACTGATCCCCACCGCCTCGGATCGGCATGGATCTCCATCAGCTTCCCCCGTCACCTTCGCCAGGCTTGGTGAATCTCATCGTTGAGATTCCGGCAGGAAGCAGAAACAAATACGAGTACTCCGCCGAAGCCGGCGTGATGGTTCTGGATCGGGTGATGCACTCCTCGGTGCGTTACCCCTTTGATTACGGCTTCATCCCCAACACGCTGGCGGAGGATGGATCTCCTCTCGACGCCATGGTGATCATGGCTGAACCCACGTTTGCTGGTTGCCTGATCAAGGCTCGCCCCATCGGCGTGTTGGACCTCCACGACAAGGATGTTTACGACGGGAAGATTCTCTGTGTCCCGGACGCAGACCCACGTCAGGACGAGATCCGAAGCATTCGTCAGATCGCTGCCTCCCAGCTGGAGGATGTCGCGGAATTCTTCAGGACTTACCGCACGTTGCAGGGCAGCGTCGTATCGATTGATGGATGGCGCGACCTCGATGCGGTTCAGCCGTTGCTTGATTCCTGCATCAATGCAGCCGATTGATCTCAGGGAAGAGCCCCTTGATCAGGCCGGATGCTTGTAAGTTGGTGCGCACTGAGATTTGCGGAACCCGTGCCCACCATCCGATTCGAGCAGGAAGGCCAGCAGGTTGGTTGCATCGAGGGCGCAAATCTGCGTAAGGCTGCACTTGATGCGGGCGTCAACCCTTACAAGAGTCTCAACAACCTCAACAACTGCAGCGGTGTTGGTCAGTGCGGCACCTGCGTGATGGAGGTGCTGGAAGGGCAGGCCAACCTTTCCCCCCGCAGCGATGTTGAAGAGGTCTATCTGTCCGATCGTCCTGCCAACTTCCGCCTGAGCTGCCGCACCACAGTGTTTGGTGATGTCACCGTTCGCACCCGCCCCGCTGAAGGTGTGGGCCGCGGCTCCAACAGCCTCGTTGGTGCGATCAAATCCCTGTTCGGCCGCTGAGCCTTGTCCGGAACCCTTCAGGTTTACAGCTACAACCGCTGTAGCACCTGTCGAAAGGCATTGGCCTGGCTCACTGAGCGAGGCATTGCCCATGAGGTGCATGACATCACCCTGACTCCACCGTCCAAGGAGATGCTGGTGGCCGCTCACCAATCCCTCGGCGATAGGAAGCTGTTGTTCAACACCAGCGGCCAGAGCTACCGCGCCATGGGCGCGGCTGCAGTGAAGGCGCTTTCGGATGACGAGGCTCTCGAGGCCTTGGCTGCCGATGGGAAGTTGATCAAACGTCCGTTCGTGGAGGTGAATTCCTCGACTTACCTCACCGGCTTCAAGCCTGATCTTTGGGAATCTGCACTCCAGGGCTGAAGTTCAAGCCATCCAATTCGCTGATCAGGGCGTCCACATCGCCTTGGTCGCGGATCTGACGGAAGCTTGAGCGTTTGATCTCTTCCAAAAGGGCGACCAGCAGATCCTGGCTGCGGCTCAGCACAGGCCCCTGTTCCAGGGTGTGGGCCAGCTCCTCCCAGAGCCGATCCAAGGCCTCGGATCCAAGTGATTCCAGAACAGGGTCCCGCTGTCCGATGCGGTTTCCGGCTCCCTTGGACAGGTCGAGCACGGAGGTCACCATGCTTTCTGCCAGCTGGCGGCTGAATTCCGATTCGGCGTTTTGCAGTCCAGGCAGTCGCCGCAGGGCATCCGGCACCACGTTCCGGTCCAAGCTTTGCTGCACCAGATGGCTGATCACGGCTTGCAGTTGCGGTCGCATGGCCGGGCCAATGCGGGTGAGCAGAAGGGGAAGCCACAACCGCAGCAGCTCGATCACCTCCCGCTCATCGTTCAGATCACTGCTCTGGTGGCTGCAGAGTCTGCGAACCCTCTCCGGCAGCTGTGGTGATCGAATCAGTTGCTGCAGAGCATCGACCACCCTGACAGCGATCACTTCAAACAGCTCCACAGCCAACAGGGCCACCACGCCGCGGCTGATCACGGCACGCAGCGGTTCGAGTTGCAGGAGGCCCGCTCCGCAAAGCCGTTCTGTGACCGGAACCACCCGGAGCCAGCGCGCAAACGGCAGCAGCAGAGGAAGGTCGATCCAGCGACGTAACAGGGCATCGCGCCAGCGGATCGCTGGATAGCGCTGTTTCAGGCGCCAGGCACGCAGAAGAATGTCGAGCAGAAACAGCAGTTGAAATGGCGTGTCGATGCGCCAGCTCAAATCGCTGGGGCGCCCGTTTTCATCGATGCTTCGCCAGTAGTTGCTTTCCACCAGCGGCAGGATCTGCTGGCTCCAGAACTGACGCTCCTGGCTCCAGGGGGAGCGTTCCAGATGCTCGGGACTCAGGAGAAGCTTGGCGGAGTCACGGGCTGATTCCAGGCCGGTGCGAGCGCGCAGTCGGTTCTTGAATTTCTCAAGGGCGCCGGCTTGGCCTGAACTGATGAACGGATTGCTGTCCATCAGCGCTGTGGTGAGTACCACCTGGTGCTGCAGCAGATCGTTGCTTCCCGCCGTGCGCGGGCCGTTTTGTTGCAGGGCCCGATCCAGGGCGGTGTAGGCCTTGAGGTAAGCCTCGGTGTCGCGATGGGGTTCGATGCCCTTGAGGGGATCCAGCCACGGGGTGATGTCCGGCAGCCAGGGCAGGGGAACCACCAGGGGAAGCGATGGCACCGGATACAGATTGCGTTGCAGCCAGAAGTTGCGCAGGGGGATGTAGGTGAGGTCGATGGCGACCCAGGTGAGATTGACTGCGGCGATGACAGCAATGGCCTGGTCCCACCGCCGCCAGCTGAACAGGCCGTGTTGGGGCTTGAGGGCTTGCCAGCGTGGACGGATCATGGGGCCTGCAGGCTCCCCCTATCGTGGGTCGAAAGATTGAGCCTGCCCACATTGAACGCGGAGAGAGAACCTTCCGATGTGAAGGGCAGGGTCAGCGCGATCTGGGAGTTCTGGGCCCCTTTTCTGTTCACGGTTTCGCTGTATCTCCTGCTCCGGCAGTTCGCCTTTGAAGCCCGCTACATCCCTTCGGGATCGATGCTGCCGGGGCTTCAGGTGGGCGACAAGTTGATCGTCGAGAAGCTGTCCTACCGCTCCCGACCCCCTCAGCGGGGGGAGATCGTTGTGTTCAATTCCCCCAGTGCCTTTGATCCCATTTGGAAATTGGAGGGGGGACAGCCCAATCCACTGAAGTGCGGCTTCGTTACCTTCCCGGGCATCAGCTGGGTTGTGGATCGTGTGCTGTTGCAGCGTTATCCCGAATGTGAGGCCTGGATCAAACGGGTGGTGGGTGTTCCTGGTGATGTCGTGGAGGTGAACAGCAGTGGTGCCGTAAGCATCAACGGCACGGCCTTCAACGAGCCTTACGTCACCAATTTCTGCTCCGATCGCGACGGAATGATTGGCTGCAAGGGCCTCTATGCCGTGGTCCCCGAAGGCAACGTTGTTGTTCTGGGCGACAACCGCCGCAACAGCCAGGATGCCCGTCGTTGGCCAGGCGGTCCGTTTTTGCCAGACGATCAGATCATTGGCCGTGCCGTCTTCCGCTTCTGGCCCCCTTCGCGCATCGGTTCGCTCAGCAATTGAGGCCACAGGCCACAACGCGTCCCTGAAGCTCGCGGCCCAGCCAGGGAATGTTGGCGGCACGCGGTGCGCCAGGGGTGTTGCTGCTGATGGTCCAGCGTTGATCGGGATCGAACAGCAGCCAGCGCCGGCTGCCCTGCTCAAGATGTTCAGGGGGCTGGTCGATCAGATCCGAAGGCCCAAAGCTGAGGGCCTGCCAAAGATCTTCCGTGGTCCAGCGGCCCGGCCGCACCAGGGCATTCCACAGCGCAGCAAGCACCACATGGTGGCCGCTGAGGCCTGCGGGGTGTTGGTCGCCCGGCAACAGCATGTCCTCAGCATCCAGAGGAACAGCATGCACAGCCACGGCAGTGATCGTTCGCTGCTGAACGGCCTGGATCAACTGCTCGCGATCGTCCGGGCCACCGAGGGAGGGGCAGACGCGCCAGCCTGGATCGCTGCTGGCCAGCATGCTGCGGTCGGTGAGGAGATGCCACCAGCTCACGCTGCTCAGGGGCGGGAACTCGCAGCCTGAAAGCTGCTGCACCGCTGCTGCTGTGGAGAGGTTCATCAGCCGCAGCTGTCGTTCCGGATGGCGTTGATGCAGCAGCAGCAACTGGCTGAGGGGAATGGTCTCGCTGGTGATTGGATCTGCTGGCCACCCGGCCCGCAGCGTCTCCACGCCTTCCCGCACCAGCCCCTCCCCCTGCAGCGCGGGATCCCGGGGTGCCACGAGCACTGGGAATCCCCCCATCTCTCCGAGCAGCAGTCCCCGTTCCAGCAACGGGGTTGGAACCACGGCGTCATCATCCGCCAGTCCGATGGCACCGTGTTCGAGAAGATCGCCGTGGGGGGCGAGTTCATCCGCTTTGCCGCCGCGGCTGAAGCCTCCCCAAAGGTGCAGACGAACCGTTGCTGTTTGATCCTGCTCGAGGCTGAATCCCTGGAGCCGCTCCGGACAGTCGCGCCAGCTGCTGCTGCGGGGAAGCAGGCCAATCTGGCCATAGCCCCCTGCGGCGGCACAGTGGCGCAGGCTCACGGCTGTTTCTTGATCGCCACTGAAGGGGGTCTCAAGGATCGAATGGGGATCCACCAGGCAGGGGGCGACGAGTTGATCCGGTGCTGGGCTGGCCTTGATGCCCAGGCCCAAGGCCTGCTGCCGGGCTTCGTCGTCAAAGCCGACGAGCACCCCCTGGTTGATCAAGACTGCACCGAGCTGCACTGAATGTCCGGGGCCACGCAGAACGCGCACCGGATCCAGCAGCAAGGTGTCGTTCATGACGTCAGAGAGCGCCTGCTGCCGTGCGGTCAATCACGCTTCCGAAGTGGGAGGTGAGGTTGAGGCAGGTCACCACTGCAGGCTGGCCTGGATCGGCGGCGATGTCGACCACCGTGACACCACCGTTGCCTTGTTTGACGGCCCAGATGTCGGCGGGGGTCAGCCCCAACAGCTCGCAGAGGATCGTTTTGTTGACGGCGTCGTGAGCTACCACCAGCACCGTTTCCTCAGGCTTCAGCTCGGCAGCGATCTCTCCCCAGCTCCGGACGGAACGGGCCCACACGTCCTGAATGGTTTCCCCTTCAGGCATCTGCACGGTTTCCGGAGCCCGTTTCCAGGTGTCCAGCAGCTCCGACCAGTCCTCTCGGATTTCGGATTCGAGCTTGCCTTCCCAGACTCCGTGTCCGATCTCCACCAGTCCGTCGATCTGGGTCAGGGGCACATCGGGATGGGCCTCGAGAATGATCTGGGCCGTTTCGGTTGGACGCGACAGCGTGCTGCTCCAGGCCCGATCGATGGGGATGTCTTTGAGGAAATCGCGGGCGGCCGCGGCTTGACGGCGACCGTTCTCATTCAGCGGAATATCGATCTGCCCTTGGAAGCGCCCGGCTTTGTTCCAGTCGGTTTCGCCATGGCGCACCAAAATCAGCCTGGCGTTTTTGCCCTTCTCCGGCAGCGGTTGCAGGTGTGTGGTGCTGTTCAGGCATTCGATCTGCACCTGGGGTCCGTTGTTTCCTGGCCGGATGTTGAAGACCGAAAGGGAGGTGTTGTCGACGCGGAGACGCCGGAAGCCGTTGTCGGGTTCCCCGAGCAGCACCAGCATCAGGCAGCGCAGGATGGCGTTGTGGGCCACCACCAGCACCGTGTCGTTGCCGGTGGCTGGATGGCGCTCCAACAGCGTGCTGATGAAGCCCCGCGCCTGTTCCATCAGCTCAGGCAGTGGCTTGTAGCTCGAACCATCACGGCGCTGGAGCTCCAGCTCCATGGGCCGCTGCTTCCAGATCTTGTAGGCCTCCGTTGAGCCTTGCATCAGCTCGTCGATGGTCTGGCCGGACCAGGGCTCAAGATCCACTTCCAGCAGTCCGTCATCAAAGACGGGATCTGGGGCCTGGCCACCTTGGGTCTCCAGCAGGCTCGCCGTCGTCGCAGCCGCCCGCTGCAGGGGGGAGCTGTAGACGGCCTGGATGCTCACATCCTGAAGCGAGCGGCCCAGGGCCCGGGCCTGCTCATGCCCTTCCTCGCTGAGGTTCGAGAGATCATCGCGGCCCTGGATCCGCCGTTCCTTGTTGAAACTGCTGAGACCGTGGCGGACCAGAAGAAGACGAAGGGGCACGGTTCAGCGTCAGGGCGCGGCCATCGTATGGAAGCGGCCTTTCGGGGGGACAATCGTGGGCAGTTGAAGCCCGCTGGTGCCCAGTTCCCCACAACCGGTTTCCCCGCGCTGGAAGGGACTTCTGGCGGCCTTGTCCCTCGCTTTGGCCGGTTTCATCTGGTTGTCGGGCTTGATGGACAGCCTCTCGCGACCTTCGGTGGCACCGGCCCTGAGCCTTCAACAGCAGGAGCTGACGCTTCTGGCTGAACCAGCGGTGCCGCCCCCGTTGCGGCACGCTCTCCTGGGGGAGTCGCAGCGGGATGCGCTGCTCAAGGCCCTGGAGGGCATCAGCCCAGAGGCGCGCAATGAGCGGCAGCAACAGATGCTTCTGTTGTTGAAGGACCAAGGTTCCGCATCCGCGGAGCTCGATCGTCAAGACGACGACCCATTGCTCCAGCAGCTGCATTGCGAAGCGGGCGCCTCTGATCCGACGCTCTGTATCGATGCTGTAGCCGCGGGGCAAGCGGCGTTCCGTTTGGCCGTCAGCACGGTGCTGCCCCTGGTGACAGCCCTGCTCGGTGGACTGTTGCTGCTTGGTCAGGCCTGGCGTCTGCTGCGAGGTCGGCTGATGGCCTGGCCCGATGTTCAGGGGCCGGAGCTGACCCTGGTTGATATGGCCCTGCTGGTGGCCGGTGGCTTTGTGGTGATCAGTGCCGTTGGCGTTCCGCTGGTGGCGTTTCCCTTGGTGGGTGCACTGACGGCGGGGCTGGGCAGCCCTCGTCGTGAAGCCGTCAGTGTGGTGATCAACTACGGCGTGATGGCCCTGCCGAGCCTGCTGATCCTGTGGCGGCAACTGCGCTCGTTGCCCATGGAAAGGGCGCCGCTGGGGGGGTGGATGCAGTGGCGCGTGCGTCCGCTGCTTTCAGCTCTGCGGGATGCCCTGGCGGGATGGTTGATGGTGACGCCGGTGGTGATGCTCACGGGGTGGTTGCTCGTGCGCCTGGTAGGTGATCCCGGGGGCAGCAATCCGCTGTTGGAGTTGGTGCTCGGCAGCCGTGATCCGCTTGCCCTGGCCTTGCTTGCGCTCACTGCGGTTGTGCTGGCGCCACTGTTCGAGGAAACGATTTTCCGCGGTGCCTTGCTGCCGGTGTTGGCGATGCGACTCGGTCCCCTCCCGGGGGTCCTGCTCAGTGGCCTGTTGTTTGCCATGGCCCACATCAGTGTTGGCGAGTTGGCGCCGCTTACGGTGTTGGGGATTGGGCTTGGTTTGGTGCGGCTGCGCAGCGGACGCCTGTGGCCCTCGGTGCTGATGCATGGGCTCTGGAATGCCGTGACGTTCGTGAACCTGCTGCTCCTCTGAACCTTGCCCCGCCTTTCTGCAGGTGGTTCACTGGCCTATTCGCCTGTGATCCCGGTGGTTGCCGCTCCGGAACAGCGTGCATCGACCACAGCTTTCGAGCTGATTCAAGGGTCACTGTCCTCCGGACGCATTGCACGACGCTCGCCTCTTCTTGGGGGGCTCCATCGCCTGATGGACGGCACGCTGCTGGGCTTGATTGCGGCGGTTGCCGTTCTTGCTGGTCTCACGCTGCACTGGCAGCATCGCTGGACTGTGGCCTTTCGCCTGCTGGAGGCAACCCGAACCCAGGCGCACCGGTTGACCGAATCAACCGCTGTGATGGAACAGCATCTGTTGCTGCGGTCTCAGCAGCCCAACCGCCTGGTGCCAACGCAGGTGGCCAATCTGGTGCATCTTGATCGCCCTGCTCTGGGCGCGTTGCAAGCGTCCGCCTCCTCTCCCATGGCATCGCTCCAGGCCCTGGGGAATCAGCCCATCCGGGCGGGCTACTGATGACGCGGGTGTCAGGGCGTCGACCCATCCGTTCGCGCCGCTCCCGCGTGCGGGTCGTTCCCCTGACCCAGGTTCCCCCCAAGCGGCTCTGGATCATCTTCTGGATCCTGGCGGCAGGCTTGCTGGGGCTGGTGGGTCGCATGGCCTGGCTGCAGTTGGTGCAAGCCCCCGACCTGGAGCAGCGTGCCCGTCAGCTGCAAACCCAGCGCACCCAACCCTTGGGGCAACGCCGTCCGATCGTCGATCGCACCGGCCGTTTGGTCGCGATGGATGAAAAGCGGTTCCGGCTCTGGGCCCATCCCCGCTACTTCAACATGCCGGGAGATGCCCCCAACCTTGTCCGCCCTGCCGAAGATGTGGCGGCGTTGTTGGCCGATCCCTTGGCTCGTCCTGCGCCTGCGCTGCTGAGGGCCATGGGAACCCAGGCCTCGGGGATCAAATTGGCTGAGGAGCTGGATCCGGAAACGGCCGATCGCATCCGGGCCCTTGGAATCAGCGGCCTTGATCTGGAGGCCTATCCCCAGCGGGTGTACCCCCAGGCGTCGTTGTTCGCCAACGTGGTGGGTTTTCTCAATGCGGAGCGGCAACCTCAAGCGGGTCTTGAGCAGAGCCGTAATGGGGATCTGGCTCGCCATGAGCAAACCCGATACCTCCGCCGGGGTGCTGATGGCACGCCATTGCCGGCTAACCTCGCCCCGGGAGCCTTCTATGGCGATGATTTACGCCTGCAGCTGACGCTGGATTCCAGGCTTCAGCAGGTGGCCCTCAAAGCTCTTGCTGAGCAGGTTGCCAAGTGGAAAGCCCAGAAGGGCGCCGCAATCGTGATGGATGCCACCAACGGTGAGTTGTTGGTGCTGGCATCTACACCCACCTATGACCCCAACCGCTACTGGGACTTCCCCACGGGGCGGTTTCGTGAATGGTCCGTTCAGGATCTCTATGAACCAGGCTCAACGTTCAAGCCGATCAACCTGGCTCTGGCCCTCCAGGACGGTGCCATTCAGGCCACGGATCGGGTGAATGATGTGGGCAAGTTGATGGTTGGTGGTTGGCCGATCAACAACCACGACAAAAAAGCCCATGGTTTGGTGGATTTCGCCACCGTGCTGCAGGTGTCAAGCAACGTCGGCATGGTCCAGGTCATGCGCCGTCTCGACGACGACGCCTACTGGAACTGGATGGAGCGTCTTGGCATCAATCAGCGTCCTGATACCGACCTCCCTGGAGCGGTGGCTGGTCAGCTCAAGAGCAAGAAGCAGTTCACCAGTCAGCCGATCGAGCCGGCGACGACGGCCTTTGGTCAGGGGTTTTCGCTCACACCGCTCAAGCTGGTGCAGCTCCACGGGATGCTGGCCAACGGTGGCAAGTTGATCAGTCCCCACATCACCCGTGGCTTCCGCTCGGGTGATGCCTTGGCTCCGGCGGCGGCACCCAGTGGTCAGCAGTTGCTGAACCCGGAGGTCACGCGCACGGTGCTTCAGTGGATGGAATCTGTGGTGGATCAGGGCAGTGGCAAGGGTGTGAAAACACCCGGCTAC
Organism: Synechococcus sp. TAK9802; assembly: GCF_014279535.1. NCBI lineage: Bacteria > Bacillati > Cyanobacteriota > Cyanophyceae > Synechococcales > Synechococcaceae > Synechococcus > Synechococcus sp. TAK9802. The sequence goes on from NZ_CP047937.1 coordinate 648,060, forward strand.
CGAATTGGTGGCAAAACAGGAACGGCGCAGAAGGCCCTCAATGGGATCTATCTCCCAGGAGCCAAGATCTGCAGCTTTGTGGCGACCTTGCCGATTGAGGACCCCCGTTACGTGGTGTTTGTGGTGGTGGATGAGCCCCAAGGTGAGCACGCCTATGGCTCCACCGTGGCCGTTCCTGTCGCCAAAAAGATCATTGATGCCTTACTGGTTGTGGAGCGCATCGCCCCCTCAAAACCTGCTGAATTGAACAAGCTTTTGAACAGCTGACGCATCAAAAAGCGCGGCTACGTTACGGGTATTGAGCCGTCTTACATCATGGCCAGCCTGCTCGATCAGCTTTCACAAATGACCGTGGTCGTTGCCGACACGGGTGATCTGGAGGCGATCCGCAAGTTCACCCCTCGGGATGCCACCACCAACCCGTCGTTGATCCTGGCTGCTGCACAGATTCCGGCCTATCAGAGCCTGATTGATGAGGCTTTGCGCTCATCGCGCAAGTTGATGGGCAGCGACGCAGCGGTGGAAGACGTGGTGCGGGAAGCGCTCGATGAGATCAGTGTGATCTTCGGCAAGGAGATCCTGAAGATTGTTCCCCGTCGTGTGTCAACGGAGGTGGATGCTCGCTTGAGTTTTGACACCGACGCCACGATTGAAAAAGGGCGCAAGCTGATTCGTCTGTACAACGATGCCGGCATCAGCAACGATCGGGTTCTGATCAAAATTGCCTCCACCTGGGAAGGCATCAAAGCTGCCGAGGTGCTTGAGAAAGAGGGGATTCACTGCAACCTCACCCTCCTGTTTGGTTTCGGTCAGGCCGTTGCCTGTGCCGAAGCCGGCGTCACTCTGATCTCCCCCTTCGTGGGGCGCATCCTGGATTGGTACAAGGCCGAAACCGGGCGCGACTCCTACCCCGGCCCTGAGGATCCGGGTGTGATTTCGGTGACCAAGATCTTCAGCTACTACAAGACCCACGGCTACGGCACGGAGGTGATGGGGGCGAGCTTCCGCAACATCGATGAGATCACGGAGTTGGCCGGTTGTGATCTGCTCACGATTTCACCGAAGTTGTTGGATCAGCTCCGTGAGACGGATGCTGTGCTGACCCAGAAATTGGATGCCACCCATCCCACCGATGGCGAAGCCAAGATCCACGTCGATCGCGCCACCTTTGATGCACTGATGCAGGACGATCGGATGGCCAGCGACAAACTGACCGAGGGCATTAAAGGCTTCAGCAAAGCCATTGAAACCCTGGAGCATCAACTGGCCCATCGTCTGGCTGAACTGGAGGGTGGATCCGCCTTCCGCCACGCCGTTTCCGAGATCTTCATGCTCAACGACATGAACGGCGATGGCTCGATCACCCGCGACGAATGGCTCGGAAGTGATGCCATTTTTGATGCTCTCGATCAGGACCACGACGGCCTGATCTCTCAGGAGGACGTGCGCAAAGGCTTTGGCGCAGCACTGACTCTGACCTCTGTCTGAGTCGCGCTGGTTCCATGCATGCCCTCGACACCATGCGTGCTTTGGCCAGCAAGGCCGAAGTGATTCATCTCAATCAGGGTGACGTGCTGTTTCGTACCGGCGAAACCGGCACCTGCATGTACGGCCTGCTGGAGGGATCGGTGCGGCTCACCTGGATCGATTCAGCAGGCCATGAGGGACATGAAGACATCCCTGTGGGTCATGTGTTCGGTGCGGGGGCCTTGGTGATGGAGAACCATCAGCGTCTGAGCACCGCCACGGCCACCAGTGATTGCCGTTTGATTGCCATGAACCGCGACAAGTTCCTTTTTGCGGTTCAGGAGACGCCGATGTTTGCAGTGCAACTCCTCGCATCGATTGATGCCCGTTTGCGGGACATCAAGTTGGCCGACGGATGATCGCGGGCGGGTCGATGCGGCGAAAGGGCGAGAACGTTATTGATTCGGCTCCGCTGACGACCGGTAGACGGCGGGCACGAGTACCAGAAACAGCAGCCACCAGGCCACTACGCCCACGCTCAGGGGAAGGCTGATCCAGAGGCGGTGCAGCAGCACCCAGGACCCGCCGACCATCAGCTCTCCTGTGCAGATGATCGACCAGGGCTGGCACCACCAGGGTTTCAGCGACCAGAAGGGAGGCTGTTTCTGAGGTGGCTGCTCCGGCTGATCAGCGGAGGGCGTCGAGTTCACCGGCGGCTTGCATGGCGGCGAGATCGTCGTAGCCACCAATCACCGATCCGTCGATGAACACCTGGGGGAAGGTGGTCATCCCACTGCGCTGCTGCACGGCCTGGAAGGCTGCGTCGTCGTTCACGGTGATGACGGTGTGGGGCAGATCCAGGGTTCTCAGGATGCGCAGGGCGCGGCTGCACCAGGGGCATCCCGGCAGCACGGCGATCTCAATCCGGGGTGCTGCTGCTGCGGTCTGACGCGCGGGGCGGCCTTCGCGTTGCTCCAGCACGCCAATCAGCAGATCGACGCCCTTCTGCACGATCGTGCCGGGCTCCAGGTGGCCTCCCCACACCTGACAGGCCCCATCCGAGAGGCTCAGGTGCAGGTGCACGCCCTCGGGGGAAAAGGTTCCATTGAGGGTGATTATCTCAAGATCGCCCTCCAGCACGGTGGGCTCTGCCTGGCCGGGGCATTGGAACGACGCCTTGGTCAGGTTGCCGACCACGCCAATAACAAAGCCGCTGATGCCGTCTCGCTGGGCCAGTTCTTCGAGGCTGAGGCGCAGATCACTGCCGGGAGCAAGCTTCAGCGGCAGGGGTTGCATGGCGCCTCAAAAAGTGTGACCAAGATTACGCAATCTTGTCTAGCACGATATTGTTTATTCAATGTGATCATATTTTCACGAAATCGTGTCTCTCCTTCAGGATCTGGTTCAGGAGTTGCAGCAGCGGATTGAGGGCCAGGCCGCGGCTCCCAGCACGGCTGCGGTGGCGGATGCGGCTGGTTCCGAGCGCATCAACGTCACCCTGCCCCGCGGGGTGATGGATGACCTCAAGCGTCATGCCCTCGCCGAAGGGCGCAGTTGCGGCAATCTGGCCGCCTATCTGTTGGAAGAGGCCCTGCGTCGTCATCGCCCATTGGGCTGAGTGGGCTGAGGCTTCAGGTTCAATCCAGCAGCCGGTTGGCAATGGCTGCAACCTTTCCCTGCCTTTGCAATTTGAGGATCGAGACGTCCATGGGCGTGCGCAGGGGGCTGTCCGGTTTGATCACAAAGCCATAGGTCTCTTCCGAAAGGGTGAAGGGGGCGAGGCGCAGGGCGAGGTCGGGATTGTTTTTGAGGTGGTAGCGAATGGCTGGTCGATCGAAGATCAAGGCATCAGCCTTCTGATCAACCAACAGTTGTACGGCGCTGCTGAGGTTGGTGGCGCTAACGATACGCATGTCGCCGCGTTGGGCCAGCTCCATGCCACTGGTGCCCTCCACCACAGCAACCCGACGTCCGTTCAGTTGTGCAGGAGCGCTGATGGCCGATTCGGTGGCACCGGAGAGGAACAGGGTGAACGCCGAAGCAAGGCTGGCGGTGAGGGACGACACCGCGATCAGGGAGATCACCATCCAGGCACCGGTGATGCCCCGGCCGGTTCGTGTGATCGGCGCTTTGTCGCCGTAGCCCACCGTGGTCAAGGTCACCAGGGCGAACCACATGCCGCTGCTGATGCCCGGTAGCCAGTTCCTCGGAAACTGCTCACTGTTGCGGTTGCGTTCCGCCATCCAGATCAGGCTGCCCACCACCAGCAGAACGCTGATCAGCACCAGCACCGAGGAGATCACCGCCCAGCCGAAGAACACTTGAACGCGGCTCAGGATCGAGGGCGGGCGCATCGGCAGCAACACCCCGGATTTGCCCAGGTAGTAGGGCTGGGTGAAGTCAATGCCCGGCATGGCCAGGCGGCGTGAGGTGATGCTGATCGGGCCCACCAGCACGTCGATCTCGCCGTCATCCACCGCCTCAATCCCGGCTTTGGGGGATGGCTGCTCCACCAGCTCGTAGCTGAGGTTGTTGTCTTCGGCGACGCGGCGCCAGATGTTGAGGCTGATGCCGCTGAGCTGATCGCCGTTCTTGATCACGAAGGGGGCCGATCCACTGATCCCCACCTTCAGTTGATTGGCCTGAAGGGGCAGTGCACTGCCGAAGCAGGCCAGAGCGAGAACGACGGGCCAGCGCCGGACTCCTCGCATCAGCTCTGTTCCAGACGACGCACGATCACGGCCATTGCCGCCAGGGAACCCGCCAGCGCGATCAGCAGGGCAGTGGTCATGGAAGGGTCAGAACAACGATGGTGCGCTCAGGTTGGCATCCCTCGCCCCGAGCAGCCAGTCGGCCACTTCCATCCTCAGGGCGTAGGCACATTCGAAACGGCCTTCCTCTTCCAGCATGCTCAAGCGTTGTTCGAGCGTGCGCAGGGTTGAACTCGCGACCTGGTGGAGGCCATTGCTCCGCGCCACAATGAGTTTTCTGGAGGCCCCCGAAGCTTGCGGCACGACGTCAGCCACCCAATGCAGCCAGCGCTACAGATCTGCGATCTGCACTCTTTATGAGCGCATTGGAGTGGACCTGGGGCGACAGCCCACTCACGTTCCTTCCCCAGCGGGCCCTGTGGCGGGCTGAGGGGCGGGAGCTGTTTGTTGCCGATCTGCATCTCGGCAAGGCCGAGGTGTTCCAGGCCCACGGCATCCCCATGCCCAGCGACGGGGATCAAGGCACCTTGAATCCGCTGCTGGAGCTCTGCCATGCCTGGTCACCGCAGCGCTTGTTCGTGCTGGGTGATCTCGTGCATGCCCGGATCGGCATCACCGCTCCCCTGCGCGAAACCCTGCTGGCGCTGCCCGATCTCTGTGGTTGCCCGGTGGTGCTGATCGGTGGCAACCATGACCAGGACAGCTGGATTGAAGGCTTACCCCAGCAGCCTTCTCAGCGTCTGGGCCATCTCTGGTTGAGCCACATGCCCGAACGGGTGCCGGAGCTGGGGTTGTTGAACGTGTGTGGTCACCTGCACCCCACCACCCGGATCCGCAGCCGTTCCGATCAGTTGCGTTTGCCCTGCTTCGCCTTTGATCCGGAGGGCCCGCGTCTGGTGATTCCTTCGTTCGGGCAGTTGACTGGAGGCCATGACTGCGGCGAGCGTTACCAGCAATGGCTGGTGGCCGAAGGCTCCATCGTTCCTTGGTTCGACCTAACCCCCAACAACCGAGAGCGAAGGGTCGCGTGACTCAGCCTGCTGCGCCGCGACCCAGACCCCTGCCCAAGCGCAGGATCCGTCTGCGCAAGCGCTGGCTGTTGCTGGCCATGCCGTTTGTGGTTTTCGGCGGCCTTATCGCCTTGGCGCCTGTGGCACCTGAGCGCTCCGAGCTGCAGGAGCAAGCTGTTCGTTCGGCCCAGCAGCGCGGCCGGGATGCCAAGCCGTTCCGCTACATCCCCGACGATGAGGTCTACGCGTTGGACCTCGATCCACGGCGGGTCCGCTTCGGGCTGCTGGAGGGTTGGGATCGCGAACAGGACGCCTACCAGGACAGCGCTGCCCTGGCCTACGTGTCCGGCCCGATGTACGAGCGCCATGTGGACGACGATGGCCGCGAGATCACGGTCCCTCTGGGGGATCTGAAATTCGGCAAGCAGGTCTGGCGCGCTCGTAACCGCTCGGCTTCACGGCAACGGGCCTTCGTCGGCATCCGCCACGACGGCAGCATTGATTTCGGCTACGGGGAGCTCACCGATGAGCGCAGCCGCACCTACGACACCTTCATCGGCGGCCTGCACAGCCTCTACAACGACATCGAGTCTCCGCCGCAGAGCTATAAGGGGGCCTACAGCATCAGCATGGGCCAGCGCATCCGCTATTACCTGCCGCGCATTCGCATGGTGATGGGCCTGCGTCAGGACGGCCACATGGAGGTGCTGATGAGCCGTGATGGCCTCACCCTCGAACAGACCAAAGACCTCGCCCGTCGCCGGGGCTATCTGGCGGCCTACATGCCCGACCATGCCTCGAAGAGTCGTTTGATCATCCCTGGGGTGAAGGGCTTCACCGAAGAAGACGCCAACTGGATCAGCGGCGGTGCCACCAGCTTTGTGCATGTGCCCTACCTGCTGCGGTTGAGCCCTCGCCAGATCCCCCTGCAGGGCAATCTGATCGCGGCGCTGACGCCCAAGCTGGCGCTGGATGAAGGTTGCGAGGGTCCGCTCGACTGTGTGTCGTCCTTCGGCAATCACCTCGCCGATCGCGCCCTGGCGGGCTTGAACCGGGTGATGGAACAGGGCGTGGAACCCCTGGCCCGGATGATCTGGGGGCCCGCTAACAACCTCACCAAGCCGGGTTTGCCCGCGGATGCCAACGACCGCAGCGTCGATCTGGACCGTGCACCCCTGAGGGAACCCCCGATCACGGCGGATCCTTTGGTGTTGCGCGAGCCAAAGGCTGTGATCCGGGAGCCGGAGCCGGCTGAACTCGGTTCCGATGACAGCTCAGATGCCAGCTCCGATGACAACTGGACAGAGTCGCAGCTGTTTGTGCCGTTGCCCCCCGATCTGCCGCCGCCGATTGTGCTCGATGAGCCGATGCTCAACCCCGCCGAGGTTCTGCTGGACGAGCCAGCCCCATCGGTGATGCCGCCGCCAGCTTTGCCGCCCCTGCCGCCGGTGCCCGTGCCGCCTGTTCAGGATTGAGCTTGGACGCCGTTTGGTCCTGGTGGTCGATCCCCAGCACGCAACGTCGGGTGTTGGTGGCCCAGCTCGCTCAGCCCCCGTCGCGCGCTGAGCAGCGGGCCTTGAGCGACAGCCTCACCTGCCGGTTGTTTGCCGATGCAGGCCAGATGGTGTCTGGTGATGACATCGGCCGCACGATCTACGGCAAACCGCAGCTGCGCGATTCCCCGCTGCACCACAGCATTTCCAACACCGGATCCCTCAGCATCGGCGTGGTGGGGCCAGATCCGATTGGCATTGATGTGGAGGCGCTGGACCGGCCGTTGCGTGTGGCATCTGACCTGCTGACGCGGCGCATGTTTGCCTCGGCCGCTGAAGCGACGGACTGCCTAGAGCATTGGACGCTGATTCAGGCCTGGACGGCGAAGGAGGCGGTGTTGAAGGCAGCGGGTTTAGGGCTTGGCGGTGGACTGGCGAACGTGACCATCGCCTCGGACGGGGCCGCGGCATGGCTGCATGGTTCGCGTTATTCCCTCCGCCTCTGGTCCCAGGAGGGCTTCAGCGTTGCGGTCGCTGAGGGCATCCGTGGCTAGAGGAAGGGATGGAGCATCGAGCAACAGCGTGAGATCTCTTTTGCAGCGACGTCTCGCCAAGGCCAACAACTTTCAGAAGGCGTTGATCACGTCTCTGCTCGCCTGGGTGGCTCTAGGGGTGTGGAGCTATCTGATCGTCGTGCCGATCCTTTCGGCTGTGGCGTTCCTCTGGCTCGGGGTGACGGGCTGGCTCGTGTGGCGGATCTGGCGCAAACCCGTGGGCTGAGCCAGGGAATTCTGGCTCAACAACTTAGAGTTCCTGCCGATTTTGGTTCGCGTTCGGTGGAATTCACGGTGGTGATTCTGAGTGAGCAGGTTGGCTCATACCCAAAAATCAACTGGACGGAATGGAAAGATCGCAACCGCAAGCAGATGAAGAGTCAGGGCGATGTGTGGTCGATGGCCACACTGTCTGGAGCCACAATCTGGGATTGTTTGGACAACAACAAGATCGACCGGCTCCACCTTGTGCAGTGGAAACCTGCTGACGACACGATGTATCAAGTGAGCTTGCCGCGCCGCTGAAATTGAGTTTCTAACTAACGGTTATTTAGTGTCAAATCAATAGCAAAAAAGCACCTGTTCGATTCGAGTAGGTGCTTTTTGATTGATGCTGAGGATAAGCCTTATCTCTTTTAAAGAAGGAAGAGAAAGATCACAGTGAACATGGAACCCAGCAGGAAGATCGAATCCTCCTTTCGGTTGATGTCAAAGGGCTCATGGGGCTCTGGGATCATAGGAAGGGCTGCTGAAGCCGGCAAGCTAAAGGACTCGGCTGTTCGTCCGCGGTTTGATCCTGTTTCAATCGCGCGAATCCCTGAGCTGAGCTCCATTCCATCGCTCACTCGACAACACCTCTTGAAGTTGATCCACTGCAGACTGTTTCGCCGCATTCCAGTCTTGGGCTGAGAGTCTGATCAGATATTCGTGCTGAATGCCTGAGCCTCTTTGCCTTGATGTGATGATTGAAACGTCGTCGTAGGTGATTGGAAAGGGGTTGCCAGCTAGTGCTCCAAGGGCAGCCTCTGAGGCGAACAACAGGAAATCAAAAATCACTGGATTGAAATATTCTTCGCTTTCATCCAGATCCCCACAAGCCAGCATCTGTTCTCTGGTTTGTGGTGTGTAGGTCACAAATGAAAAGCAGCAGGGATCACCGGTGGCTTGCAGGTAGAGCCCTTTGAACCGACGCTTGCTCATCAATCAGCTTGCCGCCAGATGGGAGAGTTGGGATCCCAGACGGGTTTGGCGTAGGTGCCCTTCAATTGCCGTTGAGGCTGATCGATGCCCAGCTGACCATGGCATTGGCTTGCAAATTCAATCGAGTTTTTGTGGAACTCCTTCCAAGGCACCAAGGTTTTGCCATTCCAGATTGGCGGTAAACCTGTTTCTTTGAGCATCTGATCAAAGGCGTCAAAGTGGCTTTGCAGTTGCCCGTTTGTGAGCACAGCTTCTGGCCGCGGCACCTTTAGAGACTGTTTGAAGGGAGCGCTCTCCATGCATGCTTCAAAGCTTTTTGTGAGTTCCGCTTGATGGCTCCAGGCCTTTTGTTGGGCCACTCCAAAGACAACAAGGCCTACTAGTAAAAGGCCGATCCCGATGATCGCGCTGAGATGACCAGCCGGCTCTCTGGTGTTGTCCATCGGCTCGCCCCCCCCTCGCCAAGCCTAAGAAGGCATTTCTTTTCCGCGGCCCACCACCGTCGGGTTCACCCGAGCAGACTGGAACTCCTTCTTCTGCCTGCGGATGCGAGTGCTGCTCATGGCTCTCCTCTCACTCGCTGCTTGTGCGTTGGTGTTGGCGACTGGGATGAAGAGCACCGAGCGTTTCACGACCCACATCGGTTCGCGGCTGCCTCCAGCAGAGCTGGGTTGCGTCCAGTCAGGGCACGTTCAAACCGATGAGGGGCGCCGGCTCAAGGTTTTCAAATGTCCGGTCTGAGGCTGGTCCTGCAAGGGTGATTGAACCCGCTGCCCCTCCATGACCAAAAGATTGAACGTTGATGCCGCACGGACAGCCGGCACCGCAGCAAAAAAGAATCAGTCAGCAGTTGGCAGCAAAACGCCCCTCGTAGAAAAAAGCTGAGAAACTGACGACGCATCTGTGCTGTCCCCATGTTCGGCCTGTTTCAAAAGAAGCCCGAGGTCTGCAACGTTCTTGGTGATTCCATCACCCTGCGCCTCACCGCTGAGCAAACCGATGGGAAGTACAGCGTTGCTGAGTTCGCGACCCCTGGTGGAGTCGGTCAGCCTCCCCATACCCATGCCTGGGACGAAACCTATCTGGTGCTGGAAGGAGAGTTGAACTTCAACATCAATGGCCAGCCAACCGTTGTGGGAACAGGCGGTTGCTATCAGGTCAAAGCCGGTGTGGTCCATGCCCCCACCCCCAACGGTGACTTCTGCCGTTACGTCATGGTCGGCCAGCCTGGCGGCGTTGAGTCTGTCTTCAAGAGCCTTCAGGCAAACCAGAAGGACCTCAGTGACATGAGCAAGGTTGTCGAGATCGTGACCAAGGAAGGGGTCAATATCGCTGGTTGATTCGCGAGCGGTGCTCGCATTAAGAAGGACGGCGGATCTTTTGATGGCCGCTCTTCCATCCACTCCCACGCCTTATCAGCAATGGCATCAAAATTTTTCCACGTTCATCATGAGTTCCGCGCTGGCAAAGCCCAGCAGTGGTGGGAGACAGCACAAGCAGCGATGGCGCCAGGTGGTGGCTGGGATGAGGCAGTAGCCAAAAACCTTGAAGCGGGCTTCTACAACCATTCGTTTTGTCCCATTGGCCCTGAGGGACCCGCCTTTTGCATCTGGGAAGTCCGCGAGGGAATCACTGCGGAGGAATTCCAGGAATTCATCGACGGCCCCAATGGCGTGAACTTCGGCTTGGGGGCATGGATGAACATCTGCCGGGAGATCAACGTTGAGATGGCAGGAACACCCCCTTACCCGAGGAAGTTCTGATATCGAATTGTCGACAGCCTCGGGGTGCTGATGTTGTCGCTATCCGTCTCCCGACAAAAAATCACCCCGTCGGAAGACGGGGTTTTTCACTGCCTGATCAACCGTTGGCCGCCTTGGTCAGCTTGTAGAGGTTCAAGGCGAAGAGGGCCATGCCGAAGCTGCCGAACGCGATGAGCAGGTCTTGGGTGGTGAAGGCCACGGCTCTCGTTGCAAAACTTTGTTGACTAATGTAACGGAGGCGCAGGGATGCGTCGTCAAGTCGTTTCGAGGGGGCTGTGGGCGGCCCTCTTCTTTATGACCTACCCCTTTGGTGCCATCAAGACAGACCTCGAAAAAGCCTTTCGTCTTCCCGATGCTCCACCGCTTGAGCAGCCTCAGAAACAAGACGTTGCCGAGCTGAGCGAGTCAGAACGGTCGACGGTTCTGTTTGAGCACCCTGGCGTCTGAGGCGTCCATACTCTTTGCCCAGCAGGGGATCGACCCATGGCGGTGCTTGGGCGTCAGGCCATTCTTCAAGCGGTTGACGAGGGCCTGATTGCGATCACGCCCTTCAATGCCGTCCATGTTGGGCCTGCATCGGTGGATCTCACCCTCGGCTCCACGTTTCGGGTGTTCCGCAAGGTGCATGAAGTGATCGAGGTTCGCGATCACACCGACTACCGCGAATGCACCGACAAGTTGGAAGTCCCTGAGGGCGGCCAAATCCTGATCATGCCGGGGGAGACCGTGCTGGGGATCACCCGCGAACGGGTCAGGCTCGGGCCTGGCCTTTGCGGTTGGCTTGAGGGTCGCAGCCGCTTTGCTCGCCTGGGGCTGATGGTGCACATCAGTGCACCGTTCATGGGGCCGGGGATCGACAGTCAGCAGGTGCTGGAAATGAGCAACTTCGGTCCGGCTCCGCTGGCGGTGGTGCCGGGCACGCTGATCTGTCAGTTCATCTTTCAGCGCATGGATGGTGAAGAGCACTATGCCGGCCGCTTCGCTGGGCAGAGCCAGAGCAGTTTTTAGAGGTCTTCTTCGGCTTCTCCTTTGATCTGGCAATCACTCGTTGGGTAAGCCACGCAAAGCAGGGCAAAGCCTTTGGCGATCTGTTCGTCGTCCAAGAAGCTCTGATCCGACTGGTCCAGAGAGCCACTTGAGAGCTTGCCTGCGCAGGTGGAGCAGGCACCAGCTCGGCATGAATAGGGCAGATCAGCACCCGCTTCCTCTGCAGCATCAAGGATGTACTGATCGTCGGCACAGGCAAAGCTGGAAGAGCCTTCCGATGTGGTGATCGTGATTTGATACGAAGCCATTGGTTTCAATCAATGCATGCATCAATCAAAAATCCAATTGGATCCCTTCGCTGATGCATTCAAGGAAGACTTCGGGATCGATGTAGCAAGTCATACCGGATTGATTTTGATGTTCTTGATCACTGATTTTGCAGGTCAGATTGATTGCTGTTGAGGGTGTTTTGATTTAACCGCTCAACTCAGAAAACCCCGGTTGCACTAAGGCAAATCAGGGTTGTGGCGAGCAGCACCCAGCCCACCAGCTGAAGCCATTGCGTGAGTGGCGTTCCCATGGCTTGTCAGTCGAGTGGGTCGTCCCAAAGGGGTGGTTCATCAAATTCTTCCAACAGCGAGTTGGCTTCTAACTCCTTGCCTGCCAGTAGCAGTTGAATCACTTGATTCCAGATGAATCGAGTCAGACGTTTTGCCTTCTTTCCCTGACGCCCGCTCTCGAACTTGATCGGAGGCACATCACCTGTGTCGTCGTGAAATCGTGAGATGAGCGACACAGGGCTGGGCGCATCAACTGCTCCGTCGTAACTCTCCTGGTTCGACGGTTGACGTATCAACTGACTCCGTTTGTTCGCACACGTTGAAAGCCAAACAAGGCCTCGCCATGGGCAACCCAGCGGCGCATGCTCGAGCCATGCAAGCCAAAACATCGGAAGGCTTAGAGGTTCTCGCGGCTGTTGTTGTCACCGCCGGCTTGGTGGCGGGCAACCTCGTGTTGTTTTCGCCGTTGCGCGTGGACAACCGCGTACCGCCTGCCCCGGCATCGCAAACGGCGGAACGCCCTTAGCGCTTGAACACGCCGTTGCAGTCGCCTGGAGCAGGTTTCACAAAGCAGTGCCCCTCAACAGACCGGTACCCCAGAGCTTGAAAAGTCAGGCCTTGGGCCCGGGCTTCGGCGTTAACGGCATCAACGCCTCGGGCCTGGATCAGCACGTTTCCCTCGCCATCCACCAGGTCCAGGAAATCCATTTCCTCGGTCTCGGCCGTGGGGTTGGCATGCCCAAACAGGGGAACAACCACCAGCACACAGGCCATGAGGAAGGAGCGCAGCATCGGCCTGGAAAAGGAGAACGAACGATGAGTTGAATCAGCCGGCTTGATGGGCGGCGAGGGCACGCACCACGTCGCCCCGGGTGATCACGCCGACGGGGCATTGGTTGCCGTCCAGAACAAACAGGCGTTGCGTGCCCCGTTCATGCAGTTGGGATGCCGCCTTGGGCAGCGCTAACGCCGTATCGCAGCTGTGGGAGTCCTTGCGCATCAGATCGCTCACCTTGGTGCCGAGCACCTGGTGCACCTGCTTGTCCCAGTTCAAGGGATTGCGCAGGTAGATCACGCTGTCCAACAGCATCACGTAGGGGCCGGCGTCAACACCGCTCTCCCGCACCATCAGATCCTGCTCCGTCAGCTCTCCGATCAGACCTCCCTCTGCATTCACCACCGGCAAACCACTCACGTGGTGGTCGCTGATCATCTGCACGGCCTGCTGCAACGGGGTGTCGGGCGTGACCGTCAGCACCGGCTGGGTCATCACATCAGCCACCGTCAGCTGCAGGACCATGATCAAGGTTCAGCTCCTCACATTCTGAGCGTTGTTTCTGTCTTTGCGTTCGATTGCCAACGGGCTCACCGTGGCGCGAGCCGTTGCCGGTTTCCCGCTGATCCTTGCCCTGCAGTTCGGCTGGCAGGACTGGGCCTGGTGGTTGCTGCTGCTGGCCGGGCTCAGTGATGCGGCCGATGGTTGGCTGGCCCGGCGAGCCGGGGGTGGCAGCAGCTGGGGCGCCCGCCTCGACCCCCTCACCGACAAGGTGCTGATCGCGGCACCGTTGCTCTGGCTGGTGTCGTCCGCTGTGTTGCCGCTCTGGGCGGTTTGGTTGTTGCTGGCCCGTGAATTGCTGATCTCGGGCTGGCGCTCCCAGGCCAGTGATGGCGGGCCGGCTTCGCTTTCGGGCAAAGCCAAGACGATCCTTCAGTTCCTCAGCCTGCTGCTGATGCTCTGGCCCTCTGGCTGGATCGCTGCTGCCGGGCTTCAGAGCCTGGGCTGGTGGCTGTACTGGCCCTCCCTCGCCCTGGCTCTGAGCTCAGCTCTGGGCTACATCACGCCCCGATCAGTGCCTCGTCAGAACTGAAGTCTGGCGCTGCGGTTGGGTTCAGGGCGTAGTCGTTGGCGTAGCTGTCGGCCAGGCCCTTGGCCAGGTCGAAGCTGGGTTGCCAGGCCAGTTCGCGTTCCACCCGGGTGATGTCGGTAAGGAAGTGATTGAGCCGCAGCGGGAAGGCCTTGCGCGCCTTGGGGTCCAGATCGCTGGGGTTGAAGCTGCGCAGCTCGAGGCCATCGGGATCGCGGCCGCAGGCCACGGCGGCGGCGCGGATCAGGCCCCGGAAGCTGATGCCCTGCTTGCCAGAGCAGTTGTAGATGCGATTGGCGGCAGCATCCACCTCGATGCAACGGGCCATCGCTTCCGCCAGATCCTCCACATGGCCCAGTTGGGTGATCGTGCTGCCGTCACCGGGCAGCGGAATCGGGCGGTTGTGAACGATGCGATCGAAGAACCAGCGTTCCACCGGGTTGTAGTTGCCCGGGCCAAAGATGTAGGTGGGCCGGAAGCTCGTGAAGGGGATGCCTTCCTTGCGCAGCCAGGCCTCGGTGTCGGCCTTGCCGGCGTGACGGCTCTGGGGATCGGTGGGGCTGGATTCATCCAGGGGCCACTGCTCCGAATCGGCGTACACCCCGGCTGAACTCACGTACACAAAGCGATGGCTGGGGGCCCCGGTGATGGCCACCACGCGGCTGCTGTCCTCTTGCTTGCGTCCGGAGCTGTCGACGATCACATCGAAGCTGCGGCCCTGCAGCGCGCTGAGGCCTTCATCGCTGCTGCGATCGCCACACAGGTGTTCCACGCCGGCGGGTACGGGGTTCTTGCCGCGGGTGAACAGGGTGAGTGCATGGCCCTGGGCTTGCAGGCGGGCCACCAGGGGCCGGCCCACGAAACGGGTTCCCCCCATCACCAGGATCTTCATGCACTTGGGCCCAAAAAGCGCAGCCATTGAAGCGTGGCGCTGCAGGATGGTGGGTCTCTGGTCCGACCCCGATGGAGATCATTCCCGCCATTGATTTGCTCGATGGAGCCTGTGTTCGGCTTCACCAGGGGGATTACGACCAGGTGACCCGCTTCAGTGAGGATCCTGTGGCGCAGGCCCTCAGCTGGCAGAGCCAGGGGGCAACCCGTTTGCATCTGGTGGATCTCGATGGCGCCAAACGGGGTGAGCCGATCAATGACGCAGCGGTGCGGGCCATCACCGCCGCGCTCGACATCCCTGTTCAGCTCGGTGGTGGTGTGCGCTCGCTCGAGCGCGCCGAAGAATTGATCGCCTGTGGCCTGGATCGGGTCATCCTCGGCACGGTGGCGATTGAACGGCCGGAGTTGGTTCAGGAGTTGGCCCAACGCCATCCCTGCCGCATCGTGGTGGGCATTGATGCCAACGATGGCCGGGTGGCCACCCGGGGCTGGATCGAGCAGAGCGATGTTCTGGCCACCGATCTGGCCAAGCAGTTCAGTGCCGCCGGCATCGCGGGGATCATCACCACCGACATCGCCACCGATGGCACCCTCGCCGGCCCCAACCTGGAGGCCCTGCGAACCATGGCGCAGTGCAGCGCTGTTCCGGTGATCGCCTCCGGTGGCATCGGCTGCATGGCCGACCTCCTCTCGCTCCTGCCCCTGGAGCCCCTTGGTGTGACGGGGGTGATCGTTGGCCGAGCCCTCTACGACGGCCGTGTCGACCTGGCGGAGGCCATCGCCGCGTTGGGTGAGGCAAGGCTTCAAGACGTCACCGCCGTGGCGGCAGACATCGCCTGAGCTGGCCTAGGGCCTTATGGTTGAAGAAGCAAGCCTCTTCTGTGGTAAGCGCAGCCGCCGGCAAGAGCAGCACGCCGTCCCCCGCGGGCAGCTTGCAGGAGGTGTTTGAGCAGCGCCGGCGGCTGGGGATGCGCCTCAGCCGTCAGCGGCGCATGGTGCTCGATCTGCTCTGGAGCGAGAAGAGCCACCTCAGCGCCCGCGACATCTTTGAACAGCTGAATCTGAGGGGCCGCAGCATCGGCCATACCTCGGTGTACCAGAATCTCGAAGCCCTTCAGTCGGCTGGGGTAATCGAGTGTCTCGACCGCGCCAGTGGTCGCCTGTACGGCTACCGCAGTGATCCCCACAGCCATCTCACCTGTCTGGACAGCGGTTCGATCGAAGACATCGACGTTGTTCTCCCCGACGATCTGTTGCGTCAGATCGAACAGCGCACCGGCTTTCGCATCGAGTCGTACACCCTGCAATTGAACGGCCGGCGCACCCTGGAGAACTGAGCAGAAGCTCGTTACCTTGAGCTCAACTGTTTCGGGTTCAACCCTTGGTCTCACCTTCGCCGGTGCGGATGTTGCTGCTCGCTCCGGATCTGCTCGGGGAGTCGCTGGCGCTGAAACTCACCTCCTCCCGGGACGATTGGGAGGTGGTGCTTCGCCCTGAACGCCTGACGGGTGCCCCGGCGTTGGTGATCTGGTCGATCGACAGCGTGGCCTCATTGGCGTCGCTTCAGCAGGAGCTGTTCGCTCTGCAGGAGCGCTGGCAGCCCGCCCCGGTGCTTCTGCTGCTGCCCAGCGAGTTACGCCTGTCTCGGGAGCAGCTGCTGGAGCTGCCCGCGGCCGGTCTGCTGCAGAACGTCGATGCCCAGGGCCTGCAGAACGCCATCGAAACCCTGTTGCAGGGCGGACGGGACATTCGCCTGGAGGCTGCGCCGGAGACGCCAAGCCAGCAGCAGACCATGGGCCTGGGCCAGTGGCTGCTGGTGAGTGGCCTGCAGCAGGTGAGCCGGGACCTGCAACGGGTGGAGACCCTGCTCAATCCACCCCCGGAGCAGCCGTTGCTGTTCCTGCTGCTGCAGGGGCGCCGCCGTGAATTGCGCTTCGCCAAGGGCTTGCTGCTTTGGCTATGGGGGCCACTGCAGATGGGCCTCGAGCATGCAGAACCCCTGGGCCCCTCCGTCTCCAGAGATGGATCAGCCACCACCACGGCGATCAGCCTGCGCGAACGCAATGCCGTAGCTGTATGGGATGCCATCCGCGACCGCATCGATGCATCGGTTCAGGCTGGATTGACCAATTCCACCGGCCGTTTGCTGGCAATTGAGGGCCTGCACCCGGATCGTCGCCGGGAGTTGCTGCTGGCCCTGTTGCAACAGCTTGATCAGGTCTTGCAGCGCCTGCGCAGCCGCCAGGACGCCACGGCGATCGCTCAGGCCTGGGATTCGTTGCAGCCCGAGTTGCGCCAGCAGGCCCTCACCGCCCTGGCCGGCAGTTACGTCCAGATCCCCTGCGACGGCGAGCTGCAGCCGGTGGTGGCTTCGCTGCTCAGCCGCGCTGATCTCACCGGCGCTGACGGCGAGCTGCCCGATCCAACCGGAATGCTGGCGCCGCTGGTGGCCGATCAACCGATGCTGGTGAACGGCCTGCTGCTGCCGGCCGATGACCCCAGGGCCTTCCTGCAACTAGAAACCCTGGTGAGCAATTGGCTGGTGAGGACGGCGGAACTGATTGGTGCCGAATTGCTCGATGCCTGTGGTGACTGGCCGGAGCTGCGCCGTTACCTGCTGCGGGACCCCCTCCTGGCCACCCGGGAACTCGACCGGCTCAGGAACCGCTTGAACACCCAGCTGCGTTGGGCGGATTGGGTGGAGCGCCCCATTCAGCTCTACGAAAGCCAGCGCACCCTGTTTCAGTTGCGCTCCGGTCGCATCGAACCGCTGCTTCTGACGGAGCCCCGCGACAAGGAGCTCAATCAGCTGGGTTGGTGGCAGCGGCAGGTGGCCTTGCTCCTGGAAGCCCGGGATGCCCTCGCACCCCAGGTGCAGGCCCTGGTGCGCCGCATCGGCGACCTTGCCGTGATCCTGCTCACCCAGGTGCTGGGGCGCGCTATCGGTCTGGTGGGGCGGGGCATTGCCCAGGGCATGGGCCGCAGCTTCGGCCGCGGTTAGGCCCCTGGGTCCACAATGGCGATCCGCTGCTTCGGCTTGATGCTTGCTTTGGTGCGCTGTCTGATCACCGTTTCGATCGCGCTGCTGCTCCATGTCGCACCAGCCGCCGCTGTGTTGAACAGCGACAGCTACGACGGCAACATCTATGCCCTCTACGCCGGCAATGGCTCGTTGGTTCCCCCCGCCAGCACCCTGGAGGAGTCCCTCGCTGAGGGACGCACGGCCGTGATCGTCTACTACCTGGATGACAGCGCCGTGAGCAAACGCTTCGCTCCGGTGGTGTCGGAACTGCAACGGCTGTGGGGCCGCAGCATCGATCTGCTTCCCCTCTCCACCGATCCGCTGCAGGGCCGTGAAGCGCTGGGGGCCGGAGATCCAGCCACCTATTGGTCCGGAACCATTCCGCAGGTGGTGGTGATCGGCACCGATGGCCGGGTTGTGCTTGATCAGAACGGTCAGGTTCCCCTGGCGGCGATCAACGACGCCATCAGCGCCTCCACCGGTCTTCCCGCTCCGGATCTGGGACGCATTGATCAGGAAGGCAGCTTCAACGAAGTGAACATCGAAGTCACCGCCAACTGAGACGCCCACCGCCATGGCGCCTACGCTGCCGGCCAGTTGTCCCGGTCGTTGAGCCGGATCCGCTGTGTCGCTGCTGCTTGCTCCGCTCGGCCTAGGACTTGCTGTGGCCTGGCTGGAGCTCCGCCATCGCCTCAGACCCGCCTCACCGTTGCGGATGACGCCTCGCGACTGGCGGGTTGATGATCTGGGCGGGCGGCTCCGTATCGAGGGGGTGCTGGAGATCAGCAACCCCCACCCCCGCATGGAGATTTTTGTGCCGGAGCTGCGGGTCGAGCCCGTGCTGCTGGGGTCCTCTGATCCCGCCGGCCTGGAGGTGACAACGCGGATCATTGCCGACCATCTCGACGAGGAGACCCGCGCAGACGGCTACTGGGCGGCCTACATCGTCAAAGGACGCAAAACCACGCGTGCCCGGGTCTCGATCGAGATCACCGGCCCGACCCCATCCGCTCGGGTCGACAGCCTCTGGGTGGATGCCCACTGGGTGAATTACGGACCCTTCGGTCGCCTGCAGCGCCGTCAGGGCGTGCTGGTGCCCTTGAGCCGTCCCCAACCCCTGCAGCCCGATCAAGCCCACTTCCGCCAGGGGGAAGGCTGCCGCGTCTTGCCGCTGCGCACCCACCTGCTCGGTCCCCTGGACGACGCCATCGACGTCCTGCGCACCTACGCCGCTGATCTGGTGCAGCCCGGCGACATCCTCACCATCGGCGAGACCCCCGTGGCTGTGATCCAGGGTCGCTACCGCCATCCCAGTGAGGTGGAGCCCGGCATGGTGGCGCGCCTGGCTTGCCGTGTGTTTCACCCCACCAGCAGCCTGGCCACGGCCTGCGGGATGCAGACCTTGATCGATCTGGTGGGGCCCACCCGGGTGCTGGCCGCCTGGCTGGGGGGTCTGCTGATGAAGCTGGTGGGCATCCCCGGTGGCTTCTATCGCCTCGCCGGTGATCAGGCTCGCTTGATCGACGACATCACCGGCACCACACCGCCCTATGACCAGACAATTGTTCTGGGGCCATCCCGGGCTGAGCAGTTCTGTCGTGATGCTTCTGCCGAACTCGGGGTCGACGTTGCCATCGTTGACGTCAACGACCTTGGCCGAGTGAAGGTGCTGGCCTCCAGCCCCGGCTGTGATGAGGGCTTGCTGGGCCGGGCCCTGCGTCCCAATCCCGCCGGCAATGCCAATGAGCGCACCCCCCTGGTGTTGGTGCGGCCAGGCCTGGAATGAGCGATACATTGTGAGCAGTTGGGGTTGGAGGGTGTCCGGTGACAGAACCCAAGACCACCTCCATCCGCATTGAGCCCCTCAATCCGGCCCACCTGGCCCAGTGGGTTCAGGATGCGCCGATCGATCAGCTCTCACGGTTTCAGGGGTTTCTGATCGGTGAATGGCTCTCCAGGGTCGAGCAACGTTTTCCCGATCTGCTCCCCAGCCGCTCGCCCCGTTGCCTGATGGCCCTCGCGGGGGATCGCCCGGTGGCCAGTGTGGTGGCCCGGCCGTTCAACCGCCGCGGCAGCTGCTGGATCCTTCATTTGCCGGAGCTGCTGGGCCCGCTGGACGATTACAGCCATCGCACCATTCAGCAGTCCCTGCTTCAGCAGGCTCTGCAGTCGTGGACTGCTCAGATTTGCAGCTGGGTGATCCGCTGCCCGGCCACCGATGCCGATGCCATTGCCCTGCTGCGGGAGCTGGGCTTTCAACCGCTTCGTCCGTACCAGTGCTGGTGTCCACCAGGGGCTGGGCTTGATCCACATGGCACCGATCAGTTGCCAGGGAGTCTGCGCTGGGTGGCCTTGAACCGCCGCACCGCCCAATTGCTCTGGCCGATCGAGCAGGGGGGCAGCCACAGCCACCTGCGTCAGATCACCGACCGCCATTGGCTGGATCTGCTGGACCGCAACGGCCCCGGCTGCGGCGTGCTGATGGCTGGAGATGCTGTGTTGGCCGGCTGCATCCGCCTTCCCGATGCGGGAGAGGCCGGGTTCCTGGAACTGATGCGCGACGTCGCCTGGGATCCCCGGCTGGATCAGGCCCTTCCCCAGGTTTTGAACGGGATCCTTCAGCGCGGCCGCCCCCGCGGGTTGCTCACGGCCTTTGACGATGCCCCCCTCAGCCGGATCCTGGAGGCGGAGGGCTGGACCCGTGGCGACGAGCAGCTGCTGCTCGGACGCAGCATGTGGCGGCGTCAGTCACCCCAGCGCAACCTGCAGCTGACCCGATCGCTCGATCAGGTGCTGGGCCGATTGCGGCCCCAGGGCACACCCTTGCCCACACCAAGCCTGGGTGATCGGCACTGATGCGGCCGCGTCCCTGTTCGATCCTCAGCCTCGATGTGGGCCGGCGGCGCATCGGCCTGGCCGGCTGCGATGCCCTGGGCATCAGTGTCACGCCCCTCGCTGCCCTGCGTCGTGGTCGCTTTGATGCGGATCTGGTCGTTCTGCGGGCCCACTGCCGTGAACGGTCGGTGCAGGGGCTTGTGGTGGGTTTGCCTCTGGATGCCGCGGGCCAGCCCACGGCCCAGGCGGAGCATTGCCAGCGTTACGGCCTACGGCTGGCTGCCGCCCTCGATCTGCCCCTGGCCTGGGTGAATGAACACAGCAGCACCTGGGCGGCCGGTGAACAGTTCGGGCTGACGGGCGATCGCAGCGGACGTCTGGACAGTGCAGCCGCTGCCTTGCTGCTGGAGCAATGGCTGGCGGAGGGTCCGGAGCTCAAACCGGCCCAACAGAGTGCGTCAAGGTCGGGCGCCGGGGCGGGCGATGGTGGATCCTGAGCCCAGTCAGAGCCGCGTTGATGTCTGAGTCGGGCCCCGGTAAGAGCAGCGATCACCCCACCCTGCTGGTCCGCGACCGCGAGGGCCATGATCTGCTGTGCTTCCTCGAGCATCTGATCCCGATCGAGGGGCAGGACTACGCCCTGCTCTCGCCGGTCGACACACCGGTGTCGCTGTTTCGGCTCAATGACGATGCAGAGCCGGTGCCGATCACGGAAGTCGCCAGCAGCGAGCCGATTCTCTCGGTGGCTGATGTGGTGCTCCAGGAGCACGACCTGGTTCTGGTGCGATCGGCGATCACACTCACCGTCAGTGGTGAACTGGAGGAGCCGGATCAGGACGAGCTCGACGAGCTGGAAGAGGAAGACGACGTTGATGAGGATGCTGAGACCTTTGAGCTGCTGGTGAGCTTCATGGTCGACGCGGAGGAATACGGCCTCTACATCCCCCTCGATCCCTTCCTGGTGGTGGTGCGGATGGTGGATGGCCAGGCGGTGCTGCTGAGCGACGATGAGCTCGACCGCGTTCAACCCCTGATTGAGGCGGAACTGGAGGAGCGTGAATGGCCGGATTGACGGCACAGCACTGGTTGACCCCCGATTGGGATCCCCACCTCACCATTGCCCAGCTTTCGCTGCCTCACCTCACGGCCCACGGCCTGAAGGCCGCCGTGATCGATGTTGACCGCACCCTTCTGCCCGGTCGTGACGTGACCCTGCCAGGGCCGGTGCGCGACTGGCTGGTGGATGCCGGCCGCCGCCTGCAGTTGCATCTGTTCAGCAACAACCCCTCCCGCGACCGGATTGCTGCCGTGGCTGATCAGCTGCAGGTCAGCTTCACCTTTGGTGCCGGCAAGCCCCGCCGTGGCGCCCTGCGCAGCGTGGTTCGCGATCTCTCGCTGCCCCCGGAGGCGATCGCGATGATCGGCGACCGCCTGTTCACGGATGTGCTCTGCGGTAACCGGATGGGGCTTTACACAGTGTTGGTTCGCCCGGTTCGAGACGACGGAAAGCCCTGCCGCCATGACCGTGTTCAGCGGTTTGAACGCGCCATGGCCCGCGTGATGGGGGCGCCTTCAGCATGACCCTGTGGGTCGTGAAAATCGGCACCAGCCTGCTTCGGGGGGAGACCGCCAGCACGATTGATGGCTACGCCCGCTGCTTTGCAGGGGCCATGGACCGCGGTGACCAGGTGGTGCTGGTCACCAGTGGTGCCGTTGGCCTGGGCTGCCAGAAGTTGGCCCTCACCAACCGACCCGACATGGTGGTGGCCCTGCAGGCGGCTGCGGCCATCGGCCAGGGCGCACTGATGGCGCTGTACGAACGGGCCATGGAACGCCATGGTCGTTCCGTGGCGCAGGTGCTGTTGACCCGCTCCGACCTGGCCGATCGGCGTCGGTATCAGAACGCTTCGGGCACTTTGCGGCAGCTGCTGAGCTGGGGGGTGCTGCCGGTGATCAACGAGAACGATGCCCTTTCGCCGGCGGAGTTGCGCTTCGGCGACAACGACACCCTCTCGGCATTGGTGGCCGCCGCCGTTGAAGCCCAGCAACTGATCCTGCTCACGGATGTTGATCGCCTCTATTCCTCGGATCCGCGGGTTGATGCCAACGCCGAACCGATCTCGGATGTTCGCCACCCCCGGGAGCTGGACTCGTTGGAACAGGGGGCCGGCGACGGGGGGCGCTGGGGCACCGGGGGCATGACCACGAAGCTGGCGGCAGCCCGCATCGCCACCGCCAGTGGCATCACCGTGCAGCTCGCCGATGGCCGCGACCCTGCTCGCCTCGAGGCTTTGCTGTTGGGCGAACGGGGGGGGACGGTGTTCCATCCCCACCCCGAACCCCTGGGCAACCGACGCAGTTGGCTGGCCCACGTGCTTCGGCCTGAGGGTGAACTGCTGCTGGATGCGGGGGCCTGTGCAGCGCTGCAGCACCGTGGTGCGTCCCTGCTGCTGGTGGGTGTGACGGCGGTGCGGGGTGAGTTCGCCGCCAATCAACCCGTTCAGTTGCTGGACCCCGATGGAGAGGACCTGGGCCGTGGCCTCTGTTCGATGGACAGCGACCAGCTGCGGGCCGCGATGAATGACCCATCGCCGGGGGAGTCCTCCCCGGTGGTGGTGCATCGCGATGGTCTGGTGCTTCGCAGCCGTTAACCACGTCTACGATCCGCCGGACTGCCCTGGCCTCCATGCGTTTCAGCACCCTGATCAAGGTTCTGCAGACCGGTGATGCAGGTCTGCGTTGGAGCCAGCCGGGCTTGGACCCATGGCTTGAGGGTGCCGCTTCACTCGATCAGGCCTCAGCCGCGCAGCTCAGCTTTCTGGAGAAGGGCAACGCCCTCACCGCGGCCTTGGGCGCCAGCGGTGTGGGTGCCCTTTTGCTGCCCGACCAACAGGATCTGATTGATCTGGCCTCGAAGCGTGGCATCGCCTTTGCGGTCTTCGCGGATCCGCGTCTGGCCTTCGCTGAAGCCCTCGATCAGTTGAATCCCCGCCGCCGGCCCTTGGCGGAGATTCACCCTTCGGCGGTGATAGATGAACGGGCTGTGGTGGGCCCCGGCACAGCGGTGGGCCCGCGGGTCTGCATCGGGGAGGGAAGCCGTCTTGGTGCCGACTGCATCGTTCATCCCGGGGTGGTGATCTACGACAACGTGGTGGTGGGTGATGGCTGCGAGTTGCATGCCAATGCCGTGCTCCACCCCGGCAGCCGTCTCGGGCGTGGCTGTGTGGTGAACTCCAATGCCGTTGTCGGCTCTGAGGGCTTTGGCTTCGTGCCGACGGCCAAGGGCTGGCGAAAAATGCCGCAGACCGGCCAGGTGGTTCTTGAAGACGGCGTTGAGGTGGGTAGCGGTACCACCATTGATCGCCCTTCCGTCGGCGAGACCCGCATTGGTGCCGGCACCAAGATCGACAACCTTGTGCAGATCGGCCATGGCGTCACCACCGGCCGTGGCTGTGCCTTCGCCTCCCAGGTGGGCATCGCCGGTGGCGCCCACATCGGTCAGGGGGTGATCCTGGCGGGCCAGGTGGGGGTCGCCAATCGTGTTGTCGTCGGCGATCGCGTCATCGCCAGCTCCAAGACCGGCATTCACGCTGATGTGGCCCCCGGAGAGGTGGTGAGTGGTTTTCCCGCGATTCCGAATCGCCTCTGGCTGCGATGTGCCGCCACCTTCAGCAAGCTGCCGGAGATGGCCAAGACCCTGCGGGAGCTCAAGCGGGACACCCCTCAGTAACCTCAGCGGTCGACCTGCCGCACCGCACCGTCATGGCTCAGCACCGCGTTGTTCTCCTGCCCGGTGATGGCATCGGCCCCGAGATCACCGCTGTTGCCCGTCAGCTGCTGGAGGTGGTGAGCCAGCGCCATGGCTTTTCGCTGAGCTTCGAGGAGCAGCTGATCGGTGGTAGCGCCATCGATTCCACCGGTGAGCCGTTGCCCGCCAGCACCCTCGAAGCCTGCAAGGCAGCCGATGCGGTGTTGCTGGCCGCCATCGGCAGCCCCCGTTTCGACAGCCTTCCTCGAGAGAAACGCCCGGAAACCGGCCTGCTTGGCCTGCGCGCCGGCATGGAGCTGTTTGCCAATCTGCGGCCGGTGAAGATTGTTCCGGCCCTCATCGATGCCAGCAGCCTCAAGCGTGAGGTGATCGAGGGGGTGGACCTGATGGTGGTGCGGGAACTCACCGGGGGGATCTACTTCGGTCAGCCCAAGGGACGAATTGAGACCGAGACGGACGAGCGCGGCTTCAACACCATGACCTACTCCGCCTCGGAGGTGGATCGGATCGCGAAGGTGGCCTTTGAGATCGCCCAGGAGCGGCGGGGCCGGCTCTGCTCGGTGGACAAGGCAAATGTGCTCGATGTGAGCCAGCTCTGGCGGGACCGCGTGGATGCCATGGCGCCCAGCTATGGCGCTGTGGAGGTGAGCCACATGTATGTGGACAACGCGGCGATGCAGCTGGTGCGTGATCCCCGCCAGTTCGATGTGCTGCTCACCGGCAACCTCTTCGGCGACATCCTCAGCGACGAGGCCGCGATGCTCACCGGCTCCATCGGCATGCTGCCCTCCGCCTCCCTCGGCAGTGAGGGCCCGGGGTTGTTTGAGCCTGTGCACGGTTCAGCCCCCGACATCGCCGGTCAGGACAAGGCCAATCCCATGGCCATGGTGCTGTCGGCCGCAATGATGCTGCGCATCGGCCTCAAGCAGGCCGCGGCTGCCGATGATCTTGAGGCTGCTGTGGATGCCGTTCTGGCCGGTGGCTTCCGCACCGGTGATCTCATGGCAGAAGGCTGCACCCAGCTGGGTTGTCGCGCCATGGGTGAGCAATTGCTCAAAGCTCTGTAAGCCAGAGATTGGTGCAATCGGGCCCTGATCTGGCAGGATCGCCGGGCCCGTAGTCCCTGCGTCGATGTCGAAGCGTCATCCGGTTGTCGCTGTTACCGGTTCTTCCGGAGCTGGAACCAGCACCGTCAAGCGCGCCTTCGAGCACATCTTTGCGAGGGAAGGCATTACCCCTGCAGTGGTGGAAGGCGACAGCTACCACCGCTACGAGCGGATGCCCATGAAACAGGCCATGGCGGATGCCCTGGCCAAGGGTGAGAACTTCTCCCACTTCGGCCCTGAGGCCAACCTCTTCGACAAGCTCGAGGAACTGTTCCGCACCTATGGCGAAACCGGTGCTGGTCAGAAGCGCTACTACCTCCACAGCGTTGAAGAAGCGGCTGAACACAATGCCCGTCTTGGCGTCAACCTCGAGCCGGGTCAGTTCACGCCTTGGGAAGACATCCCGACCGGCACTGACGTTCTGTTCTACGAAGGCCTCCACGGCGGTGTGAAGGGCGAGGGCTACGACGTGGCCGCCCTGGCCGACCTCCTGGTGGGTGTGGTGCCGATCACCAACCTTGAGTGGATTCAGAAGATTCACCGCGACAACGCTGAGCGTGGTTATTCCGCTGAAGCGATCGTTGACACGATCCTGCGCCGGATGCCTGATTACATCAATCACATCTGCCCGCAGTTCAGCCAGACCGACATCAACTTCCAGCGTGTTCCCACTGTGGACACCTCCAACCCCTTCATCTGCCGGAACATCCCGACCCCGGATGAAAGCTTCGTGATCATCCACTTCCGCAAGGGAGCTCGCGAGAAGTGGGGAATCGACTTCGGTTACCTGCTGAACATGATCCACGATTCCTTCATGTCCAGCCCCACCAGCATCGTGGTGAACGGCGGCAAGATGGGCTTCGCCATGGAACTGATCCTCACTCCGATCATTCACCGCATGATCGAAGAGAAGAACAAGCTCAGCTGATCGCTTCTCCCACCAACAATCGTCTCTACAATGGGCCTATCTGAGTGATCAGGTGGGCTCTATTTCTTTGTCAACGCCCTCCTTTGAAATCCGCGGAGCCTCGGGGGCGCCCTCGACGCCCCGCTGGGATCGCATTGACAGCCGCTCGCTGATCGCCCAGGCCCGTCGCATTTATTTCGCCTATCTCTCCAGCACCCCTGCGGGGCAGGAGCCTCTCGGTGTGGTGGTGGATCCGCAGGAACCCGATGGCCGCGTGGTCTTCGAGACCCCTGTTCTTTTGCCGGACGAAGAGTTCATTGCCATCGATCTGATCCGGGGACGCACGAGCCGCGGTCGGACCCGATGGAAGGGTTGATCCTGGCTTGGGCCGGCCTGCTGGGCGCCTGCGTCGGCAGCTTCACCAACGTGGTGGCCTGGCGCTTGCCCCGCCAGGAATCGGTGGTCTTTCCCGGCAGCCACTGCCCCAAATGCGGCCTTGCCATCCGCTGGCATGACAATCTCCCGGTGCTCGGTTGGCTGCTGCTGAGGGGCCGCTGCCGCGACTGTGATGCAGCGATCAGCTGGCGCTACCCCGCTGTGGAGGCCCTGAGTGCCGGCCTCTGGATCTCGGCGCTGTTGGTGTGGCCTGGTGCTGGTGGGGAGCTGCCTGATCTTTGGCTCCCCTGGGCTGGTTTCACCCTGATCGCGCTGCTGTTGCCGCTGGTGTTGATCGATCTGGATCACCTTTGGTTGCCGGAGCCCCTGTGCCGCTGGGGTGTGGTGCTGGGCCTGCTCGTCAGCACGGCTGCTGGCATTCCTGTTCTGGCCAGCCATTTGATCGCCGCGGTGCTGGCCCTGCTGCTGTTGGAAGGCCTCAGTGCCTTGGCCGAGCGGTTGTTGGGACAGCCTGCGCTGGGCCTGGGCGATGCCAAGTTGGCGGCGCTGGGCGGGGCATGGCTGGGCCCTTGGGGCATCGTAGCGGCAATGGCCCTTGCGGTTGTCTCGGGAGCTTTGGTTGGAAGCACCGCTCGTCTCAGCGGCCGGTTGGGCCCCAGGGAACCATTCCCCTTCGGTCCCTTCATTGCCCTGGGCATCTGGCTGGTCTGGTTGACCGGTCCGCAGTGGTGGTGGAACACCTGGGTGATGCTGTTGGGCGCTTGATTCCCCAGCGTCTCTTCCCAGTCCGGCTTTTAATGGTGTGAGCTGACGGCCCTGTGTGTCTCTGTTCGATTGGTTTGCTGATCGCCGCAAGGGTCAGTACGTCGCCAACGTCAAGCAGGAACCCGATGAAGGCGATGGGCTGTGGAGCAAATGCCCGGAGTGTGGTCAGGTCGTTTATCTCAAAGACCTGAAACTCAATGCCAGTGTTTGCGCCAACTGCGGCCATCACCACCGGATCGACAGTGCTGAGCGCATCGCACTGATCGCGGACCCCGACAGCTTCCAAGTGCTGAATGCGGATCTTTCACCGGTGGATCCCCTCGGATTCAAAGACCGGCGCGCCTACGCCGACCGACTGCGGGAAAGTCAGGCCTCGACGGGGCTGCGGGATGGTGTCGTCACCGGGCTCTGCCGGGTGGAGGGCATCCCCATGGGCCTGGCAGCGATGGACTTCCGTTTCATGGGGGGATCGATGGGCTCGGTGGTCGGGGAGAAAATCACCCGTCTGATTGAGGAGTCCACCGCCCGCAAGCTGCCGCTGCTCATCGTCTGTGCCTCCGGCGGTGCTCGGATGCAGGAGGGGATGCTCAGCCTGATGCAGATGGCGAAGATCTCCGGCGCGCTGGAACGCCACCGCGAAGCCGAGCTGCTCTACATGCCCTTGCTCACCCACCCCACCACGGGGGGTGTGACCGCCAGTTTCGCCATGCTGGGCGACCTGATCCTGGCGGAACCGAAGGCTTTGATTGGTTTTGCTGGCCGCCGGGTGATCGAGCAGACCCTGCGGGAGAAGCTGCCCGACAATTTCCAGACGGCCGAATATTTGCAGGAGCACGGCTTCGTGGACACGATCGTTCCCCGCACCCAGCTGCGCTCCACCCTGGCCAACCTTCTGCGCCTGCACGGCTGCAAACCTATGGAGCTCACCAGCGCATGATCCGAGCTGGTTGTTTGCTGATCCTGGCCTTGGTCTGCTGGGTCGCCCCCGCGCTAGCGGGCCCCGTGGAATGGATCGAGGTGCCTGCCACCGACGCGGGCCAGCAGTGGTGGGATCGCGGCAGTGTGCGCATCGATCGGGATGGTTACCGAACCGTGCTCAGCCGGTTCACCCCAGCGGCCACTGAGGATGGAGAGCAGCCCTCCGGCGAGCTCTATGTAATGCAGCTGGACTGCTCCCAGGAGCTGTATCGCGACAAACAGGTGAATGGTTTGCCTCGTTTTCGTGCCCAATGGCAGCCTGCCGGGGATGACGGGCTGATCACCTCCGTGATTGAGGCTGTCTGTGCCGAACCCCTCCCCAGCTGAGATGTCCCCAGAACCTCTTGGTGTTGCCGTCGCCGGTCTCGGCTTCGGGGAGAAGGTGCACCTGCCGGCCCTTGCGGCAGCGCCTGATCTCGAGGCAGTGGCGCTTTGGCACCCTCGCCAGGAGCGCTTGGATGCCGCCACAGCCGCCCATGGCTTGAAGGGATTCAGGGACTGGGACGCTCTGCTGGCCGATCCCGCGGTGGACGCGGTGATCATCGCCACCCCACCGGCACCCCGCTTCGACCTGGCCCGCCAGGCCCTGGAGGCTGGCAAGCATCTGCTGCTGGAAAAGCCCATCGCGCTGCATGCCGATCAAGCCCGCGAGCTGCAGCGGCTGGCCCTGGCAAGGGGGCTCTCAGTAGCTGTGGACTACGAATACCGGGCTGTTCCCCTGTTCATGCAGGCTGCACGCCTTCTGCAGGCCGGTGCTGTCGGCACGCCCTGGCTGGTGAAGCTCGACTGGTTGATGGGCAGCCGTGCCGATCCCCAGCGCGGCTGGAACTGGTATGCCCAGGCGGATCAGGGTGGCGGTGTGATCGGAGCGCTCGGAACGCATGCCATGGACATGCTGGCCTGGCTGATCGGTCCCCTTGGGACCGTCCAGGCCCTGAACAGCGTTTCGATTAAGCAGCGCCCTCATCCCGATGGTGGTCTTGCCGCTGTGGATGCTTCCGATGTGTCGCTGCTGCAGACCGTGGCCCATTGGCAGGGAAGGCAGGACCTGCCGGTGCCGGCGCAGGTCAGCCTCAGTTCCGTGTCGCGCAACGGGCGCGGGTTCTGCCTGGATGTGGTGGGGTCGTCGGGGTCGCTGCTGCTCAGCAGCACCAATCAGAAGGACTACGTCCATGGCTTTGAGCTGCAGCATGCTCCGCTCGGCGAGCCCTTCCGCGCCGTGGAAGCTGATGCCGACTTCGCCTTTTCGGAAACCTGGGCGGATGGCCGCATCGCCCCTGTGGCTAGGGTGCTCGGCTGGTGGGCCCAGAGCATCCGCAGTGGGCGACCGATGCTGCCTGGACTGGCCGAGGGCGTAGCCAGTCGTGTGGCCTGCGACCAAGCACAGACGTCACTTGCTCACAACTGATTGCGCCAAATGATGCAATCCCTTGGTTCCAATTTGAAGGCGTTTTTGTAACTCAAGTCAATTTGTTTGTCGCTTCAGATCGAAGAATTGCCTTCCACTGAATCGACCCCATGGCTCTGGCGGATTACTCCTCGGAATTGATGGCTACAGCCCAAGCCCTAGCCGCTCCTGGTAAGGGGATCTTGGCTGTTGACGAATCCACCAAGACGATTGGTAAACGTCTCGGCTCAATCGGTGTCGAGAACACGGAAGCGAACCGTCAGGCTTACCGCGGAATGCTCTTCACCACAGCAGGCTTGGGTGAATTCATCAGCGGCGCCATTCTTTACGAAGAGACCCTGTTCCAAAGCCACGCCGATGGCGAGTCGATGGTCGACAAATTGGGCAAGCTTGGAATCATCCCCGGCATCAAGGTTGATAAGGGCCTGAGGCCCCTGGGTGGAGCCAATGCCGTCGAGACGCTTTGCACCGGCCTTGATGGGTTGGTTGAGCGTGCTGCCGACTACTACGCCCAAGGTGCACGCTTCGCTAAGTGGCGTGCTGTGCTGCAGATCACCGCAGATGGCTGTCCTTCAGCCCTCTCCATTCGCGAAAACGCTTGGGGCCTTGCCCGTTATGCCCGCTCTGTTCAGGAATCAGGTTTGGTACCGATCGTGGAGCCCGAAATCCTGATGGACGGCAATCACAGCATCGAAACCACAGCTCGTATCCAGGAGCATGTGATTCAGGAGGTTTATCACGCTTGTCACGCCAACGGTGTTCTGCTCGAAGGCACTCTTCTGAAGCCTTCCATGACCGTTCAAGGGGCTGATTGTGCTGAGAAGGCCGATCCAGCAAAAGTTGCTGCCATGACGGTGCGAACCCTTGAGAGAAGTGTTCCTGCCAGTGTCCCCGGCATCGTGTTCCTCTCCGGAGGTCTGAGTGAGGAGGCCGCCTCGGTTTACCTCAATCACATGAACAGCATTGAGCGCAAAGCCAAGTGGAACCTGGGTTTCTCCTATGGCCGTGCTCTTCAGCACTCCTGCCTCAAAGGCTGGGCTGGTTCCAAACTGGAAGCTGGTCAGAAAGCCCTGCTTGCAAGAGCTCAGGCCAACTCTGAGGCTTCTCGAGGTCAGTACGTGCCTGGATCACAGCCTTCCTCGGATGAGCAGCTGTTTGTCGCTGGTTACACCTACTGAATCGGATTTCACCAAGCCCTGTCGTTCGTTCAACAGGGCTTGGTGACAATTTGAACACAACTAGGTAAAGTCGTCGCCCGGCGGAGTCTTATCCGTCAAGGTTCTCCGTTTCAGACTTTTCCTATGGCGCTCGTTCCGCTTCGGCTCCTGCTCGACCACGCCGCTGAGAACGGCTACGGCATTCCTGCGTTCAATGTGAACAATCTGGAGCAGGTCCAGGCCATCATGGAAGCGGCTGACGAGACCGACAGCCCTGTGATCCTCCAGGCCTCCCGCGGCGCTCGCAGCTACGCCGGTGAGATCTTCCTGCGTCACCTGATCCTGGCCGCAACCGAGACCTATCCCCACATCCCTGTGGTGATGCACCAGGACCACGGCAACGCCCCTGACACTTGCTACTCCGCTGCCATCAACGGTTTCACCTCCGTGATGATGGACGGTTCCCTGGAAGCCGACGCCAAGACACCCGCCAGCTACGACTACAACGTCAACGTCACCAAGCAGGTGGTGGACTTCGCCCACTCCGTGGGTGTGAGCGTTGAGGGTGAGCTGGGTTGCCTGGGCTCCCTGGAAACCGGCAAGGGTGAAGCCGAGGACGGCCACGGTTTCGAAGGCGAGCTGTCCAAGGACATGCTGCTCACCGATCCCGCTGAGGCTGCCGACTTCGTTGCCAAGACCAAGTGCGACGCTCTGGCCATCGCCATCGGCACCAGCCACGGCGCTTACAAGTTCACCCGCAAGCCCACTGGTGAAGTGCTGGCCATCAGCCGCATCGCTGAGATCCACAAAGCCATCCCCAACACCCACCTGGTGATGCACGGCTCCTCCTCCGTTCCCCAGGAATGGCTGGAGATGATCAACAAGCACGGTGGTGCTATCCCCGAGACCTACGGCGTTCCCGTCGAGGAAATCCAGGAAGGCATCCGTAACGGTGTGCGCAAGGTGAACATCGACACCGACAACCGTCTCGCCTTCACCGCTGCTGTGCGTGAAGCGGCCATGGCCGATCCTTCCAACTTCGACCCCCGCCACTTCAACAAGCCTGCTCGCAAGTACATGAAGCAGGTCTGCCTGGACCGTTACCAGCAGTTCTGGGCTGCCGGCAACGCCAGCAAGATCCAGCAGCAGAGCATCACCTACTACGCCGGCCTCTACGCCAAGGGCGCTCTTGATCCCAAGGCTGCCGTCGCTGCCTGACCATCACGATCAATGGATCCAATCACTGGGGGCTGAAAGGCCCCCTTTTTTTGTGGTGCTGCTCGATCGGGAGCAGCGTCACGCTTTGATCAGGCCATCACATCAGGCCATCAGGCTGAGCAGGCCGTGCTTGCCGTCCAGCTGTGCCTGCGCTCCCAGGGGCAAGGCTTGGTTGGGCCGTGCATGGCCCAGCGGCAGATTCAGCACCAGCGGTATGCCCAGATCGCCCAGGCGTTCCTCCAGGATCTCGTCCATCGTGAAATCGCCGGGAAGGATGTCGTCTTCAGCCCAGCTGAAGCGGCCGCAGGCCACCCCTGCCAACTGCTGCAACAGGCCTGCGCTGCGCCACTGGGTGAGCATCCGATCAACCCGGTAGGGCGCCTCGCCCACGTCTTCCAGCACCAGGATGGCCCCCTTCAGGGAGGGAAGCCAGGGCGTGCCGATCAGGTGGGTCGCCACGGTCAGGTTGGTGACCACCAAGGGTCCGCGCGCGATCCCCCGCCGTCGTGGCTCGCCCAGCAGGGGCGCTACGGGACGGCCACAGAGCAAGTCCACCGTGCGTTGCCATTGCGCCTCTGTGCCGCCGCTGGATCCATGGATGGCCCCCGGCAGGCCAGCTGCTCACTGGGCCAGCAGCAGGGAGCTGGTGTCGGAGAACCCCAGGCTCCATTTGGGATGGCGCGGAAAACGAAAACCGGCTTCGAGCACGCGGGCGGCCCCCCAGCCCCCGCCAAGGGTCACCACGGCATCCAGCGTTGGATCGTTCCAGGCTGACCTCAGATCTTCAACCCGTTCCTGGTCGGTTCCTGAGAAATAGCGCCATTGACGGGTGACGGCTGCGGGAATCTCCAGATGCCACTGCTGTTGATCACAGCGCTCGCGCAAGGCTTGGAGATCCGTATCCGGATCCATCCAGGTGCCGGGGTTCATGGCGCGGATGCGTGATCCAGGCTTCAAGGGTTTCAGCCTGCGCTGGACCGCCATGGCCCTGGAGGAGAGCAGGGCCGTGATGATCGTGGATGCCCCTGAGATCAGCAGCGTCCGGCGGGTTGGCATCAGCCCAGCAGGGCTTCCAGCATGCGGCGGCCGTCGGTTCCTCCCGTGGCCGGATCACAGGCCCGCTCGGGGTGGGGCATCAGGCCCAGAACGCTGCCGCTGGTATTGGTGATGCCTGCGATGTCGGACACCGACCCGTTGGGGTTGTTGCCGTAGCTCAGGGCGATGGCGTCGTCGTCCTGCAGCTGCTTGAGCGTGTCATCGCTGCACTGGTAGCGGCCTTCACCGTGGGCGATCGGCAGGGTCAGGGCCCCGTCGTTGTACCCCTGCATCCAAGCCGTGCGCTGGCTCACCACCTTGAGGGGTGCGTCTTCACAGATGAAGTGCAGATCGCGGTTCCTGGTGAGGGCGCCGGGGAGCAGGCCCAGTTCCGTGAGCACCTGAAATCCGTTGCAGATACCGAGCACGCGACCGCCCTTGGCTGCAAAGTCGATCAAGGACTGCAGGGCTGGTGCGAAGCGGGCAATGGCGCCGCAACGCAGGTAGTCGCCGTAGCTGAAACCGCCCGGCAGAACGATGGCGTCAAAGCCGCTGAGGTCTGTCTCCTCATGCCAGACCCGACGCGTGCTCATCCCAAGGCAACCCTCGGTTGCCCATTGCACATCCCGGTCGCAGTTGGAGCCGGGAAAAACGATGACCCCGATGCTCATGACTGCTCCAGCTCCAGGCTCCAGTCTTCGATCACCGGGTTGGCCAGCAAGCGATCACTGAGCAGTTCCAACCTGCGGCGGGCCTCGGCCTCATCAGGAGCCTCAAGCTCCATTTCCACGGCTTTACCGATCCGCAGCTTGCTGAGGCCTTCCACCCCAAGTCTTTCAGCGGCACCACGCGCGGCTTCTCCGGCTGGATCGAGGACGGAGGGGCGCAGACGCACGAGGACGCGGGCTTGAAAACGCGGCACGATCAGCAACTGGTCTGATCAAATCCTGACAGACACCAAACCCTGAAGAGATCCGGTGCGCCTCAACGGCGTGACCATCGCCCGGCCCCATGGTGAAAAGGAGGCCTTTCGCCAGCGTGCTGCCGAGTTAGTGTCTGTGCTTCGCATTCAGCTCTGGACCGCGGCTCTGCTGCTGATGTGCAGCTCTGCAGCTGGGAGTTCAGCAGCAGCGCGTCGACTTTGTCCATGACGGCAGCGGCCAGATGATGATGCGGGTTGGTGAGGGCGAGGACTGGCGGGAGGTGCAACCCTTCTGGACGGCTGACCACAGCCTCTGATGGGGTTCCGTTTGTGCCACGGGTGCCGTTCCGTTGGAGTGAAACCGGGGTGATAGATCTGAATTGAGGGCAGATTCCCCATGGCAGTTTTTTCTCTCCCTTGTTCCAGCTGTGGAACACCCGTTGAGATTCCGGGGCGTTACGGCTTCAAGTTGAAGAGTGCAGGCGTCACCAACACGGTGTGCATCCGCTGCCGGCAGGGGGCATTTCTGGCGTCACGACGCGACAACATCTCCAGCCCGATTGCCCTTGCTTCCAGTTCTGATCGTCGTCGCCTGATCCCCCTCACAGCTGCTGTGGCGGTCTTGTCCCTGTTGATCGGGGGTGTTGTTTGGCGCTCTGCTGTGCCAACGGCTCAGGAGGCTTTGCCGGCGAGTGAATCTCCCTCCAAGTAGAGCGTCCTGCTTGGGAAGGCAAAGTCGATGCCTTCTTGGGCGAAGGCCTCCATGATTCCGAGGTTGATGGCTTGCTGTTCGTTCAGAGCGACCGTGAAATCGCGGGTGTCGATGTAATAAACCAGTTCAAAATTCAAGCTTGAATCAGCAAATTCGGTGAAGTGGCAGCGGTTGAAGGTGCTGTGGGCCTGAGCGTCGATCACGGCCTGAACCATCGTCGGGATTGCCTTCATCTGCTCGACCGATGTGCTGTAGGTGACGCCAATCGAATAGATCATCCGGCGTTGCGCCATTTCAGCGAAATTGAGGATGGTGGAGCCTGTAAGTGATGAGTTGCTCATTACCACCTGTTCGCCGCGCAGGCTGCGCAGATGGGTGGAGCGAACACCGATGCGTTCCACCGTTGCTGATGTGGAGCCCACCGTGATGAATTGCCCAACGGTGAAAGGCTTGTCCAGAAGAATCATCAGGTAGGCGAACAATTCCTGGGCCGGTTCTTTCAGGGCCAAGCCAATGCCGATGCCGCCGGCACTGAGCAAACCCCAGATCACCGTCATCTTCACGCCAAGGCTCTGCAGCAGCACCAAGGTGCCGATCGCCCAAACCACGGTTTTCAGCAGCGGGAGCAGGCTTTGGAGGAGTTGTTGAAGATCATCCGCGCCTGCACGGCGCACCAATCCGAACAGGAATCGCGCTCCGATTCGGTTGACCAACCGAATCAGAATGATCGTGCCAACAATGCGCAGCGATGTGTCGTAGGCCCTTGAAATGTTGGTGGGCAAGCCCAAATCATCCTGAGCAAGGATCAGCGTGACCACCAAGCCGAAAGGCACCACCGAAGCGGCGAAGGCATTGAGCACAAAGTCGTCGAAGTCGGTTTTGCTTCGCTTGGTGAACCGAGGAAAAACTGTCTTACAAATGAACGCCAGGCTCAAGGTGATGGCTGAACCGATCAGCAGCTTCGCTAGGAAATCAGTCAGATCCATCGCTCACACCGGAGATACCGCGTGATTGTCGGTGGCCTTCCAGACGCTGGCAAGCGAGATGGGGCTCAAGTGCGCTGAAACACCAAAGTCAGATTGTTGGCGGGCATGGAGACCACGTTTTCGGTGTTGAAGCCAGCCTTGGCGGCGATGGCTGTTACGTGATTCAGCTCCCGCAATCCCCATTGGTGGTTGCGTTCTCTCAGGGATTGGTCGAAGGCGGCATTGCTTGCACTGGTGTGAGCACCATTGCGCCTGAATGGGCCATAAATGATCAAGGGGGCGCCGCTGGGCAGCAACAGGGCTGATTCCTCGAGCACGGCATCCGTGCAGCTGGCTGGGCTGATGTGCAGCAGGTTGATGCACACAACAGCCTTCACGGCCCCTTGGAGGTTCTGGGGCAGGGGCCAGGGGCGGTGTTCAACATCGAGGTTGAGTGCTGCTGGCATCACCTGGCTCAGACCCTGGTGCTGGATCCAGGCGTTGATGCTGGCCCGATGGTATGGATCCGGATCGCTGGCCTGCCAGTGCAGATGGGGAAAGCGCTGCTGAAAGCAGACGGCGTGCTCACCACTGCCGCTGGCCAGCTCCAGCACGGCTCCTGAGCCAGGCAAGAGCTGCTTCAGCAGATCTCCGATGGGGCCGCGGTTGCGTTCCGTGGCCGGGAAGAAAAGCCGTTGGTCCATCGTCAGCTCGGGCAGGGGGCAGCGCTCTGGCTGCAGTGGAGGCGCAGTTCGGCCAGCCAGGCTTCCAGGGCTGCCAGGGCGTCCGGTTGCAGGCGGTAGTAGATCCATCGGCCGCTCTGCCGATCCGTCAGCAGCCCCGCCTCTCGCAGCACCCTGAGATGGAACGAGAGCTTCGACTGGGAGAGGTTGAGCTCACCGGTGAGGTCACAGACGCATCGTTCCCCCTGTGCCAGCGCATGGATCACGTCGAGACGGATCGGGTCGGCCAGTGCTTTGAGCAGCTGCCTCGACTGCTCCCTGTTGAGGGTGTTCTGGATCACAAGAGAAGTGTCCCCCGATCTGTTTGGATCAACATAATTTGATTGATCAAAGGAGCTGGTATGCGGATCGGCATCAATGGCTTTGGACGGATTGGTCGCCTGGTGTTCCGGGCCCTCTGGGGACGGCCCGGCATCGAACTGGTGCATGTCAATGATCCCGCTGGCGATGCAGCAACGGCGGCCCACCTGCTGGAGTTCGATTCTGTGCATGGTCGCTGGGATCGTGGCATCACCAGCAGTGCTGATGGATTCAGCGTGGAGGGATCCGCCCTCACCTGGTCCAGCGAGAAGGACCCCACCGCCGTGCCTTGGAGCGATCGGGGGGTGGAGATGGTGCTTGAAGCCAGCGGCAAGATCAAAACGCCGGAGACGCTCAATCCCTATTTCGATCAGCTGGGCCTTAAACGGGTTGTGGTGGCCTGTCCCGTGAAGGGTGTGGTTGCCGGTGAGGACGCGCTCAACATCGTTTACGGGATCAATCACCACCTCTATGAACCGGCGCGCCACAAGTTGGTGACGGCCGCCTCCTGCACCACCAACTGCCTGGCGCCTGTGGTGAAGGTGGTGCACGAGAGCTTCGGCATCGAGCACGGCCTGATCACCACCATTCACGACATCACCAACACCCAGGTGCCGATCGATTCCTTTAAAAGCGACCTGCGCCGGGCGCGCTCCGGGCTCAGCTCACTCATTCCCACCACCACCGGCTCGGCCAAGGCGATCGCGATGATTTTCCCCGAGCTGAAGGGCAAGCTCAACGGTCATGCCATTCGTGTTCCCCTGCTGAATGGATCGCTCACCGATGCGGTGTTCGAGCTCAAGCAGAGCGTCACGGTGGAGCAGGTGAATGCTGCGTTCAAAGCTGCTGCGGAAGGGCCGCTGAAGGGAATCCTGGGTTACGAGGAACGCCCGTTGGTGTCCTGCGATTACACCAACGACAACCGCAGCTCGATTGTCGATGCTCTCTCGACGATGGTTGTTGATGGCAACCAGTTGAAGGTGTTTGCCTGGTACGACAACGAATGGGGCTACAGCTGCCGCATGGCCGATCTCACCTGCCACGTGGTTGGTCTGGACGGATGAAGCTCTCCCCTCTGCAGCAATACGGCATCGTCACCGCCAACTACTGGGCCTTCACGCTCACCGATGGGGCCCTGCGGATGTTGGTGGTGTTCCACTTCCATCAGCTCGGCTACACCACCCTCGAGATCGCCTCCCTGTTTCTCTTTTATGAGCTGTTTGGGGTTCTCACCAACCTGTACGGCGGTTGGATCGGTGCCCGCTATGGGCTTCGGCTAACCCTCTGGGTGGGAACGCTGCTGCAGATTCTTGCGTTGTTGATGCTGATGCCCGTCGCCGCCAGTTGGCCGAAACTGTTGAGCGTGATCTATGTGATGACCGCTCAGGCCATCAGCGGCATCGCCAAAGATCTCAACAAGATGAGCGCCAAGAGTGCCATCAAGACGGTGGTTTCAGAAACGCCGGAGGATCAGCAGCAGGGGCAGCAGCAGCTGTTCAAGTGGGTGGCGATCCTCACGGGATCCAAGAACGCCCTCAAGGGTGTGGGCTTCTTCCTCGGTGGGGTGCTGCTCACTGCCTTTGGCTTCAATGCTGCCGTGGGCTGGATGGCAGCAGGTCTGGCCCTGGCCTTCCTGCTCACGCTGGTGCTGCCCGGGGAGATCGGAAAGATGAAGTCCAAGCCGGCCTTTTCGTCGCTGTTCTCCAAATCCCAGGGCATCAACGTGCTGTCCCTGGCGCGCTTTTTTCTGTTTGGTGCCCGGGATGTTTGGTTCGTGGTGGCCTTGCCCGTGTTCCTTGAGGCCTCCCTGGGCTGGAGTTTCTGGGAGATCGGTGGCTTCCTGGGTCTCTGGGTGATTGGCTACGGCATCGTTCAGGGATCAGCGCCTGGTATGAGACGGCTCTGGGGGCAGACCACATCCCCGGGAGCAT
Source organism: Synechococcus sp. TAK9802 (assembly GCF_014279535.1). NCBI lineage: Bacteria > Bacillati > Cyanobacteriota > Cyanophyceae > Synechococcales > Synechococcaceae > Synechococcus > Synechococcus sp. TAK9802. Next base: position 686,730 of record NZ_CP047937.1, read on the forward strand.
CTGCTGTGCAGTTCTGGAGTGCTGTGCTCACCGCCATTCCCGCCCTGATCGCGGTGGCGCTGTGGCGCCAGGTGGATGTGGCGGTCGCCATCACCGCAGGCCTTGCCGCCTTTGGGGTGGTGTTCGCGATGAATTCGTCGATCCACTCCTACATGGTGCTGGCTTACACCGATGCGGAGAGCGTCAGCCTCAATGTGGGTTTCTATTACATGGCCAACGCTGCCGGACGCTTGGTGGGCACGTTGCTCTCGGGGGCTGTGTTCATGCTCGGCCGAACCGAAGCCGCGGGCATGCAGGCCTGCCTCTGGGCTTCATCCCTGCTGGTGTTGTTGTCGTGGTTCAGCAGCCTCAGGCTTCCTGCTGTGCGAAACGCAGCCGGATGAATGCTTGGGTGGTGGATGTTGGGGGCAAACCCTGAATTTCTGTTGAATATCGCCGCATTGGTAGGGATTCAGACACCCACGAGCGTGGATTTTCTGCTGAATAGATGCATTCGCTTCTGATCCCATGCGCGACGAGCCTGGCAGCCCCGATTGTCGTTTGGTGATCGATGCCAAGCGATCCCTGGAGGATGTGCTGCGTTTGATCGCTGATCTGCCCCATACCGACCACATGCGCCGGCAGCTCTTGTCGGTCTACAACCAGCTGGAGGGCATGCACGACCTGGAACGCAGTGGTGGCGCCAATGTGTCGTTTCGTTCGGCCGATTGGAGCTCTGCGGCGAAGTGATGCTTCGTCTGCGGCATTGATGACCAACGAGATCAGCTGATCGGTTTGAACAGATGCAGTTCGAGGTTTTTCACCAACACATACACAGGGGGCACGACGCCCAGCGACAACACTGTCGCGACCACCAAGCCTCCAAAGATCACGGTGCCAAGCGACTGCTGGCTGTGAGCGCCGGCGCCATTGGCCAACACCAGCGGCAGGAAGCCCGCCAGGGCAGCGATCGCGGTCATCAGGATCGGCCGCAGTCGTGATTCGGCGGACTGCACCGCAGCTTCTGTGATGCTCAGACCTTGCTCGAGTTTCTGCTCGGCCACCTCCACGATCAGGATGCCGTTCTTGGCGGCGAGGCCGATCACGGTCACAAGGCCAACTTGGGCATAGATGTTCAGATCGGTGAGCAGAAGCGCACCATGGCTGTCGGCATCCAGACGGCCAACGGGGTGAAGACCAGCCCGATGCTGCGGGGGAAGCAGGTCCAGCACCGTGCGGCGACCCTGCGGGTCATCGCAGCTGCAGATCACCCCCACCGGCTTGTTGATCAGCAGCACCCGCGCCACACCACGGGACGGCAACGGCTGACCATCCACATGAATCGTCTGCTGCTGTGGATCGGCCTGGTCGCCAACGCGGGCGACCTGTCCATCCACCGTCACGCGGCCGGCCTGCAGCCATTCCTCAGCCCGGCGCCTGGAGCAGAGGCCGGCAGCAGCGATCAGTTTCTGCAGGCGTTGGCGCGTCATTGCAGGGGTTCCCTGGGCAGGAGCAGATCCATGCAGGCTCCACCGGCGGGATGGTTGCGAGCTTCGATGCGACCGCCATGGTTGACGGCGATCTGCTGCACGATCGCCAGGCCCAGGCCACTGCCGCTGCGGTTGGAGCGGGTGCGGGAGGGATCCCCCCGGTAGAAGCGTTGAAACATGCGCGTGAGATCGGCCTCACTCAAGCCAGGGCCATGGTCACGAATGCTGAGCAACCACCAGCCGCCGCTCTGGCGGACGGACACGTCGATGCTGCTCTGATCAGGGGAGTAGCGCAGGGCATTGTCGAGAAGGTTGAGCACCGCATGGTGCAACCGGCGCTGATCACCACTCAGGGGGCCTGATTCGCTGCGGTCCAGCTGCAGCGTCACCCGCCGTTCCTCCGCGATCGGGCCAATGGATCCCCAGGCGCTGTCCACCAGATCCTCCAGGGTGAGGGGCACATGCTCGCTGTCGTCCTGCGGCAGGCTGTTTTCCAACCGCGACAGCTCCAGCAGGTCTTCCACCAGCAGCTGAAGACGCCGGAGTTCCTTCTGCAGCCGTTGCACCAGAGCCGTGTCGTCTTCCTTGACGGCCAGTTCCAGCCGATCGCTCACCAGCATCAGGGCGGTGAGGGGGGTCTTGAGCTCATGGGCCACATCACTCACCCAGCGTTCCTGCTGCTGTTGCTGGGCTTCGAGGGACTGACGGCTGTGGATCAGCACCAGCCAGCATTCGTCACTGCCCGGCAGAACAACCGCCTCCAGCGGGGTCCCCTGTTGATCCCATTCACAACGTTTGGGACGCAGCTGATAGCGGCTGCTGAAGATCAACTCCTCCAAGACAGGAATGTCGAGGGCATCCCGGAGCTTCATGCCACGAACCAGGCGATTGGAGGGGATGTGCAGCAGCCGTTCAGCCCGGTCGTTGATGTAGGCGATGGAGTGATCCGGGGCCAGGATCAACCAGCCCTGGGTGGCCGCATCAATCCAGGCCAGCAGCTGGGGAGCGTTCAAGACGATGGAGCGCTCCTTGGACGTTCGCTTCGACGTTCGCTTGGACGCCAGAACACGGCGACGACGCTCCAGCAGAAGCGTGATCCCGATGCCAGCTGCAAAGCCGAGTGCGGCAGAGATCACCACAGCACCCTCAGCCGAAGCGATACCCGAAACCGCGAACCGTACGGATCAACTGAGGCGATGAGGGCTCCTGCTCAACCTTTTCCCGCAGCCAGCGGATGTGAACATCCACGGTTTTGGTGTCACCGATGAAGTCGACACCCCAGATTTTCTCCAGCAGCTGATCGCGACTCCAGACGCGCTTGGGGTTCTGAATGAACAGCTCGAGGATCTTGTATTCCTTGGGGGAGAGGGTCAGATCCGTGCCATCCCGGGTGACCCTGCATTCACTGGGATACAGGCACAGGTTGGCGTGAGTGAAGGAATGGGGTTGGGAGGGCGACGTCTCCGATTGAGTGGATCGCCGCAGCAAGGCCCTGCATCGGGCAACCAGCTCGCGCAGCCCGAAGGGTTTGACCAGGTAATCGTCGGCGCCCACCTCAAGCCCCAGCACCCGATCGGTCTCACTGTCACGGGCGCTGATCACCAGGATCGGGGTGGTGTTGTTGATGCGTCGGAGCTCGCGGCAAAGGTCAAGCCCCCCCAACCCGGGGAGCATCAGATCGAGCACAATCAGATCCACCGGATCTGAAGTTTCAGCGGTGATCAAATTGAGGGCTGAGGCGCCATCGGCGCAGGTTTGCACCTCAAAACCTTCCGCGCGCAGGGCCTCTCCGACTGTTTCCCGAATGCTGTCGTCGTCTTCCACCACGAGGAGACGACGGGTGGAGACAGCCGCAGACAGGGTTGTCACGTCCATGAGGCGGGAGCGCTTCCATTCTGACCGAGGACTAAACCCGACAAAGCAGAACAGCGGCTTCGCTTAAGGGCCAAGACCCCAGAGGGACAGGTCCGGCGAAACAAAGCTCAGAAGAAAAGGCTCAGAAAAATTCGTCGAAGTTGTCGAAATCAACCGCTTTGAACTTGCCCGCTTCCACCTGCTGCATCAGGCGCTCCAGCTGAGAGAACAAGGCACCACCGGTCAGCAGCGAGAGCAGCAGGGCCACCAGCAGGGCAGCGCCAGAGGCAAACCCGAAGATCTGAAGGCAGCAGCCGATGAACAGGGTCACGCCGATGAGGGTGCCGGCGTAGCTGAGGTTGATCTCCGCAGTCCCCAACGGCAGCAAGGGAAGCCGGTCCTGTTTCCAGCCATCCAGCTTGTTCTGCACCTGACGCCCAAAGGTGAGGCCGCAGAGCACACCCATCAGCAGCCCGATGCCTGCCAGCAGGTAGGGGGGCTGGGGCAGGGTCATCATCTGGAGAAGCTGCTCAAGCTCCTGGGCGCTGATCTCCTCAGGCATCGACGCCGATCTCAAAGAGCTGAGACCTTAGCGGTGAGTTCCACAATCTCGCTGGAGTTGTGATCTCGGGATCACGCTGCCGCCAACGGGTTGAGGCGCTGCAACAGGCCGCCGGCCAGACGTCCTGGGCCAAAGGTGCGTCCGAGCAGGCCGACCAGGGCACGCACGTCGTCGGTGTGCAAACGATCATCACGGATCAGCGTCATCAGCAGACGTTTGCGCAGGTCGGCACCATCTCGGCTGAGCAGCAGCCGCAGGCCGGCTCCGGCCACAGGGATCAGTTCCTTGCCAGGAGCGGGAGCGTCCTGACCCACCACATCCAGCAAGCTTTCCAGCCGATCCAGGCGCAGGCGACCTGATTCATCAAAGATCACCTCCAGCAGCTTCTCGCGCATCTCGCTGGTGTCACCCGCCAACAGTCGACGGGCCACGTAGGGATAGGCCACAGCAATGATTCGGAAGTTCGGATCCAGCCGCAAGGCAAGGCCTTCCTGACTGACGACGGCCCGGATGATCAAGGCGAAGCGCGCCGGAACCCGGAAGGGGTAATCGAACATCAGCTCCGAGAAACGGTCGGTGATCGCCTTGAAGTTGAACGATCCAACCGAGTCGCCGAGACTGCCGCCGAGCACCTCTTCAAGGGCAGGAATGATCGGCGTGAGATCGGCCGTGGGGCTGAGAAACCCGAGGGATTGGAAGTCCTTGGCCAACCCGGAGAAGTCACGGTTGATCAGGTGCACCACAGCACCGGTGAGGGTGAGCCGGTCGCTGTCGCTGATGGAATCCATCATCCCGAAGTCGACATACCCCACATGGCCAAGATCGCCGGTGCGACCCGGCAGGGCGAAGAGGTTGCCGGGGTGGGGGTCGGCGTGGAAATAGCCGAACTCCAGGAGTTGCTGCAGGCCGCAGATCACGCCGGTGCGGATCAACGCCGTTGGGTCAAGACGCTGGGAACGCAGCTCTTCGCTGTCGCGCATCTTGGCGCCATCGATCCAGGTGGTGGTGAGCACCCGGGTGGAGCTGAGCATCCGCTCCACCTTCGGGATGTAGACCGCATCGTTGTCTGCAAAAAGCGCCGAAAACCGCTCGGCATTGGCCGCTTCCAGGCCGTAATCGATCTCCTCGAACAGGCTGCGGCCGAACTCATCAATGATTCCGCCCAGCCCGAAACCGAGGTTGAGCGGCAGCAGCGGCGCCGTCATCACCCCCAAAGCCCGGATCAACACCAGATCCCGCCGCAGTATGAAGGTGAGATTGGGCCGCTGCACCTTCACGGCAACCCAGTGCTGGCCCTGCAGACGGGCCTTGTACACCTGGCCCAGGCTGGCGGCGGCGATCGGCGTGTCGGGAAACTCCTCAAACAATTCCTCTGCCGGCGCACCGAGTTCCTCGCGAATGCAAGCCAGGGCGGTGGCATGGGGGAAGGCCGGCAGATCGTCCTGCAGGCGTGTCAGTTCCTCCAGCCAGTCCCGACGCACCAGATCAGGTCGGGTGGAGAGGGCCTGTCCCAGCTTGATGAAGCAGGGCCCCAGACCCGTCAGGGTGTTGAGAATGCGACGCGCCAGCCCCTGCTGAACGGCGGGGTCATTGCTGCCTCCGCGCAGCAGCAGCACCAGCACCAGCCCCGCCAGGGACCACAGCACCTGAACAAGGCGCGGAATGGCGACCCAGGGACGCAGCAGCAGCCAGCCGAGATCCCGCCCGGGGTCGTAACGCATCGCATCGCGCTGAGTACAGAGAGAGACTTTAAGGAGATCAGGGGGATTTGATGGCGCTTCTGCCCCAGCTCACCCGTCGCCTCGGTCAGCCCCTGTTTCTGCCGGCCCACGGACGGGGGGCTGCCCTTCCGGATGGACTGCGTCAATTGCTGCGACGCCGCGCCGGCGTCTGGGACCTGCCGGAACTACCAGCCCTTGGCGGTCCGCTGGAGGCGGACGGCGCCATCGCAGACAGCCAACGCTCCGCCGCGGCAGCGATGGGGGTGGCGCGCTGCTGGTACGGGGTGAACGGGGCCACGGGGTTGCTGCAGGCCGCACTGCTGGCCATGGTCCGGCCCGGAGAGCGGGTGCTGCTGCCCCGCAACGTGCATCGCAGCCTGATTCAGGCCTGCGTTCTTGGGGACCTGCGGCCGGTGCTGTTCGATCTCCCCTTTCAAAGCGACCGGGGCCAGCCGGCACCGGCGGATTCGGCCTGGATCGAACGGGTGATTCAGGCCCTACCCCGCGATGGAGCCCCCATCCGTGCTGCAGTTCTGGTGCATCCCACCTACCAGGGCTATGCCAATGACCCAACGGCAGTAATTCAGCGGCTGCAGCAACAGGGCTGTTGCGTGCTGGTGGATGAAGCCCACGGCTGTCATTTCGCCGCTGGGGTGGACCATCCCCTCCCCCCCAGCTCTCTGCACTGCGGCGCTGATCTGGTGGTGCATTCCCTACAGAAGTCAGCTGCAGCACTGGCGCAAACGGCGGTGCTCTGGCTGCAGGGGGAGCGTCTGGATCCCGTGCGCGTGGAACGCAGCCTGGGCCTGCTGCAAACCACCAGCCCCAGTGCGCTGCTGCTGGCCTCCTGCGAAGAAGCCCTTCAACACTGGCAACGACGCAAGGGACGCCGTCAGTTGCTGCAGCGTCTGCAGGAGGCTGAAGCGCTCGCCGATGACCTGCGCCACAGCGGCGTGCCACTGCTGAGCAACCAGGATCCGCTGCGCCTGATCCTGCACACGGGGCAGGAGGGCATCACCGGCCTGGAGGCCGACGATTGGTTCCTCCCCCGCGGGTTGGTGGGCGAATTACCGGAGCCAGCCAGCCTCACCCTCTGCCTGGGGCTGGCACACCACCGAGGGCTGGGGCGTCAGCTGCAGCATCACTGGCAAAACCTGCTGCGGCACTTCCCCGATCGCCCTTCCTTGCCAACCTTCGAAGCCCCACCGCTTCCGCTGGTCACCTCCACAGCGCAGTCACCGACCCAGGCCTGGACGGCGGAGCATCAAGAGGTGGCGTTGAAGGATGCGGAGGGGTGCATCGCGGCTGAATTGCTATGCCCTTACCCACCGGGCATCCCCCTGCTGATTCCCGGCGAACGCCTCGATCGCCAGCGGCAGCGCTGGCTTGAACGCCAGCAACTGTTCTGGGGAGACCAGATCCCAGACGCACTGACTGTGGTGAGTGGGGGCTGAGCTGGGACAGCAAAGGTGGCCTCAAGCCTCGAGATCACGGCCAACAGCGATTGATAGTGTGAATCAAGGACGCCTCCAATCAGCGTGATCCGTGAGGTTGTCCTCGATCAGAGCCAAGCACCAGCGGCCCGAGCAGCCCTGCGCAAGCGGTTGATCAGTGGCATCGGTGTGGGGGGCTTTGGCCTGCTTGTCGTGAGCCTGGGGGGCTGGTGGTTCACCGCCGCGCTGGGGGGAATGGTGCACCTTGGCCTGCTGGAGTTCTTCCGGATGGCGCAATTCAAGGGAATTCGCCCCGCCACCAAAACCACCCTGGTGGCCTGCCAACTGCTGCTGTTCACCACCCAGTGGGCGATCCAGGGCGGGCTGCCGGCTGATGTAGCCCACGCTGTTCTGCCGCTCTCTGGAGCCGCCATCTGCGGTTGGCTGCTGCTGCAACCGGTGACGGGGTCCATCGCCGACATTGCGGCATCGATCTTCGGGCTGTTCTATCTGGGTTTTTTGCCCAGCCACTGGTTGAGTCTGCGCGGTTTGGACAACGGTCTGGAGATCACCCTGTCGGCCTGCCTGATGATCGTGGCCACCGACATCGGCTCCTGGGCCGTGGGACGGCGTTACGGGCGACGGCCCCTCTCACCGATCTCCCCAGGGAAAACCATCGAGGGGGCGATCGGGGGATTCATCTCGGCCATGCTGATCGGCCTGATCTGCGGCCAGCTGATGGGCTGGGCGCTGCATGGCCTGCCGGGCCTGCTGCTGGGGGCGCTGATCGCTCTGTTCGCCCTGGTGGGAGACCTGACGGAATCGATGATGAAACGCGATGCAGGCGTGAAGGACTCCGGTGACGTGCTGCCCGGCCATGGCGGGATCCTGGACCGGATCGACAGCTATCTGTTCACCCCAGCGGTGGTCTTTTACGCGATCGCTTTGTGCCAACCACTGTTGGCTCCATAAGCAGCGCTATGGGGTGACGCTGGCCTGGCCTTTGAGGGCCAGCTGGCCACCCGCCAGCTGCACCTGCTCGATTCGAATGGCGGGGTCCATCGGCAGCAAGGTGCGCGGTTCATCGGCGGTCTCCGGCCGGAAGCACAGTGTTCCCTGCTCCGCATTAAGGCGGAAGCGACGGCGAACAGGGTCTTGATGGGCCGCGACGGGCACCTGCAACTCGAGCAGATCCACGTCAATGCGCAGCGCCCCCAACGGGCTGAGCCCCATCAGCTGTTCAGCCATCCAGTCCCCGAGCCAGCGCCAGGGTTCGGCCAGCAACGCGCTGTTGAGCTGACGGCCGTTGAAACTCACCTCGCCCGCCACCTGGAACGGCTGCTTCAGGGCCAGCATCTGACCGGGACTGAGCAGCTTCATGTCCACCGCAATCGGACCGCTGCGCAACTCAACATGCTGCAAAGGCAGCTCCTGGAAACAGGCATCCCTCGCCGTGAGGGTCACACCATCCAGACGCCCCCGCAGCAATGACCAGCTAGAGCCGTTCAGGGCCAGTTCGAGGCTGCCGATGCTGTCGCATTGGCTGCGAATCCACAGGCGCAGGGCCCCTGCCAGCACATTGAGAACAGGATCAGCCATGGTTCAACAGCGCCTGACACCGCTCAGCCACCTTGCGGGGCTGATCGATATGGGGGAGATGGCCGCAGGAGGGGAAGGTCTCCACCGGCTGATCCAGCAAAGCCTGAAGCGCCTGCTTCTGCGGAGCACGCAGAATCCGATCGTTGTCACCCCAGATCACGTGCAGTGATTGAGAGGGGAGTGGAACCCCACATCCGGCGAAACCACCACTGCGGGCGAAGGCCGCCAAGGCCTCCGCCCAGCCGGGGCATTGCAGGTGCAACGAGGCGATTTGCTCTTCCGGAGCACCCACATCCGCATCGGGATCAGCGAAAGCCTGGCGACACAGCCCCCGCCGCACACCAGGACGCCCCAGGAACCAGGCACCAAAACGATCCAACAGGGGCGGGACTGGCATCGGACGCCCCGTGAGACCGGCAGGAGCCAGCAGCAGCAGAGAAGTCACACGCTCGGGATGACGCCGGGCCAGCTCCACGGCTACTGACCCTCCCATGGAGGCCCCGATCAGGCTCAGGGGAGCGTCTGTGGGGAGCCGCTCCAGCAGGGCATCGAGATGCCGCAACACAGCCTCTGGCCCGTAGGTCAGGCCCCGGGGACGCGGCGAAAAACCAAAACCGAACAGGTCGGGGATGAACAGCTGAAAGCGATCGGCCAGGAGGGGAGCCAGGCGCCGGTATTCGAGAAAACTGCTGTCGAAACCATGCAGCAACAACAACGGAGCGCCCTGGCCAAGGACCGCCACCGGGAACGAATCATCCACACCCAGACCTGGCAACGTCCACCACTGCACCTCAGCGGCCAGGGACTCGGCCTGCGGGTCAAGCAGAGCCGGCCGCAATTGATCCAGAAGCGTCTTCAAAGGCTGCTGGGGCTGAGTTCGGCAGCGCCCACAAGGGCCTCCAGCAAAGCACCAGGCGTCACAGCGAAAGGCAAATGATGCAGATCGGAACCATCACGGCAGGCGAAGCGACACACCTCGTGCAACTCACTGAGGCTGGCCTGCGCCAGACCCAAATCATCAAGGCTGACGGGCAAACCAAGCTGCCGCAGCAGCGGCAACAGCTGGCGGTGCGCCTGGCCTGCAAGCCGGTTGCCGCCCAGACGTTCCTCCAGGCGAAGCTGCACAAGAATTCCGAAGCCCACCTTCTCGCCATGCAGAACGTGGTGACAGGCCTGCAGCTGGGTAAGGCCGTTGTGAACGGCATGGGCCGCAACAGTGCGGCAACGGGCACCGCCCAATCCCCCCATCACACCAGCAGTGAGAGCACAGGCTTCGGCGGTGCGCACCCAGGCTTCGCTGTCTGGATCCTTCAGCGCTGTGAGGCTGTCTATCAGCAATTGATCCCGCAGCACCCGTGCCATCTGCACGGCCTGCTGCACCAGACCATCGCTGCTGTCGCCGCTGCTCACTGAGGCTTCGTACCACTTGGCAAGGGCATCAGCGACACCACTGGCCAGCGTGCGGGGTGGGGCCTGGCGCACCAGGCCGTGATCGAAGACAAGAAGATCGGGGCAGCGATTGAGGGCCACATCCCCTTCGAAAGCACCCTGAGAGGAATAAATGTTGGAGAGAGCCGTCCAGCCGGCGCAGGTGGAGGCGCTCAGTGGAACGGTGATGCAAGGCAGGGAAAGGCGATGGGCCAGCAACTTGCCGGCGTCCAGCACTTTTCCGCCCCCCGCGGCCAAAACGGCGTCAGAGCCCTGGGCTTCCGCAGCCACCCTCTGGAGATCCAGCTCACAGCAGTCGAACTGAAGCTGAGCCTGATGAGGTTGGAGCCCCTGGGCCTGGAGATCGGACGCCAAACGCTGACGCTGATCCGCAGTGGAAGCACTTCGACCCAGCACCAGCGGGCGTGAGCAGAGGGATTTGATCTGAGGCAAGGCCTCATCCCAGGCTCCATCCCCCCGCAAGACGTTGGCGGGGGCAATGGAGTGGGACGAGATGGATCGAACCATCAGACGCTGGCGCCGGCAAGTTGCGGTGCCGTGTCCACCTGACCTTTGTGGCGGACCACCACCTTCTTGTTCTCATCGACATCAACTTCGGCGTGGTCGCCGTCCTTGATCCGACCCGACAGCACCTCTTCGGCGAGGGAATCCTCGAGAAGACGCATGACGGCCCGACGCAGCGGACGTGCGCCATAGGCAGGGTTGTAGCCCTCCTCCACCAGGCGCTCCTTGAACGCATCGGACACGGTGAGGGTGATGCCCTTCTCGCCCATGCGGCCAAAGACCTCCTTGAGCATGATCTCGGCGATCTCTTTGACCTCGTCGCGGTTGAGCTGGCGGAAGACGATGATTTCGTCGAGACGGTTGAGGAATTCAGGCCGGAAGTACTGCTTGAGCTCCTCATTCACCAGGGAACGGATCCGGGTGTACTGAGACTCCTCAGCGCTTTCACCGGAGAACTCGAAGCCGAGGCCGCCGCCACCCTTCTCGATCACCTTCGAACCGATGTTCGAGGTCATGATGATCAGGGTGTTCTTGAAGTCGACCGTGCGGCCCTTGGAATCGGTCAGACGACCATCTTCCAGAAGCTGCAGCAGCAGGTTGAACACATCGGGGTGCGCCTTTTCGATTTCGTCGAAGAGCACCACGGTGTAAGGCCGGCGACGCACCGCCTCGGTGAGCTGACCGCCTTCGTTGAAGCCCACATAGCCCGGAGGCGAGCCGATCAGCTTGCTGACCGTGTGGCGCTCCATGAATTCCGACATGTCGAGGCGGATCATCGCCTCTTCGCTGCCGAAGAAGTAGGTGGCCAGAGCTTTGGTGAGCTCGGTTTTACCCACACCGGTGGGGCCGGAGAAAATGAAGCTGGCGATCGGGCGGTTGGGGTTCTTCAAACCGACCCGAGCACGGCGGATGGCCTTGGACACCGCCTTGACGGCTTCGTCCTGACCGATCAGGCGCTTGTGAAGGGTTTCCTCCATGTTGAGCAGCTTGACCGACTCGCTTTCGGTGAGCTTCTGCACCGGAACACCGGTCCAGGAGGCGACGATCTGGGCGATGTCCTCCTCGTTCACCATCGGTGAGCTATCTGAAGCAGGCGCTTCAGTTGCAGCTGTTTCACCGGATTCGGAGGTTGCGTCAGCCTTGACCTCGTCCTTGTTGGCCTGAAGCAGAGAACGAATCTGCTCCCGCAGTTCCACTTCCTTCTCGCGCAGTTCACCGGCCTTGGTGAAGTCCTGATCGCGAACGGCATCTTCCTTTTCCTTTTGGACGGAACGCAGTTCCTTGTCCACTTCCTTGGCCGCGGGGGGCAGCTTCGAATTGAGCAGACGCACGCGGGAACCGGCTTCATCGATCAGGTCGATCGCCTTGTCGGGCAGGAAGCGATCCGAGATGTAGCGATCTCCGAGGGTTGCAGCTGCCACAAGGGCGTCGTCGGTGATCTTGAGGCGGTGGTGCTGCTCGTAACGCTCGCGCAGGCCACGCAGGATTTCGATGGTGTCGTCGATGGACGGCTCGCCCACATTCACCGGCTGGAAACGGCGCTCCAGGGCGGCGTCCCGTTCGATGTGCTTGCGGTACTCATCGAGGGTGGTAGCACCGATGCACTGCAGCTCACCGCGGGCGAGGGCCGGCTTGAGGATGTTGGCGGCGTCGATCGCCCCCTCAGCAGCACCGGCACCGATCAGGGTGTGCACCTCGTCGATCACAAGGATCACGTTTCCGGCCGCCTTGATCTCCTCCATGATCTTCTTGAGGCGCTCTTCGAACTCACCTCGGTACTTGGTGCCGGCCACCAGCAGACCGATATCCAGGGTCAGGACGCGCTTGTCTTCAAGGATGTCGGGAATGTCGCCCTGCTGAATGCGCTGGGCCAGACCTTCAGCGATGGCGGTCTTACCGACACCGGGCTCGCCGATCAGAACGGGATTGTTCTTGGTGCGGCGACCCAGGATCTGGATGACGCGGTCGATTTCGTTGTGACGACCCACCACCGGGTCGAGCTTGGCTTCGGTGGCGAGCTGGGTGAGGTTGTTGCCGAACTCGTCGAGGGTGGGGGTTTTGGTGGATCCCTTGGCACCGCCGCCACCGCCGCCGGCGGAGACTTCAGCGGTTTCACCGAGCATGCGGATCACCTGGGTGCGCACCTTGGCCAGGTCGACGCCAAGATTCTCCAGCACACGGGCAGCAACACCTTCGCCCTCACGGATCAGTCCGAGCAGCAGGTGCTCTGTGCCGATGTAATTGTGACCGAGCTGACGGGCCTCTTCCAGAGACAGCTCCAGGACGCGCTTGGCGCGTGGTGTGAAGGGGATCTCAACGGCGACAAAGCCGGATCCACGGCCGATGATTTTCTCAACTTCAACCCGGGCATCCTTGAGGTTCACCCCCATGGACTTGAGCACCTTGGCTGCAACCCCAGTTCCCTCGCCAATCAGGCCGAGGAGGATTTGTTCGGTGCCAACGAAGTTGTGACCAAGTCTGCGGGCCTCTTCCTGGGCCAGCATGATCACCTTGATGGCCTTCTCGGTGAAGCGTTCAAACATCGCTGGGCCAATGCAGTGATGTGACCAAGCTATCAGGGTTGAGGGACTGCTGCGAGTGTTCGGTTTGTTCGGTCACTTTCCAGTCTGAGACTGGCCTGAAGCGCACAAAAAATAACAATGAATCCCACAAGATTCACCGCTTTTTTTGTCTCCCAGGGACGGGAAACCGAACAACTTCAAGCCGCCGACGTGGACGACGGCGCTGACGGGATGCGACACCACTGAATGAGGGCGTCGCGACCGTCTGAGTAGTACCCGGAACGAGTGCCTGCGGTGCGGAAACCGGCTTTGGCGTAAAGCGCCAGAGCGGCAACGTTGTCGCTGGCCACCTCGAGGGTGGCGTGCACGGCACCGTGCTGTCGTGCCCGTTGCAACAGTGCTTTCAAAAGCACACCTCCATGGCCGCTGCGACGCCTGTCGGGATCCACAGCCACCGCCGTGATGTGCAGTTCATCGGCCACCATCCAGCCGCAAGCCACCCCCAATAGGGCATCGGCCTGCACAAGACCGATGCAGAGGCGCCGGGGGTCGTCCAGCTCACGCCGCCATTGCTCTGCGGTCCAGAGACCGTTGAGCGCCCGTTGATCCAGTTCCAGACAGGCTTGCTGCCAGGACGGGTCAAGACGCAGGATCTGCGCAGTCGGTTCGCCCCCTGCAGGGTCGATTCCTAGATTGCCGTTCGACGCCGCCACTCCGTGACCCCAACCATCACCAGTCAACGGCCCTTCGAGGCCAACCGGGATGCGGAGAGCCCCAATCGCAACCTGACCCCGATCACCACAGAACTCGACGACACCGACCGTCTTGTTGTGGGCGGGTGTCGTCTCAGCGACCTGGCCGAGCGTTACGGCACACCGTTGTATGTGCTGGACGAAGCCACCGTTCGGTCCACATGCGGGGCCTACCGCCAGGCCCTGGAGAAGCATTACGCCGGGCCATCCCTGCCGATCTACGCCTCCAAGGCCAACAGCTCCCTGGTGATGAGCAGCCTGGCGGCCTCCGAGGGGCTGGGTCTGGATGCGGTGTCAGCCGGTGAACTGCTGACCGCACTGCGTGGGGGAATGCCCGGAGAGCGGATGGTGCTGCACGGCAACAACAAATCCGACGATGAGCTGCTGCTCGCGTACGCCAACAAGGTGACGATCGTTGTGGACAACCAGCACGATCTCGATCGCCTCGCCGAACTGGTGCCCGCTGGAGCCGAACCGGCTCGCCTGATGCTGCGCTTCACCCCAGGCATCGAGTGCCACACGCACGAATACATCCGCACCGGTCACCTGGACAGCAAGTTCGGCTTCGATCCCGACCAGGTGGAACCCGTGCTGCGCAGCCTGGTGGGACAGCCCTGGGCCCAACTCACCGGGCTGCACGCCCACATCGGATCCCAGATTTTTGAGCTCGAGCCCCACCGGGATCTGGCGGCGGTGATGGCCGACAAGCTGAAACTGGCCCGTGACCTGGGCCATCCCGTGAGCGACCTCAACGTGGGCGGCGGCCTGGGGATTCGCTACGTGGAGTCAGACGACCCCCCGAGCATTGAGCAGTGGATCCAGGTGGTGGCCGAAGCCGTCACCAGCGCTTGCCAGCAACGGGGACTCGAGTTGCCGCGGTTGATGTGCGAACCGGGCCGTTCCCTGGTGGCGACCGCCGGCGTCACCCTCTACTCGGTGGGCTCGCGCAAAACGATCCCGAACGTGCGCACCTACGTGGCCATCGACGGTGGCATGAGCGACAACCCTCGCCCGATCACCTACCAGTCGCTCTACACCTGCTGCCTGGCCGATCGCCCCCTGGCCAAGCCAGACGAAAGCGTGAACCTGGTGGGCAAGCACTGCGAATCCGGCGATGTGCTGTTGAAGGACCTGCCCCTGCCCACCACCGAGAGCGGTGACATCGTCGCCGTGTTTGCCACCGGTGCCTACAACGCCTCGATGAGTTCGAACTACAACCGGATCCCGAGGCCCGCTGCCGTTCTGGTGCACGACGGAGCAGCTGAACTGGTGCAGAAGCGGGAGCAGCCGGATGACCTGCTGCGCTACGACGTTTTGCCAGAACGATTCAACGCGTTACGCTGACAGCATTGATGAGAAGGGCGGAGTGAACGTGTTGGCGGTGGTGGATCCGCGCCTGGTGCTCGACGTTCTCTTCGCCTCTTCCATCGGCTTTCTGCTTTTTTCTCGCGTCAACGAGCAGCGCACCCTCTGGCTGCTCCGGGGATGGTTGTTTCTTGTGGCGATGGCCTGGTTCGTCCAGCGCTTCGCCAACCTGCCCTTAACCACAAAGCTGGTGGACGCGCTCGTCATGGCCTGTTCGCTCTCCCTGGCCATCCTTTGGCAAGGGGAGCTGCGGCGACTGATGGAACTGCTGGGCACCGGCCGTCTGGCCGTGTTGCTGGGCAATCCCCAAAAAGAGTTCAGCGCTTCGGCAGGCACCGTCAGCCAGATCACCGAGGCAGCAGGCCGGCTGTCGCAGTTGCGGCGTGGGGCCCTGATTGTGGTGGACCTGGGAAGCGACCTGAGGCCTGAGGACTTTCTCAATCCGGGCATCCCCATTGGTGCTGTGCTGAGTCGCGAGCTGATTCTCAACCTATTCGCCGCCGACACCCCCCTCCACGACGGTGCCGTGCTGGTGCGGGGCAATCGCATCGAGTCGGCGGGGGTGATTCTTCCCCTCTCCAGGGACAGCGTGAGCCGTTTCGGCACCCGCCATCTGGCGGCCCTGGGAATTACCGAACGCTTCGATCGCTGCATCTGCATCGTTGTGTCGGAAGAAACCGGCACGCTGTCTCTGGCGAACCAGGGCAAGCTGGAACGACCGATCACCAGTTCCCGACTCCAGGAATTGCTCAGGGAGCTGTTCAGTACCGCCGAATCGATGCCGCCAGCACGACGTACGGTGGGTAGCGCCCCGTCTGAATCGCTGTCTTGAGCCGCCCTCCGGCCACCAGCAATGACACGGCAGATTGTTCGCTTCTGCCTGCAGACCTCGACCAGGGTCGGCTCCCGAAGCATGTGGCCCTGATCATGGATGGCAACGGTCGCTGGGCCAAATCCCGCGGCTTGCCCCGCGTGATGGGTCATCGGGCTGGGGTTGAAGCTCTGAAAGCCACCCTGAGACTGTGCAGCGACTGGGGGATCCAAGCCCTCACGGCCTACGCCTTCTCCACGGAGAACTGGTCGCGCCCAGGGGAGGAAGTGAACTTCCTGATGACCCTGTTCGAACGGGTGTTGCAAGCCGAACTGCAAGCCCTCGAGGCCGAACAGGTGCGGATTCGCTTTCTCGGCGATCTGAAGGCCCTGCCCCAGAAACTGCAGGAACTGATTGCCAATGCCACGGCCCGGACGGAGGGCAACAACGGCATCCACTTCAACGTGTGCACCAATTACGGCGGACGGCGAGAGCTGGTGCAAGCCGCGCAGCATCTGGCCCGACGTGCTGCTGCCGGGGAGCTGGACCCTGACAACATTGACGAAAACAGCATCGCCGCGGAACTGTTCACAGCTGGCGAACAGGATCCCGATCTGTTGATCCGCACCAGTGGAGAACACCGCCTCAGCAATTTCCTGCTCTGGCAGCTGGCCTACGCCGAGATTCACGTCACCGATGTGCTCTGGCCCGACTTCAATGCCAAAGCGTTGAAAGCCGCCTTGCTCGATTTCCAGTCTCGCCGTCGCCGCTTCGGCGGTCTTGATCCGATCCGCCCATGACCCTCAGCATCCGCCACGACTGGACCACCGAGGAGATCCAGACCCTGCTGGAACTTCCCTTGATGGAGCTGCTCTGGCAGGCCCAAGCCGTGCATCGAGAAGTCAACCCGGGCTACCGGGTGCAGCTGGCCTCGCTGCTGAGCGTGAAAACGGGGGGCTGCGAAGAAGACTGTGCCTACTGCTCCCAGTCGATCCACAACAGCAGTGACGTGACGGCCTTTGAAGCCCAGATGCAGGTGGAGCCGGTGCTTCAGCGGGCCCGGGCCGCCAAGGAAGCCGGTGCTGATCGCTTCTGCATGGGCTGGGCCTGGCGGGAGATCCGCGATGGCGCTCCCTTTGAGGCGATGCTCGAGATGGTGCGAGGGGTGCGCAGCATGGGGATGGAAGCCTGCGTGACCGCGGGGATGCTCACCGACCATCAGGCGGAACGTTTGGCCGAAGCCGGCCTCACGGCTTACAACCACAACCTCGACACCAGCCCCGAGCACTACGACCGGATCATCTCCACCCGCACCTATCAGGAACGGCTGGAAACCCTGCAACGGGTGCGCAGGGCCGGCGTCACCCTCTGCTGCGGCGGCATCATCGGCATGGGTGAAACCCTGCGGGACCGTGCCTCCATGCTGCAGGTGCTGGCCAGCATGAATCCCCATCCCGAAAGCGTTCCGGTGAACGGGCTAGTGGCGGTGGAAGGCACTCCTTTGGAAGAGCAGGCTCCCTTCGAACCGCTCGAGCTGGTGCGGATGGTTGCGACCGCAAGGATCCTGATGCCCCATGCCAGGGTGCGGTTGAGCGCCGGCCGTGAATCGATGAGCCGGGAAGCGCAGATCCTCTGCCTCCAGGCGGGGGCCGATTCGATCTTCTACGGCGATGTACTGCTAACCACCGGCAACCCGGACGTGGAGGCCGACCGCCAACTGCTCGCCGATGCGGGGGTGACCGCCAACTGGCAGGAGGGCGCGGCGGCTCCGGGCAGCTGCTCGCCCCGCTGATCAGCTGCACCCACGTAACGCTCAGCCCAGTGGCACACAGACTGAGCAGGCGCAGGGGTAGACCGGAAACAGCGCTTCGATGAGGCGCCGTGATTGATCCCGTCGTCATCCCCTCGCTGCTCGGCCTGTTTGTTCTCTCGGTGATCGTGGCAGCGATCAAGGACGACAGGCAGCGTCACCACCATCACCGTTATTGAGATCCGGCCGGACAGGTCCTGCGGGGACCATCCCGACTGTCACCAACCGGAAACACTGCACAAAACACTCATTGTGGGTGGCATCCCGATTGAGCTACACCATGCTGGTCTGTGGCTCAGCCATGAAGATCGACAGCGCCAACGCTCAACCGATGGGAAGCCTGATCTTTGAAGGAGGGCACAAGCCCTTCCATGCCCTGGCCTGTCCCCTGAAGCCGGCTTCGGTGCGGATCAGCAGGAAAGCCTGACAACCAACAACGCGGTGGCACGCCCCGGCCTGATGCAGGCTGGAGGACTGTTGAACATGTAAGTGCGTGAATCCAAGCAACCTGGAGCCTGTGCTGGCCAAGAACAGCCGACTCCTGGTGGCGGCGTTCTATGCCTTCACGCCCCTGGATGACGAGCGTCGGGAGGCATTGCTTAGCAGCTTGCGGAGCCTGGCTCGCGAAGGCAGCGTGCTCGGATCTGTGTTGGTGGCCCATGAAGGGGTGAATGGCACGATCAGCGGACCAGAGCACGGCGTTGATGCGCTGCTGGATCACCTGCGCGCCTCGTTGGATCTGGGCGACGACCACTACGCACGGCTCGAGGTGAAGCGCAGCTGGGCCGAACAACCGGTGTTCCGCCGTTTCAAGGCCCGCCGCAAAAAGGAGATCGTGACCATCGGCGTGGCCAGCGTGGATCCCAGCGCCAGCGTGGGCACCTATGTGGAACCCGAACACTGGAATGCCCTGGTGGATGATCCCGACACCCTGGTGATCGACACCCGCAACAGCTACGAAACAGCGATCGGCAGCTTCGAGGGGGCCATCGACCCCAGCACCGAGAGCTTCCGCGACTTCCCGCACTGGGCAGAGTCCACGCTGCGGCCCCTGATCAAAGAGAAGGGAAGCAAGCGCATCGCCATGTTCTGCACCGGCGGGATCCGCTGCGAAAAAGCCAGCAGCTACCTGCAGCAACAGGGTTTCGGGGAGGTACACCACCTGCGCGGCGGCATCCTCAAATACCTCGAGCAGGTGCCGGAAGCCGAAAGCCGCTGGCAAGGGGAGTGCTTTGTTTTTGATCAACGGGTGGCGTTGAACCACCGGCTGGAACCTGGAGAGCACAGCCTTTGCCACGCCTGCGGCCTGCCGGTGTCAGCCCAGCAACGCGAACTGCCGAGCCACATTAAGGGGGTGCAGTGCGTGCACTGCGTAGATCGCTTCAGCGATGCCGACCGGGAACGCTTCGCCATGCGGCAACGCCAGATTGATCAACGCCAGATCGACCAACACAACATCGACCAGCAGCAGGCCTGAGCAGTCAGTCCGCATCGGACAATCCCTGCCAGGGACCACCCCGATGCCGTGCTGCCGACCCTCTACAGCTTTCGACGCTGCCCCTACGCCATGCGCGCCCGCTGGGCTCTGCTGGAAGCAGGACTGTTGGTTCAGTGGCGGGAGATCGCACTGAAGGCCAAGCCGGCGGAGATGTTGGCGGTCTCCCCCAAGGGCACGGTGCCCGTGTTGGTGTTGCCGGACGGCAGCGTGATCGAAGAAAGCCTGGCGGTGATGCACTGGGCCCTGGATCAAGCAGACCCTCGCGAGCTGCGCAACGCCGGCGATGCCTCAGCGCTGATCGAGCAGAACGACGGTGCGTTCAAACATCATCTCGACCGCTTCAAATACACCGACCGCTACCCCGGCACCAACAAAGACGAGCAGCGCGCCGCCGGGCTGGCCATCCTTCAGGACTGGAACCAGAGGATCGCTGATGAGGGCTGGCTGCTGGGCGAGCGCTGCTCGCTGGCGGATGCCGCCCTCTGGCCGTTCGTGCGGCAGTGGCGGATCGCCGATCCCGAGGGATTCGACAACGACAACAGCCTGGGAGCTCTTCGCCAGTGGCTCCAGCACTTCCTCGAGGATCCCCGCTTTGAGCGGCTGATGCAGCGGGCCGACCCCTGGGATGCCGGGGGGCAACAACACCACTTCCCCGCCGATGCCGTGGCAGTTCCCAAGGATCAAGCCCTGTTTCACCTGGCCCTCAAGGCCGACTGGCAGGCCGCCCAGGCCAACGGCAGCTACCGCATCTCCACCCGGGGAATGAGCTTGGAGCAGGTGGGCTTCATCCACTGCTCCTGGCAAGAGCAGGTGCAGGCGACCTTTGAACGGTTCTACGCCGACGCCGGCGAGGTGCTGCTGCTGGAGATTGATCCCGCCGCCGTGAACGCTCCCCTGCGGGCCGATGCCATCCCCACCGGCGAACTGTTCCCCCATCTCTACGGGCCGCTGCCTTTGAAGGCAGTGCGCTCGGTCGGCACCATGCCCGCGGCAGCATGACCGGACGACCATGACCGTGGCCAGATCCCAATCGATGCTTGAGCAACTGGAAGCCGAAGCCCGTGATCGAGGACTGCTGCTGAGGTTGCAGGTGGGCCGCCCCCTGGGGCTGTGGAGCCTGCGGCTGGTCGTGGCCCAGCAAGGCTCCAGCGGCAACCTGCTGCTGCTGGGGGAAATGAAGGGATGGGCTTATTCCGCCGCCACAGGCCTGCAGCTCGACACGATGCGGGTGATGCCAAAGGCGCCTGCCGGCGTGGGCGATCTGATCTGGGCGGCCACCATGGCCTGGGCCCAGGAGGCCACCCCCTGCTCCCGGGCCCGATTGCTGGCCATCCGCGACGAGGAGCAGCAGCACCGCAGGCTGGTGCGTTACTTTCGCCAACACGGCTTCAGCAAATCCCGCGATGTGGAAGCGGCGCTCTGGGATCTGCCCCTGCGCATGGTCTGGGGCGGCGCCGGGGCGATGATGAGTGGTGATGTGGCCACCGTGCTAGAGCGCAGCCTGAGGGGCTGGCGTCAGTCGGCGGCGTGATAGCTGCTGCGCACCAGCGGACCACTGCGCACCTGGGCAAAGCCCAGCTCGCGGGCCACATCCCCCAGCTCATCGAACTCCTGGGGCGTCCAATAGCGGGCCACCGGAATGTGCACAAGCGAGGGGCGCAGGTACTGCCCCAGGGTGATCCGTTGGCAATCCACGCTGCGGAGATCCTTGAGGGTGGCGATCACCTCGTCGCGGCTTTCCCCCAAGCCGAGCATCAGGCCACTCTTGGTGGGGATTTCCGGCGCCAGCTCACGGGCGGCCGCCAATAAACCCAGGGATCGTTCATAGGTGGCACCGCGGCGCACCTCCCCCTGCAGCCGCTGCACCGTTTCCAGGTTGTGGTTAAAGCACACCGGCTGGGCCGCCAGCACCGTGGCCAATCGCTCCCGTTGAGCCACCAACGCCTGATCGTGATCCGACACGCCCCCCCAGAAATCGGGGGTGAGCACTTCAAGGGCGATCAGCGGATTGCGGGCTCGGATCGCCGCCATGGTGCTGGTGAACAGGCTGGCGCCGTGATCGGCGAGATCATCGCGGGCTACCGCCGTGAGCACCACATAACGGAGCTGCATCGCCTCAACGGCATCGGCCACCCGCTCGGCTTCGGCGGCATCCACCGGCATCGGGGCCTGGCCCTTGTCCACCTGGCAGAAGGCACAGCTGCGAGTGCAGATCGAGCCACCCAAGAGAAACGTCGCCGTTCCGGCGGCGTAGCACTCGCCGCGGTTGGGGCAGCGCCCCTCCTCACAGATGGTGTGGAGCCGGTTCTGCTTCACCAGCCCCTGCACCCGCTCCAACTCCGAGGCGTTGCCGATCGGCCGCCGCAGCCAGTCCGGCAGTCGCTCGCCAGGGGGGATGGCACTGTATTTGCTCATACCGGCCGGCGCCCTTCAAGAGCCCTGCTCAAGGTGACCTCATCGGCGTATTCCAGTTCACTGCCCATCGGCAGGCCGTAGGCGATTCGGCTCACTGAGCAGAAGGGCTTGAGCAACCGCCCCAGATACAAGCTGGTGGTGTCCCCTTCCACGCTGGGGGTGAGGGCCAGAATCACCTCACTGATCTCCTCATTGGTGATGCGCTGCACCAATTCGGTGACGTGCAGCAGCTCCGGACCAATGCCATCCATGGGTGAGATCAGACCACCGAGCACGTGGTAACGCCCCTGAAATTCGCGGGTGCGCTCCAGCGCCAGCAGATCGCGGGAATCCGCCACCACACAGATCACGCCGTTGCGGCGCTCGGGGTTGCGGCAGATCTCACACTCCGGATCAGCGGAGAGGTGGAAACAGGTTTGGCACTGGCCCACCTGGGTGCGGGCCGCCAGCAAAGCGTCAGCGAACTGATGAATCTGCTCCTGCGGTTGGTTCAGCAGATGCAACGCGAGCCGCTGGGCCGTGCGCGGGCCGATGCCGGGCAGACGCTCGAACTGATCAATCAGTCGAGCCAACGGTTTGGTGAAGCCGCTCAGGGGTCTGCCGCCGATGCGGGAAATGTAGGAGTTGCGGAGATCATCTGCCGCAACAGGGGCCACGACCATCAGGCCACAACGGCAGAATGGCTCGTGGATTGATCGCCCCGCTGATGCAGCTCCTCCAGTCTCTGAGTCGCGTGATCGTTTGCGGCGTTCTGGCTCTGGTGCTGGGGGCCTGCGCGGCGGGACCAACAGCAGGGCTGCAGTCGTACCAGAGTCCGGATGGCCGCTTCGCCTTCCTCTACCCCACCGGCTGGACCGAGGTGCAGGTAAGCAACGGACCCCGGGTGGTGTTTCACGACCTCATCCACAGCGATGAAACCGTGAGCCTGATGATCAATAAGGTGAACGAAGACAACGAGCTGAGTGAACTGGGCAGCGCCGTTGCCGTTGGCGAGCGCCTGCGCCGTGAAGTGATCGCCACCGCCGGCAGCGGCCGCACCGCCGAGCTGGTGGAAGCGCAGGAGCGTGAAGTGAATGGCCACACCTTCTACGACCTTGAATACGCCGTGCACCTGGAAGACCGCGACCGCCACGAGTTGGCGACCGTCGTGGTGGACCGCGGCCGGCTCTACACCCTGGCCACAAGCGTCAACGAAGACCGCTGGGGCAAGGTGGGTGACCTCTGCGGCCGGGTGGTGCGCTCACTGACCCTGCTGATCTGATCAGAACAGGAAGCGAAAACGCCGACCGTTGGGGTCACCTGAATCGGCGCCAGTGCTTGAGTGCGCCGGCCACTCCGTATCCAGATAGCTGATGCCGTCGGCATCGAACGGAACCGCCCTCAGGCTGGAGGCCTTCAGTTCGGTCGTGCCCATGGCGGTGACCAACCCGCCCAGTTCCATTGGCCCCAGATCCGTCTCCAACGCCTGCCCCGCCGCAGTGATCAAGGCCGGCAGGCGGATCAGATTCTGCGGTTGTTTCATCTGCTCAAACAGCCCCTTCAGCGCCAGCTGCTGCCGTTCCAGCCGGCCGAAATCGCCGCGGCCGTCGTTGCGCCAACGAAGAAAGCCCTCCAGATCCTTGCCCTTTAACAGCTGAGGTCCTGGCTGCAGGTCGATCAACAGGTTCTGACTGCGATCGACGTAGTACAGGCGCTTGGGAACATCCACTTCGATGCCCCCCACCAGGTTGGCCAGGGTTTCGATCGCATCCAGGCGCACCACGATGTGATGACGGATTGGGCGGTTCATCAGGCGCGACAACTCCCGCTCCACCGCCTCCACACCGCCGTAGGCCATCAGCGCATTGAGCTTGATGCCGCCGAAGCCCTCGGCATCGATGTAGCTGTCGCGTGGGATCTGGGTGATCGATGTGGTGGTGCCATCCACCCGCACCGTGAAGATCACATCAGTATTGCTACTGGTGCGGTCCCGGCCCAGCACCACCACCTCCCTGGCCCCGAAGCCTGTCCAACCGGCAAACGGGTTGGACAGCGGCGCGGGCTGAAGCAGCGCGAAGGGTTGATCTGCCGTGCTGGATGGCGCCGTGATCAACCGGCTCAGCGGAACCGAAAGAATCAGGCCACCGCTGAGACCCGCCACCACAGCAGCAACCACCGGCCAATTGATGGCCTCAGATGACGCCTTAGCAGGGGGGGCTTGTGGCATGGAACACGTGCTGTAAGCATCTTGGCGCGCTCGTCCCATCTCGGGTAGAGGGGCGCAGGCCTCTGTTAAACCAACGGATCGCTGATCACCATCGAGGCGCAGGGGAGCTGACGGATCAATTTGCTGGTGCGATCACTGCCGGGAATCGGCAGACCGGCAACCCGCCTGCGCTGGGTGCGCAGGATTACCAGATCGTGTTCGCGGCTGAGGCGATGAATGGCCCCGTCGATGCCGGGCCCCCGCACGATCACGATGTGGAACCGCTCCTCCGGAATCCCCGGTGGGCGCCAGCGGATCAGCTGCTGTTCCATCCAATGACGGTCCTGGCCGCTGAAGCGGGGGTCGTGCACATGCAGCAGGGTGATCCGCACGCGCTGATCCTCTGGGGCTGAGTTGATCACCCGCAGCGCCAGTTCGAACTGCTCGCGGGCACTGGCGGAGAGGTCTTTGATCGGAACGAGGATCCGGCCCAGGCCGCTATCGGTCTCACGGCCCTGGTTCACCACCACCACCGGACAGTGGGCCGTGCGGCAGACCCCATCAACGATGTCGCCCATCAGCCAGGCCCGGAGCTGATCACTACGGGCTGCACCGATCAGCAACAGATCCGCGGCCTGCTCCAAGGCTGTGCGGCTCATGCCGCCGGCGATGTCTTCATCCAGCCGCAGCAGGCTGCGGGTGGGCACAGCCAACTGGGCGCCGATGCTCTCCGCCGTGCTGAGGCGTCCGCGCGCTGCCGCAACGGCCCGGTTCAATCCACCGCGCATCTCCTCGAGGCTGGGATTCACCATCGCCAGGGGCAACAGCACACCTTCAGCCCCCGATGAGCCCTGCACCAGCCGAGCAGCCATGCTCAGCAACCCCTTCTCGGTGCTTGGGTTGGCCACCGGCACCACGATGCGCAGGGGGCGCTGCACCACCTCGTTAACGCCGTCCAGAACCGCCGCTTCCTCACCGAAGCTGACCGGCACCGCATCGGGGCTGGGATCCTTGAGCCGGGTCACCGACTGCTCAGTGAGGATCGGCCCCAGGGTGGCGGTCACCACCATCACCGCCAGCACGCTGTTCAGCACGGTCTGATTGAGCAGGCCCGCCTGGTAGCCGATGAAGGCCGTGGCCAGTGTCGCGGCCACCTTGGGCATCGTCAGCGACCACATCATCAGGATCTGGGCGCGGCGATAACCGAACAGCCGTCCGCTGACCCACGACGCCAGGCCCTTGCCGCCTATAGCACCCACCAGCATCAGCGCGGTGAACTGAAAGTTGCCCAGGCTTTCGCCAAGGCTGCCCAGATCCAGCAACAATCCCAGATCGATGAAGAAGATCGGGATGAACAGCACGCCACCCACAAAAATCACCTGCTCCTTCACCCGGCCCTCAGGCAACACGGAATTCACCGCCAAACCAGCCAGGAAGGCGCCGACGATCTTCTCGACACCGGCCAGCTCAGCCCCCAGGGAGGCCAGGAACAGGGCCACCAGAACAGCAAGCACCATCCGGTTTTCATCGCTGATGCCGCGCAGCACCAGGCGCCGGCCCAGCCAGCGGATGCCGATCACCACCACCAGAGCGAAGCCACCGATCTTGAGCAGCAGCAGGCCCAGGCCCAGGCCGCTGAGGCTGCCCTGGCCCAGCCCCAGCCCTACCGCCAGCAGCAGCAAGGCCACGATGTCGGTGAAGATCGTGCTGCCCACGCTCACCACCACCGACTCATCCTTCTGGGCGCCATAACTGCGCACGATCGGGTAACCCAAGGGGGTGTGGGTGGCCATCAGGGCGCCGAGCAACAGGCACGACACCGAGGCGAAGCCCGCCATCAGACCAATCGAGACGCCCGTGCCCACACCGATCAACAGGATCAGCAGGCCATAGATGAACGAGCGACGTTTGACCCGGTTGAACTCCTCGAGGTCGATCTCCAGACCCATGGTGAACAGCAGATACACCGCCCCGAGATCGGAGAGCAGCCGCACCGTTTCGCTGCTGCTGTCGACCCAGTTCAAGGCATGGGGGCCCACCACCACACCCGCCGCAAGCAACCCCACCAGGTCGGGCAGACCCAGCCGCCGAATCAACGGCGGCACCGCCGCACTGATCGCCACCAACAGCGAAAACACCCCGAGGGGGTGATGCATGACGTGGCTGATCGAGGCCTGCATGGCCATGGCTGCACCGCCGGCTTGCGGACCCAGCATGGTCGCGGGATCTGCCGGCAACAACAGCTGCTTCAGGAAGCGATAAGCCCACCGCCGGCCTGCACCTGCCAGAGGTTGGTGTAGATCCCGCCCCGGGCCACAAGGCTGTCGTGGCTGCCCTGCTCCACAATCCGGCCCTGATCCATCACCACAATCCAGTCGGCATGGCGCACCGTGCTGAGTCGGTGGGCGATCACCACGGTGGTGCGCTGCTGGGTGATCTGCGCCAAGGAGCGCTGGATGGCGGCTTCGGTGTCGTTGTCCACCGCAGCGGTGGCTTCATCGAGCACCAGCACCGGCGCATCCTTGAGGATGGCGCGGGCCAAAGCGATGCGCTGGCGCTGTCCGCCAGAGAGGCGCTGCCCGCGCTCTCCCACCAGGGTGTCGTAACCCTGGGGCAAGGCGTCGATGAAGCCAGCGGCCTCCGCCAGGCGAGCGGCCTGCTCAATCGCCACCGGATCGGGATCTGCAACGCCATAGGCGATGTTCTCGGCCACGGTGCCGTGGAAGAGGTAGACGTCCTGAATCACCAGGGCGATGCAGCGGCGCAGGTCCTGCAGCTGCAGGGTGTCGATGGGGACTCCATCAAGGCAGATGCGTCCTCCATCGCGCTCATACAGCCGCAGTAGCAGCTTCACCACGGTGCTCTTGCCAGACCCCGTCGCCCCGACGATGCCGAGGGTCGATCCCGCTGGCACGGTGAGATCGAAGCCCTGCAGCAGCGTTGATCGGCCGGCATAGGCGAAATCCACAGCTTCAAAGCGAATCTCACCTCTCAGCCGCTGCGGATCCACCGGCACTGTCCCGCCCTGGATCAACACCGGCGTATCGATCAGATCAAGCACCCGTTGCGTGGAGGCCATCGAGCGCTGGTACTCGTCGAGGGTGCGGCCAATGGCGGTGAGCGGCCAGAGCAGCCGCTGGGTGATGAACACCAGAACGCTGTAGGTGGCCACCGGCAGTTCCCCGGCCAGGGCCTTGAAACCACCGATCAACAGGATCGCCAGAAAGGCGAACAGAATCGCGAAGCGAATCAAGGGGATGAAGGCCGCCGAGAGACGAATCGCCCGGGCATTGCTCTGGCGATAGGCCAGGCTTTCTGCCCGTAGGCGCTCCAGCTCCAGAGCCTCAGCGGTGAAACTCTTGATCGTGAGCATCCCCCCCAGGTTGTTGGCAAGCCGCGAGGCGAGGTCGCCCGCCCTTGCACGCACCTCCCGATAGCGCGGCGCCAGCTGGCGCTGGAAATGCAGCGATCCCCAGAGAATCACCGGGATCGGCAGGTAGGCGAACAGGGCCACCTCCGGCGCCACCATCGCCATGCCGATGCCCACCACCAGCACGGTGGTGATCAACTGCAGGATCTGGTTGGCACCCCGATCCAAAAACCGTTCGAGCTGGTTGATGTCGTCGTTGAGCACCGCCATCAGGCGACCGGTGCTGTCCTGCTCGAAAAAGGCCAGCTGCAGCTTCTGCAGATGGTCGTAGGCCTCGAGCCTGAGGCTGTGCTGGGTTGTTTGCGCCAGGTTGCGCCAGAGCACGTCGTAGAGGTACTCGAACAGCGACTCCGCCGCCCAGATCACAAAGGTGAGCAGGGCCAGACCCCACAGTTGCTGGCCGGCGGTCTTCAGACCGAAACCCGCCAGCACAGATTGCTCCTTGAGCAACACCACATCCACGGCCAAGCCGATCAAGATCGGCGGGGCCAGATCGAACAGCTTGTTGAACAGGGAGCACAACACCGCTGCCACCACGAGTCGGCGCTGCGGCGCCAGATGGCGCAACAGCCGCATCAAGGGGGAGCGATTTGCTGAAGCTTTCCTGAGGGTTCGTTCCGACACGGTTTTCACCCCTGAAGACGCACTACAACGGAACCACAACTGAAGGAGGTGCCATGAGCCGATCAAGGTCGTTCAACCGCTTTCACCGTTACCTGGCGCGGCAGAAACGTCGCGGACTGCGGGCTGTCTTGCCCCAGTTCCAGGACGCCCGTGAGCATCAGGAAAGCCCAGCCAACAGCAGCGATGGTGTGCTGCGTCGGCTGAGCCTGCGTGAAATGGAATTGGACCTGATGGAGGCCGAGGCCTGAGCCTCAGCCGCGGTAACCGCCACCACCACCACGGGGGCCGCCGGAGCGCTCCCGAGGGGTGGCTTTGCTGACGCGGATCATGCGGCCCATCCACTCCACGTCCTGAAGATCGTCGATGGCCTTCTGCTCATCGGCATCGTTGACCATTTCGACGAAAGCGAAACCGCGTTTGCGGCCCGTCTCGCGATCCAGGGGCAGGCTGCAGTTCTTGACCTCGCCGTACTCACTGAAGAGATCGAAGAGGTGCTCCTGCTCCGCCTGGAACGAAAGATTGCCGATGTAGATGGTCATGGACCGTGGAACCGTTGAACGTGCTCAGTCGCTTGAACTGGTTCCGAAAGCTCGGAAGGGACCAGTGCTCAAGCTTGAACCCGATGACGTTACAGG
Source organism: Synechococcus sp. TAK9802 (assembly GCF_014279535.1). Lineage (NCBI taxonomy): Bacteria > Bacillati > Cyanobacteriota > Cyanophyceae > Synechococcales > Synechococcaceae > Synechococcus > Synechococcus sp. TAK9802. The sequence continues at coordinate 715,368 of NZ_CP047937.1, forward strand.
GCAGTCGCACGAATCAACACAAAAAAAAGAAGCAATTGCGAAGACTCGCCCGCAACCGAGCCATCCACTCCATTGTCAGAGGACCCTGACGCAGGAGAGAGATGACATTCGACAGCATTTGTTTCCAAGCCCTGGCTTGGACCGCCGACGGAGAACTGGATCCGCTGGACAAGCTTGTGCTGCTAAACAACTTGATTCGGCAAGCCACGCCGAGCGAGCAGATCGAGCTGATTCAGGTGGTGGAAAAATTAGCCCTGCTTCAGCCCGAAGCCACCGTTCAGGTGAGCCATCTCTGACGGTTTTTGATCCCCGGGGATCAGAAGCCGTAGGTCTCGGCAGCCTTGGCCTTGCAGGTGGTCTGGGCCGTCTGGATCCCCGCCCCGTTCTGCACCTCTGCGAGGTAACAACGGCAGGTGTCATGCACCATTCCCTCCGGAGGAACGGTCCCAGCCCTATGAAGCTCGGCCTTAACGGCCGTTTTGCAGAACTGGGTGATCAGGCTGTTGTCCGAGGCTGAAGCAGCCAGGGGAGCCGACATCAGACCAACGGCCAACAGCGCATGCATCAAGAGGCCTTGCTGATTTGCAGTTCGCGGTTCATCACGCGCAAGCGTTGAAGGCTGTTGAACACATCTTCCGGCATGCCCTTGGGAAGATCCACCAGGCTGTGATTGTCAAAAATCTGGATGCGGCCGATCATCCGGCCCTGCAGACCGGTCTCGCCGGCGATTGCACCCACCAGGTTGCCCGGCTTGACCCGATCGCGGTGACCCACCTCAACGCGGTAGCGCTGCATGTTCTCCTCAGGAGCCCGTGCCGGACGCTCGCGCCGCTCACGGCGGTCGCCTGAATGGCGATCGCGGTCGCGGTCATTGCGACGGGTGTTCTGAATCCAGTCGTCGTCGCCCTTACGCAACAGCGCATCGGGGCCGATGGCCAGGTTGAGTGCCGCCATGGCCAGCTGCTCGGGGCTGAGTTCAAGCTCCGTGGCCACCCGCTGCATCAATTCCTGGAGCAGGGCCGCTTCATCGGCGTCAGGGCGTTGCGATTGGGCCGCATCACTCAAACGCTTGCGCAGGCGGTCCAGCCGTCCCTGGTTGATGGCCGTGTTGCCGGGCACCTCCATCGCTTCGATCGGTTGGCCCGTGGCCCGCTCGAGGTTGCGGATGAAACGGCGTTCCCGTGGAGTCACGAACAGAACCGCTTCGCCGGTACGTCCAGCCCGGCCCGTCCGGCCGATGCGGTGCACGTAGGCCTCGCTGTCGAACGGCATGTCGTAGTTGATCACCAGGCCGATGCGCTCCACATCGAGACCCCGCGCTGCAACGTCGGTGGCCACAAGGATGTCGACCGATCCACTGCGCAGCCGCTCCACGGTGCGTTCCCGTTGGTTCTGGGGAACGTCGCCATTGAGCACCGCCACCTGATGGCCACCGGCCTCAAGAGTTTCGGCCACGGTCAGGGTGATCGCCTTGGTGCGGGCAAAGATGATCACACCCTCACCACCACAGGCATCGAGAACCCGCTGCAGCGCCTCGAGCTTGTGCGGCATCGGCACCGTGATCGAACGCTGACGGATACGCTTGCCTTCCTGATCCTTGGTACGGATCGTGACCTCAGCCGGATCCTTGAGATAACGCTTGGACAGGCGACGGATCTCAGGAGGCATCGTCGCGGAGAACAGCACCACCTGGCGCTGCTCAGGAAGCTGGTCGAGGATCCACTCCACATCATCGATGAAGCCCATGCGGAGCATTTCGTCCGCTTCATCGAGAACCAGGCTGCGAAGACCGCTGGTGTCGAGCGTGCCCTGACGCATGTGGTCCATCACCCGGCCGGGGGTGCCCACCACTACATCAACCCCGCGCCTGAGGGCACTGATCTGAGAGCGGAAATCCGTGCCGCCATACACCGCCAGCACCTTCAGATGGGGGTGGCCGGCGGAATAGGCCTTGAACGATTCGGCCACCTGCATCGCCAGCTCCCGTGTGGGGGCGAGCACGAGGGCCTGGGGTGTTTTCTGGCCGCTCTCGAGACGCTCGAGCAACGGCAGGGCGAACGCTGCTGTTTTGCCGGTGCCGGTCTGAGCCTGACCCACCAGATCGCGGCCGAGCATCAGCTCGGGGAAGGCCGCCTTTTGAATGGGGGAAGGTTCGCTGTATCCCTTGTCCGCCAGGGTGCGGAGCAGGGCCTCACTGAAACCAAAACCGGCAAAACCGGATTCCGGTTCAGCCGATGTGATGGTGGTGGTGAACACCTCAGCATTGGTGTTGGATTCCGGCAGGTCGGACGCAGAAAGATCCACTGCGCAGGCGGAATCGTCGCGCTGCTGTTGCTGTTCAGTCATGAAAGGTGGCTTCGCCTGATTGATCTCTGAAATCAGGCTCACAACCTCCCTGCAACGTAAGAGTTGCGCTCTGGTTGTGTTGCCTACGCTTCAAAGGTTGGCCATCAAGTTATCACCCGGCCGTAATCATCCTGCAGCCGTTCGATGTCGTCTTCCCGCAGATCATCACCGTGCTGAACTTCCAGAATCAGCAGATCTGAACCGTCTGCACTGGCGCGATGCACAGCGCCGCAGGGGATCGAGAGCATGACGCCCGCACTGGCGGGATGCCAGATGTCTCCGCAGAGCAGAGCCCCCGAGCCAGACACCACGGTCCAACTTTCGCTGCGATGACGATGCCGCTGCAGCGATAACTGCTGCCCGGCACGAACCAGCAGCCGTTTGACCAAATAGTTGTCCCCCTGGGTCAGCGTTTCGTACCAGCCCCAGGGACGCTCAACCCGCATCAGTCCACCCGCATCAGATCAGCGTCACCAGGTCAAGGCTGGCACGGGCACGGGTGATGGCTGTGTACAGCAATCGGCGTTGATGTTCTGCAGCCAGGCCATCCTCCAGGGGATCTGGCCAGAGCACGATCACCCGGTCGGCCTCACTGCCCTGGGCCCGATGGATGGTGAGCGCAACCGCCGGCTCCAAACGCCGCAAACGGGCTGGATGCAAACGGCGCACCTGCAGCTGGCCGTCCGGATCCACCACCTGGAACAACAGGCGTCGTTCAGAGCCTGCCCCGATCACCACACCGAGGTCGCCGTTGGCCAAGCCCAGTTCCGGTTGATTGCTGCCGCAGATCACCGGCAAGCCGATCGGCCAACGCTCGACCTTCCCGGCGGCATTGGCCCCCAGCAACGTGCGGTGCACATCATCAAGACTCCACGGCCCCCGGCGACGTGGACAGAGCAACAGGTCCTGCTCGAGCAGCGCAAACAAAGGCCGGGATGCCGCCATCAGCTCCTGCTCGGTGCAGCGATCGAGATCAACCGTTAATGCCTGCAACTGCTGGAGGCGCTGAATCCAGCGCTGGCGTACCAAGGCAGGGAAACGACGCAGGGGCCAGGGATGCACCTGAAGATTGGCCTGCTCAGGCAGGGCGGCCAGATCCGCTGCAAAGGCCTCCAGATTCCCCTGGCGCAGCTGTTGCGCCACCTGCGCCAAGGCACCGCGGTTGCGGTAGGTGCGCTCCAGATGCACGGCGCCGGCTCCGAAACGACCGCGCACGTCCGACTGCTGCAGCCGATGCCAGACCGCTCCACTCCCCACCGGCGGCAACTGAGCTGGATCCCCCACCAACAGCAGCCGGCAACCACTGGGCAACGCCTCCAACAGAGCCTGGGTCAAGGCCAGATCCAGCATGGACATCTCGTCGATCACCAGCAGATCCAGCTCAAGGGGACGCTGGCGGTGCCTGCTGAAGCCACGGCTTCCGGCCTCCAACCAGCGGTGGAGGGTGCTGCAGGGCAACGGAGCCCGCTGCGCCATCACCGCCTCCCCCAGGCGCCGGGCCGCCTTGCCGGTGGGGGCCGCCAGACCGATGCGCAGGCCGGGATGGCGGGCTTCCGCCCGGGCCAGAATCTCCACCACCGTGCTGGTTTTGCCCGTGCCCGGACCACCGCTGAGCAGCACAACCGAGGCCTGATCCAGGGCGCGCACGGCGGCGCACTGTTCAGCGTTGAGACGATCCGACAGCTCGGGATCAGCAGCCTCGACGGGTTTAGGAAGCGGAGCATGGGCCCGCTCCACCAGTTCGGCCACCACCTGCTCCATGGCCTGCAACCAGCGGCGCCAGCCCAGCCGATCACCCTGGAGCAGCAGGGGGGAGGCATCCCCCTCCAGCCAGCCGCTGGCTTGGGCAGCGGCCAGCCGCTCCGGCGTCAGCGCCACCGTCAACTCCCCCTGCTCCAAGGCCAGCACCAGATCGCGGCTGAGCACCTCCAGGGCGGGGCCATCAGCCCGGGGCGGGATCCGTCGCCGCAGTGCAGCATGGAGTCCGGCCGTGAAGCTGGAGGGCCAGGTGCTGGTTCCCTGGGGCAGCTGCTCCGTCACGCCGGCACCTCCCCCAGGACTCGATCCAGGGCCGCAATGCGATTGAGCGGCACGGGTTCAACGATGCGCCCCGGCCCAACAGCATCTTCTGGAGAGGCAGTCACCGCTCCGGGCATCCCCCGCAGGAAGCAGTAGACGTAGCCCCCCAGATGCTGCTCGGGGTCGTAATCCGGCAGCCGCCAACGAAGATGGCGATGCAGAGCCACCAGGTAGAGGTGGGCCTGCAGGGGGTAGTGGTGGTGCAACATCTGCTCCTCCATCGCCTTCTGGGAGTAGTGATGCGGACCGCACAGCCCCGGCTCAGCACCGGTGCGCCGTTCACCGATCCAGTTGCTCTTCCAGTCGAGAACCCACCAGCGTTGGTGCTGGGGGTCCTGGAACACCAGATCGATGGAACCGGTGAGAAAACCGCGGCTGTTGATTGAGAGCGATGCCAGCGCCGGGCTGTAGGTGCGGCCAAAACGGGCTTCGGCATCACAACCGAAGGCGGCCACCAGATCGGCCGTGCGCACGTGCTGCACCGGCAGATCAAAACTGAGTTCCGGCAGGCGCTGGTGCGGCCCCAGCCGATCCAGCGATAACGCACCCAGCGGTCCCCCCAGGGGCGTCTGCAACACCTGCTCCAACCCCGTCAACACATCGTTCTGAAGATCGGGATCAAGCCCGGCCCGGCGCAACTCGGCGGCGATCAGCTCAAGCCGTTGGCGGGGTTCAGAGGCCTCCGCCGCAGAGAAGGGGAACTGTTCGAGGATCCGGTGCAGACAGTCCCCGGCCCCGGCCCCGCGCGGGAAGGCCGCCAGCGGCCCCGTCTCGGACCATGCCGGTTCTGCCCTCGCCGCCATCAGTTCCAACGCCGATTCCAACGTCGATTCCTCGGCGCCTGGATCGCGATCACGACCCTGTTCATGCAGCTGAACGTCGTCGGATGAGGCAATCCAGGCCGAATAACTGGCCCGGCCCCAACTCCGGTCGATCCGCTTGGGGATGGAACCAAGGGCCAAAGGCTCGGCCCGCAGCGGAGACCGCCAACGCTTGCCGCTGGGCTGGCTCTGGGCCAGGCCATCGATGCTGATCGGAACCTGTCGCTCCGCCAGGGCTTGGCTCAGCCGCTCATCGGTGAGGCTGTCAATCGCATCCCCAGCGGCCTCAGCTCCGAACAACCAGGCGGGAAAGGGGGAATCCTCCTGGCCGTTGGCCCTGGCCCAGATCAGAACCAACTGGGATTGGGCTCGGGTCACCGCCACATAGGCCAGCCGCTCGGCCTCGGCCGCGGCCTCCCGCTGCGCCTGTTGCGCCGCCTGCCAGCCCTCCCCCCAATGGACATCCACCCGCACCAGGCACTCTCCGGAGCGGGGGTCACGCCAAAGCGGACCGGACACAGCTGGGGGGGACTGCCAGAGGTAGGGGCAGATCACCACCGGATATTCCAGACCCTTGCTGCGGTGAACCGTGACCACAGCGATGGCGCTATCGGCCTGATCGCTGTGGGGCTGGCGAGCCTCAGGCACCGGCTGGCTGGGGTGCAACCGCTCCCTCCGCAACCAATCCGCCGCGGTGGCCACATCAAGCCCCTGGCGGTGCATCGCCTCCTGCACCAGCCGCGCCGCCTGCTGCAGATCCCCCAGCATCCGGCCCCGTTCCGACAGCCCCGCCATCTGTTCACCCTTGAGCAGATCAGCCAGCGCCCCGAGCAGGCCCAGCCGCGGCATCGCCTCAGCCAAACCGCGCAACTGCAGCGCCAGCTGATCCAACAGAGCCGGCTCCAGGGCATCGGGCGCGATGGTCATCAGTCCCGAGCAGGCCAGCAGACGCAAGCGAGCGTCATCGCCCGGTTCCGCCAGGGCATCGAGGAACCACTGCAACAGCAGGGCTGCTTCACTGTCGAGCACATCCCCCTGAGTCACCAGGCGGGTGGGGAGTCCGCAGACCCCAAGGGCGCGGCGCAGTTCTTCGGCCTGTTGATGACGACTCACCAGCACGCAGAGATCTGCAGGGGTGAGGTCGTCCCGTTGCTGCAGTTGCTCCAGCACCATCGCGGCGAGCCGCTGGGGCAGCTCTGCTTCCAGGGCACTGCGGCTGGAGGGCGCCTCGGTGGAGAGCAGCAGCAGTTGCAACGCCGGGGCATCCTGCGGTGGGGTGGCGGAGCTGCGGGGCTGCACCGCGGGCACAGGCAGTTCAGATCGGGGGAGCCCCGGAGCCATCAAACGGTTCAACCCCTCCATCAGCGGTGCCGTTGTGCGGAAGTTGTCGAGCAGGTGATCGATCCGCTCCACCTGATCCCGCGCTGCCATGTAGGTGGCCAGATCACCACCCCGGAAGCGGTAGATCGCCTGCTTGGGATCCCCCACCATCAGCAGCAGATGGCGTTCACCACCACCGAAGGCGCGCTGCAGCAGACGCCACTGCACGGGGTCGGTGTCCTGAAACTCATCCACCATCACCGCCCGGTAGCGCTGTTGCAGCGGGGCAAGCCAGGCAACGTCGCCATCGCCCGGGTCCATGGCGGCCAACAAACCGCCAAAGGTGATCACCCCGCGGCGGCGACGGCGGCGGTCCAGCTCCTGCAAGCCCCGTTCCAGCAGGTACTGCCAGGTGCGCTCAATCGGTGCATCCCAGAGCGCCGCAACAGCGGCCTGCAAGGCCGGCGTCACCAGGCTGGGATCGGTCTCACCACACTTGCGCGCGACCTTGCACCAACTGCCGGGATGGAAGTACTCCTTCAACGGCTTCTCATGGGCGGCAATCTCCAGCAGTGACGGCACTGCGGTCTGCCCATGCAGCCACTGGTTGATCTGCGCGCAGCGATCGCTCTTGGGCTTGGCCGAATAAGGGGTGGTGGTTCCACAGCCCTGGGCTTTCCACTGCTCGGCCGCCTGACGGAACCCGGCATCCAGGGCGGCATGGTCCCGCTGCCAGAGCGGCACGAACTCGTCCCAGAGCTGCGCCAACCAGTGCTCCAGCTGTGGGGCGAGGGGCTGGTCGAGATCGATCGCCCCATCAACGGCCCTGAACCGCGGCTGCTGTTCGCCATCGAGTTGCGCCAACCCCCTGCGCAGGGTCTGGGGCGAGAGGCCGCGTTGACGCAACGCCTTGAACTGATCCGGCGGCAGGCTGAGCAGTTCCTGTTGCCACAGGTCCTGGACCACCTCGGCCTGGAGCGCGGTGGCGTCGGTGTCCAGCTGAGGCTCCATCGCCGCCGCGTTGCTGAGGGCCAGACGGCGCAGACTGCGGCGGCAGAAGCCGTGGATGGTGGTGATGTCGGCCCGGTCCAGCTGTTCGAGGGCCACCAGCAAGCGCCGAATCCACCGCTGACGCGCCTCCCCTGGTTCGGAACCCGACAGCCACTCCACCAGGACGGGGTCTGGAGCGGAAGCCTCCATCCCCTGCTCCAGCTGCTCAAGGCCCTGCAACGCCAGCTGCAGCCGCTGGCCGATGCGGGAGCGCAGCTCTTCGGCCGCCGCATCGGTGAAGGTCACCACCAACAACGCCTCGAGGGCGTGGTCGGCCTCCGTGATCAGCCGCAGGCAGAGATGCGCCAGAGCAAAGGTTTTACCGGTGCCAGCGCTGGCCTCAAGCAGGCGGACCCCAGGGCCGAGGGGGTAGGTGTTGGCATCGAAGCGCTGGGCCATGGATGGAGTCTGCTCAACTTCGGCCTCAAAACCAGTGTTAACTTCCATTAAGCAGCCGGCGAAAGCTGCGAACTGGACTGGGTGTTGTCACACCCCAGAACAGAAGACGACCTGAGCGAGGGCCTGAAGAACCCTCGCTTTTTTATGGGCTTGTGAACGGATGCAACCCAACCCTTGAGAGAACATGGGCTTGTGCGGGTGCGGGGCCATCAGGCCAACACGTTGGTGAAAGCCACCGGCCTGTTGTGTCCCCCGAACGTCGTCAGAAATTGGCCCAGCTGCTGGTGCGCAAAGCCGCCGCTGTTGAAAGCATCAACCAGGAACATCGGGCCTACTTCTTCCGCCGTCAGGCCGGCGAGCCCATGGTGATTTCCAACGAACGCATGCGCGAAATGCTCGACGAGCTGTTCGACTAACGCAGCTGGGCCAGAAGCGGGCCATACAGCAGCTGACACGCCTCCTGGAATCCGGCCTCATCCATCAATTGCTCCGCAGCGATCTCCGTGCCGAAGCAGAGCTGCATCACCGGGGTGGCCCCTTCGTCCTGCCAGGTCTTGCGGAAGTCCTGCGGCCCCTCCCCCGGTTTGCGCCGGTCTTTGGCCACCATCTGCCAGCCGCTCTTCGGGGGGACCGGCCAGCACCGCTCCAGCCCCTGTTGCGCCAGCCGCGCCAGCTGCTGCAGCTGGTGCTTGGCTTCAGCCGTCGGCAACGCCGACCAGCGCAAGTGCACCTCGGCGCCGGCAACCCGGGTGCTGCGGGCCACCACCGCTGAGCCGGCAGCAGGCGCCAATCCCTCAGCGCACAGCAACAGATGCTGCAACCAGCCGCGCATCACCGCCGCGGCCGTGAGCATGCCGGGCTGCACCACCACCTGGGTGTCGCCGGCGTAGAGCAGGGGCATCGGCAGACCGGCGAGCACAGGCACCTCCCGGCGGCAGGGACCAAGCGATGCCAGCTGCCGTTGCAGGGCCTGCCAACGCTGCTGCAGTTCCTCTTGCTCAAGGGCCGCACCAGCCCCCGCCGGCAGCACACCCTGGCCCGCCAGCGACGTCGTCCAATCCGGAGCCGATCCAAGAATGAACTGCTCCTCAAGCTCATGGTTGAGCAGCAAATAGCGCTGCAGACCCTCCAACTCGAGCGCCTCAAGATCCTCCACCGCCTCAATGCCTTCTCCAGGCCGCAACCCCCGTGCCTGCAACCAGGCCTTCTGGGGCTGCTGCATCCAGGCCAGCAAGGCTTCAGGGTCCAGGGCCAGGTCGTCTCGGTCACGTCCCTCGGCCTCTACCTCGTCATCGAAATCGACATCGTTCAGGTCTTGCTGCCAGAGCGATGCCCAGGCCAGCCCCTGGACCTGATCCGACACCGGAGCACGATCAAGGCAGCGCCGGGCCTCCAGCTGGCGGCGATCACAGCTGAGCGGCGCCTCGGGCCGGAAGTTCTCACGGGAGAGGGGGTTCGCCGCCGGCGTGATCAACAACCCCTCCGTGGAGGCACCGGCCCGTTGCAACTGCTCCTGCAGCACCGCAAGCCACTGCTCCACCGGCGCAGCAGGCGGCTGGGGCTCACCGGTGCGCTCCAGCCGCCCGCACCAGCTGATCAGCAGATGACGGCGTGCCGACATCAAGGCCTCCAGCAGCACGTAGCGGTCCTGGTCGCTGCTGCGGGGATCCCCCAGGCGCCGTTGCTGCTCGAGCAGGTGAAAACCAGGGCGGCGACTCGGGCGCGGAAAGTCGGCGCTGTCGAGGCCCATCAAGACAACCACCTTGTGGGGAATCGCCCGCATCGGCTCAAGGGCACTGATGGTGAGGGCGCCACTGCGGTGACCGAAGCGACCGCTGTCCACTGACAAGGCCTCCTGCAACACCTCCAAGGCCACGGCTGCATCGAGGTCCAGAGGGCAGTCATGGGCCCGCAATCGCCACTCCTCAAGGGCCGCCGCCCAGCTCTGCGACTCATCGGCCCAGGCCCCACCCTCAGCGAACAGCTCCTGCAACAGGGTCTGCAACAGCTGCACCCAGTCATGGCAAGGCCGGGGCTGCCTAAGGCGATCGAGCATCCGCGCCAAACGGTCCAGCAGCGTCCACCAGCGCACCAGGCGATCGGGATCCAGCTCCTGCTGGAACGGTGCCGCCCCTGCTGGAGCCAGGCCCGGCTCCACCGGCAGCACCAGGCCCAGCAGCCAACGGTCGAGACACCAACGCAGGCTGTGCACCTCGTCCCCGCCACGCTCGCGGGCATCCAAGCCCCAGCGAAAACCGCTGCGTTGCAGCGTCTGGGTGATCAACACCGCCTCCTCCGGCGTGAGTCCCTGCTGGCCCTGCAGGGCAGGATTGGCCAGCAGACGTTCCAGCCCCGTGGCAGTGAGGCGTGTGGCCGCCAGCTCCAGCAACGTGAACATCGCCATCGACAACCCCGGACTGCTCTGCTGACTGCGGTCGGTGAGGCGCCAGGGCAAATCGACACCGATGGCCGCCGTGTCGTTGAACACGGAGCTGAGCAGCGGTGCATAGCGCTCAATCTGCGGCGTCATCACCAGCACATCGCGGGGCGCGAGATCGGGATCGGCCGCCAGCCACTGCAGGATGCGATCACGCACCAGTTGCACCTCCCGCCAAGGTCCCGGTGCCGCTTGAAACAGCAGCGACTGGTCGTCTGAGGAACGCTCAAGTGCGGGAACGCTGTCGGCATCCACCAGCTGCTGCTGAAGCTGATCGAGCAGGGTGGGCTGGCGCTCTTCCGCTGCGGCCATCTGCAGGGAACCTGCAAACAGATCCCCTTCGCGTCGCTCCCCCAGCTGCGCTTCACCGGAGCCCTCCAGCAACTGCTGAAATTCGGCACCCATCCGCCCAAGCACGGCCTCCAGGCGCGGCGCCTCCGCCAACCAGCCCCCATCGGGCGGAACCAGCCAGTCATCCCCCATCGAGGCACGCCGACTGCCGCAGCGCTGCCACAGATCCGGACACGGGGTGAGCAGGTAGATCTCCACATCCAGCAGACCGGACAAGGCCTGAATCAGATCCACCTGCACCGGTGCCAGGGCACTGATGCCAAACAGCCGCAGCCGCTCCGGCAGCAGGGCTGGATCAACGTCTCCTCGCCGGAGACGATCGACGGCCTCACGCACCTGCAGCCCAAAGGGAGCCCGGGGAAGCCGTTGGGCCAGCAGTCGCCAGAGCACGGGCTGCCAGTCGTCATCGGGCCGCGGCCGTTTCCACTGCTCCAGTTGATCGGGGCGGTAGAGGGCGTAATCGTCCATGGCATCGGCGATGGTGCGTGCCAGCTGCCAACGGTCCCGCGTCAACCCCGAGGCGGTTCCTTCACGCTGGGTAAGCCAGGTCCGTAGCGGCTGGGCGACGGGCTGCTCTAACAGCTCCGGCAGCAGCTCGAGCACAGCCCACACCAGCTGGCCCGCTCGCCAGGGATCGTCCTCCTGCGCGGGGAGATGCAGCACCTGGCGCACCAGCTGCCGCAGGCGACTACCCGGGAAGGGGAAGCGCACCAGGGAACTGATGCCGTTGGCCGTGGCCAGCTGTTCCCCCAACCATCGGCTGGTGGGCCAGGTGTTGACCATAACCTCCACCGTTTGAAGGGGGCCCGGCTGCTGCTCGATCAACTGACGGGAGAGCAAGCGAGCCAGAAATTCAGCCCTGTTGCTTCGATAAACCGTCAGCAAGGGCCAACTCCAGCAAGCACGGCATCGGTTGCAGCTCCTTCAACCTGAACGACCGCATCCGTTTGCGGGCAGTAGGCCGATAAACAACCGCCGTAGACCGCACCGGTGTCGATCAGAACAATCGCGCCAAGGCGTTCCACCTGGGGACGGGGCGTATGGCCCACAACAACCTGGCCAAAACGACCGTCATAGGCCTCCCAAAAGGGATCACGAATGGAGAGGTCCGGTTGACCCGCTGCATCGAACCCGGCATGGGTGGCGCACCAACCGTCACCGCGATAAACGAGCGGGAGCTGTTGCAGGCGCGGCAACCATTGGCGAGCGCTGCTGTCGCCCAACTGGGCATATGTGGCGTGCTGACTCAAGCCGTCCCTGGATTTCAGGGCATCAATGAGGTCTTGCTCATGGTTCCCGCGCAGCCATGTGGCACGGCCGGCCTGGACCAGATCCCAGACCAGATTCATCGTGGCGGGAATGGCCTCACCACGGTTAATCACATCCCCGCAGAAGACCAGATGGTCGTTTGGCGGCAGGGTGGCGAGGAGTTGGCATAGGGGCTGATGGCAACCATGCACATCTCCAATCACCCAGTGCCGGCGGCTGTGCAGGTACAAAGCAACAACCTGAAGATGCGTCAATTCTGATGCTCAGCCAGGCAGCGCCAAGAATCCGGCATGCAGATCAGAACAAACCGAGAAAGCGCTTGCGTTCCTTGGGTTGGCTCGGGTCTGGCTTGGGTTTTTCGGGGGTTTCCCGGCGGTAGCGGGGCTTGGCATCACCAACGGTGACCAGGGGATCGTTGTTCTTGAACCAGATCCAGTCGCGAATCGGCGGCGTCTCCGTGAGATCCCGGCGGGTCAGCCCCAACCCCAGCTTGGCCGAAGCCCCCAGCAGGATGTCCACCATCGCGTCCCCGTCGGGACAGGTGGCCAACGCCTTGTTGGTTTTCTCCGCACCATCGAGGGCCTGCACCAGGAGTGCAATGCGCTGCTGAACGGGAAGGGAACTGGGATTCATCAGACGGCACCGGCAAGGGCATCGGGAATCCCTGCGGACGGTGCTTCAAAGGTCCCCACAGCCACGTACTCCAAACGGAGTTTGAGGAAGGTGATGAAGGTGGGATCGGTGGACACCACAGCGGCAGCGGGCTGGGGAATGGTTGCCTTGAGCTCAGCCAGCTCAGGAGAGGAGAGGAAAGCCGGTTGCTTCACCAGCCAAAAATCGATGGTCTTGCCGGTTTCGGCGTAGTTGCGTTGGCGCTCCCGCAGCACTTCCTCCAACGGCTCCTCCACGGTGAGGAAGCGCTCGCTAGCTGCAACGAAGTGATAGGTGGTCATCCGGGCGCCTGTCCGAAAAGGGGATCAAGGCGGGGATTCTGAACCAAGACCTTCATATCCCGCACAGCCTGTTGCAGTCCGACGGCGACAGAGCGGGCCACGATCGTGTGGCCAATGTTGAGTTCTTCCATCCCAGGGATGGCCGCGATGGGCTCAACGTTCTGATACGTGAGGCCATGGCCGGCATTGACCCGCAGACCGAGCTGCCGGGCGATGGCCGTGCCCTCCTGCAAGCGCGCCAGCTCCTGGGGCTGGGTGCTCCAGTCCGCATCGGCATAGCGCCCCGTGTGCAATTCCACCCAGCAGGCCCCCGTGGCTTTGCAGGCCTGGAGTTGGGTGGCCTCCGGATCCACAAACAGGCTCACAGGTATCCCGGCGGCCTGAAGGGTTTGCACCATGGCCCCCAGGGAGGCCTCTTGTCCGGCCACATCCAGGCCACCCTCCGTGGTGACCTCCTCCCGCCGTTCCGGCACCAGGGTGACCATGTCGGGCTTGATCCGCAGCGCAATCGCCACCATCTCCTTGGTGGCGGCCATTTCCAGGTTGAGGCGGGAGCGCACGGTCTGGCGCAGCAACTCCACATCCCGATCCTGGATATGACGCCGGTCTTCCCTCAGATGCACGGTGATCCCATCGGCCCCACCGAGTTCGGCCAGCAGTGCCATCGACACCGGGTCTGGCTCGACGGTCCGCCGCGCTTCACGGATGTTGGCGATGTGGTCGATATTGACGCCGAGGCTGGCCATGACGGGGCAGTCGTTGGCCGGATCCTATGCAGCTTTGCCTGGGGGATTTAGGTTCTCAGGCATCGAATCCGATCAGCCCGTTGCAAGCGGCCCTGGCGACCCGAGAAAACAGCCTGCGTGTCGGCATCGACAACTTCTGGGCCCCCCTGGCGATGTTCACCACCCAGGATCTGGCGCTGCGCCTTCAATTCCGTGAGCGTCTGGTGCTCAACCCAGAGCATCTCCCCCATCAGGGCCCGGTGCTGCTGGCACCGACGCACCGCGCCCGCTGGGATGCCCTGATGCTGCCGATGGCCGCCGGCCGTCGGGTCAGTGGCCGCGACTGCCGCTTCATGGTGACCACCACCGAAATGCGGGGGCTGCAGGGCTGGTTTCTGCAACGGCTCGGCTGCTTCCCAGTGGACCAGGGACGGCCTTCGATGACCACCCTGCGCCTGGCCATCGACCTGCTGGCCGACGGACAGCAAGTGGTGATGTTCCCCGAAGGCAGGATTCACCGGCAGGACGCGGCGATTGAACTGCGGCCCGGCCTGGTGCGTTTAGCCCAACTGGCCCAGAGCCGCGACGTTTCCGTTCCTGTGGTTCCCGTTGGCTTGGGCTACAGCCAGGCCCCACCGCGGCCCTTCAGCCGGGCAGCGCTCTGTTTCGGAGCACCGCTCAGCGTGCCACCCAAGGGAGATCGCGAAGCGACGCGGCAGTTCAACAGCGAACTCGCTGCGGCGATGCATACGGCTGAACAAGCGGCCCGTGCTGCCGTTGGCCGACCGCTTCAGAGCTTCTAAAGTCCGCCCACGTTTTCTTGCTGATCTCATGGGTTGTCGCGCATTGCTGACGACTGCTGCACTGATGGCAACCCTGGGCGTCACCGCAGCTCCCGGCATCGCCCAAACCTCAGCCGAGAACCGCGTTCTGGCTCAGAGCCAGGGTGGATTCAACCCGGCGGCCGTTCGTTTGATGCTGGCTGAGGGCGATGCAGCCGCCAGCCGGGGGGACCTGGCCGAGGCTCGGGCTGATTACGACAAAGCCCGCAAAGCCTCCAAGCAGCTCCTGGCCTTCTATCGCGACCTGAGTGGTGCCTTCCGGGGGCTTGATGCTCGGATCCCCCGTGAGATGGACACCAAGGGCCGTGAAGCCTTGGAACTGCTGGCGGAAACCAACCTCCGCCTGGCAGCCCTGTTCCGCCGTCAGAACCAGCCCGAAGTGGCTGTTCCGGTGCTTATCGAGGTGGTCAAGCTGATGACGCCGGCCAAGCCTCAGGGTCAGAAGGCTTATCAGAGCCTGCTGGAACTTGGCTTCGTTGAAACCGAATTCCGGGGTGCATCGGCTGCCGGCCAATGAGCCGGTCTGTCAGCATCTGAGCCAGTCCTCTTTTGCACAACCGCCGCCATGGTGCAGCCGGATGCCGTTGAAGCCGCGATCCAACAGGTCATTCCCGACGCCAACGTCACCGTTGAAGACCTCACCGGTGGCGGTGATCACCTCCAGGTGACGGTGGTGTCGTCTGCTTTTGCTGGCCTTTCACGCATCCGTCAGCATCAAATGGTGTACGGCGCGCTGCAGCAGGAATTGGCCAGCGAAGCGATTCACGCCCTCGCCCTCAACACCTCAACACCTTCGGACGCTGCGTCCGCTTAACGCCAACTAACGCTCAACGATGGACCCCTCCACCAAAGCTCGCATCGAAACTCTGGTCGCTTCCAGCCCGATCTTCGTGTTCATGAAGGGCTCCAAGCTGATGCCCCAGTGCGGATTCTCAAACAATGTGGTGCAGATCCTGCACTCCCTCGGTGTGGCATTCGAGACATTTGACGTTCTCTCTGATCCAGAGATTCGTCAGGGAATCAAAGAATTTTCCAGCTGGCCCACCATCCCCCAGGTGTACGTGAAAGGGGAATTCATCGGCGGTTCCGACATCCTGATCGAGATGTACAACTCCGGAGAACTTCGCGAAAAGCTGGAAATCGCTCTCGCTAGCTAACTCAATAGCCCTGGGGATGGCGCATATACAAGGTGCTCACATCCCCGTCAGGGCCAATAAAGCTGGAGGGATCCAGGATCCAGCGATCAATCAATTGCTCAAGACGATGCTGAGAGCGGGGATCAAGCGATCCTGACTTCCGCAATGCATGCAAGTAGCCATCGGAGTACAGCCGCAGCTCCGAAGGTGTGTGATATCTCGTCGTCAGCTCCTGACAGGCATCGCAGAGCGATTGGAAATGGCGGATGGCTTCAGGGTCGTCGAGTGATGTCATGAGATACAACAGCAGCCCCTGCTACCAGCCTGCCAGGAATTTCGGCTTAGCGTAGGCGCGCCCGGGCCGATCCAGTGACCTCCACTCCCCACGACCTCACGGCGGAAGCATCTGCAGCCAGCTCTGATCCGGTGGTGATGCCAAGTGCAAGCACCGGTCAGGAACCTTCGAGAGTGTTGGTGGTCGAGCCGCACCCCACCCTGCGCACGGTGCTGGTGCAGCGGCTGCGTCAGGACGGTCATCTCACCGCAGCAGTGGCCAACGCCGCTGAAGCTTTGGAGGTTTGTCAGGAACAGTCTCCCGATCTCTTGGTGAGTGCAGAACTGCTGGAGCGCAGCTCCGCCCTGCGCTTGGCGGAGCAGCTGCGTTGCCCTGTGATTGTGCTGACCGCACGGGCCGGAGCCGAGCCGGTGGTGGGCCTGCTGGATGACGGTGCAGACGATGTGCTGCGCAAACCCTTTGGCCTCGAGGAACTGGCCGCCCGCTGCCGCACCCTGCTCAAGCGGGGGCACAGCGGCCTGCAAGAGCGGGTCACCGTTGGGCCTCTGGAGGTACATCTGCTCCTCCGCCAGGTGACGCTGCGGGAGCAGCCGGTGGAGCTCAGCCCCCGCGAATTTGCCCTGCTTTGTGCACTCTTGATGCCGCCTGGGCTGGTGCGCAGCCGGCAGGAACTGCTGCGAATGGCTTGGCCTCCCTTCAGCGGTGGCCCCCGTTCGGTGGACACTCAGGTGTTGACCCTGCGCCGCAAGCTGGAGCAGGCCGGTCTGGGCGAGGGCGGTGGAATCACCACCGTGCGTCAGCGGGGCTACCGCTTCAGCCTCGACAATCTGCCTGCCAGCTGAATCAAGTGAATTCATTCCAGTCAGCGACTGGAATTCTGGGGTCGGGGCCAATCAACGCCAACCCGAAGCACCCTTTGTGCTTATGCCCCTTGAAGAGACCTTAATTCGTCTTGTGATGACGCAGGGCCTGCTTCAGCTGAGCCTCTTTGGTCGGGACCAGATGGTGCGAGGTCACCCAACCCAATTCACAGAGGTGATTCGCGCAGACCTTGAGCTGAACCGTGCCGCAGGGGAGGTTGGTGAGTTCGGTTGTCATCCGATCGGAACAACTGCATCGATTTCAACGTCTGTGCGACCCATGGCAACACCAGACATCTGGACAAAATCAAGAGTTGTTTGCAGGAGCGTCTTCATTGCTTGATCGGCGCAGCCGGGTCAACATGGCGCTGTCGACACCCGGGAGCCCCCGCCGTGATCGGATTAACCAGGCTGTATTGCAACCAGGGAGAGAGATTTCTCCTCATCGACGTTGCCTCAGAAGAGGCTCCAACACGAGCCGAAGAGCTGCTCAACGAGGGCTGGGAGATCGAAGCGGCAATACCGGTCTGAAGCGAGACAGCGTTTTACGTCCGGATTGGGAGTGGCTGGTGGGATGACGTCCCTGGAATGGGGGAGCTGCGCTGGTGAACAAATCCCTCAAACGGGGGAGTTGCTCTCAGACAGGAACAGAGATGGTGTGCTCAGAGAGGAGAACAGGATGCTTCCATTGCTCACCATCGCCCACATGCAAGTGGATTGCCGATGCCTGAACGATGGCGTCGGGGAGCCTGATGCCTGCCGAGGGCATCTCTGAAACAGGCTGAGAGCCATACAAGGCCCGTCAAGGGAAAGCAGGAGGCGCGGATTGTCGCCATCCATCTCACGACCAAACCTCACACACTCCACCCCATCAGCAATGGCGGGGTTTTTATTGCATACCCAGATGAGGGATGCGATCCGTTGAAAAAATCCCTCAACTCAGGGAGTTAATTCCCTATTGGAACGGAGATGGTGTGAATACAGGGCTGAAGCCCACAGATCAAGCGAGGAGGAATGATCATGAAAACAACAACTCTCGGAATCGCAATCGGAACTGCAATCGCTGCCCTTGGTCTTGCGATCACTGCTGTTCCCGAAGCCAAGGCAGGTGGTGTTTATTGGAACAACAATGGTGGAGGCGGTGTCGGCATCAATCGTGGCACCACCTACGGTCCCCGCGGTTATTACAACTACGGACCGAACTATTACAGAGGTCGCGGTGTTGTTGCAGGTCCCAATGGTGCCTGTGCTCGCTGTTACTACGGTCGTGGTGGATGCGTCCGTTACTGATCCATCGATCGATAGCAAATCAAGCCATTTCACCCCGTCAGCACTGGCGGGGTTTTCTATTGAAAGAAACAGCTCTGATCAGCCTGGATAACCCGCCGGCAAACTGATCCAGCCCTGGGCCAGCGCCAGAGACGTGACCAGTTCGCCGGCGATCATGATCACGGCCAATCCAGCCAAGAGCTGATACGTCCAGGGCGGGGTCAGACGCCCGATGCCCTTTGTCGACACAGGGGTGTTGGCGGCCAGCAGCTCCAGGAATCGATCGAAGCGCTCAATGCGTTGAGGCAGGAGCTGGTGGCGCAGATCGGCTGCCTTCACGTAATACACCGTTCCCCCCTGACTGGTGCCAACGGGAACTAGGGCCCGAATGTCCTGCCAACGCATGGACCAGCCGCGCCGCAGCAACCAGCGGATCCAGGCGGGGTAATGCACCTGAATGCCTTCGGCATCGGTCTCCACCCGTTCACTCAACAGACCGATCACCAACACCAAGCCCAGCAGCAGCCCTGCCACCATCACCCAGCGCGACTCCGCAGGGGCCAGCAATGGCAAGGGCAGCACCAAGGCCCCATACGAGCTGAGCAGGGTGAAGCGGATCAGGGGTGATAACCCGAAGCGTTCGATGCCGGTCATCGGTCGTCTGGAGAACCGGGCAGCGGTTCAATCAGTTCAGACGGTTGGTAGGTGCCACCAAACACCTCCTGTTCATGCCCCTTCCAGAACTGACCGAGCCGCATCAGATCGGCATGGGCCTCCTGCACCTTCTCGAGGTAGAGCTGAGGATCCATCGAGTCCTTGGCTTCCTTGAGCTTCTTGAGCCGCAGCATCTGCAGATTCCAGGGCTTGGTCAGCTCGCCCCTCTGCTCGAGGTAGCGGGCCAGATCGTCCGACGACGGCTGAAACTCAGGCGGCATCCCAACTCCTACGCACAATCACGCTAGGCAGAAGATCAGGCCGGCAGCGCCCAGGGGTTCAGGCCCAGGTCGGCCCCAACTCGATGGGCACAGGCAAACCCACTGAAGGCCACAGCGTTGAGGCCCTGG
The DNA here is from genome assembly GCF_014279535.1 of Synechococcus sp. TAK9802. Classification (NCBI taxonomy): domain Bacteria; kingdom Bacillati; phylum Cyanobacteriota; class Cyanophyceae; order Synechococcales; family Synechococcaceae; genus Synechococcus; species Synechococcus sp. TAK9802. The sequence goes on from NZ_CP047937.1 coordinate 734,584, forward strand.
CCGGGGAAACAGGAATCACCCACGCAATAGAGGTTTTTCAGGCCCGTGCGGTTGAAGGGCATTGGCAGCAGTCCCGGCAATTGCATCGCCGGAATCGGGCCGTAGCTGCCCTGAAAGCGACCCAGAAAACGCCGGTGACTGCGGGGCGTGCCGATTTCCTTGTGGGTGATGGCATCGGCGAGGCCGGGAAGGATCGCCTCCAGGCGCTGAATCAACCGTGCAGCATCCGCCTCCTTTTTCTCGCGGTATTGGCTGGGGGTCAGTCCCTGCCAGGCCTCCATCGATGAGGGAGTGAAGGTGTGAACGATGTGATGCCCGGCCGGGGCCAGATCCGGATCCAGCAGCGAGGGCATCGACACGAAGATCACCCCCTGCTCATCCTCCATCCGGTTCCAGTCTTCGAGCAGGAGGTGATGGCAGTGGGTGCCGGCCGGAATCAGGTCAGCCCGAACCCCCAGATGCAGCGACAGGAACGAAGGGGAAGGCACATAACGCTTGCGCCAGAACTGCTCCTTGCCCGGCGTGTGGGGCGCATCCACCAGGGCCTGGCCGGAGCGGCGCTGCTCATCACCCGCTCCCGAGAAGGTGTCCCAGCGGGTGGCATTGGAGATCACACGCTTGGCGCGGATGACCTCGCCATCGGCCAGCTTCACGCCAACCGCCTGATCGTTCTCAATCAACACCTCGGTGACTCGGGCCTTGTAGCGAATGGCGCCGCCGTGACGTTCCAATCCCTTCACCAGCTTTTCGGCGATCACGCCGACGCCTCCTTTGGGGTAGTTGATCCCGCCCGCATGGCGATCGGAAAACACCATGCCGGCATTGATCATCGGCGTGCGATCCGCAGGCATCACCGACCAGCAGAAGCACTCGATGTCGATGAACTTGAGCAGCTGCTCGTCCTTGATGTGTTCGCGGGCCACCGCACCGACGTTGAACGGCAGCCAGCGGGCCAGCCCCAGACAGGCCAGTGGGGCCTTGAAAAACACCTTGGTGAGGTAAGCCGGATCCTCCAGCGAGAGAAGCGGCATGGCATCGAGGCAATTGAACACCTGCCAGCAGGTGTCGTAGAAGCGGCGGATCCCCTTCGCCTCATGGGGAAACCGCGCCGTGAGATCGGCGATGAACTGCTCGTAGTCGCGATCCACGGCGATGCGCAGTCCACCGGGCATGTGGTACTCGAGCTGGGCGGGGTCGGGGATGGTGTCGCAGTGCTCCCCCACATCAGCAAGGGCCCGGGTGAGCAGGTTGGTGAAACCCTTCTTGCCGAAGCCGAAAATCATCGAGGCCCCCACATCGAAGGTGTAGCCCTCGCGTTTGAAGGCACCACCACTGCCGCCGGGGATCAGATACCGCTCCAAGACGAGGGTCTTGGCTCCCTTGGCCGCCAACTGACTGGCGGTAACCAAACCACCGATGCCGGAACCGATCACAACGGCATCCCACTGCTGGTTCTCGCTCATGGCATCGCTTCTTTGGGGGTGACGCTAAGGGGCCGTCTGCGGCCTTGGATCCTGGCGGTGAATCGGCGGCATCACCGTAAGGATCACCTCAGAGCGCACCGGACGTCCGAGTTCAGCACTACAGCGGGCATCGATGTGATGGCGCAACCCATCAATCACCCGACTTTCCTGGGGCTGCAGCGGATTGATGTAGACCACGACAAAGGCCGTGCGGCCGAGCTGCTGCACCGTGAAATCCATCATCTGCAGCTGAAGCCCCACCAGCTCCTGCATCAACACCATGCGGGTGCGCTGGAGCACATCCGGGTCAGCGGCACAGCCCGCGGCCTGGGCCATGGCATCCCGCAGCGCCGACAGCGGTTCGCGCAGCAAGGCCAGGCTCACCGCCAACACCAGCAAGGCATCGGTGATCGGCGCAAGGGCAGACAAGGGCGTTGCCAAGAGCAGCGGCGACGCCAGCAAGGCCAGACCCGTGGCCAGGGTGATCACGGCATCGATCCGGGCATTACGGGCCTCTGTGAGCAGCAGCAACGAGACACGACCCGTGCGGCGCCAATCCCGGCGGTGCCGCCAGGCCAGCAATCCACACAGTGCCGTCATCAAAGCGGTGTAGAGCGCCACCGGCTCCAGATGCAGCGGCGCAATGCTGTTCCCCCGCCACCAATCGATCAAGGTGGAGCAGGAGCTGCCGACGCCAAAGCCGATTACCCCGAGCAGCACCAGGGAGCGAAACAGCACATACAGGGCTTCCTGGCCTTCGTAGCCGTAGGGCCAGGCTCGATCCGGTGGCCGCACCACGTTGCGGCTGATACGACTGGCAATCAAGGACGACCCCACCAACACGGCGGAATTAAGGCCGTCCAACAGCAGGGCCGAGGATCCGGTGAGCACATGGGCGGAAAACCCAGCCAGGGCCATCACTGCGTTGGCTCCAACACCGAAGCGCAGGGAGCGCTGTTCGATCCGGCGAGCCTCCGCAAGGGTTGTCATGCCGTCACGGTCTGGAGTTGGAGGGCCCGCATCGGCTCCAAGTCCTGCAGGGCACGATCGCGGTAGGCGCCATAGCGTGCTCGCTTGTCGCGAATGCGTTCCGGCAGCTCCGGCAACAAACCGAAGTTTGGGGGCATCGGCTGGAACTTGGCCGTTGGTGCCTCGCTGACAAAATGGGTGAGGGCTCCACTCATGCAGGTGGCGGGCAGATCAATGGGCTTCAGGCCCAGGGCCAGCCGGGCCGCATTGGTGCCGGCCAACCAGCCACCGGCCACGGCGGCGGCATAGCCCTCGGTGCCTGTGATCTGGCCTGCCGCCAGGAGGTTGGGGCGCTGGCGGAACTGCAGGGTGGGCTGCAGCAGCTGCGGCGACTCCAGGAAGGTGTTGCGGTGCATTACCCCGAAGCGCACGAATTCCGCCTGGCCAAGCCCGGGGATCATCTGCAGAACTCGCTTCTGCTCACCCCATTTGAGATTCGTCTGGAAACCCACCAGATTCCAGAGGCGCCCGTCCTTGTCTTCCTGCCGTAACTGCACCACCGCGTAGGCGCGCTTGGCCCGGCGCACATCGCGATCATTCACATCGCCCCAACGGGGATCCCAGAGCCCGATCGGCTTCAGGGGGCCATAACGCATTGTGTCTTCACCACGACGCGCCAACTCCTCAATCGGCAGGCAGCCTTCAAAGAAGGTGGCGTCGTTTTTGTCGAAGTCTTTGAGTTCCGCCTGTTCCGCCTCCAGCAGGGCCTGGCGGAACGCCAGGTACTGCTCCTTGTCCATCGGACAGTTGATGTAGTCGGCATCCCCCTTGTCGTAGCGGCTGGCGCGGAAGGCCACCGACAGATCGATGCTGTCCCCATGCACGATCGGACTGGCCGCATCAAAGAAGTGGCAGTCGGCACGGCCGGTGAACTGGCGCAGATCCTCCGCCAACTGTTCACTCGTCAGCGGCCCCGTCGCCAAAACGGTGATCGCATCCTCCGGCGGTAGAGCCTGCTGCTCACGCCGTTCAATCGTGACCAGAGGATGCTGGTCGAGAGCTTCCGTGAGGGCAGCGCTGTAGCGACCGCGATCAACCGCCAAGGCTCCGCCGGCCGGCACCGCATGGGTGTCGGCCGTGCCGATCACCAAAGAGCCAAGCCTGCGAAGTTCCTCCTGCAGCAAGCCTGCGGCACGGTCGCTGCTCAGAGCGCCAAAGCTATTGCTGCACACCAATTCAGCGAAATCACTGCTGTGGTGTGCAGGGGAGCGTCGAATCGGACGCATCTCCACCAGAGTGACCGCAACACCTGCTCGGGCGATCTGCCAAGCCGCCTCGGTACCGGCCAGACCGGCACCAAGAACGGCGACATGGGGAGATTGAGACAACCGGCTGCATCAAGCAGCCTTCAGCCTACGAAGCTCGCTTGCCTGGATCAGGCGCGGCTGCGCTTGAGCATCAGCTGCAGCTGACCCACAGCCGCACGGCCGATGTTGAAAGCAGCCCAGCTGACGGCGGCCAGGATCGGGGCAACCACCAGGAACAGGCGGGCATCGATACCCAGAACCTGGCCCGTGGTGATCACGCTGAAGGCCGAGTAACCGACGATCACCAGGATGAGGACCAGACCGATGGCAACTCGGACCATTCTTGAAAACGGAAATCTGTGTCGCCGATCTTACGGACTTCTCCGTTGATCCCACGACCTTCCTTGAAAGCTGATCGAATTCGCAGCAATCAGAGGAGTGCGTTCAAGGCCTGATCTGGGCGTGGGATGCCGCCAATTGCGCATAACGCCGGGCATGGCAGCGCTGTTCATCAATCGCCTCAGGCGACAACTCCCGCTTCACCGCCGCTGGCGCACCCATCACCAGGGTTCCGGGAGGCACATCCTTGGTAACAACAGAACCAGCAGCCACCAGGGCGCCTGCACCGACGGTGACGCCATTGAGAACGATGGCCCCAATGCCCACCAGGCATCCATCCTCGAGCGTGGCGCCGTGGATGACGGCCCTGTGCCCCACGGTGACGTCAGCACCGAGGCGAACCGGCTGTCCGGGATCGCCATGGAGCACGACACCGTCCTGAACATTGCTGCCCGCTCCGATGCTGATCTGCTCGAGATCTCCGCGCGCAACGGCCGTGGGCCAGAGGCTGCTGCCCGCTGCCATCTGCACATTGCCAATCACAACGGCGGATTCAGCAACCCAGGCGTTGGCATCGATCTGGGGATCGGGCCAGGGCTTGGATCCAGTCATGGCCATGGTTCAGCAGCCACCAGTCTCCCCGGCGACCTGAGTGATAACCTCATTTGGTGCCGAAATGGCATGCCCAAGCGGGCAAGGGTCGCTAGCTCAGCGGTAGAGCATCCGGCTTTTAACCGGCTGGTCCTGAGTTCGAATCTCAGGCGACCCATATCCACGATTTGATGTCGTCTCGTGACTCAGCCGAGCCGATGACCGAGCGGCTGTTAGAAAGCCGTGAATCTCTGATCAGGCCAACAGTTCAGATGGCGTATTTCGCATTCTTTGGCGTCACGATTCTTCTGGCATTGCTGGGTGGTTTGTTTTCTCGAGTGGCCGCAGAGCGCTATTGGATGTGATCAGCGGAAGAGGCTTCAGCGAACGTGGCTGAGGTTGATCTCGCCGTTATCGGTGCAGGGCTTGCTGGCTGCAGCCTGATTGGCCGGCTCAATCAGCTGGGATCTGACCTCAACATCGCTTTGATCGAGGCCGGCCGGGGGCCAGGTGGACGCACGGCCACCCGCAGGAGACGCGACCAAAGTGGCTGGCTGCTCAACCATGGAGCACCGGGATTCAACCTCAGTGAATCCATGCCGGAGGGCATGGATTCACTGCTGAAGCCATTGCGGGCAGCAGGTGTGCTCCAGCGGGACGAGCGAGCTGTACTTTCGCTCAATGTCGAAGGCGGTTTGTCACCTGCCACCAGCCCAGACGCCTGTCCAGAGGGTGGCTGGTGGCATGGTGTGCCCAGCATGGCCAGCATCTGCGAGGCGCTTCTCGATACGGCTGGCACCGCGCAACTGAGCCGTCAGTTCGAAACCCGTGTGCGCTGGTTGGAGCGACGCCGGGACCATTGGCTGCTGGAGAACGAGGATCGAACCTGGAGCCTCAGGGCCAAGCGCCTCGTGCTCAGTGGAACCCTGCTGGCCCATCCCCGCTCACTCAAGATGCTGGCCTGGGATGACGTCCCCCTGCGCACAGCCGTTGCAGAAGGCGAGGATAACGAGCTCGACAAGGCATTGAGCCTGCTGCAACTCAGCCAAGCCGAAGTGCGCTGGAACCTGATGGTGGATCTGGGCGTGCTCGCGCTCAACGCTGAGGAGCTTCCCGCTCAGATCTGGTTGGACGACGCCGCAAAGGCGCGCTGGAAGGTGGAACGCCTCGTGCTGCAGCCGCAAAGCGATGGACGCTGGGGGCTTGTGGTGCATGGATTGGATTCCGGGGAAGCAATCACACCCGAAAGCCAGGGGCACCTGCTGGCTCAGGAGCAACAGCGCCTGGTGGAGCTGTTGCCCGAACTGCTGCAAGCCCTGCCGGTTGTTTCAGCTGCGTTGAACCAGGCGACGCCGTTGGGTGTGATGCGCTGGGGCGCCTCACGACCCCTCAACAACCCCTTGCCACAAGAACTGCAGTGGTGCCCCACTAGCGCCGTTGGGTTCTGTGGCGACTGGATCGCAGTGCCTGGCTTCGGCCGAGCGGAGGGAGCGATCAGCAGCGGCGTCAACCTGGCTGAACAGCTGCACGCTGACCGCTAATCTCTGTGTGCGCCGGGGAGTGGCGCAGTTTGGTAGCGCGCTTGCTTTGGGAGTAGCGCAACCGACAAGCAACAACCCCACTGGTACTGAGAACCTCGACAATCTCAGAGCACTGTCTTAGCGACATAAAAGCGACAACCGGCCACAGCTGGCTGCGGTGACCAGACTATTTGTGTCCGAACACCTAAGAACAGGTCAATGACACAGTCCTCAGACACTGCTCCCAACCTAAAAGTTCCCCCACTTTCCTTCGGCGCAATCGTTGGTGGAATCGCTGGAGGTTTGTTGTTTATTAATGGCTGTGCGATGTCAACATCAAGCTCAATACATCAGATCTACCAAGTTCTGAATTTGGGCATGGGCGCGCAACTGGTCACTCTCGCCAGCATTGCCCAACACGGCAAAAGTGCTCGCAAGGACTGAGCCACGACTGGGCGGCTCAAGGATCGCTGCAATCCTTGGCGCATGAGCAACAAATTCCGCAGCGGTTTCATGACAGCCCTTGGCGTCATGGCTGCTGTTGCTGCTGTGCCCGCCACCATCTGGGTGGGTTACTTGCTGTGGGGCAAGGGCATGGATCTCCTAAGGAGTCCTGCTTATGACCAGTGGTTTAAGTGCTGGCAGGAGACCGTCTTCGACAAGAACGATCCGAGCGATCCTCTGCATTTAGACCCTGGGGCACGAGTGGATCGTGACTGCGGTGAAAGCCCACCGCGGTGGCGCTGGCAGACGCGCTAGCTCACCGCTGCCATCCTTGGAGGGTGGGTTCATTGCTCCATGGCTCTTATCAACTGCGTCGAATGTGAGAAACAGTTGTCCGACCAGGCAGCCGCGTGTCCCCATTGCGGTCACCCCAACCCGGCCTTTGCAGAAACAAAGGCGGCACCAGAGACTGCTGACGAGCAAAGAGCCCGCATCTCGGGGGCGAGCAAAAAGGATGGGGACGAAAAGCCAGCGAAGAAGAACGGATGCCTTGTCGGCTGCCTGAGCCTCTTTGTTGGCGTTGTCATCCTTGGCGCTATCGGCAGCATGATCGAGGACACGACACCAAGCTCATCACCATCCCAAAAATCCACTCCAAAGGTGGATAACTCTTGGGTTCCAGATGGGTTTACCCGTTACAACAGCAAGGTGGCAATTCGCTGGTCGCCTAACGGCTCATACAGCTGCAGTTACGGCCAGCGCTGCATCCAGATGGAAGTTGTTCCACGTAGAGGTTGCGGAAACCTCTACGCAGAGCTGAACAAGATCGACGCCAATGGCAACAACGTTGGTTACACCAACGAAACAACCACCAACGTGGGGGCCGGACAAAAGGCAATCCTGAAGTTCGACACCTACGGAACCTTCAAGACTTTCCAGGTCTCGAAAATCTCCTGCTACTAGACGTCGATCACGTTGGGCGGACCGCCCTCCAACCGCTCCAGGGTCTCCCGGACCTTGGCCAGCTGCTCAGCGTTCTCACGGTCGGTCACGCCCTTATCGATGACGGAGAACGCGCCCAGGATTGCCTGGATCTGGGCGTAGGGCTTCACCTCGCTCGACAGACCAAGCTCCACGAGCCGGGCGGCCAACATCGGCAGCGCCTCGGTAATGACACCGTGGCTCTCCTCGATATTCGAGTGGATGGCCTGCTTGATGTAGCCGGCGGCATCCGGGTGCTGCCTCCATTTCCTGAGGTTGCCGGTGGTGGTGCCGCACTTCTCAGCAATGGTGGTCCAGCTCTCCCCCTGCGCATGAAGTTGGAACGCCCGGCAGACGTATGCCGGGAGCTCCATGTCCTCACGCCGGGGCCGGCCCCTGCCCTTAGCCATGGCGAGGGTCAATTTTTACCGTGGTAGCGGCGGCGGTTCTCCGCGATTTGCTCAGAAGTGAGCGGCTGATGGCCGAGCCTCGCGAGCAGACCCATGTCCTGCCAGGCAGCAGTTTTCTGCATCGCCTGCTCGTAGCCCTCACGGCTCTGCCGGGCTTGATCCACCAGCTGTTGATCGATCAAACGCTGCCCCCGCGCCTCCGCCGCTTGAGCTTCAGCCTCCAAGCCCGCCCGGCGGAGATGCTGTGCATCCTGCGGAATCGACTGCCCCTGGTTTCGACGCATCACAACGTCGGCAGGCATCGCACTGTGGCCATTCGCTCCAGCGAACAGCAGCTGGGCAAGCGCCGGGTCTTCGCTCTTCATCGCCAGCACGGTTGTCAGCGGCAGGTCGCTCTCCTTTTTCGGCAGAACCGGAACCGGTGCCCCCGGAAAAGCTTTGGCGTACCAGGTGCAGAACCTAGTTACTTTCTCCTGAACGATCGAGTCCATTAGTAATACATCAAGCGAGGACGACGCTTAGCCAGTTGATCCAGCAGATTGGGTGCTTGCTGATCGCGTAATCCCTCCGGTGACATGTGGCCACTGAGGCACTTCTTGTAAGCCATCTCAGCCCAAATGTATGCAGACCGTGAGTTGGTCGGATACAGCTGGTTGCCACATTTGGAGCAGCGACTCATCAACTGCCACTCATCTGCGGAGAGATCCCAATCGCTATCCACATGAAAAAAGCGCTCGCAAGTAATTCTAAGTGCACAATCGCCATCCTTGGTGTAATACATATCCAGAACTAGGTAATCACCTACCGTCGTGCTATATTCTCTATACAAGTTCCCCGCAAAGTGATAAGCAACTAGCGAATTGCAACCCCTCCCCTATCACTAACTCTGATATCATCAAGTGTGTACGAAGAAGTGTAATTCTGAGACAATACTAATCATGCAAAGTGGCTAATCCCCTGCCTTGATTGGCTTTCTTGCTTTCTAAAATCACAGTTATGGAAAACCTGGCGTCAGCCGGGGGCTCCTAGCGCTCCTCGACAACTGAAAATGCAATTCGAAGGCAACGGCCAGGCCCGAGTCTTGGATTCGCAGCAGCTCGATCACCTCATCTCCTGCATCACCGATCAGAAGTTCCAGGTTCTTGCCATCACCATGCGGTTCACCGCCGCAAGGGTGTCCGAGGCCAGGCAACTGGTCTGGGGATGCGTCGGCGAGGAGGAGATCCTGCTGCCCAAGAATTCGACCAAGGGCAAACTGGCCTCACGCGTCATTCCCGTAAACCCACTGTGCATAGGTGCTTTGGAGGAATGGCGTCATCAATGGGCCGCCACCTATAAACGGCCACCGCGGAAGACCGACCCGGTTTTTCCCGGTGCGTCGATGGATCGGCCTGTTACGCGCCAGCGGTTTGGTCAGGTGCTGGCTGATGCTGCGGCACGGGCACGCTTAACCGGCGTATCGAGCCACAGCTTCAGGCGCTCAGCACTCAGTGCTAGCAGTGCATCTGGGACACCACTGGCGGATCTGCGAACACTGTCAGGGCACCGTTCACTACAGACGCTCCAGGTTTATTTGCAGACCTCGGATGCGGCCAAGCGGCGTGCAGCGATGCGCTTCGCGTGATGAATGGCCAAAAAGAAGCCCCCCGGGCGCTCGTCCGAGGGGTCTCTTTCCCTGAATGGCCGCGACCCTAATCAGGCTTGGAGTCGAAGGATTCTCCGTCTCCATAGTAATCGCATTTATTTTCAATAGTTATTACTAAGGCCCATGCGTCGTCCTCTATTAAGGGCGGCTCTTGGCCTTCTTTAATGACGTGGATCTTGATGTCAGGTGGTGCTTCATAGGCCGCCAGCCGATTAGTCCGCCGCCGGATGGACTCCAGCTCCTTACCTATCCCCATAACGGCCCCCACGATTTTTCCCCGGGGGTTCCGGAGCTTTCAGAACACGAATTTTTCGTGGCTCGCCTGGCCGACCGAACGGTCTGTGCCGGGGCCGGGAAACCGGGAAGATCCAGGGGGTTAGTAGGTAAGAAGTAAGTAGTAGTAAGGGTTTTAACCCCTGGTACTCCTCGGGAAAGTCCCGGGACGATCTCGGGAATCCGGGAAAGTCCAGGGGGGAGAGTTTCCCGCTTTCCCGCAACTGTCCCGAGAGTTTCCCTGCCGGTGTGCGACTCACACCCCAGCTGATGCAAGGGATTACAGCTGCACAGCGGCTGATATTCCCGGATTCCTTGGTTTTGGCACCCCCTGTTCATCGGGACACCTCAACAATCCTGGGCTTCAGCCCAAAGGCCTTGTTGATGGTGTCGATCTTCTCCGGCATCAACTCCGCCAGCCGCAGCGCACCGGGCTTGTCCAGGTACCAGCGCTGTTTGTGAGTGCGGATCAGACCCTTACGGCGCAGCGGCGTTAGCCATGTGTTGTAGAGGGTCTTCCTCTGCATGTTCAGAGCATCGGCAAGCTCGGTGGATGAAACGCCACCATCGTTGTGGCCAAACACTGCCTCGAGCACATCGGCCTCGGTGCCGGTCTCCGGTTTGAGGATCTCGAACAGACCATTGGTGCGGTCCAGGACGTAATCGAACTTGCGCCCTGCGTTCCCCCGGAACTTCTCCACCACCCACCGGGTCACATGATCGTGGCCTTGGCGGGGAACTTTGTAGAGGTTGTGGACGGCGAACGGCACCTCGTAGATGTTCGAGTTACCGCCGGACCCACTGACCCCCACGTCAGCACCACGGTTGGATTTGCTCGGATGGTGTAACCACACCACCGCGGCTTGGTATTTCGCAGCGATGGCCTGCATCAAACGCATGGCCGTCCCCATCGCCGGGCCGGTGTAATTGATCCCCCCGAGGTCCATCACGGCCTTGAGAGTGTCCAGCACAATCACGGCGTAGCGATCACCGTTGGGGTGCCCGCGCTCCAGCTCGGTGCACAGCCTGTGGATGCCGGCGACATTGAAGCCCCAGGGCTGCTCACCGGTCTCCTCATCTGCGCCCCAGAAGGTGAAGTTGTGGTCCCAGTGGGCCCGCCCCGACACCTGGAGCATCCCGGCGTAATCCTTGGCCATCGCGTGGGCCCCCTCGCCACCATCGGAACCGATGTAAAGCGCAGGCCCACGATCAGCCGAAGACGTTCCCTCGGCCATGTCGAGGAAGGGCGCATGTCCTGACGACACGGCGTAGGTGATTGCCAGGCCGGCCAAGGTTTTACCGGAGCCGGAAGCACCAAACAGCAGGACATCCTTGCCCTTGTGTACGAAGCCCGGGAGCAGCTCGTTGTAGTTGCCTGCGGCGGTGGTTGCTGTCGCCAGGCTGCGATGACGAGTCACAACCTGGCCACCCTCACCGATGCGGAGACCGTGTTCAGCGGCGGTCATCATGAGCAGCCGCTCATCGATCTGATCCCGGTTCAGCCTTCTGGCCAACAACTGGGAGCGGCGATAGTCGCGCCAATGATTCTGAGCCGGATCGCCCTCCTTCTCGAGGCGATAGAGATCGGCGTAGATCTCCTTGATCTTCTCCGCCTTTGAGGCCTCATCGTCCTCAGCCGGACGCGCATCATCACCCCGCTCCTGGGGCTTCGGCCCCTCCCATTTGGGGTGCTGCTTTGCGCGGTGGATGAAGCTGGCAAAGGTGCGCTCGCCGGGCTTGCGACCAAAGCTCTCCCACTTCTCCTCGCACTCAGCGAGGTCGAAGTTGAGCATGTCGCTGCACCACTCGGTCCAATGGTTGAACAGCTTCCATGGATCACCGCAGTCGCATGACAGCGAGTGCAGCTCCATGCCGATGTGGAGCCAGGTCCAATAATCGCTGTACTCGTTGGCCGGCTGGAAATACTGCTGGAGGTAGCCGACCCGACTCAGGTCGTAGTCCAGCTCCTCACGAGACTTCCGTGGCCGCCGCACCTCGGTGCTGTTGGCCTGCCGCCCCTGCGGTGTGCACAGCTCAGCCCAACGCTCAAGGAGCCATTCCGGAGCATCCGCAACTTCGATGCCTACGGGGGATAAACCCTCCAGCCAGTCGTAGTAGCCCTGACCATCACCCTCACCGGGCCCCACCTTCTGGCAGGGCTCCCCTGGTGCGCCGGTGATCTTGTCGTTGGGATGCTTGCCCACCATCACCGCCTGCTGGCCGTGGGCCCGGAGTTCGAACTTGGAGGCACCCTCCAGGTCCAGCTCCTTTCCACCCGTTATCCGTCCCCACCACTCGGGAGGGACGCGATACAGCCGGCTGTGACGATGCGGTCGCCCCGATGACCATGACACCGTGGGAGGGAGCGCCGCCAGTTCCCGCTTCATGTGATGCAGGAACGTCCGCTCATGGCCGGGGCCATCCAGGTCCAGCACCATGGCGTTGCTGACCGGGCCGGTCATCAGACCAAGGCCGGTGTAGTTGAACTTGAGCTGCAACAGCTCGAACAAGCTGTACGGGTGCTTCTGCCAGTCGTTCCCGTCGCAAGGCCTCTTGCACTTAACCGGGGTCCAGCGCAGATCCTCCGGCAGGAATCGAACGAACTCGAACACCATCCTTTGCTCGAATTCAGGGAACGTCGGGTTGCTATGCGCCGTCAGCATCAAAGCCCTCCCGCTCGGCCTGGGTGATGAGCATCCGGCGGATGACAGCAGAGGGGTCTGTTTTCTCAGCCATGGCCAAACCACGGATGAAAACGTTCAGCCTTCGTTGAACACGAAAACAGACCGTATCCACTAACGGAGCGCCGAAAACTTCCCTCTCGGAAGTATTCATTAGTGCGTGATCTAAAAGTGTGTATAACAACGCTAGCCCTGATTATTTACCAGAGCTAGTGTCGGAAGTTGACGGATCTAGCCTGTTCTGGCAGGAGTTCTGAGCTTTTTTTTGAGTAACTGGTGAGAACCAGGTGCCCTCAGCCAGGTGGATGATCAAATCGCGCAGAGTGTCGCCGTGACAGCGACGATGATCTGCATGATTTCGACACCGACAACAAAGCTCGATATCTCGGCCTTTGATGTATTCATCCACCCTGGCTGACAGCCACTCCAACTGCTCATCGGACCAGGTTCCGTGTTTCAGCCACCCGACCCAAACCAGGTCGTCGAAGTGACGACAGACCTCATCGCGGTCCGCCTCCGTAGCCATCACCGCAGGGTTGCCTACCGGCGACTGCCCGCGCGTGATCATCTTGCGCACCACCTCGGGGTGAGCCTTGCGGTCGTAGCCACCGACCACTCGAATTGAACCAGCCATCATTCCTCCACCGCGGTGGGGGCGGCCCACAGCGCCATCTGCGCCCGGGCGCTCTGGATGTTCCAGAGGCAAGGGCTCTTGGCGTGGCGGCCTGTGCGGATGTAATCGCGACCGGCCTGAAACAGGCCTTCGCGCTTGCGAACTTGCAGGGTGTCCCTGCTGATGCCCAGTGCAACGCACGCCTCAGGCGTACGGAGCCAAGGCCCCTCGTTTAGGTGATGAGTCACGTCGATGAACGTGTAGGTGGGCTTTTTCCCCGTTATTCATCGACGTTTGCTGGCCCCTACCCGGACCGCGGAGGCTTTCCCCCTCCAGCTGGGTCTGCGGCGGAGTTCCGCAGAGTGCAAATTGCGCGCCCCTGAGGAGGGAGGTAGCCCCTCAAAACTCAGGAGTCCCCCCGAGAATCGGGATACTCGGGTCCTGTTGAAACCCTACAGATTCCGCAGAGGCCGTCAAGACCCGCCAAGCAAACGCAGCTCAGCCCGAGCCATCGCCTCCTCGATGCCCTGCTCCTCGGTCCACATGGCGTAAGCCTTGTTGTGGACTTCGGTTGTGTGTCCCATCGAGGCGGCCATGATGCGGTCGCCGAGGCCGTACTGAACGTGCCCCCGGTAGCTGTATCCGTGCCGAAAACTCTTCGGTGAGCACCCCCGGGCGGCCATGGGGGCCCACGCGCTGCACCGCTCCAGGTACTGACGCATCGGCTGATCGATCCCCCTGGACTTCGGTGGCTTCGGCAGCGGCTCACCTCGCCGGATGCGCTCCACTAGATCCCACTCCTCCGCCCACTTGCGGTGGAGGGGATACAGCCGCCGCGGCTTGGTGGTCCCGCCGCCGGCCTTCTTCACCCAGGTGCACCACATGTGAGCCCCCCGGGCGACCAAGTGATTCACCTCGATCGGCCTCAAGCCGTAGGTGGCCATGAGCTGGAACACAAACTTCCAGCGGCGGGCAGCCTCACGATCGCGAGGGTGGCGGTGATTCACCGGCAGCGCATCCAACAGCGCCAGGATCTCTTCGTCGAAGAGCGGAACCGTGGGCTCAGAGGTCTTCGCATGAAGCGCAGCACTCTTCCGCCCGACCCAGCGGCTGATGCCACCCTTCGGTGGAGCGAACCAGCGGTCGGGGTCTAACGCAGGTCCATTGGCCGGATCGGTGGCCCAGCGCAGCATCGCCGCAACATGCTGCACAGCCTGCCGGCGCACACCACTGCCGGGCTCCCAGTGGCGGCCCAACAGCGTGAGCAGTTCGTTGGTGTCGCGGCTGCCGGCCACCTTCACCAGCACCTTCTCGGTGTTGCGGTAACCCTCGTCCCAGGTGCTCTGCTCGATGTCGCCGTCCTTGCGCTTGGCCTCACCAAAGGCCTGCCAGGCCTGCATCACCAACGTGGCGGTGGAAGTATCAACGCGACGGGGGAGCTGGGTGGGCCCCAGCTCGGCGATCGCTTCCTTCAGCGTTCTGCCGCTCTGAACATGGCCAGCAACAGCTACCGCTGCATCCTCGATCTCCCGGCTGTGCTCTTGGTCCCACGGGATCGGCAGCATCCCGGCCTTGCGGGTGCCGTCAGCGAAACGAACATCCAGCTTTGCCTTCCCTGACTGCTGGACCACCCGGTAGGCAGCACCCACCCGGTCCTTGATGTTGTCCCGCATCACCAGGACCCAGGGTTCGGCGTGGAGGCGGCTAGGCAACGGGTGTCGCTAAGTGAGGCTGGTGGTTAGCGACAACGGGAGCTGCGCTAGCGACAAAGTAGCGACAAGATCCCTCCCGATCCAGCTCAGAGCCTCTAGAACCGACAAGGATGAGACTGACTGCGACTACTGGTTTTTGCCAGATGCCCGTCGAGCCCTATGATTTGCAGGTGCCGGGGAGTGGCGCAGTTTGGTAGCGCGCTTGCTTTGGGAGCAAGATGCCGCAGGTTCGAATCCTGTCTCCCCGATGCGATCAAAAACCAGTCCCCAGCTGGTGTTTAAACCGTCCCGCAAGGGGCGGTTTTTTTATTGCTCTCCCTGCTCAAGCAAGCTGCTTGAACGGGCTTCTCACCCCGCGGTGGCGCCAGAAATCCCAAGGTCCCCACCCTCGTCCAGGTCGCCGACGTGGACAACGGCCATATCAACTGACTCAACGCTGACCTGGCCACCCACATCGCGCCAAGGGCCTGAATTGAAATTGCGCCTGTTAAGCCATCCAAGGATTTGTAATAAACCGGACACTTTGTCTCAATTCGCCTAGTCGGGACTCATCTTGTTGTCTATTTGTTGGATCAGCGGAGATCAAGAACATGAAAGGAACCAAGACAAGACTCACCACCGCTCCAGAGGGCTTCGAGTACTTCAGGGTTTGCGACCAGGAAGGGGTCTGCCAAGTCGTCAGAGGCATGTGGGCAGCACAGCACCTCACAGAAGACATCCGTGAACTGAGCGTCAGCAAGACAAAGTATTCAGATGATTGGGTTTAGGACTCTGAACGACAACCCGCTTCCCCCCATACAAGGGCGATGGCATACGCCAAAAAGAGGAGATTGAACAAATCGAAAGAGCACTGGCAGCTCTGACGACCACCGAGGAAAAGCCCTGAATGAATCGACAGGACTTTGATCTTCGTGATGAAGAGATTCCTGGTGCCGTCACGCGCCGGAGTTTTTTCTTGCCCCTACCAGCAATGAAACCGGCTTCGTTGGTGGCTCAGACGATCTCTTTACGGCCGGCCTTGATCTTGGCTTTGGCAGATACAAGACCAAAAATCAGCAGGATCAGAAGCCCCGCATTCACGCCAACAAAAAACATTGTATCCATGACTTCAAGATGGCTTTGCTCGTCATAAGGAAAGCGAACAAAACAGCCCATCGGTCAAAAGACTCATTCAGCTCCGAAGAAAGAAGAAATCTTCGGCTGATCTTGGGAGATCTGGCGAGACCAACTACATCTGCCAATCGCCATCGCCATCAGTACAGTCCTTCCCTTGCAACTCTTGCAACCGCGCCAAGAGCTCGGGATCACCAACAATCTGCCGGCGGCATCCGTCTTCACCCATGTAGGTCAGATGCCCATCGGCATCGATGACCAGCGCGGTCATGGGGGTGACTGGAGACGTCTCGTCGATGGCGATGCGCTCCTTCTTCAGATCCACCCAGTCTGCGTCCTCTAAGCGCACAAGCCCAAAGCCATGAACAAACCAGACAGTGGTGGAAGCCGCCTGGGCAGCGTTCCTCTATGAAGGGTGCGATGGACTCGAGCCTTTCCAAACGCGTGACTGATCAACAAGGCAAAGACAGGGCCTACTGGATTGATGAGATCGCCTTCCTGGAGGCACGCTTGAACGGCAGTCAGGGTGACATCGACAGCGAAGACCGAGCGGCCTGCGAGGAAGCCCTCAAGGCAGCGAAAGCGAACTTGGCTGCCTCTCGGTGAACCCGGGGCTGACGGAGGCCCGAGCCACAACTAGGGTTTGAAGGTGAGAGGGAGACCTCTTCGGGCGTGGTTGCTTGATTTGGTGGGTGGTGTCACGACCTACTGCCTCTCTCACACCTCTTTATCAAGGCTGATTGGTCACGGCTGAACCAGGCCCCTCTCCTTGGCATAACTCTTGTAGTGATTGGGAAATTCATCGGCAAGCCGAGCAAGTACATCACTTGAAGAGCCCATTTGCTCGTTCACTTCATCAAAAACCGATGCAAAACAGCTCTCACACCTGATTTCAAGACAAAGCTCATCCCAGCTCGTAACTTGTTTGTTGAAACTGGCCACAAGCTCTTTAAAGGTCACGAGAAACAGAGTGTTCTGCTGCGGACAAGTTTAGAGGCAATGACAACAACCAATTTGATGCCGAATGAAATCAGGATTGGCATAGCCTGATGGCACATGGCTTTGATGAACCAACATTCAAGGGATGAAACGATTGCTGCAGCTGCTTCGGCGATGGACTGGCCAACGGGAGAAACCCCCATTGCATACACCCGAAGAGTTGGAGTGCTTTAAAACAGATGCGATCGACAATCGCGGCAAGCACTACTGATGCAGGGGGCAACTGAACTGGCACTACTCGCCCTGGCGTTTGTCGGGCTTCAGCTCTGGTGGCTCAGCAAGGTCTTTTTGAATCGACCCCGGCAGCCAAGGCCACTGGGCAACCCCATGAGGGCAAATTCGCTTCAAAACGAGCGAACTGCCCTGCAAAAGATCTTTGATCAATCCTGAGAACCGCCAAACCTTGGGATCGAACTAGGGACAAACACCGATGCCTGATTCGATCTGAACAATCAGCGTGGTGCATCAGCAACAACAGCCATGGCACTGATTTGTTGTGCGCACTGTGGTCACATGCACTCGAGCCTGAGAGGGGACTGCCCCCAGTGCCATCAACAGAGGCGCCTATGGTCTCCCCAGGTGTTGTCAGACCGGATCAAACCAACGCCGATCAACACCAAGGAGTGACCACCATGGCCTTTGAAGCCCCCCCCAGCAGAGGGACGTCAGTGCATCAGCTGCGGTGACATCAAACCTCTGAATTTCTTTGGCTTGGATCAACAGGAGTGCCGGAACTGTGAATCAAGTCGACGCCAACAGGGCATCAAACAAAACGCCGATGATTCCGTCGAGGAGGCTTGAATCAAACCGAGCCTCAATGAGCATATGCACCAATGTTCAATTGATATCCATGGGCTATCACATGGGTAGCGATGCAAAGAGGTGTCATGGGCAAGGTTCTTTCAGCAGCAAAGTGGTCATTCGAACTACTTGGCCAACGCATCACTGCACTTCGTCTTAAAAAGAGCTTTTCAGAATCAAGGATTTACAGCAACTGGGCTTATGACGAATCACAGATGAAAGAGGCCGATTTTGGCAAGCGTGAGCAGAAATCTCATCTCGAATACGATTGCTGAAGCCACAAGCTGATTCATCAGAACCAAAAACAGCGACTTAACAGGCATCCAACCAAAGCCTTGAATGGCGAATTGACCAGCCTGAGAGAAAGGTTGGCAATTTGCGTCCAAGTCTCCTAGAACGCTGTTCAGCATCGTTGTTGCAATGGCCTTGATTCCCCGCTGGCAGTTCATGACTGACAGCAGCAAAGCCATGGTGAAGCGATCTGCGATCACACTTGTGGTCGTCCTGATTGGATTAACACTGCTGCGCGCAATCTTTCCCTGGATCCTGCTTGGCCTTGCCCTTTATGGTGCCTGGTGCCTGTTGAACCGGAAATAACCGATGAGCGATGACTCAACCCAAGCCAGACGCACGCTTTATCTCTGGGCCCTTGGCCTCAACGTTGTCGCTTGGGGCGGATACCTCGTTCTAACCAAAGTGATGGGTATCGATTTTGAATCGATTCGGCAAGCCAGATTGGCTGGCTAGGACTAACTTTCTTGATCAAAGACTCTGCCCTGAACAATGGCGCTAAGCGGTAGAAGACAATTCGTGCAGTAAAACAACGCAAGGCATAAAGGTGCAGATGCACAGCTGACCTGATCCAGCCGTAGCAGACTTGATCCACAGGGCACCAAGGGTATAAATCGTTTGGTGCAGACAAAAAAACCGCTCCATTACTGGAGCGGCTCAATAGCCAAGGCAATCCCCATCACCCGGCGATCTGCACCAATCTTTGATGCAATGAAAAAATAATACCCACCAAACACCAGATGTAGTGGACGTCAACACTCGCTTAAGACCCTGGTGAACATGCGTGAAGTGGCCAGATAACGCAACAGCAGCACTGCATCCAGTGCAAGGGAGCCCGCCATGAGGAGACACTAAATCTGGAGCAAGAGGTCCAAACCCCTCGGAATTGTGATGCTTCATGCTGAAGACATCCTTAAAGGAGAAGCCATGATTTCTGGCCCATCCTGCCCATTGCGGTTGGGAGTTCTCGATAGTCCCGACTATTGGACTGATGACGCACTGATGTCTGCAGTGCGTCCATTGAATCCAGAGGAACTTCACCACCTGGCCGTTGGATCCCAACAACGAAGGAATCAACAACGCGGTGTTCGCACCACCCGTTCATTCAATTCCGGCGGCTGAACGCAGCCAGGAGTTGATTAATCGGCGCGACAAGCTTGTCGACCCAGGCGCCTGAACGCCGACCAGCAGGCCGCTGCAATGCCGAGGCATGCAGCATTGGCCCGTTGGAGCCATACCCCTCAAAAGCAATCAAAGCGTCTTGAGCTCCCTGCAGCTCCTGGTCGATTCGACGGGAGGAGAAGCGGCTGTGGGCTCGGTTTCGCGACGTTGACATGACTGGGGCGGTTGCACCTACATCCGGTCTGGCTACGGACCGGGCTGCTTGGCAGCAATTGGTGATGCTTCTTAGGGAGCCGAAGCACCACCCATTTACAAACCGTTACAAGGGTATTAATATTTCGTAACTTGCCTACGAGCCATGGCTTCTTCAACTCCCAACGACGACTGGTTCCAAAGTGCCGCAGCAGCTCAAATCCGCAGCGAGCGTTTCGAACGGGCAGAGCTCCTCAATGGCCGCGCCGCCATGATCGGCTTTGTAGTGGGCGTGCTGACGGAAGCTCTGACGGGGCACGGGATCGTGAGCCAGATCACCTTTGGCGTGTTCGGCTGCAACTGAATCGATCAGGCCAATGGGGCAGAACGTGTATCGAAATCACGCGTTGCTCACCCCATTGGCCGTCGCCAAGCCCTGACAGGTCCCATTTTTTGGGTTGAAATGCTTGATATTGCAGGCATTTTGCGATAAAAGGTTATGAATCGGTTATGAAGAGATGAAGACAAGCACCGCCCATTCACGCCTCGAGTCCCTCCAGCTCGCCGCTGAAGAGTGCCTGACCCGCGATGAAGCTCAGAAGATCTTGAAAAAGGCAGACAAGGCCCACGCCAAGCTCGAGTCGTCCGCAGCCCCCTTCCACCGCCCAAAGAACTGACAGGCACCTCAAGTCTGTAGCAGACGAAGACATAAACCCTCTTACTCATGAACTGGAGTGTGTCCATCCACTCCAACACCCATCAAGTCAACCCAGGATGGCTGTGCTGCCCTTGATAGGTCGTTGATTCATGGGCTGGATTGGCGTCACTCCTTTCCATCAACAGAATGGTGGCTGTCCTGTTGGTCTGTGGAGCTGCCGAGAAAAACTGAAGGGTGCAGATCGATCGTGGGCGATCTGCTGCCATGTCATCCGGATCCCTCCAGAACCGGAACCCAGATCAATCAGGGAAGACGGAGATGGCTTGAAGCCTCTGCAACGGATCTCTTCGCCTATCCCATGTCGAGCAGATAGTGCATGACGGCAACCCGATGGGACACAGCAATGCCCTCGGGGGAGTCGGGACCGATCAACGCATCGGGAACACGATGAATGCGCGTGAGAGGTTTGATCTCATAGGCCGTCCCTTCGGGAGCACCGGAACCGCGACTGCGGTCCCAGATGCCACTGGCGTCACCCTTGTAATGCCCCGCCACCTGCGAGAGGTGCGCATAGAAATTGGGCCCGATGCGACAGACCACGATGGCCAGACAGGCATCGAAATCGTCGGACGAAAGCACATTGATCCCATCACGGACAGCACGTTCGTCAACCCCGAGAACCATGTCCTCGAGTGCTGTTTCACCCGTCAACTACCAGCAACGGATGGTGACCGCGTCGTGTTGGCTCACTTTCTGCGGGTGAGATCACCGAAATCATCGTCGTTGGGCTGCAGAAATTGCCAAACGACAGGAACGGTGAGGGCGACCGTCAAGCCAATGGTGACCCAGATCGCTGTCGTGTAGTCACCCATGTCATGTCCCCATTTCTGCGGACCTTAACCAGTCCGGGCCGAAGCAGCAGCGAAAACGCCAGTCACACCTGGACACGCCACCACCACAACCTGGTCATCCTTCACAAGGCCGATTCCACCACACTTCATTCGGGGAACGAGACACCCCGCACACACGGACCGAGGGTCCTTCGCGAGTCCAGCGCGCCTCATCATGGGATAATTAAGCAATCCTTAAGGGCTGCCCTATGGGTCACTTCGCTAAGCAGCTCAGCGCGCAGGAGATCAAGCAGGGCTACGCCCTGCTCAACCTGATGGAACATCTCGACCGCGAGATGGACCTGCTCAATCAGCAGCGCATCCGCGTTGGGCCAACAACCCAGGAAGGACAGCGACTCACCCAGATCAAGCAGAGCCATCTGCGCAAACTGCAGAGCTGCATCAGCGAACTGAACACCAATGGCTTCAACGACTGGTTGCTGCACCAACAGCCTGCCTGACCCTTGAATGGGGCTGAGCCATCCCGGGTGAGACACCCCCTTGCCGCTTCCGGTCGTTTACCACCCGCATTACTCCGCGCCGCTGCCGAGCACCCATCGCTCTCCGATGGCGAAATTCCGGCTGCTGCATCAACTCCTGCTGGAGCAGGGGGTCGTTCAGGCCGACGAGGTGCATCGGCCCTTGAGCATCGCCCGCAGAGATCTGGAGAGCGTTCATCCCCGCAGATATCACGAAGCCTTCAGCCGTGATCACCTGACCCGACCGGAGCAACGTCGCATCGGGCTGCCGGCCACGCGGCCTTTGGTGCAGCGCACCTGGCTTGCCGTGGGCGGCACCCTGTTAACGGCGCGACTGGCTCTCCAGCGGGGCTTGGCCTCTCATCTGGCGGGCGGAACCCACCACGCCCACCCCGGCTTCGGGAGTGGCTTCTGCATCTTCAACGACTGTGCTGTCGCCGCTCGGGTGTTGCTGGGAACAGGGGAGGTGCGGCGAATTCTGATCGTGGATCTCGATGTGCACCAAGGGGATGGTTCGGCAGCGTGCTTTCAACACGACCCCAGGGTGACCACCCTCTCGGTGCACGCCGCCAGCAATTTCCCCTTGCGCAAAGTGGACGGGGATATCGACATCCCCCTTGCCGACGGCACCAGCGATGACGACTATCTCGCTGCCATTGCCGACAGGTTGCCCGATGCCTTGGACAACATCGCCCCGGACTTGGTGCTCTACAACGCGGGCGTCGACCCCCATCGCGATGATCGACTCGGCCGCCTCGCCCTCAGCGATGCGGGATTAAACATGCGCGATCGACTCGTGCTCGATGCCTGTCTGCGCCGCAGGATTCCAACCGCAACGGTGATCGGCGGGGGCTACGACGCCCTCGCTCCCCTGGTGCAGCGCCACGCCATCGTGGTGCGTGCTGCTGCCGAGCAGGCTCGCTTGTTCAACCTTCCATGACTGAGGGAATCTCTGGGGCCATCACTGAGCCCATCACTGGGGCCATCCCCCCTTGGAGACCTCTGCTGCGCGCTGCCATGCAGCGGGAGGGACGCTCCGTTGCCGCCCGCTGGGTGCAACTGGCCACCACAGGACGCGACGGCGCACCACGGGTGCGAACCCTGGTGTTCCGCGGCTGGGCCGGTGCAGACCAGCTCGAACTGTTCAGCGATCAGCGCAGCGAGAAGGTGACGGAACTCGCCAACGATGGAGCCGCTGAACTGTGCTGGTTGTTCCCCAAAGCTCGTCAGCAGTACCGCCTGCGGGGAAAGGTGACGTTGATCACAGCCACCGAACAACCTGAGCTCTGCCAGCAGCGCTGGCAAAAGCTCTCCAACACAGGACGAGCCGTCTGGGGCTGGCCCACCCCGGCGGATCCACTGGACCCCAAGGCGGCCTTCCCCGATCAACTGGCTGAAACTGCACCGCTGCCAGAGCATTTTGTGGTGCTGAGGCTGCAGGTGATCAGCGTTGAGCGGCTCAACCTCGGCCCCCATCCCCATCAACGCACGCGTTGGAGCGCGGACACCCTCTGGCAGGAGCAACCACTGAACCCCTGATCACCACCAGCGCTCAACGCGACCAACCGACGGACGGCCGGGTTCACTGGGCACCGTCACCACCGACAGCCGCTGCAGGTCTCGGCGGTAATCAAAGCGGCAGAAGCCAACGCCCGTGCCGGAACAGGCCGAAAGGCTCTCGAGCGCAACAGAAGCCCAGCGCCGCTCCTCAGGCGTTGGCTTTTTTTCCGGCGCGGGACGCCAGCCATCGGCAATCAGGTGGCGATTCGCCTCGAGGATGGTTTGCTTGGCGCTGAGCTGCGGCTCAGGTCTGGCCAAGCCAGACCCGCCCACCAACCAGGGCAGCAACAGCGACAAGACAACACAACGGGCCATGGAGAGGCTCATCCCTCTCTGACCTAGCCATGGATCAGAGCGCTGACCACTGGGGTCAGCCTGCGGTGAGCTGAGCGAGGGGCTGAATGCTGAGGGCGATCACCACACTCACCACAACGCCAACGGCGGCTTTCCAGAGATCCGTGCCGATGACCTTGGCCAGACTGCCCCCTTCACTGTTGGTGAACGGGAGATCTGATGTTTGTTGCTTGATCCGCAGGGCCAACTCACGGCCGCCGATCAGCCCCAGAAACACCCAAGTGGTGCTGAGGGGGAAGCTGGAGATGAAGGCCTTGTAGAGCAGGCAAAGACCGAACAACAGATCAATCAGCGTGGCTGAACGCAAATCGGAGCTGTTGGTCTTGGTGCGGAGCACGGCCTGGATCGGCCCTCCCCCGGTGGCCACCAGAACACAGAGGCCCACGCAGATCACCAGCGTGCAGATGAGCATCGGGACGAGGTCCAACTGGCGCGGCAGGAACACGAAAATGTTGGCCAGGTCTTGCACCAGCTACATGCACCAGAGGAAGCCGGTGGAGAACCACTGCAGGCCGTACCAGACCTTGCTGGGGTCTTTGCCGTCCTGGGAACGACAGAACACCCAGCGCTCCAGCGACCACAACCCCAGGCCATAGGCCGCCAGACCCACGCCGAAGGCGAGGCCATACCCCGTCAGCGAGCTGCTGAGCAGCGTGCCGATGTTGGCTGGCATGAACGATGACAACACCAGAAATGAGGTGCTCACCGGTGCTCCCCACTGGGTCAAGGCCACAACAGCGAGCGGTGGAATCACGTAGACCCAGGTGAACGGCTCGGGCCAAGGAAACTCCTTGCCAGGCACACTGAGACGCCCCCAGGTGGGATCACCGTTGTTGAGGAACCAGCCCAACAGCAGCACTCCACAGGTGACCGTGCAAATGAACAGCATCTGAACGGGCTTCGGCGTGCGTTTCCGGTTGGAGGAGAGATATGTGCCGAGGGTCTGGAGCGAATCGTTCGCCACCACGGAATAGGCCGCAAGCAGGAATCCGACGAGCATCCAGATGCTGACGTCCATGAATCCGATCAAGCCGATGGTTTGCCTTCCTTGTAAGGAGCTCTAGGAGGAACGTCGGTGCTCCAGGCCACTCAAACGTGTCGTGATCAAGGAATGTTGTGTGGTCGACGGTGATGCACCACCGGAGCGATTCGACCACGAATGTACGTTGACGGACGGATCGGTATTTAGGGATACACACCCAAATGTCTTAATAACGAACGGATTTGACCTCAGCCAATGCCGAAGCCAAATCGCAGTTCCCGTCGGGCATCGCTCGGCCCGGCTTCCAAGCCCCTTAGCGGCTTAGCCCACGCATCATGAGCCGAAAAGAACGAGATTGCAGGACTGTCGGCGACGATTTTTCGACATTCACAAATTCCGTTCGAGACCGAATTTGGGACAGCTGCACGTCAAGGCTGTCGCATCAGTTCACCACCTTCAGGCTGCGAATCCCAGTGGCCTTGACCCAACTGGCGAGCGCATCGATATCAGCCCGCTCGGGAATGCAGATGCAACCCGTGCCGGGGTAACAGCGGTGGATGCCCAGTGCACTTCGGGTCGTGTCGAAGCGAGGGGTCAGGTCAAACCAGAGATCATGCCCCCACGGTTCCGGACGCCCCAGGCTGTACTCACCAGCGGGCAAAGGGGCTGCATTGCCGGGGCTCCAGCGACGATCAGCACTCTGACGCCGGGCCACACCACTGGCCGCTGGCCAGCTGGCCAACAAGCGCGGGCCTCGATGCAGTTCAACCTTCCAGATGCGGTTGCCGTCCGGGAACAGCTCGGCCGTACGACGGGTGCTGAGCTGCAGTGGGCCGCCCTGCAGCAACGCTGTTTTGGGCCCCTGTTGCCCAGGGAGATCAGCGGCCGTTGCAGCGACGCAACTCCCCAGCAGCACAGGCACCAGAAGGACGTGGCGCAGCATCAGGATCGTCATGAACGGTGCACCCACTTTGGGGCTGCCACGATGGCCTGCAGCAGACCAAGCCTTGGTGGACGTTCTCGATCTGTTTCCCCGCTCCATCCTTCGGGGCACCCTTCCGGATCCTCTGCTCCAACAGCTGACTGCGCTGAGCGAAAGCGTTCTCGCCCATCCCGAGTCCAGCCCCGATGCATCAGCGAAGCTGGCGGGTCAACTGCGTCAGCAGCGCGAACTGAGACCTGATCAACCCGGCGTGCAGGAGCTCAGCAACAACCACCTGCTGCCGGCATGTGATCGCTGGATCCGCCATGTGATGGACCGTCAGCCTCCCCAGGGTCGCGGCCCCTGGGTTCCCGGTCGTTACCGCCTGCAGATGATTAATCTCTGGCTCAATTGCCAGACCGCCGGTGATTACAACCCCACCCACACCCATGGCGGCAGCTTCTCCGGAGTGATCTTTCTGAAGGTCCCACCGCAGATCAACGCCAACAGTTTTGATGGCCAACTCTGCTTCCACGGCCCGGAAGACTGGCACATTCAATCGTTCCGCACCGGCATGGCGCACTATGTGCTGCCTGTGCCCGGTGAGTTCTATGTGTTTCCGGCCTGGCAACCCCATTCGGTGATGCCCTTCCGCGGGGACGGGGAACGCTGGTCGCTGGCATTCAATGTGGTGGCGGCCCCCGGTGTTCCACCCACAGCGATGCAGAAGCCCGCCGCCCAGCAACAACCCCTGGGCAACGTTTCGCTCTCGAGTCAGCGACCCACGGCCAAAGGATTCTGAGGAGAACTGTCAGAGTCGTGCGATTGCATCTGTTCAGGATTCATGAGTGACTCCGCGCCGCTCCAGCAGGCCAAAGCGATCGCAGCGGCGCTGGAGCTGTTGGCCGACCAGCTGCGCCCTGAGGTGATTCGTGCAGCACGACTGGATGACGACGGACGCCGCGACCTCGACCGGATCGAATACGCCCTCGGGACCATCGGCAAGGCCTTGATCCTGACGGACTACTCCATCGACGAAGAGAAGGACATCGACAAACTCAAGGCCTTCCGCGAGTCGCAGAAGGGAATGGGCTGAATTCAGATGCTGCTGTAGCGCAGCACCCGGTGCTGAACGGCTCCATCTGGCGTCAGATCGAGCAGCAGCCGGGCATTGCCACCCCAGCTTTCGTCCTGGCAAAGGTCCCCCGTCACCAGCATCAGATCGGGGTTCAAGGCCCCACCAAGCTGGAGAGCTCGCTCGAAGTGAGCCAGGGCAGGCCGGCCGCGCATCTGCCCCTGATCAGCCGCCACCAGGTGTGGATCACTGAGGTGAAGGATCCTCATCGCTCTCCGGAATGGACTGCCAGCCGCTGCTCCAGCGGGTTGGATCCTTGAGCTCACTCCAGAGCACCCGCTCGCGATGCGACGGAGCCAGCACAGCCGCCAACTCAACCCATCGCTGCGGACCACGCCCGCCTTGCGTGATCAGCTCGAAATGGCGGTAACCGGCCACCGGGTGTTGGCTGGTCCAGGCCCGGGCAGGACGCCAGGCCATCAGCTGGCGACGAACACCTGACTCACGGTGCTCTCAATCACGTGCCCCGAAGCCGCGATCATGTCGGTGTTGTCGGCGATGAATTGCTCCATCACCCCGGGAGCGGCTTGCATCACCGCGCAGACCTTGCTGGGGTCGTCCTTGCTGACACCCCGGTAGAGCGAGGTGATGCCAGCGATTTTCTGAAGCGGCAGGGATGCGTCATAGGTGGCGACCCATTCGGCAAATGACTTGGTGATGGTGAAGGTGAGGACGTGGGTTTCCATCGACCAGAACAACAGTGTCGGCGGACGCTATCACCAACGTTCATCGTCCTCATCGGCGACCGTTGGGATCCGACGAGGGGCCTGATCCTGAAGGCGAGACATCACTCTCATTAAGGCCTACTCTTGAGAATGAGCGAGGAGAAGCTGTGACATCGTCCTCCGCGCCTGCCGCAACGGACATAAACCTGCAGCAGGGGCTGCATCAGGACGGTCGCCGTCTGACCCCGCAGCGCAAACGGGTTCTTGAGCTGTTCGAGCGCTGTGGGTCCGGCTGCCACCTCAGTGCCGAAGAGGTGCACCAGCAGCTGGCGGCCCTTGAGATGAAGGTGTCTCTGGCAACGGTGTATCGCACCCTGCGCCTGCTGGCCGATATGGGTCTGCTCCAGGAACTGGAGCTCAGCGAAGGGGGTCGACGCTTCGAGCTTGCCGTTGACGATCACCGCCAACATCACCATGTGGTGTGCATCCGCTGCGGCCGCACCGAGGAATTCGAAAGTGAGCCCGTGCTGGCAGCAGGAGCTGCCGCCGCTGCCCATGTTGGTTTTCAGTTGATTGAGTCGAGCCTGAACGTGCGTGCGATTTGCCCCAAATGTCAGGGATAGATCGCATCACCGGAATCATCCGGCGCGAAATTCCTTGTCGTAGAGATCAGCCACCAGAAGCTCGATCAGCTGAACGGACACCAGTTCCTTTTCGCGTCTCAACGTGTTCAGCAAGATCTGAACCTGGCGGTGATGGATCAATGACACTTCACCAATCTCCAACCATCGGGCACTGAGCAGGGTTTGAAGACGTTGGCGTGGCGACGATGGTGACATCAGATGCGCCCTGTTTCACACACTGAAGCCAGCAGCACAGCCTCTGAAAAAGGCGTGAGCAACAGAAGTCTTCCGAAGCTTTTGCGAAGCGGAAGCGCGGGCTGCTTACTGAGGATGCTCGTTGCAGGGCATCCAGTAGCGATCGCCCATGCGATGCACACCCTCACAACCCAATTGGCGCGCCTGTTCCTCCGCCTCTTCGCGACTGGGATAAGCCAGATAGCGGGGATTGGTGGTGGAGCGGATCTGAATCAAGCCCATGCTCATCGGGCCGGCGGTGATCTCCCCCATGGTGTTGACACCAACTGCCACCAATCCCATCCCCACGATGGCGGCATTGATCACGCCCATCGCCACCACACCAATCGAAACCACACCCATCGGCACCACACCGATGCAGATCACTCCCATCGGCACGATGCCGATGGAGATGGTGCCGAGGGGAGCCACGCCGATCGCGATCCTCTTCGGCTTGCTGCCGCAGTGCCCGCCTTCAGTCATGGATCAGTGAGCTCCTTGGTGATCCGCTTCACCGTGCTTGTCGCAGACCATCCACATTTCACCCATCTGGTGAGCACCGGTGCAGCCAAAGCCTGGGGCCGCCGCCTCAGCTTCAGCCTGCGTTTTGAACATCGCCTGCTTGGGCTTGCCGTGGGATCCGGCCATAGCCGATGTCGCAGACACGATCAACGCGATAACCGCAAAACAGATACGTTGCAACGGGGTGGCCTCTTCAAGGATCCACCCACTATGCCCATAACGCGCTGATCAGCCCTGAAGCGCCCCGCCACAACTTGACCCGGCGCCAGCCGTGCAGCCAAAACAATGCGGGGCCGTGTGGATGGGCTGATCCGCCGGAACGGCTTCAAGGTGGATCAAATCCCGAAGGTGACGCACCTCACCGGGGCAGGGCAGGCCGAGCTGCTGATTGAAATCACAGTCGTAGAGATGGCCCTGCCAATCCACACTGATCAGCTGACGGCACATCACAGCCCCCAGATTGTCCGGGTTGTGCGCATCCTCAAGAAGGGTCTGATAACGCTGCAAATCTCCACTGCGTTCCAGTTGCTTGGCGAAACGTTGGATGGGCATGTTCGCCAACGTGAGCAGACGATCGAAACGGATTCCCAACCCGCCCAACACCTTCTTGTAATCCGCCTCCAAGGCTTGCTGGGGAGGAGGCAGCACCGGACCCAGCGGGTTGTAGACGAGATCCAACTGCCGGTTTGGATCACCCGTTCCATAGCCCAGGGCATTGAGCTGGCGCAGTCCGCTGATGCTGCGCTCAAACACGCCATCGCCCCTCTGTTGGTCAACGTTCTCGGCGCTGTAACAGGGCAGGGAGGCGGTGATGCAAACGCCCTGCTCCGCCAGGAATTCAGCCAGATCGTCCTGGCCGGGTTCGCTGAGGATCGTGAGATTGCAGCGGTCAATCACGGTGGTGCCGCGTGAACGTGCCTGGCGCACCAACGCGCGAAAACCCGGGTGCAACTCCGGTGCTCCCCCCGTGAGATCGAGGCAGGAAATGGAATGCCGTTCAAGGATCTGCGGAATCAACGCCAGCAGATCCGCACTCATCATCTCGGTGCGGGTGGGCCCTGCATTGACATGGCAGTGGGCACAACTCTGGTTGCAGCGGTAGCCGAGATTGACCTGCAACGTTGTGAGCTGCCCGCGCTTCAGGGGTGGGAAAACGGTCTCAACAACAGCCACCGGCTCCACGCGGATGAGGCTGATTCTTCCAGACAGAACATGTCCTGGCGAAAGAAACGGATGCTCCCACTGCTGCGCAGCTGATCAAGCCACCCGGCGACGCTCAGAAAGCTGACGGAACCAGGCGATGTACTGCTCCGGGCCATCGGGCATGAGCGTGTCAATCCGCAGGGGATCCTCCGGATCGGTGATGCCTCGCAAAGTCCCATCGGCATGGCTAGGGCGATCCACCTCTCCATGGCTGCTGTCAACAAGGACAACGCGATTGGATCGACCGCACCAGGCACCGAGGTCCTGCAGCAGGTTGAGGAAACCGCGATCACTCCCACCCCGTAACCAGCCCGTGCCATCAGCCGATGCCGTGGATGTGACCGTGTCTCCCACACCCACCAGCAACGGCATCCGTTCCGCGGGGATGCGCTGCTGCACCAACGCCAACAGCGCTTCGGGATCGTGGGGAGCCGTTCGCACATTGAACGTCTCACCCAAGGGAGATTCACCCCAACGGCACTGGATGTGCTGATTGAGCAGCACCAGAAGGCCGGCCTCCTTGATGGACCCGGTGAGCATGAATTGAATGTCAGTGGTTCCCACATCACCTGCAGCAGCGGGCTTGATCCGTTCCTGACCTTGCGCATCACGGCCCAGGTTGGGAGCCACATGCAGGAAGAACGATTCCTCCAGGCCCTGCTCAGCAGCCTCAGCAAGCAACTGATGCATCAGCTCCGAGAGCATCGTCTGCAGGGCCTGCTGAGTGGTGACATCAGCGGGGACAAGTTCAAAAATCCCGTTGAAATTGATGGTGGGTGACACCTGGGTGTCCAACACCGCGGCTTTGGCCAGCTCGGCCAGATCATCAACACCCAGCTGCGGCAGCAGGCCGGGCAATCGCTCGATCAGGAGAGCTTCCATTCGGGTGGGGGCTGCAGCGAGGAACGCCATTTCCGCCGATGAGACCCCGGGGTGGCTCAAGTCGCCAAAGCGATCCTGCAGCTGCACCCCTCCAGCCGCCAGGCCTGGTAGGTAACGGCCCTCATGTCTAGGGAGATCGGAATTTCCCAGGGCCTGCTCCACGAGACGGTTCACCCCGCGCCGCCCTTCGTGCTCGCCGTTGGTCAGCACAGCGAATTGACCATCCAGAGCGGCGACCGCATCCACATAGGACGGGTCCATGCGCCGCGTCAGTGGATCCTTCACCAGTTGCATGCAGACGCCGTCCAGGTCCTGCACGATCAGCAGATCCTCAGCACCGGTGAGCTCCTGCAGCAACTGGTCGGGCGTCAAACGGGGCATAGAGGTTCAGGGGAGGTCGCTGCAGCCGACGGAACAGCGGTGCACTTTCATCGCGCAACTGATTAGTGCCAAACCCGTAAGAAGTCCAGTGGGGGGAGGCAGTCAGAAGCACGGATGACAAGCGAAACACCGCAGCCAAGCCATCCGGCCAGCGAACATGACGGCCTTGATGCTCCTGCCATGCACCCCACCTGGACCGAACAGTGGTGGCCGATCAGCTATGTGCAGGACCTCGACCCCAATCAGCCGAGCCGGTTCACACTGCTGGAACGGGATCTGGTGATCTGGTGGGATCGCGCCGCATCGAGCTGGCGGGTCTTCCCGGATGTCTGTCCCCATCGTTTGGTGCCCCTCAGCGAAGGGCGGATCAACGAGGAAGGGCTACTGGAATGCCCTTATCACGGCTGGAGTTTCGACGGCGGCGGCCAGTGCCAGCGCGTGCCGCAGGCTCTCGAGAACACCCAGCCCAACAACCGTCGATCCCGCTGCGCCAGCCTTCCCACAGCCACGGGACAGGGGCTGCTGTTCGTCTGGATGGGGGCCCCCGATGCCGCAGACCCCAGTCAGCTCCCCCTGGTGCCAGCCCTGGAGGAGAACCCCGACAGCTGGACGGTGCAGGACACCTTCCGGGATCTGCCGATGGATGCCGTGACCCTGCTGGAGAACGTGCTGGATGTGAGCCACGTTCCCTTCACCCACCACAAGACCGTCGGCAAACGGGAGAATGCCGCGCCGGTGGAAGCTTCCATCACGGGGGAAGACGCCAGCGGCTTCACGGCCCACTGGGAGGAGGGGCCGCGTCGGGGCAAACTCGGCGCCCAATCCACCACCTTTCATGCCCCGCAGCTGATGTGGCATGACCTCACCGCCAAGGGCTTCGGGCGAATTCTCACGGTGGTCTACGCCGTTCCGATTCGCCGCGGCGAGTGCTGCCTCTTCGCCCGCTTCCCCTTCCAGTTCCAATCCGCCGTCCCCCGGCTGCTGATCGGATTAAGGCCCCGCTGGTTGCAACACATCGGCAATCACAAGGTGCTGGAAGACGATCAGGTGTTCCTGCACTGGCAGGAGCGGGTGCTGGAGAGAGCCGGCGGCAGCCCCGCCGTGGAACGCAGTTTTTTCATGCCCACAACGGCAGACGTCTACGTGGCGGCTCTGCATCGCTGGTTGAACGCCAACGGCGGCGAGCCCTTTGCAGGACAACCCCTACCTCCACGGCAAAGCACCACGGCGCTGATGGATCGATACAACAGCCACACCATCCATTGCCGCAGCTGCTCGTCGGCGCTGAAGCGGATTCGTGCGGCACGCCCCTGGGCCTGGGCCCTGCTCTGGGGATCCGCCGTGCTTGTGGGCATCCAGCAGGGCAGCGGCTGGAGCAGCACCGGCTTGGTCACTGCCGCACTGTCGGCCCTGGCACTGCGACAACTCAACCGCTGGGAGCAGGGGCTGACCATTGGCAGCGGCGCGGCCCCCCGCAACCGCTGATCAGGGCATCGGCACAGGAAGCAAGGTCGGCTTCACCTTGCCCTGGATGTCGACCTTGCCGCCGATGGTGACTTTGTTGTCGATAGAGACGTCTGCCCGTACCGCAAGCGGGTCTTCAGCTGTGACGGACACAGCTCCTTCAACCGCCAGAGGGGCATTTCCGCTGATGGTCACCGGCCCTTCGATCGCCAGGGGCGCAGCGCCACCAACGGTGACCTGCTCCTTAACCACCACAGGTAAAGCCGTATCGGAGCGGATGGTGACACTGGGCGGAAGCACCAACTTGTCGACCTGTAATCCACCCTCAATCGCGATGGGGATGGGCCGATTCAAAAGCTTGGCGGCCGTGACCGCCAGAACCAGGCTGGACAACACAAGCGGCGCAGGCTAGCGGTACGCCATCAGCAGATCACGGCTGGTCACAGGCCTCTGGGCAATGGTTTGAATGCATTACAACGTGTTTGAACCGGTCCTGCCCGTGATGACACCCGCCCAGCCATATCAGACCGCTACCGACCAAATGTTGTTGCGTGAATGCCGACGCGAAAGATTGACATGTCGCATGTCCAACACAACGGGATCACCATCAATGCGTCCAACAAGGCATCCAAATAGCGGACAACATTGAGATCAAACCCGACCAGAGCTGGCACTTCGTAACAACACTGGTTCATCCCAATGGATAGCATAGAGAAAGTTAATAGTCAGCGATGACGCTTTATCTCTACGGCGGCCCTAAGACCCGTGCTTCAATGCCGAAATGGTATTTAGCAGAAAAAGGAATTTCTTACGAATACGTCAACATTGACCTGGCAGCTCGTCAAAACCTTGCAGCGAGCTACCTGGAGGTTAATCCTTTCGGCAAACTGCCTGCCCTCAAGGACGACAGCAATGGTTTAGTGCTGTTTGAGTCGGGCGCCATTCTTCAGTATTTGTCTGATAATTACGCCAACGAAGTCCATGATGCTGCAACACGCGCCTCGATCAGCCAGTGGATTCTTTTCGCCAACTCCACACTGGCAATAGCTTTGTTCGTTCCCTCCAACAAGGAGCGGGAATTCCCCAGGCTGATGGCAACCCTGAATGACATCTACGCCAAGAAACAGTTTCTGGTGGAGGATTGCTGGACCGCAGCAGACTGTGCAGTCAATGCATACCTCGGCTATCTCCCCATTTTCTATCCCAACGAAGATCTCTCCGCTTATCCCGAAATCCAAGCTCTCAATGAGCGAACACGATCCAACCCGAATTACAGAACAATCATGGAGCTTTGAATCATTCAATTGCCGTCGAATTTTCACGTCTTTCTTTCATTTAGTCACCTGCCCTGCTCGATGCTTCCAACTCCGCATCACCGAAGGGACTGGCGTCTGTCTGCTGTGAGCAGTCTCATCGGGAACGCTGCTTAGTCTTGCCGGCATGCGCAATTCCTTCTTCGATCAGAGCCTCGACGCCGGCGCAATCCGTCGGCGCGTGCAAGAGCTCTCGACCGGCAAGGTGGGGTTCTACAGCGTCGGGCTTTATCCGGCCTCGCTGGCCTACAACTGCGCCATGCAGAACGCCAAAGGGCGTCTGCTGCTGGCCCCTCGCCCCGGCCGGGACCTCCTGGGAGCCTTCCCCCAGGAGACGATTGCAACGATGGACGATGAGCACGTGGAGACCGTGCTCAACATGGGCGGCCACCGCATCGGAGGTGAGCTGGTTGTCAACACCCTGAGCGATCTAATCCAGCGCTGCGAGCTTGTGGTGCTCAGCGCCAACAGCAACCACATCGAAGAAGACCTCCAGGAAGCCTGCCGCCTGCGCAAGGAGCTCCATCGGGAGCAGGTGGTGCTGGCCTGCCTGGCGGGATCCTTCAGCCATGACCCGATCAGCAACAGCGCCTATGTGCTGTGCGAACAACAACCCGAGCTCGCCTTCTTCTCCGGCTTCCACCGCCATGGGGCTCTGCGCAACCCCTTCGACAGCTTCACCGCCAATTTCTGCCATCCCAATGCCCTGACGGCCATGTTGGGGGCTCAACTGATGGATCAACTGTCCCCGAACATCCAGGTCTCCGCCGGTGTTCACAACGTGGAGGGGCAGTTCATCAAGGCCGCCAAAAACATGGCCTCGGTGTTCGCCGGTTTCGGCTACGGCTTCCATCAGGACAACCCCGGGGTGTTGCCAACGCTGCTGACCCTGCTGCTGAACCAGTGCCTGGACCAGGCGGCCACCGTGTCGATGGCACGCCCCGACCGTCAACGGCTGTACCACCGGCAGCCCTTTCCGCTCACAGAACTGGGTTACGCCGTCCCCAGAATTGAATCCACCCTGGTGCGCGATGGCGACTTTGAGCGGGTGCGGGACCACACCTTCAGCCAACTCACGGCGATGGTGGCCGATGTGCGCGGCAGCATGATGCTGCCAGTCTCCGGAAGCCCCACCCGCAACTTCCAGGCCGGGCAAGTGATGGCCGAGGCGATGCGCCATCAAGGCCGCTGCCCCCATTCCATGGAGGAATTGGAGCAGTGGTGTGAAGCCGCAGGCCTGCGCAAAGGTGGACTGGAGGGGCTCAAATCCCTGCGGTACTGGCCTCAGATCGCCCGCAAGTACGCCATCCCAGCCAACGACGCCTCGATGGTGAACCTGCTGTACATGGCGATTTACGGGCGTGCAGGCGTGAAGGAGACCGCCTACCGGGTGATGACGGAAAGCCGTGAACTCTCCAGTTACTGCCAGGAATCCGTGCGGCCCAGCCACAGCCGTCGCTACGCCGAGGCACTTCAGAACCTCGATGTTCCCAAAGCCCTCGAGCTGGTGGTGAATGCCGTGATTGCCGACAACGCCAATCAAGCCATGGGCAGCAAGATGGCTCTGGACGAGAACGGTGAGACCGGGGCACCGGCCTACCTGGAGCTCATGGATGTGATTGAAAGCCAGCTCGATGCCTGAGTCGGCTGTGGTTCTGCACACCTGAACGGGGCAAGGCACCGGAAGAACGGCAAGGTGCCATGTGAGACCCATGCGACCGTTCATGACCGAGGCCCTGGAAGCCATCGCCGATCGCTTCCATCCTCGCGAGGGGATCAAAGCCATCCGTTCCCTTGGTTCGGGCAACGTCAACGAAACGTTCCTCGTGACCCACGAGGGACAGGACGGCGCCTTCGTTATGCAACGCCTGAACACAAACGTGTTTGAGCGGCCTGACCTGGTGATGCAGAACCTGCAGGCCCTGGGCGACCACATGGAACGCCGTCTCGCCTCTCCACCCCCACAATTGAAGGGGCGGCGCTGGGAAGTGCCCAGGGTGGTTCCCTGTCGGCGAGAGGCCTCCCCCTGGATCGAACAGAACGGAGAGTTCTGGCGCTCGATCACGTACATCGGCGCAGCAACCACCAGCGATGTCATCCGGGACAGTGCCCATGCCCAGGAAGTGGGCTACGGGCTGGGAATGTTCCACCACCTGATCAGCGATCTGCCCATCAATCAACTGGCGGACACCCTCGAGAATTTCCACGTCACGCCGGCCTACCTCCAACACTTCGATGCGGTCGCCAAAGCCACAGACCGCCTTGGGCCTGCCGAACGTGACGCCTGCGCGTTCATCGAGGCACGTCGTCAGGGCGTCGATGTGCTGGAAGCAGCGCTCAGCCGCGGTGAACTCCATCACCGCCCCATCCATGGGGACCCCAAGATCAACAACGTGATGATCGATGAGGCCAGCGGCCAGGCGATCGGTCTGATCGATCTGGACACCGTCAAACCGGGGCTTGTTCACTACGACATCGGCGACTGTGTGCGCTCCTGCTGCAATCCAGCCGGAGAGGAAACCCTCTGCCTCGACGATGTGAACTTCGACATGGAGCTCTGTGAGGCGATCCTCACGGGCTATCTCTCGGTTGCGGGTGGGTTCCTGAGTGACTGGGACCTGCACTATCTGCCCCACTGCATCCGCCTGATCCCCCTGGAGCTTGGCCTGCGCTTTCTCACGGATCACATGGAGGGCGATGTGTATTTCCGCTGCGATCGACCTGGGCACAACCTGCAACGGGCCCTGGTGCAGTTCCGACTCACCGAAGCGGTGGAGCAGCAGTTCAACGCCCTGGAGCAACTGGTTGCGCGGCTGAAGCAGCAGCCAAGTCCAAGCCTCTGAGATGGCGCGTTCTGCCGTGATGCTGCGTCAGGCCTGCCGCCTGATTCCCTTTGAACGGTCCATGCCAGCGGGGGTCCAGATCAGCGCGGAACTGGTGTGGAGGCGCGAGGGTTGGCTGGAACTCAGCTACGGGGTTCTGGCCCGCGCGGCCAAGGGCATTGGCGTCCTGAAGCTGCCGGAGGAACTAAAGGACGGGCCCCAACAGGGGCAGCGCAAAGATGAGCTCTGGACCACCACCTGCTTCGAAGCCTTCATCGCTGCCCCCGAGGAGCAGCGCTACTGGGAGGTGAATCTGGCTGCCAATGGCGATTGGGCGCTCTATCGCTTCGATGGCTACCGCAGTGGACAAACGCAGCAGGAACTGAGCACACCCCCAACGGTGCGGCTGCAACGCGGGTTGCACCAACTGCGGCTCGACGCCCGTATTGCATTGGAGCCCTGGTGGACACCAGACGTCTGCCCAGACCTGGCATTGACGGCCGTGATCGACCGTGGACAGGAGGGGCTGAGCCATTGGGCCCTCCGCCACGGCCCCAAGGCCGACTTTCACGACCGCAGCACCTTTCTTGCCGCCTGAACCGCACCGGTAGGGTCGACAAAGCGCCCCTGCCCAACCATGCGCAGCCGCAATGTGCTTGTTGTCTCGGCCATCACGGCAAGCCTGCTGGCAGGGCTGTGGCTGAGACCAAAACAGCCGCAGGCCGCAGCCGAGGCCATTGTTTCCAAGAAAGCTGTCACCAAGCCAGGGGCGACTGAGCCAGGGGTGAAATCACCCCTGCTGCTTCCTGCCCAGGCCAGCCAACCGAAAACCAAGGATGGCCGGCAGTACCCCCTTGTGCCAGCTGAGCCAGCAGAGCTGGCAACACTGCTGGCGGCCGTTGAACAGGCGCTGAGGGATCCCGCCACAGCGGCCGAGGGCCTGCCCGATCTCGGCCACCAACAACAGGTGATCTACCGGGTCTTGTCGACGGACCAACCCAGATCTCAGCAGGTCGTTGACGCGTTACCCCCGCGCTGGCGCAGCGTGGCGGAACGCCACCTGGCAGCACGGCGTGAATTCGTTCGCATGAGCCGCGGCCGTGGACCGACGATGCTGCCCGCCTGGCGGATCATCCAGCCCGAACCAGCGGAAAATCTGCTCAGCTATTACCGCAAGGCCGAGGCAGCGACAGGGATCGAATGGGAGGTTCTGGCGGCCGTGAACCTCGTGGAAACCGGCATGGGACGCATCGATGGCATCTCCGTGGCTAATGCCCAGGGCCCGATGCAGTTCCTGCCCACCACCTGGGCCGAACCCGGCATTGGCACCGGGAACATCCGCGACCCCCACGACGCCATCCAGGCAGCAGCGCGTTACCTGGTGAGGCGGGGCGGACTGCAGGACATTCGCCGCGGCCTCTGGGGCTACAACAACAGCGATTACTACGGCCGCGCCGTGCTGCTCTACGCCTCACTGATGAAGGAGGACCCCGCGGCCTACACCGGCCTGTATCACTGGGAGATCCACTTCAATGCAGCGGCCGGTGATCTCTGGCTGCCGGTGGGTTACAACCAACCGCAGCGCATCACGGTTGAGCAGCATCTGCAGGCCAACCCCGCCAGCAGATCACCAAACGGGTGAGCATCGACACCTACGCTGAGGCCTGGCGTGATCCAGGAAGCGGGTGTCCAAGGAAACCTCCCATCGCGGTGATGAACTGAAGGGTCTCGGCTGGTCCGAGGCTGATGTGGCTCGCTACATCGAGCTGTGGGAATACCGGCAGCGCTGGGGGGCCATGAATCTGGAGCGGGAGGATCGCCTGTTCCTGCGCAAAGCCGAAAAAGCTCTGCCGGCAATTGTGACCGGACGGGCCGCCGCCAAGAAATCAATCAAAGACAAGACCTACTACCGCTGGCTGCGCTTCCATCTCGATGCGATGACCGAAGCCGAGGCGGGTATGGGCCTTGGCGACGGCGAACGCGGAGCATGGCCTGTGCTGCTGGAGGCTGAACTACGCCTGCTCGACCATTACGAGCCCGTGCTCGGCTTGCCTGACACATTGAAGGCCAAAGCCCTCAGCCCTGTGCGTGAAAAGCTCACGGCCCAAGTGGCTGCTCTCGGCAACACCAAGGCCTACGACTTCCAGGCCCCCCTGATTGCTCTGAAAGCAGAAGACAGCAGCAACCGCTGGAAGCATCTGCGCGAGGTGGATGCGAGTGATCGCACCTATCCCCTGCTCAGCGCCGATGGCGTGGCTGGATTCCGCAGCGAAGCGCACCGCGACATTCAAGAGGTGATCCGCAACACATTTCCTTCTTTGGCGGAAACCGACAAACCTGAGCTCTCTGACGACTAGAACTGGGGCAGTGGCCCCCGCCGAAGACCATGTCTCACCGCTTCGAGACCCTGCAGCTGCACGCCGGACAGTCCCCGGATAGTGCAACCAACGCGCGGGCGGTTCCCATTTATCAGACCAGCTCCTACGTCTTCAATGACGCCGAACACGGAGCCAACCTCTTCGGTCTGAAGGAATTCGGGAACATCTACACCCGCCTGATGAATCCCACAACAGACGTGTTTGAAAAACGCGTCGCCGCCCTTGAAGGCGGGGTGGCTGCACTGGCGACGGCCTCAGGCCAGTCGGCTCAGTTTCTGGCGATCACCAACTGCATGCAGGCGGGAGACAACTTCGTTTCAACGTCTTACCTGTACGGCGGCACCTACAACCAGTTCAAAGTGCAGTTCCCGCGCTTGGGAATCGACGTGCGCTTTGCCGAAGGCGACGACGTCGCGAGCTTTGCAGCGCAAATCGACGACAACACCAAGGCGCTCTACGTGGAAGCGATGGGAAATCCCCGCTTCAACATCCCCGACTTTGAGGGTCTTTCAGCGCTTGCCAAAGAGAAAGGCATCCCCTTAATCGTCGACAACACCCTGGGAGCCTGTGGAGCTCTGCTGCGACCAATTGACCACGGCGCTGATGTGGTTGTTGAAAGTGCGACCAAATGGATCGGGGGCCACGGCACCAGCCTGGGGGGCGTGATCGTGGACGCCGGCACCTTCAACTGGGGCAATGGCAAGTTCCCGTTGATGAGCCAGCCCAGCGCGGCTTATCACGGCTTGGTGCACTGGGATGCCTTTGGCTACGGCAGTGACGTCTGCAAAATGCTGGGCTTGCCCGATGACCGCAACATCGCCTTCGCCCTGCGGGCCCGGGTGGAGGGCCTGCGGGATTGGGGGCCGGCCGTCAGTCCATTCAACAGCTTCCTCCTGCTGCAGGGCCTGGAAACCCTGAGCCTGCGCGTTGAGCGCCACACCGAAAACGCCATGGCCCTAGCCACCTGGCTGCAGGACCATCCCGCCATCGCCCATGTGAGCTATCCCGGTCTGGCCAGTGATCCTTACAACGCTGCCGCGAAGAAATACCTGACAGGCCGTGGCATGGGATGCATGCTGATGTTCTCCCTCAACGGTGGCTACGACGATGCGGTTCGCTTCATCGACAGCCTCAAGCTGGCCAGCCACCTCGCCAACGTGGGCGATGCCAAAACGCTGGTAATTCACCCCGCGTCCACGACACACCAACAACTCAGTGAGGCGGAACAAGCTTCGGCTGGCGTGACCCCCACGATGGTGCGGGTCTCCGTGGGACTCGAGCACATCGACGACATCAAGGCCGACTTCGAACAGGCCCTCGCCGTTCTCAGCTGAATGACGTCCCAGCTTCCATGGCCCTGATCCTTCCTGGCAGTTACCACAAAATCGCGGAGGTTGAACGCAACCGGATTTCCTGGATTGAGCCCGAACAGGCTGAACGCCAGGACATCCGGCCCCTGCGGATCGGCATCTTGAACATCATGCCGCTGGGCAAGCAGTACGAGTTCAACCTGCTGCATCCGCTGGGCCTATCGGTGCTGCAAATCGAACCGATTTGGATTCGCCTCAACTCCCACGCCTACAAGAGTTGGGATCAGAACCATCTCGACCAGCTCTATGTGAGCTGGGATGAAGCCTTGTCCCAGGGTCCCCTGGATGGCTTGATCATCACCGGTGCCCCCGTGGAACACCTGCCCTTTGAACAGGTCAGTTACTGGAACGAACTGGTCCAGTTGATCGAGGAAGCGCGCAGCACCTGTGCCAGCACCCTCGGACTTTGCTGGGCCGGTTTCGCCCTCGCTTACCTTGCGGGAGTCGACAAGGTGGCCTTTCAGCAGAAGCTGTTCGGGATCTACCCGATGCGCAGCCTTGTCCCGGGGCATCCATTGATGGGAACCCAGGACGACCATTTCGTCTGCCCCCAGAGCCGTCATGCCGGACTGCCGGATGCCGCGATGGAAGCCGCCGAACGGGACGGACGTCTTCGCTTGCTCGCCCATGGCGAACAGGTGGGCTACACCATTTTCGAGACACCGGATCAGCGGCAGCTGATGCACCTCGGCCACCCCGAGTACAACGTGGGGCGGATCCTCGGAGAAATGGAACGCGACCGAGCCCGCGGAGATGTTCCGCCGCCCGAAAATTTCGATGCGGCCCAACCCCAGACCCTCTGGCGCTCCCACCGGAACCTTCTGTTCCAGCAGTGGCTTTGGTTCTGCTATCAGCGGGTCAGCCTCAAAGCCTGATCAGGCTTGGTTGCAGCAACACCCCCTTAGCTGTGTCGTTTCGGAGTGGGTTCCAGATTGGCCGAAGGCTCCTGAGCGACGGCCTCTGGACGCTCAGCGGATTTGCGATTGAGTTCCCGCTCCAGCGAAGCAATCCGTCTCTCGCGAAGGCAATGACGGCATCCACCCAGGGTTTGCAGATGCTTTTCCGGTGTGATCGTGATCGGTTGAACCGGATGGGCGTTGCAACGGATTTGAACAGGACTCTTGTAACTCCGCCAGCGGATCAAGCTGTAATCGAATTGATCACCGAAGCGCTGCACGGCGCGCTTGAGAAACTCGTCTTGGGTGATTCGGGCTCCCATGCCATCGAATGTATGGGACAGTCTCGGGATCGAACCGACCTCGTCATCCGACGTCACGAATGACCATCCATCCAGCTGCAGCTGAAACGGACTGGTCCCTGCATGAGGGTTGGCTGAAGCCAGAGCTCGCCAGGCACTGGCAAACAAAGCTTGAACACCAGCTCCAGTGGGAGCAGCCCGTGGTTCAGGTCTATGGGAAGCGCCACCCGGTGCCCCGACTGACGGTGTTTCTTGCCAATGAAGGAATTCACTACCGCTACAGCGGTGCCATTCACACCGGTGATGGCTGGCCTGCATGGTTCAAGCCATTGCTGCACCAGGTGAATGAAGCCTGTGAGACCAACTTCAATGGATGCCTGCTCAATTGGTATCGCCATGGCGATGACCGCATGGGTTGGCACGCCGATGACGAACCGGA
This sequence comes from Synechococcus sp. TAK9802, assembly GCF_014279535.1. Lineage (NCBI taxonomy): Bacteria > Bacillati > Cyanobacteriota > Cyanophyceae > Synechococcales > Synechococcaceae > Synechococcus > Synechococcus sp. TAK9802. Next base: position 776,524 of record NZ_CP047937.1, read on the forward strand.
AATTGATCAGCGGGCTCCAATTGCCTCCCTTTCACTCGGGGCAACGCGGGATTTTCAGCTCCGCCACCGCAAAACTGCACGCCTAAAAATGTCTCTGCCATTGGCCGATGGTGACCTTCTGGTGATGCACCCGGGCTGTCAGAGCCGATGGATGCACAGTGTTCCTCAGCGGCGCAAAGTGCAGAGCACCCGCATCAACCTCACCTTTCGCCGTTTTCAGAACTGAGATCGCAGCAGCACACCCCATGCAGGCGCTGAAATTAGGGCCAGCAACGTGCTCCAAAACACCAGCCCTGCGGCCCGCTCCTGATCAGCACCCACTGATTCTGCAATGAGCAAAAGAGAGATTGCCGTCGGCGCGGCGCCTTGCAGAGCAACCGCCTGAACCATCACAGGCTTGAACTGCAGCAGAGACGCCAGAAGCCAAAGCAGCAATGGGTAGAGCAGCAGCTTGGCCACCAGTGGCTTAAGCAGCTGCAGGGGACGTGCTTCCGGCGCAATGCCCTGGCGATGAATGCTGCCCAAGCGCATGCCCACCACCATCAGAGCCAGCACAATCACGCAGCGTGAAGGCCACCACAGCGCATCGGCCACCGACGCAGACCATGGGGTCGCCTGAACCAGCAAAGCGCCGATGAGCCCGCGGGTTGCCGGACTCCCAGCAACGCTGCTCAGCAACCCTCGCAACCGCTGAGATCCATCGACCTGCCCCCCAATCAGCAGCGGTCCCAGGCTCCAGACCAGCAGAGTCGCCCCGAGGTCGTAGCCAATGCTGATGGGCAGAGCCTCATCGGGAAGGAAAGCCAGGGCGAGAGGAACCCCGAAATAGGCCGTGTTTCCGGTGCAGCTACCAAGCCGCAGCGTGGGAGACGCCAGCTCAGCCAATCCCGGCAGGCGCGCGGCACCCACAAGAACAAGACCCATGGCAAACACGGCAAGGCCTGCGGCCTGCAACATGTCGCTGCTGAGGCCACCCTTCAACAGCAGGCCCATCACACTTATCGGCACACCGAACCTCACCAGCGGTGCGGCCAAGCGAGTGGACAGGGTTTCATGGCGACGACCAGCCCAGAACCCAATCAGAAGTGAGGGCACAAGCTCCAGCAAGAACCGAAGAATGAACACCTCCATCAGATCAATCGACCTTAGAAAGCTGTGGTGACTGATGCCTCAGCCCCAGGCTTAATCTGACTTTTGATTGGCCGCGTGGATTCAGCTGATGCAACCAGCTTCACGCCATCGCATCGTGCGCAGTGATCAATCAGAGGATCAGCTGACAAGGCTGCGCTTTGACAGCTACAACGCTGCCTACGATGAACTCGAGCGTTACTACGGGGATTTTTGCTGCTCTGATGATGATCGTGTCGAGTACACGATCGTTTCTGAACCCTCAGACAGTGCTGAGGTTTAAACCACTGAGGACGCCTCAACATCAGCCCGCAAGCTTCATCGCAGGAGAGCAGTCTCAAAAGCCAGACCACAGAGACGCATCCCTAGATACCAACCTCTCAAAGCACTGAGCCTTGGGAATATCGGCTCGATTGATTGACATCCAGCCAGCCAACCAGTTATGAACTATGTATCCATTGAGACGCATTTAAAATGCTGACCGGTTCCGATCTGCTTGCCAAGGTCAAAGAACTTGGAGATGTTTCCAAATCCGATCTGGTGAGAGCTTGCGGATACGTCTCTGACAAGAAAGATGGTGGCGATCGCCTGAATTTCACAGCGTTCTACGAGGCCCTGCTCGAGGCCAAGGGCGTGAATCTGAGCAGCGGTGGTGCTGCGATTGGCAAAGGTGGTCGCAAACTGAGCTACATCGCCAAAGTTCAGGGCAATGGCAATCTGCTGATCGGCAAGGCTTATACCGCCATGCTGAACCTCGAACCCGGCGACGAGTTCGAAATCAAGCTCGGCAAGAAAGCCATCCGTCTGATCCCTACGGGTGCAGCTGCGGAGCACAGCGAAGCTGCCGACCAGGTTGACGAGTGATCAACTGATCCATCATCCCAAGCTGAATCCCCTACAGCCCCTCCCTTACCTGGAGGGGCTTTTTTTGCGCAACGAAGCAACCGAGGCCCTGAGGCAACCACACTGGGGCTGGCATCACAATTGTTGCTCGGTAATGTGAGCCGGATTGGCGCGACAGAGTTGAAATCCTTCAAGGCAACCGTCGCTTCGTTCCTGAGCAATACGTTTCTGTTGGGGGGCTCAGTCGCCCTGTCCATCCATGTCGTGCTGACCTTCTTTCGGATGCACGGACTGGCGCTGACCCTTGCTTTTGTGGCGTTTTGGCTGATCTGCGTGACGGCCTACTTCCATTGGCAGGGCAAGCACAGCCGAAAGCCCACTGAGGCTTGGAGAGAACGACAATCGGCCTGAAGCACGTCACACGGTTGTGCAAAACGTTCAGTGCTGCATCTGATTGAGGAACCTGCGGCTGCGTTCCTCCCTGGCATTGCTGAAAAAGGTCTCTGGATCAGAGGTCTCCACCACCTGGCCCCGATCCATGAACATCACCCGATCCGCCACCTCACGGGCAAAGCCCAGTTCGTGGGTGACCACCACCATCGTCATGCCGCCTTTCGCCAGCTGGCGCATCGCATCCAACACCTCCTTGACCCGCTCCGGATCCAAGGCACTGGTGGGCTCATCGAACAGCATCACCTCAGGATCCAGGGCCAGAGCCCGGGCGATCGCCACCCGCTGCTGCTGACCACCGCTGAGCTGCGCCGGGTACTTGTGGGCCTGCTCGCGAATGCCCATCTGGTCAAGGAGATCCATTGCCCGCTGCTCGGCAGCCGCCTTGGCACGCTGTTGCACCTTGATCGGGGCAAGGGTGATGTTGTCGAGGATGGAAAGGTGAGGGAAAAGGTTGAACTGCTGAAACACCATCCCCACGCGCTTGCGGATCTCCCGCACCTGACGTTCTGCATGGGTGGCGTCCAAGCGAACCCCAAGCACATCCAAGGCGCCGCCATCCAACGACTCCAGACCGTTGAACGTACGAATCAGCGTGCTCTTGCCGGAGCCGGAAGGCCCCATCACCACCAGCACTTCGCCGCTGTTCACCTCAAGGGTGACGCCATCGAGAGCTCGAACCCCTTGGGAATAACTCTTGACCAGATCAGTGGCACGAATGGCGACAGTCATGAAGCGGAGCGGGCAGGGTCAAGCTGAACTTCCAGGTGGCGGGCCAGCAGCGCCATGGCGGTACACGCCAGCCAGTAAACCGCAGCAAGCCAGAGGTAGACCTCCAGATAGCGGCCGATGAAAGCAGGATTCGCCAACAGGCTGCGGCTGATGCCCAGCAATTCCATCAAACCGAGAATGGCCATCAGGCTTGTGTTTTGCAGCAGACCCACCGCCTGATTGGTGAGCGATGGAAGTGCAACCCGCAGCGCCTGAGGCAGCACCACCAGTTGCAACACTTGGCGTGGCGACAGCCCCAGCACGGCTGCAGCTTCCCGCTGAGTAGGCGGAATCGCCTGCAGGCCTCCGCGAACATCCTCTGCGATGTAGGCCGCTGCAAACAAGGCGAAGGCCACAACCGCCCGCAGAACCCGATTGATCTCAAGCCCTGGCGGCAGGAACAACGGGATCAGCAGTTGTCCAAAGAACAGAACCGCAATCAAGGGCACAGCCCGCATCAACTCGATGTAGGCGGCGCTGCTCCAACGCAGCACCGGCAGCTCACTGCGCCGGCCGAGGGCCAGGAGGATCCCCAACGGAAGCGCCAAAGCTCCACTGCCTCCCGTGAGCAGCAGCGTGAGCGTCAGACCACCCCAACTGCGTATCCCCACCGGCAGCAGACCCAAACCTCCGGTCAACAGCCAGAGCCCCAGCGGTGCCATCGCGATCCAGACCAACGGCAACCAACGGCGAACCCAGCCACGCTTCGGACCAGTGAGGGTCAGCAGCGTCAGCGTGATCAGTGCTGCCATCCACAGCAACGGACGCCAGCGTTGATCCGCAGGGAAACTGCCCACCGCGTACAGCGGCAGATTGGTGGCCACCACAGACCAGTCGGCTGCCACCAGCAGCCAATGCAGCATGGACCAGCCAGCCCATCCGAGCAGAACCAGCAGCAGCAGGGTGATCCCACGATCCAACCAACGGTTCATCAGCGGCTCCTGTTCAGACGACCCAGCACGGCACGGTTGAAGGCAGCCATGCCCCCGCTGATCAACAGATTCAGCAGCAGAAAGCTGAGCAACAGCAGCAGGAAGCCCTCAATGGCGCGGCCGGTTTGGGTGATGGTGGTGTCACTGACGGCGTAGAGATCGGCGTAGCCCACGGCAATGGCCAGGGTGCTGTTCTTGGCGAGATTGAGGTACTGGCTCGTGAGCGCAGGAAGAATCGCCGGCAGGGCCTGAGGCAACACAATCCGACGCAGCCCAAGCCCTTCTCCAAGCCCAAGGCTGCGGAAGGCCTCCCACTGGCCCCGCGGCACCGCATTGATGCCACCGCGCACGATCTCGGCAATCGATGCACCCGTGAACACCGTGAGCCCCACAAGGACCGCACAAAATTCAACGCTGAGGTTCAGGCCCAACAGCTGAATGCCCTGATTCGAAAGCCGGATCAACCCACCGATCGGCACCGAGGGAAGGCCAAGGAAGGCAACGAAATACCAGAACAGCAACTGCAGTAGCAGAGGAATCTGACGAATCAAGGCCACGTAGCTTCCGGCCAGGCTGCGCAGCAGACGGTTGTTGCTACCGCGGGCTGCACCGGCAGCCACACCCAGGCCGGTGGCCAAGACCAGGCCAGCCGCGATCACCTTGAGGCTGTTCAGCCAACCAATGGTCAGGGCCCAGAGGTAGCTATCAGATGGGGCATAGGGGAGGGCTGTTTCCGCCAGAGCAAAACCAGCGGGTCGGCCCAGCCAGCCAAAACCCAGTCCCAAGCCCGTTCGAATCAGGTTGACCGCCAGATTGTTGACCAGCAGAGCCACAAGGCCCAGCAGTACGGCGGCGATAGCAACCTGAACCAGGAGACGACGCTGCCGCATCAGGTGAACGGTGGAGAAATCATCAAACCACCTTCACCGGACAGCCGGTTCGCCCCCCGGGGAATCGCCACGGCACTGTCGGGTCCGAGATGGCGGTTGTAGATCTCGCCGTAATTGCCGGTGGCACGGATCACCTGAACAACAAAGTCATCGGCGAGTCCGAGTTGGCGACCCAGACCTGGGTCCACCCCCAGGAAACGCCGCAGAGCGGTCTGGGAGGGGTCAGCTGCGGCTTGCTTCACCACCGCATCAACATTGGCTTGGCTGATACCCCGTTCCTCGGCTTCGATCAGAGCGTTGATCACCCAGGTCATGGCATCACCCATGGGCTGATCCCCACCCACCACAGCTGGAGCCAGAGGCTCCTTGCTGATCCGGTCGTCGAGGATCTGATGCGCCTGGGGATCACTGAACCCTGAGCGTGCCGCCGCCAGTTGCGAGCGATCAGACGTCATGGCTGCGCAGCGCCCTTGGAGGTAGCCACCCACCACCTGATTGAGATCTTGATATTTGATCGGTGTGTAGGGAAGCCCCTCGGAGGCGAAGGCGTCGTTGAGGTTTTGCTCGGTTGTGGTGCCCGATCCCACGCAAATGGACTTGCCGCTCAAGTCAGCCAGCGAACGCACTCCGCTGGCGGCATTCACCATCAAGCCCTGTCCGTCATGGAACACCACAGGTCCAAAGCGCAGCCCATTGCCCCCCACGGCATCGCGGCTGAGGGTGTGGGTGGTGTTGCGAGACAACAGATCGATCTCGCCCGATCGCAAGGCCGTGAACCGCTCGGGCGCAGTTAAAGGCCGGTATTGAACCTTCTCGGCATCACCAACGAAAGCGGCAGCCATGGCACGGCAGATGTCGACATCCAGGCCGGTGTAACGCCCATCAGGACTGAGAAAACTGAAGCCTGGAATCTTGCCGCTCACCCCACAAAGCAACTCACCACGCGCTTTGACCAGATCCAGACGCGAGCCAGCTGCACTATCCAGTGACGCGCAGGACGCCAGGAACGAGGACAACCCGGCCAACGCAACGATCAGAACACGTGAACTTGATCGGAACATCAGCGTTGGTACGGATCGGGTGGGATTGTCCCAGATCCCCAGCACATCCCCCACATCCGACCTACGTTCATGGCAATCAGCCTGGCTGCAATGAAGGTCTGGGCCTGCCTTTTGGCCGGACTGATCGCTGGAAGCACGACTCCCTGTGCTGTCGCGGGGGACGAGCACGACAGTGGCACCTACAACAACAAGATGGCGCTGTTGGGCTTCCTTCTAGAGAGTGCTCAGCAACGGGCCGGACGTGATGTTCAATCCCTTTGCCTGTTGATGAGCATCAGCAACGACGTCACCGAGCAGTACGTGGAAAGCAACCCTGAGGACGTGCAGATCCAGCTGCGACTCATGGCGATGCGCCAAGACCTCAGGGCCTGTCTTGCCAACCAAGCCGATGCTCATACATGGGCTGATTCCTGACCACCGATCCGCTCGAACAGATCAAGGCTTTCCTCGTTCAGGCCAATCACGCTGACCACAGATCCACCGCTGCGGTATTTGCGGATGACCTGATCCAGCGCAGCCACGCCGCTCTGGTCCCAGATGTGGGCTTGGGAGAGATCAATCGTGATGCGCTCGGGATGGTCATGAAGATCAAATCCCTGTAGGAAATACACCTTGCTCACAAAAAACAGCTGCCCCTGCACCCGGTACAACCGCTCCTGATCGCTGATCTCGACGGCCTCCACCTGAATCACCTTGGCCACCTTGCGGCTGAACAGAATTCCTGCCAGTGCCACGCCAGCCAACACGCCAAGGGCGAGGTTGTGCGGAGTGGTGAGCATGGTGACGGCAAAGGTCATCAGCATCACCGAGGTGTCGCTCTTGGGGATGCGACGCAGGTTGCGCAGACCGTTGATGTCAGCAGTGCTGACAGCGATGCTGATCATCACGGCCACAAGAGCCGCCATCGGAATTTGCTTGAGCCAGGGCCCAGCCAGCAGGATCATCGCTAGCAGGCTCACCCCCGAGAACAGGGTGGACAGTCGCGTGCGGCCGCCGTTGTCCACATTCATCACGGACTGACCCACCAGGGCACAACCGGCCATGCCACCGAACAGGGAGGAAACGATGTTGGCGATGCCCTGGCCCCGGGCCTCAACGTTTTTGTTGGTGGTGGTGTCGGTCTTGTCGTCGAGGATGTCCTGGGTCAGGAAGGTTTCCATCAGACCCACCAAAGAGATGGCCAAGGCGGTGGGAAGCACCAAGCCAAGGGTGTCCAGACTGAAGGGAACACCACCTTCACCAAAGGGAAGGCTGAAGGAGGGCAGACCTGCAGGCAGGGTGCCGAGGCTGCTGACCGTGGGGATGTCGAAGCTGAATCCCACGCTGATCGCGGTCAACACGATGATGGCCACCAGCTGTGAGGGCACCACCCGGGTGATCCGGGGAAGGCCATAGATGATCACCAGGCCCAGCAGGACCAAGCCCCAGACGACGGGGATCTGGCCGCCATGGGGGAGCAACGACGAGGCCCCATGGTCACCATCTCCAGCGTGAAAGTTGAGACCGAGCTGGGGCAGCTGGGCCTGAAAAATCAGCAAAGCCAGCGAATTAACGAAGCCGCTCAGCACCCCTTGGGGAACAAAGCGCATCTGATAGGCAAGACGCAGATACCCCCAGAGGATCTGCAGCAGACCCGTCACCAACCCCGCCACCATCAGGTACTGGACCCCCAGGCCTGGCCCCCGGGCTTCACCGGTGGCCACAAGGCCTGTCATCAACAGGGCGGTGGAGCCCGTGGCTGAGGTGATCATGGCCATGCGACCACCCACGACGGCGATGGTCAGCGACAGGCAGAAGGCTCCGAACAGGCCCACTTTGGGGTCCACCCCAGCGATCCCAGAGAAGGCAATGGCCTCGGGAATCATCGCGAAAGCCACCACCAGACCCGAGAGCAGATCTTTGCTGGGGTTGGCCAACCACTGATTCATCAGGGTTGGGCTGGATCGTTTGGCCATCAAAGGATGCCGATTAGGGGCGACCGTAAATCAGAGCGTCGGCAAGGTGCCTGCTGGATCCAAGCGCTGTTTCAGCTTTCGCAACTCGGGCAACCAGGGGCCGAACGCCGCCTCCAACTCCTTGTGATGAAAGGGCATATGGTCATGAAACTGCGCCAGATGCACACCAGGGCAGACCGACTGAAGAACCTGCCAGACCTCCTCCAACCAAGCAAGGCTGCGCCTCTGACCCGGAGCATCTCCCGGAGTCCAGGCGGCGGTGATCCAGGGCTTCCACTCGGCAGTGCGGTGCACGAACGAGCTGGCCTCCACGGCAACCTGTTGCGTCGCCGCCCCCAGCTGCTGACAGGCCAGGCTGCAGAAGGGATGAGGACGATGCTGCAGCAAACGGCATAAATCCGGCATCACGGCCTTCCAGAGCTCAGCAGCTGCCGGCCCCAGCAAGCCAACCACCTCCGTGTGAGATCGCGAAGGCATCGGAGCCGATCCCCGCAAGGGTGGGAGCTGGTGCAAGCCTTCGATCTTCTGCGCACCGGTCCAGGGGGCATCGGCAATCCGGAGCAACTGCACCGCGTCAGCCCTCTCCCAATGCCACTGCAGACTGGTGCTGGCGTTTGACGCTTCGGCCCTGAGCATGAGCTCTGGCAGTTGATCCGGAGCCACCACGCACTGCTCCACCCACAGCGGTAGGAGCGCCTGGGTGGCCATGCGCAGCGCGCTCACCACCCCCAGAAACGGGGCTGCACCGCAGAGGCCTCTCCACTCCAGCGAACCAGCATCGGCAGCCCGAGATAGGGCAAAGGGGCTGCCATCACCCCAGACCCCATGGATCTCGAGCACTTGATCCACAGCAAGCCCCACCTGCCGGCTCAGCGGTCCCATGCCACCCGTGAGCACATAGCCAAGCCCAGGCAGACCCGACAAACCAGCCGCCACGGTTCGGCCGTGGGGAAGCAAGACCTCCAGCACGTCTCCCATGCGGCAGCCCGCGCCAATCCAGACCGACTGATCCGCGTGTTGCCACTCCACACGTTGGAAATGGGTTTGCAGATCCAGGGTCCAGTGGTCGGCCACGGCGGCCCGAGATGTGGTGCCCCCGCCACAGAGACGCAGCGGCCGGGGACCGGACCAGTTCTGAACCAACTCCGCCAACTCCGCTGGTCGAGGGGAGACCAGACCGGATCGCCTCGCATCAGCCGCCTGCGCGCTGAAGAAAACGGGACGGTCTGAATCCATTGCGATGCGACCGATATCGTCAAACCATTGGAACAGCAGAGCGACCTTTTGGCCGAACAGCATGCGGAAACCGGCAACGAGCGTCTTGGCGTTCTGATCTGCGGCCACGGGAGTCGCAACCGACTAGCCGTTGAAGAGTTCGCCCAGATGGTGGACGCCCTGCGGCCTCGGCTGGCCCCGATGCCGGTGGAACACGGCTACCTGGAATTTGCCCGCCCCATCCTTCGGGATGGTCTTGAAGCACTCCGCGAGAAAGGCGTCACCAAGGTGCTGGCCATTCCCGCCATGCTTTTTGCAGCCGGGCATGCCAAGAACGACATCCCCTCCGTTCTGAACACGTACACGGCCGAAACGGGGTTACCGATCGATTACGGCCGGGAGCTGGGGGTGGACCGGTTGATGGTGTCGGCCGCCGGAGCTCGCGTTCAGGAGTGCCTGGATGCGGCGAAGCACGACGTTCCCCTGGCCGAAACCCTGCTCGTGGTGGTGGGCCGAGGCTCCTCGGATCCAGACGCCAACTCCAACGTGGCCAAGGTGACCCGGCTGTTGGTGGAGGGATTTGGTTTCGGCTGGGGAGAAACGGTGTATTCGGGCGTGACCTTCCCCCTGGTGGAACCGGGGCTGCGTCACGCCGTGAAACTGGGCTTCCGCCGGGTGGTGGTGGTGCCCTATTTCCTCTTTTCAGGGGTTCTGGTGAGCCGAATCCGCCAACACACCGAGCTGGTGGCTGCCGATCACCCCGAGGTGGAGTTTCTCTCTGCGGGCTATCTGGGCGACCACACACTCGTGGTGGACACCTTCAAGGAACGGGTCGAGGAGGTGCTGCGGGGGGACACCGCCATGAACTGCTCGCTCTGCAAGTACCGCGCCCAGGTGCTGGGCTTCGAACAGGACGTGGGACGCGCCCAGGAAAGCCATCACCACCACGTGGAAGGCCTTGCGGAAAGCTGCACGCTCTGCGAACTGGAGTGCACCGGTGCCTGCCAACCCGACGGCATCCCGATTGGCCATGACCACAGCCACTCTTCAGATCACAGCCATGGCTCAGACCACAGCCATGGCCACCATCACCCCCCGTACCCCCATGCCGACCATCCCCTTGGACCTACCACGCTGAAACGCAATAACGGGATCCCTAAAGATTGATTCCATGGATCCGAAGAGAACCTGCAGCTGGCTTGTCGCCAATGACACGGTTCTCGAAAGCGACAGCAGCGACAGAGCAAAGATCAGGTTTTCTTATCAAAATTGCTTCGCCAGGTTTCACCCCCTTTTTCCACATAAAAAAACGTCGTTTTCCACAGGCTGAAGTTGGCTCGCCGGCTGTAACGGTCAACCTGTGAATTTCCGAGGGAATCGCACCACCGGGTTGACAGACCGTCTATTCGGCCTAGAGCAACCGCACCTCGTCACTTCCCGCACTCCCAAACCCAGTCAAAGACTGCTGTCTCATCTCGTCTCAGCCGCAATTCAACAAATGGCGACGGCTTTGACGCAAGCGCCGGTGATGTGGCTTTCTTGGTGGGCGTTGGACAGGGGCAAGCTGTACGGAATGGATCGAAATCACCTCGAGCGATGCCATGAAATGGGAACCACGGAGCGCGGGAATGCTTCAAAAGCCAGCTACGTGAGTCTTGAGACGGAAATTCCCGAGGTGCTCTATCGAGGCATGAAGGATTTCATCGGAGAGCACCCCACCTGGGACCAATACCGCGTGATGAGTTCTGCTCTTGCCCACTTCCTGTTTCAGAACGGCTGTGACGACCGCGCCGTGACCGAGCGCTATCTCGACGATCTGTTCATCCGCCCCGACCACTGATGGCCAGCAGGCAGGCCCGACGGCTCAAGGCCATCATCGTCAGCGTTGGGCTCTGCCAGGCCGACGTCGGCCAACAGGCGCCATCCACCACAAGAACGTTTGGAGCACGCCAAAGACGGTTGGAGGAATCAACGACGCTGCTGGTCTCGCTTCTCCCCATCGCAGCCCCTCCCACCTCATGGATGTAGTACCCGGGGGGGGCTGCCCCTTCAGACAGCGCAACAGCACCCTTCAGGAAAGGTTCAACCAAGGGGAGGTAAAACAGGTCTTTGATCGATTTGGCTTCGCCTCCGGCGGCGGCAATGCAGGCCTGGATCGAGGCGCGCATGTGCCTCACCATGGCCAGTTCATTGCTGCTCCAACGGCAGGCAATCGAGGGAACACGCACACCCCAGCGATCCGTGCGCTCACTCAGGGTCACCCTGTTGTCAGCCCTGGGAAGAACTTCGCCGTGACCAATTAGGAAGCCGGTGATGCTTGAAGGGCGACGCCGTAACCATCGCGGCGGATCAAACCGTCCAATGCCACCCCAGAGGCCATAGCCGCCCTGAAAATCAGCCGATGGCAGGTGTCGGCCAAACGGAACGAAAAAACTTCCAGCACCCGTGAGCATGGGCTGTTCCCCCTGAACAGGCTCGGGGAAGGCAAAAAACTGCGATGTGGAGACATGGTCCATCAGGCGTGTGCCCAATCGTCCTGAAGGGTCGTCCAAACCGTTGCTCTGTTCGCCACGACGGGAGCGCAGCAGGATGGAGACGGTCTGAATCGTGGAAGCGGCCAGGACCACGAGATCCGCCTTCAACTCCCTGCGGTTGCCATTGGATTGGTCAACGGCAACCACACCAATGGCTTTGTCTCCACCGGCATCCATCAAGAGATGCTCCACCAGATGCGCAGAGAGCAGCTGGGTGCGTCCTGTGGCCATGGCGCGAGGAAGGCTGCTGCCGCGACTGCTGGAGCGGGGCCAGGCGGGATCTTCTCCCTGCGGCGCCGGACCAAACCCCCTCGAGGGGATCACCGGATAGCCCAAACGTTGCTGCACAGCTTCGGCAAAACGCTGTTCCGCCGGCGTCGCCGCCAAAGCCGGTTGCGTTTCACCGTCCGGCAGATGCTGCAAACCATCGCGGCCACCATGAACGCCCAGCCATCGCTCCAGTTCGGCGTAGTGCGGTGTCAGCTCACCGCTGCGCAACGGCCAACGGACCTGTTCACCCTCCACATCCACTCCGGCCAGATCCTCATCCGAGAGACGCAGGGTGATGCCACCCCAGGTGAGGCTGCGGCCGCCAACCTGCAGGCCTCGCGTCCACAGAAACGGCTGGTCCGCCGGGTGCTCATAGGGATGCAGACGCTCGTCGGCATACAGACGAGGGTTGGCTTTCCAGTAGCCGGGATGCTGGGACTGCTGGCGATGGCTGCCGCTGGTCAGGCCCACGATCCGACGCAGCAGATTTCCCGGTTCAGCCCCGAAGGCTTGCGTGCTGTTGAGGTCAGGTCCTGCCTCCACCACAAGCACCCGAGCTCCTGCTTCAGCCAGGGTCATGGCGGCCACGCCACCACTCGCTCCCGAGCCCACAACAATGGCGTCCCAGGGGCCATCGCAGTTCATGGAGCGACTGCTCATGGAGGTACGACAGACAAAAAAAAATCTCCCGAAAGGGAGATTATTGATTCAATCAGAGTTGGTGGCGGGGGGGAGATTTGAACTCCCGACCTTCGGGTTATGAGCCCGACGAGCTACCAGACTGCTCTACCCCGCGGTGACCCAAAAATCATACATGTCGGTGTCGCAGACGACAGCAAAGTCACGACTGCAAGGCACCGGACACGCTGAGCTTGACGCTCGGGTTCACGACCAGCACCTGCTCATCGAGCTCGTCTAGCCCCATGGGTGTGAGCCACTCGAGCTGACGCAAGAGATGCAGGGCAACCGCTTGCTTGGCACGACGGGAGCCGTCTTCCACCTTGATGGCTACTCCAAGACCTTCACCCACGCGGCTGAGGCATTGAATGCCCTCTGCACCGCCCTTGCTCAGGACCTGACCGTGGCTGCGCCGCATCAGCTCGGTGTCGAAACGACCCTCACCAGCCACAAGGTCAGGGTGACTCAGCATCGCCCGACTGATCTGCTCGAGTTCGGCATGTTGTGAGGCACCGAGGTGGGCATAGAGCAAGGCCATCTGAGCCAACTGCAACACCAGGGTGGGAGCGCCACAGTCATCCCGTTCGGCAACCAATTCCTCAGCAGGCAAGCCGATCAGTTCAGCGACCCTGCGGTTCACTTCGACCTGGAGAGGGTGGTCCTGCTGGAGATAGGTCTCGATCGGCCAGCCCATCTTTCGGCTTGTGGCCAGGAAGGCAGCGTGCTTGCCGGAACAGTTGTGCTGAAGAGGACTATCAGCCCCGTTCGGCACAGGGCATTGAAGTGAAGCGCTGTCCAACTCCGCCTTCCAGAGCAACCGGAAGGCTTCCCGGGCGTGGGCATTGGTGCCCGCATGGGACGCGCAGCTGATGGCGATGCCCCGTTCATCAACATCCAGTTGGTCTGCGGTTCCACTGCTGAGAAACGGCAGGGCCTGAAAGGGCTTCAGAGCCGAACGAATGAAACTTTCCAAGCCGGGGTTTCCTGCCGACATCAACACCCGTCCTCGGCCATCACAAACCACGGCATGAACGCGATGCACCGATTCCGTGATCGATCCGCGCCGCAAGCAGACCTCAAGGGGGGCTGACCCGGTCCGGGCTGCAGGGCTGAAGCCCGAGGGCAAAGTCATCGGAACCCCGATTGGTTCAGAGAGCCTGACAGAGACTGGCACCGGCCAGCATCAAACCCGCTGAGGTGGCCATGGCCCGTCCCAGACGGCCCAGGATCGGACGAACCTCATGCCGGGCCACCAGCAGGTCGCGTTCCCGCCAAGACAGAGGCTTTTCCCAGGTCTGCCCGTCGTACCAGCCGGATTCTTCGTAGTCGACGGACTCACGCAGAAGCCGCTGCATGACGTAGGTCCAGCCCAGCCATTGCCGCACCAGCAACAGCAGGGGAAGCACAAGAGCGGCCACAGCTGCTGCGGCCAGAAGCCGGGGCGGATCCTGCTTCAGGGTCCAACTACCACTGGCGATCAGGCTGCACACCGGCAACATCAGCAGCCAGAAGCCAGCAAGGCGTTGGCTCAGGCGAGGTTCCTGACCCGCTGGCCAGGAGAAGAACCACGACTCGCAGAGCTGTTGAAACTCCTCAAGAGGCCGCTGCTCCGGTGGTACGGGGCAGGACACCGCTTCTGGCATGGGTCAAGCGGCTACTTCACCGACGGTAAGAAGGTTCGGCTTTCGCCGTGACTCCAGAACGCCTCAAGGTCGTAGTAGCCGCGCTCATCGGGCATCAGCACGTGAACGATCACATCGCCGTAATCAAGAAGCGCCCAGCGCCCCTCATTCAGCCCTTCCTTGCGCAAGGGGAGCAGGTCTGCCTCAGTTTCCAGGCGGTCTTCAACCGACCGGGCAATGGCACGTACCTGAACGTCGGACTGACCGCCTGCGATCACCATCCAATCCGCCAGGCTGGACACCTCATCCACACGAATCAGACGGATGTCGGTGGCCTTGCGGTCATCGCAGGCATCGGCCACCAGTTCAGCAAGCTTTTCGCTATCCATAAACGTTCTCGCTGGTAACGGAGCTGCGTGAGCCCTCCTGTTGGGCCATTTCAGCTCTGGCCTTACTGGCACTCTTGCGCAGCGCCTCAAGCCGGTCTTCGTAGTAGCTGCGGCGGCGCTTCTTACGGGTCTTTTCGACCAGCTCCTTCAATGCGCCCCCAAGACTGCGATAGGCATTCGGCACGCTGTAACCAAATCGGCAGGCCAGATCGATCGCGCGCTCGTCTGCACTGATGGCGTCCTGCAGGCGTTTTTCGGAATTGTTCTTGAGATAAAGCCGATACCCCGCAAAACCGGACAGGCCCAGGGCCATCAACAGCAGCAGGCCGTCCTGAACCCACAATTCACCGATGGCACCTCCGAGACCGATGGCCAGAGCAGCCATCTCCCAACCGTCCCGGGGAATTGTGTCGTTCTGGATCCGACCAACTTCATGCCAGAACAGCAAATTGCGGTGATCCAACGCCAAGGCATCCCATTCCTCGAGATCCACCTGGATCTCCACTTCATCCCGGCCAATTTCCTCAAGGGTGATCAATGGAGGATCGACTGCAGCAGCTGATTCCACAAACACCCAGCTCTGCATTTCCGGTGGCAGCAGCCCCTTCAGGCGCTGGAGCTCACTCATTGCAACTCTGGTGCTGATCTCCCTTCACCGTAGCGAGGCCAAGTCCCCCAGTTGGGGCGAGGCCGCGTGAGAGGCTTGATCTGTTTGGCCAAGGACGATTTCCCATGCCGAGGCGGTCTGATCTGCGTCGCATTCTCCTGCTGGGATCTGGTCCGATCGTGATCGGCCAGGCCTGTGAGTTCGATTACTCGGGAACCCAGGCCTGCAAGGCCCTCAGAGCCGAGGGATATGAAGTCATCCTGATCAACTCCAATCCGGCGTCGATCATGACCGACCCGGGAATGGCCGATCGCACCTACATCGAGCCGCTCACGCCGGACGTGGTGACACGGGTGATCGAGCAGGAGCGCCCGGATGCTCTGCTGCCGACCATGGGGGGGCAGACCGCCCTCAACCTGGCGGTCACCCTGGCCGAAAACGGCACCCTCGATCGCTTTGGCGTTGAGTTGATCGGTGCCGATCTCAAAGCGATCCAGAAGGCGGAAGACCGTCTGCTGTTCAAGCAGGCCATGGAGCGCATCGGGGTGAAGGTTTGCCCTTCGGGCATCGCCTCATCTCAAGAAGAAGCTGAAGCCGTCGGGGCCGCCATCGGCAGCTTCCCCCGGATCATCCGGCCCGCCTTCACCCTGGGGGGAAGCGGCGGGGGCATTGCCTACAACTCCGAGGAATACGCAGCAATCTGCAAGAGCGGGCTTGAAGCAAGTCCGGTGTCTCAGATTCTGATCGAGCAATCGCTTCTGGGCTGGAAGGAATTCGAGCTTGAGGTGATGCGTGATCTGGCTGACAACGTCGTGATCGTCTGCAGCATCGAAAACCTCGACCCCATGGGGGTGCACACCGGGGATTCGATCACGGTGGCTCCGGCCCAGACCCTCACGGACCGGGAATACCAGCGGTTGCGCGACCAATCGATCGCCATCATTCGGGAGATCGGTGTCGCGACGGGCGGCAGCAACATCCAGTTCGCGATCAATCCTGACAACGGCGACGTTGTGGTGATCGAGATGAATCCCAGGGTAAGCCGATCGTCGGCCTTGGCCAGCAAGGCCACCGGCTTCCCGATCGCCAAGATCGCCGCTCGCCTCGCCGTCGGTTACGCCCTCGACGAAATCCTCAACGACATCACCGGCAAGACGCCTGCCTGCTTCGAACCGACGATCGATTACGTCGTCACCAAAATTCCACGCTTCGCCTTCGAAAAATTCCGAGGCAGTCCGGCGGTGCTCACCACCTCGATGAAATCGGTGGGCGAAGCGATGGCCATCGGCCGTTGCTTCGAAGAGTCGTTCCAGAAAGCCATGCGTTCCCTGGAAACCGGGTTCTCGGGCTGGGGAGGTGACCGGGAGGAACCGGAGCTCACGGATGCTGATTTGGATCGTCAGCTGAGGACCCCCTCTCCGGAGCGCATCCTCAGCGTGCGAACAGCGATGGTGCGCGGACGCAGCGATGAGGAGATTCATCGGATCAGCAGGATTGACCCCTGGTTCCTGGCCAAACTGCGGCGGATCATTGAGGCGGAGGCCATGCTCATCAAGGGCAAAAGCCTGGATCAGCTGGATGCCGACAGCTTGTTTGAGGCCAAGCAGCTGGGTTTTTCAGACCGACAGATCGCCTGGCACACCAAAAGCGACGAATTGTCGGTGCGTCAGCGGCGCCATCAGCTCGATGTTCGCGCCGTCTTCAAAACCGTCGACACCTGCGCAGCGGAGTTCGCTTCCTCCACTCCTTATCACTACTCGACCTACGAGCGTCCCTTGCAGACCCTGCAGGCCGACGGATCCCTCAAGCCCCTTCCCGCTTCATCCGAAGTGAGTCGTCGTGAAGACGGCCGCAAGATGATGATCCTCGGCGGTGGACCCAACCGAATCGGGCAGGGCATCGAATTCGACTACTGCTGCTGCCATGCCTCCTTTGCCGGGCAGGATCAAGGGATCACCACGGTGATGGTGAACAGCAATCCGGAGACGGTGTCCACCGATTACGACACCAGCGACAGCCTGTACTTCGAACCGCTCACCCTGGAGGACGTTCTCAATGTGATCGAAGCGGAGCGTCCCGATGGCGTGGTGGTCCAATTCGGTGGACAAACGCCCCTGAAACTCGCGATTCCTCTGCTGCGCTGGCTGGACAGCGATGAGGGGCGCGCCACGGGCACCAGCATCTGGGGCACCTCCCCTGAATCGATCGACCGGGCCGAAGACCGTGAGCAGTTCGAAGCCATCCTCCGCGATCTGAACATCCGCCAACCCCGCAATGGCTTGGCACGCAGCGAAGAGGAAGCACGGGCCGTGGCCACCCGAGTGGGTTATCCGGTCGTTGTGCGTCCCTCTTATGTCCTGGGCGGACGGGCCATGGAAGTGGTGTTCGACGAAGAGGAACTCAACCGCTACATGCGCGAAGCAGTGCAGGTGGAGCCCGACCATCCGGTGCTGATTGACCAGTACCTCGAAAACGCTGTTGAGGTGGACGTGGACGCCCTCTGCGATCACACCGGTGCTGTGATCGTGGGTGGTCTGATGGAGCACATCGAACCGGCGGGAATCCATTCCGGCGACTCAGCCTGCTGCTTGCCTGCGGTTTCCCTCGGCGAGGCGGCACTGAACACGATTCGCGAGTGGAGTCGCTCCCTGGCGCAAACGCTCGAGGTGCGGGGTCTGATCAACCTTCAGTTCGCCGTGCAGCGCAACACCGATGGCTCGGAAGTGGTTTACATCATCGAAGCCAACCCCCGCGCCTCCAGAACGGTCCCCTTCGTCGCCAAGGCCACAGGTCAACCTCTTGCTCGCCTGGCAACCCGACTGATGGCGGGCGAAACCCTGGCCGACATCGGCATGACAAGCGAGCCGAAGCCGCCGCTTCAGTCGATCAAGGAAGCGGTGCTTCCGTTCCGGCGCTTCCCGGGGGCCGACACTGTGCTGGGGCCGGAAATGCGCTCCACAGGAGAGGTGATGGGATCCGCCGACAGTTTCGGCATGGCCTATGCCAAGGCTGAGCTCGGCGCTGGAGAAGCGCTGCCCACCCAGGGGACGGTGTTCCTCTCCACCCACGACCGCGACAAACAGGCGCTGGTGCCCATCGCCGCTCGGCTGATCGAACTCGGGTTCGATGTGACGGCCACATCAGGCACGGCTCAGGCGCTCGCCAACGCGGGATTGAAGGTGCAATCGGTGCTCAAGGTGCACGAGGGGCGCCCCAACATCGAGGATCAGATCCGCTCCAATCAGGTGCAGTTGGTGATCAACACACCGATTGGCCGCCAAGCTGCCCATGACGACAAGTACCTGCGTCGGGCAGCGCTCGATTACGCCGTTCCAACGGTGACGACCCTGGCGGGAGCACGGGCAGCGGTGGAGGCGATCTCAGCGCTCCAGCAACAGCCGAGGCTCAGCATCCATGCCCTGCAGGACGTACACGCCATGCAGCGTTAGGCCACCGGTAGGGTTGCGGGAGCCACCTCAACGCTGTGACAGCCTCCGTTCCCGTCAAGCCTGGAAGCGACCTGCGTGATGACTTCCGTCGCGCCTACGAGAACCGCTACACCTGGGCGCCTAAATTCTCCGGCTATCGTGGCCGCTGCATCTGGCAACAGGGCGATCAACGTGTCGAGGGCACGTTTGAGATCGGTGCCGATCTCAAAGCCAAAGTGGACGGCATTGAAAACGAACAGATCCTCAAGGCGGTGAATTCCCAGCTCTGGGAAGTCGCGATCCATCGCGTGCGTCGCAGCTTCGAGCAGACCCACGGTGAGAACACCTTCACCGCCGGTGACACCAACGAAGTGGGAACCGAAGTGCTCGTCGGCGGCAAGGGTGAAGGGGACAAGTACCGCATCAAAGATGACGTGGTGACCATGGTTCACCGCCACATCCACGGCACCGTCGTGACGATCTACACCACCGATGTCACCGACACGGGTGCGGGCTACCTCAGCCACACCTACACCAGTCAGTACGCCGACCCGGCAACGGGAGAAGCCCGGGGTGGCCGCAGCAGCTTCAAAGACAGCTTCGCTGCTCTTCCTGGAGATGGCCCCTGGGTGCTGACCGAGCGGGTTGTGACCACCGAGGCCCATGGCGATACCCCCGCCGGCAGCCAGACCTTCCGTTTTGAAGATCTCGAATCGCTCTGAGTTGATTGCCGGTGCAAGCCGGCTATGAGACCATCCGCCCAAACCTGTTGTAAAGGCATGGGCGGAGTCGAGTCGACCATTCAGGCCATCAATGGCCCGATCAACAGCATCGTCTGGGGATGGCCCACCGTTCTTTTGATTGCCGCGACGGGCATTCTTCTGATGGTGGGCCTGCGGTTCATGCCGCTGCAACGGCTGGGCTATGGCATCTCGATGATGCTTCGGCCGGCTGAATCACAAACGGAAGGGGAGATCACCCCCTTCCAAGCGCTGATGACGTCGTTGTCGGCCACGATCGGCACGGGAAACATTGCCGGTGTGGCGGGGGCCATCGCCGTTGGTGGACCTGGTGCCGTCTTTTGGATGTGGATCATCGCGATCTTCGGCATCGCAACCAAGTACGCCGAAGCGGTGCTCGCGGTTCAGTTCCGCGAAACCGATGGAGACGGAAACCACGTGGGTGGGCCGATGTACTACATCCGCAACGGACTCGGCAGCGGCTGGAGCTGGATGGCGGGCCTGTTTGCCCTCTTCGGCATGTTGGCGGGCTTCGGCATCGGCAATGGGGTTCAGGCCTTTGAGGTGTCGTCTGCCTTGAGCCTGATCGGCATCCCGAGGCTGGCGACCGGAGTCGTTTTGGCAGCCCTGGTTTTCGCTGTCGTGATCGGGGGCATCAAACGCATCGCCCAGGCGGCCTCCGCCATTGTTCCGTTGATGTCGATCCTCTACATCGCTGCATGCCTTCTGGTGTTGCTGGCCAATCTGGGCAGCGTGCCTGAAGCCTTCGCCACGATTTTCTCCAACGCCTTCTCCGGCCAAGCCGCAGCCGGTGGGGCCCTCGGTCAGGTGGTGCTGATGGGCTTCAAGCGGGGCATCTTCTCAAATGAAGCGGGCCTGGGCAGTGCTCCGATCGCCCACGCGGCTGCCAAAACCGATGATCCCGTTCGCCAGGGCACGGTGGCCATGCTGGGCACCTTCATCGACACCCTGATCATCTGCACGATGACTGCCCTGGTGATCATCACCACCAAAGCCAATCTGATCCTCGATGCAGCCGGCGACAAGCTCAGCGGCGCAGACCTCTCCATCGCTGCCTTCAACACCGGCATCGCCGGCAGCGGCGTGGTGGTCACCCTGGGACTGGTGGTCTTCGCCTTCACCACCATTCTCGGCTGGAGCTTCTACGGCGAACGCTGCACCACCTATCTCTTCGGTGATTCCGCCGTGCTGCCCTTCCGTCTGACTTGGGTGGCTGTGGTCGTGATCGGTGCTGTCGCCGGCGACCGCGGTGTGATCTGGTCGATTGCCGACACGCTCAATGGCCTGATGGCCCTCCCCAACCTCGTGGCCCTGATCCTGCTCTCCGGAACCGTGTTCAAACTCACCAAGGCCTACAGCTTCAGCGACTGAGCAGAACGACGAGCAATAAAAAGGAGGGCTTCCAGCCCCCCTTTTTGTTGGCAGTCAATCAACCCTGATCGGGCAACGGAGTCACAGACTTGAGCCTTTCATTGAGCTGAGTCGCCAGGCTCTGACGACCCACCGCCAGAACCTTGAGGGTGTCTTCGTGCATCCGCAGTTGAGCATCGGCAACCTGCATGCCACGCACAAGCTCCTTGAGCTCATCAGGAAGGGTGTTGAGGTCGTAGCGCTTGCCTTCAAAGGTCAAGACGGGGTTGTTGGCTGCGGAATCAGTCATCGTTCATCGCCGGGATGGCGGTGTACCGGCGGCCAGATCGTAGAGGGCTTCAGGACTTCTGCCGATCTCGAATGAACTGCCGTTCGCACAATTCGCGGTAACGCCCACCACGCTGCATCAACTCGTCGTGGGTTCCTCGATCGACCACGGCTCCCTTTTCAAGAACCACAATGCGATCGGCCTCCTGCACCGTAGCCAGACGATGGGCGATCACCAACACGGTTCGCCCTTTCATCGCCTGCTTCAGTCCGAGTTGCACCGCCGCCTCGGCTTCAGCATCAAGGGCACTGGTGGCTTCATCCAGCAGCAACAGCGCTGGATTGCCCAGCACCGCCCGTGCAATGGCGATCCGCTGCAGTTGGCCACCAGAAACGTTGGTTCCCCGTTCCTCGAGCTGGGTGTCATACCCCTGGGGCAAGGCACGGATGAAATCATCCGCATTGGCCAACCGTGCCGCATCGCGCACCTCGTCATCCGTCGCACGACGGCCGAACCGAATCGCTTCGGCAATGGTTCCGGAAAATACGGTGGTGCGCTGCGGGACCAGGGCCACCTGCTGACGCAGCTCGCGAGCGCGCATCAAGCTGATGTCGGTGCCGTCGAGGCGGATCTCGCCCTGTTGCGCCGTGTTGAACCGCAGCAGAAGTGACAGCAGGGTGCTTTTGCCCGCACCGGAGGGGCCAACGATGGCCAGCACTTGGCCCGCATCCACCCGCAGATTCAGCTGACGCAACACCGGCTGGGCTGGATCATAGCCAAAGCTCACCTGATCAAAAACCAGATCACCCTGAAGTGCACCGATGGCTTGCGCATCAGTTGGATCCGCAGCCTCCTGGGGCTCTCGCTCGATCTCCCGCAGACGTCGCAGTGATGCCTGACCCTGCTGAAATTCGTTGAAGTTGTTGGTGACGTGGGCGATGGGATCGATCAGCACGATCAGCCCTGTCAGGTAGCTGCTCAGCCCGGCAATACTCAGATCACCGCTCTGGATTCGCCAGGCTCCGAGGGCCAGCACGGCAAACAGACCCACCACCTCGATGGTGCCCACCACCGGATGCTGCAGCGCCACCAGGCTGTAGGTGCGGTGGCGGGCCTGCCGGTGCTGGTCGATTTCCGTCTCGAAACGGTCCTGCAGCCAGGGCTCGGCTGCAAAAGCACGCACCAGGGGCAAACCTTCGATGGCCTCACCCAGCAGACCGGCCAGTTCGCTCACCTTTTTCTGACTTCGTTCCGTGGCCGCCATCACGCGAGCACCAAACAGGCTGATCAGCCAGACGATCACCGGCGCCAGCAGCAGGATGGCCAGCGTCAGTTTCCAGTCGAGCCAGAGCATCATCCCCAGCACCGCAACGAGCTGAAGGACGCTGGGGACCGTGTCATGGATGGTCTTGTACAGCACCTCGCTGACGCGATCGGCGTCTTCGGTGAAGCGGTAGGTGAGATCACCGGCCGAGAGCTTCTCCAGTGCCCCCAGCTCCACGGTCTGCAGGCGGCGGAACAGATCACGCCGTAAGTCCTGGCTCACCAGCAATGCAGGGCCGGCAAGAAGCGAGTCCTGACCGAACTGGGCGATCTTCTGAACAGCAAAGATCAGCAACGCCAGCCCGATCAGCTGAAGCACGCGAGCCAAATCACCCGACCCCAGCGCGGGAAACAACTCCCCGGCCAGCTGCACGAGCAGCGGAAAGCTGCCAACGTAAATCGCCATGCAGCAGCCCCCCCAGAGCAGTTCCCGCAGGTGGGGGCGAAGCAACGGCAGCAGCCGGCGAAAACCGGCCTGGGATGAGGTCAGCATCGCGGCACAGTATCAATGGTGAGCTCAAAACTCTGCCCAATGAAGCTGGATCAGTTCCTGAAATGGAAGGGTTGGGTCTCCACCGGCGGTGAAGCGAAGCAACGCATCCAGATGGGTGAAGTGGAGGTCAATGGAAGCGTTGAAACCCGGCGGGGACGTCAGCTTTCCCCGGGAGATCGGGTTGTGCTTGCTGGGGAGGAGTCCGTTGTCGGCAGCGAAAACGCGACCGGGCCGTAGGTTGGCTGCCACATTCCATGGGGAAGCAAGGCGTGCGCAGACCGGTGATCGCTGGCAACTGGAAGATGCACATGACCTGTGCCCAGTCGCGGGAGTTCATGGAAGCCTTCCTGCCACTGATTGCTGACACCCCGGATGACCGCGACCTGGTGCTGGCACCACCCTTCACGGCGCTGTCGACCATGGCGGAACTCAGCCAGAACTCCCGGGTCTGCCTTTCGAGCCAGAACGTGCACTGGGAAGGCCAGGGAGCCTTCACCGGGGAAATCTCCCAAGCCATGCTCAAGGAGCACGGGGTGACCCACACGATCGTGGGCCATAGCGAACCGCGGAAATACTTCAGTGAAAGCGACGAGCAGATCAACCACCGGGCCCGCTCCTCACAGTCCAACGGTCTGATTCCGATCGTTTGCGTTGGCGAAAGCGATGAGCAGCGCGAGCGGGGCGAAGCTGAACGGGTGATCCGCCGTCAGATCGAGCAGGGCCTGGAGGGTCTCGATGCAGAGAAACTGGTGGTGGCCTACGAACCAATCTGGGCGATTGGCACAGGCAAGACCTGCGCAGCCGAAGAAGCCAACCGCATCTGTGGTCTGATCCGTAGCTGGGTGGGCTCCCCCGATCTGGTGATTCAGTACGGCGGCTCCGTCAAACCCAGCAACATTGATGAGTTGATGGGCATGAGCGATATCGACGGGGTGCTGGTGGGGGGTGCTTCCTTGGAGCCCGAAAGCTTTGGACGGATTGCCAACTACCAAGCGGCCTGATTCAGGCGGCTGGCCTCAGGGTTGGGGCCAACGCACAGCCGTGATGGGGGTGATCAACGTCACCCCGGATTCCTTCAGTGACGGAGGGAGATTTCTGGCGAGCGAACGGGCCCTTGCTGAAGCTCAACGGCAGCTGAGCCGTGGTGCGGACGTGTTGGATCTCGGGGCGCAAAGCACCCGACCCGGAGCTGAGGAGGTGGGCGCCGAAGAGGAGTTACGGCGTCTCTTACCAGCGCTGAAGAGCATCCGGCAGCGCTGCCCAGAGGCACTGATCTCCATCGACACGTTTCTGGCGCCGGTGGCCGCCAAGGCACTGGAAGCAGGGGCCAACTGGATCAATGATGTAAGCGGTGGCCGTCGGGATCCCGATCTGCTGCAGGTGGTCGCCGATGCCGGCTGTCCGGTGGTGCTGATGCACAGCCGCGGTGACAGCCAAACCATGGATCAGCTCACGACCTATGCCGATGTCGTGGCAGATGTTAAAGAAGCGTTGCTGGAGCGCAGTGAAGCTGCGATTCAAGCCGGCGTTGATGAAAGCCAAATCATCTGGGATCCGGGTCTCGGCTTCGCCAAGACCCACGAGCAGAACCTACAGCTGCTGCGGGATCTGGAACAACTCACTGCAGGGCCGCGACCGGTGCTGATCGGCCCTTCACGCAAACGCTTCATCGGTGCCGTGCTGGATGAACCCAGACCCAAAGCGCGTCTCTGGGGAACAGCTGCGGTGGCCTGCCGCTGCGCCCAGGCGGGTGCTGCCGTGCTGCGGGTGCACGATGTAGGCCCGATCAGCCAGACGCTGCGAATGGCGGCTGCACTCTGGTGAGCTCCACGATCTTTGTTCAGATCGCGGCATATAGGGATCCAGATCTCCCCGCCACACTGCACAACCTGATTCAGCGCGCAGCCCAGCCAAAGCGCCTGCGCTTCGGCATCTGCCTGCAACTGGCGACTGATGACCCGCCCCACTGGGGAACAAGCGCATTTCCGGATCATCCACACCTGAAGTGCATCAGGTTCGATGCAGCGGAAAGCCGCGGGGCCTGCTGGGCCCGACGACAGGCTCAGGGTGATTACGGCGGAGAAGACTTTCTGCTGCAAATCGACAGCCACATGAGGGCCGTTGAGCACTGGGATGACCTGTTGCTGACGACCTGGAGGGAATGCAGCGATGAGCGCGCCGTTCTCAGTGTTTACCCGAACGGCTTTCAACAGCCGTGCCGTTTGCAGACATCAACCCTGCCTGTGATGGCAGACGCCGGTTTCGATGCCTACGGCATTCTCAAACTGCGAGGCATCAGCCGATTCCAACTTCCAGAAGAACAACCTGATCGCCCCATCACCGGGGCATTTATCGCCGGAGGCTTCCTGTTCGGCCCGGGCTCAATCGTGAGCGACGTGCCCTACGACCCCGAGCTCTACTTCTATGGAGAAGAGATTGCCATATCGGCACGACTGTGGACGTCAGGATTCAACATCTACGCCCCGAATCGCCTGCTGCTGTTTCATCTCTGCAAGACAGAACATACAGATCAAGAGCATGCGGCCACCCATTGGGGCGATCACAGCAATTGGCACGATTACAACCTTCGCGCACTCAAACGTGTACACACACTGCTCGGCAGTCTCAACAACGCACCGGCATCAATCTGTTGCTTGAATGATGAGCATGGCGAACTTAAACCCTTTGGATTAGGGAGAAAACGTAGCCTGCATATGTATCAACAATGGGCTGGAATTGATTTCAAAACAGCAGAGATCAGCCAATCCGCAAGAGATGCAGAATTCAATCCCCTGAAAGCCTGAGTTGTCCATCATTCATCGCCAATAAAAAAGCCAGAGTCCGGCAGGAACTCTGGCTTTGATGTTCAACACATTGTCGACGATCAGTCGGTGACAACACCCTCAATCCGATCCTCAACCTCCTGGTACAGCTCCTGCAGCTGTTCAATGTTTTCATCCGAGGTCTCCCAGTATCCGCGGCCATGCACCTCAAGCAGGGTGCCCACGATCTGACGGAAGCTGTTGGGATTGAGCTCCAACAGACGCTTGCGCATCTCGGGGTCGTTGATGAAGGTTTCGTTGGCTTCTTCGTAGACGAAGTTGTCAACGGCACCACTCGTGGCACTCCAACCCAAGGTGAAGTTGAGGCGCTTGGCCACCTCACGCACGCCCTCGTAGCCGGAGTCAAGCATGCCTTCGTACCACTTGGGATTCAGCAGCTTGGTGCGTGAATCCAGGCGGATCGTTTCACTCAGCGAACGCACCTGCGCGTTTGCCGTGGTGGTGTCAGCGATGTAGCTGGTGGGAGCTTTGCCGTCATCACGCAGGCCAGCGATCAACTTGGTGGGATCGGAGTCGAAGTAGTGGCTCACATCGGTGAGGGAGATCTCAGCCGAATCGAGGTTCTGGAAGGTGACATCCGCCGTCTTCATCACGTTCTCGAACACCTCCCGCTTCTGATTCATCTCACCGGGGTTGTCGGCATTGAAGGCGAAGGTCTTGCGGGAGAGGTACATCTCCTGCAGCTCACCTTCCTCCTCCCAGGTGCTGTTCTCCACCGCAAGGTTCACGTTGGAGCTGTAGCTGCCGCTGGCATTGGAGAACACCCGGCAGGCCGCATCACGCAGGCTCGTGCCTTCTTTCTCCGCCTGCTCGAGGGCATGCTTACGAACGAAGTTTTGCTCCAGAGGCTCGTCGGCCTCGGCAGCCATCTTCACGGCCTGATCGATCAGAGCCATCTGGTTGATGAACAGATCGCGGAACACACCGGAGCAGTTCACCACCACATCAACGCGGGGGCGGCCGAGTTCTTCCAGGGGAATCAGCTCAAGCTTGTTCACCCGACCCACGGAGTCCGGCATCGGCTTGACGCCAACAAACCAGAGGATCTGAGCCAGGGATTCACCGTAGGTCTTGATGTTGTCGGTTCCCCAGAGCACGCAGGCGATGGTTTCGGGCCAGGTGCCCTGCTCCTCACGCTGACGCTCAATCAACTTGTCCACAACACTCTTGGCTGCAGCCACTGCGGCACGGGTGGGGATCGCCTGCGGGTCGAGGGCGTGGATGTTCTTGCCGCTGGGCAGCACACCAGGATTCCGGATCGGATCACCACCGGGGCCCGGAAGGATGTATTCACCATCGAGAGCCTTCAGCAGACTCTCCATCTCCATGTCGGCGCACACCTGCTCAAGGCAGAAGCGCAGGTAGGCAAAGAGCTTGTCGAGCTCGGTGGCATCGATCTGCACGAAGCCAGCGCTGCAGCAGGCCCGCAGCCAAGGCGAGGGGAGCTTGAAACCGAACTTGGCCAGCAGGTCGTAGAACCAACCGAAGCTGTTGCGCAGGCTGACCCGACCATCACGGCCGGTGAGCGTGCGAACCATGGCGCCAATGGCAGCGCGGGATGTCTCCGTGATCGTGCGGTTGAGTTCCACATCGGCGAGAACGCCCTCGTCGTTGCCTTTGTAGATGTCTTCGATCGAGCGGCCCATCGCCTCAGCCAGCAGGCCAGGGAGTGAGCGCAGCCCATCCTCCTCACGCTCGAGAGCAGCGATGTTCACCAAGGTGGCAACGGCCTCCTCTGCGGTGGGAGGCTTGCCAATGGTGTGCAGGCCACAGGGAAGGAGACGGCTTTCGATCTCCATCAACTGGCGGTAAACGGCGCCCACCAAGGCATCACGTCCCTCCAGGTCGAGGGTCGAGGCATCCTCCTCAGGAAGGTCAACGTCCTTATCGAGGTTGCACTGACGTGCCGTCTCGATGATCGTGTTGACGATCTGAATGCCGCGGCCACCCTCACGCAGCTGCTGGTAGGAGCCCACCAGCTCACCCAGTTCCTTCAGGCCCTTGTAAAGACCGGCATTTTCAGCCGGAGGGGTGAGGTAGCTGATGGTGGAGGCATAACCCCGCCGCTTGGCGATCGTGGCCTCGGAGGGGTTATTGGCGGCGTAGTAATAGAGGTTGGGCAGCGCACCGATCAGTGAATCGGGATAGCAGGTTTCGCTCATGCCCATTTGCTTGCCGGGCATGAACTCGAGCGAGCCGTGGGTGCCGAAGTGCAGCACCGCATCAGCCTTCCAGATCTTCTGGAGATAGGTGTAGTAAGCCGCGAAGCCATGGTGGGGGCTGGCGCTGCGGGAATAGAGCAGGCGCATCGGGTCACCCTCGTAGCCGAAGGTGGGCTGAACGCCAACGAAAACGTTGCCGAAGTGGCGACCGAAAACCAGCAGGTTCTGGCCATCGCTGTTGAGGTTGCCGGGGGGCTTGCCCCAGTTCTCTTCGAGCCGTTCGGAGTAAGGCGTCAGACGCTCATACTCCTCAACGCTCATGCGGTGGGCGATTGAAAGCTCCGGAGAGCCCTGCATGGCATCGGCGTCGTTGATGACGGCCTCCAACAGCTCACGAGGCGTGGAAGGCAGGTCCTGCACGTCATAGCCCTTCGCCTTCATCTCCTGCATCACCCGATGGATGGAGCCGAAGACGTCGAGGTAAGCCGCCGTACCGACGTTGCCCTTGTCGGGAGGGAAGCTGAACACGGTGATTGCCAGCTTCTTTTCGTTGCGGGGCTTGATCCGCAGCGATGACCAGCGGATGGCCCGTTCAGCAATGGCATCAACCCGGTCTTGAAGGGTGTGCGCCTTGCCGGTGGCATCGTCGCGACCCGAGAGAACGATGGGCTCGATGGCGCCATCCAGCTCCGGAATGGCGATCTGCAGGGCCACCTGCACCGGGTGCAGGCCAAGGTCGCTCTGTTCCCACTCCTGGGTGGTCTGGAAAACGAGAGGAAGCGCGACCATGTAAGGACGGTTGAGCTTCTTCAGCGACTCAATCGCCTTGGGGTGGTCCTGGCGGGCCGGACCGCCGACCAGCGCAAAACCGGTGAGGGAGACGATGCCATCCACCAGGGGCTGCTCGGGATTCAGCGGGTCATAGAAGAAAGCATTGACCGGCTTGGAGAAGTCGAGACCGCCGCAGAAGATCGGAATCACGCGAGCGCCACGGAACTCCAGCTCCTGGATGGTGGCCACGTAATGGGCATCGTCACCGGTGACGATGTGGCTGCGCTGCAGCACCAAACCGATCATCGGCCCTTTGCGGGCTTCCTCAGAGAGGTCGGTGCGGCTGGAGGTCCAGTTCAGATATTCCTTGAGGTCCTCGAACATCGAGGGGGCCAGGGGGTGCCAGATGCCGAGATCGGGGAACACCTCGGGCTCCGCCACCTCCATTGCGGGGCGTTCCTCACCTTCTGCAGCTGGGAAGACGTACTTGTCCGCCAGCATCAACAGGAAGTTACGCAGGTTGTCGGGGGTACCGCCCAGCCAGTACTGGAAGCTGAGCATAAAGCTGCGGGCATCCTGGGCCTTCTCAACCGGCAGGTACTTGAGAACGGTGGGCAGCGTGTTCAGCAGCTTGAGCATCGCGTCCTGGAAGCCGGCACCTCCGGCTTCCTTCCGCTTCTTCATGAAGCCTGCGATAGCGCTCTTGCTCTGACCGAGCTGGGCCATCGAGAAGCTGCCCAGCTTGTTGAGCCGCATCACTTCCGGCATGGACGGGAAGACCACAGCCGCCTTGAGTCGGTCGCGGTGGGGAGCAACGGCGTCCACAACCTTCTGCGCCAGATCCTCGATAAAGATCAAGGACGCAACGAAGACATCAGCCTCAGCCACATCGGCACAGAAGCCGGCGTAGTTGTCGTCGTCGCGGAGTTCTTCGATCAGATAAGCGCTGAGCTCGATCCCGAGATCGCCACCCGATGCATTGAGAGCCGTTGCTGCCTGGGTGAGAGCGTTTTGGTACTGGGGCTCCAGCACCACATAAACCGCCTTCATGACGGACTTGTGGTTCTGGCCCTCCACAGGAGCAACGCGGCGATCGGCGGAGCGGACCTGTGTGAACATCAGCGCGCTTTGAGCAATGTGAAGAACCTTACGGCGACTGGCCCTTAGGGCGCGAGGATTTCTGATCGGCCGTTACACGAGCAGACCCATAGGCTTTGAAGCGTCTGCTGCGCTTTCATGAACGCTCCGATTCCCGTCGTTGTTGCCGGTGCCCTGGGACGCATGGGCGCCGAGGTGATCAAGGCTGTGGTGGGAGCCGAAGACTGCAGCCTGGTTGGCGCCATCGACAACACCCCCGGCAAAGAAGGGGCAGACGTGGGGCTGGAGCTGGGCCTTGGCGAGCTGGAGGTGGCCATAACATCTGATTTCGAAGGCTGTCTCTGCGCTGTGAGCCAATCGGTGCGGGACAGCGGCAGCGGAGCCGTGTTGGTGGATTTCACCCACCCTTCCGTTGTGTATGAGCACACCCGCGCGGCGATTGCCTACGGCGTTCACCCCGTGATCGGAACCACTGGACTCTCGCCTGAACAACTCAACGACCTCACCGAGTTCTCGGCCAAAGCGTCCGTGGGTGGGGCCGTGATCCCCAATTTCTCTGTGGGGATGGTGCTGTTGCAGCAAGCCGCAGCCGCGGCGGCACGGTTCTACGACCACGCGGAATTAACGGAACTGCACCACAACCGCAAGGCGGATGCCCCCAGCGGCACCTGCATCAAAACCGCTGAGCTGATGGAGGAGCTGGGCAAGAGCTTCAATCCCGAGGAAGTGGACGAGCACGAATCCCTGGCGGGCTGCCGCGGCGGACAGCGGGACAGCGGCCTGCGGCTGCACTCCGTGCGGCTGCCGGGCCTGGTGGCTCACCAGGAAGTGATGTTCGGTGCCCCGGGAGAGACCTACACCCTGCGTCACGACACCATCGATCGTTCCGCCTACATGCCCGGGGTGCTGCTCACGGTGCGCAAGGTAGGCAGCCTCGGCAGCCTTGTGTACGGCCTTGAGCGCCTGATCTGAAGGCGACACCATGCTCATCCCCCTTCGCCCCGGTGAACTGCAACGGCTGATCCCCGCCGTTGCCACCGGCAATCAGTTCCGCTTTGCCCTCGGCAACCCTCAGGAGGTGCTGCAGCGCCTGATGATCGCCGCCATCGGTGGGGTAATCACGTTCCTGATTTACAACCAGGCGCAACTCGGCAGCCGCTGGGGCCCCGTCTGGCTGGTAATTAGCGTTGTGTTCTTTCTGTATGTGCTGTGGGGCCCGATCGTGCAAGCCGGCCAGCGCAACGCCACGCTGCGGCGCTATCCCGCGGCTGCCCTGTTTGAGGGCGAGGTGGCGGACGTGATCACGCGTGAACGGGTGGAAAATCGCCACGAGCAGGCCGACAGCCGCGGGCGGCTGGAACTCGTGGAGAACCGACGCACCTGGATGCTGCTCGAACTCGAAGACGAGGAGGGTTACCTCGGCCGGGTGGCCTTTCCGATGGAGAAAAAGCATCAGTCGATCCGCCGCGGCAGCCTGATCCGCTGCCTGGTGCTGAGCGAGCGCAAGGATTTTTCAAAGATCGGAGCCCTGAGCGATGCCTGGCTGCCGGGCATGCGGATGTGGGTTGGCGAGTATCCCTTCCTGCTCCGTCCCGCCTTTGAGGAGCTCTGCCAACTCCGCCTTAACAGCCGGCGTTGAACAGCCACTGCCGAACATTTCTTAAACCTGGTTTACACTTCTTAGTAATCAAACGGCGGCATCGATGTCCCAGTCCTCTCCCACCACTCCCGTCGTGCGCGGTGCACAGGTCACCACGGAAGACGGCGGCCGCCTCAACGCCTTCGCCACGGAACCCCGCATGGAAGTGGTTGAAGCAACCCAGGGTTGGGGTTTCCACGATCGCGCCGAAAAACTGAACGGCCGCATGGCCATGCTCGGTTTCATCGCTCTGCTGGCGACTGAACTGGCCTTGGGCGGCGAATCCTTCGTTCACGGGCTGCTCGGCCTGGGCTGATCGCCTCGCGCTGGATCGGGATGGCTGGCCAGACTCCCTGAATGGCTCCATCCCCTCCAGAGATTCATGTTTTGGGCGCTGGTCCCACCGGCGCCCTCACAGCTCTTGCCCTCGGCCTCCGTGGTCAGCGCGTGGTCCTTTTTGACCCGCTGAAGGCATCGGAACTTCAAGCCAGAAGTCGGGCGTACGCCATCACCCATTCCAGCCGCCGGCTGTTGACCAACCTGGGCTTATGGCACGACCTGCGCGATGCCTTGGTGCCTTTCCGTGACCTGGATTTGCGGGATGGGGCCACCAACGCCCGCGTTCTCTTCGGCGAGGACGATCTGGCATCAGCCAATCGACACCACGACGGCATTGGCTGGATCCTCGATCACCGGCCCTTGATGAAGCTGTTGCTGGCTCGGCTGGAGGCCAATGGCAACGTGGCGATGCACCTGGCCGAACCATGCCCTGATCCAAGCGCTGATGCTCTGATCGTGGCGGCTGACGGACCTCGCTCCCCCACACGGGAGGCCTGGGGCATCCGTCACTGGGGCATCCGCTACCGCCAGGGGTGTCTCACCGCCAAAGTTGCCCTGAGGGGACTCCCCCACGACAGGGCCTGCGAGTTGTTTCGCCCGGAAGGCCCTCTCGCCGTTTTGCCCTTGGGGCAGGGCACGTTCCAGGTGGTGTGGAGTGCACCCTGGCAGCGTTGCCAGCAGCGCAGCACGTTGCAGCGCAGTGCCTTTCTCGATCAGCTGGCCGCTGTTCTGCCGGAGGGGATTGAACCGGATTTCCTTCTGGATCAGCCCCGAGCCTTCCCCCAGCAATGGCTGCTGGCTCGCCGCTTTCATCGCGGACGGGGCGTGCTGATCGGCGAAGCGGGACACCGCTGCCATCCAGTGGGAGGCCAGGGACTCAATCTCTGCTGGCGTGATGTGGAAGGTTTGTTGCGCGCCGTGGAGCGGGGCGGCAGCGCCACAACAATCGCTCGTCGCTACGGGATGAGCCGGTGGCTCGATGTGCTCCAGGTTGGTGTGGCGACGGATCTTCTGGTGCGGGTGTTCTCCAACCGCCAACCGCTGTTGCTGCCCCTGCGGCGTTTGGCCCTGCTGCTGCTGAAACAGTTCTCTGGGCTGCGCCAACTGAGCCTGCGGGCCATGAGTGACGGCCCCATGCAGCTCTGGCGGGCCTTGCCAAACTGAGCCAAGCGCGAGTCGCGACCATGGTGATGTCCAGCCAGCGGCAACCCCCAGCAACGGACGCCTTGCTGCAATTCCTTCAGCGGCGTTTGGGGTTGAGTCCAAGCGCCCTGGAGCTGGGGCAACGCCAGGCGGAACTGGAACAAGCCCCCCTCCCGATCGTGCTGTGGAGCTTCGGGTTATTGAGTTTGCAGCAATTGGAAGACGTCTTCGACTGGCAGAACAGTCAGCCGTAGCGCAACAACGCGTCCACGGGCTGGCCTGCGGGCAAGGCCTGACGGCCTCCAAGCCCCTCCAGCTCGATCACAAAGGCAAAGCCCACCAAGCAACCACCGGCCTGCTCCACCAGTTGTCCCGTTGCTGCAGCCGTTCCACCGGTGGCCAACAGATCGTCCACCACCAGCACCCGGGGTGAATGTTCAAATGCATCGGCTTGGATCTCCAGCCGATCGGTGCCGTACTCCAAGGCATAATCCAGACCCACCACCTCACCAGGCAGCTTTCCGGGCTTGCGCACAGGCACGAAGCCAAGCCGTCGGTCGCTGGCCAAAGGTGCCCCAAAAATGAATCCCCGGGATTCGATCCCCACGATCAGATCAGGCTTCACCTGGTCGCAGAACGCACCCAGCTGGCGGATCACCTCGGCCATGGCCTCAGGCGACCGCAGCAGCGGATTGATGTCTCGAAACAGAATTCCAGGCTTGGGAAAATCTGGAATTGAGCGAATGTGCGACTGAAGATCCAAATCCAGGTGACGCAATGGAGGTGCCCCTGGCATCATCGCAGCCATGAGGTGTGTCAAGGCCTAACACCCTGCAAATACTGGGCGGTGACTGAGTTGCGGAGGTGTATTGCGACTGAGTTCTACGACAGTTAAACGACCGCAGAACGGCGAAAGCGGGGTATGGGCGCTGAGGTGTCCCTGCCCATAAGTAAAAGACCCTCAAAAATTTCTGCCATCTTTTAGGAGAAGCTGATCCAGGGATCCAACGGTTAGTAACACGTCAGCCTATGTTCATCCTGGTGCCGGTGCCGTTCAACGTCCTTTGACTAGTTTGGATCAAGATGCTGAGTAAGTGAAAGCGTCCTTGAGCATGTTCAAAAAAAAAAACGTTTGGCTACTCAGCCATCGCCGCAAGTGTTGTTACTGGCTGCTACGCCTTTGCATCTCCGTGGCTTGCATTGAGAGATTTGACGCATGCATTTGAGGATCAAGACACCAGAAAGATTGAAAAGCTTATCGATTTTCCCGAATTAAGAGAAGACATCAAAGTAACCGCAAAAGCTACAGTGATGAAAAGTGCAGCGATCGAACTTGAGGGCAACCCATTTGCTGCAATGGGAATCATGATGGCAAATACCATTGTTGATCCAATTATTGATCAAGTGATTTCTCCGGCTGGTCTACAGCTCCTTTTCTCTGCCGGAGAGAGGCCAGGAGGTGCAGATGGGGTTCACGAAAATATTGATGCTATTGCAAGAGACTTGATTCCCTCTAGCGATGGGGGTAAGGCAAGCGACGGAATCGAAGTCAAAACTGAATACGTTGGCATCAATGAATTTGAAGCTCAAGTCCGTAATGTGGAAATGCTAAATGAATCAGTTTCCTTCTATATGCGGCGCGAAGGCCTAGGGGGCTGGAAGGTTGATGGCATTAGAATCCCTGAGTCTTTGGTGGAAAAATTTATGGAAGAGTAGGATTAGAAGTGAATGTTTAAGCAACCGTACGTTGTTCCATGGGTGTGAAGTCCCACTGCATTATTCGATCAATGGTGTTGGTACGTATGCCGGCAGGAGTGATGGGGTCATGCTTGTGAATGGTGATGTGATCCTTATCGACACAAGACCAAGCGTTATGGGAAGTACGTACATCAAAAATACTGCGAGAGGGAGCGTTTGCAGTTGGCTGCTTACTCCCTTGCGATCAGTCATCTCTACGAAGACCAACTCCCATCAGCAGTGACCAGAACAAGTCTCTTGTATGCACATCCTGAGGATGACAAGCCTGTCACTGTTTTTTCTACCCAAGGCAACTTGCTCTTGAGTATCAACAAAAGTGGCTTGATCTTCTTGGTGAGTGGTACGAGATCTACGGTGAGCAAGTGGCCGATGAGCAGCTCTATTTCAATTTGAGCAAAGCGTAGAGGTTGAGAGATAATGAGGCCTGTAATCGGCGAACGAGCCACGTGTTGAGAACCCTCTTGTCGTTAGTTCTCCTCTTGGCTCCTATGCAAGCCTCAGCCGAGCCAGATAGTCAGAAGCGGGTTAAAAATTCAACTACATATAGTGAATGCATCCAAAAAGCATCCGATATAAATTCAAAATGGATCGAATACAGAGCCGATGTAAACGACTGTAGGTCTAAGCACGGTATTCCTGGTCAGTATTGATTTTTTTGACTTTTTTATGCGCTTAAGCTTGATTACTCCACGACTAGAGATCAAGGCCAACTGAGCCTCATCTTTTGGTGATTGTGATTCATTGATTATTCTATTTTTGTTGGCATGTTTCATGATGATGTATGAATGAGGCGTGACGTATGTAAAATCTTCAGAAAGCTATCCATGCTTGAATTCAAGTGAGGTATTCACTAGGAAGGTTTGGACAAGAAGAAAGGTCCCCCCCTTACCCCCCATTGATCAATGGTGAATAAGGTTGGTCTTGCCCGGTATGTCCAGTAAGATGCTGCTCAAAAGGGCTTCACTGAGGACGTTTACGGCTAAGAAGAAAAGGACCCCAAACCTCGAAAGAAGACCATCAATAATGCATTACCCAGATAGGCAGCATCTCCTTTAGATCGTTCTTACCAGTACCCATGACTGGTGGCATGCCTTCGTTGCTATCTCGAAGGTCGGTCAGTTGTCTCTACGTTTTTGGTCCAGCTTGACCAAGTATTTGCGAATTCTCCCTGTATAGGGGAGGGAGCTGGAGTTCTTCCTTAATAGGTGGCTATCGCTTCCTCCTTTTACGGGTGGGAGCTGATCTTCTTCCTTATAAGGCAGGGATCGCCTTTTTCTGGAACATGTCTTCGGTACGGTAATGCGAACTTCATTTGCCTCTTTGCCAGGACTAGAACGAGTTCAGAGAGAAGGAGGGATCAATGCTCAACGAACTACTTTTCACGCTGTTCCTTACGCAGGTCGGCACAGTCGCTACAATTACCGCCTGTATCGTTGGTGTAATGACACTCTTTTATGTAGAGATAATTGGCCTTGATAAATATAA
Organism: Synechococcus sp. TAK9802; assembly: GCF_014279535.1. NCBI lineage: Bacteria > Bacillati > Cyanobacteriota > Cyanophyceae > Synechococcales > Synechococcaceae > Synechococcus > Synechococcus sp. TAK9802. The sequence continues at coordinate 812,751 of NZ_CP047937.1, forward strand.
TGTTGAGAAACGCTTAGAAGGCCCTGCAAGGGCTCTTGGTGAGTGTGAATAATGGATTCATTATTCGAGTTATTTTAGGCGCCTTGTAGTCGATTTATAAGGCGATTGGTTTTTAGGCTGGGAGCTGTGATTCTCGGTCAAAATTTAATTGATATTCCACCTGAAATATTCCAGTTGGTTGGCTTCTCGGGTGAGTCCCAAGTCTCGATCCCTCCCTTGACATTGATCGATGTCCTGCTGTCACCTTGTTTATTCACTAGATAGTTCAATCCGGTTTCAACGCTTAGTCCGTTACAGTGCTTTTGATTAATTGGAAGAGATGCGCGATTGCTGTTGTAGATGTTTTGAACTTCCACATCGCTATTGCTGGTGTTCCAGTCAGCAAGCCAGCCAATGAGCAGGTGAGGAGTAAATCTGTTTGTTTCTTCGGTTGTTAGGGGAGGCGATATCTTTATCGATAAACGACTTCTTAGAAAAAAGTCATCGTAATTCTCATAGCGCAAGTTGAAATCGCCACCCCCAATCTCATTCCACTGATAGTCATGGTTCTTGTTCGCATTCAACAATATCTCAGGTTCAAAAGTTGCAAGCTTGCTCTTGATTTTATAGCTCGTCTTCAAGGAGCCTGTATAAATCTCTGCTTTCTTGTCTCCATAGGCCAAGCCTGCTTCTGAATCCCCGACTGCTAAGAGACCTCTCGAATGCAGTCCATCTATTGTGCTTTTCCCAAGCAATCCCTTGGCAGCAAAGTTGCCTTTTTGATAACCCAAGGAGATTCCTCCTCCATATCCACTTGGGCGCCAATAGCCCCCTCCGGCATCCAGAAAGCTGACATCAATGTCAGCTCTGTTCATGAATCCACTAACCGACCAGTTCTTGTTCAGGTTTGCGTTAACACCTATGACGTATCCCGAGTAGTTGCTTTCCCAGTTTCCAAATGTGCCGTGAGAGCCACTTTCATAATCAAAGGAAGAATGATGTCCGCTCAGTGTTTTGATCCAGGCGTCTATGGCGGGTTTTGATTGACTGGACTACTTATCTGTTTTTGTTGTTCCTTCGGCTTCATTGGATTCTTTGACTTCTTGAGGCGGGATTGGGTTAAGACTATCCAAAACAACATCACTCAATTGATATTGATATTCCTGGGTTGCCCTGCCACCGGTAGCTGTGTGGGCTCTAGGAAGTGTGTTGAGTGCCATTTTGAAATTATTTGCTGCAGTGTTTTCAACATCAATATTTATTCCTCTTGCCAGTTCAAGAATGCTTGCCTTGGAAACTGAACTAATCGGTATGCCGCCATCTACGGTTTCACAATTTCCTAAATACTTTGCCCAACGGTGCGACACGTCTGAATGTGTCCATGTGAATAGATTTGGAGGTGTCGTGCTTCCCCACCTGTAGTGGCGGGGCATTGTGTATGACCTTGTTTCTTTGTCAGAGTAGTAGTTAAACCTTACCCAACTAAGATTTGTTTTTTCATAGTAGAGATCTCCCCATATCCTTGCTGCTTTGTTTGTCTCATCCTCTTGCCAGCTTGTGGCTTCTTTTTGTCCTGTGTACCAAGGAGCATCAAGAAAGCCTCCTGTCCCCTCGAGCTCATCCCACTTGCCGATCTCTCTTCCGACATTTGCGCAAGTTAGGCCAACTGTTATCTCTTGAATGTTGTCAGCAGCTAAGCCTTGCGATGGCAATATTGTGAAGGCACAAGCTCCTGCAACGAAAGCTCCTAAAAGCTTCCCCGCTTTGTTTTTTGGCAGGAGCAGAGCTTTCAAAAAAGTATCTTTTGACGATCCATTGTATCTTGATCTGATTGAGTTGCAATAAGATTTGGAATATTTGTATTTGCGTATAGAATTTCTGTATGAGTCAGTAGTGTCTGCTTATTCAAATAGCTGAACTTGCATTCCACCATTCTGTCGTTTGTTCCCGAAGTTGATGATTGTGATTTCTTTGTTCCGCGTCAGCTTGCTGGCTTTGTGCCGAAACACGCCGTACTCGTGGAATGTCTCGGATGTGATCTAAACCGTTGAGCTAACGCTCTGGTCTTTGAGGTAAGCCAGCAGAAGCAGATGCGTTCCTCTCAACTAAGTCTACTAGAGATGCTGCTACTTCTTCTGCTCTAGCCGACAAGCAGGACTACTTCCAATTTGATTTTAAGAGTGCAGGGATTATCTCTGACTACAAGAGGTGCGACTGGACACGTGTACAACTCAACAAAGCTGATTCGGGAATAGGAGACAAGCATTTCAAATGCGAAGAGCTCAAGTCATATGTGGAGCCTGGTGAAAGATTGAAGGCTGCTTCGCGTCAGGGCTTGGTTCAAAACTGTGAGCAGGCAATCAAAGCTGCTCTCTGGGATCCAGGGAGCTATATCTTCATAGATCACCTGTACGTGGCTAACGACATCAACGGTGTCGATGTTCGTGTGACATACTTGGAAAACGACGGTTATGGCGGTCGTGATCAGTGGCAAACAACCTGCAGCTACCACTTGTGATCAAACATGGATCACGTTGGGCATTACACACTCCAACTGATCCGGTGACCCACTTCTTTGCCCGCTACCTAGAACAGAAGAGAGTGGGCTGGGCTCCAGAAGCAAAATGAAGGCACAATCAGAGGTATGAAAAGACTTCTGCTACTTCTGCCGCTGCTGTTACTGGCTGCTTGTGAACCTGCGGAGCCGACAGCCTCTCAGGTCGCTGAGAAGCTTCAAGCGCAAATCAACGAGCTTCTCGAAGAGGTGGACAAGAACCTCGAGAAGGTGGCAGACCTTGACCTTGATGGATTGTGCGCCAACAGCGGAAGGATCACTGCAGGGATGGACTTGCTTGTTCCTCGATACCGAGCTTTTGCAGTCCTGATGGAGGAACTAGGAGATATGCAGCAAGCCTTACTCGCAGGAGGAGCAGCCAATCAGTTCGCAGTGGATGTCCAAAAAATCAGACGCGACTGCGCCACTAGGGTCACAGCCCATCCGTCTCAACCTGAGTCGTCAGTAAATCAATCGACTGATAAACCGGTTTCAAACGTTGAGGATATGGCTATGACCAGTAGTGAGGAGAACCCTTCAGGGCAGCCTCCAGCTTCTGACTCAACCTCGCCACGTACATCACCTCAATCTCAAGAAGCAATGGCGGTGCCGGAATAAGGGCAAGTTAAGCCATCCCCTGTGGCAGCACACCTGGACTGCCACAGGGCTGCAATAAGCATCCCTAACAAAATAAGCGTGGTTTTTTGCGTGCAGGTTGTCGAGGTTAGTTAAAACCCAGTCAGTACTCAGCCTGTAACTGCCAGAGAAAAGTTAACTCATAATTGCAATTGTATCTACTCGATAGTAGTAATTTCCATCTGGAAAGGACCCGAACCAAACTCGTCTACACCGAAAGGTGAGCTTGGATTTGGCAGGACGGACATACCATTATCAGTAACTGTAAATGTAATTTTTACAGCCGTAGTAGAATCAGTAATTGTGTAAGAAGTAGTTGGAGAGAAAGCACCAATCAGCCTAGTTATAACATTACTAGAACAAGTTGTATCCTCATTTAAATCCGAATCAGTGACAATAGCACTCATAGTTCCGAGGGACATAGTTGCCTGTCCTGAAGATTCGCAGGTATTTCCAGAACCAAAGTCGGTCAACGACTCCGTAAATTCCCCATTGCTACTTGAGCTGCTTGAGGCAGCAGTCGTTGATGTTGATCGCCAGATATTTTCGGATGTGGCAAGAGAACCCTTAAGGCCAAAAGTATTTGCCATAACCATATATCCCCAAGTATATGTATTTGCAGCTGGCTTGCTTGCACTTGAGGCATCAAGAGTGACAGAATTAGATCCAGCAAGGTCAACAGTCTGACCGCTTGAATTTGCAAATGTAGCCGTGCAGTTAGTCCTATCTAGAGTGCCTCCCGAAATTGGGCTACCACTTCCGGTGCATAAACCCATTTCGTAAATCACAATTTCGTATTTTTCAGGAGTCATTGCACATCCATTTGAATTATTTGAAGCAAATTGCAGGTCAGTCAGCTGAGCCAGAGTTTTTGTTTGCCCCCCAATAGTATAAGAACGATCACAAGCATCCATACTTTGAGAATATGCTTTGCTTGGGAAAGCAAAAGTCAAACCTGCGCTAATCGCAAGAAGTGCAGGGAGAAGAAGTTTTTTCATGGGATTGGTGAAATAAATAATCGGGAGAAACGGGTAGTACTAGCTACCTGCGGCTATATTGCTAAAACTGGAAGAAGACCTGGCCCATCTTTCTAGCAGTACATCATAACGGCGCTTGACAGGATTTTTCATCTCTTGAATTAGATTAGCCTTATAGTTTGGCTTGTATTCAACCTTATTGGCAGTTAATTTAAATCCTATGCCGACAACCATTGAAGGTCGATTAGTGAGATCTGTATTCGGCGAAGTCGAGTTTGCTGGTATTTCATTTGATGCCCATGCATTGATCCCTAGATGTGGCGTAGCCTGCCAAGACAATGTGCCTTGAACACCGCTATTATCATTTCTTTTCTGATAATCCCAGTTAAATCCTTTTAAATAAAAGGCAAGATTCGGATTTGACGGAAGCCTATAACCAACCTCTACATCCCAACCAGGGACTACTCTTTCATAGTAATTAGAACCACCGGTGGTGATTGATTTAGTTCCGGTTCCACTCATTTACCAGTTATTTCTAAAACTAAAGTCCTTCCAGAAATACTCGCCTCCTAAACCAAACCTACTGTGTGCCGAGCTGTAATTTGTCATCCTATAATCCCAATATGTATTAAGTCCATACATTGAATAATCACTTGTTCTCTTTCTGAGTCCGAGCCCGATGTTGGTCGTGGACCCACTATCAAAATGTGTTTTGTATTTGGTGTGTACAAAGGCCAGTCCTAATGGATCGCCTGATTCATCATTGCCGAAATCAAGTGCTTTAAATAAGGCATCTGCTGAAATATTCGTCTCATTCTCAGAGGCAAAATCCAAGCCAACTGATGCATGAAGAACGAAGGGCATACTTTCTAAGTAATCCTGCACATAGCTATTGAGCTTCCCTGAGGCGAATGCAAGGGGATATCTTGAAATATTACGCCATAAATTACCTACATCAACCGAATTAAAGTCGCCTCTATCTACAGAACGCATATCAAAATAACCATCATGCAGAGCATCAATGCTCGCTCGAGAATGTCTGTCGATATATGGATTTAAAATCCTATTTTTACCATTAAAGAATTGTGATTCTTCCGCCAGTGCCGGACTGCTCCCGCCAAGAATGAACGAGAGAAGGAAGCACCTGACGAAAATTGATTTCATCTCTCGAGAAATTAAATTTAAGCCTTTATAGATCGTGAGAGATAATAGTCAATCAGCATTCACAAAACTTTAGTCTTTTTCTGTTGTGATGCTGCTATCGCAGATTGATTGAAACACATGCTTCGAGGCAGGCGTCATCTCAACAGCAGCACTCGCAGGATTCTCGTAGTTGAAATTCTCATCCATCTCAATGCACTTCATGATTGCCATATCAATGTCCTCTTGAGTAATTTTAATAGCATTAAATTTAACTCCTGAAAATGGAAAACTGCTTGGCTTGGATGACTGAGCAAGTAATAATTGATCTTGATTCTTCGTGCCAACACGGAGATGCTGATAATTCGAGAGTCCCAAAGCATTAGAGGAGGTCCATAGGGTTATCAATGCCAACACCAAGGACACCCTTATCATGCGCATCATAATATTGATTACAACCTAGAGTAACAGGCTAATCGTAGCTCGCATAGAAGAGAGTATTTCTTGTGAAACATCAGATTTCCGAACAGCAGTCCAATCAATAGTTTTTGCAAGAATTACAAGCTGACGAAGCTTCTCAATGTTTGTAGCCACACTCACATCCATAACTACCCCCGACTCAGAACAATTCTCTAATGCAGGCTCTCGACGTACTTGCTGAACCTCAGTGAGGCTGCTTTTATCCCCAGCTTTAAAGGGTTCGGCATCGTCGTCCTTCACCTCCTGAACCGTTGGATACAAGCGTCGAATCTGCTCAAGGCGTCTGACACTGATGCTTTTTTGACCAATACAGAAATGCCATCTTTCATAGGAAACCTCATCCTTCACTGCCTTGTAGGCCTCATTGCTCATACGACTTAACTCATAGAGGTGAGATGGTGTCAGCGATTCAAACCACTTCAACTCATCCTTTCCTGGATAGCTAGTGACCATCCAACATGCAGTTTTAACTAGCTTGTGCGCATTAGTTCTCGAAAAGCCAATACGCTCCAAGATCACCTGTGCTTGTTTCTTTAGTACCTTTGATTTGTAGCCCCACTCATTGTCTTTATCAAAGCGATGATGTCTATCTAGATAGTCAGCCTCATGAAGCACAGCTAGAGCTAAGTTCAGGCCTTGTCTGGCATAGTTCTTTTGCAACTGCTGGGACTGGGATACAAAGTCCATCAACTCACCAACAGCGTCCTCACCAAGCTCTTTGCAAATTCGTTTAAGACTTTGCTTAAAGCGGTGATCCGGCTGATCGTATTTGTTGAATGGAAGAAATACTGAGAAATTTGTATTTGACATGATTTTGCCACACGTGTAGATTTTTCGACGTTCAACCACCTGCTGGTAACTCGCTGTCCTGGCAGATGGTTATGCGAAGTATCTGTCTAGATATTCACTTAGATTCGGCTTGGGAAGTGTTGCCGTAGGCTCCGCCTACAGCACGTACTCCGAAAACACGAACCAACAAGCCAATCCAGAGTTGGATTGGTTTCACTTGAGTTCCTGGTGGTGCCGCTGTGTTAGTGCGTCACGCTGACGGGTTCTACTAAGCAGTGCCTAAAGCTGCTTGATCCCTGGCGTCTGACGGCGCGAATGACGACTTACTCCCGAAGGCATTCAGAGTCACCCCCTTTCTTCTACGTGGATTCCAATCCACGAGTTTTAAATTATCTTTTCTTTGATGATGGTGAAAAGCCGTCGGCTGTTCTCCATGTTGTATGTGGTGGTTACCCAGAGCCACCTAGGAGCACCTACAACAATAGATAAGCACTGCGTGATGGATTGATCATTCATCGCAAAAGAGAGGCCTTGGAAGAGCTTCTAGGTCTGTTTTGGCAAGATCCGTAATGTGATCACCATCATACGATTCAGGATCAAGACTTCTCAAATAAGCAACCACGAATCAATCTTCTTCCATACAGGCGTCAGCACTCTTCTTAAAACCTCTGGGTCATATCCCTGTCCATAAACATTGGACATCTGACTAATCGAGAGCCTGTGACCAAGCAATGCTTCGATGTGAGCTGGATCCACTTGATTGCTCCTACCCAAGTTGTGATGCCATGCCTAAAGCTGTGAGTCGTTAGTTCAGGGTTGATGCTTTTTAGCCTGATATTGATTTGAGACGCTGTACCCCAACCCTTTTCGAAAGGGAAGTGCTTCAAAAGTTCCAATAACTTTGGCGGCAACGGAATAGTTCTGACAGAGGATTTGTTCTTCGCTGTGCCTACAGCAACTTGCATCGTGCCGCTCTCCAAATCGAAGTCTTCACGCCTTCGATTCATGACCTCGCTGATCCGCGTACCGCAATAGACCTGAATCAGGACAGGGATGAGCTGCCTATCGAGAAGCTTTGGCAGTAGTAAAGACAGATCCCGGTAATCCCCCTCAATTGCTGTGTAGATGTGGTTTGCCTCCCCAGCGCTGTAGTCCGCGGCATCAAAAGGGTTCATGGTTAGTCCCCGAAGCAAGCCTGATTTCATGCACTTAGAAACCAGCCCCGACAGCAGTGAGCACTTGCTGTTGATGGTCTGACCCGAGAGACCGGAATCCTGCATTTGATCGATCCACTCTCCGATCGCTTCTGGGGTGGCTTCAGCGAGCTCGAAGGGGCACTGCTTTATGGCTATGCCCACATTTCGATGCCAGCTAGCTGAGAAGGGAGACAAGTTCTTCCTTCTGCGGATGCGTTCGACCTCTCGGATGAGATCGTTCCAGGTGGCTGGCACCTCCCTCTTAAGCAGAGCCTGAGCGAGAGCCTCGGTGTTCTTATCCAGGAATGCCCCAGAGACGTCGTCTTGGGCCCGCTTGCCTGTGTATTGCTCAGCTGTGGTTTCAGGGTCAAGGACCTCTGAAAGCTCAAGAAGGCGGCTGAACTCCTTGGCATCTCGCCACCTTGTTTCAACCTCTTGCTTGGCCTTGCGAGCTGCCTCCAGTTCCGCCATCGCCTGAGCTGCTCGACGGTGCGCGACCTCGATGTCTCTGGTCCCTAAGGAACGCGTCACACGCTTGCCTCCCAGGTGCAGCTGAACGCAATACACTCCGTTCGACCTCTTCTGGATCGGCTTCCTCGGTCTGCCCATGGGTTTTGTACTGCAAGAGTTCTGCGACAGAGAACTGCGAGAGAGTCGTAAAACCCCAATGCCTGTCAGTCACAGCCTGACTTCATTGTCATCGCAGCCATGACTGAAGCTCCAGCCCCCAGCGCACCCACCGACGGCGCGCGTCTCAGCCGGCGGGGTGTCGAGCGTCTTGACCTGTTGCTGCTGACCATTGAGGCTCTTGATCTGAATGGTGGCGAGGCGATGGTCTGGACCAGCCAGCAGATGGGCCTCCAGGCGCAATTCCCCAACCGGGTTGAACTCTGGAAGCGGCGCTGTCATAACCCGCTTCGGCGCACCACCCGGCGGGACCAGCTCGACCCGGTGGATGCCGAATCCCTGATCTGTCTGGTGTGTGCCATGGCTGATCGGCTCTACCCCATGCTCCACCAACTCCTCTCGAGCCGCGAACCCGAACAACTCACCAAACAGCGTTGGCAGTTGTTCCACGAGCGCCTGCGGGACCTGATCGAGGAGCGGATGAATCCGCGCCGGGAAGCCGTTGTTCGTCTGCTCACTATGGAGCCGGCGGGCCAGGTGCACCGCCAACTGATCAGCACCCTGGCGTTCTGCGCAGGCCCAGGAGGAATCGTTCGACTCCGCGCAACCCTGCTCGACCCCACGCCCTAGGCCGACCATGTTGAAAACGACATACCGATACGAACAGACCGCAGCACGGCTGGTGGTGGAAGGCTTTCCCGACCTCTCCGCCGGACAGTCCAATGAGGCGATCGGCATCCTGTCGTCCTGGCGGCTGCAGTTGATCGGAGCACCAGAACTGGAGGGAACCCGAGATCATCTCGAGGCTCTGATGGCAGCGGTGATGCCCTACGCCAGGCACCGCTTGTCCGGCGTCCAGCGCCGCTTTGGCCTGGAAGGCGGTTTTGTGAGCATCGCGCCGGATCAAGCCAACCATCGGCTGGAACTGCGCAGCAGCCGAGAGGGCGTCGAGCCGTTGCAGCTCAAGCTCGATGACGCCGAACTGGCTGATCTGGTGCGTTGCCTCGATCGCTTGCGGCTCGACAACCGGGTCAAGCTGACCTGGACGTTCCCCGAGGACCGCCCGTTGAAGCGCCAGGAGATCGTCGATCGCATTCCTCTCCAGAAACGTCTCGGACCACCCCTTCTGGCTGGGGTTGCTCTGGCATGCACCATCGCCACCGCCTGGCTTGTTCCTCTGCCTCAGGGAACCAAAGAGACCGCGCCAGCACTTGCACCGGTGGACAAGCCTGAATCGCAGTCCGACCGTTGACGTGCAGGAAACACGCTTCAGAATCGCCGCAGTGACGGCACCCTGATCACACCGATGCCATGAGGAAGGCGCGCCGAAGCAACAAACGCGATCAACGACGGGTCTTCCGCCCCCGTCGGCGCTTCCCCTATGGCCCCGTCCTGCGTCAGTTGACTGTTGTCGTGCTGATGCTGGCTGCTGCCGCAGGGATCGCAGTCCTGCTAAATCAGCTGCCCCAGCAGGTGGACATCATGCTGCTGCTGAGCCAGGCCATTGATGACCTGAATGGCGGCGTTCAGCAACTGCTGGAAGCCATGCTCGGGCTCGCCGCCATCGTGCTGATCGCTGCCATCGCGCTTCTGGCGGGCATCCTCTTGCTTGGTGCGCTCTGGAGGTTGATTCGCATCATCCGACTGGTGTTGTCGCCCCCTATTCAAGGCAGGCGCTGAAGCCGAAAGCACCAGACATTCCGTAACAAATCGGACCAGATCGACCCCGCAGATTGCAGCGCTGGCAGAACTGAACTGGCGATCCACCGAAAGCATGAGCCAGCCCGTCGACCACGACATGACAGCCGTCTTCGAGGCCATCGATCACTACAGCGATGGCGATGTCGACCGACCGCAGGAAATCATGGTGGAGCTGCAGGAGGGTTGTTCCAACAAGCACAAACGGCTCAACAAAAAAGTCTACGAAAAAGAGCTGGCCAAACTCCAGACGGAACTGGTCAAGATGCAGTACTGGGTGAAAGCCACCGGCTTTCGCATGATCATCCTGTTCGAAGGGCGGGACGCCGCAGGCAAGGGTGGATCGATCAAACGGCTGACGGAGCCCTTGAACCCCAGGGGATGCAGGGTGGTGGCGCTGGGCACGCCTTCAGAGCATCAGAAAAGCCAGTGGTATTTCCAGCGCTATGTGGAGCATTTCCCCAGTGCCGGAGAAATCGTTGTCTTTGATCGAAGCTGGTACAACTGGGCCGGCGTGGAAAAGTTGATGGGCTTCGCGACACGCGAACAAGTGGAGCAGTTTTATGTGTCGTGCCCACAGTTTGAGCAAATGCTGGTGCAGGACGGAATCCTGCTGCTCAAATACTGGTTCTCCATCAACGATGACGAACAGGAGAAACGTTTCCAGGAACGCATTGATAACGAAGAGCGTCGCTGGAAGATGAGTCCTATGGACATCGAGTCGCGCAACCGCTGGGTGGAGTACTCAAAAGCGAAGGACACCATGTTTGCCAAGACGCATATCCCGGAAGCCCCATGGTTCACAGTGGAGGCCAATGACAAGCGCCGCGCCCGCTTGAATTGCCTGCGCCATATTCTCAGCAAGGTGCCCTATGAAGACATGACACCGCCACCCGTCAAGATGCCGAAGCGCCCAAAGCAAGGAAGCTACAAACGGCCTCCTTTCAACGAGCAATTCTTTGTACCCAACAACTATCCATACAAGGACTGAGAAAACACTGCGCAAAAAGAGAAAAGCAATAAGTTCAGGTCAACTATTAGCTTGGGCTGCCTCAATCAAGCAGCCCTTTTCATGCGAAAAATAACTATTTTTACGTTCACTTACTCAATTAAAAGCTAGCCGACCCGCAAAAAACCACCTCGCTTGGCTTGAGTCCACACAGCAGCACGCTTTAAGGTGATCGACCATGCAGTTCTGCAGGCTTTGCTCGGCTCCTGGCAAGTCCTAATGCGGTGTATCGCCAGCGCACTTTTCCTGGTGGCCCATGGTCTGCTGGTGCTGGAGCACATCACCATTGGAACGGCACTGCATGGGCTTGCGGAGTTGTTCCTTGCCCCCTGGGCCATCCGCCACAAAGCCTGGGACATCATCGTGATCGGACTGATTTTCTGCGTCTTCGACCTGTGGGGAACGCTGCGTCTGACCGGCGTGTTGGTCTAAGGCCCTTCAACCACTCAGCCTCTGGGACCAAAACCCAAACAGCTGCCACGACGACCAGAGGAACATCCCCAGGAAGACCCAGTTCAGCCAAGCCGGACGTCGGTCGTTTTCAAACATCTCTCAGGACAGCGAAAGGCGACACTGACCTTATCGGTGTCGACCGGATCACTTCGCCGACGAACTCCAATCGGCGGAACGAAACGACACATTGGCACCACCACTACGTTTCAGGTCGTGCATGCCCTCCAGCTGGTTGTACACCGACAAGAGCTGCCGCCGCATGTGGTCGGTATGGGGCAGATCAGCGATCAAACGCAACACATCCTCCAGGGATCGCTTGGCATCGATCACCAAACGACAATCGGGGCTGCCAGGCTCGTCTCGCATGGGATCAGAAGCGATTTCATCCATTCAGCAGAAAATCTCTGCTTGCGGGTGTCTGAATCCCTACCAACGCGGCGATATTCAGCAGAAATTCAGAGTTTGGCCACAACCGGCAATCTGAGGCTGCTGAACCACGACAACAACACCAGCAGGGATGAAGCCCAGAGGCAGGCCTGCATGCCCGCGGCTTCGGTTCGGCCGAGCATGAACACAGCCCCCGAGAGCAACGTGCCCACCAAGCGTCCGGCAGCGTTGGCCATGTAATAGAAACCCACATTGAGGCTGACGCTCTCCGCATCGGTGTAAGCCAGCACCATGTAGGAGTGGATCGACGAATTCATCGCGAACACCACCCCAAAGGCGGCAAGGCCTGCGGTGATGGCGACCGCCACATCCACCTGGCGCCACAGCGCCACCGCGATCAGGGCGGGAATGGCGGTGAGCACAGCACTCCAGAACTGCACAGCAGATGCTCCCGGGGATGTGGTCTGCCCCCAGAGCCGTCTCATACCAGGCGCTGATCCCTGAACGATGCCGTAGCCAATCACCCAGAGACCCAGGAAGCCACCGATCTCCCAGAAACTCCAGCCCAGGGAGGCCTCAAGGAACACGGGCAAGGCCACCACGAACCAAACATCCCGGGCACCAAACAGAAAAAAGCGCGCCAGGGACAGCACGTTGATGCCCTGGGATTTGGAGAACAGCGACGAAAAGGCCGGCTTGGACTTCATCTTTCCGATCTCCCCGGGCAGCACCAGCGTGAGCAGGAAGGCCAGGGCCAGACCTGCTGCCATCCAGCCCACGGCAGCATTGAAGCCAAAGGCAGTGAGCAGCACCCCACCGAGGAAGAAGCCCACACCCTTGAGGGCGTTCTTGGATCCCGTGAGGATCGCCACCCACTTGAACAGCTGCTGCTGCCCCTGCTGCTGATCCTCCGGCGTTTCTGAAACCACCGTCTTGATGGCACTCTTGGCGCTCATCTTGTTGAGATCTTTGGCGATGCCGCTGATGGCCTGAGCGGTCATCACATAGATCACGCTCAACAGTTTCGGCCAACTGGCGGCGACGGGCATCAGCATCAACAACGCAAGAATCTGCAGCAGCGTTCCCACCCAGAGGGTTAGCCGAAGCCCATAGCGGGCACCGATCCAACCGCCGTACAGGTTGGTGAGAACCCCAAACAGCTCATAAAAGAGAAACAGGGAGGCGATCTCGAGGGTGGTGTAGCCGAGCTGATGGAAGTGGAACACCACCAACATCCGCAGGGCCCCATCGGTGAGCGTGAAGGCCCAGTAGTTGGCGGTGACGATGCCGTATTGCTGCAGAGGGGAGAGCTTCATCCGTCCAGACCAACCACGTGGCAGGTGAGATCGGCCATGCGGCAGCTGTAGCCCCATTCGTTGTCGTACCAGGCAAACACCTTCAACTGGTTGCCATCAACAACCATCGTCGAGAGAGCATCGACAATCGAGCTGCGGTTGTCGTTGGTGTAATCGCAGGACACCAACGGGCGTTCCTCGTAACCCAGGATTCCCTTCAGCGGCCCTTCCGCAGCAGCTTTGAACGCAGCATTCACCTGCTCCACCGTGACGCTCTGCTTGAGCTCGAACACCGCATCGGTGAGCGATCCATTCAGCAGGGGAACACGAATGGCATGACCGTTGAGCTTGCCCTTCAGCTCAGGGAAGATCATCGCGATCGCCTTGGCCGAACCGGTGGTGGTGGGAATGAGTGAGCTGAGCCCGGAGCGTGCCCGACGGAGATCGCTTTTGAAGGAATCGACCGGCACCTGGGTGTTGGTGATGTCATGAATGGTGGTGATCAGGCCGTGCTCGATACCGAAGCTCTCGTGCACCACCTTCACCACCGGGGCCAGGCAGTTGGTGGTGCACGAGGCGGCCGTCACCAACTTGTGGCGCGCCGGTTCATAGAGGTGGTGATTGATCCCGTAAACGATGTTGAGCGCTTCCTCTCCGGCGACGACTCCCTTCACGGGACAGGCCACCACCACCCATTTGAGGCCCAGCTGATCGAAATAGGGATTGAGCGTCTCCGGGGTTTTTATCTTGCCGCTGGCTTCAAGCACCATCTCCACCCCCCGATCGCTCCAGGGCACGGCGGTGGGGTCCTTTTCGCTGGACCAGGTGAGTGCGGATCCCTCCACGCTGAATCCATCAGCACTGCTGGTGATGCCTCGATCCCAGCGACCGTGGACCGAATCGAATTCGAGCAGATGCGCTGCCGTCGCAGCATCACCGGCGGGATCATTGACGTGCACCAGTTCGATGCCGGGGCGCCCCCAAAGGGCCCGAAATACCAAACGTCCGATCCGACCAGACCCATTAATCCCAATCTTCATAACAACTTTCTGATCCAAGAAAAGGGGGAATTAGATCCACCCTTCTTCTTGGAATTCAAGGTTTTTTAGTTAGTTAAATCGAACGATATGGCTCTAATTACTTCCCGATCTTATTCACAGCGGCCTTGGACTTGTCCAGGATGTCACCCTTGAGGGGAACGAAGCCCAGAGAAGGGGCCTTGTTCTGAGCAGCGTCGCTCAACATGTAGTTGAAGGCGTCCTGAACCACCTTGGCATTGTCTCCGTTGCCGGTTTTGTACGCCAGAACCCAGGTGAGGGTTGCGATGGGGTATGCGCCCTTGGCGGTGGGGTTGGGGTTCTTGCCAGCCAGGTCCTTGTCCAGGCTGATGCCATTGAGGGCCTTGGCACCCGCAGCCACAGAGGGCTTGAGGAACTCACCGGACTTGTTCTGGAGAGCGGCGGCAACCACCTTGCCCTTGATGTACGACTGGTTCACATAACCGATCGCGCCTTCACGGTTCTGGATCAGGCCAGCCACACCGGAGTTGCCCTTGGCGCCAACGCCAGCGGGCCACTTCACGGACTTACCGGTGCCGAGGGTCCAGGTCTTGGAGAAGGCCTGCATGGAGTTGGTGAAGGCCTTGGTGGTGCCAGAGCCATCGGAACGGTGCACCCAGGTGAGGGTGCCGGGCTTGCAGCCGAGCTCCTTCCAGTCCTTGATCATGCCCATGGCGACCTTGACGGCCTGCTCCTGGGTGAGCTTCAGGTTGCAACCGGGCTTGTTGTAGCCGAAGGCGATGGTGCCACCCACCATCGGGATCTGAACCACACCACGAGTGACCTTGGCCATGTCCTTCTTCTTCATCGGATCATCCGATGCACCGAAGTTCACGGTCTGGTCGATGAAGGCTTTACGGCCGGAACCGGAACCCACGGCCTGGTAGTTGACCTGAGGGCCGCCAGCCTTGGCCAGGTCGGCGAACCAACGCTGGTAGATCTTGGCCGGGAAGGAGGCGCCAGCGCCATTCAGCTTGGGAGCTGCAAATGACGGCAGTGCAGTGCCAAGAGCCAGGGCAGCTCCCAGCAGGAGGGCAGTGCGTGCAGAGCGAATCACAACCAAGGGTATGGAATCGTTGCACTATTGTTTTTATTACTAGAGCAATCTCTTCGTCTTTCAGAAAGAAATAAATTCTAATTAAGAGACAGTTAAGGCATATTTCTTGCTTTTTCTGGAATGGAGATACTAACATCCACGATTGAATTAATTGCGGCAATTCAACTTTTGGCGGGCCTGGCCAGGCACTGCAGCCTGGGGATCGCCTTGAACGACTTGCAAAGTTCGTTAGCGAATTGTGGGCACAACGCCGACACGTTGTTGAGACTCGGCGCCGCATCGATAAGAGATTCGCGGATGAGAACGACTGGTTTGTCCGCATAGACACTGAACTCGTCGACTGAACTCCTGTCTGGCTGTGGCAAAGTCCAAGGCATCAGAGCTATGACTTCAATAGAGACACGTCCCCAAGAGAGGGTGGCGGGCTTGGCTCAGGTGATCTGCTCTATAGAGCTGCAGCGGATCACCCTGTCTGCGATTCCGTAGTAAGTAGGTGCTCTGCCGAAATTTCAGTGTTTAACTCTGGAGTGGAGTTTTTAAACCACTCATAATTCTTTTACTTTTCCTTGCTTACAAAAAGGAGTGTGAACAGTGTCCGAGATATCCAGAGGTAGCCACCGCAGGGCTTTTCAGCGAAAAGGTCAATAGTGTCCGGCTGTTGTCGGAGATGTCCGGGCTGTGATAGCACGAAGTTAGGTAAACCAACTTTGCCGTGTATTGCATCCATCGAGAAGCAAGCCCCGGTCAATGGATTCAGGACTTCTGCTTCCAGACAGAGCTTAGAGCTTTTGTCCGAGCAAGAGTGATGTCGAAGGTGAAAGGCTGCAATTACAGAGTTGTCGATCAGGCAACCAGCAATGTGGTTGTTGTCATTGACCACGGCAAGGTCTCAGCTGTTTAGGGGTGCAACGGGAATCCAAAATTCTCGTTGAGATTGCTCGTAAACGGCCTCGGACTCATCAAGCTCTGTGTCCACGTTGATACAAAGCATGTTTTGCGTTGAGCGACACGTTGGAACCGACTTTTGGGTCCAAGAACAGTGCTTTAAGACTGAGTTCCAAGCCTTCAGCAACGCCCGCACCAAATCGCTGAACTCTTTCGGGCTCTATCGAGTCACCTACGGAAGCGAAAATCCCAGCAACTCACATGAAGTGCTGAGGGTTTCAAATGGGAAAGCAGTGTTGTCGGATGGCGACCAGCTAGTTGGATAGACGTTGACGACATAGTCGATCAGCGTGACCTGCTGTTCCAGTGCGTCGCTCGCCTGGAGCGCACGGCGCGGAAGGCAGAAGAAAGCGGCCAATTCGGAGTGGTTGTCGGCTGCGTCGCTCAGCTCAACAAGATGATGGCCCTGGGTGCTGACCAGAAGGGCTTCATCGATCATCGACGCAACATGCACTACTACCGGCGCTAATCAGCAGGATTCACACCAGCTCCAGCCACCACACTCCCCATCAATGCAGTGATTCTGCAGAGGAATGGATCAGGCCAGAGTCAAACCACCCACTCCGGCGCAGAACAGCACCACCCGCCACGCCGGTTGCCGCCAGCTCACCAACAACACAAACGCCACCAACGCCAGGCTGAACTCAGCACCCCCGCGGATCCCTGTCTGCCAGACGGGCTGAAACAACGCCGCCAGCAGGATGCCCACCACTGATGCGTTGATGCCCAGCAGGGCTCGACGCATCGGAGCTAAAAGGCCCAGGTCACTCCAGAAGGGCAAGAGCCCACCAACCAACAAGAACGAGGGAAAAAACAGGGCAACGAGCGCCATCACAGAACCGGCGATGCCCTGAAGCCCTGGCTGCAGATCAAAGCCAAGAAAGGCCGCGAAACTGAACATCGGCCCTGGCACCGCCTGGGCCGCGCCATACCCCGCCAGAAACTGCTGCAGGTCGATCCAACCGTTGGGCACCAGCGCCTGCTCCAGCAAAGGGAGCACCACATGGCCACCACCGAACACCAAGGCACCGGTGCGCAGGAAACCACTGAGCTGCTGCACCAGCAGCGGCCTGGCCTCAGCAGACAACCAAGGCAGAGACACGAAGAGCAGCACAGCGAAACCGAGCGAAACCACCGCCACCGAACGCTGCAGCGGAACAACGAGACGTTCCGGTTCAGATGGCTCCAGCGCAGGTGGCGTCAGAGCACACAACCCCACCAATCCTCCAAGCAACAGGGACAACAGCTGGGCCCAGACGCGAGGCACCAACAGCACCAGCACAGCAGCGGCCACCATCAGGCTGGCCCGCTGCCGATCGGGAGCCAGCTTGCGCTGCAGGCCCAGAACGGCCTGGGCTACCACAGCCACAGCCGCCACCATCAAGCCATGCACCCAGCCCCCCTCGATCCAACGGGGATGGGCTGAAAGCAGCGATGCCGCCAGCAGCATCAACACAGCCGAAGGCAAAGTGAACCCTGCCCAGGCCGCCAGGCCGCCAAGCCAACCGGCCCGGATCAGCCCCAGACCCATGCCCACCTGGGAACTCGAAGGGCCTGGCAACAGCTGACAGAGACCAACGAGATCGGCGTAGGCCTCAGCGGTGATCCAACGCTCCCGCTGCACAAAACGTTCGTGGAAGTAACCGAGGTGCGCCACAGGGCCACCAAACGAGGTCAACCCCAACACGAAGAACTGAACGAACACCTTCAGCGGAGCGGGCATCACGCTGCTCCTCTCAAACGGGGAACAGGCGTCGGTTCCGGTTGGCCATCGCCACCAGCGACAGCATCACCGGAACCTCCACCAGCACGCCCACAACCGTGGCCAAGGCAGCCCCGGAGTTCAAACCGAACAAGCTGATGGCCACCGCAACTGCCAACTCAAAAAAGTTGGACGCGCCGATCATCGCCCCGGGTGCCGCAATCGATCGTGGCTGCCTTGCTGAGCGCATCCAGATCGCTGTGATCCAGAAGATCAGATTGGTCTGGAGGATCAAAGGGATGGCAATCAAAACGATGGCCAGCGGATTCGCCAAGATCGCCTGGGCCTGCACCATGAACAGCAGCAACACAGTGGCGATCAACGCGCCAATCGACAGGGGCTTGAGCCACGTCTCCAACCGCTCAATCCGGCGAGTACTGCGCAGGCTCAGCCGCGTGAACCATCCGGCCACCAGGGGGACCACGACAAACAGACCCACTGCCGTGAGCATCGTGTTCCAAGGCACCAACACATCCGAAACCCCCAGCAGAAGCGCCGCAATCGGGGCAAAGGCGAAGACCATGATCAGGTCGTTCAACGCGACCTGCATCAGGGTGTAGTTGGGATCGCCGTCGCTGAGACGACTCCACACGAACACCATCGCCGTGCAGGGAGCGACGCCAAGAAGAATCATCCCGGCCACATACTCCTGACCGATGCCTGCCGGGATCCAGGCGGAAAACACGCCACGGATGAACAGCCAGGCAAGAGCCGTCATGGTGAAGGGCTTGATCAGCCAGTTCACAACGGCTGTCACCAACAGCCCCCGCGGCTGCTGGCGAATCGCTCCGATGGAGGAGAAGTCGACCGCCAACATCATCGGGAAGATCATTCCCCAGATCAGCACCGCGATCGGCAGATTGATCCCCGCAGCCTCCAGGGCCGCAATGCTTGCCGCCGCATCAGGGAACCAAGCACCAAGGCCAACTCCCGCCACGATTGCCATGCCAATCCAGACGGAGAGATAGCGCTCGAACAGACCCATCAATTCATCAAGAATTCTTGATGGGAGAACCCTACCTCCAGCAGGTTCCACTCACCAAAGGATGTGCTTTGGAATACACGCTAGGCATGGCTTAATTGCTCCTAAAGCCATCCACAAATCTCACTTAAACCACCTCAAGCACAATTTTGAGGTGGTGCCTGAATATCGATGACTGAAAAACCCATAGGCCTGTTTCCTTGGGCCATTTTGATCTTTGCGCTGGTTGTTCCAAACCCATGGAAACTGGCATCGGAACGGGCATTCGCCGAACAAAGCGTGACAACGGAACAATGCTCAAGCCGCTAGTAAGGCATGTTTGACACCTGTGAATATCAAGGTCCAAACCCAATGAGGCCGCTTGCTTTGCGTCAACATCGGGAGATGAATGCTTAAAAACACATCTCTTGATTCTCAAGTGGTGAGTGGTCATCGCGCCGCTGTGCAGTGATCGAATGCATGCGACCTTTTGGCAGTGAAGTGGAACTCAATCGGCATAACATTCAAGCCTTTTGAGGCGGAGCCATGGTTCAGGAGCGCCGCCGGCGCGGATTGGCTGGAAGCGGTTGCTGCAAGGTCTGGTCCAGAGCCAATTCCAGTGGAGCGTGAATCGGGCCTTCCTTCTGGAGCACCACAACACCATCCTCAAGGGATTGAACGCGGTAGGCCTGGCGGTGCTTCTCAATCCAGCGCTTGCTGTTGCGAAGCTGGCGCCAATCTCCTGCGAACGCCCGGCCGTAACGGTCAAGCAAATCGAGGTCCACGGCAACCCAGTCCACGCTTTGAGGCCGACCCTTGCGGTCCAGATAGTCGGTGTTGAAGGGGAAGCGCACCAACACCTCGCGGCGGGCAAGCAAAGGCACCAGCGATGTGTTCGCCGCAACGCTGGCCTGCGGAGGAATCACAGCCAAGGCACGCCGAGCCGCTGCACCATGGCTCCATTGGTCAGCCGGGCTGCTGTGCACCCATGGCTGCACGCTGGCAGGAACAAGAAACGAGAGGCTGCGGTGGGGATTGCTGGTCAATGTGAGCAGCAGAGAGAGGCTGATGGCTGCGCCCCAAGCCAGCCTGAGGCGAGGCCCCAGCTGTAAGTGAGGGCGCCGCTGCCACCAGAACAGGGTGCCAAGGGCGAAGCCAGGAACCACCAGCAGGGTGTAGCGAATGGTGATCGCAAGAGGATTGTTCGCGCCCTGGGCAAGGAACAGTCCCAACAGGCTTGGGCCCGCCAGCAGGCAGGCATCGAGGCTGATCAGGGGTAGGAAAAGAAACGGCAGGCTGTGACCAAGGAGGTAGCGAAGGGTCCCTCCGGGGGGATCCACCAGTTGCTGCAGCAGCAGGAATGGCTGAGACCACATCCGTTGGAGAACCGCAAGGCTGCTGCTGCCCTCGCTGTTGCCATCGCTGAGGTACTGACCGAAGTTCTCCACCATGAAGCGCTTGGCGTTGTCGTCTGAGAACAGCGGCATCAGAACGTTGGTGCACAGCAACACCCATCCCCCTCCCCAGCTGATCAAGGCCAAAGCCAGGGGCCAGCGTTGGCGATGGCGCACCAACAACCAGAAGCCAACCGCCACCAGAAGCACCCCCGTGTCCTCTCTGATCAGGGGCATCAGGCCGGCGGCCATCAGGATCAGCCCGGTGCGCCGTTCCACCAGGCCCAGCACCAGCACGAAGACGGCCAGAGGCAGCTGACAGAGATCCGTGAAGTTGCCGAGGGTGGGACCGATCAAGGCGTTGCCACCGAAATAGCCGTAGGCGATCCAGTTGGCGGTGCGTTCGGGCAAACAACCACTGGCGAGGCGATGCAGCACAAGACCCGCAGCAGTGATAAGGCCCACCTGAACCAACGGGAGGGCGGCTCCCCCGAGCAGCCCCAGCAATGGAGCGAAGAGCAACAGGGTTGGCGTGAAGTGCTGGCCAAGCCGTTCGTAATCCACCGAAGGCAGCTCTCCGGCATGCTCCACGTTGGTGGAGAGTTGCGAGGAGAGGGTGCTCTCGAACCAATGGCCATGCAGGCTGTTCCAAAGCACCTGCTGAAAAATGCCCTGGTCGTAGCTGGCCAACAGGACCCAGGAACGCCAGGCCTGCAGGCCCAGGCAGATGACGGCAAACAAACCAGCAGCAATGAGGACGCGACGGGACGTCAACAACGGCACCTGAACGCTTCACTCAAGCCAGCCCAGCGTTGCAGCGACTTCATCACCTGCATGTGCTGTGGAGCACCAGCGTGATCAAGACCTGAAACGGTGCATGCTCACCAAGCCGGCTCAACCCGGCAGAAGGGGTTCGCCATTGGCCCGATGGATGGCAACCACACCGGGACGGGGCGGCCGGCCGGGTGCCTGAGCCGGCCAATTGGAACCCAGCGGCACCTGACGCAACTGCTGGAAGGATGCGCCCTCACGATCCACGAGCTGGTGCGACTGGAACTCAATGCCGCCGGAGACCCGAGCACCATGGACTTCACCGGGGTGCTGCACCGCCAGGAAAAGGCTGCTTTCCTCTTGATCCAGGCAAACCCCAGTCAGTTCGCATTCCATGGGCCCGGTGGCGAAGCAAAGGGCTGAGCCCCCATCCCGCGGCACCCACCAGCAGCTGTTGTTGCCGAACACATCGCCTGCTGCGGACTTCATCGAGCGATCGGTCACGATCCAGAGATTGCCCTGTTGATCCAGGGCCAGGTTGTCGGGATTGGTCAGCCCAAGGCCGCCAGCCCAGGGCTCGCCGCCAGTCACAGCCATGGTCCAGCGGAAGCCACGCTCCCCATACTCCGTCAGTCGCATCACCCAGCCGTGGCCCCAGCTGCTCTGGCCCTGCGGACCACAGAACACAGCCGGATCGGCACCACCCTTTCCGCCGGGAGAACCCGACGTGAAAGCAATCAGCAGGTCACCAGTGATCGGATCAATCTTGGTGTCTTCCGGTCGGGCCGTTGGGGTGGCACCGATGGCGCTGGCGGCCAGATGCGCGTCGATCAGGATGGCTCCCTGGAGAGCTTCACCCTCTCCGCGATACAGATCGCCCAGCGTTCGGAACTTCCGGGCATAGGCCGCAACGGAGGCGTCGTCGCGAAACAGCTCGGCACCGGCGCGGTCGCGGTCGCGGTGGGGCAGCTCCACGGGGCAGGTGAGATTTGCTTCGCTGAAACGGCTCGGCCGAAAAGGATCCACCACGGCGTCCGGCGTCAAGGACAACCACTCGCCGGAGCCATCGGCATGAAAGCGGGCCACTTGAAGCTCACCGTCCTCCAGCAGCCTTGAATTCGCTTTGTCGGCAAGGTCGGTGAGTGTGCCGCTGCTGACAAATCTGTAAAGGTGCCCGCCGCGGCGATCACAACCCGAATACACCTGCAGGGGCCGACCTGCCTCGGCCCTCACCGCGACGGCCTCATGGCGGAAGCGGCCAAGAGCCGTGTGTTTGCGGACCGCATGGCCTGGGCGCTGCGGATCAACCTCCACCATCCAGCCGTATTTGTTTCCCGCCAGGCCGTAAACATTGCCCAGACCAGCCAGCTTCCCTTCGCGGCAGAGAAAGGGGCATGCCGATGGAGGCACAGAGCTGCCATCGGCATACACCGCCTCCGGAACCTGCGACTGGATGTTTTCTTCGGCGCTCAGCACCGTGCCCCAGGGGGTGGTGCCACCACCGCAGTTGGCGAAGCTGCCAACGATGCCATCACCGAGGCCATCGTCGTAACCGAGGCGCTGTTGGGCCCGGAAAACCGCCGCAGCGGGGCCGGTGCTGACCAACCGCTGGGTGGGATCGCTCAACCCCGTAATCCCGGTGATGCGCCGATCAGTTGCTGCGTCGGCACGACTCCAATGCCCCTGGGAGTCACGTCGCAAACTCATCACCCCGAAACCCAGATCGGTCATGGCCTGATCAGCCACACCGCGAATCAGGCCGAGGAGGGGATCCCCAGCCGTCAGTGGTGTGCAATCGATCTCCCCATCTGCCGGTGCCAACTGCTCCACCAGGCGGGAAAACGGAATGGCTTGACCGATCACATCCTCGAAACCCTCAGTCCAAGGCAAGGCACTGATGTATTCGAAATTGACCGTCATCGAGGCGTGATCAGGCCCGTGCTGAACGAAACCCAAATGGTCGTTGTTAAAGCCAAAACGGCTTTCTCCGAGGGGATCGCCCCAGGCCGCCAGCAGATCAGCGCGAAATCCCTCTGGCAGCGCGAGCCGGTCTTCGAGAGAAATGTCGCGATAGACGTTGTGCTGCTCGGACGCCCTTAAACCATCGCCCTCAACGGGGAGCGGAACAGGAACGGGGTCAAACGGTCGACTCCGCACTACACCACGTTGTGCCGATGGAACGAGAGAGCCTTCAGAGAACACGCGTGCTGTCACCATGCCGGCCGTGCCAAGTCCGAGCAGAGACAGAACAGAGCGGCGGCGCAACGACATCGGCTTTGGTGAACTAAGCGATCAGCGGTTGAGTGGCGGGGCAACGATCACTGCCACGGATCTAGATCAGACCCCGACGCACGAAGGCATCAACAACGCGGTTGTAATTCTCACCATCCAGTGGTGAATCAGCCAGTTCGCCTAAAGCTTCACGAACCAACTGCTTAACGTGCAGATCAGGAGGGGCGCTAGAAGGATCTTCAAGCGGGGGTGAAGCTGCAGGCATTGGGCGACAAAACATCGACCACACTTAGTTCAATCCGCACGAAATACACGTGCCTTGGAACACACCAGCCCAGAAACCCTTAACGCCTAATCCTCAGATTCGGCCGCCTGCATGGTTGAAGCTTTCTGGTCATAGATCTGGCGCCATTCATCGCTGGTTTTGCAGTAGCGCCCATGCTCAACAACATGCATGGTCTGAATGACGCACACAACGGAGACGAACACAGCAGGAATCAGCCAAACCGGACTGGAAAACGAAAAGTGTTTGAACATCACTCCACCTTCAACTCGCGATCGTAAATCTCATCATTCTGAGTGGTCCATGCGGATTCGGTTAAGCAACCTCGGTCATGGAGATCCTGATGTTCCACAAACAACCAGACAGTCCATCCAAGCAAACCGGCTGCAACCAAAAATCGCAATCCACGCAGGAAACCTTGAAGACTCATCTCACAACTCTACCAGAATCAATGGTGAGACGAGACACAGAGATATGAACGTGTCGCGGAACACACGCGACAAAGAATTTCATGACTGTCGAGCCCAGGGCAATGCGATGGAAGATGGGAAATGATCAAACCAGGCAGTCGTGCGAAGGGTCGTGCTGGCGTTGATGCTGTGGTCCGTGCTGCCCGCACAAGCAGCAACCCCCATACGGTTGCAGGTGATTCCTTATCAAGTGAACAAGCAAGCCTTGCCTGTGTTGCCGGCCTTGCTTGCTCCACCGCCAATGATCACCGAGCAGGCCCAGCCAAGGAAACGAAGGCCAGCACAGAGCAGAGGTTGGAACAGCGACGATGACTTTGACTGGTTGATGGATTAGGTCTCGACCCGCCTGGGGATCAGGCAGCGGAGTGACTGTCGTCTTGCTGTTTGAGCAAGACGGCCAAGCGGTTCAGAAGAGGAATCGTGTCGTCCAGCAGGGCAACATCAGGATCTCGGCCGGGGTCGTAGGGAACATCCTCTGGCTTTTGCTGCTGCATTTCCTCCAGCAGGTCGATCAAATCAATCACCGCTGGGCGCAAATCATGGAGCGCCTCGCCGATATCCGTGACGTTCATCCAGTAACGGCTGCGGCGAATGCTCGCCAATCGCATCGCGAAAGAATCCTGAAGGGCTTGATCGCTCAGGTTTGACGCCATGGGCGACAGGGCAAAACACCCTGAAATCAACCTTGAAACCTTGGCATGCCCTGGTTAATGACACGTAAAAGAAGGCATAAGAGCAAAAGCCGTTGCACAAGCCAAGCGATGCCAAACGACAATCAATGATTCCGTTGCACGACTTCAACGCAGCCCATTTCGAACGGGAAGCAATTGAATCTGTACAGCTATTGAGGCGTTAATGCAGAATTTTCTCTCTTCAACTGGAGCAAAAGCTGCGCCTTATCGTAGCGTTTTTTAAAACCAGCTTTTAGAGCCGAATGCTGGGCCATGAGCTGGGCACGGAGGCCATCCCGTCGCTTCACCTCCTCAAAAACAGAATCACACAGCAACCAATAGAGCTCAACAATTCCTAATTCGCGGGCATAGTCTTCCTGCTTGCGCAAAAGGCTTGCAACCCGCTTGAAGCAGTCGGGCGTAGGGAAAACGTGCTTGCTCTGAGATGCCTCGATCTCAGCCTTACAACAAGCCAGCATCAAATCAAGATTGCTTTTGTTCTCTGGAGAATTCTTCACAGCCGTCCAATCTTGCTTCTCAACGCCGCGCACTTGTGGAAACATCATCACCAAAACCTCGGAAGGAGTTTTGCCCGCGCCCTCGCCTCCTAACGACCAGTCAAGTTCAGAATCAACAGCCTCCACCAGAGTTGGTTGAGGAGGTGCTGGCGGGTCTTCCAAACCCACCAATGCTGAAGACGGTGATACCTCAGAAGCTTGTGCTTTGAGCTCAGCGGATCGCGAACCTCGAAAGCCAGTCACCCTGATGGGCCTCACCTTCTTGCACCTTCGAGCTATGCGCTTACCAACCGCCTTGGAGAGAATAAAAGCAGTCGCCAGGACAGCCAGCAGAAAAGCAAGCAACTCCATTGAGGAACTGAGTGAGGAACGCCAAAACAACGTGGCGAAGCCTACTTTGAGATCGCACAACCTGATGTTCTGACCAACAGCAAGGGAGGATCAGCGTGAAGGCCCAGAACCACGGCGCATGGAAGGAGCGATGCGGAGAGGACAAACCCTGCCTGGCTAGTTCGCTTCCTCAGGCGGGCAAGAAGCAAAACGAATCGAACTGATCCTTTGCACTTTGGATCGGAGCCCATTCAGAACAGTGCCAAGGTTGCCACCACCCAGTTTTTGCTTGCGCTTGTACTGAATCACTTTCAAATCACCGTCATTCTGTTCTGCGAAATTTCGAGCGGAAATGTATGTCTTGATTTCATTGATCACAAAACTCTGATCCACAGCATGCTCGCGGACGACGACCGACGTGATCGCATCAACCATGTCCCGAATTTCCTTGCGGGCCTGATCAGCGGGACTCACCAGCCAAAAACTGTGTCACTGGATACAGTTTAATGCAGCCAAGCACTCCGAAATCAGCACTCATACCTAAGGAGTCTGACCTCAGCGGCAGCGGCTGCCATCAAGCTTCTGCTTGGCCTTCTCGGCCTTTCTGATCAGCTTCTGCGCGGAAGAGCGATCAACGCACGCTCGAGCCTGGAGCTCCAGGCGATGCAGCTTGAGGAATTGCTTCAGCGGATTCATAACAACCTCCTGTTAACCAATCATTAACCTGTAACACGGCATGTCGCCAGGGGGTACATACCGATTCGGGTTTCTTAATCACGCTGCAATCAAGCCTTGACCTTCAGGCCGTAAATAGAAGTGATCTGGGCAGGATCCCTTGCAAGACCCACTCTTGAGATCACCGTTCTGGTCTTGGCTGCTGGCAGCTGGCATCGTGTGGGGACCAGGGGCGGTCGCACTTCACCTGCAGCACAACGGCGTCATGCCGATCCCCTCTGATCAAGCGTTAACGGTGAGCCAGAAAAGCCAGGACATAACCAATCAGTAGGCCATTGCCGAAGGTGAGCCAGAGGAACTGGTATTTGCTCAGGCCAATCGACTTCCTGAACCGCTTTGTGGCGCTTTTATGCCAACTGAACATCGAATGCGTAACGCAAGCTATGTATCAACAACTACACCACAGCGGTGCATGAACGCCAGGCCCAGCATTCGGCTCTGAAGGCTGGCTTTAGAGAGCACTGCCACGAGGCCAAGCACTTGCTGGAGAAGCAGGCGTGACGACTCAATTCATCGAATGATTGGTTGTCACCTCAAGCGACCGACATCAATGGTCTGAGCCAGTTCAACGACGGGCCAGGGCGTACTGATCTCTCCACAGGATCGCCTCCACAGGGAGCACCTCCCAGGGCTGAGGAAGCTGAAGGCCAGCATGAACCGCACGGTGCCGATGCTCACTGATCCAAAGCAAAGAGCCCACAACCCAGTTGGGGAGGTTGGCCAAGAGCCGGGCCTCGAATTCCTGGTCCGTCTCATGCTCGTCGTAAAGCAGCACCGTCATCACCTCACGGTCATCCATGGTCCAGCGGACCAACCAGGTGAGCAGTGGCTCTGGTATCAGCGACTCCCGAAGATCGAAATTTTCCTGAATGGCATGCACCATCTCGTGGCGCAGCACCCGCTCGAGGTCCTGATCAGCACGATGAACGTTGGCATGACAGAGCTCAATCAGATTCGTGCCCGTGATGTAGCCACCCATCAGGCCCGGTTGCTCGCGGCAGTCACGGGGACTGTCGACAACACTCACACCGGACAGCGCCAGGAAAACAGATAAGCCGAGGTCCCACATCTTTCATCCTCTTAAACATCCCTTAAGCATCCAAGCATTGATCTCGCGCGTCTCAACATCCGCTCAACAAAGCGTTTCCTGTCTTTCCGTTCAAGCTCGACCTATGAGCACTGGTCGGTGTTGCGCCTGCAGGTGTCACCTGCCTGATGGATCAACAGGACAGATGTTGTGACACGACCAGCACCTCACGCAGAAACACAAGCTCGAGGGACCGACATGGAAGAAAGCGGTTGAGCTCCACAAGCTGGATGAAACCACACTGTTGTTGTGGGAGCTCTTTTGCTGCTCCTGATGGAAATTGCCGACCTTCTGCTGAGGAGGATCGTTAAGAAGGCTTATCCGCACGCCTACAAGCTTATGGCGGGGCAAACCGAGACCAGCCCTTAAACAGCCGTTGAAGATCTCTTGGTTGGCTCAGCGAACTGGATCGGCTTTGAATCAAGGGGTTGCGACCCGAAGGGATATGCCCACTGGCCCGGTGAGACCAGTTGCCCCACCCAACCCAGATCCGATCTTTCACCACGTCAAAGCGGGAATGTCCGTGATCATCAAGAACACAGACGAGACCTGGCAGATGGCTGACGTGATTCACGTTATCGGCAGCCCGCAAAACCCCAAAGTCCCATTGTTCTTCCAGGTGTCCTATGTGGACACCCACGTCACCAACTGGGTCAAGGCTGACCTCGTCACCCACATCGTTCCAAGGCTCTGAATTGTTGCCATCCTTGGAAGAGCTCGATGGCTCTGATGGGAAAGAACAAGGGCAAGACCGTAACGGTCCAACTTTCAGACGAGACGGCAGCCATGATTGACCGCAAGCTCAAGCAGTGGTCGCTGAAAAGTTGTAGCGAGGTGATTGAGCAAGTTCTTGGCTGGTACGTTCAGCCCTCAGATACCAAGGTGGCTCGTCGCAGAATCACAGAGCTGCTCTAGGAGCCAACCGGTACCCAGCGGAGCTGGGTTGACATGCCAAAGAAGATGGCCTCGGCTCCAAAGGGTTAGAGGTCTATACATACAAGGATCGCCTAGGCGACAATGTCCATGCACTGGCTTCAAAAACAGCCGAGAAAGACTTCCTCAGGCGCTTAACCTCGCATTTGATCGAGCTGTATGAGCTCCCGCAGCAAGAAAAAGGCTCATACAAGAAAACCTCCCACTGAGGGGGAGGTGATTTCTCATTCTCACGCCTAGCGGAGCTTAGAGCGATTGACTCCGCACATTCATATTGCCTGGACGAATCCTTGATGGAAGCAATGCTCTGAATATATTTCGATATCAGAACACCACCTAAAGCGCAGAAACCAATCCCCATCAAGTTGCCGTCAATGAGGACTGGATGATCTGCCAGCCAACGGGTCGCTCTCCCGTGCTGCCGCGATGACTCACTCTGCCGTAAGAGAAGTCTCCGCAGATCTCCTTCATAGGGAGTCTCCCGTGCCACTGCATACCATTTTTCGGAGACCTTTGGGATCAAGGATTTCTTCCATGAAAGTCCCATAAGCCTGTAGCGAGGGCTACGGAGATTTGGCATGTGAGCCGTTAACGGCTACGTAGTCAACGCCATAGGCGCGACACCATGAGGGAAATGGGCTGGGCTCAGGAAGAGGGCTACTCGGTCAGGTTTCGGCGTCAAGCAACTCAAGCTCCACTTCACGCCCTTTCAGCCTGTTGAGCATGTCGCGGCTGTGATCGATGGGCGATCCGTAGTACTCGAAGTCCATCTGGAACTGCGGCAGAACAGAGCGCAAACCACGGCGTTTCTGCCTTGCCAGATAGCGATGAAAGCGGTTGAACGACCTCGATCGACTCATGGAAACTCCTTCAATCGTGTTTCCGTTGTAAGGCCCCTCCAGGGGTGAGAACTGTGTTGAAACAAACCATCGAGAAAGCTTTAAATGCGCAAAAAAAACGCCCCTCGACGGGACGCTTGCTTGCCGATGAGTGGCGCCAGTTCAGCTGGTGTAAGCGACTCCCCGATAGGTACAAGACGCAGAAGCACGGGCAATGGTGGGAGAGAGGTGGGCTGAGGTGTCGACACCGCGATAGGCGGTGGCACGCAGATGGGCCAGTTGAGCCTCAGTGAGGCGTTGCTTGCGCAGGGTTGCGCGCTTGACGAGGTCGAGAGGTGACATGAACGTCTCCACAGTGTCTGGGTCCCCGTTGCATGACCCAGATCGAACTGCACCTGCAAATAGCAGGCCAACGATGGTTCAAGTTTATCGAGGACGATCAATGATCAGCGTGCTGAGCAACACCGGAGCGGCTCAATAAGCAACACATTTTCAACCGCTATTCGTCTTTCCGTACTTCATCTGACCCAACGCCATAGGCAAGGCATAGCCTCGCCGCGGGCATCACGCCAACGCCAAGGCTCCAATCAGGTCCGAAGAATCCATAGCCATCAGGGCTTGGAGAACTTCATGGGAAGTCTTGGACACCCAGCGTCCATTGTCTTTGTCTTTTACGTGCAGCAAAGAGAAACCGACAGTGGTGCGGCCATCGTCACTGACGTGATTTTCAAAATAGTGATCTTGGTCAGAGAAAGAACACAGGAATCGGCAAAAGGCATTGAAGAGCTCTTCATTTGCGCAGCCGTCATCCCAGCAGCTGACCTCGATGACCGCATGGGCTATATCACCATCAAAAGAGGTTTCCTTCGTGAACAGACTTTGGATCTCCTGACCAATTCCCTCAAGGGCCTCCTCTTCTAAAATGCCATCACCTTGGTAATCGAGACAGATTCTTCCCAGCTCCTCACATCCGTAATTACAGAGCGGCTCCTCCTCGATGTCGAGCAACTCATCCCGGTCAATCACCCCAAGAATTTCACGAGCAAAAGACAAGCACAAAGTCTTCAGATCATCGTGATCAGAAGCACCCTTGACAGATACACAGCCGTAAATTTGATCAGACATAGCGTAAAAATTAATTAGCGAACAGTTATCGGCAACAAGGGCGAGCAATCACCGAGGCTCAGGTAAGCCAAGCGATCGCCTCTCCGCAAGAAGGGTCGTTACCCAAGAAAACAGATTAATTCTTCCGACGAGAGAATTATAGCGTGATTTCTCAAATTTTTAAACCCCTAATGGATATTTTCCCGAACAAAATGGATAATTTGTAGAAGCCTCTCCAAAAAAGGTGAATCACGCAGGCAACATTAAGGTGTCTTCCAACTCTGTTCAGGTCAAAACATTCAATGTCAGATCAGAATTACCTTGCTTCTCTGCGGTGTTAAGCACATCAAGGCCATGCATAGGTCATGGGAAATCGCCTCATAACTCCCAGCCAGCTGTCACTGTTCAGCATCAGCCCAGTGATCGGGGCCTGGTGGGAAGAGTTGCAGGCGCAGAATCTGTTTGACGGCAGCAAACCGGCGGTGAGTGAGCTGGATCAGCAGCTGTTTGCTGATGGCCTGCGCCACGAGCAGGTGTTGCTCAGCAAGCTCGAAAAAGAAAGCCGCGGCATTGCCCGGCTGCCCGGCAAACAAACGGAAGCCGATTACGCCGCCACCCGCCAGGCGATGACAGAGGGGGTGGAGTTCATCCACCAGGCCTCGCTCTGCAATGAGGAGATGCGCGGCAGTGCCGACCTGCTCAGGCGCATTGATCGCCCTTCGTTGCTTGGGGAGTGGAGCTACATCCCAATCGAGTGCAAGCTCGCCAGCAAACCGAAAACCACCTTCCTGGTGCAGGCCTCGGCCTACTGCGAACTGCTCACTCCATTGCTGGGGCATCGCCCGGATCAGTTCGAGCTTTATCTGGGGGGCGGCAAGTTTCAGCCCTATGGCACCGATCAGTTCTGGGCTTGGTACCAACTACTGAGGCAGCGCTACCGCCAGTTCCGCGAAGGCTTCGATCTAGCGGTGGTTCCCGAGGATGTACCGGGGGATCACGGCGGCTGGTCGACGTTCATCGAACAACGGCTCGAAGACGCCCGCGATCTGATGCTGGTGGCGGGCATGCGCCAGAACCAGCGCCAGAAACTGCGCGCTGCTGGCATCACCACGATTGAAGACCTCGCTGCCGTTCCCGCTGGCACAGCCATCCCAGGGCTGAATGGAGAAGCCCTGCATGAGCTGCGCCAACAGGCCGAACTCCAGCTGCAGCCTGTGGATGCTGAGGGCCGACCGGCCTATCGCCTGCGGCCGATCGAAACCGGTAAAGGCCTGGCGGCTCTGCCGGCGGCTGATGCCGGCGACATCTGGTTCGACATGGAAGGCATCCATGACCCGGTGGGCGGCAGCAAGCTCGAATACCTGTTTGGCGCCTGCTACCGGAACACCCCAGGCACCAAGCCGTTGTTCAAGGCGTTCTGGGCCCACAACGAAGCGGAGGAAAAACGCGCCTTCGAGGGGTGGGTGGATTGGGTGGAGGAACGGCGGCGCCAGTTCCCGGGCCTGCGGATCTACCACTACGCCGCCTACGAGAAGACAGCGATGCGGCGCTTGGCGCAACAGCACGCCACTCGCGAAGCCGAAATCGATTCCTGGCTGCGCAGCGCACTGCTGGTGGACCTGCTGCCGATCGTGACCAGCTCAATCGTGTTGGGGGAACCCAGCTACTCGATCAAGAAGGTGGAGCACCTTTATATGAATGCCCGCCAGGCGGGGGTGACCAACGCCGGTGATTCGGTGGTGGCCTACCTGCACTGGCAAAGCTCCGGAGAACCCGCCATCCCAGGCGATGCGCCGAAGGCCAGCCCCAAGCTGCAGGCGATTGAGGACTACAACCGCGAGGAACTCGGTGCGCCGGCCGAGGAATTGTTTGATGAGTTTCCCGACACGCCGATCGCCGCCGCCAGCCTGGGCCAGGTGTACAAGGCCCGTCTGCAGGGCCAGCACTGGGTTGCGGTGAAGGTGCAGCGGCCCAATCTCACCTTCATCCTGCGGCGGGATTTGGTGTTGATCCGGGCTTTGGGGGTGATGACAGCGCCGCTGCTGCCGCTCAACCTCGGTTTCGGGCTGGGCGGAATCATTGATGAGTTCGGCCGCAGCCTGTTTGAGGAGATTGATTACGGCCTGGAAGCGGGCAAGTTCAAAGCGGTTGATTTCGACAACTTCGACGAATTCTTCTAAGCCCTTAAGCGAAGCCGCTGTTCTGCTTTGTCGGGTTTAGTCCTCGGTCAGAATGGAAGCGCTCCCGCCTCATGGACGTGACAACCCTGTCTGCGGCTGTCTCCACCCGTCGTCTCCTCGTGGTGGAAGACGACGACAGCATTCGGGAAACAGTCGGAGAGGCCCTGCGCGCGGAAGGTTTTGAGGTGCAAACCTGCGCCGATGGCGCCTCAGCCCTCAATTTGATCACCGCTGAAACTTCAGATCCGGTGGATCTGATTGTGCTCGATCTGATGCTCCCCGGGTTGGGGGGGCTTGACCTTTGCCGCGAGCTCCGACGCATCAACAACACCACCCCGATCCTGGTGATCAGCGCCCGTGACAGTGAGACCGATCGGGTGCTGGGGCTTGAGGTGGGCGCCGACGATTACCTGGTCAAACCCTTCGGGCTGCGCGAGCTGGTTGCCCGATGCAGGGCCTTGCTGCGGCGATCCACTCAATCGGAGACGTCGCCCTCCCAACCCCATTCCTTCACTCACGCCAACCTGTGCCTGTATCCCAGTGAATGCAGGGTCACCCGGGATGGCACGGATCTGACCCTCTCCCCCAAGGAATACAAGATCCTCGAGCTGTTCATTCAGAACCCCAAGCGCGTCTGGAGTCGCGATCAGCTGCTGGAGAAAATCTGGGGTGTCGACTTCATCGGTGACACCAAAACCGTGGATGTTCACATCCGCTGGCTGCGGGAAAAGGTTGAGCAGGAGCCCTCATCGCCTCAGTTGATCCGTACGGTTCGCGGTTTCGGGTATCGCTTCGGCTGAGGGTGCTGTGGTGATCTCTGCCGCACTCGGCTTTGCAGCTGGCATCGGGATCACGCTTCTGCTGGAGCGTCGTCGCCGTGTTCTGGCGTCCAAGCGAACGTCGAAGCGAACGTCCAAGGAGCGCTCCATCGTCTTGAACGCTCCCCAGCTGCTGGCCTGGATTGATGCGGCCACCCAGGGCTGGTTGATCCTGGCCCCGGATCACTCCATCGCCTACATCAACGACCGGGCTGAACGGCTGCTGCACATCCCCTCCAATCGCCTGGTTCGTGGCATGAAGCTCCGGGATGCCCTCGACATTCCTGTCTTGGAGGAGTTGATCTTCAGCAGCCGCTATCAGCTGCGTCCCAAACGTTGTGAATGGGATCAACAGGGGACCCCGCTGGAGGCGGTTGTTCTGCCGGGCAGTGACGAATGCTGGCTGGTGCTGATCCACAGCCGTCAGTCCCTCGAAGCCCAGCAACAGCAGCAGGAACGCTGGGTGAGTGATGTGGCCCATGAGCTCAAGACCCCCCTCACCGCCCTGATGCTGGTGAGCGATCGGCTGGAACTGGCCGTCAAGGAAGACGACACGGCTCTGGTGCAACGGCTGCAGAAGGAACTCCGGCGTCTTCAGCTGCTGGTGGAAGACCTGCTGGAGCTGTCGCGGTTGGAAAACAGCCTGCCGCAGGACGACAGCGAGCATGTGCCCCTCACCCTGGAGGATCTGGTGGACAGCGCCTGGGGATCCATTGGCCCGATCGCGGAGGAACGGCGGGTGACGCTGCAGCTGGACCGCAGCGAATCAGGCCCCCTGAGTGGTGATCAGCGCCGGTTGCACCATGCGGTGCTCAACCTTCTCGACAATGCCCTGCGCTACTCCCCTGATCAGAGCAGCATCGACGTGTCCGTCCGCCAGAGCGGCGGCTGGTGGTTGCTCAGCATTCGTGACCATGGCCCTGGCTTGAGTGAGGCCGATCTCACGCGCATGTTTCAACGCTTCTACCGGGGGGATCCCTCCCGCACCCGCTCCAACCGCAGCGGCAGTGGCCTGGGCCTGGCGATCGTGCAGCAGATCGCCGTCAACCATGGCGGTCGCATCGAAGCTCGCAACCATCCCGCCGGTGGAGCCTGCATGGATCTGCTCCTGCCCAGGGAACCCCTGCAATGACGCGCCAACGCCTGCAGAAACTGATCGCTGCTGCCGGCCTCTGCTCCAGGCGCCGGGCTGAGGAATGGCTGCAGGCCGGCCGCGTGACGGTGGATGGACAGGTCGCCCGCGTTGGCGACCAGGCCGATCCACAGCAGCAGACGATTCATGTGGATGGTCAGCCGTTGCCGTCCCGTGGTGTGGCGCGGGTGCTGCTGATCAACAAGCCGGTGGGGGTGATCTGCAGCTGCGATGACCCGCAGGGTCGCCGCACGGTGCTGGACCTGCTTCCCCCGCAGCATCGGGCTGGTCTTCACCCCGTTGGCCGTCTGGATGCCGACAGCCATGGTGCGCTTCTGCTCACCGATCTGGGTGAGCTCACCTTGAAGCTCACCCACCCGCGTTACAGCCACGCCAAGACTTACCGGGTGTGGGTGAAGGGTGTGCCACCGGAGCCGGTCCTCGATCACTGGCGTCGGGGTCTGCCTTTGGATGGTCGCTTGACCCGCCCCGCTCGGGTGCGCCGGTTGCGGGCCTGGGGTGACCGCTCGCTTCTGGAAATTGAGCTGCGGGAAGGGCGCAACAGACAGATCCGCCGAATGGCGGAAGCCCTGGGCCATCCGGTGCTGGACCTGCAGCGCACGGCCATTGCAGGGTTGCCGCTCGGTGATCTGGCTGAGGGGTGCTGGATCTGGTTGAGCGAGGGAGAATGGAAGCCCTTGCTCAAACGGGCTGACCCGATGGAGTGGACTAACAGCCCATGCGACTGAAGCGTCCAGGACTTTGGTGGCGACGTCCGCGCAAGGGTTCCAGCCCTGATGCCGGCGCGGTTGAGGCCCAGGAGCAGCAGCGTCAGGATCTGGGGCTGCTGCTGCGGCGGCGCCGTGAGGAGCTGGGCCTCTCGCTGCGTGATCTGGCCAATGAGACCCGGATCACCACCCCCGTGATCGAGGCTCTTGAGCGGGGCTGGCGTGATCGCCTGCCCGAGCGGGCCTATCTCGCCTCGATGCTTCCTCAGATCGAGCGTCGCCTGGCCCTGCCCGGGGGATGCCTCGACCCCCTGCTTCCCCCGCCGGTGCTGCTCCGCCGCGGACCCGCCAAAGCGGGCCTGGGTCGCTTCACCCTGGGCAACATCGATGTGTTCACCACCTGGCAGGGAACGGTCGTTTACGCCGCGGTGATCGCCTTCAGCCTGCTGGCCATCAACCGTCAACAACAGGACCTGGCCCTGCGCAACAGCCTCAGCCTCGAACCCGTGCGTGCTGATGTGGAGGCGATCAGCCGTGGTCCGAACCTGGTGGGTTCAGACGAAGGCATCGCGGCCCTGCGCCCCCTGGAACAGGTTCAGAAACGCACGCCTCAGCAGTGGCTGGATCTGGTGCGAGGTGCCCTGCCGCAGTCCCAGGGGGTGCTTGAGGTTGTTGTGGCTGAGCCAAGAGAGCTGCAGCTCTCCAGCGGTGGGGGAGATCGGGTTCAATTCGCAACGAGCGCCGGCACGCTCACCCTGCAGTTGATGGCCCCGATCGAGGTGCGCCTGGACCCTCCGGCTGGTGCTGAGGATCAGGTGCTCTGGAATGGAGAGCCTCTGCCTCTGGATCAAGAGCGGCCGGGGATCTACCGGGTCAACAAATTTCCGGCTCCGGAGAGCGACCTCCCCCAGACCGCTCCCCTGCTCCCGTAGCCACTCAGGGCATTCCCCAGCGCGGCATCAAAGCCGCCCAGCCTCCAGCTCCAGTTGCCTTCGCAGGTGCCGGGGGTGTTGAACCTGGCCCGGTCATCGAGGTGCATCAGGTCCTGCAATGGGGCGATCACCAGGCCTGCGGTTGTGGCAAAGGCCATGTCGAGCAGATGCCAGGCCGGAGCACTGATCTCACCATTCACCCGCGTGGCGATGCGGGCGCGGCTGTCGGCATCCAGCCCGTTCCACCAGCCCAGCGTTGTGGGGTTGTCGTGGGTGCCGGTGTAGACGACCCAGCGATGCCCATCGGTGTTTTCCGGCAGATACGGGTTGTCGGATGCGCCGTCGAATGCGAACTGCAGCACTTTCATGCCCGGCAACCGGAAGGCATCGCGGAGTTGTTCCACATCCGGTGTGATCACGCCGAGATCCTCGGCAATCAAGGGGAGAGAGCCACCGGCATCCCTGCGCAGCTTGCGCAGCAGGGCGTGACCCGGCGAGGGCTGCCACTGTCCGTTCTCTGCGGTGCTGTCTCCACCGGGGACAGCCCAGAAGGCCGCAAGGGCCCGGAAGTGATCCAGGCGCAGCAGATCCACCATCTCCCGCTGGCGCGCAATTCTTTGCCGCCACCATCGGAAGCGCGTGATCCGATGCTGTCCCCAGCGGTACACCGGTGAGCCCCACAGCTGTCCGGTTTCCGAGAAGTAATCGGGCGGAACACCGCTCTGGGTGGTGAGCTGGCCGTTCTTCTTGACGGTGAAGAGCGAACGGTTGCTCCAGACATCGGCGCTGTCACTGCTCACATAGAAGGGCAGATCGCCAAACAGCTGGATGCCCAGGCTGGTCGCCTGGCTGCGGATCGCCAGCCACTGCCGGTCGAGCTGCCATTGGATCAGCTGTTCCCGCAGCAACGCGTCTTGGTGTTGCTCCGCCCAGGTCTTGAGGGCTTTGTTGTCATGCCGGGCCAGCGGCAGCGGCCACTCCCACCAAGCGGTGTTGTGTTGGTCGTGCAGAACCTGGAAACGGGCATGGTCCTGCAGCCAGCTGCGCTGTTGTTGCGCCCAGCGCTCGAAGGCGGCATGTCGCGCTGGATCCTGCTCAGGCCAGGCGGCAAGCAGGGCATCCCCTAGGGCAGTGGCCCGTTGCTGGGCCAGGTTGAACTCCACACGCTCTGCGCCCTCCAACGGTGCATCAGCCCCTGGAGCGGCCCTCAGCGCTTCTTCGCCGATGAACCCCTCGTTGGCCAGGTCCTGGCCGTCGAGGAACCAGGGGTTCAGGGCATTGCAGGAGGGAGAGCTGTAGGGGGACCCGGTGGGATCCGGCGGGGACAGGGGCAGCATCTGCCAGACGCCGATGCCATGGTCGGCCAGCAGCTGGATCCAACGGCGGCAGGGCTCACCAAAGCTGCCGCAGACGGGGCTGCCAGGCAGAGCGGTGGGATGCAGCAGCACCCCGGTGCTGCGCCCCATTCCGGCCTTGGCCGGGTCAACGGTGGACTGATCCATGGGGGGGCTTGGTCACCCAAGGATGGCGGCTTCAGAACAGCGCCGCATCCCCCAGGTCCTGCCCGGCCATGCCCTCCCGAGCCACGCGCTCAAAGAACTGCTCCAGAGTGTCGGTTCCATAGGACGGCGTGGCATCCGCGTCGTAGCACTGCTTCTGCTCATCCCAGACGAGCATCGATTCGCTGGCGTAGTAGCGGCCGATCCGACCAAATTCCGCCGTGTCGTTGATGCCTGGGAACACGCGAGCCAGGGCGTCCAGCACGGCGATCGGTGCATCCATCAGGGCAATCGGCACCGATAGCATCCGTTCGGGCTTGTTCAGAGCGCGGAAGAGCATCTCTCCCTGCTCCCGGGCGCTCAGCGCCGGACCCGGCCCCCCAATCGGCAGCACCTGGTTGCGTTTGGACGCGTCATGGATGCAGTCGGCCATGAACCGGGCCAGATCGGCTTCGCTGATCGGCTTGCAGCTGGCCAGGGTTCCGCCTCCGAACATCACGTAGGGGCCGCCCTTGCGGCAGCTTTCCACCTGTCCGCCCAGGCTTTTGAAAAAGGCGGTGGGGCGAACGATGGAGTGGCTCATCTCCTCATCCGCCTGCAACACGGCTTCGAAGGCCAGCTTCGCCTTCTGAAATTCCAGCAGCGGCTTCTGCACGCAGATGGCCGAGAGCAGCACGTAGTGGGCCACCCCGGCCGCCCGTCCCTGCTCATACGTGTTGAGGGTGGCTGCGTGGTCAATCGCCCAGGAATCCTTGCGGCCGCCGGTGCGGGACGCCAGGCAACTCACCACCACATCCGTGGGTTGATCGAAGGCCTCGGCGGCGATTGAGGCTGGATCGGTGACATCCCCGAAGCGCACCTCAGCTCCCGGGAAATCGGAGATCACCTCGTCTCTGCTCTGACGACCACCGATGCCGCTGCGCTCGCGGGCGAAGGCGATCACCTGGTAGCCCCGGTCCACCAGTTCCTTCACCACAAAGCGGCCGATATAGCCCGTGGCTCCGAACACCACCACGCGCACCTGTTCGGGTGGTCGGCTGCGGTAGTCGTGGCGGAGGGACATCGATGACGGCTTCACGGGGCCCAGGCTAGGAACTGGAGATCTGGGCGAAACTAAGCGCCATTGCGGTTCGTCCAGCGAAATGAACTGGTTGTCGCCATCCCGAGTTCGCGGTGCGCTGTATGTCGGTGCTGCCGTGCTGGGGATTGGTGTGACCGGGTGGTTGATGGCGACCCTCTGGCCAAAACCCGATCGCGTTGCCGCGGGCGCTCCGCTGAGTGCGGATCAACCTGAAACTCTGGCCCCCTTCCCGGAGGTCCCGGTGACGGTGTTGGTGATCGGTGTTGATGCGGATCGGCTGGGTGCCGCCTCCAACCAGGCCGCGCCCAAGCCCCCCCCAATGCCGATGCACTGCTGTTGCTTCGCATTGCCGCCCAGGAGCCGCTACAGGTGCTCCAGATCCCCACGGAGCTCGGAGTTCAGCTCCCTGGCGAAGAGAATCCGGGCCCCTTGGCTCAGTTGTGGCGACGGGGTGGCGTCAGTCTTCTCGGCGATGCCATCCGCGACATTGTTGGTCTTCAGCAGGGTGATCCCAAGCGCTATGTGGTGATGTCCCGTGCGGCCCTACGCCGCCTGGTGGATGGTCTGGGCGAAGTGGAGGTGGTGTTGAGCGACTCCTACAAACGCCAGGACAAGACGCAGGACTACACCGTCATGCTCCAGGCCGGACGACAGCGTCTCAACGGTGCCCAGGCGGAACAGCTGGTGCGCCATCTGCCCGATCCCAAGGCTGTCTCCCAGCGTCGCCGGCGCCAAAACATCCTCGTTGAGGGTCTGATTGAACAGGTCAAGGCTCCCAGTGGCATTGAGGTGATTCCTGGTTTGGTGAACCAACTGAACACTGAGCTGGAGACCAACCTCAGTCGTTCGGAGCAGCTGAGCCTGGCCGCGGCGATCATCGTCAGCCCTGAACCCGCACGGATCAGCCGGCTGCCCCTGGCCGAGCGGGCCGGTGAGCAGACCTTGCGCCAGATCGACGCCGGAGCCAGCTTTCCCCTCTGGCCCCAGCGTTAAGCGGGGCTGCGGAGTTGCAGCCTCCGTGCGAGGGCGTTGACGCATTCGGTCTGTTCCGGATGCTGTTCATCGGGAATCCAGCCCAGCCAGCTGAGGCCGTCCCGGCGTCGCGCTGGGCCATTCCAGGGGCCCTGGAGCTGCACCAGGCCGAGCAGCGGCACCTGCAGTTCCCGGCAGAGGGCGGCGTAGGCCGCGGCTGCGCCAGAGATTGAACCGTCCTGTTCAGCAGTGGTCAGCAGCAGCACCGGCTGACGCCAGTCGGCCAGGGCCTGCAGCCAGCTGGCATCACCCTGCGGGGTCGGCCGGGCTGCGTCGCCGCTGAGCCGCACCAGCCCTGTTGCCGCCGGGTTGGTCTGCAGAACCTCAGCCGGTGATGCACCACTGGCCACCGTGGTGAGAGGGCATCGGCAAGCCCGTGCCAGGGCTTCGCAGGCCTGACGCATTTTGAGTTCAGGCAGGGGGCCCGCACCCACCAACAGTGGGAAACCTGTGGACATGGGGGCACTGCTCACCTCTACCATCGGATTACAGCAGAATTCGTTCCGCGGGCGCCGTGACAAGTTTCCTGACAGCAGCCCGTTCCGAACAGGAGCAGATGACCCCGGACAGTCGTCGTCTGCGCCTGTTCAGCGGCACCTCGAACTCTGCTCTGGCCAAGGAGATTTCCGCCTATCTCGGGGTGCCTGATGGTCCCCGCGTCTGCAAGCGTTTTGCCGACGGTGAGCTGTACGTGCAGATCCAGGAGTCCATCCGTGGCTGCGACGTGTTCCTGATCCAGCCCACCTGCGCACCTGTGAACGATCACCTGATGGAGCTGCTGATCATGGTGGATGCCTGCAGACGGGCCTCCGCACGGCAGATAACTGCGGTGGTCCCTTACTACGGCTACGCCCGAGCTGACCGCAAGACCGCTGGTCGTGAATCAATCACCGCCAAGCTCACGGCCAACCTGCTGGTGACGTCGGGCGTTGACCGCGTGCTGGCAATGGACCTGCACTCCGCCCAGATTCAGGGCTATTTCGATATCCCCTGCGATCACATCTACGGCTCTCCCGTGCTGGTGGATTACCTCTCCACCCAGGATCTGGGAGATGTGGTGGTGGTGTCTCCTGACGTTGGGGGCGTGGCGCGGGCCCGGGCCTTCGCCAAGCAGATGAACGATGCCCCGCTGGCGATCATCGACAAGCGCCGCACCGGCCACAACATGGCCGAAAGCCTCACGGTGATTGGTGATGTGGCGGGGCGGACGGCGATCCTGATCGACGACATGATCGACACCGGCGGCACGATCTGCGCCGGTGCACGCTTGTTGCGGGAGCAAGGGGCCAAGCGGGTGCTGGCCTGCGCCACCCACGCCGTCTTCTCTCCCCCCGCCAGCGAACGTCTGTCCGTTGACGGCCTGTTTGAGCAGGTGGTGGTGACCAACAGCATCCCGATCCCGCAGGACCGGGTCTTCCCTCAGCTGAAGGTGCTCTCCGTGGCCAACATGCTTGGGGAAGCGATCTGGCGCATCCATGAAGAGAGCTCTGTGAGCTCGATGTTCCGCTGATCGTTGGCCGCGGGCCCATGGACTGTTGAACGAGCGGGCTTGGTTCGGCTTGATCACGGTTGATCCGCGCCATCCTTGAGGCCCGGTGCTTCAACGGCGTTGGCTCAGCGGTGGAAGCCTCTGTTTGGTGTTGCTCTGGCCAGCCTGATGGCGGGGCTTCCCGCACCTCTGATGGCTGAGTCCCGATTGGACCGGTTGCTCCGAAACCGCAGCACGATGGGGGTGTGGCTGACCAACAGCCCCAGCCAGCTCTATTACGACCGGAAGCGCATCAGCGCTGCAATGCAACAGCTGCAGGATGCGGGCTTCAATCGCGTGGTGCCCAATGTCTGGAGCCGTGGCACCACGTTTCATCGCAGCCGCTTCGCTCCAGTGGAGCCGCCGCTGCAGAAGGCTGGGGTCGGTCTTGATCCCATCTGCACCCTGGCGGCGGAAGGTCGGCGCCGCGGCATCAAGGTGATGCCCTGGTTTGAGTACGGCTTGATGGAGCCGGCCGATTCATCTGTTGTGCGCAACAACCCCAGCTGGGTATTGGCCAAGGCCAATGGCCAACGTTGGATGGCGATGCATGGCAACCATCGGATGGCTTGGCTCAATCCTGCCCATCCGGGGGTTCGTGCCCGCTTCATCGATTTGGTGGTGGAAACCCTGAAGCGTTGTCCGATGCATGGCCTTCAACTGGACGACCACTTCGCCTGGCCGGTTCAGTTCGGTTATGACCCCACCACCGTGGCGTTGTACCGGCAGGAGACGGGACTGGTGCCTCCTCGGGATCACAGCAATCGGCAGTGGATGAAATGGCGGCGCAATCAACTCACCACTCTCTTGCGTGAGTTGCGGCAACGTCTCAAGCAAGAGCGCCTTTCCACCCGAATCAGCCTGTCTCCAGGTCCCTTCCGTTCGGCCTACAACCTCTGGTTGCAGGACTGGGAGCTCTGGGCTTTGGGCGGACTGATTGAAGAGTTGGTGATTCAGAACTATGCCTATTCCGTTCGAGGATTCGCCAAAGACCTGGATCAGCCGGCGCTGCGCAAAGCCCGCAGCTGGGGCATCCCCTCGCAGATTGGCGTGTTGGCGGGATTCGGCAAACGCATCACCTCGATGGCCGTTCTGGAACAAAAAGTCCGCCTGGCCCGGCAACGCGGTCATGGCGTGATCTTCTTCTACTGGGAAGGCTTATGGGGCAAGCATGTGGCGGAGCGGTATCGAGATCCTCGCCGCGCAGCATTCACCAGGCTTGGATCTGATTGACCAGCAGACCTGGCTCGACACGATCGTTATTGAGTTGCATGAAACAGTTCACTGAAACCAGTTCCGACCCCTATGACCGTCACCACTACCGCGTCTGGTTGTGTGATGGGTCGTTCAAGGATGTCGAGAGCTACGACGCAGCGCAACGCGTTTGGTATTCCAGCAAGACACGGCCAACAACAATTGAGGTGATGCAACCGAAGGGGCGAAGACGTACCAAAGGCTTTTAGATGTTTTGTTCAACGTGCTGTTCATTGATCGGCTTAGTACTAATTCAGACAGACGCATTTATCTCTCTTGTGCGAAAGGGTCGCGTTGAGGGAATGGCCTCGCTAAAATTTTGGTTTACTCGATATCGGGTTTCGAGGAATAGCCCTTTGACGATGAATAGGCGAAAAGTTTAGGTGTTTTGAGCCATGAATCAGTTTGAACTCAACCAGATTCGTTCCAAGCTGCGGCGGCTTGAACTCGATGATCAGTTCATCGAGCGGTACATCGATAAGTTGATCAGGAACAAAGAACCGTTTGTGACGGTATCGAAGGCCATTGATCGTTGGGAGAAGAAAGATTCAGGCCAATTTGTGCTTCAAGCCCTCGCCTGTGGCTTGATTGCAGCCCTGGCTGGCGGTTGGTTCGCCATTGTTCAGTAGCGGGTTGGATGGAGCCATGAGCGATGCAAGCTCGATTGCCCTATTCAGCGTGGGGATGGCCT
This sequence comes from Synechococcus sp. TAK9802, assembly GCF_014279535.1. Taxonomy (NCBI): domain Bacteria; kingdom Bacillati; phylum Cyanobacteriota; class Cyanophyceae; order Synechococcales; family Synechococcaceae; genus Synechococcus; species Synechococcus sp. TAK9802. The sequence continues at coordinate 855,996 of NZ_CP047937.1, forward strand.
CAACGCTGACTGTGTTGTTCCTGGCCTTTCGGCGCACCTTCCGCCTGGAGCAGGAACGCACATTGATGCGGAGAATGCGTCGCCGACTCGATCGGATGTTTCTGAAGCAAAAGCCGTAAAGAAAGCTTCTTTTATGACTGTTGCTCTGCAGTGTTGACCCTGTAGGTGAACAGCAGTGCCAAGCACAGTGTTCCGATCAGTGGGCCCGGTGGCAGGTCAACAGCAATCGCCAGCATCATTCCGCCACCACACAGAAGCAGCCCCGTGCTCGCGCTGCGCAGCATGAGTTCCTTCAGGCTTCGGCTGCGCTCCACGTGCATCAGCACTGGAGCGCACAGCAGGCCAATCACCAGAATCACCCCCACGGCAGTAATGGCGCTGATCACCACCAGGGCGGTGATCAGGCTGCAGATCAGCCGAATCAAGAGCACCGGTCGTTTGGCGATTGCTGCTCCCTCGGGGTCGATGCCAACGAAAACCAGGTCGCGGTAGCCCCAAATCAACAGCGCCAATAGAGCTCCGGCTGCAAAAGCTGTTCGCAGCAGATCTGTTGTGTTGGCGGCAAGCAGGTCGCCGAACAGAATCGTTTCCAGGTCCACCCGAGCGTCCAGCAGGGGAACCAACAGAACTCCAAGAGCCGTGAAGCCGGCCAGCACGGTGTTCATGGCGCCTTCTTCTCTGCCTTTGAAGCGCCGGTTCAGGCGTTCAGCTACCAGGGCCCCTAGCAATCCACTGATCAGGCCCCCGATGCTTGGGTCGATCCCGATGGCCAGGGCGACCACCAAGCCAGGCAGAACGGAATGGGCCATCAGGTTGGCCAAAAGCACCCGGCGTTGGGTGATCAGCAACGCTCCAGTTGCTGGACAGATGGCTCCGATCAACAGCGAGATCGTCAGTGGAAGAAGCCACCAGATATCGGTTTCAACCACAGCAGTGGCTCCCCATCATGCAAGTCAGGTCGCTGAGTTTTTCTCGAACCGTGTCGGGTGATCCGTTGGCCAGGATCTGGCCGTCCATCACGACCACCTGGTCGTAGCTGTCGAGGGCTCTGCCCCAGTCGTGGCTGCTGACCAGCAGCGTTTGCCCTGCTTCTGCTTGGTCTCTCATTACCTTGATCAGGTGCTCGCGCGTTGGTGGATCAATAGCGCTGCAGGGTTCGTCCAGAAGCAGGATCTCGGTCTGCTGCATCAATGCTCTGGCCAGCAGGACGCGTTGTTGCTGGCCGCCAGAGAGCTGGTTTAGGCGTCGTGATCCCATGGCTCCCATGCCGACCCGCTCCAGCAGCTGTTCGCAGTGGTTCACTGCTGTGGCTTTGCCCTTTTTGGGCTCCCCCAGCTGAACCATGTCGCGGGCGGTGATCGGAAACGACCAGTCAATGGCGGCCCGCTGGGGCATCAGGCCAATTGGTTTAGTGGAGTTGACCGTTCCCTGGCTGGGTTTAAGTCGCCCCTCCAGCAGGTGCAACAGCGTTGACTTGCCGGCTCCATTGGGGCCAACTAGTGCAGTTAGCGTTCCAGCCCGGAGTTGCAAGTTGACGCGGTCGACGGTCTTACGACTCCCGTAGCTGAAGCTCAGTTCGGTTGTGCTCAGCACAGACAAAGAATCGTTCATCAGCCCCTTGGTGGCCTGAAGTGGGCCTCTTGTCGTTTTGCACACCCAATGGTGGCAAAGGATCATGCGATCACCAAAATGATAATCATTCTCATTTCGTTGTCCATGCGTCTTCCCTTGGCTCATTCGGCAGGGGTTTGTGTTGCTCTGGCCCTTGGCGCTGGTGTTGTTCCGGCCAGTGCGGCTCAACCTGTGCTGGTGGCCGTCGACGGCACGCTGTGCGATCTCACCAAGACACTGGCTGCCGCTGCAGCCTCGGTGACGTGCCTGATCCCCCCTGGTGGTGATCCCCATTCCTATCGCTTAAAGCCCAGTGATCGTGCAGTAATCGCCAAGAGCGATCTCATTTTCCATATTGGTTTTGGGCTGACCCCTTCCGCCAAAAAGCTCAAGTCACCGGGAACGGTGGTGGCGGTCGGTGAAGTCGCCTTGCCGTCCTATGGCGGTAGCGACCCCCACGTCTGGCACGATCCGGCCAATTCCGCTGCGATGGTGCGGGTCATATCCCGTTCTCTGGCACCTCTTCTGACTGCCAGTGATCGTGCGGCCTTGCAGCAACGAACGGCTCGGGCTGTGGGTGTCTTCCAGGTACTTCAGAGCTGGGAAGCCAAGCAGTTCAGTTCTTTGCCCTCGGCGCAGCGGGTCATGGTCACCGATCACAAGACATATAGCCATCTCGCTGATCGCTTCGGACTTGTTGAGTTTGCGATGTTGGACAGCCACACCACCGGTGGAGTCTTGAGGCCCTCCAGTCTGAAAAAGATTACTGAGGAGGTGAAAACTTCTGGTGCGCAAATTATTTTTTCTCCCGCTGCATTCCCGAATAAAACTCTAAAACGCATAAGCAAGAGCACTGGGTTGCCCATTGCGAAAACTCCGCTATACGGAGAAGGAATCGCTGAAGGTCTTAATGCTGTTTCGACGGCGACTCTCAACGTCTGTACGATCGTAAATGGTCAAGGTGGTTCCTGCGATATCTCAGGTGCCAAAGAATTGAATGCTGAATGGTCATCTATTCGTTGACCAAGCTCTAATTTAACTTTTACTTCCACTATTTCTCTTCCATGATCCGTTCTCGTCTCCTTTTCCTGGCTCTGATTTTGAGCCCTTTCGCTTCCATGGCTCCAGTTCATGCGCACGGTTCACATGGTGGTGGCTCTGAATTGGAAGCTGGTGAGTTTGATTTCACGCCACTTCTTACTGTTGAAGGTCATGCTGGATTTGATGACAATCTTGAAATCCCGGAAAAGCACTATGCAGCTGATTTTTTGATTGGTGGCGAATTTGCTTGGGGTCTTGGCAACGATAAACAGTTTTCTCTAAGTGCTTTCGTGGGCCCTGCTTTAGTCAGGGGTGGAGCAGAGCACTTCTATGGTGAAATCCACGTTCATGATGAGGAAGAGCACGAGGCTCACCCAACTCGCTCAAGAGTTGATTTCAAGGCTTATCTAGAGGCTAATTACAAGCACTCAGACAGGCTCAATGTGCAGGCTTATTGGAACCCATATTTCGTCACAAGTGACGAATTAAAATTCCATGCCGAAGAGGGTGAATGGGAGAAGTTTGAATCAAAGGGCGTCAAGAATGAGCTTGGTGCAAAAGTTAAGTATGCGTTCGGTGATGGTGACGTTGACTTCGGCCTCGGTGATTCTTTTTCTGACCTAATCGATGGCGCGTATGTATCTGTCGATCATCGGCAAGGTTGGGGAGTGGATGGCGTTTTCATTGGAAACTATACAGATCCACGCCTTGGTGTTGGATTTAATTACGGTGAAATAGCTTTTCAAATTGAGGGAGGTCCACGTTTCTATACCCCTGGTAAGTATGCAAGTGCTTTGAATTCACGCACCGACTGGGCTGGTGAGATAATGGTCTCGAGGCCAGTTAGCGACAAAGTCGATTTCTTTGCGCATTGGAAATTCATCCATACTTGGGATAATGCTGAAGGTTGGGGTGATGGATACCAGCATCATATTGGAACCGGTATTACATATAAGCTGTAATAAAATATCTTGGAGCTATACCTCGCCAATTTATTGGCGAGGTTTTTTATTGTTTTTTTGAGGGAGTTAGGGCTGTCGTTCAGCCCGCATTCAGCCACTGGGCTTCGCTGATGGGTGTGTTGATCACCTTGATGAGCTTCAAGCTGTCGCCATCGATCAGGCCGGCACGGGCATGGGTTTGCTTCGGTCGCGTCAGCGTCATCAACAGCTGGTTGGTCACCGGGTTCAACTGGATGGGGCTCCCTGCCTTGATCGTCCAAGGCTCCAGTGCCCTCCGTTGTGTCACCTCTCCCGCGTCGCTTATCAGCACCAGTTCGTGATTGCCCCGTTGCTGCTCCCAGCGCCCCAGCACAGCCCAGATCCGTTTGCCGCGGTTGTCGCAGGCCACCCCCAGCACCGCCTGATCACCAAGGTGCAGCTGCTTCGGTGCCTGCCCTGGAACCACCAGCTCGATCGAGCGCCTGTAGTCCGGCCAGTGCCGGATCAGCACGGCCCGTCCTGAAGCCCCGCAGAAGGCCCCCAGCTCCCTGCTCCCCGGCAGCATCTGCGGCTTTTGCTCGGTTGCTTGCAAGGGGCGGAGGCTCAGGCCGTTGCTGGTGGGCATCACCACTCCCCCTCCTGCCGGCAGCAACTGCATCGGCCCTGAGGGTTTCAGTGCCAGCGCCTTGCGTTTGCCATCGGCCTGCAGCAACAGGGCCTGGTCACTGCCCGGCTGGAACCCACCGCTCTGCACCAGCAGATCACCATTGAGATTGCTGCTGAGATGGGCGAAGAGCACCTCCCCTTTCAGCAGGGGTTCCGTACGGCTCAGCGTTGGTGGCCCCAAGGCCGCCCGGCGGTTGGCGGTGCTGCGGGGTGTCAGTTGGTCCCACCACACCTGTTCGGTGCCGTTCTGATCGCGTCCCACCAGGGCAATGCCCCGGCCATTCCCAAGGGGGACGACGCTGGGGATGGCGGGCCAGACCCGACTGATCGGTATCCATGCTCCTGATCGCGTCTGCAGTTGAACCTGTTCGCCTCCCGGCACAGGCCGTGTTGCGATCAGCCAGGGTCTCGGGTCCCACCACCATTGCTGCTGTCCCAGCTGCAGCCCGCGTTGGTCGTCCCCTGCGATCGATAGCTCGAGCGGAGCCTTGAGGACGACATCCGCATCAATCACCATCCGCAGTGCTGTCGTCTCCCCCAGCCACTGATGGGGCACGGCTGGAGTGATTCGAGTGGCCTCGCTGACCCGGAGTCGAGCCATCGAGCGACTGAACTGCAGATCCAGGGCCGTGCTGCCGCTTTGCACCTGCTGGGGCACCAGGCGCAGCAGCCGCGGAGGCTGTCGCAACAGCAGTTGTTGCTGCGCCAGAACAGCGGCGCAGGCCATCAGCATCAGCAGCAAGGGCCGCCGCGTCATGGTTCCAGGGGCCGCTCGGGCCTGGCAATCGGCGTGATGTTTTGGGGAATCACGACGGGAATGCGCCGTTCCTTCCGCGTTTGCACGCTCATCGTTCCCTCGATGGCCAACCACTGGTTGGTTTGGGGGATGAACGACTCCGGCCACTCCACCGCCAGGCCAGCGGGTGTGGCATCGGCCAGGCAACAGCGCACCGTGAGCCGGGCGATCAGCGGTGGGCCCTGGGGTTGCCTCCAGACAAAACCGCTGATGCGCACAGGATTGCCGGCCACAAGGTCGGGATCGGGCTGGCTGCGCAGCAAGCGCACCCATTCTGTGAGGCTGCGTTGTTCGGGGGGCAGAACAAAGGCCAACTCCGGTGGATCGGGCAGGCCCTGGGGGCGGTTGCTGGCCAGATCGCTGAAGGAGGGACTCGGCGGAAGGACCAGCACCAGCGCAGCCATCACGCCACTGAGAAGCCAGGGCAAGCGCCAGCGTTCGGCTTGCTTCTCTCTTTTCAGCAGAAGGGCCACGCCCAGCATTAGCAAGACCAGGCCGGTGACCCCCACCAGGTCATGGAAGACCCCGCGAAGCAGCAAATCGAGGCGTCCGCTGTGGAAGCTCCACAACAGCGTCAGGCCCCAGAGCAGCAGCAGAGTTCCGCGCTTCAGCACAACCGGCCCCTCACAGCAGCCACAGGTTGATCCACTGACCGATCAGCAGCACGCCAAGACTGGCACCGATCGCCGTGATCAGGATTGCCTTTGGCCGCATCAGCATGGTGAACAGGCCTGCGAGTTTGAGGTCCACAACAGGCCCCAGCAACAGGAAGGCCAGCAGGGCTCCGGGGGTGATCTGAGCGGCAAAGCCCAGGGCAAGAAAGGCATCCACGCTGGAGCAGACCGACACCACCACCGCCAGCAGCCTCAAAGCCAGGATTGATGCCGTCGGCGCGCCCCCAACGGCCAACAGCCAACTGCGCGGCAGCCAGGTCTGCACCAGGGCTGCGATCACGCACCCCAGCACCAGCAGAGCCAGCAGATCGAGAAATTCGCGGCAGCTCTGATCCAGCACCTGCCAGGTCTTGAGTCGCCTGCCGCTCAGGGACCGGGTGAGGGTTGGTGATCCGCCGATCACACCACTGCTGCGCTGCAGCAGCCCGAGGTTGCTGAGGGGCTGGCTCATGCGGCGTTCCTCCAGAAGCGCAGTGGCCAGGAGCTGCGTCTCGGGCAGTTGCACCAGCAACAAACTCAGCAAGATCGCCAGCAGAAAGGCCCCCAATGGCCGTGCCACCAGCAGCCAGGGCTGATCGGGAAACGCGGCCCAGGTGCTGGCCAGCACGATGGGATTCAGCACCGGAGCTGCAAACAGAAAGCCGAAGGCCGTGCCCATCGGTGCACCACTGGCCAGCAGACGGCGAGCAACGGGGACGTTGCCGCATTCGCAGGCCGGAAGGGCAAAACCCATCAGGGCCCCGATGATCGGTGCCAGCACTGGGTTCTTTGGGAGCCGCTCGATCCAGGCACCCGGTGGCACGGCCCATCGGGCCAGCCCTGCGATCGCAACGCCGAGCAGCAGAAACGGAACGGCTTCCAGCAGTAACCCCTGAAAGATCGCCCAGGCCGTGGCGAGCTTGTCCAAGCGTTCGGGCAGCAGTTGCCTCTCAACGTTCTCAGTTCAGCTCGCCCATCGGGGGGCGTCGACATGGTTTGTTGATCGGCCTGCGCGGCAGGCTGGTGCGACGTTGGCCAGGGCAGGAGATGGGGTGGTGCTTCTGGATTGATCGCGGTGGCACCTTCACCGATCTGATCGGTCGCGATCCAGGAGGCCAGCTGCACGTGCGCAAGGTGCTCTCGGAACAGTCCGGGGCTGGAGACCCTGCGGTGTCGGCCATGGAAGCGATGTTGGCGTCGGCTTCACCGCCCGTGGATCTGGGAGACGTCGACGACGTGCGTCTCGGCACCACCGTGGCCACCAATGCGCTGCTGGAGGGGGCGGGTGCTCCTTTGCTGTTGTTCACCAATGCCGGGTTGAGGGATCAGCTGTGGATCGGCGATCAACATCGCGACGATCTGTTCGCGCTTGAGCAGCCCCAGCGCCCCTTCCTGGCGCAAACGGTGCTGGAGCTGACCGGCCGGCTCGATGCCCGGGGTGAGGAGGTGGAGCCCCTGGTGCTGGATCAACCGCTGCGGCGGCGTCTCGAGGAGCTGCGCCGTTCCGGCCTGGACGTCGCCGTGGTGGCGTTGTTGCATGCCCAGCGCAACCCAGCCCATGAGCAGCGCTGTGCTGCATTGCTGCGGGAACTTGGCTTTCGCACCGTGGTCTGCTCCCACCAGGTGAGCGTGATGCCCCGCCTGGTGCCGCGTGGGCAGACGGCCCTGGTGGACGGGGCCGTGCATCCGGTGCTGGATGGCTACCTGCAGCAGGTGCAGGGGGCGTTGGGTGCCGCCACGCCCCTGCGGGTGATGACCTCCAGCGGAGCGTTGCAGGCTCCAGACAGGCTGCAGGCCAAAGACACCATCCTTTCGGGGCCGGCGGCGGGGATGGTTGGGGCGATCGCCGCGGCGCGAATGGCCGGCTATGACGGGGTGCCGGTGCTCGGCTTCGACATGGGGGGCACGTCGACGGATGTGTTCTGTGTGGCATGCGCCGATGCGCAGGCTTTGCGGCAAGTGAAGGAACAGACCGAGATTGCCGGCCTGCAGTTGCTGGCCCCACGTCTGCCGATTGAAACCGTGGCGGCCGGTGGCGGATCAGTGCTGGAGCTCCAGGGGGAGCGGTTGCGGGTGGGGCCCCGCTCCGCCGGAGCGCAACCGGGCCCGGCCTGTTATCGCGCCGGCGGACCACTCACCATCACCGACGCCAACCTGCTGCTGGGGCGTCTGCAGGTGGACCGCTTCCCAGCGGTGTTCGGCCCGTCCGGGGATCTGCCACCAGATGTGGAGGTGGTGCGGCATCGCTTCGCCGAGCTCGCGGCAGCGCTGGGGCAGACCCCGGAGCGGGTGGCATCCGGGGCGTTGCAACTGGCGGTGGAAACCATGGCTGCTGCCATTCGCCGGGTGTCGCTGCATCGCGGTGAGGACATTCGCGGCGGGGTGTTGGTGGCCTACGGGGGGGCTGGTGGTCAGCACGCCTGTCGCCTGGCGGATGAACTGAGGCTGAACACGGTGCTGTTGCATCCCATGGCCGGCGTTCTCTCCGCCTTCGGTATGGGTCAGGCCCGCCAGCGCTGCCGGCGGCAGGTGCATCTCGGCACTGCCCTCTCGCCTGAGTTGTTGGCGGCCCTGCCGGATCAGGTGGAGCGGCTGATGGCAGAAGCGCAGGAGACCTTGCATCGCCAGGGGGATGGCGCTGATGCCGTGGCGGGGGAGCCGGAGGTCTGGGTCAGCCTCGCCCTGCGTTATCCCTCTGCCGAGCAGACCCTGGTGCTCCCCTGGTCCGCTGAGCAAGGTGTTGATGCCGTGATCTCGGCCTTCCAGGCGAGTCATCAGCAACGCTACGGCTACTGCATTGATGCCGATCAGGCCCTGATCGTCGAACAGCTCAATGTTGAGGTCACAGCTCCCCAACAGTTCGACGCCACAGCCGCAGCTACAACAACAGCCGCAGCTGAGAAGGCCGAACCAACGCCAGAGGTGCAGCCATCGCCGCAGGTGTCGATGCACCTGGAGTCGAGCGGCTGGACGCAGGTGCCGTTGCTGAACCGCGCTGCCCTGCGGCTGAATCAGCGGCTTGCAGGCCCGGCCCTGATTGCCGAAGCCACGGGCTGCACAGTGCTGGAGCCGGGCTGGCAGGCCCGGGTGGAGGAGGGGGGCACGCTGTTGCTGGAGCGCTCGCATCCCGCAGACGGATCACTGCTGCTGGCCCAGGCCGGTGAGCACGACCCGTTGCAGGCGGAACTGTTTCGCCACCGCTTCATGGCGATCGCTGAGCAGATGGGGGAACAGCTGCGGCAGAGCAGTCGCTCCGTGAACATCCGCGAGCGCCTGGATTTCTCCTGTGCGTTGTTCGATGCCACAGGGGGCCTGGTGGCCAATGCCCCCCACATTCCGGTGCACCTCGGATCGATGGGCGACAGCGTCCGCGACCTGCTGGCTCAGGTGGTGATTGGTGATGTCGAACCGCTGCAGCCCGGCGACACGCTGCTCAGCAACGACCCTTTCCATGGCGGCACCCATCTGCCCGACATCACCGCCATCTCGCCGGTTTTCTGCGATGGGGATCAGCCCAGCTTCTTTGTGGCCAGCCGTGGCCATCACGCCGATGTGGGTGGCATCGCTCCCGGGTCGTTGCCGTCCTTCAGTCGCACCATTGCTGATGAGGGGCTGCTGCTGCGCAACCAGCTGTTCGTGCGCCAGGGCCGGGTTCTCGCCGCTGATCTGAAAGCGGTGTGGGGCGGCATGGCGACGCCGCCCCGCAACCCTCCGGAACTGCTGGCCGATCTGCAGGCGCAGGTGGCGGCCAATCAGGCGGGGATTACGGCGCTGCAATCCCTCGTGGAGCGGGAGGGGCAGACCCTGGTGCAACGGCAGATGACCCTGCTGCAGCAGGACGCAGCCCGCAGTGTTCAGCGGCTGCTGTTGCGCCTGACGGACGCCCGGCATCAGCTGGCCCTGGATGACGGCTCCTGCCTGGTGGTGCAGGTGAGCCTGGATCTCCAACGCCAACGGTTGCGTTTGGATTTCAGCGGAACATCGCCCCAACGGCCGGGCAATTTCAATGCCCCCCTGGCGGTGACGCGGGCAGCTGTGCTGTACGTAATCCGTTGTCTCCTCGACAGCGACATCCCCTTGAACGAGGGCTGTTTCGCGCCTCTCGATCTAGTGGTGCCGGAGGGCTGTCTGTTGAATCCGCGCCCCCCCGCAGCTGTGGTGGCCGGCAACGTGGAGGTGTCTCAAGCCCTCTGCAATCTGCTGTTCGCGGCCTTCGGCGCCCAGGCGGCCGGCCAGGGAACGATGAACAACCTCAGCTTCGGCAATGGCCGCTGCCAGTACTACGAAACAGTGGCCGGGGGTGGCGGCGCGGGTGTGGGCTTTGCCGGATCGGTGGGGCTGCAGTCCCACATGACCAACTCGCGGCTGACGGACCCCGAGGTGCTCGAGAGTCGTTATCCGGTGCGCTTGGAATCCTTCGCGGTGCGCTCCGGCAGTGGCGGCCAGGGCCGATGGCCCGGGGGCGACGGACTGGAGCGCACGATCCGTTTCCTCGAGCCGATGAGTGTGTCGCTGATCAGTGGCTCGCGGCAGGTGGCCCCGTTCGGTCTCAATGGAGGAGCCAGTGGTGCCTGTGGCGAGAACCTGCGGCTGGATCGTAAGGGGGTGGCCCATCCCCTGCCCGGTGCCGTGCAGCTTGAGCTCCAGGCGGGCGAGGCCATTCGCATGCTCACCCCAGGGGGAGGCGGCATGGGACGTTGAGGCGGCGATGCCTTCTGATGGTGTGATGCCGATGCGATTACAGGGTTGGTGGTTGAGCGTGCTGCTGGGCTGCAGCCTCAACGGGGCTGTCCATGCCAGAAGCCTCGACCAGCAGATGTTCCAGTTGCAACTGGTGATGGATCAGATCCGTCTGGCCCATTCTGTGGAGGATCGCGTTGGCGTTTGTGTTGAATCCCGCCGAGCCAACAATCTTGTGCTTGATCTTCTTCCGGCTCTGCAATTGAATCGTCCTGGCCTCAATCACGCAGCCTTGCAGGACAGGATCCTGTTGGGATTTGATCAGTGTTGATCGTTTTCTTGTGATTGGCTTTGGAGCTGCTGTTTGAATACCAGCATGACGACTCATTGTCGATCGGCATCTGCGGATTCAATCTGAATGCAGCAAAGCTGATGGCATGGGTTTGCTTCAAACGATCCAGGGACGGTTGCTTCAGTACGACTCTCCGTCGCGGCAGTTGCAACAGGCCCATTTCGACGCAGCCCGCCGCCTGGTCCAGGCTCAATTTCGGCTGGCTGATGCCGAATTAAGCCAACGTCTCTGGCAGGACGTAGCTGATCGTGATCTTGATGTTGATCGGATCCTGAATCTTCTGTACGGCTGCTGGTTCCAGGATGATCCTGCGGCGCTGCGTGCTGCCGACGCTGAGTTTCAGGCGCGCCGCGAGCGGGAATTGATCCCCGGGGTGTTCGAACACTGCTGAGGATTGTGGGCCTGGGACATTGTTGTGCTGGACTGACGGATCTGTTGGTGACGGCGTGCTGTTGATCCCAGAGATCCAGCCATGAACATCGTTGTTCTCAACCGTTCGGATTGGCTGGATGAACGGAGGGTTCGTCTTGTTGATCGGCGGGCGGATCACATTCGTTCGGTGCTACGAGCTGCGGTGGGCGACAGCATCCGGGTTGGTGAGCTGAATGGCGATCTGGGCCAGGGCCGTATCTGCGCGCTCGATGCAGATGCCGTGGTGCTTGAGGTGGACCTCAACCAGCCACCGCCGCCCCGCCATCGGTTCGACATTGTTCTGGCCTTGCCGAGGCCCAAGGTGCTGCGACGTCTGCTCCGCACCGTGGCCGAATATGGGGTAGCCAATCTTCACCTGATCAACTGCGCCCGCGTTGAAAAGAGCTATTGGCAATCGCCTTTGCTCGCACCAGAGAAGGTGAACGATGCGCTGCTTGCGGGGCTGGAGCGCGCCAGCGACACGGTGGCGCCCCGGGTGCATCAGCACAGGCGCTTTCGCCCCTTTGTTGAAGACCAGCTCAAGGATCTCTGTGCCGGACGGCACTGCTGGATGGCCCAGATGGGGGCCTCCCTTCCCTTGCGGGACACCCCACCGGGAGCTGCCGTGGTGATGGTGGGGCCGGAGGGTGGTTTTGTGCCGTTTGAACTGGAGTTGGCCCAGGCGGTGATTGCGCAGCCCGTGCATCTGGGATCGCGCACCTTGAGCGTGGACACGGCCCTCACCACCGCTCTGGCCCAGGGATGATGGTGTTGCGTGTGTTGCTTCAACAGCGAAGGCAATGAACGATCTGGCTGGCTTGCAAGCTCTTGTTGAGGACGTCGGGTCTGGCAACGTCATCGATGCCGAACTGCTCGATGGGTGTCCGGTGGAAGCCCACGAACTCGATGAAATGGATGCGTCCCAGGCCGCGCAGGTCGCCGCCCATTGCTTCGGCCTGCTCTTTGATCACAAGGTGGAGCAGCTGGAGGGGATCGAGGCGGATCTCGATGCAGGCCTGTGGACCGGCACCGTTGATGGCTTCGGATTTCAGATCAGCCGTGATGACGTCGGCGATCTGGTGCTCGATTTCTCGAACCAGCCGGCGTGACGGTTGATGAGCTGCGCAGCGACCTGACGGCCCGGCTTGGTGAGCAGGTGGAGCAGGTGTTCACCCGGGATGGAGCCCCTGTTGACGACATCACCGAGCTTTATCAGCCCTCTCCGGCGGGTTTTGGCGGCCAGCTGCGACTGAAACGCAGCGGCCGCCGCCTGGCCTGGGAGCTCTGGCTGGAAGACGGTGATCGCTGGAATTTCCACACCACCGACCTTGCCGACGCACTTCCAGAGGCCTAATAAGCCTTGATCTGACGCGTTGTGGTGGCGCCGGTAGAGTGGGGTGCTGGTTTCAGCGGGGAACAGCCGCTGGAGGAAATGGGGAAAGAGCAGTGAAAATCTGCCGCTGTCCCGCAGCTGTGAAACGTCGGCTCTCCGCCCACGTCAGTCAGAACGCCCGCCAGATCAAACCGACGAGGATCGACTTTTGAATTCTTTGCCACTGGCCCTGCGCAGGCCGCTGCAAATCGCTGGCCCATCGCTGCTTGCGGTTCTTCTCCTGGCCAGTCCAGCGTTCGCCCACCATCCCTTTGGCATGGGAGACAGCACAGACCTTTCGGCTCTGCAGGGATTGTTGAGTGGCATTGGTCACCCGCTTCTAGGTCCTGACCATCTTCTTTTTCTGCTGGCCATCGCTTTCATCGGCCTGCAACGTCCCCGCGCCTGGGTGGTTCCTCTGCTGGCTGCTGGCCTGGGCGGCAGTGTTCTGTCGCAGTTCATCCCCCTTCCTGATGCCGTGGCTCCCTGGGCGGAGGCCATGGTTTCCCTCAGCCTGGTGGTGGAGGGTTTGATCGCTCTCACCGTGGCCTCCACCCGTTGGTTGCTGCCGCTTGTGGCCCTGCACGGTTTTCTGCTCGGCAGCACCATCGTTGGAGCGGAACCCACCCCGCTGTTCACCTATTTCCTGGGCCTGCTGATTGGCCAAGGCGCGCTGCTGCTGGTGGTGAGCAGCTGGTCCAAGTCTCTGGTTGAGCGCCTCGGCTCCCAGGGGCAACGGCTTGGCGCCGGCATCTGGATGGGTATCGGCATGGCCTTTGCCTGGGTGGCCCTGATCGACTGATCACGAGCACGCCGTTTCACAGCTTCTGACCCCAGAGATCACCTCTGGGGTTTCTTTTATTTGTACAAATGAAAATTTTCCAGCAACTGCTGGTGGCCCCTGCCGCCCTTGGCCTGCTGGCCACTGGCGCCAATGCCGCCGAGCTGAACATCAACGGCGTTTCTGATTACGCGGCTTCCGCTGATCAGGTCACCAGCGTCACCCAATTCTCTGACGTCTATCCCACCGACTGGGCCTATCAGGCTTTGGCTGGTCTGGTTGAGACCTACGGCTGCGTTGCCGGCTACCCCAACGGCACCTTCCGTGGCAACCGTGCCATGACCCGCTACGAAGCGGCTGCCCTGCTGAACGCTTGCCTCGACCGCGTCACCGAAGTGACCGACGAGCTGCGTCGCCTGATGGCTGAGTTCGAAACGGAACTGGCCATCCTCAAGGGTCGCGTTGACGGCCTCGAGGCCCGCGTTGGCGAACTGCAAGCTGCTCAGTTTTCTACCACTACCAAGGTTTCTGGTGTCGCGACATTTGTCGCTGGTGCAAACCGGTTCATGGGATCTGCCGATCAGCTCCGGTCGACGAATAACAGGGATTCAGGTGCCACTATTTTTAATTACGACCTCCAGTTGATCTTGGAGACCTCGTTTTCCGGCAGAGATCTATTGAGCACGGTTTTACGCGCTGGCAACTTTGGTGCTTCCAGTGTGTTCGGCAGTGGCGGCCCCTCCGCACTGTCTGTTTTAGAGACTGCTTATCAAGCTGAAGGAGGGGCGAATGTTCTTGCAATCGACAAGCTGTTTTATTCCTTCCCCATTGGCGAGTCCATCACCATCACCGCGGGGCCGTTGGTTGGGCAGGAAGACATGCTGGCGGTGTGGCCCAGCACTTACCCCAGTGATCCAATTCTGGATGTGCTGACGCTCAACGGAGCTCCCGGCGCTTACAACAAAAACTTGGGTGCGGGTGCAGGCATCTCGTGGTCTGATTCCAGCGGAATGCGGGCATCTGCCAACTACGTCGCTGCCAATGGCTCAATTAGCGACTCTTCTCAAGGCGGCATTGCTACAGATGCGGCTGGAGGATCTGGCACGGTTCAGCTGGGTTGGGAGGCGGAAGGTTGGAATGTGGCCGCCATCTACTCCCAGATCCAGAACGGACATGACTTGATCGGCTACGCCACACCATTCACGCAGCAGAATCTGAATGAAAAGGGTGTTACCCATGTCTTTGGTCTGGGTGGATCCTGGGCGCAGGAGGAGATCGGTTGGGTTCCTGCGATCAGCGCCGGTTGGGGACTCAATAGCAGTGATACCGACAGCAGCGGTGAAGTGAGCACCAGTCAGTCCTGGACGGTTGGGCTGGAGTGGAACGATGTGTTGATGGCGGGAAACAATGCCGGCATGGCAGTGGGTCAGCCCGTTTTTGCGACGGACCTGCGAGGTGGCGACACCCCTGCTGATGGTCAGTTCATCTGGGAGTGGTGGTACCAGTTCCAAGTGACCGACAACATCAGCGTCACCCCGGCGCTGTTTTATCTGTCGCGACCCAGGGGTGAGCTCACGCCGTACGGTTCAACCTTCCAGCAACTGGGCGGTCTGATCAAAACGACATTTGTGTTCTGAGCTGAGGGTTCTTTTGTTTGATTCGAGGTCAACCGAGGCTGACTGCTGCCATCGGTTTGTTGATCCGCGGCCTCTTACCGTTTTCATGCGTGAGGCTGCTGTGGTGCATATTTGCCTAAATGGCAAAATAAGTAAAGAAACCCCCCATCTCAATGAGATGAGGGGTACATCAAAAAAGGCAGATCAATCAGGCACTGACTTTGGAATTTCCCATGTTTTCAAGCGCTTCAGAAACGCGCTTGAAGTCAAAGCCCATACCGCGTAAGGCATGCCAAAAATGCCCTTGCAGGAAAAAGAATGCAAGGTAAAAGTGCGTATTGGCCAGCCATGCTCGGGCTGAGTGGGCACCCCCCTCAAGAGCAGTTGTGTCGCTGAAGTAGGGAGAGAAGGCGAAGTTCAATTTCAACGGATCGCCATACAACTCAACGGGGTAAATTGTTGTGTTTTGAGCACACCAAATGGCGGTCACAAACCCCATCAGAGCTACACCAGCAAGCGAGTAAGACAGGATCGATTCGCCGTTGTAGATCAAGATCTTTTTGAAGGGTCCGAAAGGGCTGGAGATGATATGCCAAACACCACCAATCGTGAGAATGAAGGCCAAAACAGCATGGCCACCCATCACGTCTTCAAGACTACTGATGGAGAGAAAATTAGCCTGATAACCCCACACCATGCCGAGGTCAATATTTGGTTCAACCCGTCGAACCGCTCCGATGGCGCTGTCGTAAATTCCATGGTGTTTTGCCCATTCAACGAAGGCAATGGCACCCAGGCCGAGAAAAATCAGGTGATGCCCCAGGATGAACGTGAGCTTTTTGCCATCACTCCATTCAAAATGAAACTTTTGGGCGCGGCCTTCAGCCTCTGAAAGGTCCTTGGGCGCTCGAAGTGTATGCCAGATTCCAGCTGCTCCAAGAACAGCAGACGAAACCAGATGGAACGCTGCGATCGTGATGAGGGGTTGTTGGTCAATGATTACAGCACTTTCCCCTACGCCGAAGCCAAGGCCGGCGAGATGTGGAATCAAAATCAGCCCTTGTTCTCCCATTGGCAGTGTTCCGTCATAACGGGCCAACTCAAACAAGGTGAATGCACCTGCCCAAAACATGATTAAACCTGCATGGGCAGCGTGGGCTGCAATGAAAGAACCGCTGCGCTTCGCGACTCCTGCATTTCCAGCCCACCAGTCATAACTGACTGAAGAACTTCCGTAAGACTGCATTTTCAAAAAGATGCGGCATAAAAAACATAATGAGTGCTGTCTGTCGATTAAATCTGCTTTTACATAGCTTTGCAGGGGTAAGTCATATTTAACCGGTCGAAGGCTCATTTGATTTGAGTGCTTTGTGTTTAATCTATTGGCCAATTGATGTGGATCATTTGATCTTTTGGATTGAATTCTTTGAACTACCCAATGAAACTATTTTGCTCCTACAAGAGAGTTAATCCGATATCTGATTGCAGTCAATTGATGGCAAGAGTTGTATCAAATATGCCTGCTCAAAGAATGAAGTAATTTCTGTATTGTACTTGGGTCTGCATGATTTGCAGCTTCGTACAAACCATGCTTCAGCCATACATGGTTTGTTTATTAAAAATCTATTGAAAATCTACCTCCCGGAATTACCTCCGAGAGATAGATCGCTTTGAATTTGCCGAAACCCGTCCAAGGTCGACAAGGTAATTATCTTGCTCTGCGATTTCTTGAATGTTGGCAACGCATCAATCGAGTGTTAGATCCTGAACATCTTTCAAGTCAAATGATCAAGGATCAGAGTCGTCTTGCTCAGAGTGTTGCCCACTCAGACGGCAACACTCTATCGATGATCTTGAAGCTTTTTCCCCCATCGGGCTGAAGGATGTATGCGACTCCTTGCGGTTCAGGATAGATTCCTGTCACGGCTTCAAAAGGATCATCATGTCCGATAATGACTTTGTTGGTTCCTGCTAGAGGTTGATGCGTTAATAAAGGCATGACATTCTTTTTCATCAGTTCAACATGACTTTTGGTGTAATCCTCATAAGGTAAAAAGTTTAAACGGGAATCTTTTTGGGTCCATTCTCCAAATGCAAGGTTTGCTGTTTTCCAGGACCGGCAATACTCACTAACAATAATTTCACCGACTGGGATCTCCTTTGCAGCAAATGCCATGCCAATCTCGTAAGATTCTTTGATGCCCTGAGTGCTCAGCTTTCGCTGTGAACTGCAATCATTAAGGCTCATCAGAGGATCAGCTTGGTCTGCGTAATCCTTCACCGTTGTTGCATGACGAAAATAAATGACATATCCTCCATCCTTGAGTGAAGCCAGCAATACTGATTTCCCAATACTCGGTTCTGAACTCAGACCAATACTTGGTGTGTTGGTATTTTGATCTGCTGTGGTTTTAGCCTCACCCTCATTAGAGGAGACACCAGATTCACTATTGAGTCCGCATGCACTCAAAAGCAATGCAGTGAACAATGGAATAAAAATTTTAGTCATGAGATTGGTGGTTGAAGTGCTTACTTTGCTTTCAGTAAAGCCAGGGTTTGGTTGTTCTTTGTTTGGGAGTTGAAGGCGCTGCTTTGGCTGTCACTTTTTCTTTAAGTTTGCTCATGCCCATTCGTTTTTCGCCAAAGCTTTGTATAGAAGCAGAACCGACCTGTTCGTTGTTGGTGTAGATGTGATTTTGCTTCCGTAACTTTTCAATTTTATAGGGACATAGGAAGTCTAAAGTTATCTCAAAAATAAATGTTTAGTTTATGTTCTTGTGTGTCCTCTGAACTCAAAGCATGTTGACGCTCAATGACATTTTCAATTGTGGTTCGATGGGCTTCTGCAATTGCATCAACAAGGCCTATCGGCCATTCCGACCCGCAGCGCATCTGTGCTTCTAATACCGATACGTCAAGTTTTGACAACCGGTCTGTTTTTTTTGACATTGTGTTGATGGTGAGGAGTAGAAAACATCAACGCCAGTTATTGATGGGTAAAGATAAGACCAATCAATTGTTCTGGTTTGGTTAAAACTCCACCTTTGCTCTTCAACCTGAAGGGAAGAAAAGCCAGATGGCGACCAATGAGACTGACATGATCAGAATCATTGTTCGAACAGCTCCGCCTGAAGTTAACTGTCCAACTAAATTTTCGCGTTATGAATAGGACCATGTCGCTCACATGTCGTAGTACCACGTTTGAAATGATGCACTCTCGTGTAAGTGATGCTATTTATAAAAGGTCTGAAGTTTGTAGTTATACGGAAGAGATCGATCTGTAAGTATTACGCCACCATGATTTCCTGATGCAAGTATTTTCTTAGCATTATTTTTTAGCCTATCAATCAGTGTGATTCTAATATTATATCCTTGTTCGTTTGCTGCTAAAATTATGATAATTGGTGTTAGCCATTCTGCACTATTTGCAGCCTTGCTCTTTTGTTTTGAGTGTCTGATTCGCGAGCCGCTCTTCTACCAATTGTCTAAAATCACAATAATCTATATCTTCCGTTTTTTTGTCGAGCATGATTTCCTGCGCTTCTCGCATTAAATACTCATAAGTGGCCGTGTCAGTTGTTCTGTTAGCGAGGTCAATGATGTGTGCGAAGGCTTCAATGTTAGTCAAGAATAGATCGCTGCTTTCCGTAAATTAGCTGCTGCTGAGTCAGGCTGTGTCCTAAATTCTACTGATCGATGTTTATATTGATTAATTGGTGTTGATCAGTAATGACACAGTAATGTGTTTCATGCGTTGGTATGTAGAGGTTCTCGCTGTTGGTTTTTTCCCATATATGAATTGTTCAAGGTAGGCAATCGACCATGCTTTGAAAAAATGATAACCAAAGTTTATTTGAGACGAGATTATTGGTGTGTGCTGTTTTGCAAGTACTATATTTTTCTTCTATTTTATTTCGCGATGAAGAGTCATCCTGTTGAGTTGTGGGCAGAATTTCATCAGTTCGAGCCTTTCAGGATTGTTTCTTCGGTTTTTAGTTGTTGTATAGCGAGAGACTCCAGGACTGCGTTTTTCAGAAGCAGTTGCTGTTCTGCATTCGGTGCATTCGAGTGTAACAATGATGCGGACGCCTTTGCTTTTGGCCATAATAATTCAGTGTATTTCTGAGAGTAAACAACTGGACTGACTCGCCTGGTTGAGTAGAGGAGCCAGTTGTAACCCCAGCGCGATGACCCGGATCAGCCATCGGATGAAGGTGCCTCGCGAGAACCTTCATATGCATATTGGCTGGTTTTTCTTAGAGTGCGAGTACAAACTATCTAATCTCATCTGTCAAATGAATCGATAACTGGTTTTCTCCTCCTCTGTGCCTTTGGTCTCTCCCGCTGTCTACTCATTGGTGAGGAGTCAGTGGTGTGACCAGCTTGAAATGGGCCTGAATACAACCCTTCAAGCAGATGTCACGCGTGCATTTCTTTGACTAGCTTCAATTCATTTCATTTGCACGCCAGGTGTCTCAGTAAGCTCGTCGAATTAGCTTTGGCATTTTTGGAATGAAATTACGCTGATCTGACTCCCCGCATCGTCAGTAGGGAGTCAGTGGTGTTATCAGCGCCCAATGGTGATTGCCCCCACCATTGGTTGGAGGTTTCCTGCGACGGAACATCCATGATCACTGTGAATGGGTATATGGATGTTGCTGCTCTAGATGATGCTGAATGGTGAATCAAATGAGCCTTTGAAATGTGGTTGGGAGCCAAATGCTGAATTGACTCCTTTCTCTTAAATGAAAAATCAGCCGTTTGCTCGCTGACTAGTCGCGGTTCACGTTTTTCTGACTCCCCCGGTTGAGCAAAGGATCCAGTTGACACTCAGCGCCCAATGGTCATCACTCCATTGGATGGTGGAGGTCCTCCAATGTGACAATCTCACCGACCATGGCTACTGCTTGTTCTTAAGAACAGATAGCTGGGATCTTATGAGCCGCGTAAATGTGCGCAGTTGTTCACCAAAACACTGGACGAGTTGTGTTAACTGGTTGATCTTCCTGGGCTGGAGCTTTAATGCTTTTGTCTATCCGTAATGGCGAAAACAGCAGAAGGTTTCCGGCAACCAGACCTGCTGTGACAACAATCGCAGCAACTACTTCAAGCATCTCAGTGTTTTTGTTTTGCGAGGTCAAGTCACCCGTCAAACGCTGAACTGACTCCCCGTCCGCCAAGAAAGGGAGTCAGCTCTTTTGGACAGCGCCCAATGGTCCCTACAAAAACCATGGGATGGAGGTTTGGGGACTCCTTAGACACAATCACCCCTGTCAGGAATGAGACGCGATACAGATGAGTTGGTGGCAATGGCTAAATGAGTCACCCGAATGTTGTCGCAAGACAAATCGTTGAACGAACTCGCCGCTTGTGAAGAGCATTCAGACCCCTGAACATGAGCCCCATGGTCAATGGAGGAACCATTGGATGGAGGACTTGAACCTATGTGAAATGGATCTCACTGGTGATTGGCAGAGCTCTGTGCTCATGTGGAAAGGGTGGCCACCCTCTTAGAGGTGGCAAGTTGGCGGTGGGTGAGCCCACCCACACCTCTTTCCTGAGGGCAATCCAGTGATGGGTATTGCTTTTTTGTTGATGGGATTGTCCGATGTGCTGTTCATGCACCTGATGACTCTCGGGCCCCAAGTGGTCGCTCTCCTTCATGGACCCCAGGAGCATCAGCTGTTTCTTGACTTTCTTTTATCTGTACCGTCCAAACGGTGAGCTTTCTCCCATCGCCGCAGGCGGGTAGGACTCTGATCAATATAAAAGCTGTGTTCCTTGTTTTTTGACAAGGAATTACAGCGCACACGTTCAATAAGAACGCCTCAGCGTTGTAAGCGATCTATCGGGTACTCAGTGAGCGTGGTGTACTGGGCCATAACCACATCAAACCGATGCTTCGAATTCAGGGCGATGCTCAGCTGCTCCGCTCACTTCTTCTGAGTACGGAGGGAGCTTGCTTGCAGCGTATTGAGAAAGAATCTCAATTTGAGGGCCTTATTGAGAATGACTTGCAATATCGACAAGGAGTCTGTACTCTTGCGAGTAATTCTCAATCGCATTAGTTCGTGACGACCTCTTCCTACCGGTTCTTGCCGGATGATCCTGCGGCACCTTTGTCGATGCCCAGGCTTCAGACCGTTCTGCTGGATCCTGCCGGTCGCGATCAGGCCACCGTTCTTGAGGTGTTGGAGGGGGTTTGCCGGGTGTATTGCCCTTGTGAGGAAACCGAGGGAATGACTTTGGCGTTTTTGCAGTCAGGTGACAGGCTTCGTACCGATCGCATGTGCAGCGACGGGGCTTGTGTGGAGGCACTTACGGCCTTGAAGTTTCGTCGTGATTCAGTCTCCGCGGACGAATTCGGAATCGACGCAGTCAATGAGTGGACGTTGCAGCTCCTGAGAGTCCGTCATCTGGGCCAGGCGGAACAGCGGCTTCATGCTCTGTTGGCGCTTCTGGTTAACCGCCTTGGTCTTCGTTGCAGTGATGCTTATCAGCTTCCTTTCCGTTTAACTCATGATCGTTTTGGTGAGTTGATCGGTGCTACCCGCGTGACCACAACCCGCCTTCTATCGAAATGGCGTCAAGCTGACATGATCGCCATGTCGACTGGTGATGTCACCATGCGCATTGCCCCTGACCTCATCAATTCTTCACCACTCCAATTTTGAAGATCGTGAATTCCTTTGGTGTTCTTGGAGATTTCTGCAGAGAGGCTGAATGGATGCGTCGGCGACTTGAATGTGCGAGTCGTTCAATACAGCATTGTCAGCATCCTCAGCTTAAAGAACGTCTCTTGGCGGAAATATCTTTTTACCGTGTCAGATGTTTGGCTATAAAAGACTCTCTGACTGTGATTAGTCAATCTCTTGATTCTCAATCTACGCAGAAATGCTTGTTAGAGGAATTGCTGTCTCGCTGCCTGTCAGTAGCACAGCTGTCATATCACCTTTCTTGAACTGATTTTACGATCTTTTGCTAGCTTAACGTTTGCCCATTTAATTATTTATGCTTTATTTTATTTTTAAAGTTCTGCTCCTGTAGCTATTCCTTGCCTTCGTTATTTTATTAACTTTTTAATATAAATTGAATGAAATTCTCTTGATGGATTTGTCAAGAGGTCCCTATTTTCCCTTATTTGCTCTTATCGAGTATTGCTTAAGATCGAATCAAAAGAATCATTTGACTGACCGCCGTTCAAATAATTAATTAAAGTTTGGCATTGGTCTTTAGCGTTTGACATGCTTGTTGGATCAGCCATACTCGAAGAATTCATTGACCACATTGAACAGGATGACTTGGTTCGTCACCGTTGGCTCAAGCGTATCCGTGAGACAGGATTTGATCAAGCGTTATCAGAGTATCGTGAGTCTTTGAATCGTCTTAGACAGTCTTAGATAAGAATTTGTCTGGCAGAACGAGGTGGATGAGGTGTCTGGATGTAACTGATTTCACCTGCAGTTGAAACAAGCGTTAATTCGGGAGAGCGATGATTTGCGATTCTTAATTGGTGATTTCTTTTGCATGACTTTCACTATTTTCTTTGCCACATCTACTGGTAAAACTGAGGATGTGGCTGATCGACTCAAGGAGCTTCTTCCTGGAACAGAAGCGAAGGATGTTGACAACATCGACTCAATTGATGAGTTGGTTGCAGCTGAATCGTTAATTTGTTGTGTTCCAACCTGGAATACAGGCGCTGATGAAGCACGGTCAGGAACAGCCTGGGATGATCTGGTTCAGGAAATTCCTGACAAGGATTTTGCCGGTAAATCAGTCGCAATCGTAGGTCTTGGTGACTCCTCCGGTTATTCGGATTTTTTCTGTGATGCCATGGAGGAACTGTATACGGCATTTCTTCAATCTGGTGCCAAGTTGATTGGTAAGGTTTCCACAGAAGGGTATACCTATGATGACTCAAAGAGCATTATTGATGGTAAGTTCTGTGGACTTGCAATCGATGAAGACAATGAGTCGGAATTGACAGATCAACGTTTGCAGGCCTGGGTTCAGCAAATAAACGCTGAGGCTTGAACGTAATTTATTAATTAACTGTAGGCGCCCGAGAGGGCGCTTTTTTTATCGATGCACCCAATCCACCCGGACGTCCTTCCGTTTATTCAAATACTTGTCAATTGCCATCGCTGCAATGCATCCATCAGAGCAAGCAACAACAGCTTGTTTAAAGGGTGTGTTACGGATATCGCCGATTGCCCACACTCCTTCGATATTTGTCATCATGTCGCTGTTTACTCTAACCCCACCATTTGGGTTGACCGGTACCTGTTCTTGTAGATAATCGGTGATAGGCAGTGAACCTGTGGAGTAGACGAACGCACCTTGAACTTGGATTATCTGCTCTTCACGACCTCCAGATGATTGAACTCTGACAGCATTTACTCCCTGGTCATCTCCTTGTATGGAGGTGAGCCTAGTGCGCTTCCAGTGCTTCACATTTTTAGAATTGAGAAGGATCTTTGCTCCTGGAGAATTTGCGTTTGGTTTATTATTGGTAATCCAATGTACTGTTGATGCAAATTTTGTGAGTACAAGTGCCTCATCAATGGCTTCATGATTTGATCCATAGACAGCTACTTCTTGGTTTTTATAAAAAGCTCCGTCACAAGTTGCACAATAACTGACCCCTTTACCAAGAAATTCGTTCTCACCGGGAAGTGTTGATGCTCTACCCATTGCACCTGTTGCAAGAACCAATGTTTTGCCTACAAATGTTCCCTCTGGTGTATATACAGTCTTCTCTTCATCAGTCATGCCGATTCCATAAACCTGAGCCTGCTTGTATTCCGCTCCATAGTTAATTGCTTGAACTCTCATTGTTTTTAACAATTCCTCACCTGATGTGTCTCCCTCCACACCCGGATAGTTTGCAATTTTGTGAGTGATAGCAAGTGCACCAACAGCTGGATTTTTATCCAGGATAATTGTCGATAGATTTGACCTTGCTGTATACAATGCACAAGAACAACCCGCTGGTCCTCCACCAATGATGATGACGTCGAAGGTATTCATTTGATTCATGAGTTGGTTTTACTAATACTCAGATTCTTGCAGCTATTAGGGACTTGGTTCTGATGTCGCTCAGGAACCATCGTGACAAATGACTCGATTATTTTTGCAGTTTGACTCCACTCTGTAAATGGGAAGAAATGGCGTCCGTTAGAAATTTTTTGGTAGCAGTCTCCAGGTTTTAGGCAGTGTCTCCATCTGATATCACTCTGCTCATCAACAACAAAGTCTTTTTCACCATTAATCACCAGTATTGGAACCTCAGCTTTGTCTAGATTCGTGATTGGTTCGCTATTGACAATAGATCCATACACTAAATCATTATCCAAACATGTTGCCAATAGTCGCGCCATAATATTGATAACTTTTTCAGTTTGTCTGTCGACCAATAGTCGGCTTAGATGGCTTAAAATATGAAATCTTGAGCAGGGTAATTGGCTCCGCATACTCTGATAATGACTAGTCCATTGATTTGTCGAGTGAGTATCTACTGATAGCACGGAAACTGACGATATGTTGTTGGGATATTTTTGAGCAAATAAATATGCAACTGTACCGCTTATACCGTGTCCTACAAGATGAACTGGATTTGAAGAGTTTTCTATCGTGTGCCTCATTAGGCTGTGAACGACTTCAACATCACATGATTCATCAAGATCATGTTCGAATGACCATCTTTTGACTTCAAAATGATGACCCAAGTTTTGCGCTGTCCGCTTGAAAAGGCAATACAGTGATGGCTGGAGATCAATCCAAAGTATCTGACTGGTGCTCATCTGATTGTATTTTTCTTATCTTCTGATGCTTTTGATTATGTTTTCTCTCAGAGAAGACGACTGGCTGTATTCTTTATCACATCCAGGCTGATCAAGCTTTCACCTTTGATTCAGATGAAAGCACAACCTTTCCGTGCCTTACTTGTTCTTTGATCCTTTTAATCAATTTCTTTTCGATTGGATCGGCTTTTGATTCGTAATTTAGCATGTTCTGATAGGCTCTGTCGCTTATTTTGTTGAAACAGGACGCATTTAGATACTGATCAACCAAACTAATCTCGCTTTCCCTAAGTACTTTCATTTTGCGATGATCCTATCGTTCTATCTATTGTCACCAAAGCTCTTCTTCGCAATCAGTCTTTACGATCAAATCTGATGTTGCATAAGCTACGCATAGAAGTGAATAGCCGTCTTCCATTTGTTCATCATCAAGAAAACTTTGATCAGACTGATCAACTGTTCCTTCGATGATCTTCCCTACACATGTGCTGCATGCTCCAGCTCTGCATGAATAACTCATATCAATCCCAGCCTGCTCTGCTGCTTCTAGAACGTATTCATCATCAGGGCATTCGAAGCGTTTGACTCCATCAGGCATCCTTAATTCGACCTTGAATGAGGTCATCACTCCCATAAAAATCCTACAATAACTTCAATTAGTCTCTTCTGCTCATATATGTATCTCGCTTGAGTATCATCGGCTACGTTCTAGATTGATGTTAGCTATTCACCAGTCTTGCTTATATGCTGTTGGCAGGCAACATTCAATTGTTGTTTAATTGATTCGAGTGCTTTACTTTATATTATCTCTCAACTAAAGGTCTTATGTCATGAATTCAGGCTTAACACCAAGAGTTTCGCGCTATTTAGGTTCTCCTAATGGTTGGCGTAAAAAACGACTGAAGATTGCAATGGCATTAAGACGCCAAGGCTGGTCCCATCGGCTTATTTCTGAATACCTGGAAGTATCGCCTAAATCGTTAATGCGGGATATAAAATGTTTCGTAATCGATCCACAAGGGCTAAATATGTGACACCAGAAAGTTGATGTGTGTTAATCAACTTTCTGGTCGGGAGTGAATTAACCCTGAAGAGATGCAGGTTTGTTATTTCCTTGATCTAGCTCGTTGTCGATGAGCAATAAAGCCGCTGCTTGATTATCTGCAAACTTCACCCGTCCAAGAAGGTGCGCAAATTCGTGTTCTGACTGAGTTTGCATTTCCACCATCGGGTCGAGAAACACCGTGGTACGCGTATCGCTTACTCTCTCTGCCATTGAATACAGCTGTTGCAACGAAGCTGTGACGTCAACCTCCATTTTAAATGCGGTTGCCATCACATCTGCAGGGGATGCCCAGTTCTGCAAGGGAGCATCAACCACTTGAAGCGCAACGCTTTGACCTCGAGCAATGATGTATTCCGCGAATTTGGCAGCATGCTCATGCTCGCTGTTGGATTCGTCTCGGAAGAATCGTGAAAATCCCCTTAACTCCCGCTCAGCAAACCAGATTGCTGCAGCGAAATAGGAGGCATGGGCCTGCCTTTCCATGTTGAGGTGGGCTTGGATCGCGCTTAGAAGATCAGAGTCAATTGCTTCTGCAATTGCACGACCTGATGGGCCGCAGGCGATAGATGACGCGGTGATCGAATTGGTTGTGCTCAGCATTTTTTACTTGTCAATGTCCAAATGATACGCATAGGCAAGTCGAATTGCTCGAATGGTGTGTTATTTGCACCAAGTTAAATGAGAGTCATTATCAAAAGCAACTGAAATCAATGTATTTTTGGTCAATTGTTGAGCACTTCAGATCAACGCCAGCCAGAATCTGCCATCACTTTGATTGCGGTTTTCTGCGTTGCGCCTAATGCGCTAATAGAAACATTATCTGGGCTAAATTTTCCAAAGGACTTCAGTTCCTTTGATGTGCCAAGGTTTTTTAGCGGATATTCAAAAGTTGGCCCTGCAATCAGTCTGCTACCTTTTGGTGACGAAATAAACTCAACAAATTGAATTGCTTCTGCTTTGTTTTTTGCGGACTTAGCAACTCCTGCGGCACTGATGTTCACATGGGCTGGATTTGGCATGATCAACTTAATGTTTGATGTTACTTTCTGATCGTTTTTACCACTTGCCCCTGCCTGCATTCGTGCAAGATAGTAATGATTAACAAGTCCAACCCCGCATTTACCTTGTCCGACTGCACGAATCAGTGATACATCACCACCAAAGTAAGGCTGGCTTACATTCTTGACCATTCCTTTAACCCAATCAGAAGCAGCTTTTTTACCCTTCAATATGATTTGATCTGCTACCAGTGATTGGTTGTAGACGTTTTTTCTTTTACGCAAACAGAGTTTCCCTTTGAGTGCTGGATTTGCAAGATCGGAATAGGTCTTAATCGTCTTTGGATCAACGACATTGGGATTTACAATTACGGCTCTTACGCGCCTCGTGAAACCAAACCATCGATTTGATGGATCGCGATAGCGTGAAGGCACATTCGACTGGAGTTCACTCGAGGATACCGGCTGCAGAAGACCTGCTTCTGCAGCGTTGTTAATCCTTGCTGCATCCACCAACAGAATGACATCGGCGTTTGAATTTTCTCCCTCTCGTTTAAGCCGCTCAACCAGTGATATCCCTGTGGCCTCGATTAGCCTTACTTTGATGCCGGTTTCTTGACTGAATTGTTTGTAGGCAGCACGATCAGTGTTGTAATGCCGTCCTGAGTACACCCTTACTTCCTTCGCTTCGACTGAAGGGAGCCCTGCAAAGGGTGCTACCAGAGACAGCGCTGCTAAGAACCTACGCATGCTTTAAGACATCATTTCACCTATGCTAGACCAGTGATTCAACTTGTCAGCTGTTTTTGACGGTTGATTTCGTAGCATTTGTGAAACGCTTTTTATTCCTGAGATTCCCTTGGCGATGGACTTCCTGACGCATTCTCTTTTGCCTCTTCCTGAGGTTCGTGACTTTCAGCACCGCCTTAGTGCTCCTAACTTGCATTGGCGAGATGGCCGATTGACCGCAGGGGATCAGGCTGCATTAGTGAAGAATAACTACCAGCTTGACCCTAATGCCGAGCTCACAATTGCGATTACTAACTGCATTTCTTCAGCACTTACTAGTGACCCATTAATTAAAAGTTTTTCTCTTGTACGCAGGGTCCACAGTTTGTTGGTTTCTAGGTGCAGTGTCGGAGATTGTTATGGATGGCATGTTGATAATCCTTTTTCCCGGCATGGTCGTCGAGATTTATCTTTCACCTGCTTTCTTAGTGACGAAGGCACCTACGAGGGTGGATCCTTAATGATCCAAACTGGTGGTGAAGAGACGAAGCAATTTCGATTGCCACCTGGTCAAATTGTTCTCTATCCGTCTTCCACGCTTCATTGTGTGACACCAGTTCTTAGCGGTGTCCGTTATGTATGTGTCGGCTGGATCGAGAGCTATGTCAAGTCGCCTGACGACCGCTCAATGTTATTTAATATTGATGCCGGTGCTCGTGGTTTGCTGGCTCGTCATGGTCGATCTGATGAACTTGATTTGATTTTTCAAAGCTACACGAATGCTATCCGCCGCTTGTCGAGCTGATATGTAACTTTTGATAGGGTTAAACCATTTATTTTCTGGCCTTCTCTTCTCTAGAATTTGTTCAGTTGAGCTTCTTTCCATGTCAAAGCCCTCGGCCATTTCTGTCTTCGTCGCCGCAACCTCACTTCTTGTCGCCTCTGCAAGTGTTCCACCATTGCGAGCTCAAGACGCAGGTGGTCTTAAGGAGTGGAATACAGATCAAGGCGTTGACGAAGAAAGTGTTTTAGATGCTGATGCTGCCGCTCTTAAGAAAAAAGCTGAGCAAGAGGACATCTGTGTGCCTATTGGGGAAGGTGAGAACTGTTGGTAATTTTTTTACAATACAGCTTTGTCGGGGCATTAATTGCCCCTTTTTTTTGCATAAAAAAAAACGCCCCGTTGTGGGGCGTTTTGTATTTCAACAAGCCTTTTGATCAGAACTTGAAAGTTGTGATTACAACGGCGCCGAACTTGTCGTCACTGTCGTTATCGTAGTTGTTGGTCCAGAAAACAGCAGGTTTGACGCTGATGTTGTCAGTGACTTGATAGTCGTACCAAAGTTCCAGCGCGCTGTTGTCACGGTCAACGTCAGCGGAGCCTTTTGTATCAGTGATGTAGCTGCCTATTGAGCCAAAGGCAAGGCCAGCTTTGTTCCCGTCAACGAACACGTCGTTCCAGCTTAGGCCAACCATGTAGCCGAAGGTTTCAGTGGTGTCGCCGTCGGTTTCACCGTCAGAGTATCCGAAATCAACACCAGTGCTGATTGAGGGAATGATTCCCGACTCATCAGGAGTCCAGAAGCCACGAAGACCAAATGCATCCAGTGGTGCACCCTTGGTACCGAGGGTTGATTGTCCAGCAATCCAGGTTTGGCTTCCCGATGAGCTGCGGTATTGGTTCTTACGTGCGTAGGAAGCACCCAACCACCATTTGCGTGTTCCATAGCCGACTTGAGTCAGCAATGAACCACCTGCATCGTTACCTGCAATGCCATGACCTACAGCTGAATCTGCACCTGTATTAGAGGTGTAGTTGACTGCAGCATTCCATGCTGCCTCTCCTGGTCGGACATTTTGACGCCACTGAATACCAGCGCCAGCACCAGTACTTGCACCCATAACAGCGCCATAACCGCCTAACTTAAAGGCCTTCAGTACTGGGTTGTATCTGGTTGGTGTCTCCACCATGTAATAGTTCTCGATCTTCGGTCCAACCGTGATCTTGAAGTCACCAGCAGGGAAGGTGTACCAGAGCTTGTCAATACTCAGTGAAGAACCATTCGACCCGGAAGAGTTGAGGTGGGTGTCACCTGTCTCCCAGTGCTCACCGCTTCCATCTGCTGCCTGAAGGCGTGCATAAAGAAGATCTTTACCGGTAAATGACGTGTTGAGGTTCAACCGATACCGGTAGTTCATGAATAGAGACTCGCCCATACCGGTCTCTTGGTTGTCCTTGTCCATATCGACGGCACCAAGGAAGAAGTTTGCGACACCCTTCAACTTGGTGGTGGTGGAGAACTGGCTGGCTTCCAGTTCGCCAACCCTGGCTTCGAGGCCGTCAACGCGACCCTTGAGGATGGCCAGCTCGGTTTCGAACTCAGCCATCAGGCGACGCAGCTCGTCGGTCACTTCGGTGACGCGGTCGAGGCAAGCGTTCAGCAGGGCAGCCGCTTCGTAGCGGGTCATGGCACGGTTGCCACGGAAGGTGCCGTTGGGGTAGCCGGCAACGCAGCCGTAGGTCTCAACCAGACCAGCCAGAGCCTGATAAGCCCAGTCGGTGGGATAGACGTCAGAGAATTGGGTGACGCTGGTGACCTGATCAGCGGAAGCCGCGTAATCAGAAACGCCGTTGATGTTCAGCTCGGCGGCATTGGCGCCAGTGGCCAGCAGGCCAAGGGCGGCAGGGGCCACCAGCAGTTGCTGGAAAAGCTTCATTGAATTCCTCACACAAGATTGCCCACAACGGGCACACTTATGTTGGCGCCTCGCTGTGTCGTCTGCTACTCGTTTACTTCAATTAAAAGTAGCTTTCTATACACCCTTCATTTCATTTGATACGGTTATTGCCTTCTTTCTCAATGAAAACAGGCGCTCTTAGGCCTTGGGTATGCCTTGACTCGGATCAGATGACTCGCAATTTTGTGCTTTTTGTCACTCCCCACGTCTAGATCCATCTCCGTTAGTGACGGTATTGTTGAAGGAAACATTTTCTAAGGTCTTGGCCGAGTCTTCCGAAAACCGACTTGCAGTAAATAAGAAAAAGGGTTGCAAGAAATCGAAGTGCTCCAAGTGGAAGGGCGGAACGTGTCGTTGTGGGCGTTAGTTAATCCACAGGTAATAGAATCTGCCCTTTTAGTTCATCAATATAAATTTGTTGGGACTTCCTCAGAGTGCTAATCGTCCGTGATACGGTTGATCTCGTAGATCCAATGATTTCGGCAATACGTGCGTGAGGCAGTGTGTTCTCGAGCAGTAGCCCTTCTGATGTTCTTTTGCCTAGTTTTGTTATCAGTAATCTAAAAAATTTCATAAGTCTGTTTTCTATATTTGTCTCGTGCCTCACTATGTGTAGTTGAATGATCCATTCCATAATTGCATCGCTTGTGTCGGATCCCTTTTTTTCTATTGATTCAACTATGTAAGTTGTGTCTGTTATGGCTTCTACTGTGATTTCTAGGTCTTCTGGATAATGGAATTTGAAAGCATCTGCTCTGCATGCAAAAGCCAAAGTTATGTCTTTTGCGTTGTTTGATTGCTCGCCCGCTATCCTTATAACCCCACTCTTTACTGTTATTTCTGCAATTTCTCCAGCTTGGGGCCTTTCTAGGCGGATTGTTTCGTGCGAATTTAAGGATATGGATCTCCCTCCCTTTTTTCGATGTTGGTTCTCAGTATTCATTGATGTACTCAAATGTATTTTTTGCTACACCATCTTGTGCTTAATTTCCCTGATGAAATCTTTTTGCTATCTATGAACGAGTACATCAAGATTTAGTGCGTATTTAATGTCTCTTATAGCACGATGTGGTTTCTTGGTTTTGTCTCTTCTTGTTATATTTGCTTTCCTTGAGGTGAGGTACGACACAATCCGTCGGCGCGATAAAGGTGCTGTTTCTGTTAGTTTGCAACCCAAAGTAAATCTTCGGGGTTAACGTTCCGAAGTGACTCCATGTGCTCTTCTGTCAGGGCTTGTGCAGCTTTGTCGTGGCCAGCGATTGAAAGGTGGGAAGCGCGTTGAAAGCACCATGCGTTGATTTCTTCAAGCGTCTTGTTTCTAGGCTGATAATTGTTGTTCATGCTCTTTAAGGGGTATTCCTTTTTATTCTTCTATTTTATCTTGAATTTCTGGGTATTTAACTGCTTCTGCTTGTGTCATATGGTTTGTATTGGCGTGATTATTGGCTTCTTCCTTTTTAATTTTTTGCATGCTCCTGCTTTTCGAGCAGCTCTTTGCTGCTGAGCGTCTGCATGCGACGAGACTCTTATTGCTCCCAGCATAATTTGTTCCGCCCGTTCAGCAGTGAGTTGTCTGGTAGCGATGGCTCTCGCTACTCCCTGTGGCTGTCCGTGTTGCACCTGCGAAGTGCAAGCGTCCCAGGCTTTTGTTCACGATGGCCTGAGTTTCTGTTCAGAGGCCTGTGCCACCGGTCAACCCAAACACGAGCCCTGCCATGCCAGTGGCTCCTGTGGCTTCACTTTGTGGAGTGAGGCTGTCGGATGATTTCAACCCCCTGTCTTGCCGGCTGGTCTGAGCAGCATCGTCAGCCCAGACACGGTCACAACGATGGTGAGACCCCCCAGCAGGATTGGGTACACGGGTTGAAGGTTGAGCCAGCCGAACTTTCCTGTGTGCAGCTTGAGCAGCCAGAAGGCATCAATGTTCTGTTCCAGCAGCAGGCTGTAGAGGGAGCCGGTTCCAGCAGTGATCAGCAGTGGTGCTGCGGCGATCGGCACCAGCCAACGATGGATGCGTCGCGCCTTTCGGCTGGTTGTTCTTGAGCCTTTCATTGCTCGCGCAATTGTTGGTGGAGTTCCCGTTCATCAGTGCAAGGCATCCAGCGTCCATTGTTCTCGTGAACGCTGTTGCAACCGATTTCAGTTGCCCGCTGCTGGGCTTCGGCTTCGGTGCCATAGAGCCCCTTCCCGTGGGCCATTCCTGGCAATTGGTTCACCAGCAGGGCCAATACGCCGAAGCTAAGAGCCGATAACGGTTGGATGGCGCGCATTGGCTCAGAACCCTTCGCAGTGTTCGACGGCTTTGAGGCAATTCATCTTGCCGGCAGTTGTGCCTCCCTTGGGATTGATGCTGGCCCGCTGGGCGATCTGTGCGTCGATGCAGCGGTTGTAGCGATGGGTTTTGACTGCTTGTGGGATCAGCAGAACCGTGATGCTGAGCAGGCTGAGACTGCTGTCGACCGCCCGTACGGGGTAGGCGTGGGCCCGCACCATCTCGCGAGCCGTGAGCTGTTGTTGGCTGTGGTCGACCATGCGTCATTTGCGTTTGGTTCCAGCGTATGGACGCCTTACGGCTGGATTGGGCTCGAGCAATTTTGCAGTTAGCCAAAGCCCCGTCCCGAAGCGTTGGAAGGTTCTCTCGCAATTCGAAATTCGATGTGATCTGTGGCGGGGTCGTAGAGGGTGTAATGCCTTCCTCCGCCAATGCCGATCACGCTTCGTTTGGGCACAGCCTGTTCGCTCTGCTGTTCACCGGCATCGTCTTTGACGTGGGATTGGATGGATCCACCGGAAAGCTCCAGTCGGAACTGACGCTGACAGCGCGCCGTAAACAGCCGGTTCACATCCAGCCGCGTCAGCCGATCCAGCAGCACCAGGGCTGAAGTGTCTTCCGTTAGCCGGTCGCCGACGTCAGCGGAGCTGCCATGAATCAAAGCGCAGTCGAGTTCGATGAAGCCGAACTGCAGCGATGCCAGCCAGTTGAGATGGTCGGCGTCCACCGCAGCGAGAAGTTCTCCGACCGCCGCCTCGCCCTGCTCGGCTCTGAGCCCTTCAGCCTTGCGTTCGCCGCGGTAACCACATTCCGCCAGAAGCTGTTCTTCCCACCAGCCATAGATGCAGTCGGGCTTAAGATCAGCGCGCTTCGGCTGCCGCGAACGATCTAGCAGTGCATTGCACTTGCGTTGTGATCCGATCAGATCACCGAGAACGAAGAGATTGGCAACACCCCGTTGTTGCTTCAACTCCCTCTGAATCTGTTCGTACAGATCCAGGTCTCCTTGGAGATCACTCGCCAGGGCCCAGCGTTCCATCAGCGCTCACACACGTGGCTGGCGTCTTCAGCCCGCTCGGCATATTCGAAGCCGTGGCTGAGCCTCCAGGCAAACACCTCCGGTAAGCCCGCATCAACGATCGCTCGACAGGTTTTGGCGACGTCGTAGTCGACCTCCCGAATCATCACCTCTCCGGTGTTGTCGTTATGGATCACATAGGTGGCCTTGGTGCTGCCATGACGCGGTTCCCCCACAGAACCAGCGTTAACGATCCGCCGCATCGGCAGTTCAATCTCCTGTTCTGTTGGTGCGCCTTGATCGCGTTGTTGCACCTTCACTCGAATGGATCCCTGGCGTAGTTCGCGCACATAGGGCTGATGGGTGTGGCCGCAGAACACGGTTTCCGCCCCTGCTGTTTCCACCCGTACAAGGGCCGCAAAGGCATTCATGCCGGGCAACAGATATTCGTGCTGACTGTTCGGACTGCCATGCACAAACAACAACTTGTCGCGCCGAAGTGTCATTGGAAGTTCAGCCAGAAAGGCCTTGTTCTCCTCCGTCAGCAGATCGGCTGTCCAGTGATGGGCGCGATGGCCTCGTCGTTCCGCCAGCTGGGAGGGATAGCTGCATTCACAGGCATTCAGACCATCAATGATGTCCTCATCCCAGCAGCCCTGGCAGGTGGGAATCTCGCGCTGACGCACCAGTTCCACCACTTCATTGGGCTGGGGTCCGTAGCCCACAAGGTCGCCAAGGCAGGTGATGGTTTGGATGCCCTGGGAGCCGATGTCGTCGAGCACGGCTTCCACGGCGGCAAGGTTCGCGTGCAAACAGGAGATGACGGCGTGGTTCATGTCAATCAGCCTTGTGATGTGGGTTGTTGAAGCTGTTGTTGCTGCATGGCGAGCACGTCATCCGCGAGCAGACAGTCGTTGATGGTGGATTGAATGCCTTCGGGGTTGAGTGCCTTGCCCTGAACAACGAGCTCTGAGATTCGACTGGGGCGACTCTGAGGTGGTGCTGTGGCGTCCAGGGGAAGGAACTGGGATGACTCCTGGCTCACCATCCAATTGCGGAACAATGCCCGCCCGTCAGGAAGATTCATCAGGCCTTTGGCGCGCTACACATCGCCGTAGGCACCGTTCACGAGTTCAAACTAAAAGCTGCTCAGGCTGTTGGGATCCCAGACACAACCTGAAAGAGAGGTGTGCCAGGCCTCGAGCTTGCTGAACTCCAGGGTGTCCTTTGCAGGCAATTCAGGGTCTCGCCCGAAGTGCAGGAGTTGGTCGGGGTGCAGCTGTAAGGCCTCCAGCTTGGAGCGAACGTCGTCTCCGAGCCCTTCAACTCCTTCCTTGCTGGGGGGATGGAACTGCTGCACTTCGATCAGGGTCAGCCCATCGTTGTCCTGCTTCAGATCCGTTGCGTTGGCTGTTGCCGGTTTCTCAAGCCTGGGCACCTGGTCCTTGAGCCAGGTCAGGTCGATTCCGCTGTCTTCCCCCTGTTCAAGCCCCGCTGCCTTCTCTCCCCCCAGCTGCAGGTAGGCGCAGGGGCCTTGATGCTGCTGGAGCCTTTGCAGCGCCCAGGTTGTTTTCCTGCACCCCGGAGGGCCTGAAATCAGGCACACCTGCCCCATCGCAACCTCCCCGAAACCCGAGAATCATTCTCATTATGAGCCGCCGTCGCTGCTCTGTCCCGTTCTCCCTGTGCCTTTGGACGCTTGGTATCGCTTGCTATGGCGCTCCCTGCTTGTCTCGCTAGGGTCATCGCAACCCGGTTTTGATCTATGCAGGCCTTGGAGTTCCTCGCCCTTGTGCTGGTGAACTTGGCTCTGACGGTTTATCTGGTTGAAAAGGGGACCAAGTTCTGGAAGGAGAATCGCCGCCTCAAACGTCTCGTCAATCAGCACCCTGAGATGAAGGGTGTGCATCCCGATGAGGACGGCCTCTTTGTGTTTGAGAGCGATGATTCGCTCAAAGTGCTCGTGCTGGAGAACGATCAGCCCGGTTCTGATGAGCCCTTCTACGTCACAGAAGAGGATCTGGAAGAGGATTGAATCGATTGGTGCAGGAATGGAACGATGAGTTCATCACCCAGGCTCAGCATGAGCTCAAGGGGATGGTGGCTGATTGGAAATATGACTACGGCGTGAGTGATCGCGATTGCTCGGCGATGTTGCTGTGGATGCTGATCAAGCTCAATCCCGACGCCAAGATCGATGCTGCGCTGCTTGATCGCTGATGCGACCGTTCGCTAGGTGCAATCACCGATGCCCTTTAGTTCGCCGGGATACAGAATGAACAGGTAACCCCCAGCTCAGAACAGGGGGAAACTGCGTCGAACAGGGGAGGGATTAGGGAACCCTCCCTTTTTTGTGACCACCAATGCAAAGTGTTGCCCCTGGCGCTGCATCTGGGGTTTTGCCACAAAAAAGCCCGCTGAAGAGGCGGGCCGGGTGATGGGGTCTCTCAATATAACGAGCAAGGGCACCACATGCAGCGTTGATGTGTGATCAAGGAGCTCTACATAAGTAATCGTGCTCCCCCTAGATCTGGGGCTGGATGAGTATTGTCGACCCAACGCATCAAGATCTGGTGCTGTGAGCCGGGTGATGGGGATTGCTCCGGCTTGATGAATCGCTCCATGGCTGGAGCGATTTTTTTTGTTATCGATGTGAGTGGTGGTTGTGTTCCACCTCTGGCACGTTGCGGCTGAGGTAGAGGGCGTTGCTGAGCCCCATCACAATGGTGCATCCGGCGGGTCCGCAGACCCGATACAGGTGATTGCCGATCGATTCCACGGT
Source organism: Synechococcus sp. TAK9802 (assembly GCF_014279535.1). Taxonomy (NCBI): domain Bacteria; kingdom Bacillati; phylum Cyanobacteriota; class Cyanophyceae; order Synechococcales; family Synechococcaceae; genus Synechococcus; species Synechococcus sp. TAK9802. Next base: position 892,326 of record NZ_CP047937.1, read on the forward strand.
TCCATTGCCTTGAACGGAGTAGGGCAGGCGCAGGGTTTCGGTCATGGGATCACGTTTGAAACTGCAGCCGTCCTACGGATCCATGATTGGACCGGGCTGCGACAACCGATACTGGTTTGGCTTTCTTTGTGTCTCTCAGCATTCCTTAAGAATTGAGCCCTTTGGTTCTTGATGGTTCAGGTGCCTGGGAAATGGCTGGCCTGAGCCGATCGAGGTGATCGCGCACTTCCAGATCGGGCATGCGCATCACCCGTTGCATCAGGTTCTGTCGGTGGGCATAAAGCCCTTTGCATCCCTTCAGCGGTTCGATCAGCAGATCGAGCAATTGAGCTTTGGCTGTTGTGTTGGTCATGGTTTTCGGTGCTCCTCGCCTCGTGTTCCATCAGCATCGGCAAAACCTGAGGGCCACACATCACCCACTTGAGGGGGTGTGGAGTGGTGATTCAAAACGATGTCTCCCTCATCTGAGGGGACGTCGTCTGATGACTCCCCTTAACGTGACCTGTCTTCTGGGGTTCCGATGAGGGTTCTGCAATCCGTTCTGGCATTGTTGCTGGTGCTGGTGCTCGGTTGTGCAACAACCTCAACGGTCTCTGCGGCAACGATTGAGGAGGGGGCCAGTGGTGATCTGATTGCCACGCTGGAAAAGGCGCGGGATGTTCGTGAGCAGGCCGATATCAAGATCCGGGAAAACCTCAAATTGATGGCGTCGAGTTGTCTGTATATGAGTGATTCGTTGAAGGAGTTGATGGCTCTTGAGAATCAGTTTGAAGACCGCCAGATCGAAGATTTCACCGTGGGAATGGCAGACGCGGTTGAGCTGGAGTTGCTCGATGAGGAGTCACGCAAGATCAAAGCGCTCTATCGCAGATCCCACTGTGATGATCCGATCATCCTGCGGGAGCAACTGCGGCAGGCCGATCAAAAGCGCAAGGCCTGAACCAGCAGCAGACCCCCGATCCCTGTGACGGAGGGGCCGGGGGTCTGTGTCTGAACGATGGTGTTCAGGGTTGGTGTGGCCGTCCCGTTCCGTTGAACAGGCGGCCTAACTCGCTCGTTTGTGCATGACGCAATCCATCAGATGTGGCTGAAGGAAGGTCGAAGCGTCTGGCTTATGGCGCCTGGGGCCATGTTCCAAGGGGTCGGGTGATGGGAGCTCCTTAGGGCACCTGGCACGGTGCAGATGGAGTGCCGATCGGCCTGGCCTTTCGCACAAGGCCTGTCGAAGGGCGCACCCAACAAGAGGTGTGAAAACTGTTGGAGCAGGGGCTTGAAAGTCAGCTTGCTTCTGAAGTCTGCTCGGTTGGACCGTCATCTCGCATGGACGCCTCCGATCTCGATGCACACAGTCTTGGGGCTTGGCCAGGCCCTGGCAATCAGCACGAACACGCATTGCCTTTCAGGCCAGAACCGGCTGAAAGTGGGGCTGGCGTGGCTGCGATCTGATTAGCCTGAACCACCGCGTGTGGTTGATGACCATTCCCTTCGGCACGCCTGAGCCTTCGGACGGTCTGCTTAACAAGTCGGTGTCATCCACCCGACTGCGCGCCTGGCTGAACACCCGCCTCCGCCAGCTCGCGGTGGGGCAGCGGATTCAGGATGCGCGGGCTTTGCGCAGCGAATTCCTGGTGGAGTGATTGTTCAGCGATCACCCCAGCTCGAGGCAGGCCAGGCCGTAAATGTTGCGGTCGTGCCCCCTGGGGATCACGCCCTTGTACATCCGCACCGTTGACGTCATCGGTTTGAAGCCCCTGGCGCTGAGGATGGTTTTGGCGCTCGGGTTGTGGCCGGGGGTGTCGATCAGGACGACACCGTTGTGGTGGTCCAGGGCGTTGTTCAGCAACAGCGAGGCCATGCCGGGGTCTTCGGCGAGCCAGGGGCCCACCCGCCAGCCCTCGCCGATCGGCAGCAGGCAAGGCCGAATGCGCACGTAGCCATGGCATTCGCCCTCGGCATCCCTCGCCGCGAACACATCTCCGGCTCTGTGGCGGAGCCATAGCTCAAGGAAGTGGGGCCTTGGGCTGATCTCATGGCGTTCGTCGTAGCGCTGAATCGCCTCCAGCGACACCTCGCTCAAGGGCACGACGGCAACGTCGCTGCGCTGGCTGGGGCTTGCGTGCAGTGATGCCTCGCTCCGGAACAGCATCTGCCGGCGGGTGGTGATGCAGTCCTTCTGAAATCCAGCGCGTTCGTAGAAGCCCACCATCTGCACCGCGGCCTCCAGGCCGATGCACTGCACGCTGCTCAGGGTTTTTAAGGCGTGTTGCCAGAGCTGATGCCCGATTCCTTTGCCCCGATGCTCCGGCTTCACCACGAACAGCCCGATGAAGGCGTAGTCGGGGTTGTAGGTGACTGCAGCGATGCAGCCCACCGGTGCGTTGTCTTGCCAAGCGAGCCAAATCCCCTGGCGATCGGTGTTGGCGTAGATCTCGATGTCGCCGATTCCTGGGGCGAAATCCTGCTCACGGGCCAGGGCCGTGACCACGTCGAGGTCGGCAGGTGTGAAGGGTCTGATCTCCAGCATCGAGCTCGGCCCATCCCGACCCTGCTGAACTCCGTCTTACCGCCTTTGACGGCTGATCTCCATCCCTGAATCAGCCCATCCTCTGCTGGTGCATGACTGTTCTTGCTGAACATTTGCTCTCTAGGGTGCTCCTCATGACTGCTCTGCCTGCGGGCTCTTGATCCCCATGACTGCTTCGAAGCTGTTCGATTTCCTCGGCCGGGTGCTGATGGCGGCCGTGTTCGTGAATGCCCTGCCGGCCAAGTTCACCAACTTCGCTGAAACCGCAGGCTTCATCGCCTCCAAGGGCATCCCCGAACCCCTGGCTTCTGTGTTGCTCGTGGCGGCGATCGTGGTGCTGATCGCCGGATCGATCCTGCTGGTGTTCGGCAGCAACACGGTGCTGGGGGCCTCGCTGCTGCTGCTGTTCCTGGTGCCCACCACGCTGATCTTCCACACCTTCCCGGTGGACAGCGGCTTTGCGATGAACCTGGCCTTGATCGGGGCATTGATTTTGGCCATCACCCGTGCCTGGGGCAATGGCGTGCCCAGCTTCACGCACCTGCGCTCCAAGGGTTGATCGCTTGATGGCTGGATCAGGGCAGGCCCAGGGCCGTTCCTTCGCGGCGCGGATCAGCGGCCCCCTGCCAGCCAGCACCGATTTTTTGAATCAGAGCGGTGCCGCTGCCGATGCTCTGACGCCGCGGGCTTGCTTCGCTTTTGAGCTGCTGCAGCGGAAATGGCCAGGGCAGCGGCGGATTGCTTTCCAGCACCAGCGTTGTGCCCCGGCGTGAGAGATGGGGAAGGCCCACCGCCCGCGCCGGCGGTTCGTTCCAGATCAGGGATGCCAGCAGCACCCGGCTGAGCAGATGGGGAATGCTGCGGCCGCCGGGGCTGCCGAGGGCCAGCACCGGCTCGCCCTTGCGGAACACCAGCGTCGGCGCCATCGACGACATCGGCCGTCGTCCGGGCAGCCGGCGGTTGGCGACCGGTTTGCCGCCAAGGCTGGGCTTGAAGGCGAAATCGGTGAGCTGATTGTTCATCACCATGCCTCCCACAAGGTGCCGACTCCCGAAGATCGTCTCCACCGAGGAGGTGTAGGAGGCAATGTTGCCGCTGGCATCCACGATGGTGACCTGGCTGGTGCCCTGTTCGATGCCCTGATCTGGCCGGCCGTAGGGATAGCGATCGATGCCTGGCGGCAATCCCGGCGTTGGCCTTTCGCCGTTGGCGCCCTGCATGGCTCTGGCCCGGCTGTTGATGTAGGCCGGATCCAGCAACGCCGTGCTGGGAACCGAGCCATCGATGGGGTCGTGCACCCAATAGAAGCGGTCGGCATCGGCCCAGGCCTGGGCGCGGGCCAGCTGCCGCCACACCTGCGGCTCAGCTGCGCTGGAGTTGGCCAGGTTGGTGGTCTGGTTCAGCAGCGCCAGGCTTTGCAGCAGCGCTAAGCCACCGCTGCTGGGGGGCGGCACCGTGCAGATCCGGTGCTGCAGCTGCTGGCTGCAGAGGGGAGTTCGCCGGACCACGGCATAGCTGCTTAGATCAGCGGAACTCCAGCCGCGGAAGTTCGGCTCGCTGGCCTGCAGGGCATTCACCCCGTCCAGGATCTTCTGCGCCAGAGGCCCGTGATAAAAGGCTGGTCCCCCTTTCCTGGCAAGCAGTTTCAGGGTGCGTGCCAGGGCTGGGTTGTGGAAGGGTTGATCCGCTGCTGGTGGCTGTCCGCCGGGCAGGTAGAGCGCTTGAAACTCAGGACTGTGGGCCACGCCGAAACGCTGGGCCAGGCGAATGGAGCGCAACAGACGCGGGCTCGGCAGAAAGCCTTTGCTGGCCAGGCGGATCGCCGGTTGCAGGGTTTCGCTCCAGGGCAGATGGCCATGGTTTTGATGGGCCTCCCAGAGCAGGGCCACGGTGCCGGGAATGCCGATGGCGTTGGCTTGGCTGGTGGCCTGACGCCAGGGGAGGGGACCCCCCGCTGCGTCGAGCAGATCGCCTGGGCGGCTGCGTTCGGGGGCCACTTCACGGCCATCCAGCACTGCAAGCTGGCGTTGCTTGGCATCCCAGTGCAGCAGAAAACCACCACCCGCCATGCCGGAGCTCTGGGGTTCCACCACCGCCAGCACTGCCTGGGCTGTGACTAGAGCATCGATGGCGCTGCCGCCGTTCTTCAACGCAGCCAGCGCTGCCGTGCTGGCGAGGGGATTGGCGGTGACCACCACGGCGGATCCGCGGGCGGTTGAGATGCCTCTGCTGTTGGTGTCGCTGGATTCCGGATCGTCCCTGCTGATCGGGGCTGCCGATGCTGGGAGGGTGCTCCAAAGGCTCAGCGCCAGCAGCAACGCTTTGAGCTGGGGGAGCACGGCGTTGGATCGGCTGGTTTCAGTCTTGTGGCTGGTGAGGCGGACTGTTGGCCTTTGCTGGCTTTCTGATCAAAAAAAAGAGCCGGCCCCTCAGCCCGCTCCTGCTTGACGCATTGAAGGCACCACAGCCTTCACCTCAAGAGTGGATCAGTGGAGGGCCGTTCGAGGTGCGATTGGAGCGTTTCTCAGGGAATTCTCAGGAGGTGGAATAGGCATTTCAGCTCAATGAGAATCATTCCCGCATGGCCGATGATCGTGCCGGCGCGAGCACCACTGCAAACGCTTCTGGAGGGAATAGGGAGCAGGTTCCCTCGCCTGCTCCTCTCCTCTCGGCTGTTAGCGAGAAGCGGCCGTTCATTAGGAGGAGATGTATCCGCAGGCCCACCTACGGGATACATCACTCACCTGATGGGAACTTACCCAAAAAAAGGTTCCCGAAGAGCCCACTCCCCGGGAACGACTCGTGCATGCGAGGAGAACTTAATGCTGCGCAATCTCCCTTAACAATGGGTAATTGTGCTCAGTCCGAGATGACTGGGTCTCGCTTTGATTGCCCTGGTTCTGAGTCGCTTGGCGCGCCCCAGATATCCAATAAAAAACCCCTGCCTGCTGCAGGGGCGCATAACCGTTTTGTTGTGGAAGATGGGTTCAGAGGCCGAGGAATTTGGCTGGAATTCCATCCAGGCTGTTGTTGCCCATCATCTGGAAGATGACGTTGATCAGCATTCCTCCGATGTGGAAAGCTCCCACCAGAGCCAGGCCTCTCCAAAGTTTTTCGGCTGCTGCTGGGGGCTGATTGTTGGCCCAGGTGCCGGATCCGTTGGTCATCGGTTGATCGCAACTTCAACAACGTTGGCGAAATAGGTAGTAGCGGTCCAGCAGTCGTCACTGAGGTTCATCAGCGCACCGGCGGTGGACAGCGTCGCCAGCCTGTTTTGAGCATCGTGTTCCAGGCTTCGATGGCGTTGTGCCGCAGCATCCGTCGCCGGGTCTGGGGCACCGGCGGACTGGGCGGAATCCAGCTGTAGGTGCGCACCACCACCCACTGGGCATGGGCGGTGGATGCATCTGGTTTGAACTGCACCACTTTCTGCTGCTCGGCGCTCACCAGCCAGCCTTCTCCGCCGGGCTGTTCTGGTGGTTCGTGGGTGGCGCGGTAACGGGGCAAGGGGTGGGGCGACGGCAAATAGAAGACAGCTCTGCAAAGCATCTGCTGCCGAGGCGGCGCCCCGGCTTCACGATGGCGAATTCGCTGCTTGAACGGTGAGCCATATCGAGCAGGACGCTGGTCAGACCTGAACGACGCTCGCGAGTCCGACGGTCTATGGATGAATGAGTTGTTGTTGTCCTCGAGGAAAAGAAGCTTGTCTCAGTCAAAACGAGGCTTGAGAGAAGCTTCTGGTGGCCTTGGCTTGCGACCACGGTCCAACCAAGGCAGGGCACCTTTGCATCGGTCGGCGCATGGTTCGAGGTCTTCGTGAAAGATGTTGAGCAATTTTTTGTTTCTCCAAGAAAAAACATAAAGTTTTGTCTTTGCTTGATAAGCAAGAATTCGAAGTTCAACGCATTGGTTCAAAAAGTTATTGGGGCTTCATTCTTTTCTCGCATACATTCCGGCAAATCCAGAAAGCGATGCCCTGCCGTCAGGTTGAAGATTTTTCCCAGAAAATTGCCTCAGATTTTGCTGCAGCCTGCAGGACTGATGAGCAGAGTGAGGATTGTTTTGGGACTGCTTACAACTACGGTCGCGACCATGTGACCCGTTTGACGCACGAGATCATTCGACTTCAGCGGGAGAGTGGTTTATCGCGAAAGGAAATCGTTGAGTCGATCAAAGATCTGGCCAGTCACATGAATGCACTCTCCTATGTGTTTCTTGTGGCGGCCGATGTCGCCGAAAAAGCCCTGGACCGTGATTGATCCTGAGGAGGCGTCTGCACACAACGAGTCCCTAGAAGATGCTCCTTGCTATGCCCCGCGGGGCGATTTTCTGATTGGTCTTGCTCAGGAAGCGTTTTCCTTTACCAGGAGACGGAAGCTTGAGAAGGAGATCGCCGTGATCAAATCAGCGCTGAAGGGCCATGACAACAAACCCACAACCCGTCGCGCCAGGCAACTCAAAACTCGTCTTGACAAGCTCAAGGATGAGCTGAACAGCGACCCATAGGTATGACTTCCAAGACTCGAGGGATTCTTTCCGCCCTTTTGTTCAGACCCTGCTGTATCCAAGCTTGGTTTCAAAGATCTTGAGTGGAAGTCCAAATGACTCCATCAACTGCCGGCAGTCATCGCCCACCGTGCCGTACACCTCAACGCTGAAGCCATCGCCAAGCTCCGCATGCTTCTGCAGATACTTCTGAACGGGAGGGTTGGAGACGTGGGCGCTGAATGCCTCGTCGTTGGCGTAGACCTCAGACCACACGAATGCTTGGGGATCGTCCGGGTCCTGATCAAAGGTGTGGTGAACCATGCCTGGCTCAGATGCCTGAACGGCTTCGTCGGTGACGCGGGCCAGCTCCAGGTATTGGTCCACACAGCCGGGTTTGACATGGATTCGTGCCAGCAGCATGAACGGAGTGGTCTTGTCGAAGCTGGCCATTGGATGTCAGGCGGTGCCCAAGTGTTCCATGGATTCAGGCTGACCCCCCCCCCTGGAGGTGCACTCTCCAGGGGAACCCAACATGTGTTCAACTTACGAACCGATGGTGACGATCAGGCGGCTAGAGGCTGTTGTTTCAGCGACAGGCGACCGCCAGCCATCGAGTTGTGAACCAGGTCTTCGGCGTAGCGACGGCCTGCTTGTTGTGCTTCTCGAACGCTCTTGAAATTGCCGACAAAGTCGTATTCCTTTCCGTCAACCGTTGCTGCAACCGCATAGAGCCTGTCAGTCACCTTGCTCACAGACCAGCGCAAAAAGCAGGCCGGGGAGTTCTTCTGACTGTGCATACTGTCCTCCATGAAATAACGGGATGACTTAAGCACTTGATTACTTGTTTGATTTCAAAGCTTTAAATATCGCAAATAGGTAATTATATTTCTTTCATGATTTGCTCATCAAGTACACATTGAATCGATAGGTGTGGAGGGGCGTGGCCGAGGTTTTTGAGCAGCTCCCTCTGCCGCGATGGCTGACCTTCAACCAAGCTGCGACTTAACGATGTGGAGCCACGGAACCGCGAGGAGAAGCGAGTCCTCCCCGAGCGATGCGGTATCCGCATAAACACGTTCGCTACGTCACACTGATTTGTGCCTGATGCACTGAATGTCTACAGCTTGTAGACACAGAGAGGTTCCCCCATTGATCGCTCTCAACGGGGAAACTCGTCTGCCAGCCCCAGGGTCGCTCTCCCCGTGCTGCTCAGCACCACATCTGGTATGGGGGCGACTGAGGGCTCAATGATGAGGCCATTCAGCAGGCTTGTCTGGTAATTATTGAAGATGTGCTGATCCGCCAAAAATTTCGGTAGATCCCTGCGATGGTTTCGACCGATACGGACTGCCTAAAAGCTCGATTGGCCTCGGGAGAACGACTGGATTCGCTAGACAAGCGGACCCAGCAGTTGCCGCTGACATGGGTCCGCGTCCCGGGCTAGGTGCATGAGACCAAGACGCGATACAGATAAGCCATAGGAACCAGGCGACTCAGCGAAATCCACTACGCAAATGGCTCGACACATTGTCATGCGGGCGCTTTGCGGAAATTGGTTGAATACGGGAACCGGTAGCCAAGCTCCATTTCCTCCAGCTGCTCCTCGGCGAGGTAGAGGCTGCGCGTGAAGAAGCACACGTTCTCGCTGTCGCACACCAGAAATTTGCCGGCTTCGATTTTTTGGATGGATGAGCCGCGCGGAGTCTGTGCGATCAAGTCTGCTTGAGCCATGGAGCGTTCTGGCAACTCTCCCCTGTCATGGCTTTCATCGTTTTCGTTTGGTCGTTACAACGCTCACACTTCGACAATGTGATTCCTCAAGTTTCTTGGTAACAATAGATACTCGGGTTAAGCGATAAAAAGAATCTTTCGCGCCAGCCCAAAAATGGGCTATTTACGGTCTCGGTTGATAACGATGCGATGAAGTGGCTGCTCTCGAAGCTCGGTTTACTCAAGCAGCACAAAAAGACCCAGGATCTCCAGGACGATCTCTCGTTTTTTAAGACCTCGCTTCAGGCCAATGCCATTGCATGTCAATGGCTTCTGAGAAAGCAAACTCAGTTCTTGCTGAGTCAGAGCAAGGGGGCAGCATTAATGATCAGAATTAGGGATGCATCCGGTGATGGCACGGTTGCGAGCAAGTTGGTGGAGCTCAGCCTCAAGGCAACGCAAGCACAGATTGAAGCCCCATCTGCAAGCGGGCAGATGCTTCTTGAACTTGGTTATCGCACGGTTGGTGGTGACTTCATCACGCTTGAGTATTCCTTCATTGACCTAGGACCCAAAAAAATTGTGCAGCCAGAGTTGACAAATTGGTTCAGCAATGAATCGGACAATATTCACCAAGACATGTACGACTTGGCGACCAAAGGAAGCGCTCTTGGTGGATCTGAAGTTATGCCCCTCGGCCGGTGAAAACCACGACGATGGTTGTTGCGTAGATCCTCTCCGGTATAAGCGATCCCATTGATCCGTAATGCTCTCTTCTGTGACCGGAAAGCTGCCTGAACCAAAATCCAGAGCTTCGCCGTGTGACGACGTGCACCGGCGTTCGCCGCTGCACCAGCCCGTTCCTTGAGCCTTCAGATTTTGTCCCTGCCTCCTAGAACCACATTTGTACTCGTACAGCTGTACTAAAGCAAAGGTTATGATGGTTGATCGTGGGAGTAGTGTTTCGGCGCCCAAGTCGGATCCGTTCTTCCTGCACGTCAAGTCGGGGATGACCGTGATCGTCACCGACACGGACGGGGCCTGGCGAATGGCAGATGCGATTTGGGTCGATGGTGGTGCCAGGAACCCCAAGACTCCGATGTTGTTCCAAGTAGCCGATGTCGACACCGGCGTTATCAACTGGGTCACCGCCGATTTCGTCACCCACATCGTTCCAAGGGGCTGAAGCCCCCTTTTGGTACGGGACGAGGCGGATCAGGTCTCGGAATGCAAACAGCAGCTTTGCCAGAGAAAAACCATCTGACAATCAACTCCTGCTTCAAATGAACGTGGCGCGATTTCTGCTCAGGGACGGGAACAAGGTTGGTGCTGAGGTCTCACCAGAAGGGCTTGAGGTCTTCACTTACGAAGACCAGAAGGGGCAACTGATCCATGCTTTGGCCACGGTGAAAGCTGAAAGGGAGTTCCTCAGACAAGTCTCCTCGAAGCTGCTTCCCTTGTATGTCCGCATGGAGCAGGCCCTTGCCAGGGCCGTTGGGCGGAACTGAGACGAGCCGCAGATCTTCCCCAGGCGAAACCATCGGCCAGGTGACCGCTCGAAGTTGGTTCCGCCGCCCCTGAGTGGTTCGGGCCGTCCCGGGGCACTCCAGTCGTAGCCCTTTCGAGCCAGGCTGAGGCGTGCCACCTGCTATACGCTGGTCGTGTAAGCCGTACGCATAAATACTTAGTCGCTCTGTTAGGACTGGGCTACGTCATGAGAGGCGGAGGTCCCGGCATCGAACACCGGGACTTTTTCTTGGGCATCACCCACGGTTCGGCGGAAAAGCTTTGAACATGGACCAGGGCGTAGGGATACCGCCCCACCGCCTTCTTATCCACCGTCTTCTGCCCCAACGCCTTCTGGTGAGCGATCACGTAGAGGGACAAGTCACAGGCTGTCCATAGGTAACTTCCCTGTTTTTCGCCTTCTAGTCACGATGAAATTGTGAGGAAAACATCTCATGGGATGGAAACAAGGTCGCATCCCTGAGATTGTTTTGAGACCTCTGCCTTTGGCGGAGGTCTTTTTTATGGCTGCCCAGTTGTGAGAAGAGAGGTTTTCTTGTTGTCGAGCTTCAGGTATCAGCAACTACTGCAGCCAGTGTCAGCCCTGCTATTGTTGACTAACTGCAAAAAGTAAGTGACACTTGAAGAGCAATACATCACTCTGATGGATGCGGCTGGAAGGGTTGCAGATCAATGGTGTCGGGAAAAATTTATTCAGGAAGCAGATAATGTTTTGATGCACATCAATGCTCAAGTTCTGAAGAACAGGCAAGAGCTCAACACCATGTCTGCATAAGGCGGCAGCCGTTCAAAAAGTGAGTTCCCATTGGTAAGACGGGTTGTTGCTGGCTTGTGCCGATAAAACTGCCTATCGACTCGCCAAGGCTTGGAAGATCAGAGCCGCAAAAAGCGACCAAAGCACGGTGCTTGCGAAGCGGTGCTCCAATGCCAACCGACGGGACGTGCTCCTCATCAGTAGGTCCCGCGGAAAAACGTTGCAATGACTGAAGCAAGCGAGCAGGTAAACAACGCAAGCAGTGCGAACTCCATCAAGGTTGTGGTGTGGCCTGTTTCTGTCATGCCTCGGGTTGAAGCAGAGCTGTCGTAGCGGTCGGCACCAGAAAGCACCGGTAAGCGCTTCTACTCATAGCGGCGAGGAAATCCTGTCTTTTTCTTGGGTTGCTGACCACACCCATCGTTTTGTCGTGATGGCGACGACTTGTCGCTGAACCTCACGTCATCATTTGGGAGCTTCTTCGGTGAAGGGGCGATGCGTCGAACGTGGGGGTGCTTAGGGAACACCCCCTTTTTTTGGCAGTTCGTAAACGATGCCCACGGCACCGCCGACTGATTGAAGAGGGTGGTGTTGCTGGGATGCCAGCACCTTCGACGCATTCGTCCCCTTGTTGATGGGCGGCATTCCCTGCCGCCTTTTTTTTGCCTGTTGCCGACCAAACCATGGCCGGTGTCCACGACTTTTTCCGACGGTTCTCCCACTCCCTTTACGAGTTATCTGGAGCAAAGTGGATTTGTCGTCAAACGAGGGACACCGGCCCCTGGAGGTGAGATCTCCAGGGGTTTTCTGTAACTCCTTGCACCAGGTAGAGAACCTCCTGCCAGGGGTCCGGCGCACCAAATGCTGGCTATGCAGCGATGTCTTGATCGATGTAGTCCAGAAAATGAATCACTCTTCTTTCCTTCTTCGCTAGCAAAGCTTCCTTGGCAAGAGTCAGCAGCTGATTCTCTCGGGCTTTGATGGCGGTTCTCCACCGTTTGGGTTTGGGATTGGTCACACGGAAGGGCCCTGAGAGTGGAGAAGTCCTTGGAAGCACAAGTCTTTTCAAGCGCACGATGATAGGGGTCACAAATGAAAACCGCCAAGATGCTTGATGGTTGTTGATACAGGTTCGTTCAGATACCGTTTATTTGTATCAAGCTGAACTCGCAGTTTGGCTGCATCAACAAGAGAAATCGCTTCAAGCCTGAAACCATTTCTCGATAACCCAGTGGGGAGCCGCAGGGGAACAGGGCCTACGGCAAAGCACCGCAGTGATTTGTTGCCCAGTTGAAACCGGGAGCGGTTTGAGCCACAACTGGTTTGTCGCAGCAAGTCAGGTGGGTTTCAGCACTGAGCAACGCAAAGCGGAAACCACGAGCTCCACTCGCATTGCAGCCGGACTCATCCTCGGGATGGCTTGTTTCGCTGCGGTGCTCACCGGAGGAATCTTTGTCGGACAGACCATCAGTGAGGCGCTGAGCACGCTCCAGACCATCACCCCAGTTGAGGTTGACCCGCTTCGCTGAGGTTTTGGAGCTGATCAGGCTTCAACGTCAGCCTTGTCATCGGCGTTGTGGTGAGCCTCAACTGATGTGACCTCGGCTGATTTGCTGCGAGGGCAGTCGCCAGCGTTGGCGGCACCAATAAACACAACCACCGCCATGATCGCGACGATCACGGAGCCGCCTACAAAAGCGAGGTTCGGACCTTTCACGCCAGGTGTATGCCAGTAATCGGGCGACCCTAGTGCTGAATTCAGACCTTTGGGGCGATGTGGGTGGCACGGTCAGTGTTCACCCACGAGGTGGCCTTTATTGATCCTTGTTTTCTTTGTATCTGGGCAGGTCGGTTGGCTGAGCCAGCACATAAACGACGGCAGCAGAGATCACCACGGTGACCACGATGAGAGCGGTGATAGCTGCTGAGTAGTCGTTCACTGAAGTCTCTCCAAAAAGAAAGGTTAGGGCTGACGCTTTGCTGGTTGCGTCACGTGCCCGAAAGGGCCTGGCTGTGGATCGTGGTCATCGTGTTGTTCAGATCACCCACATCCCGAAGCCCTTCGGCACTGAACCAGGGTGCGTTCTCCCAGCTGAAGCCTTCACCAAAAGTGTTGTCGGGTGCCGTGACGTACCAGTGACAGTCCACATCCGGCGTATCAACGGAGCACTGCGACCAGTCCGGCTGCCACTGCGGCACCTGAACCCACATCACTGCTGTAAACACAAGGGAGAACAAAGCTTTGAGCATCGACCTGGGGCTACTTATTGAAACTTTACACGAATTGGTCTCAGAATTGGAATTGTCACTATCATCACGGATCACGCCCGGATGGCTGAAGCGAGAACGCGCTTCGGTAGTTGGTGACTCGATTTCAATCGGTTGAGAGGGGATACAACCGAAGTGCCGTGCTGTGCGTTCGAGGGCACACCGGTGGCGGAATCGCATCCCTCATCGCTCGACGCGATGTGATTCCGTCGTGTGTACCCAACGTTTACACCCAACTTGTGCATTCAAATCTGATCGACGTTCAAGGCCAAAGAACAACTTTGGAGAGTGTTGGCACCAGGCTTCGCGTCATCAACTGAAGACGTGATCCCAAAGCTGGCCTGTCGATCGAGGCCAAGCGGCCGCAGCCTCATCAAGCTGCGTGTCCTCCATGCTCCAAACGATGTACTGCGTTGAGCGAAGCGATGGGCCCGACCAATGGGTACAAGAACAGTGCTTCAAAACTGAGTTCAAGGCGTTCGTGAATGCACGCGCCAAGTCGCTTGCTTTCACGAACGTCTATCGCGTCATCTATCAAAGCCCTGGGCTCACAGGCGAAGTGGTGAGGGTTGCGAAAGGAAAGGCGCTTTTGAATTCCGATGACCGCCTGGTTGGTTAAGCCGGTCAACTCCTCTTCAGCGCAGCCAGGGCGATTGCGTCACCTCCAGGGTGAACTCACCCGTGCGGGTGAAACGCAGCGGGATGGAGTTGATGCGGATGTAGGTCTCCCCTTGCTCGGCAGCCAGAAAGCTGAACTCATGCTCAGCACTGTTCACCATCACGTTGCCGCCGCGCTGCATGAAGTCGCAGCGGAAGGTTTCCACGCTGGTGATGTTGCCGTCGTAGCTGAGCAGCCGGCAGGTTGAGGCAACGATCTCAGCGCTTGCCGGAATGGCTGTGGCGACGGCGAGGCCTGTCGCGGCGAGGCTGGTTCGAATCCAAATCATCGGAGCACCCCGCAGTGCATTGCGTTCGATTCGTTCTCTCACTCTGCTGCCTCAATCCTTCCCAGGCCGGTGATGTTGGGAGACTCGCAAGATTCTCTTAAGCATTGCGGGGCGCGCCTGCGACTGATCTGCGCGATAGTTAATTGACGCGAAAGGGCCGCGAGACCACGACGCGAGATCTGAATAAGAGGAAACTTCAATGAGCAGGAGAGGTATTCATCCCCTCTTGATGGGCATGGACAAACCCGAGCGCAAGCCCGTGGAGCCTTCAAAGGGGAACGATTTGTCCGGCAACGAATCCGCTCAACGCAAGCGGTTCATCCGATCGGAAGAAGAAGATTCAGGCAACCAGCAGGCTGCTTGATCAATTCATTGACAAGTGATTAGAGCGCGGTTGAGACCGTTCATCTGCGCGATCCATCAACCGCTCTTCCTCAGGTGTGAGCGGTTTTTTGTTTGTGTAAAGGAATGGGTTAAGTACCTATTGATTCTGGAGGGGAGAGGAGTAGAGATAAGTCAGCGACAAGGAGAGAGATGGTCACGATCTGTTCAGGTTTTTTCGATCTCTGCATTCCCCTCAATGCATTTGACAAGATGCAGCAAGTGCAGGCTGACGAACCCAAGCAAGCGATGAAATCTCAGCACGATCTGTACTGGGAGGAGCGTTGCGACACCTCGCCGACTGCGCCTGGCTGCAAGATCTACGACGACTGAGCCCAGTACGTCGTCGTTGACGTCATCAAGGCAACGCAATCGATCCTCTTTGGTTCAAGCAACCACACCTGGCTGATCTGCCTGGTTTTGTTGTTGCAATCTTCTTTCTCCCTGCGTCTTATCTGCGGGGAGAAGGGGCTCTGCTGTGGTGATTTTTTAGGTCACGACCTTGATGAGTTTTTAACACCAATTGATCCATCAATGGTGAAGTTCAATGAAAGACAAAATTGTTGTTCTCGATACGAATGTGCTGCTCCACGATCCTGAGGCGCCGCACCGCTTTGGGGATCTCAGGGTTGTGATCCCCATGCAAGTGGTTGAAGAAATCGATCGCTTCAAAAAGGATCACTCCGAAAAAGGCCGCAATGCTCGGCGCATTTCAAGGCTCCTGGATTCCTACCGAGCCCGCGGAAGCCTTGCCGATGGCGTTCCGATTGAGGGCACGAATCACGGCATGCTGCAGGTGATTTTCTGTCAGGCCCAAGCTCTCAACGCCTTGCCGGCAGAACTGCAGGGGGGCGGCGGCGACAACAACATCCTTGCGGTGGCCCTCGAGCAGATGCGATGCAGCGGGCTGACGCAGGCCCCCGAGGTAGTGCTGATCAGCAAAGACATCAACCTCCGCATCAAGGCTGATGCGGTGGGCCTGCAGGCCGAGGACTACGTCAACGACAACGTCTCGATCGACGATCTCTACGCAGGGTTCCGTGAACTCAGCACCGATGCGGAGACGATCAAAACCCTGCATGACGAGGATCAGCTGCCCCTGGAGGCTGTCATTAACTCTGAGGAGCAGCATCTCCAGGCCAATGAAGGCGTGGTGCTGGTGGATAAGCGCAACGACAGCCACTCCCTGCTGGCCCGGCATCAAGGCAACAGCAACACCATCAAGCCACTGCACTGGCTGAACCGCGCCCATTTGGGCCGGATCAAGGCGAGAAACCGCGAGCAAAACTTCGCGCTGGATCTGCTGCTCGATCCCTCCGTCGCTCTGGTGACTCTGGTGGGCAAGGCCGGCACGGGCAAAACGCTGCTAGCCATCGCTGCTGGTTTGCACCAGGTGGCCGACACCCATCACTACGCCCGCCTGTTGGTGACGCGCCCACCGATCTCCCTCGGTAAAGACATCGGCTACCTGCCGGGCACGCTTGAGGAGAAACTCGGCCCCTGGATGAAGCCGATCATCGACAACATCGACTTCATCACCGGTTCGTCTCCCGGCGGGGATGCTGAGCAGACGAAGAAACAGCGGCAGCGCGAACCACGCAACTCCTGGGCCGACCTGCAAGGCATGGGCTTGCTTGAGGTGGAAGCGATCAACACCATCCGCGGCCGATCGATTCCCAATCAGTTCCTGGTGGTGGATGAGGCGCAGAACCTCACGCCCCTGGAAGTGAAAACGATCGTGACGCGGGTGGGTGAAGGAACCAAGGTTGTCTTCACCGGTGACCCATATCAAATCGACAATCCCTATGTGGATGCCGAAAGCAATGGACTCACCTGGCTGGTGGAAAAGCTCAAAGGTCAGCCCCTGGTGGGCCACATGACCCTCACCAAGGGAGAGCGCAGTGAACTGGCTGAACTGGCCGCCAACATCCTCTGACGCAAGACGACATCGCCGATACCGCCGACATCGCTAAGACCAATGACTGTTGAACACATGACCCAATTCCCAAGTACTGCATCGCCTGAGCAAGCCAACCTGGACGCGATTCTGAAGTCCCCCACCTACAGAATTGCCCATGAAGATCCCGACTTGCTGAACAGCAATGCCATGCGTGGTGTGCGCATGCTGCTTGAAATCACCAAACCGGATCTGCATCTGGAAACAGCTGGAATCGAATCGACGATCATTGTTTTTGGTGGGGCCAGGATCGTCGAGAGCGACACTGCTGCCGCGAAGCTGGCGCAAGCCGAGCAACGGCTCAGTGAAACTCCAAGCTCACCGGTGTTGAAGCGACAAGTCGCCCATGCACAACAGCTCGTGGAGTTGTCTCGTTTTTACGATGCAGCCCGGGAATTCGCCTCATTGGCGTCCCGGCATGGTCAGTGCAACAGGGAACAACCCCACGATTGCTCATCCCATGTGATCGTGACCGGTGGCGGGCCTGGAATCATGGAAGCCGCCAATCGGGGTGCCTTTGAGGCCGGCTGCCGCTCGATTGGGCTGAATATCACCCTTCCGTTTGAGCAACATCCCAATCCCTACATCACCCCTGATCTCTGCTTCAAGTTCAACTACTTCTCACTACGCAAATTCCATTTTGTGATGCGCTCGATTGGCGCCATCCTCTTCCCGGGTGGCTTCGGCACGCTCGATGAACTGTTTGAGCTGCTCACCCTGCGGCAAGTGGGCACTAAGGGCAGCATGCCCATCGTTCTGTTTGGAACAGACTTCTGGAAGAGGCTGGTGGATTTCGACTATCTCGCCGAGACGGGCTTGATCTCAGATGAAGACCTCGATCTGATTCATTTCTCAGATTCAGCGGACGAGGCCTGGGAGTTCATCCGCAGCCGAACGCAGGCCGAGCCTGAGGCGAGATGAGCAGGCCCAGCTTCCCGATCAAGCGGATGGCTGGTTGTGCTGGCGCAGTTTCTTGAGTTGATCTTCGATCTGAAAGCGCAGCTGCCTCAGGTTTTCAACATTGATCTGGTGTTCGCCGGAACTCCAGTGCTGCGGGTTGGCGACACGGATCTCCAGCTCGCGCAGGCGGGAGCGATCAGATTGCATGGCGAACTCCACGGCCGGATCAAGTCTGTTGCCGCAGCTGCTGCCACTACATGAGTTTTTCTACCGACTAAAGGAAAGCGACTGATTTGCTTCGGAAGTGGACTCAGATGGATCCTGATTCGAGCAGGTGGTCCATCAAGGCCGCATAGAGCTGGGTCTTCATGTTCAAGAGGCAGGCTTGTTCGTTGGCATCACCACCGGGCCAGTTGGCGTAGGCCTCCGATACAGCCCGGTGTAGAAGACGCAAGGCATCCATTTCCACCGAGATGGTGGTGATCATTTGGTTGTCTTCCATCGTCGTAAGTCGTTAGCAACGAAATCAGCTGACTTCAGAGGCCCTGGGACTGCTGGCGCACGATCCAGGCTGAGGCGGCTTGTTGTTGTTTCCAGGCCACCAGGAGGTCTTTGGCAATGCTTTTAAGAGCCGCAAGATCGTCCGAGTTATCGATCTCCCTTGAGAATTTTTCGATTTCAAATTTCTGGCCCAGAGTCAACGCGATGGGTTCCATTGGCTTGTGACTTTGTGAGCGGAACGTACCCGAGAACTTTTGAGGCTGCAAATGGAAAACGTAGTAGTTGCAACCGATTTGAGGAAAGAATGCTCAACTCAATGCATTGCTTGCATTACAGAACATTTCTGAATGCCGCTGATCGCTCGGATCGCAAAGGCTAATGGCCTTAGAAAGCATGTACAGGCCTGGAGCTGATGCATTTCTCCTGGGAAAAACATCTGGAATTGTCCAGGAATGTAGCTGTTGCCTCAGACAAAAATCAGGGCATGGCCCTTGCCCTTATGGGTGTTGCTCTCACCATGTTGGCCACTGATCTTCTGGCCCATGAATTGAAGGCCTCGGTCTTGCCGTCCTCCAGGGCTTGATTCAGAGGAAGTCCATCTCGTCTTCATTGTTGTCGTCTTCCCTCGATTGAATCCAGAGGGCTGAAAGCGGAAAGATGAAGCAGCCGGCAATCAGGAATTCCATGGGCTTTAGACTCGATTGCAGCCACGATCTGTTGGATTCCAACGAGAAGCTGTATCAACCGCTGTCGTGTTTTGTCGATTTGGTTGCCGATCAATCCGTTTGATCGCGTTGAGTGTTTGTGCCTAATCAGCCGATGCTGATCAAGGTGACACCGGCCATAAACAGCAGAACAGACAACACCAGCAAGCCACTGTTCATCGGTTGCTGGCGCGTTTGATGGATTCCATCCCCAGGCGAGCAGCTCTGCGCCCCAGATCAACAGCTGCTTGAGCTCCGCTTTTGATCACATCCTTGGCGGTGCTGCGGACCCGGCGGGGACTGCGTTGCATGGCATCGGGCCAGGATCCTTCCGGCCAGCGCGGCACACGGCGACCAACACGGTCACCGAGTTGAAGCAGGGATCGACGCAGCCGGCTGGCCACAGCTTTGAAGCAACAGCATCAATGTGCTGGCTCCACATCAATGCTGTTGTGCCAAATGACACGAAGGGGGGCTGGCGCCCACTTCGTTGCTTTAAATCCATCAATTGAGGGATATGGCAACACAGATGTCTCCCCCAACTGAGGGATGTGGAATTCATTGGCTTGTTGCTCAATAAAGGGGTGCGCTGCCGGTTTGCATGTCTCCTCTGTATGACCTGATTCTTCAGCGCAAAGAGGAGCTGCAGACCGAAACGGTGCAGGTGGCGGATGCCCTCCAGGCCTGGCGCCTGGGGCGTGAGCGCTATCCCCACTGCATCCGCGGTGTTGTGCGTCGGGATGCGGGGCGTGATGGCTCCGCAGCTGAGCCATCCAAACGCCGCTAAAAGAGGGGCATCCGAAAAGCCTGGGATAGAGCTGCGGCTCGAGTCGCGTGCGTTGAACGAAGCCATCGAAGCGACGGCGCAGTTTTTCAAGACCCAGCGGGTGGTGGCCTGCTGCGGTGATCGCCTGTTCGGTGATCACGGTCGTGATTTCGCTCCCGTTGCCAACGTCCGATCCATAGGGTCTCGGCGTTGCTTATTTGTGATGTCCGAGGAAACCACCAACCAGCAGGCCTGCGGCGGCAAGAAGCGGGCGATGCTCGCCTATGGCCTGGTTCAGATCTCCGCCACCGTGGTGTCGGCTGTGTCGTTGGCGGCCATTGCCGTGGGTCTGTGCGCCGTGAAGCAGGAGAGCCGCCTGTTCAACGGCTGCGTCGAAACCGTTGTGGCCGAGGGCCGCTCCCAAGCCGAAGCCGTTCGCACCTGCAACGGCGGCTGATCCCGTCAGAACTTCAGTTCCGGTCTGGCTTTTCAGCCATTTCAAGTTGTGGGGATCAAGTTGCAGTCAGCGGCTTTGATTGCGCCATGTAACGCTCACTTTGAACTATTTATAAGTTCATCAGCGCGCATGAAGTCATCGCCATAACTTGAACTGAATTTCATTGGTTCCTCGGATGCCAGCTCTGAAGTACAAGCGGGATTTCACCCACGATCAGCGGGTGTCCTTCGCGTTTGCGAACTCCGCGACTGCCACCAAGAGCGCCAGCTCCAACGCTGGCAAAGCTGCATCCAGCAACGCTGAATACAAGCAGAACCAATGCGCCTCGATGGGCATCGGCATGGGTCCTCGGATCCATGAGGTCTGCCCATTCGGAGCGGTGAATCACTCCTATGCCGCCACCGGCAGCTCGGCCCTGGAAACCGCCATCGCCGCGGCCTACAAGCAGGTGTTCGGCAACATCGGCATCTCCGACAGCCAGCGTCTCACCTCCCTGGAAGCCTTCCTCTGCGATGGCCGCATCAACGTTCAGGGCTTCATGGGTGGCCTGGTCAAGTCTGAGCTCTACAAGCAGAAGTTCTTTCACGCCGTGTCGCCAATGCGCGGCATCGAGCTCACCACCAAGCACCTGCTGGGCCGTCCTCCGGTGAGTCAGCAGGAAATCAGCGCTGGCATCCAGCTGATTGCTGACCAGGGCTTCGACGCTTTCGTCGACAGCCTCACCCACTCCGAGGAGTACCTCGAGACCTTCGGCGCCGACACGGTTCCCTACCTGCGCGGCTTCAAGTCGGAAGCCCGGGCTGCCTGCTCCACCTTCGTGGGCATGGCTGACATCACCCCGGCCAATGCCAGTGCTGAGCACGTGATGTACACCGGCCCTCTGCTGGTGAAGCGCCTCACCAAAGACCTCAGCGGCTTCACTGCTGGCAGCGGTGCCTTCTCCGGCGATGGCAGCGGCTTCTCCTACACCAACGCCGTCAAGAACGCCCGCAACAGCGCCTACCGCCGCATGTATGGCGGCAAGTTCAACTACGGCAGCTATTGATTCTCTGCTTCAAGCAGCGATCAACCGATCAATGAACAGCAGGAGGGGCAACCCTCCTGCTTTTTTCATGGGTATTAGTACTCATTGAGAATCATCTTCATTTGCGTACAGTCCCCGAGTTCTTTGGCTTGTGGATGCATTACTTCGGGCTATTGGTGCATGAAAGCGGCCGGGTAACGCCCTTGTTTGGCACTGAAGTTCTTGAAGTTGCCGTTTCCAAATTCTTTGAATGTTGTCTGAGAGCGGGATACAAGCCCACCGACGTTCATCTGCGTCTGATCAAATCGGCATCCCCGCAATTTCCGGCTGAGATCTGTTTGGATAAAAACCTGTTGGTCTCGGGCTACAACCTGCAGGTGGAAAATTATCAATAACCTGCCGATGGTTTCGCTGCGGCTGGGTGAAGCGGATGACATCTTGGGGATTAACCCCGCCTGATGCTTGTGGCCAGCCCCGCTGACGCCGACGCCAACCTCAAGCGGGCCCTCGAGCAGCTCAATGAGAACGAGGCGGCCGTGGCCGAGGCGATCAATGAAGCCCGCGCCGAGCATGCCCGCAGTGAACCGCCCCTCACCGGGCCGGCCCTACTCGAGCGGATTGATCAGCTGGCCAGCCAGCGTTCTCTCGACAGCCAGGACGCCGCGATTCTTTGCCATTGGCCCGATGCCGCCTCCATCGGCCAGGCCTGGTTCGAGCTCAAGCACCCCGGCAAGAGCGTGCCCAGCCCGATGCTGGTGCTCGACGCCTACCTCGTTGGCGCCCCACCTTTTCTCAGCAAGGCCCAGCGCGATCTGGTGGGCGATTGGTACCGCAGCAAGGTGAGCTCTAATCCCGAATACACCGATGCCGTCACCGGAGCGGCCAAGGCCTTCGTGCTGATCGGTGATCTCAACGCCAGTGCCGCCGGCATGGCCTGGCAGACGATCATTCCCGATCTGCTCGAGCAGGGGCACGATCTGGAGTTCAACGTCACCAAAGAACAGGTGACGGCTGCGGCCGCCCGCTGGATTGTTGCGGTGGCCGACACCTTCGCGCCACCATCGCTGGATTGATGCGAGCGATCGATGGGTCTGCAGCTGGTTTCCGCCGACTACCTCCACGAGGACGGCATCACCTACCGGATCCGCCGCGACAGCCTTGAGCAGGACTTCACGATTGAGGAGAAGCGCGACGGCGCCTGGGTGGATTGCGGCCTGGATCAGGCGGTGAAGGATGTGAACTTCGCCGAGTTCAAGCGCCTCGGCCTGCTGATCAAGAAGGTGATGGATGCCGATCAGTGGCTGGCCTGAGCGGCCCTGAATCGCAGCTGCCGGCCGGCCGCGCCAGGATGTAACGAATTCGTTACACATTTCTCATGACCGTCGGAGAAATCTTCCTGGAGAGCCTCTCCACCGGGGTGATCACTGAGCACGAGGTGAACTGGCTGGCTTCGCATCAGACCAGCTTTGATCGGCCGGAGGAAGCCGCCGCCATCCGGCTTGGACGCCTGATGGACCAAGGCCAGATCAACCTCGGCTGCCGCCTGCCGGAGCCGATGCTGCGCCACCAGGAAGTGCTGGTGGACTGGATCGAACCCCTCGGCCGTCGTCGTCGCAGTAACCATCACCGCGCGGTGGCCTGAACCAGCAATCCTTCCTTGGGTGTGGGGCTGGGGATCAGCTGCAGCGCCAGGTCTTGATCCGGCTGCAGCTGCAGCTCCACCGCCTGCAGCAGTCCCACCGCCATCAGGCGGATTTCCAGTTCCGCCAGGGCCTTGCCCAGGCAGACCCGTTCGCCGCCACCGAAGGGCAGCAGGGTCTGCTTGAACGATCCATCCAGGTGGCGTTGCGGCCGGAATGCCGCCAGATCCTCGTCATCACCGGCTGACGTCGGGCTCAGCACCACCTGAATCACGCTGCCTTCGGGAACGGCAACCCCCGCTAGTTCGATCGGCGCCAGGCTGCGCCGGAAAAAGCCTCCCACCGGCGGCGTCAGCCGCATCACCTCCAGCACTGTTGCGTCCAACCGTGCTGATGACGCCTCGCTCGCCAACCCATCGCGCAACCAATGCTCCACCTCGGGGTTGAGCAGCAGCGCCCGGAACAGGCAGCTCAGAGATGAGGCCGTTGTCTCGTAGCCGGCGAACAGCAAGAGCAGCAGCTGTTCGGCCAGATCGTCATCGTCCAGAGGCATGCCGGCTTCATCCAAGCCGCCGCTCAGCAGATCAAGCCCGCCTTGGTTGGTGCCCGCCTGGAGCACGCCTTTGATCCGCTTCAGCAGCCGTTGGCGTGCCGCCATCGCCTTGGCGAAGGGGGTGCCGGGAATCGCCAGCGGAATTGAGAACAGGGCCCGGGTCCAGATCTCGAAGTCGGCGAACAGGGCATCACTGCTGGCGCCATCCAGCCCCAGCACCGTGGTGGCGATCACGGCAAAGGCGAAGCGCCGCATCCGTGCCGCCAGCGGCAATGGTGTGGTGGTGGTGATCAGCTCCTGGCAGAGCTCCGCCACCATCTGCTCGATCGACGGGGTGTAGCGCGCCAGTGCTGCGCTGGAGAACAGTTGCCCCACCACCCGGCGCCGGGCTTTGTGCCCCGGGCCACTGCGGTTGGCCAGCGATCGGCTGCCCAGCAGTTGCCGCACGCTTTCGGGCCACCAGCCCTGCAAGGCATCCCCCTGCCCCAGCAGGTCGCCGATGGCCCGTTCGCCGCGGATGAACACCATCCGCTGGGCCAGCAGCTTGGTTTCGAACACATCGCCGTGGGTCTCAAAGCGCCGCTGGGCGAAATCCGCCTGGGTGAAGAAGGCCAGGGTTTCCCCCAGTCCGCTCACGGCGCCTGTGCTGGGGAGGGGGGTGGTGGCCATCTCAGCTCGGCGTGAGCTGACGTTCTAGGGCTGACAGTGCTGCAGACGCTGGCTATCTCAACGGGTGTGCTGTGCGTTCTCCGTGGAACTCAAGTCTCTGCTGTTTGTGCTGATCGCTCATCTGATCAGCGCCGGCCTCTCGAAAACCGTTGCCGCCCAGAAGGCGCGCAACAGCAACCGCTGGGCTGTTGCGGGTTTTCTGTTTGGGCCGTTGGGTCTGATTGCCGCCGTGGGCATGCCGGACCGTCATCAGATTGTTTATCTCCGCTACCTGGCTGAGCAGCAGGGCTACCAACCCCGCCACGCCTGTGGTGGCCAGAAGGGCGAGACCGCCGCCTGAGTCTTCTCTTGAAACCCTTCAGCGGCAGCGCTGAAAACGAACAATGCTGCGGGTGAGGCCTTTCTCGGGCCAGTTGGGCATCACCCGCCAGGGGGTGTGCACCGTGAGCACGTCGCCCTCGATCGCGAAATAGCGGGTCTGTTCCGTGCCCACCCATTCCGGGTTCCAGGCCACATCCACCTGGGTGATCCAACGGTCATCCTCGAGCCGGTAGGTGCCGGTGTAGGCGATCATGCTGCTCAACAGGGCCGATCGTTCCTCGGCATTGCTGCCCGGTTGGCGACCCTCTGCCGAGAGCATGAAGGAGAGACGACCCTCCGCCGTGAAGATCACATAGCCGCTGGGGTTGTCCCCCATCGATGCAAAGGTGTTGCCCTTGGCTTGTTCCTCAACGTCGTAGCTCAACAATTGCCAGGCGCCATGCACGCTGGTGGAACTGATCGCTTGGGCGGGCTGAACCGAACTGACGCTCACAACTGAATCTGTTCCTGAGCGGCAACCTATCGATCGTGGCTTGGCTTGGACAGCCTGAAGCGAGGCATTGCTGTGCAATTGATGCCATTGATTGCCGAACCAGTAGCAACAACAACGAAAGTGATCAGCGTGCTGGAGCGCGGCAGGGCCGCCAGCCCCGCTTCAACATCACACTCCAGGTGTCGATCGCGTTCTGATGCAGAACGCGGCGATGGTTGATGGGTTGCGGTGGTCGGGGCGGGTCGTAGTGATACGTCCTGATCGAAACCCAGGCCGTGGTTTCTGAATTCAGTTCCGGCTTGAAATGCACCAGCCGCTGTTGGGTTGTGTTCACCAACCATCCCCGCCCACCCTGGTCAGGGTTTGATTGGGATGTTGATTGGTGCTGGGAGTTGGCCATTTGAACGCATTCTCGAGGCCAACTGTTTGACGCCGAGGGCTTTGTCAAACCACCAACACAAGCTGCTCACACATGCTGATTTTTTGTTTTTCCAGCCACTCAACTGAATTCAATCCTTTTTCCCCCTTGTGAGCAGCACAATATTTGTTCTAATAGAGAAGTAACGACCTCACAGACCTATGCTTACCGGAGCTGAATTGCTCAACCGCGTCAAGGAACTTGGCGATTGCGCCAAAACAGATCTGGCCAGGGGTTGTGGTTACGTCGTCAAAAAGAAAGACGGCTCTGAGCAGGTGAAATTCACCGCGTTCTACGAGGCTCTGCTGGAAGCCAAGGGCCTTTCCTTCTCCACCGGTGGATCCGCTGTGGGCAAAGGTGGTCGCAAGCTGTCTTACAAAGCTGTGGTTCAGGGCAACGGCAATCTGTTGATTGGCAAGGCCTACACCGCTTTGCTGGAACTGCAGCCCGGCGATGAATATGAGATCAAGCTTGGACGCAAGCAGATCCGCCTGATCCCTGTTGGCGGTTCCGAAGAAGAGGATTGATCTCCGGTTCAGCAACAACACCATTCTCCCCGTGGTTCCCTTAGGTTCCACGGGGACTTTTTTGGCTCCGATGCCCTATCAACCCACCAAGGAGCATCTGGACCATCAGATTCCAGACGCGTTCAAGAGCATCAATAGTTTGATGCGACAGCTCAAGCAGGACATCGGCATGGATGACCGCTACATCGCCCTGATGCTTGATGCGCTCTCGCGGGAGTATTCCGCCAAGCAGCCGATCCGAGAAGGTTTCGGCTTCCGCTGAAGATCAAGCTGTTGCTATCAACCGGTGGAACGGCGTCTTCCTCCACCCATGAAACGACTCCTGCTCGTCCACAACCTGGTGCACGGTCAGAGCGTTGTGCACGAACTGGATGACAAGGATTTCGCTGTGGAGCTGGTGGAGGGCGATCCGGAGACCGATGATCAGGGCGAGATGGACGTGGAGAGTCGCTTTTTCATCCGCGTCGACAACGAATGAGCTCGCGTTGACCTCAGTGCCGAACCACGCCCGGTGCGCAGCTCAGCACAGAGATGATTGATCGGGTTGGATCAGCGCTATCGCGAAGGAACCTCTGGGTGGAAGGTGATGGCAACGCGCTACGTGCTTCGGACGGGGGAGGTGATCCACTCCAACCGCAATCCCGAGGAGCTCGACGTCTACTGCTACCGAACCGGCGCCAACGACCACACCTGCCTGCTGCTCTCCGATCAATCCGAAGCGGATTTCCTGCTCCGCTATGGATCAGACGAGTTGAACGTGGCCTATTGACGCCGCTCGGATCGTGGCCTGAATGGGTGGGCATCTAGGCAACGCCATGGACGACGTCAGGCTGCAACAGCTGCTTCAGGAGGCCGAAGAGCATCTCCGTGCCCGCAGCTGCCGCCAGCGCTATGAGCGCGCCGTGGTCCGTCTGCCCGACAGCCGCCGGGGCATCTGGTTCGGTGATGACAAGCGTGCGGCCTAAGGCGCGCCGTTGACCAGAAGGGCTGGCTCCAGGGGGGCGTGCAGTAACTCAAAAACCGAATCGATGCGCTCGGCTTCCACCTGCGAGATCGAGAGCATCAAGGCCAGCAGATCCAGCCTTCGCCGCTCCTCGGCGGAATAGGGCCCATCGGAGCGCATCAGTTCTGAGGCCATGGCGTAGGCCGTGAGCGCTTGATCGGCCGTGAGCGCCTTGGCTGCTTCCAGCATCAGCGCCTTGGTGCCCTTCTCAAGGCGCATGGCCAGCACCGCATCCATCAGCAGCACCACTTCGTTTTCACTCATCCGGCAGTAGGGCGCGCGGTAGTCGAGGGCATGCCGGAATGCCCTGGCCCCAGCCCGGCTGAGGGTGTCGTCCCACGACACCGCGGTGAGGCCGACGGCCGCAAAAGCAGTGACGACATTCATCAGGAATGGCGCAAGCGTTGGCCAACTGTCAACGAATGGTCGCGATCCCTGTTGTTAAAAGCGCAACAGCTCTGCGCAGATGAGTCGTTGCACCTAGTTGGCCTGTCGCCTCATTCCGGCAGGCGCTCCACGGCCACATGCATGAACCGCTTCACCATGGCGATCGGCCAGCCTTCCCGCTGCAGGTCTTCAGCGATCTGATCGATCTGAAAGCCGATCTCTTCGGCCACCAGCTCTTCCAGCAGCTGGTTCGAATGTTGCGTGGTGGTCATGGGCCGGTGCTCAAGCTAAGCAGCACTGCATCGGGCCTAACCCACCTCGGCTGTGTTTCGCCACCTTGATTTGGTCGCGTTCAGTTGCAGGCTTGCGGCGCCGTTGCCAGCTTGAAGGCATGAAACAGGCTTCCCTGCTCCGGCGCATCGGCACCTACCTGCTCGGCTTGGTGGATGAGTACTGGGCCATGCGTCGTCCCTGGCAGTACGGCGCCAAGCAACCCCAATGCGGCCTGCAGTGCGATGGCGATCACTGCGAACCCGTCGACTGAGTCAGCCCTGCGCACAATGCGCGTTTACACGGGTTGCCGCTCCTCCATGTCCCCACAACAGTGAGGTCAGCCAAGGAGATGAGATGGAGTTCAAAAGCCGCATTTTTGCCACCTCGCGTGGGTCCACCATCGACGCCATCGGCGACGGCAAATATCTGGTGTGCAATCCGGCCTATTGCTTCATGGTGCATGGCCTGCGCCAGGCCCATGAGGCCGTGCAACGTCAGGAAAAGCCCGCCCTCTGAGCCATGGCTGAATACCGGATTCACTGCAAGCACTGCGGCTATGAAGGGCAGGCCAACTCCCGTTGGATCCCCTTCGTTCAGGTGGAGAAGCGGGGGCAGGATTGCCCCCATTGCGGGCGCCCCACCCTGCTGGAGCCCTGGTGCAGGCTGCGGGCTGAGGCGTCCATGCCTGATTACTGAAAGGTCTGCCAGCTGCTGGTGAGCCACTGGGGAGCCACGCTCCACCAGATGGCCGTGGCCACAAAAATGGCAGTCAGCCCGATCAGGCTGGTGATCAGCTCCTCCTGCCGGTTGTCGGAGCGAAGTTTCCTGGCTTTGCCCACGGTTGTCCTTGGATGCTTCCCTCGGTGTAAGGCCTCGGCTCGGCATTGGCCATCGGTCAAAACACCCGGCCGCAGCTCTGGCGATGATGGGTTCAGCGTCATGGTCCGATGAGCACCGCCACGTTTGCTGAGTTCGCCGAACGGGCCGACTACTCCCTGCTGGAAGCCCTCACGCCTGACCCGGAGTCCACAGCGGATGGGGAGGACCACCGTCCCCGCCAGGTGCTCTCGGGCCACTACGTGCCGGTGACGCCCACCCCGATCCCCGAGCCCCAATACCTGGCGCACAGCCGCAGCCTGTTCAGCGAGCTGGGTCTCAACGACGACCTGGCCCAGGACGATCAGTTCCGCCGCATGTTTTCCGGTGATCTCGGTGTGGCCACCGGTCCGATGCGGCCCTGGGGCTGGGCCACCGGCTACGCCCTCTCGATCTACGGCACCGAATACACCCAGCAGTGCCCCTTCGGCAATGGCAACGGCTACGGCGATGGCCGAGCCATGTCGGTGTTCGAGGGCTTGTTTGAAGGGCGCCGCTGGGAGATGCAGCTCAAAGGTGGTGGTCCTACCCCTTACTGCCGTGGTGCTGATGGTCGCGCCGTGCTGCGCTCCAGCGTCCGTGAATTTCTGGCGCAGGACTTCATGCATGCCCTCGGTGTGCCCACCTCCCGGTCGTTGACGCTCTACGTCTCCCATGCCGAGACGGTGCGTCGCCCCTGGTATTCCGAGAACTCACGCTCGATGGATCCGGACGTGATGGTCGATAACCCGGCGGCCATCAGCACCCGGGTGGCGCCATCGTTTCTGCGGGTGGGGCAGCTGGAGTTGTTCGCCCGCCGTGCCCGCAGTGAGGCCCATCCCCGGGCGCATCAGGAATTGCACCAGATCGTGGTGCACTTGATCGAACGCAATTACCGCCAGGAGATCGATCCCGGCCTGCTCTTCAGCGACCAGGTTGTGCTGTTGGCGCGCTTGTTCCGTGATCGCCTCACGACCCTTGTGGCCAACTGGATCCGTGTGGGCTATTGCCAGGGCAACTTCAACAGCGACAACTGCGCCGCCGGTGGCTTCACTCTCGACTACGGCCCGTTTGGCTTCTGCGAGCTGTTCGATCCGCGCTTTCAGCCCTGGACCGGGGGCGGCGCCCACTTCTGCTTCTTCAACCAGCCGGTGGCCGCGGAGGCCAACTACCGCATGTTCTGGAAATCCCTGCGCACGCTGATGGAGGGCCAGGCGGAGGTCCAGGCCCAACTGGATCAGTTGCTGGAGCAGTTCCCCGCTGCCATGCAGGAGGCCATGCAACGGATGTGGAGCAGCAAACTCGGTCTGCCCAGTGCCGACGACGCCCTGGTGCAAGAGCTGTTGAAGCTCCTCGTGGAGTCCAGCGCCGATTACTCGATGTTTTTCCGCCGCTTGTCGGATCTGCCCGAGCAGATTGATCCGCTGCGGGACTGTTTCTATCTGCCCCTTTCGGCCCCCCTTGAATCCCAATGGAACGACTGGTTGCTGCGCTGGCGTGCCCAGTGGCCCAGTGGCGTTGATCCGGCCCTGATCTCTGCTGGCATGCGACGGGTCAACCCGGCCATCACCTGGCGTGAATGGTTGATCGCTCCGGCCTACCAGCAGGCTGGCGCAGGCGACACCTCCTTGATGGCTGAACTGCAGCAGCTGTTCAGCACCCCCTACGAGCCCCCTTCCGCTGAATTGGCGGCTCGCTACGACCGCTTGAAACCGCGGGAATTCTTCAGCGCCGGTGGGGTGTCCCACTACAGCTGTTCGTCTTGAGCGCTGACGACGTTCTGGAGTTCTGGTTCCAGCAGTGCTGTCCCTGGCAGTGGTTTCGTCGCCGCGACAGCTTCGATGCCCTGGTGCGAGAGCGATTCGGCGAGTCCGTTGAGCGTGCCCTCGCTGGAGAGCTGGACCACTGGAGCTGTGGACCCAGCAGTGGTCTGGCCCTCGTGCTGCTGCTGGATCAGTTCACCCGTCAGATCTGGCGGGGCCAGGCCCAAGCCTTTGCCGGAGATCCTCAGGCTCTGAAGCTGAGCCTGGAGGCGCTGGAGCGGGGATGGATCGCAGCGGAATCGCAACGACCGCGGCGGCAGTTCTGGCTGATGCCTCTTCTGCATAGCGAAGACATCAGCGTGGTGGCCAAGGCCATCCCTTTGCTGAAGCACTTCGCGGACGCTGCCACCGCCGATGTGGCCCGCCGCCATCTCCTCCAGCTGCAGCGCTTTGGCCGCTATCCCCATCGCAATGCTGCTCTTGGACGGGTGAGTTCACCGGAGGAAATGGTGTTTACGCAGCAATCACAACGTTGAGGGTCCCTCGCCTTCGTCTTTCATCAGACGCAGCGCTGCATTCATCACGGCAGCTTTCACGGCTCGGCGCTCCAGCCCCTGGCGTTCGAAGTGCCGAACGATGCGCGACAGGTCCCACCAGACCGCCACTTCCACTTCATCCATCTCATTGGCGACGTGGAGAGTCATGGTTGCGCTGGGTCTAATTCAGCTGTAGCCCCGTGCCAGCACCGCCTGAGGCGTCTGCGGAATGACTGCTGAATTCAGTTAAGACTGCTGCACTGCATGCCGTTGTTTGGCCTTGACGCTTGCCCTGCTTGAGCCCCTGCTGTTTCTTGCTGCGGCTGGTTCAGCTGCAGCGGGATTGCTGATCCTTCAGTTGGGGCTGCAACGGGTGTTTTCTGTGGCACCGCGCTTGAAGCCGGCCCAAGACGTTGCTGTTCCCGACACGTCGCTGACCGTGGTGATCCCGGCCTTCAACGAGGCCCACAACATTGAGGCCTGTGTCGCCAGCGTTCTGGCCAATCAGCCCCCCTGCCGGGACTGGTCGCTGCTGGTGGTGGATGACGAGTCCAGCGATGCAACGGTGGAGAACGCCCTCCGGGCTGGTTCTGCAGCGCCCCACTTTCGGCTGATCCAGGCCGGCCCCAGGCCCGTCAACGAACGCTGGGTGGGCAAGAACTGGGCCTGCAGCAGGGCCGTTGACCAGGTCTCCAGCGAGTGGCTGTTGTTCATCGATGCCGATGTTCGGCTCAAGCCCGATGCCCTCAAACGGTCCCTGGCTCAGGCCCTTGATGAGCAGGCCGATCTGCTGAGCCTGGCGCCGCGGTTGAGTTGCGGATGCCTGGCGGAATGGATGGTGCAGCCGATCATGGCCAGCCTCCTGGGCCTCGGCTTTCCCATCCTCGAAACCAACGACCCGGCATCGCCGGTGGCGTTTGCGGCGGGGCCCTTCATGTTGTTCAAGGCCTCCACCTATGCGCAGATTGGTGGGCACCGGGCCCTGGCTGGAGAGGTGGTGGAAGATCTGGCCCTCGCCCGTGCCATCAAGGGAGGAGGCCATCGGCTGCGTTACATCCTGGGGCTTGATGCGGTCGATCTGCGGATGTACAGCGACCTCGCGGCGCTCTGGGAGGGCTGGACCAAGAACTGGTTTCTGGGCCTGGACCGGGACCCCGTCAAAGCCCTTGGCGCCGCTTTGGTGGTGGTGTTGATGTTCACCGTGCCCTGGCTGTTGCTGCCGGCATCGCTGCTGCTGCTCTGGCTCCAACCCCTGCTGGCGTCGGCTTGGTGGTGGGTGTTGGCGCTGGCGAGCTTGGCCATCCTGCAACAGCTGCTGCTGCGGCTGTGGACGCGCAGCAACTTTGATGTGCCCCTCAGCTACTGGTGGCTGATGGGAGCCGGTGGGTTGCTGGTGGGTGCGATTGGCCCTGTCTCGATCTGGCGCACCCGCACGGGACGCGGTTGGACCTGGAAAGGCAGGGCTTTGAATTAGGCGTGGTGTCCCTTTTTGCGGGCATCTTCGGCCCGCCGCCGGATTGCCGCATGCCGGAATGCTTTTTCCAGCTTGGTCAATTTGGGTTGTTTGTCTTGCAGGGCAGCTTCGCCACGGGCTTTGGCTGCGTTGATGAAATCGTCCGATTTGGTACCGCTGAGTCCACCCATGTCCATGCCTCAACTGAATCAAGCCTGGTTTCGTTGCGGCTTCATTGGGCTCGAAGCAAAGGCTTTTTATCGAATTCAGGTTTGAACGGAATTGTTTGGTAGTCCTTGATCCCATTGATGAGCCATCCCTTTTGAAGGCTCGGCCTCAGGCCGCTGTGTGCGAAGGTAAGTAGTCTTGATCAATTCTTTTTTTGACGATCTTTATCGGAAATCTCTCCTGGGACGCTGAGCGGGAGGATCTCATTCATCTGTTCGGTCAGTACGGCGAAGTGAGCAAGTGCTCCTTGCCCCTCGACCGGGAGACGGGCCGCAAGCGTGGTTTCGCTTTTGTTGACCTCAGCAGCGAAGCCGATGAGCAGTCGGCAATCGACGACCTGCAGAACGTTGAGTGGATGGGTCGCGCCATCTCCGTTCGCAAGGCCGAACCCCGCCGCTGAGCTTCACAACAGCTTCGCTTCACCTCACTGTCCAAAACCGCGTTCCGTTGTGGATGGTGAGGTTTTGTTCTGCGTTGGGCTGTGGCTGTTGAGAGGCCTGCTGTTGTGAGGCCTGGTTGAACCGACTGTCGAGCCAACGCGAAACGATGTAGATCCCAATGAACATCGGGATGTAGATCTGATAGGCACTTTGTTGTTCAATCTCGAGCTGATTGACGACCGTGACAGCTGCGGTGCTGAGCACGAGGTAGATCCCGACGCGCCGAAACAGGGGAGATTTGAACAACGTTGTGAGAGCTCAAGCGTTTGATCATGTTCTCCTGCCGTTGAACTCCCTCAATTGGGGGATGTGCCTGACGTGCTTCACCTGCTGAATGGGGAGGCAATGCAACGCTCCGATGCCACCCGCCTATGACCTGATCATTGAGCGTGGGGGCTCGATCGTGGTGGAGACCATCGAGGCCTGTGACGAAGACGCCGCCTGGCGCGCTGGCCTGATGTTGCACATCGACGCGCTGATGGCCGTGGTCTGCAGGGATGAACACCACCACGAATCGACGCGGGCTTAGTGTTTCTTAAGAGTTGGAGCGATGCTGTGATCGGTTTGATCGCCTCAGGTTTGTTCCTGGTGTTTCCCTCAATTCCCGGAGGAGATCTTTCCCTGTTCCAGCAGCTGAACAGGGAACTCGGTGCCCTCTGTCAGGAGCCACCCGCTCAGGCCATCAGGGTCTGTCGCCTACATGCCCGCCTGGTGAACGGCTGAGTCAGCGCTCGTCCGGCACCACACCACAGGCAACCCGTGCTCCACCTCCACCGAGGGGGGGCTCATCCCTGTAGGTGTCGCCGCCTGCATGAACAATCAGTGCTTTTCCCTTCAGGTCAGCGGTGCTGAGCCGTGGCGCCACCACGCTGGTGTTGGTCTTGCCGTCGTCATCCACCACCAGCCTGCTTAGATCGCCCCGGTGACCGTTTCCGAAGGGGCCGAGGTGTTGACCCGTTTCGTCAGGGTCCCAGTGACCTCCGGCAGCCAAGCCGGCAACAGGTGTGCCTTCGGCGGTTACGCCCACGTCACAGCTTCCCGTGCTGTGGAGATGGAAGCCATGTTCTCCAGGGCTCAGCCCGGCCAGATCGGGATAAATCACCAGGCCCTGGTCGGTGTCTTGCGCGGTGACGCTGCCGATCGATTCGCCAATGCCGTTGGCATCAATGCGTTGCAGGCTCACCTCCAGGGCTCCGCACCAGCCCGGTGTGAGCGTGAGCAGGCCGATGAGCAGAACGAGCTGGGCGAGCAGGCGACGCATCACAGAACAGTGTGTTCTTGAATTGTCGCCCCCGGTTGGTGCCGTCTGCGGTGAAGATGGTGCGTCGTTCAGCTGATGCTTGGTGATGCGTTGGGAATACACCCAGTTGCGCTTCGTGCCCCGGGGGAAGTCGTGGACCGGGGAAATCGAGGAGCTCTGGCTGGATGATCGCCAGCTGATCTCCAGAAGTCATCCGCAGCGTGACGTCACCCTGGTGGGCTTGATGAATGAATTGGGAGAGCAGGGTTGGGAATTGGTGACCTACGCCCAACCCTTCACCGGCTACCACGGTGGTTGCTACACCTTCAAACGTCAGAAGTGAGCAGCTGCTTCAGAGCGGGCTGGCATTGATGTGCTGGGCCATGCCCATAAAACCGATCACGAGAAGAGCAACAGCAACGGTTGAGGCAATGGATGCCAAGCCCATTTGTGTTTGATGGCTCAGGCTTTTCATGCATCAACCTCGTTTTTCAGATGCACGAGAATGCATTGTTCATAACAACTGCCATCATCAAGATTGCAGAGGGTCAGGCATTCGAAATAGGCATTCACTTGTGATTCAGTGACGCAGGCTTGGGAGGCATTTGGTGACTCCAGGTTTGTATTCAGCACGCCTTTCTCAATTCGCAGAGCGACACTATGCCGATTTTCTTTTTTGGGCAATGAAATTATTGCGGCGGGTAAATACCTAGATAGGAATACCTATTCGAGTCAAATGTAGCTTCCAGCTTGATTCATTCTTGTCATTAATCCAGTGCTGGAGCGCTCTCCAGTCGATCTGATTGCAGGCCCAAGCTCTTTAAAGTGAGCCGATGAGCAAGGGCAACCCCGCTGAACGGCTCGAGGACGAGCTGGATCGTGCCAAGGCTCGTGGCCGTTGGCTCAGTGACGATGAGCAGGCTGCGCTTGATCGTGAAGCTGACGCCGAGGCCCTTCTGGTGGAGGCCAAGCAAAAGCGTGATCGCAAGCTGATGATCCTCACCGGGGTCTGCCTGTTGATTCCGCCGTTGTGGCCTGTGGCCCTCGGGCTGACCTTGTTTCTTCTCTATCCAGACACCATGGCCAGGATCGGGCTGGCGGCCGCCATCACCTTGCTGCTTGGCGGATTGCTGTTGGCCGGCTTGCTCGGTTTGGCGATGGTCTGGCTGATTCAGGTGCTGTTCTGATCAGGTGCTGTTCTGATCAGCTCTGCTGAGATCAGTTGCGAGATTTCACCACCGTCATGCCGACGGGAGCCAGGGCAATCAAAGCCAGCTTGATGTGCTGAATGCCGAAGGGAATGCCGATGATCGTGACAAAACAGGCCAGGGCACTGCTGAGGTGACCCAGGGCCAGCCACCAGCCGGCCACAAGGAACCAGATCAAATTACCGAGCGCCCCCAGGGGGCCCGTCCCCAGATCACCCCGTCCCCTGAGCTGACGACGGCTCACGACTTCGGAGCCGAAGGGCCAGAGCGAGAAACAACCGACCACCCAGCACGACCGTGCCCATGGCAGGCCAACGATGGTGATGGCGCAGATCAACGCGGCCAGCCACCAGGCCAGAGCCATGGGAAGTCCGCCGAGAACAACCCAGAGCAGGTTGAGGATCATCGAGATCATGTCTCCATTGTCACGGCAGGCCCAAGGCTCGTTCGTTAAATTCTGTAAAAGGTGTTTGACCGGGCATGGCGGGCAGTTGGGGGATTGTGGGTTGTGGATATGTGGGATCCGCTGTCGCCACCCATCTCAGGCGCCAGGGCCATGAGGTTGTCGGCACCACCACCAGCCCCGGACGGTTGGCTGAGCTATGCGATCTGGTCGACCACCCCCGCCTCTACAGCGCTGGCGATCCGATGGCGGATCCCAGTTTCCTGGATCGGCTCGATGGGGTTCTGATTGCGATGGCGCCCACCACCGCCACCTTTGAAGAAGATCAGTACGAGAAGGTTTACGGCCAGGCGGTACCGGCCCTTGTTGAGGCGCTGCGTCAGCGCCAGGGACACCGACCGCTGCATGTGACCTACCTGAGCAGTGCAGGGGTGTATGGCGATCAGGCCGGCGCGATCTGCAATGAGCTGACCCCTCCGGATTGTTCCAACAACGCCAACGCTCTTCTGGCCAGCGCCGAGGCCTCTGTTCTTTCCTTGAACGACGCTTCAACCCAGGCCTGTGTGCTGCGGCTGGGTGGTATTTACGGTCCTGGCAAGGACATCCCGTCGTACATCCGCAGTGCTGCTGGGCAGCCGGTTCGCAAGAACGGCAACCACATCAATGCCTGGGTTCATCTTCACGACATCATTCGCGGTGTTGATTTCGCCTTCGGCCGGCGCCTCCAAGGCATCTACAACCTTGTGGATGATCTCCAGTTCACCCGGCGTCAGCTTTCCAACGCCTTGTGTGATGACTTCGGACTGCCCCCTGTGATCTGGGACAACCACGATCGCCCCGGCGCACGCATCTTCAATGCCCGTGTCAGCAACGCGCGGCTGCGTGAAATCGGATTCCAGCCCAGCGTCAGCTCCATGCTGGAACCTGTTGCGGCCTGAGGGGCCAACCCCCGCATAGCGAAGCTGTTCAACGTTCGCGGCTGATTTGATTTTTCGATACAGATTGCGCATCGATTTCTCATTTTTCGTTGTTGTTGTAAAGCAGGATTGCGGAATCCACGTTCAACTTGCTGCGTTGATTAGACCCTGCACATTCAACGCGGCGGCGCTGTGAAAGACGAATCGTTCTGCATCGAATTTGCGTCCTCCTTGGCCTTGATGTTGCTGGAGCTCAACGCAGAACTTCTTGAGCTTGCAGACGAAGCCTCCAACGTCACAGCCGAGCTTTCTGTTGTTGAGCTTGAGCGTGCCTGCTGATGCTGGATCGCATTCGTGCCGTCTTTGCTGAAGCCCAAGCCGAGGGCATGGATCAGCTGTACGACGTCATCAATGCGGCGCGTGATCTTGCACCGGATTCAGATTTTCAGGCCTGCTACGACCTTGTGATGGCATCCGGCGGCCCTGAAGTGGAAACCTGGATCAACTTCACGGTGACCACAGCCACCCGCTTCGATCTTGACGATCAACCGGAGCCGGAACAGTTTCTTTCCGTTCTCGAGGAGTGTTGTGATGCCCGTCGTGAGCAGCAGCAGGCTCAGCCTTCGGAATAACGAAGGGCCTTGAGGCCCATCACCAGATGGGTGCGAAAACTTCCCAGCGCCATCACCTGCTTGGGCGATCGGGTGTCGCTCACTGCATCGCCCTGCCCTTCGATCCAGCGCAGCAACTCCTGGGTTTGGTCGGCCCATGCACTCAGTGCTGCGCGGAGCAATTCGTCATCGCTGAGTCGCCCTTCTGGGACGGCGGATGTGTCCATCGCCGCTTTCAGCAAGGCGTTGAGTTGCTGATGGCTCAGCGCGTCAGGAACAAAGGGATCAGGATCGATACTTAAGAGAATCTTTAGGCGTGCTTCGACCGTAGTTCAGGGGTATCGGTTGCGACCACCCGTGTTTTGGCTCATTCCGTCAGCTTGATCGAGCTTGATCCGGGTCAACGCTCAGTCCGCGGGTGGCAAGGGCCAGGCGCCGTGCTGCCAACAGGGCTGGATAAGCCAGTGCTGAACGTTGGTTGTCACTGAACAGCTTGGCCAGCAGTCCGAGCAGGGGATCGCTGGGGTTCATGCGCCGGCTGAGTTCCGCAATGGCTTCGCTGCCATGCCACGTCTGCTCTCCTTCGATCAGCACGGCGCCATTGCGCAGAGGCAGGCCGAGGGCATTGAGTTCGCGACGGATC
The DNA here is from genome assembly GCF_014279535.1 of Synechococcus sp. TAK9802. Classification (NCBI taxonomy): domain Bacteria; kingdom Bacillati; phylum Cyanobacteriota; class Cyanophyceae; order Synechococcales; family Synechococcaceae; genus Synechococcus; species Synechococcus sp. TAK9802. The sequence goes on from NZ_CP047937.1 coordinate 929,815, forward strand.
GTGTGATCGGCGCGCCCATCAACAATGCGCAGGTTGGGAACACCCGCCTGGAGCTCACTGCGGAGGGCGAACTCTCGACAGAATGGGCATCCGCCGTCGTAGATGAGGGTCAACAGCATTGCTGAATTCTGTCGCGAAGGGCCTGGGCCTGGCGTTGTTGATGCTCTGTCTGCTGTTGGCTCCCCAGCCGTCATGGGCCGATTGGATCTGCGACGGGGATCGGCTCAGTGTTGAGATCACGCGGGGAGCCGTTGATCTCACTGGCCTGGCGGAAGGCATTCCCAACACGTTGGAGGGAACCCTGCCGGGGGACGGAGTTCTGCTGCGCTGGCGTGATCTGGAGTTGCAATTACCGCGCACCAACAATGCAGGTGCCCCCAGTTACACCGATGGCCGTTGGTGGTGGCGGGTCGTTGATCAATCAGCACCGGAATTTTGGGAACGCCGCGGCACGGTGATTCGCCACCAATGTGAACTGATCTGAGCCTTCCTCCAGCTACCGCCGTTTTCGCTTGCGACGGTTGGCCTTGCGGGTTCCTCCATAGCGATAACCAGCTTGTTCGCGAAAGTTCGGCCAGCAGGTTTCACACACCAGGATCCAGTCGGCGAGTCGGGCGGTGATCACCCGGAAATGCACGTCTCCCGGCTGTCTGCAGTGATCACAACAGAATCTTTTGTTTTTCCACAGTTTTTCAACCGACTCCTCTGGCGGATCGGTGCCCTGAAGCTTCTCCTGAGGATTGCTTGCTTCGTTCACAGCAGGGACCGCTTCGTTGCCACTTGAGGCGTCTTCGAAATCACTGATGCATTTGTTGCTTGAAAACAATGGCCAGCACAGCATTCTTCACATTGAGCGGCAGGATGTGCCGGGGACTGCCGAGCATCTGAGGCTTGTTTTCCACGCTGATGGCCAAAACCACTGTGATCGCCAGGATCAGCTGTTTTGGCCCTGTGGAAAAGCTGTGAATAACTCTACGAATCGCTTGGAACTTGGGCGTTGATGGAGGCTTTTAGGGCGGCCATCTCGTGGGCGGTGAGGTGAGCCTCGACGGCCTCAGGGGTGTTGTTCAGATAGTGGACCCATGCCTCGTAGCACTGTTCCTGCGTTGCTGATGGGTTCTGACCTTCGCCAACTCCTGCGTTGAGCAGAAGCTCTTCAATCCTGGCCAGCTGAGCTTCGATCCGGCTCAAGCGGCTGCCGATGGCGTCGTCCTGTTTCGTCACCTGCGGATGGGCAGTGGTTCCCGTGATTGTTGCGGAGAGCGCCTGGGTTGACGCTGTAGTACATGCGCACTAAAACAGATGTACTGTTCCGAAACTCATGGCTGCGAGTTCTCCTTACGCCACCTTCCGCGCTGACGAGTGGATGCGGCATTCCTTGATCCGACCCCGCAAGGCGTTTCCGCCGGCAGCCTCGGCGGTGGCGAAACCTCGTGCCAGGCCCACCGCTTCTGTTCGAGCCTGTGATGCCGTGCAGGGCGAACTTTTTCTCTTTCCCGTCGTGATCTGCTGAGCCTTCGTCTCTGCGACAAACATTTGCAGGAGTCGCTGTTTGCCCCCTGTTCTGCCAGGGTGATCAGTGGTTTTTATTGCCAGATCATGCTGTTGTTCGCCTCTCAGACAGCTCCAGGCGGTCCGACTGTCATTCTTCCGGCCCTGCTGATCACCGGACTTCTCGTTGCAGCATCCCAGGCGTTCGTTCCCAAGGGCGGCGACAAGAACTGAGTCCTGCCGTTCTCCTTATCGAAGGGCTGAAAGAACATCAGCCCCGAAAGCATTGGCATCAAATCCCGACTTTCTGGGTGTCTGTCCCAGTCGCACGATCACCGCGCGCTGGGATGGAGCCACCAGAAGAAGTTGTCCCTGATAGCCCTCAGCTGAATAGCTGTCATTGGGCAGATCCGGCCTTGACTTGCGGCGGCTGAGCCACCAGTGCGCGCCATAGGCCTGTTTGGATCCCCGCGACGCCGTCCGTGCCTGCCGCACCCAGGTTGCGGGCAGAAGTTGCTTGCCGTTCCAGCGGCCCTGATCGAGGTACAACTGGCCAAACCGGACCCAATCGCGGCCGCTGGCCCACACCAGGGATGAGCCCACCAAGGTTCCACTGTTGTCGTTTTCGAGAACGGCAGTTGTTATCCCGAGAGGCCCGAACAATGCCTTCTCGGGAAAGCTCCAGTAGCGCTGATCGTCATCGATGGCGTGTCTCAGGATCCGGCTGAGGATGTTGGTGGTTCCGGATGAATAGCTCCACTTCTTTCCCGGTTTTTTGCTGAGGGGTTGGCTGGCGGCGAACCCTGCCATGTCGGCTTCCTGGGTCAGCATCCGCACCAGGTCCGAGTTCAGTGTTCCCGTCGATTCCTCGAAAGCCAGTCCGCTGTTCATGCGCAGCAGTTGATCCAGGCTGATCCTTTGGCGTGGATCCTGCGGATCACTCCATTCAGGCACCTTCGGTGGCTTGCCTGGATCCAGAAGCCCTTCTTGGATGGCCCGTCCGATTAGGGCATGGGTGATGCTTTTGCTCATCGACCAGCCAATCAGTGGCATGTCGGGCTGGATGCCTTGGGCGTAGCGCTCGGCGATCACCCAGCCGTTCTGCACCACCACAACGGCGCGGGTGCGTTTGGGTGTGAGCGGCTCGTTCTCTTCAAAGGCGCGATCGAGAGCGTCCTTCAGTGCCTGCTCATCAACCTCTGGCGGTTCTGCGGCGGCTGTGTCGCTCAGGGGCCAGGCGGTGCCAATGGGATGGGGCGTCGCGGAGTCAGGCTGGTTTGGCTTGGGCAGCCGGGGTTTTGGATGCCCATCGATCTGCCATGTGCATCCCCGTTCGCCGTTCTGAATCGCTTCAGCACGAATCAGCCCGAACAGGGCGCTGGCCTCAACGCGTCCAGCGTTTGGTTTGATCCGGGTGTGGATCATCCCCTGGCCGGCGGCCAGATCTTCGTTGAGCACCTGCTCTGGATCCATTCCAGCCATCAGCACGCTGCTGCAGAGCTGCTTGGCGCTGAAACTCGTACCCGCCCTGGCGAATGTGATCAGGTTGCGCAGCGGAGGCTCCAGGCCTGCTGTGGCGCTGAAGGCCACGGCCGCCACGGAGATCACCACCGTCCGCCACTGCTGCTTTGTCACCCTCAATGGCCATGAAAAAAGCGGGGGTGTCCCCGCTTCAATCATGGATACAACGTTGGCTTCAGTACACGTCGTAACTGACGCCGCGGTAACGCAGTTCCCGCCCACCGCTTGGGTGCTGTTGTGGGTCGATTTGTTCGTAGGCAACGCCGCGATAGCGCAGCACCTTGGTTTTGCTTCCCACCGGGGTGTGGACCCGGTCGGTGTGGCCTTGGTGGCGGTAGGCCCGTGCCATCTGTGTTCTGGCCGTTTCGATGGCCTGATTGCGCACAGTCCGTGCCTTGATCAGTTGAAGGGTGTTCATCTCTCTCTTGCGCGGTGCCCACGCCCCCGTTGCCTGGCGTGGATCTGACTGCGGCCTGTTGATGAGGCTCAACGTGACCACACCCTAACCTCAATTGGTATCAACGGCTACTGTTTTTCCTGCTTCTTTTGGGGCGGCGTTTTCAGCATGGTTCTTGATGAAGGCGGCGCTTGTCTGGGGCAGTTCCTCTGGTGTGCATCTGCGGGCCGTCTGCGGCCGGCAAGACAACCCTTGCCGCCCGTCTGGCCGAACAGCTGCGTGCCAGAGGGCGTCATCCCCTGCTGATCGCCTGCGACGACTACTACCGCTGTGGTTGGTCGCCCAGCCCGCGCTATGGCTTCGACACGGTGGATGCCATTGATGCGGATCAGCTGAGGTTGCAGCTCAGCGCTGTTCGCTACCGCCAGTTGAACGCGCTGCGCAGCTACGACATGCGCAGCCGCAGGGTCAGCTCCAGGTTGTTGCAGCAGCCCTATGACCTGGTTCTGGTGGAAGGCTCCTACGGGCCACAGCACCTGTTGGAGGCTGTGCCCATCTCGCTGGTTGTGTACGTCGAAACCCCACTGCTTCAGAGGTTGATCAAGCGTCTCTGGCGTGATGTTCGCGACAGGCAGAGGCCAGCTTCCTATGTGATTCGCCAGATGCTGTGCGAAATGCTCCCGGGTGAGCGTCGCTTCATTCACCCTTTGAAGCGTCGCGCAGATCTTGTTGTTCGGGGCTACAACTTCGATCTGGAGCCAATTCTCAGCAGAATTGGATAGCTGCTTAAGCGTTGATCAGTCTCAGTGGTTTGTTTCTGCGTAGGCCTGTGCGTCTGGAGGCTGATTGATTGATGGTTTGCCCTGGCTGATTTGATCAGCGGGTCTGCTTTTTAGGGCGAGACAAAAAGCGCGAGATTTTCGCCATCCATCGATCCGGTGCAGCTTGTTGCGTCGAAACAAACGCTGCTCTTTGCTTGGCTGACGCAGGGTTAGGGCCTGAAGGTTCTGATAGCGCCCAGCGAAAATCCATCAAGGATCGTGGCTTGCCTGCCGGGGACTGAGCCAGCACCTGCTGGCGAAGCTGACGTTGAGTGCGCAACAGCCTTCAAAGGCACCTGCTTGCACCATGGCTCAAGCAGGTCCTGTTCCGCCAGCAGGGGCCTCTCGTTCATCAGAGGCCTCCGGCAGTGCCCCGCCCAGGGGCGACAGGTTCAGACCTTGTTTCCTTCGTCGTCCCAGTACTCGATTCTGTTCACTTCAAGATCGTCTTGTTTGAGTTTGGCGGCGATCTCCTTGGCCCTCGCCCTGAGATACAGCTCATCGGTCACCAGGCTTTGGTAGACAATCTCCTCCAGGGTTTCTGCGGGAGCTTCTGAGACGATCTGCTTTACGTCGTCCTTGCTCAGCTTCACGTCAGTTCGAATGCTGACGGTCTGCTCGAAGTTGAACTCGATTTCGTTGATGACCGATTCCATGGGCTCCCTGGCAGACAAAAAGAAACCCCCGCCAAAGGCAGGGGTTCCAAAACGGCTCGCAGGAGTGTGTCCTTGTTTCCACCCTGTGAGGCGTTTTTCCTCACAAATCCAACTTGCCAATTCGATGCGTGGGCTGGGGTTGCTGATGGACAGCCTCGCGGTTGGCCCCAGCGACCTGTCTCAGAGTTCAACCGCGTCGCCCCAGGCCGGAGATGCAAGGCGCTTCCAGCCCTGGGTCTGCAAGGACGTCCAGAGTTGTTCTGCTTCGGCCTTTCGCAGGTGTCGGCGTTCCTTCAGCAGGGGAGGGCCTTCAGGCAGGGGTCGGCCCCTGTCGATGAAGACCTTCGGCTCATGGATCCATCCTTTCTGATCGCGATGGAATCGCCAGATCCAGCGGTCGTCGCTGTCAATCAGCCAGCCCTCTCCCATGACCATGCTGCAAGTACATCAGTACTAGCAATGGTGGGTTTGGCTGGTCAAGTGGTCTCGTGGTTCAGGTCCAGGCCAAAAAAAAGGAGCAGGCCCCTCAGCCCACCCCCTCCGTGACGCATGGAAAGCACCACTGCTTTCGTGACGCACTGTCCAAGATGATGGCGCTTTGGCGGGTATCGATCCGCACGTTTTTAAGCATTACTGCTTAGTAAGAGCTGTTCTCATTCGCGGGATGATTCCGGTGGTGCGAGCATCACTGCCAACGCTTCGGGGAGTTGAATGAGCGCAGGTTCCCTCGCCTGCGCCTCCCCCAAACATTCATGGGAGCAGGGTGCGGATCCGGCTGCCTTGGCGCCGATGGGCTGATCCAGCTACCAACCCTTCAGGATCTTCCGCGTCATGGCCTCTTTCAACATCAGCATCGAGGGTGGTGCCAGCTTTTCGTGCCCTGATGACACGTACATCCTCGATGCAGCCGAGGAGGCTGGCGTGGATCTGCCCTATTCCTGCCGGGCCGGCGCCTGTTCCACCTGCGCCGGCCGTTTGGTGAGTGGCTCAGTGGATCAGACCGATCAGAGCTTTCTCGATGATGATCAGATCGGCCAGGGGTTTGCCCTCCTTTGTGTGAGCTACCCCACTGCTGATTGCGTGATTAAGGCCAACGCTGAAGAGCTGCTGTCTTGATCAGGGCTTGCGGGTGATCACAGGGCGGCGCCTTTTCGGATAGAGCTCACGGCACATGGGGCAGACGGTTCCGTCGCAGCCCCGTGCTGTGCAGAACTCACGGCCCCAGAAAATGATTTGCAGGTGCAGGCGGTTCCAGTGCTCCTTGGGGAAGAGGCGCTTGAGGTCCTGTTCCGTGCGCGCCACACTGCTGCCGTCACTTAATCCCCAGCGTTGGGCCAGCCGGTGGATGTGGGTGTCGACGGGGAAGGCGGGCACGCCGAAGGCCTGGGCCATCACCACGCTCGCTGTCTTGTGGCCCACGCCGGGTAAGGCTTCGAGCTCTTCAAAGCTCTGGGGAACATCGCCGTCGTAGGCCGTCACCAGAATCTGGGCAAGGCGGCGCACGTTTCTGGCCTTGGTTTTGGCCAGCCCGAGCTGCCGGATGAACGCCAGGATCTGCTCCTCCTCGAGTTCTGCCATGGCGGCGGGTGTTGGCCCAGCGGCAAACAGCGCCGGCGTCACCTCATTCACCTTCTTGTCTGTGCACTGGGCACTCAGCAGAACAGCGATTAGCAGGGTGAACGGATCACTGTGATCCAGGGGGATTGGTGTTTCCGGGTACTGCTCGTGGAGGCGCTGCAGAATCACCTCCACCCGTTCAGACCTGTGCACGGGTGTTCAGTGGGTGAGGTGATCTTGGCGCTTCGGTGATTGCATCGCTTCGTTGCAGCATTTCCCTGCCATTACCGAGATTGTTTTAGGACCCATTGATGCGATCCTCGATTAAGCCGCGTCGGCCCGCATTGCCTCTGTTGAAATGGAACCGTTCGGCAGCAGTGCTGATGGTTGTAGTGGCCGTGATGCTTGCTTCCTGCCGCAGCCGAGAGCAGGACGTCAGCGCGGATTCACGCCCCCAGGTGCTTACCACCTTCACGGTTTTGGCCGATCTGGCCCGCAACGTCGCGGGTGATCGGTTGCAGGTGGCTTCGATCGTCAAGCCCGGTGCCGAGATCCACGGGTACCAACCCACCCCCAGTGACATCGAGCGCGCCAGCAAGGCGGACCTGATTGTTGAGAACGGGTTGGGGCTGGAGTTGTGGGCCCAGCGTTTCACGGCTGCAGCGGGCGATGTGCCCACCATCACCCTTTCGGAAGGGATGAAGCCTCTGCTGATCACGGAGGACGCCTATTCCGGCAAGCCCAATCCCCATGCCTGGATGTCCCCCCAGCGCACGATGGGTTACGTGGACCATCTGGAGCGGGCCTTCAGCCAACTCGATCCAGCCGGGGCCGAGGACTTTGCCGCTAACGCGTCGGCCTACAAAGCCAAGCTCCAGGCCCTCGATCAGGAGCTGCGCAAGTCGATTGCCGCGCTACCGGCCCAGCAACGGCTGCTGGTGAGTTGCGAGGGAGCCTTCACCTATCTGGCAGCGGATTACGGACTTGAGGAGGCCTATCTCTGGCCGGTGAATGCCGAAAGCGAGATCACACCCAAACGCATGGCACGGTTGATCGACACTGTGCGAGAGCGCGAGGTGCCAGCCATTTTTTGTGAAAGCACCGTGAGCGATAAAGCCCAACGGGAGGTGGCAGCGGCGGCAGGGGCGCAATTCGGTGGAACCTTTTACGTGGATTCCCTCTCGCCTCCGGACGGGCCTGCCCCCACCCTGTTGGAATTGCAGCGGCACAATGTGGGTCTGATCCGCAAGGGCCTGGACCTGTCCGAGAGCAACCGCTGATGCGCATTCAGGCCGACCAGCTCTGTGTGGACTACAACGGCACCGTTGCCCTGTACGACGCCAGCCTGCACCTGCCAGCCGGTTGCATCTGCGGTTTGGTGGGCATGAACGGTGCCGGTAAATCGACGTTCTTCAAGGCTCTCACTGGGTTTGTACGCCCTTCACGCGGCAGAATCCGCATCAACGGCAGCAGCGTTGCCGAAGCCCAGCGGCATCAAGCGGTGGCCTATGTGCCGCAGAGCGAAGGGGTGGATGCCCAGTTCCCCGTTTCGGTGTGGGATGTGGTGATGATGGGCCGCTACGGCGCGATGAATGCGTTGCGGATTCCCCGTAGCTCCGACCGTGTGGCTGTGCGGGACGCCTTGACGCGGGTTGATCTGCTGGAGCTGGCCGATCGTCCCCTTGGCACCCTCTCCGGTGGTCAGCGCAAGCGCACGTTTCTGGCTCGAGCCATCGCCCAGCGCGCTGATGTGCTGCTGCTGGATGAGCCCTTCAATGGGGTTGATGTGCGCACGGAGCAGCTGATGGCTCAGCTGTTTCTTCAGTTCCGCGACGAGGGCCGCACGATCCTGATCTCCACCCACGACCTGGGCCACGTTCGTGATTTTTGCGATCTGGTGGTTCTGATCAACAAGACCGTGCTGGCCTACGGGGAAACCTCAGAGGTGTTCACCCCCGAGAACCTCGCCATGACTTTCGGTGGCGTGCCGCCCGATCTGCTGACGGGCAACAGCTCCCCGGAGGAGGCGTTCTAAATCAGAGCTCTACCGCGTCCGTCGTCATGGCCCGAGAGGCGTCGGGCATCAGGGCAACGAGAGCCTGCTCCAGGTCTTGCATGAACACCTGCATCGCCTCGCGACGGTTGCTGCGGTACTGATTCAGGCGAGGCCGCACGGGCAAGGCTCGTCCGAGTTGCACCTCCACCCGTTGTGGGCCGAGGCTGGGCTGACCCTTCCAGGGCTTGTCTTCGATCCAGCCGATCGCTTCCTCCACCAGCAGCAACATCTCGGCAAAGCGGTCAAAGTCGGGTCGATCACTGATGTAATGACCACTCACGCTGGTGAAATGCTCCACCAGTCGCATGCGGGTGAGTTGGAGGTCAGCTTCCCGTGCCTCCCAGTCCGCCAGGCTCCTCTCCAGTGGCGGAAGCTGATCAACACCCTCCCGGTAGATCCGATCCCAGGCGGCCTGCTCGATCCGGCGGCAGCGCTCCTGAAGATTGCCAACAGCACGCAGGCCGAAATGGGTCTCGGCTTTGGCCAGGCCATGCCGGCGGTAGGCATCAATCCGTTCGCTGAAGGTCTGAGCTGGATTGGGCTTCAGCCGTTCGAGCTGCTCGAGAGCTTTGAGCAGATTCATACCGATCAGGATCAGCCGGTCACGACTTCTGGTCTCGGGATTGTCCTGGCCGGTGTCTTGGGAGGGCATGCCGAGATGGCGTTCGAGGGACGCCAACCGCGCTTCGAGGGCGATCCAGTTGGGGTGCCTCCAGCTGTAGTGAATGCCGATGGGCAACACCACCAGTGGCCGCTAGTCGTTGGCTTTCTCCAGATCCTCAGCGGCCCAGAACGCCAGCTGGGCCACTCCCGGCTCCAAGGGCGCCATCTCGCCGGAGAGGTTGTTGGTGGCTCCTTCCGGTGCCACCACCAGCGGGTAGCGCCCCTGGGCCAGAGCCCCGCGGGCCTGGGCCAGCGCTGGGCGATCCAAGCGGCCGCGGTGGATGGCGATGCCGCCACTGCGTTGCAACAGCCAGCCGATCACCGGGCCAGCCCAGATCGGAATTCCGCGGTCGTAGAGAAAGCGCAGCTGGATGGGTCGTGGCAGCTGCAGCTTGAGTCGCCGTGCGGCCTGGGGAATGCCGTTCCAGAACAGATCCGCCATCACCACTGGATCACGGGTGCTGGGGTGCCGAAAGGCGATCAGCAGATTGCAGCCCCCCGTCTGCTGGGCTGCAAAGGCCTCGGCCAGGGCTTCTGCGGCATCACGGTGGCTCAGCTCAAGGCCCTGACTGCGGAAGAGCAGCGGAAGCAGACGGCTGACCACGGTCTGAACCATCCGGCTGGGACGGGTGGGCAGCCGGCGCAGTGCGGGACGAGCGTTCTGGGTGGAGGCGCGGGGCATCGAACCGACTGCAGCGCGCCCATACTGATCCGATGGAGCTTTTGCTGGAACCCCTCAGTCACGCCTTCATGGTGAAGGCGTTGATGATCAGTGCCCTGGTTGGGGGTGTTTGCGGGCTGTTGTCCTGCTTCATGACCCTGAAGGGATGGGCGTTGATGGGTGATGCCGTCTCCCATGCGGTCCTCCCTGGTGTGGTGGTTGCCTATGCCCTGGGCCTTCCCTTCTCCCTGGGGGCGTTCGTCTTCGGTGTGGGCTCCGTTGCCGCCATCGGCTTTGTGAAGCAGAAGTCGAGGGTGAAGGAAGACACCGTCATCGGGCTTGTCTTCACCGGTTTCTTCGCTCTGGGGCTCGTGCTCGTCTCTAAGACGCGCAGCAACATCGATCTCACCCACATCCTCTTCGGCAATGTGCTGGGGATCTCAGCGGGGGATGTGCAGCAGACCCTGGTGATTTCGGTGCTGGTGCTGGTGCTGCTGCTGCTGTTCCGGCGGGACCTGATGCTCTTCTGCTTCGATCCCACCCACGCCCGATCGATCGGGATCAACACCGGACTCCTGCACTACATGCTGTTGGGACTCCTCTCCCTGGCCGCCGTTGCCGGTCTGCAGACCGTGGGAATCATCCTGGTGGTGTCGATGCTCGTCACCCCTGGTGCCACGGCCTATCTGCTCACCGATCGGTTCGACCGGATGACGCTGCTGGCCGTCACCAGCAGCGTGCTCTCCAGTGTGCTGGGGGTGTTCATCAGCTACTGGACCGACAGCTCAACCGCTGGTTGCATCGTGCTGGCGCAAACCGCGCAATTCGTGCTCGCCTTCCTTCTTGCACCTGGGCAGGGGGTGCTGCGGCGTCTCTGACCAGTTGATGCGTGGATCAGTGGATCAGCGCTCGTCGTCGTCCCAGTCGTAGGTGTCGTTGAAGCGCTGAACGCCGGCTTCTCGAAAGTGAAAGTCCCTGGCGGAACGACCCTGATCAGATGCCGTTTGCTTGGAACCGTCTTGGTCCCACGGCTCGCGGTAATCAAGATCGTCCCGCATGTTCTGGAACGGCTCAGGAGGCTTCGCTGTCATCCCACTTGGCTTTGCCATCCAGCAGTTCGATCAGCTCCTGGAGCTTGCCCATGGTGACGCGCACATCAGCACCATCGGGCAGAACACCATCGGCCACCACGTTGTAGTGGTCACGGCACTGGTTGCGCAGCTCCTGCAGGCGCTTCTTGGTGATGGTCTTTTTCTGTTCTGCCGTTGCCATGGCGATTGCGTGGTCTTGCCCTCATCCCTAGCAGAGCAGGGTGCTGCCTACCGATCTACCCCGGAAGAACCTGGCGAAAGCCATGGGCTTCCACCACGTTGAGTGGGGTGTTGAACAGTTCACTCAGTTCGGCGGGCCGCAGCATCTCCCGTGGGCTTCCATCCCCAACAAGACGTCCCTCTGCCAGAAACAGCACCCGTTCCATCTCCGGAACGATCGTGTCCACCCGATGGGTGACCTGCACCACGGTGGTTCCCGCTTGGATCAAGCGCCGCAGGATCCCCAGCAACTGATGGCAGGCCTGGAGGTCGAGGGCACGGCTCGGCTCATCCAGCACCAGCACCTCCGGTTGGTGAACCAGGGCGCGAGCGATCAACAGGCGGCGCCGCTGTCCGTCCGACAGCTCTCCGCAGCAGCGTTCGCGGATGCTGTGGAGGTGCAGTTGATCGAGCAGATCCCGCGCCTGCTCCCATTGCCGCGCGCTGGGCTTCTGATCCCGGCCCAGTCGGGTGGCCCCAAAAAAATTGCTCACCACCGCCTCATCAACAGCTGTTTTGGGATGAAGCCGCTGTTCCATGTCGCTCGACACCACCCCAAGGCGGCTGCGCAGCGCCCAGAGGTTCACCGTCTCGCTGCCAAACAACCGCAGATGAGCGTCGGGGCGAACGATGGGATACAGGCTGCGGTCGATCAGTTTCACCAGGCTGCTTTTGCCTGCGCCATTGGGCCCCAACACCGTTGTGGACTGCCGCAGTTTCAGTTGCAGGTTGAGTTCGTGCAGCACCGGGCGATCGCCCAGCCATGCCTCCACATTGCGGAGATCGAGCCAGGTTTCAGTGGTCATGGCCCTCCTGCAGCAACCGATCGATCACGATCGACAGGCGCGGAGCGACGGGCCGGAGCTCCTGCTGCCGCTCACTCCAGATGGCGTCACGCACCAGATCACTGAGGGGCACCAACTTCATCTCCTGGCCCTCCTTCAACTGCAGTTGGCTCACGGGCACGCTGAGCGTTCCGCGGAACACGTGGGCCACCCGGTTGCCGCTGTCATCGCTGAACCATGGTTCGAGCGGCACGCTGGGTGACCAAGCGATCTCCTCCTGCAATTCGCGGTACACGGCTTCGCTGGCTGTTTCTCCCGGATCGAGATGGCCGCCAAACAACCCCCAGTGGCCCGGATAAATGATCGAGTCGATGTCGTCGCGCAGTTGGAGCAGCCATCGGCCTTCCCGCTCGAGCATGGCCAGGGCGACGGCGGGCTTCATGACGCCTCCGGTGTCTTGCGGGACCACTGGGCCAGTCCACCGCTCCGCCCCCGCGCTGTGAGTGTTCCCTGCTGCTCGTTCAGTTCAATCAGGGCAAAGAAGGGCAAGCGTTGGGGTTCCGGTGACGGCAGGCTTCGCTGCAGCAGCACCTGATCGGACCAGCTCAGCTCCAACGACGTGAAGCTGAACATCAGCAGTGGTCTGGAACCCTTCAGCTGGGCCTGGCCGCTGAACCGCAACCGGAAACCGGCCAGGCAGACCTGATTCACGATGCTCAGGCCCTGGTCGCCGTGGCTCAAGGTCAGGCTGGCCTGCAGCCAACGCAGCAGCGTTGCGGTGCCGGGCGCCGGTGGATCCCCGCTGCGCGTCCAGGTCTGCTGCAACATCCAGCAGCCCGGCAGCTGCTCGATCTGAATGCCGCTGCCCTTACGGCGGCTCTGGTCTTCCCTCGCCAGAAGAGCTGCGGCAGGAGAACCAGGCAAGGCTGAGATCATGGGGCTCTGCAACACCCCCATCTTTTCGGAGTCGGCCCATGCAGCGCGACAAGCGCCGGACACCTCCCATAACGGACCTGCTTCTACGGGGACTGCGCATCGGGGCCAGCACCGTTGCCCTGGTGGAACTGCTGCGCAGTGATTGGATCGGAGGGGGGCTCGCCAGCTTGGCCTGGCTGGTCTTCGTTCAGGTGGAGCGTCGCCGGGCGCCGCTCAAGCCTCCGTCCTGAGGATCGAATCGATGCAGTTCGGGTGCTGTCGGATATAAGCGTTGAACTCCATGGCCAGCAGACGGGCCTCAAAGGCATCGGTGGCGTAGAAGCAGGATTCCAGCTTTTCTCCGTTGGATGTCTTGTGTCGGACGGTGTAGGCAGCCCGTCCCTGAGCAATGCTGGCCATGGACTGATGAAGCAGTGGTTTCAAGCTGGCACTCCTGCCCTGAGAAATTCCATAACCATTCATTCATGTTTGCGTTTCAACGCTTCGTAAAGCTGTTTGAAGCGACCGACAGTCCGTCTCACCTCTCTGCCCGCATCCCGCTGCCTATGGCCTCCCCTGCTCTGGCCTTCAACGTTGCTCTCGCGTCATTCCTGTCCCTGATCGCAGGGCCTGTTCAGGCGGAATGGCAGCCGATGCAGGAGCCGGCGGTTTGGCAATCCCGTCGCGGCGATCTGCTGCCGGGCGACGGCTGGATCTTCATGGAAGCCCTCGACACCCCCGCGATCAAGGCGGCTGAATACATCCGGGCCCCCCAGAGCGTGGACGGTTCCGTTGAGGTGGAAGCAGGCCTGCTGATTCAGCGTGCTGGCCAGGACCGGTGGACCCAACGGGTTCTGCCGATGCGTGCTAACTGTGCCACAGGTCAGCTGGAGCAACGCCAGGCCGATGGTGCCTGGACCGTCTACCCCGGTCGCGATGGAACCGTGGTTAAGGTCCGCTGGATCTGTGCATTGCGATGAGTCGGCCTGCTTTTCGTTACGAGGAACCGGAACGCTTCGGCGAGTCGCTCACCACAGCACGCCCCTGGAACCGGTCTGCCCTGACCGATGTGGAGCGGCTCAATGGCCGGGTGGCCATGCTCGGTTTCTTGGCTGCTGTGGTGCTTGAAAAGGCCACGGGCTTGGGAATCGCGGGTCAGCTTGGTGCAGCTCTGCGCTGGTACCTGCAGCTGGGTTGATTGATGACGGTTGTTCCTGTTCTGAAGGACTCCCAACGCTTCAAGTTGGATGCCACCGACGACGCGATCTTCTACAGCGAGCCGCGTTTCGTTCACCATCTGGATGCGGGTTTTCGTGCTCGGCTGACCGCCCTCTACCGCGAGCGCATTCCTCCCTGTGCCCAGGTGCTGGATCTGATGAGCAGTTGGGTGAGCCACCTGCCTGACGACGTCAGTTACGACAACGTCATCGGCCATGGCCTCAATGCTGAGGAGCTGAGTGCCAACCCTCGATTGGATCGGCACTGGGTTCAGAACCTCAACCGCGACCAAACCCTTCCGGTTGAGGATGCATCGATCGATGCCACCTTGATCGTGGCCGGTTGGCAGTACCTGCAACAGCCCGAGCCGATCGCCGCTGAGCTGTGGCGGATCACCCGCCCCCGGGGCCAGGTGATCGTGGCGTTTTCCAATCGAATGTTCTTCACCAAGGCTCCCCAGGTCTGGACCGACGGTGATGACGGTGATCACCTGCGCTACGTCGCTGAGGTGTTGATGGCCCAGGGCTGGCCCCAGCCGGAGATCGTTGCCGAAGACACCCGCGCCGAGGGTGTGATGGGCTTGTTCGGCGGCAAGGGAGATCCTTTCTTTGCCGTTGTGGCCGAGAAACCTCTCTACTGATTCCTCGACTTTCCTTTGCCTTGCAGGGATGGACGTTGTTCTGAATTGCGGCAGCGTGAGGCGAGAACCAGGATCTCCATGAGCTTCACCCTTCCGGGTCCTCTCCCCTGGCGCTTCAGGATCGTGTTGATCGGTCAGCAGGTGGTTCTTGAGGCTTCGTCTGAGGATCAGCAGCTGAGCACGGTTCTGAACCTGGTGGAAGTCGCATTCGGCGTGGCTACGACTTGATCAAGGCTCCGCAATGTGCGTTCATCCGGTGAGCAGCACGTCTCGACTCACCCAGCCCGTCGTCATCTTCGGTGGTTTTTTGATCACGCAGGAGGCCTATCGCCCCCTCGCTGATTGGATTGATCAGGCCACCGGCGCTGCGGTGCGCATCGTGCCTGCGTCCAAATTGGATTGGCTGGCCACCAGCTGGGGCTTCGGTTGGCGTCGCCTGCTTGATCGCGTTGATGCCGCTGTGCGTGAGCTTCAAAGCCAGTCGCCTACAGGGCGCGTCACGTTGATTGGTCACAGCTCCGGCGGGGTGATGTTGCGGCCCTATCTGGCTGATCAGACCTTTTTGGGACGTCGTTTCAACGGTGCAGCCCGGTGCAATCGCCTGATCACGCTCGGCAGTCCCCATCAGGCCCTGCGTGCCACACCGCTGCGGGCTCGCGTGGATCGTGAGTTCCCGGGTTGCCCTGAAGCCGATCGGGTGGACTACGTCGCGGTTGCGGGTCGGCTTGATCCGCTGGGAGCGAATGCATCCAATTTTTCGCGCCGCAGCGCTGCCCGCAGCTATCGCCAGATCATGGGCGACCCGGATCTGCAGGGGGACGGTCTGGTTCCCCTTCCATCAGCCCTGCTGCGGGATGCCCGTTCGATTGAGCTGGCTGATACGGCCCACGGCGGATTGTTCGGCCAAAGCTGGTATGGCTCCACCGATCGCATCGAGCGCTGGTGGTCGCAGCTCGGAGACTGAACCAGGCGATCAGGCATTGTGGCCTGCTTCGGTGATCAGCTTGTGCAGGAATCGAAAGGGTTTGGGGGTCAGGCCAGGTCGGCCAAACGCAAATCCAGCAAGAAGCGCAAGCCGGGAACGTCAAACCATCGCCGTGATCAATGCCCAATGGGGCGCGACCCCGGCCTCGAGGCGATTCAGGCCAGGCAGTGCCTCGGCTTGCCGCTCACTGGGCGGTTAACTGTTGCCCAGGTGAAGCGGGCACACAAGCTTCTGGCTGTTCAACACCATCCCGATAAAGGGGGCGACCCTGAGGTGATGACACGGTTCAACACTGCCCGCGATGTGCTGCTTGAGCCCGAGATGGAGATGCTTGCTGCCTGACGCCCTTGACGTGCGTCCAAGTGGTTCAGCTGCCGCTGCTGCGGCCCAGCACCAGCCAGGTGATCAGCATCAAGCCACTCAGGCTGACCACGGTGTAGATCCAATCGGCGTATGGCGTCCAGAACAGTCCCGCAACTGGGGCTGTCATCGGTCCCAGACCAGCAGGAGCACCACAAACAAGGCCCCGAACACGAGGAAGGGTGTGAGCAGCGTCAGCAGAGACTGTGTTTCGATCGTTCCGGTTGCAGCAAGCGGATCATCCGGCGGTCTGTTTTGATCTGTCAAATCTCCGTTATTCACTGAGATTGAGGCCAGAGCTCGCGGCCAATCAACCTTCATCGGGATCGAGCAGTGAGATGAACAACCGTCAGCGTCTAATTCTTGTTGCTTTTTCGGCCTCGATGGGGCTTGGCTTGCTTGGCGGGTTGGCGTTCAACGTCACGTCCCAACTGATCCGGCCCGGCAAGATTGACTTGGGCCCGGCATCGCCGGGAGGGCCTGGCCGATCTCCTGCGCTGCCTGAGCAGAACACAGGCTCATCCGATCCAAGCTGTGTTGTTCCTCCTGGAGGTGGTCCGCCTGTCACGACGAATTTCCAGCCCTGTTGATTGCATCGCGAGGACGGGTTTTATGGCTAAACTTTCAAAAGAAAAGATAAAAAAGTGCTTCAGCGATACCCAGGATTGTTTCGGTTGTTCGCTCTGATACCGAAATTCAAGACTGGCTGAGGTGATCGTTTGACTCTCTTCTAGTCCATGCATGAACAGTGATCAGCGTCTCAGCTATCTGCACTTGATGAACAAAGCTGCTGAGTCGGAAGACAGACAAAGCTATTTCTATTACCTCAAGCTGGCTGAACAAACCCTGCAACGCCAGGATCCCGAGGTGATCTGGAAGCCTGCAGGTTGATTCAGCGAATCATGTTGGCCTTGAAAAAACCAAATCCAAGGCCAAAGGATGAGGATTGATCGCGATGCAGCGTCACTGAAACATCGAAATCGAGAAGATCGGAATGTTCGATGTCTTCACGCTTCAAGTTGTGAGCGTTCTTCGCTTCGAAGCCATCGATGATTTCATCGCGATTTCTTTCCAGGTAATCCACCACCTGCTTCAGCACATGGTCGCGCCAGGCCTCGCTGGCGTCTTTGCTGATTCGATCAGACATGGTGGATGACGCGGTGTCTAGAGATGGAACCCGTGCCCAACGTTGACGCGGGTGCCGTGGTGATGCGGGTGAACCGGAACCATCCAAGGCGTTGGGGTGACGATGACGCGCCGGGGCATTGGTGAAACCATGGGGCCGTACAGCGGGGAATAGCTGCGGTAGTGCCTTCGATGGTGGGGGCGGTAGCTGTTTTCGATGGCCTTTCTGTAGCCATGCTTGTAGCCCCTGTTGTAGGCCTTCTTTTTTTTGTGTTTGCGGGAGTGGTGGTGATGGTGGTGATGAGCGCTATGGGCTTCCACCGCAGGACTCAGGCCGACACCGGTGATGACCACCACGAACGCAGCGATGCCAAGACGTTGAACAAGCGACATGGGGCGTCGATGGACTGATGAGAACGTATTCCGGCTCTGCCTGCTGAACGTGACAGCACCTCGGCCAGATGTGACTGGATGCGTCTTGAGGTCGTGATTCCCTATTCGGCGTCTGTGCGTTGTTCGAGCACGAAACGCAGGGCCCACAGTCCGGCGTAGGAGCCCGTCAGCACGAGGAGGATCAGGATCAGCACGACACATCCTCAACGTGGTGGTTTGTTGTAGCTGAGCTGTGTTGGTTCTGTGGTCAGATCTTCCAGTAGCCGTACCAATCAGGATGGCCTGGGCCGTCGTCAACTTGGCCATCCGCGATCAGTTTCAAGTGCCACTGGCCATTGCCGTGAATCGGCAGCAGATTATCGAGCGCGCTGTCCATTTCGACAGGGTGAAGATCGTCCTTGTGCACCTGCTCCTGTCCGTTCAGCCAACGCTGCCGTGCCCGCGCCTTGGCGGAGGCTGAAGAGCGGGCCACGATCACCCCGAAGGCATGCTGTTCTGCCATCGAGGTGGGGTCATAGGCGCCAAGGTTGACGAACCACAGCTGCGGACCGTCAACACTGGATGGATCCTGCGCTCGCTCAACAACCTCAACGCGATAGCCATCGACATGGTCGATGCAGCGGTAGCTGTCGATGTGCAAGCCACGACGGAGGCCGATCCATTCCTGCCGCAGCGCCGGCAGCGTTGCGTCGATGGTCTCGCCCACGACCCAGCGAACATCGTGCTGCTCCACATGGCAGCCCTTGCAACGGCCCCCCAGCACCACCAGGAACAGCTTCTTGGCGCTGCTCATCGCTGGGCCGGTGATGACGCTTTGGCATGGGCGACGACGGCACGGCAGTGGGCGATGAACTCCTCGCCGTTCCTCTCCCCTTTGGCTTCCTTGGTCTCCAGGCTGAGAATCTCAAAGGTCGCGGTGGTGCTGCTGCTCACCGGGGAGACGGTCGGACTGCGGTTTCCATCATGAAGGCGATTGTCCAAAGGCAGTCCGTCGTAGGGATCGGTGCCGTCATAACGCTGAAAGGCTGCATGGATGGCATCGATGGCCTCCCTCACCTGATACCTCGCCCCTCGCTTTCTGGCGCGCTTGGTGATCGTCACCGCCATGCGGTTCAGCAGCCGCTTGTAGCTGTCGGGGTCGATGTCCAGCCAGCTGGGGGGCGTGACCGACAACGGATTGCGTTCCATGCACCCCTTCGGTGGCTCCAGGTGTTCAGACTTTTTCGAGCCAGGCCAAGAACAACCGGAGGATTTCCTTTTCGTTGGTCACCCGTTCGCTCAGAGATGCCGTGACTGCGCCGGGGTGCTCGCGCTGCACGATTTGCTCAGCCTCGTAGGCATCCGCCGCTTCGACAGGCTTGAAGCCATCATCAACGGCCTCTGGAGCGCAATAGAAGACGGGGTAACGGCTCATCGGGGTGCCGCAACCTCCAACCGATAGCAACGATTCTGCGATCGAGGGAATGGCTGCGGGGAGCTCACCCCCACATCTGTTGAGTTCAGGCATCTTTATTAAGTCCTGAGCCTCAACAGGTGCTGATCCATACCTTTGGTGGTTCTTGCTGAGGAACCGTGGCTTTTGATTCTGGAGATAAAACGGATCGCTTCATTGCCGCAGCCAAGACACGGGCGGAAG
The DNA here is from genome assembly GCF_014279535.1 of Synechococcus sp. TAK9802. Classification (NCBI taxonomy): domain Bacteria; kingdom Bacillati; phylum Cyanobacteriota; class Cyanophyceae; order Synechococcales; family Synechococcaceae; genus Synechococcus; species Synechococcus sp. TAK9802. The sequence goes on from NZ_CP047937.1 coordinate 949,005, forward strand.
CTGCATTGAACGAGCCGGCACCAAAACTGACGGCCTTGGAAAAGGGAATGTTGGAGTCGCTGCGACGGGGTGGAAGGCCCGTGCGTCATGGCTGAGCTCAGCGCATGAGCAGCCAAACGGCCAAAGCACCGCAACCAAACCCCTTGATGAACTGGGCCCAGGTGAGCCCGTAGGTATCGAGGGAAAGCATTCTCATCATCAGATTCAGAACCTCTTTGTGTTTCCGAATCAAGGGTGAGCTGTTGGCCGTGTTCAGTTGCGGAATCTGTTTGAGCCTGATCTCCCCGAGCTTGGCCAACGTTGCTGGTCGCGTGTGCTGCTGGAGCTTAAGGCGCGCCTGTTGGTCCGAAACGAACAAACCTTTCTTGGGTGGCTGTTCATCGGGTGACACGTTGCTAGGCAGTGGAAGCCCCTCCAATTGATTCATCTTGAAAAGAGTCGTCAGTCTGTCGACGGGATTCCTGGTGAGTGCACTGCTGGTGTCCCCCGCTTTTGCCCAAAAGGTTTGAAATAAAACGTCCGTGCGCTGAACACCGCCAGGATGCAAGCTGAGTCCATCAACGGTGGACTCAACAACTAAAGAGCTTCGAAATGCATGTACGCCACCGGTAAGGGAGGTGGCAACTGCTTGAAGAATGCAGGCGATGGCTACCTGTTCGTGTTTGATGGTGGCTCTCCAGGCTGGCAAGAGGCTGGTGGTCAACCCACTGTTGAAACTGAAATTCTTGTCTCTCGAGACGGAGCTTCGATTATTGATGTTGTCTACAACGGTTCACCGCGTTAATTGAAGAATCCTTCCAAGAATGTGGTTTGAATGGCCCCGCTGCTCAGGCGGGGCTTTTTTGTGGCTTGACTGAGCTCCATATCATTCGGGCATTAGAAGAACTGCAATCGGTCTAAATAATCAATCGACTGGAAGATGTGAGCCTCAGCAGTGTGCAAGATGCTGTGAATACAGGGGTTTAACTCATCAAATACAGCAAGAGAAAAACTCATGCAAACGATAAATATCGGATCTGAGTGCCTCGTTCTCTATCCTCGTCCATTCTGTTGTTGAGCCGTTCCTGCAGAGAGGATGGTGCCAAGCAGCTTCAACGGCCCTTGTCTTCTGGCTCAGCCTTGCCGCCCCTGCGCTTGGCCGTTGTGGGTCATGTGGAATGGGTGGAATTTCTGGCGGTGGATCAGTTGCCCCGCCCCGGGGCCATTGGTCACGCCTTGCAGACTCTGCAGGAACCTGCTGGTGGTGGAGCCGTCGTTGCGGTGCAGATGGCACGGTTGCAGCAGCAACCCGTCCAGTTCTTTACGGCTTTAGGTCGCGATTCGGTCGGTGAAGCCTGCGTCAAGCGACTCGAGGATCTGGGCCTTGAGGTTCATGTCGCCTGGAGGGAGGTGCCAACCCGTCGTGGCGTGAGCATGGTTGATGGTGAGGGGGATCGGGCGATCACGGTGATCGGCGAGCGGCTCACCCCATCACTGGCTGACGACCTTCCCTGGAACGCCCTTGGCCAATGCGACGGCCTGTTCGTCACGGCCGCTGATGCTCCTCTGTTGAAAGCCTGCCGTTCTGCTGCAGTTTTGGCGGCGACCCCGCGCGTTCGTTTGCCCGTGCTTCAGCAGGCCGGGGTGCCCCTCGATGCCTTGATTGGCAGTGGCCTTGATCCGGGTGAACGGGTGGAGTCGGGGCAGTTGAATCCAGCTCCCCACACAGTGATTCGCACGGAAGGTGCCGCAGGCGGTGTTAGTCATCCAGGCGGTCGTTACGACCCATCACCCCTTCCGGGGCCCTTGGTTGAGAGCTATGGCTGCGGCGACAGCTTTGCGGCAGGGGTGGTCATGGGTCTGGCGGCGCGCTGGCCCCTGGCGGAGGCCATCGCGTTGGGTGCCCGGTGTGGTGCTGCCTGTGCGACGCGATTTGGGCCCTATGGATGAGTGCTCGCCACGCGCGATGGCTCTCAATAACGACAAAAATGCAATGAAACACCTGTTGTTATGGCGCCCACCAAAAGAGAGATCCTTGCCGCATCGGCAGGCTGGGTTGCCGTCATGTTGAACGTGGTTCCGGGCTTGGGTGCCGGCTACCTCTACCAGCGCCGCTGGAAGGCGTACTGGATCACGTCTGCTTTGGCGACGACCTGGTTTGTCCTGGGTGGAGTGCTGGGACAGGGGGCTGAGGCTGCCGAAGAAATCCAAAACCCATGGATTGGCTTGCTTGGGCTCGTTGCTCTCGCGGCTGGAACAGCAGTTGAAGCCGGCCTCGCAGTGAAGCAATCTCGTGAACAGACCTGATCCGGGTTGAGGCCAGAACGCTCAGCGCCTGGGTTTTGTATGGCCTCAGCGACATCTGCCCTTGGCGGTGCTTGGAGTGATCGCTACCCCTCGCGCCTGATCGCCTCGTCCTTCATCCGTTGAACCCGCTCCAAAACGGATTCATTGCTCATCCTGTTGTTCAGCCGTTCCACCAACAGTGGAAAGGCCAATGGGCTGGGCCGCGGAGTTTCAACGTGCAGCCATTCCTGGTTTGCAGCGCGCTCCAAGGCCGCCTCCAGGCGTGAGATCTCCAACTGGTCATCGAGCACCTCCTGCTGCGCCTGCAGCAGCAAGCGGTTGTTCGGCTCATGGCGGCTGAACACATCGAACAGCAGCGATGCACTGATCTGAAGCTGACCGGTGCTTTTGCTCGATCCAGGGAATCCCCGGTTCATCAGGCCTGCGATCTGGGCGATGGCGCGGAAGCGTCGCCGTTGCAGCTCGGAAAGATTCAGTGCGTTCTTCAGATCCCGCTCCAGCTTTTGGCGATCGAGCAGCAGATCGATGTGGTCTTCCAGCAACTCCGCCATCGGGTAGCTCTTCGGCGCCAACAGCTCAAAGCCGTAGTCGTTCACCGACACCGTGATCGTGCCCCGCTCCAGACGGGTGAGCCGCGACGCCCATAGGAAGCCGATTCCCTCATGCACGAACCGCCCTTCAAAGGGGAAGGCATACAGATGTGTGCCTTCCCGGGTGCGACAGGTCTCAATCAGCAGCTGTCCCACCGTCGGCAACACCGAGATGTCCTGTTGTCGATCAAACAGGGGCTTCAGAGCCTGAAGTTCAGCGTTGTCGAGATCACCACGGCTGGCGCGGTCCACCTCAAGACGCAGGTGATGAGTCAGCAGATCGGAGAGAGCCATCTGCCCCCCAGCCCAGGCAGGCACCGTGCGCGTTTTCTTGGTGCTCACCTTCACGTAGGCGGTCATGTCGCGCAGCCGCACGAATTCCAGCTGGCGGCCGGAGAAGAAGAACACATCCTTCGGCTTCAGCTGGCTGATGAAGGTCTCTTCCACATGTCCGAGCACGGCACCACGAACAAAGCGCACGGTGATCGCCGGTGCGGCTGTAATCGTTCCAACGTTGAGACGGTGCAGCCGGGCGATGGCCTTCTCGCGAACCCGGTAGCGCTGGCTTGTCTCCTCCCACTCGAGCTTGCGGTAGCGGGGGTAGGCACCGAGGCACTCTCCGCCCTGCTCCAGAAACAGCATGCACCAGTCCCAATCCTCCTGGCTCAGCTCGGCATAGGCCGCACAGCTGCGCACGGCCTGCAAGGTCTGCTCCGGATGGAAGCCAGGGCCGCAGGCCAACCCCGTGAGGTGCTGCAGCAGCACATCCAGAGGGGCTTTCGGCGGCTTGCGTTGTTCCACCAGCCCCTCCGCCAGTCCCCGACGCACAGCACTGAGTTCGAGTAGCTCGAGCGCATTGGTGGGCATGAACAGCACCTGGGATGTTCCGCCGGGCAAGTGCGCTGACCGCCCCGCCCGCTGCAGCAGTCGCGCCAGATTCTTCGGACTGCCGATCTGCACCACCTGTTCCACGGGTTGGAAGTCCACCCCGAGGTCCAGGGAGCTGGTGCAGACCACCCAACGAATGCCGCCGGCCTTCACGGAGGCTTCGATCGCTTCCCGCTCGCTGCGATCAATGGCGCTGTGGTGGAGGGCCAACCCCTCCTCCATTTCCGGGCAGGCGAAGCGCAGGCACTGGTGCCACCGCTCCGACTGATTGCGGGTGTTGGTGAAAAGCAAGGTGCTGATGCCGGGATTGAGGCGTGCCACCAGCTCCTCGTACATCCGCAACCCGAGGTGTCCGGCCCAGGGGAAGCCATCGATCGTCTCCGGAAGGATGCTCTGAATCTCCGTGCTGCGGGCAGGAGCGTCCCCGATCAGCTGTGGCTCACTTGCCGTTCCCAGGGCATGGCGCGCTGCCTGCTCGAGGTTGCCGATGGTGGCACTGATGGCCCAGGTCTGGAGCTGGGGGCGCAGCTGGCGCAACCAGCTCAGGCACAGCTCCGTCTGGCTGCCCCGTTTGCTGCCCATCAACTCGTGCCATTCATCGAGGATCACCGTCTCGAGTTGGCCAAACAGCGCTTCGGCCTTGGCATTGCTCAGCAGCAGGGCGAGGGACTCCGGAGTTGTCACCAGAATCTGTGGTGGTGCCTTGAGCTGTTTGGTGCGTTCGCTGCTGCTGCTGTCGCCATTGCGGATGCCCACCCGAATCGGCCAGCCCATCGCCTCGATCGGTTCGCGGATCGCCAGCGATAAGTCGCGGCTGAGGGCCCGCAAGGGCGTGATGTAGAGCAGTCGTATTCCCTTCAACGGCTCCTCCTCCGCCAACATCCGCGCGATCGGTCCCATCACGGCGGCGAAGGTTTTGCCAGACCCTGTGGGCACTTGGATCAAGCCATTCCGTCCCGCCAGATAGGCGCTCCAGGTCTGCTGCTGAAACGGCAGCGGTGTCCAGCTCCTTTGCGCGAACCAGGCATGAATCGGCTCCAAGCGAGGGTCGTTGGTTGTTGGCTTTGGCCTCGCCTTCGCTTTTGCCTTCTTTTCTGAAGCTGCCATCAGCGGTTCTCGATCAATGCCATCGCGGTCTGGAGTGAATCCGCTTCATCGGCGGGTTTGTCGCGTCGCCAGCGCAGGATCCGCGGGAAACGCACGGCGATGCCGGATTTGTGGCGTTTTGAGGGGTGGATGCCCTCAAAACCGATTTCAAACACCAGCTCGGTTTTCAGGGACCGTGCCGGCCCGAAGCGCTGCAGGGTGTTGCGTCGGATCCAGCGGTCCAGCTCGAGGATTTCGGCATCGTTGAGGCCGGAATAGGCCTTGGCGAAGGTCACCAACTGCGGCTCTTCAGCGTTGGTCCAGAGGCCGAAGGTGTAGTCGGTGAAGAGGTTGGCGCGACGCCCACTGCCGGCCTGGGCATAGAGGAGCACCGCATCGAGGGTCATCGGCCCCAGCTTGTATTTCCACCAGTTGCCGCGTTTGCGGCCGCTCAGATAGGGCGATTCCGCCTGTTTGAGCATCAGCCCTTCGGCGTTGTGCTGACGGGCCTGGTTGCGCTGTGTCTCCAGGTCCTCCCAGGAGTCGATCGACCAGGACGGGCTCTGCTTCAGCCGCCACGACTCGGGATGCTCGATGCTGCCCAGCAGCGCAGCCAGCTGCTGCTGGCGCTGCCGTAATCCTTGCTGGCGGATGTCGACGCCTTGATGTTCCAGCAGGTCGTAGGCGATGAACCGCATCGGGCAATCCCGTTTCAACGTTGCTCCAACGCTTTTGCGGCCCAGCCGTCGTTGCAGCTGATCAAAGCCAAGCGGTTCGGCGGCGTCCTGTTGCCAGCAGATCAACTCGCCGTCCAGAACGCTGCCGGATGGCAAGGCCTTGGCCACCTCCACAAGTTCAGGGAAGCTCTCGTTGACCAGCTCTTCTCCACGGCTCCAGAGGTAGACACCGGAGCCGCGATGAATCAGCTGACCGCGGATTCCATCCCATTTCCACTCCAGTTGCCAATCGCTTGCCGATGTCTCCAGCAGTCGTTCGGGTTCCAGGGGACTGGCGAGATAGAAGGGGTAGGGGGTACCGCTGGAACGGTGTTCATCCGCCGTTGCGCAGGCGGTGAGTTGCCTGAAGCGCTCTGCGGAGGGCTCAAAGCCGCCCATCAGCCGTTGCGCCACAAGGCTTTCTTCGAGATCAAACGCTTCGGCGATGGCCCGGCTGATCAGCCCTGTCGACACGCCGACACGGAATCCCCCCGTGAGCAACTTGTTGACGATGAAGTGTTGGTCGAGCGGGGTTCGGTGCCAGAGCCAGATCATGGCATTGGCCTGATCGTCGTCGCTTCTGGTGCTGATGGCCGGCAGCAGGGTGTCCATCCACCAGCTCAGGGGCATGTCTCCATCTCCGCTCGGCAGATCCGGATCGCTTGCTTCGACGCGCTCTTGCACGGCGGGCCAGAGCAGGCTGATGGTTTCAGCTGAGTCGCCCACCTGGCCGTAGCAGTCGTCGATCAGCCAATCCGGAAGACCACCGCGGTCCCGCAGGATGTCGCGGAGTCGGCGACCGGTGATCAGGCGCCTGCGGCGTTTGCCCAGCAGCAGCGTCAACGCCCAGGCCGCCTCCCCTGGTTCGACCCCCTGAAAGTGATCCACCAGCGCTTGCACCTTGGCCTTGGTGCCCGTGACCTGATCCAACTGATTGAACAGGTTCTGTAAGGCACGCATGCGCGCTGGAACGGGATGGATGGAAAGCCCCGCCATCCTGACAAGACATTTTGTGAGCAGTGCTGGAAATCCGGCGGAGACCTGTGTTGATCTGAGCCACAGATTCCTGAATCAGCCGGATGGCACTCCTCTGGGACAACCTCGCGCAACAACTCAGCAGCGTGCGCGCTACCGCCTCAGCCACGGCCGTCGTCACCCCCGTGGCTGGCTCCGGCACATCGGATGATCCATCCGACCGTCGTCGTCGTCTTCAGAAGGCGCTTGAGGCCGTCAAAGACAGCGGCAACGCCATGATGATCGAATCGCTCACAGCCGCGATCGAAGGTCGCGAAGCAAACCTCAACCTCCCCGAGCTGCCGGACGGCATAGCCAAGTTCTAGTCCGACTCCCCTTCAAACAGGGTGTCCAGCGGTTCCGCATCCACACCCTCCACCTCCCGCAGGTAACGGGCCAGAACGTCACTCTGTCCATGGGTGACGTACACCTTGCGGGCGCCGCTGTCGCGAACGGTCTGGATCAGTCCAGGCCAGTCGGCATGATCGCTGAGCACGAATCCCCGCTCGAAGCCCCGCCGTCGACGGGCTCCGCGCACGGCCATCCAGCCGGAGGCAAAGGCGGTTTGGGGTGACTTGAAGCGGCGCATCCAGCTGGAGCGATGGGCCGACGGTGGCGCCAGGATCAGCCGCCCTTCGAGCGGATTCTTTCGGGGCAGTTCGCTGACGGGACGACTGGGGGTCATCGGAACCCCTGCCTCGCGGTAGTGGCGGGTCACGGTTTCAACAGCGCCGTGCAGCAGCACCTCCTCCTCCACGCCGATGGCCTTCAGTTCAGCCAGCAAGCGTTGGGCTTTGCCGAAGGCATAGCAGAACAGCAGGGATGGTCTGCTGCGATCACGGCTCCACCAGGCATGGATCTCCCTGGCCACCTGCTCACCGCTTTGCCAGCGATAGATCGGCATTCCGAAGGTGGCTTCGGTGATCAACACATCGCAGCGCACTGGTTCGAAGGAGTCGCAGCTGGGGTCGTCATCACGTTTGTAATCACCACTGACCACCCACACCTCACCCTCTGATTCCAGACGGATCTGCGCCGAACCGAGCACGTGTCCGGCACTGTGAAACGAGACCTTGCATTGCCCCAGCCAGTGTTCTTCGCCGTAGGCCACTGGGTGAAGGGTGATGTCCTTGCCGAGCCTCTGGCGCAGCACCCCTTCACTGGAGGCCACAGCCCAGTACTCCCCGCATCCGGGGCGGGCGTGGTCGGCATGGGCGTGGGTGATCAGGGCCCGGGGTACCGGACGCCATGGGTCGACCCAGGCCTTCGCGGCACGGCAATACAACCCCTCCGGTGTGCGTTCGATCAAGCTCCGCCATCGATCGCTGCAGACAGTCTGAAAGGTCCATACCTCGAGCGCGTTCGACTCGCTTGCCACGAAGCTGCTCGCTGCCGCTCTGTTTGTTTCAGCCCTGGCTGTGCCCAGTTCCGCTTTGGCTCAGAAAAAGATTCCCAAGGCCCAAGGCCACAACCAATGCCCCCTGGGTTACGTCAACACCCTGGACACCACTTGTGTGTCTCCCATTTATTACGAGATGAAGCCCACCAACGGTGAAGCATGCCCCTCCGGTTGGATGAATGTTGGCGTTGGCTATTGCCGTAAGAAGTAATCAATTCAGTGGCTGAGGCCTCAGGCCACTCCAGCGCTCCAGGGTGTTGATCGATTGAACACCCTGGAGTCGCGTTGATCCCGGCCGTGTCCAGGTGGGGATGGACCGAATGTTTTCATCCCTGCACTGCCTGAGCTGGTCGGGGTATTTGTCGGGCAGACCGCATTCCACGTAGTTCAGGTTGGCTCCGGCCTGTTTGCCGAAGAGCTTCATCTGTTCTTTGCAGGCGGGGCACCAATGGGCGCCAAAAAACCTGGCGCCCACCGTGTTGAGTTGCTCGGCCAACTTGATTGTTTGTGCTGTGGACTCCGTTGCGGGTTCAGGAATCGGTTGGTTCCACGGTTGTGCAGCCGCTGCGGTGCACCACGTCCCCGCAATCACTGCCATCAAGGTCAGAACCCTGATGCCCTGGGGCTGGATGACGGGGGCCATGAATCGCAGGGGTTGGATTGTCGAAAATTTATTCGCGTACCCCGTCGTTCTTTGATCTGTTGGCGCGTCACCGGCTCATTTCGAGCATGCGCTGCATGGGTTTCATGGCCTTCAGACGCATCGATTCATCCATCTCGATCGCAGGCGTGAGGGTCTCCAGGCATGCCTTCAGTTTTTCAAGGGTGTTGAGCCGCATGTAGGGGCAGGCATTGCAGCTGCATCCATCGATCCCTGGAACGTCGAGCAGAGTTTTTTCAGGAACCCGCTGCTGCATCTGATGGAGGATCCCCGGTTCCGTCAGAACGATGAAGCTGTTGCAGGAGCTTTGTTCGGCGTAATTCAACAGTTTGCTGGTGGATCCAATGAAATCCGCCAGGTCCAGCAGATTCTGCTGGCACTCGGGGTGGGCGATCACTTCAGCCCCGGGATGTTCGTGCTTGAGGGCCAGCACGGCTTCTTCGCTGAAGGTCTCATGAACAATGCAGCGTCCCGGCCAGAGGGTCAGCTCCCGACCGCTCTGTTGCTTAACCCAGCGCCCCAGGTTCTGATCGGGGGCGAACAGCACGGGCTGGTCGGCAGGTAGCTGATTCACCAGATCAACGGCATTGCTGCTGGTGCAGATCAGATCGCTTTGCGCCTTCACTGCGGCCGTGCAGTTGATGTAGCTCACCACGAAGTGGTCGGGGTGCTCTGCCCGGAAGCGGGCGAACTCATCGGCGGGGCAGTCGTCCGCCAGGGAGCATCCGGCCTCCAGATCCGGTAGCACCACCGTCTTTTCCGGACTAAGAATCTTGGCGGTCTCCGCCATGAAGTGCACGCCGCAGAACACGATCACGTCTGCATCGGTGCTGGCGGCCTTGCGCGACAGCTCCAGGGAGTCACCAACGAAATCGGCGATGTCCTGAATCTCCGGCTCCTGGTAGTAGTGCGCCAGGATCACGGCATTGCGGTCCTGGCGAAGCCGGTTGATCGCCGCAACAAGGGCGGTGTCAGCGCTCATCAGGACCGGTTCGGGGCAGGATGGCCACAGCCTAGGCATTCGCTCTGAAGCACCTGCGACTTGCCATTGCCGGTGATCTGCACGGCGCCTGGGGCGACGCGGATGAGCAGCTGCTGAAGCAGCTCAAGCCCGACGCTGTTCTTTTCGTTGGCGATCTTGCTGATGGGGATCTGCGTCTGACGCGCCGGATCACGCGGCTTCCCTTCCCCGTGGCCGTGATCCTGGGGAACCACGACCGCGGGCGTGATCGCAGTGGCGGCATCCTCGAGCAACAACGCGCTGTGCTCGGCGATCTCCATTGCGCCTGGCGCTCAATTCAATGGCCGGAACTCCCGTTGACGGTTGTGGGTGCGCGTCCATGCAGTGCTGGTGGAGGTTTTCACCTGTCGAAAGCGGTGGAGGCGGTGTACGGCCCGGTGTCGCTTGAGGCTTCAGCCGAGCGGATTGTGCAGGCCGCCGCTGATGTACCCGCTGATCAGCCCCTGATCGTCATGGCCCACTGCGGTCCCTCAGGCTTGGGATCCGAGGCCGCCAGTCCCTGTGGACGCGACTGGAAGACGCCGGCGGTGGACTGGGGGGATCAGGATCTGGCCCTTGCCCTGGACCGCATGGCCAAAGACCGACCTGCCGATCTGGTGATCTTTGGGCACATGCACCATGCCCTCAAGCGGGGCTCTGGTTTCCGCCAGACCCTGTTGCGTCATCGCCATGGAACCGCGCTGATCAATGCCGCCTGTGTGCCCCGTTCAGGTGTGGATGGGCAAGGTCGAACGCTGCTGCATCTCTCCTGGGCTGAATTCCAGGGGGCCCGCCTCACGCAGCTCGCCCATCGCTGGTACACCCCAGAAGCTGAGTTGATCCATCAGGAGCAGTTGCCGATCGATGCTCCGTTGCCGTGCTGATTTATTTCTGCAGCAGCAGCCATGGCTTCGGCCATGCGGCTCGCGATGCTGCGGTGCTCCAGCAACTGCGCCGCCTGCGTCCTGAATGGACCTTGGTGATGAGCTCGGGTCTGCCCTCCCCCGTACTCAACCTGCTGTTGGGGGATGCAGCGATTGAGCAGCGGTCCTGTCAATGGGATGTGGGCATGGTGCAGGCCGACGCGCTCGGTGTGGATTGCGCCGCCACCTTCAGGGCCCTGGATGAGCTGGATCAACGGCTGCCGGCCCTGATCGAGGCTGAGGCTCTCTGGCTTGCGTCGCAGGGGCAGCCGGTCTTGATCATCGGGGACATTCCCCCGGCCGCAGCCGCCCTGGCCCAGCGCCTCGATGCACCTCTGGTGTGGATGAGCAATTTCGGGTGGGATGACATCTATCGCCCCTTGGGCTCAGCCTTCCAACGCTGGGCCGATGCTGCCGCTGAGGCCTACCGCTGCGGTGATCTGTTGCTGCGCTGCCCGTTTGACCTCGCCATGCATTGGGGGTTGCCTGAACAGAGGCTCGGTTTGGTTCGCGCCAGCCCGCGGCCCGTTCCGGCGGATCTTGAGGCTCGCCTGGATGCCCTGGATGCTCCCCTGGTGTTGGTGGGGTTTGGAGGCCTGGGCTTGTCCCTTTCGCGGGATCTGTTTCAGCTCTGGTCCAACCACCATTTCCTGCTTCCGGCTTCAGCAGATGCCTCGCAAGCGCCTGAGTTGGCGGCGCTCCCCAACCTCACGTTTCTGCCGGATGGGCTACGCCCCGTCGATGTGCTCGGCCATTGCTCCCGTTTTCTGGGCAAGCCGGGTTTCAGCAGCTTCTGCGAGGCGATGGCCCAAGGGGTTGGAATGCACGTCGTGGAGCGCAGCGGATTTGCCGAAGCTTCGGCGCTGATGGATGGTTTGCGTCGCCACGGCCAGCACCGCTGCCTCAGCCGTCAGGAGCTGGACACCGGCGCATGGCAGCTGGACCAGCCGTTGCTGGCGCCAAGCGAAGCCCCTCTTTCTGCATCAGGGGCTGAAGAAGCCGCTTTGGCACTGGTGGGTTGGGTTGCAAGTCGTTTTTAATTTTTGGTCTTTTTCATCACCTTTCTAAGCTGGTTTTCCTGCCTGATAGTGGTCTGGCCGATTATTTGACTGGCATATATACCTATTGATTTGAGCCTTTAATTCGAGAAGGTCATTTCGTGTGGAAATTTTTTCCGCTCGAGCATTTCATCCGCTTCTGATCTGCTCATCGTCCTCTTTCGAGGGCATGCTCCTTGAACGCTCTTTATGGCTATCTCTGCATTCATCGGTCGTCAGACGCTTCATGCGGCCGTGATCGTCGGAGTTTTGCCTGCCCTCAGTTCCCTTCTTCCTGCCCAGGCGAGCCTGCTCCCCCCCGCCTCTCGGGCGCAGCTGATCCATACCTCTGACTTCCAGCCCAGCCGGGCCATTCCCTACGTGATTACGCCCGAACGTCGGGCGATGCTCAACACGATCCGTTTTGCGGAAGGCACCTGGAAAGGTGGTTTGGATGTGGGCTATCGCGTGATGTTCGGCGGTGGCTTGATGCCTTCGCTCGACCGGCATCCCAACCGGGTGATCTACAGCTCCCGCTACGCCAGTGCAGCTGCGGGGGCTTACCAGTTCATGCCCTTCACCTGGAATCTGGTTCAGCGCAGCATCGGCGTGCGCGGTTTCGGCCCTGAGGCTCAGGACCAGGGCGCGTTGTTTCTGATTCAGCGGCGCAAAGCCCTGGGTCTGACCGACACCGGCGTTCTCAGCCCGCTTCTCGCCGCCATGCTGGCTCCGGAATGGGCGTCGTTTCCAACCCTCGCCGGTCGCAGCTACTACGGCCAGCCCGTCAAGAAATACGCCCGACTGCGTTCTTTCTATGACGTGAACCTCGCGGAGTTGCGGCGTCTGCGTGACGTCAAGCGCCAGGCGCTCGTCACTCCCCCTCCGGCCCTTTGCACCGGGTCGCGCATTGAATGCGCCACCCGGCTCTGACGGCATTCACGTTTCTCGACGTTCCTCAGCCTTCGGCGTCGTTCTGAAGCTTTCGACCAACCGTGGCCTGGGCGATCAAATAGGCGGCGATGCCTCCCGCCAGGAAGCCGACTCCATTGCGCAGAAGGGGCATCACTTCAGACGTGCGTGTGATCACAGGGGCAACGCCGAAGACGCCGAACAGCATCACCCACAGCGGTGAAAGCAGCAGCAACCAGGCCCAGGCGATGGTTTCGCCCTCCTTGCGGGGATAGGCCGCAAAGCCAGCAATCAAGCCTCCAAAGATTGAGGTGGTCAGCGTCCAAAGCCACTGTTCCTGGGGAAGGCCAGGCACCACCTGACAGCCACCACGGTCCAGACAGATTTCCACCGCATTGAGGGCATCCAGCACGGCTCCGTCTTCGCCGTGATCCTTCACGTAGTACTGGTTGCCGTAGCGGGTCTGCAGCTCCACCCAGTAAGTGCGTGGCATCATCGCGAAGTAGGCATCGCCAACGTTGAAGTTCAGCAGGTTCCCGCCGCGGGGATCGGCCACCAGCAGCAGGCTGCTTTCATCCAGCCCCCAGAACTCGCGAATGGCCAGACCTGGTGTGCGTTCGTACTGGGTCAACACCCGCATCTTCCAGCCTGTGCGTTCCTCCACATCCGCCAGGGATGCTTCGAGCTGGGCCCGCTGGGTGTCACTGAACACCTTGGCGAGGTCGATCACCGGGGTGGGGTGATCCGGCAGCAGCTCCGGGTTGTCGTAGGCCTCAGCCGGGGTCACCAGAACACCCAGGCTGACCAGAGCCACCACGACGAGGCTCCACAGATGTCGGATGTGATGTGTTCCCATGGAACTGCTGCAGCGACCGGCATTCTCTCCAATGGAACCGATGGCTGCGTCCTGTCCCGACTGGTTGGCAACGCATCTGCATCAGGCGGGGGGTGCCGTTCCGTTTTCCCGGTTCATGGATCTGGCTCTGAATGAGCCGGAGCACGGGTATTACGGCTCAGGCCGCGCACGCATCGGAGCCCAGGGTGATTTCGTCACCTCCCCCTCGCTGGGCAGTGATTTCGCAGCCCTTCTGGCTCCTCAGATCCTGGCCTGGCTGACGTCGATGTCCCGAAGTGATCCGGATCAACGTCTGTCGATCGTGGAAATCGGCCCTGGCGAGGGCCATCTGGCCCGGGATCTCGTTGCTGCGTTGCGTGGTGCTGATCCAGAGCTGTTGGCTCGGCTCGAATTGGTGTTGGTGGAGGCCAATCCCGGCATGCGGCGGCGGCAACAGGCTCTGCTGCAGGAGGCGGATGATCTGCCGCTGCGCTGGTGTTCCCTGGACGCGTTGGGCAGCGCTCCGGTTCATGGGGTTGTGATTGCCCATGAGTTGCTGGATGCCCTCCCGGTGGAGCGCTTGATCTGGCGGCAGGGATCCCTCCAGCAGCAATGGGTGGAGCTCAACCAAAACGGTGGCCTGCGAACAACGCATCGTCCTCTTTCCGATGGTTTGCACCAGGAGATCAGGCGTGTGTGCAGCCAAGGCGGCATTCAGTTGCCGCCACCCGATGCCGAAGAGGGGTGGACCACGGAGTGGAACAGTGCACTGCCCGACTGGTTTGCTGCTGCTGCGGCCGCCGTGGATGCGGGCGTGCTGCTGGTGATTGATTACGCCCTGGAGGCCCAGCGTTATTTCACAGCTCGGCGCTCCGACGGCACCTTGATGGCTGTCTGTGCTCAGCAGGCGGGCCTGTCGCCCTTGGATCAGCCCGGCGAGCAGGACCTTACGGCCCACCTCTGTATTGAGCTTGTGGATGAGGCGGCTCAGCGCAACGGCTGGATGGTGGGTGATCAGGCGAAGCAGGGCGAGGCCCTGCTGGCCTTGGGGCTTGCAGAGCGTCTGCATGGGCTGCAGCAGCTACCGGGCCAACAGCTGGCGGAAGCCCTGCAACGGCGTGAAGCCCTGCTTCGCCTGGTGGACCCCGCGGGGCTCGGTGCGTTCCGCTGGCTCACCTACCGGCGCGGGTTGCCGGAAGATGGCTTCAGCCTTTCAGGCGCTCAAGGCAGCTGAGGATCTCGTCCCGACTGACGTCATCGCGAATCTCAACGGTTCCGATGCTGGTGGGCATCACGAAGCGCAGGCGACCGTCGCGCACCTTTTTGTCCCCCTGCAAGCTGTCCAGAACCGCATCGGCGGCGAGATCGGGCCAGGCGGTGGGCAGTCCGGCGCTGTCGATCAGTCGACGTTGGCGCTCAGCATCCTCGCGACTCCAGCTGCCCCGCAGCACGCCAAGTTCACCCACGGCCACCATGCCAATGGCAACCGCCTCGCCATGCAGCCAGGTGCCATAGCCGCAGAGGGTCTCCACCACATGGCCGAAGGTATGCCCGTAATTGAGGATCGCGCGTAATCCACCCTCCTTTTCATCGGCGGCCACCACCCGGGCCTTGGCCGCGGCCGATCGCTGCAGGATCGAGCTCAGGCGTTCCGATCCAAGCCCAGCGGGCGTGCTCGGGTCGGGGCAGGCCTCCAGTTCCTCGAACAGCGCCGTGTCACCGAGGATTCCGTATTTGATCACCTCAGCCATGCCGGCTCGGAACTCGCGTTCGGGCAGGGTGTTCAGGGTGGAGGGATCGATCAACACCAGCCGCGGCTGGTGAAAGGCGCCGATCAGGTTTTTGCCGCGGGGATGGTTGACCCCGGTCTTGCCACCGATCGACGCGTCCACCATGGCCAGCAGGGTTGTGGGCACCTGCACCACCTGGATGCCCCGCAGCCAGGTGGCTGCCGCAAAGCCGGTCATGTCTCCCACAACGCCGCCGCCGAGGGCCACCATCAAGGAGCTGCGTTCGAGCTTGGCGTTGTAAGCCGCATCGTGGATCTCCGCCACTGTGGCGGGTGTCTTCTGGGTTTCGCCGGCGTCAATCACCAACAACTCCACGCTGAAACCTGCCGCTCTGAGGCTGTTCAGGCAGGCGTCGCCATAGGGGCTGGCCACATCCGGATTGCTGACCACCAGCACACGCCGACCCGCCTGCACTCCAGCGTCCAGCATCTGCTGACCAAGCCTGGCCAGGCCGCCGTCTCCAATCACCACGTCGTAGGGGTTGCGCTCCAGCGCAACGCGGATGTGATGCAACGGGGTGATTGTGGTCATGAAACCGTTGGAACCCACCTACTCTCTCAACAGTGTCGCTGGTCCTGTGCGCGAAAGATCAGTGCGCAACTCCCTTTCGGCCTGGGCGTTCCTGTTGCCGGCTGTGGTGCTGATCAGTTTGTCGGTGCTGGTGCCGGCCCTGATGGCTCTGGTGATGAGTTTCACCGCCACGGGGCTGGATGTCAGTGAACCCCTGCGTTTTGTTGGTTTGGCCAACCTGGAGCGCCTGCTGTCGGATCCGATGGCGCAGCAGGTGCTGGTCACCACCTTCCTTTATCTGGTTGGTGTGGTGCCTCCCATCGTTTTGGGGGCGCTGGCGCTGGCGGTGCTGGTGAACCAGGGGCTGCCCGGTCGGTCTTTTCTGCGGGGCGCCTTTTACACCCCGGTGCTGGTGTCGATCGTTGTTGCAGCCATCGCCTTTCGCTGGCTCTATGCCGAGAACGGACTGATCAATGGATGGTTGAGTGCCCTGCTCGGTGATGCCTTCAGCCCGATTGGTTTTCTCACCACGCCGCAGCTGGCCCTGCCCGCCGTGATGTTGGTGACCCTCTGGAAGGGGCTTGGCTATTACATGGTGATTTTTCTGGCGGGTCTGCAGGGCATTCCCCAGGAGCTCTATGAGGCTGCGGAGCTGGATGGCAGCGAGGGCTGGAGAAAGCATCTCGACATCACCCTGCCCTTGATGAGTCCCTACGTGACCTTGGTCGCTGTGGTGTCGTCGATCGCGGCCACGAAGGTGTTCGAGGAAGTGTTCCTGATGACCCAGGGAGGTCCTGCGGATGCCACCCGAACCATCGTTTATTACGTGTACGACCAGGCCTTTGCCGAATTGGAGATCAGCTACGCCTGCACCCTGGGCCTGGCGCTGTTCCTGTTGGTGTTGCTGTTCACCATGATCCGGTTGGCCTTTGCCGGCGATCGCCCCCTGATCTGACGCTGTCAGCGACCCTGCAAACTGGCAAGCTGCGGACATCAGCTCGGACACGATGATCGGCGTTGTTGGAGGTGGTCAGCTGGCACGGATGCTTGTGCAGGCCGCCGCGCAACGCGATGTTCCCATCGCTGTTCAAACGTCCGATGCAGCTGATCCCGCGGCTGGTTTGGCCTCGCGTCTCGTGGCAGCGAATCCCCGGGATGTGGCAGGAACCCGGGAGCTGGTGGTGGGTTGTGACGGCATCACCTTCGAGAATGAGTGGGTCAATATCGATGCCCTTCTGCCGCTGGAGCAGCAGGGGGTTCGTTTCCAGCCATCGCTGGCTGCGCTTTCGCCCCTGGTCGACAAGTTGTCCCAGCGCCAGCTGCTCGACGATCTGGCGATCCCGAGCCCGCCCTGGTGTCCGCTCAGTTTGATTTCACCGGCCCAGCCCGCGCTTCCTCAGGACTGGACCTTTCCGGTGATGGCCAAGGCATCCCGTGGTGGTTACGACGGCAAGGGCACGGTGGTGTTGCGCGACATCGATGGCCTGGCGCAGTTGTTGCGGGCGGTCCCTGCCGACGACTGGCTGTTGGAATCCTGGGTGGACTACGAGCTGGAGTTGGCTCTCGTGGTCAGCCGCGATCAGCGCGGCCGGATCCGTCATTTTCCGCTGGTGCAAACCCACCAACATCAACAAGTCTGTGACTGGGTTCTGGCCCCTGCTCCCGTGGATCCTTCGGTGGCTGCGCTGGCTTACAACGTGGCGGCCTCTCTGATAACGAAGCTCGGCTATGTGGGGGTGCTGGCTCTGGAGTTTTTCTATGGGCCCGCGGGCCTGCAGGTGAATGAAATTGCCCCACGCACCCACAATTCCGGGCATTTCTCGATCGAGGCCTGCACCAGCAGTCAGTTCGATCAGCAGCTCTGCATCGCGGCTGGTCTTCCCGTGCCCGATCCCGAGCTCAAAAGCCGTGGTGCCTTGATGGTCAACCTGCTCGGCCTCGACCCCGAGCGTCACCCTCCTTTGGATCAGCGGCTTGAGGCCCTGGAGGCCATGCCGGGGCTTCACCTGCACTGGTACTGCAAGTCACCGGAAACACCGGGCCGCAAGTTGGGGCACGTGACGCTTCTGCTTGAGGGTGACACGCTCCTCAAGCGGCGCGATGAGGCTGAGTCAGCACTTGCCGCCATTCACCGGATCTGGCCCCTCGAGAGCGAGAGTCAGGACTAGGGTTGGAAGCGAACTGCTGTGTTGGTGACGGCCTTTTTCTAGTGCTCTGATCTGACTCTCTTTCGACTTGGGGAGACTGTCGTGACGGTGACGTAAACCGGCCATGCAGCCGGAAACGAAACCCCACTTTGTCGCCCCTTCTGGTTCTTCCAGGTCGACCACTGGGGCTCGCACGGCATGGCGGTTCACCCCCTTCGCTTGATCAATGTGGTGGGTGCCTTGGACGTCGCCAAGCCATCACACAATCAATATCTCCAAGTTTCTGCCTCAATATTCTGAAAGTTTGTTTTTTGGACTTGGTTTACCAGATGACTTTTTTGTCTTCTATCTAGGTTCTGCTTTAAAACATTTCAGCTTTGTTAATGGGGCAGGCCCCTCATCAGCCAAGACTCGACCACAAAAAACAGAAGGAAGAATGAGCCGATGCCGATTACTAGTAGTTTCCCATTCATGCTGAAATTTTTCGCTCTTATTACACTCTAGATACGTTCGTCTGGGTTGGAGTGGAGATTTTTGGTGGAGCTAGTTTTCGGAGTGGTTGAACTCCTGGAGCGCGTATTGGGCGAGGCATTTGTTTTTATCGGTGTCGGTCAGCAAGATGGTGGTCACGCTCTGATGCCAGTTTCGACGGTTGATCAATTCGTTGAATTCGGTCAAAGCGTCTTCGAGGTCGTCGAAACTGCCCATGCTCTCCATCGTTTGTTGCCCTTGTTTGACGGCAATTTCGAGGGCCATGGATCGATCGCTGCAGCCCTCAAGGCTACCCCTGTGCTGTTGTGTAGTCGATGATGCTTACGGCTGTGTGAACAAAGCTTGTCAGCGCTTTTCCTGTCCTTAGCGTTTGTTTGGTTGCAGTGCTGAGATGCGTGATCCACGCCTGGACGAACTGATCCAAATGGAAACCTGGGATTGGTGGAAAGCTCAGGTCTTTTATTTGCGCGAAAAGAAAAATTATGCTGGTGCGGAGGCGCTGTTCATGGAATTCAAGATTCCTGCATCTGACTCCAAGGATTGATGCCGCTGGTTGATGTTACTTGTTGAAACCACTTCTTGATGCCACTGTGCATGGATTAAGGGAACCCACTTCGTTCTTCCATTGAGTTGGTTGGCTGTCGGTGTTGTTGAGAATCACTTTTCCGCATCGCTTCATTGTTCATCATTCCGTGCTGGTTTCTTTCTTTTCATCTGTTTTCGGCCTGGTGGCAAGCGCACTGCTTGTGGGTTGTTTCGGCAGCCCCGCGGCTGACGCTGTCACCTTTTTGCCGGATGACGCAGAAGTCGCATGCCGGGCCATCCTTTCCCAATGTTTCCGCCGATCCGATTGGGCTGAACTCTGTGCCCGAGACCCCAGCGTTGCCGATGGTCATCCTCAGGCCTGTCGTGCTGCTGGATTTGAGTCAGGCAATCGCCTTCAGGGGCGGTGATGCAGGACGGCCTGTTCCAGGTCTGGCCGACTCATCGAGGTCACCACAAAGACTTCCTGGGCGGATGTCCCCTTGCGGGCCACCAGCTTGTATCCCCCTGTGATCGGGGTGGACACTCTCAGCTGCAGTTCAGGACTGCGGCCACGCACCCGGCTGATCACGGCAGGGGTGATCGTCTGGATCTCCGTCTCGTGGGACAGGGCCTTCAGCCATGGGATCAAGCCGTCCACATAGGTGCTGTGGGTGATGACGACCCGGCCCAAAGCTGAATGAAAACCCGAGAACTGGTGAAAGTTAACCACTTTGGCTATGCCAGAGAGAGCGCTCCGGGGCTGTGATGCTGAAATCAGTAGATGCTCTCCGCCACGTGATCAGCGGTCCGCTGCACGATGCCTGCGGCCCTCAGGCCCGCATGCTCACCGCTGAGGTGCACGGAACGGAGGTTCGGGGCCTGGCTTTGTGCCCTGGCCGGGTGGTGCGTTTCGTGATGGACGAGCAGCTGCAGCGTTTGCAGGTGGCTGATCTGCTGCGCCTCACCAAAGCCAGCCGTAAGCCGGCGGCCTGACTCAGCAGCGTTCCAGAGGGGCCATCGTTAAGCCCTCGGCCTGAAGCTGCTGGTGGTACAGCTCGGCCTGCTCCAGGGGACCGCACCAAACTTCAGCCGCACCCTGCCCATCAATCCTGTTGGCGAGGTTCCATGCCTTGTCCTCACTCATGCCGGGAATGATCTTGCGCAGGCAATCCACCACGTGCTGGAAGGTGTTCACATCGTCGTCCAGAACGATCACGCGAGCCTGGGGGTAGCGCTGTGTTGTTCCCTGACGCTCCAGCACTGCTGATGAACCTGGGCTGGAGCTGGTCATGACAGATGCCTTCGGGCGGACGAAAAGGTTCCGAACCCTAGGTAGGATCCCGACAGTCAAGTGGTCAAGCGCATGTTGTTCACTCTGGGTTGGGCGTCCTTGGCCGCCATGTTCAGTTTCTCCATCGCCATGGTCGTCTGGGGACGCAATGGTGACGGCACCCTGAACTTCTGATCGAATCTGTGCTTCAAGACGCACCACTTCTCAGCCAGTCCCTGGCGGTCACGGCAGCTGTGCTTCTTGTCTTCGTCAGCGTTGCCGTGATCTATCTCTCAACGATCGAATGGAGAGACCGTCGGCGCCGTCAAGGTTCAACCAAGTCGTCGTCCTGATTGCGTCCGTCCGACGTCAACTTGGATTTCATCCCTGCACAGCTCTTCTCCTGGGGTTGTGCTTTTTTTTGCCCGTCCTGCTGCTGGGCACCTCCAGCCTGAAGACGCCTTCCCTGAATCGCCGTGGAACAGCAGAGCTGTTTGAGAACAGTCGGCGGGCACGGTTGGTTCAGAGTTTTGAGGCGGACCCCGCTGCACCGGTGCCGAAGCTCTGGCAGTAGCGGCTTGGTTCTTCGGAAGCTCCTGATCGCTGGGCCCGTCATGGTCGCGGCACCTGGTGGCTGATCTGGCTGGACGACGGTGAACCCCTTCTGGCTCTTCCGTCCGCACCGCATTCGTCTGCTCTGGATCTGCTGTTCGCTGATGAACTGCACCGCAGCAGTTTTGATCAACTTCCGTCGCTGAAACGACGGGAGCCCTCGGCTCTGGAACAGCGCTGCTTGCGGCTGCTGACCAGTGGATCGGCCGTTCAGTGGCAACCCTCAGGCTTGGCTTCGATCAGCGGTTCCCTTTTTCCCGCCTTGGCGAGCGTGTCGCATGGCTGTCTGCGTGTTGGGCTCCGGGGCGATCGTCTGATGGCTGAAGGGCCTGTGGCCTCCAGCCCTTTCGCGGCCCTGCAGGTTCACCACCCGGAACACCAAACCAATTTCGTTCGCTTTGATCCGCCGTCGGCCTTCCTGGAGCTCAACAGCCTTTCCCTGCAGCCGCTGCTGGGATCCTTGTTCAACAATTCACTGTTCGGGCATCATCTCGACAGCCGCTACGGATTGCCGAAGCAGTTGCGCGACGTTCTGCTCAACGCACCTGTTCTTGTGCGGCTGGATGCGCTGGAGGGTGGTCGTTTCCAGGCTGCGATTCAAGTCAGGTTGATGCTGGCTGCTGGTGAAATCGACATGACCAAGAGAAGTCTTGATGCCGTTGCCACCGTCTTGTTGAAGCGCGGGTTTCAACGGGTTGAACGTCCCCTGTTGTCTCCCGATGGTCGGCCCTCAAACCATGTGTCCATTGTTTGGTTGGATCCCCATGGTCATCCGCAAGGTGGATGATCACTGGGTCCTGCACTCCGAGGTCAGGTGGAGTTGCTACTGGCCCTGGGGGATGCCCCGAACCTCCGCAGCAATCCACTGAAACGGATGGGCCAACAGCAGCTTCGCCTTCGCGCACGACCGGATCAATTGGCTCGGTTGGGTTGGCTCGCACCGGGCTGGCCGCGGGTGGTTGGCAAGGCACCTCAACTGGAGCTTGAGATGACGGCACTGCCGAAGCAGCAACAGCCCGGATGGCTTCGGCTTCAGCTGGACGTGCGTTGAGCCTGCTCTTCCAAGCGACGTTCCTTCTTGCGCTTCTCGGCAGCGATCGTTTCTTCCACCAGTTCAACGGCCTGATCCATCCGTTCACTGTTGGAGCCAAAAAGCGTCAGATCTTTCTCAACGCGATCGGTGGCCAAACCAAGGCCCTCAGCAAGTTCCTTGCTCTGTTTGACGATGGCCTCGGTGTCCGTACCGGTGGCATCCGTTGCAGCCGCCTTGAGCAGGCTCATCAGTCCAACGGCCATCAAACGCGAGTAGTGGCTGCCCTCGTTGAGGCTCTGGGATGACAGCAAGCTCTTGAGGCTTTCGAGATCCTTCCCTTTGGCCTGGTCCACCAGCGACGCGTTGGTTTTGCGCAGCTTCGCTGCGTCGAAGCCATTGCTGCTGCACAGGGCACTGAACAGTGCCTCGGTCTGCGCTTCAGGCCGGTAGCCCTTGGTGAAGGTGTCGAACACCGTGCAGAGCCCAACGCTGAACAGCCCGTTGGCTTCAAACCGACTTTGATGGCTCAGCAGATGCAGCTCCACCAGCAGCTCATCAGCAAGGCGGCGGTACAGCGGCGCAATGACGTGGGGAAAGGCCTGATGAAACGCGCGTTTGCTGTCGGCGATGGTCTGACTTGCGGCCAACGTGCAGTCCAGGAATGAATGGCCGAAACCCTAGCGCCGCAGACATCGCCGTTAGGATTGCGCGACCCTGCTGATGCTCAGATGATCCCCATTGTGATTGAGGAGTCCGGCCGGGGAGAAAGGGCCTTTGACATTTATTCCCGGCTTCTGCGCGAGCGAATCATCTTCCTTGGTGAGGCTGTCACCAGTGACTCCGCCAACCGGATCGTGGCCCAGATGTTGTTCCTCGAAGCTGAGGATCCCGAGAAAGATATTTACCTCTACATCAACTCTCCCGGCGGTTCGGTTTACGACGGCCTCGGCATCTTCGACACGATGCAGCACATCAAACCGGATGTGCACACGGTGTGTGTCGGCCTTGCCGCAAGCATGGGAGCTTTCCTGCTCTGTGCCGGCACCAAGGGCAAGCGCAGCAGCCTGCAGCACTCCCGGATCATGATTCACCAGCCCTTGGGTGGTGCCCAGGGCCAAGCCAGCGACATACGCATTCAGGCGGACGAAATCCTTTTCCTCAAGGATCGCCTCAACAAGGAACTGTCCGATCGCACCGGCCAACCCCTTGATCGGATCCAGCAGGACACCGACCGTGACTTTTTCATGTCACCCACCGAAGCGGTGAACTACGGCTTGATTGATTCGGTGATCGACAAGCGTCCCGTTCAGGCTGTTGCTTGAAGAAGGGAAGTTCTAAAAACAACCGTCCCAGCAAGATCTGTCCGGTCTGCGAGCGCCCCTTTGAGTGGCGCAAAGCCTGGAGAAATTGCTGGGATGAGGTTGTGTACTGCTCCGAGCGTTGTCGACGACGCAAGAACAAATCCAATCCATAAAAAAGGCCCCCGTTTCAACAAGGCGGGGGCTTTTTATTGCTGGACCCAGAATCAGTCGAGGGTGACGACAGTGCGGTCTTTCTCAGGAACAGCGGTGAATTCGGCCAGAACAGCCTTGAACTCATCACCATCCATGGTTTCCTTTTCGATCAGCAGTTCCACCAGGCGATCCATGGCTTCGCGGTTGGCAGCCACGATCTCCACGGTCTCGTCATAACAGCGCTTCACCATGTTGCGCACTTGAACATCGATCTGTTGGGAGATCGATTCCGACACGTCACTGCGCGACATCAGGTCGCGCCCCAGGAACACTTCCTGACTGCCGCCCTCGAGGGCTACAGGGCCGAGATCACTCATGCCGAGTCGGGTCACCATGTTGCGGGCCATCGACGCCACCTGTTGGATGTCGCCACCGGCTCCGGTGGTGACTTCCTGGTGTCCGAACACCACGTCCTCTGCGGCACGACCACCCAGGGCTCCCATGATGCGTGCCTTGAGCTGGGCACGGGTGACCAGGGTTTGCTCCTCATCCGGGGAGAACCAGGTCAGGCCTTGGGCCTGGCCACGGGGAATCAAGGTGACCTTCTGAACAGGGTCGTGGTCTTTGACCAATGTGCCGATCAGGGCATGACCGACTTCGTGATAAGCGATCAGACGCTTGCTGCGACCGTCGGTGAGGGGACGACCCTCCATGCCGGCGATGATCCGATCCACAGCGTCGTCGATCTCGCTCAAGCCGATGGCTTCCTTGCGGCGGCGGGCGGTGAGGATGGCCGCCTCGTTCATCAGGTTGGCCAGGTCCGCACCGGTGAAACCAGGGGTGCGGCGGGCGATGCTTTCGAGGGACAGCTCCTCTTCGAGCTTCTTGTTGCGGCAGTGCACATCGAGGATGGCCAGGCGACCCTTGATGTCGGGGGCGTCCACGGTGACCTGACGGTCAAAACGGCCGGGACGCATCAGAGCTGAGTCCAGAACGTCGGGGCGGTTGGTGGCGGCAATGATGATGATGCCGCTGTTGCCTTCGAAGCCATCCATCTCCGTCAGGAGCTGGTTGAGCGTCTGTTCGCGTTCGTCGTTGCCTCCACCGATGCCGGCACCGCGCTGGCGGCCGACGGCATCAATTTCGTCGATGAAGATCAAGCAGGGGCTGTTTTCCTTGGCCTTCTTGAACAGATCGCGGACGCGGCTGGCACCCACGCCAACGAACATCTCAACGAACTCAGAACCAGAAAGGGAGAAGAAGGGGACGCCCGCTTCACCGGCAATGGCCTTGGCCAGAAGGGTTTTGCCGGTGCCGGGAGGGCCGACCAGCAGAAGGCCGCGGGGAATCTGAGCACCAACGGAGGTGAATCGCTCGGGCTGTTTCAGGAAGGTGACCACTTCCTGGAGTTCCTGCTTGGCCTCGGTGACGCCGGCCACGTCATCAAACATGACGCCGGTCTCCGCTTCCATCATGAAGCGGGCTTTGCTCTTGCCGAACTGCATGGCCTGGCCAGGGCCGCCAGGCATGTTGCTGTTGCGGCGGGCCAGGAAGATCAGGGCACCGATCAGCAGCAGCGGGAAGGCCAGATTGCCCAGCACGCCGAGGGCCGGAGGTGCTG
Source organism: Synechococcus sp. TAK9802 (assembly GCF_014279535.1). Taxonomy (NCBI): domain Bacteria; kingdom Bacillati; phylum Cyanobacteriota; class Cyanophyceae; order Synechococcales; family Synechococcaceae; genus Synechococcus; species Synechococcus sp. TAK9802. The sequence goes on from NZ_CP047937.1 coordinate 973,803, forward strand.
TGCGGGGCGGATGAATATCAAAGCTGATGCCTTCGGTCTTCAGCGTGTTGATTAGCTCAGGAGCCAGACCAGGAAGGTCAACGCGCAGGCGTTGAACGCGGTTGTCGAGGTCGGGATCGACGGCTTCGATCACAGCGTTGCGGCCACCGTCGTAAATATCAACGGCTGTAACGCGACCGGCCTCGACGTAATCGAGGAAGCGGCCGTAGCTCATTCTTGCCACCGCAGCATTGCGGGGAGCGACGGTGGTGCCATTGCTGTCCTGGCTGAGGCCGTTGATGCCTCCGTTGCTCACCACCTGCCAGCCGATCAGCAACACGACGCCGATTGGCAAAAGCCAGAGGGCAAGAAGGCGCCAGCGCTGATTCATGAGCTGAAGGAATTCGTTAACGAGTGTAAAGGAGTTGGACCGATTTCTGAGGCCTGTTCAAAGGCTTCTAAGGGCAACAATCGGGTCGAGCTTTGCGGCGCGTCGGGCGGGAACAACTCCGAAGAACAGCCCGATGGATCCTGAGAGTCCAACGGTGACCACCACCATCGTTGCGCCGATCGTCGCTGGCAGGGGCGTGACCGCCGCCACGAGGCTCACTGTTCCAAGACCCGCCAGCGTGCCGATGGCGCCGCCAAGGCTGGCAAGCACCAGGGATTCCACCAGAAACTGCTGCAGAACATCACCGCTGCGGGCCCCCAGGGCTTTGCGCAGACCGATCTCCTCGGTGCGTTCGCTGACGGACACCAACATGATGTTCATGATCCCGATGCCTCCCACCAGCAGGGAGATCCCACCAATGGCCCCAAGCATCAGGGTGAGTCCTCCGGTGATGGTGCCCACGATGGTGAGAGCGTCCTTCTGCGATCGCACCACGAAATCGTCGTCCCGGAGAATCCGGTGCCGCTGCCTCAGCAGGTTGTTGATCTGAAAGCTGGCTGCGTTGATGCTGTTTTCATCCCTGGCTTCAACACTGATGGAGTTGAGGCTGACGCCATAAATCGGATCCCGACCGGTGATCCGGTTCACCATCGTGGTGATGGGGATGTAGGTGTTTTCGTCCTGGTTGCTGCCGAACACGGCCCCCTTGGGGGCCATCACACCGACCACCTCAAAGCTTTGATTGCCGATGCGCACCTGCTGGCCAATCGCTGAGCCAGTGGGAAACAACTTGGTGCGCAGATCCGAGCCGAGCACGGCGATGGCTTTCGCACCGGCCACGTCCTTGGCGTTGATGAAACGGCCCTTGGCCACTTCGAATCCGCGCACAGGGGGGAACTCCGATGTCGCGCCGAAGACCGCACCCGTGGAGCTGCGGGCTCCGGCCTGTACCACCTGATTGGTGTTGATCACGGGCGCCACGCGCTTGACGCTGGGAACCTGGGTGGCGATGGCTTCAGCATCCTCCAGTACGAGCGTTTTCGGTCGCGTGACCCCTTGGCGTCTGGCGTTTGTGTTGCCCGGAACCACAAACAACACATTGGCGCCGAGGTTGTTCAACTGGCCTTCAGCCAGCAATTGCGCTCCCCGTCCAACCCCAACAAGGGTGATCACCGAGGCGTTGCCGATCACGATGCCCACCATCGTGAGCAGGCTGCGCAGGCGGTTGCTGCGCAGGGTGGACAGGGCCATCCGCACCGTTTCCGTTGCGGGCATGCGCCGGTTCATGGTGTGGCGTCGCTCAGATCAGTGTCGCTTCAGCTTCGTTGCCAACGATGCTCACCTTGACCAGATCTGTGGATCCGGAAACGCCGGTGTGGGTACCTGCGGACTGCACCACGAGATCACCCTCCTTCAGCAGATCGAGCTCCTTGGCTTTGACCATCGCCGCCTGGAAGGTCTGCGTGGTGCGTTCGCCCTGGGGAATCACCAGCGGTGTCACGCCCCAAACCAGTTGCAAACGACAGGCAACCGTGCGATCAGGAGTGATGGCAAGGATCGGTGCCGCAGGCCGGAACTTGCTCACGTTGCGAGCTGTGGCCCCGCTTCGCGTGAGGGGAAGAATCGCGGAGGCATTGAGCTGGCTGGCGATGGTGCTGACCGCACCGCTCAAGGCGTTGGGAATGGTGCTGGGCAGGTGGCTGTCGATCGAGCGTTGGGGATAGTCCTTCTCGATCCTGCGAGCAATGGTGGCCATGGTTTGAACGGCCTCCACGGGGAAATCCCCCACCGCGGTCTCGTTGGAGAGCATCACGGCATCGGTGCCATCCAGGATGGCGTTGGCCACGTCGCTGACTTCGGCTCTGGTGGGCCGGGGGCTGGAGGCCATGGAATCCAGCATCTGGGTGGCCGTGATGATCGGGATGCCCAGGCTGTTGGCCTTGCGGATAAGTTCCTTCTGCAGCAACGGCACTTCCTCGGCCGGCATCTCCACGCCAAGGTCACCGCGGGCCACCATCACGCCGTCACAGAGCGGCAGGATCGAATCGATCTGATCGATGGCCTCAAACTTTTCGATCTTCGCCACCACAGGGGTCTCGTGGCCCTGTTCGCGGATCAGTCCGCGGATCTCCTCCATGTCGGAGGGATTGCGCACGAAGCTGAGGGCCACCCAGTCCACCCCCTGGCTGAGTCCGAAGGCCAAGTCGGTCTTGTCCTTGTCCGTGAGGGCGCGAACGGACAACTGAACGTCCGGGAAGTTGACGCCCTTGTTGTTGGAGAGAACACCGCCCACGGTGACGGTGCAATGCAGGGTCTGCTGCGCTTTGTCGACGGTGTCGACCTTCATCTCGACGCGGCCGTCGTCCAGCAGGATCCGGCTTCCTGCGGTGACTTCGTCCGCCAGCTTGTCGTAGGTGACCGTTGCGATCGTCTTGTCGCAGCTCACCGGCCTTGAGGTGAGCGTGAACGGATCACCGTTGGCCAGGGTGATCGGACCCTCAGCGAACCGCCCGAGCCGGATCTTCGGGCCCTGAAGGTCCTGAAGGATGCCGATGGTCTGCCCCAATTCCTCAGACACCTGACGAATCGTGGCGATGCGAGCGGCGTGTTCGCTGTGGTCCCCGTGGGAAAAGTTCAGCCTGAAGGTGGTGGCACCAGCCTTCACCAGCTCTTTGATCCGCTCCGGGCTCTCGGTGGCAGGGCCGATGGTGGCCACGATCTTGGTCCGTCGGTTCAGGTCGAACTGGCCCATATCGCGGCTGAAAATCCCCGCGGAAACTACCATCCGGGCGTTTCCCAACCGGCCCCATGGAGATGAATTCCTATCAGGACGCCGCCCGAAAGACGGCTGCCTACCCGGATGTGGGCCGTAATCCCATCTATCCGACCCTCGGTTTGACCGGTGAAGCCGGCGAGGTGGCCGACAAGGTGAAAAAGGTGATTCGCGACCGTGGCGGTGTGTTTGATGCCGACACCCGCGAAGCGATCAAGTTGGAGCTGGGGGATGTGCTCTGGTACGTGGCTCAGCTGGCCAGCGAACTGGGTTATGACCTGAATGAGGTGGCTGACGCCAACCTGCAGAAACTGTCGAGCCGGGCTGCCCGTGGGCGCATCGGAGGCAGTGGTGACCAACGTTGATCTCCTGATGCTCCGTCGACTTGTTCCCGTGTTGTTCTGCCTGCCCCTGCTGCTGGGGCTGGCGCTCCCCTGTGACGCCGCTGAACTGCAGCTCAGTGAGGTTCGCCTGGATCCCTGCGGAGAGCTGGATGCCGGCAATCAACCTGAATTAAGCCGCCCTGTTGGTGCCAGCTGTTATGTGCTGACGGGAGACGTTGAGAACCGCAGCAAGAACAGCGTCATCGACACCGATGTGTATGCACGGATCCTGGATGCCAGTGGTGAACCGGTTCTTCCCAACAGAACCCGGGTGGGATCCATCGGGGATGTGAACCCTGGTCACTCCCCGTTCGCCCTGCGAATCTCAGTGCCGGCCGGAACCCCAGGGCCGTTTGTGGTCAAAAATCCCCGTGCCCGTGGATTCAATGCTCCAGTCCGCAGCCGCGTTGATGTTGACGAGGATGACTTGCTGCCGTTGGAACGGGGCATTAACCAGCAGTGATCACCCAGACGTGATCACCAGCTGGAGCCCGACATGTAGAAGGCGCTGATCGACTGCCCCACCAGGCTCTGCAACAGGTTCAGGGCCAGGAAGGCCAGGATGGCGGAGAGGTCAATGCCCCCCAGCGGTGGGATCAAACCCCTGAAGGCGTTCAGGTAAGGGTCGGTGATCGCACTCACGCTGCTGAGCACCGGATTGCTCCAGTCCAGATTCGGGAACCAGCTCAGCAGAACCCGCACGATCAGCACCAAGGAATAGATCTGCAGGGTCTGGGACAGCACCTGCAGCAAGGTGACCGGTAGAGATTCCATGACGGGAGCTGATCTGCTCCGACTTTATGCAGCTTCCGTCAGATCGGTTGCCCCAAGATCAGGAAGCACGGAGAAGGTGCGGTGAAATTTTTCGGTGAGGGTGAGCCAATAGGACCGCCCCTCGCTCTGACGACGCCGTTCGATGAAGTCCTGCGCCAGCAGTTCCTTGATGTGGTCGTAGGCCCCCGAGCCCCGCAGATCCACAAGATCCGATTGAAGAATGCGTTTCTTCAGGGCAATGGTGGCGAGGGTTCGAAGGGTTGCTGTGGAGAGGTTCACCGGCAGCAGGTCTTTGACCAGATCGCCCATGCCCGGGCGCAGCTGCAGCCCGTAGCGACCGCTCTGTTCAACGACCTCCAGGGCACTGTCCCGCTGGGCGTAGGAGGCCGTCAGGGCGACGAGGGCTTCTTCAACGCTTCGTCGGTCGGAGTCGGCCAGCTCGGCCAGTTCACCGATGCTGACGGGCCGACCCTTGAGATAAAGAATCGCCTCGAGCCGGGTGGGCAGGGATGGAGACGTCATCACAACCCCTCGAGAGCACTCAAGTTACCGCCCTGAAACTCAGAGGAACAGGCCATAGGCCGGGTTGTTGGTTTCATCCCAGTGGCGATAGCCCAGGGCATTGAGGAATTCGGTCCAGCCCTGCATGTCCTGTTCCGGCACCAGCACGCCAACAACGATGCGCCCAACGTCAGCGCCATGGTTTCTGTAGTGGAAGATGCTGATGCTCCAGCCGGGGTGGAGAGCATCCACGAAGCTCATCAAGGCACCCGGGCGTTCGGGAAATTCGAAGCGATACAGCAGCTCTTTGCATTCGCCGGCACAGGCCGTGCGGGCTGAAGACGGCAGACGGCCGCCCACCATGTGGCGCAGGTGAACCTTGGCAAATTCGTTGTCGCTGAGATCGAGGCAGGGGAAGCCGCCACGCTCCAGCTGGCTCAGCAGGGAGGCACGGTCGTTGTCATCGCTCACCTGCACACCGATGAAGATCTGCGCCGAGGCGCCATCAGTCATGCGGTAGCTGAATTCCGTGAGGCTTCGCTCCCGCAGCAGTTCGCAAAGCCGCCTCAGGCTGCCGGGTGATTCGGGAATCTCCACGGCCAGCATTGCTTCGCGCTCTTCCCCGAGCTCAGCCCGTTCGGCGATGAAGCGCAGCCGGTCGAAATTCATGTTGGCCCCGCAGGCCACCGCCACCAGATTGCGCCCCGCCAGCTGGCGCTCGGCCACGTCCTGTTTGAGTCCTGCCACCGCCAAAGCACCGGCGGGCTCAAGGATCGAACGGGTGTCTTCAAAAACGTCCTTGATCGCGGCACAGATGGCATCGGTGTCGACCCGCACCATGCGATCGACGAACTGCTTGGCCAGCGCAAAGGTGTGTTCCCCCACCTTTCTCACGGCGACGCCATCGGCAAACAGCCCCACCTGTTCCAGTTCCACCCGCTGCCCTCGCTCGAGGGAGCGACTCAGGGCATCGGCATCCACCGGCTCCACTCCGATCACCTCCGTTTCCGGCCACAGCCGTTTCACGTAGGCGGCGATGCCCGCGATCAGGCCACCGCCACCCACGGCCACATAGATCGCATTGGGTGGCTGCTCGGCCTGGCGCATGATCTCCATGCCAATCGTTCCCTGGCCTGCGATCACTTCCGGATCGTCGAAGGGGTGAATAAAGGTGAGCCCCTCGGCCTTGCAGCGTCGCTGCGCTTCCGCGGAGCACTCGTCGTAGGTCTCGCCATGGAGGACCACGTCACCACCCAGGGCCCGCACGGCCCGCACTTTCACCTCGGGTGTGGTGCTTGGCATCACGATCACGGCCCGACAGCCAAGGCGCTGGGCACTCAGGGCGACGCCCTGGGCATGGTTCCCGGCACTGGAGGCAATCACACCGCGCTTGAGCTCGTCTCTGCTGAGCTGCGCCATGCGGTTGTAGGCGCCGCGCAGCTTGAACGAGAACACCGGCTGGAGATCCTCACGCTTCAGCCAGACCGTGTTGCTCAGCCGGCGGCTCAGATTGGGTGCGGGATCCAAAGGGGTTTCCCGCGCCACGTCGTAGACGCGGGCACGCAGGATCCGCTGCAGGTAGTCGGTCATCTCACCATTCTTCCAAGGGTTCGATCCAGACAGGATCCGGGTTGGTTCCCGTAGATTGCACGTATTGGAGTTGGCAGTGCATGCATCTCGGAGATCTGAAGCATCCGAATGAACTGCACGGACTCAGCCCGGCCCAGCTTGAGGACGTGGCTCGGCAGATTCGTGAGCGGCATCTGCAGGTGGTGTCCACCAGCGGTGGCCACCTGGGGCCTGGCCTGGGGGTTGTGGAGCTGACCCTGGCGCTGTACCAGACGCTGGATCTCGACCATGACCGTGTGATCTGGGATGTGGGCCATCAGGCCTACCCCCACAAATTGATCACCGGCCGGTTCAACGATTTCGACTCCCTGCGCCAGCAGCACGGGGTGGCGGGTTACCTCAAGCGCACAGAGAGCGATTTCGACCACTTCGGAGCGGGTCATGCCAGCACCTCCATCTCAGCGGCGCTGGGCATGGCCATGGCGCGGGACAACCGGGGTGAGTCGTTCAAATGCGTTGCCGTCATCGGTGATGGAGCCCTGACAGGCGGCATGGCTCTGGAGGCCATCAACCACGCCGGACACCTTCCCAACACGCCGCTCCTTGTGGTGCTGAACGACAACGACATGTCGATCTCTCCGCCGGTTGGTGCGCTCTCGAACGTGCTGAACCGTGCGCGGCTCAGCCCACCGATGCAGTTCCTCTCAGGGAGTGTTGAGGAAAGCGTTCGGCATCTGCCTTTTATGGGTGGTGAGATTCCTGCGGAACTCAACCGCCTCAAGGGCAGCATGCGTCGCCTCGCGGTTCCCAAGGTGGGTGCCGTGTTTGAGGAACTTGGCTTCACCTACATGGGGCCGATCGACGGCCACGACATCGGTGAAATGGTGCGCACCTTCCAGGCAGCTCATCGTGAGGGTGGCCCTGTGCTGGTGCATGTGGTCACCAAAAAGGGCAAGGGCTATCCCTACGCCGAGGCCGATCAGGTGGGCTACCACGCCCAATCAGCTTTTGATCTCGGCACCGGCAAGGCGATTCCGTCGTCCAAACCCAAGCCCCCCAGCTATAGCAAGGTGTTTGGGCAGACCCTGGTCAAGCTCTGTGAGCAGAACAGTCGGGTGATCGGCATCACTGCGGCGATGGCCACTGGTACCGGTCTCGATCTGCTTCAGAAGGCCGTTCCGGACCAGTACGTGGACGTGGGCATCGCTGAGCAACATGCCGTCACCCTGGCGGCAGGCATGGCCTGCGAGGGTTTGCGTCCTGTCGTTGCCATCTACAGCACCTTCCTTCAGCGCGCCTACGACCAGTTGATCCACGACGTGGGCATCCAGAAGCTGCCGGTCACCTTCGTGCTCGATCGTGCCGGCATTGTTGGTGCCGACGGGCCGACCCACCAAGGTCAGTACGACATCAGCTACATGCGGGCCATTCCCAACTTCACGGTGATGGCACCGAAGGATGAGGCTGAGCTGCAGCGCATGCTGGTGACCTGCCTGCAGCACGACGGGCCCACGGCGCTGCGGATTCCGCGGGGCTCCGGAGAAGGCGTGCCCTTGATGGAAGAGGGTTGGGAATCGCTGCCGATCGGCCGCGGTGAACTGCTGCGGGAAGGCGACGATCTGATGATCGTGGCCTACGGCTCGATGGTGTCTCCGGCCCTCGCCACAGCAACGCTTCTGGAGGAAGCCGGTCTCTCCACTACCGTGATCAACGCCCGCTTCCTGAGGCCCCTGGATCAGGCGCTGATCCATCCCCTGGCACGTCGCATCCCCCGCGTGGTCACCATGGAAGAGGGAGCCCTGCCTGGTGGTTTTGGCGCAGCGGTTCTGGAGTCGTTGATCGATCAGGACATCAACGTGTCGATGTTGCGCATCGGCATCCCCGACCAGTTGGTTGATCACGCCACGCCGCAGCAGAGCAAGGAAGCTCTCGGCCTCACTCCTGCCCAGATGGCTGAACGCATCCTTGAGCGCTTCAGCAACACCTCTGGTGATCTGCCAGCAACCGCTTCGATCAAGGCCCTCCAGGCCTGAAGCTGAGGGCTTGGTGTCCGTTCTGATCGTTGGCGCGGGACCGTCCGGTGCCCGTCTGGCGATTCAACTGGCGCGGTCGGGTGCTGAGGTGACCCTGGTGGATCGCCTGGCTAATCCCCATCGCCATGCCTATTCCAGTGGCGCCCTGCCTCTGGAGGCTGTTCGTCGCTTGGGTCTTCCGGATGACGCCATTGCCGCCACCTGGCAGGGCTGGCAGCTGCACGATCCCTCGGGTCTGGTTCATCAGTGGTGGTCGTCCGGCGATCTGGGAGTGGTCCTCGACTTCGGCCGGCTTCGGTCCTGGCTCTGGGAGGAAGCGCGCCGCCATGGGGTCGAGTTGATCCAGGGCTGCCGGGCCGCGCTGAGCACGCTCACGGCCGATCAAGCCAGCGTGCGGTTGCAAACACGTGATGGGCGTTCGTCATTGCGCTCAACGCGCTGGCTGATTGATGCCACCGGTGCACGCCGAGATCTGCTGCAGCAGGCCGGCCTCAGTGCCAATCCCGAGGATCCTCTGCTGCAGGGCATCGGCGTTGAGTGGTTGCTGCAGGCCGATGACCGTCAGGCGGCTGCCTGGCGGGATCGGATCAGTTTCTTTCTGGGCACCGCCTGGATCCCCCATGGATACGGCTGGATCTTTCCCATGCAGGGGCAACGGCTGAAGGTGGGGGTCTGTCACCTCCCACCGGCGGATCGTCCGAGTCCCGGCAGCCTGGCTGGACCCCTTCAGCGCTTGATTCAACGCTGCGGCTTGAGCGCCTGCCCGGTGCTGGATCGCCATGGCGGGCCGGTGTCGAGCAGCATCGCCCGCTCCGAACCTTTGGTGGCCGGTGCCCTGCTGGCGGTGGGGGATGCGGCCAGTTCCGCCAATCTGCTTGGGGGAGAAGGGATACGCCATGCGATGGACAGCGCCGATCGACTGGCCGAACTGCTGATCGCTGAAGGGATGTCTGGGGACTCCACGGCCATTGCTCTTCGCTACCAAGAGCAACTCAAGGCCCAACGGAGTTGGCGTTGGTTGGTGTCGGGCCGGCTGGCGCGGCGCACCTGGTGGGGCCTCGACAATCCAAGGGCGGACCGACGTCTGGAACGTTTGATCCATGGGCTGTCTGCGACCGCAGAAGCCCCCGCTCTTTCAGAGCTGTTGTTCAACTACAACTTCGAGCGTTACGGCCTGCGTCTGCTGCCGTATCTGCTCTGAGCCAAGGGTTGTTTCAGGGAGGAGACTGGCTCCTCCCTCAAGGGGTGTGCTTCAGAGCACGCCGCGGGCGGCCAGACCCTGGATGGCGCCAATGCCAATGATGTGGCCGAGGCTGGTGGTGCCGAGCAGGGCTGCATGACCCATGCCGCCGAAGAAGGAAGCGTTGGGGAGTGCGGCGCCAACGTTGGGGTGCTTGATCGTGGCCTTGCCGACCATGATGGCAACCACATTGCAGAGGATCATCACCAGGGCGACCTTGGGAGACCAGGACACGGAGGCGGGAGCGATCGCGAAAAGGTGGGTCAGCATTCGAGCCAATGAGCGACACTTCATCTTCCGGCGCTAGCGACGCCTTGCCTGCCTCTCTTAAGAGTTGTTCACCCTTTTTTGGGGGTTGGGTACAACAAACCGATCACCAAAACCGTGTTGCTGAGGGTGAGAAAGGCTTCTGCCCCACCGTGCAACCAGTCAATCTCCACCAATTCCGCTGAGCAGCAGCGCAGGGCGGCAATGGCAGCACCAATCGTGACGGCCACAAACAGCAGGGTGAGCTGAAAGCCCCGCTCCGCCATCAACGGAAGCGCCTCACTTTTCCGCAGCCAGTGCAGAAACAGGAGATAGGGGATCAGCGAGGCGGCGAACAGCGGTGCGGGATCGAAGTTCATGGAGCACTGGCTCCGTCCACCTGCCGGCGACGTTGGAGCTGCCAGGCCGCCATGGCAAGGGTGCAGTTGCCGATCACGGTGAACAGGGCCTGAAGGGTGACCAGCCCCCGCAGCGCTTCGCTGTTGTCAAACAGATGCCAGGTGCAGGCAGCCATGGCACTGACCAGGGCCGGAAGCATGGCCCAGGCCAGGCCCTGCAGCCCACGCCGATGCATCAACACGATCGCCACGCACCACTCCACCACGGAGGCGACATGGATCCACCAGGTTCCGAGCGACAACGCGTGCATGCCCTGAATCCTAGGAATCGGTTGATAATGCCCGGAGTGAACAGGCTGCTGCCCGTGGTCCGCCCCACTGCGCCTGTATTGCTGCTTTGCGGCTACTACGGAGAGCACAACCTCGGCGACGATGCCCTGCTGCAGGTGCTGGTGTCGTCTCTTCCCGAGCCGCAGCAGCTGTTGATCACAGCCCGCGATCCAGCTCCCGTTCTGGCCTTGGCTCCGTCGGCGCACACGGTGAACCGCCGTTCTTTGCGGCGCTGTCTACGTGCGGCCCTGAGGGCTGATGTTCTGGTGCTTGGTGGCGGGAGCCTGCTGCAGGACAGCACCAGCTTCAGCAGCCTCGTTTATTACCTGCTGCTGATGACGGTTGCCCGCCTCGGTGGCGCCGAGGTGGTTCTCTGGGGGCAGGGCCTTGGACCCTTGCGGCGTCGGATCAGTCGCCTCTTGGTTCGCACGGTGTTGCCCCTTTGCAAGGCAGCGAGTTGGAGGGATCAGCGCTCCTTTGATTGGGCCCAGCGTTGGGCCCCCAAGCTGCCGATGGTGCTCGCCGCCGATCCGGTCTGGCAGATGCCGGCGCGCCCTTGGCTTGGTGGCGACGCCATCGTGCTCAGCTGGCGTCCCACACCTTTGCTGGATTCCGCAGGCTGGCGTTGCTTGACCGATGCTCTGGATCGGCTCAGTGCCCACTTGGATGCGCCTGTGATCTGGCTGGCCTTCCATCACCACCAGGACGCACCCCTGTTGCAGCACCTGAGTGATCAAGGTCTGCTGCCGGCGCGATTGAAAGCACGCAGCTCAACCCTGGTGCCCCAGTCCCTGGAGGCTGTGTCCGATCTGGTACAGCGGGCGCGCCTGGTGCTGCCGATGCGGTTGCATGCCCTGATCCTGGCTCGGCTGGCCAACAGCCCCATGGCTGCCCTCAGCTACGACCCGAAGGTGGAGGCTGCAGCGGCCATGGCCACGGTGCCATGCATCCCCTTGCGCTCGCTTCCCTCTGTGGATGATCTGCTGACGCTTTGGCGGTCCGAGGTGGACCGTCCAGCCGATCCTGATCAGACCGAAGCCCTGCGCCGCCAGGCGTCAGCGCACAGCGAGCTTCTCAATCGGATGGCAGCCGATTTGACGGCAGACGACGGCCGCTGACGGCATCGAAGCGATGCTCACAAGCGCTGGGCCAACTGATGCGTGGCTCAGCCTCGATGGCTGTTTCTCCGGGGCAGACCAGCCGCAGGTCGCCGCGATCGCAGCGCACCAGAAGCATCTGGTTGGCTCCGAACCATTCACGGCTGAGGATCGTGCAGGGTGAGCCCGCGGGATCGAGCCTTAGATCGTCCGGTCGGATGCCGGTGATCACTCCGTCTCTGGATGGCAGCAGATTCATCTGCGGGCGGCCGATGAACTGGGCGACGTAGGTGCTGGCCGGTTGCAGGTACAGCTCGCGGGGTGTTCCGATCTGTTCAATCCTTCCCTCGCGCATCACAGCGATGCGATCCGCCAGCGCCATCGCCTCCTGCTGGTCATGGGTGACGTAAACCACAGGTTGCTCACCGCCGATCATCAGGCGGCGCAATTGAGGTCGCAGGTCCTCACGCAACTGGGCATCCAGATTGCTCATCGGCTCATCGAGCAGATAAACGAGGGGGTCCCGCAACAGGGCTCGGGCCAGGGCGACGCGCTGGCGCTGGCCGCCGGATAGTTGTGACGGCCGTTGCCGGGCTTGCCCGCTGAGCTGCAACACCTCCAGGACGCCGCGGATCCTTTCATCGCGGGCGGCGGCGCTGCCGCCCCGCATGCGCAGCCCCAGTTCGAGGTTGTCCCACACATTCAGATGCGGGAACAGGGCATAGCTTTGAAACACCATCCCCACCCGGCGACGTTCAGCGGGCACGTCGACCATCTCCGCACCATTGATGCGAATCGACCCTTGATCGGGGTGATCGAGCCCGGCGATCAGACGCAGGGCCGTGCTTTTCCCACAGCCGCTGGCTCCAAGCAGAGCGACGCATTCGCCGTTGGCCACATCGAGGTCGAGCTGGTGGAGAACCTGTCGCTCGCCAAAGCGCTTGTTGATGGCCCGAAGTTGCAGTGTCATCCCTTGATGGCTCCGTTGGTGAGTCCACTGACGATCTGGCGCTGAAACACCAGCACCAGCACCAGAAGAGGAATGGCACCGAGCACGGTGGCTGCCGCGTAGGTGCCGTAGGGGACGGAATAGGTGGATGATCCCGCAATTCGGGCCATCGCCACCGGCAATGTGAGCAGATCGCTGCGGCTCAGCCAGGTGAGCGCCACGGGATATTCGTTCCAGGCGAACAGGAACACCAGGATTGCTGTGCTGGCGGAGGCCGGGGCAATCAAGGGGAGCAGCACCCAGCGCAGCCGCTGCCACAACGACAATCCCTCCAGCTTTGCTGCGTCTTCGAGGTCGTTGGGCAGGGCTTCAAAGGCCGCTGTGAGCAGCAGCAGGGCCAGAGGCATCGACAAAGCGCTGTAGGGAATGGCGATGGCGATCAGGTTGTTGCCGAGGGAAAAGGTGCGGGCCAGTTCGAGCAGCGCCAGAAACAGCAGCACATAAGGGAAAAGAGCGGCGCCCACCACGGCAGTGCGGAGGATTCCTTTCAACCGCTGAGGCAGCTTTGCCAGTCCGTAGGCGGCGGGGATGGCCAGCATCAAGGTGAGCAGTGTGGTGAGGGAAGCCACCAAGCTGCTGTTGAGCAGGTAACGCCAGAAGGGCGGATCGGTGCTGAGCAGATCCCGGTAGTTGTTGAGCGTCCAACGGCTCCAGAAGCTCAGTTGCTCACTGACCAGAGCATCTGCGGTGGTGAAGGAACTCAGCAGCTGCCACAGCATCGGAGCGAGGGACCAGATCAGCAGCAGAGCAATCCAGAGGGAACGTCGTTTCATCGGTCCACGTGTCATCGATCCATGGGTCATCGGTCCAGGGAGCTCAACAGACCGAAGCTCCTCAGCAGCAACGTGCCCGCAAGAATCAGCGCGGTCAGCAACAGGAATCCCGCGAGCATCACTGTGGCGCTGTAGCCGAAATCGAGGAAACGCATGCCGTTGAGGTAGGCATAGAGGGCGATGCTTTCGGTGCTGCCGGCGGGACCGCCTCCGGTGAGCACCTGAACCAGATCGAACACCCCGAAAGCCTGGGCCAGACGGAACAGAAGGCTCAGCAGGATGTAGGGGAGCAGCAGCGGCAGGGTGACCCTGCGAAGCGCCTGAAGCGGCGTTCCCCCTTCCAGGCGAAAGGCGCTGTAAAGGTCGTCGGGAATGCTCTGGAGTCCCGCCAGAAGAATCAGCGTGATGAAGGGAGTTGTTTTCCAGACATCCGCAAAGACGGTCACCAGCCAGGTGATCGATGGGGTGGACAGCAGATCCAGGGAGTTGAGGCCAAGGCTTCGTGCCAGTACCTCAATCGGGCCGTAGGGGGTGTTGAAGATCCAGCGCCAGCCCAGGGCCATCATTGTTGTGGGCAGGGCCCAGGGCAGCAGGGTCAGGGCGCGAACAGCTCCCCTGCCGCGCCAGCGTTGATGCAGCAGCAGCGCAATGGCCAGGGCCAACAGCAACTCCAAACCCACTGAGATCAGGGCGAATCGCGCGGTTTGTCCGGCATCCAGCCAGAAGCGCTGATCAGCCGCCAGTCGCCACCAATTAGCACCGCCGTTGGCCACCGGTTCAAGGCCGGTGAGAACGGAATCAGCGTGGAAGCTCAGCCAGGCGTAGCGAAGCATCGGCCAGCCGAACACCACCGCGATCAACAGCAGCGCAGGTGCAGCCAGGAGCATCGTCATGGCGTGGCTCCCGCAGCCCGCAACAGAGTCTGGCTCCGCTGCTGACTGGTGGCCATGGCCTCGTCGGCGGATCCGGCAGCTGTGAACAAGCCGTTGAGTTCCCGCTGCACCACATCGCTCAGCTGGGCATACAGCGGGGTTGGCGGTCGAACCACCGCATGGTTCAAGGCCACCAGCAGGTCCGGCAGCACGGGAGAGGCCTTCAGCATCTCGGGGTCGTTGAACAGATCCGCCTGGATTGGGGTGTAGCCGTTGTTGAGAAAACGCTGCCGCTGGGCGTCTTCGCTGGTGAGGTAGCGAATCGCTTCCACCGCTGCTTCCTTGTGCTGCGATTGGCGCATCAGGCTCAGCCCCCAGCTGCCGAGGGTGGCTCCGGGGCGTTCACCCGGTTGCGCCACCATCAGGCTGATGCCGACGTTGCCCTTCACCGCGCTGTCGTCCTTCTGCAGTTCAGCCCATGCGTAGGGCCAGTTGCGCATCAGAGCCGCATCACCGGCCTTAAAGGCCTGAAGCGACTCCGACTCGGCGTAATTGGTCACGGCGTAGGGGCTGACGCCTTCGCTGATCAGACCGTTCAACCAGGCTGCTGCCGCCGTTGCCTCAGGCGTATCGAGCTCCATGGCGTTGGTTGTGGTGTCCATCCAGTCACCGCCGAAGCCCTGCAGCACTTCAAGGAAGTCGCAGCTCAATCCTTCGTACTGACGCCCCTGCCAGACAAAACCGTTGGCAACGGCTTGGCTTTCAACCAGGCGTCCGGCCACCTCCACCAGCGCATCGGGCGTTGTTGGTGGCTGCTCCATCAGATCCGTGCGCCAGTAGAGCAGTCCCACATCGGCCACCAGCGGCCAGCGGTAGAGATGGCCGTCGTAGTCATTGCCCAGCCGTGCACCTTGCACCAGCTGCTCCTGGTCGCCCTGACCAAACCAGGGATCCAGGGCTTCCAGCCAGCCGGCGGCGGCATATTTCGGCAACCAGGTGACATCCATCAACAGCGCGTCGAACGGCGCATCACCGAGCAGAAGACTGCTGATCGCCAGGTCTGAAATCGATTCCGTGTTCAACGGACCGCGAATCACCTTGAGATGAATTCGGCCGCGATGCTGGCGGTTGAAGGCTTTCACCAGATCCGCACTGGCATCGGTGAACGAGGAGGGCATGAGGATGCTCACCTCCTCCGCGCGCGAGGAGGCTGACCCAACCAGAACACCCAGGGCCATCACCAGCGCCAAGGTGCCGACTGCGAGCCAGCGGCGCAGTTTCATTGCGGGGTGGAGGGCGTCAAGCCAGACATCTGTTCCTCGGCCCAGTCGCTCACCGTGTAGCTCTCCACGGCATCGGTCATGCGGCTCATGCGGTCGCGCTGCTCGTCTTCATCCATTTCCAGTGCCGATTCGATGGCTTCATCCATGCGGCGATTGGAATAGGGATTGGTGAGCACGGCGCCATCCAGCACGACCGAGGCTCCGGTGAATTCCGAGAGCACAAGAACGCCGCCACGGTTGCGTCGAGCAGCGGCGTACTCCTTGGCCACCAGATTCAGGCCATCCCGCAGCGGAGTGATCCAGCAGACATCGGCATGGCAGAACCAGGCGATCATTTCGTCGTAGGGGATCCGGCGGGTGGAAAAGCGGATGGGCACCCAATCGATCTGGCTGAAGCGGCCGTTGATGCGTCCGGCCATCTCCTCGATTGAGCGTTGGGTGTCTTCGTAGATCTTCATTCCACTGGCAGCGGCCACACAGGCCAGCATCAGCACCACCTGGCCGTGCAGATCCTTGCGTCGTTCCAACAGCCGTTCAAACGCCAGCAGCAACTCTTCGTTGCCCTTGGTGTAATCCACCCGACTGGCAGAGAGGATCAGTTTTCGACCTTTTTTGGTGTCTTGAACGATCAATTCGCCATGACTTTCAACCGACGGGCTCCAGCACAATTCCTGAATCAGATCCGGTGAGGTACCCACCGGAGAGCTGAGCAGCTGAATGGTGCGACCGTTGTGCTCGAGGTGACTGGTGACCGTGCCTTCCGAAAGGGCGGTTCCGACCTCAATGAATTTCTTGTCCACTGGCACTTTGGGCCCACGTTTGGCCCCCACCAGGGTTGTGGCGGCACGGGCAAAGTTTTCGGTGTAGCGGGGAATATGGAAGCCGACGACATCACAACACAGCAGACTTTCCAGGATCTGCTCGCGCCAGGGAAGGATGGCGAAAACATCATTCCCCGGGAAAGGAGTGTGATGGAAAAAGGCAATTTTCAGGTCTGGACGTTCGGCTCGGATGTATCCGGGAGCCAGCCAAAGGTTGTAATCATGCACCCACACCGTTGCACCTTCGGCGGCTTCAGCGCATGCCGCCTTGGCGAAACGTTTGTTGACCTCTTCAAAGATCTTCCAGTTCGCGTTGTTGACATTGAAATAGGTTGGAAACGTATGAAGAATTGGCCAGAAGCATTCTTTGGATGTGATGTGATAAAAACTGGAGATCTGTTCATCTTCCAGTGGTATTCGGCACAGAGTGAACGGCGAAGGATTATCCATCTCAAACCGTTCAGTACCTTCATTCGACTGATCGTCGACCCGTCTCCAAGCAATCCAAGTGCCTTTTTCGCAGCTACGGAAGAGGTTGCGAAGGGTTGGAATAATTCCGTTAGGGCTTTTCTGATCGACCCATATTCTTTTCCCGTTCTTGTCTTTTGATTCGTCGAACGGCGTGCGGTGGTAGAGGATTACAAATGAACTCTGACCCGCACCCATTTATTCGAACAACGCTTCGTTCGGTCCACCATTCAGCAAAAGCCCTTTTTTGTCAAACGGCGGCTTTGGTCTGAAAAGACACCAACGAATCCAGCACCTCGCGGGCGTGACCGTTGGGTCGAACCGCCACCCAGCGTTCACGCAAGACCCCGTCCGGATCGATCAGAAAGGTGTGGCGCAGCGAGTACGGCGCCATCCACGACCCGTAGGCCTTGCTCACGGTCCCGTCGGGATCGGACAGCAGGGGGAAGCTCAATCCTTCGCTCTCACAGAAGGATTCATGGTCGTCAACGCTGTCGGCGCTGATGCCGATCACTTCCGCACCGGCCTGAAGGAAGTCGTTGTGAAGGCTTTCGAAGCCCCGGGCTTCGATCGTGCATCCGCCGGTGAAATCTCTTGGATAGAAGTAAACCGCGAGCCAGCGGCCGCTCAGATCACGGCTGCTCCATTGCTTCCGATCGGGTTCGGACTGGCTGGATCCGGGCAGATCGAAATCGGGCACGGTTGTACCCGTTTCCAGAACAACACCCCCGAGGGCCGAGGCCCGCGAGGGTGTGAGCATCAAAGCTGCGAAGAAAAGGCCGGACTTGACTAGTAATTCCCGCCGATTCACCCGTTCAAGATCTTAGAACTTGGCCAGGTTAATGCCCAGAGACTTGGCGTAGGCGCCCAGGCCTTTTTTCTGGATGGTTTTGAGGGCGCGGGTGGTGACACGCAGCTTCACCCAGCGGTTGCCTTCCGCCCACCAGAGGCGACGCTGCTGCAGGTTGGCCTGCTGCAGCTTCTTGGTGCGGATGTGGGAATGGCTCACGGCCATGCCGTTGTTGGCGCGAGTACCGGTGAGCTGACACACCCGTGACATGACGATGTCCTTCTACTGAGAGGTTGTTTGGAGCTGAAAAGCCAGTTCCAAACAACCAATTTAGCAAAAGGTCTTCAGGTCAAAGTCCTCTCTGCATCAAGGCACCCATCAATTCAGCGCTGCGGGTCTGGAAACCGGCCAGCTCATTGGGCTCCAGACCCCCGACGCCCAGGCGCGCCATGTCATACAGATGGCGGGCCACATCCTCGGCCAGGCTTGCGGTCGGCGATGTTTCCGCCGCTCCCACCAGCACGCCACCGGCACGCAACTTCAGCATCCCCTCCACAAGGGGGTGGCGCCGGTTCACCAGCAGAACGTGATGCTCGGGAAGGCCCGGCAGGCGTTGTTCCATCAAGGCGCCCATGTCGTTCAGCCGGCGCATCTGTTCCGGCAGAAGAATCATGGCCGGCGGTGCCCCCTCGGCTTTCAGGGCCTGCACCTGAACGGTCACCTTGTCGTTGGCCAGGGCCGCTTTGATCAGATCACGCAGTCGGTCTGACTCCGTGGTGCCGTCCTGATCGGTGAGTTCGGCATCGTTGTCCTTCAGGCTTTCGTCCAGTTCCGAGTCGACGCGCTGGAAGGTGAGTTCCCCATGGCGATGTTCCAGCCAGGGGATGAACTGGGTGTCGATCACCGTCTCCAGCTTCAGCACTTCCGCGTCCTGGGAGGTCCAGAGGTTGAGCGCACCGGCCTGGGCAACGTCATCGGTGCTGTAGAGCACACGCTTGTTCTGATCCGCGGCCAATCGGCTGCGGTACCCCTCCAGGGTGGTGAAGGCACGGCCATCGCAGGCGATCGGGTCAGCGTCGTCCCCTTCCCCTGCTGCAGCAGTGGTGGCGAACAGGATCAGTTCAGACACCTGTTCGGCGAACTTCTCGTCCTCCATGGCGCCGATCTTCACGAAGGGTGCCAGGGCATCCCAGGCTTCGGCGTAACCCTTGGGATCCTCCTTTTTCAGGTTCCGCAGCCGGTCGGACACTTTCTTGGCGACGAAGTTGCCGATGGAGCGAACGCGTCGGTCGGTTTGCAGAGCACTGCGGCTCACGTTCAGGGGGATATCGGGGGAATCGATCACCCCCCGCAGGGGCAACAGGTAGCGCGGAACGACCTCCTTGATCGAATCGCTGACGAACACCTGGTTGCAGTACAGCTTGATTTCCCCCTTCTCCCAGTCGGCACGTCCGGTCTGCTTGGGGAAGAAAAGAATGCCCTGGAGGTTGTAGGGATAGTCGGTGTTGAGGTGAACCCAGAGCAGGGGATCGCCCTGGAAGGGATAGAGGTAGTGGTACAGGTCGATGTAGTCCTGATCACTCAGATCTCTGGCGCTTTTGCGCCAGGGGGCATCCATCTTGTTGATGGTTTCCCCTTCCAGCTGCACCGGCACTGCCATGAAGTCGCAGTAGGTGTTGATCAGGGTGCGGATCCGAGCCGGTTCGAGATATTCGAGCTCGTCCTCCATCAGATGAAGGATCACGTCCGTGCCGGGCTGGTCTTTCTCGGCGGCAGTGAGGCTGAAGTTCGGAGAACCATCACAGCTCCAGCGCACGGCATCAGCCTCGGGCCGGGCTGAACGGGTCAGCAGCTCAACCCGCTCGGCCACCATGAAGCTGGAATAGAAGCCCAGGCCAAAGTGGCCAATGATGGCGTCGTTTTCCTGCTTGTACTTCTCCAGGAAATCCTCGGCGCTGGAGAAGGCCACCTGGTTGATGTAGCGCTTCACCTCATCGGCGGTCATGCCGATGCCGTTGTCGCTGATGGTGAGCGTTTTGGCTTCGCGATCCACACTGATCCGAATCGCCCCGTCATCCCCTTCACTGCAATCGCCGGCCATCGCCGCCATGCGGCGCTTGCTGATGGCGTCGACGCCATTGCTCACCAGCTCCCGCAGAAACACCTCATGGCCGGAATAAACGGCCTTCTTGATGATCGGGAAAATGTTTTCGGTGTGGATCTGAATCTGACCCTGTTCCTCCAGCACCGCCATTCCTTTGCTGCGAAAAACCAGACATTAGAGACAGGTTTTACCCGGGCTCAACGGCTGTTTCAGGGGGTTCCCCGTACCTTCGTGCCTACGTCCCTTGGCCCAGATCAGGGCGTCTTCTGTAGGTCGGGGCGCTCTTCAGCAACGATGGCCCCCTCAACGGGACACACCTGCAGGCATATACCGCAATCGATGCAGGTGTCGAAATTGATCCAGTAGAAGTCAGTGCCCTTCTTGTTCTTTCCTTTGCCTTGGTCGATACAGGTCACAGGGCAGGCATCAACGCAATCAGCGATTCCTTCGCAAACGTCAGTGACGATGGAATGAGCCATGGAGGTCCTGCTGCACAGCGGGATCCTAAGGATCGACCCAATCCAGCTGCAGACCACCCTGGGCCTTCGCCTGCTGCTCAGCCTCCTGCTTGGACGCCAGGGGTTCCAGGGCCATCACGGCGGTGCGTCCCTGCTCGTGCCAGCCGCGCTGACGCTCCATCGCGGATTCCAGATTCGAAGCCGTCGAAAAAGCAACGAGAACATCGGACTGCTCCTGTTCGGCAGCATCCAGGTCTGAAATCAGTTCGCGGATCGGATCGATCGCGAGGCTGAACCCAGCGCCAAAAGCCCGGTCATCTGTTGCGCCGCAACGGCGAACCAGATCGTCGTAGCGGCCGCCGCGGGCAATCACCACCGGTGAACTGCGGCCATCACAGACCAGCTGGAACACCAGGCCGGTGTAGAGCTCGAAATGGGGTTGAAAGGTTGGATCCAGCTGGATCGTCACCGCCTGAGCCTGAGCTGCCGAGGCGAGATGGGCACAGAGGCGCCGCAGCTCATCGAAGACCGGCTGTTCCCCGCAGAGACTGCCGAGCTGCGTCAGCACCTGGTCGGGGGTGCCACGGCAGTCCAGCAGGGAGAGCAGCCTGGTCTTCTCAGCGTCGGCCAGATCGAAGCCCTCGATGGCCAACCGGTCGAAATCGATCAATGCCGTGCGGATCTGATCACGCAACGCACCGCTGAACGGACGGAGCACCAGATCCATCAGAGCGGTGTGCCCCAGCAAAAGCCTTGGTTTTTGGCTGGCCTGCAGCCCCAGGGTCTGAACGGAGGCCATCAGCAGGCTGAGCAGCTCCATCTCCGCCTCGCTGCCACTGACGCCGAACAGTTCAACGCCGCTCTGAAGGTTTTCCTCAATGCACTGACCACCCTCATCGGCGGAACGGGTGCGGAACACCGTGCCAGAGGCCCAGAGCCGCAGCGGTCTCTGGCGATCTGCAAATCGGGTGCAGGCGGCTCTGGCGATGGATGCCGTCATCTCCGGGCGCAGCCCGAGGGGGTCATCAGCCACTAGACGAACAATGTCTGAGCTGTCGATGGCACCGCCGGCCATCAGGGTGGCCAGGCGTTCCACCCTGGGTGGCGAGACCTCGTCGTAGCCCCAGAGGCGGTAAACCGACGCCAGACGTTCCGTCAGCTGTCGGTTGGTCTCCACCTGACGTGGATTCAGATCCTTTGCGCCAGCTGCAGGTTGCAGCGCCATCTCACGTCCTCTCGGCCACGCCTCAGGATCCCATGGCCGTGACCTCGGGCGCTCCGAAGGCGGCTCCAGGCAGTGGTTGCACCTGAGACAGCCCCTCGGTGATCGCCGCATGCAGGCTGGCGCCAGCGGCAACGACCCGGCCACTGGAGAGGTCGAAGGGTCGATTGCCATAGCCGGTGACGGTTCCACCGGCCAGATCCACCAACGCCACGCCAGCGGCCAGATCCCAGGGAGACAGGCCCCGTTCCCAATAGCCGTCCTGGCGGCCAGCGGCCACGAAAGCCAGGTCCACCGCTGCAGCACCGCCCCGGCGCACGCCGTGGGTGCGATGGGTGAACCAGCAGAACTCGGCGTAGTTGTTGTCGAGTCGGGTGTGCCGGTCGTAGGCAAACCCGGTGACCAACAGGGAGTCTTCGAGCCGATCACAACTGCTCACCTGCAGTGGTCTGTCGTTGCAGAACGCTCCGACCCCCGGTGCCCCCCAGTACATCTCCTTGAGAAAGGGCACAGCGATGGCCCCGAGGATGGGCTGCTGGCCCAGGGTGAGGCCGATCGAGGTGGCAAAAAAGGGGTAGCCGTGGGCGAAGTTTGTGGTCCCATCGAGGGGGTCAACACACCACCTCAGGCCGTCCTGCTGACCGGCTGCCCCGCTTTCCTCCGCCAGCACAGCAATCTCAGGGGTTTGCTCCGCCAGCAGCTCCAAGACGATGCGTTCGGCAGCAAGGTCGGCATTGGTGACCAGGTCGCCGATGCGGCCTTTGCTTTCGATGGACGACAGGCGCCCGTAGTGGCGCATCAGTTCCTGGCCACCGGCATCGGCCGCTGAGCGGGCCACGCCGACAAGACGCTCCAGATCGCTTGGGGTGAGACCGGCTTCGTGGGCGGCACGGGTGCAGATCGATTTCGGCATGTTCACTCCTCCTCGAGGGGAATACGAGCAGTGACGCGCCCTTTGCCGAAGTGGCGACCGAACTGGAGCTCGTACACCTCATCCTCATCCTGGGTTTCAGCCTCCAGGGGCCCGATGGCGCGGGCCACGCAGAGCAATCCGTAGCCCTTGTCCCTCAGCTCCCGCGACAGACCCATGGCTTCGCGCTGGTCGAGGTTGCCGCTCTGCACGCGAACGGCGCACTCCGTGCAGCATCCGTTTCTGCAGGAGAAAGGAAGTGGGTCACCCTGCTCTTCGAAGCTGTGAAGGATGTAGTCCCCCTCAGGCACGTCATGGGTGATGGTGCGACCCTCTTGGCGCCAGTGAATCGTGATCCTGTGGCTGGGACGCATGAAGGTCTGCTGGCAGTGCCCTGCTACATTCTCATCTGCCCCATTTAGCCGGTGGAGAGCTGGCCGAGTGGTCGAAGGCGCAGCACTGGAAATGCTGTATAGGGGCAACTCTATCGAGGGTTCGAATCCCTCGCTCTCCGCTTCTCCGGTCCGTCAGGACCGGATTTTTTTTCGCCCATCTCGGGGCTTAAGGCCCAATCACGGCCTTGCCTGGGGCCGGCTCGGCGATCAGCCGAAACGACCGGAGACGTAGTCCTGGGTGGCCTGCTGTTGGGGGGCGTTGAAGATCTTGTCAGTCTCGTTGAATTCCACGAGGTAACCCACCTTTCCGGTTCCGCCTTCAACGGCCTCTGCGTTGTAGAAGGCGGTCATGTCGCTGACGCGAACGGCCTGCTGCATGTTGTGGGTGACGATCACGATGGTGAAGCTCTTCTTGAGCTCATGCATCGTCTCCTCGATCTTCAACGTTGAGATGGGATCAAGGGCTGAGCAGGGCTCATCCATGAGGATGACCTCTGGCTGAATCGCGATCGTGCGCGCGATGCAGAGGCGCTGTTGCTGTCCGCCGGAGAGCGAATACCCGCTTTCATTCAGCTTGTCTTTGCACTCATCCCAAACCGCCGCCTGGCGGAGGGAACGCTCAACAAGCTCATCCATGTCTCCGGTGTAGCCATTGATGCGAGCGCCGAAGGCGATGTTTTCGTAGATGCTTTTCGGGAATGGGTTGGGTTGTTGGAACACCATTCCGATTCGGCGACGCACCTCCACGGGATCAATCCTGGGCCCGTAGAGGTCTACACCTCCAAACAAGATGCTTCCCTTCAGTGAGCAGCTTTCGATCAGATCGTTCATCCGATTCAATGAACGAAGCACCGTGGACTTTCCACATCCGGATGGGCCAATGAAGGCTGTCACCTTGCCGCGGGGAATCTCGCAGTAGACGTTTTTGACGGCTTCGAAATTGCCGTAGCTGATTGTGACGTTCTGCAGGGAAAGGGCGACGTCTGCGTTGTGGGACTCAGTGGCTTGGGGCTGTTGAAGAGTCGTCATTGTTTTATGTAGAAGAAGGTTTATTTGGCAGCAAATCGCGCCAGCCAGCGAGAGAACAGGTTCAGGGCCAGGATCATCACCACGAGCACAAACGATGCGGCCCACGCCAGCTCGTTGTGAAATTCGTAGGGCATGATCGCGAAGTTGTAGATCATCACCGAGAGGGTCGCGATAGGGGCGAAGATCCCTTCGGGCGTAAGCAGATCCGACCAGAACGGTGAGAACAGAGCGGTGAAGATCAAGGGAGCTGTTTCCCCTGCTGCTCGGGCGATGCCCAGCACAACCCCTGTGGCTATCGGGGTTAATGCGGCCGGCAGGGTGATGCGAACAACGGTGACGAACCGGGATGCCCCCACGCCGAGGGCGCCACGCCGGAGATCGTCGGGCACCAGCTTCAGACCTTCATCGGTGGTTTTGATCACTGTGGGAAGCATCAGCACCGCCAGTGCCATGCCGCCGGCCACTGCGCTGTAGGCGTTTCCGAACAAAATTCGACTAGTAACGATCGTGCCGTAGATGAAAACGCCGGCAATGATCGATGGCACCCCGGCCAGCACATTGGTGCCGAAGCGGATGAACTGGGCGAACCATCCCGAACGGGAGTATTCAGCCAGAAAAATGCCGCCGCCGACGCCCACTGGAACGGCGATCAGTGCAGCGATGGCCGTCACCACCAGCGTTCCAACGATTGCATTGGCGATGCCGCCGTCTTCGAGGCCTGGCGGTGGTGGAAGTTGCGTCAGCAGGGCCAGGCTGATCTTGCTGCCCCCCTGCACGAGCACGTACCCCAGCACAAGGATCAGGGGCAGAACAGCAATCGCGGCAAACAGGGCTGCCAGAAACGAGAGCGCCCTGCTGCTGATGTTTCTGCGTTGAAAGGGTTTGTAGCTGAGGTCAGAAGCTGACTCGGCTTTGTTGTGGGTGAGCGTCTGTGTCATGTCAGTACTTCAGGCTCAGACGCTTCACGATCCACTGGGCAAAAATATTCACGCACAGGGTGAGAACAATCAGCACGAACGCTGCGTACATCAGTGATGACACCTGGGAGCCATCCGCCTCACCAAATTGATTGGCCAGCATCGCTGCGATGGTGTTGCCAGGGGCCAGCAGCGAAACGCTGAAGTTGTTGGAATTTCCGATGATCATGGTCACGGCCATGGTTTCGCCCATGGCCCGGCCCAAGGCCAACATCACACCACCAATGATTCCGGAAATCGCTGCCGGGAGAATCACATTGATGATGGCTCCCCAGCGGGTTGTGCCCACCCCATAGGCCGCCTGGCGCAGTTGCGGCGGAACCTGATTCAGGCAATCACGGGAGATCGCCGTGATGATCGGCAGGATCATCACCACCAGGATCAACACTGCGGGAATGGTGCCAGGACCCATCGGTGGGGTGCTGAACAGAGGAAACCAATTGAACAGCTGATAAAGAAGTTCCAGCCCAGGCCTGATGAACGGTTCCATCACAAAAATGGCCCAGAGGCCAAGCACCACCGATGGAATCGCCGCGAGCAGTTCCACCATCAGGCCGATCACGTCCCTGATCCGCTTGGGAATGATGTTTTCGGTGATGAAAATGGCTGTGCCAACACCGAGGGGCACCGCGATCATCAACGCGAGTAGTGACGTGATCAAGGTGCCGTAGATCGCGGCTCCGGCCCCGTACTGATCGTCCACGGGATTCCAGTCTGAGGTGACCAGAAATTGCCATCCGTAGCGGGCAATGGAATCCAGGCTCCCCTGGAAAACCACCACGAGGATTGAGAACAGAACGATCGCCACAACGGAGGCCATGGCGATGGCGAGATTTCTGAAACTGATGTCCACCAGCTTTTCCGCTGGTGGACGGCTTCGGAGCAAGTAACGACTGTCCGGGTCGGACATGCATCCAATGGCGCGCCCTTACAACGTATGACCCGAACCGTCTGGGGGCATTAACAACCGCTTAAGGGAGGGACTGGAGCCGGTTTGAACCTGCCGTTAGCGTAGGGATCAAGTTTTCAGGGATATGGGGCGGATCGTCGGAATCGATCTGGGGACCACCAATTCGGTTGTCGCTGTGCTGGAGGCAGGTCGTCCCCACGTGATCGCCAATGCCGAGGGCGGCCGAACTACCCCATCCGTTGTCGGATACACCAAGGATCAGGAACTGTTGGTGGGTCAGCTGGCCCGGCGCCAGCTGGTACTCAGCCCCCGCAACACCTTCTCGAACCTGAAGCGGTTCGTCGGCCGGGACTGGGACGAACTGGAGGACAGCAGCCTCTCGGTTCCCTACACGGTGCGTGCCAACGACCAGGGGCAGGTCCGGGTGCCGTGTCCGGTGACCGAGCGGGAATACGCGCCCGAAGAACTGGTGGCCAGCATCATTCGCAAGCTTGTCGATGACGCGTCCACTTATTTGGGTGAACCGGTGGAAGCGGCGGTGGTGACCGTGCCCGCTTACTTCAACGACGCACAGCGCCAGGCCACCCGTGACGCCGGACGGCTGGCGGGCATCTCGGTGGAGCGCATCCTCAATGAGCCCACCGCAGCTGCTCTGGCCTATGGCTTTGACCGCAGCGCCGTCAAACGGGTTCTGGTCTTCGACCTTGGTGGAGGCACCTTTGACGTGTCGCTGCTGCGCATCGCTAACGGCGTTTTTGACGTCAAGGCGACGAACGGCGACACGCAACTCGGCGGCAATGATTTCGATCAACGCATCGTCAACTGGCTTGCCGATGCCTTTGAAGAGGAGCACAAGGTTGATCTGCGCCGCGATCGCCAGGCCCTGCAGCGGTTGACGGAAGCGGCTGAGAAGGCGAAGCAGGAACTTTCCGGCGTGCTGAGCACCCCGATTTCGCTTCCCTTCATTGCCACCGGCAGCGATGGTCCGCTGCACATCGAAACCCGCCTGGACCGCGCCACCTTCGAAGGGCTCTGCCCCGATCTGCTGGATCGTCTGCTGAGTCCTGTCCAGGCAGCGCTGCGCGACTCAGGCTGGTCGGCTGACGACATCGATGACGTTGTGCTGGTGGGTGGTGCCACGCGGATGCCGATGGTTCAGCAATTGGTGCGCACCCTCGTGCCGATCGATCCCTGCCAATCGGTGAATCCCGATGAGGTGGTGGCCATCGGTGCTGCTGTACAGGCCGGAATCCTCACCGGTGAACTCAGGGATCTGCTGCTCAACGACGTCACCCCCCTGTCGTTGGGACTGGAGACCATCGGCGGATTGATGAAGGTGCTGATTCCCCGCAACACACCGATCCCCGTGCGTCAGTCCGATGTGTTCAGCACCTCGGAAGCCAATCAGTCGTCCGTGGAAATCCACGTTTGGCAAGGCGAGCGCCAGATGGCGACGGATAACAAATCCCTCGGACGTTTCCGGCTCTCCGGGATCCCACCGGCTCCGCGGGGGGTGCCCCAGGTGCAGGTGGCCTTCGACATCGATGCCAATGGCCTGCTGCAGGTCAGTGCCACCGACCGCACCACCGGCCGCAAGCAGTCAGTGTCGATTCAGGGCGGCTCGAACCTCAATGAGGAGGATGTGACCGCTCTGCTGGCGGAAGCGGAGGCGAGGGCTGACGAGGACAGGCGCAAACGCAATCAGATCGAGCGCCGCAACCGGGCTCAGACCTTGCTTGCCCAGGCGGAACGGCGGCTGCGGGATGCCTCCCTCGAGCTGGGTCCCTATGGCGCTGAACGGCAGCAACGGGCCGTTGAAATGGCCATGCGTGACGTGCAGGACTGCCTCGCCAATGACGACCTCCAGGAGCTTGATCTCTGCGTGAGTGGTCTCGAGGAGGCGTTGTTCGGGCTGAACCGCCGGCTGTCGGCGGAACGTCAGGCCGATGGCAGCCCGCTTCAGGGAATCCGCAACACCCTGGGCTCCCTCAAGGATGAGCTGTTTGCCGATGACTGGGACGACGACCCCTGGGGTCCCCCCAGCCGTCCGGGTGACCGTGGCCGTGGTTTAAGCCGGCGTGAACCTGCACCTTGGGACGATGACATCTACCGCTGAGCCTGATTACTGGTCTCTGCTGGGGGTTGATTCCGACTGCACGGATCAGCAACTGAAACGGGCCTTTCGCCGGGAGGCGCGCCGCTGGCACCCTGATCTCAACAGCAACGATCCCGTTGCTGAGGAGCGCTTCAAGCTGGTCAATGAGGCCTATGCGGTGCTCAGCGATCCCCGTCGCCGTGAGGCCTGGCAGGGAGGGGGTGGTTCCCGTGCGGATGTTGTCGATCCCTTTGCCCAGGGCTTCCCTGATTTTGAGGATTACCTCGATGTGATCTTCGTCGCTGGAACAGGACGTTCCTCCGTTGAGGTTGAGGACGAGCCCGATCCCCCCTTCCGAAGTCCGGTGTCTGCACCGCCGCCGCCGCCGCCGGTTCGTGCCGTGGAAGATCTCGAGTCGGTGGTTCATCTCACCCCGGATCAGGCTCTTCAGGGAACCGTGGTGGAACTGACGCTCGATGACGGCACCGTGATCGAGCTGAACACGCCCCCCTTTGCTGGGGATGGCTGGCGTCTGCGGCTTGAAGGCGTTGCCCCCGGCGGCCGTGATCATTTCCTGCAGCTCCGGGTCGTGACCGACGACGGCCTGCGGATCGACGGTTTGCGGGTGCTCTACAAGCTGATGCTGTTCCCACCGGATGCAGCCCTCGGTTGCGCCGTGGATGTGCCGACCCTGGATGGCCCTGTGACGCTGCAGGTTCCTCCAGGTTCATCCAGTGGACGTTTGCTGCGGCTGCGGGGGCGCGGGCTGCACCTGGATGACGAGCGGGGTGACCAGTTGGTGGAGATCGTTGTGGTGATTCCGTCCGATCTGGGTGATGCGGAACGGGCCCTTTACCGACGTCTTCAGGAACTGGCGAGCGAATCCGAGCAGGGTGGTTGACGATGGGTGAGACTCCGGTCCGGTTGATCTGACGGTTTTTCCGATGCGCGTCCACGTCCTGCTCTTTGATGCCGGTACGGATAGCGAAGGCATCCACTCGCTTGAAATCGCCGGACGAACCGTGGTTCTGCTGTTTGAGAACCCCGACGATGCCGAGCGTTATGCCGGTCTTCTGGAGGCCCAGGACTTTCCGGTTCCGACGGTGGAGGCCCTCGATCGGGAAGATGTGGATCTGTTCTGCCGTGAGGCCGGCTACGAGGCAAGGCTGATCGAGTCGGGCTTTGTGCCCAGCAATGACGAGGAGCGTCTGTTCATGGCGCCGCCCCAGAGCAACCGCGATGTGAGCAACTGGAAGGACGACGCGGTTGAGAACATCGGGGTTTCTGACGAGGCTGTTTCTGACGGCGGGGTGGCAGAGCAGCAGGGCGTTGAGCCCGTGCGCCAGGGACTGGAGACCGAACCGGAATCGAATCCTGAACTGGATGAGCTGCGTCGGCGCCTGGAGGGTCTGCTCTGAGCCATGGCCGTATTCGACCCCGATCTGCAGCCCTCCAGCGACCGCGGCCACCTGCTCACCGAGCAGAGCAACCGGCGCAGTTCACGCCTGGATCAGCTCGACACCCTGGCGCTGGTGGAGTTGTTTGCAGACGAGGATCGTCGCCCCCAGGAAGCTGTTGCCGCTGTGGCTCCGGCGCTAGCCCAGGCGGTTGATTCTGTTGCTGAGCGCCTCCGTGCCGGCGGCCGGCTCTTCTACCTGGGTGCTGGCACCTCCGGACGGCTGGGTGTGTTGGATGCCGCGGAATGTCCGCCCACCTTCTGCAGTGATCCCCAGCAGGTGCAAGGTGTTCTCGCCGGTGGCTCCGCCGCGTTGCTGCGCAGCTCGGAAGGGCTTGAGGACATTGAGGCCGCCGGACGTGCCGATCTCGAGGAGCGGGGCTTCTGTGCCAAGGACTGCCTGGTGGGCATCGCCGCAGGCGGCACCACCCCCTATGTGCGCGGTGGGCTGGCGTTTGCCAAAAGCATCGGAGCTCTTGCCATCGCCATGGCCTGTGTCCCAACGGAGCAGGCGCCCCTGCCCTGCGACATCGACATCCGCCTGCTCACGGGCCCTGAGCTGCTGACGGGATCAACCCGGATGAAGGCTGGAACCGCCACAAAACTGGCCTTGAACACCCTCTCCACCGCTGTGATGGTGAAGCTGGGAAAGGTCTACGGCAACCGCATGGTGGATGTGGCCGCCAGCAACAGCAAACTGGTGGACCGTTCCCTGCGGATCCTGCGGGATCTTGCCGGTGTGGAGCGTGAGCGGGGGCTGACGCTGCTGGAGGAGGCCGGCGGATCGGTGAAACTCGCCCTGTTGATGGCCGCTGCAGCCTTGTCGGTGGACCAGGCCAAGGCTCTTCTGCAGCAGCACAACCAACAGTTGCGGCTGGCCTTGGCCGCCTGCTGCGCTCAGCTGGCGGAAGCCTGATCGAACGGTCCCCAGTAGGGGGCGGTGAACAGATCAAGGTTGGACCGGGTCTGTTCCGGGACTTGATCTTTGGGGGTGATCAGGGCGTTGGCGAGGGCTGTGTGGGCCGGCGAGGAGGGAGGGTCCTGTTTGAGCCGCTGCATCAATCCACTCAGGATCGGTTCGGTGGCTGAGGCATTGGCCTGAAGGTTGCCGATCACCATCTCCACCGAGACAGCGTCGTGATCCTCATGCCAGCAGTCGAAGTCGGTGACCATGCTAAGGGAGGCATAGGCCAGTTCGGCTTCCCGGGCCAGACGGGCTTCGGTGTGATTGGTCATCCCGATCACCGAACAATCCCAGGAGCGGTAGAGCTTGCTTTCGGCCCGGGTGGAGAAAGCGGGGCCCTCCATGCAGAGATAGGTGCCACCCCGGTGCAGCCGTCGACCCTCCGGCAAACCCTGTTCGGCGGCATCGGCCAACAGGGCACTCAAATTGGGGCAGAAGGGGTCCGCAAGGCTGACGTGGGCCACGCAGCCGTCGCCGAAGAAACTGGCGGGCCGGTCACGGGTGCGGTCGATGAACTGATCGGGCACGACCATGTCGCGCGGCTGCAGATGCTCCTGCAGGGACCCCACCGCCGAGAGCGAGATCAGCCAGCGCACCCCCAGTGAACGCATCGCCCAGACGTTGGCCCGGTAGGGCACTTCACTGGGAAGCAGATGGTGATGGCGGCCGTGGCGGGCCAGGAAGACGGTTTCGACGCCCTCGAGCTCACCCAGGCGCAGTTGGTCGGATGGTGCTCCGAAGGGTGTGTCGACCGTGCGTTCCTCCACCTGCCGCAAGCCGGGGATCGAATAGAGGCCGCTGCCGCCGATCACACCGACGCGGGCTTGGGAGAGGTCGGGCATGGTCGGCGTCTCTTTACACTCCAATTTTGCTCGCGCCACCATGACCAAGGCCTTGATGGACACTGAAGCAGGCCTGATCGAGCTCGTGCTGTTCGAAGCCGATGCCCCGAACACCGTCGCCAACTTCGTGAAGCTGGCCAAGGATGGCTTTTACGACGGTCTGGCCTTTCACCGCGTCATCCCCGGCTTCATGGCCCAGGGGGGATGCCCCAACAGCCGTGAAGGCGCCCGCGGCATGGCCGGTACCGGCGGCCCCGGCTACCAGATCGATTGCGAGATCAACCAGCAGAAGCACCAGGCCGGCACCCTGGCTATGGCCCATGCCGGTCGCAACACCGGCGGCTCGCAGTTCTACATCTGCCATGAGGCCCAGCCTCACCTCGATGGCGTGCACACCGTGTTCGGCCACACCGGCAACATGGACGTGGTGCTGAAGCTGGCCAACGGCTCCAAGATCAACAAAGTGACGATCCAGGAAGGCTGATCAGCTCCGGGTCCAATGCAGCAGTGACGGGCCGCTTTCGAGCAGCCCGTCACTGCCCAGGTTGATCAACTCATTGAGTTGATGTTCCACCCGTTCCAGGGTCTGGGGCGGGTGCAACGCCATCCGCTCCGTGGGAACGCGCATCAGACCCACCCGCTCGGTGGCCGCCAGGGCCGCCAGGCTCTTGAGCAGGGGGGCTGCATCGGCGCCGTCGGGAATCAGTTTCCAGACGAATTGCGGTCGATCCCAGAGCGCTAACAAGCGGGGTTCGTGCAGGGCCTCAAGGCTGAAGCCATGGCGCTGGGCGATGGCTTCCACTTCCTGGCGAATGGTGGGCCAGCTTTCGGGGCCCACGTTCACCGCCAGAGCCAGCACCACGCAGGGACTCTCGGATTCGAACAGATGTCCGAGCTTCTCCCGCTTGGCCGCCAGGTAGTCGGCGTTGTGGGCACCGGGGTCCATCACCAGAGGCACCCGCTCCTCCACCTGCAGGCCATAGCCGCCAAGGCCGGCGATCTTGCGGGGGTTGTTGGTGAGCAACCGCAGCCGATGGATGCCGAGGTCGGAGAGGATCTGTGCGCCAACGCCGTAGTTGCGCAGATCCGCCGGGAAGCCAAGCCGCTCGTTGGCTTCAACGGTGTCGAGCCCGGCTTCCTGGAGGCTGTAGGCCTTCAATTTGTTGATCAGGCCGATGCCCCGCCCTTCCTGGCGCAAGTAAACGACCACACCCTCGCCCTCCGCTTCGATCTGACGCAGGGCCGCCTCGAGCTGGGGCCGGCAGTCGCAGCGCAGTGAGCCGAAGGCATCGCCGGTGAGGCATTCGGAATGCATGCGCACCAGCACAGGTTCGCTCAGGGCATTGGGCTCACCCTTGATCAGGGCCACGTGTTCTGAGCCATCCAGTTCGTTGCGGTAGCCCACCGCCTGAAAGCTGCCGAAGCGGCTGGGCATCTGGGCCTGGGCCATGCGGCGAACGAAGCGCTCGTTCTCCAGCCGGTAGCGGATCAGGTCAGCAATGCTGATTAGCTTCAGCCCCCAGCGATCGGCGTAGCTGCGCAGCTCGGGCAAGCGGGCCATCGAGCCATCGCTGTTCTGGATTTCACAGATCACTCCGGAGGGGCTCAGGCCCGCCAGCTGAGCCAGATCCACGGCGGCTTCGGTGTGACCGGCCCGTTTGAGCACGCCGCCGGGACGGGCGCGTAGGGGAAAGATGTGCCCAGGGCGGCGCAGTTCTGCTGGCCGTGTGGCTGGGTTGAGGGCCACCTGAATCGTGGCGGCGCGGTCTTCGGCGGAGATGCCGGTGGTCACGCCATGTTCGATGCCGGCATCGATGCTCACGGTGAATGCCGTTTCGTTGGCATCGGTGTTGCGGTCCACCATCAGCGGCAGATCCAGTTCGTCCAGCCTCTGCCCCTCCATGGCCAGACAGATCAGGCCCCGTGCCTCGGTGGCCATGAAGTTGATCGCTTCCGGGGTGGCGAACTGGGCCGCGCAGATCAGATCGCCTTCGTTCTCCCGTTGTTCGTCGTCCACCACGACAACGCATTCCCCATTGCGGATCGCCGCCAGGGCGTCGCTGATGGCATCAAACGCGATCGGTTCGTTCGCGGGGTCAAGGGAACTGGGGTTCAGGAGCCTGGTCGCCGGGAGATGACTTCATTATTGATCTCTGTACGATCAACCGTTGGCTAGTTGGTTCAATGGCAGGCAGGACAACGTCGGCGGTTGAAGCGATGGCAACGGTGAAGGGCGGACGGGTTGCTGTGATCGGCGCCTCCGGCTACGGCGGCCTGCAGACCATCCGTCTGCTTCAGGGCCACCCCGGCCTGTCTGTGAGTTTTCTTGGCGGTGAACGCAGTGCTGGCCAACGCTGGAGCTCCATCTGCTCCTTCCTGCCCCTGCCGGATGACCCAACGGTGGAATCAGCGGATCCGGATCGGATTGCGGCCTGTTCCGATTTTGCTGTTCTGAGCCTCCCCAACGGCCTGGCCTGTCAGCTGGCACCGCAACTGCTGGAGCGGGGTGTGCGGGTGGTGGACCTCTCCGCCGACTTCCGCTACCGCTCCCTGGAGCAGTGGCTGCAGGTGTATGCCAAGGAGGCCGGCTCCCTCAACCGTCAGGACGCTGAACTCTGCAGCGGTGCCGTCTACGGCCTGCCGGAATGGAACGGCCCTGCCATCGCTGACGCCAAGCTTGTTGCTGCTCCGGGTTGCTTCCCCACCGCCAGCCTGCTGCCCCTGCTGCCGTTCCTCAAGCAGGGCCTGATCGAGACCAGCGGCATCATCATTGATGCCAAGACGGGCACCTCCGGCGGAGGACGCGTGCCGAAGGAGGCGATGCTGCTGGCGGAGGCGTCGGAATCCATCGCGCCCTACGGCGTGATCGGCCATCGCCACACCTCTGAGATCGAGCAGATGGCGATGGAGGTGGCTGGCCAGGAGGTGCGGCTTCAGTTCACGCCGAATCTGGTGCCGATGGTGCGCGGACTGCTCTCCACGGTGTACGCCCGCCTGCGCGACCCCGGCCTCACCGCCGAGGATTGCACCACTGTTCTGGAGGCGATCTACCGCCACCACCCCTGCGTTCAGGTTCTGCCGGTGGGCACCTATCCCGCCACCAAGTGGGCGCGCCACACCAACCGCGCCCTGCTGTCGGTTCAGGTGGACACCCGCACCGGCCAGCTGGTGTTGATGAGTGCCATCGACAACCTGATCAAGGGTCAGGCGGGGCAGGGCGTGCAGTGCCTCAACCTGATGGCGGGCCTCGCTCCGGAGACGGGGCTGCCACTGCAGTCGTTCTATCCCTGACGCCAGGTGGGCTTCAGCTCAGCCAGTGCCCTGGGCAGGAGCAGGTGTTCCTGCTCCTGAATCCGTTTGGCGAGCCTGGCGTGGTCATCCCCATCGAGAACAGGAACAGCGGCCTGGGCCAGGATCGGACCGGCATCCAGCTCCTCGGTGACGATGTGCACCGTGCAGCCGGTGACCTTCACCCCGGCCTCCAGGGCCTGCCCGATGGCATCCAAGCCACGGAAGCTGGGCAGCAGTGAGGGGTGGATGTTGATCAGGCGATCGGAATAGCCGCTGACCAGCACCTCGGTGACGATGCGCATCCACCCCGCCATCACCACCAGTTCCACCTGGTCGGCGCGGAACAGGCGCACCAGTTCGCCGTCCAGCTCGCGCCGGTTCTTGATCAGGCGATGGTCAAGCACCGACACCGGAATGCCGAGAACCTCCGCCCGCTGCTGGGCACCACAGCCCGGATTGTTCACCACTAGCCGCTGGATCCGCGCGTTGAGAGTCCCCGCCTGAATGGCCAGGGCCAGGGCCTCGAAGTTGCTGCCGCTTCCGGATGCCATCACCCCCAGCTGCAGCGGGGCCTGGTCAGCTCGATTGTTGTGGCTAGGGTCTGTCAAAGCGGGGTCCGGTCCATGTCCCATCTCTCCATCCTGCCGACTGTCTTCACCGACCTCGAGCGTCTGGTTCAGGCCCTTGGTGATGAGGGCTTCACGGTGGAGCGATCGACCGAATTGCAGGGTTTCGCGGACGACTTCCATGCCGTGGATGTGCTCGCGTTTCAGGGCTTAGCCATGCCCCTGGGCTGGACCCAGCGGGAGGACGGAACAATCGTGATGCATGGCGACATCCAACGCATCAGCCGCCAGCCCGGGCTTGAACAGCGCTTGCAACGGGTGACCCGCCGCTACGCCCTGCTCTACGCCATCGACGAGGTGCGCCTTGGTGGCATGGGTTCCGCTGAGCTGATTCTGCAGACCAACTGACGTGTTCGAACCGGTTCAGATCCGGCTCGATCTGAGCCATCCCGAAACACAGACCATCGCGGTGTCCATCGAGTGGACACCGCAGACCCAACGCCAGACCTTCCAACTGCCGGTGTGGACACCGGGGTCGTACACGGTTCGTGATCACGCCCAGCACCTCCACAGCCTGCAGCTGTTGGCCAATGGTGAGGAGCTTCCGGTGCGTCGGATGGCGCCGCACCAGTGGCTCTGTGATCTGCCGGACCTGAGCCCGCTCACGCTCAACTATCAGCTTGAAGCCCGGGATCTCACCGTCCGCACCGGGTTGCTGGATCCTGATTTCGCATCGCTCTGCCTCGCTGCTGTGGCGATGGACATCGACGGTTGCCGCTGGTCACCACACCATGTTGCCGTCACGGCTCCGGAGCACTGGAGTGTGCATCTGCCGCTGGAGCCCAGCGCTGAGGGCTGGGTTGCTGCCGATTTCGATGCCCTCGTGGACAGCCCGCTGCATGCGGGGCCTTTTCAGGCAGAACCCTTCATGGTGGAGGGCAAGACCCATGAGCTGTTGTTGATCGGAACGCCACCGATGGGTTGGCCGCCGAACTTCATCAGCGACATCGAGAAGGTGTGCAGTGCCACCTGTCGCTTGCTGGGAACCCCTCCCCCGGCGGGGGACCGCTACCAGCTCGTGCTGCAACTGCTCGATCAGGGCTATGGCGGCCTGGAACACGATCACAGTGCTGTGCTGCAGTTCAGTTGGTCGGCTCTGGCCAAGCCCAAGGGGTACCGGCAGCTGTTGCAGCTGATCGGCCATGAATACCTGCACCAGTGGAATGTGCGGCGGCTGCGGCCCGTTGAGCTTCGCCCCTACGACTACGGGCAGGCGGTGATCACCGAAGGCCTCTGGTTTGCTGAGGGAATCACCAGCTACTTCGACCTCAGCCTCCCCCTTTTGGCGGGCTGTTCGGATCGACCGACCCTGCTCAAGGATCTGGGGGAGGAGCTGTCCAGCGTGCTGATGTCACCCGGTTGCTCGATCCAGTCGTTGGCGGCCAGTGCCCGTGAGGCGTGGATCAAGCTGTACAAAGCGACGCCAGCCTCACGGGACAGCCAGATCAGCTACTACCGCCTCGGTGCAGCGGTGGCCTTCTGCCTCGACGTGCGCCTGCGGCAGCGCGGCCACTCCATGGCCGCGATCCTGCGGGAGTTGTGGCAGGGCCCCGGCCGTCAGGCCCGTGGCTACAGCCGTGATCACATCAAGGCGGCAGTGGCTCGATGGGATGGCGATCTTGCCTCGGATCTGGATCAATGGCTTGACCAGCCCGAGGCCGTTCCCCTGCTTGATTGCGTGAAGGCTCTGGGGCTGCGCATTGACCCTGTGCCACTCAAGCATCCCGATCATGGACTCACCCTCAAGGATGCTGAGGGCGCCGCTTTGATTCAGCGGGTGCGGCGTGACAGTCCCGGTCAACAGGCAGGGCTTGTGGTGGGTGATGAGCTGTTGGCGATCAATGGCTACCGTGTGCGTCGCAGCAGTGACCTCGCAGTTCTGCTTGAGAAGCAGAAGTGTGTGCGCGTCACCTATTCACGACGCAGCCTGCTCAAGGAGACCCAGCTCTTCCCTGATGCGGGTGTGGACCATTGGACGTTGGATTGGGATCCTGGGTGCACAACGGAACAACGGCAATTGCGGGATCGATGGTTCGAGATCGTCTAAGCCGTCTCTGCACCGGTGTGTGGAACCGCGTTGAGCAGCACCGTCCGCTCGCCATCAGCGTTGCTGCAGCGGGGACGTTGGCTCTGGGGCTGACCAGTTGGTCGTTGATGGAGCAAAGGAAGCTCTCTTCTGTGGGGATGGAGCGTGGTCGCCAACGGGAGGACAACCCCTCCGCTTCAGTGCCGTTACCACCGAAGTCGCGCTCCTGGCGATCGCCCCTGGCCCGGCAGTGTTCGGGTGTGGACAGGGCGTTGCGGTCGCGTTTGAACCAGCTCGATGCCCGTTCGAGTTCCTGGCGGACCTTCGTGAAGATCGATCCCACCAATTTTGGCGAGCGTTACGACAAGGACGCCTACGGCCGTGTGATCGACGCCACGCCGAGGGTGGTGGTGCTGCACGAAACCGTTTACTCCTTGAGCTCCGCTCTGAACACCTTCATGACACCCCATCCCCGCGATGAGGATCAGGTCAGTTATCACACCCTGGTGGGCCAGGACGGACGCGTTCTGGATCTGGTGGATCCCTTGAGCCGGGCCTATGGCGCAGGTTTTTCAGCCTTTCTGGGGGAGTGGGCGATCAC
Source organism: Synechococcus sp. TAK9802 (assembly GCF_014279535.1). Lineage (NCBI taxonomy): Bacteria > Bacillati > Cyanobacteriota > Cyanophyceae > Synechococcales > Synechococcaceae > Synechococcus > Synechococcus sp. TAK9802. The sequence goes on from NZ_CP047937.1 coordinate 1,011,400, forward strand.
CAACAGGAAGCTCAAGGGTTCCATCAACAACTTTGCTCTGCATCTGAGCTTGGAGACACCACCATCAGGCGCGAGTGCTAACCGTTCCCACGTTGGCTACACCTCCAAGCAATACGACGCGCTGGCCCTGGTGTTATCGGGTTGGATCCGCTCCTTCAATCTCCCTCCAGCGGCGATCACCACCCATCGCCATGTGGATCTGGGCGGAGAACGGGATGATCCCCGCAGTTTTGACTGGTCGAAACTTCAGAGGCGGCTGGCGGCCCTCGGTGACCTCTGCGTGAGTTGATGCGTCGTTAGCGTTCGCATTCCTGTGTACTGCGTCGGTGAAAACGCTCCCCAGCGAGGATCTTGATCGCATTATCGAAATGGCCTGGGAAGACCGAACGCCCTTTGAGGCGATCGAGTTTCAATTCGGACTCTCCGAGCCGCAGGTGATCGCAGTGATGCGGCAAGAGATGAAAGCGTCATCGTTCAAGCTTTGGCGCAAGCGGGTCAGCGGCCGCAAAACCAAACACGCCGCCACCAGCAGCTCCGATCGATTCCGGGCGAGCTGCCACAAGTGAATGGAGCCCGATCGGTTCAGCGCATGACGCCCCGCAGGATCCCTTCAACAAGACCCGCCGGATCATGCCCCGGGGAAAGTCGTGGGTGCGTTGCGGTAAGTCGGGCCTGAGATCAGACCTGCAGCCACTTGCCCCATCACGCCGTCAAAAGGGGCATTGTCATCGGAACGCCGGACCGGAGTGTTGAAGGCCCTGACGCAGCCATAGAAATCCCTGGCGTCTCTGCACTGAGCTGCCACTTCGGCGTCCACCTGAGCAAGCGCTTCTGTTGGAACAATCAGGCCAAATGCCAGCAGGTGAAGGAGTTGTTTCATCGATCTGCCGTGCTGGATCGATGCTTCAAGAGATAGGGGGGCGTCCACATCCCCCATATGGGGGAGAGGCAGAGCTGATCAACTCCCTCACCTGAGGGATCGCACGATCGGTCTGCTGTCATGCCACCTCCCAAATGAGGATGGGAACGAGCTAATCGTCAGCCATGCGAGTTCTGATCGCCATCGCAGCCTTGCTGCTGTCTTCTTCCCGTCCAGCGTTGGCTCAAGCCCCGCTGCCCAAGCTGGGTGGCTGCCCTTACTCGTACCGCTCCTCCGGTGATTACTGCATGCCCAGCAAGAACTCCAAGGATGCCTTCATCCGCACCGGTCACTCCTGCCCCAATAGGTATCGGAAGTCAGGCAAGTACTGCATTGCCAATTAGGCCTTAAAAGCTATTGGCCATAACGAAGCAAGGGTTTCGCTCAATCTCTGTTGAGATCAAGAACCTCGTTGTTGGCTTTGCCGCAGCAGGCCGTCACGGCTGACTCTTCGCGGCTGGTCAATCAGATTCCGCCAACTCAGCGAAGACTCAGAAACAAATCACCCTTTTGGGGGAACAAATCGTTTGAGGTTCCAGCGACATTGATCGCAGGGCTTCATCAACCGATGACTTCAACACCAAAGAATTTCGTACGCTCCTCATTTTCCAAGGGTGTCACCAAACTAGGAATTTCGATCCTTCTTCAGGCAGCAAAACAGCCGGAACGAATTGGGAAATCCGGCCGATATCTTGGGATTCCAGGCAATACTCAGCTCCAGAAAGATGCTATCGATAGAATCCTGGCTACCCCACCAGTTCAGGAGCTGTTAGCCAACAGGCCCTTACCACGATGGCCCGATCTTGAGCAAATGGCTGCCATGCCCAAAGGGAGCCTGGGCTGGTGCACGCAACGCCGTTTGGAGAAACTTGGGATTTCTTTTTTGGTTGATCAAACGCAGATTCCAGAATCTCAAACCGATGAAGAATTCGCAATAACCAGAGATATACGGTTGCATGATATTCACCACACGATTCTTGGTCTTCCGATCACAGTGGCCGGTGAAGCTGCTGCATTGGCATTTTATGCAAGCACTCGATCAGTCCCCACTGATATAGGAATTCTTACTTCATGGATGCTGCGCGGTGCCTATGAACCAAGTGCGCGCAGGCTGATCTGGGATGCCATCGGTTTTGGCATCGCGGTTGGCCAGATCGTCCCTGATCTTTTCTCACCTCGCTGGGAAGAGGGATGGAAAAAGTCGATCACCGATTGGCACGAAGAGCTGGGAATCAGCGATGTCCTGAAAACATCGCCGTTTAAGGATGAGTTCGAAAACATCTATGGGTTGCAACTGAAATAATTGTTTTTTGCCTTGCTATCGATGATCTATTCACTTGCTATGGCCAACCAATCTTTAAAAGCTGACCCACTTACCGCAATCTCTCTCTCATTTGTCATCAGCACTCTGGGCGTTCTTGCCTGACTTGGAGTTAAAGCAATAACCGACGACTTCAGCTGTAGTCGCCCTTGGTTGCGTGACCAAACTCCACTTTTAACGTGCTGCTACAACGGAACCTGCCTTGACACCCCGTTGCCGCATAAGCCTCTAAGAAGTAAAATTGGAAACTTGGATTGATACTTATTTTCCATGTCATTCGCGCTAAGGATGTTCCTGCTGATGGATGATTGGTGATTAGAAAATAGAGCTTTTCTTCTTAATATCTATCTCTCGATAAGACATTCACCCCGTCGCAAGGCGGGGTTTGTTTCTGGCGACCCAGATAGGGGATGAGACCGGCTGAATAAATCCCTCGGTTGAGTGAGGTGATTCCCATCTGGAACCGCGATGGTGAAGAGGTCGAGGAGGGATGACCTCCGCAACAGTTCAAACTGATGATCAATATCAACATCACCTCTAATAGAACCGTCGAGTGTGAGTCTTTCCTGAGGCAAGCAACGACAGGGGTTGTCTGCGCAATGGCTCCTATGGAGATCGTTGCCGGACTCGCCGCATTCAATATTCCTTCTGCTGATGCAAGCAGAAGCACCGCAACTTGCAATGCAGACATCGTTGGCGATGTCATGTCTCGCTCGATGAGGTGATTGAACATGGTTGCATTTCCATTCACTCTGTTTTTTGTCTCCGCTCTCTATGTGGCGGGAGTTCCGGCTTTCGTAAGTTTCATCATAGGTGGATTGTGGGTGATTGGTTCTTACTGCTTTTTTGAAGATCAAATCAAGCCCAAGAGGCGTCCATGATTGAAACACTCATCGGAGTCGACAGGACGACGTTCTACGTCCTCTTCACGAATGCGTTCCACTGGTTCTGATCTGCTTCGCCGTCGTTTATCTGTTCACCGGAAAAATCAATCCATGAAAGATCGAGTGATTCTCTACCTTGCTGGATTCTCTGCTGCAACAATCGCTGGCTTGGGGGTCATGCTGCACCAAGCGATGAATGTTGAAGCCACCACCAGGAATGATGTGAATACTGCAACTACGCATTTCACGTGTTCCATCGTTGAGGACTTCACGAACAAGGGCGAAGTCAAAAGCTGTTGCTGGGATGGAATGTGTGCCCGCTTCCCTGTGCGGCCCTTCTGACGTAGCAGAAGTGGAACAGGAGGAGCGTTGATGTGTTCGTGCCCTATCTATCAACAGAACATTCAGCCTGTCAGTAATAGCGGGGTTTGTTGTTTCTTGTCCGCACCTGATTTGGCTTCTGGATTTCCGATGTAAGTCCTAGACCGTGATGTCGGGATTCGGTTGGCGACCGCCGTAAATCAACCCGTGCAGTTCAGGGTCCTGCATGTAGCCCAACACCCGCGCTGGGTAATCCAATTTTCCGTTGTGGAGATAGGTGAGGGTGGCGATCGCCTTGGCATCCAGGTAAGAGCGACTCGCCTGCAGCATCAAGTTCTGCGGCAGGCCAAGGGCCAGCTTCAGCCGTTGAAACTTCGCCGCCAAGAGGGTGATGTTCATCTCGGGGTCCAGCAGTTGATTGCGGGCCCAGGTGATTTTCTCCTGCGTTGGATTCGCCGGCAGCCGGTTCTGATGGATCAGTTCTGAGACGCTGATCTGGGCCGGTCCATGGGTCTTCACCAAGCCGGAATGGGCGATGAAGGGGAGGCTCTCCCCCGGCTTGGAGTGCTGAATTTCGTCAAAAAGAACAGCGGTGATCAGCATCGGATTCACCTGATGCGCCGCTGCTTGCCGAAGAATCACCGGCTTCAGCTCGCGAAGACGATCCAGGGTGGATGCGCGCAACGGTTGGAGCTGATCCATCCCGCTGGTGAACAGCTGGGCCAGCTGCGTCTGGGGGCCGTGCACCCCGAAGCGCCGTTGCAGCAGCTTCAGTTCTTCGGGCGAGAAATCTGTGGGCTCGAGTCTGTCCTCCACCACAACAGGAGCCTGATCCCCAACCTCAGCAACCGGGTGTGACCCCTGACCAACCAGACACAGGCTCGCTGCCGTCGCCAAGAGAGCTGTTGTCCATCGCAATGGCTCAGCCATGGGGGATGGAAATGGGGTCAGCGGAAGATGACATGAAACTAGCTGTGGTGTCCTCTTATTCGGGCATCCCGTCAGATTCTGGATACGTTCGGCAGGACTGCACCGTCCGCCCGGCATGAGCTTTCCGGATTTCAACGCTTCCGACGCTCATATTCAGTGGCAGAGGTTCTGCGATCTCAGCTGGTATCACGATGATCTGGGCGTCTGGCTCGACATCAGCCGGATGCATGTGAACGCCACTGATCTGCAGCAGCTGCAGCCGCGAATGGACAAGGCGTTCGCGGCGATGCAGGAGTTGGAAGCCGGCGCCATCGCCAATCCCGATGAGCAGCGCCAGGTGGGGCATTACTGGCTTCGCACCCCTGAACTCGCTCCCTCGTCAGAGCTTCAACAGCACATCTCCAGGGAAATCGATCTGATCGCAGCCTTTGGGCGCGATTTAATCAACGGAACGATCAAGGCCCCCAACGGCGAAGCCTTCACCGATGTGCTCTGGATCGGCATCGGCGGCAGTGGCCTGGGACCGGCCTTGATGATCAAGGCGCTCCAAAACCCAGGCGAGGGGCTTCCGTTTCATTTCTTCGACAACGTCGATCCCAATGGGATGAGCAACGTTTTGGCGGGGTTGGAGGGTCGTCTCGACCGCACCCTGGTGGTGACGGTGAGCAAGTCGGGGGGAACGCCCGAACCCCACCTCGGCATGGAGCAGGCTCGGCATCGCCTCGAGGCCGCTGGGGGCCAGTGGGCCGGCCAGGCCGTTGCCGTGACGATGCTCGACAGCAAGCTGGATCAGCAGGCCCAGAAGGAAGGTTGGCTCAAGCGCTTCGACATGTTCGATTGGGTGGGGGGGCGCACCAGCATCACCAGTGCCGTCGGCCTGCTGCCCGGTGCCTTGATTGGCTGTGACATCCGCGATTTCCTCACCGGCGCCTCTCAGATGGATGCCGCCACCCGCGCCGCGGATCTGCGCCGCAATCCAGCCGCCCTGATGGCCGCTTCCTGGTTCGTGGCCGGTGGTGGTCGCGGTCAGCGCGACATGGTTGTTCTGCCCTACCGCGATCGTCTGGAGGTGTTCAGCCGTTACCTCCAGCAGCTGGTGATGGAATCCCTGGGCAAGCGCCTGGATCGCAACGGTGACGTGGTGCATCAGGGCATCGCTGTTTACGGCAACAAAGGCTCCACCGACCAGCACGCCTACGTACAGCAGCTCCGCGACGGTGTCGACAATTTCTTCGCCACCTTCATCGAGGTGCTCGAAGACGTGAGCGACATCCCCACGCTTGGCGGGGAATGCCCCGGCGACTTCCTCGATGGTTTCCTGCAGGGCACCCGCTCAGCCCTTACCGAGGGTGGCCGCCAGAGCATGACGATCAGCATGCGCCGCTTTGATGCCCGCCGTCTCGGCGCCTTGATCGCTCTGTTCGAGCGCGCCGTCGGTCTCTACGGCGAACTGGTGAACATCAACGCCTACCACCAGCCCGGCGTGGAAGCCGGCAAGAAGGCGGCGGCGGCGATTCTCGACCTTCAAGGTCGTGTAGAAGCGATCCTGGCCGACGGTGTGGCCCGCTCCGCCGATGAAATTCGCCTGGCCCTCGGGGATGGCACCGATGAATCCATTTTCTGGATTCTGCGTCACCTCACCGGCAACCAGCGCGGCTTCAGTGCCCAGGGCGACTGGAGCCAGCCCGCCTCGATGCGTTTCAGCAAAGGCTGATCCCGCCTGGGATCAGGGCACCAGGTTCACCAGTTTTCCGGGGACCACGATCACCCGACGGGGGGCTGCGCCCTCCAACCATTTTTCGGCCACATCACTGGCCAGGGCGAGCCGTTCCAGCTCTTCCTTGTCTGCGGAAGCCGGAACCTGCAGCTTGCCCCGCACCTTGCCCTTCACCTGGATCACCACTTCAACGCTGTCCTGCACCAGTGCCGTTGGATCCAGAACCGGCCAGCTTTGACGGTGCACGCTGTCGCTTCCCCCCAGACGGCTCCAGAACTCCTCCGCCAGATGAGGCGCGAACGGAGCCAGCAGGCGAACCAGCCCGGAAAGAGCTTCCTGCAACACATGTGCACTGAGGGCCTCGATGCCGGTGGAGCTGATGGCATTGGAGAGCTTCATCAGCTCGGAGATGGCCGTGTTCAGTTGGATCTCGTTGCTGAGGTCCTCGCTGACGGCTTCGATGGCCAGGTGCAGCGCCCGACGTACGTCGCTGTCGGCATCGCTCAGATCGGCTGGCCGTTGCATCGGCTCGAGTGAGTCGATGCGGGTAGCACCCGCCTCAACAAGGCGCCAAAGCCGTTGCAGGAAGCGGAACTGGCCCTCCACATCGGCGTCATCCCACTCCAGATCCTTCTCCGGCGGTGCCTTGAACAGGATGAACATGCGGGCTGTGTCTGCGCCGTAGCGGTCGATCACTGCTGCGGGGTCAACGCCGTTGTATTTCGACTTCGACATCTTCTCGAACAACACCTCGAGCTTGTCGCCGGTGTTGGGATCCCGGGGGTCTTCGGGATCTGCCACGTCCGCTGGAGCGATGTACTTGCCGGTTGTCGCATTGCGGTAGGTGATTCCCTGCACCATGCCCTGGGTGAGGAGCCGTTCAAACGGTTCGTTGATGTCGACCAGGCCGCGATCCTTCAGCGCCTTGGTGAAGAAACGGGCGTAGAGCAGGTGCAGGATCGCGTGTTCGATGCCGCCCACGTATTGCTTCACCGGCAACCAGCGGTTCACCGCCTCCTTGCTGAAGGGTTTCTCGGTGTTGTGGGGATCGGCGAAGCGCAGGAAATACCAGGAGGAACACATGAAGGTGTCCATGGTGTCTGTTTCCCGCTTGGCCGGCTTGCCGCAGCAGGGGCAGGCCACATTCACCCAGTCGCTCTGCTGGCTCAGGGGCGAACCGCCCTTGCCCGAGAGATCAATGCCCCGGGGGAGCTCAACCGGAAGGTCCTCGCGGGGCACCGGAACAGCACCGCAGTCATCGCAGTGGATGACGGGAATGGGGCAGCCCCAGTAGCGCTGGCGTGAGATCAGCCAGTCGCGAAGGCGATAGGTGACCTTGCTAGTTGCCCAACCCTGCTCGGCGCCGTGGCCGGTGATGGCGCCCTTGGCTTCGCTGGAGGCCGTGCCATCGAAGCTGCCTGAGTTGACCAGTGTTCCGGCATCCGTCCAGGCCTGGCCGGCCGCGATGGCTTCAGCAGCCCCGTCGGCGTCGATCACCTGCTGGATCGGCAGACCGTTCGACTGGGCAAAGGCGATGTCGCGTTGGTCGTGGGCTGGCACGCCCATCACGGCGCCCGTGCCGTACTCGGCCAGCACGTAGTCGGCGATCCACACCGGCAGCACCGCCCCCGTCAGGGGGTTGATCACATGACTGCCGATGGGCACCCCCCGTTTGGGTCTGTCATCGCTTGTGCGTTCGATCGTGCTCAGACGAGCCACCTCCTTGCGGAAGGCTTCCACCGTGTCCTTCTGTTCAGCGCTGGTGAGGCTGTTCACCATCTCGTTTTCCGGTGCCAGCACCACGTAGCTCGCCCCAGCGAGAGTGTCGGGTCGGGTTGTGAACACGGTGATCGACTGATCCTGTGCTCCCTCAACGCTGAAGCTGATCTCCGCTCCTTCCGAGCGACCGATCCAGTTGGCCTGCATGGTGCGCACCCGTTCCGGCCAGCCCTTGAGGGCGTCCAGGTCGTTGAGCAGCGGCTCGGCGTAGTCGGTGATGCGAAGGAACCACTGGTTCAGCTGCCGTTGTTCCACCAGAGCTCCGGAGCGCCAGGAGCGGCCGTCACCATCCACCTGCTCATTGGCCAGCACGGTCTGGTCGACGGGATCCCAGTTGACGGTGGCGTTCTTGCGATAGGCCAGCCCCCCTTCGAGCAGTTCAAGGAACAGCCACTGGGTCCAGCGGTAGTAGTCGCTGTGGCAGGTCGCCTGTTCGCGGCTCCAATCGATCGAAAGGCCAAGGCGATCCAGCTGCGCCCGCATCTGATCGATGTTGCGGTCGGTCCACTCGCCGGGGTCCACATTGCGTTCGATAGCCGCGTTTTCAGCGGGAAGTCCGAAGGCATCCCAGCCCATCGGATGCAGCACGGCATGGCCCCGCATGCGTTGAACCCGGGCGATCACATCGGTGATCACGTAGTTGCGCACATGGCCCATGTGCAGGCTTCCCGAGGGGTACGGGAACATCGACAGGGCAAAGAATCCGGGCTTCTCACCACCTTCTTCTGTGGTGTCCACCCCATCCGCCTTCCAACTCTCCTGCCAGCGCTGCTCCAGCGCGGTGGGGTCATAACGACCGGTCTGGGCACTGGCGTCGACGGCAGGGTTGGCAGCGTTCACGGAACCAGCGCTCGGCAAGGTTGCGATCGTGCCACATGCCTGGTGTTCAGCCGAGGGAGCGGATCACGCTGATCTGCCGACGGTTGATCAGCACGGGCCGGCTCGCACCCGCCCGTTCGATGGCCAGAAACTCAGGGTCCTGCCAGATCAGACGCCCCTCGATGGGCTCCTGTCCCACCACAGCAATGCTGAGGGGGAGCTGTTCACGAATCCAGCTCTGCAGCAACCGAACCCCCGGAAGGCTTGGATCGAGTGGAGATGTCTCCATAGGATTCGGGGGCAATACCGGCCACGCATGCTGCAGTTCAGCAAATATCAGGGACTTGGCAACGACTTCCTGATCGTTGAAGGCCGGCAGGGACAACTGCCCGATGCCATCAGCAATCCCGATCCCGCCTGGGTGCGGCGCATCTGTGATCGGCGCTTCGGGGTTGGTGGCGATGGCCTGATACTGGCGCTGCCTCCTCAGGCGGAGGGAGAACTGCGGATGCGGATTCTCAATGCCGATGGCAGTGAGGCCGAAATGTGTGGCAACGGCATTCGCTGCCTGGCCCGCTACCTGGCCGACACCGACGGTGATGCCCCTGGCCGCCGCTGGGACATCGAAACCCTGGCGGGAATGATTCGCCCCGAACTGATGGCCGATGGCCAGTTGCGGGTGGACATGGGCCCCCCTTTCCTCACCTCCGAGGGCATCCCCACAACTCTGATGCCCGAACACGGCCTGCCGCAGGGGGTGCTGCTGCTGGAGGGAGAACAACTGCAGGTGGCGGCCGTTGGCATGGGCAATCCCCATGTGGTGGTGCCCGTCGACGACCTGGCCAGCATTCCCTTTGATGCCTGGGGTGCTGCCCTGGAGGTCCATCCGGCCTTCCCGGCCAAGACCAACGTTCATTTCCTCAAGGTGCACAGCCGTGAGCGGCTGGAGATCCGGGTCTGGGAACGGGGTGCTGGCCCGACATTGGCCTGCGGCACCGGTGCCTGCGCCACCCTGGTGGCGGCGGTGCTGCTGGGCCTCGCCGATGACTGCGCCGAGGTGGTGCTGCCCGGCGGTCCGCTGATGATTGAGTGGCGTGATCGCACCGGTTCCGTGCTGATGACGGGACCCGCCGAAGCGGTGTTTGACGGGGTGCTGACGCCCGATCTGGTGCCGGCAGGATCCTCGATGGCTTCGACCAGCGAAGCCCCTGCCGCTCCACCTGCGCCGACGGCCGCAACCGACTTCGATTGCTCCAAGGATTGCGCTGACCAGTGTCGGCGCCCCGACCGCTGCCTCCGCGATGAGGCGCAGCAGAAGGTGCAGGCTTTCCTCAGCAGCACGTCCCTCGACTCGATGCTCAATCTCGCCAGTGAGTCCCTGGAGCAGCGCACCAAGGCGCGGTTCGAGCGTGGAACCCCCTGAGCTCTACCTGGATGCTGCTGCCACGACACCGCCTCTGCCGGCGGTGATCGCGGTGATGCAGCAACTCCAGCAGACGGCCTGGGCCAACCCCAGCAGCCTCCATGGGGCTGGGTTGGCAGCAGCGGAAGCTCTAGAGCGAGCGCGCTGGCGCATCGCCGAGCGCTTTGCTGTCAATCCTGACCAGTTGATCGTCACCTCAGGGGCGACAGAATCCGTGCACCTTGCCTTGCTCGGCAGTGCTGCCGGTCTTGTCCCGGGCCGGTTGGTGATCTCTGCGGTGGAGCATCCGGCGGTGGTCGCTGCGGCGCACCAACTGGACGGCCTGGGCTGGAGCATTGCCGAATGGCCCGTTGATGGGCAGGGCGTACTGCGGCTCGATCAGCTCGATCGGTTGTTGTCCGCTCCAACCCGATTGGTTTCCCTGATTGCAGCCCAGGGCGAGGTGGGTGCACTGCAACCGATCAGCACGATCGCTCGGGCCTGCCGCGAGCGCGGCATCGTCATCCATAGCGATGCCACCCAGCTTGTTCCCCAGGGTTGCTTCGCCTTCGACCGGCTCGGGGTTGATCTGCTGACCCTCTCCGCCCACAAGTTCCGTGGCCCCCGGGGCGTGGGCCTGTTGATTCGGGCACCGGGTGTGGACCTTTCACCGCTTCAGGGCGGCGGTGGACAGGAGCACGGCCTGCGCTCCGGTACCGAACCTGTTGCGTTGGTGGGTGGCATGGCCGAAGCCCTGATGGCCCTTCCCAGCTTTGACCCCGTCAGCCAGCACGTTCCACCGGGCAGTTCAACCCAGATCCGTCGTCAACGGGATCAACTGCTCGAACGCCTGCTGGAGCTACCCCAGCTTCAGCTCTGCGGCCCTTCTTCTGGTCAGCGTCTGCCCCATCACATCGCGTTGTTGGCCAAAACCGTTGGTGGACAGCCGCTGCCCGGACGCGATCTGGTGCGACGGCTTGCGGCGGCGGGGGTGGCCTGCAGCAGCGGCAGTGCCTGCAGCAGTGGCAGTAGTGCCGACAGTGCTGTGCTAACGGCCATGGGCATTCCCGGGCCTGAGCGTCAGTCGGGCCTGCGGTTGACCCTTGGCTCCTGGTTGTCGGATCAGGATCTCGACGCCGTTCCCGGCCGTTTTGCATCCGTGCTCGAGGCATTTTCCTGACATGATTTGGCGATGACTCAATCCGACGCTTCCTGTCTCGCCCTCCCCGCGGATCTGCTTGCCGCCGAGGAGGCCATGCTGCAAGCCGCCCTGGCGTCCGTTGGATCCGGCGACGGTCAACGCTGGGCCGCAAGCCTCCGTTTTGAAGGGCTTCGCCTGCTTCCGGTGGCGGTGCGGCTGGCCCGAGCACTGATCGCTGCCGGTCAGGATCTGTTGATGATTTGGCCCGATGCCGGTGCTGCCGCCCTGGCCCGGCGGGATGCGGAGGACCTCAAGGAGGTGATCCTTGATTTCAATCAGCTCAAACGGGCGGAAAGCGATGTTCCCGACACCCGCCTTCTGCTTGCGGTGAACCCCTCCCCTGCGGATTACGAGGAGTTCCAGGCCTTGTGTGAGAACCACGCAGGAGTGGTTCTGATGCTGAATGGACGTCTCGAAGACGCCGCCGTCGGCATCGGCAGCGTGGCCCGGGAGCGCCGAAAGGGTTTCGTGGCCAGCTGGCAGCAGGCCTACTGGCTCCAGCCCCTGGAGGGAGGCGCGTTGATGCGCTGCTTCCCCGATGACTGGCGTCTCTATCGCCAGGATCCCGATGGTTACCGGCAACTGGAGGTGCTCCCCGAACGTCCGGATCCCGACACCACAGCAGCGCTTCTGGCCGGTGAAGATCCCGACAGCATCAAGCAACAGCTGTCCGGGGTCGACCGCTTCCTTGATGGTCTGCGCAATTGAGCCGCCTCTGGCTTGATCCAGGCTCAGACCCTCCTTAAGGTTCAAGCCCAGGCTCCCCTTCGATGGTGCTCAACAGGCTTCGATCCCTTTCACCCATCGATGCCGTGGCTGGAGTCGTCGCCTTGGCCGCTCTGGCCGGGGTTGTCTGGTCCCCCAAGCTCTCGAATGCGGTCGCTAAGGCCACCGGTGCTGTGAAACCTGTGCAGGTGAGCGTTGATGTGGTTCGGCTGTACAGCGCTGATCCCGAGCAGCTGCTGGATTCAGTGCGGGAGGAAGCAGCCCTCAACATCGTGATTCGCAATCAACCGGCTGGACGGGTGAGCCTGGTGTCGGTGGATGACGTCACCAATTCCCTGACGGCAGTGCAGCCCGATGGTTCGGTGGTGCTCGCTGATGCCCCCGCTACGGCTCTACCCCGCCATGCCCGGTTTGTGATGGAGGCCAAGGCCGAGATCAAACCCTCCGGTGTTGTGATCGGTGGCACCAAGCTCAAGGTGGGTGTGCCCGTTGAACTGGAGGGTCGCCTTTACCGCTTGAACGGTGTCGTGAGCGGAGTGATGCCTCTGTGATTCGCTCTGCCCTGGTCTCCCTGCTGGTGCTGGCGCCCCAGTTGCCCGTCAGGGCAGCGCCTCCACTGATAGCACCACCTCCGGTGGTGCAGCGTCAGGGCCAGGCCATGCTCAGCGGCGGTGCACTGTGCCCGGCCCTGCAGACGGCCCTGGAATCAGCGGTGGGCACGGAAGAGCGGCTTTGGAGCGTCAGCGTTGTCGATCAACGGGGCCAGCTGCTGGCTGATCTCAACGGGGGGATTCCCAGGATTCCTGCATCGAATCAGAAACTGGTCAGCACGGCCTTTGCCCTGGATCGCCTCGGCCCCGACTTCCGTCTGAAGACGCAGCTGTTGCGTCATCCCGATGGATCACTGGAGATCGTGGGGGAGGGCGACCCCGACCTCAGCATTGCCGAGATCCAGAAGTTCGCCATGGTGGCCCTCGGCCAGGGCGGCTCCAGCAGCACCTTCAGCTCCGCCTCTGCGCCGATTCAGCTGATGGTTCGGGAGGAGCCGCGTCAACTCTGGTGGCCTGCCGATTGGGATCCTGCGGATCGCTCCTACGCCTACGGCGCACCGATCACCCGCCTTGCTCTCACCAGCAACGCCCTGCACATGGCGGTGATGGATCCAGCGGCACGGCTGAAGCGGATCCTCAACTCCACCGTGCAGCAGCAAGGGGGACAGATCCGCCTGCAGATGGTTGATCAGCGGACCCGAGAGGCGGCCCTTGCGCGGAACTGGCGAGCGAGTGTTGTGCTGCACAGCGAGGATTCCGCGCCGATGCACGCCCTGCTCAGCCTGGCCAACACGGAGAGCCACAATTTCACCGCTGAGGTGCTGATGCGTGAGGCGGCGGACGTCTGGGATGTGAACCGTGCGTCCATCGCCACCACCCGCTGGTTGCAAGCCCAGGGCATCCCGATGACGGGACTTCGGTTGCGGGATGGCAGCGGACTCTCACGGGGCAACCGTCTCACCAGCCGTTCCCTGTCTGTGCTGCTGTGGCGCATGGCGCAACACCCCCTGGCGGCTTATTACCAGGCTTCGATGGCGATTGCAGGCCAGAGGGGAACGCTGCGCAACTACTTCTGGGGCACACCACTTGTGGGTCGCTTCTGGGGTAAGACCGGCACCCTCAGCGGAGTTCGTTCGATCTCCGGCATTCTTGAAACCGCTGATGGACCCCGTTACGTGAGCATGATTGCCAACGGGTCCTATGCACCCAACTCCGTGATGGGCCAGATCCTGCTGGTCAGCCAGCGGATCAGCCGTTGCCCCGCATGGACCGCAGCCGTGACGCTGCCCGCTGAGCCCGACTGAACGGAACGGTTTTGCTGTCGTCGCCAGCCTTGGCGCCAGGGGCCGCAGAGCGGATCGTCTGAATCTTGGAGAGCTCCTGACGGCCGGCCATCACCACCTGGGCCATTTCCTTGAGGCGGACCTCCAGCTCCCCCAGGGTCTGCTCGGCGTAACGGTTGGCCCCGTCCTGAACGCCGGCTGCTTCCTGGCGGCTGCGTTGGATCAGCGACTCGCACTGCTGTTGGGTCTGCTGGCGGAACTGCAGCGCGTCGTTGTGAATCCGCTCGGCCTCATCACGGCCTTCCTTCTGCAGGCGCAGGGCTTCACGGCGAATCGTCTCCAGATCCTGCAGCGCCTGCTGTCGGTTGGCTTCATGCTGCTCTGCGTGATGGCGCTTGAGTTCCGCTGCGTTGGCCTCGATCTGTTGGATTTGCTGCTGGGCCTGTTGGCGGCTGACGTCGAGTCGTTCAGCGTGTTGACGCTTCAGCTCAATCGCTTCTTGATCCAGCTGCTGGCGACGCTCCAGTGCTTCCTGCTCCAGCTGCTGGCGGCGTGAGGCGAACTGCTGTTCCAACTGGGCCAGCTTGCTTTGCATCTCCTGCTCCAACTTCGCCCCCTGCTCGCGCGTTTTCTGGAGCAACTGCTCACACTGCTGGCGGGCTTGCTCACGCATCTCATTCACCTGCCGTTCCGCTTCCTGGCGGATGGCAGCGTTGTTCACCAGCTGTTCGCGCTGACGCTGGGCCTGTTCAACGATCTCCTCGGCGTTCCTGCGGGCGGTGTTGATGAACTCGTCCCGGCGATCCAGCAGTTTGGCGGCCTGCTCCAGCTCCTTCGGCAATTCATCGCGGACGGCATCCAGCAGCTCGACGGCATCCGTTTCGTTGACCAGACGACCGCCGGTGAAGGGCAGTCGACTGCCCTCCAGCACAACTTCCTCCAGCTGATCGAGTTGATCGAGAACGGAGAACCGGACGTCGTTCATCTCAGCTGGCTTGGAAAGTTGAATTAAAGAGCCTGTTGAGGTCCTTCGCCACCTCTGGCGGAACCATGTGGTCGATCGATCCACCGAAGCGGGCCACTTCCTTCACCACCGAGCTGCTGAGGAAGCTGTGGCGGGCCGTGGTGGCCATGAACACGGTTTCAAGATCGTCTGCCAAGGAGCGGTTGGTGTGGGCGATCTGCAGTTCGTATTCGAAATCACTCATCGCTCGCAGGCCCCTCAGGATCAGGTCGGCGCGATGGGTGACGGCACAGTTCACGGTGAGGCCATCAAAACTGATCACTTCAACGCCGGAGAGGTGGCATGTCGCCGTTCGGATCTGTTCGATCCGCTCATCGACACTGAACGCGGGCCGTTTGCTCGGATTGCTGAGCACCGCGACAACCACCTCTCCAAAGAGGCTCACCGCCCGCTCGATCAGGTCCATATGACCATTGGTGAGAGGGTCGAAACTGCCGGGGTAGAGCGCCCGCATCGGGAATCAGCGATGGGCGGATCCTATGCAGCGGATCGCTGTTTAGATTTCAGCCAACGCATCCATGCCATGAGCCTCGACGCCGACGCCAAGAAGGTCTTGCTTCGCAAGATCCCCCACGGGCTCTTCATCTGCGGCGTTCGCAACGGCGATGAGGTCAACGGATTCACGGCCAGCTGGGTGACCCAGGGATCGTTCGAACCGCCCTTGGTGGTGATGGGTGTTCGGGCTGACAGCAGCAGTCACGCCATCATCGAGGCCACCGGCAAGTTCTCACTCAACGTGCTTCGGGCCGATCAGAAAGATCTGGCAGCCGTGTTCTTCAAGCCCCAGAAGGCACTTGGTGGTCGCTTTGAAGCGGCACCCTTCGAGGAGGGCGAACTTGGTCTTCCCCTGCTCACCGATGCCGTCGGTGGTGTGGAGTGCGAACTCGTGGGCTCGATCAAGCATGGTGACCACACCGTTTTTGTGGGCGAAGTGAAAACGGCGCGCCTGATCGCCGATGGCGAGGCCCTGAACCTGGCCAGCACCGGCTGGAATTACGGCGGCTGAGCGGGCCTGGTGGATGCCGCCTCCGGTGCACCGCTGCTGACGCAGCCCGAGCGTCTTGAACGCCGGCTCAAGGAGATCCCTCCTGAGCCAGGTTGCTATCTGATGCGGGACGGAGACGACCGGATCCTCTACGTCGGCAAGTCGAAAGCGTTGCGCAGCCGTGTGCGCAGCTATTTCCGCAGTCGGCATGATCTGTCGCCACGGATCCGGCTGATGACACGCCAGGTCTGTGAGATTGAGTTCATCGTCACCGACAGCGAGGCTGAGGCCCTCGTTCTTGAGTCGAACCTGATCAAGAACCATCAGCCGCACTTCAACGTGCTGCTGAAGGATGACAAGAAATACCCCTACCTCTGCATTACCTGGAGTGAGGCCTACCCGCGGATTTTCATCACCCGTCGCCGTCGCTTCCGCAGCCCTCTTGATCGCTTTTACGGGCCCTATGTAGATGTGGGGCTGCTGCGTCGCACCCTGTTCCTGGTGAAGCGGGTGTTCCCGCTGCGGCAACGACCCCGGCCGATGTACCCCGACCGCACCTGCCTCAACTACAGCATCGGGCGCTGTCCGGGGGTCTGCCAGGAAAAAATCAGCTCGGACGACTATCACCGCACCCTGCGCAAGGTGGCGATGGTGTTTCAGGGCCGCAGCGATGAACTTCAGCATCTGCTTCAGGAGCAGATGGAGCGGTATGCAGAGCGAATGGACTACGAGTCGGCGGCCCGGGTTCGCGATCAATTGCAGGGACTGGATCAGCTCACCGCTGATCAGAAGATGAGCCTGCCGGATTCCTCCGTGAGTCGCGATGTGCTGGCCCTTGCTTTCGATGAACGTTTGGCGGCCGTGCAGCTGTTTCAGATGCGCGCCGGGAAGCTGGTGGGACGTCTTGGCTACACCGCTGACGCCTCAGGTCTGGAACCTGGACTGATCCTGCAACGGGTGATTGAAGAGCACTACAGCCAGGTGGATTCCGTTGAGGTGCCTCCCGAGTTGTTGGTACAGCACGCTCTGCCCCAGCAGAAACTGATGGAGGATTGGCTCTCGGAACAGCGCGAGCGTCGGGTGCAGATCCACTGCCCGCAGCGCCAGCAGAAAGCCGACCTGATTGAACTGGTGCAGCGCAACGCGGAGTTTGAGTTGCTCCGCGCCAAGCAAGGTCAGGAGAAGCAGTCGTTGGCCACGGAGGATCTGGCGCAACTGCTGGAGTTGCCCACTCCGCCGCGGCGGATCGAGGGCTACGACATCAGTCACATCCAGGGCAGCGATGCCGTGGCCTCCCAGGTGGTGTTCATCGACGGGCTGCCCGCCAAGCAGCACTACCGCAAGTACAAGATCCGCAGCAGCAGCATCCGCGCTGGCCACAGCGACGACTTCATGGCGATGGCGGAAATCATGCGCCGTCGTTTTCGGCGCTGGGCCCGGGCCAAGGCAGAAGGGGTGGATGTGGGTGCCCTGCGTCACAAAGGTGGCAGCGCTCTGCAGACCGACGGCCTCAACGACTGGCCCGACGTGGTGATGATCGACGGCGGCAAGGGCCAGCTGTCTGCCGTGATGGAGGCCCTGCGCGAGCTTGATCTGCACGAGGATCTCAACGTCTGCTCCCTCGCCAAGCAGCGCGAGGAGGTGTTTCTCCCCGGCGAAAGCCAGCCGCTGGAGAGTGAACCGGATCAGCTCGGAGTTGTGCTCCTTCGCCGCCTTCGCGACGAAGCCCACCGTTTCGCTGTCAGCTTCCATCGCCAGCAGCGTGGTGAGCGGATGAAGCGTTCACGCCTCTCGGACATCCCCGGAGTTGGGCCCAAGCGGGTCAAGGATCTCTTGGCCCACTTCCATTCGATTGATGCCATCCAGCTGGCATCGGTTGAGACCCTGTCAAAGGCCCCTGGTGTCGGACCGGCTCTGGCCCGCGACATCCACGATTTCTTCCATCCTTCCGACGACGGAACCGACGCTGATGCCAGGGCTGCTTTAGAAGAGCAGCCTCAGGAACTCTCCGCATGATCCGTCATCTCTGCATGGCTCTGGCAGGAGTGCTTCTTCTCGCCACTCCGGTCTGGGCGTCTCCCGGGCTGTGCACGGGACCTGTGTGTGCCGATGGCATCACCCGCAGCGCCAAGAACCACTGGCAGCTGGTGCTGCGGCTCAACGATCAGCAGGGCCATCGCGAAAAAGTGGTGATGAATTGCCGGGCTGGCCAGTTGAGCCCCATGGCCGGCCCCGTGGATCGCGCCTATGCCACCGCCCTTGGTCGACGCGCCTGCCGTCTTGCTGGGGAGGACAGCTGACGGTGGATCTCAGTCTCGTTTTTCCTCATCAACTGTTTGAGCACCATCCCGCGCTTCGGGCGGGACGGGCCGTGGCCCTGATCGAAGATCCGCTGCTGTTCGGCACTGATCCCCGCTGGCCCATCCAGGTGCATCGGCAGCGCCTGCTTCTGCATCGGGCCTCGATGAATGCCTATGCCGAGATGCTTCAGGCCAAGGGCTTCACCGTGTTGCGGGTGCTGCAGGGGCAGGCGGCCGGCACCGTTGAGATCCTTGGAGATCTGCTCCATCAGGGCTATCGGTCCTTTCATCTGGCGGATCCGGTGGACGATGTTCTGAGCCAACGAATTTCCGCCTTCGCCTCCCGTCACGGCTGCGGTCTGGAGATCGTCGCCACACCGATGCTGCTCACCCCAGAGGCCGTCATTGAGGACCATTTCGCCTCTGGCAAGAAGCCCCTGATGGGTCGCTTCTACGAGATGCAGCGCAAGCGACTGGATCTGCTGATCGATCCTGATGGTGGTCCTGTCGGTGGCCGCTGGAGTTTCGATGCCGACAACCGCAAGAAGCTCCCCAAAGGAATCCTGGTTCCAGAGTCCCCGGCCGATCGCTCGAGTGGCTCGGTGGCTCTCGTTGAGGCTGCCCGGCAGCAGCTCATCGGGGAGGGTGTGACCGGCATCGGCAGCTGGGACGGGTTCCATTACCCCGTCACCCATGGCGATGCAGCCCGTTGGCTGGATCAATTTCTCGAACAACGCCTGCGCCAGTTCGGGGCTTACGAGGATGCGATCAGCACCCAGCACCAGGTGATGTGGCACAGCGTGCTCACGCCGATGCTCAATATCGGTCTGCTCACGCCGCAGCAGGTGCTGGATCGAACGCTGGAGCGGGCTGCAGCCGGTGACATCCCCCTCAATTCATTGGAGGGATTTCTGCGTCAGATCGTCGGCTGGCGGGAGTTCATGGCGGCGATGTACCGGCGCCACGGGGTGGAGATGCGCAACGGCAATTTCTGGGGCTTCGACGACCGGCCGATTCCCTCCGCCTTCTACACCGCATCCACGGGTCTGCCCCCGATTGATGACGCCATCCGCCATGCCCTGGAGACCGGCTATTGCCATCACATCGAACGCCTGATGCTCCTAGGGAATGTGATGCTCCTCTGCGGATTCCATCCAACCCGGATCTACACCTGGTTCATGGAGCTGTTTGTGGATGCCTACGACTGGGTGATGGTTCCCAACGTCTATGGCATGAGTCAGTTCGCTGATGGTGGCATCTTCACCACCAAGCCCTATCTCTCGGGCTCGAACTACGTGCGCAAGATGTCGGACTACCGCAAGGGTGAGTGGTGTGACATCTGGGATGGCCTGTTCTGGACGTTCATCCATCGCCATCAGGATTTCTTTCGGCGCCAATACCGGCTGGCGATGATGGCCCGCAACCTGGATCGCATGGCTCCCGAGGTTCTGTTGGCCCATCAACGTCGAGCCGGCGATTTTCTTGACGCGCTCACCTGAACCCTGCGTAAGGTCGCTCCAGATCAGTTGTGTTGATGACGTTTTCGCCCGAGGCCTACCTCTGGTTCAAGACCCTGCACATCGTTGGGGTCGTGGTGTGGTTTGCGGGCCTCTTCTATCTGGTGCGCCTGTTCATCTATCACGTTGAAACGGAGGAACTGGCGCCGGAACTGCAGCAGCCGTTCCGCGATCAGTACACCTTGATGGAGAAACGGCTCGCCAACATCATCACCACGCCGGGAATGGCTGTGGCGGTATCGATGGCCATCGGGTTGCTGCTGGCCCAGCCCTCCTGGCTGCAACAGGGCTGGATGCACGCCAAGCTCGGTTTTGTGGCGGCCCTGCTGGCTTACCACGTGTTCTGTTACCGACTGATGGGCCAACTCCACGCTGGCACCTGTGCCTGGTCAGGCAAGCAGCTGCGTGCCCTGAATGAGCTGCCCACGCTGCTGCTGGTGATCGTGGTGATGCTGGTGGTGTTCAAAACGCAGTTCCCCACCAGCGCAGCGACCTGGTTCATCGTCGCCCTGGTGGTGTTCATGGCAGCGTCGATTCAGTTCTATGCCCGTTGGCGCCGCCTGCGGGCCGAAGGCTCCGCCAAAGCCTGAGATGAGGGTTGAGATGACCCACCCCCTCAAAGCCGTGTTCGAACAGGTGGGACCGTCGAGCTGTCCCACCACGCACAACTTCCACTGCCACACCGTCTGCAGTGACGGCAGCCTCGAACCGCTCGAGCTCATCCAGCAGGCCACCGAGCGGGGGCTCAAGCACCTGGCGGTGACGGATCACCACAGCAGCCATGCCCACCGGGAGATCCAGGTCTGGCTGGATCAGCAGCGTGCCAGCGGTGTAGAGGTCCCCACGGTGTGGAGCGGCATGGAAATCAGTGCACTGCTGAAGGGGTGCCTCGTTCATGTGCTCGCCCTTGGCTTCGAGCTCAACCACCCTGCGCTCCAGCCCTACAACCGTGGTGATGCCGTCGTCGGTGAACCGCTAAGGGCTGAGGCGGTGGTGAAAGCCATCCATGAAGCCGGTGGATTGGCAGTGTTGGCCCATCCCGCCCGTTACCGCCTGGGCCATGACGTGCTGATCGATGAGGCGGCCCGGCTTGGTTTCGATGGTGGTGAGGCCTGGTACGACTACGAGATGCAACCAACCTGGTCCGCCAGCCCGTTGATCTGCGAGGCCATCGATCGTCAGCTGAGCAACCTTGGCCTTTTGCGTACGTGTGGCACCGATACCCATGGAATTGACCTTTGCGGCCGCTAAGTTCATTTCATCTCAGTTCCGGTCGACATGGGCTTCTTGGATCGTCTGCTGAAAAAGGATTCCGCAGATTCCGACTCCACGATTCAGCCGCGCAAGCCGGCAAAGGAGAAGCCGGCCGAGTTCTTCCTTGATGCTGACGCTTCCTCCTCTCTCGGGGATGTGAACTACATGCGCGAGTCGAAGACGATTCGCCGCACCTTCCCCGGCACCGTCGACAGTCCCGGCACCAAGGAGCAGATCATGGAGGTGGCGGCCGAAACCGAGAAGCTTGAGAAGCGCAGCGAAGGCCTCGGTGGCGTTGTCAAGAAGGAAGAATCAATCAGCCTCAACGCGGGCATTCCCACCCCAGTGAAGAAAACCTTCGCTGAGCAGGTGAGCACCGAGGAGATGAGCAAGCGGCTCAAGGGCACGGCCATCACGGGTGTGAACACCCCTGCTCCAGCCGGTGCTGCTCCCCTCGGCCGTAAGGAAGAGCTGAACCCCAAGGAGGAACCAGTGGCCAAGGCTGGATCCGCTGCTCCGTCCTCCAAGCCTGGATCGATCGATCCGTTCCGTCAGATGGTTCGCGACCTCAACAAATAGGGCTTCCCCGTTCAATTTGGGCTTCGCTGCTGATCACCAGCTGTTGCAGGTGAAGCAGCTGGTCTTTCGTTGCTGACGTCCAAAGGCCTCGATTCGAGGCCTCCAGCAGCCGTTCGGCCATGTCCCTCAGCACCCAGGGGTTGCTCCCCTTGAGGAAGTCGAGGATTTCCGGCTGGCTGAGCCACTGCTCACACAGCGCCCCGTAACACCAATCGGGAACGCGATCGGTAGAGGCGTCGTAGGCAAAGAGGTAGTCAAGGCTGGCCCCCATCTCGAAGGCACCCTTGTAGCCGTGCTGCATCATTCCCTCGATCCAGCGGGGGTTGAGCATCCGGCTCCGCATCACCTTGTCCAATTCCTTTTCGAGCCGGTGCAGGCGAGGCCGTTCGGGGCGGGAATGGTCTCCGAACCACAGTTGCGGCCGTGCTCCTGACACCTCTTCCACTGCGGCACTGAGGCCCCCCTGGAACTGGTAGTAGTCGTCGGAATCGAGCAGGTCGTGCTCGCGGTTGTCCTGGTTGTGGAGCACCACCTGCACCCTGCTCAGGGCCTGCTCGAGACCGGAACGATCAAGGCTGGGGGCAGCGGCACCGTCGTACGACCATTGGCTCCAACTGAGAAAGGCCTGGCCTAGGTCTGCTCGGGAATCCCAGGCGCCACTGTCGATCAGGGCTTGCAGACCGGCTCCGTAGGCACCGGGGGCGGACCCATAGATGCGGCCCTGGGGCCCGCCTTGACGGGTGAGCTCAGCTAGGGGATTCAGTTCATCCGGTTCATCGAGGGCCGCCACCATCGACTGGGCCTGATGCACCCAGCCAACCAACTGGGGGAAGGCGTCGCGAAACAGCCCGGAGATGCGCAGCACCACATCCACCCGCGGTCGACCCAGCAAACGGGCTGGAATCACCTCCAGGTCCACCAACCTTCGGGTGGGGCCGTCCCAAACCGGTCGAACACCGATCAGGGCCAACAGCTGAGCGATATCTTCTCCGCCATTGCGCATCGTTGCTGTTCCCCAGACCGATAACGCCAGATGGCGCAGAGGTTCCCCCTGCTCCAGCAGATGGAGATCCAGCAACTGCTCCGCCGAGCGTCGCCCCAGATCCCAGGCGGCTTCCGTGGGCAAGCCCCGCAGATCGACGGAATAAAAATTGCGGCCGGTGGGCAACACATCGGGGCGACCACGACTCGGTGCACCTGAGGGTCCCGCAGCGATGCGCTGCCCCTGAATGCCCCGCAGGAAGGCCTCTTTTTCAGCTGAGGCACAACCGTTCAAGCGGGGCCAGAGGTCGTCGTACAGATTCTGCAGACAGGGATCCTTTTGGCTCCAGGTCCGGAACGGTTCCGCCAGTCCGTCGCTCTGTTCCCCATGGATGATCCATCGGATCAACAACTGGGCCTGCTGTTCCAGCCAGGCGCAACCATCCCCCACCCGTCGGCAGTTCGCGCAACCCAGCAAGCTCAGTCGGGCCTGATCCGCCTCCGAGAGCTTGTCGCCTTCGTCCTGCTGCCAGGGGTCAAAGTCCAGTTCTGCCTGCAGGGCCATGGCCTGCAGCAAGCCGGGCTGCCCCTGCCTGGGGGGACGGGCCAGGGCGACCAGCAGCTCATCGGCGGCTTCTGTCGATGGCGCCACACCAAACCGATGCAAGCCCGTGCGGATCTGCGATTCCTTGAGCTCGCAGAGATATGTCTCGGCCTGATCCAGACAGGTCTCCAGCAGCTCCGGTTGGCGGCGAATCTCCGCTTGGCTGGGGATTCCGGGCCAGTTGAGGGACAGCAGGCTGGAATGAACTGCCTGTTCCAGCACCCGGGCCCGCTGGCCGCCCAGCTGCCTCACCTCCACCAGTTCATCCAGCAGGCCCTCCAACCGTTGCAGTGGTCCGTGCAATCCAGCACGCCCCAAGGGCGGTGTGAGGTGGTCCAGCACCACGGCATGACCCCGTCGCTTGGCCTGAGATCCTTCGCCGGGATCGTTGACGATGAAGGGGTAAAGGTGAGGGATCGGTCCAAGGGCCAGCTCGGGGCCGCAGGCATCGCTCAGCCCCACCGACTTGCCCGGCAGCCATTCCGCACTGCCGTGCTTGCCCACATGCAGCATCACCTGGGTCTGATGCACGCAGCGCAGCCAGAGGTACTGAGCCAGATACCGGTGCGGTGGCGGCAAATCCGGTGAATGTAGATCGGCGATCTGATCGGCGTCATAGCCGCGATCCGGCTGGATCAGCACCACCACATGGCCGAAGCGCAGGCCATGAATGGCAAACCCCCTGTTTGGATCCAGATCGCAGGCGGCTTCTGGAGGTCCCCAACGGGATTCGATCAAGCGTCGAGCCGATTCCGGAACGCTGGTCCACCACTTCTGATAGGTGGTGAGGGGCAGATGATCCAGCGCTGGGCGGTGCTGTCCTTCCGGTGCATTGGTGCGGCCGGACAACAGCTGTTGCATCAGGCCATCGCCTGAATCCGGCAAGGTTCCCGAACCGAGGTCATGGCCGGCGTCAGCCAGCCAGCGGAGCATCCGCGCCGTGCTGTCTGGCGTATCAAGGCCCACACCATTGGCCACACGACCGTCGCGAACGGGATAGTTGGCCAGCACCATCGCAATGCGCCTCTGGGCACAGGGGGTCTGTCGCAGCTCCACCCAGCGACGGCTGTGCTCGGCCAGCCATGCGAGTCCAGATGGATCCGGCTGCAGGCAGGGAATGGCCGTGGCCAGGGGGCCGGTGGTCTGCAGGTGTTCACGAAAACAGCAGGGCCGCGTGGTGATCCGAGCATCCAGCTCCGGCATCACCACCTGCAACGACAGATCCATCGGATTCAGCCCCTGGCTGCTCTCCAGCCACTGGGCCCGGCTGCGGCTGCTGCTGAGCAGTTGCAACACCGGTCGATCGAGCCGATCCCAGAGAGGGCTTCCAAGGCCGGCCTGTTCGGTTTGCACCGAGGCAAAGGACGTGCCCGCAATCACGAGCTCAGCATTTTGCTGATTCAACAGGTCGTGGACGCCGGCCTGCACCGCCGGGTTTCTCAGGCTGCTGACCCAGAGCAGGCAGGGCCGCAGTCCCTCCTTCCGAAGTGCGGCCGTGAGGGCATCCGCCAGGGCAAGGTCTCCGGCTTGAAACTGAGCCCGATAGAGAACAATGCCCACCGCAGCCCCGGCTTCGTCGCGCCAATCCCAGGGCATCGGATCGGGGCAAGGCACCACCGCAACGTTGCCGGGTGATGGGGGGGTGCCCTCCAGCAGAGCCTCGAGAGCTCCGAGGAACCGCCCCATGTTTTCGATGCCCCCTTCCCGCAGCAGTGCCGACAGCTGATCGGCCAGTTCAGAACTGCAGGAGCCCAGCCCATGCAGCTCGTTGCTCTGATCAGCCGTTCCGGCAAGGACGATCAGTTGTCGCTGCTTTGCTTCGCTGCACCAGCGCTGCAGTTGCTCCAGGCCGTAGCTCCAGTGCCCACGGCTGCCGAGCAGGCGCACCACAATCAAGTGCGCCGCCTGGGCGGTGGTGTTGAGGTAATGGTCCAGCTGCGCTGGGTGGTCTAAACAGCTCAGGGGCAACGCCCGGATCCGCTCGTTCCAGGCCGGGTTGCTCGGCAGGCTGGCGTCCAGGCAGCTGATGTCTGTGCCTGCGCTGGTGAGGAACAGCACATCCGCGCCAGGCTGCTCCACGAGCACCACATCTTCCGGTGGGTCCAGACCCGGACAGGTGGCAAGGCGATGCATGACCCCATTCTCCGTATTGCGGTGCGCGGTGGTGAGAAGATTCAGCGATCGGATCCATCACGGTGATGCATCAGTTCCTGCCCTATGCCTGGTTCCAGGGCCAGTGCGTTCCCTTCGAGGAGGCCAGGATCTCCATTGCCACCCATGCCCTGCACTACGGCACTGGTGCCTTCGGCGGCATGCGCGCCATTCCCGATCCCCAGAACAGCAACACCATGCTGCTGTTCCGTGCTGATCGGCACGCCCGACGTCTCAGCCAGAGCGCCAGGTTGCTGCTCACGGATCTGAGTGAGGACACGATCCTCTCGGCTCTCACGGCAATGCTGCAGGCCAACAAGCCTGATCAGCCGATCTATCTGCGGCCCTTTGTTTACACCAGCGATCTGGGCATCGCCCCGCGCCTGCACAACATTGAGACCGACTTCCTGATTTACGGACTCCCTCTGGGGGATTACCTGTCCCCGGAAGGGGTGAGCTGCAGGATCAGCAGCTGGACCCGCCAGGAGGACCGCTCCCTGCCGCTACGCGGCAAGATCTCCGGCGCCTACATCACCAGTTCCCTGGCCAAGACGGAAGCCGTGCAGAGCGGTTTCGACGAAGCCTTGCTGTTGAACAGTCGCGGCAAGATCAGTGAAGCCAGCGGCATGAACCTGTTTCTGGTGCGTGATGGCCAGCTGATCACGCCTGGGGTGGATCAGGACATCCTTGAGGGCATCACCCGCGCCAGCGTGATTGAGCTGGCCAAAGCGATGGACATCCCTGTGATTGAACGTCCGGTGGACAAAACCGAGTTGTTCATCGCCGACGAAGTGTTCCTGTCCGGCACGGCCGCCAAGGTGACTCCGATCCGTCAGATCGAATCAACGGTGCTGAACGCCAAGCGTCCCGTGATGGATGCCCTGAAGGCCAAGCTCGTGGCGATCACCGAAGGACGGGATTCCGCCTATGAGCACTGGGTGACCCGTATTCCGATCTCCTAAATCAACCGCCTGAAGTTCGCCCTGAGCTTTTCTTAAGATCGGTGCTTCCTAGAGGGTGCATCGATGGTGGTGACGCAGGCAGATCGGCAAGCCACCACCTCTGCTTTCCTCGAGTACCTGCATGGGCCACAGCGTCCTGTGCTCGTGTTCGACGGTGCCACTGGCACCAGCCTTCAGGGGCTTGGGCTCACGGCGGATGATTTCGGTGGTCCTGACCTGGAGGGTTGCAACGAGAACCTGGCGGTCACCAAGCCGGATGCAGTCAGGGCAGTGCATCGCCAGTTCCTCGAGGTGGGCTGCGATGTCATCGAAACCGATACCTTCGGCGCTGCATCGATTGTGCTGGCGGAATACGGCCTGGAAGACAAGGCCTTTGAGCTGAACAAGCGGGCAGCCGAGCTGGCCCGGGAAATGGCTGATGAATTCAGCACCCCTGAGAAGCCACGTTTCGTGGCGGGCTCCATGGGGCCCACCACCAAGCTGCCCACCCTTGGCCACATCGATTTCGACACGATGCGGGATTCGTTCCGCGAGCAGGCTGAGGGACTGATTGCCGGCAACGTCGACCTGTTCATCGTCGAAACCTGTCAGGACGTGCTGCAGATCAAGGCAGCACTCCAGGGCATCGAAGCGGCCTTTGCCGCCACCGGTGAGCGGCGGGCCCTGATGGTCTCCGTCACGATGGAAACCACGGGCACCATGCTCGTCGGCACGGACATCGCCGCTGTGGTGTCGATCCTTGAGCCATTCCCGATCGACATCCTCGGCCTGAACTGCGCCACCGGTCCGGAGCAGATGAAGGAGCACATTCGCTACCTCTCTGAGCATTCCCCCTTCACCGTCAGCTGCATTCCCAACGCCGGACTGCCGGAAAACGTTGGCGGGGTTGCCCATTACCGCCTCACCCCGGTGGAGCTGAAGATGCAGCTGATGCACTTCGTTGAAGACCTCGGCGTGCAGGTGATCGGTGGATGCTGCGGCACCACTCCCGCCCATATCGGCAGCCTTGCGGAACTGGCGCAGGAGCTCAAGCCGGCTCAACGCCCCTCCCGCTGGGATCGTGCCAGCGCGGAGGATGTGCGCCCCAGCCTCAATTACGAGCCCGCAGCCTCATCGATCTATGGCGTCACGCCTTACCACCAGGACAATTCTTTCCTGATCATTGGTGAGCGGCTCAATGCCAGTGGCAGTCGCAAGGTACGCGAACTGCTGGCAGAGGAAGACTGGGACGGGCTGGTGTCGGTGGCACGCGGCCAGGTGAAGGAAAACGCCCACGTGCTCGACGTGAACGTCGACTACGTCGGTCGCGATGGCGAACGCGACATGCACGAGCTGGTGAGCCGTCTGGTCACCAACGTCAACCTGCCCCTGATGCTCGATTCCACCGAGTGGCAGAAGATGGAGGCGGGCCTGAAGGTGGCTGGGGGGAAATGCATTCTCAACTCCACCAACTACGAAGACGGTGACGAGCGCTTCTTCAAGGTTCTGGAGCTGGCCCGCCGCTACGGCGCCGCTGTGGTGGTCGGCACGATCGATGAAGACGGGATGGCCAGAACGGCCGAGAAGAAGTTCGCCATCGCCCAGCGGGCCTATCGCGATGCCCTCGAGTTCGGCATCCCTGCCCACGAGATCTTCTACGACCCCCTGGCCCTTCCCATCTCCACTGGCATTGAGGAAGACCGGCTGAATGGTCGCGCCACCGTGGATGCCATTCGGATGATCCGGGAGAACCTGCCAGGCGTGCACGTGGTGCTCGGGGTCAGCAATGTGAGTTTCGGCCTGTCACCGGCGGCCCGGATCACCCTCAATTCGGTTTTCCTTCACGACTGCTGTGAAGCCGGAATGGATTCGGCCATCGTCAGCCCCGCCAAGATCCTCCCGCTGATCAAGATCAGCGACGACCACCAGAAGGTGTGTCGTGATCTGATCAATGACAACCGCCGTTTCGAGGACGGCATCTGCGTCTACGACCCGCTCACCGAACTCACCAAGCTGTTTGAGGGAGTGAGCACCAAGGAAGCCCGTGCTTCAGGCCCCTCGCTGGCGGATCTGCCGATTGAGGAACGGCTCAAGCAGCACATCATTGATGGTGAGCGCATCGGCCTGGAGCCCTCCCTGGATGAGGCGTTGCAGACCTACCCCCCTCTGCAGATCATCAACACCTTTCTTCTGGATGGCATGAAGGTGGTGGGTGAATTGTTCGGCAGTGGCCAGATGCAGCTCCCCTTCGTGTTGCAAAGCGCCGAGACGATGAAATCCGCCGTGGCTCACCTTGAGCCGCATATGGAGAAAAGCGAGGGCGAGAGCACAAGCAAAGGTAAGTTCCTGATCGCCACGGTGAAGGGCGATGTCCACGACATCGGCAAGAACCTGGTGGACATCATCCTCACCAACAACGGTTATGAGGTGATCAATCTGGGCATCAAGCAGAGCTGTGAAGCCATCGTTGAGGCCCAACGTGAACATCAGGCCGATTGCATCGCCATGAGCGGTCTGCTGGTGAAGTCCACGGCCTTCATGAAGGACAACCTTCAGGCCTTCAACGATGCGGGCATTGATGTTCCTGTGATCCTCGGCGGTGCGGCACTGACCCCACGCTTCGTTCAGAAGGACTGCCGTGAGGTTTACGACGGCAAGGTGATCTACGGCCGTGATGCCTTCGCTGATCTGCGCTTCATGGATGCGTTGATGGATGCGAAGCGCAGCGACAACTGGACCAATACCAAGGGCTTTCTGGCTGATGCTCCCCAGGGGGTTGGCCTGGATGAAGAGTCGACAACCTCCGAGAGCGCTGAGGAGACATCCGCCTCCGCATCGGATGCTCCAGCTGCGGATCTGCCGCCGGTGAGCTCAGATCGATCCGACGCCGTCCCCGCTGAAACCGCACCGGTGCCGCCCTTCCTCGGCTCTACGGTGATCACTGAGGCCGACATCGACATTGCCGAGGTCTTCCACTACCTCGATCGCAATGCCCTCTTCGCCGGCCAGTGGATGCTCCGCAAAACCAAGGAGCAGAGTCGGGACGACTACGAGGCGATGCTTCAGGAGAAGGCAGAGCCGGTGTTGCAGGAGTGGATGCAGCGCTGCATCAACGAGTCACTGTTGACCCCCCGGGCGGTGTACGGCTACTTCCCTGCGGGACGCGATGGCAACACCCTGCGGGTCTTCGATGCCGACGGCACGCTGGAACTCGGCTCTTTTGAGCTTCCCCGTCAACGGTCTGGCAACCGCTACTGCATTGCCGATTTCTTCAACGATCTGGACGCTGAGGGACGCCCAACCGACGTGCTGCCGATGCAGGCCGTGACCATGGGCCAGAAGGCCTCTGTGGTGGCGCAGGAGCTGTTCAAGGGCGATCGCTATAGCGATTACCTCTACTTCCATGGCCTGGCGGTTCAGATGGCCGAAGCGATGGCCGAATGGGTGCACGCACGGATTCGCTCGGAACTCGGTTTCGCAGATCCAGCTGGGATGCCACTGCGGGATGTGCTGGCGCAGCGGTACCGCGGCAGCCGTTACTCCTTCGGCTACCCCGCCTGCCCGAATGTGGCCGACTCCAGGCAGCAGCTGGACTGGCTCGGGGCTGAGCGGATCGGTTTGAGCATGGACGCCAGTGATCAGCTCGAACCGGAGCAGAGCACCACAGCATTGGTGGCGCTGCACTCCCAGGCCCGTTACTTCAGCGCCTGAGCCCTGAGGGGCGTCCCATAGCCTGAGGCGCCCTGTTTGTGTTCACCATGGCCATTGCCGGACCGGATGGTGTTGATGCCGCCATCAAAGCTGGTGTGGATCTTGATGGAAGTCCAATCCCTGAAGCGATGCTCGCCCTTTACAACCAGGTGATGGATCTGGAAAGTCAGCGCGCCCGCAGTGGTGTTCTGAAATCGATGCGCAACCGGGTGGTCAAGACCGGAGCCAAGCATTTCGACCAGGAAACGCTGAATCAAAGGCTCCTTGAGGCCGGATGGGACGGTCTGAAGGACAAGGAGATCGCTTTCTTCTACGGATGATCTCCTGCTGACGGAGAAGCACCCTCTGCCGGGCTCAGTCCTGGCAGAGCTTCTCCATCGTGTCGATCACCTCTTGCTGGAACGATTCCAGGGCACTGGACTCACTCAGATCAAGGCCTTCGCCAGCGGCGTTCTGGGCCAGGTCCTGGAAATGAAAGGCTCCCTCTCCATTGGCAAGGAACTCGATCGCCGAGCTTTCACCGCTCTCGCGAAACGCATCGCAGAGCGCCAGAAAAGCAGCGTCTTCAGTGAACTCCCAATCCATCGAGTGGACATGACTGAATGACCTTTAACCCGCTCCCCCAGGGGTTCGTCAACCGTCTGAAGTCAAAATGTGCCAGTCCTTGGGCAGACTCCCCCTCAAAAGAGCGCTCAGATGTCCAGCAGCAGCCCCGAATTTCCGCCGGCCAGGAACGTTCTTGGCGACCCACTGGAGAGTTGCAGTTGTGAACCGATGACGGGTTGGTATCGCAATGGTCTCTGCCAAACCGATCCATCGGATCTCGGCCAGCACAGCATCTGCTGCGTGATGACCGAGCAATTTCTCAGTTACAGCAAGGCCCAGGGCAATGACCTGAGCACACCGATGCCCGCGTTTCAGTTCCCGGGCTTGAAACCAGGGGACCACTGGTGCGTCTGTGCACCGCGCTGGAAACAGGCCTACGACGATGGCGTCGCACCGCTGGTGCGCCTGGAGGCCACGGAAGACACAGCCCTGACGGTTGTCAGCCTCGAGCAGCTGAAGCAGCACGCTCACCAATCGATCGACTGACCGTCCCAGGCGAGAAAGGCTCCTGATTGTTCCGGGGTCTGTTGCAGCAACACCTCAACCAACTGACGCGCAGCCCGTTCTGGAGTGAAAAGTTTGTCTGGTGCCACGAAGCTCTGGAACGGACGAGACAGGGCTGTGTCGGTCGTACCGGGATGCAACAGGCTCACGGTGGCCAATGGCCAGCGGCGGGCCCATTCAATGCTCAGGCAGCGCAGCAGCTGGTTCTGAGCCGCCTTGGCCGCCCTGTAGCCGTACCAGCCCCCAGTGCGGTTGTCGCCGATGCTTCCCACGCGAGCACTGAGGCTGGCGAAATGAAAGGGTTGATCCCGCTGCAGCAAGGGCTCGATCGCCTTGGCCAGCAGGATCGGTGCCATGGCGTTGATGCCGAATTGCTCCTCCAACTGAGAACGATCGATCTGTTGAAGACGTTTTTCCGGTTGAAGCCCAGGACCATGCAAACGGCCGCTGCAGTTGAACACCAAACGCAGGGGGAGCCCCTGGGCTCGCAGGCTTGAGCTCAGACCATCCAGATCACTGTCGTTTTGGAGGTCCAGTTGCAGTTGCAGTGAGGAGGCCGGAGGTCCATGACGTCCAGCGGTGAGCACCTTCAGATCAGGGCAGGTGCGCTTCAGTTCTGCTGCCACCGCCGCTCCGATGCCGCCGGGGCCAACCACCAGAGCCAAGCCAGCCCAAGTGGTCGGAGCTTCTTCGACCATGTGAACTTGCTGCGAAGAGGAGATCGTCTAGCGGAAATCAGGCATCATCGGCTGGTGGCTCTGACAGCAGTTCTGGTGCCGATGCGCTGTCATTTCTGGCTCCCGGCCGCAATCGGTAGTCTTTTCATGGCGGCTTTGATCGGCTGGTTGGCTCGGCCTCTCTCACAGCGGCCTGATCAGCTCAGATCAAGCTTGGCTGATCTGCTCGATCACGATTCAACTGTCGGTTCGAGCGTGGTTCCAAAGGTGCCGCCTGGTGCTGACCATGTGCCACTGGAGATCCGCGTCGGTTTGGTGAGCCAGAGCCCTATCACCGCCTTCCGCCCTGGACCCAACGTGCTCTGTCGCTACCAGCACGGCGATGTGATCCCTGCCCAAGAGCTAATGAAGAGGATCGCTTCCTCACCTCAGCATGAGATTCATTGCTCCAGTGGACCTGTTCAGATCAACCAGCAGCATTATCAAGGCGATGTATCACTGCTGAAAGGCCAAGGTGATTGGCTGCCGGTGGTCTCGCTTGATCTGGAGACCTACGTGGCCTCCGTGGTCGGCGCCGAAATGCCCAGCAGTTGGCATGGGGAAGCCCTCAAGGCGCAAGCCGTTGCAGCACGCTCCTATGCGATGGCCCATCTCGCCCGACCGGCAACGACGGCGTATCGCCTGGGGGATACAACCCGTCGGCAGGTGTTTGCAGGGGAGCAAAGCACCACCCCGGCCAGTCGTTCAGCAACACGGGAAACCCGCGGGATCATCCTGAGTTACAGCGGCGGCATTGTGGACAGCCTTTATGCGTCAAATGCGCAGGTGAGTGCTGAAGCCCATGACCATCTCGGCGCCAGCATGAGTCAATCAGGGGCACAGCAACTTGCCCATCAGGGACTCCCCTTCAATGCCATTCTCGGCAGGTACTACGCAGGAGCCACGCTGGCACGGTTGACATGGCATGACCAGTGAACTGCTTCGAAAAGCGATGGAGGTCACGGTTGCATCGACCGCTTCCGGAGCTCTTGTTCCGCTCGACACCTCATTGACCCATCTGGTCGGGGAAAGAGGTTGTCGCTTTGAGTTGCGCCACCTCCTCAGCGCCACACCAAAACACCTTCGAGCATCGGGTCCAAAGCCAAATCCGTTTCTTCCCTGGGACCAACGTCTGGAGGTTGACCGGATCGGTGAATCCCACGTCGTAATCCTCAACAAATATCCCGTTCAGACCTCCCACATGTTGCTCATCACCCAGGACTGGCAACCCCAGACCGGTTGGTTGTCCTTGGAGGATTGGCACTCCCTCGCCAGGATTGATGCCACGACGACGGGGCTGTGGTTCTTCAACAGCGGGCCTGATGCCGGCGCCAGTCAGCCCCATCGTCATCTGCAGTTGTTACCGCGGTCAGAAGGGGAGCGGATCTGTGCTCGGGACGATTGGTTCCGTTGCTGTGCGGCTGGCACAACCACGTCTGCTCAGGATCCTCTGTTGCGCAGTGCACGGGTCGCAGCGATCAGTTCAACTCTGACGGGTGAAATGCTTCAAGCGTTGTATCTCGCCCTGGCTGAAGACCTCGGTCTGGGGCACCCCAGCACCGATGCCTGCCCGCGAGGGGCTTACAACCTGTTGCTCACACGTCAGTGGATGGCCATGGTTCGCCGCAGCAGGGAGGGGATTCGCGGTTTCAGTGTCAACGCCCTCGGCTTCGCCGGATCCTTGTTGAGCACCGAAGTCTCCGATCGAGAGTGGATTCAGCGTTCTGGACCGGAGGCCCTGCTTCAAGCTGTTGTCGACACCCAGGACTTAAAAGTTCGGTGATGGCACGGATGTCTTGACTTGCTTCTCTCTGCCAAGGCTGGAGATGCAACCCTCAACCATCCATTGGACAAGACCTGCCTCAAGCGTCGGAACCGACAAATTCAGGACAACCTGCATCTGGTTCAACCCATTGCCCGTCATTACGCCCAACAGACAGGCCTAGAAAGCGACGATCTCCTGCAAGTGGGATGTCTTGGCTTGATCAAGGCCTACAACCGCTACGACGCCCAGCGGGGGGCTCCCTTTCCAAGCTTCGCCAAACCGCACATTCGGGGAGCGATTCTCCACTTCCTTCGCGACAGAGTCGGACTGATGCGACTCCCCAGGGCCGTTGAAGAACGGGCCATGCAGATGATCCGCAGTTCGGAGGGCTCTGCTCTGAGCCCAGCCGATGCCTTCGTGGTTGACCACTACCACAGCAAGCAGCACTGGGTGGAATTCAACGACGACGTTCTCGACGACACAGCGCAAGGGATGGATCTGGTCGAACGCTCAGAGGCCTGGAGCAGGGTGAACAAGCTCTTCCGCAACCTTGAAAACGACGACCAATGTGCGCTGCAGATGGTCGTCATTGATGGGATGAGTCTGAGGCAGACAGGGCGACTGCTTGGGGTTTCAGCGATGACAGTTCAGAGGCGCGTGAAACGCGGCCTCAACACCATCGCGAAGAGTTTGAACGCCGATCAGCCGGACGCCTGAGCATCGCGATCCATCTGTTCCTGAAGAGTTTTGATGGCGGCATTCAGGGCCGACAGCTGCCGTTCAGCACCATCACGCCAGAACCGCAGCATCGACAACTTCCGTTCCTGATGCTGGCGACGCAGGCTTGTGTGATCGGTGCTGGGGCTACAGCAGAACGGAGGAAGCATTTCAGCGTCGACGCTGAGCCCATGCTGACCGATTTTCAGGCACGGTGTGACTCATCAATCTGTTGGCTGTCTCAGAAGGTGGAACTACGGTGTGAATTGAGAGCATCCAAATCGTGGTGTCGACGTTGCTCCGAACACCACAGCAGCAAGCCGCATGAGTCTCAGGCAAATCTCATTCTTGGTCTTGACCTGCGTCTCGCTTGCGGGTTTTGAGTGCGTGCCTCAGCGCAACGCTGAGGCCTACGTCGCGCTTATGGCAGGTCAAAAGGCGCGACCTCTCAACGGCACCTTCAACAACGTTCCGGTTCTTCATTCCAATCAACCGGAGATCGTCACCGGTCCAGGAATCCTGGTGAACACGGCTGCGGGCTCAGCAATCGCTGCGGAGTCGAACCAGCCGCTTCGCAATGCCTCCCACACCTTCAACGGTGAGTTCGGCGTTCATATGCATCACAAGTACTACCCCAAAGACCAAGCCAAGTTGGGGGGGGCGTCGATCCAGAGGCTTGATGACCCTGGCTCTGATCGCGACGAATCCCGGATCAAGCCCGATCACGCTCCATTTCGATCGAGGCTCCGTCAAAAACAGTTTTGAAGCGCCTTATCACCCGAATCGTTTGATGGGGGTCAAACCCCTTGGGAAGCGTCCTTGGAACACAGGGCCAGGCGATGCCACCGCCGTTCAAC
Organism: Synechococcus sp. TAK9802; assembly: GCF_014279535.1. Taxonomy (NCBI): domain Bacteria; kingdom Bacillati; phylum Cyanobacteriota; class Cyanophyceae; order Synechococcales; family Synechococcaceae; genus Synechococcus; species Synechococcus sp. TAK9802. The sequence continues at coordinate 1,046,465 of NZ_CP047937.1, forward strand.
TGCTGCGCGGTGAACTGGACCGGAAATTACCCGAACAGGTGGTGATTCCGGCAGGAGGGCAGAGGGTTGTGGTGCGCACGGTGCTCCCTGCCCGTGGCATTGCCAACGGGCTGCTGAGAGGACGCAGCAACGGTCCTTTCACGATGGCTGTCGTTGCCGCCGAGCAATCAGCACAGGATGCCGATCTGTTCGCGGTGCTGCAGTCGGGGCGACTGGCACCGGGAAGGATTTATCTCAACCGGATTCGTGAGATCCAGCTGGGTCGTGTTTTCTCCCGGGTGGCCGGCGTTGCCCTGGGCGATGCCTACAAAGCTGAGATCAGCCATGATCTCAACCAGGGGCCACTCCACGTGCCCCTGACCAGCACGAAGCGGCATCACTTCGGCACCAGCGACTTTCAGGTCAATCCGTTGACCACACGGATGGTTGATTCCGCTCTGAACAACGTCGGCACCTATGGGGTTCGCTATGACGTGACCCTCAATGTTTCTGGTGCAGGGCCCCATCAACTGGTGCTCAGTCACCCGGTTGTGTCGGGCAAGAAGACGTTCACAGCCTTCCGTGGATCACTGCAGATTCGTCAGGATCGAACCCTTCAAGAGGTTCACGTGGGCATGCGCTCAGGGGAGAGCCTGGCCCTGGCTGATCTCAACCTGTTGCCTGGCACGCGCAAGGCGGTGAAGGTGAGCTTGGTTTATCCGGCTGATGCCACCCCAGGCCATCTCCTCAGTGTGGTTCCCGTTCAGCAGCTGGCCATGCTTCATCGCCGCAAGCAACAACAGCGGGACGCCCAGGTCAAAATCGCGGACAGTAAATCCCGCATGGTGGGGCCGAAGACCGCTCCTCCTCCACCTGAAGCCAAGCCTGTTGTTGTGAACCCTGCACCTGTGAAGCCTGCATCTGTAAGGCAGGCTCCTGTGATTCCTGCTGTTGTGCCTTTCGCCCGACCCGGTTACGGCGATGTGATTCGATCTCAGCAGCAATGGTTGCTCCAGCTTCAGGGTCGATAACCTGCCCAAAGGTGGATTGAACTTTTGAGCGGCGAGGACTCAAAACGTCAACGCATCTCTGTGGAGATGTCAGAGCCCATGGTCGCGTTGATTGACCAGCTCAAGGGTGAATACGGAGCCCGTTCCCGGGGCCGGGTGCTCGAAATGCTCCTCCAGGATCTGCTCGACCCTGGGGATGCAGCATCGGATCCTGAGGTCGATCCTCTCAAGGACGATGCTGAACCAGAGGTCGCCACTGGGCCCGATGAGGTCACCAGTCTTGTTCTGATCTCAACGGGCAACCAACAGCAAGGGGGTGAAGACGCTCCAGCCTCAGCCTCTGGGCTTCCCTCGGGGGGTGGCTCCTCTGGCATCGACCTGCCGGGGTTCGTCAGCAAGCGCACCAGTCAGCTGAAAGCGACGCTTCGCTCTCCGCAGCAACGCGATTCCCCCCAGAACGACCCCCTTGTCTCAACGGTGGACCTAGCCGATTTAAGAGAGGCCAGTGCTGCCGCAGAAGAACACTGGAGGTCTCTCTATGGCCAACCACCTGGCCCAACAGTGATTGAAGCGGCCATGACCTGGCTGGCCCGAGATGTCTGGTCCAGCACCGATGCCAGTGATGGGCGTCCATTCACCTGGTCTGCTGCCAATGCAGCCGTTGAGACACTCTGTGCCAGCTGGGAGTCAAGCGATCCATCGCTGGGTCGGGTGATGGTCGTGGCTGGCGCTCTTGAGGATCCCTTTGCAACATCCTCGTTGGCAGAACGGATGCCGACCTTGATCCGCCGTTTTGTGAACCGTTTCCGCCGCAGCAGACAGGTCACCTCCTTTGAAACCCTTGAGTCGACCATGACGGTGCATGGGGCTCTCAAGCTGTTGGGTCTATCAACCCAAGCAGGAACTTCGGTCACTCTTAGCTCCATCCGGGAGGCTTACAAGCAACGGGCGCTTGAAGAACATCCTGATGCGGGTGGTTCCACCGATGCGATGCGCCGACTCAATGAGGCCTATCGGCTGCTGCGTGAGCTGTACAGAAACCGTTGACCGCTTGTCGCGACTGAGACGCTAGAAAAGTCTAGATATGTGTCTTACCTGAGACGGTTGCATTGTCAATCATGGCCAGCTCCGTGGCTTCGAGCAATCAACCAAGCACTGAGGGCCAACATGGCCACGGAACCACACAGCGCCAATAGATCAGTGGCGTTGTTCACCTCGAAGCCAATGGTTTTTTTGAACGCCGCAACAATCAGGCCCACAACAATCACATTGGACAGATTGTTCTTCAGGCTTTGGAGGCTGTTCACCGAGAGAATGTTGATGTGCTGCTCCTCGCCACCCTCCAGGCGTGGATCAAGGTCTGAAATCACCAGTTCGTAGATGCCATAGCCAAAGATCAGCAGTGCGATGCCGATCACGAAGTAATCAACCCCTCCCACCATCTGGGCGATTGTTTTGGCCGCAATGCTCTTGGCCGTGAAGGGCAGGCGCATGATCACAAGGAAGGCGTTGAAGACCTCAACCGGTCCAATGACGAAGCAGCCAACGCTTCCGAGCAGGCTCAATACCACCGGAACGATGCTGATCAGCCGGAATTTCCAGATCAGGTGTTCAAACCGACGTTCAATCCATCGCGCCGCCATGGTCCTATCCGATCATCCGTTCGCAGTCAGATCAACAGAATCTGAGGTCTTGACTGCGACACATTTCAGGACCCAATAAGAGTCTTGCCTGCAATGCGCGCTAATCCTCAAGATTCAAAAAATGGTGGTTTTTATTTGCCACGCAGCCGAGAGTGTCGCAGCACCCTTCCTTCTGCAAAAAACCATTGTCTTGATAGCTTTACCTGTAGTCCACGGCCAGTCCAGGGGTTGCCTGTGACCGGCAAAACCGCTTGAAGGCAAAGGCTTTCAGGCTTGCGTACCTGCTGTAGACACAGGTACGCAATTGGAGTTCACCTTTTCGAGCCTCGAAACCTCGAATCCAGACCATTGTCCTGCTGTTCATGCGGAATCGCTTCACAACTTCAATCACATGTCCCTCGATCAGCTGGAAGCCAAAGACATGTTCCAAGTGACTCAATCTAGACTTATCAAGAGTCTTGATTAGTGTCTCACCCAGGACGAATTGACATTACGAGGCCTCGGCCAGGGCTGTTCAAGAATGTCGACCCATGGACTATGCAAAGACCTGACGCCCTCGAGCAGCCGATCGAATCATCGAGAGGATGCCCTGCACGACTTCAGCAGATGATTGGCAGAAAATAAGAAGCAGATTTTCATCCCCTAGGTCTCAACTGAGGCGCATTTCAGGTCTTGAATGTTGTCTCAGTCAAGACAAGTGGACAATAAAAAACCGGGCTCGAGGGCCCGGCTCTTTTGAACACGTACAACCTTGAATCAGGTGGACGTCTGCATGCCCTGAATCAAGAAGTCGAAATAAGGAGACGCGAGCTTCACCTGCTGTTCCGACAACAACGACAGGGACGCTTCCTTCATGCACTTCATGGCTTCAACCATTCCGGGCATCGGAACACCGAGGCTGTTGTACATCTCGCGAGCACCCACCAGACCGATCTCCTGGATCATTTCAGTGCTGCCGGCCAGAACTCCGTAGGTGATCAAACGGAGGTACCAGCTGTAGTCGCGAAGGCACTGGGCCCGCTGGCGCTGACCGTAGGCATTGCCGCCAGGGGCGACGTACTCAGGTTTGCGACCAAACAATTGCTTGGCCGATTCGTCGACGATCTTTTTTTCGTTCTCGGTCAGAACCTTGACCACAGAAACGCGCATGGCGCCTTGGTCGAGGAAATCCACCATGGTGCGGAGTTCTCCGCTGGTGGGATACCGCAGATCGTCATCGGCCTGGAGGATGAGATCCCGGACAACGCTCATGGAACTGGGCAGGCTTTGTGGAGTTTAGTGGTCTCGACCCGTTCACCTGACCCATCACCGCCCGGGTGTTACGCCATTGCAATGGCAGGGAATCGAGAGCATGACCAAAGTCGAGAGCCCGAACAGCAGTGAACCGCGGCCCGGGCTCACAATCGAGCTCGAGGCTGTTGACCTAGATCGCGACGGCAAGGGTCTGGCCCGTTGGAACAACTGGGTGATCGTCGTTCCTGATCTCTTGCCGGGGGAGCGCGCCACGGTCCAGCTTCAGCAACGCCAGAAGTCGCGCTGGTTGAGCCGTCGGGTGGATCAGATCACGTTCTCCGCAGATCGGCGGCGCCCTCCCTGCATCCTTGCCGACGACTGCGGTGGTTGCACCCTGCAACGCCTGGATGACCACGCCCAAACCCGTTGGAAAGCCCAGCAGATTCAACAGACCATGCAGCGCATCGGGGGAATTGACGTTGCCCCTGAGCCCACGCTTGTTGATGCGGAACGTTGTTTCGGTTACCGCAACAGGGCTTTGATCCCGCTGAAGCGAGACCAGAACGGACGCTTGAAGGCCGGCTACTTCCGACCGAAGACCCACAAGATCGTCAACCTGAACCACTGCCCGGTGCTCGATCCACGCCTGGACGCGTTGGTGGAGCCTCTCAAGCAGGACCTGGATGCAGGGGGGTGGCCGGCCGACCATGACCTGCTCGAAGCCCAGGGGCTGCGCCATCTCGGCCTTCGTCTGGCCAGCGCCACCGGAGACGTGTTGATCACGCTGATCAGCAGCCACGCTCAACTTCGAGGCCTTGAGTACCTCGCACAGAGCTGGGTGGAGCGTTGGTCCGCGGTGAAAGGGGTCTGCCTCAACCTTCAACCCAAGGCCAACAACCTGGTGCTCGGTCGCACCACCCATTGCCTCGCCGGTGTTCCCACCATTGAGGAACAGTTCTGCGGCATCAAGCTCGCCCTCAGCAGCACCACCTTTGTTCAGGTGAATACGCCGCAAGCGGAACGGATCGTTCAACGCCTCACAGACTGGCTTTTGACTCAGTGCGCCGGCGCACGCGTGGTCGACGCCTATTGCGGCGTCGGAACCATTGCCCTGCCCCTGGCCAAGGCCGGTTTTGATGTTCAAGGTCTGGAACTCAACCCCGACTCGGTGGAGCAGGCCCGGCTTAATGCCATGCACAACGGTCTTTCCTCCCGCTGTGCCTTTGATGCCGGCGATGTGGCCGATCTTCTAGCTGCTCAGCTAGACGACTGTCAGGCGCTGGTGTTGGATCCCCCGCGCCGGGGGCTCGATCGACGCGTGGTGGACAGCATCCTTGAGCGGCCACCTGCCGTGCTGGCTTACCTCAGCTGTGACCCCGCCACGCAAGCAAGGGATCTCAAAGCACTGCTCGCCCCATCAGGCCCCTACGAGCTGGAGATGCTCAAGCCCGTGGACTTCTTCCCCCAGACAACGCACCTCGAATCGTTGGCGCTGCTGAAACGGATCAGCTCCTGAGCTCAGCCTGAAACTGCTTGCTCAAAGCGGCACGCACCTTGTCGTGAACAGGCTGAATTTTGTCGTCGGTGAGGGTTTCGTTCTTGCCGCGGTAGCGCAGACGGAATGCCTGGCTCACTTTGTTGTCGCCCAGCTGTTCGCCCTCAAAGCGATCCACCAGTTCCACCTGCTCCAGAAGGGGTTTGCCCGCCTTGCGGATGGCTTGGATCAGATCGGCAGCTGCACTGGATCGGTCGACGATGACGGCAAGGTCCCGCTCGCTGAAAGGCACGGTTGGGTAGGGCTTGAAGGCCGGCGTCCAACGGTTGCTGCGGGTAGCGGCATCCAGCAGTCGCGCAAGGTCGAGTTCGAACAGATATGTGGCTTCAGGAAGATCGAGCTCCTCCGCCAGGGCTGGGTGAAGCTGACCGAAACAACCCAAGGGGCATCCTTCCAACACCAGGGTGGCGGCACGACCCGGATGCAGTCGTGCGTCGTCCGTGAGGCGACGGTCAGACAGCTCCAGCTGCAGGGCCTCCATCACCCTGGTGAGAACGCCACGGGCCTGGAAATAGTCGGGCGCCTGCGGCTTGCCGCTGGTGGCCCAGGTGGAGAGGCGTCGATCTCCGCAGATCACGCCACCAAGAATGGCGGTCTGGCTGACGGCTTCCGGTGAACCGCTGTAGGTGTTGCCGATCTCGAAAACAGAGCAACCGCGCTGTGATGCCTTCAGATTGCGAACACAGATCTGCAGGTGCTCTTCCCAGAGGTTCGTGCGCAGATGGCTTGTGTCGGCCAACAACGGATTGCTGATGGCGATGCGCTGTTCCTGCTCCGAAGCCGGGACGAGAGACAGGGTGGTGACCTCCTGCAACCCTGTGGAACAGAACAGCTGCCGCAGGCGCCGTTCCGCCTGCTGGCGCGGGGTGAGGGCACCGGGCTCCAGCGGATCCGGCAGGTGAGCCTCAAACCGATCGAAGCCCACAAGACGCGCCACCTCCTCGATCAGATCAACTTCACGCTGAAGGTCTTGCCGTCTTGAGGGCGGTGCAATCACCTGCCAGCCCTGCTCATGGGCTGAGAGCTGGCAACCGAGGGCTGTCAGGCAGGTTTCGATGCTGGTGTCATCGAGATCCTCCGGGCCATCGGCAGCATGGAGGGGGCCAAGCAGTTGATGGAGGGCACAGCGTCTCAACAGCACCGGTTCCGCTTCTGCGGGACCGTTACCGCCCACCCAACGGCCGCTCTCAGAGCAGGAAAACTCCTGACTCAACAAGGCCAAAGCACGGGCCGAACAGGGCAGGGTCATTTCCACAGGCAACCCTTTTTCGAAACGGCTGCTGGCATCCGTGCGCAAGCCCAGGGCCCGGGCCGACTGACGAACCCGCGGCGGAGCAAACAGAGCGGATTCGAGCCAGATGTTCCGGGTACTGGCAGTCACCCCACTCTCGAGACTCCCCATCACACCAGCGACGGCGACAGGCCTGTCATGGCAGGTGACGACCTGAACACGGCTGTCGAGGGTGCGCTTCTGATCATCCAGACCCACGAAAATTTCCCCATCGCGAGCGGAACGGACGGCAAAACTCTTGGCGTCCACCGGTTGCCCGGTCAGTCGTTCCAGCGCATCGGCATCAAAGGCGTGGAGGGGCTGCCCCTGCTCCAGCATCACCAAATTGGTGACGTCAACCACCGCATTGACGCTGTTCACGCCACCATGCTCAAGGCGCTTCTGCAACCAGGTGGGTGAGGCCTTGGAGCCGTCCACACCCTCGATCCTGGTGATCGAGTAGAAGCAGCCATCCAGTTCTGCGTTCAGCGGCGTGGTGCTGGGATCCAGATCCAGCTCGGGCAGGCTCAAACTGCCACCGGTCAGGGCCGCCACCTCGCGGGCAATACCCACCATCGAGAGGCCGTCGGGGCGATTGGCGGTGATGGCCAGCTCCAGAACGGTGTCGTCGAGACCCAGCAGGGGCGCCACGGGCGTCCCGTTGGCCGGCAGCGACTCCCCAAGCTCATCCAGGATGGCGATGCCGTCGGACTGCTCCGTCAGGCCCAGCTCCGTCAGGGAGCAGATCATTCCGTTGCTGGCCACACCCCGCAATTCACCGGCTTTGATCGTCAAGCCAACGGCGGGGAGGGTGGCACCGACCATGGCCACCGGGACATGGATCCCGGCACGCACGTTGCTGGCACCACACACGATCTGGATGGGGTCCTGAGCTCCCACATCCACCGTGCAGACGCTGAGCTTGTCGGCATTGGGGTGTTTCTCCCGTTCCAGCACATGGCCAACCACCACGCCTTGGGCCCGGGCGCTGAGGTCATCAACGTCGTCCACCTCAAAGCCCGCCATCGAGAGGCGCTCGGAGAGATCGTCCACGGACTCATTCACCTGGACCAGCTGCTTCAGCCAGGAGATGGATACCCGCATCGGATCTAAGCCAGATAGCGCGCGATCTTAGGAAGTCCCCTCTGGGGGAGCTGCCCTGAACCTGTCGGGTCAGGGGGTAAGCTCGATGTTTGTCAATTCGCTTCGCACCTGCGGCGCAACGTCCTTTATGGCCAAGAACAAGGGCGTCCGGATCGTGATCACTCTCGAGTGCACCGAATGCCGGTCCAATCCCGCCAAGCGTTCACCCGGCGTGTCTCGCTACACGACGGAAAAGAACCGCCGGAACACCACCGAACGGCTGGAGATCAAAAAGTTCTGTCCCCACTGCAACAAGTCCACGCTCCACAAGGAGATCAAGTGACCTTGCAGGTCCGTCTTTCCTCCATCCGTTCCTGAGTCATGTCCAGCTCCTTTTTCAAGAAGCGTCTTTCGCCGATCAAGCCCGGTGATCCCATCGATTACAAGGATGTGGATCTTCTCAAGAAGTTCATCACCGAACGCGGCAAGATCCTTCCCCGTCGCCTCACCGGCCTTACCGCCAAGCAGCAGCGCGATCTCACCAACGCCGTCAAGCGTGCCCGCATCGTTGCCCTTCTGCCGTTCGTGAACCCCGAAGGTTGATCTTCGGGCGTTGAACAACTCAATCCAACCCGGAGACACCGTCGCGGTTGTTCTCAAGGGTTCCCCTCTTTTCGGCCGTCTTCTGTCCATCAAGGGCAGCAAGGCGGTTCTTTCTTTTGGTGGTCAACGTCGCGACCAGGGCCTGCCCCTACGCGATCTGATTGCCATCGATCCCGAGCATCTATTCGATGCCAGTGAACTGCCTGCCCCTGAGCAGGTGCAGGACAGCGCTCCATCAGCGCGGGCCGTCGTGGAGGCCTGGCAGCTGCTGGAAATGGATCAACCGGGGGGCATGGCTCGACTGAGCCTCTGCGAGCTGGGGGAGCTGGTACTGACCCCGTTCAACCTCGCTGGTCTAGCAGCGCTGTGGGCCTGGCTGCATGGGGACCAACAGTTGTTCCGCTGGCGTCGTGACCGTTTGATCCAGCCACTCTCCCGCGAAGAGAGGGCCAGCCTGCGGCGCCAACGCCGAGCTGAGCGGCAGGCGCAACAACATGAACAACGGCAGCTCGCGTTGCTGCGGGCAGAGCGAGCCCTCAGCGATGCTGAACGCCTGGAGCTGGACCCTGTTTGGGACGAGCGCTTCAGCCACTGGATTCAGTTGCTGAAAGACAATCCCGCTGCGGTTGGTACCGACCTGGATCTCCAGCAGTGGTCGGCAGCGTTGTCGATTGGTTCAGATGCCGCCGATCTGCGGCAGTGGTTGATCGTGCGTGGGTTGCTCGATCCCAATGAGCCCATTGGCCTGAGGGGCAGCGTCTGGTCCCGCTGTTTTCCCTCTGATCTGGTGGAGGAAGCGAATCGTCTTGTTGCTCTTTCGAATGAAGAGCGACCTGGGGATGAGCAGCGCATCGACCTCACTCACCTGGCCACCTACAGCCTGGACGATGCGGGCACTCGAGAAATTGATGACGCGCTCTCGCTGGAGCGTCGTGATGGCGTCGATTGGATCTGGATCCACATCGCTGATCCCAGCCGTCTGATCGACATTGACTCCCCCCTTGATCAGGAAGCCAGACGTCGAGCCACCAGTTTGTATCTGGCGGAGGGTGTGATGCCCATGCTGCCTCTGGAGCTGGCGGCCGGTCCCCTCAGTCTTCGGGCTGGACAGCGCTGTGCAGCCCTCAGTGTGGCCGTTCGCCTCGATGAGGATGGTGCTGTGGCGGAGCAACGGATTGCGCGCAGCTGGATCCGACCCCGCTATGGCCTCACCTACACCGATGGTGATGAGCTGATCGAGTTGGCACCCCCAGGGGATGAAGCCCTCTCGGATCTCTCGGGACTCCTGATGTTGCGCATGCGCTGGCGCCGTTCCAAAGGAGCCGTGATGTTTGACCGGCCTGAAGGACGCTTCCGCCGCAGCGATGGAGCCTTGACGCTGCAGGTGATTGACCCTTCACCCTCCCGCCTGATGGTGAGTGAAGCGATGCTGCTGATGGGAGCTGTTGTGGCCGGCTTTGGGCAAGAGCACAGCCTGCCGTTGCCCTTCCGCAGTCAGCCTGCGGCGAAGCTGCCCTCCAGCGATGAACTCGATCGAATCCCCGAGGGACCAGCCCGTGATGCGGCGGTCAAGCGCTGCTTGAGCCGAGGCGTGCAGGGCACGCGAGCCATGCCCCATTTCAGCCTCGGACTTGAGGCCTATGTGCAGGCAACGTCACCCATCCGTCGCTACGCCGATCTCGTCGCCCACCGCCAGATCATTGCCCAGCTTTCGGCGCTGGCACCGATGGATGAAGAGCGTCTGCGGGAAGTGATCGATGACCTCGATGATCCATTGCGCCAATCCATTCAGATCAGCCGTGAGGATCAGCGCCACTGGCAGCAGGTGTGGTTCGCCGAGCATCAGAACACCGTTTGGTCGGCCGTATTCCTGCGCTGGCTGCGTCCGCAGGATCGCTTGGCCCTGGTTCATGTGAGCGAGCTGGCCATGGATCTGGTCGGCTGTGTGTCTGCAGCCGACCCTGCTTCTGGTGATGCTCTTGAACTCAGGGTGGGGCGGGCTGACCCGGTACGCGGTGAGCTGCAGCTTCAGTTGGCTTGATCCAGAACCCCAGTGATCCGCACCCAGGGCCCCCAGGGATTCTTAATGCCGCGGAGGTTCAGGGTTCGGCCCGAATGATCCTCGTCGGATAGCCAGCGATGGATTGCCGGTTCAAGGGTGATCAGAGGCCAGATCCTTTCAACGGTTTCTAAGTGGTAGCCCTCATGAAGGTTGCCGGTGAGCACGCCACTGAGGCCAACCTCATGAGGCTGATTTGGCGCCTGGTTCACGCCAGGGGGAAGCAGCATGCTGGCCCTTGGGCCTGAAACGCGGCCCATGGCGTCCATGTGTTCAGGCTGAGCCAAGCCCTGCTCCTGTGCCTTAACCCAGTGCGGATGCCAGAGCGGCCAGTCCCAGATCGGGAGAACTGCTGCAGGGGCCTGCGGCTCGTGGATCAGGGCTGACTGGATGGCCTCAACTTGCAGATCAGCAGGGTCACAGCCCTGGCGAACCGCCATGGCCGCCGCCAGACCCGCCACCTGGCCCAGATTGAGGATCAAAGGCTGCAGGCGCGTGGCCCCATTGGCCATGTGGCTGACGCTGAAGCCTTTCTCGGCCATCACAAGGTTGGGGATTGAGTCTGTGATCAGGGCATCGAAGGGGATGCAGAAGGGCGTCCCGCTCCAACGTCCTCCCCAACGCACACTTTTTGGCGCGAGAGGCCAGTCCTCGCCCGGGTAGTGATGGTCATTGGCATAGGTGCCCACAGCGATGCTGGTGCAGCGACCCTGGGCATCGATGGGGAGCGGTCCCCGTAGGGCTTCTGTGGAGATCGGCAAGAGGTCGCGTTCCGTGACCGTTTTGCGACCCATCAGCCGCCGGCCTTCTCGCCAGTACGGCATCAACGCCAGGCTTGGATCGACTCCCGGGAAGGCGTTGCCGGCAGAGATCCAACCACCGCTGCATTTCTCCAGGGCCGCCAGGAAATCCTTGCTGTGCCGTTGCATCTCCTGGGCCAGCTCCGCACGAACCTCGCCATCAGCACTGAGGGCTCGATCGAGGCTGTTGTGCCAGTCGTTGCCCTCCAGGGGCCAATTGAGCATGACCAGGCCGCTGGGCAGACGGCCATAGGTGATGGTTTTCTCGAGGCCGAAGCTGGCGGTGCTCCGATCGAACGGAATCCGCGGGATCGCTGCGGCATGGCGCGGAGCGAGTTCCCCATGCAATTGGCCCATCACCACCCAGGTGGGTGACTGAATCGGTTGCTCTTGAAAAAATGCTTCGCTCTCAAGCCGGGATTGCTCGGGGGCGCTGGGTTCATCCCAGATCTCCTTCGCTTCCCACCCCCAGCGGAAGGGGGCGGACGACAGGGCAAGCAGATCACCCAGATCGCTGCCATCCACAAACACGTCGGCGGAAAAGCTTTCGACGCCATTGGCGCTGTGGATCTCCACAGACTGGAGGCGACCCTGCTGGCCGTGAACCTGTTCCAGCATGCAGTGGGGACGCCAGTCCAGCCTGGGCTCAGCCGCCACCCAGCGTTGCAGGATCCGTTCGGCTGTTTGCGGCCTGTATCCGAAACAACTCACCCAGTTGTGGTCGAGCCCGCTCGGCTCCTCCAACTCCAACTGGCGCAGAAAGGCGCCCCAGATCCCGGTTTGCCAACAGGTGAGTTCATGGCCATCCGGAGCACAGACTCCTGCCGAACTCACCATGCCCCCCAGCCAGGGGCCAGGGGTGAACAGTGTCGTGTCTGCTCCTGATCTTGCGCTCTGCAGCGCAGCAGCGACGCCGCCGCAGCCACCACCCCAGACCACCACGTCGCGGTGCGTCATGAGGAGGTCTGTTTGGCGTGGAGCGAGATGGGCATGCTCGTTAGAGTCTGTCGTCGCTGCGGTGCAGCGGAGTTCCAACTTTTCTGATGCCTTACACCCTTACGACTCCGCTCTATTACGTCAACGATCGTCCCCATCTGGGCAGCACTTACACGACCCTGGCCTGTGATGCCTTGGCTCGCTTTGAGCGGCTGCAGCTGGAGAAGGTGACCTTCGTGACCGGTGTTGATGAGCACGGCCAGAAGATTCAGCGCACGGCAGAACGTCATCAGTTGAGCCCCCAGGACCACTGCGACAAGGTCAGCAGCCGGTACCGCGATCTCTGGAATCAGTGGGGGATTTCTGACGATCGCTTTGTGCGCACCACCAACCCGCGCCATCTGGAATTGGTGGAACAGTTCTACGAACGGGTCAAGGCATCCGGCGACATCGTTATCGGTAAGCAGACCGGCTGGTACTGCGTCGATTGCGAGGAATACAAGGATGATCCGGCCGAAGCGGAGTCGCCCTCTTGTTCGATCCACCGCAAGCCTCTCGAGTGGCGCGATGAGGAGAACCTGTTCTTTCGGCTCTCCCGCTATCAATCTGCCATTGAGGAGTTGGTGGCGCGCGATGACTTCATCGCCCCTGCCAGCCGACGACAGGAAGTGCGCAACTTCGTCGCTCAAGGTCTGCGCGACTTCTCCATTTCACGGGTGAATGTGTCCTGGGGACTTCCGGTCCCCGACCATCCAGGCCACACCTTCTACGTCTGGTTTGATGCCCTACTGGGTTATCTCACAGCGCTTCTTGATGATGGGGAAGCGGTATCGCTCGATCGGCTCGCCTCCTGCGGTTGGCCCGCCTCCGTGCACGTGATCGGCAAGGACATCCTTCGCTTCCACGCTGTGTTCTGGCCTGCCATGTGCATGTCTGCAGGACTGCCGGTGCCGCAAAAGGTTTTCGGCCATGGCTTCCTCACCCGTGAGGGCCAGAAGATGGGCAAATCCCTCGGCAATGTGCTGGACCCCGAACTGTTGCTGGAGCGATGCGGCAGTGATGCCGTTCGTTGGTACCTCCTGCGCGACATCCAATTCGGAGACGACGGCGATTTCCAACAGCAACGCTTTGTGGATCTGGTCAACAACGATCTGGCCAACACCATCGGCAACCTGCTGAATCGCACCTCGTCGATGGCGCGCAAATGGTTCGATGACGGTGTTCCCCCGGCAGGAGCAGCCTCAAGTGCTGACCATCCCCTGGCCCTCAAGGCTGCGGAAACCGTCAGCACGGTGATGGAGGCGATGCCGCAGCTCGCGTTCAAGACTGCGTCCGAGTCGATCCTTCAGTTGGCCATTGCCGCTAACGGTCATCTCAATGACACGGCTCCCTGGAGTCGCATGAAGGAGCCCGGTCAAGAGCAGAGCGTGGCCGAGGATTTGTTTGCTGTGCTGGAAACCACCCGCATCGTTGGACTCCTGCTTGCCCCGCTCTTGCCCGACCTCAGCGAGCGGATCCTGTCTCAACTTGGGGAAAGCCTGGATCCAGACAACTGGTCGAAACAGCTGAATTGGGGCAGGCTGTGCAGCGGTTCCGCGCTGCCGAAGCCAACACCGGTGATGCAGCGGTTGGAACTGGATGAACCGCTCTGAACAAAGCATGCTGGGTCACTTGTCACGGTGTGGTCTGGCAGCAGCCCTTGTGGCGAGTGCATGGCTCACCGGTTGCACAACGCGGCGACCGATTGCGCTTGAACCCACGCCGTCCTTTGTCTTCCGGTCGCTGGATTTGAGCCAGCGGGCCGACGATGGCAACCGTGACTGGGATCTCACCAGCCCCGAGGCGCGTTACGACCTGAGCAGTCGAACCATCCGTGCACGACGTCCCGAGGGCGTTCTCTATCGGAATGATCAACCGCATTACAGGATCAGCGCCGATCTCGCCACGGTGTTGCGGGATGGAGAGCTCGTCGTTCTTGAAGGATCGGTTCAGCTGCGGCAGTTGAACCAACGGGGGCTGACGATTGAGGGAGACAATCTGATTTGGACGCCATCGCAGTCGCGAATGGTGATCAATCAACGGCCCAAGGCCAACGATGGTAAGGCGCAAATCCACCCACGCGAGCTGGTGTTCCAGCAGGACACCGAGTTGCTGCAGTTCAAGGGCCCAACCCAGCTGAACCGTGTTGATGGCAACAATGCTGCTTCCACAGTGGTGCGGGGTGGACGTGGAACCTGGAATCTGAAGAGCGGTTTGTTTCAAGCGCCTGGTCCGGTGCAGGCCATCCGCAGCGATGGCCGCACGCTCAGTGCTTCAGGACTGGATGGCAATATCCGCCAGGGTTACCTCGACCTACAACAACCGGTCACGCTGGTGCTGGAAAGCGACCGGGGTCGGATCACTGCCGGCCGGACGCGTTGGCTGTTTTCGGCGGAGCAACTTGAATCCGATCAACCCATTCAGGCTGAGTTGAAAAACAGCAAGGTGCAGGGGAGGGGGTTCAAGCTTGATCAGCGCACTGGCACCGTGATCATTGCCAATGATTGTCGCGTTGAGCAGACGTTGGAAACATTGACGGCCCAACGCTGCGCTTGGAACTGGCGGAGTGAACGGGTTGTTGCTGATGGCGATGTGGTTCTGCAGCGGACCGAACCGGAGCAGATCACGCGGGCTTCGCGCATGGAGGCCAAGATTTCGGACGATGGTGCGATCCGCTTCGGCCAAGCCGGAGCGAGGGTTGAATCGACGATCAAGCTGAGTCCGGCTGCACAGGAGAAGCCTCGCCGGCCGCAAGTGTCGTTCTGAGCCGCTGGGTCCAGCCCTCGATCCATCGCTCATCGGAGCGGGTGAAACAGCGAGGCGACCATCCCCCCACGATCACAGCTCCCTCCTTCCCCATCGGGCAAACAACGATGGCGGGAAGTGATGGCAGCATCGCGTCGAATTCCGCTCGGCCTGGAAAGAGCGTTGTGTTGACCAAGGAGATGGTTTGCTCACGCTCCATGGCCCGTTGGGTGATAGCTCCTGGCTCGAAAGCCTCCAGACTGATCAGGCCCCGACGCAGCACGACCTGATGGCGCCAGAACACGAGCACGGATGCAGCTGGCGTCGCCGTCAACAGCATGTGGCTGCCCCAGGCCAGCTCCTGTTGTTGGTTTTCGCTGAAGTGATCCGCCATCAAAAGTCCCTGTTCTCCCTGCAACGGAACTTTCTCTGCTGACTTGGGGTTCGCCCGTGTCCACAGCACAGCCACCAGCATCAGCCCCACCGCTGCCATCCCCGCCAGAACTTCGGCCCGTTGAAATTCCGGTGTCACGCTCTGCGCTACCCCTGCATTGGTCACGGTCAGACCCAGCAACAGAAGCGCACAGATCAGAACAGCTCGGGCGGGACCTGGCATCAACAGAGGGTGCTGTCAGAACGCAATCATCCTGCTCAAATACGGACATGTGCGTCTCTGCCATGACGACTCCCGAGGCTTTTGCTGCTGTTGCCCTTGCCGCTGTTGCCTGTGATGGAAGGTTGGGGCTGGATGAGGCCCATGCCCTGCGCCGTCAGCTGGAGAACCGATCCCTATACAGCGACAGCTCTGAGGCGGCCATGGGTGAATTGTTTGACCGCCTGCTGTTGCTGTTGCGAGAGCAGGGCGTTCAGGGCTTGATCACCTCCGCTTTGCCTCAGCTCAATCGAATTCAGCAGCAGTCCGCCCTGGCTGTGGCAGCGCATCTGGTGCATGCCGACCGCAAGATCACAGCGGAGGAAACCGATCTCCTCGACCAGCTCACCCGTCAGATGACTCTGCCCGACAACGAAGCCCGCATGGTTGTTGAGGCAATTGCAGCGTTGAACCGCGACATGCTGGACAGCTAACGGCAGACTGAGGCAGTCATGATGCTTGAAGGGATGCCCCGTTCCGCCCGACGCCTGTTGGCCAGCCTGCTCAGTTTCGGGGTCTGTCTTCTTCTCTGGGCCCCATCCAGTCTGGCGATCTCACCTGCTGCCCTGGGTGAAAGCCTGCCGGATGCGTTGGTGATCGACGATGCCGATGTGTTCAGCCGCGCCAGCCGTGGTGAATTGGAAGCGAAATTACGCAGCTTTGAAGATCAACGGGTCGATGCCCGCCTGATCACGCTTCGGCGTTTGGATTACGGCATCACCTTGAACAGCTTCGGTGAGGAACTCCTCGAGACGTGGAGCTCACCCAGCGGCAATCCCTTGCTGCTGATGTTGATCGAAGCCTCGAACAAGCGTTCCGCAGTGGTGGCCAATCAGGAGCTCGAGGCACAGCTTCCTCCCAGCCTGCTGAAGAGCACCGCCCGTACAACGATGACTGTGCCCCTGCGGGAGGGGGATCGTTATCGCCAGGCATCCGTTGATGGACTCACCCGACTTTCAACCGTTCTCTCGGGTGGCGAGGATCCCGGCCCTCCGAAGGAGATCGAACGGGTCACCCTGCCCACCAACATTCCCACCAAGGCGGAAACCGCTGAAAGCGATGCCACCAAGTGGGTGATCATCCTGTTGGTGCTTGGAACCATCATTCCGATGGCCACCTGGTGGGTGTTCTCGCGCTGATGACCCGACTGCGATGAGCCGCCGTAACTGGATCAGCCTTTTCAGCAACAGCCAAGCGATCGAGCTCTCCAGTGATCTTGAGCGTGGCTACGAGGCGGCTCTGCTCATCCAAAGCCTGGAGTTGGAGTACTACGGCGACCGGCAGATTCGGCCGGAGCTGAAGCTCTCCGTGCCGCGCTCTGTTCAGGCCACGATTCTTCGCCGCTTCAAAACCGCGCTGGCCATCTGCCGCAATACAGCAGCAACTCTCTCGAAACAACGGGGCCAACTGGATTCCCAGGAGTTGCGTCAACTGCAACTGATTGAATCCGTCGTGAGCCGCTATGGATCGCGACGATCCAGCAGTTCGCCCTCGATCAGCCGCTCACCGGATGCCCTCCCCCGATCGCTTCTGGGTGTCTTCGACAGCATTCGCCTCCAGTTGGATCCCTCAACGGAAGACAGCGTCGTGGCGGGGTATCGACGCCGGCGGGACAGCACGCTGATTTCCCTGAGGGTTCTGCTTCTTCTCGTTCTGGTTCCCTTGCTTGTTCAGCAGATTGCTGGCACCTATCTGATCTCGCCTGCAGTGAATCAGTTTTCCCCCGAACTCCCTTTCCTGAGCTACCCGAAGCCTCAGCTGGAAGAGAAGGCGGCTGAAAAACTTCGGCTCTACAAGCAAGAACTGGAATTCGATGCCTTCCTCAAGGGCGTGCAGCCCCTTGATGATGGTGCGTTGCGCGACAAGCTCACCGAAAAGGCGACTGACCTCAAGCACGATGCCGATGAGGAAAGTCTTAAGGCGATCAAGAATGTGTTTGCGGATCTGGCGGGCCTGATCGCTTTCGCCGTGGTGTGTTTTCTGAGCCGCGATGAACTGCGTGTTCTGCGTGGATTTGTTGATGAGGCGGTTTACGGGCTGAGTGATTCCGCCAAGGCCTTCGCCATCATCCTGTTCACCGACATCTTCGTCGGATACCACAGCCCGGAAGGTTGGCAGGTCTTGCTCGAAGGGATTGCCGAGCATTTCGGGCTTCCCTCCAGCCAAAGTTTCGTCAACCTCTTCATCGCGACATTCCCGGTGGTGTTGGCGACGATCTTCAAGTATTGGATTTTCAGGTACCTCAACCGTGTGTCTCCGTCTTCCGTCGCGACGCTGAAGGGAATGAATGGCAGTGGTTGACCCCTCCCCCACAGTGGAGCCCCCCGTTCCCGGCCAGACCAGCCGGCTGATCCTGGTGAGTGGGCCAACCCGCAGTGGCAAGAGCCGCTGGGCTGAGCACCTGTTGAAACATCACCCTGTTGTCACCTACATCGCCACGGCGGCCGCCCGGCCGGATGACCGTGATTGGCAAAAGCGTTTGGAGGCCCACCGGCAGCGTCGGCCCGACCATTGGAGCGTTTCTGAATGTGGTGCAGAGCTGGTGAGCGTGATCAACGGCCTGGCTCCTGGGCAATCTGTTCTGATTGATGCCCTCGGTGGCTTTGTTGCCCACCACCTCGACCTCACTGCACAGGAGTGGGATCAGCTCTGTGAACAGCTGATCGCCTCGATCAGGGCATCGCACTGCACGTTTGTTCTGGTGATCGAAGAGACAGGCTGGGGCGTAGTTCCCCCAACACGCATCGGAGGCTTGTTCCGTGATCGTCTCGGAACCCTCGCGCAGGCACTTGACCCCGTTGCTGACGCAGCCTGGCTCATTCTCCAGGGTCGTGCACTTGATCTTCATGCCCTTGGCCAGGTGGTGCCATGAGTGAGATCGCCCCCCTGCGGATTGCCCTGTTCGAACCTCAGATCCCTCCGAACACCGGTAACGTCGCCCGTACCTCTGCGGCATTCAGGGTGCCATTGACCCTGATTGAACCCCTCGGCTTCAAGGTGGATGATCGGAGCGTTCGTCGTGCCGGACTTGATTACTGGCCCCACGTTCAGCTTTCCATCGCTTCGAACTTTGCCGAGTTTCAAGCTGAGCTTCGTCCTGAGCAGAGGTTGATCGGCTGCAGTCGTCGTGGTGGTTCATCGCTCTCCTCGTTCACGTTTCAACGGGGAGATGTTCTTCTCTTCGGCCGGGAAGATACGGGGTTACCGGAACCGGTTCGCGAAGCCTGCGACAGCATCCTCACGATCCCCATGCCTGGAGCTGCTGATGACGCAGGCCAGGGAGGTGTTCGCAGCCTCAATCTTTCCGTGGCGTGCGCCCTGGTGACCTACGTGGCTGGTCAACAGTTGCGGTTGTGGTGATCCCACCACTGCTCCAAACCCCCTTGCGCCGGGATGTTCGGCTCGTTACCTTCAGCGCGTCTCAGTGGTTTCATGCGCGCAACGCTTGCTCTGGCAGCTGCTGTAACCCCTGTTCTGTCCCTGGGTCTTTGGAGTTCTCTGCCCGGGATTGCCGATAACGCCACTTTTGATCTTGCCGAGCTGCCCCCTCTCCCAGCTCTCTCCCCGAACAATCCCGTTGCTGTTGTCAGCAAAGTCGATTCCAGCAGTCAGGTCTGGTTCCAAGTTGTTCGTGCCACGTCCCTGCGCCGTTATGCCCAGCTGTTGAAGCTCAATCGTGCGGAGCTGGCCTCGTTGAACAACGTGCCAAGCTCCCACGTTTTTGAAAAAGAGAGTTGGCTTTCCCTGCCGGACTCTGCACGGGTTGTTGCCGTGACGTTGTCGTCACTCAACCGCTCCAGTGAACGTCAGACGCTTCCGTTGGTTGCCCCACCTCCGCTTCGCGCAACCGCCAAAATCAAGACAGGAGACTCTCTGGCGTCATTCCTCAAGCGCCACGGCGTGACGCAACAGCAGCTGTTGAGCTGGAATCCAGGCCTTCAGCTCAGTGCTTTGACGATTGGCCAGGAATTGCAGATCGCTGAAGCCACTTCGGGTCAGTCACTCCTGGCTGTACGCCCCCTCAAAAGTGGAAGCGCTGCATGGCCTGATCGCCCCCTGTCGTCTTCAGCCGATCAGCCCGACAGCCTGAAGCCGCCGATTGTTGGTTACCAGTGGCCCACCAAGGGGGTTTTTACCTCCGGTTATGGGTGGCGCTGGGGACGTATGCACAAAGGCATTGATATCGCCAACAACACTGGCACGCCTGTTGTTGCGGCCCGTGATGGGATCGTTTCATTTTCCGGCTGGAGAGGTGCCTACGGCTATCTGGTTGAAATCGCCCACAGTGATGGTGAATTCACGCGTTATGCGCACAACAGCCGTCTTTTGGTCAAAAAAGGGCAGATTGTTCCCCGTGGGTCTCGCATTTCACTGATGGGAAGCACCGGACGTAGCACCGGACCTCACCTTCACTTTGAAATCCGTCGGGCCGGTGGCGCTGCTCTCAATCCCCTGAACAAACTACCGGCACGCAAGGCTTGAATCAGGCATGCCCGAACCCAACGAGGGTTCCAACAAACTGACCAACAGCATGAATCAATGAATGTCAGAGGGGAGACTTGAACTCCCGACCTCAGGGTTATGAATCCTGTGCTCTAACCAGCTGAGCTACTCTGACGCAGGCCCTTCAGGCCAGTGCCCATCATACATCTCAGGGGTTCTGGCTCAGCGCATGTCGATGGCATTGAGGCGATCGCGGAAGGATTTCGGTTGATCGTCCTTGGTGAGTGGGGTTGCCGTCTCAACAACAGGTGTTGGAGCTGGAGCTGGGGCAGGCTCGATGCTCCGCGTTGCCGTTGAACGTCGGGTTGCGCCGCGATTCCCGCCCAGAGTCTTCAGCTGGCCAGTGCGCTGGTCTCGATCCAGGGGTTTCTTGCGCAGATCGCCCTTCAGCTGGTTCAGCAGACGGAAATGTCCGGTGGAACTGAACTTGCGCAGGAGCGCAGGATCCCAGCTCGTGAGTTGGTCAGTCATTGCCTGAGTTTATGGCGACGGATGGCTAGGGTCGTGATAGGTTCAATCCTGAAACTGGAAGTCGAATCGACTACGTGTTAAGTCGTTTGCGGCCTTCAGCTCACTCATTCACCTCCCGAACATGACCGACACCGGTTGCTTGCGTGTGGGCCAGCAGGCCCCTGATTTCACAGCCACCGCTGTGGTGGACCAGGAGTTCAAGGAAGTCACCCTGTCCCAGTACCGGGGCAAGTACGTGGTGCTGTTCTTCTACCCGTTGGATTTCACCTTCGTTTGTCCTACTGAGATCACGGCCTTCAGCGACCGCTACGCCGATTTCTCCAGCAAGAACACCGAGGTTCTCGGCGTTTCCGTGGACAGCCAGTTCAGCCACCTGGCCTGGATCCAGACCCCTCGCAATCAGGGTGGCCTGGGCGATATCAACTATCCCCTCGTTGCTGACCTGAAGAAGGAAATCTCCACGGCCTACAACGTTCTCGACGAGGCTGAGGGTGTTGCCCTGCGTGGTCTGTTCATCATCGACCCTGACGGTGTGATCATGCACGCCACCATCAACAACCTGCCTGTGGGACGGAACGTTGATGAAACCCTGCGCGTTCTGCAGGCCTTCCAGTACGTGCAGTCGAACCCCGACGAGGTTTGCCCTGCCAACTGGACTCCTGGCGAAAAGACCATGAAGCCTGACCCCAAGGGTTCCAAGGAGTACTTCTCCGCCATCGGCTGATCGTTCGATCAACCCGATTCGTCATTTCGTTTTGCCCTTCCCGTCAAACGGGTGGGGCTTTTTTCATGAGTTGATCCAAAGCAAGATTGAGGTCGCGGTCCATGGCAACCAATCGGCCGTCACTCACAACAATCCTGGCCAGAGAAGGCAGCCCCACCTTCTTGGTGCGCAGATACACCGGTTCCACATAGAGAAGTCCGGAGCCCACGGGAAGCACAAGAAGATTTCCCTGCAGGAGTTCCAGATCTTCCTGATCCCATAGACCGAACTGCTCGCTCACATCTGGATCCTGATGGATCAGAGCTTGAACCTGTTCCGGCCCGGGAATGTATTTGTCTTTGGGAAAGTCGATCAGTTTCAGTTCACCGTAGTGATCGCCATCATTCCGAGCCACTAACCACGCCGTGAGATTTGGCCTTGATAAAGGGGTCAGGGGTTGGAGCAGCAGAAATTCAGAGTTGTCGTTGCTTTGAAGCTGAGCCGTGATGTGATACGGAGCAACATCAACTTTACGGCCGCCGTAGATCTCGCTTGGCACCTGCCAAACATCATCACCGTTGTAGAAAATTCTGGGATTCGAAACGTGGTATCGCTTCAATTGGTTGACCTGGGCATTGAAGAAGTCCTCAGGAACTCTGCGGTGATCAAGAAAAGGCTTTGGCATTGCCTCCATCGGCTCCATCAAGCCTGGAAAAGCCTGAGCCCAGGCCATCACGATTGGATCCTCAGGCTCCGAGATGAAAAACCGAATGCTGCCGTTATAAGCATCAACGATAGCCTTCACTGAGTTTCTTAAATAGCGATCGGGATCATCTGCTGATACCGCTGCGCTGTAGGGCAGGGTTGAACTGTGGGTGTAACCCTCGACAACCCAATACTGATGTTGGCTGCGTTGTTCTGAAGTTGCCTTGGTGGTGTTGGAGCTGTCTTGCTCAGGGTTTGGAATGGAGATCAGGTAGGGCTCACCACGAAAATCAATGAAGGGAGCGATGGCCTTAACCCGACTGCGCACATCACGCCGGATCAAAAGTTTGGAATCAGCATTGATCGTTGTGGTGATCAGCAATCGAGGGTCACGCAGATAAACAGCTGCTGCGAATCGCTGAAGCCAGGATCCAATCGGTACTCCGCCAGAACCCTGATAATGCGTCATCATATTGATGTCGCCTTCGGGGTAGTCGAATTCTTCAATCTGCGTTGGAGCGATGGCATAGGGCGAAGGAAGCATCCCGTAATAGATCGCTGCATCACCAACGGGGATTGCCTTCTGCACCTCCGTACGTTCGATACCCAGTTCAGGATTTCCCTCAATGACTGTTTCTGGGCCAAGACCTTTAATGAAATATGAGGGAAGGCCATCACTGCTTCTGTCATTCACCGGACTGACGGTGAATCCATAGCCGTGGGTGAAGATGAAGTGACGGTTCTGCCAGGTTTTGGATTGACGCGGTAACGCGGATTGATCCAATTCGCGGGCCGAGAGGATCACTTGCTGCGATGAATCGCTTTTTTCATTCAGCGGGTAGCGATCAACAGCTGCATTGGAAAACCGGTAATACACCCTCAATTGCTGGAGTTGCCGGTTGGCTTCCAGCAGAGGGCTGCTGTCCCAGAGACGCACATTTTCGAGCGTGCTAACACCTTGCTCGCGATCAGCGGCGCTGAACCTTGTCGGGTCGACGACCTGACTCTTGATCTGATCCAACTGGAAGCCCCATTGCGTGGCCTCAATGGCGTTGTTCAGATAGCGCTCTTGCAGTGCAAATTCCCTTGGCCGCACCACCAGCCAGCGCGTTAACGGAGTTGCCACTGTTTCCAACACCACAAGAGACACCAAGACCAGTGCAAGGCCCTGACGGAGGCGTCGCCGGCACGGGACAAGCAGTGCACATGCGATCAGCACCAGCAGCAGTGTTGCGAAGCCGCGCAACGGAAGGGTCATGTGGGCCTGGAGCCAGCCCGCCCCTGCCACAAGGCCGTGTTGGGTCCACAGCAGCTGATGCCTCGATAACCACACCTGCCCCGCCGCTCCGAACAGGAGAAGCGCCGAAAGCAACCTGACCAGTTGGATCTGTCGCGAACAGAAGACTGGACTGGCCCAGTCAGAAATCGATTTTGAGCTCGCCAGCACCCGCCAGAGCTCAAAGGCGAGGGTGAACGCGGCAGCCAATAGCAGCAGGTCCAGGGCCAGATGCAATCCGGCAAAACGCCCCAAGCCGAAGCTGAGATCCGCTCCCAGCAAGGGGTCTCTCGTTGATTCATCGGGAATCCATAGCGCCAGCGACCAGATGCCCCACGCCCGGCTGACGACAGCCACCAGCGAACCCGCCACGATCCGTGCCAGCCACAGCCTCAACCGCGGCCAGGCCATCGCAAGCCCTATCGCCCCTGCCTGAACGAGTCCTGCAGCTGAGCTGATGCGGTGCTGGAGACCCGCATCAGGCTGCCATTCCCCCAGCTGAAACGGATCGTGGATGGCCAACGCCAACAGATCCAGCGTGAGCAAGGCACTGATCAGCACAGCACCACCACTGATCAACAGCGTGAATCCAAAGGACCATCCGGTCAGGCTGATCGCCTTGGATGAACTCGAGCTGTGTTGCCTGAATTGCCTTGACCAGGCCTGGGCTGTCAGCAGCGGCAGCATCGCCACACCCGCGAAGAGAAGCTGCAGAAGCCAGCGCTTGAGGAGAACGTCGCTCCAGGCGAACTGATCGAACCAGAGCCACTCGATCTGCATCCGGGCTGCAACAACAACCAGCGGTAGCAGAAGGAGGAGGCGTCTCATGGGAGGCCAGCGATGTCTCTGAATCGATCACCGTTGATCGTTTCCTCGGCAATCAAAACGTCCACCAGTTGATCCATCAACTCACGGCGGGGCTCCAGGAGGGCGATGGCCTGCGCCAGGGCACTCTTGGCGAGCTGGCGGATTTGAGCGTCAATGGCCTGGCCAGTGGATTCGGCGTATCCCGGCCGTTGGTTGAACCAATCGCGCCCCAGAAAAACCTCCGTACCCGGACCCTCGAGGGCCATCGGTCCGAGGCTGGAAAAGCCAAAGCGGGTCACCATCTCCCGTGCGAGTTGCGCCACCATCTGGAGATCTCCACTGGCTCCCTGGGTGATCTCGAGCGACCCGAAAACCACTTGCTCAGCTGCTCGTCCCCCCAGGGCCACCACCAGATCAGCGAGGCAGGAGGAGCGGGTGATCAACCCGGAATCAAGCACCTCCTCGTCAGGCATGAAGCGGGTGTAACCACCGGCCCCTCCCCGGGGAAGAATCGTGACCTTGTCCACCGCGTTGGCCGCTGGAAGAAGACTGGCCACCAGGGCATGACCCACCTCGTGATAGGCGATGAGCCGTTTTTTGGCGCTGTCCTGCAAGGGACGATTGCTCAGCCCCATGGTGATCCGCTCCAAGGCCCCCTCCAGCTGGAACTGGCCGATTCGGAGCATGTTCTGGCGGGCCGTGAGGATGGCCGCTTCGTTGAGCAGATTGGCGAGGTCAGCCCCGGAAAAACCCGGCGTGCGGCTCGCCCAATCCGACAGCGAGATCGCGTCGTCGAGGGGGCGAGTTCTCGCATGAACGGCGAGAATTGCCTCGCGGCCTCGGCGATCGGGAAGGCCCACATCTATGCGCCGGTCAAAGCGTCCTGGACGCAACAGTGCGGCGTCGAGCACGTCGGCACGGTTTGTGGCCGCCAGCAGAATCACGCCGGAGTTCTCCTCAAAGCCGTCCATCTCCGTCAGGAGTTGGTTGAGGGTCTGCTCCCGTTCATCGTTGCCGCCACCGATACCAGCACCCCGCTGGCGACCCACAGCATCGATTTCGTCAATGAAAACGATGCAGGGGGACTTTTCCTTGGCTTGGCGGAACAAATCGCGAACCCTGCTCGCACCAACACCAACGAACAGCTCAACAAACTCAGAGGCCGCGATGGAGAAGAACGGCACGCCCGCCTCGCCTGCAATCGCCTTGGCAAGAAGCGTTTTCCCTGTTCCAGGGGGGCCGACCAGCAGCACTCCCCGCGGAATCTTGGCGCCCAGACGGATGAAGGCCTCGGGTTGCTTGAGAAAGGTGACCACCTCCTCAAGTTCCAGCCGCGCATCGTTGATGCCGGCAACATCCTCAAAACGAAGCTGTAGGTCTTCCTGGGGTTTCAACCGAGGCTGACTGCGCCCAAACCCAAGAGCTCTGTTCGCCATTTGAGCTGAACGCTTCAACAGAAACGACAGGCCGACCACCACCAGCAGAACCAACATCAGGGTTCCCGCCAGTTCGCGTCCTGCTTGTTCGCGGCGGATGTCAACAACCGTCAGGGGCGTGCCGGAGCTTTCAGCGGCCCGAAGGATTTGGTTGTCGTTGGCGAAAACAGGAACGGTGACCCGTCGGCCATCGTTGTATTGGACTCTTACCTCCCGACGACCGGGCACAAGATCCAACTGTTTAATCTCTTTCGCATCGATCTCTCTCAGCAGGGTGGAGTAACTCACCGTGTCCTGCTTCGTCCAAAAACCCTGAATCGAAGAAGGTTGAGCCTTCTGAGGGGCCGCGGAACCACTGGAGTCGTCCGAACCTGGTGCCACGTCTTCATTGCGCTGCACGGAGCCTAGCGATTTGACGCAAGGGGGTTCCAAACGAGACAATCTCGGTTTGGAAATTCACCAGGCGCAATGGCCGTCCCGAAGAAGAAAACATCCAAGGCCAAGCGCAACCAGCGCAGCGCCACCTGGAAGGCCAAGGCAGCCGTTGCCGCCCAGCGCGCCATGTCCATCGGCAAGTCTGTGCTGAGTGGCCGCGCCCAGGGTTTTGTTTATCCGGTGAGTGAGTCCGAAGACGGCGAATCCTGAGTCGAACTCGGGAGGTGGATCCTCCGGAGAGTTCTATCCGGATCCACCTCCACAACAACATCCGCTCGCATGGTGTGAAAACTGCTCGATGGCAGCGAGCAGAGAATCATGCGGATGAAACGATCCAAGTCGGCATTCGACAGAGACGCACCGCGTTCCGCTTCAAGGGAGGCTTCCTGTTGGCGCTTCCATCGCCAAGGCGCGTTGAAGTCGGTTGCTCGCAGTTGCCAGAGTTGATCGAAACACCTCCAGGTGGGTTCGTAGTGGGCGAGCACGGGTTGCAGCTTCAGGCGCCACTCCAACTCCTGCGCCGTTAGGGGGCTCTCGAGATGGGGCTCATCCGCAGTTGCGTCGCCATTTGGGCTGCAGCCCACAAACCAACCCTCAAAAATCAGCAGGTCGGCATCGCAACGGCGCCAACCGCTTCGATCTCCTCGGCCATGGCGTTTGGCTTTGTCGAAGCAGGGCATCAGAACGTTCTCACCCTGTCGCCATGTCTGAAGACACTCCTGCAGGAGCTCCAGGTCATGGCTGCCAGGAAGCGCACGCGGCACACCCCAGGGGTTGCCCTGCATCGCCGCATCAAGCCGTTCGGCCTCGAAATAAAAGTCATCGAGCGAAACCACCTGGATCGAGAGGTGAAGTGCCCGTGCGGCAGCTTCAATCCACTGCCCCAGGGTGGTTTTCCCGCAACCTGGCAAAGCACTGAATCCGAGCAGTCGGCGTTGTCCCTGCCATTGCTGGCCCAGGTTCAGAAGCGGCAGACCAACAGACCAGAGCCAATCCGGTGTCGCCTGAGGATGCCAGTGATCGATGGCGACCCGATGCCACCCAGAGTTGCGCTGCAGTGCAGACCAACTCGGAAGGTCGCCCAACTCGAGATGCTGCAGCAACTGCTGCTGATCCTTGCTGGGGATGACGCGTTGGCCCTCAGGATCCAACTTTGAACGCCTCCAGAACAACGGCGTAAACGAATCCAAGCCGGAGGTTGTCCAGCCAGGCAAGACGACGGCGCCCAAGAACCATCAATTCACAGGCGATGAGGGCATAGAACGCTGTGTAGGTCCTGAGTTCAACGGCATCCAGGATGTAGACGGGAAGGTTGCTGCCGATGAAAAATCCGAACAGCAGCAGCAGCAACGAAGCGCTGCGACGCCACCAGGGGCCAGACCAGGACCGCCGTATCCCAGCGCCCCACGCGTTCTGAAGCCCCGCCAGACGTGTGCGCTGGATTGAGCTCATCGATCCGGCACCGACAGCAGGGACTCCAGATACTTCAGCGTTACTGCCCCCTCCTGGCAAGAGGCACCGAAAAGCACGGATGCTGGCTGTCCAGGGTCCCCCAGGTGATTCAACACCGCAGCAGCCTCGCCTCCGGATTCACGCAGAGCATCGGCATCCCAGGGGGAAGGGGTCAGCAGACAACGCAGACCTGCGGCTCTTGCCGCCGAAAGACCTGCCGCAGAGTCTTCGATGGCAAGGCTGGCAGCACTGTTGGCCCCACTGCGTTCGAGAGCGAGTCGGTAGCCGTCCGGTGCTGGCTTTCCCGAAGCAACGTCATCCGATGTCACCACCCCATCGAAGCTGGGGATTTGCTTCTGGATCTGTTCCAGCAGAGCCATCACCGAGGCCGATCCGCTGGAGGTGACGATCCACTGCTGCACGCCGGCCCTATTCAACTCCTGCAAGAGCCTCTTCACTCCGGGACGGAGATGCACATGTCCTTGGCGGACCCGTTCCAGGTAATGGACGCGTTTGCGATCACGCACCTGGTCCAGTTGGTTCTGGCTGAGATGCACCCCACATGTTTCAGCGTGGAGTTTCACCCTGCGCAGCCCACCAGGAATCGCCAGCAGCCTGTTGTAGAGCTCTTCATCCCAAACAAAGGGGAGATCCAGTTCCTGGAAGGCCATGTTGAAGGCCGGTCGATGACCGTCCATTTCCGTGTCGGCCAAGGTGCCATCCACATCCCAGAAGACCGCTGAAAGCCTGTTCACCTTGAGGAGCAGCAACGGCACAATGCTGGGACATCACCGCCTGTTGCGTTCCCTTGCCGGCTGTTCCGCTGCATTGGTCCTGGTCCCTTCCAGCCGTGGTGGAACCATCGCCATTGCAAGGGCTTGATCTACCGCTGTCGCTGCGTTGTGTGCTGCGGCGCAGGGGATTCAGCTCCACATCCGAGGCCGAGAGCTTTCTCTCCCCTGGTGATCTACCGCCCACACGTGATCATTTCCCCGATCTCGAGCAGGCCTGTACACGCTTGGTAAAGGCCTGCCGTTCCCGTGAACGCGTCGCCATCTGTGGTGATTACGACGCCGATGGGATGACCAGCACTGCGTTGTTACTGCGGGCGTTGGCCCCGTTGGGTGCTGAGCCGGAACCCGCTATCCCCTCGCGGATGGAGGAGGGATATGGCCTCAATCCCGCCATGGTGCAGCGGCTCTACGACGATGGCGTGCGATTGCTGGTCACCGTTGATAACGGTGTTGCCGCGAGGGAAGCCCTCGAACTGGCCGCAAGTTTGTCGATGCAGGTGATCGTGACCGATCACCACACGATCCCGGCGCAACGGCCGCCCATGACTGCGCTCATTCATCCGGCCACCACCCCGGAGGGCTCGCCTTACCGCGGACTCGCCGGTGTGGGGCTGGCCTATGTGCTGGCCCATGCCGTTGCCGATGTTCTGAACAAACCAGAAGCCATCCGCGTGGCCCGGGATCTGTTTTGCATCGGCACGGTGGCCGATATGGCTCCTCTGGTGGGGGCCAACCGCAGTTGGTTGCTGGAGGGGCTGAACCATCTGCATCGCTCCGAGTGCAAGGGTGTGCAAGCGCTTCAGCGCCTGGCGGGTCTCGGGGAACGTCCGCTGACGGCAGAAGACATCGGTTTTCAGCTTGCACCGCGCATCAATGCAGTGGGCCGCCTTGGGGAACCGAGGCTTGTGGTGGATCTGCTCACGGCTGACGATCCCGATTCAGCCATGGCCCTCGCACGCCGTTGTGATGATTACAACCGCCAGCGACGGGATCTCTGCGACGCGATTGAAGCGGAGGCCGTGGCGCTGGTGGAATCGGAGTCCAGTGACGCTCTCCCCTCATTCCTGCTGTTGGCGCAAAGCCACTGGCACCACGGGGTGATTGGCATTGTTGCTGCGCGGCTGATGGAGCGTTATCACCGCCCCACCGCTCTTCTGGCCGGAGATGGAGATGGAAGTCTGCGGGCTTCGGTACGTGGACCCATCGGTTTCGCGGTGGATCGTGCCCTCTCCAATTGCAGTGATCTACTGACCCGCTTTGGAGGCCATCCCGCTGCCGGGGGGTTCACCGTTAAAGCGGAATTCGTGCATGCCCTGCATGAGCGCCTCTGCGCCGAAGCCGATGGCTGGTTGATGACCCAGGCCCAGGGGCGTCCCGTGCAACCTGACGCTCTTCTGCACCTGAAGGATGTGAACTGGGATCTGTGGCGCCACCTGCAATCCCTGGCCCCCTTCGGCATCGGTCATCCCAAACCCCTGTTCTGGTCTAGGGGGGTGAGCGTTGAGGATCGGCGCGACCTCAAAGGAGGACATCTGGCCCTAACGCTGCGCCAGGGTGACAGTGAGCGTCGCGCCATCGCCTGGCGATGGGATCCAGCGGCGCCTGTTCCCGCATGCTGTGACGTGGCTTACAGCATTGCGATCAACCGTTGGCAGGGTGAACAGCGTCTGCAGCTGGAGCTCAAGGCGATCCGTGCCCATACGGCGTTGGTGTTGATCGACCGCGGCACACGGCAGTACACCGCCCAGTTAACGGAAACCTCATGTCTGAAGCTCACCAATGGCGAGGGTGAGACGCTTCAGGCGAGCATTCGACAAGAACAATCCCTCACCAGCGACAACGATCTGGCGAGGGATCAGCGGGTGATTCAGTTGATCGAGGAAGCCTGCCTGGGATTGGGGCTACGTCCTTGAAACGAGGCGATCAGAGTGCGCCGCGGCGGTAGAAGAGGATGAAGATGACAGCGGGACCGGCAATGGTGATCATCGCCAGGGCGGCAAAGTTGGCGATCAGGTGAATGTCAAAGCCCATGGCGATGCAGCGCTGTCCAAAATCGTTACGCCTCCCAGGCTACGGGGCTCTGTCCCAAGAGCGACGGATTGGTTCTGATCTCTGTGATGGCTTGTCACAGCTTCAATCATGAGCCGAGAGACGCCGCAATGGACCTGCATCAAACACTGTGGAGCCTGTTGCCGACTCGCTCCGGAGGAACGGGCAGATGCCCTGGCGGCTTTGAACGAAGAGCAACAACGCACCTATCTGGCCATGGTTGGCCCTGATGGCTGGTGCATCCACTACGACACGGGCAGTCAGCGCTGCAGGATTTATGAGGAGCGACCTGATTTCTGTCGTGTCAGTGGTCTGGGCCGTCTTTTTGACGTTCCCGATGATCAGTTCGATGCCTTCGCCATCACCTGTTGCCAACAACAGATCCGCAGCACCTATGGCGGCCGCAGTGGCGTGATGCGTAGGTTCAAGCGCGCTCAGACCGCGGGAGGTTCTGTTGACGAGTGAGCAAACAAGCCCTGAGTCGCGCAGCTTTGCTGCCGTGCTGTTCAGCACCTTCACCACAGTGTTTGTGGCTGAACTGGGCGACAAAACCCAGTTGGCAACGCTGTTGCTCTCGGCCCAGTCCGGCTCTCCTGTTCTGGTGTTCATCGGTGCCGCGCTGGCATTGATTTCATCAAGCCTTGTGGGCGTTCTCGTCGGTCAATGGTTGGCCAAAACCCTTCCGCCTGAGCGTCTTGAACTGATGGCTGGGGTGCTGATGGTGGCGCTCGGCATCTGGCTCGGTCTTCAGGCCGCCAGCTCCCTTTGGCTCAATGCAGCGAGCTGACGATGGATTTTCCCCTTCTGATCTCCACGTTCTTGACCGTGTTCCTGGCCGAACTCGGTGACAAGACCCAACTCGCCACCGTTGCCATCAGTGGCACGTCCAATCGCCCCCTGGCCGTGTTTCTCGGCTCATCATCGGCGTTGGTTCTGGCCAGTTTGCTGGGGGCCTTCGCCGGTGGTTCCGTTGCAATCGTGATTCCCAGCGACCTGCTTCAACTGCTGGCTTCCGTTGGTTTCCTCGTGATCGGTGGCCGCTTGCTGGTTCCTCTCGTCCGTGATGGTGAAGCCAACTCGGACGGGGATCAAACTTCTGAGTCCTAAAGTGATTTTTGAAGGGCTGGCTCTGCACGGCCTGCTGAAGAGCGTCGACCACCCCTTCCCTCTCTCCCGGCCCTGATGGTCGGTTTCTGCGCACGCCACGATGAAATTTACAGTTGCCGATTTGCTGGATCAGCTCTCAACGGAGCACTCCTCTGAGCCCGACCAACTGGCCAAGATCCTCAAGCTCAGCAACAAGACGGACAAAGCGGCGCTTGAGCTTGCCGTTTCATCACTGATGAAAATCGGTGTGATCGAAAAGACCAGTGAGGGTGGTCTCACACGGCCCCAGGAGAGTGATCTGATTGATGCTCGCCTGCGTTGCAGCAGCAAAGGCTTCTGCTTCGCCATTCGCGATGACGGCGGCGAGGACATCTACATCCGTGACCATCAGCTGAACCACGCCTGGAATGGCGATCGTGTGCTGGTGCGGGTGACGCGGGAGGGCGGACGCCGCCGCTCTCCTGAAGGAGGTGTGCAATGCATCCTGGAACGGGCTACGCAATCTCTCCTGGCTCAGGTGGAGCAGCAGAGCGACCAGCTGCTCGCCTCCCCCTTGGACGACAGAGTGCTTGCCGGCATTGAGCTGCCAGCAGAGGATTCCAAGCATCTGCCCGGTGATGAGGTCTCCAGCGTTGTTGAGGTGCGCATCGATCGCTATCCCGTGGCTCAGCATCCTGCGGCCGGCCACATTGTGCGATCTCTCCCGCTCAATGGCGGACCAGCAGCCGACCGGGACCTGCTGCTGACCAAGGTTGGGCTCCAGGACCGTCCAACGGCACCCAGGAGCTCTGGCAAAACCCCTGCGTCCAAAGGACGGGTCGATCTCACCGCACAACCGTCGCTGCTGCTCAAAGGATGGAGTCAGGACGATGCACCGGGGTTACCTGCCGTGCACGTTGAAGCCAGGGACGGCGGTTGTCGCCTCTGGGTCCATGCGCCCAGCGTGGGCGAGCGGATCGGTCTTGGCAACAGCCTCGATGCCTGCCTGCGCGACCGCGGTGAAGCCCTTTGCCTCGGTGAAGTCTGGCAACCTCTTCTCACTCCGGCCCTCCACAAGGCCACCAACTTCTCGGCCGGGTCCGAGGCTGATGCCATCAGCGTTCGGCTCGACGTCTCTGCCAACGGTGAGTTGAGCGACTGGGAGTTCATGCTCAGCACGGTGCGCCCCGTCGCCGAGGTGAGCGCCGAACAGTTGGTCGCCCTGGCGGAACGCAAACCCAAGGCGCGCAGCGTCCCGACCGCCCTCAAGCCGATCAAAGACCAACTCGGTCAGCTGGAGACCCTGCGCTTCTGCAGCACGCTGTTGCTGGAGCAGGAGCGTGCCAACGGGGTTGTGCAGCTCGATCTCTGCCCTCCACAACTGGAGGCCCTTGGTGACCTCTGCAGCGCAGATCCCTCCGGGTTGCGGCATCGCTGGGTTGATGCGTTCAACCCGGTCGACCCCCATGCGTTCCTTCAGCCTCTGTTGAGGGCCGCCGACCGTGCGTGGACCGCACAACGACTCGAGCTCCAACTGCCGGGCATCACCGTTGAAGCGGATGAACCCGATGGCAGCGTGCTCACCGATGTGGCAAAGACAGCCATTGCCCTGGATCTTCCCCTTGAACTGGATGACGACGGCTGTCCATCAGCTTCGGAGCTCGTTCAGGTGTTCAAAGACAGCGGTCAGCGCCGGGTGCTGGAACAACAACTCAGTCACGCCCTGCCACCTCTCAACCTTGTGGCATCCACAGAGGTACCCCCTGCGGCAGCAGATTCCGATGGGGACGAAGCTGCTGCGTCAAGCCGGAACAGCTCACTGACCCCATGGACCTGTGCCACCCAGCACTACGTCCACCTGGTGAATCAACAGGTGATCGTTGCGCTGCTGACCGATGCCAAGGATCGTCCAACCGTCCGTCACAAGACCCGTCTGAAGCTTGGCCTCAAGGGTGCCGGTGCTGATCTCACGTGGCCCCTGTTCACCGCATCCCAGGACGAGAAGTTGAACGGATTGGTGAACGAGCGCACCGTGCAGCGGCTCAACACGCGACGGCGTCAGGTGTTGGAACTGGAAAAGGATCTGCTTTCGATGATCCAGGCCCGTTCAGCCCAACCCCTGATCGGCGAACAGGTGGAAGGGCGCATCAGTGGTGTGCAGAGCTACGGCTTTTTCGTGGAAGTTGGTGAAAGTCGCGTTGAAGGGCTGGTGCATGTGAGCTCCCTCAACGATGATTGGTACGAATACAGATCACGCCAGAATCGCTTGGTCGGGCGGAAGAACCGTCAGACCTATCAACTCGGCGATGCCGTACAGGTGCGCGTGATCAATGTGGATGTTCTGCGCAACCAGATCGACCTTGAGGTCATCAGCCAGGGTTCCAGTGGCTCCACGGAACCTGAATCCTCAGCGCTTGAATCCTCAGAGCCGCTGCCCGTTGCCCTCAGTGAGCGCTGAGTGATGCATCCCTACGTTCTGGCAGTCACCGGTGCATCCGCTCAACCCCTGGCCGAGCGTGCCCTACAGCTGCTGCTGCAACGCGGGCGCTCGGTGCATCTTGTGCTCAGCCATGGTGCCCATGAGGTGTTTCGTGCGGAACAGGGCCTGACGATCCCTGTTGATCCCCTGAAACAACGTGCGTTCTGGCGAGAGAGGCTGTCGGTGGAGAGTGGCGAGCTCACCTGTCATCGCTGGAATGATCAGGCTGCCTGCATTGCCAGTGGCAGCTACAGAACCCGGGCGATGGTCATCGTTCCCTGCAGCATGGGAACCGTCGGGCGTATCCATGCCGGTATCGCCGCAGATCTGATCGAACGTTGTGCGGATGTGCATCTCAAGGAGCGTCGGCCCCTGGTGATTGCGCCCCGGGAGATGCCTTTCAACCTGATTCACCTCCGCAACCTCACCGGCCTCGCTGAAGCTGGAGCCACCATTGCCGCTCCCATTCCGGCCTGGTATACCCGGCCCGATTCCTTGGAGGAGATGGTGGAATTTCTGGTGGTGCGCCTGTTCGACGGCCTGGAGGAGGACCTTGCACCCCTGAAGCGCTGGCAGGGCCCCCTGGAATGAGCATGTTTCAGCGGTTGCTGCTGATTCCCTGCCTGGCGCCACTGCTGGCGTTGCTGGTTCTTTCGGCCACCAATGTCGGAGACAAGACCCGGATCCGTCTGCTGGTTTGGACAACACCTCCGCTCCCCGTTGGTGCGTGGACAGCGCTGGCTGGCGTTGGTGGTGCGGCCGGAGCCGCTGTCGCAGCGGTTTTGGTCTCACCAGTAGAGCGTCCTCTGAGTCGCCAGAGGCGATCCCCTGTTCAACCGGAGTTTGAGGAGAGGGGCTACACCGACTACGAACCGACACCCAGATCCAGCACAAACCCAGGCCCCGAACGAGATGTGAGAGAACCGGCTCCAACGGTGTCTGTGGCCTACCGCGTGATTCAACGCCCTTCGTCAGTCCCCCCGCAGTCAGACGCTTCATCAGGCACTTCAGCAGTGGGCTCTCCTTCTCAGGAGTTGAGTGATTGGGGAGATGATCCGGAGGCGAACTGGTAAGCAACGCACCAAGCTGCTTACAGTTGCTCCAGCAATGCTGGATCGGTGAGCGAAACCCCAGTCGAGAAGCAGTCTTCAGGTCAAGAGGCCCCTGCCAAAGCGGCGCCGAAAGCGAAGCCGCCCAAGCCGGAGGACAAGCCCTTCCCTGAATTCATCGACACACTGTTTTTGCCGGCCGTCGCCAAGCAGTTGGCCGAACATGACATCACCGCTGATCGGCTCGAGCGCGTGGATGGGCAGCGTCCCGTTGTCGGTGGTGAATGTCCAATGGTGGTTGGTGAGCTTCCAGGGGGGCGCCGCTTCTGGGTCTGCTTCTCCAAGGCCGACATCAACAGCGCCAAAGTGATTGCCCTGGCTGATGCCGGCAGCGAGCCAACGCTGCTGGAGAGCTTTCTGATCGATGAGAAGCGGATGTCTTTGGCCCTTCTCGTTTCCCGTCTCTTGCAACGGCTCAACGGCCAAAAGTGGCTGGGAGGTAACTAACCGCCCGCATTGGCCTCGGGGGTTGGGCTGACACGCCTACATTGGCAGGATCGTGAACCGCAACTGATGGTCCCTCCCACCGCCGTGGCCGAAGCCAGCGCTGTAGCCATCAAGGATCCTGTCAAGGACACAATCCTGACCCCTCGCTTCTACACCACCGATTTCGAAGCGATGGCGGCAATGGACCTTCAGCCCAATGAGGCTGAACTTGAAGCCATCTGTGAAGAATTCAGGAAGGATTACAACCGCCACCACTTCGTTCGTAACGAGGAGTTCGAGGGTGCTGCGGACAAGCTGGATCCTGAAACCCGCAAGGTGTTTATCGAATTCCTTGAGCAGAGCTGCACATCGGAATTTTCAGGATTCCTGCTCTACAAGGAACTGAGCCGCCGCATTAAGGCGAAGAACCCTCTTCTGGCCGAGTGCTTTGCTCATATGGCTCGGGATGAAGCTCGCCACGCCGGCTTCCTCAACAAGTCGATGAGTGATTTCGGCATGCAGCTGGATCTCGGCTTCCTGACCGCGAACAAGGACTACACGTTCTTCAAGCCGAAATTCATCTTCTACGCCACCTACCTGTCTGAAAAGATCGGCTACTGGCGTTACATCGCCATTTACCGCCACCTCGAAAGGAACCCCGACAGCAAGATCTTCCCGATCTTCAACTTCTTTGAGAACTGGTGTCAGGACGAAAACCGACATGGTGATTTCTTTGATGCCCTGATGAAGGCCCAACCGGACACGGTTCGTGGCCCCATCGCCAAACTCTGGTGCCGCTTCTTCCTGCTTGCGGTGTTCGCCACCATGTACGTGCGCGACGTGGCCCGCAAAGAGTTCTACGAGGCTCTCGGATTGGATGCTCGCACCTACGACAAGATGGTGATCGAGAAGACCAACGAAACGTCTGCGCGCGTTTTCCCCGTTGTTCTTGATGTGAACAACGACAAGTTCTGGACACGCCTCGAACGGCTGGTGGCCAACAACGCCGCATTGGAAAAGGCTGATGCCAGCGAGGCCATCGCTCCTCTGAAAGTGCTTCGCAAGCTGCCCTTCTGGATCGGAAACGGTGCCGAGATGGCCAAGCTGTTCCTGATGCCAGCGATCGACAGCGATCGTTTCCAGCCAGCTGTGCGCTGAGGGGACTCCCCCGGCCCAATCGAGGAGATTTCTTGACCAACGCCTTTTCGAATCAGTGGCAAGGACTCTTGGAGTCCTTGCTGCACCGTGGCAGCTCCGCAGGAGCCGACCTGGTGGAGGTGTTTCTTGAGCGCACCGACCACATCGGTTTGCTTGCCGAACAGGATCGGATCACCAGTGTGAATCCGTCGTTCGCCCGTGGAGCTGGCCTCAGGGTGTTCCGTGACGGCCGTGATGGCTTCGTCAGCACCAACGATCTCAGCGAAGCCGGCCTCCAGCGCGCCCTCGATCAGGCCCTCGCCATGCTCGGTCTCGAAGCGCAACAGCTCACGTCCCCTTCAGCTTTTGAAGGGTTGAAGAAGCTGACCGACCACGGCTTGAACAAAGCCGACTGGCTGGAACGCTGCCCCTCCCTGGATCAGGCCAGCCAGTGCCTGCTCAAAGGCACAGACCATCTCAATCGTCTTGGTCAGCACCTGCAGGTGCGCCGCGGCAGTTACGCCCGCGACTGGCAGGAAGTGCTCGTGGCTGCTTCCGATGGAACTTTTGCCCGCGACATCCGCCTACATCAGTCGACAGGTCTATCCGTTCTTGCCGCTGACGGCGATCACCGATCCAGCATTGGCCGCCGCTATGGCAGTTCAGATCGTCCGGACGATCTTCGGGACTGGAATGCCGAAGCCAGTGCAGCTGAAGTGTGCAATAGCGCTGGAACGATGTTGCGGGCCGACTACGTGGATGCCGGACAGATGCCGGCTGTTCTCGCCAACCGGTTTGGTGGCGTGATTTTCCACGAGGCCTGCGGCCACCTGCTCGAAACAACCCAGATTGAACGGGGCACCACGCCTTTTGCTGACCGGGTTGGTGAACTGATCGCTCACCCTGCAGTCACCGCCATCGATGAAGGGCTGAGTGGTGGATCCTTCGGTTCCATCTCAATGGATGACGAAGGAATGGAACCTGAGCGCACCGTGCTGATCAAAGACGGGGTGCTCCAACGCTTCATCAGTGACCGGGCCGGTGAACTGCGCACGGGCCACAAGCGCACCGGAAGCGGCCGGCGTCAGAGCCATGCCTTTGCAGCTGCGAGCCGGATGCGAAACACCTTCATCGACGCCGGTCCGCATACCCCTGAGCAGTTGATTGAATCTGTCGATCAAGGCCTGTACTGCAAGGCCATGGGTGGAGGAAGCGTCGGCCCGACAGGTCAGTTCAATTTCTCCGTTGAAGAGGGGTATCTGATTGAGAACGGCAAACTCACCAAACCGGTGAAAGGGGCGACGTTGATCGGTGATGCCAAGGAGGTGATGCCACGCATTTCGATGTGCGCCAACGATCTAGAACTGGCTGCCGGGTTCTGCGGGTCCGTGAGTGGAAGTGTGTTCGTCACCGTGGGCCAACCCCACATCAAAGTTGATTCGATCACGGTGGGGGGCCGTTGATGATGAGCAGCAACAACAGCCTTAACGCCACGGATCTCAGGGATCGCCTTCAGACCCTCGCCTCGCGTGAAGGCATTCGTCGTTGGGATCTTGGTGCCGCCTGCAGTGACGATTGCTCCGTTCAGGTGGATCGTGGTGAAGCCAAACAACTCAAGGCTTCGCAGCGGAGCTCCATCACCGTCCGGGTTTGGAACAGCGATGGCCTGGTAGGCATCACCAGCACCACCGACCTCTCCGATAGCGGCTTGGAACAAGCCCTGGTGGGAGCCCATACGGCCAGCCGTTTTGGCAATCCCGAGGACATCCCTGAGTTCTCCCCCCTGGCCACAGCTCCACTCCCCGAGCTCGATCGCCCGCTTCAACCACGCCAAGGAATCCTCCCCCTGCTGGAGACCCTTCGGGATGCGGAAGCCGATCTGTTGGGTCGTCACCCTGCGATCCAGACCGTCCCCTACAACGGACTGGCGGAATCCCTGTCCCAGAGCCTCTATCTCAATAGTGAGGGAGCACTGCGCCAGATGGAGCGCACCCAAGCCAGCCTGTATCTCTACGCGAGGGCGGAAGAAACAGGTCGTAAGCCCCGCAGTGGAGGAGCTGTTCGTTTGGGTCTTGGCAGCAGCGAACTGGATGTTCAAGGCTGCATCAGCGAGGCCGTTGATCGCACCGTCAGCCATCTGGATTATCGACCGATCGAAACCGGGAGCTACCGGGTTTGCTTCACCCCCGAAGCCTTTCTCTCACTGCTTGGTGCCTTCAGCAGCATGTTCAATGCGCGTTCGGTGCTCGATGGGGTGAGCTTGAGCCAGCGGGATTCGATTGGATCCGATGTGGCGGTTCCCTTCTTCAACCTCCACGATGACGGCCTCCACCCCGGACACATCAGTGCAGCAGCCTTCGATGGAGAGGGAACACCAACCCGACGTCTCTCCTTGATTGAGGGCGGAACCCTGCGGAATTTCCTTCACTCGGAAGCCACGGCCCGAGCCTTTGGTGTTCAACCCACCGGCCACGCTGGACTTGGTGCCAAGGTTTCGGTGGGTCCAGACTGGTTCGTGGTTGGTTCCAACCCGAAGGTGAGCAGCGGTAACAGCCTCAACCACCGCACCGAGTCAGGCCCCTTCGTGCTGATTGAGGATCTGTCAGCGCTTCACGCCGGTGTGAAAGCCACCCAGGGATCTTTCTCCTTGCCCTTCGATGGATGGTTGGTGAACAACGGCGAACGGGTTTCCGTTGAAGCAGCAACGGTTGCCGGTGACATCCGCTCTGTTCTCAACGGCATAGCTCATCTGGAAGCTGATTCTGAAATCACCCACCGAGGCGTTTCCCCTCATGTTTGGGTGGATGGACTCTCCATCACCGGCGAAGCCTGACGTTGAAGATTCTGTTCTGGGGGACACCGGTCTATGCGGTGCCAACCCTTAATGCACTGCATGATGCGGGCCACACCATCGTTGGGGTCGTCACGCAGCCGGATCGTCGGCGGGGTCGAGGCAAACAGCTAGTTCCATCACCGGTGAAGGCGAGGGCGGAAGAACTCGGTCTTCCTGTGTTCACCCCTGAACGGATCCGACGGGATGACGATTGCAAAGCCAAGCTCGCTGCACTCGGTGCTGATGCTTCTGTGGTCGTGGCCTTCGGACAGATCCTTCCCAAGGATGTGTTGAAGCAGCCTCCCCTGGGCTGCTGGAACGGCCACGGATCATTACTTCCGCGTTGGCGTGGTGCTGGTCCCATCCAGTGGTCCCTGCTCGAAGGGGATCAGGAAACGGGTGTGGGGATCATGGCCATGGAAGAAGGGCTCGATACTGGTCCGGTTCTCCTCGAGCAACGCACCCCGATCCAACTGCTGGAACCTTCCATCGCCTTGGCCGAACGGCTCAGTGCTCTCACTGCAGAGCTGATGGTTCAGGCGATGCCACTGATTGAAGCGGCAGGACCGGGTACAGAAGACGAGAGATTGGCAAGGCTCAACGTGCGGGTTCAGGCCGAGGGGTCGACCTATGCCCGCATGCTGGAGAAGCAGGATTTCCAATTGGATTGGTCTGCCCCTGCCCTCAGCATTCATCGCAAGGTGATGGGGCTTCATCCCGGAGCGTTCACCCAGTGGCAAGGCAAACGCCTGAAGGTGTTGCGTACGGAGCCGTTGATCGAGCGCCTGCAGGATCAACTCAGTCCTGAGGGACGTAACCTCGTGGGCCAATGGCCCACCGGCGGGCAACCCCCAGGGACGATCCTTGCAGTGATCGAAGATCTGGGGCTTGTGGTGAGCAGTTCAGGCTGCCCCCTTCTGATCCGGGAGGCACAGCTGGAAGGGAAAGCACGCAGCACAGCCCCCGTTCTGTTGCAGCAACTCAACGCCACTCCCGGAGATCGATTGGGCGAAGGTTGATTCAGGATTCCGTGTACAACATCCGCGCTTGAGACCAAACCCGATCGAGATCCTGCTCGGAGAGCTGAAGAGCTTCCGGGAACATCGTCGAGAGCCATTGTTGGCGCTTCAACAGGGTGTCAGCTTCAAAAAATGTTTGCTGCGAGGCCAGAATTCTGAATTTGAGAAATTCCAGCAACCTTGCGCGCAAGCGAAACGTATCGATGAGTTTGATCCGTTGGCCTTGATCACAGAGATGAATGGTGCCGCCTGTTTCCACTCCGCATAATCGCGGTGCAAGCAATTCCAACGTTGTCGGCGGTTGCCAATGGCGCAACTTTGTCTCGGGGTGGGGGTAATAAATCCAGCCGTTCACAACCTCACTTTGGGGAGTCTTGATCTGGACACTCCAGAACGAGAACGTTTCGGGGGGGTGGAGGTCTGTCCATCGCACCTTTTCAAACAGGTGATCTGGATTTGAAAGTGAAACCTCGAGGGGGGCAAAGTCGAGATTCATCGTGCCGAAGTAACAGTCCGAAAGGTCCAGCCCTAAGGACTGGAACACGGGAAATTGCATTTGAATCGTGCCATCCGGATACGGTGAATCGTTGCTTGTTCCGGAGGCGACGCCATGGCCAGCACAGAGTCGCCCAGTGAGCCAGTCCGGTTTCATCAATCAGCGAAGTTCACGGTGGCTGCAGTTCTCGCAGGGGCCTTCCGGCCACACAGCACAGCGGAGCAAAGGACTACGGGCATTGAAACGGCAATTGGGATCACCGATCACCCAGCCATGTCTCCAGGGTGTTGCATCGGCGGGACGCGTCTGGGGTTTCACCAACAGGGCCACTGAGGCCATCACATAGCGACCGTTGCGAAGGGCGTAACGGTGACGACGTTGCATCACGAGGAAGGATTGCTGTTCCACAACAAGCCATCGCCCCGGTTGTGGCGGATCCTCAAGATCAACGCGATGGAGCAAACGGTCTCCACTGATATGGCGAAGTTCAACAAGCATGGCCTTCGTCCTGATCAAGTTCCTTGCTGCGGATCGATATTCCCCAGGCAAACAGCAACAGCACCACCACCAAGGTGAGCCAATCAGGTTGATTGAGGCTGGGCACGACAACGTGAACAATCAAGCGCAGCGCCACGAAAGCAACGGCGAGAAACCCAGCCGTTTCAAGCCGTGGATACAGATCAAGCCAGCGGATAAACAGGGCGGATGTAAAACGCAGTGCCACGATGCCGATGAAGGCACCTGTGCTGATCAACACAATCTGATCACTGATGGCCACGGCTGCGGCGACGCTATCGATGGAGAAGGCCAGATCTGTGAAAGCCAGCAGCAAAACCGTGTTCAGAAACGGGCGCGACAGACCGTTGGATTCATGTCCTTCGCTGGACTCGGCATCATCGCCTGATCGGTTGTTGAAGTGATCAACCACCAGCCAAACCAGATAGGCCGCAGCGAGGAGTTGCACCCAAGCGTTTTGCAGCACCCATTGGGCCACAACGATCAAAGCGATCCGCAAGACCAGTGCAATGCCAATGCCCAGGTTGAGAGCAAGGTCTTCCCGCTCCGGTTGGCGGCTGCTGCGGGCGATGGCCGCGAGAGCCACGGCATTGTCAGCCGACAGGATCAGCTCCAGCAATACCAGAACAGGCAGCAGGGCCAAAACCTCACCCCATTGATCGGCACCTTCGAAGAAATCCGAAAGTGAGGGAAGCGAAGTGATGTCCATGGCGGCAGCCTAGAAAGTGCAAGCGCTGTTCCATTGCGATGCAGATCCGGGCCGAGCTGTGTCACGTCGACACCCTGAGATGCATCGTGCGGGTCGAGGCCTGGCTCGACGGTTCTCAGCAGGGCAGCGCCCTCGGTGAAGCCGCCACTGCTGAAGAGGCTGAGGAGAGGGCGTTACAACGCCTGAACTCCAGGCTGGTGTCCACTGAGGGGCAACAACAGCCCCCAAATTCAGCTCGCCCTGAAGCCCCCCATGTGGATGAGCCAAATCCGAAGCAGGTGCCCGTGGAGCGGCCGAGAAAAATTGGTCAGACCCAGCCCTCGTCTGCTCCACACCCCCCTGCCATCCAGCAGGAGGTTCCAGCCACCCCTGCTGACAACGCCCCCTCTGAAACACCAACGGATCCTGACGACTGGAGTGATGAGCTGACCGCCATCGATATGGAAATCAGACGCATTGGTTGGTCTCGAGAGCAGGAGCAGGAGTATTTGACCCGGGCCTTCGGGCTCGGCAGCCGCCACAAGCTCACGCGCTATGCCGATCTGGTGGCCTATCTGCGTCAGTTGAAGTTGATCCAAGCCAACGACGACGCGTCCACCGCACCAGCACCCATCCGTCGTGGTGATCTGCTTCAACAAGGAGATGCCATGTTGAAGCAGCTGGGCTGGAGCTCCGATCAAGCCAGGAC
The DNA here is from genome assembly GCF_014279535.1 of Synechococcus sp. TAK9802. Lineage (NCBI taxonomy): Bacteria > Bacillati > Cyanobacteriota > Cyanophyceae > Synechococcales > Synechococcaceae > Synechococcus > Synechococcus sp. TAK9802. Next base: position 1,089,201 of record NZ_CP047937.1, read on the forward strand.
CTTTCTCCAACAACAACTGGGGGCGACCAGTCGTCAACAACTCAGTGATGAACAGCTGCTGCAGTTCAACATGCTGCTGGAGGAGCAGACGCTCAGCCAGGCCAAATAAGCACTAACACTCAGGAATGGTCAGGGCTAATGGCTTACAACGGGTTTGCGGCAGGGACTGATACGGCGTCCATGCCGATTGCAGCAGGGTGAATCGTCTACACACTCTGAGCAGCCAGGTCGTTCCCTCCGCTTCTTTCCTGAAGGGGGGAATGGCCCCTATGGGGCGGTAGTGAGATCGGAGTTCTGTCGTGAGGGGTTGCCTAGCTGATAAATCAACTGCGGAAGTTGAACTCCAGCTTCGTTTTGGGCTTTTGGTACTTGATCACATTCATCACCTGAAGACCAGTATTTTCAGACTTCCTCTCCTCGGCAAGCGCCTTGAGGATCATGGAGCCCGAGGCCTGCCAGTCTTGAGCGACTTCGATCAATTGCTTAGCTCGTGAGTAGTACTCCGCAGCTTTAGCCAAATAATCAGATCTCTGGCTTGATGTCTTTGAAGATATTGCCGTTGTGATGGACTTGGCTTCCGCTTCATTTATTGTACAGCATGCTTTTGCAATGGAAATCTCACTTATGCGTGCTCTCTAGCGGCGCGTTCTTTTGTAGAGAGCTTGATTCACCAGTGGAAAGGCATAGGGCATTTGGTTGATTTCATTCTTGATGGCTGCAAAGCAGGCAGCAGTCCCATCTGTTTAGCCATCTTCAAGAATGCTTGCTTTGGCCTGTTTCAGGGTTAATCCATCCCGCATTCCCACTTCAAGATCGAATGCCGCCTCATAGCTTTAGCAGGCACCGGATTGAACTTCCATGCTGTGAACGAACAACAGCAGCGTTAAACCAGCAAGACCCGCAAAGGGACGCCTCAAAACAGTGAATGAAGGCATAAAAGCAAATCGATTGGTTTACGGCAGCTCGATCCGGCCGGTGGTCTCATCTGTATTGCAAGCCCTCAGAAATAGTGCCTCGATGATCCTATTGGCCACAAGAGTTGCCTTCAGGTCTCAACGTTTTGAATCTTTAACCTGCCAAATTCACCAGCTGCACTTGCGATAAGGTCAGTCATGGATGACCCCACTCTTGTTGTACGGCAGCTGATCAATGACCTTCGGGATGACATGTCCGAAGCGGGCCGTGAACTCAGAAATCGCAGCACTTGGGATCTCCAATGCCCCGTCGTCATCATTGATGCCCGAAGCCAACCCAACCGGGTTGTTCGAACCTCAGTGCGCGGCATCACTGGTGCCATCGCCACCAGCAATGTGATCGATGATCCCTTGCTGCGGTCTTTTCTGGATCGCTTCCGTGAAGTTGGTGCTGATGAAGCCCTCAATGAATTTCTGCAGGGTCCAGAGGCAGAACGGTTCTCAGAGCTCTGGGACATCTACAACGACGAAGCCCAACAGCAGGGTCTAGCGGTCTGGTCCCACAGTGACGCCGCCAAATTTGTGCTCAAGTCGAAAACCTGTTTTGACGATGGTCAGCTGGCCTGTGTTGCCATTACGTCGGGAGACCATCGTGATGCCCACGACGTGCTCACCTTTTCTGTGGATGCCTGCTGGTTGTCTTGAGCGCCGGTGCGGCATTAAACGCACCAGAATTCAGGAGCGGATCAGTTGAACAACAACAAAAAGCGCTGAAGCTGCCAGGGGCCAAAGCAACCAGGTCAACTGAGGAATGGTGAGGGCGAGCACAAGCCCGATCACAAAGAAAATCAGAAAACGGCCGAGGGTCATGAAGGCACCAATACCGACGTATTGAACCGAAAACCACGCCTTAGGCCAGTTTTTCGCGCCTTGAGCTGGGGGCTGGTTCGGGGGTGAACAGGATGGGGACCGAGGAAGCAACCAGCACGCCGCCCACAGTCAGCAACACCAGCAGCGGAATGGGCCGGACCAGGAGCTGACGCTGCAACGGTGTCGCGCAGCTGGAGCAGAGCGGAACAATCCCCTTGGGTGGATGCAACACCAAGGCCGGGCCGCAACAGCAGGAGGGGCAGCGGTAGCGCGGCATCGACCGGTGAAACGCAGCTGTAGGCACCTTATTGCGAAGATCATGGATTGCCGAGGCCTGCTCCATGCCGCTCCGTTCCCTGGTGACCAAGTTGCAGGAAACTGCACTCACCGGTGAGCTTGATGAGCGCTCCAGCCGCCCCGAACGTTTGCTGATGCGCGGGGCTGGTCGTTGCAGCCGAGCTCTGGTGGCCAGCGCGCTCTCACAGCGGCGGGGCGCACCTCTGCTCGTGGTGGTGCCAACGCTTGAGGAAGCGGGACGCTGGACAGCGCTGTTGGAATTAATGGGATGGAGCCAGGCCAGCCTGTACCCCACCAGCGAAGGCTCTCCCTATGAACCCTTCGATCCCACAAGTGAAATCACCTGGGGGCAACTTCAGGTTCTGAGTGACCTGCTGGGGGAACCCAACGCGGCGTCCTGGGCCATCGTGGCCACGGAACGTTGTTTGCAGCCCCATCTCCCCCCGCCGGATGTTCTGAAAACAAAAACGCGCACCTTGCGCAAAGGGGATGAGGTTGATCTAGAGGCACTGGGCGAGACGCTGGCCCAACTTGGCTACGAGCGGGTCACCACCATTGAGCAGGAGGGGAGCTGGAGCCGTCGCGGCGACATCGTCGACATCTTCCCGGTGAGCAGTGAGCTTCCTGTTCGACTCGAATTCTTCGGAGAGGAGCTCGACAAGCTGCGGGAATTCGATCCCGCCAGCCAACGCTCACTGGACCCCGTCGATGCGCTTCGACTCACACCAACAGGGTTTGGGCCTCTGATTGCGGACCAGCTCAGGGAGACGATGCCCGATGGACTGGAGCAATTGCTTGGTAGCGAGGGCACAGAGCAGCTTTTGAACGGCGGGACCCCGGAAGGCATGCGCCGGCTGATGGGGCTCGCCTGGGAGCAACCCGCCTCGCTTCTCGACTACCTGCCGGACACCACAACAGTGGTGATCGATGAGCGACGCCAGGGCCTAGCCCACGGACAACAGTGGCTCAGCCATGTGGAGGAACATCACCACGACATGGCTGCTGAGGCGGGTCTGGACGAGGGCGATCGTGATCGGCTCTGGCCAGCGGTTCTGCACCGTGAGATTGAAGCCGCCTATGCCCTGACGGAGGTCTTCCATGGCTTTGACATGGCAGAACTGCTCGAAGTCGACCAGCACCCAAACAGCTTTGACCTCGCCAGCCGCCCTGTTGCGGCCTACCCCAACCAATTCGGAAAACTCGGGGAACTGATCAAGGGATTTCAAACCGAACGCACTGCGGTTTGGTTGGTGTCTGCACAACCCAGCCGAGCGGTTGCTCTGCTGGAGGAGCACGACTGCATCAGTCGGTTTGTGCCGAACGCGGGAGACAGCAATGCCATTTCACGTCTGATTGAGCAGAACACCCCCGTCGCCCTGAAGGTGAGGGGCACGGCCGAACTTGAAGGTTTGCAGCTGCCGGCTTGGCGGATTGCTCTAGTCACCGACCGTGAATTCTTTGGCCAGCAGAGCCTCAGTTCCAGTGGCTATGTGCGCCGTCGCCGCAAGGCCGCCAGCCGCACGGTGGATCCCAACAAGATGCGCCCGGGCGATTTCGTGGTGCATCGGAACCATGGCATCGGCCGCTTCAAAGCCATGGAAAAACTCGCGATGTCAGGCGACATCCGCGACTACCTCGTGGTGCAGTACGCCGATGGAATCCTTCGGGTTGCCGCCGATCAACTCGGCAGCCTTGGGCGTTATCGAGCCACGAGTGAAACACCCCCGCAGCTCAACCGTATGGGTGGCACGGCCTGGAACAAGGCCAAGGAACGAGCCAAGAAGGCGGTTCGCAAGGTTGCCCTTGATCTGGTGAAGCTGTACGCAGAACGCCAACAGGCCGCAGGCTTTGCCTTCCCCTCCGACGGCCCCTGGCAGGTGGAAATGGAGGAGTCGTTCCCCTATGACCCGACGCCGGATCAACTGAAGGCCACGGCCGACGTGAAGCGGGACATGGAACGGCAGGAGCCGATGGACAGACTGGTGTGCGGGGACGTTGGCTTCGGCAAGACCGAAGTTGCGATCCGCGCCATCTTCAAAGCCATCACCGCTGGAAAACAGGTGGCGATGCTGGCCCCAACCACGGTGTTGGCTCAGCAGCACTGGCGCACACTCTCGGAACGCTTCGCGCCATATCCGATCAAGGTGGCTTTGCTGAATCGTTTCCGGACGGCGTCGGAACGCAAATCCATTCTCGATGGCCTGAAGCAGGGAACCATCGACGCCGTGGTGGGAACCCACCAGCTGCTCAGCAAAGGAGCGTCGTTCCAAGAGCTTGGTCTGTTGGTGGTGGATGAAGAACAGCGCTTCGGTGTGAACCAAAAGGAAAAGATCAAAGTGCTGCGGAAGGACGTTGACGTGTTGACCCTGTCGGCAACGCCGATTCCCAGAACGCTCTACATGAGCCTTTCGGGGGTGCGGGAGATGAGCCTGATCACCACACCACCGCCACTGCGCCGTCCAATCAAGACGCATCTGGCTTCTCTGGATCCGGAGGCGGTGCGCAGCGCCATCCGCCAGGAACTGGATCGTGGGGGCCAGGTCTTTTATGTAGTTCCCCGGGTGGAAGGAATCGAGGAGGTGGCAGCAGGCCTACGGGAAATGCTGCCAGGCCTGAAGCTTTTGGTGGCTCACGGTCAGATGGCCGAGGGCGAACTGGAGAACGCCATGGTGGCGTTCAACGCCGGTGAAGCCGACGTGATGCTCTGTACCACGATTGTGGAAAGCGGCCTGGACATTCCTCGTGTCAACACGATCCTGATTGAGGACGCCCACCGCTTTGGCCTGGCTCAGCTGTACCAATTGCGGGGACGGGTCGGTCGCAGTGGGATTCAGGCCCATGCCTGGTTGTTCTATCCGGGCAATGCATCGCTGAGCGACACCGCTCGTCAGCGGCTGCGCGCCATTCAGGAGTTCGCCCAACTGGGCAGTGGATACCAGCTCGCCATGCGGGATATGGAGATCCGTGGAGTGGGCAATCTCCTCGGCGTGCAGCAGAGCGGCCAGATGGAAACCATCGGCTTTGACCTCTACATGGAGATGCTGCAGGAATCCCTGGCGGAAATTCAGGGTCAAGACATCCCCAGCGTTGAAGACACCCAGGTGGACCTCCCCGTCACGGCCTTCGTGCCTGCGGACTGGATCACTGATCCCGATGAGAAGATCGCCGCCTACCGCGCTGCCGCCGACTGCCTCACCGCCGAGGCCCTGGTGGAGCTGGCTGCGGGTTGGGCCGATCGCTACGGAGCGCTGCCCGCTGCCGTGGTGTCGCTTCTGCAGCTGATGGAACTCAAACTGCTGGCGAAGCGGTGCGGCTTCTCCAGGATCAAACCGGAAAAGCCCAACATCGTGCTCGAAACTCCCATGGAGGAACCGGCGTTCCGTTTGCTGCGCCAGGGGTTGCCCCAACATCTGCATGGTCGTTTGGTGTATCAAGCCGGCAGCGGCATCCAGCACAAGGTGATGGCCCGCGGTCTTGGTGTTCTCCCCATGGAGAAGCAACTGGAACAGCTGATGGAATGGCTGCGTCTGATGGCAGCCCAGATTCCCGATGCCGATGGCAAAACGGAGGCACAGCGGCAGGAGGAGCTGCGTGCCAAGAATGCAGAGGTGGTTCAGGTCTGAAGCCTGAACCCAATTCTGAGAAAAACGTTACCAACCACGCAATTCTTCGTTACATTGGTTCCAGCAAAATCCGTTGGACATGGGTGAATTCGTCGAGATCGGTGCTGGTGGCGTCTCTCTGGAACTGATCAGCGGCGTTTTCTGTGCCACCGCGCTTGGTGTATTTGCCCTGTTCCAGCCCGGCGCTTCAGACGATGACGACTCCAACGGTGGTGGTGGCGGCGGCGGACTGATGCAGCCGATCTCCTGAGTTACTGCAACGCGTAGCTGAGGTTGGCTCGGCCGGGTTGATAGGTCGTGCCCGCCTGAATTTTCTTCAATTGGTTCAACAGGGTCCCCTCAGCAGTCCGGTACTGACTGTCCTTCTGGGTACCCAGGACTTCAACCGAGAAGTTCTTGATCTCCTGCTTCGACATCGCCGCTTCGATGTCCGGTTGGATCCCGTTCTTATGAATATCGGTTCCCTTGGGTGTGAGGTACTTAGCAATCGTGACCGTCAGACCGGATCCATCGGCCAATCCGCGAACGGCCTGGACAAGTCCCTTGCCGAAGGTCTTCTGTCCAACGAGTTGGGCACGGGAATTGTCCTGAAGTGCCCCTGAAAGAATTTCGCTGGCACTGGCGGATCCCTGGTCAATCAACACCACCAGGGGTTTGTCGGTGATTGCACTACCCGTGGCGCGCCTTACATCGCGAATGCCCTCGCGGGTTCGGGTGCTGACGATGGTGCCTTCATTGAGCCATTGGCGGGCGATGTCCACACTGGCCTCGAGCAGGCCGCCTGGATTGCTGCGCAGATCCAGCACATAGCCCTCAGCAGCCTGAGATTCCAGATCCTTGATGGCAGCACGCATTTCACGCGTGGCGTTGGCATTGAATTGCTTGAGACGGATGTAGCCCACCTTGCGGCCGTTGGGCGCCGTATTGAGCATGGCCTTCACTGCATGGATCTCAATCCGGGCCCGTTTCAGCGGCACATTCAGCACCTGACCCTGGCGCCTGAGTCCCAGCACCACATCGGTGCCCTCCGGGCCACGAATCAACTTGACGGCGTCCTCGGTGGTCATGCCTTTAGTGGAGGCACCATCGATGGACACGATCACATCCTTTGGCTGAACGCCCGCACGGGATGCAGGGGTGCCCTCAATCGGAGAGACAACAATCAGCTCTTTCGTGTCTTTGTCGAGACTGAGCTGGATCCCCACGCCCATCAACTCCCCGGAGGTGTCGATCTGCATCTCCTTGAACTCCTTCGGATCAAGGAAACGCGTGTAGGGGTCATCAAGACTGGCCAGCATGCCCCGGATCGCCTCGTAGGACTCGGCGCTGCCCCCGTAGGACTTGCGCAGCAGATTGCTCCGCAACTGGCGCCACGTTCTTTCGTCGTAGGAGCCCGTGGAATCCAGGTAATCGCGATAAACGATCTGCCAGACCTGATCAATCACCTCCTTGGGGCTGTCGTGAATCGATCCCCCGGATGCCGATGGAAGGGAGAGGCCTGGTGAGCTGATGCCCATGGCGGTGACCACACCACCAACCCCCAGCATCAACAGCAACGGAGTCGAACGAACCAAAGAACGCAGGCGCTGACTCCGAACCATGGCCCTTCAGGACTGATTCTTCAGACTAACGAGATCAGGCGGGCTCCACCCAGCGACCGTCCTCTTTGATCAACTGGATCAGAGCTTCAACGCCCTCAGCTTCAGGCACCTTGCGGATTTCATCTCGACCGCGATACAGAGCAATGGTTCCAGGCCCTTTGCCCACGTAGCCGTAATCAGCATCGGCCATCTCTCCGGGCCCATTGACGATGCATCCCATCACAGCAACGTCAAGACCCTGGAGATGCTTGGTGGCATCCCGCACCTTATGCAGCACCTCTTCGAGATTGAACAGGGTGCGACCGCAGCTGGGGCAGGCGACGTACTCGACCATGGTCTTGCGCAGACCCAAGGATTGAAGAATCGAGTAGCAGACAGGGATTTCCTTTTCAGGAGCCTCCGTCAATGAGACCCGGATGGTGTCTCCCAATCCATCGGCCAACAGGGTGGCAATGCCTGCGGTGCTCTTGATCCGGCCGTAATCACCGTCACCGGCTTCGGTCACGCCCAGGTGTAGAGGGTAATTGAAGCCTTCCTTGTCCATGGTGTCCGCCATCAGGCGATAGGCCGCAAGCATCACCGGCGCCCGCGAGGCCTTCATCGAAATCACGATGTTGTGGAAATCAAGTTCGTGACAGATCCGCACAAATTCCATCGCTGATTCGACCATCCCCTCAGGGGTGTCGCCGTAGGTGAACAGCATCCGCTCCGCTAGGGAGCCATGGTTCACACCAATTCGTAGCGCCTTGTTCTGATCCCGCAGCAGGGTGACCAAGGGCTCGAACGTCACACGGATGCGCTGGCCGATGGCGGCAAATTCTTCTTTGCTGAACTCCTGCCGATCGGGATCGGGCTTGTCGAAAACAAATAGCCCGGGATTGATCCGAACTTTGTCGACATGCTTGGCGACTTCAAGGGCGATTTTGATGCCGTTGTGGTGGACATCCGCCACCAGGGGAACCATGCAGCCCTGCTCTCGAAGTGCAGCACGAATTTTGGCCATGGCCTTCGCATGGCCAATCGAAGGCGTCGTCACCCGAACGATTTCACAGCCAGCTTCCACAAGCCGGAGGATTCCTGCGACGGACCCATCTATATCGAGGGTGTCCTCGTTGATCATCGACTGAACAACCACAGGATGCTCACTGCCGATCGGCACATCACCCACCATCACGGTGCGGGTCACACGTCGATGGATCTTGGTGTCGTAACGCCGATCCAGGGCAGTCATGAAGCTCAGTTAGAAGCAACCCAAGGCTCGCACAGGCGCTGTTGGACTGCGGCCAGGTCCTGTTGTGTCAGATCCAGGGGCGCGCCGGCTGCTTTGGAGGGATTGCGCAGCAGATAAGAGGGGTGAAAAATCGGCATCACCGCCCGTCTATTCCAGCTCTGCCACTGCCCACGAAGCTGGGTCATGCCCCCCTTGATGCCAAGGATGGTCTCCACAGCGGTGGCTCCCGTCAGCACGATCACCTTGGGGTCAACGGCCTCCAGTTGAAGGTCAAGCCAGGCCCGACAGGCGGCCAATTCAGCTTTTTTCGGCCGTCGGTTGTTGGGCGGCCGGCATTTGATCGCGTTGCAGATGTAGAGGTCATGCTCGGGATCCAGATCCACATCCCGCAGCAGTTGATCGAGGGCACGTCCTGAACGGCCGACAAACGGGACGCCCTGAGCATCTTCCTGAGCCCCTGGTGCTTCACCGATCAGCATCAGATCCGCTTTGGGATTGCCGCGGCTGATTACGACGGTCTGGCGCGAACTGGAGAGGTCACAGGCAGTGCAAGAACTGCAGGCCTCCAGGCTGGAGATGGTCATGACTTCGGAGCAACAGAGGCAAGGGGAGCCAGGAGCAACAGTGGATTGCCCTCCGGATCTTGGATCCAGGCCTCAGCACCAAAGGGCTCAAGCCGCGCCTCCTCGAGGAGCGATCCACCACGCTTCAGGGCGTTACTGAGCAGCCGTTGAAGTTCAGGCAGGGGTTCCTGCGATGGGGAGAGCCTCAAACAGGGCGCCAGCGCTCGCCCTCGGGCTGGAAAAGAGCGCCGGCGTGAAGGCCTGTAGATCTCCAGCTGGGTGCCATCGCTGAATTGAACGATGCAGTGGTGCTCCGCCAGCCCAGGCTTCAACGTGGCTTGAAACAACTCGCTGTAGAACGTCGCCAATCTGGCGCTGTCTTCCGCAGCCAAGACCCAGCTGATCTGTATCGCATTCATGGGCGCTGAGAAATCAAGGTTGTCTGCGACACCATCTGCGGCAGGATGATGACGTTTTAAACGCACCGCGGGGAGGTGCGTTACCGATGCCGCGCCCGCCAGAACTTTCCGACCGGGCTGTCGCCCTCAAACCGTCGCTGACGCTGGAGATCAGCGCCAAGGCCAAAGCACTGCGCGACAGCGGTACGGACATCTGCAGCCTCAGTGCCGGTGAGCCGGACTTTGCGACGCCTGCATTCATCGTTGAAGCGGCTCAGCATGCTCTGGGATCCGGCTTCACCCGCTACGGCCCCGCCGCGGGGGACCCCGATCTGCGTGCTGCTCTGGCCCACAAACTGAGCGTCGAAAACGGTATTCCAACCGAGCCCGAGCAGGTGCTGGTCACCAACGGTGGTAAGCAAGCCATCTACAACCTGTTCCAGGTGCTGCTCAATCCCGGCGACGAAGTTCTGGTGCCGGCGCCCTACTGGTTGAGCTATCCCGAGATGGCGGCCTTGGCCGGGGCGAGCACCAAGATCATCCCCACCAAAGCGGAAGAAGGCTTCCGTCTCGACCTCGATCTGCTGGAGCAGCAGATCACCCCACGCAGCCGACTGCTGGTGATCAATTCCCCTGGCAACCCCAGCGGCCAGGTGATGACACGGGCCGAACTGGAGGCCCTAGCCGCGCTGGTGGCCCGTCACCCCCAGCTGATGGTGATGAGCGATGAGATCTATGAATATCTCCTGGCCGATGGTCAACAGCACTGCAGCTTTGCGGCCATTGCCGAAGAGATCCGCTCGCGCTGCTTCACCGTGAACGGCTTTGCCAAAGGCTGGGCGATGACCGGCTGGCGCCTCGGTTATCTGGCTGGAGATGCTGCCGTGATCAAGGCTGCTTCAGCCCTTCAGAGCCAGAGCACCAGCAATGTGTGCAGCTTTGCTCAACGAGGTGCCCTAGCGGCGATCAAAGCGCCTCGAAATTGCGTGCGCGAGATGGCCATCAGCTACAACCGCCGCCGAACTCTGCTCACTGAAGGGCTTCAGTCTCTGAAGGGCATCACCCTGATGCCTCCTCAAGGGGCCTTCTACGCCTTCCCCCGCCTGCCGGACGGCGTGCCCGATTCGATGGAGTTCTGCCGGCAAGCCTTGGAACAGGAAGGCCTGGCTGTGGTTCCGGGCCTGGCCTTCGGCGATGACCGCTGCATTCGACTCTCCTGTGCCGTAGCGGATGAGACGATCAACGATGGACTAATGCGACTGAAGCGGCTGCTTCGTTCCTTCTGATCCGATCTGATCACTTTCTTTTTCTGAATGTCTGTACGAGAACGCAGGGCCGTGATGGCCACCGGTTTGATTGCCGGACTCGCACTCACGGCCAGTGTTTCCAGTTGCGGCGCACCCCAGAACGACGCCAAACAATCCGTTCTGCAGATCGGTGCCATCCCCGACCAGAACCCCGAGAAACTCAATCGCCTCTACGGCACGCTCTCTGCGGAACTCAGCGAAAAGCTGGATGTTCCCGTGCGGTATGCGCCGGTGAGCAATTACGCGGCGGCGGTGAGTGCCTTCCGCACCGGCAGCCTTGATCTGGTCTGGTTCGGTGGACTCACCGGTGTGCAGGCCCGGCTGCAGACGCCTGGAGCCCGGGTGCTGGCGCAACGGGACATCGATGCAGAGTTCACCAGTGTGTTCATCGCCAATGGCGCCAGTGGTTTGCGCCCCTTCACCAGTGCCGACCAACTGGTTGAGCTGAAGGGACGCCGACTGGCCTTCGGTTCGGAGAGTTCCACCTCCGGCCGCCTGATGCCCCAGTTCTTCATGGGGGAAAACGGCGTGAAACCTGAGGATCTGGCGGGGGGCGGCCCTGGCTTCAGCGGAAGCCACGACGCCACCGTTGCTGTGGTGCAAAGCGGTGCCTACGAGGTGGGCGCCTTGAATGAGCAGGTCTGGCGCAGCAATGTGGCGGACGGCCGCGTGGATCCCGGCAAGGTGTCGGTGATCTGGAGGACACCGCCCTACGTGGATTACCACTGGGTTGTACGACCCAGTCTGGATGAGCGCTTTGGCAAAGGTTTCACCAACAAGCTGCAGAACGCGTTGCTGGACTTGTCGGCAGACACAGAGAACGGCGCCACGATTCTCGAGTTGTTCGGTGCCGAACGCTTCATCCCCGCCAAGGACGAGGACTACGTGATGATCGAAACGGTGGGTCGCCAACTCGGAAAGATCCGTTGACGGCGCTGCTGGAGCTGCACCAGGTCTGCCTGGGGCAACGGCTCCAACCGATTACCCTCACCCTTCGTGCGGACCAGCGTGTCGTTTTGCTCGGTGCCAGTGGCGCCGGCAAAACCACGTTGCTGAAGCTCTGCAACGGGGCCTTAAGCCCCGATGCAGGATCCGTGCACTGGTGTGGTCGCCCCCATCAGCAGTTGTCCCGCCGGCAACGGCGCCAAATCGGCACGCTCTGGCAGGACCTACGCCTGGTGGAGGAATTGAGTGTGATCCAGAACATCAACAGCGGTGCCCTGGGACGCCATGGGCTGCTCTGGGCGATTCGAAACCTGCTGGGCCCCCTGGACCCAAACACCTGCCTTGAGCTGATGCACCAGGTGAAACTGGAGGCCGATCTGCTTGAACAGCCCGTGCGTGAGCTCTCCGGAGGGCAGCGCCAACGGGTGGCTCTTGGCCGTCTGTTGCATCAGCGGCCTGAACTCGTGCTGGCGGACGAACCCCTCTCTGCCCTAGATCCCAGCCTCGCCGAAGACGTTCTCAACACCCTGCTTCTCTTGCCGGGCTGTCTGATCAGCCTGCATCGGCCGGATCTGATACACCGTTTCGATCGGGTTCTGGGGCTCCGTGGTGGTGCTCTGGTGATCGATGCGGCTCCAAACACCATTCATCGGGATCAGTTGGAATGGCTCTACGCATCGGCCTGAAGCCAGCCCTGCCGCTGATCCCATTGCTGCCGGGCCTCAGCCTGCTCGGCGTTCTTGGGGTGCTGTTGCGCGATGGTCACGGCGGCGGACTTTCAGTTCTTCAACAGTTCGCGGCTGGGGCCGTACAGCCCTCCATTGACCCCATCGTTCTGGGCAGCTTGCTCAACGGGCTCCAGATCACCCTGGTGATCGCCGTGATGTCCTGGGGCATCAGCAGTGTTCTCGGCGTGGGTCTCGGACTCCTGAGCTCAAGCACCTTCTGGGAAATCCAGGCGGGCGTGCATTGGCCTGCCGTGATCTTGCGCCGTTGGCTGGCGCCCCTGCGCGCTGTGCATGAACTGATCTGGGGGCTGTTGCTGCTGCAGGTGTTCGGGCTGAATAGCTGGGTTGCGATCTGCGCCATCGCGATTCCCTACACGGTTCTGATGGCGCGGGTGATCGCCGATCAGGTTGATTGCCACGTTTCACCGGCCATTCCCGTCCTCAAGGGAGCCGGCGCCACGCCATGGGCTGTGATGCTCACCGGGCTGGTCCCACCCCTGGCAGAGCCGATCAGCGACCACATCGGCCACCGCCTCGATTGCGCACTGCGTTCAGCGTTGATTCTAGGCGTTTTCGGCCTCGGAGGACTGGGGACAGACCTCAGCCTCAGCCTGCGATCACTCCAATTTCAGGAGCTGTGGAGTGGGCTTTGGATGCTGGCCATCGCGATGGTGGTGCTCGACCGACTTCTGCGAACCCTGCGCAGCTGGTCACGCATGCTGATTCTTCCCGTGGCCATGGCCAGCCCTTGGGTTGCCCTTGGCTGGGGAACACAGCTGGATCTGCAGCTGACCTGGCCAGTGGCTGAGTGGTCGATGGTTATGGGCAACCTCATCGACAGATCCCAGGGATTCAATGCTGCCCTTGAGATCTCCTGGCCCGGGGTGATTGGAGCCACGGTGTGGATCACCATGATCGCCGGTTGTGTTGCCACCGGTCTTCCACCGCTGTTGCTGCTGGTTTGGCCCAGCCAAGCCAGCCTGCGTTTGCAGGGAGTGGCGTGGGGGGCGTTGCGACTGATCCCGGCCCCTCTCACCGCACTCCTGCTGCTGATGCTGGCCAAACCAAGCTTGAGCCTGGCGGGGCTGGCCCTTGGGCTGCACCACGGCGGTGTGATGGGTCGGGTGCTGATCGACGACATCCGCAGCACGGGAGTGCGTTCCGCCCAGACCATGAAGGCCTGCGGCGCCCCCAACCGGGTGAGCTGGCTTTACGGCCCCCTGGCGGATGTGAGTCGCGCTTACCTCACCTATGCGACCTACCGATTGGATGTGATCCTGCGCGACACCGCGATCATCGGCATGGTTGGGGGAGCCGGTTTGGGCTGGCAGCTGATGGAAGCCCTCAGCTCGTTTCATTGGTGGTTGGTGCTCTGGATCGTGCTGATCTCCGCGGTGCTCACACTGCTGGGTGAGAGCCTGGGGGAACGACTTCAGGGGAGCTGGAACAGCCGGGCCATGGCCTTATGAGCGGTGCGAACGACGCCCCCCGTCAGCTGATCGTGCTCGGGGACAGTGGCGTGCATGGTTGGGGTGACCGTGAAGCGGGTGGCTGGTGCCAGCGACTGCGCCTGCGCTGGATGAACCTGCCCAACGCACCAGTGGTATACCCCCTGGGCATCCGCGGGGATGGCCTGGAACGCGTGGCCGCCCGCTGGCGCAGCGAATGGAGCTGCCGCGGCGAACTGCGTCGCCAAACGCCGGGCGGACTTCTGCTCAGTGTCGGGCTAAATGACACCGCTCGCGTTGGTCGGATCGACGGCAGACCCCAACTCGATGTGGAAGCCTTTTCGTTCGGGCTGGGACAACTTCTCAAGGAGTTGACCCAGGAGGTGCAGGTGTTTGTGCTGGGCCTCACTGCGGTGGATGAGCACGTGATGCCCTTTGCCCGCTGCCTCTGGTACAGCAACAGCCAGATCGCGGCCACGGAGGCCGTGATGGCCGAACAGTGCCGTGAGGCCGATGTGCCCTTCCTGTCCATGCATCAGGAGATGCAGCAGGAGCCCGACTGGTTGACCTGGATGGAACCTGATGGGATCCACCTCAATGCCGATGGCCACCGCTGGCTCGATCAGCGCATGGGCCAGTGGGCGCCTCTGCAGGAGTGGGCCGGACTCGCTGCACTTAACACATCAACACCTATCAGCATGTAAACGAGACCCGCGGCGGCGACTAATGTGTGGCTCTCCTGACATTGGTGATCGGACTTGGGACCTGACCGCTCTGCAGAACGCGCTGCCGGCCACCCCCCTGCCCAGCGCAAAACCACGCTCAAGTGGGACGAAAACGGTGAACTCACAGCCCTGGATATGGCACGCATCGTTGACCGCTTGACCCAGCCGGAACTGCAGCGCTGCGATCTCGACCCCTCCTGAGGATCAGCTCGGGGCCATGGCCTGCTTGGCGGATTTGTAGAAATCCAGGTCGATGTCGGAACGTCCGTCTGAATCCGCCATCGCCTCAACCCGTTTACGAACAGCAGGCCGTACGAAGAACGGAACATCTTTCTTGAGTGCTGCCAGTGCTTCTGGTTGCCAGTCCATCCATCCAAAACCGTTGCACCCATGATCCGGCACGAAAGTGCCGATCTGCGGCACCAAAGGGCCAACCGCTTTGGGGCTGAGGGTTGAACCGTTGGATCAGTTGCACTGATCCCTTGATTTCTCAACGTCACCTGCACCAGGAGTCCCGGCGTGGACTGCCGCCCTGCATTGCACGACGCAATCAGCAGACTCTCAAGCACCTGGGCCTGGCCCACTGCGCGGCCCGTCGCCAACAGCAACGCGGGCCTGAAGAGTTCGACGACCTGCTGCAGGAGTCCCGGGTTGGATCGATCCGTGGCCTTGAACGGTTTGATCAACAACGAGGCCTCCGCCCCAGCAGCTATCTGCTCTCGCGGGCCACCGGCCAAATCCTCCACTACCGCCGGGATCGATCACGCACCATTCGGATTCCCTGGCGACTGCGTGATCTTTACGCAGCCGGAATGAAGATCCAGCGGGAACGCGAACAGAACCGGCAACCGCTTCTCAGCGATCAGGACCTTGCAACCGAACTATCGGTTCGACCAGAGCGCTGGGCTGCCGCCGTTGAGAGCCATGGCGCCAGCCAGGTCGTCAACCTGGCTGCCAGCCCTGGAAAGCCAGCAAGCTCGAGGGCGGAGGATGAACACCTGGACTGGTTGAAGAGCGTGCTGCACCAGGTGGATGGCCTGGCCGGCACGGTGCTGCAAGCCCACTTGATCGAAGGCCAGACCCTCAAGGATCTAGCTCAGGCCATGAATTGCAGCCGTTCATCCCTGCGCCTTCATCTCCATGAGGGAGTTCAACTGCTGCAGCAATGGGCCCAGCGCGATGGTCTGATGCCCATCCAAACCAGCTGATCAGAGCACCATCAGCAGCATCGCCAGAACTGCGGCCAAGATGGTCTGGAGAGCATTGACCAGCTCATTGCTCAACCAAGCCACGCGATCCTGCACCAGAGCACCGAGCAGGCTTTCGCCGAGGGTCGCCACCAGGCCAACCAGCATCACCAGCACTGCCACAGGCCATGAAGGAACCAGCTGCAGGGCCAGCATCACCAGGGTCATAGCGATGCTGCCGGCGGCACTGGCCAGGGTTCCCTCAAGGCTGATAGCGCCTTCGGTTCCTGGTGGAACAACCCGCAGGCTGGTGATCAACACCGTGGTGCGCCCGAATCGTTTGCCGATCTCACTGCCGAAGGTGTCGGCCAACTTGGCGGCAAAACTCGCCGCAAAACCAACCAACAACAGCTCACGGGGCTCGACACCGGCACCGATGAGCAGTGCCAGGAAGGCTCCAACAGCCGCAGAACCCCAGACGTTTTCAGGGCCGCGCTGCCCACCGCGGGCTTCGGCAAGGCCCCGGCTCTGCTTGTTCTGAAAGCCGATCTTGGTGACCAGACTTCCCATACCGAGATAGGCGACCACGGCCAACCAGCCCGACCACCCCAAACACCCCCACAGGATCGTGCCCAAGGCAGCTGCATGGACCCAACCACTGCGGGTGAGCACAGATGTCCGCTGCGCCAGGGCAATCAAAACCGTGTTCACCAGCAGGGCCTGAATCCAGAGTGCTGACATCACACCGTGTTGCAGTGCCCTAAGCATCTCCTGCCTGCGGCCATTGCAGAGGGAGAATCGGGTGCGTTCGTTCTCTGGTCGACCGGATGGTGTTCAACAGCAACAAGGGCTTTTTCCTCACCCTGGATGACGCCGCCGCTCCGGCCACCCTCGAGCTGCCTCAACAAGAGGCTCCAGCAACCGAAGAGGCACCGGTCGAGGCTGCTGTGGTCGCTGCCTCCGAGCCCTCAGAGGTTTCCAAGCCTTCAGCCCTCGAAGCTGTTGAAGAGACCGTTGCAGAAACCAGTGCTGCATCCAGCGCTCAGCCCGCAGCCTCACTCACCACAGCAGAAGCGATCGCCGCTGAACTGGCTGCAGCAGAGGCATCCCGCCCGGCGGTGACCTACTCCACCTTTGCCCCCAGCAACCTCATGCCTGGTGGCGGATTGCGCCAGCGCAGCCGCCGGCCTGGAGCAGCTCTGAAATCCTTCCGGGGGATCGCTCAGGATCTGTTCAAGAGCTGATCAGCCGATCACGCCAACGAACCAGTTCCACGGCACCAGCCACCGCGGCCGTCGAACTGCGCAGGATGGTTGATCCCATCTGGACAGGCTGAATCTGGGCTTGGGTGAACTGCTTCAGTTCCTCTTCGGTCCAGCCCCCTTCCGGGCCGACCATGAGCCATGTGAGCTGAACAGGATCGGCCTGATGACGCAACCATTGTTCCAAGGCCGGTGGTGCCGTCTCGCGGGTCACCCCCACCAGACGCTGTCCCCGCTCATCTCCCATCCATTGAGATAGGTCTTTGAGATCGAGCAGCTGTGGCGTCCACAACCGCTCGCACTGCTCCACCGCTTCACGAATGATCGTGGCCCAGCGCTCGGGTCGGTGGTCGGCCTGGGGAACACAGCGATCGCAGCGCAGGGGCTGAATCCGATCAATCCCGAGCTCACAGGCCATCCGGACGACCTCATCCATCCCCCGCCGCATCAAGGCCACGGCCAGACCCAGCTGAGGTTGGGCCTGGGGCTCAATCAGTTGCGCTGGCCGATCGAGCTCGAGCAGCTTGGCTTCCATCAGGGTTGCGGTCGTGAGCCGGCCGCAACCATCGATCAGATCCACCTGCTCGCCACAGCGCAGACGCAACACTCTCCGCAGGTAGTGCTGCTCTTCGGAGTTGAGCAGAACCGATCCACCCTGCTCCAGGCGATCCGACGACAGAAGCAAGCGCCGGCGTTCAGCCACCGGCAGGGAAAACACTGTCGGGATGGTCTTCAACCGGCCAATTCTCATTGACCCCACCAACGACCAACTCTTCGATCTGAACCACGTCGGAGTCCAGTTGACGCAGGGCATTGATCAGAACATCGATGGCAACTCCATCCGACGTACCGAGATCAACCCAGCAACGTCCCCAGTCGTTCTGGTATTCGAGCTGCCCCATGTTGTGCATCAGGGCTGGCATCGCCGACTCAGCCCCATCGTTGTCGTAGGTCATCCAACTGAGATCGGAGCCCGCGTCATGCACCTGCAGGTTTTCTGCGTTGAAGCCGCCCAAACGCCCGATCACATACCAGCTGTCGAAGACACCATCGACGTAATTCCGTTCCCCCTGACTGGGGGGTTCCGAAAAACGGATCCACAACCAGCAATTGAAGGGATCCACTTCACGAAAACGAATGTCCATGGGGCCATCGCGACACCGTCATCATCGTTCAAGCTGAACGCATGCTCGAGCTCTCAGGAATCACCTATGCACCTGCGACTGCCGGTGCCCCCATCCTCGATGGCGTCGGTTTTCAGACGCAGAAAGGACGGCCGCTGCTGATTGCTGGCGCCAGTGGATCCGGAAAGACATCGCTGCTGGAAATCATCAGTGGCCTGGCATCAGCCACATCCGGCAGCATCCGCTGGAACGGCAGCGCAGTGAAACGACGGCAGTTGCGCTGGCTTTGCGGCATCGTTTTCCAGTTTCCTGAGCGCCATTTCCTCGGGCTGAGCGTGGCTCAGGAACTGCGGCTGGGGCATCGGCGGCTCGGTCATGAGCGCGAACAGAGCGTGCTCGAACGGGTTGGCCTCGACAGCATCGCCTCCACAACGGCGCCAGAACGGCTGAGCGGCGGACAGCAACGGCGGCTTGCCCTCGCCGTGCAAATGCTCCGCGGCGCTGAAGTGCTCCTCCTGGATGAACCCACCGCAGGTTTGGATTGGTCGGTGCGACGGGACGTGCTTGATTTGCTCGCCGGCCTCGCCCGTGAGCAGGTGTTGATCGTGGTCACCCATGAACCCGAGCTGTTTCAGGACTGGGACTGCCAAAGACTGCGCTTGCAGGGCGGGCGGCTCGAACCGATGACTACATTGCCCTGAGCTTCCGAGGGGATATGGCCGACCGGCTGGTGCGTGCAACAGCCGCTGAGGGCGGCATCCGATTGGTGGCGGTATCAACAACCAACATCGTGCGTGAGGCGAGGGAGCGCCATGGTCTGTCGTTCCTCACCAGCGTGATGCTCGGACGAGCCATGGCCGCTGGATTGATGCTGGCCAGTTCGATGAAGGTGCGCCACGGCCGGGTGAACCTGCGCCTCGGTTCCGACGGACCGATCAAGAACTTGATGGTGGATGCCGGCCGTAACGGAACCGTTCGTGGCTACGTGGGCGAGCCGGGCCTGGAACTCGACCCGATTCAGGATGAAGCAGGCCATTTCAGCTTCAACTTCAAGGAGGCCGCTGGCACCGGCTACCTCCACGTGATGCGTGATGACGGCAAGGGTGAGCCCTTCAACAGCACCGTTGAACTCGTCAGTGGAGGCATTGGTGAGGATGTGGCCTCCTATCTGCTCCACTCCGAGCAGACTCCTTCAGCCGTGTTTGTGGGTGAGCAAGTGAACAGCGCCGGCATCCATGCCAGCGGTGGCCTCCTGGTTCAAATCCTTCCCAAAGCAGCGGAAGAGCCGGCCCTGGTGGAGCTGATTGAACAGCGTTGCCGCGAGATCACTGGATTCAGTCAGCGGCTGGCGGCAAGTGGAGACCAGCTGGAGGATCTGCTTCGGGACGTCTTCCCCGACCTTGATCCCAAACCCCTCGACGATGCCGAGGCCAGTCAGGAACTTCGTTTTTTCTGTCCTTGCAGCCGTGAACGCAGCAAAGCTGCACTGCTCCTGCTGGGCAGGGACGAACTCACCGACATGCGTGACAAGGACGGTGGCGCGGAACTGACCTGCCACTTCTGCAACGACCGCTATGACGTGAGTGCTGCGGAGCTGCAGGAGCTGATTGACGGCCTACCGACGGCGGCCTGATGCTCAGGCCAGGAACAGGGCTGCAGCCCACAGCAGCAGAGCTGCAGGCAAAGCCTGGATCTGCAGGGGACTGAGAGCCAGCTGTTCAAAAGCAGTGGGGGAGAGCGCCAGGTTCAGCAAAGAGCCTGCCGCCAAGCCCAGGATGAGCACCAGCAACGTCCAGCCCAGGGATGCCAGTGGGCGGCGACCACGGCGAACCTGACTGAGAAAAACGCCGATGGTTGCCAGGGCCAGCACCAACTGAATGCTCCCGGCCGAGATCAGCAACAGAGCAACGCCGACGATCCCTGCAATCAGGCGAACGGAACGCCCCTGCCCTTCCACCAGCGCCCAGTCGGGCTTGAGGCCGGAGAGGGTCGGGGAGGGATCGGGCAGCCTGTTGCGGAGATTCGCCAACACGTTGCCCATCGGTGCCTGAGCTGGCGGAGAAGGCATGGATCCCGCCATGGCCTCCCGCTCCGATGCCGTCGCTGCAGCAGCACTCACCTGACCCTGTTGCCGGTCCCGCAGGCGAGCCATCAGGACAGCGTCGTAGGCCGCTTCGATCTTTGCTCGGGCCTGATCATCACCGGAAACCTCGGCGAGACAGCGTGCTTTGGCCGCCTGAACCTGATCAAAGCCCGCATCACGGCTCAGGCCAAGACGGGCAAATGGATCATCTGCGTTTGCATCGGGACCAGATTCACCCAGGG
Organism: Synechococcus sp. TAK9802; assembly: GCF_014279535.1. Lineage (NCBI taxonomy): Bacteria > Bacillati > Cyanobacteriota > Cyanophyceae > Synechococcales > Synechococcaceae > Synechococcus > Synechococcus sp. TAK9802. Next base: position 1,109,749 of record NZ_CP047937.1, read on the forward strand.
CTGCCATTGCGTCGATCGGGTTCCTTTTGATGAGCGTATTGGGGCCTGTTCAGAAGAGGGGCGCACCGTGACGAAAACCCTCGCTGCGTTCCAGCCTGCTCCGGCAGCTGAGGGCATCCACCCGGTTCATCCAGGAGCGGCGCTTGATCAACGGCATCTGCGGAGGAAGGTGGTAGCCCTCCAGCATTTCCACCGATTCGTCATCACCACGGAAACACACGTATTCGGTGCCGCCGTCAGCGCTGTTCCTCAGCAGCCAGAACGTACTCACGGAAGTTGAAGACGCGGCACGATTCTGGCGAGAGAGCCGTGGAGGTGTGGATGGGGTAATGAGCGCGGTTCAGAGACTGATCGGCTCCACTCCACTCACCACCGGGGCAACACTGCTGAGTTCAAGGTCGGGGTGGTCTTCCCGAAGCTGGTTGAGATTCCACTCGTTCTTGAACAACAGCACAGGCCGATTCCAGGCATCACGCACGGTCTTGCAATTGAAAATCCGGCCCACCTTTTCGAGTTCAGCCCAACCGCCGTTGATCCAACGGGCAACCTGGAAACCCATGGGCTCAAGGCGGGTTTCCACGCCATATTCGTTTTCAAGCCGGTGCTGCACCACCTCAAGCTGGAGTTGTCCAACGGCCGCCAGAATCGGATCCCGCTTGCTCTCGTCGGTGTCATAAAGGATCTGCACAGCCCCCTCTTCCCGCAGCTCGTTCACCCCTTTACGGAAGTTCTTGAAGGCTGAAGGGTTGGGGTTGCGCAGCCAACTGAAAATTTCCGGGCTGAAACAGGGAATACCTTCGTATTCCACTTTCGAACCCACATAAAGGGTGTCGCCAATGGAAAACATGCCGGGGTTGTTGAGACCGATCACATCACCCGGATAGGCGTCTTCCACCACGGCTCGGTCCTGACCGAACAGCTTTTGAGGGCGAGAGAGACGGATCGCTTTGCCCGTGCGGGCGTGCTTCACCGTCATGTCTTTTTCGAAGCGGCCGCTGCAGACACGGACGAAGGCCACCCTGTCGCGGTGCCTGGGGTCCATGTTGGCCTGAAGCTTGAACACGAAGCCGCTGAACCCTTCACGCAACGGGTCCACCAGCCCTTCGCTGCTGGATCGGGCGATGGGCCGTTGCGCCATCTCCAGGAAGGCATCGAGGAAGGGACGGACCCCGAAATTGGTCATGGCCGAGCCGAAGAACACCGGGGTGAGCTCACCGGCATGGACCATCTCGATGTCCAGCTCGGCGCCAGCCGCCTCCAGGAACTCCATTTCTTCAATGGCCAGATCCAGCAGGTCCTCTTCCACCAACTCGCGCAGGGCAGGGTCGTCCAGCGAGAGGCGTTGCTCACTGGCCTGCTTGCCGCGTTCAGCACGGCTGAACAGAACCACCTCCTTGCTGCGGCGATCGATCACGCCTCGGAATTGCTCGCCACTGCCGATCGGCCAGTTCACCGCCCAGGGGGTGAGGCCGAGTTCCGACTCGATTTCATCGAGCAGGGTGAGCGGTTCCCGCCCCGGGCGGTCCATCTTGTTGATGAAGGTGAAGATCGGGATCTGCCGCAAACGGCAGACCTCGAACAACTTCCGGGTCTGAGGCTCCAGGCCCTTGGCGGCATCCTCCAGCATCACGGCGTTGTCCGCCGCTGCCAGAGTTCGGTAGGTGTCTTCGGAAAAATCCTGGTGACCTGGCGTGTCCAGGAGGTTGATCGTGGTGGCGTCGTAATCGAACTGCAGCACCGTGGAGGTGATTGAAATGCCCCGCTGCTTTTCAAGCTCCATCCAGTCGGAGGTCACCTTGCGCTGCTCACCCCGGGCTTTCACCGCACCGGCCTGCTGAATGGCACCGCCGTAGAGCAGCAATTTCTCGGTGAGGGTTGTTTTTCCCGCGTCCGGGTGGGAAATGATCGCAAAGTTGCGACGGCGATCCACCGCCGAGGCCAAAACCTGGGCCAGATCACCATCAGTGGTCGCTTGACTGCCGCTCATCGGATTTCAGGACTTCACCAAGCCTGACACCACCAGATAACGGTCGTCCTCCGCCGACACCGTCAACTGGTTGAGATCAAGCCGGTGGAGCTCTGCGGTCACCTCCTGAGGTTCGAAGGCCGCCGCCAGCGAGGCAGCGAAATCGTGCTGCAACACCTCTGGAGCCGATGGCAGGTGTTTGAGCAGCAGCTGTTGAATCTCAGCGTCGGAAGCAGGACGCCGCAGATCCCGGTGCAAGGTGCGACAACCCGGTGCTGCCAAGTCTCTGGTGACCATCCAGAGCAGATCAGGCTGGTGCAGGTGATGCAAAAGACTGTTGCTGACGATCAGATCAGCCTGCCCAAGCAGAGCACCTCGAAGCACCTCCTGAAGGGTCTGACAAAGGAAGGAGATCTCCAGCTGCTGCTGCTGCGCCCGCTCCCGGGCGACAGCCAGCATCGATTCGGCACCGTCAATGCCGATGATCCGAGCCTTGGGGAAGAGGCCGGCCAGCCGAAGCGTGATGTTTCCAGGGCCACAACCCAGGTCCACCACCAGTGGATCAGGCGGCAAAGGCGATGTGCGTGAGAGGAGACGCTGAATCGCTTCGATAGTGGCTTGATCGCCGGAACTGAAGTCAGCAGCGGCATAGGCCTGCACCTGCGTATCGCCGTTCATCAACTCAGGCTCCAGCCGCCGCTGCATCATTTGCTGCCGATTCCGAGCTTAGTTTGAACGGGACACTGTTGATGGTGGTAAAGAGACCTTGCTACCCCCATCTGTGGCGTTAGGGTTTCGATACTTGTCCTTCGCCCCAGCACCGCACGTGACCCTCACTCCAAATCGTGTGGAGACTTCTGCGGGAGCTGTCGCCGGGTTCGGCGACTTCCCCGCAACCGCTCCTGCTGCCAATCCGGTCTTCTATCGCACCTACAGCCGCAAAACCCCCAGCGGCCGTGAGAGCTGGAGTCAGGTGGGCGCGCGAAACCTGGAAGGCCTGCGTCAATTGGGCAACCTCAACGATGCGGAAGTTGCCCTGCTGGCTCGCATGCAGGCCGAGAAAAAAGCTCTTCCCTCCGGCCGCTGGCTCTGGATCGGTGGCACCCGCTGGATCGAGCAGCCCGAAAACTTCTCGGGTTCCTACAACTGCACATCCACCAACCTGGTGGATTGGCAAGCCTTTGGTCTGATGATGGACCTGGCGATGATGGGCTGTGGCACCGGCGCCATCATCGAGCCGCACCTGATCGACCGGCTTCCGGTGGTGCGCAACAGCTTTGAAGTTCTAAGCGTCAGCGAAATCGGCATCACTCCTGCCGCTGAGCGCCAGGACGACTGCACCCACAGCATTGATGGCAACAAGGTGACCATCAAGGTGGGTGACACCCGTCGCGGCTGGGTGGACAGCTACCAGCTGATGCTCGAGCTCAGCAGCGATGAACGGTTCAACGGAGGTCCGATTCAGATCGAGGTGGACCTCAGCGATGTGCGGCCTGTTGGGGAAACGCTGAAGGGTTTCGGCGGCATGGCCAACCCCGTCAAGCTGAAGGATCTCTACGGGCGCGTTGCTCGGCTGCTGAACAAGGCCCAGGGTCGTCGGCTCACCTCAGTCGAGTGCTGCCTGTTGATCGACGAAGCCGCCGTCACGATCGTGGCTGGAAACATCCGCCGCAGCGCCGGCATGCGCCAGTTTGCTTCGGACGATCAAGCGGCTGCGTCCTCCAAGGACAACCTCTGGCAGCAAGACGAGGAGGGCAACTGGAGGATCGACCCCGAGCGTGATGCGCTGCGGATGGCCAACCACACCCGCGTGTATCACACCCGTCCCAGCAAGGACGTGGTGCATGCAGCGGTGACCAAGCAGTTCCACTCCGGCGAAGGTGCGATCCAGTTCGCTCCCGAAGCGATCGCTCGCTCCAATGCCGATCTGCTCACCACCCCTGAGCTGCGAACGGAATTCATTGAGATCTACTGCGACCAGGGTCGTGAGGAAGCGGGGCGTTGGCTGTCCGACAACCATGGCCCCATCGGCGCCGACGAGCTTGAGCACCGCCTCAGCCGTTACGGATTGAATCCCTGCGGAGAGATCCTGGGCGCCGATTTCCACTGCAATCTGGCCGAGGTGCACCTCAACCAGATCGACCCCAGCGACGAGGAAGGACAGGCCGATGCCTTCCGTGCAGGCGCTCTGTCAGTTGCTTGTCTGCTCAACCATCGTTTTGAGGTGGAGCGCTACCGCCAGAGCCGTGAATGGGACCCGATCGTTGGCGTCAGCTTCACCGGTCTGTTCGATTTCTTCGTCCATGCCTTCGGCACGGAATGGCTGAGCTGGTGGGAGGCTGGCCGGCCTGATACCGAGGAGGGTCTGCGCTTCAAGGAGCAGGAAGCCGCTTACCTGAGCCGTTGGAAGGAGATCGTCAATCAAACGGTCTGGGACTACTGCGACCGTCATGGCCTTCGTCGTCCCAACCGCTGCACAACCGTGCAGCCTGCTGGCACCAAGAGCTTGCTCACCGGTGCTGCCCCCGGCTGGCATCCGCCCAAAGCTCAGCGCTTCATCCGTCGGATCACCTTCCGCAAGAACGACCCCGTGGCCATGGCCTGCATGGACTACGGCTACACCATCGTTCCCTCCCAGTCCGACAAGGATGAGGAAGGCCGTCTGCTGAATGACCCCTTCGATCCCCGCTGCACCGAATGGCTGGTGGAGATTCCCACCGAGGTGAGCTGGGCCAACCTGCCCGGTGCTGATGCCGTTGACATCAACGGCTTCAGTGCCATGGCGCAATTCGATTTCTACATGCAGGTGCAGCGGCATTACACCGCCCACAACACCTCCGCCACCATCGAATTCCGCGAGCACGAAATCGAACCCTTGGCTGATGCTCTGCATCAAGCCATGGAGAAGGGCGAGGGCTACATCTCAGCAGCACTTCTGGCCCGCTTCGATGCGAATGCCACCTTCCCCCGCCTGCCCTTTGAGCCGATTGATGCAGCAACCTACGAGGAGCTGCAATCGGCTGTGGTGAAGCGTCGCGTCAGCAGTGATTTCTTCGAAGCACTGCAGCGTTACGACCAGGGCGAGCTGACCGAAGCGGGCCCGGCCGGATGTGATTCCGATAAGTGTCTGCTGCCTCTGGCCAAGCCGGAGAACTGAACTGGGAGCACGTCCCGATACAGTTGTCAGGTGCCCTGCGGGGCACCTGACACCCTCTGGAGAGGTGGTCGAGTGGTTTATGGCTCTGGTCTTGAAAACCAGCGTGTCTTCACGGGCACCGTGGGTTCGAATCCCACCCTCTCCGTTTTGAACGACCTGAACCAATGATCTAGACGATCGTTTGTCTTGAAATGAATCAGGAAATGTTGTGTGGCCGACGGTGATGCACCACCGGAGCGATTCGACCACGTCGATACCTTGACGGGCCAATCACTGCAGATCGATTCATCACCAGGTTTCTTAAGAAACAAATGGATTTGACCCCTGCCGAAGCAGGAGTCAAACACCAAGGCGTCGAACATCGCTCTGTCCGGCTTCCAAGCCCGATTAGCGACTTGGCGGAATTACTATGAGCCGAATCGTCCGCATCTTTGAAGGGGTTGTGCTCAGATTTCTGGACATCCACAAATTGCGCCCAAGACTCAATGTGATTCCTGCCTAGACGGCCTCGATCGAACTCTTGACGTTAAGGCTCGTGCGTCGATAGGTGAAGTGACTGAACAATTGAAATCGGATCAGCCCATCTGGGAGGGAGCCTCAATGCTGCTGCCATCAAAGTCGAAGATATAAGCCGATTCCTCAGCAACCAATTCACGGATCTCCTGGCGGGGGATATAAAGCAAATCAGTTTCACCAGCCATGCAGGACTCTGCATGGCGGCAGTAATAACAGGCGTAGCCAAAACAAGGCTTACGAGCTCTGGGGTCTTGTTCGATCCCATGCTCATCCATCAAAGAGCGCACAAGGCGGCAACAAAAGCGTTGCTTCTGGATTTGCATTAACGCGAAATCACGAAGCACGTCTTGCATGCTCCGGTTCAACGAAGCGCAATAGGCCTTCAACAGAGTGTGCTCCGTTTCAGACATTCTGACGTTGACGACCTTGTCAGCCTGAACCGAAATTGCGCCCATTCGCTCCCAAGAATCCACGCCAACATCATATCCATGGATATGCAGATTTTGGATAAAAAACTTCGCCTGGGTGATCAACAATCGACAACTGGAATCACTGGGATAAGAAAAGATGGCAGCCCAGACCGGGCTGAATGACGACATAGAGGCACAACAATTGCAGCCAGATGATTCAGGCCTGACGCCTCAAAGTGGTGGCCCATGAATCAGCTATGCGAGCAGCACCCTGGCGGTCACGCCACAGGGCCTAGCTATACCGAGGAGCAACCCCGAAGCAACCCTAAAGACACCCATCGGATACTCACAAGTTGCTAAGCAGCATCTCTTGAGCTACCCTTGGGATGCTCCGGCAGCAGACGGGTCATGATCAAAACCTCCACCCGAGAGACCCAGGTGAAGCTCACGGTCTCCGTTCCACCGAGCCTTCATGTGCTTCTTCGCGGCTGGGCCCTGTGTGAAGGACGTGAGCTGACCAGCGTTGTACTTCAGTGCGTGGAGCTGTCGGTGCGCCAACTCAAGAGCAATGGCTCCATTCCCAGCGCAGCCATCCGCGCCTATGAGGCTGCCTGTGATGAACGTTTGGCTGTGGGAGGGTTGTGATCGTGCAGCTTGATCAGATCGAACAAGCGCTTCAGGCTCCGGTGATGGACGCCGTGATTGCCCTGAGCGAAAGGGTACAAACCCTCGAGAACAATCCTGAGGGGCGGATCTACACCGCCTATCGCGCTATTGATCAAACCCTCGCCTTGGGGTACTCCGAGAACATCGATGCGATCGGTGAACAGCTTCGCGAACGCGACTTCGTGCTTCTCGCGAGCCGTCGGGGTACACGCCGAGAGCAGAGGTTACTGTTACTCACCCTCAAAGAGATCGGTATCGCCAGCAGCTACAGCGAAAACTGCTTCAGCGCATCGACGAACACAGTGAGCCATCTCAGGCACCTGGGCTGGCCCTTGGGCAATCTCAAGCAAAACGCCAACGGCACCAAGACGCGCAAACGCTTCAACCCGGGGCGCTGATCAACGATCGACAGCGTTGCACCATCGCCGCCACAACGGCAGGATCAGCGGGGGCTCAATCGCCGCGATCCATGTCCCGGTACAAGTCGGCAACCGCCCACGCTTTGGAGGCCGGTTCATTCAGATGGCGTGGGATGAGATGGAGATGAAGGTGCTGGGCTCCCTCACCAAAGGCAATGGCATACACGCGCTCGCATCCGCTGATCTGTTTCACGAGATCACTGGCATCGCGAACAGCGCACCCCCAATCAGAAGCCTCGGCCGCCGTGAATTCCACGGGGCCGGAACAGTGCCTTCGTGAATCCAAGAGAAGCCAACCTGGTAGGGGTGCTGGGTCCGGATGATGCCGCAAAATCCAGAGTTCAGAGCGCTGAATCTCGTACCGCTCTTGCGCGGTGGGATCGAGATGCAGCTGGCAGATGGCGCAGTTTTCCACGGGGATGATCTTCAACGACGAACAGCACCAAGGCCATTACCGATCAGCCCGAAGTCGATGATCAAACCGATCAACACCACCAACAGGCCACTGAACGACGACACGCCCCCGAACGAGGCCGCAGCCCAGCAATAGCCGAGGGTTGTGGTGGGGAGAAACAACAGACCCAGGATGGGAAGCAACGGGTTGGGAACACTGGTGCCACTGAAGGGCTGCAGCACGAAACTGCTGTTCATCAACCACATCAACACCAAAACCAGGCGTGGAGCCAGCAGGCCAATCGCCGCCAGAAGACACATCGCAAGGCAGGGACGCTGGGTCATCCATAGCGACACCATCTGAGGGCGACATCGTCCTCACCGGAAGATTCAGGTTTCGAGCGAGCAATTCATCGCCAACTCGAACGGAACGGCGGCGTTGGGGATCGACAACAGGCTGCTCGAGAGAGACGCAAGATCTTCGGGTTGGGTCATCGCGGCAGGTTCAACGGCCGTCACCGCACGAGCCATATCGGTGTTGACCCAACTGGGACAGATAGCGGTCACCCGAATCCCCTTGTCCCACCCTTCATTGCGCATGCTCTGACAGAGCCCCATCAAGGCGAATTTGCTCACGGGATAACCCGCCATTCGACCTTTGACGCGTTTGCCACTCATCGACACCAGCACCTGGATTCGTCCATGGCCACTGGTCGCCAGATACGGCCAGGCCGCACGGGTCAGCCACCAGGGCCCCTTCACGTTGATTGCCCACAGTTCATCAAGCTGCTGCTCTTCGCCATCCGCAAACAACAACGGGGTTCGATACAAAATCCCCGCGCAGTGGATTACGGTGTCGATGGCACCCCAGTGACGAACGGTGCTGTCAACCCAGGCTTCAACACTGGCTGGATCGTTGGCGTCGTAGGCGTGATGCAACACCGTCTCAACGTCCAAGTCTGTTCCCCTTAGAGCCTGCGGATCCCGCAGACCAAGGCTGAGGCGGTGACCATCCTTAAGCAACCGTCTGGCAATGGAACATCCGATGCCACGACTGGCTCCGGTAAGCAAAACCGTGCGTTGCATCAGGACGCGTTGAGGAGTCGATCGATCAGCAATTCTGGCGTTGTTGCATCCAGGAGGAGCTGGCGATTTCGCTGCGAGAGAAAGCCCGTCGAAACGCTTTGATCCAAAAAGCTCAGCAACGCATCGAAGTAGCCATCGATATTGAGCATGCCGATCGGCTTGGCATGAAAACGAAGCTGAGCCCAGGTCAAGGCCTCAAACAACTCGTCGAGGGTTCCCAGGCCTCCGGGCATGGCAACGGCTGCATCGGCCAGATCGAGCATTCGCGCTTTGCGCTCGTGCATCGATCCCACAACCTCGAGATGGGTCAAACCGGAGTGCACCACTTCATCTTGCGTTAACGCCTCGGGGATCACCCCAATCACCTCCCCTCCAGCCGCCAAAGCGGCATCAGCAACAGCGCCCATCAAACCAATGCGAGCGCCGCCGTAAACCAGGGCCATGTCCTGGGTGGCGATCAGTGCACCCAGCTCAGTGGCAGCAAGCTTGAAAAGGCTCGAGTCGCCGCTCGAGGAGCCGCAATACACAGCGATTCGATTCATGGCGCCTGGCCGTGATCCATTCATCCTCACCTGCGATGGCTGGCAAAAACGAGCCAAGCCTCGAGAATCACCAGGAACGGGTCCCGATGAGGATGACCTCGATGCGCCTTGAGCTGCTGAGCCGTCACAGGATTCGAGACCCAGGCCTCGGCCTGAATGAACCATCCGGACTGACGCTGAACGCGGATGGATCAGCGCTGTACACCGTCAGTGATGACACCAAGGCGATTTTTCGTCTGGATCTCAAAGGCAGGGTGTCGGTGAGCGACTCGTTCTTCATCGGCCTCGACGACTTGGAAGGCATTGCACTCCGTGGAAATGACAGCGAGCTGCTCGTGGTGCAGGAGCGGAGCAATTCTGTGGTGGTGGTGGATCTGAGCAGCCGGCGCGAACGGTATCGGCGCCCGCTGTCAGCCATGACCAACTACGACACTGTCGCGCACCACTTCCCAGACCCTCCGGACAACAACGGATTGGGGCATCACTGTGAACACCAGAAACAACCATGTGGTTGTGGTGAAAGAGCGCCAGCCCGGTTTGCTGATCGAACTGGATTCCATACTCACCACAATCCTCTCCACACGAGTGCTGCAAGCCAGCCAAGGGATCATGCATCCCGAACTGTAGGCCGAGAAGCTTGATTTCTCGGGCCTGAGCTACGACAGCAGCAGCGACACCCTCTGGATCGTCAGCGACAAGGGGCGGTGCCTGTTCCAGTACGACTGGGCAGGCGACACTGTTCTCCAACGCCTCGATCTCAACATCAGCACGGGAGACAAGCCAAAACGGATCCGCAAACCGGAGGGTGTTGCCATCGATCCCGGGCGGAAAAGGATGTACGTGGTGAGCGATCGGGACGCTGATCTCTACGTGTTCAAACTCCATGACGACTGCTGAACAGCGCCGCGTTCTGATCACCGGTGCTAGCAGCGGCATTGGCCTTGAAGCGGCAAAAATCCTGCTGGCCCGTGGAGATGCACTCACCGTTGTTTGCCGCAATGCAGAACGGGCCGAGCGAATCCGCACGGCTTTGTCGGATTCCGTGGAAACGTGTATTGCCGATCTGGCGGACCTTGCATCTGTGGCCGAGGCGATCGAACAACTCCGCCATCACGAGATGCCATTCGATGCACTGGTGCTCAATGCCGGGTTGCAATACGCCGGCCACAGCTCCCCCCGTTGGAGTGCACAGGGCATTGAACTCACCTTTGCGGTGAACCACCTGGCCCATCAACTTCTGGCGGAAGGATTGAAGGAGCAAACCCAAGCCATCGTGATCACCGCCTCTGAGGTGCACAATCCAGCCACCGGCGGAGGACGGGTTGGCCAGCCTGCAGGGCTGGGCTCGCAACAGGGACTGCGCCAGGGCCCCGGGGCGCCGATGGTTGATGGAGAAAGTCCGTTCAATGCAGACAAGGCCTACAAAGACAGCAAGCTCTGCAATCTGCTGATGGCCCTGCAGATCCACCAGCAGCGTCCGGACATACCAGTCGTGGCCTGGAGTCCAGGGCTGGTGATTCCCCGCACGTCAGAGGGGTTTTTCAGAAACAGTCGCCAAGCCAATCCACTTGGGCAGGCCTTGTTTGGGTTGGTCGCTCGGGATCTTTTGCGATTGACGGAAAGCGTTGAGCGGGCAGGGGCACTGCTGGTGCAGCTCATCGATGAACAACTTGATCAACCGGGATTCAGCTACTGGAGCAATGCCCTGTTGGGCCCTGGACGGCATCAATTCAAACCAACGGAACCCTCCGAAGAAGCGAAGAACAGCGACACAGCGACGATGCTCTGGATGTTGTCGAACAAGCTGATCAACTCTTTTTTGACGCCATCCCGCTGATCGCCAAACCGTTCACAAACCAGCATCCATTGCGTTAGTTCATTGATTGATTATCAAACTTGTACACACGGTTGGGAATCACACTGATGTTGACATCCAGATCATCCAAGCCGAAGTCCTTGGCTCGTTTCAACATCTGCTGATTGACATCGTTCATAAAGGATTGATCCAAGATGTCTTCGGGGGCATTGAGCACAATATCCAGCCTTGTCTCGTTGTTAACAACACTCACGCTGCTGTACATCAGACGAATTTTTGACCACAACCTCTGGTTGCCTCGCGCGAGGGCTACACGTTTGAGTTGTCCTGCTTTGAAGCGACCAAATTCCGCATCCATCTGCTGCCGCACACTGAAGTCATGCAATGCCGATGACAAGGGCAGGCTCAACAGCCCGAGCAATCCCAACCAGACCAGAAGATTGCGCCAACAGCTGCGGAATGAGCCGTAACGCTGCAGCAAGAACACCACAAGGCTGGTGACGGTGATGCCGATCAGGTTCGCCAGAAAAAGCAGAAACGATCCCTCCGCGATCTGGTTGGTGAGACCCGCCACCGTTCCACGGCCAAACACAGCAACCATTTCCGAGCCGAGCGTGAGGCCAATGCCGCTTACACAGAGTGGTGGCACAAGGGCGACAGCAATCGCCACCCCTGCAATCGAATTCGACAATTGCTTGCGGGTCATCGAGAACGACCCGGCAATGGCCGCCGCGATAGCGATGCCCAGATCGATCAGGTTGGTAGACGTGCGGCCGGTGATCTCCGACTGCACATGGCTGATGCCCAGTCCCAAACTGATTAACGCCGCGGTTCCAATCACCGCCAGAACGCCGAAGCCAATGGTGACGGCGGAACGTCGGATCAATCTCCCATCGCTCACGGCCAAGCCAAAAGCCAGGCTGAGGATGGGTCCATCAGCGGAGCGACGATCATGGCCCCGATCACAACCGCCGTGCTGTTGGAGATCAGCCCGAGGCTGGCGATCACCGCAGAGCTGATCAGAAGAATGAAAAAACCAAGCGATGGCTTGGATGAAGCGATCCGCGCTTCATAAAGCTCCGTGCGAGGAACACGACTTTCAAGATGAACCGCCCAATGCCCCGACAGGGTCTCCAGCAATTGCCCCAGCACCGTGCACGTCTCCAGGCCTCGCATTCCTGAATTGTGCCCAGAGTTCTCGACTGCACAGCAGACTGCACAACGATCTACACCAGACCATGACGGGTGTATTGGCGGCCCTTGGAGCAGCCATGGCCTGGACGGGAGCCAGTGCACTCTGGCGATCGCTATCAGGGCGAGTCACGGCGATCCGGCTCAACGCCATGAAGAACGGCTTGGCCAGCCTGCTGTTTCTGCCGGTTCTGCTCACACTTCCGCACAACACCGAGGTGCATGCTGTTCTGCTGCTGTTGATCAGCGGCTTGATCGGCATTGCGGCCGGAGACAGCTTCTATCTCGGGGCGTTGCGGCGACTCGGCACCCGACGAACCCTCACCGTGGAAGCCAGCGGTCCGGTGCTGGCCAGCATCGCTGGAGTTCTGGTGATGGGGGACAGCCTGGCCGTGAAGAACGGTCTCGGCGCACTTTTGGTTTCAAGCGCTGTGGTTCTCATTGCCATGCAGGCGAAAGAGACGAGCCAAGGGGGGCGGGGGGACAGCGCTGCTGACTTCGGCATCGGGCTGCTGTTGGCACTCACCGCCGTGATCTGTGGCCTGAGCGGAGCCTTTCTGGCCCGTCACGTGCTGATCAGCAGCGACCTCACCCCATTGCAGACGGCATCGATCCGGCTGCTGGGCGGATGGCTTGGTCTTCTTCCCTTCCTCAAAGGGATCTGGAGACAGACCAAGCTGAAGCAACGGGAGCAATGGAAGCTTGTGATCGCCACCATGGTCGGAACCAACGGGGGAATCCTGTTGCAACAGGTGGTGCTGCAAACGATGCCCGTTGGAGAAGGGGTGACCCTGATGGCCACAGCACCAGTGATGGCTCTTTTTGTGGGCCGAATGGAAGGAGACCCGATTCAGCTCTCCGGCGTGGCTGCCGCGGGGCTGGCCTTGGCCGGTGTGGCCTGCACCAGCCTCTGAAGGCCGGATTCCAGGGCCGGAGCTGCAGCCTCGTTCAAAGCCAGCACCACCAGATCAGCACCACAGCCCTGATCGGGACGCCAGGCATGGCTGGGAGCTGCTTCAAACCAGCTGTTCAACCGCGGACCCACCATCTGGATCTGAAGCGGAAGCGTTTTGCTGGGCAGCCAGACACGCCCCTTGAGTCGAACCACCTGGTGATTGCTCACGAGGCTGGGCAACAGCTGCTCGAGGGCCTGACGGTCCAAGGCCCCTTCAATACGAACATTGCTGCCGACCATGTCGACATGGCTGTGGTCGTGATGGTCGTGGTCGTGGTTGTCGTGGTGGTTGTCGTGGTGGGTGTGGGCTTCCTGGGGGGTGGGCTGGCGCTCAAGGCCCAACACAACGGATGTCTCCACCTGTCCCTGAGACACAGGAAGCAGAGCGGTACCTGGGCGCACTTTGTCTTTGATCCGCCCCTGCACCTCAGCCATCGCTGATGCATCCAGGCAATCAGCCCGGCTGATCAAGACCAGGTCAGCGGCCTGGAGTTGATCCTCAAACAAGTCGTCGATCGCTGTGAGGTGATCGAGGCTGGGATCCTCGGCCCGTTGCCGCTCCAGCGCTTCAGCATCAGCCACTGGGCTGCCTGCAGCCAAAGCTTCGCCATCCACCAGCGTCACCACACCATTCACATGCACACGGCTGCGAATGGCCGGCCAATCCAGGGCCTGAAGCAGAGGCCTTGGCAAAGCGAGACCGCTGGTTTCAACAACGATCCCATCCAATTGATCCGCCCGTTCCAGCAACGTCTCCATGGTCGGCAGGAAGTCGTCCTGCACCGTGCAGCAGAGGCAGCCGTTGTTCAGCTCGACCAAACGGCCATCCACCTCCTCCTCAGGACAAAAGCCGCAGCTGCGAATCAGATCACCATCAAGCCCAACGCTGCCAAATTCGTTGACCATCACGGCCAATCGTTGACCGCCACGGGTGAGCAGATGGCGGAGCACCGTGGTCTTGCCGGCCCCAAGAAATCCGGTGATCACGGTCACCGGCAGACGCTTAGCCATGACGATTAGGGGCGGCAGCCCAGGCTCTCACGGGTGGAGACACCACTGATCGGATTGGATCCATCCGCCCGAGCACAGAGGGCCCGCTGTTGGGGGAGGTCGATCACGGCGTTGGTGAAATCAGCACCGTCGATCTGCGCGTCCGTGAAACAGCTCTGCATCATCATCGCGTTGGTGAAGTTGGCCCCCCGGAGATCGGCGCGCTCGAAGTGGCTGGCAAAGCCCACAACATCGGAGAGATCGGCATCGCGGAGATCGGCCCCCTGCAGTTGCGAGGTGTTGATCACAGCGCCGCGCAGGTCTGTACCGCTGAGATTCACCTCGCGCAAATCGGCCTTGAGGAACTCTTCTTCCTTGAGGTCAAGACCGTGCATATCGGCGCTGATCTCCTGAACCGCGAACTGACCACGCAGCTCGGGAGCGGTGATGGCCTGCACTGATTCAGCCCAAACAACTGTGCTGAACGCCAGCGTGATCACCGCCAGCAGCGAGGCCATACGTCGAAGGGCGTCCATGAGACCGGTAATTTGAGCAATCACGTTATGGCAACTGTCCGCGGAGCGAGTCGATATGGCCATGAGCTTGCGGGTGGTGGTTCCACCCCATCCCCTGATCGGCCATTGGCTGACCATGCTTCGGCATCGGGAAACCCCTGCGGCCCTCTACGCCACAGCCCTGCAGGAACTGGGCCGATGGCTCACCTACGAAGCCCTGCGGGACTGGCTGCCCCATCGCCGGGAGACGGTGCCCGGACTCCATGGGGACACCGAAGGCACCCTCGTTGAAGCATCGGTACCGCTGATCGCCATTCCAGTGCTGCCAACAGGCCTCGAGCTTTGGCAGGGAGGACGATCCGTCCTTCCCGATTCCTCCCTCTGCCTGGGGTCATGCCCACAGGAGATCGAAGCCAACGCCGGGGTGATTCTGTTCGTGGATCAGATCAGTGATGGTGAGGCCACCCTGAAACTTCTGCAGGAGCTCCAGAGCAAGGGCGTGGATGGACGGCGGCTGCGGCTGATCACTGCCCTGTGCGCCAGTCCTGGACTGAAGCTGTTGGGTGAAGCGATTCCAGACCTAACGCTGCACACCGCCTGCATTGACGAAGGCGTGGGGGAGCAGGGTGAGATTCGTCCGGGAATCGGTGACCCTGTGCGACGGCTGAACCTCAGATCTTGAGGGCATGACTAACCTTCAGGCAGGTTGAACGCACCCATGGCCCAGCAGCACGACACGGGCTCAGGCACCCTGGCAACTCTGGTCACCGGAGCAGTGCTCGGTGCTGCAGGCCTGGCCTGGTGGCTCCTCAACGAAGCCGACAGGCGCAGGCGATACGGCGCGCAGAAGTCGATGTTGCACGCACCGCGGATGCAGGACGGTTCCGAAGTGCTGGACAGCGCAGGCAACGGACACCTCGAGGAGCGGGTGGAAAAACTCAACGCAGAGATCGCCCGCGTTCGCGCCCAACTCGAGGGACTCGGTAGCGAAGGATGAGCGCTCGGTAGGTTGGCTTGATTGCCACTGGTCCGCTCCGTTCCATGCTTCGCTCCGACGCCGTCACCAAGGGGATTCAGCGGTCTCCCAACCGCGCCATGTTGCGGGCCGTGGGCTTTGGAGACAGCGATTTCGGCAAGCCCATCCTGGGCATCGCCAACGGCTACAGCACCATCACCCCCTGCAATGTGGGGCTGAACGACCTGGCCAAACGAGCTGAGGTAGCGGCCCGGCAGGCCGGAGGCATGCCACAGATGTTCGGAACCATCACCGTGAGTGATGGAATCTCCATGGGCACCGAAGGGATGAAGTACTCCCTGGTGAGCCGTGAAGTGATCGCTGACGCCATCGAAACGGCCTGCAATGGCCAGAGCATGGATGGGGTGCTGGCCGTTGGTGGCTGCGACAAGAACATGCCCGGCGCCATGCTCGCGATGGCACGGATGAACATCCCTTCGGTGTTCGTCTACGGAGGCACGATCAAGCCGGGCAAGCTGGGCGGCTGTGATCTCACGGTGGTAAGCGCTTTTGAAGCGGTCGGCCAACTGACCAGCGGCAAGATCGACGAAGAGCAGCTAACCGCAGTTGAGAAAAATGCCTGCCCTGGGGCTGGCAGTTGCGGCGGCATGTTCACCGCCAACACCATGAGTGCCGCCATCGAAACGATGGGTCTCAGCCTCCCCTACAGCTCCACGATGGCTGCCGAGGACGAGGAAAAGGCCGACAGTGCGGCTCGCTCCGCCGAGGTGCTGGTGGAGGCCGTGAAAGCCAACATCCGCCCCCTGGATCTGCTCACCAAGGAAGCCTTTGAGAACGCCATCAGCGTGATCATGGCGGTGGGTGGCTCCACCAATGCGGTGCTGCACCTGCTGGCCATTGCCCGCACCGCCGGCGTTGACCTGAGCATCGATGACTTCGAACGGATTCGTCAGCGGGTGCCGGTGATCTGTGATCTCAAGCCCAGCGGCCGCTACGTGACCGTTGATCTGCACAACGCCGGCGGCATTCCCCAGGTGATGAAGCTGCTGCTGGATGCAGGCTTGCTGCACGGCGACTGCCGAACGGTGGAGGGCAAAAGCCTGAAGGAGTTGCTCGCCGATGTGCCCTCGGAGCCGCCCTCAGGGCAGGACGTGATCCGCCCCCTGAGCAATCCGCTTTACGCCAAAGGGCACCTCGCCATCCTCAAGGGCAACCTCGCCAGCGAGGGAAGCGTGGCCAAGATCAGCGGTGTAAAGACACCTGTTCTCACCGGCCCGGCGCGGGTGTTTGAAAGCGAGGAAGACTGCCTTACCGCCATCCTCGACAAAAAGATCCAGGCCGGGGATGTGGTGGTGGTTCGCAACGAGGGTCCCGTCGGTGGACCGGGCATGCGGGAGATGCTGGCTCCCACCTCAGCGATCGTTGGTCAGGGCCTTGGGGACAAGGTCGCCCTGATCACCGATGGCCGCTTCAGCGGCGGCACCTATGGCCTGGTGGTGGGACACGTGGCTCCTGAAGCCGCCGTTGGCGGAAAGATCGGGCTAGTTCAAGAAGGTGACAGCATCACGGTTGATGCTGATCAGCTGCTGCTCCAACTCAACGTGGATGACGCGGAACTGGATCGCCGCCGGGCGGGATGGAGCAAGCCGGAACCCCGTTACCGCAACGGAATTCTCGGCAAGTACGCGCGGCTCGTCTCCAGCTCAAGCCGGGGTGCGACCACCGACCATGCCGATTGAATTCGGCGCGATCAAACAGCCGGTTGCACCAGAGCCCGTAGGCGGCGACCCAATGCTTCAAGCGGGGCGGCATCCTGCGGTGCCTCACAGCGCTGCCCCGATGCGCCATCCATCCAGACCGGATGGCGCCCGTGCCAGAGCATTGGACGTTCCGGTTGGTCCCACCAGCTCAGCATCAGATTGATCTCATCGCCACTCCGATAGATCTCCAGTTCAAGATCCTGATCGGAGCAACGCTGGCCGTCGCCATCACGGCATTCGATCCGCACGTGCAGATCGTCGATCTGGTCTGGAGCCGAAGGATCGATCAGAACAACAGCATGGCTCCAGGGCTTGAGGCAAACGTCAGCCGCCTTGGCAATCAACACCAGAAGGTCCATGGACTCAGGGCAAGGCGCGGATTGAACGGATCAGCACCCGGATGGACCCAGCGCGAAACCCCGGATTGAGATCCCCAGCATCGCCGAATTTCGAGTGCAACACCTGAATGCGGGTGATGCCACTGGGATCGAAGCGCAGCGGTAAGCCAACGGGCTTGGCACGCACCGTGGGTCTGAGGTCGGCGAATGGCACCACAACAGGGGTCAAACCGGACGGTTTGGTCGCAACATCTACCACCCAGCGGAGACCACCGGGAATCAGTTCCGTGAGTCCCATGGCTCCATCCAGGCAACCAAGGGCAATCTTCAGGGTGCGTCCCTCACCCTCAACATCCAGCTGAAGTGCTGAATAAGGGGACAGATCGAGCGGGGGCTGCAGGCGAGGGGAGCGGCAGCTCACGAAACCACCGCCGGTCTCCACCAGCTCCCCGTCCAGCACGAGTCCGTCGGGGGTCACGCGGCAACCGGCACGGGATCGGCCGCCCATGATCGTGTCGTTCAGGCTGGCCCAGTCAGCAAAGTCGCTGCCCTGGAAAAGGATCTGTTCAGAGGCCGGCGGCTGCATCCTGATCAGCAAGGATCAGCACATCACTAGCAGGTTGAACCAGCCGAGCGGGAGTGCGATCGGAGGATTCGGAGGGATCGACCAGTCGCCGGAGGGCCTCCTGTTTACCGGCCCCACTGACGAGGAAGATCACCTGACGGGCGGCACTGAGCACAGGAGCCGTCATGGTGATGCGATCCAACCCCTTGCCGCGCCCGATGGTCGTCCAGCGATCCAGCACCGCTGGAGCCTCGGTGCCGGGGAACAGGGATGCGGTGTGGCCGTCATCCCCCAGGCCCAGCAGCATCACATCGAACACCGGTGGGGCTCCTGAGCACAGCTGAGAAAGCTGGTCAGCAAAAGCCTGGGCACTGGCCTCAGGGCTCTCCAGTTCCACGGTGGGCACGGGATGAAAAGCAGCTGAAGCTCCAGGCCCGGGTGCGAGAAGGGTGCGGCGCAGCATGCCGGCGTTGCTGGACGCATCGTCGGCAGCCACCCAGCGCTCGTCACCCAGAACGACGTCCACCCGGTCCCAGGGCAACCGTTCCTGACCGAGCAGGGAGTAGGCACTGGCGGGGGTGCTCCCACCGGAGAGAGCGATCTGGCAGCGGTCCCGTTGATCCAAGGTCAGATCAATTTGGGCGGCAACAGTTTCACAGGCCTGACGGGCGAGGTCCTGAGGATCCTTCGCCCGCTCGATGCGGTAGTTGGTCATCGCTCAACCACTCAGCTGAGCCATTCGGTGTGGAACGTGCCCTCCTTGTCGACCCTTTGGTAGGTGTGGGAGCCGAAGCAATCGCGCATCGCCTGAACCAGGTTCTGAGGAAGGCGGCCGGAGCGGTAGCTGTTGATGTAGTCGAGGGTGCTGCTGAAGCAGGGAACGGGAATGCCGGCCTCGGCGGCACCGGCCACCACTTGAGCCAGTCCGGGAAGCCTTCGGTTGATCTGTTCAGCGAACCAGGGATCAACCATCAGGTTGGGCAGCTGGGGATCCGCATGGAAAGCATCCTGAATGCGCTTCAGCAGACGGGCCCGAATGATGCAGCCACCCTTCCAGATCTGAGCGATCGACGGCATGTGGAGTTCATAGTCGAGGTCCTGGGAGGCGATTCGCAGAAGCTCCATGCCCTGGGCATAACTGGCGATGCAGCTCAGCACCGTGGCATCCATCAGCGGAGCCATGGCATCGTCAGGTTTTCCCAGGTCAAAGTCCTTGATGGTTGGTCCTTTGAGGATCGATTCGGCCGCCACGCGTTGGGGCTTCATCGAGCTCATCACCCTTGCATTGAGAGAGGCATAGATGGTGGGAACAGAAGCACCCATCTGCAACGCCGTCACAACGGTCCAGAGGCCCGTGCCCTTCTGGCCAGCCTGATCGGTGATTTTTTCCACCAGATCAGTGCCATCGACGGGATCCTTGGTGCGGAGACACACCTCGGTGATTTCCACCAGATACGACGACAACTCTTCTGTGGCATTCCATTGACCGAGAACGTCGGCCATCTGCACACCGGTCATTCCTTTGACACGCTTCATCAGGTCGTAGCCCTCGGCAAGGATCTGCTCAATGCCGTATTCGATCCCGTTGTGGACGGTCTTAACCAGGTGTCCTGACCCGCCGGGACCGATGTAGGTCACGCAAGGTCCGTCTTCGACCTGAGCCGCCATCTTGTTCACAAGGCCCTCGATGGCCTCGTAGGAGGTCTTGGTTCCTCCGGGCATCATGCTCGGCCCCTCCAGGGCACCTTTGGCGCCACCGGACACACCCATACCGATGAAACCGAAGCTCTTGCTCTCGAGTTGCTTCACCCGACGTTCGGTGTCGTGGTAGTCGGAGTTGCCTCCGTCAATCAGCAGATCGCCTTCTTCGAGATAGGGGGAGAGCTGATCAACAACGGCATCCACTGCAGGCCCCGCCTTCACCATCATCAAAATCCGGCGGGGGCGCTCCAACTTGCCAACGAAATCTTCGAGGTCAGTGGCGCCCTGAATGTTCTTGTCCTTGCCACGCCCCTGGAGGAAATCTTCGGTTTTGGCGTAGGTGCGGTTGTAGACAACGCTGGAGAAACCGTTGCGTTCCGCATTCAGGACGAGGTTCTCGCCCATCACGCCAAGACCGATGAGGCCGAAGTGAGACTTGGACATGGCCTGGAGGACCACTGAGGACTGATCTCAGTGTGTTGATCTCGGCTGGTCTCGACCGCAAATCAACCAACAAATGTCAGGAATGAGCCATCGGCAGAAAGACGTCGGCTCATTCCTGAAAACGGTTGCTGCCCTCAGATCACCGTTCCATCAGCGATGGTGGCGTTTTTCTGAACCACCACAATGCCGTTGCGGATGTAGAAGCCCTGATCGGAACGGTCGGCTTCTTCCACGTTGTCCTTGTTGATGATCGAGACACCCGAACCAATGCGGGTGTTCTTGTCGAGGATGGCGCGTTTCACCGTGGTGCCCTTGCCGACGCCAAGAGGAATGCCTCCGCGCTCTTTCAAGACAGCGCGTTCATCTGGAGATTCGAAGAAGTCGGCCCCCATCACCAGCGTGTCCTGAAGCACGCAGTCACTTTCAATGCGACTGCGCACCCCGAGAACGCAGTGGTGGATGCTGCAGGACTTCAGGATCGAGCCTTCGCCAACAATCGAGTTGGTGATCTGGGCATCAACCAGCTTGCTAGGGGGCAGATAGCGAGGACGGGTGTAGATGGGGAATTTCTCGTCGTAGAAGCTGAAGGGGGGCGTGGGTTGTTGGGTCAGCGCGAGGTTGGCTTCATAGAACGCACCGATGGTGCCGATGTCTTCCCAGTAGTCGTCGAACACATAACTCTGAAGCTTGTCGCCCCGCGCGAGAGCCTCGGGAATGATCTCCTTACCGAAATCCTTGTGCCCGGGATGCTTGTCAAGCAGATCAAAGAGGGTCTGACGGCTGAAGACGTAAATGCCCATCGAGGCCAGATAGGGCCTTTCCTTGGCTGAATCGGCACTGAGGCCGAAGCGAGAGGTGTCGACAGCCATCTCCAGAAGCGAATCACCCTTGGGCTTCTCGCGGAACTCCTTGATCGAGCCGTTTTCATCGGTCCGCATCAGACCGAAAGCCTCTGCCTGCTTGGGATCAACGGGAAGGGCAGCAACGGTGAGATCAGCACCTGAGCGGCGGTGGTGCTCGATGAAGAGGCTGTAATCCATCCGGTAGAGCTGGTCGCCGGAAAGGATCAGGTATTCATCAACATCCCATTCCTGGAACAACCACTGGTATTTGCGTACAGCGTCTGCAGTGCCTTCAAACCAAGTGGGACTGTCGGGGGTTTGCTGAGCTGCGAGCACCTCAACAAAACCGCCACCAAAAGAATTGCTGAGGTTGTAGGTCTGACTGAGGTGACGGTTCAGTGACGCACTGTTGAACTGCGTCATCACGTACATCTTGTTGATGTCGGAGTTGATGCAGTTGCTAATCGGAATATCAATCAGTCGATATTTGCCTGCCAGAGGGACGGCCGGCTTGGCGCGCATTTTTGTGAGCGGATACAGGCGCGTGCCTGCACCGCCGCCCAGAATGATGGCCAAGACCCGCTTCATGCCGCTGTCCCAAATCGGCGTTGCCGCAAGAACTTACCGGAGTTTTTGGCTTCGCAACCGTCTTTCGGAAGAATCAGTCGAGATTACTGGGATTCAGATCGCGACTGAATCGCTCAAGAGCTCAAGAAGCTTCCAAATCGAACAGTCGTTCGACAATTCGGAGGGCCTGTTGGCGATCCTGACGGGTCTGGGGAGCCCGCAGCTGGGTCACCGGCGTGTGGAGGATTTTGTTGATAATTCCCTTGCTCAACGCTTCGACAACCTTGCGTTCCCGGGCTGAGAAATCAGGGCCCATTCGGCTGAGGGCTTTCTGGAGTTCCTCCGAACGGATCGACTCCATCGAAGAGCGCAGCTGGTTGATGGTCGGCACAGCCTCAAGGCTGTCCCACCACTCGAGAAACTGCTGCGCTTCTTGCTGAAGCAACTGCTCAGCCTCGCGGGCCATGGCCTGACGGGCTTCCTGGTTACGGGCAACGACCTCTTGCAGGTCGTCCACATCGTGGGATTCAACGCCGTCCACATCGGCAGCATCCGCAGCGATGTTGCGCGGCACACCGATATCAATCAAGCGCAGCTTGCTGCGCCGGTTCAGAGGAGACAGACGTGCGGCATCAATGATCGGATCATCGGCGGCGGTGCTGGTGAACATCAGCGAGCAGGTACTCAGGTACTGATCCAGATCCGTAAGCGGCCTGCACTGAACAGGAAGATCAGGGAAATCAGCCGACAGCTGCTCGGCCCGTTCAACGGTGCGGTTAAGCAGAACAACACCCGAGGCACCTTTGGCCTGAAGGTGCTGGAGCAAAAGACGGCTCATGCGCCCTGCACCAACAACGGCGATCTGCTCGCTTTCCAGGGTGACCAGTTGATCCAGACCTCGGGATTGACCGAGCTTGAGCTGGGCGAGCTCAACGGCAGCTGAACTGATCGAAACAGCCCCCGTTCCGAGGTTGGTTTCACTGCGCACCCGTTTGCCGGTGGAAACAGCCTGGGTGAGCAAGCGGTTCAGGATCGGACCCAGGGATTTGTGCTCCTGGCCGAGCCGCATCATTTTTTTCACCTGGGAGAGGATTTGACCTTCCCCCAGCACAAGGCTGTCGAGACCTGCTGCCACCCGCATCAGGTGGTCGACAGCGTCTTCGTGGTGGTAGCTGAACAGGTGGGGCGTCAGCTCCCCTGTCTCAAGACCGGAGTGACTGCTGAGGAAGTCGCTAACAGCAGACACGCCGAGGTCCGGATTGCGGACCAGGGTGTAAATCTCAAGGCGGTTGCAGGTGCTGAGGATCGATGCCTCGAGCACCTGCTCATTGCCGCGCAGGGATTGAAGGGACGTCTCCATGGTCTGCTCAGGGATGCTGAGCCGTTCCCGGATCTCCACCGGTGCCGTCCGATGACTGAGGCCGACGACGGAGATATGCATGAAGACGTTCCTCTCAACCAGTTGATGACGATCAGCTCAGAGCGATGCTCTGGGCGCCGTCTTTGATGTGCACGGTGTTGGTGAAGCGGCAGGTGTTGTCCAGGTTGCTGATCACCAGGCTGCTTGTGCGGGTGCAGTCCTTTTCGAACTTAACGCCATCGAAGAGCAGACCATCCGTGATGCCGCTGCCAGCGAAACAAACATGCTCACCGCAGGCCAGCTCCTCAGCTTCATAGACCTTGTCGGGATCGGCGATGCCCATCTCAGCGAGACGCGCCAGGTTGCCCTCTTTGGTCATGTCAGCCCACTCGGAGGTCTGAGCAATCGCAGGGTCGTACACCAGTTGGCCCTGGAAGTGACCACCAAGAGCGCGCATGGCAGCGGCGGAGATCACACCTTCAGGGGCAGCACCGATGCCCATCAGGCAGTGGGTTCCGGTACCAGCGAAACCGCAGGCGATGGCGGCCTGAACGTCTCCATCGGAGATGGGCTGGATGCGAGCACCGGTGGCACGGATCTCAGCGATCAGGTCCTTGTGACGGGCGCGGTCCATCACCACGATGTTCAGCTCGTCGACGGGGAGACCCAGGCACTCGCTGAGGATCTTGATGTTTTCCGTGGCTGATTTGCGGATGTCCACCTTGCCCTTGGCTGCCGGAGGAGCAGCCAGCTTCTTCATGTAGAAGTCGGGGGCGTTGAACAGACCGCCACGGTCGGAAGCGGCGAGAACAGCCATGGAGCCGCGCTGGTTGAAGGCGCAGAGGTTGGTTCCTTCGCAAGGGTCAACAGCAAAGTCAACGCCGGGGCCGGTGCCGGTGCCGACTTCTTCTCCGATGTAAAGCATCGGGGCTTCATCACGTTCACCCTCGCCGATCACGATGCGGCCCTGCATCTGGATCTGATTCATGCGCTTGCGCATGGCATCAACGGCCAATGCATCGGCTTCATCCTTCAGGCCTTTGCCGGAGAGCGAGGCGGAAGCGATGGCGGCCTGCTCGACGATCTCGAGAATTTCCTGAATGAGGGTCTGATCCACGGGACTCCGGATGAGGTGGGACGGGTTGGCGAGATCTCCTGGACGGGCAGTTGGCCGTCGCCGCAGTGGATCTCGACGTCTGAGCGCGGCTCACTGTATCAGTGGTTGCAGGAGTCCCTAAAATCTCCCGGCACTTCGCGCTCCTCATCCATGAGCACCAAGCCCCTGGTGATCTCGCCGTCAATCCTGTCGGCTGACTTCGCACGCCTCGGCGAAGAAGTGAAAGCCGTGGACGAAGCCGGTGCGGATTGGATCCATGTGGATGTTATGGACGGCCGCTTTGTTCCGAACATCACCATTGGACCGCTGATTGTTGAGGCGCTGCGGCCGGTGACCCAGAAGCCCCTGGACGTTCACCTGATGATCGTTGAGCCGGAGAAGTACGTCCCCGACTTCGCCAAAGCCGGTGCCGACATCATTTCCGTGCAGGTTGAAGCCTGCCCACATCTGCACCGCAACCTGGCTCAGATCAAGGACCTGGGCAAAAAAGCAGGTGCAGTCCTGAACCCATCAACACCGATCGACACCCTCGAGTACTGCCTCGAGCTCTGCGATCTGGTGCTGATCATGAGCGTGAACCCCGGTTTCGGGGGCCAGAGCTTCATCGAGAACCAAGTTCAGAAAATTCGCGACCTGCGCCGCATTTGCGACGAGAAGGGTCTCGATCCCTGGATCGAAGTGGATGGCGGCATCAAAGCCGGCAATGCCTGGAAGGTGATCGAAGCAGGTGCCAACGCGATTGTGTCCGGATCCGGTGTGTTCAACCAGCCCGATTACGCCGAAGCGATCAAGGGCATCCGCAACAGCAGCAGCAAGGAAGCCGTCCTTGCCTGATCAGCAGACCGTCAACTGACCGCCACAAGCCCGGCAACCGATGCCGGGCTTTTTTATGAGCACTTCAAGCAAGAACCCAGCGCTCGAACAGTTTCAAAATCTCCAAAGATTTGATGGCCACAGTGATGCGAACAGGCCTCCGATAATAAACGCATGAATGATGACGTCAAATTGGTTGCCGCCTTCCTGGCGCTGAATGCTGGTGTGATCGCATTAGCTTTTGCCGGATATCTCAAAGGGAGCATGAATATCGGTGCGGTCCTTCAACACTTGGCTCAATAGTTCCGTTGACTTTGCGCATCGGGCAGGCCCAGGCTCTCTTCCCTGCCGCTGAGTTGAAATACGGATGATCCAAACATCTACTCTGGAGGAGACTGGGAGAGTCGAAGTCGGAGGCGTCCAATGCGTGACGACGGTCCAACTGAGCAAGATCTAGAAGCTGCCTGACTGGTCTGACAAGCCATACAGCCAGACGCTTCGTTCAGCTTCAAAGAACGCCAACAAGGTTTAGGCCATCCTTTCGCAGGGGTGGCCTTCCTTTTTGCCCGTTGGCTTGATGCATGGCCTAAGAAGCCAACAACAGCATGCAAGGGCATCACGCCAATCAGTGACGTGGATCACAAAACAAGACTGAAGATCATGGAATTATTCAGTCACGCGATGGACCACAGGTCACTGCGCGAGATTCACGCATAACCGGGGGAACAGCATGAGCAGACGAGGCATCCATCCACTGCTTCGGGGTCTTGATCGGCCTCAGCGGGTCGCACCTTCAAGACGCGCTGTCTTGCTGTCTGGCCTGGAATCGGCGCAGCGGAAGCGTTATCTGCGCTCTGAAGCAGAGGAGAGCGAAACCTCCCAACAAACGACCCGGCATCGCTCGTCTAAGTAAGACGAATGCCCCCGCAGGCGCTGATTTGTTCGTTCCTACTGCACAGAAGAGGGGTGTGATCACAACCCAGAGTTGATTGGTGTGGGGGGAGAGTCCAAGTGGACCTCAATCCCCCCTGAGTGGTGGGGAGAGTCCGAAAGGCCTCGATCCCCTGGTGGCGGCCGCTTGCGCTGCCAGACCCACATCTCCACCATGGTTTCCATCCGCAGCTGCAGGCATGCAGCTCAAGAATCTCTTCCACTAAGGGTGGGCCATCTTCACAAACTGAACCCGGGCGAAACATCCCTGGAATGGGGGATCTGGACCAAAGGATCAATCCCTCATCTGGGGGATTGATTCGAAGAGAAAAAACTCCTTACTATAAAACCAACAAAAAGCAATAAGTTCATGCCCAGATGCATCCTGTCATAGATCCAACTGAAGTTGACAGACCCTTTCTTATTCGGGGAGGCAAAATGAATCACAGAGCAACCCGTTCATTTTGAAAAAAGTTTTTTCCGGGCTTTTCATAGGAGTTGCATTAATGACGCTCTTGAGTGAACCAGCCCTAGCCAACAAGACATATTCAAGGGCGAAGACTTGCTACCAGAATCAATATGTTGAGACTTACCATCCCGGCACCAGAGAAAAGCCTGGCTACGTCAGCAGTCGAGAGGAGAGGGTCGAACGGCCCTGCCCCAAGACCCTGCATTTCCATGGGCGCAAAAGCCACAAGCACAAGGAGGGGCATCAAGCCCACAACCATTCAGCTCATCCACCGACAACGTCAGGAGGACGAAAGGTTATGGCGACTCCCGCAGCAGAGGACGAAAATTCTTGTTTGGAAGGAACCCTCGTTGGCGGCGTTCTAGGTGGAGCCTTGGGAGGCGCGCTTGCCAAAAAGGACAACTGGATTTGGTCGATTCCTGCCGGGGCTGTTGGCGGTGCCCTTGTTGGATGTCAGGTCGATGGCGGTTGAGCCTCTATCGAGTTCACACAAAGTGCTGGTTAGAAAAACCAGCCGTAGCTGTGCAAACCAATGCCCAGCAGATTCACCCCGATGTAACAAACAGCGATCACCACAAGGCCAACAACAGCTACAAGAGCTGGGCGTCGGCCCTGCCAACCGCGACTGAGGCGTGTGTGCAGATAAGCGGCATACACCAGCCAGCAGATCAAGGCCCAGGTTTCCTTGGGATCCCAGCTCCAGTAGCTGCCCCAGGCTTCATTCGCCCAAACAGCACCACTCACGATGCCCACCGTAAGCATCAAGAACCCAACGGTAATGGTGCGATAACTGAGGCTGTCGAGTTGCTCATTGGTGCTCAGCTGAACCGATTGCAGCTGAACAGAACCACCATTCGCGATCGAGGCCGCCTGACGATATCCACCACTGCCGATGGAACTGCTCCGCAGTTCCAGGGATTGGCCGCGATCGGTGACCAACACCGCCAAGGAGAGCAGGGATCCCACCAGCAGTGCGGCGTAACTCACCATGATCACGCTCACGTGCATGACCAACCAGCTTGAGCGCAGGGCAGGAACCAAAGGAGCCGCTGACTGCAATTGATCG
The DNA here is from genome assembly GCF_014279535.1 of Synechococcus sp. TAK9802. Classification (NCBI taxonomy): domain Bacteria; kingdom Bacillati; phylum Cyanobacteriota; class Cyanophyceae; order Synechococcales; family Synechococcaceae; genus Synechococcus; species Synechococcus sp. TAK9802. The sequence goes on from NZ_CP047937.1 coordinate 1,137,319, forward strand.
GGCAAGGCAAAGCTGGCAAAGGCAATGCAACCAAGGCCCATGGGTGTGGCCGCAGCCGCCACGACAGGAGAAGGCCAGGCCCGTTCCACCAGCAGCTGGGTAAGGGTGCAAGCCCAGGCGAGAAAGCACAGTGATTCGTAGAGGTTGCTGATCGGGAAGTGGCCGGATTGCCACCAACGCAAAATCAGCTGAGCCGTGAACAGAAGGTTTGCGACGGCCACCAGCAGTCGCACCAAGCCAGCACGGGACTGGCTGGACACCGCCCAGAAAGCCATGGGCATGGCCAGCAGCAGCAACACAAAGCCAGCGAAACCAAGACTGGTGACCAGCTCAAAAGGCGTGTTCAGCACACCATTTCCAGAAGACACGGGGATTCTGCCTCGGCCAATCAGCGACTGGCCTGTTTCAGCAACAGACCACCCGCCCCGAGGAACAACATCACAGGCAGCCAGGCCGCCAGAACCGGTGGAAGGGTTCCCTTCACCCCGAGGGAACTGAAGCTGAAACCAATCACGTAATAGACAGCGATGATGCCGAGAGTGAGCACAAATGAGAAGCTTCGGCTGCTTCGGTAACTGGGCTGAGCGCCGAGGGTGGCTCCAAACAAGCCAAACACCAGACAGGCCATCGGTACCGTGAACTTCTCCTGGATCCGCACACGTATTTTACGGGCTTCCTTAATGCTTCCGGACTCTTCGTACAACCTCTGGGCCTGCAATGCTTCAGCAACAGTCATGTTGACCGCATCTTCTTCAATTCCTGCCAGGCGCTGAGGAGCTGAGTCAAGAGGGTACAGATAACGTTTGAAATCGGCCTTGGTAGAGCTTCCATTAGCCATCAAAGTGAGTATATGTCCATCCAGGAAATACCAACCAGCCTGATGTTCATTCCAAATAGCCCTATCAGCTCTCAACATCTGAGTAATTCCAGCTCGAGAGAAGTCAAGAACCGTTACATCTTTCATTTCACCATCCTGAAATTTCCGTGAATAAAAAAGTTGTAGTAAGCCTCTGTCTGACGACTTTCCAGCTACTCCAGTACGCCTACCAAATCGAGGGTAAATAATGTCTTCTCCATTTTTATTAGCTATAGCTTGGCCCAAACCCCGCTTTAAGCTGACTTCTGCATAACGCTCACTGCGGGGCACGACCACATCGTTCAAGACGAAGCTGAACAGAGTCATCGCCATCGAGAGGGCGAGAGCGGCACTGATCATCCGCTTCGTGGTGATGCCGAGGCTGCGCAGGGCGGTGAGTTCGTTGTTTGCGGAAAGACGGGTGAACACAAACAGCGAAGCCATCAGCGTTCCAATCGGCACAGAGAAGGCCAACCAACGCGGAATGCTGAACAGCAGCACCTGAACCGCGATCGTGATCGGCAGGTTCTTGTCGACCATCTGCCGCACCAGTTCAAACATCACGCCACCCGTGAGCAGCAACAGGGTGAACAGGGCAATGAAGAACAGAAGCGGACCAAGCAGCTCCTTGAGCAACCAACGATCCAGAAGATCCAGCCGCATCCAGGTGGCCCGTTTGAGACGATCCAAAATCACAGTTGGAATCCCTCCCCGAGGTAATAACGACGCACCTGTGGATCAGCTGCCACCTCCTCGGAACGTCCTGCGGCCAACACCGCACCATCGTTGAGGATGTAAGCCCGATCAGTGGTGGCCAGGGTTTCGCGCACGTTGTGATCGGTGATCAGAATCCCCATGCCCCGGGAGCGCAACCCCTCGATCAGCAGCTGCAGATCCGCCACCGCAAGGGGGTCGACGCCGGCAAAGGGTTCATCCAAAAGCAGATACGTCGGTCCGTTGGCACCCGATGCCAGTGCCCTGGCCACTTCGCAACGGCGACGTTCACCCCCAGAGAGTTGGAAACCAAGACGGTTGATGAACGCGCTGAGGTGAAAGTCCTCAATCAGCTGCTGGCGCCGATCCCGACGCTGCTCGGAGCTGAGATCGGTCTGTTCAAGAGCGATATCCAGATTTTCACGCACCGTGAGATTGCGAAACACACTCGCTTCCTGGGGCAGGTAACCCACACCAAGCCGGGCTCGCTCCGGCATGGGCAGATGGGTGACCCGCTCACCGTTCACCGTCACCTCCCCCTGATCAGGGGAGAGCAAACCGATCACCAGATTGAAGGTGGTGGTTTTTCCAGCTCCATTGGGACCGAGCAGGCCGACCACCTCACCGGGGGCAAGCTTCAGATCCAAGCCCTTCACCAACTGGCGGCCCCCAAGGGTGATGGAGACATTCGACAGTTCCAGGGTCATGGAGTCACCGGGTTGGTCTCGGCCTGAACGTCGAGCACGGGTTGGCTGGGAGTGAGCGACCACTGACTGAACACCTGCTGGCCGGGAACAGGGCTGGCATTCGCGCGACCTTCATCCAGGAGATAAGTAAACCGATCAGCGCGGAGCTGGTTGCCATCAGCCTGGATCACATCAACATCACCACTCAGAACAATCCGGTCTTCCTCCGTGAAGTACTGGGCTTGTCGGCTGGTGGCCACCAAACCACGACCGGCGTGCACCAAGCGAACGTTGCCACTGGCGGTGATCACACCCGTTCCGTTGTCGGCCGATTGCAGGTCGGACTCAATCGTGATGACGCCAGCGTCAGCTGTTTGCTGAGCCTGGGCCGACAACAGGGGCCAAAGGGCCGCCAGAAGGGGCAGAGCTAAAAGAAGCCCCCGAGAACGGAGCATTGCTTTCACTGCCACACCACCTGCCCAAGTTCGTTGAGATTACCGGCGCTTCAGCGCATGGGCTCAAGAACGGGGACAGTGCATGACTCGGGATCCCCATCCTGCTGAAGCGCCTCAAGCCGCTGTTGCGCAGCACGGCACAGAGACGCAAGATCCAAGCCAAGATCCGGGGTTCCAGGACGTTTGAGACGACCCAAAGCTTCACCGAAAAGAATCGTGGCACCGCGCCGGTTGTCCCTTTGCAGGTGCAACTGCGCTACTGCCACCTGCAGGATCCCCTGAAGGCTGCGCCGTTCCGGATCAGCTGTTTCATGCCAGAGCTCTTCAAACAGATCATGAGCGGCGTACCACTCACCTGCATTGAAGAGCTCCACACCCTGCTGAAAGCGAGGATCTGCCTGAGGCATCAGCGCTTGGACTTGGCCGGCTTCTTGCCGGGAAGTTTGCGCAGACGGATCGACTCGGGCGTGACTTCGAGCATCTCATCGGGACCGATGTATTCCAGCGCTCGCTCCAGCGTCATCTGCACCGGTGCTTGCAGCGTGTCCAGTTCCTCAGCGCCCGCGGAACGCATGTTGGTGAGCTGCTTGGTCTTGCAGACGTTGATCTCGAGGTCCTGAGGCCGGTTGTATTCCCCGATGATCATTCCCTTGTAGACCTTGGTGCCCGGGCTGATGAAGAACTGGCCGCGATCCTCGGCGTTCTTGAGGGCATAGAACGTTGCTGTTCCTTCTTCGAAGGCGATCAGCACACCGTTCCGACGGGTGTCGAATTCACCCATCATCGGCCGGTATTCATAGAAAGAATGGCTCATGATTCCTTCGCCGCGGGTGGCCCGGATGAATTCACCGCGGAAACCGATCAGACCGCGGGAAGGAACGATGAACTCCAGCTGGGTGCGGCCATCAGCGCTGGTTTCCATGTTCTGCATCTCGCCCTTGCGGGTGCCCAGTTTTTCGATGCAGCTGCCCACCGCTGGTTCAGGCACATCCATCACCAGGGTTTCCACCGGCTCGCAGGGGGTGCCATCGATGGTGCGGTAAATCACCTGCGGCTGGGACACCTGGAACTCATAGCCCTCACGGCGCATGGTCTCGATCAGGATGCCGAGGTGCAGCTCACCGCGACCACTCACAGCAAACCGGTCCGGTGAATCGGTGTCTTCCACACGCAGGGCAACATTGGTGAGCAACTCACGCTGCAGGCGGTCACGCACCTGACGGCTGGTGACGAACTTGCCTTCCTTGCCCGCAAAGGGTGAATCGTTGACGACGAAGGTCATCTGCAGGGTGGGCTCATCCACCTTGATCAGCGGCAGAGCGGTGGGCTCATCGGGGCAGGCGATGGTTTCGCCGATGTTGACGTCGTCAAAGCCAGCCACGGCCACCAGATCACCGGCAGACGCCTCTTCGATCTCGACGCGCTGCAGCCCCTCGAAGCCCAGCAGCTTGCTGATGCGGCCCTTCTTGATGCTGCCGTCGTCCTTGATCAGCGCAGCGTTCTGACCCTGTTTGATTTTTCCGTTGTGAACGCGGCCAATGATGATCCGGCCGAGGAAGTCGGAATAGTCAAGGGTGGTGATTTGCAGCTGGAGGGGCTTCTCCGGATCACCAACCGGGGGCGGAACGTGGCGCAGGATGGCATCGAACAGCGGACGCATGTTGTCGCTGTCGGTCTTCATGTCGGGCTTGGCGAAGCCTCCGAGACCGCTGCCGAACAGGTAGGGAAAATCGCACTGATCATCGTCAGCGCCGAGTTCGATGAATAGGTCGAGCACCTTGTCGACGGCGGTCTCGGGATCCACCCGGGCCCGGTCGATCTTGTTGACGAACACGATCGGACGCAGGCCCTGCTCGAGGGCCTTCTTCAACACAAAACGGGTCTGGGGCATCGGCCCCTCGTTGGCATCCACGATCAGCAGGCAACCGTCAACCATGCCCAGCACCCGCTCCACTTCTCCACCGAAATCGGCGTGACCAGGGGTGTCAACGATGTTGATCCGGGTGTCGTTGTAGGTGACAGCCGTGTTTTTCGACAGGATCGTGATGCCCCGCTCACGCTCCAGGTCGTTGGAGTCCATCACACAGGTGGGGACGGCCTCGTTGTCGCGGAAGATTCCTGACTGCGCCAACAGCGAATCGACCAGAGTCGTCTTGCCGTGGTCAACGTGGGCGATGATCGCGATATTCCGGATCGCCTTGTTGTTGGCGCTCATGCGGGCTGACCGTAAGTATTTGTGAAGAACGCCAAAGGCGCAGTGCGACAGGTTATCTCAACGTGAGAATCGACTGGTGCGCTCCGGACCCTTGCTGCGCAGGCTGCCGCGGGTGACGCCCAGCTGGTGGTGGATCTGCTCCTGGGACCAGACCTCCTGGGTGGCCATCCGACCCGCCAGAGCCTCGGCGTAAAGGCTGACGCGCCGTCGCGTCGCAGCGGCATCCTCATCGAGAAGTTCGAGCCGGATCCTGCGCACGCCTGCCCGCAGCAGCGACGGAAGCGCTTCGACGCCCGATTGCGCCGTGCCATTGAAAAGGGTGTTGCGACAACCCAGATCAGCCCGCAGTGGGTGTTCAACGCCACTGCGATCCCGCAGAGTGACGTGGTGCTTCTCACAGGGACGACCGCAATCGGTGTGGTCCTTGCCGTCCGAGAGGAATGCACAGAACAGGCAATGCTCCATGTGGAACAACGGCATGTGCTGGTGCAGGGTGACCTCCAGCAGCGCTGGATCAACGGCGGCGGCAAGATCCAGCAGTTGCTGAAGGTTGAGGTCGTAACTGGCCGTGAGTCGCTGCAGCGCCCAATGGTCGCGATACCAGTGGAAACTCAGGGGGTTGGCGGTGTTGAGGGAAAAGTCACCAATGCAGGGGGCCAGCGGCGTCAGCACCTCCAGCTGATCGGCATTTCGCACCAGGAAACCGTCAGGACGGGCCCGAATCAGTGGCTCAAGCGACCAGCGTTCATCAGGCCGTGTGATCCGTGCACCGGCCAGCCATACACCCTCAGGCCAGCAGCCTCGACCGATCGCCACCGCTTCCCGCAGCTCCCGAGGCTGCTCGAGATCCGCCACCACAGAGCGAATCGGCAGGTCCGTGCCGGAGAGATCCACCAAGGCCTGCAGCTGCTCCAGGCTGCGCACCAGCACCACCAAGCCTGGCTTGGTCTCGCTGAGGGGAGCGAAAGCTGGTGGGCACATCTGAGCCAGCAGCTCCGTTGGGTCTGCCATTTTGGTGGCTGCAGGGACAGGCCCTGAATCGATGCTGCAGTCCCCTGTGGCCTCCAACTGCTCCAGCAGAGCCCTGCGCATCCGGTTCAGTTCTGCCACGGGCAGAAAAAGATCGCCCTCCAGTTCGATCTCCAGATGCTGAAGCGACCAACCGGTTCCCCCCAGGCGTCCCAATTGCTGCTCAAGCCTTTCCCGATCAAGGGGGCGCTGCGAAGCACTCTGGAGCGGCATGGTGCTGCAGAGCTTCAGCTCAAATCCCTGGGGCTCCAGCACCTGCAACTCCAGCCGGGCATCCAGCCGACCGGACACCCGCAGCGCCAGATCCCTGGACCGAGCCTCCACCGTGCGACGGGCGGCACGCTGCCAACGGGACTGCCAATCGGGATCACTGGTGAGCCAGACCGAGGCGCCAGCTCTCAAGCCAGAGCCATCCACACGATCGGGCCCCAGGCGCAGCTTCCAGCGTTCGTTGCCCATCCGCTCACACACCATGATCCGGCCACCGATCTCCCGAGGCGGCTGCAGCGGGTCGGACGACACTTGTTCCAGCACAAGGCCCTGCCCGGGATGCAGCTGTTCCCGGCTGCGCAGATGCAACCAACCACCCAGCTCCACCCGCAGCAACTGCCCCAGTAGCGGGCCCCGCTTCTTGCTCCAGCGGCCATGCACCAGACGGCGATGGTTCACCCCTTCAAGCCAACCGGTGGAAAGGCCTCGGGAAAAGGCCAGCTCAAGCTGGCGTTGCACCTGCGGCGCCGAAGCGGGGGTTTGATCCAGGCGCTGGCGATAGGCGTCGGTGACGGCAGCCACGTAGGCAGCGTCCTTCAGACGCCCTTCGATCTTGAGGCTGGCCACGCCGATGCGCTGCAACTCCGGCAGCAGCTCCCAGGCCGCCAGATCCTGGGGCGAGAGGAGGTAGCGCTGGTCTTCAAGGGGATGGGGTTGCCCATCCACCACCATTTCGTAGGGCAGGCGACAGGCCTGGGCACACTCACCTCGATTGGCACTGCGCTGCCCGAGGGATTCACTGGTCAGACATTGACCGGAATAGGCGACGCAAAGGGCGCCGTGCACAAAAACCTCCAACGGCATCGCAAGGTTCCGCTGAATCAGTTGTGTCTGCAGGCGCTCGAGATCACGCACGGCCAGCTCACGAGCCAGCACCACCCGCTGGCAACCGAGCGCCGCAGCCTGGGCAATCCCCGCGGCACTGGTGATCGACATCTGGGTTGAGCCGTGCAAAGAGAGGTTCGGCACCAGCCGCTGGGCCAGGCAACACAGCCCCACGTCCTGAACGATCACCGCATCCACGCCGGCTTGATCTGCAGCGATCAGCAACTGAGCCGCTGCCTCCAATTCATCGCTGAACACCAACACGTTGAAGGTGAGGAATCCCTTCACCCCCCGCTGATGCAGCCACTGCATCACCTCAGGAAGGTCTTGCAGTCGGAAATTCTCAGCCCGCTGGCGGGCGTTGAAGGCATCAACGCCGAAATACACCGCATCGGCACCGGAGGCAGCGGCCGCCTTCATCGCAGCCCAGTCGCCGGCAGGTGACAGCAGTTCGGGAACGGTCAAGGGTCCCGCCTGGAGAACCGACTGGCCGGCTCGAACAAACGCAGTGCATCCGCATTGCCCTCGTAACGCCAATGCCAGGGTTCGTACATCACACCCTGTTTGTTGCCCTCAGGGAAGGACAAAACGAAGTGATATCTCGCCGCATGGTCCTGCAACCAGCGAAAGGCCGCGGTGTCTTGAAAGCTCTGGGAGAGGTTGGTCTCAGGAAAACGGCCATCGCCTAGATCGACGGCGTAACCCGTGCTGTGCTCGGAGTAGCCCGGTGGAGCTGACACCTGGGCTCGCTCTTCGGCGGTCTGGTTCCGTTCGGAGGCCACATCAAAGAAGATCGATTCCTGGAGTGCCAGGGAGCGGAATCCACTGAGCAGACGCAGATCGATCCCGTCAGCCAAGGCGGAACGCATCATCATGTCGAGGGCCGCGGCGGCTTTCACATTCAGCTCGATCCCCGGTTCAAAGACAATGAGTTGATCAGCGTCAGCCTCTCCATAGGGGAAGTGGCCCAGGAGTCGGCCATCGGCGTCGGGTCGTTCGCGAAAGCCTGAAATCTCAAGGCTCTGCGTGGGCTGGCGCCGAGACAGCAGCGTGGGCACCAGCATCACGGCAGCCAGGCTTCCGGCACAGACGAGAACGAGCCCAAACAGCAAGCCAGCTGCGCCATTTCCCTTGCGTTGACGCGGCTGCCGTGTTCGTCGAGCGACCGGAATGTCCTCCCGCTCGATGCGTCGCGCAGAGGAGGCCCGAACCAAGGCGCAGATGCGTGTTGTTTCGATCGTAAAGGCAGCAGCCAGCTCAACCCACAATGGTTGTTGTGACAGTGATAGCTTCACAAAACAATCCAGCGGAGACGGGCTGAGATGTTGCGAGTTGCGGTGATCGGCGGTGGCCCAAGTGGCTCCTGTGCTGCCGAAATTCTGGCCAAGGCGGGAATTGAAACCTGGCTGTTCGAGCGCAAACTCGACAATGCCAAACCCTGTGGTGGAGCCATTCCGCTTTGCATGGTCGAAGAGTTCGACCTGCCCGACGAAATCATCGACCGCAAGGTCCGCAACATGAAGATGATCTCCCCTTCCAACCGGGAGGTGGACATCAAGCTCGATCCCCTCGGTTACGACGAAAACGCTTACATCGGCATGTGCCGTCGTGAGGTGTTCGATGCCTTCCTGCGCAACCGCGCCGCCGATCTGGGCACAACCCTGATTAACGGCCTGGTCCAGAAGATCGACACCGGTGCAGACCGTCAGGGCCCTTACACCATTCATTACGCCGACTACAGCGGTGGTGGCCCCACCGGTGAGCAGAAGACTCTGGCTGTGGATCTGATCATTGGTGCCGATGGCGCCAATTCCCGGGTAGCGAAAGCCATGGATGCCGGGGATTACAACGTGGCCATCGCCTTCCAGGAACGGATCAAGCTTCCTGCTGAGGAGATGACCTACTACGAAGATCTGGCTGAGATGTACGTCGGAACAGACGTCTCTCCCGACTTCTATGCCTGGGTGTTCCCCAAATACGACCACGTGGCCGTGGGAACGGGAACCATGCAGCAGAACCAGAGCCTGATCAAGGGTCTGCAGAGGGGCATTCGTGAGCGGGCCAACAAGCGCCTGTTCCAGGGCGAAGTGATCAAGGTGGAAGCCCACCCGATTCCTGAGCACCCACGTCCGCGCAGGGTTGTGGGCCGTATGGCCTTGGTGGGCGATGCAGCGGGCTACGTCACCAAGAGCTCCGGGGAAGGCATTTATTTCGCTGCCAAGAGCGGCCGAATGTGTGCCGAAGCGATTGTGGAAATCTCCAACAACGGAGCCTCCATCCCCACCGAAAAGCAGATCAAGTCGACCTACCTCAAGCGCTGGGACCGCAAATACGGTGCCACCTATGCGGTGCTCGACATCCTGCAGCGAATCTTCTATCGCAACGACGCTGCCCGGGAAGCCTTCGTCGAGATGTGCGACGACAAGGACGTGCAGAAGCTGACGTTTGACAGCTATCTGTACAAACGGGTGGTGATGATGAACCCCTGGCAGCAGATCAAGCTCACCCTCCGCACCCTTGGCAGCCTGATCCGGGGCGAGGCTCTGGCTCCATCCGTCTACAACCCTGTTCCTTCGGCCGTTGGCCGTTCCGACGGTGATTTCTTGGCGGAGGAAGCCGCCCAGCAGATCAAGGCTCAGGCTGGGGAATCCAAGGAGGGGAACTCCAAAGGTTCCGAGTCGAAGGAAAAGGCCGGCGTCTCCTGAGGGAGGCCGGTCCTCAACATCACCCCAACATCAATGACAATGCTGCTGGTCAGTTGCGCGACTCGATTGCCTTGCCAGCGGCATCCTTGATCCGCTCAATCCCCTGCTCAATGTTCTTGGCGGGGGATGTTTTTTTTTTGGTCGTCGACCAGACGTTGATGGCATAAACGGCGGCAGCAGCCAAGATCAGCGCCGCAATCACGGTTCCCAGACCATTGCCTCCCTGGCGGATCACCACAGGCTGCTGGGTTGTGGTCGTCTGTTAATCAGACATTGCGGCTCAAGCGGCTGGCCCCTGCTTAGCCGCAGAGGCCAGGGCTGCCTTCATTTGGATTGAATCGATTCAAATTCGGCCAAGACCGAAGCCTGATTGCGCAGGACCGCCAACAGGTTGAGGCGATTGAGCCTCAGCGCGGCATCGTCGACCATCACCATCACGCTGGTGTCACCATCAAAGAAGGCCTGCAGCGCCGGGGTTGCCGCGACGAGGGCATCGGCAAGGGCCTGATAAGACCGCCGCTGAGCCAGTGGCTGCAGCTGCTCGAGAGCTGCGAACAGATCCTTCTCACTGGCGGACTCGAACCGTTCGGCCTCAACCACTTCGCCGGCCACAAGCTGATCGCGTGCCAGATCACCTTTCTCGGCAAGCTTCGCTGCCCGCTGCACCACCGCCTGGACGGCATCCAGCTGACCACTGTCCCGAAGGTCACGCAACAGTTGAATCCGCTGCTTGACATCCAGGGGATCACTGAGCAGACGCTGGCTGGAGACGGCATCACCAGCCACAGCCTGCACCAGATCAGGCGCAAAGCCGTCGTCTTCCAGTTGAGACACGATCCGCTGCCGCATCAGCTGACAGAGGTCGTTATGCAGTTGGCTGGAATCCACCGCAAAGGCCGGGAACAGAGCAGCCCACTCCTCCACGGCGTTGCTGAGGAAGGCCATGAGGTCTAGGCGCCAGGCCATGCACCAGAGAATCTGCACAACACCATTGCCGGCCCGCCGCAGGGCATAGGGGTCGGAGGATCCGGTTGGTCGCTCTCCCTTGGCAAAGATGCTGAGCAGCAGCTCGAGCCGTTCCGCCAAGGCCACAACGGCTCCCGCGGGGGTTGCGGGCAGAGCATCACCGGCTCCCCGGGGCAGATAGTGCTCCACCACAGCGAGAGCAACATTGCGGGGTTCTCCCTCCTCCAGGAGGTATTTGCCCCCCATCAGACCCTGAAGTTCAGGGAACTCACCCACCATCTGGCTGACCAGATCGTTCTTGCAGAAATGAGCGGCACGCTGGGCCGCATCCACCACACTCTGATCCAGACCGAGTTGCTTCAACAGCAGGCCCGTGAGCCGCTCGATTCGCTCGGAGCGGTCCAGAAGACTTCCCAGGCCTTCGGCGAAGGTGACACGGTCGAGGGCTTCACGCCGGGATTCGCTGGACTGACGCCGGTCAACATCGAGGAAAAATTCGGCATCCGCCAGGCGAGCTCCAAGCACGCGTTCATTGCCGCGAACAATCAAGGACGACGCCGGGGCCAGGCCATTGCCCACCAGAAGGAACTGGGGCCGAAGCACAGCCTCAGCGGTGAGTCGGAGCGGATCAGCCTCCAGACCAGGCACCTGCAGCGGCACATAACGCTGGTGGGCCTGCATCACCGTGCTGATCACCTCCGGAGGAAGCTGGAGGAACCGCTCAGCAATGGTTCCCTCGAGAATCCTGGGGTCTTCAACCAGGTCCACCAGTTCCTCAAACAGCGACTCCGGACAGTCGGGAGTTCCGTTGGCGGCCTGTGCCGACTGGTCCAGGCTGGTGCGAATTCGTTTGGCCCGCTCCGCACGATCGACAACAACTCCAGCGGCGGCAAGGGTCTCTCCAAACTGCTCCGCTGATGCGATGGAGAGGGGCTCGTCACCATGGAGACGGTGGGCACGGCTGAAACGATCGCTGCGGACCTCAGGGTCAGCGCCGCCCAACACCACCGGGATCACCTCTGAACCCTTCAGCGCCAGCAGCCAGCGAATGGGGCGGCTGAAGCGCTGGGCTCCGGTGCCCCAGCGCATGAACCGCCGCCCCTGCAACGCATCAATCCATTGGGGAATCAGCCCCTGGAGCAGTTCAACGCAGGCTTGACCGGGGGTGAGCACGGTTGCGAAGACACAAGGCCCCTTGGGAGTGTCACGCTGCTCAAGAGCTGAGGGATCAACCCCGCAGCGCTTGGCGAAACCGATCGCCGCTGGCCCTGGGATGCCGTCCTTGAAGGCCTGAGCCACGGGAGGGCCCTTACGGTCTTCCTCAAGATCGGGTTGGCGGTCCTCCAGATCAGCAACGGAGACCACCAGACGCCGGGGGGTGCCGAACACCGACACCGCTCCATGGCCAAGCCTTGCCTCACGCAGATCACGGCTCACCCGTTGCTGCAGCTGGTCAAGCGCTTGCCTGACGAAATCGGCAGGAAGCTCCTCGGTGCCGATTTCCAGAAGAAAGGTTGCCGTCACGCCAAGGTCAGAGCCGGAATCGACTGTATTGGAAGCCGTTTCGCTACGTTCAAATCAAGAAATCCTTTTCGGGGTGGGGGAAGGCTCCTTGGCAGTGGCGGAAACAGGAACTCAATCGCTGTCCAAGGCGGAGCAGCGCAAGCTGGACAGCGACCATCTACGCGACCCGTTGTTGTACGAGCTCAGCAACGACGATGTTCGCTTCACGGAAGATGCCGTTCAACTGCTGAAGTTTCACGGCAGCTACCAACAGCACCACCGCGAACTGCGCAAGACCGACAAGGTCCGCAGCTGGCAGATGATGCTGCGGCTGCGCAGTCCGGGTGGACGCATCCCTGCCCGACTGTTCCTCGCACTCGATGACCTCTCCAACCGCCTTGGGGACGGAACCCTGCGGGCCACCACCCGTCAGGCCTTCCAGATGCACGGCATCGCCAAAGCCGACCTGAAAGAGGTGATCGGCACCATCGTTCGCAACATGGGCTCTACCTTGGCGGCCTGCGGGGACATCAACCGCAATGTGATGGCACCACCAGCTCCTTTTGAGAAAGGCGGCTATCCCGTGGCACGGCGCCTGGCTGATGAAATTGCTGATCTGCTCAGCCCCGAAGCAGCCGAGGGGGCCTATCTGGACCTCTGGGTGGATGGTGACCTGAGTTATCGCTTCAAGCCCAGCCGAGCCGTTCAGAAGGCCAGAAAGCGCCAGAGCGAAGGCGGCGTTTTTTCGGGCAGCACTGAGGAACCTCTCTACGGAGACACCTATCTACCCCGGAAATTCAAGGTGGCCGTCACCGTGCCGGGGGACAACTCTGTTGACCTGCTCACCCAGGACATCGGCCTGGTGGCCTTCACCGACCCCTCCGGCGATCTGCGGGGCTGCAACGTCTACGTGGGCGGTGGCATGGGCCGCACCCACAACAAGGAGGAGACCTTCGCCCGCACGGCGGACCCCCTGGGTTACGTCGATGCTGCCGACGTTCTGGATGTGGTTCAGGCGATCCTGGCGCTGCAACGGGATCACGGTGATCGGGAGGTGCGCAAGCACGCCCGCATGAAGTATTTGCTGCACGACAAGGGAATCCAATGGTTCCGCGACACCCTGTGCGCGACGTATTTCAAAGGAAACCTCAAGGGGCTGCGCAATGAGCCCAAGGCCAAACTTTTGGACTACCTCGGCTGGCATCGCCAGAAGGCAGGGATGTGGTTCGTCGGGCTGCCCCTGCTCTGCGGTCGCCTGAATGGAGATCTCAAGGCAGGCCTCAGGCAGCTCGTGAAGACGTATCAGCTGGAGATTCGCCTCACCGCCAATCAAGACCTGCTGCTGTGCAACATCGGCACCTCCCAGCGGGCCAGCATCCGCACCCAGCTGGAAGCTCTCGGATTTGAGGTGCCTGAAGCACCAGCCCCTCTGGCCAGGCATGCAATCGCCTGCCCAGCTCTACCCACCTGCGGGCTCGCCATCACCGAGTCAGAGCGCATCCTTCCAGATGTTCTCGATCGCCTCGATGCCCAACTGCGGCGGCTTGAGATTGAGAAGTCCCTGCTGGTGAGGATGACCGGCTGCCCCAACGGCTGCGCCCGCCCATACATGGCCGAGCTGGGCTTGGTGGGCAACGGAGTCAACCAGTACCAGCTCTGGCTCGGCGGCACCCCCAATCTCCAGCGTCTGGCGCGCCCTTACATGGAAAAACTTCCCCTGGATGATCTGGAAAAAACCCTTGAACCGCTCCTGATCAGCTGGAAAGCCGCGGGTGGACGTCGCAGTTTCGGAGACCACATCGAGAAGCTGGGTGATCAGGAAGTGAGCGCGCTGTTGACGGCCTCGGCGTAGATCGCCACAGCGGCACCCCTTCGCCAGGCCCAGAGCTGATCTCCGAACGAGTAGTGCCACCACTCGTTCGGATGCTGGGCGAAGCCGGACGCTTCCATCACGTCAGCCAGCAACTGCCGGCGTTGATGCCAGCGCTGAGCATCGGAATCTTCCCGACCGGCGTAGTGCTGCGGTTCAGACACCGCACCAATGGCATCAATCTCTCCCCCCATGGCCAAAGGCGTTCCATCACTGCTGCTGAGGGTGAGATCAACAGCCGCACCGGTGCTGTGGGGAGGCGGGGTCGCAGGATCCCGACTGGGGGCTGCCCAGAACCGCCCCACATCAGCGACCACCTGATCGAAGGCGTCCCCCGAGCGCACTTCAACACCGCGTTCACGGCAGAGTTCGGCAATGCTGTGATCCACCATGAAGGCCTGCACGGCGATCGGCCGCCAGGCGTCAAAAATGCTCAGGCGCAAACCGGGATCGTGCTCAACGAGCTGCTGCTGGGCGTCAAGCAGGCGCTGAACGACCCCCAGGCGCAATTGGAAGGGATTCCCCGATGCTCCATAGGGCGCCCCAAGCGCCATGTACGGATGAGGCTCAATCCGCAACAAAGCTGGAGGCAGCGCTTGCAAAGGCTCGCCGCACTCTTCGATGGGAATCGGGCTCCAGGGACGCATCGAGGCGGCAACAGATGAAATTAGTTCAAGGGGGTGCCGCCGCTGAGGCGACGCTGCTGGGCCTCCAGGGTCTCGCGCAGCAAAGGGTTCTGCTCGAGCTCAGGATCGGTCTTCAACAGCTCCTGGGCGGCTGTTCGTGCATCCTCCAGAACAGCACCATCATCGGCGAGGCTGGCCAGAGCAAGATCTGGCAGGCCCGACTGACGGGTCCCCAGCACCTGTCCAGGTCCGCGCAGGCGCAGATCCATCTCGGCGATCTCGAAACCATCGGTGGAGCGCACCAGCACATCGAGACGCTGGCGGGCCAGGGGGTTGGAGCTGCCGTTGATCAACAGGCAATGGGAGGCAGCCGCACCACGGCCGACGCGCCCCCGCAACTGATGCAGCTGCGCCAGACCAAAGCGCTCGGCATGGTCGATCACCATCACGCTGGCTTCGGGCACATCCACCCCCACTTCCACCACCGTGGTGGACACCAGAACCTGGGTCTTGCCCGCAGCGAAATCGGTCAGCACGGCCTGCTTGTCGGCACTGGAGAGACGCCCGTGCAACAGACCGACGGCCAGATCAGGAAAAACCTCCGAGGCCAATTCAGCGTGAACCTCAACAGCTGAACGAAGCTCGAGCTTTTCCGACTCGTCCACCAGAGGCAGAACGACATAGGCCCGCTGGCCCAGCTGCACCTCCTCGCGGATCAACTCATAGGCCTTCTCCCGCTTCGCAGCCGTGAGCATGCGGGTACGAATCGGTGTTCGCCCTGGCGGCAACTCATCGATCTGGCTGACATCGAGATCCCCATGCATCGAGAGCGCCAGGGTCCGAGGGATCGGTGTTGCCGTCATGGTGAGCAGATGGGGCTGCAAGCCCTTGTTGAGCAGGCGATCCCGTTGATGCACACCGAAACGGTGCTGTTCATCCACCACCACCAGCCCCAGGCGGTTGAACACAACTGGATCCTCGAGCAAGGCATGGGTGCCCACCAGCACCTTTAGCGACCCGTTGGCCAGGTCATCCAGCAGCTCCCGACGGCGGGGCCGCGGCGTGGATCCCGTCAGCAAGGCGACGCTCACATGGAGCTGCGGCAGCCACTGACAGAGGTTGCGGTAATGCTGCTCGGCCAACACCTCCGTGGGGGCCATCAGGGCCCCCTGCCAGCCCGAGGCAATGGTGCTGAGCAACGCCGCAATGGCAACCACCGTTTTGCCAGAACCCACGTCCCCCTGCACCAGACGGGCCATGGGTTCGCTGCGAGCCAGATCGGCTTCGATCTCCTGAAACACCCGTTGTTGGGCTGCGGTGAAGCGGAAGGGCAAAAGATCCATGAACTCCCCCACAAGCCCATTGGCACTGGATTGGAGATCCAGGTCCGGGCCCGTCCGAGAGCGCAGCGCCTGGCGTCGGCGCAACAGACCGAGCTGCAGGAGCAGAAACTCATCGAACACCAGCCGGCGCCGTCCCCGATCGAGGCTCTCGCGGTCCTTAGGCGCATGCAGGGCCTGCAGGGCCTCAGACAGTGCCGGCAGCTGGAATTGCCGCTGCATCACGGCGGGGAGAGGATCAGGCCACGATGCGGCGAGGGGCAGGACCTGATCGATCAGGCTGCGGAACCGATCCGCGCCAACCCCTTCGGTGAGGGGATACACCGGGAGAAGCCGGCCGATGCTGGGGGATTTCACCGGAGACGAGGGGCTGTCCAGCACCTCGATCAACGGATCCTGAAAGGTGATGCCGTAGGGGCCGTCTTTCACCAGACCACTGACGGCCACGGTGGCACCAACTGGGTAGAGGCGCTGCTGGCCTTTGAGGTAGGCCGGCGAACTGAAGCGTTTGCCCGCCAGGAAACGGCTCACCTTCAGGCGCCCCGTCGGATCCTGCAGCTGGAGCTCGATGATGGCGAGGTTGGTGTTCCTCGGGCTGACGAATCCGTTGCACCGGCGAATCGTGGCGACGATCGTGGCTGTTTCCCCCGACACCAGCGCCTCAATGCGGCGCATCGCGGAGTAATCGACATGATCACGGGGGTAATAGCGGAGCAGGTCACGCACCAGAAGCAGGCCGATCGAAGCCAGCCGTGCCGCGAATTTCGGACCCACACCACGGATCTGGGTGATGGAACTATCGAGCTGCAGTGGTGAGCTGGCACGCTGCTGGGGCGACACCTGAACCTTGAGGCGTGGCGGTGCCATGGGAGCCGAGGGTTCCAGGCGATGGCGCAGCTCATGCAGCCACTGACGGGCATCGGTGACCAAGCGACGGCGGGCCGGATCAGCGAGCTCCGGATAGTCGGCAAAGCCAGAGCTGAGCTTGGACATGCGTTCACTGACCCCCTGGGGGAAGGGAACGGCCGGAGGCGCTGCGAGTTGCTGCTGCAGAAACGCGTGAAAGCGCTGCTGGCGACCCTGCAGATTCTGAAAACCACGGTCAGCCTCCAACCCCAGCGAGCGCTGAAGGGGAAGCATCCAGGTGAGGAGCAGCGACAGCTGCTCGCTGGTCAGTCCCCGCTCAGCTGCTGCGTTGAATCCGATGGGGTCTGCCAATGGGTCCGGGCCTCACGATCCAGGGAGCGACGCTGCCAATGACGCTGCTGCCGCACCATTGTGAGCAGAGCATGGTGGTGAGCGCGCAATCGTTTGCGGCACTGACGCAGACGTGGGCTGTCGAACTCCAGATCGTTGCTGCGTAACAGCACGCAGAGCACGTCCATGCCCTGGTCGAGCTCACCGACAGCCAGAGGGAGGCGCAGGCGAAGCACGTTCGTGGCGGTTGGCTGCGTTTCGACCTGCCCCTTCAGGACAGCATCCAGAAGGCTGATGGGAAGGAGGGTCTGGGCCAGTCCTGACCGCAGCATCTGCACATTCACCGCATGGGACAGGTTGCGAAGGCGTCGCTCAAGCGCCTGATCCATGGCCTGGATCCAGTGCAACAGCGCATCCGGTTCATTCGGAAGAAAGTGGTCGTTGCTGTCCACCGATGAATCAAGAACAGCACCGGGATCAAGGGGCTGTTGGGCCTGTTGCATCGCATCACCGGCCAGCTCGAACAGTGAGCGGAGCACATCCAAATCACCCGAAGCTTTGTTGTCTGCGGGTTCAGGGACCGGTTCTTTAACGGGATCCGGGGAAGCCGTCCTCGGAGGGGATTCAAGCGGTGAAGCCAAGCTCAACTGAATGGATCCGCTCGGTTCTTCCCGTGGGAGCTCAGACGTGGGTGGCTCGGGTTCAGGCGCACTCTCCTGGGACTGGCGACTGAGCTTCTGCAGCATGCTTCTGCTGGCATGGGCCTGCTGGCGCCGTTGCTCCTGCTGCATCTGCCGCACCAGCTGCATCAGCTGCTCAACTGTGAGCAGAACGCTGCAGCGGTCGATCAGGTCTGTGACCGCTGCATGGAAATTCTGACGGGTCGACTCCGGCAGCCGACCAAAACGGGAGGGATCAACCTCACCGAGAAGATTGAACAGGGCCTGACGGGTGGCTCCTTCGAGCAGTTCCCGCAGCACCTGGAGATATAGAGCCTGCTCCCTGTACAGGGCGATAGCCCGCAGCCGGCACAACCGTTGAAGACGTGCCAGCTGTTCTGACGGGTCGTAAGCAGGCCTGACGTCCGGGTCGGACAAGGGAATCAGCCGGCGTTCTGCATGGACGCCACTTCAGCAGCGAAATCGTTCTCTTCCACCTCGATGCCTTCGCCCAGGGTGTAACGGGTGAAGCGACGAACTTTCACGTTCTCGCCGATCTTGCCAGCGGTTTGCTTGACGAGGTCAGCAACGGTGATGGAGCTGTCCTTGATGAAGGGCTGCTCCATGAGGGCGAGTTCCTTGAGGCGCTTGCCGATGCGGCCCTCAACGATCTTTTCCTTCATCTGCTCAGGCTTGCCCTCGAGATCGTCACGACCCATCTCGATCGCCTTTTCCCGCTCACGAATCTCGTCGGGAATCTCGTCGGTGGTGACGTACTCAACGTTGGGGCATGCCGCCACCTGCATGGAGACATCACGCAGCAGCGACTGGAACATGTCGCCCCGGGCCACGAAGTCGGTTTCGCAGTTCACCTCAACCAGCACACCCACGCGGGCACCGGTGTGGATGTAGCTGCCGATGGCACCCTCGGCGGCGGTGCGGCCGGATTTCTTTTCAGCGCTGGCGATGCCTTTCTGGCGAAGCCACTCAACGGCCTTGTTGGCATCGCCTTCCGTGGCGGCCAGGGCCTTTTTGCAATCCATCATCCCCGCGCCGGTCTTGTCGCGCAGTTCTTTGACAAGCTTGGCGGATACGGCAGCAGCCATCGGTCGGAGCAGTGAGAAGGGAAATTGATTCGCCGCCGATTCCCTGATTGGAATCAGCGGCGTGAACTTAGCGGTGAGAGGAGATCAGCCTTCGCTGTCGCCACCACGCTGATCGTTGGAACCGTGGCGGCCCTCATTGATCGCATCGGCCAGACGGCCCAGGATCAGTTGCACAGAACGAACGGCGTCGTCGTTGCAGGGAATCGGCACCTCACAGAGGTCCGGATCACAGTTGGTGTCCAACATGGAAACCAGGGGGATGTCGAGCTTGCGGGCTTCAAGCACCGCATTCGACTCACGACGCTGGTCCACCAGGACCACAACATCGGGAAGGCGACGCATGTTCTTGAGGCCACCCAGATACTTCTGAAGACGCTCGAGTTCGCGACGCAGCACCGCACCTTCCTTCTTAGGGCGCATGGCGATGGCGCCGCTGGACTCCATCCGCTCCAGATCCTTGAGACGGTCGATCCGGGCCTTCATGGTGGTCCAGTTGGTGAGCATGCCGCCCAACCAGCGCTGGTTTACGTAGGAGGCTCCGCAGCGGGCGGCTTCCAGCGCCACAACTTCAGAGGCTTGCTTCTTGGTGCCAACGAAGAGGAAACGCTTGCCGCTGCGTGCCGCAGAACGGGTCCACTTGTAGGCGTTGTTCATGCAGACGGCGGTCTGCACGAGGTCGATGATGTGAACGCCGTTGCGCGCGCAATAGATGTAGCGCGACATCTTGGGGTTCCAACGACGGGTCTGGTGCCCAAAGTGGGCACCAGCCTCCATCATTTCAGCGAGGGTGACGACAGCCATGGTTTAAGGGTTTCGGGTTCGCCTCCACCTGCCAGGGACCTGAACAACCAGCAGGAGCTGGTCTCACGGTGCACCCGAAACGGGCAGGTGTGCGGAGTGAAAGGACCTATAGAAGGTATCAAAACGTTGATCAGCGAAGCCCTGCCGCTCTGGCTTCACGGAACAGGGCACGCACACCGATGCGATTGAGGGGCAAACGAAGCAACTCCATCGCCGTTCCGGGATAGCCATGCCGGATCAGCCAACGGAGCAGCGGGCGAAGGCTGGAGGGATTGATCAGCCCACCGAGGGTGAGCAGTTCCCAAAGGATGCGATGGAACCAGGTGAACTGGATGATCAACCGCACCCGCCTGGTGGGATGTTTGCGGAAAAAAACAAGCCCCATACGGGCCCGTTCACCCTCCACTTCCACAAGTCGGGGGATCTGGTCGAGACTCAGGGCGGGGTGCCAGTGATAGCCGACAGCGTCCGGGCACTTCACCAACTGAACCCCCATCCGCCGCAAACGCTCACCCAGTTCCAGGTCCTCCCAGCCGTAGAGGCGGAAACCGGTGTCAAACAGGCCTGAGCGCTCCAGCACCTGCCGATCGATGGCCACATTGCCGGTAGCGAAATAAGCCCAGGACAAGTCTCGTAATTTGTGGCGCTCCGAGCAGGGTGCTTCGAAGTTGGCGGTGTTGATGACAGCGCCATAGGTGAAACAGAGCCGATCACCGCGCCGTTGCCAGTACTGCTGCAACGCCCGTGCATGGGTGGCCAGAAAGGTTTCTGTGACCACCAGATCGCTGTCGATGAAGACGATCACATCGCCACGGGCGTGATCCACACCGCGGTTCCGGCCCTCGGCAGGACCACCGTGCTCCTGCTCGATCAGGCGCACATGGGGAAAACGCTGGGACTGCTCGATCAGCCATGACGGCGTTCCATCAGTGGAACCGTCGTCAACCACAACAACCTCGTAGTCCTGAAGAGCTCCAGCAAGCTGCTGGTCTTCCAGTGCCGAGAGGCATTTCTCGAGGATCGGGCGTCGGTTGTAGGTCGGAATAACGACGCTGACGAACATCGCGACAGCCGATGCAAATGGTCACCCACCCTACGAACAACAAAAAAGGGGCCCGCAGGCCCCCTTTTTGATGCATGGTCTGATCCGTTGATCAGTCGGCGGCACCACCGTTGTTGGCGGTTCCGGTCACACCGTTGCCAGCGCCTTCACCGCGGCCATCGTTCCGCATCTTGCGCTTCTTGAACTTGCGGGCGTAGGCGCGGTTCCGCTCCTGCTTTTCTTTCTTCAGGTTTCTGCGCTTGGCCATGCGGAACTGCGGGCTCTGATGTCAACTTTCATCGTACTAAACAGCATTCTTTAATCGCCCGTCCTCCATCTGAAGCAGGCGATCGGCCACATCAACGATGCGCGGGTCATGGGTCACCATCAGCACCGCGCAGGATTGTTCACGGGCGAGTCGGCGAAGCAGCTCCACCACCTCCCGGCCCGTACGGCTGTCCAGGGCAGCGGTGGGTTCGTCAGCCAGGAGAAGGCGGGGGTTTGCGGCAAGGGCACGGGCAATGGCGACCCGCTGCTTCTGTCCACCGGACAAGTCATGGGGGACTTTGGCCATGTGGTCCTCCAGGCCAACGGCACGGAGCCACTGACGAGCCTCATCCCGGCGCGCCCTGTAACTGAGATCAGGCAGAAGATCGGCTCCCATCTGCACGTTCTGTTCAGCCGTGAGGCAGCGCAGAAGGTTGTGCCCCTGAAAAATCATTCCAATGCGCCGGCGCACCTGCTGGCGGCGCCGACGGCCTGCACCATGCAGGGACTCACCAAGCACCGACACCTCACCCTGCTGAACCGTCCGCAAGGCGCCGATCAAGGTGAGCAGTGTCGTCTTGCCACAGCCCGAAGGACCGGTCAGCAACACCACTTCGCCCGGCTCGATGCTGAAGCTGATGTTCTGAAGAACCGCGCGGCGCATCTCCTCTTGGCCGAAAGCGTGGGAGAGGTTGTCGACAACAACAGCTGCCATCAGAAGATCTCCGCAGGGTCTGCATCGATGAGACGACGCATGGCCAGGAACGACGACAACATGCACATCACCAGGATCATCACCAGAACGGTCAACGCCCGGGACAGATCCATGCCGACGGGCAGCTTGGTGGCGTCACGAACGAACCAATACAGCCCCTGACCGGCCATGTAGGCGGGGACGTACCCCATCGCCGCCAGATAGAAGCCCTCACGAACCACCACTCCCAACAGATGGCTGAGGCGATAGCCCATGGCCATCAAAGTGGCGTACTCCGGCAGGTGATCACTCACATCGGTGTACAGCACCTGATAAACGATCACGCAGCCCACCACGAAGCCCATGGCGGCGCCGAGCGTGAAGATGAAACCGATGGAGGTGCTGCTCTTCCAATAGTTCTGCTCGAAATCGATGAAGCCCTGCTTGGTCAGCACCGAAACATCCTTGGGCAGTCGCTGTCTCAATCGGGACACCACCTGCTCAGGATCCGCGCCGGGCTTCAACCGCACCAGACCCACTTCGATCGCCCCAGGCGGCTTCTGAGGCATCAGATCGAGGAACGTCTCCGTGCTCGTGAGCAGGTTGCCGTCGGCACCGAAGCTGGTGCCCAGGCTCACCAGACCCGCCACCCGGACGCGGTTGCCAGCGATCTCGGTTTCCACCACACGGCCATCGCGATACCAATCGGCAATGGGTCCGAATTCAGGACGTGACAGCTGATCGAAGAGGATCCGCCCCTTCTGCTTGAGAGCGTCAGTTTTCTCAGCCAGGGAGGGATCGACAAAAAAGGGGTCGTCGGGATTGAAACCCAAGGCCAGGATCGACCGGTTGCGCCGCGTTTCCGGGTTCCGCCACAGCATCAGCCCCCAATGCACCGGGGTCACCCCATCGACGTCTGGATCAGCCAGGGTCTGAACCAGCCGCCGCCTTGGAAAGGCCTCCATGCTCACGGAGCTGGCGGAGCGGGGACTGATCAGAACAACATCAGCATCGAACAGCCGGTGCGCTGTGACGCTGGCATCAAAGAGGCCATCACGGAATCCAAGCTGCATGAACATCAGAATTCCCGCGAAACTGATGCCAGCAAGCGCCACCAGCAAGCGAACGGGCTGGCGCGTCAGCAACAGCCAGGAGAGGGGAATCCGACGCCCCCGCCAGAACCGGTTCATGGATCGAAGCGGGCGATCACCTTCAAACCCGCCAGACGACTGACCTTGGCGGCATCTTCAGGGTTCAGCACCACATCAACCATCACAACGCGGGCGTCGGCATCGCCGGTGGGATCGGTGGAGAGAACAGACCGTTGTTCCACCTGCGGGCTAATGCGCAGGACGCGCCCGACGAGTTCACCTCGGAAACCACCGTTCTCGCTGATGAGGCGCACGGACTGGTCGAGGCGGATCAAGGAGATGTCGGATTCGTAGACCTCGATGCTGGCCTGCATCGCCTGATTGGCCCCCACATCCATCACCCCCTCTGCACCAGGGCGCTCGCCTGCACGGGCATGCAGCTTGAGCACAACACCATCAAGGGGCGAGATCAGCTGACTGAGCACGAGGTCGGCCTGAAGCCCTTTGCGCTCCGCCAGGGCCTGATCCCGCTGTCCCTGAAGACGAACCAGCTCTTCACGCTTGTTGTCCACCAGAGTCAATTCGGCCGCACCCCAATCGGCGGCTCTGCTGAAGCGCTCTACCTCAAGGTCCTGAAGCTGTATCTCCTTATCGAGGCTGCGCAGCTGCGCATCGACGCGCTCCAGATCAGCGAGCAGTCCATCCCGGTGATCGAAGGACGCCAACACCTGGCCGGTCTTGATCAGATCACCCTCATTCACATTGAGGGCTGCCACCCGGGGTGTCCCCGCCATCCCCGCATTGGGAGCCGCCAGATTGCGGATGTCCCCGGCGGGCTCCAGCTGCCCCAGGGCCGCGACCGCTTCGGGACGGACCGTGGGTGCAGGCGTCGGTTCAACCGGCTTGGGTTCGGGCGTCGGCCGCAGCAACCAGCCGCCGATGACCGCAATGACCAAACTTCCAGCCAGAACAGACCAGCGCTTGGGGGTCATCAGAGTTCCGGAGGGTTGTCGAAAAGAAGCATGTCGATGTAGCGATCGGCCCAGGCTGAATCGAAGGCCTTCTCGAGCACGCGGCGGGTCTTGTCGTTGCGTTTCTGCTGAAGGCAATAGTTCAACTGACCCTCGTACCGGCGGACTGTAGTGAGAGCCGTGGACGGTTCGGGAGTCGCCTCGATCACGCTGGTGGCCATCACCTGCAGGTAGTGGCTCACCAGTTCCTGAAAGGCTGCTTCCTCGTCAGCACCATCGGGGCGGATGAAGCACACCTTGTTCGAGAAGATGGCTGATCCCCAGGCCGGCAGCTCCCGAACCTGACGGAACGCCGGCCATGGCCTGGCCTCAAGCCGCTGGATCAGCTGCTCCGGCAAGGCATCGGAGGTGGGGGACAAATCGACGATCGCGGCGGAGATGCCTGCCGGGCCAGCCACGATGTCGGCCCCGAAGATCGGCAAGTCGTAGTGGGGATCGGGGAACCAGACGCTATGGAGGATCTGCAGGCCGTTGCCGAGTCGCGCAACCTCCAAATGAAGTTTGCGAAGGCCGATACAGCGAAAAAGCTCGTTCCCGATCGATAGGCCCTCGCCATCGAGTTGTCCCTGGATGAAGCGCAAATCCTCATCGCAGGGGAGGATCTCCAATCCGGGCAATCCTGCCCAGGCACTACGGATCGACGCCGCCAAGGCCTGCACGAGGGGATGCTGTCCTGGCGGTGGCGCCAGCGGCATGGGCTGCATCGAAGGGGCAGGCACAGAATGGAACTTTGCCACGCAGTTCTGAACCTTCCGTTCTCCGGTCCCCCACTGGACCATTGGACCCTCCCCAACGGAGTGCGCTGCGTGACGGCGGACATGCCGGATGCACCCCTGACCTGTCTCGATCTCTGGTGCCGTGCCGGCAGTGCCAGTGAGCAGCCAGGGGAAGAGGGCATGGCCCATTTCCTGGAGCACATGGTGTTCAAGGGAAGTGAGCAACTGGCCGCAGGGGCATTCGATGAAGCCATCGAGGCTCTGGGGGGCAGCAGCAATGCCGCCACAGGCTTTGATGACGTTCACTTCCACGTGCTGACACCCCCGGATCGAGCCCGCGAAGCGTTGGATCTGTTGTTGGAACTGGTGTTGCAGCCAAGCCTCGAGCCTGAGGGGTTCAACACGGAACGGGGGGTGGTGCTGGAAGAGATTGCTCAATACGCCGATCAACCCAACGAGCAGGTGCTGCAACTGCTGTTGAGCAAAGGCTGTGACCAGCACCCCTACGGCCGCCCCATCCTGGGTACCCCCCGCAGCCTGGAGGCCATGCGGCCCGAGGCCATGCGGGCGTTTCATCAGCGGCAGTACCGCGGTTCCAACTGCTGCCTGGCGATGGCCGGGCCTTCGTCAGCGGAGCTGCGCAGTGCCCTGGGTTCCTCGGCTCTAGCGGACCTCCTGGATGCGCCTGAGCCCTCATCACCGTCATCGCCCCTGAGCGTGCGTCCTGGACGCGAGAGCGTTGTTGTGGACCGGCTCGAATCCGCCCGACTGCTGATGCTCTGGGAAGCTCCACGGGCCCAGGATCAAACAGGGGTAATGGCCGCTGATCTCGCCACAACCCTGCTGGGGGAAGGACGACGCAGCCGTCTCGTGAACCGCTTAAGGGAGGAACTGCAGATCGTTGAAAGCGTGTCGATGGACCTCTCGGTTCTGGAGCAGGGAAGCCTGATCACGCTGGAGGTGATCTGTCCGGACGAGCATCTGAAGGCCGTGGAAGATGAGGTGAACCGGCAGCTGCGCGCCATGGCGGAAGAGCTCGTCAGCGATCAGGAGCTGAAACGGGGCCAGCAGTTGGTGAGCAACGG
Organism: Synechococcus sp. TAK9802; assembly: GCF_014279535.1. Lineage (NCBI taxonomy): Bacteria > Bacillati > Cyanobacteriota > Cyanophyceae > Synechococcales > Synechococcaceae > Synechococcus > Synechococcus sp. TAK9802. Next base: position 1,163,068 of record NZ_CP047937.1, read on the forward strand.
ACTGCGCTATGCCTTGGAATCGACGGGCCAGGTGTCTGGGCTCAGCGCCAGCCAGACCCTCTGGGACCGGCAGCAGGATCTGCTCCATCCCCTTGCTTTCCTGCCGCCATGGACGTCCGAGCGGCTTCGCTCAGACCTGTTCCCAAGGCTTCAACCCGAACAGGCGTTTGTGCTGACCGCCCAGGCCAAGACGAAACACGGATGAGCAACCCCGAACTGCTGATCGAACCGGTCTCAAGCCCGGGGATTCTGGCCGCGAAACTGCTGCTTCCTTTTGGCAGCGCCGACGACCCTGCAGGAACACGGGGTGCCCATGACCTGCTGGCATCTCTGCTCAGCCGCGGCTGTGGACGACACAACCACGTTGACCTGGCGGACCTGGTTGAGGGATGCGGAGCAGGTCTGCGCTGCGATGCCCAGGAAGATGCGCTCGTGCTGAGCCTGCGCTGCACGGTGGAAGACGCGCAGCAGCTCCTGCCCCTGCTGGCCCAGATGGTTCGTTCCCCCCGGCTTGAGCCTGGCCAGGTGGCCCTTGAACGTTCGCTCACGATTCAGGCCTTGCAACGGCAGCGGGAGGATCCCTTCCATTGCGCCACGACCGGATGGCGGCAGCTGACCTATGGCAACGGGGGCTACGGCCACGACCCGATGGGCATCGCTGAAGAGCTGGATGATCTGGATCGGGAGGCACTTCTCCCCCTGGCCGAGCGGCTACCGAGGGCATCGAGCATTCTCGCCCTGGCGGGCAGCGTCCCACCGCAAATCATCGACACGATTGGCACCCTGGAGGACTTTCGCGACTGGCCAGAAGGGAGCGGCAACGATCGCTCAGGCCGCCGTCCCTACGCCGAAGCGGTGGGATCCGAAACGATCCAGCTCGAAGCAATGGACACCGAACAGGTGGTTCTGATGCTTGGGCAGGCGACGCTGGGGCATGGACACCCGGATGAACTGGCGTTGCGACTGTTGCAGTGCCATCTGGGCGTGGGCATGTCGAGCCTGCTGTTCCAGCGCCTGCGGGAAGACCATGGCGTGGCCTACGACGTGGCCGCGCACTTCCCTGCCCTGGCAGGACCGGCGCCCTTTGTGCTGATGGCCTCGAGCGTGGAGGAGCGCTCAGAGCTCGCGCTGGACTTGCTGCTGAACATCTGGGACGAGCTGAGTGAGCAACCCCTCAGTGAGGCCGCACTCGAGCTCGCACGGGCCAAGTACATCGGTCAGCTCGCCCAAGGCCTGCAGACCTGCTCCCAACGGGCAGAACGACGGGTTCAGCTGAAGGCCCAAGGGCTCCCCGACGATCATGACCAACGCTGTGTGCGGGCTCTTGCGGAACTAACACCGACGAATGTGGTCCATGCCGCCCAACGTTGGCTGGCGGAACCACGACTCAGCCTGTGCGGAACCTCCGCTGCACTGAAGCAGCTCGAACGGCGCTGGGATCGGCGGGACGCTGCTTAGTCCACCTCAGCGGCATCCACCGGATCCAGCCGATCAAGGGGGATCAGAAACGTGCCCCGGCGAAAACGCACAGCAACCGTGTCCATCGGATGAAGTGCAACCACCTCGCCTACTTCACCGGCGGCCACCAGATCCGGCGGTCGCAGCATCGGCATCGGATCCGCCGACTTGAGGTACGGAAGCTGCTGCGACAGGCGTAGCTGATCGCCAATGGATACCGACATCTGAACTGGGCAGGATCTGCATTGTCGAGCAGGATGGGCCGAGTTGAATGAGTGATGTGAGGGCTCTCGCCTCCTGGTGTGGTGCCCTGGCGGGTCTGCTAGCCATCCTCATCGGTGGTCTTGTGCAGGCCGCGTTGTTCCTGCCTGCACCCGAGCCGATCCTTCTCCCCCTGCCGGTCACGTGGCAGGTGCCAGCGCTGCTTCTCTGCGCCATGGTCAGTGGCCCGCGTGCCGGCGTGATGGCCGCTGTTGGCTATCTGAGCCTGGGATTGTTCAGCTTGCCGGTGTTCCATGGCGGTGGAGGGCTGAACTACGTGCTTGAACCGGGTTTCGGCTATCTCGCGGGCTTCGTGCCCGCAGCCTGGCTCACCGGTCGACTGGCGCAGCAGGACGGCATGGATGACCTGCCCAGACAGTCGCTCTGTGCCCTGGCAGGGCTGCTCGTTCTCCAGATCTGCGGGGTGCTGAATCTCGCCCTCGGGGCACTGCTGGGGAGATGGAGCCTTGATTTTCCCGAGCTGCTGATGCAGTTTTCAATCGGTCCGCTACCGGCTCAGATGCTGCTCTGCATCGGTGCAGGATTCCTTTCAATTGTGCTGCGCCGGTTGCTGATCATCGAGCCATGACGAGACCACTTCCACGTCGCTCAACCCTGCTGATTGCCCTAGTGATCGTGGTGGTGGATCAGCTGAGCAAGGCGGCGGCCTCGAGCGCTTTGCGAGAGGGTCAATCCCTACCCCTGCTGCCACATCTGCTCTCGCTGCAATTGGTGCACAACACCGGCGCGGCCTTCAGTGTTTTGCAGGGCTCCACTGCCCTGCTTGGGTTGCTCAGCTTGGGGGTGGGCATCGGGCTGATCCTCTGGATCTGGCATGAACGGGTGCTGCCGTTCTGGCAGGCCCTCGCCGCAGCAGCGCTTCTGGGCGGAACCGTGGGCAATGGGATCGACCGTTGGCGTCTGGGCCACGTGGTGGATTTTCTGGCCCTCGAACCGATCGATTTCCCGATCTTCAACGGGGCGGATGTCGCCATCAATCTCGCCGTGCTCTGCTTTGCCATCGACCTCTGGACCCGCCGGGGGGACAGCAGCCTCCGTGACAACAGCCTCCGTGACAACAGCCGTGGCTGACCCAAACTTGCCCTGAGGCTGGTGTGACGCAGGCATGAAACGCCAAACCCGGTTGCTGATCGGTCTCTCCGTTGCCTTTGTGGCACTCGTGCTGATCGGCGCTGCCGTTCAGACCATCCGCAGCCTGCTGTGGGATCTGAGTTACTTCCTGCCTCCCTGGTTGCTCACGCCGATGCTGCTGCTGGGGTTCGCGCTGGTGGCCACCCTGGCAGTGCAGGTGGGTTGGCCGATGTGGAAACGTCTGAAATCACGCCCAAGCCAACACCCACGCCAAGCCACCCCGGCTCCACAGAACCGGCGGGATGCCGCGACCACCAGCCTCGGCCATGTGGATCGTCTGATCGAACGCATTCAGGACGACATCAGTCGCCGCAGCCTTCAGAACGAACGCGACCGGGTCGCCGAGGAACTGAAGCGAGGCGATCTGGTGGTTGTGGTGTTCGGCACTGGATCCAGTGGCAAGACATCGCTGATCCGTGCCCTGCTCAATGAAATGGTCGGCGATGTGGGAGCGCCCATGGGCGTGACCAAAACCAGCCGCGCCTACCGGCTGCGTTTGAAAGGCCTGGAGCGTGGTCTTCAGCTCGTGGACACCCCAGGAATCCTGGAAGCCGGAGACGAAGGACTCAGCCGGGAGGAAACAGCCCGTCGTCGTGCGGTTCGTGCCGATCTGTTGATCGTGGTGGTGGATGGGGACCTCAGAGCCTCGGAATACGCCGTCGTGACCTCGCTCGCCGGGCTCGGCAAGCGGCTGCTCCTGGTGCTGAACAAGCGGGATTTACGCGGAGTTGACGAGGAGAAAAGGCTCCTGCAGGTGCTTCGCTCCCGTTGCCAGGGACAGCTCAACGCTGCTGATGTGGTGGCCTGCAGCGCCTCTCCTCAATCGATTCCTCAACCCGGCCGTCGCCCGCTGCAGCCGCTGCCTGACGTCAGCTATCTGCTGCAGCGCCTCGCCGTTGTGCTGCACGCCGAGGGGGAGGAATTGATTGCCGACAACATCCTTCTGCAGTGCCGATCCCTCGACAGCCGCGGGCGTGACCTGTTGAACGACCAGCGGTCTCGGGAGGCCAAACGCTGCATTGACCGCTACAGCTGGATGGGAGCGGGGATTGTCGCTGCCAATCCGCTGCCCGGGGTGGATCTGTTGAGCACCGCAGCGGTGAATGCCCAGATGATCCTGGAGATGGCCAAGATCTATGGGGTCGAGATGTCCCGTGATCGCGCCAAGGATCTGGCCCTGTCCCTTGGACAGACCCTGGGCAAGTTGGGCATCGTCAAAGGTGCCATGAGCTTGCTGGGCACCAGCCTGAGCCTGAGCTTGCCCACTCTGGTGCTGGGGCAGGTGCTCCAGGGGGTGGTGACCGCATGGCTCACCCGAATCGCCGGAAGCAGTTTCATGCGCTACTTCGAACAGGACCAGGACTGGGGTGACGGTGGCATGCAGACCGTGGTTCAACAGGCCTTTGAGCTCAACCGGCGGGAACTCTCACTGCAGCGCTTTCTGGCCAGTGCCATGCGGCAAGTGGTTGAACCGCTTCAGCAGTCGGCGGCGGGACGTCTTCCCCCCCGGCCAGGGCCTCAGCAGGAGGGGGAAGCATCGGCCCCCGGGCATCCAGAACGGTGATCAGAAGCAGATAGAGCACACCAATCGCCACGGAGATCGCCCCGGTGACGATGGCAACCCAGCGTGAACCCTGCTGCTGTTCCGGCATCGAAGCGTCTCGAACGATGGCGATTGTGAACGATCAGGCTGGAGCCAGCGATTCATTTAGTCGTCCCGACAGGTCGCTGAGGTGCTGAGCCGTGGTGTGGGGGTTTCCAAAAACCGCCTTGAGGCAGAAACGGTCGCCGTAGAACGGTCGCGACAGCATGTAGCCGTGAGACAGCAGCATTTGCCGGGTGTCTTCACTCCAACGGCCGGCTGCAGCAGCATCTCCATGTTTGGGATGAAAGGCCAGCAGGTGCAGGTCACCCGCCAGCAACGTGAACTTCTCCGGGTCCAATTGGGCTGCGAAGGCGGTTCGCCGTTGCAAAGCTCCGCTGAGCGTTGCTTCGATGCCCGCCTCGCCCAACTGGCGTAGGCCCAGCCAAAGCTTGAGGATCTCCGCAGGTCGGGTGCCCTGCAAGCCGATCTCCCCGCCGTGATCCATCCCCCTGGGCGCCTCCATGTAGGGCAATCCTGTTGAAAAGGCTTGACGCAGATGGGTTCGATCCCGAAGCAACAGCAGGGATGACGCCTTGGTGATGCCCAGCAATTTCTGGGGATTCAGCGTGATCGAATCGGCAGATTCCATGCCATCCATCAGAGAGGCATGGCGAGCCGTGAGGGCGAACACACCGCCGATGGCCGCATCAACGTGCAACCAGACTCCGGCATCACGGCAGAGGGTTGCTAGATCCGAGAGAGGATCAATGGCTCCACGCACCGTGGTGCCGGCCGTGGCCACCACCGCCAGACAAGGTCGCCCCTCCGCTTGCAGAGCTCTCAAACGCTTGGCCAAAGCCTCGAGGCAAAGGCCACCATCCGCGGCCACGGGCAGCGTCTGAAGGGCATCATCCGCCAGCCCCATCACCTTTGCCGCCTTGTTGATCGAGACGTGAGCGTCTTGGCTGCAAAGCAGCACAGGATCCCGATGGCTGGCCTTCAACGCCGCCCGTGCGGCCACCAGGGCCATGAGATTGCTCAGGGTCCCGCCGCTGGCCAGTACCCCTCCGGAACCGGCGGGCAAGCCAATCCTGTGGCAGAACCAGCGGCAGAGGTCATGTTCCAGGCCGGTCAGACCAGGCGAAAGCTCCTCGGCCAGGAGGTTGTTGTTGAGACCTGCACAGACCAATTCCGCCGCAATCGACGCGGTCAGCGGGGGCGGATCGAGATGGGCGAGGGCACCGGGATGGGACGGCTGATACGCCCCATCCATCACCTGCTGAAGATCACTGAGCAGCGATTCAACGCTGGCCCCTTCAAGCCCTGGTGCCACGTCAGGCAAGGGCCGCATGACGGGGACCGGGCTTGATCGATCAGCGGAGCCGATCCAACGGCAGAGCAGATCCGAACTGCGATGCAGGAAGTTCTTCAGCACCGGGTCTTCGGCCGAGGGGATGGCGAACGGAGCAAGCCGATCCGGTGGGTGCTGAGACTCGGAACAGGCTTGCAACGGAGACCCGTGAACTGCACCGATCTTCGCGTCTCGTGGGATGGTGCTCAAAGGACAACGTGGAACAGCAGTGGATCAGCGGGATGAGTTCACTCGCTGGATGGATGTTCTGCTCCAGCGCGCGGAGGAGGCTGGAGCAGAAGGAGAAGTTCCTGTGGCCGCAGTGATCCTGGATGCACAGGGCCTGGCCATCGGCCATGGACGGAACAGGCGACAGAACGACAGGGATCCCCTCGGGCATGCCGAACTTGTGGCCTTGCAACAGGCAGCGATCGTTCAGAACGACTGGAGATTCAACAGCTGCACCCTGATCGTCACCCTCGAACCCTGCCCCATGTGTGCGGGGGCCTTGGTGCAGGCCCGCATGGGAACCGTGATTTTTGCGGCGTCAGATCCCAAGCGCGGTGGCCTGGGGGGAAGCCTGGACCTCTCCACCCATGCCAGTGCACATCACCACATGAACGTGATTCAGGGCGTGCGTGAACCCGAGGCGAGGGAGCAGCTGGAACGCTGGTTCAGGCGGCGGCGGCGACGGAACCGCTGAAGCGAGGCAGCTCTGTCTCGAACAGGTTGAGCAGACGGTTCACGTTTTCAGGGGTGGAGTTGTACCCCATCAGGCCGATGCGCCAGATTTTGCCGGCCAGGCTGCCGAGTCCACCACCAACTTCAATGCCGTGGTTGTTGAGCAGGTGCTGACTGAAGGCCTTGCCATCCACACCTTCAGGAATACGAACTGTGGTGAGGGTGGGCAGTCGGCGCTCGGCCGGCACATGCATCGAAAGGCCGAGACTTTCCAGCCCGTTCCAGAGCATCTCCGCATTGCTGCGATGGCGTGCCCAGGCCTGGTCGAGACCTTCTTCAGCCAGGAGACGCAGGGCCTCACGCATGCCGAAATTCATGTTGACCGGCGCGGTGTGGTGATAGACGCGGTCGCTGCCCCAGTACTGGTTCAGCAAGGAGACGTCCAGATACCAGTTGGGCACCTTGCCTTGACGGGCTGTCATCTTGGCCTCAGCACGAGGGCCCATGGTGAAGGGTCCGAGACCGGGAGGGCAGCTCAGGCCCTTCTGGCTGCAGCTGTAGGCGAGATCGACTTTCCACTCATCGATGTATAGCGGAACGCCCCCCAGAGAGGTGACGGTGTCGAGCAGCAGAAGGCAGTCATGCTTCCGGCAGAGGTCGCCGATGCCCTCCATGGGTTGGCAGACACCCGTTGAGGTTTCTGCATGGACCATCGCCAGGATGGCGGGCTTGTGCTCAATCAGTGCAGCTTCCAGCTCATCGAGGGAAAACCACTCACCCCAGGGCTTTTCAATGGTTTTCACCTCAGCGCGATAGCGGCCGGCCATGTCAGCCAGTCGCAGGCCGAAGTATCCCTTCACCGCCACCAAAACGGTGTCTCCAGGCTCGACGGTGTTGGCAATGGTTGCCTCCATGGCAGCACTGCCGGTGCCGCTCATCGGAAGCGTGAGGCGGTTGTCGGTCTGCCAGGCGTAACGCAGCAGTTCCTGCACTTCGCCCATCAGATCCACATAGAGAGGATCAAGGTGACCAATCGGGGTTCGCGACAGAGCCTTCAGAACTGTTGGATGGGCGTTGGAGGGGCCTGGTCCAAGCAGGAGGCGGTCGGGTGTGCCGATCGGTGCAAAGGCTTTGCGGTGACGATCGTCAACAGAGAGGAGTGAGTTCGTCGTCGCCAAAGCCCTGTTTATTGGTTCGAATGTTGAGCCTACGCAGTCACGCCCCTTGGAAGGGGTAAGGGAGGCTTGATTGCAATCTGTTCAGATCTTGCGTTGAGCGTGCTGGATCAGCGCTGGCGCACATTGGTTTCACCCAGGCCCTTGGCCAGGTGATCGAACGGCTGAAGAACGGTGGCGAGCTGATCGGATGCAGCACCGTTGGCCAGAAGCATCTCGGAAACAACCTCTCCCAGCAAAACGATGCTGCGGACCGTTGGGCCGGTGGGAACGCCGAGACTCTTGTAGGTGTCGTCGAGTCCGTTCAGCACACGCTCATTGAGGATCGTGGAGTCACCTGCCACGAGGGCGTAGCTGGCGTAACGCAGGAAATAATCCATATCCCGCAGGCAGGCGGCGAGCCGACGGGTGGTGTAGGCGTTGCCGCCAGGCAGCAAAAGGTCGGGTTCATCCCGGAACAGGCGCTGGCTGGCCTCACGCACAATCTCGGCCGAGGATCCGTTGATCAGCTCTACGGCCTGAATCCGCAGCGCGGATTCATCCAGATACACATTGATGCTGTCGATCGCCGGGCGGTCGAAATAGCGACCCAGCTGGTCGTAACGACCGATCAGACCGCTGATTGCATCGCGCATGTCCCTGAATCTCCAGAGGATCCCCAGCGGAAGCTAACACCGTTGAGGCGGGCAGATCCTTTGGCATGCCTGCATTTCAGCCAAGTTGACAGAAACGGTTACGCAGTCGCCTTCCAGCAGCCGAAACGTACCCCTTGATACAAAATGGTGTCTTGTGGCTGTATACGGTCACATCACTGCACAATTCAGTCGAGCAGTCCCTTCTTATGTCGAAATCCCCCCAGGACGTCCTGCGCCAGATCAAGGACGAAGGCATCGAACTGATCGACCTCAAATTCACCGATCTGCACGGCAAGTGGCAGCACCTGACGGTGTGCACCGATCTGCTGGAGGAAGAATCCTTCACTGAGGGCCTCGCTTTTGACGGCTCATCCATCCGCGGCTGGAAAGGCATCCAGGCCTCCGACATGGCCATGGTGCCGGACGCCAACACGGCTTGGGTGGACCCCTTCTACCGGCACAAAACCCTGAGCATGATCTGCTCGATTCAGGAGCCACGCACCGGCCAGCCCTACGAGCGCTGCCCCCGTGCCCTGGCCCAGCGGGCACTCAATCATCTGGCCAGCACCGGCCTGGCCGACATGGCCTTCTTCGGTCCTGAGCCGGAGTTCTTCCTCTTCGACGACGTCCGCTACAACTCGGCTGAAGGGGGATCCTTCTACAGCGTCGACACGATCGAAGCGGGCTGGAACACCGGACGGATCGAAGAAGGCGGCAACCTCGCCTACAAGATTCAGGAGAAGGAGGGCTACTTCCCTGTCGCTCCCAACGACACCGCCCAGGACATCCGCTCCGAGATGCTCCTGCTGATGGGTCAGCTGGGCATTCCCACCGAGAAGCACCACCACGAGGTGGCAGGCGCGGGTCAGCACGAACTCGGCATGAAATTTGCTGAGCTGATCCAGGCCGCCGACAACGTGATGACGTACAAGTACGTCGTGCGCAACGTGGCCAAGAAGTACGGCAAGACGGCCACCTTCATGCCCAAGCCGGTCTTCAACGACAACGGCTCCGGCATGCACGTGCACCAGAGCCTCTGGAAAGGCGGTCAGCCCCTGTTCTTCGGCGAAGGCACCTACGCCAACCTCTCGCAGACGGCCCGCTGGTACATCGGTGGCATCCTCAAGCACGCCCCCGCCTTCCTGGCCTTCACCAACCCCACCACCAACAGCTACAAGCGTCTGGTGCCCGGTTTCGAAGCCCCGGTGAACCTCGTCTACTCCGAGGGCAACCGCTCTGCCGCCGTGCGGATCCCGCTCACCGGCCCGAGCCCGAAGGCCAAGCGCCTCGAGTTCCGCTCCGGCGATGCCCTCGCCAACCCCTATCTGGCCTTCAGCGCCATGATGATGGCTGGTCTGGACGGCATCAAGAACCAGATCGATCCAGGCGATGGCGAAGATCGCGACCTGTTCGAACTTCCGGCTGAAGAGCTCTCGAAGATCGCCACGGTTCCTGCATCCCTCAACGGTGCCCTGGAAGCGTTGAATGCCGATCGTGGCTTCCTCACCGCTGGCGGTGTGTTCAGCGACGACTTCATCGACAACTGGATCGACCTGAAGTACGAGGAGGTACAACAGCTGCGCCAGCGGCCTCACCCCCACGAATTCACCATGTACTACGACGCTTGATCAGCGCCCGTGCATCCCACGACCCGCCTCCAAGGAGGCGGGTTTTTTTGTGGTCAGCTGGCCACGCGATTGCGCGCCTCATTCGTTGGAATGGTTTCGTTGTCTGAATCCGCGATGGCGTCAACGCCCCTGAGCAAGCTTGCGTACCAAACGCTTCAGCAAGGCAAAAGCATCGCGGGCCTGGCCCACAAGGAGCTGAGCACCAAGCTGATGGAGCTGTTGGCGCCGGATGCGGTGCCGAAAACGGAGCCCGTGTCCGCCGAAGTTCTTGGAGAGCTGCAGCTGGATATGAAGAAACTCCAGGAACAGGACTGGCAGGACGCCGAACAGGGGATCTACCCCGAGCAGTTGTTGTTTGATGCACCCTGGCTCGACTGGGTCAGCCGCTACCCGCAGGTTTGGATGGATCTTCCTTCCACCTGGGATCGACGCCGCGAGCGCAATGTGCGGGATCTGCCCAAGGAAACCGAAAAAGCGCTCTACCCCGAGTACTACCTCCAGAATTTTCACCATCAAACCGACGGCTACCTGAGTGACCACTCGGCTGGTCTTTACGACCTGCAGGTGGAGATCCTCTTCAATGGCACCGCCGATGCCATGCGACGCAGGGTTTTGGCTCCCCTGAAACGCGGCTTGAAGCACTTTGCAGACCGTGCTCCGGGTTCCCTCAAGATTCTCGATGTGGCCACCGGCACCGGCCGGACTCTGCAGCAGATCCGCGCCGCCGTTCCCCACGCGCAACTGATCGGGACCGATCTCTCCGAGTCGTACCTTCGTCAGGCCAACCGCTGGCTGAATGACGGCGATGCATCGCTGGTTCAGCTGATCCGTGCCAACGGAGAATCACTGCCCTTGGCTGATGAATCGGTTCAGGCCGTCACCAGTGTGTTCCTGCTGCATGAACTTCCGGCGGACGCCCGCCAAAACGTGCTCAACGAGGCCTGGCGGGTGCTGGAACCCGGTGGTGTGTTCGTGCTTGCCGACTCTGTGCAGATGGCCGATTCAGCCAAGTTCGCCTCCGTGATGGAGAACTTCAGGCGCGTCTTCCATGAGCCCTACTACCGCGACTACATCGGCGACGACATCGACGCCCGCCTCTCAGCTGCAGGGTTCGAAGGCATCACCGCGGAAACCCACTTCATGACGCGGGTCTGGTCGGCACGCAAACCCATCGTAGAGGCCAGCTAAGGGGATTCCCTAACAGCGTCCCTTGCACGAACGGCTGCGAGCCATAGGGTGTGCTGAATCCCGAAGGGAACGTCATGACCAATCCCTTCCGGCTGCGTTGGCTTCAGGGCTGGACATTCCAGGTGGTGCTGATGGAAGGCCATGTGCAGGTCGAAGCCCATGGGTTCGGCATCTGCCTGCGCACTGCAGTGATGCCTGGGGAAAGTCCTCAGGCTGCAGCCGATCGTTTGGTGTTGTCTGAAGATCGCCGCAGGCGAGCCCTGCACAATGCCTGGCTTCGCGGTCAGGACATGGCACAGCCCGCGGGGGTTACACCCACGAAGGAATCAGCACCGGCCTCGAATTCGCTGGTGGTGGTTGGCCAAGCCCATCGCCAACGAGTGGCCTGATCTTCTGGTGCGTTCAAAGCTGCGCCAGCAGCCAGGCCAAGGCAAAGCCTGCTCCACCGAAGCGTAAGGATCTCCAGAAGCGCTCTCCAGACACGGGGGAGACGGTCCAGCCCACAGGCCGTTGCGTGATCAGATTCGCACCAAGTTTGCGGCGCTGCAGCCATCGCCGCGCCGCAACACCCGACCGGGCATGGGCCTGACATTGCCCTTGCAACACCAGCCGTGAGGCATGGTGCAACCAACGCAGTTCACGAACGCGTCGTTGGCCTTTGCGCTGTTCCACGCCATTGCACCCACATCAACCGAAACTAGATCGATCTGATGATTCAGGGATGACTTCACCTGACGCTCCATGGCCCGACTCCGCTACAGCCAAAGCGGAAGAACTGCACCAGTTGCTCCGCATCGGCGATCGCGAATGGCATCAGCTGAAGAGCAACCGACAGCGGCGTGGAGCTGAGTTACTAGCAGCAGCGATGGTGCAACTGCTCCGCCAAGGGGACAGCGCCGACGTGGAGAACCTGACCCAACAGGCACTGGGGTGGTTCAAAGGAGAGTTGAAGGATCCGGGCTGTCCGCGTCACTGACGGGCCGACGGCAGGCCAGCTGCAGACGATTCCCCCGGCGGCTCCAGCGCACATCATCAAAACATTGATGGATCAGGAACAACCCACGGCCGCTGGGAGCATCGAGAGCCGGAGGCAGGGTGGCTGTGCGGGAGTGTTGTGGGAGGCCGCAACCCTCATCCTGAACCTGCCAGACCATCCAGTTGGGCGTGAGGATGCGGCGAACACGGAGCTTCTTGGCGGGGTTCTCGGCATTGCCATGGCGAACGGCATTGACCAGGGCTTCATGCAACCCCAGCTCAATCCGCTGACTGGTGAGAACACAACCGACAGGCTCGGTCAGCAGCTCCAGCAGAGGAGCCAGCTGCAGGGTCGACGGCAAGGTGAACTCAGCCCAGCGAAACCTCTTGGACGGCACAGTGGGGCCCGTTGACGTCGGTGTTTCGAACTTACCGTTGATGGGAAGCCCCGTCAGGATCTGCGGGCCACAAGTGCCGGATGATTCAGGAGGGAATCCATCAGGCGAACGCCACGGAGCTGATTGATCAACGGCATGTGCCCCTCTGGAGCCTCGATCGACCAGGTGAAGGCTCCGGGATAACGCGTCCAGACGCCATCACATTTCCAGCCAATCCGGGGCCAAAGGCGTTCGTAACGCCCATCGAGGGCTGACAGCAACTGAGACTGGGCTGTGAAGCCGAAGCGACCTTGGGAATAGACCGTCCAGAGGCGATCAAGACTGACCAGATCAACGCCTGACATCGGCGCAACTTCTGTGAAGTAGACATAGCCCCGTTTCACGGCGGCATCACCAGCCAATTCACGCAAGCACTGGCTGGTGACGCGATCCGCCTCTTCAAAGTTCTGATCGAGCAGCTCCTGCTGCAGCGGTCCATAATCAAGGCCAACCCCGGAATCAGTGGTCAACCAGCCTCGATCGGACGACGCGATGAGAGCGGTGACTGCATCGGGATAGTGGCGCTGCAACACCTGCAAGATCCAACCTGCAGCCCAGTCATCACCGGCAGGGTCAAAGCCAGAAAGAAGGTCTGGGCCCACCGCAGCCAACTCGTCGGCGCGGGTTTCGATCTGCTTGATCAGCGGACGTCGCTGGCGAGGTGTTCCCTTCGCGAAACGATCCAGCAGCTGATCAACGCTGAGTTTGGTGGCGGGTGTGGAACCGGAGAGCATGAGTCGCAACCGGCCCCAACTGGCTCGGTGTTGGCCCACTATGTCAGGCATGGGCGAGACCTGTTCAATCGAAATCCAGCAGCTGCGCGAGCTGAAGGGCCCCTTGGTGGACGTGCGCAGCCCCGGCGAATTCGAGAAAGGCCACTGGCCCGGGGCCATCAACGTGCCGCTGTTCAACGATGAGGAGCGCGCCGCAGTGGGCACCGCCTACAAGCAGCAGGGACGCACACCAGCGATTCACCTGGGACTTGAACTCACCGGCCCCAAGCTGAGCAGCCTGGCCCGTCAACTGGAAAGCCTTCGCGACCAGGGGGATCCACGGATCTACTGCTGGCGGGGCGGAATGCGGTCGGCCAGCGTGGCCTGGCTGGCCCAGCAGATCGATCTGAAGCCGAGGCTCCTTCAGGGGGGCTACAAGAGCTATCGGTGCTGGGCACAGAGCCGTTTTGAGCAAGCCTGGCCCCTTCGCGTGATGGGAGGCCGAACTGGAACAGGGAAAACCGATCTGCTGTTGGCCATGGCCGCGCGCGGTGCAGCCGTGGTTGATCTGGAAGGGCTGGCCAACCACCGCGGCAGCAGTTTCGGCGGTCTGGGTCTGCCGGATCAACCCAGCACCGAGCACTACGAAAACCAATTGGCTGAGGCCCTGGATCAACACCAACGCCGTGGGGCCACAGCCATCTGGTTGGAAGCGGAAAGCATCCAGGTGGGCCGCTGCCGCATTCCCAAGGCCCTTTTCGATCAGATGCAAGAGGCCCCTGTGCTGGAGATTCAGCGCGACCTCGGGGAACGGGTGAACCAATTGGTGCAGGTGTACGGGCACCAGGGGGGAGCCGCTCTGGCTGAGGCGACCGAACGGATCAGCCGTCGCCTGGGGCCCCAGCGCACCAAGGAAGCCCTGGAAGCGATTGCCAGGGAAGACTGGGCCACCGCCTGCCGCGCCACGCTCGATTACTACGACCGCTGTTACGACCATGAACTGGCGCGATCGCCCAAACGCGACACGATCGATCTCTCAGGGCTCAGCGCTGATCAAGCCGCCGAGACCTTGATCGACGGCGGGTTTGTTGAAATCCCCGATTAGGATCGCCCCCATCGACGGTTCGAGAACGGCATGAGCAAAGCGGCGATTCAGTTCTTTCGGGGAGTCAACGAGCCGGTGGTGCCCGACATCCGTCTGACACGCAGCCGCGACGGCCGCACCGGTCAAGCCACCTTCCGTTTCGAGCAGCCTGCTGCGATTGCTCCCGAAACCATGGGTGACATCACCGGAATGTGGATGGTGGATGAAGAAGGCGAAATGGTCACCCGCGAAGTGAATGGCAAATTCGTGAATGGCACCGCCAGTGCCCTTGAAGCCGTTTACTCATGGAAGTCCGAGCAGGACTTCGAACGGTTCATGCGCTTCGCCCAGCGCTACGCCGATGCCAATGGCTTGGGTTATTCACAAAGCCAGGATTCCAATCAGACTGAAGGGGCCGACGACCAACAAGCTTGAGACTGCCCCAGTGGCTGTTACTGACAGCCTTCATTGCAGCCATCGTTCTGCTGTGGTCACTGCGTGAGCTGCTGCTGCTGATCTTCGCAGCAGTGGTTCTTGCCATGGCTCTTTGCACTTTGGTGGGCATTCTTCGCGAGCGGCGCCCGATGCAAAGGCCCCTAGCCCTGCTGCTCTGCATCGTTGGGTTGTTGTTGTTGGTCGCTGGTGCGGCTGGTGTTGTTGTCCCCCCGTTTCTCGAGGAATTCGCACTGCTGTTGCAGAAGCTGCCCGAAGCGGGTCAGACCCTGGTGCGGCTGGGACTCGGTTGGATCGACAGCATCAGTGAGGCCATTTATGGGGCCGATGCATTCCCCGATCTGGATCAACTGGGCCTGAACGGTCCACGCCAACTTGTGCCCGACAGTTCATCCCTCGCCGCTGGTGTGGGCAGTGGCTTGCTGGGTCTGCTCGGTTTGGCAGGCAACCTCAGCAACGGCGTCCTGCGGCTGTTGTTCGTGGTGGCGGTGGCTCTGATGATCAGCATTCAGCCCCAGGCCTATCGAAATGTTGGCCTGCAGTTGATTCCCTCCTTCTACCGACGCCGGGGGCGTCGCATCCTGGATCAGTGCGGTGCTGCCTTGAGCAGCTGGATGGTGGGTGTGCTGATCAGCTCCCTGGCCGTGTTTGTGCTTTGCAGCATTGCGTTAACGCTGTTGGGCGTGAAGCTCGTTCTGGCCAATGCACTCCTGGCAGGGCTGTTGAACGTGATCCCCAATGTGGGACCAACCATGAGCACGATCTTCCCGATGGCGGTGGCTCTGTTGGATGCCCCCTGGAAGGCCGCTGCGGTGCTGGGTGCCTATGTGGTGATCCAGAACATCGAGAGTTACGTGATCACACCATCGGTGATGCACCACCAGGTGAAGCTGCTGCCCGGATTGACTCTGGCGGCTCAGTTCCTGTTCACACTCCTGTTTGGCCCCCTCGGCCTGCTGATGGCGCTGCCATTGGCGGTGGTGCTGCAGGTGATCATCCGTGAAGTGGTGATCCACGATGTGTTGGATCGCTGGAAACGCCTGGAGCCGGTTCGATGACCGCCGGCACGTTTCTCATTGCACTCACCTTGGTGGTGATGGTGCTGTTGCTCTGGCACCTGCGTTGGGTGCTGCTGGTGCTCTTTGGCGCCGTGGTGGTGGCCGTCGCCCTGGATGTGCTGATTGTTCAGGTTCAGAAGCGAACCCCACTGCAGCGGCCCCAGGCCCTGGCAGCCGTGCTGGGGATTTTGATCTTGGCCGGGGGGCTGCTGGGGCAACTGCTGGTGCCGGAACTGATCAGCCAGTTTCAGCAACTGGGACGGGATCTGCCGCAGTTGGTCAGCAAGGTGTCCGACCTGCTGAGCAGTGAGCCGCGCCTGGCGCAGCTGAATGACGCTTTGGGGGAGGGCCTCAATCTGAAAGGACTGCAGCCGTTGCTGGGGTTCGCAGGAGGTGCAGCGAACTCGCTGATTCAACTGTTCTTGATGGTGCTGCTCGCGATCCTGCTGGCCTTGGATCCAAGCGCCCACAGGCGCATGGTGGTGGCCATGACACCCCGACCCGCCCGGGAGCGGATGGAGCACCTGCTGGACGAGTGCAGGCAAGCGTTAGGGGGTTGGCTCAGTGGCATGACCCTCTCCGCCACCACCGTTTTTCTACTCACCTGGGGCGGCCTGTTGCTGCTGAAATC
Source organism: Synechococcus sp. TAK9802 (assembly GCF_014279535.1). Classification (NCBI taxonomy): domain Bacteria; kingdom Bacillati; phylum Cyanobacteriota; class Cyanophyceae; order Synechococcales; family Synechococcaceae; genus Synechococcus; species Synechococcus sp. TAK9802. The sequence continues at coordinate 1,179,533 of NZ_CP047937.1, forward strand.
ACCCCTGGCCCTGTTGAGCGCCCTTGTGTGTGGGCTGCTCACGTTCGTGCCAACCATCGGGCCCACGGCGGCAACGCTGCTGCCCACGGGATTGGCCCTGCTGCAGTCGCCGCAATTGATGCTGTCGGTTCTGGTGTTCCGGCTGGTGCTGCAGAACCTGGAGGCATTTCTGCTCACACCACTGCTGCTGCGCAAAACCGTGAATCTGCTGCCAACGGTGGCCTTAACGGCTCAGCTCAGCCTTGGTGCTCTACTCGGGCTTCCGGGCGTGCTGCTGGCCCTTCCTTTGGTGGTGGTGCTTCAGGTGTTGATGCAGCGGGTGGTGGTGCAGCAGATCATGGACCGCTGGGCGTGAATCCAGCCATGAGACCTGTATCCGCATGAACATCCGGTAGCAAGAGTCACACCTGAGACCCGACCTGCATGCGTATTTTTGCGGAGTCGTGAGAACGACGCGTCGAGCCTTGGGACTCTTGGGAGAGGGTCCCATTTTTTTCGACCAGATCAGAGCAGATGACGCCGCTTTTTTTCTCTCGAATCACGCTCCCGCTCAACCGCTTGCCAATAGGCCGCAGAAACCGCGACCTCCTGGCCACGCTCAATCTTGTTCAAGCGCGTCTTCAGAGCCTCAACCTCAGCACGCAAGCCGAAGACCACCTCGCTGAGACCAGGATTCAACTCCATGGAACCTGAGCAACCAATTGAGTCGTAACTCAGCCTTTACAGGCCATGACGTTCACCCCGATACCAAAGAAGCCAGCTTGGCGCTCTTCAATCCAATAGTGTGTCCAAGAGGTCGTGAGACGAGCGGGCTTGGACGTCATCTTCAATTTCTCCCGTTACGAGGAACTGAGGCAGGCCGTGATGCAGCTGGTTCGCGAGAATCTTGACCCCGATTTGCTGCAAGAGGAAGCCCACGATCTGTTCGAATCGTGGTGGGCCTCAACCCACAGCAAGGGGCAGTGGAACGCCGAGGTAAAACAACGCACCTGGGATTCGATCTGGCGGGAATTCGGCAACGGCCCCAAGCGCTAACCGAAACGACGCCAGAGAGAGCCGGAACCCAGCAAGACCACCACAGCGAGCTGATGATGCCGAATGGCATAACCAAGCCCTGTGATCGTGAACTGATCACTGAGCAGCAGAACTTCGGTGCGCAGATCAGCCAGAGCCAGCAGGATCAACAGAATTGGAAACCAACGGGCCGGAACAGCACGGCGTCTCCGCTCTGAATTACCGCTGGATTTAGTCACGGGAGCGGTCCCAAAGCGTGAGCAACGAGGGCGCCAGGGCGATGCTCGACCAGGAACCAACAACAACCCCGAGGGCGAGGGCGATGGCAAACCAATACAGCGTTGCTCCACCGAAAAACACGAGCGCCAAGAGAGGCAGCAGGGTGGTTCCGCTGGTGTAGAGCGTGCGGGTCAGAGTGGCGGACACCGCTTGATCCACCTGCACTGAAAGCGGCAGGTCGGCAGCATCCTTGCTGCGTTCACGGATGCGATCAAAGACCACCACCGTGTCGTTGACCGAATAACCAGCAATGGTCAGCAATGAAACCGCAAAGAGGCTGTCCACCTCAAGCTGGAGCACAACCCCGAGCCAGGCAAACACTCCACAGACGATCGCCACGTCATGGGCCAGCGCCACCAGAGCGAGAAACGCGTAGCGGCGGTCGTAGCGGAAGCTGATGTAGGCCGCAATACCGCTGAAGGCCACCAACAGAGAAATGAGACTGCTGCGCAGCAATTGTTTGCCAAGGCTCGGCCCGATCGTGTCGACCGATTGACCACCGGAGAGAAAAGGCCCTGCAACGGGTTCAACCGCCTCAATCACGGCTTGGCCCTGGGCAGCCGACAACGTTGGCAGGCGCAGCAACAACGACTGACCGCCATCCAGAAGCTGGACCCGGGGAGCGCCCAGGTTGGGGAGAGGTTGACCCTCCTCCTGGGGCAGCTCCAGGCTGCGGATCACATCCGAAACCTGAATCGCCTTGAGCTCGGCGCAGGCGTCATCACAGCGACGCTCCAGTTGAATCTGCGTGCCACCGGTGAAATCCAGGCCGGGACGGAGGGGAGCACGAATCGCAGGATCCAACCAGCTGAGCACCAGGCCCAACAGGCTGATCAGAACCAACAGACCAGAAACGATCCACACCTTGCGGCGCATGCTGCTGAGGGACCAGCGCAATCTGAGGACCGTGGCCGCTTGTGCCGATGACGATGCTTCAGTCATGGTTCAGGCGGTGGGGGAAGGAAGTTGCCCGGTGGGCAGAAAATTGCTGGCACGACGCAGACCGGCGTAGCCCATCAGGAAACGAAGCAGGGTGCGGGTGCAGGTCAGGGCCGTGAACAAACTCAGCAGAACACCAATGCCCAGGGTCGCGGCAAAGCCCTTGACCAGGCCGGTGCCAAGGAAGAAGAGAGCTGCACAACTGATCAGAGTGGTCAGGTGACCATCGACGATCGATGAAAAGGCTTCGGAGAAGCCTGTATCGATCGAGCGGATCAAGGTGTTGCCCCGCCGCAATTCGTCCTTGATCCGTTCAAAGATCAGCACATTGGCATCCACGGCCATGCCGATCGAGAGGATGAAACCAGCGATTCCCGGCAGGGTGAGGGTGACCGGAATCAAGGCGTACACCGCCAGGTTGAACAGGGCATAGAGGCTGAGGGCCATCACAGCCACCGCCCCTGGCAGGCGATAGGCCACCACCATGAACACCGCCACCAGGGCCAGGCCCGAGAGGGCGGCCACCAGGCTGCGGCGGATGTTCTCTGCTCCGAGCGTGGGCCCGATGGTGCGGACCTCGATCACTTCAACGGGGAGGGGCAGGGAGCCGCCGCGGAGCTTCACCTCGAGCTCACGGGCTGTTTCCGCACTGAAATTGCCACTGATGGTGGCTGCACCACCAGAGATTCCAGCACTTTTGAACTGGGGGCCAACGCTGGCGGCACTGATCAGCTGATCATCCAGAGTGATGGCCAGCAACCGGTCGGTACCGGCAATCGATTTGGTGAGGTCAGCGAAGGCCTCAGCACCCTCACCATCGAAATTGAGGGTCACCTCCCAGCTGTTCGGGTTGTTCTGGAGCGGTTGGCGGCCTGCCGTCACCAGCTGCTTGCCCGTCAGGGCTGCCGGCTCAAGCATCGTGAGCAGATCGGCATCAACCTTGTTCAGAAGCTGGCGGAGCTGCTCCTCTTCCGAGCTGGCCTGCCCATCCAGACCCAGGGTCTGCTGGGTTGACTTCAGCTGAGCCAGATCCAGAGGCTCCGGGGTCTCACCACGGCGGATCTGATCTTCACGCAACCTGAGGATCGCTTCCACCTGGGAACGGAGCTGCCTCAGACCTCGGAACTCTGCTTCGGTGTCGGCCTTTTGGGCACGAAACTCCAACAGGGCTGTGTCGCCGAGAACCCGCGCAGCAGCGGTGGGATCCTGCTCACCTGGGAGCTGCAGCACGAGCTGCGACTCACCCACCGTCTGCAGGGTGGACTCAGCCACACCAAGACCGTTGACCCGACGTTCGAGCACGGCTTTCACCGCTTCCATCTCTTCGGCACCAACCCGGGTGATTTCTCCAGCTGGCTTCACCTCAACGGTGAGCTGACTGCCGCCCCGCAGATCGAGGCCCAGTTCCAGCGGCGTCCGAACCAAAAACATCCCGGCGGCGATCGCCAGGGCAAGAACAAGGGCAAACCAACCCTGATAACGCGCCATCAACGTCAGATGCCCTTGTTGACCAACGCCTGCGCCGCCTCAACGATCTGATGCGGCTGAATGATCGTGAGGTTCTCGAGAGAACCGTTGTAGGGGGTGGGGATGTCCTGACTGGAAAGACGCACAGGCCGGGCATCCAGATCGTCGAAGCACTGTTCGGTGATCAGCGCAATCAACTCGGCCCCGATGCCGCCGGTCTTCATGCATTCCTCCACCACGATCACCTTGTTGGTCTTGCGGATGGAGCGGCTGATCGTCTCCATATCGAAGGGCTTGAGGCTGATCAGATCGATCAGCTCAACGCTCACCCCCTCTGCCTCGAGTTGCTCCACAGCCTTGAGGCAGTGATGACGCATCCGGGAGTAGGTGAGGATCGTCACATCGGTGCCTTCTTTCACCAGATCCGCCTGGTCGAGGGCACAGGTGTAGTCGCCTTCGGGGAGCTCCTCGCTGAGGTTGTAGAGCAGAACGTGCTCGAAGAAGAGCACGGGGTTGTTGTCGCGAATCGCGGCCTTCATCAGGCCTTTGGCATTGGTGGGCGTGCTGCAGGCAACGATCTTGATGCCGGGGACGGCATGGAAGTAGGCCTCCAGCCGTTGGCTGTGCTCAGCGCCAAGCTGACGACCCACACCGCCGGGGCCGCGCACCACGGTGGGAATGGTGAAGTTGCCGCCGCTCGTGTAGCGGAGCATCCCCATGTTGTTGGAGATCTGGTTGAAGGCCAGGAGCAGGAAGCCCATGTTCATGCCCTCAACGATCGGCCGGAGACCGGTCATCGCGGCACCAACCGCCATTCCGGTGAAGCCGTTCTCAGCAATCGGGGTATCGAGCACCCTGAGATCGCCGTATTTCTCCGCCAGATCCTTGGTGACCTTGTAACTACCGCCGTAGTGACCGACGTCCTCCCCCATCACGCAGACGTGGGGGTCTCTCCCCATCTCCTCGTCGATGGCTTCCCGGAGGGCGTTGAAGAGAAGTGTTCCTGCCACGGCGTCACAGTGATCCCGGCCAATCCGGGTGGTGAGGCCAAGCTATCTCAGTCAGCGCAGGGTCAACCGCCCGCCGCGAAGGTGAACAACAACAAAACGGAAAGCAGCATGGCCGGAGACAGCAGCAACGCCAGCTGGCCGAGGTCGTGGGGCGTCATCCAAACCCTGGCAATGAGCGGACGCTAGGCAGGGTTCTGATCGCGAGCCGTAAAGAGACTGCGAAGAAACACCAGGGTCAGGCCAAGGGCCACAAAACCCGTGCTGAAGGTGGCCAGGAAGGACAAACCCACCAGAAGGGTCTTCAGGGTGACGGCGATGTTCTGGGCAATCGGCGAGCTGTAGTGCGGGGGATGAACGGCGAAATACACCACCATCCGCCGACTCAGGCCAAGGGCCAGCCAGGCCAACAGCCCGGCCGTCAGCGCTCCGGAAAAAAAACTCAGCGGACCTTTGCGCGGATCCTGTGGTTCGGGGCTCTCTGGTGTGGGGACATCAGTCATGCCTCGATCCTCACGCCATCGCTGCGAAGGGCGCAAGACCAGGCCTTCAGGCCGGCGCGGTCCAGCTGGGGAGTGAGCTGATCCTGCGCCTGGCGACATGACGCCAGATCGGAGAACAGCGCGAAACAACTGGGTCCTGAACCACTCATGGCCACCGCCAGGCTTTCGGGAACGCTGTTCAACAGATCGAGCGCCGAACGCACCGCAGCTGTTTCAGGAGCAACCACCTCCTGCAGGTCATTGCGCAGTGGAGGTGGCAGCTCGCTGCGCAATGGCTGGAGCCAATCAACGCTGCGCAAGGCTTGCCGGCGTTGTTCAAAAGCCGCCTCGTCAGCGAGGTAGTGGGATTGATTGAGCTCACGGCAACGCTTGTAGGCCCAGGGCGTTGAAACGCTCACCGTGGGGTCTTTGACCAAGAGCACCGCCAGGGGTTGAGGCGTTGGTGGCACTGCTTCCAGTTGTTCGCCTCGCCCGAAACAGAGCTGACATCCTCCGGCCACACAGAAGGGCATGTCTGAACCGAGCTCAGCGGCCATTCGCTCCAGATCCGCGGGGCTGTGGCCCAAGCCCCACAGAGCATTCAGACCAACCAGTGCCGCGGCGCCGTCGCTGGAGCCACCAGCCAGGCCAGCACCGATGGGGATGCGCTTCTCGAGATGAATGGACGCCCCCAATTCACTGAAACCCGAACGGTCCCGCAGCAACTGGGCCGCCCGGAGGATCAGGTTGTCGTCACCGACGCTGAGGCTGGCGTCATCGCAGGTGAGGCTGAGTTGTGCATCAGCGGTGTTCTGAAAGCTCAGGCGATCCGCCAGTTCGATGCTCTGCATCACCATGGCCAGCTCATGGAAACCGTCCGAGCGCAGCCCCAGGACCTCCAGGTGCAGGTTGACTTTGGCCGGGGCCGTCACCGTGATCATGGTGGTTGTTCAGTCGCCCCGATTCAAACCCCTGGCCAGGGCGACCCAGTTGGCGGGCGCGAGTTCCTGGGGGCGTTGCTGCAGGCTGAAACCCGCGGAGGCCGCCAGCTCCTTCAAGCGGTCTGGCTCAGCCACACCCGCCAGGGTGTTGCGCAACATCTTGCGCCGGGCCAGAAACGCTTGCTTCAGCAGCGATTCCACCCGGGCGGCCAGAGCCGGCTCCACCCGCTCCGAGGCCGGCAAGGGCTCCAGGCAGATCACTTCTGATTGCACCTTTGGAGGCGGCTGGAAACAGCGCGGCGGCACCGGACACACCGAACGGCACCGGGCCAGCAGCTGCATGCGCACACTCAGGGCGCTGAAACTGCTGTGGCCGGGTCGGGCACGAATCCGCTCCGCGACTTCCTTCTGCACCAGCAACACAAGCCGTTGGTAGGGCGGATCCACCGGCCGGTCCAGTCGGCCCACCAACCGCTCCATCAGTGGGCCAGTGATGTTGTACGGAATGTTGGCCACCACCTTGTCGGCGATGCGGCCATCACTCAATTCCAGTGGGGCTTCGAGAACATCGCCCTGATGGAGGCTGAACCCAGGCTGAGCCTCAAAACGCTCCTGAAGACCATCCACTAGATCGCGGTCGAGCTCAATCGCATGCACCGCCTTCAGCCCCGCGGTCAGCAGACGCTCGGTTAATGCCCCGCGACCGGGCCCCACCTCCAGCACCCGATCGGTGGACTGCAGGTCAGCAGCCTCGATGATTCGTTGCAGCACGGATTCGTCCCGCAACCAGTGCTGACCAAAACGCTTGCGGGCGTGATGTCCGGAGAAACCCATGGCTTAGGTCCTAGCGTTACAAAACCTCCAAACCTGCTGGTACAACAGGCGAGTTACTGACTCGTAACTGGTGCCAGACACCGCAGCTCGCTCCAGAAAATTCAAAAAACTGCCGACTGGATCTCTGTCCAATGTGGCAGTCAGCCATATGCGGGTCAGCACGCAGGGGCAAACCACCGAGCGGCAGGAGCGTGCGCTTGAGGAGTGGATGGCAGACCATCCCGAGTACGAGCTGCAGGACAAAAGGGTTGATAAGCAGTCAGGTCGCAACCTGAACCGACTGGACTGGTTCATCAACGGCAAATATTCCGACGGCACGGTCTTGATCGTTGAAGACATTGACCGATTCAGCCGCCTTGGCGTCACTGACGGCGTTGACCTGCTGTTTCGTCTCTGGAAAAAGGGCCTAGCCATTGCGGTTGTTGGTGATCCCTTTTACGGCGAAGTCCTCAAGAACTTGGACGACAAGGGTGAGGAAATAATCAAGGAGCTAAATCGCGCGCGTCGGGAAAGCGATCGCAAACGGGACAAGTCCAACGACGCGGTACGGGTCAGCCGAGAGCAGATCAGGCTGGGCAAGTTCACGCACCCGAAATGCCTCTTCAAGCCGAGGGATGGCAAAAAAAAGGTGCATTACGCCTTTTGGCTGGATCTTGATCCAACGCTCAACAACGGTGATGGCGGATTTGTTGAAAACGCAGAGGTCAGGTGGATCAAGAGAGCTTTTGAGCTGGCCCTTCAGCCCGACATGGGTGAGAACAAGATTGCCGACCAGCTCCATTTGGAAGGCTTCCGCAGCAGTCACCCCCAGACCAAAGGCAAGAAGCTGGACGGGCGCACCATCGGCAAGTGGCTGACCAATCGGCAGGTGATTGGTGAATGGCAAGCAACCAAGCCAAAACTGGATGAGTTCGGCAACCGCTTGGGGAAGCAGTACGAGCCCTTTGGGGAGCCTCTAAGCGTCTTCCCCGTAGTCATTGACCCAAAGGACTTTCAGCGGGTGCAAGACCTGCGCCAAGCCCGCAGGACCAATGCAGGGGCTGTAGTCAGTCGTGGGGGGCAGATGCACAGCCTTTTCCAAGACATGCAGTTCTGCGCCCAATGCGGCGGCTACATGCGTTGCAGGCCCGAAGCAGGCGGCAAAAGGACGTTCAGATGCAGCGTTTCGCTGTTGGACAAGAACACCTGCAACGTGAACGGTAAGCGTGTTGGCGTGCCCTACGACGAGGAGAAAATCCTCAACCAGATGGCTGATTCCCGCTGGGAAACCTTCTACAGCCATGAAAAGCACAGTGAGGAGCTGAGGGAGTGGTCAGGCAGGCAAAAGCTCGCCTACGAGGCGATGCAAAAAGCCGAGGACTTGGTCAAAAACCGCAAGGCATCCCGCGCTCACTACTGGGACAAAGGCGAGAAAGTTCCTGACGATCTGGAGGACTCAATCAGCAAGGCTGTGAGCGAGTGGGAAGCCGCACGCGAAGCCTTCAACCGTGCAGAACTCACGGTGCAGCAGATCAACTCACGTCCAACTGGCAAAAAAGCGGCTGAGGCCACCCGCAGACGCGTCAGACAGTTCATTGACATTGATAGGCATCACCCTGACGACGCCACCCGCATCGCAACTCGCAGGGCGTTCAACCAGTGGTTGCAGCAGGAAAGCTTGGTGGTGGTGGTTGACGCGAGAGTCTTGCCACATGATCCGAATCGCGGTTTTTACGAAATCGGCAAGGGAACGATTGAGGTCAAATTCAAGACCCGCAGCCTGAAGCGATTGGACATGCGGCTTGAGGATTTCGCTGCATTTGGCGTGCCGCCTGAGCGGCTTAAGGAGCTGGAGAAGGAATTTGCTGAGCGCGACGCCTACATAGACCAGCAGTTGCGAGAAGCAGCCGAAGCAAAGGCCGAGAAGGAGCGCAACAGGACTCCTGAATCAGAGGCCAAACGCTTGGCAGGGCTGGAGAAGTTCAAGCAGCAGATTGAGGCGCACATTGAACGCAGGGTCGCTGAGCGGGCAGCAAACCCCCAGTCATCCGAATGGCCGCAGCCAGAGAAGGCTTGGCCGCACGTCGACCGTCACGCGTTGAAGCGGGTGATTGTTCAACGCCAAACCAAAGCTCGGGTGCACCAGTCCAAGCGGCCTAAATCGCTGAGTCAGCAGCAGATGCAGCAACAGCAGTAGTCAGCGCCAGATCCTTGCGATGACCCAAGCAAACACTGAGCAGAGAACGGCAAACACCGTCAATGGAATGACCCAAACGACCAAGGTCGTGACGAACGGAGGGGTGCTGTAACTCAGACCCCAGAGCAACGACTTCATGCTTTCACTCCTCACGCACCAGAGGGGCAGGAAGAAAAGCATCGGCACAAACAGAGCCGACAGAAAAGCGGTGACAGCGATTCGCTGTGGTCTGGTCATGCCCAACTGATAGCTATCGGACAGGCGGGGGGCAGCGCCACCAGACAGTTGATGTAGTCGCGATCCATGATCCGTGGCTAATGGTGGAGATGAGACGAGATAGCCGAGGGAACGGCGGTCTTGGCTCGGGGGATCTGCTCGACGGCTGACTAGATCCCCCTGCGCGGAAATAGGGCGGAGCTGGCTTACAGCCATCACGCAGGCAGCAGCAAGCCAGTCCAAGCGGCCTAAATCGCTCAGTCAGCAGCAGATGCAGCAAATGCAGCAGTAGTTGCTGCACATTTGGTAGCTGCCATCGCCTCATCCGAGGGGAGCGCAGCCCACGACAGGGGCAATGTTGTCTTCGGAGGGTTCCTGCAGCCTCCATCCAATGGTTTCTCCAGTGACCGTTGGGCGCTGATCACTGCACTGACTCCCTGAGGCGATGCAGGGAGTCAGATCAGCGTTCTTTCACTTCTCAACCTGCAAGCAGACCTCTTGTCATGGATCCTTTGGTGTTGCCAATCGCTGGCCTAGTTCTTGTCGTGGCTCAAATCATCTATGGGAAGACACCTCAGCACTCAGACTGAGGACCTCATCTGACAGGCGGAGGGCAGCGCCTCCAGCCCGTCTTCTGCATCGTCTGCCAAGCCTCAATCGCGTTGTGCCGCAGCGTCCACCTGCGAGTCATCGGCTCAGGCGGGCGGGGCGGTAATCACTAAACGCTCGCAGACACATTTCCTACGTCGACCGTTTTTTTCTTTTTAGTTTTTTGCTCCGTTGATAAGGAGTGAGATGCGAGCAGCCAAAACTCCAATAGAGAGGCTTGAGTTCGGTCTTCGGCGGGAGGCTTATCGGCTTGCCTACTTCTCGTCCATTGGTCACAGCACGAAAGTTGCCGTCTTGACCGCAAAACTAAAAAAGCTTGAAGAAGACCTACGCAGAGAGAGCGACCAGTTCAGCGATTTAGGTCAGACGGCTTTCCAGTAGTCGCTAGTCAATCAGCAATCTGAGCCAGCTTTATCACGTTCCGCAGCGTCGCCCACTGCAGCTCCGTCCACGGTGGTGGCCCCCATTGCGGCAGGTCCAGATACCCGTTGGCGACCTCAGTCCAGTTACGACTTCCCCTCGGCCAGCTCTCATAGTCCGCACCCCATAGCGGTGAGTTCCCACGGCACTCCGTATGGGTCTGAACGTGCTGCCTCAGTGTTGGCCGACCCTTTGGAGCCACATCTAGATATGTCGCTCTTAGATCGGGTCCTGAGCGCAGATACGCACTTAGTTCGCCTGCTTGCAGCAGCCTCCTAATCGTTGTCGTTGTCCTAAGCCCAAATGGGCACTGGCTTGACGCAGGTTGACGATCGCCATCGCAAAACAAGGTGTGCAATCAAAAAATTCCGCTGCCTAGGCAAACAACGCGCCTTCGGATGACCCACAGCGATTGATCTGAGAAGGACCCAGGCACATTGAGGACAAATCAAGAAGGATGAAGCAAGCCTCAAAAAACCAGCAAATATGCATTTTCGCAAGAAGATGCCTTATCTGCAATGCGACTTATGCCGAATAGCTTCACCAAAAAGTTGCTTGCTCTGACCTTGGCAGGCTTAGGCACGACGTCCTGTTCTTTACTTGAAGATTACCCGCAGAATCCACATATCCAAGAAACATCATCTGAGTCGTACAAAAAATGCGATGAACTCGCCAGCGATATTCTTCAGATTTCATACGACAATGCAGGCGAAAATGGAGGAAGGTTTACCAATTTCATTACGCGATCCAAAGACGGTGCCGCAATTCTCTATCAACTAAATGATGAGAGGGAGTTCATTGTCATATCAGACGACGAGTCAGTCGCTCCAGCCGTTTATGGCTCAGGCTTCATGGGCATGATCGCCATCTCCGCAGCCCAAGAAGCATCGAAAAATTCAGGCAAAACTATTAGCAGATTCATTGGTGAGAATGTCTTGCCGAAAGGCAATGATCCCAGAAAGATCCTCCAAACAAATGAGAGCCTTGCCTGTAAAGTGAAATTCATGGCATTAGGCAGTGAGGAGCCTGGCTTCTACAGAATTAGCGAAGATGATGATGGGTATTACTACGAGCAAACGGAATAATTTTTTGCCCAACGTGACACACGTATTAGTCAAATAAAATCCCGAGGGTTCTGCAGTTCCCTCGGGCAGCACTGCAACGGAGAAGGCAACGGTCGCGGTTATGCGATCGCGTCCTTCATCGCCGCAAACGACTCGGCATGGCGAACTGCAATGTCGATCGTTTGCAGAGCCTGTACACCTGTCGTGCCTTTAGCGAAGTCGGTGTAGGGGTCCACAAGGATCTCCAGCGTCCCGTAGAGGCCGATCAGCAAGTCTGCAAAGTTGCCGTAGATCACAGCGGACAGATCGGTCCCAGAACCCTTTGTGAGGTTTGAGGGGACGTTGTTGCTGACCTCAAAACGCCGCCCCGCAATCTGGGAACGGCCAAGTTCAGTTCCATAAGGGCTGAGGAGGTACTGGCTCTGGGAGTCCTTGGCTTTTGCCAAAACCGCTTCAACCTTGGCGTTCGTAAGGAAACCGCACGTTGCGACATCTGCGTTGTCAACGGCCACCTCCTTTTTGAGATCCAACAGGTTGTCCAATGTTGGGGTAACTCCGTTAGTTCCTCCCGCTACTGCATTAATTCCTGACGTTTGAAGGATTCCGAGCGGTTCATTGCTGCTGCCAGAACCGTTGATTGCTGCTGCGTCAATCGCATCAGCCAACAGGGCAACAAAGTCAGCACGGATGAGCTGCTCAATGTCAAGCGTGGACTGCAGGTCCATCAACCGAGAGAACTTGCTCAGTGCGCCAACGGTTTTCGGGGTCATGGAGACATGCCCAATGGTTCCCGTTGACTCGATCACGCTGTCGCTGTTGTCAGCGCCAAACCAGTAAGCAGTGGCACTGCCAGTGCGCTTCGGAATATCAACGTTGCCGACGAGGCCAGAGATGAAGGTTGCGCCCAAATCGGCTACCGCCAGACGATCACGCAACGCCTCAATGAAGCTGTCGGCAAGCAGTTGGGTCTCAATCAGGTTGCCGCCAGCAGAAGCGGTGCCAGCTGCTGCAAGGCCTGCTGCTCCGCCCAGCCACCGCTGCATTGAGACCCCACCGGCTTGAACCCTCACGTCTTGGTTCAAACCATTCCCCCCTGGAACGGTTCTAGGGTTCGGCTGTGATGGTTCCGATCATGGGCAGACGCTTCACGGCCGTACTGATCTCTCTGGTGGTGTTCACATGCCAGTGGCTGATGCCGGCTCCGGCCCACGCCGCGATGGATGTGGCCAAACAGGTGTTGATCGGTGCCGACTATTCCAACAAGGACCTGCGGGGGGCCACCTTCAACCTCAGCAACCTGCGCGAAGCCAACCTGTCCGGGTCTGATCTGCGGGGAGCCAGCCTCTACGGCGCCAAGCTGCAGGATGCCGACCTCAGCGGCACCGACCTACGCGAAGCCACCCTGGACGCCGCTGTGATGACAGGCACCAACCTTGAGGATGCCGTGCTGGAGGGGGCTTTTGCCTTCAACACCCGCTTCAGCGATGTGTTGATCACGGGGGCCGACTTCACCGACGTTCCCATGCGCGGGGACCAACTCAAAAGCCTCTGCGCCGTTGCCGACGGAACGAATTCCGTCACGGGCCGCAGCACCCGTGAAAGCCTCGGTTGCGCCTGAACCATGAGTTTTGATCCCCGCAGCCTCGAGCGCCTGCGTGAGTTAGGGCGTCAACTCCCTGCACGCCTGCCGGAACCGGAGAAGCCTGCGGCAGCGCCCAAAGCCAGCCAGGTGCGCCATCGCGTTGAAACGGAGAAGAACCCCGAGGAGCTCTTCCGGGAACTGATGAAGGCCAGCCAGGACGGCACCGTTCCTGAGCACCTCATGGACCGCCTCAAACAGTTGGAGGCCCAACGCAAACCATCGGCTCAACCATCGCCGTTCAACAGCAACGACACCACCCCAGCCCTTGCTGCACCAGCGCGCAGCCAGCCCGGACCGGGAAAAAACACCCAGCCGAAACGGCCGAAGGTGAACCCGGGCAGCGAGGAGGAAAGCCTCTACGTGGCTTTCGGGCAGCTGCTGCTCGAGGATGAGGGAGACGACGTTTGAACCCGGCCCGTTGCCGGATTCTTGCGGTGGGCAAAGTGCGTCGTGGCTGGATTCAGGACGGCATTGACCTCTACCTCAAACGCCTGCCTGGGTTGACCATCAGCGAACTGCGCGACAGCAATCCAGACAAGGAAGCCGATGCCATCAGAGCGGCCCTGCGACCCGACGAAACCCTGATTGCACTGATGGAACAGGGCGACACCTTGGCGTCGGTTCCCTTCGCGCGACGTCTCGAGCAATTCGGCAACCAACGGCTGGCCTTCGTGATCGGTGGGGCCGATGGTCTGACGGCTGAGCTCAAGGCACAGGCCAAATGGCGCCTGAGCCTTTCACCGATGACCTTCCCCCACGAACTGGCACGGCTGATGCTCGTGGAACAACTGTTCCGAGCCCAGGCGATTGTTCAAGGCAGCCCTTATCACCGTGCCTAGGGTTCGGCGATGGCCGCTGATCTCTCAGCCACGACCATGCTGCAAATCATCGACAACCTTCTGCCCGCCAGCGCCCTTCAGGACCTACGCGACCTGTGTGACATCCACGGGCGACTCAAGGAGGAACACGACGGTGATGCTCAATTCAGCTGGCGACCCGAAACCGGTTCTCCCCGCTCGATTCACGCAGCGGCTCAGCAAGCCGTCGTCGATCACTACCTCGACGAGGCCCTGCTCCCTCTGGCAACACCGTTCGCACCCCAGCGGGCCGGAGTCGAGTGGTGGTGCAACACCAACAACGATCTCGACTGGCACATCGACAAGGACGAGCTGGAAGGTCGACGCAGCGGCCGTTTCCTGCTTCCGTTGCTGTCCACCGTGTTCTACCCCCACGTGAGCTGCGCTGGCGGCGAACTGCTGGTGGCCGAAAGCCCTCCGATCGAGAACGGATACCAGGGGCCGTCACCCACGTTCCGCTCGGTGATCTCGATCCCACCGGTGGTGAACCGCCTGGTGCTGTTCTCCCCCGGCATCCTGCACCGGATCAACCCGTTCGAAGGCGAGCGCTATTCCGTGGCCGTAAACATCTGGGAGCAAGCGCCCCTCACCACAACGGCTGCAGAGCCACCGGCTTGAATTTTTCGATCGAAACCGTCCAGGCCCGCGGGGAGAAAGCCTGCAATGCCGCTTTGAACGCGGCCGTATCCCCCGTGTTCAACCAGTCCGCCTTGAGCCTGGGCACGTCCTCCGGCAGCCGTTCCATCGGCAGCTCCACCAGCAGCAGGCTGTCGGCGCCAGCCGCACGCTGCAGCACACCCTGATCACTGCGCTGCCACACCCGCAGCAACAGCTCCAGCACCAGTGCATGGCCCAACGCCTCCGGGGCCCCACCCTGCGGAGCCACCTCTTTCTGAGACCGTCCCCCCAGGGGCAGGGCGCGCCGGCCCTGCTGATCGATCAGCGCCATGGCCACGAGGTAAGGGGAGTCAGCCAACACCAGATGTCGAAGGCCACCATCCTCACCGGATCCGCCCCACAGCGAACAGTACATGCGTACTATTTAGTCAGTTGTCGCTGCTGCCGTGGAGCTCCAACACAGACCGCTTCCTCTGCAGCCCAAGCGCAGTCGACTCACGCTGCCCCTGGCCGGGGAACGGGTCGCCGCAGGCTTCCCGTCCCCCGCCGATGACTACGTCGACGTGGGGATCGACCTCAATGAACAGCTGATCCGGCATCCCACCAGCACCTTTTTCCTGCATGTGAGCGGCGAATCGATGACCGACGCCGGCATCCACGACGGCGATCTTCTGGTGGTCGATCGCAGCCTCGACCCGCGTCCGGGCCAGGTGGTTGTGGCGGTGCTCGACGGTGCCTTCACCCTCAAACGCCTGATGCGTCATCGCGGCCGGTTGCGCCTGGAAGCCGCCCATCCGGACTATCCGCCACTGGAGCTTCACCGCTGCGGCGAAGTGCAGATCTGGGGTGTCGCCATCCACGTGATCCATCCGCTCTGAAGCGACATCACCATGCCTCAGGCCACGGCCCTGATCGATGGAAACAACTTCTATGCCTCCTGCGAACAGAGCCTGGATCCGGCTCTGATCGGTCACCCCGTGGTGGTGCTGTCCAACAACGACGGCTGCATCGTTGCGCGCAGTGCCGAAGCCCGTGCCCTCGGCATCCGCATGGGGACGCCGTACTTCAAGGCGCGCCGGGAGCTGGAACGGCACAACGTGGTGGTGCGCAGTTCGAACTACGCCCTTTATGCCGACATGAGCCAGCGGATGATGAGCCTGCTGGAGGCCCACTGTGAAGAGCTGGAGGTGTATTCGATTGACGAGGCCTTCGGGAGAATTCGTCGTCCCCGCGATGGCGACCTGCAGGGTTGGGCCCGCCAGCTGCGGGCACGGGCACGGCAGAACCTTGGCCTACCGATCGCCATCGGCTTAGGGGCCAGCAAGGCCCAGGCCAAGCTGGCCAATCGCCTGGCCAAACAGACCCCAGACCATGCCGGGATGTTCGACCTCGGCCAGTGCGACAACCCCGATCGCTGGCTGGAAACCATTGCGATCGAGGATGTCTGGGGCATCGGTCGACAACTGGCCCATTGGTGTCGCCTGCGGGGCGTCAGCAACGCACGACACCTCCGGGACATGCCGAGCGGTGAACTGCGCGCCAAATGCGGCGTGGTGGGTCTGCGGCTGCAACGGGAGCTGCGGGGCCATGCCTGCCTGCCGCTGGAGCTGGCACCAGCACCGAAGCAAGAAACCTGCGTGAGTCGCAGTTTCAGCCGACCCATCACCAGCCAGGAAGAGCTGCACCAGGCCATCGCCACCTATGTGGTGCGCGCCGCCGAGAAATTGCGCAGGCAACGGCAACGGGCAGCAGCGCTCACCATCTACACCCGCACCAGCCCGTTCGCTCCTGGGTTTTACAGCCAAGCCGCCAGCACGCAGCTGGACCTACCGAGCAATGACACAGCCGTGCTGCTGGAGGCGGCACGCCCCTTGGTGGCACGGATCTTTCGCCCCCACCGTCCACTGGCCAAGGCCGGCGTGCTGATGCAGCACCTGCAGAGCCACGACATCCTGCAGACCCATCTGATGGTGCCGATGAGTGAGGAACAGCAGCAGAAACGGGAGTGCCTGATGCAGACCATCGACCGGATCAATCGGCGTTACGGGCGTGGAACCCTGCAATGGGCCGGTTGCGGACTGCAGCCCAGCTGGTTGATGCGGCGTGAGCAACTCAGCCGCGCCGCCACCACCCGTCTGCAGGATCTACCGGTGGTGAAGGCCTGACCCACAGCGTTGATCCAGGCCTCAAACCTCCTGCAGCAGCTGGATGACCTGCTCACGGGTGCTGAGCAGCAAGACCATCCGCTCGCCGTGGGCGTTGAGACCCGTCTGCTCCCGCACCAGATCGGTGCTGGCCAACGCCAGTCCTCCGGTTTCAGTGAACAGCACCGGCAGGGTGCCCTGGTGCCCTCGCATGCCCTGCAGATCCAGCGCCTGACGAACAGCCCGCTGAGCCTTCTCGGAACCCAGACGCTCCACGAAGGCCGGCCAGAGGTGGTTGACCGGATCGAGCGCGGCGAAATCCAGCTGCGAATCAGTCATCAGGACGGCAACAACGCAAGGGCTTCGCTGATCATCTGCGGGGTGACGGCAATGCGCTCAAGCGGATCAGCATTGTCGAGGTAGGCGTCAAACGAGGCGAAGCGCTCGATCACAGGGTCGGCCCCCTCGGCGGCGCAAGCCTCAACCCAATCCCCCTCCTCCGGCTTCACCGCGACGTAGGCCTGCAGCGCTTCCTCGAGATCACCGCCGTCGCCGACGCCCTCACCGTGCCAGATCGCTTCGAAGAATTCAGACATCTTCAACTCGAGGAACAGATCCTGATGCAGTTTGCCCAGACCAGCGGCCCATGGCTCAGGCGGCCGGGGGAACGGTGTAACTGGCGCAACGTTGCTGATCCAGATGGCCGATGTGTTTTCGCTCGGTGTAATACAACTCCTGGTAGCGCAGCGCATCACGGTTGAGGTCATCGAAGAGGGCCTGAATCCGCACCTCCATGTCCACGGAGGCCTGATCTGACGAAGCCTCCTGATCAATCAGAACAGCGATGCAGGATTCCAGGGTTTGGAGACGCTGGCCACCCCAGGCCTCCAAAAGGTGCCGGCAGCGCTTCAAGCTTTTCTGACGCTCCAGCAGGGCAGCAATGCCCCGCAGCTGCTCCAGGGGCTCCGCCAGGGCAACACGCTGCAATTCACCTGGCTCCAAAAGGGGCGTCAGGCGGGACACCAGCGCACTGCTCTCCAGCAAGAGCTGATCGGTGAGCAAGCGGGGCAGATCGATGAGATCCAGACCCTCACCGTCGTCGTCGCAACGGCTGATCAACTCCATGCGCCCCTCACCCAGGTTGGTCTCCTCGAGATCTGTAATGGCCGCCCAGAGATGGCGGTGATGGGGAATGGCGAAATCCTCCAGTTCGCGTTTGCGCAGTTCCTGGCGAATCGTGGCCCGATGGCGGGGGCAATGCAGATACAGCCGCAGCAGATCGGCCTCACAGCGCTCCCGCTGTCCGGATTCACCGGGCTGCTCGTGACGGCTGGAGCGCCCATGCCAACGCTGGCCCTTCACCTGCTGCCGCAGGTCGTCCTCGAGCTGAAGCGCCAGGCGTCCCTGGCCACCACTGAGGCGCTCCGCCACCCGTTGGAGGTAGTGGGTGCGCACGGCGGACTGGGGCAGTTTGCCCAGCAGCCCCACCAGGGCAGTGACCGCCTGTTGGAACTGGTCGGCCCGGCTGAGATCGCGCTCCTCCAGCACCTGCTCGATCTGCCAATCCAGCCAGAGGGGGGCCTGATCGAGCAGAGCGCGGTAATCGCCGGCCCCGTTCTGTTTGAGGAACTCATCGGGGTCCTTGCCTGAAGGAAGGTGCAGAACCCGCAGCTCCAGCTGACCCTGCATCGCCAGCTGCTCAACCTCGCCGATGGCCCGATTGGCTGCACGGACACCGGCGCCGTCGGCGTCGAAATTCAGAACGATCCGCTTGCTGTCGCTGACGCGGCACAACTGGGTGATCTGCTGACTGCTCAGGGCCGTGCCAAGGGAGGCCACAGCGTTGGTGATGCCGGCGGCATGCAGGGCAATCACATCGAAGTAGCCCTCCACCACCACTGCCCTGTCGTCCTTGCGGATGGCATTGGAGGCCTTGTCGAGACCGAACAGATGCTTCCCCTTCTCGAACACTTCGGTCTCGGGGGAGTTGAGGTATTTCGGTTCGCTGCCATCAAGGCTGCGTCCCCCGAAACCGATCACCCGGCCCTGACGGTCATGGATTGGCACCATGACCCGATGGCGGAAGCGGTCATAGAACCCGTTGCCGCCCTTGCGGGGAACCACCAGCCCAGCAGCCTCGAGGAGCTCAGGCGCCAGCCCCTCAACCTGTTGGAGATGCTTCAGCAGACCATCCCACTGATCCGGCGCGTAGCCGAGTTGGAAGGTCTCCTGGGTGGCGGGGCTCAACCCTCTGGCCTCACTGAGGTACTTGAGGGCCTCTGCGCCAGCAGGCGCCATCAACTGGCTGCGAAACCAACCGGCAGCGAGGGCCAGGGCCCGTTGCAGCTTGTCCCTGCGGGATAACTGTTGCCGCAGCCGTTCCTGCTGCGGACCATCCACCGTCTCGATCGGCAGCTGATAACGCCGCGCCAGATCCAGCACCACATCGCTGAAACTCTGGCGCTGGAACTCCATCAGGAACTTGATGGAGTTGCCGCCAGCACCACAGGAGAAGCAGTAGTAGAACTGCTTTGCGGGCGACACCGTCATCGACGGTTTGCTGTCGTCATGGAACGGACAGATCCCGACGAATTCCCGTCCCTTCTTCTTGAGCACCACGTGCTCGCCCACCACATCAACGATGTCGGCCCGTTCCTTGACGGCCTCGATCGTTCTTGGGTGCAGGCGGGCGTTCACCATCGGTCCATTCTGCGAAGTCGCAGGGTTCCGTGCACCCCGTCATCCGAACAGCCATGGCCGAACCGCAGACCCCACAGCCCTGGTGGAACCGGGACTCGGTGCAGGGCAGCCGTGCCCTGATCCTGAGTTCCCTGGCTTTCAGCCTGATGACGGTGTGCGTCAAGCAACTGAACAGTCGGCTTCCGGTGGCGGAAATCGTGTTGTGCCGGGCCCTTATCAGCATCGTTCTGACCGCTGTGGGCCTGCGCCTGGCCGGGGTCTCCCCGTGGGGCCAGCGACGGGGGCTGCTGGTGGCGCGGGGGGTGCTGGGCAGCTTGGCCCTGCTCTGCTTCTTCGAAGCGATTGACCAGCTGCCGCTCGCTTCAGCGACGGTGCTCCAGTACACCTACCCCACCTTCACCGCCGTGGCAGCGCTGTTGCTGCTGGGCGAGCCCCTGCGCCGACGCATCAGTGCGGCGGTTCTGCTGGGCTGGATCGGCGTCACCCTCGTGGTGCAACCGCAGTGGCTCACGGGAACAGCCCAACCTGCGCAACTGATCCCTGCCCTGATCGGCATTGGTGGCGCTCTGATGACCGCCCTGGCCTACGTGAGTGTGCGGCGGCTGTCGCAAACCGAGCACCCCTTGGTGATCATCCTCTATTTCCCGATAATCTCAGTTCCCCTGACCCTGCCCTGGGTGCTGCAACAAGGGGTCTGGCCCCAAGGCATCGAATGGTTCTGGCTCCTGGGGGTCGGAGTGATGACCCAGCTGGGCCAGATCTGGGTGACCGAGGGCCTGCGCTGCCTGCCCGCCGCCCGAGCCACATCGATCAACTACGTGCAGGTGGTCTTTGCCGCAGGCTGGGGCTGGCTGTGGTTTGCCGAATCGATCAATGCCTGGCAAGTGGGCGGCGGGATGCTGGTGCTGGCCGCCACCCTGATCAGCCTGTCGGCGCGACGTTAGAGCTCAGGCTTTGTCCAAACCCAGGGGGTACGTCAGCCAGGCCTGGCGGTCGTCGGATCCGCCTTTGGGTCTGGCCAGGCGCCAGCTCTGACCACGGGAGCCCCGCTGCAGAAACAGTTCAAACGGGCTATCCACCTGCACACGGTCGCCGGGCAGCTGCCAGTCGAAGCGGCCTGAAATCCTGAGGCCCTGCTCGTCACCCAGGGCAAAACTTTCCTGGTCCTCCACCCGCACCCGACTCACGCTTGGGGCGATGGGCATTGGGGTGAGATCGAGGGAGCTGGCAATGGCCGACTGAGTGAGCTGAATCTGCAGGGCCAGCGCTTCATTCAGGAGAGCCCGTGGCGGCTGAGATCCGTTGCATGCCGTCAGTGAAACCACGACCGATAGAACGCACAGCACCTGAAGCAAACGGCGCACAACGCGCTTGAAAGCAGAGACAGGCAATGACAGCTGCGGCAACATGACGCGGTTGAAACCTCTCCCCATGATCGGCTGGCTGCAGGGACGACCGATGGAGTGCTGGACTCAAGCCAACCGTAGCGGCGTTCTGCTGCTCTGCGGTGGGGTCGGATATGAGGTGCACCTGACCGAGCGGCATCAGCAGAACCTTCCGGCGGATGGCGACCTGAACCTATGGATTCATCAGGTGCAGCGGGAAGACGGCAGCAGCCTCTACGGCTTTCCCCTGCGCCAGGAGCGGGATCTGTTCCGGCTGCTGATCAGCGTCAGCGGTGTGGGCCCCCAGGCCGGTCTGGCGCTAATGCAGGAATGCAAGCCCCAGGAGCTGGTGGAAGCGATCAGCAGCGGTGATCTGCGTCGCCTCTGCAAGGCGCAGGGCATCGGCAAACGCACTGCTGAGCGTCTGGCGGTGGAACTCAGGGCCTCGATTGCGGCCTTCGCGGGCGTGGATCCCGCCCCATCGCTGGCGGAAGGCGTCAGCTCGGAGCAGATGCCGGCAAGCGGTGCCGACGTGGAAGCGACCCTCTCGATGCTGGGTTACGACGATCTGGAAATCCGTCGAGCCATCCGTGCGATCGCTGAGGGCGCCGATGGCCAACCGCCTGCTGGTGACGACCAAGACGCCTGGCTGCGGGGCTGCCTGCAATGGCTGAGCCGCGAATCGGCCTGAGCCGCCCCACGCGAAGGTAAGCTGGTTGTTTGCACTGACAGGGCCGCCCCCCGCGCATGTCGCTTGATACCACCGAGAAGCAGCAGCTGATCAACACCCACCAGACCCACGGCACCGACACCGGTTCTGCAGAGGTCCAGGTGGCCATGCTGAGTGAGCGGATCAACCGTCTCAGCAGCCACCTGCAGAACAACATCCATGACTTCTCCTCACGCCAGGGGCTGCTCAAGATGATTGGCCGCCGCAAGCGCCTGCTGAGCTACATGCGCAGCAAGAGCGAGCAACGCTACGCCGACACGATCGCCAAACTGGGCATCCGCGGCTGATCGACGTCCCCCATGCCTGAGCAACGCAACGCCCTCCCCTTTGAGCCCAAAGGGTCTGGGAAGGGAAGCAAGCCTGCTTCAGGGACGCCTCGGCAGGAAGCCATTCCTCGCTACGTGGCCGATCGGATGGCTCGCCGGGTTGCTGTGTTCACAGGACTCCCGTCCCTCGCTGGGATGGGAGTTTTTGTTGGCAGTTATTTCGTCGTCACCCGTGGCATCGCCGATATCGCTCCAGGGCTCACGCTGACGGGCTCGGGCCTGTTTTTCCTCCTGGGCCTGGTGGGCCTCAGCGTTGGCGTGTTGACCGCCAGCTGGGATCCCGAACCGGGTTCTCTGCTCGGCTTCGAGAACTTCAAGCCGAACATTCAGCGGATGAAGGAGTCGATCCGGGCCCAGAAGCAGCAACAAAAGCAATCGAAGTCCTGATCAGCTTTTTGTTTTGATCAGGCCCTCCTGATCAGGTGAGCACCAGACGGTCGCTGCACCGGGCTTCAAAGGACTGGGTGCGCAGTGACGCGATCGCTGCATCAACGTCTTTGACGCAGAACTGGGAACCGAGACGCACATAGCGAACACTGTCGCCGTGGCACACCTCGGCCACCACAGGCACCTTGACGCCCAGCTCATCCCGCTCAGGGCGATGTTGGTTCAGGCATTCCCGCAACTTGTGCTGAATGGCGATGTCGCTGGCCTGATCGGAGGGGAGCTGAACCAGCAGCAGATTGAGCTCATCGACGGCACGGCAGTCGTCAATGATCAGCTGCACGCGCTCGTCACGCCGGTCGACCCCAGCCCACACCAAAAGGCGGGCTTCAGCCATCAGGTGATCTGCGAGGCGCGCGTAACTCTTGGGAAACACCACCGCTTCGCAACTTCCGGTGAGATCCTCGAGCTGCAGGATCGCCATGCGATCGCCCTTACGGGTGGTGACCTGGCGCATTTCAGCCACCATCGCGATGGCACTCACCTTGGCTTTGTCGGGCTGTTCCTCCAGGGAACCCAAACCGATGGGAGCCAGCAACTTCGACGAGGGTGTGAGCTGTTTGAGCGGGTGATCGGAGAGGTAGAAGCCCACCAGATCTTTTTCGAGACGAAGCTTTTCGGTTGGGGGATAGTCCGGCACCGGCGCCGCCTTGGGTGCATGGCTGAGATCCGCCGGCCCATCGGCATCGGCCGCAGGAGCCATCAGATCAAAAAGATTGCCCTGGCCGCTGTCTCGATCTTTGGCCCGTGAGGAGGCCCAGTCGAGCAGCAGATCAAGATCTGCCATCAGCTGAGCACGGTTGGCCTGCGGATCCATGGCATCCAGGGCACCGCAGTGAATCAACGACTCCAAACCACGGCGGTTGAGCACTGAGGACGGGATCCGGTCGCAGAGGTCCGCCAGGGAACGGAAAGGCCCATCGCTATCGCGGGCGGCGATCAATTGACGGATCGCACCATCACCAAGGTTGCGAACGGCGGAAAGGCCGAACAGGATCCGATCGCCGTTGGGGGTGAAGTCGGTGAGCGAGGCATTCACATCCGGGGGCATCACCTCAATCCCCATCGCATTGCAATTGGAGATGTAGCGCTGCACTTTGTCGGCAGCTCCGGCGTTCACCGTGAGCAGGGCCGCCATGTAGGCGACCGGGTAGTGCGCTTTCAGATAAGCCGTCTGATACGTGACGGCGCCATAGGCCGTGGAATGGCTCTTGTTGAAGCAGTATTCAGCGAAGAGAACCATCTGATCGAACAGTTCGTCGGCGACCTTTTCATCAACGCCGCGCTCTCCAGCACCCTGAACGAAAATGCCGCGGTGCTTCTGCATCTCGGACACTTTTTTCTTGCCCATCGCCCGCCGGAGCAGATCGGCCTGACCCAGGGAGTAACCGGCCAGATCCTGCGCGATCCGCATGATCTGTTCCTGATACACCATGATCCCGTACGTCTCGGACAGGATCGGCTCAAGAATCGCGTGGGCGAAGTCGATCGCCTCCCGGCCGTGCTTGCGGTTGATGAATTTGGGAATCAGGCCCGCATCGAGGGGACCCGGTCTGTAAAGGGCAAGGATCGATGAGATGTCTTCCAGGGATGAAGGCTTGAGATCACGCACGATCTGCCGCATTCCGCTGGATTCCAACTGGAAGATCCCCTCCAGATCACCTCTCGCCAGAAGGGCAAAGGTCTCTTCATCCTGGGGCGGCAATTTGTCGGGGTCGACACGGGTGCCACTGCTCACCTCCACCAGTTCGAGGGTCTTTTCGATCATCGTGAGGTTCTTCAACCCCAGGAAATCCATCTTCAACAGACCCATGGATTCCACGTCTTCCATGAAGTACTGCGTGATCACCTGACCATCGTTGTTGCGCTGCAACGGCACCAGTTCGTCGAGGGGATCAGCGGCGATGACCACACCAGCTGCGTGAACACCGAAGGTTTTGTTGGTGCCTTCAATACGCATTGCCATGTCCACCCAACGCTTCACCGTTGGATCGGCCTCGTACTTCTCGCGGAACTCGGGGTTGGGTGATTCGTCGCCGATCATCGCCTTGAGCTTGGCGGGCTTGCCGCGAACCACCGGGATCAGCTTCGCCAGACGGTCGGCATCCCCGTAGGGAATGTCGAGCACCCGGGCCACATCCTTCAAAACCGCCTTGGAGGTCATCCGGTTGAAGGTGATGATCTGCGCCACCTTGTCCTCGCCGTAGCGCTCGGTGACGTAGTCGATCACCTCACCACGACGCTCAATGCAGAAGTCGGTGTCGATATCAGGCATCGACTTGCGTTCTGGATTGAGGAAGCGCTCGAACAGCAGGCAGTTGGTGATCGGATCAATGTTGGTGATCCCCAGGCAATACGCGACGAGCGACCCTGCGGCGGAACCACGACCCGGACCGACGGGAATGTTCTGTTCCCGGGCAAAACGGATGTAATCCCAGACCACCAGGAAGTAGGTGGGGAATCCCATCTGCTCCATGATCTTGAGCTCATGGGCCATGCGCTCGGCATAGTCGTCGGGCAACGGGGCCTCAGGGCTGAGCTCGAGCCGATCCCGCAATCCCTGCTCGGTCACCTCCCTCAGGTAGCTGACGGGGGTATGGCCCTGGGGAATAGGGAAGCGGGGCATTTGATAGCGGCCGAGAATGTCGTAAGGCTCCACCTTCTCGGCCACCTTGACGGTGTTGGCGATCGCCTCCTGAACCACCTCAGGCTCGAGGTGATCCCCGAAGAGAAGGCCCATCTCCTCTTCGGTTTTGATGTATTCGGTGCCGGTGTAACGCAGCCGCTTCTCATCGGTAATCAGCTTGCCGGTGAGCACGCAAAGCAAGGCATCGTGGGCTTCAACGTCCTGCTTGCTCAGGTAGTGGGCATCGTTGGTGGCAACGATCTGAATGCCGAGCTCCTTGGCAATTTTGACGATCTCAACGTTGACGATCCGATCTTCCGGGGATCCGTGATCCTGAATCTCGAGGTAGTAGTCGTCGCCGAACAACTCTTGATACCAAGCCGCCACCTTGCGAGCCACATCGGGGCGACCCCGCAGAATCGCCTGGGCGATCTCACCGCCGAGGCACGCCGTGGCGATGATCAGGCCTTCGCTGTGTTGCTTCAGCAGTTCCTTGTCGATGCAGGCACGGGAGAAAATCCCGCGTCCCCGCATCCCCCGCAGGTGGCTGATGCTGGTGAGCTTCACGAGATTGCGGTAACCGGTGGCGTTTTTCGCCAGCACCACCAGGTGATATCGCTTCTCCTTCTTGGGTTGCGGGTCGTCAATGGACCCATTGATCACATACATCTCATTGCCGATGATCGGCTTGAGATCTGAACCCTGACAGAGCTTCAGCAGCTCAATCGCGCCGTACATCACGCCGTGATCCGTCAGGGCGATGGCGGGCATGCCCAGCTGCTTCGCCCGCTCCACCATGGCCGGCAACTGCGACGCGCCGTCCAGAAGGCTGTAGTCGCTGTGGTTGTGGAGAGGAACGAAAGCCATGGGGTCAGACTAGGACCCGACGCAAGATCCAGCGTTCAAGGGGAACACAACCCCCCACATGTAGGGCAACTCAGGGAACCAGTGCAGCTTCCGGGCGTGACGCAAACACCTGAGCGGCCTGCTCGTACTGATGCGCCACCTGAAGCAGACGCGTTTCATCCAACACATTGCCGATCAGCTGCATCCCGATCGGCAGACCCGCCGCGCTGAATCCACAGGGAACACTGATGGCCGGAAGTCCAGCAAGGTTGACCGGAATCGTCAGCAGGTCAGCCAGATACATCGCCAGCGGGTCGTCGGCGTGGGCGCCAGCCTTGAAGGCCGTGGACGGCGCTGTTGGCGTCAGCAGCACATCAACACTCTGGAAGGCCGCATCAAAATCCCGCCGGATCAGGGTGCGCACCTGCTGCGCCTTTTTGTAATAGGCATCGACGTATCCGGCGGACAGGGCGTAGGTGCCGATCAGGATTCGCCGTTGCACCTCAGCGCCGAATCCTTCAGCACGGCTTCGCGCCGTCATAGCGGCAAGGCTCTCGGCGTCTTCGGCACGGAAGCCGTATTTGACACCGTCGTATCGCGCCAGGTTGGCCGACGCCTCCGATGGTGCGATCACGTAGTAGGTGGCGATGCCGTCGTTGAACCGGGGGCAGCTCACCTCCACCAGTTCAGCGCCGAGAACCTCCAGCTGGGCAGCAGAGGCCTGCACCGATGCCTTCACCTCAGGATCGAGGCCTTCGGCATCGAAGCACTCCTTGATCACCCCCACTTTCAGGCCCTTGATGGACTGGTTGAGGCCGGCGCTGAAATCGGGAACCGCTGCATCAAGGCAGGTGGAATCGCGGGGGTCGGGCCCGGCGATCACCTGGAGCAGTTCGGCCACATCAGCAACCCTGCCGGCGAAGGGACCCACCTGATCCAGAGAGCTGGCGAAGGCCACCAGGCCCCAACGGCTGACGCGGCCGTAGGTGGGCTTGAGGCCCACCACACCACAGAACGACGCCGGTTGGCGGATGGAGCCACCGGTGTCGGAACCAAGCGAAGCGACGCAATTGCCAGCAGCGACGGCCGCTGCACTGCCACCGGAGCTTCCACCCGGCACATGGGCGGTGTTCCAGGGGTTCTGTGTGGCCCCGAACGCGGACGTTTCGGTTGAGCCACCCATGGCGAACTCATCCAAATTTGTCTTGCCCACCAACACACCACCGGCCTGCCAGAGCCGCTCGGTGACCGTGGATTCGTAGGGCGGCACGAACTGCTCAAGCATGCGGCTGGAACAGGTGGTGCGAACACCTTTGGTGCAGAGGTTGTCCTTGATCGCCAGTGGCAATCCCGCCAGGGGGCCAAGCGTCTCTCCGGCGGCCCGGGCTTCATCGATGCGGGACGCCTCAGCACGGGCCTGATCGGACGTGACTTCAACAAAAGCGTTCAGCGAAGGCTCAGAACTTTCGAGCCGCTTGAGGTGCTGATCAACGAGCTCGCGGGAGGAAACCTCGCCGCTCTTCAGTTGCTGACGCCACGCGCTGATCGTCATGTCCCTGCGATCCATTGCAGCAAGGACGCTATCAGCCGCAGGATCAGCCCTCAGCCGAGATGGTGAGGGGCTCGGAGCGCCGGGTCCGCAGCAGGGAGTGGCTGATCGACTGGGGTTGCTCCGACTTGACGTCGTCCAGGAATGCACTGAGCTGGCTCTCCAGCCCCTTGCGGGTGATGAAAGGACCGAACCAGTAGGTCACATCAGGGCCTGACGTCTGAACGCGAGCCCACCAAGCGACTCCAAAGCCATTGGCAAGGCTGCGCAGCGGCCGAATCAGGGGACTCATGGGAGGAACAAGACCTCGGGGCATTGTGCCCCGAGATCTTGGTCAACCGCGCTGTTTTCAGGGAGATAGCTGGATGTTCTGATCGAACGGCAAGGCAGCATCCGGCTGCGATGGATTCAGATCCAGGTCAATCCGCTGTTCCGGAGACTTTTCCACAGGAGCTTCAGGCTGTTCAGGCGAAGCAAGCTGTTCGGGCGAAGGGGGCTGTTCAGACGAAACAGGTTGTTCAGCCACAACAGGCGATTCAGCACCGGCAAGTTTGGGCCTCCGAATCGGCGGCGACGGTGCCTGGCCGTGAATGTCCTTCATCCAGTTGCGCCGTGCCACTTCATAGACGCACAGGGCTGTGGCGACGGAGGCATTCAGGCTCGGTGTGATGCCCCGCAGCGGGATGCGAACCAACTGGTCGCAATGGCGCCGGGTCATCAGCGACAGGCCCTGGTCCTCGGATCCGGTGACCAGCACCATCGGCCCACTGAGGTCGACATCGGTGAGGGTCACATCCCCTTCAGCGGCAAGGCCCACCACCCTGTAGCCGGAGTCTTTGAGCTTTTCCAGGGAGCGATTGAGGTTGACCACGCGTGCCACCGGAAGGTGTTCAAGGGCTCCGGCGGCCACCTTGGCAGCGGAACCGGTCAAGCCAGCACTGCGGCGCTGGGGGATCACCACGCCATGGGCTCCCATGGCTTCAGCGGAGCGAACAACCGCCCCGAGGTTGTGGGGGTCGGTGACACCGTCCAGGGCCACCAACAGGGGCGGTTCCCCCAGATCCGAGCAGCCCTCGATGAGGCTATCGAGATCAAGGGTTTCCGCTGCCGCCGTCTGCAGGGCGATGCCCTGGTGAACGGACCCACCTGTGATCTGTCCCAACCGGGCCCAGGTCACCTCTTCCACGAGAACACCCGAGGCCTTGGCATCGCGCAGGAGCTGGAGGAATTTGGAGGCACTGCGCATCTCGGCAGTGCACCAGATGCGATGGATGGGGCGTCCGGCCTCTAACGCGGCCTGGGTGGCATGACGCCCCCAGATCAGATCGTCCGCTGGCGGGGTGGCCGCTGCAGCCTCCGGGGCTGCATCCGGCCGCTGAGGACGAGCCTCATCGAAGCGGGATCTGGGGCGCTGGGACGGTTGGCGCCGTTCATCCCCGGAGCGACGGCGGTCGCCGAACCGATCGTTGCGATCGCGAAAACGTCCAGGCCCTGAGCGTTCGTTTTGAGAACCCGAGCGGGGGGCGTTCTGATCTCGGTCGAAGGAACGGGAGCGGTTGCCGAACCGCTCTTTCGGGCGATCACCGAAACGTTCTCCAGTTCGATCACCGGATCGATCAGCGGCGCGATCACCGAAACGCTCCCCAGACCGCTCCTTGAACCGACAACCAGGTCGATCACCAGAGCGCTCACCAAACCGATTGCCGGGTCGATCGCCACCTCGCGACTGGTCCCACTCTCCATCCCGTGGAGCGCGTCGTTCGCGATAACCGCCGCCATCACGCCCAGGTTTGGCATAGGGGGAACGACCGCCGTCAGAACGGCGGTTGCCAGGCATGGGGCGACCATTGCCGGAACGGCCCATCGAGGAGCGCCCCCCTGCCGGTCGTCCACTGCCACCAGGCCCCGAACGGCCATCGCGGGATGGGCCGCTGGAGCGGCGTTCAAAGCGAGGGCTCATGGTGTGCGAGGCAACGTTATGGGTTGGATCCGGCTTGCTCCAAGTGATCGAAGAGCTCCGCAAGCCGGGCTGGATTGTTCAGAAACAGCCAGCCCACCATTGTCTCAAACCCTGTGGCCCTTCCATAAACCGCAGCGTCTGCGCTCCGTGGCCCCCGCCCGGCACTGTTGCGACCTCGCCGCACCAGATCGAGTTCTTCTGAACAGAGGAGCTCGCTTTCTTCCAGCCAGCTCAACAAACGGGACTGGGCGTCAGCACGAACATCAGCCACAACGGCGCGATGCAGGTCGTCAGAACGTCCTGGCCTCGACCCATGGCGGAGCCGTTGATGCAGCTCCCACACGGCATCACCAATCCAAGCCAGTTGCAATGGTCCCAGCTGTTCGTTGATGTCCCGGGGAGACTGGCTTCGAATCCAATCGCTCAAGCGGCCAGCTGGTTAAGGGCTGTGGGCAGATCCTCCACCAGATGAAGGAACTCCTCAAGACGCACCAACTTGATCGTTTGCGTCACCCTTGAGTTCCCCACCAGCACAAACGACCGCTTGGCATCCGTGCATTGCTTGGCCAGCTGAACCAAAGCCCCAAGGCCGGATGAATCGAGGAAGTCGATCTTGCTGAGATCGAGAACAGAAGGAAGCTTGTTGGCCTTCAAAACATCACCCACGTACTCCATGAACTGCTTCTCGGAGTACGCATCCAGCTGACCGGTGAAATGAAACACCAAACAGCCGTCTTTCTGTGAGAATCCGCCCCGGAGAGAGACGGTCAGTCGCTGCAGTTCGCTGATGGGATCAAGCCCCCCAGGCATCATCGGCACGAAGTGTAGTGATGCTGAGCGTTGGCTACCACCTCATCAACGGCGATCGGCCATCAGCGTCACAAAGCGGGCGAAATGATGGTCGGCGTCATGGGGGCCGGGACTCGCTTCAGGGTGGTACTGCACCCCGAACACCGGCTTCTGACGGTGGGCGATCGCTGCCACGGTGCGGTCGTTCAGATTGAAATGGGTGACGTCGATGACGTATGAATCCAGAGAATCAGCGGAGAGGGCAAAGCCGTGGTTCTGACTGGTGATTTCAACCTGGCCTGTGGTGCCACAGGGATGATTCAAGCCGCGGTGGCCATAGGGAAGCTTGAACGTCTCTCCACCCAGGGCCAGACCAAGAATCTGATGGCCCAGACAGATGCCGAACAGGGGTAGATCGGATTCCTCCAGCAACAGCTTGGCCAGGGCGATCCCACGGGTCACCGCTGCCGGGTCGCCAGGCCCGTTGGACAGGAAGACGCCATCCGGGCGATGGGAACGAACCGTCTCCAGATCCGTGTCTGCCGGCAGAACCGTGACATCACAACCATGGGCGACCAATCGATCGAGGATGGCGCGCTTGATGCCGAAATCGATGGCGACAACGCGGAAGGGCGCGTCGCTGCGGCGCTGCAAACGCTGATCGAAGCCAACACTGCAGGCCTGATTCCACTGGTAGGGCTCACGGGTGGTGACGCGGTCCGCCAGGTTCAACCCCTGCATCGACGGGGTCTGCTTCAGGAGCTCAAGCAACTGCGCCGGGGTCTGGCCGTCACTGCTGATCACGCCATTCATGGCCCCCACCTCACGCAGGTGACGCACCAGGGCACGGGTGTCCAAACCGCTGATGCCCACCAGCTGGTGGGTCTGCATCCAGCTCTCAAGGGACTGCTCACAGCGCCAGTTGCTGGGAACTGGGGCCAGCTGGCGGGCAATCACGCCACGGGCATGGGGGCGATCAGCTTCTTGATCGTCAGCATTCACCCCGGTGTTGCCGAGTTCGGGATAGGTGAAGCTCACCAGCTGCCCGGCATAGGAGGGGTCTGTCAGCACCTCCTGGTAACCGGTCATGCCGGTGTTGAACACCACCTCACCGATGGTGGTGCCGCGATGGCCGAAGCCGACACCGGTGAGAACCGTGCCATCGGCAAGGACGAGATAAGCCTTGTCTGATGGGGAATCGGGCATCGAAGGGCCGCCGCAGGTCATCAGTCACTCATTCTCCATCTCCGTCGGACAGGGCATCCCGCAGAGCCACAAGCTTGTCCCAGGCCTTGCCCTCGTTGAGAACAGCCAGAGCCTGAGCAACAGCAGCCGGCAGATCGCTTTGCAGCCCGGCAGCCCAGAGCACCAGTGCTGTGTTGAAGGCCACAACCTCCGTCTGCGCCAGCGATCCCTGCCCCTGCAGAACGTTCTGAAGGATCTGCTGGTTCACCGCGCAATCACCACCGCGCAGCTGATCGAGACCAGCACGGGTGAGGCCCAGATCTTCAGGGGAAACCTCTTTTGTGGTGATGCCCCCGGATTCGATCAGACGCAAGGCATTGGACCCCGCCAAGGACGCCTCATCGAGGCCTCCAGCGCCATGGACCACCACGGCACGGCTCAAGCCCAAGTGCTGCAGAGCAACCGCCATGGGGTCGAGAAGTTCCGGACGCGCCACGCCAAGAACCTGCGCCTGGGGCTGCAGTGGATTGACCAGAGGACCCAACAGGTTGAACACCGTGCGGACCCCCAGGCTGCGTCGCAGCGGCGCCAGATTCACAAGAGCTGGATGCCAGGCGGGAGCGAACAGGAAGGTGACACCGGTTCCCGGCAAAGCGTCGACCACCTTGTTCAGCGGTGCCTTGAGGTTGAGGCCGAGCCCCTCGAGCACGTCGGCTGAACCCACTTTGCCGCTGGCGCTGCGGTTGCCGTGCTTGGCCACATTGACCCCGCAGGCGGCGGCGGTGAAGGCGACCGCCGTGGAGATGTTGAAGGTGTCGGCACCATCACCACCGGTGCCGCAGGTGTCGACCATGGCCAGATCGGGCCGGGGACAGGGAAGGGGGCAGGCCTCGCGCAGGACAGCCGCCATGGCCGCCAGCTCATCGGCCACCATCCCCTTAGCCCGCAGTCCAGCCAGGAACGCCCCGGTCTGCACGGGCTCGAGCTCTTCGGCCAGCCAGGCACGCATGAGAGCAGTGGCCTCATCGGAGCTGAGGTTGTTGCCCTGCAGCAGATGGTCCAAGCAAGCGGACCAGGAACGCGGGTCTGAAGACATGGAGGGGGGCTGGCAGTAAAAAACCCGGGGTGCGAGGCACGCCGGGCCGGGTGATGGGGACAGTCCCACTATCCCCCAGATCAACGAATAACGACCAGTCAACGACCAGCCGTTGAAGCCGGATGCCTAGGTTGGCCTGCCAACGGGACCCACGAGCTCGCATGGCCGCCCTTCGTCTCGATCTGATCGGCCGCTATCTGCGTCCCCACCGCCGCACGGTGCTGCTGGGAGCCATCGCTCTGGTGGTGGTCAACGTTCTGCGGGTCACGATCCCGATGGAAGTGCGCAGCGTTGTGGACGAGCTGCAGGAGGGATTCAGTTACGCCGGAGTCCTGCGCCAGGCGGGATGGGTTGTGCTGCTCGCCAGCACCATGGGGGTGATCCGGCTGGCCTCGCGACAACTCATCTTCGGTGTGGGCCGGCAAGTGGAGGTGGATCTGCGTCAGCGCCTGTTCGAGCACATGCTCCGCCAGGAACCCGATTGGATTCAGAGCAAAGGCAGCGGTGAAGTGATCAGTCGCGCCACCAGCGATGTGGAAAATATCCGGCGCCTGCTCGGATTCGCGATTCTCAGCCTGACCAACACGCTGTTGGCCTATGCGCTGACGCTGCCCGCGATGTTGGCCATCGATCCGTGGCTGACCCTGGCCGCCGTCGGGCTCTACCCCGTGATGCTCAGCACAGTGCGCCTGTTCGGTGGGCGCATGATGCGTCAGAAGCGCGCGCAGCAGGAAGAACTCTCCGCCCTCAGCAACCTGATTCAGGAGGATCTCTCGGGAATCGGGGCCATCAAGATCTACGGCCAGGAGGGAGCAGAACAGCAGGCCTTTGCCACGCGCAACCGCCGCTACCGCGACAGTGCCATTCAGCTGGCGAGAACACAAAGCACCCTGTTCCCGCTGCTTCAGGGCATTTCCTCTCTCTCGGTTCTTTTGCTCCTGGCCATCGGCAGCGGCCAGCTCGAAGCCGGTCGTCTGAGCATTGGAGGACTGGTGGCCCTGATCCTTTATGTGGAGCAGCTCGTCTTCCCAACGGCACTGCTGGGATTCACGCTCAACACCTTCCAGACCGGCCAGGTGAGCCTCGAGCGGGTGGAGGAGTTACTGAAACGGGAACCAAAGATCAAAGACCCGGATCCCTCTGAAGCTCAGCCCCAGCCAACGGCAGAACACCGGGGGCGTTTTGAAGCCCGCGGCCTGACGGTTCAGTACCAGGGCGCAGAGCAGAACACCCTCAATGGCCTGAGCTTCTGCATCGAGCCTGGGGAGTTGGTGGCTGTTGTAGGGGCCGTGGGCTGCGGCAAGACCACCCTGGCTCGGGCCTTCGGTCGGATGGTTCCACTGGAACCAGGACAGCTGTTCCTGGATGGCGTGGATGTCACCCAGATGCCCCTGAAAAGGTTGCGCCGTGACGTGGCGATCGTTCCCCAGGAGGGCTTTCTGTTCACCAGCACCCTGGCGGACAACCTGCGCTATGGCGACCCTGAAGCCAGTGATCAGCGGGTTGAACTGGCGGCAGAGCAAGCCCGCCTGGCTGATGACGTGAAGGGCTTTCCCGATGGTTTCGGAACCATCGTTGGTGAACGCGGCATCACCTTGAGTGGTGGTCAGCGTCAACGCACAGCTCTGGGCCGGGCTCTGCTGATGTCGGCGCCGGTGTTGGTCCTCGATGACGCCTTGGCCAGCGTTGACAACAACACGGCTGCGGCGATTCTGGATTCGATTCGAGCTCAGGACGACCGGACGATCGTGATGATCAGCCATCAACTTTCAGCCGCAGCGGCCTGTGATCGCATCCTGGTGATGGAGAACGGACGCATCGTTCAACAGGGTCACCACAACTCCTTGATTCAGCAGCAGGGTGTGTACAAACGGCTTTGGGAGCGTCAGCAGGCGTCGCAACAACTGGATGCGTTGGCTTCCTGAAGAATCTCCGGGCGGTTTCTGACAACACCAACGTTCGTGGCTTAGCTGTGAAGGCAACTCCTTGCCTATGACCAGCGGATCCCCCTTCGCGGTGCGCTGCACGCTCACCTTTGGCGATATCTACGGACAGGTACTGGCCTGGATGGCCGTCATTTTTGTGAGCCTGGCTGCGGGGCTTGCCCTGATGGGCTCGTCGCGACCGGTGTTTGCGCTGGTGGGGGTGGGGCTGATTCTGGTGCTCAGCCTGCCATTTCTGCTCTTCGCCTTCGTCACAACGCTGCTGAATCACATCCAGCTCAACCCAGTTGAGGGGGAAGCCAACGCGTCTTGAGCATCCACGGCAACAAAAAACGAGAGCCTGTCACCACGTCCGGAACGGCTATCCCGCGATGGTCCCGTAGGACGAGACAACTTTCCCTTGGTCGGCCATCAGCAGAAGCTCGTTCCATCCTGCAAAACGATTAAGGACAGACAGTCCTGGCGCAGAAGCGGTTTCTGGTTCAACCGAGTGAACCATCTGGTTTTGTTTCTGAGAAACAGCTTTCGTAATCAACAAGCCATCAATCAATGGCTTGAAATTGGTTGGTCCATCCAATTCGTCTTCTTTCTGGCCATGGCCCAGCCATCGGCACAATCTCCTCCACCCTGATGACATTCTCAATGGTGTCAACAATCAAATGTGCCTGACCTGCAGACTCGCCTCGAGACAGCTCAACAACAGCGCCATTCAGGCTGAAAATCACTGACAAACAATCAACACCTTTCTGCAGAACATTGTTCAAAGAAGAACCACTCTTCAAGACAAGCTTTGATTCGTTCCCTATGTATCCCTCACTTGGGGAGCCATCACTGAAAGTTCACAGATGGCCCTCGACGCGGCAGCATCACTGTGCTGAATCCGCTGCCTAAGCTCTGCGGATTAACGCAACCAACATGCTTCCTTCCTGGCTGTCTCCCCGCGGCGGCGCCGAATCCTCGGCCCCGGCAACGCACGCCGTGTTGGGAACGCCGCTGAAGGCCCCACTGATGGCGGACCAGGAGGAAGCAATCTTTGCCTGTGGGTGCTTCTGGGGTGCTGAAAAGGGCTTTTGGCGACTGCCTGGGGTGGTGAGCACGGCCGTGGGCTATGCGGGGGGGCAAACCGAGAACCCCTCCTACAACGAGGTCTGCTCCGGCAGAACCGGGCACACGGAAGTGGTGCGCGTGGTGTGGAGCCGACCCGCCCTCGACTTCAGCGACCTGCTGAAACTGTTCTGGGAGTGCCACGACCCCACCCAGGGCAACAGGCAAGGCAACGACACCGGCAGTCAATACCGATCAGCCATCTACACGTTCAATCCAGAGCATCTGCAACTGGCCCTGGCCAGCCGGGATGCTTATCAAGTCGCCCTCTCGGCCAAGGGCTACGGGGCCATCACCACCGAAATTCTGGCGGACCAGACCTTCTATTTCGCCGAGGACTATCACCAGCAATACCTCGCCAAACCCGGCAGCCGTCCCTACTGCTCCGCCATGCCAACCCAGACGCTGCTTGGTGACTTCGAGGGATCGAACTACAAACTCCCGAAGCAGGTCTGGGACGAGTACGACTGGTCCATCAGCCACTGCGTGCTTCGATCCGACAACAGCCCGATCGCCCTGGGCTGATTCGGCCAAGATAAGGACGGTCCCGACCCATGTCATGCCCGAGCCCTGGTCTGATCGGCAGGTGATCCTGGCGATTGCCCTCACCTTGATTTTGGTACTGGGCCTGATCCTCGGCGGTGTCTCCCACAACCGAGAGCAGCAAGCTCCGATGCTGTGGCGGGAGACCCCCCAACCCAAAGCAACACCTTTGGCAATCTGACCACCAGCCAGCGGGCACGATTCCTGTTGGTGCGATCGTGGGTGAAGAAGGACGCCTCCGTTCTGCAGTGAGTGAACGGCCTGATCCATCCGAGCAGCGTCAACTGCATCCCCTGCCGAGGGGGCTGGTGGAGCTCTACGGCTTGATCGCCGTTCTGGTGGTGCTCATCCCCGAATGGCTGGCGGATGGAACCCTGAATCTGGGCCAAGCGAAAGGCCCTGCCTCACTCCCAATGCGCTCGAGAGCCTGGCGCACCCTGCCCGAGCTTCGTCTGGCGGCGATGACCCTGGCTGAGCTTCGCCAGGTCGCCGCAGAACTGCGGGTGTACCACTACGGATCCACAACGAGAGACCAGCTCACCACTCGGTTGCTCAGGCGACTCAGACGCCGGGATGCACTGTGATAACTTAAATCTGACGGGGCGTGGCGCAGCTTGGTAGCGCACCACTTTGGGGTAGTGGGGGTCGTGGGTTCAAATCCCGCCGCTCCGATTCAACCGTCTTGTTTCCCCACCTGAACATCAACACTTCAGGGATTGAGCCGGCGTTTTCGCCGGCTCTTTTTTTGCCTTCAGCGGCGGCTAGCGCCGGTCACCATCAGATGCCTGGAGGCATCAATCTGAAGCCAGCCTTCATCCCGCAACTGCCCCAACACGCGGGTCACGGTCACCCGTGTGGTGCTGAGGGCACTGGCGATCTCCTGATGGGTAAGGCGAAGGTTGAGCCGCAACCCGGCCTCACAGGGTTCGCCAAAGTCCTTGGCGAGCAGCTCCAAAAAGCCCCGGTTCGGACTGTCCAAACCGGAGCATTTCACCCACCCAAAGTAGAGGTTTTCAGGGCTGAATGCTCGCCACCGCACTGCGGGATTTTTCGAGGATGCTGCCCCGCAGAGGCACAAAGCCCAGGGCCGCCGCCCGCTCCTGGGTGGAATCTTCCAGCATGTAGTTGAAGACGTCCCGCACAGCCTCGGCCTTGGCGCCATTGCCGTTGGCATAGGCCAGCACCCAGGTGAGTGTGGCGATGGGGTAGGCCCCAGCTGCCTCGGGGTTGGGATTGCTGCCCGCCAGATGCTGATCAAGCTCAATGCCGTTGAGAGCTTTGGCACCGGCCTCCACGGAGGGCTGGAGGAATTCACCGGATTTGTTCTGCAGCGCAGCAGCCTTCACATTCCCCTTGATGTACGACTGATTCACGTAACCGATCGCACCCTCACGGTTCTCGATCACTCCGGCCACCCCGGAATTGCCCTTGGCCCCTACGCCCACTGGCCACTTCACCGATTTGCCGCTGCCGAGGGTCCAATCGGTTGAGAAGGCCTGCATGGAATCGGCGAAGGCCTTGGTGGTGCCGGAGCCATCGGAGCGATGCACCCAGGTGATCGTGCCTGCTTCGCAGCCCAGCTCCTTCCAATCGCTGATGCCGCCCGTGGCCACCTCCACAGCCTGTTGCTGGGTGAGTTGAAGCTCGCAACCGGGCTTGTTGTATCCGAAGGCAATGGTTCCGCCCACCATCGGGATCTGAACCACTCCCTGGCTCACCTGCTTGCGATCGGCCTCTTTGATCGGGTCGTCCGAAGCGGCGAAATCCACGGTGCCATCAATGAAGGCTTTGCGACCGGAACCGGAACCCACCGCTTGGTAGTTCACCTTGATTCCACCGGAGCCGGCCAGATCGGCAAACCAACTCTGGTACACCTTGGCGGGGAAGGATGCTCCCGCCGCATTGAGGCTGGACACACTGGAGCTGCCACCACAGGCGGCGAGGCCAACAGCGAGGACGCTCAGGCTTGAAACAACAAGGGAACGACGTGCCAAAACCGTTTGTGTGATTTAGCCCATCCTCTCGCGGAGCAGGAGAGCTTGGGTTAAGAGCCCTCTAACAACTGCCTAAATCGGTCCACCTTCAGGTGGTGGGCACAACGGTGGATGCAACGGTGAGCCGCGTGGCCACCGCGTAACAGCGCAGCCAGCGGTTCACCCGTTTGCGGTGGGGGGAGGGAACCTCCTCAATCAACTGGCTGAGTTTATCCGCCCCCATGCGTCGCAGGGCACGCACATCCACATGCCAGAGCGCTTCGGCTTCGCGGATCAACCGCGCCCAGGTGCGCACCTGCTGCCACTGGCGCAGGCGGGAGCGAAGGGGGCGTTGATGGGGATGCAGAAAGGCCGTCATGACTTCAGCGTGCTGCCTCAAGCGGCACTCTCTGCAAAATCACTCAGACCCTTCGGAGTGCTGAAGCAAATGCGCAGACTCAGGCGCTGAGGCGATCGGCTTCGAGCTCAACTGGGACAACCGGAAAATCAAGTTCCGCCACCTCACGATCGCTCAAACGACGGGTCCAGGCCCCCTTGATCGGATCGTTCCAACGGAAACCCGCTGCTTTGGCGAGGTGGCGTTCGTCGAACGACACCCGGGCACGCATCAACTGGCGGGGTTCCAGGCCCCGCTCCAACAGCTGCTCCAGGTCGTCACAGCGGGCGAAGACTTCCGCGATGTAGATGCAATCGCTAAGGGCGCGGTGGGCAGCCCAAACCGGAACGCCGTAGGCCAAGGCCAGGTCCCGCACCGACGGCCGCGAACGCAGCTGACGCTCCGCCGGCCAGCGAATGTCTTCCATAGTGCACAGCCACGGTGTTGCAGTGGCCGGCACAACGCCGAGACCAAACCACTGGCGATCGAAGGCCGCGTTATGGGCCACCAGCAGATCGGCAGCTTCAAGCAGATGCTCAAACCACACCAGCGCCTCCCGCCAGGGCTGGGGCCTGCGGGTGACGGCGGCGGGGATCCGGTTGATCGCCTCTGCCGCGTTGGAGTCCACCGGCAGGAGAAACGATTGCTGGGCCAGCACCGAACGACTCGGCACATCAAACAAAATGCAGCCCACCTCCAGGCATTGGTCCTGCTGCGGATCCAGACCGGAGGTTTCGGTGTCGATGATCAGCAGGGTGGTGGGTGAGGCCTTTGGCGCGTCCTCGGGCTGATCAGCCTTGGCCTCGGGTTCAGCGGCTGGCGGAGCAGGCATCGGCATTGCCGCTGTTTGGGGCTCCGCCTGAGGCCTTGAAAATCCCGCAAGCAAATCGAGCTGTTCAGGCATGGCGCAGTGACTCCTCCCGCCCCTGATTCTCCCGCCCCGGGCAAGGTGCCTGCTGCCTAGGGTTCAACCTCTTCATTTCAATCGAATGGCCCTCGGGATCGGCGACCGGCTCCCCTCCTTCAGCCTGGAGGATCAGAACGGCGACCTTCGCACTCCCGCTTCGGTGCAGGGCCGCTGGCTGGTGCTGTTCTTCTATCCCAAGGACGACACACCTGGCTGCACAGCTGAAGCCTGCAGCTTCCGCGACAACGCAGAGAGCTTTGCTGCCCTCGATGCAGAGGTCTGGGGCATCAGCGGTGATGACGCCGTCAGCCACCGCCGTTTCGCCAGCCGTCACAACCTCACGTTTTCGCTGCTATGCGACCGCAACAACGCCCTGCGCCGCGAGATGGGTGTGCCCAAAGCCCTTGGCCTGCTTCCCGGTCGCGTCACCTACATCGTTGATGGCGAGGGGGTGATCCGTCACACCTTCAGCAACCTCCTGGATGGCCCGGCCCACGTGCGTGAAGCACAGCAAGTGCTGAATCAGCTGCGCGGTTGAGCATGGCCAACTGGCGTCAGCTGGGTGCGATCTGGCAACTGCGGCCGGCCGAACCCACGGGATTGATCGAATTCATCGGCGGAAGCTATCTGGCGGCCACCCCCCAGATCAGCTACCGCAGGCTGCTGGAAGAGCTGGCGGCGGATGGGTTGGCGGTGCATGCCTGGGCCTATGTGCCCGGGTTCGATCATCAACGTCAGGCCCGCGATGCCTGGAGTGCCTTCCGCTCTGCGCGTCGCCAACTTGAGGAGCGCTGCGGAACCTTTGGGGCTCCGCTGCGGCTTGGCCACAGCCTGGGATGCAAGCTTCACCTGCTGGCCCCCGATGGGGGTCGGGGCAGCAGGGCTCTGGTGGCCCTGAGCTTCAACAACTTCAACGCCGATCGCTCGATTCCCCTCCTGGGGGAACTGGCACCAAGGCTCGGGGTGGAAACCGAGTTCAGCCCAAGCCCAGCTGAAACGCTTCGCTTGATCAGCCGCCACTACCAACAGGAGCGGAACCTGGTGGTGCGCTTCGGGCGCGATGAACTGGATCAAAGCGACGATCTGATCCAGGCCCTGCGAGAACGTGCTTCCGACGCCAGCTCAACCCTGGAGCTGCCCGGTGATCACCTCACCCCAGCCAGTGCAGGGCTGCGGCGCAGCTTTCTCGGAGACTGGGCGGATGACCCCAGGCGGGTGGCGGTCATCCGTCAGCTGAGCCGAACCATCGGCCAGGCGATCAGGCCCTGAGGCGATCCAGAACGGAGCGATCTTCCAGGGTGCTGGTGTCGCCACTCACCTCCTGACCCGCCGCCAGGGCCCGCAGGATCCGGCGCATGATCTTGCCGCTGCGGGTCTTGGGCAGGGCATCACTGCAACGGATCTCATCCGGCCGGGCAATCGGACCGATTTCCGTTCCCACGTGGGCGCGCAACTCCTTCACAAGGGCGTCATCGCCCTCGCGGCCCGCCTGCAGGGTGACGAAGGCCACGATGCCTTCGCCCTTGAGGTCGTCGGGCCGACCCACGACAGCCGCCTCCGCCACCGCAGGGTGACTGACGAGCGCTGATTCAATTTCCATCGTGCCGAGACGGTGGCCTGAAACGTTGATCACGTCATCGACGCGACCCATCACCCAGAAGTAGCCATCGGCATCCCGACGGGCACCATCCCCCGCGAAATAGAGGTAGGACCCATCGGCAGGACGGATGTGCTCCCAATAGCTCTCGCGGAAGCGTTGGGGGTTGCCATGCACGGTGCGCATCATTCCCGGCCAGGGAGCACGCACCGCCAGGTAGCCGCCTTCATCAGCACCACAGCTGTTGCCTTCCGCATCAATGATGTCGGCTTGAATGCCGGGCAGGGGCAGGGTGGCAGAGCCGGGCTTGGTGGGCGTTGCCCCTGGCAGGGGGCTGATCATCACTCCGCCGGTTTCGGTCTGCCACCAGGTGTCGACGATCGGGCAGCGGTTGCCTCCAATCACGTCGCGATACCACATCCAGGCCTCCGGATTGATCGGTTCGCCGACGGTGCCGAGCAGCCGGAGGCTGCTCATGTCGAACTGATCCGGAACGGAGCGGCCGCTCTTC
Organism: Synechococcus sp. TAK9802; assembly: GCF_014279535.1. Classification (NCBI taxonomy): domain Bacteria; kingdom Bacillati; phylum Cyanobacteriota; class Cyanophyceae; order Synechococcales; family Synechococcaceae; genus Synechococcus; species Synechococcus sp. TAK9802. The sequence goes on from NZ_CP047937.1 coordinate 1,220,853, forward strand.
ATGAACGCCCGGATGGCGGTGGGAGCCGTGTAGAAGATCGAGATCTTGTGTTTCTGGATCAACTCCCAGAAGGCACCGGGCTTGGACGGTCGCGGCGCACCCTCATACATCACCGTCGTGGCACCGTTCGACAAGGGGCCGTAGACGATGTAGCTGTGGCCGGTGATCCAACCCACATCGGCCGTACACCAGAAGACATCCTCATCCCGGATGTCGAAGATCCACTGGAAGGTGAGGTGGGCCCAGAGGTTGTAGCCGGCGGTGGTGTGCACAACGCCCTTGGGCTTGCCGGTGGAGCCGGAGGTGTAGAGCACGAACAGTCGGTCCTCGCTGGCCATCGGCTCAGCGGGGCAGTCGGCACTTTGACCCTCCACCAGGTCATGCCACCACTGATCGCGACCGGAGACCATCTCCACGTCCTGCTTGGTGCGCTGCACCACAAGCACGCCGGTCACCGAGGGGCAGGCGCCATTGGCCAGCGCCGCATCCACCGCGGGCTTGAGTGACACCGGCTTGTCCTTGCGGAAGCCGCCATCAGCGGTGATCACCGCTTTCACTTCACCATCGTTGAGCCGATCCCTCAGGGCTTCGGCGGAAAAGCCGCCGAACACCACTGAATGGGGTGCACCGATGCGCGCGCAGGCGAGCATGGCGATCGCCGCTTCCGGCACCATCGGCATGTAGAGCGCCACAAGGTCACCCTTGCCGATGCCCATGGCCTTGAGGCCATTGGCGGCTTTGCACACCTCGGCATGCAGTTCCTGGTAAGTGAACCGGCTCACATCCCCCGGTTCTCCCTCCCAGATCAACGCTGTCTTCTGCGCCGTTGGCCCATCGAGATGACGGTCCAGGCAGTTGTAGGAGAGGTTGGTGGTGCCACCCTCAAACCAGCGCGCGAACGGAGGATTCGACCAATCGAGCACGGTGTGGAAGGGCTCGAACCAATGCAGTTCTCGACGGGCGGCCTCACCCCAGAACGCATCAGGATCGTTTTTGGCGGCATCGGCCATGGCCCGGTAGGCCTCGAGGCTGCCAATGCGCGCTTTGGCGGCGGTGTCTGCTGGCGGCTCGAACACCCGCTGCTCCTGCAGCACGCTTTCGATGGTGGTGTTGGCGTCGGTCACAGCAGACTGCGCAGTGCTTCTCCTGGAAGGGTAAGGAGCAGGACCCCGCTTGATCCAGGTCCCGTATCAATCCGTCGGACGATGATGCAGTCGATGCGAAACGATTGAGCTGGGCATCGCCATACCGGGATGAAACTGCCACCTGCCGCTTGCCTGTTCGATCTGGATGGGCTTCTGCTCGACACCGAGCCGCTGCATGGCCGGGGCTGGTGGGAAGCCGCGGCCCATTTCGGCACCCAGCTGAGCGAGGCCCAGTTGATGCAGCTGAAGGGCCGTCGCCGGCTCGACTGTGCGGCCCAGGTGGATGCATGGCTGGCGAAACCGGTGGGCGCAGATGCGCTGTTGGCGGTGCAGCAGCCGATCGTGCGTGCCCTGCTTCCGGATGCTGCCCCGATGCCTGCCGCGCAGGAGCTGGTGGCGCATTGCCACAACCGGGGCATCCCCATGGCACTGGTCACCAGCAGCAGCAGCGAGGCCGTTGCATTCAAAGCAGCACCCCATCCCTGGCTGGAGCTGATCCAGGAACGGGTCTACGGCGACGATCCCGAGCTCAACGCGGGCAAACCCGACCCCGCACCCTTTCGACTTGCTGCCCACCGGTTGGGGCTCAACCCAAGCAACTGCTGGGCCCTGGAGGATTCCCAGGCCGGCAGCCAATCAGCCCTTGGCGCCGGGTGTCAGGTCTGGCTGGTGAGCCCCAAGGGCTCCGACCAACCCGACCTGGAGACCAACCCCTGTGCCATCAACAGCCTGGCTGTTGTGTGGAAGCTGTTGGCTTGAAGTCGCTGCTCAGTACAGGCGGCTGAGGACAAAGTCCGGCAGTTCCATCAAGGCGCGTTGCGCCGCAGACTCCGGCAGCCAAGCGATCGATTCCCGGGATTCGCGGGCAAAGGTTTCCGCCAGCTCACGGGTGCGTTCAATCGCCTTAGAGGCCCGCACCATCTCCAGTGACTTGTCCAGGTCACCGGGCTCGGAAAACTGGCGATCGATCAACGGCTGCAGCGATGGATGCTCCTCAAGGGCATAGAAGGTGGGAGCCGTGAGATAGCCGCTAGCGAGATCACTGGCGGCGGGCTTGCCGAGCTGCTGGTCGCTTCCGGTGAAATCGAGGATGTCATCCACCACCTGGAAGGCCAGGCCCAACTGGCGACCGAATTGATAGAGGCTGTCGAGCTGGGAGGGTGAGCAGCCGCTGAGCACGCCTGCGGCACGGCAGCTGTTGGCAATCAGGGATGCCGTCTTGCAGTAGCTCTTTTCGAGGTAGGTCTCAAAGGTTTGGGCCGTGTCGAAGCGGTAGAGGCCCTGCTTCACCTCCCCATCCGCGAGATCCATGATCACGCGACTAAGCAGCTTGACCACGTCGAGGTCATCGAGATTGGCAAGGTGCCAGCTGGCCTGAGCGAAGAGGAAGTCGCCGGCAAGAACAGCAACCCGGGCATCGAAACGGCTGTGGACCGTGTCCACCCCGCGCCGAGTCGAAGCCTCATCCACCACATCGTCGTGAACGAGCGAGGCCGTGTGGATCATTTCAGTGATCTCAGCCAGGCGGCGGTGGCGGGGCGTGAGCTCTCCCTGCGCGGACAAGGCCCGCGACAGAAGCAGAACAATTCCGGGGCGCAACCGCTTGCCACCGGCGCTGAACAGATGCTCGGCAGCGGCCTGGAGGATGGGGTGACCTGCCCCGATCAGGCTGCGCAGGTCTCCGAGCAGGGTTTCAAGATCTGTCTCTACCGGTTGGAGTAGCTCGGTAACGGTGCTCATGACTCCCCTCGGCGCCGCGATCCTAGTGGTCCCATGCTCAGTCCTGCAGCAGCTGAAGGCTGACGGCAGGCCGCTGGCCCAGCCAGGGGGTGGCGCGCACAGCGAAGCCATCGGGGTCTGCGGTGACGCAGAAGCGGCAGCTCTCCAGGGAAAACGGCCTTGGAGCCGGCGAGATGCGCGCCGGTGGCCCCAGAACGGCATCCAGCTGACGGGCCACGCCGATGGCCGGGTCAATGATCTGGACCGACTGCGGCAGCAGCTGACGCAACAGCGGCACCAATAACGGGTAATGGGTGCAACCCAGCACGATCGAGTCCACGGAAGCCGCCAGCAGGGGTTCGAGATAGGCCTGGGCCGCACGACGCAGGTCGTCGCTGTTCATCTCGCCGGCTTCGATCAAAGGCACAAAGGCAGGACAGGCCTGCTCGATCACCACCGAGCCGGGATGAAGCGCTTCGATGCTGGCCCGGTAGGCCGAGGAGGCCACGGTGGCTGGTGTGGCCAGCACGCCAACACGGCGCGTTTCCAACATCGCTGCGGCGGCGCCGATCAAACCGATCACCGGCACCCCGGCCTGTCCCTCGGCCACATCCCTCGCCAGGGCATTGGTGGTGTTGCAGGCCATCACCACCGTGAAGACCTGTTGGTCACGCAACCAACCCACCACTTCTGCAGCGATGCGCCGGATGTCATCCGGTTGACGGTTGCCATAGGGAACCCGGGCCGTGTCACCGAGGTACACGCAGGGCACCGGTCCATGGCGTTCGAGCACCCGACGCAGAACCGTCAGACCACCGAGGCCGCTGTCGAAGAACCCCAGCAGTTGCTTCGTCATCGCACCTCCTGTTTGAGGTAGTTGAGGATGCCGGCCGCCAGGGCCAAGGCCAGGCGGCGGCGATGGTCGGCCTTGGCCAGACGCGGCGCATCAATTGCCCCGGTGACGAATCCCATCTCCACCAGAGCCGAAGGCATGGTGCTGCGTCGGATCACGAAGAAGCGACCACGTCTGACGCCGCGGTTCGGTGTTCCGGGGGACACATCCATCATCTGCTGCTGCAGATAGGACGCGAGGCGTCCAGAACGGGGGTCCGAGAAGAAGAACGTCTCAATCCCGTTCACATCCGGGCGGTTCATGCTCAGGGCATTGGCATGGATGCTCACGAAGGCCGTGGCCCCACTGCGGTTTGCCAGGGACACCCGCGGCGGCAGGTCCACATCCACTTCACGGGTGCGGGTCAAGCGCACGTCCACGCCCCTCGCCCGCAGAAGGTCGGCCACCTGCAGCGACACATCCAAAACCACGTCGGTCTCGCGCAGACCGCCTATGCCGATGGCCCCCGGATCAGGCCCCCCATGACCGGGGTCGATCACGATGCGATAACGGTTGCGGGCCACGGTGGGCAGCCCGGAAGGATCCACCGGCGTGCGGGTGGGACGGAATCCACCCGGTGGGAGCCAGGCCGTGGCACGACCGCTGAGGTCGCCTTCACCGAAATTATCCAAGCCGCGGGTGGGCAGGCCTGTGAACACCAGTTCCCAACGGTCCGGAGCGGTTCCGCGCAGGCGCAGATCGTTGGGATTGAGATCCACATCAGGGCGGAATTCCACCACCAGACGGGTGGCACCCGCGCGGGGTTTGCCCAGCCGGATCTCACGGACGGCACCGCGTCCCGCCAGGCGCCGCGGGAATCTCAGCTCACCTGGTATGTCAATCCAGACCCTGGTGCCGCGGCCATCGCTGGCGGCCTGAAAAAACGCCTCCAAGCGAGCGTTCCGGCTGGTGCGCAGCTTGAGCACCCCCTCCTCAGTGAAGGCCCAGGCGGCCAAGGCACTGGCGGCTCGGGCAGGCAACGCCTGAGTGAAGGCCGTGCACTGCAGAGATGCGGCCAAAAGCCAGGCCATCCGTCGGGACGAGGCCGGAGCCATGGCGCTCAGAACAGCGTGGGTTGGCGGTGCCGAAGGCTCGGCATCTGACCCCGAACATGACCGAGGTGGTTGGTGTTCACCGGAGCAATGGCGGCTCCCGCCAAGACACCCGCATCCGCGAGGACCGTTCCCCAGGGATCAATCACCAGGGCATGTCCATGGCTCTGACGGCGAGCGTGGTGGACACCGGTCTGAGCCGGAGCGAGGACATAGGCCGTGTTTTCAATGGCCCTGGCCTGCAGAAGCACCTGCCAGTGGTCTTTTCCGGTGAAGGCCGTGAATGCCGCAGGAATCATCAACAGGTCTGCGCCGGCACCGACGAGATGGCGATAGAGCTCAGGAAACCTCACGTCGTAGCAAATGGACAGCCCCACCTTGCAGAGACCAGGAATCTCAACAACCGGAGGCAGATCCCTGCCTGGGTTCACCGTTGCCGACTCGCGGTAGGTGTTGCCGTCCGGCAGGTCGACATCGAAGAGGTGAATCTTGTCGTAACGGCCCAGGAGCATGCCGTCACGGTCGACAAGCTCAGCGCGGTTCAGGGTTCGCGATCCATCACCCACCGGCACAGGAAAGCCACCACCCAGCAGCGCCACCTGATAGCGACGCGCCATGGTCACCAGGAAGCGACTGCTCTGCTCCGCCAGAGTGGGAGCCAGCTCCAGGCGCCGGCTGTCTTCGCCCATGAAGGCGAAATTCTCCGGCAGACCGATCAGCTCGGCACCACGGCGGGCAGCCAGATCGATCTGCTCTTCAGCTGCATTGAAGTTGAGCTCCGGGTCCTGACCACTCGTCAGCTGGACAGCAGCCGCCAGGAAGTCGCTCACATGCACTGATCAGATGAGCGAACTTTAGTGAGGGTCAGGCCGCCCGAAGCACCCCAGGCTCGACCTGTGTCGGAACGACACTGAGCTGATCGAGGCCAGCACAGCAGCGGAAATCCGCGTCGTGATCGCCCAGGCGAATCAAGCGCTGACCATGCGTCGCCGTGCGAAGACAAGCCTCTGGTTCGGATTGCCACTGACGCCAGAGGGAGACGGCTGCTGTGAGTTCGTCGTTGGCGGCACTGCTCCCGGTGGGATCCAACTCCAGCAAGCGATGGCCCAAGGCACCAGCGGCCAGGGAATCCTCGAGGGAGTAGGCCCCCTCCCAACCGCTGCCGACAATCGCCACGTGGCTGGGTTGTTTTTCCAGCAAGCGCTGGGCCACGGCTTCACGGTTCGGCAACGCCGCCGTAAGCAGCAGGGGAACCTCGCGGACACGATCGAGCGCCCGGGTGCCATTGGTGGTGCTCATGAACAGACGCTTGCCAGCCACCCGCTCCGGCGTCACGGCAACCGGTGAATTGCCCAGGTCAAATCCCTCGAGCATTTGCCCACCGCGCTCACCAAGGAGCAACCGAGCATCGGCAGGCCATGCCGCTGCCGCAGCGCGCAGATCGTCGAGGCTGGCGAAGGCCTGCACCGCCTCAGCACCGTTGTGCAACGACCAGGCAATGGTGGTGGTGGCCCGCAGCACATCAATCACTACCGCCGCATCGGGGCGGAGGTCCTGCGGCATCTCTGCCGGCACATGGAAGTAGGAGATCTGCATGGCCACGCTGAACACCGGCGTGCGACACAGTACCGAGACCGCTTGCGCCGAGACCGTCATCCCATGGCCCTGTTCCAATCCGGTCCGGCCACCCGAGATCTGCGGGGCTTCCTCAAACTGCTCGAGGACCGCGGCCAGCTGCGCCGGATCACAGCTCCGGTGGACCCCGACCTTGAGCTGGCGGCCATTGCAGACCGGGTGCTGAGCCAAGGAGGTCCCGCCCTGCTGTTCGAGAACGTGATCGGCTCGTCGATGCCGGTGGCCGTCAACACCCTCGGCACCGTGGAACGTGTGGTGTGGAGCATGGGCCTCGAACGGGCCGAGCAGCTGGAGGAACTGGGGTCACGCCTGGCCCTGCTGCAGCAACCCCGCCCTCCCAAAGGCCTGGAGGAAACCAAACAGTTCGCGCGGGTCTTCTGGGACCTGGTCAAGGCCAAGCCCGACCGCGACCTCACCCCCCCCTGCCGTCAGCAGGTGTTCCGTGGCGATGAGGTTGATCTCGACAACATCCCCCTGATCCGGCCCTGGCCAGGGGATGCCGGGGGCGTGATCACGCTTGGACTGGTGATCACCAAAGACCCCGAAACCGGTGTCCCCAACGTGGGTGTCTACCGGCTTCAGAAGCAGTCGGTGAACACCATGACCGTGCACTGGTTGAGCGTGCGCGGTGGTGCCCGCCACCTGCGCAAGGCAGCCGCCATGGGCAAGAAGCTGGAGGTGGCGGTGGCCATCGGCGTGCACCCGCTGCTGGTGATGGCCGCAGCCACACCGATCCCGGTGCAACTCAGCGAGTGGCTGTTCGCAGGCATCTATGCCGGAGAAGGGGTTCGTCTGGCCCCCTGCAAAACCATCGACCTGCAGGTGCCCAGCCACAGCGAAGTGGTTCTGGAGGGAACGATCACTCCCGGTGAAGTGCTGCCGGATGGCCCCTTCGGGGATCACATGGGGTTCTACGGCGGTGTGGAGGACTCACCTCTGGTGCGCTTTCACTGCATGACCCAACGGCGGGATCCGGTGTTTCTCACCACCTTTAGCGGCCGTCCTCCCAAGGAAGAAGCGATGCTGGCCATCGCGCTGAACCGGATCTACACGCCAATCCTGCGGCAGCAGATCCCAGAGATCACCGACTTCTTCCTGCCGATGGAAGCGCTCAGCTACAAGCTGGCGGTGATCTCGATCGACAAGGCCTATCCGGGGCAGGCCAAGCGTGCTGCCATGGCCTTCTGGAGTGCCCTGCCGCAATTCACATACACCAAGTTCGTTGTGGTGGTAGACAGTCACATCAACGTGCGCGACCCGCGTCAGGTGGTCTGGGCCATCGCGGCCCAGGTGGATCCCCAGCGCGACCTGTTCACGCTGGAAAACACCCCCTTCGACACCCTGGACTTCGCCAGCGAGCAGTTGGGCCTGGGGGGACGACTGGCTATTGATGCCACCACCAAGGTGGGACCTGAGAAAAATCACGAATGGGGCGAACCCCTCAGCCGTCCGGCGGATCTGGAACAGCGGGTCAGCGACCGCTGGGCCGAGCTAGGTCTGGAGGACCTCGGCAACGACGACCCCGACCCCAGCCTCTTCGGCTATGCCCTCGATCGCCTGATTCAGGGCCTGAAGACCGGCCAATAGGATCAGCCCAACGACGAAACAACCTTGAGCGGCACAGGCCAATCCGACGACCCTCGTGAGCTCAAGGCCGGAGGAACCCTCCAGGGACGGGTGAAGGTTCCAGGCGATAAATCGATCTCGCACCGATCGCTGCTGTTCGGCGCCATCGCAGAGGGCACAACAACCATTGATGGTCTGCTCCCTGCCGAAGACCCCCTGAGCACCGCCGCCTGCCTGCGGGCGATGGGCGTCAGCATCAGCCCGATCACCGATGGCGGCATCGTCACCGTTGAAGGGGTTGGCCTGGACGGATTGCAGGAGCCAGCAGAAGTGCTCGACTGCGGCAACTCCGGCACCACGATGCGACTGATGCTGGGCCTGCTGGCGGGCCGCGACGGTCGCCACTTCGTGCTGGATGGCGATGCGTCCCTGCGCCGCCGCCCGATGCGTCGGGTGGGCCAACCGTTGGCCTCAATGGGTGCGGAAGTGCGTGGCCGTGATGGCGGCAACCTGGCGCCGCTGGCGGTGCAGGGGCGCCAGCTGAAAGGAACGGTGATCGGCACGCCCGTGGCCAGTGCTCAGGTGAAATCAGCCCTGCTTCTGGCTGCGCTCACAGCCGAGAGCCCGACCACGGTGATCGAACCGGCCCAGTCCCGTGATCACAGCGAGCGGATGCTGAAGGCCTTCGGTGCTGATCTCACCGTTGGCGGCGAAATGGGACGGCACATCAGCGTGCGTCCCGGCGCCACCCTGCAGGGCCAGAAGGTGGTGGTCCCTGGTGACATCAGCTCGGCGGCCTTCTGGCTTGTGGCTGGAGCCTTGATTCCAGGTGCCGATCTCACCATCGAAAACGTGGGGCTGAATCCAACACGCACCGGGATCCTGGAGGTGCTGGAGCAGATGGGTGCCCGGATCGAGGTGCTCAACCCCCGTGACGTGGCGGGCGAACCGGTGGGCGATCTGCGGGTGACCCACGGACCATTGAAGCCCTTCAACTTCGGCGAGCAGATCATGCCCCGCCTCGTGGATGAAGTGCCGATCCTCAGCGTCGCCGCCTGTTTCTGCGAGGGCGAAAGCCGGATCAGTGGAGCGTCTGAACTGCGGGTGAAGGAAACCGATCGGCTGGCGGTGATGGCGCGTCAGCTCAAGGCCATGGGTGCCGACATTGATGAACATGAGGACGGCATGACCATCCGCGGCGGTAGACCGCTCAAGGGAGCCGTGCTGGACAGCGAAACCGATCACCGGGTGGCGATGAGCCTCGGCGTGGCGGCCATGCTCGCCGACGGCAACTCGAGCCTCGCGAGAAGCGAAGCTGCAGCCGTGTCGTATCCCTCGTTCTGGGACGAACTTGAACGGCTCCGCTGCTGAGCTCGGTGCGCTCCGCGTCTATCCGACGGCGGATGGCAGCTTCAGCCTGCACAGCGATCACTTCGGCGAGGCCTTTCACAACTCGGCGGGAGCCCTGAATGAGGCCCGGGCCAAGTTCGTCCAACCCGCTGAGCTGCAGCGCTTCAGCGGCGGCACTGAATTAAAGATCCTGGATGTGTGCCTGGGGCTCGGCTACAACACGGCCGCTGTGCTGGAAGCCTTGCCGACGGCAGGGCCGAAGCTGCGGTGGTGGGGGCTTGAGCTGGACCGCCGGCCCTTGGAACAAGCCTTGGAGCAGGCCAGTTTCCAATCCCTCTGGTCAGCCTCTGTGCTGGCGAAGCTTGAAGCCATTCGCGACCACGGCTGCTGGAAAGAACCAAACAACTGGCAAGAACCCAACAGCCAAGGCATCCAGCTCTGGGGCGATGCCCGATCGAAGCTCCAGGAGATTCCCGAGCCCGTTCGCTTTGATCTGGTGCTGTTGGACGCCTTCTCCCCACAGCGCTGCCCGGAACTGTGGAGCGAAGAATTCCTGGGAGTGCTGGCGCAGCGCTTGGCTCCGCAGGGACGGTTGCTCACCTACAGCCGTTCCGCCGCGGTGCGGGCCAGCCTGAAGCGGGCGGGCTTGAGCCTGTATTCCCTGCTGCCGGCCCCGGGCGAACGGGTGGGTTGGAGCAGCGGCACCATGGCCACGCCTGCAGACACCGCCTGTCCTCTGGACGGCCCCGGTTGGCGCCAGCTCTCGGCGATGGAGTGGGAACACCTGCAGACCCGGGCGGCCGTGCCATTTCGTGATCCCCAGGGCAACGCCACAGCTGAAGACATCCTTGAGCGCCGCCGCCTTGAACAGGAGCATTGCGGTTATGAACCCACCAATGCCTGGCAAAGGCGCTGGCGCAGGGACACTCCGTCCTGAGCCCGGTAGATTCCGCCCGTCTTCCCCTCGCTCCGCATGCTTGCCGTAGCCGTACTGGCCGCTGGAAAAGGCACCCGCATGAAGAGCGCACTCCCAAAAGTGCTCCAACCGCTGGCGGGAGCCACCCTGGTGGAACGGGTTCTCGCCAGTGCCGGCAACCTGCAACCGGAACGGCGGCTGCTGATCGTTGGGCATCAAGCCGAACGGGTGGAGCAGCAGCTGGCTCCGCTCGGAAGCCTGGAATTTGTTCTGCAGCAGCCCCAGAACGGCACGGGCCATGCGGTGCAACAGCTGATCCCCTCGCTGCAGGGCTTTGAAGGGGAACTGCTCGTGCTCAACGGCGATGTGCCCCTGCTGCGAAGTCAAACCGTCGACGCATTGGTGCAACAGCACCGCGACAGCGGTGCCGATGTCACCCTGCTGACGGCACGGCTCGAGGATCCCACCGGTTACGGGCGTGTGTTCGCCGATGCCGATGGCCAGGTGAGCAGCATCATTGAGCATCGCGATTGCACGGACGAGCAACGCAGCAACAACCTCACCAACGCCGGGATCTACTGCTTCAACTGGACAGCCCTGGCCAACGTTCTGCCGAAGCTCAGCACCGACAACGATCAGGGGGAGCTCTATCTCACCGACACGGTGGCGATGTTGCCGAAGGCCATGCACCTGGAGGTGGCCGATGCCGATGAGGTAAACGGCATCAACAACCGGCGGCAACTGGCCCAGTGCGAAGCCCTGCTGCAGCAACGGCTGCGCCACCACTGGATGGATGAAGGGGTCACCTTCGTTGATCCCGAAAGCTGCACCCTCAGCGAAGGCTGCAGTTTCGGCCGCGATGTGGTGATCGAACCGCAAACCCACTTCCGCGGCCGTTGCGTGGTTGGCGACAACTCCCGGATCGGCCCCGGCAGCCTGATCGAGGAAGCGTCGGTTGGGACCAATGTCAGTGTGGTGCACTCCGTGGTGCGAGAAGCCAACGTCGGCAACGACGTTGCCATCGGTCCCTTTGCTCACCTGCGGCCGGCCGCCGATGTCGGCGATGGCTGCCGCATCGGCAACTTTGTGGAGGTGAAGAAAAGCCAGCTGGGGGCTGGCACCAAGGTGAACCACCTCAGCTACATCGGCGACGCCCAAGTCGGGGAGAAGGTCAACGTGGGGGCCGGAACCATCACCGCCAACTACGACGGGGTGAACAAGCACCGCACCGTGATCGGCAGCAACAGCAAAACCGGTGCCAATTCCGTACTGGTAGCCCCCATCAACGTCGGCGAACGCGCCACCATCGGTGCCGGGTCAACGATCACCAAGGATGTGGCGGATGGCGCTCTAGCAATCGGTCGCGCCCGCCAGATGACCAAGGACGGCTGGGCGGAACGAAAGGTTTAATCCAGCCTTCTAAAGACTTGGCAACAGCGGAATCAACCGTTCCAGGGCGACACCGCGGCTGGCCTTGAGCAGCAGAACATCACCGGAGTTCAGCCAGGCAGCCAGGGGCGCTGCGGCGTCTTCGGGGTGCGACACCAGCTGCAGGTGGGGCAGGGGAGCCGCCACTTCAGCCATCGCCTTGCCCTCCTCACCGCCATCCACCAGCACCAGACCATCCAGGCCCAGCTGCACAGCGCGGGCGGCAACCTCTTGATGCAGCTCCAGGCTGCGCTCCCCAAGCTCCAGCATGGTGCCCAGCACGGCAAAACGTCGCCCCGGTTGCGCAGCCAGCAGCTCAAGAGCGGCCAACACCGCCTCAGGCGATGCGTTGTAGGTCTCATCGAGGAGTGTCAAACCACCCTGCTGCAGGCGGCGGTTGCGTCCGCCCGGCACCATCACCTGCATGGCTTGCAACGCCTTGCGGGACACGCCCAACTGGTCTGCGACAGCGACGGCCAAGAGCAGGTTGCGGGCGTTATGGCGCCCCTCCAGCTGTAGCGGGAGACGATCTGCACCGATCAGCAACTGGTCGCCGTTGACGTCTCCAACCAGATCGGATTCGACCTCGGGATCGTCAGCCAGGCGCACGCGCAGCACGCGGCCGGACCACACCGCCGCCAAGGCCGACTCCAGCAGGGGATCACCGGCGGGAATCACCACGGTTCCCTTTGGATGCAACCCAGCCGTGATTTCACATTTGGCCGCTGCAATCGCTTCACGGCTGCCGAGACGACCGATGTGGGCCGTGCCGATGTTGGTGATCACCGCAAGATCTGGCTCGGTGCAGCGGGAGAGACGCTCAATCTCCCCAGGCCCCCGCATGCCCATCTCAATCACCAGGGCCGCATCAGCAGCAGTGGAGCCCAGAACGGTTAGGGGAACGCCGACATCGTTGTTGTTGTTGCCTTCGCTGGTCTGAATCGCTCCCAGCGGAGCCAATGCCGCTCGAATCAACTCCCGGGTTGTGGTTTTGCCGGCTGAGCCCGTCACCGCCACCAGAGGCTTGGCCAGGGCACGGCGATGCAGCAAGGCCAGCTGTTGATAGGCCAGCAGTGTGTCGTCCACCCGCCAATGCAACAGGCCTGAAGGCAACGGTTCAGTCCAGCTGCGGCTCACAACAGCAGCCTGGACCTTGTGTTCAGGCAGTTGGGCAAGAAAGTGATGACCATCGAAGCGCTCGCCCACCAGGGGGACAAAAAAATCATCCGCCTGAAGCTGTCGGCTGTCGGTGCAGACCCGTCCCATCAGGGCATCGGGTTCAAAGCTGCCGCCCTGCGGCGTTCCCCAGGCATCCAGCAGCTGACGCAGCGTCAGGGTCATCCCACCAACCCGAGGTCAAACAGGATCATGCCGCCCCCAACCCGAGCTGACCGCCCCAGCAGATCGCCCTGCTCATTGACCAACTGAAGACTGGCGTAATCCAGCTCGAAAGCCGACTGAAGCCAACTGGAGGCGAGGCTCTGGCGTTGATCCAGAGGCAACTGCTGCCAAGCGTCAACAGACAACTCCAAGAGCAAGCGGTCCTGCTCCGGAACGGGCTTGGCTGAACGGAGCAGTCCTTCCGGGACGGCCTTGTCCTGAAACAACTCGAACAGGGGATCAAAACTGAGTTGGGGCTGGGGGGGCTGCTCCGGCTCCGATGGTTCCAAAGCCGGCTCCGCATCCACAGCTTCCAGCGGAGGGGATGGCTCCTGCAGCATGGGCTGTGGAGCTGGGATCAGCTCCGGCACGGGAAGCTCAAGGTGAGACGTCCGCTGCTCCACGACCGGCTCCGGACGCGAGGCGGGTCGGGCGTGGTCCTGCCAGAAGCGGACCCCAGCCAGCGGCAGCAGCAGGAGCAGCACCAGCAGCAGTGGCCAGAAGCTGGGGGCCAAATCCCGGGGCCAGAAGCCTGGCACCGAAAGCTCACCCTCTCGATTGCGGCGCCAGAGTTCCTGAACCCTGAGCCGGAGATCGGCGGCCATCGCCTGCAGGTTGCGGCCGAACTCCTGCCAGGGGCTGACGTAGGGAGCCGGGAGATTGCCCGATGGCTCCACCCCCTGGAGCTCGGAACGAGCCTCAGGTGGGGAGTCGGATCGGGCGGGCTCGCTCAAACTCAACTGGATCGACGACCGAAGAGGCGATTCAGGGGATTCCGGCCGGCGGAGGTCACCTCAGCAGGAACCCTGGCCTCTTCAGTCTGCCCCTCGGAACGGGAAGGATCAGCAGCCTGCCCCTGAGAGAACTGTTCCACCAGGGCAGCATCCGGGGTGGGTTCCTTGATGCCGCAGACGTCCTTGTACATGAGGTCGTAATCGACCGCGGAACGATCCCAGCTGTAGTCCTGATTCATGCCGCGTTTCTGCAGCTCGACCCAGCTGTCCCGATGGCGGAACGCCTCCCAAGCCCGCACCAGGGCTGTGTAGAAGTCGACCGGTTCAAAGCGATCGAAGCAGAAGCCTGTGCCGCTGTCGGCAGCGGGGATGTGGGGCGGAACGGTGTCAACGAGACCACCAACCTTGCGAACAACGGGCACTGAGCCGTAGCGCATGGCGTAGAGCTGGCTGATGCCACAGGGCTCAAACCGGCTGGGCATCAGGAAGGCATCGCTACCGCCGTAGATCAACCGCGACAGGTCGTCGTCGTAGGTGAGGAAGACGGCGCACTTGCCGGGGTGACGGGATGCGAGTTGCCAGAGCCCGGATTCCAGCCCCCGGTCGCCGGTTCCCAGCACAACGATCTGGGTGTCGGTGTAGGCCAGCAGACGATCAGCCACCTGCAGCAACAGATCAACTCCCTTCTGGTCGACAAGGCGGCTGACCATGCCAAGGACGAAGGCGTCCTCCCGCACCTCCAGCCCCATGCGCTCCTGGAGCACCTTCTTGCAGACCGCCTTGCCGGAGAGGTCGTCGGCGCTGAAGTTTGCCGGCAGGGAGCGATCGGTGGCTGGGTCCCAGGCATCCAGATCAATGCCGTTGAGGATGCCGCGCAGCTTGCCCGAGACAAAGTTGAGCAGACCCTCCAGCTTTTCGCCGTATTCCGCCGTGCGGATCTCCTGGGCGTAGGTGGGCGACACCGCATTGACGCGGTCGGCGTATAGCAGCGCAGCAGCCATGGTGTGATCCCCCTGCATGTACCAGGGGCACCAGGTCATTCGATCGAGCTTCCAGCGCCAGGGACCCTGGTACTTGAGGTTATGGATGGTGAACACCGTGCTGATTTCCGGGTCCTGATGCATCCACACCGGGATCATCCCGGTGTGCCAGTCGTGGCAATGCAGCACCTGGGGTTTCCAGACGTTCCAGGAGAATTCGGCAGCAGCACTGGCGAAGAAGGTGAAGCGCCAGTCCTCGTCGTCGCCGCCATAGATGCGTTCCGGGTCGAACACCGGATGACCCACCAGATAGATCGTTATCCCATTGGTGGGATGCTTCGTTTCATAGACGGCGAACTCGGTGCCCATGGTCTGGGCTCGCCAGATCGGCTCCGCCGGCACGTTGAGGCGGCTCCAGAGCTTGGCGTAGCCCGGCATGATCAGGCGCACGTCATGGCCGAGCTTGGCCAATGCCGGGGGCAGAGAGCCAACAACATCGCCCATCCCTCCAACCTTGATCATCGGGGCGCATTCCGCTGCAGCGAAGAGGATGCGCATGTCTCAGATCGGCGTTGGCGCGGCGACTTTAAGGGGAATTTAGGAATCTGTTCCGTCAGGGAAGAACCGTCACCTGAGTTCCAAGCGACACCTGGCGATACAGGGCACGCACATCCTCGTTGTAAAGCCGCACGCAGCCATGGGAAACGGCCCGTCCCACCGTCCAGCGGTGGGGGGTGCCATGGAAACCCGTGGTGGTGCATCCCTTAATCGTGATCCAGGCATCGCCGTCATGGGCATCACGGCCGCGGCAATCGCGATGGAAAGCGATCCAGTGGCTTCCCAAGGGATTGTTGGCCCCCTGTTCCTCCACCCGCTCGCCACTCACCGGATGCACCCACACCGGATTGGGGATCTTCTGAAGCACTTCAAAGCTTCCGGTGGGGGTTTCCCAGCCGGGCATGCCGATGGCCACCGGAAAGGCGTTGCGCAGCCTGCCGTTGTCGAGCAGAAACACACGGCGACGGCCGCGCAACATCACCACATGGCGAGTGCTGTTACCTCGCAGATCCTGAGCCAGTGAAGCCAGGCCTGCCGTCACGGAATCCTCAGCCGCCGCCTGCAGCAGGGCCAGCGGTTCCGGCGGAGGAAGAGGAAGCATGCCCGTCAGGGTAACCAGCCTGTCTCGGAAAAATCCGGAGACCGCTTCTCAAGGAAGGCATTGCGGCCTTCCACGGCTTCTTCGGTTCGATAGAAGAGATGGGTGGCATTGCCCGCCAATTCCTGCAACCCGGCGAGGCCATCGGTTTCGGCGTTGAATGCGGCCTTGAGGCAACGGATGGCCGTAGGGCTGTGCTGCAGCACCTCGCGGGCCCAGCGCACCCCCTCCGCCTCCAACTGCTCCAACGGCACCACTGCGTTGACGAGCCCCATGTCCAACGCCTCCTTGGCGCCATAACGGCGGCAGAGAAACCAGATTTCACGAGCCTTCCGCTGGCCAACCACCCGCGCCAGGTAGCCCGCACCAAAGCCGCCATCAAAACTACCGACCTTGGGGCCGGTCTGGCCGAACACAGCGTTCTCGGCAGCAAGGCTGAGGTCGCAGAGCAAATGCAACACCTGGCCGCCGCCCATGGCATAGCCGGCCACCAGGCCGATCACCACCTTGGGCAGGCTGCGGATGATGCGCTGCAGATCCAGCACGTTCAGGCGGGGTAAGCCGTCCTCACCGACGTAACCGCCGTCGCCACGAACACTCTGGTCACCGCCGGAACAGAAGGCATAACCACCATCGGGGGCTGGACCAACGCCGGTGAACAGCACCACACCAATGTCACGGTCATCCCGGATGCGCGTGAAGGCATCACAGAGCTCCATCACCGTCTGCGGGCGGAAGGCATTGCGCTTGGCGGGGCGGTTGATGGCCACACGCGCCAGGCCGTCAGCGCAACGGTCCACAAGGATGTCCTGGTAGCTGCCCCACGGTGTCCATTGCGCGGTTGGCGCACCGGGAAGCACCTGACGCATGTCACTCATCGGGTTCAGGGCTCGGTGCGTTCATTCTGAGCAGCGGCGCGCAGCTGCTCACGCAGGGCAGCATCACGACCGCGGTCGCTGCACAAGCGCAACAACACCGGCCGTTGCTGCGACAAGCCCCAGGCCAAGGCCTCCTGCAGATCCTCCAGACAGGCCACCTGGCTTCCAGGCACACCGTGGGCTGCCGCCAGGGCCAGGGGATCCACCTGCTGGGGCATGGCGAAGAGCGCTTCGAAGCCCGGCGTGGCAATAGGCAACTGCTGAAAAATGCCGCCGCCGCCGTTGTCGATCAACAGCACCAGCAGTGGTGGAGCTGCAACAGCAGACGATGCATGCAGCCAGCCGTTGCTGTCGTGCAGCAGGGCCAGATCACCGGTCACCAGCGCCAACGGACCGAGATTCGCCGCCAGCCCCATGGCGAGGGACAAGGTGCCGTCGATGCCCGAGGCGCCGCGGAAGCTGAAGCAACGGTGGCGGCCGCAGGCGGGCCCACCCCAGGTCAACCAATCGCGCACCGGTGAACTGGCGGCCAACATCAGCGGGAACGACTCCGGCAGGAGCTGGGGAAGCCAATAGGCCAGGGCGGGCTCATTGACGGCGCCACGCAAGGGCAGCTGGGCCTCGATCCAGGCCGAGAGGTCGTCGGTGCCAACCGATGGCTTACTCAGCGGCTCCAGACAAGGCTGTTGAGCGATCCAGGCAGCCATGCCCCCCGACCATTGGCTGGATTTCTGCAACGGATCCAGCGGCCTTGGATCCCCTTCGGTGATCAACAGTTGGGGGCCCTGATGGCGCTGAAGCCAAGCCTCCAACCGCCGGCTGGCGGGCATCGGTCCCAGCCGCAACACCTGAGCGTCGTCAGGCAGGTTCAGCCGATCCAGTTGCAACTCCCAGTGCTCGATGCGGTTGGGGCAATCGGGAGCAAGGGCAGCGAGGGGATCAGCCAGCAGAGGCCAACCGCTGAAATTCAGCCAGCGATGCAGGGCCTGTTGATAGGCCTCCGCCGCGGGCGAAAGACCGCGCCAAGGCCCCGCAATCACAACCCCCGGGCGCTCTGGATCAAGGCGAGGCGCAGGTGCGATCTCGCGTGAAGGCTCAGGGCAAGCCATGGGCGTGAGCACAGCCGAAACCAGCTGTTGCTGCTGTTCAAGGGTGGTGTGCAGCGGCTCCTCGAAGGGCAAGTTGAGGTGAACCGCTCCCGGCGGCCCAGCGCCTGAACCCTGGGCTTGCTGCCAGGCCTGCACCGCCAGGGCGTTGAGGGCGTCGTTGGCCTGGGTGTGGACGCCGTCTGCCGCTCCACTGCCGAACCAGCGACAGGCCGAGAGCAGAAAAGATTCCTGATTGACGGTCTGGTTGGCACCGCAGTTTTTGAGCCGGGCGGGGCGATCCGCCGTGAGCAGCAGCAAGGGCTGACAGGAGCGGTCCGCCTCCACCGCAGCGGGAAGCAGGTTCGCCACCGCGGTGCCGGAGGTGGTTACCACTGCCACGGCACGGCCATGGGCGGTCGCCATGCCGAGGGCCAGAAAGGCGGCCGAACGCTCGTCGATGGCCGTGACCAGCTGCAGCTTCGCCTGGGAGGCCAGCATTCCCGCGGCTGTTGCCAGGGGGCCGGAACGGCTGCCAGGGCAAAGCACCAGCTGCTTCAGCCCCTGAAGACAAAGAGCCTCCAGCAGCGTGAGGGCGGCCTGCAAATTGGCGCGAGCGATGGTCAGTGCAGCAGGCCAGGCTGGTGTGATCTTCGGTCAACGATGACCCAACCCACGACACCCGCTCCAGGAGAAGACAGCAAGGGCTTCTGGCGCAATCTGATTCTCTGGGCCCTGCTTGCGCTGCTGCTGCGCTGGTTGGTGGTGGAACCGCGCTGGATTCCCTCAGGCTCGATGCTGCCCACCCTGCAGCTGCAGGACCGCATCCTGGTGGAGAAGGTGAGACCGCGCCTGGCTCGCAGCCGCCACGGCCATCTGCACCGGGGCGATGTGGTGGTGTTCGCCCCGCCCGAGCAGCTCGTGGCCGCTGGCTACGACGCATCTGCAGCACTGATCAAACGGGTGGTGGGGCTGCCTAGCGATCAGTTGGAGGTGCATGACGGCAGGCTGTTCCGCAACGGTGAACCGGCTGCGGAACCCTGGTTGGCGGAAGCGATCAACTACGAGATGGCCCCGATCACCGTGCCGGCGGATCAGCTGTGGGTGATGGGGGACAACCGCAATGCCAGCCTCGATTCCCACCTCTGGGGATCACTGCCGGAAACCAATGTTCTGGGCACGGCGGTGTGGCGGTATTGGCCGCTGCAGAGGTTCGGTCCGTTACGGATCACCGACAGCAGCGATGGCGTTTGATGCCAATGGCTTGCGTTAAGGTCAAGTCCGTGATGTAGATCACTCACGAATGTTTAACCCCGAGTTCCTGACAACTGACAGCAGTGATGGTCACGCGGGGAACAGCCTGATCCAGTACCTGCAGGAGCAGTCTCCAGACACCTTGCAGCGGGTCGCTAAATCAGCAAGCAACGATATTCAGGACATCATTCGCCACAACGTTCAGGGCCTGCTGGGAATGCTTCCTGGCGAGCATTTTGAGGTGAAGGTGACGGCCAACCGCGACAACCTCGCCAACATGCTGGCCTCGGCAATGATGACTGGGTATTTCCTGCGCCAGATGGAACAGCGCAAGGAGCTGGAAGAGACGCTGTTCGCTGACGAACAGATGGCGATCGAGCCGGAAGACGAACTCAAGCTTTGATCACGGGCTGATCAGGCACAACGCCGAGATCGAGCAAACGCTGATCAATGGATCCGAGAAACTCCCAGCTCTCAGAACTTGGAGCCCAGTCCCGCTGTTGCAATGACGCGAGCAGGTGTTGCACGGTTTCGGGGGTGAATGTGACCGGCGCGCTGTAGTGAGCCGGCACCAGCCAGCGCAGCTCAGCCTGGCCGCTCAACCCCTGCAGCCATCGCAACAGAGCCTCTTTGGCTCTGGGCAACACCAACCGCTCAAGTACCGGGGCCACCTGCAACTTGGGCGCGTCTTCGCCGATCAAGCCATCGGCAGCCGCCTGCCAACCGGCCTTCCAGCGGAAGGGGTAGAGGCCGAAGTGGGCTTTCAGGGAACGGAGCCCTGGCTTGAACGCATCCCGCAGCAACTCCGGCAGCGCGGGCACCTCCAGCGGTTCCGGCCTCAGGTAGGAGGCAAACAGCACCAGCCGGGCCCAGCCGCGGCGGCGGGCTTGCGCTGAATCAGTGAGAGGCTCATCGCCGCGTTCGCGGGCATGGAACAACAGCGGCGTTGGATCGAGGGCAAACAACGCTGGGGGTTCAGCACTGATGCCAACCAGGGCATCGGTCACCAACAGAGCGCCTGACGGGCGATGGAAGCAGGAGACTTCCTGGAAACGGCCCACGCCAAGGTCGAGCGGTCCAAGGGAGAACCACTCACAAACATCGCCATGGGGAAGGCCATCGTCGAACAACACCTTGGTGCGACGTGCCGGCACACCCAACCAGGACAGAGGCAACTGCACCGGGAAGCTCCACTGCCCCGGACACACCCAGATGTCCGCATCCGGAAAGGCGCGGGCCAGGGGACCGAGGGGAAGCTTGTGCTCTAAGCCAGAGGCGGTGGGCAGCACGATCGTGCGCACAGGGCCGTGTTGTTGCTCCAGCCCGGCGATGGCTTGGCGCACTTCACCGGTGGGCGGCAGAGGGTTAAACAACATCAAGCCGCCGGTCACCTTGGCCACAGTGAGCCGCACCGGCACGGCCACGTAATACACCCCCTGCAGCTGCTCAAGGCTCCAGAGCTGGCCAGGGATCAGCTCACTGAACAGCGTGCGGCGGCGGCCGTAGGGGTAAAGCGGCAGCAGCGGCCAGAAACCCCAGTACTGATCAGCAGGATTCACACCAGCTCCAGCCACCACTCTCCCTATCAATGCAGTGATTCTGCAGAGGAATGGATCAGGCCAGGGTCAAACCACCCACTCCGGCGCAGAACAGCACCACTCGCCAGGCCGATTGCCGCCAACTCACCAGCAACACAAAGCCACCAAAGGGATGGGGCCACCTTCCTGATGGGAAAACGACCTCTCCAGAGAGGTCCATCAGTAGTTATGAGGAAGATTCCCTTCTTACCCACCAGAAGGGGCCGGTGATGGTCCACTGTGTAGAGGACCCTTGGTCCGAGGACCCAGCGAGAAAACTCAACAACCAAATCTCGGAACTTCAAGCCCGAGTGGCCTTCCCACAGCACTGGAGCAGCGGAGAGCATGAGCAGCACATCGAAAGGCTCCGCCAGCTCACCTACGAAAAAAGCCGTCTGATCGATCGATCAAGCTCCTCTCCTATGGAGCGAACTCATCACTGAAGAACTCTCCTACAAGTCTGTTGGCGCATGGCTTGCCAATGAGCCACAGCAGCTTTACTACCAATTCACCGCCGCCAAGGATGGCTCTCAAGGCGAGTCGATCTTCATGCGCAGCTTCCATTGGCGACCACCTGACGACCCGATTCCTCAGGGGAGTCAACTGATGACACGACAAGAGGCGCTGGAGAAATGGAATGCACTCAAGTCAATGGGCTGGAGGAGGTGCTCCGGCCCACTTCGGTAGGGCAGTAAACAGGCAAACCAAGTCCACATAAGTAGTAGGCAACTGGACACTTGGTGGCAGCAGCGGCCAGAAACCCCAGCGCTGATCCGCAGGATTCACACCAGCTCCAGCCACCACACTCCCCATCAATGCAGTGATTCTGCAGAGGAATCGATCAGGCCAGGATCAAAGCACCCACTCCGGCCCAGAACAGCACCACTCTCCCGGTTGCCGCCAACCCACCAACACCAACGGTCGATCCCTCAGATGAGGGAGTGTTCAAGGCGGCGCCCTCCCTCAAAGGGGGGAGTCAGAACGAACAACCTCACCCACGTTTCCATCAACAACCAGCCCGCCTGCAAAAAAGGGGGTCGAATTTAGCGGCGATAGGAGCGCTTGGAGTGGCTGTGTTTCGAAGACAAATGCAACAGGTGGGATGCTTTGTCTTGTTCTTCCACCTTGGTGAGCTTTCTCACCAGAGTCCAGGTGTCTTGCGCAGACATCTCCCCATCTTTCTCCCATTTGATGCTCGACAATTCAGCAGGAGACATCAAGGGAAGATGTGATTTTTCAACTTAAGGAACGTGATATCGATGTGGCCGTTTCCACCAAGTGATGTCACTTAAGACAATCGGAAGTTGGTTTGCTTTGATACAACGTCCTGCAAAGAGACAATAAAAAAGCCTCAGCCGCATGGGCTGAAGCCAGGTGATGGGGACAGATGAAACATACCGGCCCTGCACCCACAATCAAGGGCTGAGGACACCACACCTGGTGGCTGGCGCAGCCTTGCCGAGGCAATGAACACCAATGAGCTCCAGCTGCCAAACCGAAAAGGTCAGTGCGAACCGAACCAGGAGCAACAGGTGCCAAGACGGATCGTCAACAACGCCAGAACGCCGAGCGCTGCAGCCACAAACAACACTCCTATCAACTGCTGATGGCGCTTCTCACTCCTGGCCTCGACCGATTGGCTGCCGTTCAACAGAAAAATCCAAAGGCGCCAACTTAAGCGTTTTCAGTAACTTGAGCTACCAAGACAGGTGTTCTACCGGCGATGCTGCGGCGGCTGCGTGCGCTGAGTTGCGTGCGCGCCCTGAGATGACGGTGACGGCGGCAGGGCCTTTCATACAGATCGGCGCTGTTTTTCCACGAGCGCGGGTAAGGCCAGCTGCGTTTGACCGCAGGCGAATTGGTTGTTCTGCAACACCACCAAGCGTGGAGCCACAGGGCGGTCATGCCACAGATCAAACCAGTCATGGCTGCATGATGAAACCCATCGGGGCGGCGTCAAGCGCAGGCCAGCAACCTAAGCAACGCCGAGTCATTCCCCCGCAGCTCTGCGTGAATGAGTGATACGGCCTGTTGCCAAGTGGCCTAAGGCCGATGCAGAACGGGTGCATCGGATCAGCAGCCATGGCCAAGCGTCGCTTTCTCGAAAAGCAACCGCTCACCGAAGCGGAAGGACTGACCGCCCTGATCATGATGGGGGTCGGGCTCACCCTGGGTGGCATCAGCGTGACCATCCTGATGGCGCTGAATGCCTCAGCCGCAGGGTCTTGGCAGGAACTCTGGCTTTCAGGTCAACTGAATTTCTGAGCTCAGGCCAGCCAAGGCCAACGGATCCCGAACGCCTCCAGGGGATCCATCACGAGCTTGTTGAGGGCCCGGCCCAAAAGCACCTGGGGTTCTTCCGGACGGATCGGCCGCACCGGATGTTCTGGGCGGGTCGCAGCATTCGCCCCTCTCACCACCCCACTGCGCATCAAGGCGTTGGCCGCCTCAAGACCGCAGACGTAGGCCCGTTCCTGGCACAGGCCCTTGGCACCGTGCTCGCGTTCGCCCATCCGCACCCAGTCGCCAGCGCAGACCACAGAAGGAAGTGCCGTCTGCAGCGGGGGCCTCTGGCTGAAACTGCCGGGGGAGAACAACGACACCGAGCCCGGGTAACGCCGCACCTCAAACTCCAGCACCTGGGCAAGCCGGAAGGCCGGCACCACCTGGGGCAACAGCTCCTTCAGCAGGGTGTCAACGATCTCCTGATCACTCAAGGCTGCGATTGCCGTCGCGTTGTAGAAGTCGCTGGCAACCACGGATCCCTGAGGCTCGCTGCCGCCCCAGAGCGCATCAAGATCCGCGTCCTGCAGCTGGTCGAGCATGAAAAATGTGGCGCCCGCACCCTGTAAGGCGTCGAAGCGCGAGAAGACATTGGCGGGATCGGCGACCGCGATGGTGCGATCCAGCCACAACCGCACCGACACCACATCAATCGCACCCAAGCCACCAGCAGAAGCCAGCTCCGGCAGCACATCACTGCAACGCGGCGACTCCACCATCAGGGCATGCATGCCCTTGGCACCCACCGCCAGCACAACCGCATCAACGTCATCAACAACGCTGGAGCGGCCTGTTGCTTTGCAGCTGACCTCCACCGAGCGAATTGCTTCGCCTGGCTGATCAAGATTCAGGCGCGTGGCCAACGTTCCTCCCAGAACAGTGAGCAAACCGGAGTCCAGCAGGCGTTCCGCCAGGGGAGCGATCAGCTGCTCGGCGATGCTGCCAGTGCGAATCCAGCGCACATCAAAGGAATCTTGATGCGCCAGGGCGTAGTAGTAGAGCAGCTCCATGGTGACGGCTGCCGACAATTCCTCCGGTGGCTTGAACAGACCCACCAAAAGAATCGGACGCAAGAATTCATCGATCATCCGCTCCGTGATTCCCAGTTGACGGAACAGGGTCAACGCATCGATGGCGTCGTAGCGCCGGAAGGTCTCCTCGTTGCGGTTCAGATCAAGCATCGCCACCAAAAGGCCGGCAATGCTCAGGCGATCGGCAACAGGCAGGCGCTTGAAGTTCTTGATCGTTGCCATGGCCTGCCCCAGGGGGCTGGGCAACTGCAACCCGTCACCGAACACCGGGGCAGTGGCCTCAAGACCGGCGGGAGACCAGAAGGCGCTGGTGGTGAATGCAGTGAACACATCGGTGAGCCCAAGCTCATCGGTCAGCGCATTGATGTTGGGATAATCCTTCCAAAAGCCCCGGGTGCCCGCTTCGAAGGGTTTACCGCTGGCGGTGCGCATCGGCGTTCTCCCCGTGGGATCCGACATCCCGTCAACCAGGGTGACGCGAACGCCGGCTTCACAGAGAGCTTTGGCTGCACCCCAGCCGGCCCAGCCTCCACCGATCACCACCACATGGGAAGCATCAGCGTTAGCGGCCTTGGAAAGCTCAGGCATCGACCAAACAGAGATGCTGGGAGAGGTTTCACATCATGCAGCCATGGCACGAAAAAGGTCGCCATCGCCACAGAGAAGAGGGAATGAATAGCGTCGTCGGGAGATGAAACCGTTTTATGGCTTCAGATTCAGCCGTCCGCTGGCCTGTTTTTTTGCCATTGGTGCTGTTCTTCGGTGGCATCGGTGCCGCAGCAGCGATGACCCAGTTGCTGGAATCGTTCTGAGCTTCAGGGCGCGATCAGACCAGATTCAAAGCCTCAAGCACTTGAGCTCGAATCCCGCCGAGACGAAACCAAGCTTGAACGGCATCGGCCTTGCTGGTGTAGGGCCGCCAGTCGTCTTCATGCATCCGCCGTTGGATGTGGCGCAACACCCGTTCTGCGACGACACGATCGCTGGATGCCTTCAGAACAATCTGCCGGCCATTCAGCTCAAACGTGTCACTCATTTTTTGGAGGTTTGATCAGCTCACCGGTCTGCAACGACACCACAGCAAAGCTGCCCACAAAGACCACCGCCACCAGAGCGAGGAAGGCCGCTGTGAGATTGCTGATCTCAAGCTGCCCGAGCATGAAGGCAAATGAGGTGGCCATCAAAAGCAGCAACTGCTTCTGAACTTAAACGGGCTCGTCGTTGTTCAAATTGCCAAGAACCACGCCTGCCATCGACAAACCAATGGCAAGCATCACAACGGCTTCGATCATGCGGCTTTGGTGGAGATGCTCGGCGTCTTGAGCAGAACCGCCGCAGCGGATGCAGTAACCGTCGCCTGTCCAGAGGAAGCGGATTGAGCCTGGGGCTGCCAGGTGGATGCTGCTGAACAACGGGTGGGATTCTTCAACCAAGAACTGCGACCCATCAACCCTCAATCAGCTGAGGTAAGGATTGCGGCTGAAGCTCAGAAGATCTGTCTGATTGGCGACCGTCGCCAAAAGTGAGCTGTTTCTTGATCAAGCACTGATGGGGTCAGGCGTTGCTGCCGACGAGCGATCACGGATCTGAACAGCAGCCTGGCAATAGGCCGCCCATCCCCCCATGCGCCGCAGATCGGCACGGCCACGGTCATCGACGGCACTCGACACACAAACACCCTCCACTTCTGCTTTTTCAAACGCCGCCAACAAGGGGATTTCCGCCTGCATCACATCCACATCAAAACCCTCCAAAATTTGGCGTGCTTCCTGCGCAACCCGTTGTTTTCGGCTGTCCACCTTCACCAACAATGCGGAATGCATGGTGTCCATCTGCCTGAGGATTGAGGAGAGTTCAACAGTGAGCTCAACCGATCTCGCCTGCGGCGTAGTGGGCAGCAAAACAAGATCTGCTCCGGCCGAAAGATTCTTGAGTTCATCTTCGTGGCTGCTGGCCTGCCCGTCGGTGATGATCACTTGGGCATGGCGGGTGGCCTTTGCTGCAGCCTCCACAGGCACCACCTCAAATGGAAGCATCCCCCGGGCTGCGTAGGCAGTTGCCGAGCGGTTGCGATCCGCATCAACAACACACACCGACAGGCCCTGCTGGGCCCAGACACAAGCCAAGTGAATGCTGGTGCAGGTTTTTGCCACACCACCCTTCTGGCCAAAGACAGTCAAAAACATGGCTGAGGTTCAGATGCGCGGAATGATCGCGTCGTTGGGGAAGAACTCTTCAAACACACAGATGCGGTCGGCCCAACGGGCCTCCACTTCCAAACGCATCAGGCGATTGCGCACCCACATCAATGTGTCCACATCAATGGGTTTGTGGAACTTGTGCTGCTGCGCCTTCACCCAATCATCCTTGCTCTGAGAGCTGTTCATGACCGCGAAAACTGACCTGCCCACACCGTACGGATGGCGTCCTTCGGCGCCATGAGCTTCACACTGAGTAAGCATCAAGGATCACTCAATCGCAGCCGAACTGTTCAGCAGAACAACGAATTAATGGAAGCTTTGAGTCCAAGCCAGAGCGATAAGGGCCTGAACCTCTTGATCGGTAGCCGATCCATCATTCCGACCATTCAAGCGGCGACAGAATCAATTCAATTCACCCTCAGCCGTGATGACCCAGAAAGCACCTCAACTCAAGCCACGCCCGGTGCACACACCACCCAAACGCGCTTGAAGCACTTAAAGGGCCTGAATCAACCCATCGGAGCTGAACAGATCTCCTGTTCTGTAACAGCACGAACGACACGTCGATTGACACCAACCCTATAAAGGATCTGTAGCAACTGCTACGCAATCACGTTCACCTCGTCTTCGGCGAGGCGCAGTTCGACTCAGGCCATGGAACGGGGACCTGAGCTTGCTTCGAGGAACCAATCATGACCCTGACCTATCGCGGCCAGAAGTACAACCAGAACAACGCTGCTGCGTCCAACGCTCAGCGCCCAGTTCTTGTTTACCGCGGTCAGAAAGTCGCCCGCTGACAACAGCACGACGACCTCTTACAAGCCCCGCCTCGGCGGGGCTTTTTTATGGCTTATTTGCCTTCAGGATCGGGCTGTTTTGCCTTCCAACGTTCAAACCAAACGGCGACAGCGAGGGACACACCCACGGCAAAGCCAGCACCAATCAGCACCACACCAACTTCCACCGGCATCAACACCACCTATTGCTGCACTAGATCATCGGATAAGACCGATCAACACGGCAAAGTCAGCGTTATCGAACCAAGGCGTTATCGAACCAAGGCGTTATCGAACCAAGGCGTTACTGAACCAAGGACTGATAGGCCTCATTGACGCGTCGAAACGCCTCAGCAGAACCACCGAGATCGGGATGGTGCTGCTTCACCAGTTTTCGATGCGCCTGCTTGATCTCAGCGAGGGACGCGTTGGCCTCCAAGCCCAACACCCTTAAAGCGGCACGGCGTGGATCACGGGCATGGCCATCGTCCTGACGATCCGTTTGACGTTGGTCCGTTCGGGTGCGGCGACCCTGCCGCCTTGAACCTGATTGGTCCTGATGCTGACGCAACTGCTCCACCACACGCTGTGGATCCTCATCCAGCCATTCACTGGCGCGAACCCCAAACAAGGCAAACGCCGCCAGAACGGCCGTTGTTTGCTTGTTCGGCTTGGCTCCCACCGCCGCCATGAGATCTGTTCCCAGCCCCCGAACCAACCGATCCAACCGCTGTTCAAGGGTTAAGTGGGCAGGAAAACTGCTGCGGTTGAGCTGCTCGATCAATAGCTCCAATCCGCGCTGACGCAGTGCCGTCCATCCCGGCTGCTGAGCCAGGGCCTGCCCCCAGGCCCGCACCTGTTGGCTGCTGATGCGCGGTGGAGCTTGTGCCGATGGCTCAGTCCAGGGGCGATGGAATCTGGGGTCCGTACGAATGCGTTGGCGTTGCTGACGTTGCAGTCGCTCCAACTCACGGTTGAGCCGCAACACCTCGCGACGCAAAGCGTCGTTCTCCGCCAGCAACGCCTCAACATTGCTGGTGACCCGTTGTTCAGGGCGTCCGCCTGACCACTGACGCGGATCAAAGCCCAAAGCGTGTCTCCCGCCTCACCATGGCAACAACTCACCATTGGCATGCCAGAAGCTGCCGCTGGTGGCCACGGTCAAGCCATCGATCCGTGCCAACAGCCCCGTCACCGACTGCTCGGGGGGGATCCCGCTGGGATTGAAGCGAATCATGCGAGTTCGCACCAATCCGGGATGCAAGATCGCCACGGCGATGCCCCGCGGTTCCAGATCAATCGCCAACGACTTTCCGGCCATGTTGAGCGCCACCTTCGACATCCGATAGCCATAGGAGCCTCCCGACCTGTTGTCGTCGATGGAGCCCATGCGGCTGGTCATCAGCACCAACTTCGCTCCGTTGGGCATCTGATCCACCAACGCCCTGGCCAGCAGCAAAGGAGCAAGGGCGTTCACCTCAAACTGGCGGCGAATCCCGGAGGGATCCAAATCCATCAGGCCCATCGACTGCAAAATCCCGGCATTGAGGATGACGCCATCGAGGGGCAAACCATCCAGTCGCTGCACCAGGTCATCAATGGCTTGGCTGTCGCTCAACTCAAGGCCGGCTTCCACCCGCACCCCCAGGCACTCCAGTTCATCACTGGTTTGACGGCAAACCGCCACCACGTCATCGCCACGGGCTTTGAGCTGCCTGCAGTATTCCAAGCCGATCCCACGGTTTGCGCCGGTGACCAGAAACGTCGCCATCGGGAGGTTTCAGCAACTGCCATCCTGCCGGCTCTTGCGTCGATCCCCTGAAGCGATCACGCCGGAAAATCCCCCTCGACGCCGTACTGGTGCAAACACTGTTTCACCGTGAGCACGGAGACCGTGCTGCCGGTCTCTGCATCCACCAGCAGATAAGGACAGCCCCGCAGCACGCAGCGTCGCCGTGCGTCGATGTAGGCATCAAAAGCGTTGGCATGGGAACACTCGTCCACCCAACCTTCACTGCTGAGATACCGCGTGAGGATCATGCCCACAGACGCCTGGGCCACCGGTTATGGCTCAGGACATTTCACATCCAAGAAAGAGCCTTGAAGTCTTCGGGATCGCACCGGCTCGGGGAACGCCGAAGCAAGGCAGATCAATGGGGTTCAGCTGATCCCTGCACAACGGTGACCACCTGATTCCAGGTGGCATGCACCACGCGATAGGTCTTCAACGTGGCGCGCGATTTGGTGCGGGCATTCACAAAGGCTTTGAACTCCGTTTTGAAGCAGATCTCCTGGATCCACTGCCCTCCTGTATCAAGCCTCTCGATGCAATACATCAGAGATCTAGCGGTTAAAAACATCACAACCGCAAAACATTTGCGGAGCACAAAATCGAAAGGTGCTGTTCGGGATCGATCAAAAAAAAAGCCCCCGCGCTTGGCGGAGGCTCGGGTGGTGTGAGGAGTCGACGATTTTGCAACTGCCGACCCCGATTTCATAGCTCGATTTCAGATCAGCAGCGGCCCCAGCCACAAAGCTTTATCCACTACAAATAAAGAACACTGGCGCGACAACGCCGGAGCGCATCACGCACAGCCTCAAGCCTCGTTTCGTCCGGCCGATGCAGCCCGGCAGGCACCACCATCTCGTTGTCCGCATCAAGATGAACCCGTGCCGAGAACCAGGTGCCAGGTCCTGGCATAGACGCACGGCAGATCGGATCCTGGTTGGCGTCCAAACGTCGCTCGATCAACCAACCCTCCACCCGATCCAAGGGCTGAAACGACATGGAGGCAGAGGCGACAGGCGCCATCAGGCTGAGCAGCAACAAATTCAGGGCCTGCATCACAAGGCTAGGGCGAGCGAAGCGCACCCATCGTCACAGAGAACACCGGTTCAACCGCGCCGTTGCGTTAGAAGGGCTGCGTCGCGGAGCCGTCGATGCCGTTATTTCGCTGTGAGGGTTGCTCCATGCGCATCGAGCGCTCGATGGCGGCCTACTGGCGCAACAAGGGGAAATTGCTGTGCTCCTCTTGTCTCGACCGTCAGGAGATGCCTGTGAAAACGGCCGAGGGCGGCCGAAAGCAAGGTTCTTCCGAATTCCGTGCCAACAGCAACAAAAGCTGACGCCAGCTGTGGGAATGATGCTCAGGTCGTTCCCTCCCCCCGATCCATGGGTTTCCTCGCCGTCGCCGGATGCGTGCTCCTGGCCTCCGCCATGTCTGCTGCACTCACCACCAAGCCTTCCAAAGCCTGAGCGTTCAAAACGCCAGCAAAAGCTGAACAAAAACCGGGCCAGGCCCGGTTTTTTTATGGCGCTGAGCTGTTAGCCATGGATCTTTTCTCCCGCAGAAGAGATTTAGAACTGCAAATCAGATGTGCACGCCGCCCCCTCACGGCTGTAGATCCTTGATCCACTGAGCGAATCCCATGGAGAGCATCAGTCGCATCTGTGCCACCTCAAAGGGCACAACCATTGATGCCATCGGCCGAGGCCGCTACCGCGTCTGCAATCGACAGGCGGTGTGCTCTGACGTTGAAGGTCTCTGGCAGGCCTATGAAATTCTGCGGCGTCAGGAACAATCCTTAAGTTGATCGTTCCGGCCAGGAATAAGTATCAACACTTACAGCGCTTGAGTGTTCAGCACGTAACACTTGGCGCACCCCCGGTGAGGGGTAATGCGTCGACTCCAGGAGGGCCTAGGGAACCCTCCTTTTTTATGAGGGTTTTTCAGAAGCCCAGCGTTCCTGCACTGTCCTCCCCGAACTCCAGGTAAAGGCAGCGGGCATCCTCAGCCCTGCCGCAATCAATCAGGTGTTGAACCCGTTCGCGCCACCACTGCGACACACCAGAACTCAACTCTTTATTGGGCAGACCACCGAAGGATTCACTCACAGCAATCATTCGTGCTGAGCAAACGCTAAGCAGCACGATTGACAACGCGAATTGGCTTGTTACCTGCTGTTAGCAGCTGTTGTTACCCAACAGCCATCTTCTGCAAAATCAGCCACACCAATCATTTGTAGCGGTTCACACTCCGCAGAGCATCAAAGCCGCAGACAGTGAAATTGCGGATGAAACCTAGGGTTCCGATCTCTTCACGGGGATGCCTGGTCCAAGAGGTTTCCACCGGCCTTGCCGGTTGCACGGAGGGACAAAAGCCCGGGAGACCGCCTCAACGCACACTCCCTTGTTTGATGTCATCCCCATCGGACCCTTCAGGGGCCTTCCAGCGTTCGCATCCCAGCGAAGGCATGCAGGCACTCGAGAAGGAACGCAAGCTTCCACTCATTGGCTGGCAGCAAGAAGTTGACCAGGCCAAACGCTTCGGGCTTGAAGCCGCCGAAAGCATTGTTGACCGCAACATCTCAACCTTCTCTAGAGGCGAGCTGCCGCATTTCGCCGGCATCAACACCTTCATGAAGGCGCCCTACTTGGAAGATGTGAACCAGGTAGGCAACTACGACGTCGCCATCGTTGGTGTACCCCACGACTGCGGCACCACCTACCGGCCCGGAACGCGCTTCGGCCCCCAGGGGATCCGACGAATTTCAGCGCTTTACACCCCTTACAACTACGAAATGGGGGTCGACCTACGTGAACAGATCACCCTCTGCGATGTGGGTGACATCTTCACGATCCCGGCCAACAACGAAAAGAGTTTCGATCAGATCTCCAAAGGCATCGCCCACGTCTTCTCGAGCGGCGCCTTCCCGATCATCCTCAGTGGCGACCACTCGATCGGTTTCCCCACGGTGCGTGGGGTGTGTCGCCATCTCGGCGACAAAAAAGTGGGAATCATCCATTTCGATCGCCACGTCGACACCCAGGAGATCGACCTTGATGAGCGGATGCACACCTGCCCTTGGTTCCATGCCACAAACATGGCCAACGCCCCGGCAGAAAACCTGGTGCAGCTAGGCATTGGTGGATGGCAAGTGCCTCGCGAGGGCGTCAAGGTCTGCAGGGAGCGGGGCACCAATGTGCTCACGGTGACCGACATCACTGAAATGGGGCTGGAAGCCGCAGCCCAGTACGCCATTGAACGAGCCACCGATGGCACGGACTGCGTCTACATCTCCTTCGACATTGACTGCATCGATGCCGGCTTCGTGCCGGGAACTGGCTGGCCTGAGCCCGGTGGCCTAATGCCGCGAGAAGCGCTCAAGCTGCTCGAGCTGATCGTGCGCAACGTTCCCGTCTGCGGCCTGGAAATCGTTGAGGTTTCACCTCCATACGACATCAGTGACATGACCTCCCTGATGGCCACCCGGGTGATTTGCGACACCATTGCCCACCTTGTGGTGAGCGGTCAGTTGCCCCGCAAAGAGAAGCCGGAGTGGATCAGCGACACCTGCAACATGAACGTTGATCAGAAGTGGAGATAGGCCATGCATGAAGTCGACATGACCAAGTGCCTGCTGATCTCCCTGAATGAATGGCGCGACCGTCGCGAAGACACCTCTGCGATGGTCGAGACCGTTCATCTCGATGTGGGCCGATTCACCTGCGTTGAACCCGATCAACTGGTGACCACCTACAACGCTGCGGTGCAGGGCACCTGGCTGGATGGATCCCGGCTCACGATCAAGGAAATCCCCTTTGTGGGCCGCTGCTTGATCTGCAACGGCACCTACGACCCCGTACCCGAAAACGCCTACCGCTCTCCCTGCTGCGATCACCCGCTTGAGGAGATCGTCAGCGGTAGGGAATTGCGCATCCGCAGCATCGATTACCGCAGCGATGCCGCCGCTGCCCTTGAGTCCGTTCCAATCCAGCGTCAGCGCTGAAACCAATACCCCCCCTTTTGCCATGCATATGCCTCTTGAGGACACCCTCGGCCTCAATCTGCTTGCCGCCAACAACCATCAGGCCGAACACAACAACGAGCATTTCCAGAGCTGGGATCTGCTTTGCCTCAACCTGATGAGCAGCCCAGGCGCAGGAAAAACCGCCCTGCTCGAACGGTCCCTCCCAGCCTTGGCTCGCGAACTCAGCATGGCCGTGCTGGAAGGCGACATGACCACCCAGCTGGATGCCGACCGATTGGAAACCGTTGGCATCCCGGTGGTGCCCATCACCACAGGCAGAGCCTGCCACCTCGATGCGGCCATGGTGAGTGGTGGCCTGGAGTTGCTGCAACAACGGCTCGATCCTTCCGCGCTGGATTTACTGCTCGTGGAGAACGTGGGCAACCTGGTCTGCCCTGCGGAATTTGACGTTGGGGAACACCACAAAGTGGCGTTGCTCAGCGTGACCGAGGGCGATGACAAGCCGCTCAAGTACCCCCTGATGTTCCGCAACGCGGATGTGGTGCTGATCACCAAGGTGGATCTTCTGCCCCACCTGCCTGTGGATGTGGCAGCGATCCGCCGCAACATCCACAGCATCAATCCCAACGCCACGGTGATCGAGGTCTCAGCCCTGACAGGTGAAGGCCTGGATGCCTGGCACATCTGGGTGCGGCAAGCCCTCGCCAGCCGGACCACCACAACCCCTGCTCTGGCCACCGCCTGAGCAGATCAATTCAACGTCTTGTTCCTCCCGCCCATGCCATGACAAAACAACTGCGCAACCTTCTCTTCGCCGGCCTCGCCATCGTGCTGGCCGTCGCTTGCTCCAAGCCCTCCACACCGACGGTGGGTGGCACCCCGATCGTTTTGGGCTACAGCAACTGGGCCGGATGGTGGCCCTGGGCGATTGCCGTGGAGGAAAAGCTGTTCGAGAAGAACGGCGTGAATGTGGAGATGAAGTGGTTCGACGGCTACGTGCAGTCGATGGAAACCTTCGCCGCTGGCAAGATCGACGGCAACTCCCAAACCTTGAACGACACCATTTCTTTCCTGCCGGGTGAGAACGGCGGTGAAGTGGTGGTTCTGGTGAACGACAACTCTGCTGGCAATGACCAGATCATTGCCGATGCCTCCATCACATCCATCGCCGATCTCAAAGGCAAGACCGTTGCTGTTGAGGAAGGCGTTGTGGATGACTATCTGCTCAGCCTGGCCCTCAAGGATGCGGGCATGAGCCGCGACGACGTGGTGATCAAAGGCATGCCCACCGATCAGGCAGCCACTGCATTCGCGGCCGGTCAAGTTGATGCCGTTGGTGCCTTCCCTCCCTACACAGGCACCGCCATGCAGCGAGAAGGTGCCCAGGTGATCGCCAGCTCCAAGGAGTATCCCGGTGCCATTCCTGATCTGCTCACCGTCAGCGGTGATCTGATCAAGGAGCGACCCGACGATGTGCAGAAGATCGTGAAGACCTGGTGGGACGTTCGCGAGTTCATGGAAAAGAACCCCGAAAAATCCGAGGCGATCATGGCCAAGCGTGCCGGCATTCCCACTGAGGAATACGAGCAGTACAAAGACGGCACCCGCTTCTTCTCCATCGAGGAAAACCTCGAGGCCTTCAGCACTGGTGAGGGAATGAAGTTCATGCCATTCGCCGCTGAGTCGATGGCCGACTTCATGGTTTCGGTGGGCTTCATCCCTGAGAAACCAGACATGAGCAAGCTGTTTGACGGCAGCTTCATCAAGAAGGTCGCCGCCTCCTGATGACTGCCACGGCCGCCGCTGCTCGCAAGGGGAGAAGCCATGGGCTTCTTTCCCTGTTCACCCTTGGTGCCATGCCATCCAAGGCCGTGCGTGGAGGCCTGCAGGTGGCATCACTGCTGGTGCCCCTGCTGCTCTGGACCGCCATCGCTTCCCTCGGACTGGTGGATGAAAAATTCCTTCCCTCTCCGCAGGCCGTGTTCCGCTCCCTGGCCTCCATGGCCGAGAGCGGAATCCTTTTCCAAGACATTGTGGCCAGCACCGGCCGCGTGTTTGGAGGATTTCTTCTCGCCACACTTCTGGCGGTGCCGATCGGCATCTGCATGGGGGTGTACCCAGCGATCTGCGCAATCTGCGAGCCGCTGATCGCCATGCTGCGTTACATGCCTGCAGCGGCATTCATCCCTCTGCTGATCATCTACCTCGGCATCGGGGAGGAACCCAAGATCGCTCTGATTTTTCTCGGCACGATCTACTTCAACATCCTGATGGTGATGGATGCGGTGAAGTTCGTTCCCAAAGAACTCATCGAAACCACACTCACCCTGGGTGGTCGCAGCCGGCAGGTCCTGGTGCAAGTCGTCGCCCGCTACAGCCTGCCCAGCATCATCGACACGTTGCGCATCAACATCGCAACCTCCTGGAACCTTGTGGTGGTGGCTGAGCTGGTGGCCGCGGAAGTGGGCCTTGGCAAACGCATCCAGCTGGCTCAGCGCTTTTTCCGCACCGATCAGATCTTCGCCGAGTTGATCGTTCTCGGCTTGATCGGCTTCGCCATCGACATGGGATTCAGGCTGTTGCTGCGTCTCAGCTGCAAATGGGCGGTGTGAGCCTTGGAACTGATCGTTAACAACCTAAGCAAGCGTTTCGGGGAGAAATTGATCCTCGATCACCTTTCGTTTTCCATGAAATCCGGAGACTTCATGGCCCTTGTGGGCAGCTCTGGGTCCGGGAAGAGCACGATTCTGCGGCTGATTGCTGGTCTGGATCAACCGAGCAGCGGCAGCATCACTGTTGACGGCACGCCAGTCTCTGGTCCCGGGCCAGACCGGGGCATGGTGTTTCAGAAATACAGTCTTTATCCATGGCTCAACGCCGCTGAGAACGTTGCCTTCGGGATGCGACTTCAGCGGATGAAAGCAGCAGAGATCAAGGAGCGAACCGCCTATTTCCTCGAAGTGGTTGGCCTTAGTGACGCCGCCACAAAATTGCCGCGCGAACTGTCGGGCGGAATGCAGCAGAGGGTGGCCATCGCCCGGGCCCTCGCCACCAACCCCAGCATCCTGTTGCTGGATGAACCCTTCGGGGCTCTGGATCTACAGATCCGGGAATCGATGCAGGACTTCCTGCTCAAGCTCTGGCAACGAACAGGCCTGACAGTTCTACTGATTACCCACGACGTGGAAGAGGCTTTGGTGCTTGCCCAGCGCGTCCACGTGCTTGCCCCAAATCCAGGGCGAATCATTCGATCACTCGATGTCGATCTCGATAAAACCGATCTCGATCAGCTGCGCCTAAGCAGCGACTTCCTCTCCATGCGTCGTTCCCTCTCCGCCACCATGCGGGAGCTGGAGCCGGCACTGTCCTGACTGAACTGTCCGAAGTGAAGCCGTGTTGAATCAGACGTTCCTTCCTGCATCGCTGTACCTCGGCGACGCGATGCATGAATGGGACATCCACACGTATGCCAACCACTACTGGCATCCGGTTGCACCCATCAGCCATCTCCAACCGGGAGAGGTGCTGGCCATCACCATGCTGGATCAGCCACTTCTGCTCACCTGGCCCAAGGGTGAACATCCCCGTGCTTTTCGCAACCGCTGTCCCCATCGCGGTGTTGCATTTCGGCAAGGCGGAGGAATGGGGCAGTCCTGTCGACGCCTGGTCTGTCCTTATCACGGCTGGACCTACAACCTGCGCGGAGAGCTGCTGGCCGCGGCACGTGAAGCCGATTTTGTGCAGGACTTTGACCGGCAGAGATGGGGATTGCAAGAGCTTGCCTGCCGCATTGATGGCCCACTGATCTGGATCGCTTTCAGCGACCAGGCTCTAACGCTCGAGGAGCAGCTGCAGCTGGTTCATACCGAAGCCGGAGCAGCCTGGAATACTTCATCCACCCTGCTGCGCCAGAGCCGAAGCAGCCTGGCCTGCAACTGGAAGATCGCCCACGACAACACACTTGACGACTACCACGTCGCCATTGCCCATCCGACAACGCTGCACCGCGAACAAGGGCCGGTGCGGGATTACCGCCATCGCTTCAGCCAACACAACAACCTTCTGGAGACCCCCCACTTGGACGGTGGTCGATTGCTCACCTTCGGACTGCCGCCATGGAGCCATCTTCTGGTCTGGCCAGACGGGCGGTTGGCATGGCTGGAATTCATGCCCGAACGACCCGACCGCTGCACGATGCAATTGCACTTGTTCGCAGGCAGAGACGCCATCGATGCAGCCACAGCCGACGCCTGGCTGAGGGACATGCTCACCTTTCTGAACGAAGACAAGGCTTTGGTTGAATCAGTCCAACACGGATATCAAGAGGATTTCCAGCCAGGGCCTCCGCATCAGCTGGAACGAAGGATCCTGCATTGGCAGGGTCTTTATCGAGAACGGTTGCGATCAGCAGGAAACAGCATTGAGGAACTCAGCCATGAGGCCATCTCTGCATTGAGGAGCTGAACATCCGCAAGGGGTGCAGCTGTGAATGGCTGAAGCGGCATGTAGCCATCGGGGCCAAACTCAGGCGTCATCGTGATCGGCCGTTCGAGCCTCGCGCTCTGATCGAGAAACAACTGCCAACAGCGGCGATGGCTCTCGAGGGCCTCAGCCCATTCCGGTGCGAAAGGGTGGCTGACGGAGGGGCCCTGAGCATGGCCAATTCGGGCATGGATGTGATCAACCCGAGGGGCCATCGCCTGAATGGGGGGCAGTTCAGGTGTCATTAACCGTTCCGATACCGCACACCAGTGACTGAGATCAGCTGTGAGCCGTAGCCGTGGATGGCGGGCCAGCCAGGCGGGCATGCGCCATGGGTCGAAGAGAGAACGACTGCGATGCGTCTCGAGCGTCACCGGAATCGAACAGGCATCAACTTGATCCAGAAGTCTGTCGAGAAAGCGATGCTGCTCGACTTCATCCCAGCTGTCGCTGCCGGTGATCAGAGTGATTTTCAGCGGGGCCAGCTCCATGGCCCGCTCCAAGCCGCTCTGAACTTGATCAAGATGCTTCGAGGGCGAGCAATTGAGATCGGGGGTGTAATCCCCCCCGGTAACAATTTCGAGAATCAGATGCTGTTTTGCATCGGAGAGGCAGCGTCGAA
The DNA here is from genome assembly GCF_014279535.1 of Synechococcus sp. TAK9802. NCBI lineage: Bacteria > Bacillati > Cyanobacteriota > Cyanophyceae > Synechococcales > Synechococcaceae > Synechococcus > Synechococcus sp. TAK9802. The sequence goes on from NZ_CP047937.1 coordinate 1,258,767, forward strand.
CCCCTTCAGGCCGAAGAGCCTTAAGACAAGGGTGATCGAGGTTCACCTCAAGGCCATCAAAGCGCTGGCCTTTAGCGGATGAGCAGGCCTGTTCAAGGGAGGCAGTCCAGCCCCACAGTGTTTTGAACAGCAGCAACTCGGGACTGCTCAATTGATTTCTGTAAACACCTGTGGCTGGATGCCGAGATAGATCGCTTCGCGGAAGAGAGCCTGCTTCGCCTTGGCATCACGGTTCTGTTCAGCCAAGAGAAACCTTTCACGCAACGATGCGATCAACATGGTCTGGCGTGGGTTGACCGGAGTGCCGGGAAGGGAGCTTGTCACCACCAGAGCGCGATCTTGGTCTCAGTATGGGAGAGCATCAGCCAAAGGTGTTGCCGTTCCAACCCCAACAGCTGGCCTGCACATCCTCAAAACCGATGTACACCCGGTTGGCAGGGATTCCCGTGCGTGCCTGGATCAGTTCACAGAATGCGGCCGTCATCGCGGGCGGACGCAGGGCACCGATCGACTTCACCTCCACGTAGGCACAGGGCTCGTGGCTCCCGGCGAAGGTCATCGGCACGCCCGTCTCCAGGAGCGTCATCACGTAGGCCTCTGGCTTGCCCGTCTGGTTGGCCAACTCAGACGAAAGCTCCTGCAACAACGCCGATCCGTCTTGCAGTGCTGGAAGCGACGTGCGCACATTGATCAGAGGCATCGGCTCAAGAATGCTGGAAGAAGCTTGGCACTCTCAAGCCATGAGTGCCAACTCCTGGGTGTTGATCTAATTGAAATATTTCCGAAAGCAAAGACCATCAACCTGAACAATTTCAACAGAGAACGGCTCATAAATTTCACGCAAAAGTGATCAGCTCAATGATCCTTCTTCACTTCTTTGGCCTTGGAGACGTTCTGCGTCGCTTTGAACTCGAGCAGATCACAGGCCTCACAATCATGGGATTCAGGCCACTGAGCCTGGATGAATTGATGCTCTGGTCGCAAAACATGGCCGACCAGCACCACTGGGACGGGGAGGCGATTCGTCACGACGTGATGAGCACCTGGATCGATCAAGCCGAAGACATCACCCGCTGGAGGAATCGGCTGGATCAAGCCCCTGCTGAGGTTGAACTGTTGGCTGGCATTGGCGATCAGCACACCTGGCGTGATCATTGGGAAGGCTTGCTGCGCCAAACACCGCGTGCCGGCTGGTCATAACAAGCGGAGTGCAATGACAAGCTGTCCCCCGATCAGCGGACGAGAAGCAGACATCGCCGCTGTGATGCTGACCCCGCGTCACGTGTGGGCCAACAGCGCGATCGATCTTGAACAACTGCGTTCCGGATTTGCCTGTGCTCTTCACATGCACCAACCAACGGTGCCGGCGGGGGCGAACAACAGCTTGATCTCCCATCTTCAATACATGCTCGATCACCCCAACGAGGGTGACAACCACAACGCAGAGCCATTCGCCCACTGCTATCGGCGTCTTGCCGACCTGCTGCCTGAACTGATCAACGAAGGCTGCAACCCAAGAATCATGCTCGACTACTCGGGCAATCTGCTCTGGGGAATCGAGCAGATGGGGCGTGGCGACATTGGCGATGCACTCCACTACCTCGCCTGTGACCCTTTGATGCAGGGACATGTGGAGTGGCTTGGAACCTTCTGGAGCCATGCCGTGGCTCCATCCACACCCATCCCAGACCTGAAACTGCAAATCAACGCCTGGCAACAGCAGTTCGCGGCCTGTTTTGGCAGCGCCGCCCTGGAGCGAGTCAAGGGGTTCTCACCGCCGGAGATGGCTTTACCCAACCATCCCGACACCCTGTTCGAATTCATCAAGGCTCTCAAAGAAGCTGGATATCAGTGGCTTCTGGTGCAGGAGCACAGCGTTGAACGCATGGACGGCAGTCCACTGCCGCGCAGCCAATGCTTCATTCCCAATCAACTTCTCGCCAGGAACAGTCGAGGCGGTGAGATCAGCATGACGGCATTGATCAAAACCCAGGGGTCTGACACCAAACTTGTGGGCCAGATGCAGCCTTATTACGAGGCATTGGGTTGCCAACGACAACGTCTTGGTGACGTTGAGCTTCCATCTCTGGTGAGCCAGATCGCCGACGGAGAAAACGGTGGGGTGATGATGAATGAATTCCCAGAAGCCTTCCGGCAGGCCAATCGCCACATCCGTGACAACTCCAACGGCACCGTGGCCATCAACGGCAGCGAATACCTTGAGGCCCTGGAGCGCAACGGAGTAGATCGCCACCACTTCCCCACCATCCAGGCCGTACAACAACACCGCCTTTGGCAAGAGTTTGACAACAACGCCTCCGCCGAAGGAATAGAGGAGACCATCAGCAGACTGCGTGCTGACGACACCAGCTTCAGCATGGAGGGTGCGTCCTGGACCAACGACCTGAGCTGGGTTGAGGGTTACGCCAATGTGCTGGGCCCGATGAATCAGCTCAGTGCTCAATTTCATGCGCTGTTCGACCCCTCAGTCGCCGCAGACCCCACCATCACAGGTAACCGGGCATATCAGGAAGCGTTACTGCATGTGCTGCTGCTGGAAACCAGTTGTTTTCGCTACTGGGGTCAAGGAACCTGGACCGACTATGCCCAGGAGATCCATCGCCGGGGAGAGGAGCTGCTGAATCAGAGAACGGCAACGGCTACAACCAGCTGAGAGATGCTTTACAGAGCGTTACATTCGTGTAACGTGATGGCAGCTGGACGCAACTGATGGGTGATTACACAACCGCAATCATCGCCATGGTGGGCATTGGCATCGTGTTGACGGCTGCTGTGGTGTTTGCCCTGATGCGTCCCAGTGACATGCCACCCATCGACGAGAATCGCAATTGAGCATGGGAATCGTTACCGAACTGCTGATCGCTGCCACGGAAATCGGAATTGCCCTGCTGGTGGCTGTTTCCCTGCCCGTCGCTGAATCACAGAACTGATTTCGAGTCAGCCGATACCTTTTAGGCGAAATTCCATATAAATCGAAGCAGCATCGCGCTCACGATCGAGCTCCTTCAGGTCGCTGCATCGCGCTTGCATCCAGTACACCGTTTCCCTCCAAACTTCCAAGTGATAACGGCGCTCGAGATTTTGTCCGGAACCGTCCAAAGCTCTACCTGCATCACCCACAAAATCTAAGCAATGCAGAACGGCATCGCCTTCGATGTCAACATTTAGCGACTAGCGCTTGCTTCACATCACGATGGCAAGAACGAGGGTCAATGTTCTTTCATCCAGACCAAGTACGGAACAGCACACAGCAGGGATAAAACGTACCCGTTGTTACGACAACGCAGGATCGAGTCAATACTTTGAGCTGATCCTGCCGACGTCACCATGGAGCCCATCGCTCTGACACTTGGCCAACAATTCGACATTGAACAGCGCAGTCGCGATATCAATTCAATGACTGATGTGAAACAGCTTCAGGAGATCAGCAAAGATCTGCTTCTGGCTTGGCAGCAGGAGATTGCCCGCTCACGGGCAGCAGCCAGCCCACACAAGAAATAACGCTTCGTTACAGTTGGTTGACATGCTTGGAAGTCATGAACCTGAGCTTGCCTCAGCAGTTCGAAGCTGAAGCGATCAAGCGGTCCATCAACGAAACCGACGATCTTGACCAGTTGAAAGCCCTGGCACGGGAACTCGCAGATCTCTATGTGCGTCAGAGAGCTGCCACGGCCTGGGTGATCGCCGAAAAATAAGCCTCACACTTTGCTGTCGCTTCGCCAGCGTCGTTCCAAACGTTGACGTGCTTCTTCAACCGTTTGCCCACGGGAAAGAGCTGTTTTATCGCGATAGGGGCGCGTGATCGACCAAAACTTGAAAGCAGACGCCAGCGCCACCACCAACCATGCGAGCACAATCCAACCCGGATTCGTCATCGTTGCCCAGCAATGCACTCCATGATGGCGAACGGGACGCGAGTGTTGCCTGCATGTCCCCTCATCAGTGCAACCGTGGATCCTGAGGTGCGCCATTTCGTGATCAGCCAGTTGGTGGTGATCGCCTTACCAGTTGGAACCCTGTTCGGCATCTGGCTTTGGATGCTGAACTGGGGCGGTCGTTCCCGCAGAGACCAGTGACCTTCCTTGCCGGCCTACTGGCCCCCGTGTTGATGATCTTCCATCTTTCTGGCCCCGTCCCTGCGGATCTCGGCGTGAGCAACGGGGCGTTGCGCGACTGCCCGACAACAGCTCACTGCTCCAGCCAAACCTGGGTGAGCTCTAACCCGATGGCGGACTTCAGCAAGCTGAGTGGGTTGGTGCAGGAGTCGCCGCGGACGGTTGTGATTGATCAAACCGAGACCTACCTGCATGCCGAGGCCAGCAGCGCTTTCTTTGGCTTTGTGGATGACCTGGAGCTGTTCGCTGATCGCGACAACAACCGGATCCAGGCAAGGTCCGAGTCGCGTCTCGGCGACTCGGACCTTGGTGTGAACGCCGCACGATTAGCGGCGCTGCGGTCGGGGCTGGAGAGCTGAAGGCCGCTTAAACCTTGGCGCGACGCAGTTTGCTCAGATCGGTGATCATTTCCTTGATGCCAACCACGAATCCGATGGCGCCCAAGGCCACGATGCTCAAGATGATCACCGTGTCGAGCAGCGAACGTGGATCGATCCAATCAGGCATGGCATGAACCGTGGGCTGATCTCGTATTAGCCAGAGCCGGATAAAATCCCAGCACGTAGCGCGAACGTTCAACACAAATCGTCAGACATGCACGACATCATTTGCCCTCACTGCAATACCGCCTTCAAGGTGGATGAGGCCGGGTATGCCGACATCCTCAAACAGGTGAGGGATCGTGAATTTGAACAGCAACTGAACAAGCGACTGGCCCTCGCCGAACAGGACAAACGCAATGCCATCGAGTTGGCCGTTGCCAAAAAAGACAGGGAAATGCAAACGCTTGAGGCCCAACTCAAGCAAAGTGCAATGCATCAGGAACTGGCGATTAAAGATGCAGTGAATAAAGCGGAGAAGCAGCGCGATCGCATTGCCGCTGAGCTCCAGCAGATTCGTGAGCAGCAGGCCACAGAACTACGCCTGGCTGAAACCAAATTCGCCAAAGAAATGCAGGCGATGACGCTGCAAAAAGACAGTGAAGTGAGGGATTTGCAGGCGAAGCTCCAGGCTGGGGCCATGCAGCGTCAGCTGGCCGTGAATGAAGCGGTCAGTTCCGTTGAAAAACAACGAGATGCACTTCAAAGCGGCTTGAAGGAAGCGGAACTGAAGCATCAACTCGAATCTCAATCACTGAAAGATCGCTACGAAGCCCAGCTCAGTGATCGGGATCAGGCCATTGAACGCTTGCGCGACATGAAGGCGCGGCTTTCCACCAAAATGGTGGGTGAAACCCTCGAGCAACACTGCGAAACCGAATTCAACAGGATTCGTGCAGCGGCTTTCCCCAAGGCCTATTTCGAAAAAGACAACGACGCGCGCAGTGGAAGCAAGGGTGACTACATCTTCCGCGACCAGGACGACCACAACAACGAAATCATCTCGATCATGTTTGAGATGAAAAATGAGGCTGATACAACGGCCACCAAAAAGAAAAACGAAGACTTTCTCAAAGAGCTAAATAAAGACAGAAACGAAAAAAACTGCGAGTATGCGGTGCTCGTCTCCCTGCTGGAGCCTGAAAATGAGCTTTACAATTCAGGCATTGTTGATGTGTCTCATCGCTTCCCGAAGACCTACATCATTCGCCCACAATTCTTTATTCCATTCATCACATTGCTCCGCAATGCAGCCATGAAGTCTCTGGAATACAAGGCTGAACTAGCTCTGGTGAAGGCGCAGAACATTGATGTCACCAATTTCGAGAATGACCTCGAAACCTTCAAAACAGCCTTCTCACGCAACTACGACCTCGCCTCCAGGCGCTTCCAAACGGCAATCGATGAAATTGATAAGTCGATCGATCACCTCCAAAAAACCAAGGATGCCCTGATGGGTGCGGATCGAAACCTGAGGCTTGCTAATGACAAGGCACAGGATGTGACCGTTAAAAAGTTGACCCGACGCAATCCAACGATGGCAGCCAAATTTGCTGACTTGAACAACGCTCCTGATCAGGAATCGGCCTGAGCCATGCCCTCCAGTCCACGTAACCGCATTGGCGAGGTTTACGGCAAGCTCATCGTGGTGCGCGCATCCGAACGGCGAACCAAAGCAGGAAACGCTTTTTGGTGGTGCCGCTGCAGCTGCGGGGCCGAGCGGGAAGTTCCCAGCGACAAGTTGTCGCTGAACACGGCTCGCCGTAAGCCCAGCGTGAATGCCTGTGAAACCTGTTCCCGCGAACTTCAAATTGAAGGGGTTTATCGCAAAAACGATCGGGAGGAAAAACAACGCCGTCAAGCAGCGCTGGAAGCCAGATCACAGCTGAAGGGTCAAGTGCCTGATCGCTGGCTTTCCCTGCCGCTCACCGATGCTCACGCACGAGAACTCGGACAAAAACTCTTCTTCCGCGGCACAACTTGCCTGCGTGGACATCTCGCGCCCTACCGCATCAACGGCGGTTGTCAGGCTTGCTTCGGTCAGACCCCATCCGCGGCAAATTCGCCATCAACCAAGCCCAAAGGGTCATAACAGCGGCACCAAAGGCCATCATCGCCAAGAGCTTGGCTTCCATTCAGAGGAAATCGAAATCGTCTTCCGAATCACCGGAAAATGCATTCATCACGAGGGCAGAAAAGGGCACAAATACGGCCGCCATCACAAGTATTTCCACGGGCTTAAGAACAGACGACTGAACCTATCGGGTTTGACTTTACAAAAAGTCATCAGCACTACCGTCCCGCTGGAGTGAGTTCAAATACTCATTTCTGATCCAGGCATAGGCATTTCACTCCGTTGTCAGCCCAGACGACCGAATCAGACTGAACTGAGTCGGACAACGACGATGCCAAAGGTGCTGAAGGCGGCCTCACAGACGATTCGCAATCTGCTCAAGCCGGCAACTCAACACAGCTTCTCCGAAGACCGGCTGCGCAACGACCGGCAGAGCTACATCGCGATGACGCGGGCACTGGTCGATGCCCAGCTCAAATGGCGTGATGCGGAGCTCAGCTCACGCCTCTGGAAAGACGTGGCCGACCGTGGCATGGATCGCGGCCGCCTGCTTCACCTCATCTACAGCGTTGACGCTCATCACGATGATGTAGCCCTGCAGAACGCCGATACAGCCTATCTGCAGCTGGTTGATCCCAGCGATCCCTGAGGCAGAACTGCTTTAGAGCTCAAACAGAGTGCCCAGCAGCATGGCGGGATGGGTTGACTCCCCTGCCGTGCTGCGTTCGAGCTGAACGGCCATCACGCAGTGGGCCATAAATCGAACGGCCGAAAGAACAGCCAGACCAATGCACAGGGGGCAGTGCGTGAGGGTCAAGACAGGGGCCTGCCGGAGTGATGGACCCATCCCAAAGCAGAAGCCGGCACGCGCCACGATCTCTTCAACAAGCGTCATGCAAGAGAGCCATCCCACCCCTCACCCATGGCAGGTGGTGGGGGATGGGGTAGAGGGCGGCTGGTAAAGTTGTTGTTTATTGCTCTCTTTCGGGGAACGGATGAGTCAGGTCACTGTCGGCGAAAACGAAGGTATTGAATCCGCGTTGCGTCGCTTCAAGCGCTCCGTCGCCAAAGCCGGCATCTTTTCTGATCTGCGTCGGATCCGTCACCACGAGACCCCCGTTGAGAAATACAAGCGCAAGCTGAAGCAGCGTTCACGCAACCGTCGTCGCTGAGCTTGCACGACACGTCAGCTGCAAACGGGCCCTCGGGCCCGTTTTTTTGTGCCCATCCGTCGCCCTCTTCACGGTGCTCTTTTCACGGTGCGCCCTGGTTTTCGCCAGACTTCATAAATGCTTAAGAAGACCAAGACCAGCCAATGGTGTTGATGAATCCTTTTTGCCCGATCAGTGCGGCAAAAATTGCTGGCTTGAAGACCACCGTGGTCTTGCTGTTGGTGTTGTTGATGAAGTCGAAATTGCTGCGAATCAAGATGTCCCTCCTGGGATCTGTTCTTGGATTCGCCATGTTGGTGAGCTTCTTACTCACCACAGGCCTACTCACTGTGATCACTGGCGGAGCCGTTGCTTATGCCGCCATGCAAAACCGGAGCAACTGAGCCATGCGCAATCGTCTTCCTTTCTTGAGCGGACTTGCATTGGCAACCCTCGGAGTTTCAGGTCTTGCCGGCGGTGGTTTGCTTTGGAATTTTCAGGGCCGCACGCTGGGGCTTGGCAGCACGGTTACGGCATTGGTTCTGCTGGGAATCAGCTTTGTTCTGCTTCGGCCTGAACCACGACTTTCACCCGTTGAAGTCCCTGAAGCCAGCCAGCCGCTCAAATTCAAGGCACCACAGGCATCCTTCCTCGGCCTGATGCTGGCAATCCTCGGCACCTTCGGCATGGCGGGTTCCGGGTTGCTGTGGAATTTTCAGGGTTTGGCCTTTGGACTCACCGGCACTCTCACGGCCACCGTTGCTCTTTTGCTGAGTCTGGTTTTTCTGTGGCCCCTCGGCACCTCCAAGGCCAAAACATCTCTCAAGACCGAGCCGGTGGAGACCACCGAAGCTGTTTCGGAGAGCGCAGCTCCCGCACAAACCACAGCAGAAGCCATTGCCGAATTGCTGGCAGCCGAACAGCAGCAGCGCCCAGAGCTGACGTTGGTGAATTTCGCTCCGTTGAACCTCTTGCCGGGACAAAGTGTGCCCACAAAACCTCGTCGCGCAGGCAGTTCTCTTGGTCGTTATCGCTTAATGGTTAACGACCTGTTCAAGAGCTGAAGTCTCTCCAGAGATTGCGAATCTGTCGGTGCCAGGGGGTGATGTTGAGATCAGGGCTCTGAACATTCGACCTGGGTTCATCAACACTGAATCCAGCTTCTTCCATCTCCCTTCTCAGCCGACGGGTGATTGGGATGAGCGCGATTGAAAGCACCAAGGCTGCGAGAAGTAGAAAGGGGAGCAACGACACCAGCCAAATGGTGGCAATCACGGTGATTGCACCTGCCATGACCGTCTTCAGCCATCGCGGCAGGGTTCTGCTCTGTTGACCTGGAAGTTGCTTCATGGCTCAGGACAGTCCGTTCGCTCTTGAGAAAATCCGCTGGAGTTCGCGTTGAAATGCTGTGGCACTGAGGGGTTCCCCCAGGTGCCTGCGTTGGTTGCGCCGAAGCACAGCTCCAATCCAACAAACCTGCAGAACAATCAACAGCGAAGCAATGATCAGAACCGAAGATTCAAGATCATTCCACTGCATCTGAGTTCAGTAACTGGATTGGGGCAGGGTGAAGCCCGACTGCATATGACCAACATCAAGCATCACGTAGGTGAGCCAAATCAGCACTGCTGCAACACCAGCCCCTGCTGCAACCTTTGCCAGAGAACGGCCAATCATCTCGAGCAGGCTGACCTCTTTCATCGCGTTGATCCAACTTCGATGATTCTGACGCGTCTTTCGCCCATACCGTCGCCAGCCATGAAAAAAGCCCCGCGATGGCGGGGCTTTTGAATCTGATAACGCTGGTGTTCAGCGGCTGGCCACGGCTTCTTCCAATACAGCGGCTTCGCCAGCGACGAAATCCGTGTCTTCCGCAGCGGAAAACTGCATGTCGGGCTCAAGGCGGCGGGCGATGAGCTCGTCAATGGAAAAGACACCTGGGCCGCAGGCGAGAACGGTCACGGCAGCCGCAAAATAAAGGCCAAGAAGCTCCAACAGATAGATGTTGAAGCCCGCTGTGACGATGGCGTGATAAATGGCGACGGAGATGGTCCCGGCGACTGCCAAGGCTCCCATCCGCGTCAGCAAGCCAGTAATCAAGAGCCAGCTGCCGATCACCTCCGAGAACGCTGCGACGTAGGAGAGAAGGATCGGGAAGGGCAGATGCAGAGGGCGAACGAATGCATCTGCAAAATTCTCAATATTGGCGAGCTTTTCGTAACCGTGGTGAATCAGCAGCGCGCCGGTGAACACCCGAAGCAGGAGCAGACCGAGATCGCCAGCGATGGGGCGGGTCAGAATGGCGCGAATCACCACAGAACACTTCAACTACAAACAACTTAAATAAGTTGCGTGTAGCAACGCGGCTTCGCGCCAGGGCGGAGCAAGGAATGGGTACTTCTACTCAGTCGTCGTAGACCAGGCACTCGGGCTCATCGGGGTTCTGCTCGCAGAACAACTCAAGGGGTGAGGGGTCATGGGGATCATCAGGAAATTCCTTCTTGTGATCCAACAGCCACTGCAGCTCCTCCGTGAGATGACGCACCTTGCCTTCGTTGTGCTCAGAAAGGGCCTTAAGGAACTCCTCCTGGTCCTTCTGGATGTGCTCGTCAATCGTTTTCATGACTGAAACTGTCATCTGGCTGACATTCGGTTGTTAGCGAAGACCACCCCGATCGATCAGTCGGTAGATCTACCTTTGTGGCCGAAACCACACAACAGATCCGCTCCGGGCCCCATCACGTCCTGTGACACCACAGTGGCCATTGGACGATGGCCGCAGGAAAGTCGGGTTGGCTGATGTTGAGTGGATGCAATTTTCCGAACGCAGCGTTCTGACGGGGCTGCTTGTCTTCGCCGTAGGCGTTGTGGTGGGAATCGGAATTGGCTCAGCCACTGCTGTTGCCGCCCTAACCCAAGGCGCACCTGACGTTCTGCAGAGTTGGTCGGGGGTGGTTGCCCTGCCGTGAAGGTTGACGGGACAGCCTTTCCCGCCTATCAGAAGCGCAGATCGGGTGAGTCGCGCGATGCTGTCAGATGAGCGGCAGATTTTTAGTCGTGACAAAAAGCCCCTGCGGCAATTCCTGAAACGGCTTCAACGCTTTTTGTTCGGATAATCAACGCGTTCCAACACTGATATTCCCTGCGCCAATCAACTGTTCAAGCCGTGCAGTGAGTTTCCGTTCGGTTCGATCAAATTGCTCCTGATGGCCGGCCACATAGGCAAGCTCTTCACTGGTGATCACCTGGTGAGTGACGGCATCAAGGTAGATCTGAACCAGGGACATCCACAGCTGCATCAACCGGCAGCCATCCTGGCAACACTGGAACGCAAACGGTGAATCGGGCCACGCGGAACTGAGCTATGGATCGAGAGACCATTCAGAGCCTGATCAAGCAATGCAGCTTGGGGCTGTTCGATCTGGCCTGTGCCGTCAGCGGACACCCAAGCTGGGATCTCAATTTGCCTGTGGGAGTGATCGATGCACGACGCTCCAAACCAAAGCTGATGGTGAGTGCCATCGGCACGATCAACTCAACCCTGAAGGCCTCATCCACCATTGCCCACCCGTTGATGGTGCGCCTGTTCGAACGGTTCGAAGACGTGGGCCTGGAACAGGCGCTGACGGAAATGAAACATGGTGAGGATGGGGAGGCGTTCTGCGAGGTCTGGCAGGCCTACAGGGATGAACGCCGTTGTGGTGATGCCCCGATGTGGAGCATCGAAGACGCCACAGCCTTTGTGGTGCAGTCCCGCGAGGCTCACACTGATCGTGAAGTGGCCTGCGTCGCCATTCTCCCGGGGGATCCCCACCGCATCGTCACCTTTTCAGTTCCCATCGCCTTCCTGACACGAGATTGAGTGTGTCCGAATGCTGATGCAAATCGCCCTGCTGGGCATCGCTATTGGCGCCAATGCCCTCTCAGCTCTAGCGGGAGGGGGAGCGGGACTGGTGCAACTTCCCGCACTCATCCTTTTGGGCCTTCCTTTCTCCATGGCATTGGCCACCCACAAGGTGGCCAGTGTTGCGCTGGGGCTGGGAGCGAGTGGGCGTCATTGGCGTGCCAGCAGCCTTGACCTGAAACGCTCGGCGCTGGTGTTGGCGGCCGGTCTTCCAGGTGTGTTTGTGGGAGCCAGCATGGTTCTTGCGCTACCCGATCAAGTGGCCACAGCGAGCCTTGGGCTGCTGACCCTGGGGCTGGGGGTTTATTCGGCTCGGAGACCGGATCTGGGGACGACAGACCAGCCCTACACGCTGACAGCCCGCACCGTTGGGCTTGGCAGTTGCGGGCTGTTCATCATTGGCGTTCTCAACGGTTCCCTCACCTCAGGCACGGGGTTGTTCGTCACCCTGTGGCTGGTGCGCTGGTTTGGGCTGAGCTACGCCAGAGCAGTTGCCCACACCCTGGTGCTGGTGGGCCTGGGGTGGAATGGCACCGGGGCACTAGTGCTGGGTTTGAGCGGTGAAATCCGGTGGGACTGGCTTCCACCGCTGGTGCTGGGTTCGCTGATCGGAGGCTTCCTGGGGGCCCACTATTCCCTGGTGAAAGGAAGCCGCTTGGTCAAACAAGCCTTCGAGATCTTGGCGCTACTGATGGGCGGATCACTCCTGATCCGCAGCCTCTGAATCGGCGTCTGTCAGGAAACGGCCCGAAAACCGCGTGGCCAACACCACTGTTGCGGCCCCGTAGGCGATGAACGTGACCGCCTGACCAGAGCTGGCCGTTTCGTAAACCTCACCCGTCAGCAGCATCCAGTCCATCAAGGACGCCACCGTTCCCCAGATCACCACCCAGACGGACACGTAGGCAACACCGCGGAAGGTCCGATTCACAAGGCCAAGGATCGAGCGAACCCGACGCTAGGGGAAGTCGCTCGAACGAGGAAGGCCTGCGGCTCCCGTAATGTCGCTGATTGAACCGGTTGAGGGGATGCCGAAGAAACGCCGCAAGCTCAACAAAGAGATGGAAGCGGAGATGGCCGCTGCTAAGCGCAAGATTGAGCTGGTGGGCGCGCTGATCAACGACATCCGCGATGAAGACATCCAGGGTGAGTACCTCGGCGCCTTCACGCAAATCCGCAGCGCCGTGGTGAATCTGATCGCGAAGTACACAACGGACGGATTCTGCGAAGAGACCGAGGGCCTTCTGGCGCTCTACAAGGGCTTGATTGAGCAGTTTGAAGAGGAGTACGAGCTCTGAACAGGCACGAACGCAGCACAGCGTTTAGGTTCACTTGCCTTCGTGCCTTGCCATGGCTCTTCGAGAGACCAAACCCCAGGTGTCACCGCTGCGCCTCAAGATCACGGTGTTGATCGCGGGCTTCGGGCCCCTTGTCGCCATTGGCCTCTGGCTTCAGTCCAAGGGGTTTTTCAACTGACGCCATGCATCGATTCCTCGCCACGGCTGGACTTCTCAGCCTCGGCCTGGTTCCCGGCGTGAGCTGTGCCGAGACCATCAGCTTGACCATGCGGAACGGCGACATCCTGCATGGGGAGTTGATTGAGCGAAATCCAGAGGACTGGACCACGGTGCTGAACCACCCCCAGCTGGGCCGGCTTGTACTCACCGCAGAGCAGCTCAAACCTTCCGCAAGCGAGCCCCTATGGACCAGCTCGGTCTCCTCTGGAGTGATCGGGAACGAGAAAGATGGCGATAGCTCCGTGTCGATCAGCTTCACCGGGAGCACCCGCTACAAGGACGACCAGCAGAAACTTTCGTTGAGTGGCAGCTTCAACGCAAGCAAGTCGAAGGATTCAGGAAAAGCACTCTCAATCGATACGGAGAAAGGGTCTGCGGAGCTCCGCTACGACCAGCCTTTCGGGAACAACCTCGATTGGTTTGCTCTGAGCAACTACCAATACAACGGCACCAATGATTCCGGAGTGAACACCGTTCTTGGCAACGTCGGCGTGGCGTACCCAATGATCAAATCAAACACGACCGATTTACGGTGTCGATCGGACCTTCAATGCAGTGGAGCGGGGGAGGCGTCACCTGTGCCAGCGACAGGTTTTGCGGCAACGCTTACGGCGGTGCAACGCTGACCGCCGACCTGGGCTGGAAACCATGGCCCACACTACGTTTCGGGCTTCAAAACCAGTTCACAGCACTGATGGCAACCAATGTTCAACCCGCCAATACCGTGACTGCAGAGGTCCGCTACTACCCAGCTATGAACAGCAAGTTGTTCACAACATTGCGGATTCAATCGATCTACCAGAGCATGAGCGTTCCGCAGGTGAACAACACCATCAGCGCTCAGGTGGGCGCCGACTTCTGATGCCAACACCCCCGATGATTCAGTCCCCGCTGGACGCAGAACAGATCCGTGCCCTGTTCACCAAGCCCTACGGCGCGCCTGGCCCCACCGCTGCGCAGTGGAAAGCCGTCTATGCCAGCGACGTGCATTTCACCGATCCAACCCAGGAACGGCAGGGCATTGACGCCTACATCCTTGCCCAGGACGATCTGATGCAGCGCTGTGATGACGTGTTCCTGGAAACGGAATCGGTGGTAGTGAACGGTGAAACAGCCTTTGTTGAATGGCGCATGGGCCTCAAGATCAAAGGGATTGAGTTCATCTACCCCGGGGCAACCCGGCTCCGCTTCAATCCAGACGGAAAGATCGGGGACCACCGCGATTATTTCGATTTCGTCGGCCCCACGTTTGGTCCAGTGCCCGTGATTGGTGGATTGGTGCGGTGGCTTTACAAACGCTTCGTTGCCTGAACAACGGGCCCAAGGCCATCTGTTGATCGGTCCCCCGGGCAGCGGCAAGTCCACCCTCGCGGCGATCCTCTCTCCGCTGCTCCCTGCACGGGTGATCGCCAATGACGCTCTGAGGGAACAGCTGTGGGGAGACGCGAATGTGCAGGGCCCTTGGTCTGAATTGGAACCCCATCTGCATGGTGCCATCGAACGCACCATCGCTGATGGCAACAACGTGCTTGTGGATGCAACCCATGCGCAACTCAACTGGCGCCAAGGGTTGATGCAGCGAAGCATGGGGGGCCAGCACTTGCAATGGACCGGCTGGTGGTTGCAGACACCGTTGGATCAGTGCCTGGTCTGGAACCGCTGCCGCCAACGGTGCGTTCCAGAGGCCGTGATTCGTGCGATGCACCTGAGCCTGAACAGCCCCCCCAACAGGCCCGACCTCAGCGAAGGATTCACAAGCTTGATCAGGCTAAATCCCGCCGGCCCCCAGCTCAACGATCAGATCAACCGGGCCCTCCAGACCATCCTTGCCCCCTTGCCATGAAGAAAGGTGAGCAGGTCATGCACCACTTTCGGAGTCCCATCAACGTGATCCCAACGGCACAAGTGTCATGACACTCGGCGAACTCTTTCTCGAAGCCATGTCCACCGGCGTGATCACCAACGGTGAAATGGCGTGGGTGACCGCCCGCCAGGATCAATTCACACGAACTGAGGAGGCTGTCGCCCAACGGCTCGGCCGGTTGATCGACGAAGGAACGATTCAACTGGGTTGTCGCATGCCCATGGCCTGATTGAAGGCCTAGTGATGGTGCTTGCGTCGCCGCGAATGACGACGCATCCGCTTCACCAAACGGCCGCTGACAGAGCGGCTTTCAGCACATTCGAGCTGATTCCAGCGCCATCCCAGCCAGGACAGCACCACGACGATGGCAAGGGCAATCAACCAACCCACGGAGACAACGGCCTAAGAGAACAACGCAGGAACAAAGCTGCTGGAGCCCAGTTCTCTTCCATCGTTAATGAAACAGGTGGCGATGCAGTCAAGCCAGGCCTGAACCGACTCAATGCGTTGTACAGCGGCCAACGCAGCGCTGTCGCCGCTTCCCTGCTCAGCAGTGAAGGGAGCAGGTTTCAGCGCTGACCGTCCTGGTCAAGGCTGAACTCAAGCAACGCTGCCGTGAGCAAGGTCTTCATCGACTGCAGGGCCTCCTGCTCTCTGGGATCTGGCCCCCCGGGCCATTTCTCAAGGTGAAAGCTCACCGAGCGGTGGAGCAGGCGAACAGCTTCAAGGTCCAGATCGAACTGGAGGGTAGGGCGAGGCTCACTCATGGCTCCATTCTCCCCAACACCACGTTGACAGCCGATAGAACAGGAAGTAGTACATAGCTACCAATAAGACGCATATGGGCATCGTCAACGCTCCGCCGCCAAGCGCCTGGCCACCGATGGGATCAGGGCAACTCCGACCGAGCCGGTCCCTCATGGTGTGCCTCACCTGCCAGCACTTTCAACACACCCTTGCTGAGGCGGGGGTCACCCAGCCAGCCTGCGCACACCACCAACAGCGCATCCCCCAAGGAGTACACCTCACACACCGCTGCCATCAATGGATGCAACGGCTGGAGAAGGAGATCGGCTGGTGCCCTGAAGGGGCCTGATGCGCCGCCCAACCTTCACAGCCAACACAGCAACAAAAAGCCCCCTCCGAAGAGGGGGCTTTCCGATTCAGTTGATCTGAATCGTTTTGGCTGCTCCAAATGGAACAGGTTGATTCCGGATCAACCGATGGCAGGAGCCTGCAGAGCCACAGGAGTGGACTCAGCAGCAGCCAGGTCGAGGGGGAAGTTGTGAGCGTTGCGCTCATGCTGCACTTCCATGCCGAGGTTGGCGCGGTTCAGCACATCAGCCCAGGTGTTCAGGACGCGGCCCTGACTATCCAGGATGGACTGGTTGAAGTTGAAGCCGTTCAGGTTGAAGGCCATGGTGCTGATGCCCATGGACGTGAACCAGATGCCGACAACAGGCCAGGCGCCCAGGAAGAAGTGAAGGCTACGGCTGTTGTTGAAGGAGGCGTATTGGAAGATCAGGCGACCGAAGTAACCGTGGGCAGCCACGATGTTGTAGGTCTCTTCCTCTTGGCCGAACTTGTAGCCGTAGTTCTGGGACTCAGCCTCGGTGGTTTCACGCACCAGGGAGGAGGTCACCAGGGAGCCGTGCATGGCGGAGAACAGGCTGCCGCCGAAAACACCTGCGACGCCCAGCATGTGGAAGGGGTGCATCAGGATGTTGTGCTCAGCCTGGAACACCAACATGAAGTTGAAGGTGCCAGAAATGCCCAGGGGCATGCCATCAGAGAAGGAACCCTGACCGAAGGGGTACACCAGGAAAACAGCCATCGCTGCAGACAGCGGAGCGCTGTAAGCGACGCAGATCCAAGGGCGCATGCCCAGGCGGTAGGAGAGTTCCCACTGACGACCCATGTAGGCGGAAATGCCGATCAGGAAGTGGAAGCAGACCAACTGATAAGGGCCGCCGTTGTACAGCCACTCATCGAGGGAAGCAGCTTCCCAGATGGGATAGAAGTGCAGGCCAATGGCGTTTGAAGACGGAATAACAGCACCGGAGATGATGTTGTTGCCGTAGATCAAGGAGCCAGCGACGGGCTCGCGGATGCCATCGATATCAACCGGGGGAGCGGCGATAAAGGCAATGGTGAAGCAGATGGTGGCCGCCAGGAGGCAGGGAATCATCAGCACGCCGAACCAACCCACATAGATGCGGTTGTTGGTGTCGGTCACCCACTGACAAAAGGCTTCCCAATTGCTCTGGCGTCCGCTGCGAATTGCGGTGGACATAGAAGAAAAGAAGACGGATGAACCTCTCCCTCAAAAAAGGGGACAGGTGGATCAAGTGTATGGACGGAACGTTCCGTTACATGACAACTCAACAATCAGAATCAGGTCTCAAAAAAACTTCATTAAGTGCTTTATCAAGCGTTCATGAAGTTGCATGAAGCAGCCACTCGCGGGATTGCTGAACGAAGCCATTCCAGTTCACCCGTTCCTCCTCTGCAGCCCGAGCCACCAACAACGGAGCCTGCTGCTTCAACGCCACAAGATCAAGCTCGTCAACGCCCGCATTGATCGCCAGCCAATCCGCCATGGAGCGTCCCACCACACGGGTGAGGTAAGCCGCACTGAGGGCCTGCATCGAACCGGCGATCAGCCAGCTCCCCCCATCCAGCTTGGCTAGCCCCAGCAAGGTCTGTCCGGTCCACTCCACCACACCCTGGGCGAGGGCCACCCGAGCCAGCTGCGCCGCAGCTTCCCTCAGCACATCCGGTTGCAGCGATGTTCCCCAGATCTCTCCCATCTCCTTGATCATCAAACCGTTCGCCACCGCCACGGCCAGAAGATCAAGGCTGGCGATGGGGGAGGCCATCACCGACCCGGCCACCACCCACTGGGTGCGCTGCTGGATCTGCAGAAAGCGTTCGCGCCGAAGCGATTCGAGGTCACGCTGCCAACGGCGATGCAAGTCCGCCAGGAGTCGCGGACGCGTCTCCACCGCAGCCTGTTTCAGCGAACGGCGCAACGGTGCCAGGGCAGTGCGCAGCTGCATCGAAGACTCCTGAACCAGGATCCGCTCACGCCAGCGCTCGGGAAGGTCGTCCCGAACAGCTGCGACGGCATCAGTCGATGCGTCCTTCGCGTCGGTCGACACAAGCAGCCAGGCCGGCTGATCGTCCGGCACCTGCTGCAGCCAGAGCAGATCTGAAGCCAGCAGAGGCGCCTGCAGGCTGAACAGGATCAGATCCTGGTCCAGCAGGCCACCGGGCCAGGAACGGCTGCCGTCGTCAGTGGTCAGGGGATGGCAGAGCGACAGCATCACCGGCGCTGGGCCAGCAAGAGAGCTGCTGAGGTCTGCCTCATTCGGTCCCTGAGAGCCCCCCAAGGCGACCATCGCCATGCGCACAGGACCGCAGCGGTCCAGCACCCGTTTCAGTTCAGCGCGACGGGCCAGATCGGCAGAGGGTTGCTGCTCGAAACGTGCGAATTGATCCAGCACCTCTTGGCACCGAGCCAGCCAGCCAGCCAGCGATACCGGTGCTGTGAAGCGCGGCTGACTTGGCTTGCGGCCAATCCAGACCACAACGCCACCGGCGGCCAGCAGACCCAGCCCCCCGCCGGGAACATGCATCACATCACTGATCAGCCACTGTCCAGCAAGCAGACCAGCTCCAGCCAGAGCCAACGGCCGCAGCAGCGACGACGGTGGCACCACCAGTTCTGGCCATGAAGCCGGGAGTTTCAACAGATCGGCTGCTGTAGCAGTGGCCCTTCTTAGCTCAACCCACCACCTGACACCAGAACTTCAGGCCAGAAACACGAGTTCTCCATAAGTTGGGAACAGGCCGGAGTCAGCCGTGACACACAGTCATCCCAATGCGATGGTCGACAACCGCCGGGGGGTGCGCAGGGTTCTGATGGTGGCCCTGGGCCTGAACATCAGCATGTCGCTGCTGAAGCTTCTGGTGGGGGCCATGAGTGGTTCCCTGGCGGTGATCGCCGATGGCATGCACAGCGCCACCGATGCGTTGTCCAGCCTCACGGGACTGGTCACCAACAAACTGTCCGATCCGCGCCCCGACAGGGATCACCCCTACGGCCACCGCAAATACGAGGCGGTGGGAGCCCTGGGCATCGCTGGTTTCATCCTGTTCACAGCCCTTGAGATCCTGCTGCGTTCGGGGGAAAGGCTGCTCGAGGGCCTGCCACCGATCCGGGTGACCAGCCAGGAGCTGGTGCTGCTAACGCTGGTGCTGGGGTTCAACCTCCTGCTGGCGGGATATGAGCTGCGGGAAGGTCGGCGACTGAACAGCAACCTGCTCAAAGCGGATGCTCAACATGCGGCGAGCGACGTTTGGACCACCGTGGTGGTGCTGGTGGGCATGGCCGGGGCGGTGTGGCTGCAGGTGAGCTGGCTCGATGTTGCACTGTCCATCCCCATGGCACTCCTGCTGATCCGTGTGTGCTGGCAGGTGCTGCGCGGAACCTTGCCCTGGCTGGTGGACCACATGGCGGTTGCACCTGAAGCCATCTATGCCGAAGCGATGGCCACCGCCGGCGTCTTGAACTGCCACGACATCGCCAGCCGGGGCGTTCTGGGCCAGCAGGTGTTCATCGAAATGCATATGGTTGTCGACGCAGACGACCTCACCAAGGCGCACCGGATCACCGAACAGGTGGAAGAGCGCTTGGACGAAAGTTTCGGGCCGGTGCGGTGCACCATCCATCTGGAACCCAAGGACTACGTGGAGGACGGGATCACCTACACCGGCGCCCATGGCTGAGGTCGACACCACAACCCATGCGCTCGCTGGACTGACCGAGCGTCAGCAGCGGGGGCTGATTGAGGTGCTCGATGAAGTCCGTCGTGCCGAGGGCTGGTCGTGGCAACTGCCGGTGTTGCTGCGGGAGCGCTGCTGGCTGCGGCTGTCTCGAACTCCCCTGACCGAGCTGCATCGTTGGCTCCCTCCGGATGGGCGCGATGAAGCTCCCGAATTGATGCATTACCGGCGGTTGCTGCAGCAGGGGATGGATCCACTGTTGGCCCAACAGAGCTGCTGGCGGGAGTTCGGCATCGAGGACTGCCAAAGGGCGCTGCAGGACTACTGGAACAGTCGTGACACAGCCATCCACGGCTGGACAGCGGAGCGGTACCGACAACTGGTGAGCAGCTATCGCGAACGGATTGAACGGGGGATCACGGTGGTTCCGATGCTGGTGCTGGCTCGGAAGAACAGCGTTGAATGCCACCAGCTGCTCTGGATCACCGAAAACACCCCGGTGATGCGTCACACTTGCGCCTGATTCCAGGCCATTGGCCATGAGTGATTCCTACAGCGATCCCCAACAACAGGCGGGACAGGGAGACGGCGGCCGAGATGGTCAGCGCAGTCGTGGCAACCGTGGTGGCGGCCGTGAGGGCGGAGGCTTCCGGATTCGTCTGAGTGACAACGAAATGCGCTCAGCCCGGGCCCTGCAGGAGGCCTTCAATCTCCGCTCGACCGTGGCTGTGCTGGGTTTCGCGGTCCGCAGCCTTGGCCAAATGCTGGAGGACGGCCAACTCGACGCTCTGATCGAACAGCAGAAAAATCAGCCTGCCCGAGGTGGCCGGCGTGATGGTGGTGGTCGTGATGGTGGTGGTCGTGGCCGCCGCTTTGACGATGAGCGTGGTGGCCGTGGGTCCCGTCCGAATCCCTTTGCCCGACCAGCCAAACCCCAGCCGGAGGCTGCAGCTGAACCGGTTGCCGAGCCGGAGGCCGAACCGGTGGTGGAGTCAGAAGCAGCCGCCAGCGACGACACCAATACCGCAGCAACCGAGGCCTGATTGATGAGCCTGCCAAGGGTTCTTTCCGGGGTGCAACCGACCGGAGCACTGCACCTCGGCAATTGGCTGGGTGCCATCCGCAATTGGGTTGATCTGCAGGAGACCCACGACACCTTTGTATGTGTTGTGGATCTCCATGCCATCACCGTTCCCCATGACCCCAGCCGCCTGGCTGAGGACACACGTTCCACAGCAGCGCTCTACCTGGCCTGTGGCATGGACCCCAAACGCTGTTCGGTGTTTGTGCAGAGCCAGGTGGCAGCCCACAGCGAACTTTGCTGGTTGCTGAATTGCGTCACGCCGCTCAACTGGCTGGAGCGGATGATTCAGTTCAAGGAGAAAGCGGTGAAGCAGGGGGACAACGTCTCTGTGGGCCTGCTGGACTATCCGGTGTTGATGGCCGCCGACATCCTTCTTTATGACGCTGACCTGGTGCCCGTCGGTGAGGACCAGAAGCAGCACCTGGAGCTGGCGCGCGACATCGCCCAGCAGCGCATCAATGCCCGTTTCGGCGGCAAGGACACGCCGGTGCTCAAAGTGCCCAAACCGCTGATCCTCAAGGAGGGGGCACGTGTGATGAGCCTGACGGATGGTCGCAGCAAGATGAGCAAGAGCGATCCCAACGAGGGGAGTCGCATCACGCTTCTGGACCCTCCGGAGCTGATCACCAAAAAGATCAAACGCGCCAAGACCGATCCAGAGCGTGGCCTCGAATTCGGCAACCCCGATCGACCGGAAACCGACAACCTGCTTGGGCTCTACGCAATCCTGAGCGGCAAGGGGCGGGAGCAGGCCGCCACTGAATGCGCCGAGATGGGTTGGGGACAGTTCAAGCCGCTGCTGGCCGAAGCCACCGTGAGCGCGCTGGAACCCATCCAGGCCCGCTACCGGGAGCTGATGCAGGACCCCACAGAGCTCGATCAGGTGCTGAGAACAGGCCGTGAGAAGGCCGAAACCGTGGCCAACGCCACGCTTGAACGGGTTCGGGATGCCTTGGGTTTCGCCCGGCCAGCCTGATCAGCAACAAAGAGAAGCATTAGCTGCTCTGATCAATGCGACGGCCATGGGCTCAAGCCATGGCTCCTGAGACTTGAGCGAGACAACGTCAGCCGCAGACGCGAGTCTCGCAAGACTCTCAGCCTTTTCCCATCTGCTTATACACAGCACAGACAACGCGTCAACCCCTCAAGCACCGATCTCGCGTCCAGACCTCGTGGGCCAGCACTGTGATCGTCCACCTGATTGTCCTGCGTGCTTCGCCTTTTTTCTGCGTTCAGCCCAGCCACACGTTGGAGCCGGCCTGTCGTCGGTGCAGCCCTGACCGCAGGATTGGTGCTGTCCGCAGGAGCCAAACAGCCGCTCCAGAACGCAGAGGCGCCCGCAGAACAGGTTGAGCAAAGCGCCACCAGCAGCCGCAACACCAGCAGCCGCGCCACCCTGTCCTCCGGCAAAGAGGGTGGTCGTTACGAGCTGACACCTGAGCGACGCGCCCTGCTCAACACCATTCGCTACGCCGAGGGGACCTGGAAAGACGGCGAAGACAAGGGCTACCGGATCATGTACGGCGGCGGACAGTTTCAGGACCTCTCACGTCATCCCGAGCGGGTGATCGTGAAGCGCTACACCAGCGCCGCAGCTGGGGCCTATCAATTCCTGCCCAAGACCTGGAAAGGCGTGGCGAAGGAGCTCAAGCTTTCCAGCTTCGAGCCCAGGCATCAGGACCAAGCCGCTCTGCACCTTGTTGAGCGTCGCGGTGCTCTCAAGGAAATTGACCGGAAAGGGCTGACCAGGAACGCCATGGCGAAGCTGGCTCCCGAATGGGCATCCTTCCCCACCTGGACCGGCCGCTCCGCCTACGGTCAACCGGTGAAGAGCCCTCAGGACCTGGCGAGCTTCTACAGCAGCAACCTGCGCCAGCTGCGCAATCAGCTCGGGGCCTGAGGCGAACGGCTCGAGCCCAACCTTGCGGCTAGGGCCCACACCTCCGTGACCAAGCCATGCCACGGGTTCATCACCTCCATCGAAACGGCCATGGGCTGCGTTGATGCAGCCACAAGGGAGCGCGTTGCAGCAATGGCCTTCTTGCCGTCCTGCAGCCGCTCCTCCATAAGTAGACGCTCCTGCAACGGCATCACCTCCTCCGGACAGGCCTCCAGAAGCTCCTCACCGCGCTGAAACCAATGCTCGAAGTCATCGAGCAGAGATGCCAGCAACTCATCCAACAGTGCACCAGCGTCCTGGTTGGTTGACTCACCCACCTGTAGCCCTCGGGTCTCGCCCATAGGATGGCGGGCCCTGAACCTGAACCGGTGAGCAGCGCTGCAGCAACCACCCCAGCCCCTTCAGCACCGGTGGTTCTGCCCAAGACCAGCGAAAGCGATCAACTGCTGAAGATTCGGCACTCCATGAGCCATGTGATGGCCATGGCTGTGCAGCAGTTGTTTCCCAAGGCACGCGTCACCATCGGCCCCTGGACCGAAACAGGTTTCTATTACGACTTCGACAATCCCGATCCCTTCACCGAGGCCGACCTGAAGGCCATCAAGAAGGGGATGATCAAGATCATCAACAAAAAGCTGCCTCTCGAACGGGTCGAGGTGAGCCGGAACGAAGCCGAGGACAAAATCAAAGCCCAAAACGAGCCCTACAAGCTCGAGATTCTTGAAGGCCTGCAGGAGCCGATCACCCTCTACACCCTTGGTGAGGACTGGTGGGACCTCTGTGCTGGCCCCCACGTGGATCACACCGGCCAACTCAATGCCAAGGCCTTCGAGCTGGAAAGCGTGGCAGGCGCTTACTGGCGAGGCGATGAAACCAAAGCGCAGCTGCAACGCATCTACGGCACGGCCTGGGAAACCCCGGAACAGCTGGCGGAACACAAACGTCGCAAGGAAGAAGCGCTTCGCCGCGACCATCGCCGCATCGGCAAAGACCTCGACCTCTTCTCCATCGAGGATGAGGCCGGGGCTGGTCTGGTGTTCTGGCACCCCCGCGGTGCCCGCATGCGCCTGTTGATCGAGGAGTTCTGGCGCCAGGCCCACTTCGAGGGCGGATACGAGCTCCTTTACACCCCCCACGTGGCGGACATCAGCCTCTGGAAGACCTCAGGCCACCTCGACTTCTACGCCGAGAGCATGTTCGGCCCGATGGAGGTGGACGAACGGGAGTACCAGCTCAAGCCGATGAACTGCCCGTTCCACGTGCTCACCTACGCCAGCAAACTGCGCAGCTACCGGGAACTGCCGATCCGCTGGGCGGAGCTTGGAACGGTGTATCGCTACGAGCGGCCCGGCGTGATGCACGGTCTGATGCGGGTGCGGGGCTTCACCCAGGACGATGCCCACGTGTTCTGCCTGCCGGAGCAGATCAGCGACGAGATCCTGAAGATCCTCGATCTCACCGAACGGATCCTCTCCGCCTTCGATTTCAGCAATTACGAGATCAACCTCTCCACCCGCCCCGAGAAGTCCATCGGCGATGACGCCGTCTGGGACCTGGCCACCAAGGGACTGATTGAAGCCCTGGAGCGCAAGGGTTGGGCCTACAAAATCGATGAAGGCGGCGGTGCCTTCTACGGACCGAAAATCGACCTCAAGATCGAAGACGCCATCGGCCGGATGTGGCAGTGCTCCACGATCCAACTGGATTTCAACTTGCCGGAACGGTTCGAGCTCGACTACATCGCTGCCGACGGCAGCAAGCAGCGGCCGATCATGATCCACCGCGCCATCTTCGGTTCGCTGGAGCGGTTTTTCGGGATCATGACCGAGAACTACGCCGGCGATTACCCCTTCTGGCTAGCCCCCGAGCAGGTGCGTCTGCTGCCGGTCACCGACGAGGTGCAGCCCTACGCCGAGCAAGTGTTGGAAAAACTCACCAAAGCTGGCGTTCGCGCCACCATTGACCGCAGCGGTGACCGGCTCGGCAAGTTGATCCGCACCGGCGAACAGATGAAGATCCCCGTGCTGGCGGTCATCGGTGCCAAGGAAGCAGAACAGAACGCCGTGAGCCTTCGCAGCCGACGGGACGGTGACCTCGGGGTCACAGCGGTGGCCGACCTTCTCAGTGCTGCCCAGATGGCCAACAGCGAGCGCGCCGCGGGCCTGGAGCTGAACCGATGACGGATACCCATGTGCAGCACCTGGCCGATCTCGCGCGTCTGCGGGGAGCGCCGGAGTTGGCTCCCCAGATCAGAAACGAGCTGAGAGGAGAACTCGATCAGGCGATGGCCCAGGCCAGCTGGTTCACCATCGGCGTCATGGCCCCGTCCAGGGAGCAGGCCCTCACAGCGATGCGCAGCCTCGAGCAAAGCAAACAGTGGGAGCCGCTGGAGCTCGTCGACAGCCCCGAGGAGCAGGGCCCTGTTTTCTTGAAAGCCAATCAGAAGGGGGGCACGATCCGCATTCGGATCGAGCACGGCCTTGGCGAAGGAATTCTGATCAGTGGCCACGGTGACGACGACACCACGCCAAGCCCCACCTGGGGACCGCTCCCACTGGACTTCTTTTCCTGAGCCAACCACGCTGGTAGGAGTTGCCGCAGCCCTGGATGGCCACCAGCACACTCCTGGCGGGGGACATGGGAGGCACCAAGACTCTGCTTGCTCTCTACGGGAGTGAGGCGGGCCAGCTGCGCCTGCTGCATCAGGAACGCTTCCACTCGGGAGAATGGCCAACCCTTGAGCCGATGCTCGAGGCCTTCCTCAACAATCGCCCCGCCGATCTCCCAGCTCCAGCGCATGCCTGCATCGCTGTTGCCGGTCCGGTGCGACACAGGGAGGCCAGGATCACCAACCTGCCCTGGAGGTTGCGGGAGGCCGACCTGGCGCGGGCTGCGGGCATGGAACAGCTCGAGCTGGTGAATGATTTCGGCGTGCTGATTTACGGGCTGCCCCATTTCGACAGCCATCAGCAGGTGATCCTTCAGAAGGGCCACCAAGACGAGGGCCCTCTGGCCATTCTTGGGGCCGGCACCGGTCTCGGCATGGCGCGAGGCCTCCAGAGCGAACAGGGACTGTTGGCCTTGGCGAGCGAAGGAGGGCACCGCGAATTTGCTCCGCGCAACGAAGCGGAATGGGAGCTGGCCTGCTGGCTCAAACAAGACCTCGGCGTCAGCCGCCTGTCGATCGAACGCATCGTGAGTGGCACCGGCTTGGGGCATGTGGCCCACTGGCTGCTTCAGAAACCCGATGCCGCCATGCACCCCCTGCGCAGCGTGGCTGAGGCTTGGCGGCGCAACAGCTCCAACGATCTTCCCGCTCAGGTGAGCGTTGCCGCTGAAGGGGGTGATCCCTTGATGCAACGCGCCCTACAGCTTTGGCTGGAGGCCTATGGCTCAGCGGCAGGCGATCTTGCCCTTCAGGAACTCTGCACAGGAGGCCTCTGGGTTGGCGGGGGCACCGCATCAAAACAATTGAAGGGACTGCAATCCGCCAGCTTTCTCAATGCGATGCGCGACAAGGGACGCTTCCGCGAACTGATCGAAGGGATGCAGGTCACAGCGGTGATCGATCCCGATGCCGGACTGTTCAGTGCAGCCTGTCGCGCCCGGATGCTGGCGGAGTCAGGTGGGACACTGGCCTGAGCAGAGGATCAGCGATGGCGCAGCCGCGCATCGGTCAGAAAGTGGTCGTGGACGTCCCGGCAACCACCGCCAATCTGGGCCCCGGATTTGACTGCCTCGGTGCAGCCCTTGATCTGAACAACCGCTTCGCGATGCGGCGAATCGAAGGGGGCGGTGAACGATTTGAGCTGATTATTGAGGGAACGGAAGGCAGTCACCTCCGGGGTGGGCCGGAGAACCTCGTTTACCGAGCGGCCCAACGGGTGTGGAAAGCGGCTGGGCTGGAACCCGTCGCCCTTGAGGCACGGGTGCGTCTTGCCGTGCCGCCGGCACGGGGGCTGGGCAGCAGTGCCACGGCGATCGTGGCGGGATTGATGGGAGCCAATGCCCTCGTCGGTGAGCCCCTCTCCAAGGAGAAGCTGCTGGAGCTGGCCATCGATATCGAAGGTCACCCGGACAACGTTGTGCCCTCGCTTCTAGGGGGCCTCTGCATGACCGCCAAGGCCGCATCGAAGCGCTGGCGCGTGGTGCGTTGCGAATGGACGCCGAGCGTGAAGGCGGTCGTGGCGATTCCATCGATTCGCCTGAGCACAAGTGAAGCCCGCCGGGCCATGCCAAAGGCCATCCCGGTTGGCGACGCTGTGGTCAACCTGGGTGCCCTGACGCTGCTGCTGCAAGGGCTGCGCACCGGCAATGGTGATCTGATCTCCGACGGCATGCACGATCGGTTGCACGAGCCTTACCGCTGGCGCCTGATCAAAGGCGGCGACCAGGTCAAACAGGCCGCCATGGACGCGGGAGCCTGGGGCTGCGCCATCAGCGGAGCCGGACCAAGCATCCTGGCTCTGTGCGAGGAAGACAAAGGCCCAGCCGTCAGCCGAGCCATGGTCAAAGCCTGGGAGGCTGCCGGGGTCGCCAGCCGCGCGCCGGTGCTGAATTTGCAGACCTCAGGCAGCCACTGGCAACCGGCCGACGATGAGTAGATCCACCTAAACAGGGCATTCAGCCCTGTTAGCTTTGTTAAAGATTGCGGACACGGAATGGACGCTGGGTTAGCAGAGCTTGCTGTCTCGGGCAGTCCCTTCCCTTGTTTATCGCTGATTGTGCTGTTGCCAGCGGCAGCAGCTCTGGTGCTGCCGCTGGTTCCGAGCAGCGAAGAGAAACCATCCCCCGCGCCCAAAATCATCACCCTGGGCGTCCTGCTGGTCGATCTTCTTTTGATGATGGGGGTGTTTGCCACCCGCTTCGACCCCAGCACTGAAGGGCTGCAGCTGGTGGAGCGGGTGAGCTGGCTCCCTGCACTCGGACTGGAATGGTCCCTTGGTGTGGATGGTCTTTCAGCACCTCTTGTGGTGCTGAGCGGCCTGGTCACGTTCCTTTCTGTGGCGGCCAGCTGGTCGGTTCAGCGCAAATCCCGGCTCTACTTCGCCCTGATGCTTGTGCAGGCCTCGGCCCAGGGCCTGGTCTTTCTGTCGCAAGACTTTCTGCTCTTCTTCCTGGCCTGGGAGCTGGAACTGGTTCCCGTCTACCTGCTGATTGCCATCTGGGGCGGACAAAACCGCCAGTACGCCGCGACCAAATTCATCCTCTACACAGCCCTGGCCTCTCTGCTGATCTTGATCAGCGGTCTGGCACTGGCCCTCTCCGGTGACACGTTCACCTTCAACATCACGGAACTGGCGGCTCGTTCTCCGGGCGGCAGCTTCGGCCTGTTGTGTTACGTGGGTTTCTTGATTGGTTTCGGCGTGAAACTGCCGATGTTCCCGCTCCACACCTGGCTGCCCGATGCCCACGGTGAGGCCAACGCTCCGGTGTCGATGCTTCTGGCCGGCGTGCTCCTGAAGATGGGCGGCTACGCCCTGCTGCGCTTCAACGTGCAGATGCTTCCAGAAGCTCACGCCACCTTGGCGCCAGCCCTGGTGATCCTTGGGATCGTCAACATCGTTTACGGCGCTCTCAACGCCTTCGCCCAGGACAACGTGAAACGCAGGATTGCCTGCAGTTCCGTGAGTCATATGGGCTTTGTGCTGGTGGGGATCGGTGCCGTTGATGCCCTGGGAATCAGCGGAGCCATGCTCCAGATGGTGAGCCATGGCCTGATCGCAGCCGCGATGTTCTTCGTGACGGGCGTCTTCTACGAGCGAACCAAGACCCTCTCGATCCCCAACATGGGCGGATTGGCCAAGGCGCTGCCCATCACGTTTGCCTTCTTCCTGGCCAGCTCCCTGGCTTCGCTGGCGCTGCCGGGCATGAGTGGCTTCATCAGTGAAATCACCGTGTTCCTTGGCATCACCAGCCAGGAAGCCTTCACGTCAGTGTTCCGATCGATCACCGTTCTGCTGGCCGCCATCGGACTGGTGCTCACACCGATTTATCTGCTCTCCATGTGCCGACGGGTGTTCTTTGGCCCCAGGATTCCGGCCCTGGCCAGCGTCGCTGACATGCGCCCCAGGGAGCTGGTGATTGGCCTGAGCCTGCTGGTGCCAACCCTGGTGATCGGCATCTGGCCCCGCATTGCCATGGACCTCTACGAAGCTTCCACCAACGCTCTGGCCCTGCAGTTCATTGCCAGCTGAGATGTCGACTGTTTCCCCCCTCCTGCGCGGCCAAGGGCTTCCCGAGTTCCGGGCCATTTCCCCTGAGCTCGTCAGCACAGACATCCCGGTTTTGCTCGCACAGCTGGATCGGGACTTCACTGCGCTCGAGCAGGCTCTTGAGACAGCCCTCGCCGGCCCCTCGAAGCTGTCCTGGGATCGGGTGATGCAACCGCTGCAGGCCATCGGCGAACGGCTGCGTTGGAGCTGGGGTGTGGTGTCACACCTCAATGGCGTCTGCAATTCCCCTGAGCTGCGCGATGCCCATGCCGCCCAGCAACCGGATGTTGTGCGTCTCAGCAACCGGCTTGGCCAAAGCCAGATTCTTCATCGGGCCTTGATGGCCCTCCAAAGCGATCCCTCCGAACCGCTCAACCCAACCCAGGAGCGGATCCTGAAATCCGAGCTGCTCTCGATGCAGCAGCGCGGTGTTGGCCTCAGTGGCGATGAGAAGGCAGCCTTCAACAGCACCAGTGAACGCCTGGCTGCTCTCTCCACCCAGTTCGGCAACCACGTGCTCGATGCAACGCAGCAGTGGACCCTGAAACTCAGCCAGCCCCATGAGGTGGAAGGCCTGCCGCAACGGGCCTTGGAGGCACTGGCTGCCGCAGCGCGTGAAGCAGGGGATGCTGATGCGTCTGCGGGGTCCGGCCCGTGGCTGCTGGGACTGGACATGCCTCGCTATCTGCCCTTCCTCACGCACGCCAACAACCGATCCCTGCGGGAGAAGGCCTATCGCGCCCATGTGGGGCGGGCCAGTGAAGGCGAACTCGACAACCGTGCACTGATCGAGGAGATCCTGACCCTGAGGCGCGAGCAAGCGTCCCGCCTGGGCTATGCCCATTGGGCTGACCTCAGCCTCAGCGCCAAGATGGCTGACGATGTTCTGGCGGTGGAAGCACTGCTGGAAGAACTGCGCGCTGCGGCATACCCAGCAGCTGAGCAAGAACTGCAGGATCTCCAAGCCATCGCCAGGGAGCACAAGGCCCCCGAAGCCGATGAGCTGGCCCCTTGGGACATCGCCTACTGGTCGGAGAAGTTGCGCAAATCCCGGTTCGATCTGGACCAAGAGGCGCTGCGTCCCTGGTTCCCGCTGCCGCAGGTGCTCGAAGGCCTATTCAGCCTTTGTACGCGTCTGTTCGACGTCGAGATCGTTGCCGCCGACGGCGAAGCACCGACCTGGAACGACGATGTGCGCTTCTTCCGGGTGAAGCGCTCCGATGGCACACCCATTGCCGGCTTCTACCTCGACCCCTACAGCAGGCCCGCCAGCAAACGCGGCGGAGCCTGGATGGATGAATGCCTGGGCCTGAGCAAGAAACCCGATGGCTCTGTGGTGCTGCCGGTGGCCTATCTGGTCTGCAACCAGACCCCACCTGTGGGCGACACGCCCAGCCTGATGAGCTTTGAGGAAGTGGAGACCCTCTTCCATGAATTCGGTCATGGGCTCCAGCACATGCTCACCACCGTTGAGGAACCGGAAGCCGCCGGCATCAGCAACGTGGAATGGGATGCCGTGGAACTCCCCAGCCAGTTCATGGAGAACTGGTGCCTTGATCACGCCACCTTGATGGGCATGGCGCGCCACTGGCAAACCGGTGAACCCCTGCCTGAATCGGAATTCAACAAACTGCGCAGCAGCCGCACCTTCAATGCAGGCCTCGCCACCCTGCGGCAGGTTCACTTTGCCTTGAGTGACCTTCGTCTCCACAGCCAGTGGACCCCGGAACTTGGCGTCAGCCCTGACGGACTGCGCCGTGAGATCGCCGCCACCACCACGGTGATGGATCCCATCCCGGAGGATCAGTTCCTCTGCGCCTTCGGCCACATCTTCGCGGGGGGCTACTCCGCCGGGTACTACTCCTACAAGTGGGCTGAGGTGCTCAGCGCAGATGCCTTCTCCGCTTTTGAGGAGGTGGGTCTGGATCAGGAGGATCAGGTGCGTGCAACGGGAGCCCGCTTCCGCGACACCGTGCTCAGCCTCGGTGGCAGCCGATCTCCAGCAGAGGTGTTTGAAGCCTTCCGAGGCCGTCCTGCCAGCACCGAAGCCCTGATTCGCCATTCCGGCCTGGTGGCCACGGCCTGAGCTCAGGCGCGCAAGCTGCTGCAGAGCCGTCGAATCGCAGCGGGGCGGCTGATCAGTTGCTGATGGGTCCAGACCGGTATTTCCTCACACCGGCCCAAGGGCAGAACGGCCCTCCAGCCGGGGCAGACCATCAGATCCCAGCGGCAAAAGAAACTGGAGCAGTCGACCCCAGCCAGGGCATCGGGTTGGCGATTCAGCTCGCGCATCAGGCGACTGCCCACTTTCATGTCTGCCGCACCGGCGAGGAGCGGGCGGGGAATCATCTGAGCAGCCAGGGTGCCCTGCTGCGGGCTGCCCACACTGAGGAAGCGCCGGGTGCGCTGCACCCCACCCAGTTCCTGCAGCCAGATCCTGCCGATCACGCCCCCCATCGAAAACCCCAGAAGATCGACCCTGGTGTCAGCACCAAAGCGCTGCTGGATGTGCTGATCCAGGCGAGAGGCCAGCTGCCGCAGGGGAATCCAACCCAGACCATGGGGCAGATGCGGCGCCAGCAGCGGGCGATCGGGCTGGTCCAACCCCTGAATCAATCGATGAAACAGGCGGGGCGTGTCCCAGAGACCATGGACCAGCACCAACGGGATGCTCACAGGGCTGATCTGCCGCCATGGCGGGAGCGTTCCACGAACACGCGGCCGTTAAACCCTGGAACCGGTGCAGCACATTTGGTCAATCGCAGCCAGACCGGGATGGGCCCGTACAACGTTTCCAGCCGATCCAGCATCTGCTCGCTGAAGTGCTCGATCGTGAGGCAACGAACCTGCCGGGACAAGCCTTGCAGGGCCTGAATGGCCACGCCGTAGTCCAGGCTCCGGCTCAGGTCGTCGGCCACGGCAGCAGCCTTCAGATCGAGTTGAACACTGAAATCAAGGCTGAACCATTGGCCATCCCGACGTTCGTGTTCCAACACCCCGACGTGGGCCCACAACCGCAGGTCCCTCACACCAATGCAATCCATCACAGCGGCCGATCGATGTGGGTGAAGACGCGGCTGCCGTTGGCGTAGTCGGCAGCGATGTGGCCCTCGCCGCGCAACCGATAGCGGTAGGTCACCAACCCTTCCAGACCAACGGGTCCGCGGGGCGGCAGGGTCTGGGTGCTGATGCCCACCTCAGCGCCGAATCCGTAACGGAACCCATCGGCGAAGCGGCTGGAGCAGTTGTGATAGACGCCTGCGCTATCCACCGCCGCAAGGAAACGATCAGCCGCCTGGGCATCCTCCGTCAGGATCACTTCGGTGTGACGCGATCCATAGGAGCGGATGTGATCGGTGGCTGCCTCGAGATCGTCCACCAGCTTCACCGCCAGGATCAGATCCAGGTACTCCGTGCTCCAGTCCTCCTCCGTGACCGCTTCCGCCACACCAAGGGCCACGCTCTCGGCATCGCCCCGCAGCTGCACCCCGGCAGCAGCGAAGGCCGGCAGCGCAGCGGCGAGAAAAGGCTGCGCAATCGAGCGGTGCACCAGCAAGGTCTCAATGGCGTTGCAGGCGGCGGGGTACTGGCTCTTGCTGTCCACCGCCACCCGAACAGCTTTGTCGACGTCGGCCGCCGCATCCACGTAGAGGTGGCAAACCCCATCGGCATGGCCCAGCACCGGAATGCGGGTGTTGTCCTGGATGAAGCGCACCAGTTCGTTGCTTCCCCTGGGAATGATCAGGTCCACGAGGCCATCGAGACGCAACAAGGCCAGGCTTTCTTGACGGGTGGTGAGCAGAGCCAGGGCATCGGCAGACACCGGACTGGCCGCCAGGCCTGCCTGCAGGGCCTCCATCACAGCCTCATTGGTGCAGCGAGCCTCACTGCCCCCTTTCAACAGAGCACCGTTGCCCGAACGGATAGCCAGCGAGGCGATCTGCATCACCGCATCCGGCCTGGCTTCAAAGATCACACCCACCACCCCGAGCGGAACGGAGACCCGTTCCAGCACCAGGCCCTGATCCAGCTCCCGATGCAACTGACGACAACCCAGCGGGTCACTGAGGCTGGCCACTTTGCGGACGCCATCAATGGCCGCCGCCAACTTGCTGTCATCCAGCTTCAGCCGCGCCATCAAAGCCGGCGCCAACCCCTCGGCTGCAGAGCGTTGGAGGTCTTCACGGTTGGCCGCGAGGATGCTTTCCGCGCGGTCGGTCAGCGCGTCCGCCATCGCCTGAAGCGCCTGAGCTCTCTGGCCGTCATCGGTCTGCCCCAGATCAACAGCAGCACGGCGGACAGCCGCGGCACGCTGCAACAACGCAGCAGAAGGCTCTGGAACGCTGGACATCAAGGCAATCAATCTGGAGCCATCATCCCGTTCAGCCGCCGCAGAGCGAGTCGCGCAGCCCCCAGGCGTCCAGCGCCGTTCCCCAGACAGGCGCCTTCGATCCGCAACCCCTCCCTTGAGACGACCTGAACCCGCGACTCCACCTCGCGGCGCACCGCCGGCAGAAAGTGGCGGGCAGCACCGGCCAGGCCGCCACCCAGCAACACCAACTGCGGCGTGAACACGTACACCAGCGAAGCAACGCCACAGCCCAGGCGCTCGCCGTAACGGCTCCAAACCTCCAGGGCCTCCGGATCACCAGCATCGGCCTCTGCACTGAGCTCGCGGGGATCGCGATCACACAAGCGCCGCAGGCCGGTGATGCTGGCGAACTGCTCCAGAGAGCCACGGTTACCGCTGTTGCAGGCCGGACCATCGGGCTGAACCCCGATCAGACCGGGTTCCGCTGCAGCGCCGTTGTGGCCCGTGAACAGCTCACCCCTTAGAAGCACCCCTCCTCCCACACCGGTTCCGAGGGTCAACAGCACCACATCATCAACACCACGGGCGGCGCCCAGCCAGGCCTCACCGACCACCGCACAGTTGCCATCGTTGGCAAGGGTGACCCGGCGGTTGAGCCTGGACTCCAGCCAATCCGCCAGCGGCACGTCCTCCCAGCCGGGCAGGTTGATGCAAACCCGGGCCACCCGAGCCGCCGCATCCATGGGACCGGGGAGGCCAATGCCGACCGCCTCAGCCGCATGCTCAGGATCAATCTGTTCAATGGCTTCACACAGGGCCATCGTCACGGCGCCAGGTACGGCGGGCTGCGGTGTGGAGCATTGCGCCTCCGCCAGCACCGTTCCATCAGCACGAATCCGGGCCAGCTTGATCGCCGTGCCCCCGAGATCCACTCCAATCACCTGCGCGGTAGGCATGGTTCAGAACCGGAAGAACACCTGCAACTGGCTCTGCCAGGTGCCATCGGCATCCATCGACGCAGACATGGTCGTGTTCGGCGTCAACCGATAAGAGACAGTCCCTTGGGGAGGAACATCAACATCGGTTGTGTTCGGTGCCATCAGAACGGAAAGGTTGAACCGGTTGGTCAATGCCACACCGAACTCAGTAACCCATGTGAGTGTTGGCGATACACGGCCCGAGGTGCGCTCCTCCTCTGATTTCAACTCAGGATTGACGTAGGTCGGGAAAATCGCAATCTGGAGCCGTTGACCCATGGCATCGGTCAACGTGCCCAGTACCGGTGAGAGCAGCGATTGGCTCAGCATTGTGGCCAAAGCGGCACCACCAGTACTGCCTAAAGAAGCCAAGGAGTTACCACCGATCAAACCCAACAGCTGCTGCTCGCTCATCGGTGGGGAGCTACGCAAAACAAGATTTTTGCTGTCACCAAGACGGTTTGCCGGGCCTGTGGCCTGGACCATGACCTTTACCAGCCGGAGCTGAGCAACCCCGGCGGGAGAACTACCCGTGCCATTCAATGCGAATAGATTTGCAGTGGTGATTTGATCGCTGGTGCCCGCGCTGACGGTGTCGGAAACCCTGGCTTGCAAAGCGATATCCACGTAGGGGACTAGCCCCAAAGAGGGGGTAAATACTGCAACGTTCTCCTCCTGAGGATCCAAACGGAGTGGAGCGAGAGGTGGAATCCAAATCCTGCCGGAATTGAGCCGAATCAAGCCCCTTGCCTGCAGAGAGGGATCCAAGGGGCCGTTCAACGTCACCACACCACCCCCTTTGAAACTGATCGAGGGCATTAGCACCCGGCTATCAGGGCCGAGGGCCAGCCGAAGATTTTCAAATCGGATAGCCGGCAGCGTCGGCATGAACCGTTGGGGCTGACCTGGGCCCTGGATGGTTGTTTTGGATCCCATCAGGACCAGAGGTTTCTTGAAATCCCAGTCCTCCTCCAGAAGTGTTTTGAACGATTGGGGACCGGGCTGCTCCGCAGTAGTGGCACCCTCCTCACTGTTGGGGACCAATCGCTTAAGTCCACCCCGCTGTACAAGTCCGAAGGAACCGGACTGGGGCCGAAGCGTGCCCCGCGAGAGTTCCAGATTTCCGGAGAGGACGGGTTGCAGCAAAGCTCCAGACACCTGCAGTTCGCCATCGGCCTGGAACTGCACGATCGGCTGACGAATCTGAGCTTGGCTGAGTTGCAGGGTGAGCGGTGAAGCTCCGCTCTGGGGGGTGAACAAGCCAAGGCTTCCTGAACCGCGCAGCGAGCCGCCGCGGCCCACTTCAGCCTCCAGGCGTTGCACCAAGACGCGATCGAAATCGAACAGGATCGAGGCGTTGATCCGACTCAGCTCCTGTTCACCGATGCTGAGATCTCCATTGCTGACCACCACAAAGCCATTGGCTTGCAGTTGGTTCAACGGCCCGCGCAGCAACAGCCGCAGATTGGTGATCCCCCGCTTCACGGCCAAGGAATTTCCGGCGAGAAGCGTCAAAACGCCAAGAGCATCCCCATGGCTTTCCAGCCTCAGGTTCAAATCCGAATCAGGATTAAAGGGCAGCGTGCCGGCCACGGTGACGGCTTCCTTGCTCTCGCCTCCCTTCAGGGCCAGGTTCAGGCGGATCAACTCACGCTCAACGACAACCGATCGCTGCTCCAACTGCAGGGGCTGGCCCGCCAGGCTGGCGGAGTCGAGCACCAGATCGGAAACCAGCAGTGGAGCCGTTCCGCTGAGGTCATAGCGGCCGCGGATGCCAACACTGCCTCGGAGCTGCGGCGGCACAGGAGCCAACAACGCCAGCAGAGAGATCGGAACCTGCAGCAGGGAGAGATCACCGGATCCACCGAGCAGCGGGCCACGAAGCGTGGCGACCATCGGTTGTAGCTGGAGTGCCTTGGCCTGGTCCTCCCCCTCAATCCAAAGATGGGCCTTGGCGATCAGATCGGCCTTCAGGCGCTTTGGATCAGGACCGTCGATCGTTCCCGACAGATTGACCCGCCCTTCCAGGCGCTCCAGCTCAGGGCCCTTGCGGGGGTGGGCCAGGGCATAGGCCTCAAGCGCCCGGCGCGATTCCGCAAGAGCTCGCAACTGACCATCAAGCGATCCACCAAAGGTGTTGATGAACAGGGTTCCGAGATCCTCGGCACGGCCGGGGGCCAAGCCCGGTTCGGGATCGCTCCCTCTCAACTGACGGGCCAGAAGTGTCAGCCAGGTGACATCCAGGCCTTCGGCATCGATGCCGCTGTGCATCCAGCCACCCAGGTCGCCACGGGCCTTCAGCCGAATGCTGCCCTGCAATGGCGTCAGTGCTGCATTGGCCTGAAAACGCCCATCCCCGAGGGAACCCTCCAGCTCGAGGCTCTGGACGGCAACCCCCGCCATCGAGCCGTCCGCAATGACGGCAGACCCACGGATCGCGAGGGGGCCCATGGCAAGGCTCCCTGCACCCGAGAGCTGACCTGCCACCGCTTTGGGCTGGTTGACCGGAGGCACGATGAAACGAAGTCCATCGATGTTGAGGTCCGCTGCACGCCAGCGGTAGCGGCGTTGCTCTCCAGCCGGATCCAGCCCGTGCAAGCGCAACTGCCCCTCACCCCGGCGCAAGAGCACGGTCTTGGGCCAAGCATCGGCATCGAGTTCAGCCACGAGCGAGCCGGGCACGACAGGATGCTGGGCCGCCATCGCCAGACGAGCACCACGGCCCAGTTCACCGTTGAGGCTGCCTTGCCAGCGTTCGGGAACCTGCAAGGCACCAACGCGGGGTTGATTCAGCGTCAGGCTGATGTCGGGCTGAAGCCCCGACAGAGGACCCATCACGCGACCCCGCGCCGCCACCTGCCCGCCCAGCGGCGTACCGATCAAGGGGGTGAAACGGCTCAGGCTGAAAGGTTGGAGTTCAAAGCCGCTCTGAAGCTCACCGGTTTGCAACCGCCCCTGCGCCAGTTGCACAGGAAGGCGCGCTTCCGCCCGCAACAACGGACTGGTGAAGTGATCCAGCACCAGGGCGGAGTCCTGCGAGGACCATCGGGTCTGAAACGACCACTCATCAAGCAACGGGTTGGACGCCTGGCCAAGCTTCAGGCTCAGCTCCGGTGAGGCCAACCCACCACTGACGTCGACGCTTCCAAGGAGCGGAGCGGTGTGGCCCAGTCCGGCCTGCAGGGTCGGCAGCGCAGACCAGAAGCGGGGATCGATCTGCAGCTCCGTGCTGCCCAGATCCAATCGGGATCCAATCGTCCCGGCCAGCCCAAAGCGCAGTCCCGGGGCACTGAGGCGGAGCCTGTCCACGGCAACAGACGGTTGCTGGTCTTGCAACCAGGGGGTGCGCCACTGAGCGTCCAGCATCAGGGCTGTGTTGAGCCCTGTGGCCTCAGGCAGCTGGATCTCACCATCTGCACTCCACCGGGGCTCCCCCCAGGGGCCCTGGATCCTGAGCTTCAACCGGTCCTGGCTTGCAGAGCTGAGGTCTGTACGGAGAACGTCAGCCTGGAGATCAAAGCTCTTGTTCAAGGCAACGGACCCTGAGACCCGAGCCTCAAAGGCTCCAAAACGCAGTGTTGCGGGCTGCAAGGTGAGTTGATCGCCCTTGCAAGCGACCCTGAGGCGATTGCTGTTCAGCGCAGCAAGTTCGAGACGCTTGAGGCTGAGCCCACCTCGACAGTTCAACGACCCATCGGCCCAGCCGATCTGAACATCTCCCTCCAAGGTTCCAGAGGCATCCAGATCCTGAGCGGGGGCGATGACGGCCCCCAACGGTTTCAGGTTGAGCCGATCCAGCCGCGTTCGAAGCCTGAAGCGAGGGCGATCCCAATGCCCTTGTGCATCGAGCCGCAGCACCCCTTCTGCGTCGAGCCAGCGAAGTTCCGATGCGGTACTGAAAAAAGCCTCCCCGAGCCGCACTGCGCCCCGACTGCGGAGTTCAAGGGTCTGCTGCTGAGGACCGAAACGAAGCAATGCAGGATCGGCCAACCGGTACTGCACGCCAAGTCGCGGCAGGGTGCCGTCGCCGCTCAGGGGCCCAAAGGTCCAGTACCGACCAGCCTCATTGGCCTGCAACTGACCACGCAGCCTGTGCACCGTGATCTGCAGAACCGGTTGCAGACGCCGAAGACTCGCCAAGGGAGCAAGGCCCACCTCAAGCCCCGCCAGGCTCAGCTCAGAACGATCCGCCGCCGACGGCAAGATTCGACTCGGCCCGATGGCGATCCCCAGGCCCAAGGGGCGAAGTCCCTCGTAAGGGCCAAGATCCACGTCGTGGCCCAGAGGACCCGACAACGTGCGCTCCAAGCTGGGGCGCGCCCGGCTCAGGATGCCTTCGGCAGCGCGGTCAAGGGCGATCAAGCCTGCTGCTCCAGCCCCGACCAGAACAAAACTTCCCGCAACCAACCAGGTCCTGCGCCGCGTTTTCCCCATCAGACGCGGCGGTCTCCCCGGAATCTCGCGCAATATAAGGAGACTGTTTTCAGTCCACCAGACCCCATGGCCTTCGATCAGCTGCTGCTTACTGCCGCTCCCTGGCTGGGTTGGTCTGGGCTTGGGCTTGGAGCGCTAACGGCAGTTGCCTTTCTCGCCAAGTGGGGCATTCGGTTTCGACTGGTCGGCGTGAGCAGCTTCACCCTGCTGCTGGCCGTGAGTTGCTGGGCATTCGGCGTGAGCTACACACCGCCAGTGGTGGTGGAGGGTGCAGTGCGGGCACCGATCGTGTTCGATAACGGCAACGACCTGGTGGTCGCCCAGGTTCCTGCCGACCTGGCCCCAACCACAGTTCAAGCCACCCTGGAGCAATTGGAGGGCAACCTGCGCGGCTCAGGTCGCTCCAGCAGCAGCGTGCTGGTGCGGTTGCGGGGCATCCAGGCGGAGGGCGATGGGCTGGGACGCCCCGTCATCCTTGGCGAGGTGAGCAAGAGCTTGCGTTGATGACGAACTTCAACGACGCGATCGAGGAGCTCCCCCAGTCGTTTCGCAAGGAACAACAGGAACTGGATCGGGCCGGTATCAAGCGCTGGTCCAGCATTCGTGATCTAACGGATCTGCAACTGAGCCAACTCGCCCGCAGTGGCCAGGCTTCGGCCCGAAACCTCAAGCGGCTGCGGGGCATGGCCGATTTGGTCTGCCGCTTGGATTTGCCTCCCCAGGACGCCGCGCTGCTGATGCATGCGGGCATCGCCACGCCCGCCGCACTGGCGGCATGCACCCCCGAACGTCTCGTGCGCCAGACCGGAAGGCTGGAGCGCAGCCTTGGAACCAAACGGCCTGCCGTGGTGGATCTGCGGGTGGCCGGCGATTGGATCCGCCGAGCCAGGCAACTGGCGAACTGACCCCAGCCACGCTGCCTTGGCATCCAAACCTGCGTATGAACCTGTTATGGGCTTGAAACTCCTACGCACAGCTTTGATCGCTCTGGCGCTCCTGGGCTCACCATTGCTCGTGGTTGCCGCTGACTCGGACTTGCTCAACAGCGTCAAACGCAATCCTGAACAAGCAAAGGCCATGTGCCGTTCGTTCCGGCAAATGAACGCCAACGGCCGATCGCCATTCTCCAAGCCCTACATCAACCAGGTCGCCGCCAGCGAGAAGCTGAGTTTTCAGGATGCGGAAATCCTCATGACCTACATCGTGGGGATGCATTGCGCCGATGTCCGCTGAGACCAGCGGAATTGTCTGCCGGTCTGCAGCGCTGAGGACGGCCGATGGCGTGGAGCTGCGTTCACGGTTGTGGCATCCCAGCGGCGAAGGCCCCTGGCCAGCCCTGCTGATGCGGCAGCCCTACGGGAGCCGCATCGCCTCAACCGTGACCTACGCCCACCCCAGTTGGTGGGCGTCCCATGGTTTCCTGGTAGTCGTTCAGGACGTCCGAGGACAAGGCGAGTCGGAGGGACGTTTCCGGGGTTTTGGTCAGGAAGCAGCCGACACCCCCGCCACCCATGCCTGGGTGCGGCAGCTGCCGGAATGCAATGGACGCCTGGGGGTCTACGGGTTTTCGTATCAGGGCCTGACCCAGCTCACCGCAGCTGAATCGGCCCCACCGCCGGAGTGCACCGCTCCGGCGATGACCGGCCTGGACGAACGACGCCATTGGAGTTGTGAAGGCGGTGCCCACTGGTGGCACCTCGGCCTGGGATGGGGGCTGCAGCTGGCGGCCCTCCAGGCCCAGCGACGCGGAGATGCAACGGCCTGGCTGGAGATCCGCCAAAGCCTTGAAGACAACCGCTATCTGCGGGACGGACCAACCCTGCTGGAGCGCCATGACCCCGAAGGCATGGCCTGGAGCTGGTTGAACAACGACCCCAGCAACGATCAGCAGTGGACGGTTCATCACGCCCCGGAGAGCTGGCTCCAGCGGCCGATGCTGTTGATCGGTGGATGGTGGGATCCGCATCTGGTGGGTCTGCTCGACCTCTGGCATCGCAGCCAAGCGGCCGGCGGGCAGCCATCCCTGCACATCGGGCCTGCCTCCCATCTGCAGTGGTGGCCGGAAACCCAGCAGCTGATGCTTCAGTTCTTCCAACAACATCTGCAGGATCGCCCCCCACAGGAACCGCAGCCCAGTCACCAGCTCTGGAACATCACCCAGCATCAGTGGAACGCGATCCCCGCTCCGGCCTCGGGCAGGTCAGCGTCATGGGGACTGCGCAGCCATGGACTGGCCTGCATCGACCCAAGTGAAGGCTCCCTTGTGGCGGATGGAGAAGGAGAAGGAAGCGTGGTCATCGTTCATGACCCCTGGCGACCGGTTCCGGCCATCGGGGGACACCTCGGAACAAACCCTGGCCCCGCTGAGCGCACGGCCGTGGATCAACGCAGCGACGTCGCGACATTCACTACCGCACCCCTGGTCGATGAGCTGCTGCTGTCAGGTCAACCGCACCTCCTGTTGGACGCCGAAGCGGACCAGCCCGGGTTTGATCTCTGCATCAGCCTCTCGCGCCTGCCCGCTGAAACCAACAGCGTTGATCAACTGAGCACGGGAGTCGTCCGGATTCGCGGAGAGGAGGCGTTGCAGCCAGCCAGGCGCAGCGTGATCCTCCAGCCGCTGCACGCGAGCCTGGCTTGTGGCGATCGACTGAGGATCTCCGTTGCCGCAGCAGCGTGGCCGGCCATTGGCGTCAATCCTGGCCACGATGCCGTTGCCTGCGGAGCACCAAGCCCAGAGCATCGTGTGGTGACGCTGACACTGAAACTTGCTGGCTCCACCCTGCAGCTGAACCCCTTTAGTTCCGGCAAACTGAAGCTCGACTGACGTTTGTGCTTTGAAGCTCTCCGCTGCCCTGCTGGCCATCGCTCTGTCGGCTCCCATGGGGTTGATCAGTCCCGCAGCAGCGAAGCAACTCACCAGAACCGAACTCACCCCAGCCCAGGCAACGGCGGCGGCTGAACTGCTGCTGGAGGCGCTCAAAAATCGCCAGGGAGACGTCATGCATGACGCTCTCGCCGCCCCGGTTCAGACCAGCGTTGATATGAACACCGTCCAGGCACGCCTGAACCAACGCGCGGCCATTGATGCAACCCGCGTTGTCAGCGTGACCCCTGGTTACAACACAACAACCATCGATGCGGTGGTGACCACTGCATCCGGTGACGAAGGGGTGCTGATGGTGCTGGATGAGGACGGCAAACTGCTCGCCTGGAAGTGGAGCGACCGGATCCAGCCGATCGAGACAACGGCCCTCGACTTCACCCGCGACCTGGCAGCAGGACGCTGGATTGCCGCGCGATCCAAGATGTCCCTCCAACTCCAGGAGGAGCTGGCCCCGGGAGATCTGAAACGCAAATGGACCAAGCTCAGCCAGGTGTCAGGTGGGTTCCGCAAGGTCAAGGACGCTGTGATCGCCCATCAAGGCGGCGATCAGCAGCTCGTGCTGGTGGCTGTCGCCTTCGGCCAGGCCACCACCAACCTGTTCGTGATCTTTGACGCAAGCGGTCGGATCATCAACGTCGACATTTCCCGAGACTTCGTCTGATCAACAGCGGATCTGTTTCGTAAATCGGGCTTAACATCTCGCCCAATTCACAGATCTCCCATGGGTGTCGCCGCAGTCCTCGACTGGATGGTGCAGGACGGCGAACGGTTGGCGAAGTGTCGCCATGACCACCCGTTTGCGGTGCTTGGTCCTCAACCCTCGGATCAGGGTTGGACCGTGCGGATCTGGATGCCGGAAGCCCAAACAGTC
This sequence comes from Synechococcus sp. TAK9802, assembly GCF_014279535.1. Classification (NCBI taxonomy): domain Bacteria; kingdom Bacillati; phylum Cyanobacteriota; class Cyanophyceae; order Synechococcales; family Synechococcaceae; genus Synechococcus; species Synechococcus sp. TAK9802. Next base: position 1,301,261 of record NZ_CP047937.1, read on the forward strand.
ACCCTGTTGCAGGCTGGCGACGAGATCGCCATGACAACGCCAAACCACCCCTGGGTGTTCGAGGCACAGCTCAACAGAGACCCCGGCTGCACGTACCGGGTCAGGGTTGAGCGGGGCGGGATCGTTCACGAACAACACGACCCCTGGGCCTTCCGCGACGAATGGATGGGCGAAATGGATCGCCACCTGTTTGCTGAAGGCAACCATCACCACATCTGGCAAAAGATGGGTGCCCACCTCACCGAGCGTGACGGGGTCAGGGGTGTGATGTTCTGCCTGTGGGCGCCCAGCGCTCTCACGGTCTCCGTGATAGGAGATCTGAATTCGTGGGATGGACGTCACCACCCCATGCAGCAGCGCGTCGGGGGCATCTGGGAACTGTTCATCCCCGGCCTCGAGGAGGGACATCTCTACAAGTACGAAATCCGTACCCAAGAAGGCCACTGCTACCAAAAGGCTGATCCTTACGGCTTCCAGCACGAGGTTCGCCCAGACAACAGCTCCGTTGTGGCTCGCCTGGGCGGATACCAATGGTCCGATCAGGGCTGGATGCAGAAGCGCGACAGCAGCAACGCGCTCGATCAACCGATCTCGGTGTATGAAATGCACCTGGGCAGCTGGATCCACGCCTCAGCAGATGAGCCCTGGATTCAACCCGACGGCACCCCTCGGACGCCCGTTCCTGCCGCGGAGATGAAACCCGGCGCTCGCCTGCTCACCTACGCCGAACTCTCCGATCGCCTGATTCCCTACGTCAAGGAGAGGGGCTTCACCCACATCGAGGTGATGCCAATCACCGAGCATCCCTTCGACGGCTCCTGGGGCTATCAGGTGACGGGTTGGTATGCCCCCACCAGCCGTTACGGAACGCCCGATGAATTCCGGGCCTTCGTGGATCGCTGTCACGCCGAAGGCATCGGCGTGATCATCGACTGGGTTCCGGGCCACTTCCCGAAGGATGCCCACGGCCTGGCCTTCTTTGATGGCACCCATCTCTATGAACACAGTGATCCCCGGATCGGGGAACACAAGGAATGGGGAACGCTGATCTTCAACTACAGCCGCAACGAGGTTCGTAATTTCCTCGTCGCCAACCTGGTGTTCTGGTTCGAGCAGTTCCACATCGATGGCATTCGCGTGGATGCCGTGGCCTCGATGCTCTATCGCGACTACCTGCGTCCCGACGGGGAATGGCTACCCAATGAGAACGGTGGTCGGGAGAACACCGAAGCCGTTCGCTTCCTGCAGCAGGCCAACCACGTGCTGTTCCAGCACTTCCCAGGGGCCCTCTCGATCGCGGAGGAATCAACCACCTGGCCGATGGTGACGCAGCCCACGGACAGCGGCGGCCTCGGATTCAACCTCAAATGGAACATGGGTTGGATGCACGACATGCTCGATTACTTCGAGCTGGACCCGTGGTTCCGCCAGTTCCACCAGAACAACATCACGTTCTCGATCTGGTACACGTACACCGAGAACTTCATGCTGGCCCTGAGCCACGATGAAGTGGTGCACGGGAAGAGCCATCTCCTGCACAAGATGCCGGGAGATGACTGGCAGAAGTACGCCAACACCCGGGCGTTGCTCTCCTACATGTGGACGCACCCCGGCAAGAAGACGATCTTCATGGGGATGGAATTCGGCCAGCGGGCTGAATGGAATGTGTGGGGCGATCTCCAGTGGGATCTGCTCAACTACGAACCCCACAAGGGCATCCAGCGTTTGGTGGATGACCTCAACGTTCTCTACAAGGCAGAACCGGCCCTCTGGCGGGACGACTTCGACCAGTTCGGCTTCCAGTGGATCGATTGCAACGACAACCGGCACTCCGTGATCAGCTTCATGCGTCGGGAGAGTGCAAGCGGCACCTGGCTGGTGGTGGTGGCGAACTTCACGCCCCAAAGTCACTCCCACTACCGCGTGGGCGTTCCTCTCTCAGGGTTCTACGAGGAGATCTTCAACTCCGATGCAGCCAAGTACGGCGGCAGCAACCTCGGCAACATGGGCGGCAAACCAACAGACGAATGGGGCATCCACGGCTACGAGAACTCCTTGGATCTCTGCCTGCCGCCGCTGAGCCTGATGGTGTTCAAGCACGACCCGAAACGCAGCCTGAGCAGCAGCGAGCCGGACAACATCGTGTGACGAACGTGATGACAAAGAGGGGGTAAAGCTCTAGCCAAGGCCTCGATTCGGGTAGGTTTCCGGCTGATCTGACCGGGCTTGATGAGCGACTCTTTACCCCTGCTCCTGCGTGCTGCGCGCGGTGAATCGGTGGAGCGTCCTCCGGTGTGGATGATGCGCCAGGCCGGTCGCTACATGAAGATCTACCGGGACCTGCGGGACAAGTACCCCAGCTTTCGTGAGCGTTCCGAAAACCCTGATCTCTCCTATGAGATCTCGATGCAGCCGTTTCACGCCTTCACGCCCGATGGCGTGATCCTGTTCTCCGACATCCTCACGCCCCTGCCGGGGATGGGAATCGATTTCGACATCATCGAGAGCAAAGGCCCCCAGATCGGCGATCCAATCCGGAGCATGGCCCAGGTGGATGCCCTGCGCCCCCTCAACCCCGCCGAGTCGATGCCCTTTGTGGGTGAAGTGCTGGGTCGTCTGCGCCAGAGCGTCGGCAACGAAGCAGCTGTCCTCGGCTTCGTTGGTGCCCCCTGGACCCTGGCCGCCTACGTGGTGGAGGGCAAGAGCAGCAAGAACTACGCGGTGATCAAGGCCATGGCCTTCCGCGAGCCCGAGATCCTGCACAAGCTGCTCGACCACTTCGCTGAGTCGATCGCCAATTACCTGCGCTATCAGATTGATTCCGGCGCCCAGGTGGTGCAGATGTTTGATTCCTGGGCGGGCCAGTTGAGCCCAGCGGACTACGACACCTTCGCTGCGCCTTATCAGAAGAAGGTGGTGGATCTGGTCAAGCAGACACACCCCGACACCCCCTTCATCCTCTACATCTCCGGCAGCGCCGGCGTGATCGAGCGGATGGCCAACACCGGTGTTGACATCGTTTCGCTCGACTGGACCGTGGACATGGCCGAAGCCCTGGCACGTCTGCCGGAGCACGTTGGTGTTCAGGGCAACGTGGATCCCGGCCTGCTGTTCGGCACCCCGGAGGCGATTGAAGCCCGCATCGATGACTGCGTGCGCAAGGCCCGCGGCCGCAAGCACATCCTCAACCTCGGCCATGGAATCCTGCCGGGTACACCGGAAGAAAACGGTGAAGCCTTCTTCCGGGCAGGCAAGAGCGTGATGGACCGTCTCGGGGCTGTCGTTTGACCCGCATCCTGGTGACCGGCGCCAGCGGATGCGTCGGTCAGTACATCTCCCGCTGGCTTCTGGACCACTCGGATGCCGAGCTGCTGCTCTGGCTGAGGGACCCCGCCAAACTCACCGCTGTTCCGGCAGACCATCCCCGCATCCGCCTCTTGGTCGGGGACCTGCGGGACACCGACCGTTTTGCCCAAGAGCTGGCCTCGGTGAACCGGGTGATTCACACCGCCACAGCCTGGGGTGACCCCGAGCGGGCCGAACAGGTGAATGTGGTGGCGGTGAAACGGATGCTGGCGCTTCTGGATCCCAGCGAACTGGAGCAGGTCATTTATTTCTCCACGGCCAGCGTGCTCGATCGGCACCTGCGCCCCCTGCCGGAGGCTCTGGCCTACGGCACGGAATACATCCAAACCAAGGCTCGCTGCCTCAGGGATTTGGAGCAGCACCCCCTGGCCAGCAAAATGGTGGCGGTGTTTCCTACCTTGGTGTTCGGTGGACGGGTCGACGGCACTAGCCCCTTCCCCACCAGCTACCTCACCGAAGGTTTGGCTGAAGTCAGCCGTTGGCTCTGGCTGGCCCGCTGGCTTCGGGTAGATGCGAGCTTCCACTTCATCCATGCGGAAGACATCGCCCGCATCTGCGGCCTCCTGGCCACACGCCCCCATGAACCGAACCGAGAACCCGGGCAAGGCGCCCTGCGTCGGGTGGTGATGGGACAAGCGGCCATCTCGGTGAACGACACCGTGAAAACCCTCTGCCGCTGGCGCGGTGTGGCCCGAACACCCGGCATTCCGCTCTGGCCATGGCTGATTGAGACCCTGATCCGCGTGCTGCCCATCGAAGTGAATGCATGGGACCGGTTCAGCATTCGCCAGCGCCACTTCATCCATGACCCGGTAACGCAACCGGAACGTTTCGGCGGCAGCAGCCATGCTCCTGACTTGGCAACAGTTCTTAGCGATTCCGGCCTACCCAACCGCGGAACCCCCAGACCCGCGCGTAAGGTCAATACATCGACCTAGCACTTTCATGCGCTCCGTCATCCGCACCATTGCAGCTGCCTGCTGCGCCTTCCTGATGCTGATCGGCCTCAACGTCGGCAGCGCTCAAGCCGCCACTGTTGAAGTGAAGCTCGGCACCGACGGCGGCATGCTCGCCTTCGAGCCCGCCACGGTGAACATCAAGGCCGGCGACACCGTCAAGTTCGTCAACAACAAACTGGCTCCTCACAACGCTGTTTTCGAAGGCCACGACGAGTACAGCCACTCTGACCTCGCCTTCAACCCTGGCGAATCCTGGGAGGAAACCTTCGCCACCGCTGGCACCTACGACTTCTACTGCGAGCCCCACCGCGGTGCTGGCATGGTTGGCAAGGTGATCGTTGAGTGATCTCTGGATTTCTGAGGAAATCTCTGAACATCTCAAACTGAATTGAAATTCCCGGGCTGTGTATCAACCACAGTCCGGGGTTCTTTTTTTTGCCGGCAACGATGGATAGCTTGGGGCATTGAGGGGGGTTGCGATGGCACGCCTATCAGGCCTGATCCTGACGTTGCTGTTGATCGTTGGCGCAACAGGCCTGCTGTCTGCTCCGGCGATGGCGATGGACACGATGGAAAGCTCCGCCCTGGAGCGAGGTGAGCAGATTTTCAACAGCAACTGTGCGGCTTGTCACATGGGGGGCGGCAATGTGATCCGCGCCAACAGAACACTGAAGATCAGCGACTTGAACGACCATGTGGAGGCCTACTCCAGCTCCCCGCTGGAGGCTCTGGAGCATGAGATCGAGGATGGGCTGAATGCCATGCCCAGCTATGCCGACAAACTGAGTGAAGAGGAGATCATGGCGGTGGCCACCTACGTGGAACAACGGGCCGAATTGGGCTGGTCCAGGCGATGAGTCGTGAAGCTCTTCGGGATTTTCTGCGGGCTGTGGAGCACCACCAGGGCTTGCGGCGTGATGCGGCCCAATGCCGTGATGACGATCAACTGTTGGCCCTGGCACGCCGCCACGGCTTCAATGTGATCCAGCGGGATCTCTGCGACGACGCCCGCGAATCAGCCATCACCAGTTGGTTCGAAACCAGCCGGATCCAGCGCTCGTTTCAATCCAATTCCTCCCAATCACCAAAGACCTGATGTCCGTTGTCACCCTGCTCAGTGATTTCATCGACGGCACCAGCATGGCCCTGGCGGAAGACACCGACGCCGCGGATCTGAACGCCTTCATGACCGCCAATCAAGGCCGGCTCTGGGCGAGCGTGCAGCAGCGCCGCCGGCAGCGGCAGCAAACCATCGAGCGGCGAGGTCCAGGAACGGTGTACTTCGCTGCGGACGCCCCAGGAGCTGCGGCCGTGGAGCGCTACCTCGGCAGTGACACGGGCTCAGCTGAGGAAGCAGCAGCGCTGCAGGCCATGCGGAGCGCTGGGGTGGAGATCGCACCCCATGTGGGAGCAGACCGTGAACGCGATGTTCTGCTCAACGGCCGGTTGAAGGACCTAACGGCCCAGGCCAAGGCCAAAGCCAAGGGGTTTGGTTGAAACCATTGGCGATGCAGCGATGACGCTTCCTGAGAACCCGCTTGGCCTGCAGAGTTTTGACGAGCTGGTGGAGTGGACCGTGTCCTACCTCCACTTCAAACACGCCCTGGAGGTGATTGCCTTCACCCCAGAGGTCGCAAGGTCGTATCTCGATCGCTTCAGCGCGTTCAGCAGCCGCTATGCCACGGAGATGAAAAAACAGGACATCCTTGAAGCCCGCCTCCCCAAAGAGATGCGGGAGAGCATCGAAGCCGAAAACGCTCACCGCGCGCTTCTACGGGAGCTGCTCAACGGCTGATCAAACGGTGGACTGAGCCTGCTTGGCCGTCTGCAACACAGCCAGGTAGAGATCCTCGTCAATTTCTCGGATGTCGTACTCCGTGGGTTTCACACCGTGGTGGTGCTCATGCACCACCATCCAACAGCTTCGTTCCAGCTCACCGCCAGCCGTTGCTGCGAGCGCCAGACCCTGCTGCACGAGGGAGTCCACCAGCGGCTGATCAGGCATTGGCATCCAAGGGTTCGGCAAACTCTAAAAAGACACCCCGGTTTGCCGCTCCCTGGCGTGGGGACCGATCCAAAGGCTTCGGTTTGCCCCCACTGAAAACGGAACAAGCCCCATACGGTGAACCCAGTTGAAACGCATCCGAGATGCAACCCACGGCGGAACAGTTCACCGAACAAGCCTGGGCCGCCATCATCGCCGCCCAGCAACTGGCGCAGAGCGCCAGGCATCAGCAACTTGAAACGGAGCATCTGCTGCTTGCGCTGTTGCAGCAGAACGGTCTGGCTGGACGCATTCTCAGCAAAGCAGGGGTCGACGTCGGCAATTTCCAGGCGGCCGTCGACAGCCATCTCAGGCAGCAGCCCAGTCTTGGCTCTCCACCGGAATCGGTGTTTCTGGGACGCTCCCTCAACAGCTGCCTGGATCGCGCCGAAACAGCCCGCGATGGTTTCAGTGACAGCTACATCGCCATCGAACATCTGTTGCTGGCCCTGGCCGACGATGAACGCTGCGGCAGGCAACTGCTCAGCCAAGCGGGCATTGACACCAGCAAACTCAAAGAAGCCATTACAGCCGTGCGAGGCAACCAGACGGTGACCGATCAAAACCCGGAAGGGACCTATGAATCGCTTGAGAAGTACGGACGGGACCTGACGGCCGCCGCCCGTGACGGAAAGCTGGACCCGGTGATCGGTCGCGACGAGGAGATCCGGCGCACCATCCAGATCCTCAGCCGGCGCACCAAAAACAACCCCGTGCTGATCGGCGAACCCGGGGTTGGCAAGACCGCCATAGTTGAAGGATTGGCGCAGCGCATCGTGAATGGCGATGTGCCCCAGGCCTTGCAGAACCGTCAGCTCATCGCCCTCGACATGGGAGCCCTGATCGCCGGTGCGAAATACCGCGGTGAGTTCGAGGAACGGCTCAAAGCTGTGCTCAAGGAGGTCACCGCTTCGGAAGGCCAGATCGTGCTGTTCATCGATGAAATCCACACGGTGGTGGGCGCTGGAGCCACCGGTGGAGCCATGGATGCCAGCAATCTGCTCAAGCCGATGCTGGCCCGGGGGGAACTGCGCTGCATTGGCGCCACCACCCTCGACGAGCACCGCCAGCACATCGAAAAGGATCCCGCCTTGGAGCGACGCTTCCAGCAGGTGCTGGTGGATCAACCCACGGTGGAAGACACCATCTCCATCCTGCGTGGTCTGAAGGAGCGCTATGAGGTGCACCATGGCGTCCGCATCGCCGACAGTGCCCTGGTGGCAGCGGCTGTGTTGAGCAGCCGCTACATCGCCGACCGCTTCCTGCCGGACAAGGCGATCGATCTGGTGGATGAATCAGCCGCTCGCCTGAAGATGGAGATCACCTCCAAACCGGAGGAGATCGATGAAATCGATCGCAAGATCCTGCAGCTGGAGATGGAGAAGCTCTCCCTCGGCCGTGAATCCGACAGTGCCAGCCAGGAGCGGCTGCAGAGGATCGAGCGGGAACTGGCGGAGCTGGGCGAACAGCAAAGCTGCCTGAATGCCCAGTGGCAGCAGGAGAAAGGCGCGATCGATGAGCTGTCGTCGCTCAAGGAAGAGATCGAACGGGTGCAGCTGCAGGTGGAACAGGCCAAACGCAGCTACGACCTCAACAAAGCAGCGGAACTGGAATACGGCACCCTGGCCTCGCTGCAGAAGCAGTTGCTCGAACAGGAAGCCCAGATCGCCTCAGAGGAACCTGGCGAGAAAGGCTTGCTGCGGGAGGAGGTGAGTGAAGACGACATCGCCGAGGTGATCGCCAAGTGGACCGGAATCCCTGTGGCGCGGCTGGTGCAGAGCGAAATGGAGAAGCTGCTGCAACTCGAAGATGATCTGCATCAGCGGGTGATCGGCCAGCACCAGGCCGTCACCGCCGTCGCCGATGCGATTCAACGGTCCAGGGCGGGGCTGAGCGATCCGAACCGTCCCATCGCCAGCTTCCTGTTCCTCGGCCCCACGGGTGTGGGCAAGACGGAACTCTCCAAAGCCCTCGCCAACCGGCTGTTCGACAGCGATGACGCCATGGTTCGCATCGACATGTCTGAGTACATGGAGAAGCACACCGTGAGCCGTTTGATCGGGGCACCTCCCGGCTACGTGGGCTATGAGGCCGGTGGCCAGCTCACCGAAGCGGTGCGTCGTCGGCCCTACGCCGTGATCCTGTTCGACGAGGTGGAGAAAGCCCACCCGGATGTGTTCAACGTGATGCTGCAGATCCTCGATGACGGCCGTGTCACCGATGGGCAGGGCCGCACCGTGGACTTCACCAACACTGTGCTGATTCTCACCAGCAACATCGGCAGCCAGTCGATCCTGGAGCTGGCCGGCGATCCCGAGCAGCATGGAGCGATGGAAAGCCGGGTGAATGACGCTCTCCAGGCCCATTTCCGGCCGGAATTCCTCAATCGCCTCGACGATCAGATCATCTTCCACAGCCTCAGGCGAGAGGAACTGCGCGAGATCGTCACCCTTCAGGTGGAACGTCTGCGCCAGCGGCTGGCTGAGCGCAAGCTGGAGCTCAGCCTGAGCGATGGGGCCGCCGACTGGCTCGCCAATGCCGGATATGACCCCGTCTACGGGGCACGACCGCTGAAACGCGCTGTGCAGCGGGAACTGGAGACACCCATTGCCAAAGCGATCCTGGCGGGTCGTTACAGCGAGGGGCAGGCGATCAGCGTGGAGCTGGAAGCGGACGCGTTAGCCCTGCGCTGAAAACCAGGCGGGAACAGCGCTGTAGGTGGCGGCATTGCGGCTGTTCTCCCGCGCCTCCACGCCAAAGCAACAGGTGCGACCGCCGTCCCGCTCCCGCAGCAGCTCATTGGCCCAGGTCCAGATCAAGGCCGCCGTTGCCTCCATGCCCACGTTCTCCATCACGCGGAGATCAATGGCCTGGAGGTCATGCAACCGCTGCCATTCCGCCATCAGTGGATCGTCTGCATTGACCAGAAAGGTGTGGTCGAACTGCTGCCTCAGGCGTTCTTCGAAGGGGCGAAGGCTGGAGAAATCAACAACAAACCCGCAGGCATCCAGCTCCGTTGCAGCGAACCAGAGGTTGAAACTGCGGCTGTAGCCATGCACGAATCGGCAATGGCCCTGGTGGCGCCACTGCCGATGACAGCAGGGATAGCCGCTAAAGGCTTTGCTGCAGCTGTAGGGGGTCGGAGAAACGAGCAAGGGGTGTATACGCGGAATGGAGCACGCTGCGGGAAGATTCAGGCGTTGCCCGAATGTCCGAGGCCTGATGCAGCCCCTCAGCCCCGCCTTCATTGACCAACTCCGTTTTAACGAAGCGGGGCTGATTCCAGCTGTGGCCCAGGACTGGCTGGACGGGGCGGTGCTGATGGTGGCCTGGATGAACCGGGAGGCCATCGAAGCCACCCTGCGCAGCGGTGAAGTGCATTACTGGAGCCGCTCACGCCAGGAGCTTTGGCACAAGGGGGCCACCAGCGGTCACATCCAGACCATGCGGGAGATCCGCTACGACTGCGATGCCGACGTGCTGCTGGTAACCGTGGAGCAGGCTGGGGATGTGGCCTGCCACACGGGCTCCCGCAGCTGTTTCTACGAAAACAGCGATGCACGAACCACAGGTGGAGCCGAGGCTTTAGCGCCACCAACGGATGCCTGCACCGAACTGTTCCGGGTGATCGAAGGGCGACGCGAGAAACCGGAGGAAGGCAGCTACACCAACAAGCTGCTGGCGGGGGGAGACAACAGCATCCTCAAGAAAATCGGCGAGGAGAGTGCTGAATTCGTGATGGCATGCAAAGACGACAACGCCGCCGAGATCGCCGGCGAAGCGGCGGACATCGTCTTCCACATGCAGGTGGCTCTGGCCCATCACGGTGTGAGCTGGCGGCAGGTGCAGGAAGTGCTGGCCGCACGTCGTGGTGCACCGCGCCGGCACTAAGGCAGACAGGGGCTGTCGCTACTGATCACAACTTCATCGCCAAGCTCCACGGTTGCCAACAACACCCCCATGGTGAGCTTTCCGGCGTTGATGCAACCGCCAGTCACCGCCTTGCCGATCCGGGACTCGTCATTGGTGCCGTGAATGGCGAAGCTGTACCAGCGGAAGACGCCTTCGTAGGTGTTGAAACGGAAGGGCTGCTCGGTTGCGGGCACAGGAGCCAGGCTGATGTAGCCGACGCCGTATTCCCCGGTTTCCCCATCACCTTTGAAGTCAATGGAGTTCATGTTGGTGAAGAGGCTCTCGCGCAGCTCCTCTTCTGATTTGCCGGATTGCTCCACCAGTGTGGGATCCATCTCGAAGCGGTCGTTGCTGAGGATGGCGTTGACCTGAAAGGTTCCAAGCGGAGTGATGCCCTCTTCAAAGGTGGTGCCTTCACAGGCAATGCCATGGCGACCATGGCCAACGGTGAAACGCAACGGCCCCTCAGCACGATCCAACACACCTTCACTGGCTGCTGGATTGCTGCCGTCCAGCTGAATCCGAATCGGTGCTCGAACCTGTGGGTTCTGCTGGGGCAGGCTGTTGTTGGAACGACAACCCACCAGACTCAGCAGCAGACCAGCCAGCGCCAGAGAACGGACCAGGTGCATCGATCAACCACGACTGCCGGCAGCATGCCGCGCCCGCATGGTGACGTCACTCAAGTGATTCAGATTCGGCCGGTTCGATGGGCTTCCGAAGCGTTGAACCGAAACGGGTGGTCTGCTGCATGACCCACGCCAGCGTAAGGCGATCCCGCTGCGATGGCACCAACACCGGACGCTCGCCCTGGCTAATCGCCAGAACATCAGTGGGAACCGAACTGTGGCCCCAGAGGCCAAAAGCGTGACCCAGTTCATGCAGAGCGGTGGCCTGCAGTGCTTCCGCTCGCAGCCCTGGTGACACCATCACCTTCACCAGGGGTTCAAGCCTTCGGCGGCCCTGGCGCTGCACGTCCAAAACCTGAAGTTGTGTGCGTCCGTTGCTGGCGCGCCACACCCCAGCCACCTGCCGGCGGGCCGGACGCTGCCGATGAATCAACACGTTCGCCTGGTCCGGATTGTCCACCAGCGTGAGCGGAACCAGTGCACGCCAGGTGGTCAGCGCCGATGACACTTGATCAAGCCAGCGTTGGTCCCAGCGGTTGGCCGGCGTGGCGGCGGCGGGCTGAACCCACACGCACCAGTGCTTCAACACCGGAGGGCCCAGGGAGGTGGTGGCGATGGAGGAGGCATAGCCCGGCCTTTGGCCTGGAGGCTGGCGTTCCAAAGCCACCTGCAGGGTTCGAACCTGCTGTTGTGGAGGACAGAGCTCGAGCTGCATCAGGCGGCGGGAAGACCCACACCGCGGGCCATCAGGGTCGCCATCAACGGAATGCTGGCGAAGCCGACCAGTTCAATGTTGATGATCCAGGACAGACGCTTGGCCAGGGCTTCGCTCACCTTCGGCAGCTCACCCTTGCGCAGGGGAATCGCCCAGAGGATGTAGGTGATCGTGGGATACAGCGACAGGCCTCCCACGGAGAGGTACAGACCAACCTTCCACCAGAACAGCGGATTCTGGGTGTAGAACTCAGCCCCTTGGCCGAAGTGGATCACCCGCAGGATTCCACTGACCAGAAGAGCCAGGGCAGCGATGCCATAAACGATGTCGGTGATCACCATCGCCGTGGCTTCCTGGCGATTCGGATCCGCTTTGATCAGCTTCCGCTCCAGCACCAGAGCGCCAAAGCAGAGCATGAAGCTGAGGTAGTGAACGTAGGCAACGCCGGCGTTTTTGGCGATGTCGGACGTGAGAGCGACGGCCAGGGGCATGGGCGTGGCGGCGGAAGGTGCGGCGACCTTAGCCACCCAATTGAATTAACAATGAAAGATTCACTTCAGTAACAGGAAGAAAGAGTGAAATAGCGCACAAAGCATTAATTCGGGAGTCTTTATTATGACCGCCAGAAAAAAACACTTTGGTTCTAGGTTCAATTCAGCCGTATCGTCATGATGACGAGTTCTCTGAGTGCTTTTCTCGGCGAAATTGGTCGCCATCAACTGCTCACTCCAGAGCAGGAACTCATGATGGGGAGGAAGGTTCAGGCGATGGTCACCATCACAGAACGCTGTCATCTGGCTGGCGGGAGTGGCCCAGCCTGTGAGTACAGCGATGAAGAAAAAGGCGTGATTCGCCGTGGCGAACGGGCCAAGAATCAGATAATTACCTCCAACCTTCGTCTTGTCGTCAATCTGGCCAAGCGTTATCAGGGCAAGGGTCTGGATCTTCTCGATCTGATTCAAGAGGGCACCCTTGGCCTCACCCGAGCCGTCGAGAAATACGACCCCACCCGCGGCCATCGTTTCTCCACCTATGCCTACTGGTGGATTCGGCAGGGGCTGAATCGAGCGCTCTCCACCCAAAGCCGCACGATTCGCATTCCTGTGAATGTGAACGAAAAGCTCACCAAATTGCGGGCCGCCAAGGCACGCTTGATGCAGCGCAATGGCCTCAGCCCCAGCGGAGAGCAACTCGCGGAGTTCATGGAGATCCCCATCGCTGAGGTGGAAGATCTGCTGGCCTGTGAACTGCGCAGCGTCACCGTGAGCCTGCAGGGGGTTGTGAAGTCGAAATCGGATCCCTCCGAGCTGGTGGATGTGCTGCCAAGCGAGGAGCTCCCGCCGCTGGAAAGGGCCGAGATCGCTGAACGCACCGCGTCCGTGTGGTCTTTGCTGGCCAAAGCCAATCTCACCCCAAAAGAACACACCGTTGTGACCCTGCGCTTTGGGCTGGATGGCACCAACGAATGGCGCACCCTTGCCGAGGTGGCACGCCACATGAACTGTTCACGGGAGTATTGCCGTCAGGTGGTGCAGCGGGCCCTGCGCAAACTGCGCAAGACGGGCATTCAAAGCGGACTCGTGGAATCCACACCCTGAAGATCGGCACGCCCCGCTGGCGTCTTGCGGAGGAACTGGGGAGAGTGGATCCAACCGGTTCCCTCCGCATGACTGACCAGGCTGCGCGAACCACCGTTGAAGCCGACGTACTTGAACGGGAGGTGATCGACGAAAACCTGCTGCGGCGCCTGTTGCAGCGGGCCGGCAGAGGTCTTGCCGCCCCAGCCCTGGAAGCCCTGGAGTTGATGCTTGACCCCAAAACCCCCTCAGCCGCGCGGCTGACGATGCTCGCTGCCCTGAGTTATCTGCTGATGCCGGCCGACCTGATTCCAGACCTGCTGCCGCTGGCCGGTTTCAGTGATGATCTGGTGGCGCTTACGGCCATGGTGGGTCTGTGGAGCAATCACGTCACTCCCGCCATCCGGATGCGAGCTCGCCGCAAACTGGATCGCTGGTTTCCCCTGGCGCACTGAATCGCTGAACTGAAACCGTTGAACTAAATCGCTGATCAATGTCTGGCTGGACCCCTGAATTTGAAGCGGACCTCACTCTGCTGCTGAAGGACTGGTTGAAGCAGCAAGGGCGCACCCAGGCCGACCTGCGTCGAAACCTGCGCGCTTTGTCGACCCGAATGCCTGCCCTGCTTGAGGTGCTGGAGCGCGAACACAACATGCGTGGCCTGGCTGGACTGGCTGATCGGCTCTGCAGCGTTGAAGCCGAATGGCATGGCCAGCCTTCCAGCGAACCTGCCGGTGTGGCAACGGCCGACGACGATCCGTTCGGGCAACTGGATCTGCTTTTGCAGGAAATTCGAGACGACTGCACCGATTAACGGCCGACACGGGCAGAGTGGTGGCTCAGAGATCGCCCCGATGACGCGAAATCACCTCCTCAGCGCCTCCGTTCTGTTGATGATGTCGGTGTTGGGCGCCGCCTCGGCCCAGGCGCAAACCGAGGGGTGGCTGCGGGGACCTGGCAGCGCCACAGGCAAAGACAGCATGATTGAAGCCGATTGCATCAAGGCAGAGGACAGCTCCGTCACCTGCGACACCAAGGTGGTCAACCCCGCCAGCGACACCAAGGCTCGCCCTTATTACAACCCCTTCAACGACTGAAGCCCGTGAGTGAACCCACGCGTTCCAAGAGAAGTTTTCTCGGTTTCGTTGATGCAGGTGAGCGCGAGGTCGCCCGACTGCTCACCCTGATCACGGCCGTGGTGATCAGCGCCGCCATCATCCAGCTGATTGTTTCCTTGGGCTTCAAATTGCTGACTGGGTCAGCGGCGACGTGGTTGGGCGATGACCTGATCAAGATCCTTGGCGATCTGCTCACCGTGTTGATCGCGCTGGAGGTGCTGCAGAACATCACCAGTTACCTGAGGCGCCACGTGGTGCAGATCGAACTGGTTCTGGTCACCGCGCTGACGGCTGTGGCTCGAAAGGTGATCGTGCTGCCCTCCGGTGCTGAAAACAAACCCCAGCTGCTGGTGGGCCTCGGGATCGCAGTCGTCTCACTTTCAGCGGCTTACTGGTTGGTGAAGCGTGCGAACGCCACTCCCTCCCGCAAACGACTGGGCCGCGGAGGATCAGCCAACAAGCTTGATTTCCAGGACTGAGCTTTAACGAACAAAATGAAGGCCGCCCTTCCCGATGGAAAGACGGCCTAACTCGCTCGTTTGCGCACGGCAATCGACCTCAACTTCAGTGTCTGATGCCTTGGAAAAACTCCTCCAGCAATGGAACTGAGACAGGAAGGTCGAAGCGTCTGGCTCAAGGCACCCTGGGGCCATCGGGTCCAGGTGTGAAGCGGCTCTCCTGCGGGGCACCTACGAACGATGCAGAGGGGAGTCGACTGGCTTGACGCTCTTCGTTGTCGCGCCAGACGAATCGCTTACGAATGGGTGGAAACTGTTGGAGCAGGGGCCAGAAAGTCAGTCTGCTTCTGGGGCTTGCTCAGGTGGAGTGTCGGCCGTCATGGGCTCCTCCGATCTCGATGCACTCACTCTCGTCAGCGATGCCACCGACGGCAATCAGCTGTCGTGCTCATTGCCTTTTGGGGCTGCACGACCCATCGTGGAGGTGGCATGCCTCGCCGGACTTAAGCAGCATCCCAGTGCAAGGCGAGCCACAGGGTTCCTGGATCGGGATCAGTGCGCTCCACCCTGTGGCGTTGATGGGGCGAAAGCAGTAAATGATCCCCTGGACTGAGATCCACAATCCGATCGGGGTTCTGCAGCACAACACAGGCACTCCCGCGCAACACAAGCACCCACTCGTGATCGGACTGATCCATCCATTCGTCACGGGGGGAGCTGAAGCCGTTGGAGGCGATCAACAGCAGTCTCCATGTTTCGGCAGACGCCACCACCTGGGTTGATTCCTCACCCGGTGGAGGGCACGGGGTCGCCAACAGGTTGGCCTCTCCCCCCGGCCGATGGTCATGCTCACCCCAGCGCCGACCGATGTCGAACCCCCAGGATCGGGCCAACTGAACAACCTGGTTGTGGTCCGCACAAGCCGCCAGCTGTTCGCGGCTGCTGGAGTCGTTCCGCACACGCTCCGCAAGGGCCTGAAGTTGGGAGATCTTGTTGAGGAAACGGATCAGATCCTGTTCCGCCACGGAGACCACCGCACAGCTTCAACAGTGATCCTGACAACAGACCAATCAGGGGATCGACGCAAAAGTCAGAAGATCCTGACCTTCTGTTTCATGCCGTCCTCAACCAAGGCACTCACCATCGGAGATCTTGAGGCTGGATTCTCGACCTACTGCCAGGCCCTGCGTCGCCTTGTGGCCGATGGACGCGACCTCAACGCCATTCGCCGGACGGTCTGCTGGGACTACCTCAACCGATTGCACACCTCGCTTCCGAAGGATTACCGCTCTCCCGATGAACTGATCCAGCGGTTCCAGAAGGAGGCATCGCCTGCTCAAGCAGACTGATCCAAGCCACATCATCCCTGTGCTGAGCCACCTCCTGCGCTGCTGCATTGGTGCGTTTCTTGTTCTGCTGCTGAGCCTTGGTTCAGCCGGCGCTTCGCTGGCCGCCGGGGCTGACGCCAGCCCCGGCGGCCTGTTGTTCGAACAGCACTGCGCGGGATGCCACATCAACGGCGGCAACATCATTCGCCGGGGGAAAAACCTGAAGCTGAAGACCCTCGAGCGTGAACAGATCGCAACTGTGGACGCCATCGCAGCCATCGCCCGGGAAGGGCGAGGCCAGATGAGTGGTTACGCTGATGTTCTCGGGAGCGATGGAGATCAGCTCGTGGCTGAATGGGTGCTCATGCAGGCTCAGAACGCCTGGACCCAGGGATAAACCTCGAGCTCTGTCCAGACCCCCTGCTTCCAATAGATGTCGTCCTCAACCAGCCTGCGGACGACGTCGATGCTGTCGGCCTCGAAGATCCCGAAAACACGGGTGCTTCCCTCGGTGGGTCCGAGCGTGACCAGCGTTCCCTGCTCTTTCAGACTTTGGAGACGAGCAAGGTGCTCATCCCGATAGGGAGCACGCTTCTCAAGAGCATCCGCGCAGTAAGTGCCCCACAAAACGAAACGTGCCATAGCGAAGGATGAAATAACAGCGAACTTTTCAGTAGAAAATGATGGCATAGCCGCTTGAACCATGGCTATGTTGTGAAGGTAGATATCTCTCGAAAGCGATGCTCACTGGGAGCGA
The DNA here is from genome assembly GCF_014279535.1 of Synechococcus sp. TAK9802. Classification (NCBI taxonomy): domain Bacteria; kingdom Bacillati; phylum Cyanobacteriota; class Cyanophyceae; order Synechococcales; family Synechococcaceae; genus Synechococcus; species Synechococcus sp. TAK9802. The sequence continues at coordinate 1,318,124 of NZ_CP047937.1, forward strand.
CCTTCTCAATAAAGTCAAAGACCTGGGTGACATCAGCAAGTCTGACCTTGTTCGTGCCTGTGGCTATTTCTCCACCAAAAAAGATGGTGGTGAACGTCTGAATTTCACCGCTTTTTATGAAGCACTGCTGGAGGCCAAAGGCGTCAGTCTTGGCGTGGGTGGAGTTGGCGGCGTGGGCAAAGGCGGCCGCAAACTCAGCTATGTGGCCACTGTGCAAGGCAACGGCAATCTTCTCATCGGCAAGGCCTATACAGCGCTGCTCGACCTGAAACCTGGAGATGAATTTGAAATCAAACTGGGTCGCAAACAGATTCGTCTGACACCGGTGGGTACCACCGACGAAGACGACGAGTGATTCAACATTAAAAAGCAGTGCAACCCCGGCCAACGCCGGGGTTTTTCATGGCTTGAGCGGGATGGCAGCCCCTAGGGCTGATCGGCAGCGGTACGCAACTCAGCGCAAAAACGACCAGCTTCCTGAGCTATGTCCCCGGGCGACGCTGCTGCCATCCGTTTCACAAGTGCACTGCCCACAATCGCTCCATCGGCACCCCAACCCCGAACCTGACGCACCTGCTCGGCACCGGAGATCCCAAAACCAACCGCAACAGGAACCGGTGAGGTTTGTTTGAGTTGCTGCACCAAACCTTCAACCCTGCTTTCCATCTGAGCTCGCTCACCGGTGACACCGGTGACACTCACCAGGTAGGTGAAACCTCGGCTGCATGTAGCAATCCGACCCATCCGATCTTGGGGAGTGGTGGGTGCAACCAAGAGCACCAAATCCAAGCCATGACGCTCTGCGATTGTCGACAGCCGCTCCGCTTCCTCAAGGGGTAGATCAGGGACCACCAAACCCGCCGCACCAGCCTCCGCTGCGGACTGGCAAAACGCCTCCATCCCCACATTGAGCAGTGGATTGGAATACGTGAACAGGATCACGGGAATCTGCAGCTGGCCTTTCAACGAGCGCAACATGTCCAGAACACCCTTTGGCGTGGTTCCGGCGGCAAGGGCCCGGGATGCAGCAGCCTGAATGACCGGCCCATCAGCGAGGGGGTCGCTGTAGGGCATTCCCAGTTCGACCATGTCAGCCCCTGCACGTTGCAGGCTGAGCAGCACATCAGCGGTGACAGAGAGATCCGGATCGCCGGCCATCAGGAATGGCATCAAGGCGAGGCGACCGTCCTGCTTCAGCTGCTCAAAACGCTGGGCGATGGAAGAGGACTGCTGATTGGGCATCTCGGTCAACCGACCAGGAACAAACTTCGGAAGCCTATGAGTCGACGGGGGCATCGCCGTCCGCGGGAACCGAGGCATCCGCTCCAATCTTGCGCAACAGCGCCTGTTGCTCCTCCTCGGGAAGAGCATCAAAACGGGCTTGAAGCGCTTCAGCTTCCTGTTTGTCGTACACCTCGCGGTAGCGACGCCGCTGATCCATGTAGGTCATCTGGCCGGTGACCACACGGAACAGGTAAGAGCTTGTCCACACCACCACAATCACAACCAGCAGGGCCTCCGCAGCAATCCCTGCCGAAAACCCCTCAAAGCCTGCAGCCTGAAAGCCGACTTGCCCAAGCCCGCCCAGCAGGAGGACTGCAAGTCCGATCAGAAGAACCTTGCCACGCGTCAATTCAGACGTCTCCTTGCCCGCTCAGCCGGAAATTGAGGAAGGGGGCAAACAGAATCATCCCCGGGAAAAAGAGGAAGACCAGGCCATAGATCCCCAGACGCTCCCGCTTGCCCATGCGATGCCAACGCTGGTTCATCCACGCGTACAGGGCGAGGGGAACCACAACGAGATACAGGCCGCCCAGAACGGTGTAGGCCAACAGAACCAACAACGTGTCCTGTGGGACTTGAGAAAGCAGGGACGAAAGGTCCAAGGCCTGAGGACATCTGGGGGAAATCTAAGATGTCCGGGCGGGGGCATGGCGGAATCGGTAGACGCACGCGACTTAAAATCGCTTGGGCTGAAAGGCCTGTGGGGGTTCAAGTCCCCCTGCCCCCACCACCTGAGCTCAAGACGGCAGCAACTCAGCCAGCTTGGTGCGGAAATCTCCCTTGGGCATGCCGCCCTTCAGTTCTCCCTCGATCGAAAAATCTCCATCGGGATCGTTTACTAGGAGGTAGGTGGGCCAGCCCATCCCCTCCTTGTTGGGGTACTGCTTGAGCAGGATCTTCCGGTATTTCCGATACATCTCCGTGTCCTGCAGCATCACGGAGATGAAGCTGCAGCCGAGTTCCTCGGCCACCTTGCCGTCGTAGTGACTCATGCGGTGACAGGTGCCGCAGTCTTCAGAGCTGAACTTGATCAGGTGCATCGGCAACGGCCCAGGACAGGATCTCTCCAGCATGGAAAGGAACCAGTCCATTCACAAGTTCCGGCACGAGATGGTCACGGCGTTGCAACGTGATGCGACGCGTGTTAGCTGGACGGTTGTAGAAGGCCGGCCCATTCAGGCTGGTGAAGGCTTCGAGATGCTCCAAAGCATCCTCCTCATCAAAAACCTGGGCATAGCTCTCCAGGGCGAAGGGCGCATTGAAGATGCCGGCGCATCCGCAGGCACTTTCCTTGGATGCCCGTTCGTGCGGTGCCGTGTCGGTGCCAAGAAAGAAGCGTGGGTCACCGCTGGTGGCAGCCCGGCGCAGGGCCTGACGGTGACATTCCCGCTTGGCCACGGGGAGGCAATAAAAATCACTGCGCAACCCGCCGGCAAACATCGCGTTGCGGTTGATGTGCAAATGGTGGGGGGTGATGGTGGCGGCGAGATGACGATCCGCTGAGCTGACGTATTGCACCGCTTGTTCGGTGGTGATGTGCTCGAACACAACCTTCAGCTCGGGATGGCGGTCCCGCAGTGGTGCCAGATGGCGTTCGATGAACACCGCCTCTCGGTCGAAGATATCGATCTCGCTGTCCGTGACTTCACCATGGATCAGCAAGGGCATGCCGATCCGGGCCATCGTTTCCAGCACGGGATCGATCTGCAGCAGATCCGTCACCCCTGCGGCGGAATTGGTGGTGGCGTTGGCGGGATAAAGCTTGGCTGCAGCAAAAACGCCCTCTCGAAATCCTGTCTCCAACTCGGCAGGAGCGATCGAATCCGTGAGGTACGCCGTCATCAGGGGCGTGAACTCCAGATCAGCGGGGCACGCCGCCTGAATCCGGTCCCGGTATGCCCGTGCAGCAGCCACCGTGGTCACCGGGGGACGCAGGTTGGGCATCACGATGGCCCGCTGAAAACGGCGGGCGGTATGGGCCACAACCTGGTTGAGGATCTCCCCGTCGCGGAGATGCACGTGCCAATCGTCTGGGGCGATGATCGAGATCTGATCAGACATTCAGCGGCAAACCGTTCACGGCAAGGCGCAAGGCATCGAGGCGATCACCAGTGATGTGGCTTTGGGGGAGCCGATCCAACAGCTTCAGCTTCTGCAGGCGCTTCTCCGTGCTGCCCGTTGCACCGACCAGGAACACCTGACGACTCTCTTCAATCGCTTCCTTAACGGCATTCTCGAGGGCGATTGCAGCGGTGACCCCCAGGTGGGACACCTCGGAGAGGTCGAAGACCACCGCCTGACAATTGCCGATGGCGTTGTGCTCACGCGAGATGGCCTTGGCCACGCCGAAGATCATCGGCCCGGCGAGCTGGAACAACAGAACCTTGCCGGAGGCCTGATCCAGCAACACCTGCTCTTCATCAGTCAGCTCCACATCGTCATCGGCGGTGCTGATTGTTTTCACTTTTCTGGACTGCAACGCGCTCATCCGATCAATGGTGAGCACGTTGGCCACGAAAACTCCGATGCCCACTGCAGTGATGAGATCCACCAGCACCGTGAGCGCAATCACGCCGTAGGTGATCACCGCAGCTTTCACCGAGAGGTGGTGGGCCCGTTGGAGGAAATCCCAATCAATGATGTCGATGCCCACCTTCAGGGCGATGCCCGCCAGCACAGCGAGGGGAATCGTGGACGCAAGGGGTGCGGCAGCCAGAACGACCACCATCAGAATCAGCGCACGGACAATGCTCGACAGGGCTGAGCGTCCGCCGGCCTGAATGTTCACCACGGTGCCCATCGTGGCTCCCGCCCCAGGCAGTCCGCCAAAGACGCCCGACGCGATGTTGGCCAGTCCCTGACCCACCAATTCCTTGTTGGAATTGTGCTCCGTGCGGGTGAGGCTGTCAGCCACAACTGAGGTGAGCAGCGCATCGATGCAGCCGAGCATGCCCAGCACTGCAGCATCCACGAACATCAAACGCAGCTGTCCGCCCGAAAAGGTGGGCACATGCAGGCTGGGGAGCTCAGCATTGAACGGCGGAATGGTCTTGAGACCGGCGTCGTGGAACAGGGTCATCGACAGCACCGTTCCCAGCACCAGAGCGAGCAGCTGCGGCGGGCAGAAACGCTTCACGCTGGCTGGGGTGAACCAGAGGATCGCAACGGTGATCAACGCCAGCGCCAGCTCCATCGGCTGAATTCCGGCAATCAAACCCGGCAGGTTGGACAGGGTTCCCATCACCCCGCCCGATGCGGTCTGCCCCAGGAAAGCGGGCAGCTGGAGAATCACCAGGATGGCTCCAATCCCCGACATGAAGCCAGAGATCACGGTGTAAGGCATCTGGGTGACGTATCGACCCAGACGGAACACACCAAAAAGGATCTGAAACAGACCCGCCAGGATGACCACGGTGAAGGCCATGGCCATGGCCGTTTCCTTGTCCGGAGCCGTGGCGGTGAAGCTCAGGATCACCGACGTGAACACCACGGTCATGGGTCCGGTGGGTTCAGAGATCAAGGTGGGCGTTCCGCCGAAGAGAGACGCCACCAAGCCGATGATCACGGCGCCCCAAAGCCCAGGGGCAGGGTCACCCGTTGCGGCGACCCCGAAGGCCAGGGCCATCGGCAGAGCAATCACCGCGGCGGTCACGCCACCAAAGGCGTCACCCCGAAGGTTGCTGGTGCTGATCCGGTTCAACAAGGTTTCTTATCTATTACCCAGGTGAGTGACCTTAGCTTGATTCGCTTCAAAGCAGAATCCCCGTACAGCTGAGCTCACCCCATGCCTGAATTTCTGCAGGCCTCGATCCAAGTGCTCCTGGGCATCGGACTGCTGTTCGGTGGCGGGGAACTGTTCGTTCAGGGGTCCGTCGCCATGGCGGTGATCTTTGGGATTCCCCAGCTCGTGATCGGCCTGACGGTGGTGTCGCTGGGCACCAGCGCCCCTGAACTGTTCGTGAGCCTGAGTTCGGTGCTGCAGGGAGCTGACGCCCTCGCCGTGAGCAATGTGGTGGGCAGCAACATCTTCAACGTGATGGTGGTGCTGGGCAGCAGTGCCCTTGTGCTGCCCTTGCGGGTTGAAAGCCGCCTGGTGAGGCGAGATGTGCCTCTGATGATTACCATCTCGGCGGCGGTCTGGGGCATGGCCTCCGCAGGACGGGTGACCTGGCAAGCGGGCCTGGCCTTGCTCTTGGGGCTTGTGATCAACACCGTCTGGGAGATCCGCACCGCCCGTGAACAACCGGACGACAGCGGCAGCGCTGAACCCGAAATCAGTGACGAAGCAAACAAAGGTGGATTGATCCCAGCTTCAGTGCGATTGATTGCCGGCATCAGCGTTCTCTCGATCGGATCCAGGGTTCTGGTGAATGGCGCGGTCAGCGCCGCAACCCTTCTGGGGGTCAGTGAGGCAGTGATCGGTCTGACAATCGTTTCCGCTGGAACGTCGATGCCGGAATTGATCACCTCCCTGGTGGCCGCCCTGCGCGGGCGCACCGATCTGGCGATCGGCAACGTGGTGGGCAGCTGCCTGTTGAACCTGATGCTGGTGCTGGGCGGCGGAGCCATAGCGGCAGCTGGCAACGGACTTGAAGTCAGCCCGGAACTGATTCAGGACGACTTGCCGGTAATGCTGCTCACCAGCCTGGCCTGTATGCCAATTTTTTGGACGAAAGGTCGAATATCCCGCTTGGAAGGAGGGCTACTTCTCGGCCTGTATGTTCTGTATCTGGTCGACAATGTTTTGCCCCGAACGGCCATGGCCACCTGGGCCGATGAATTTCGCCTTGTGATGCTCTGCGCTGTAATTCCAATCGTGATGATTGTGATTTTCACTCAGGCAGTTTTTTATTGGCGGGACAACCAGAACAGTCCAACCACTTCAATCATTGACTAAAAAGCGATTGCCTTTTGGCTATTAGCCGCCACATGTTCCAACTCATCTCTGGCAATCAATTCGATTACATCTCGAAGAGTTTTTGGCTCACATTCATCACGGGCAGCCCACATATTTCCCTCTTTTCTCCAATAGGCTGTTGCAATGGGAGTTACGGGCTGCTGCAACCATTCTTCTGGCTGCTCCAGAAGCATGCGCCGGTACGTTTTGACAGCTTCGGCCTCAACAGCTTCTCCAAGCAAAGAGGCCAACTCGTGATCCAACAAGGTAGTAAAAGCAAATACCCAATAAACAAGGACAGCTACATGCCTTGCCACAAAGCGATCTACCCATAAAGACAATCCACCAAGATCACGAGAAAAAATGTCTTCATGCGTCTGCTCATTACTATCCTGCCGACGTGCCAGCTCCAGAGTTTTACGAATAGCACCACTCTGATCGAGGCCAATCGTCTCAAGGTAATGACAAGCACTTTCCTCAGCTGTATAGGCCGTGCGAGCAATAATCTCTAAAGATGCTGCCCGGCGAGCATCAGCTGCAGGCCAAAAAAGGCTGAGCAACTGCTCCCCTGATTCAATCAAAAAATGAGCAAAATCAGCCTTATGACCTCGAGTCTGCATGAATGATTCCACGTCATATATATCGATCTAATCGTTGTCTAGTTCGCCATATATGGATTGTCTTGCACCTTTCATACTGTCGAAAGGATTGCCGGATTACTACATCGTCACAAACTCCTCTGAAACAGAGGGGTGCAGTGCCATGGTGCGATCGAAATCGGCCTTGGTGGCGCCCATCCCCACAGCAATCGCCGCCATCTGAATGATCTCCGCGGCATCCTCGCCCACCATGTGGCAGCCCAGCACCCGATCGGTGGCCTTCTCCACCACCAGCTTGAGCAGACAACGGGGGCCGGAAGCGGGCAGGGCCCGCGCCATGGACCGGAAGCGGGCGCGATGCACAACAACACCATCCATGCCATGGCGTTCGATGGCCTGTTCTTCCGAGAGGCCGACGGTCGCCAGCTCTGGATCGCTGAACACGGCACTGGCCACCAGGTCGTGGTTCACCTGCCGCTGACGCGACCCGAAGACGCTGTCGGCGAAGGCACGACCTTCATCAATGGCCACAGGCGTGAGGTTGACCCGATCGGTGACATCGCCGACGGCATGGATGTGGGGAACCGAGGTGCAGGAGTTGGCATCGACCGTGATGCGGCCGTGCTCGATCGCTACGCCGGCAGCATCCAGCCCAAGATCCGCAAGCCAGGGGCGACGCCCGGTGGCCATCAACACACCGCCGCAAGCCAAAGACTCACCATTGCCCAGCCGTGCCGTCAGCGCCCCGGGCTCTCCCTCAACGGCCACCACCGTTTGCTCCAACAGCACCTCGATGCCCTGCTCACGCATGCCAACCAGCACGGCATCGGCCAGTTCGGCATCAAAACCGCGCAGCAAGCGCGGACCACGCACCACCTGGGTGACCGCAACACCAAGGCCGCGCAGGATGCAGGCGAACTCGCAGGCAATGAAGCCTGCGCCCACCACCACCACGGCTGAGGGGACATCCTCCAGCAGGAACATGTCGTCGCTGACCCAGGTGTGTTCAACCCCAGGTATCTCCGGCCGGGCCGGCCGGCCACCAACCGCCACCAGAAAGCGCGGGGCCGAGAGTTCCTCTCGCACGGGCCCACCGCGTTGATCGGAGATGCCGATTCGATCTGCTGCCGTGAAGCGTCCCCAACCGGAGATCAACTGAACACCGGCCTTCTCCAGAAATCCGAGATGGAGGGCATTGAGCCGATCCACCTCGGCACGCACCCGACGCAGGAGATCAGGCACATCCGAACGCACCGAACCGATCTCAAGGCCGTAGGCCGAGGCATCCGCCAGTTGATGGCGGGCCTGGGCGCCGTACACCAAAAGCTTTTTGGGAACACAGCCGCGGATCACGCAGGTACCGCCAACGCGATCGCCCTCCACGATGGCGACGCGGGCTCCATGACGGGCCGCGCGTTTCGCAGCAGCCAGACCACCGGAGCCTGCGCCGAGCACAACCAGATCTAGATCAGCGCCCATAACAGAAGGGTGCTCGAGACGACGTGCGTCATCGTAAAGATGGCGTTATGGTCCGGGGAAGGGGGCCATAAAGGCCCAAGACGAGTCGGTCGTATTTCAACCGCGTTCTTAAACCATGAACCGTTCTTCCAAGCGCCGCAGGCAGCCGCCTGAACCTGAGCTGCGCCTCAAACGATCGCAACGCCGCGAGATCGTGATGATGATCACCAGCGACGACATGAAACTGCGGCTGAAGCAGTTGGCTGATCAGGGCCGCCAGCAGGACTGTCTGGCGCTGATGCACGAACTGGGCGACTGGCAGTCCTATGGACGGGCAACGCTTGCGCCGATCCTGCATGCCCCTTTCATCGGAATCAGCTGAACCCCTGAGCTGGTCGGACCTGGCCAGCCTGGCGATGCCGGAACCGAATCGGATTGAAGGGCCGACCAGTGCCCAGGCCACGTTGCGCCTGTTCGGACAGCCTGAATCCAACGTGATGGTCACGCTGTACCGCGACCACCACGCCTGGTGCCCCTACTGCCAAAAAATCTGGCTCTGGCTGGAGTTCAAGTGCATCCCCTACCGGATCCGCAAAGTCACCATGCGTTGCTACGGCCCGAAGGAGCCGTGGTTCCTGGAGAAAGTGCCCTCAGGGATGTTGCCGGCCCTGGAGCTCAACGGGCGGCTGATCACCGAAAGCGACGACATCCTGCTGGCCCTCGAACAGCAGTTCGGCCCCCTGGGCATGGCGATGACAGAGCCGGAAGCTCTGGAGCTGCGCCGTCTTGAACGGCTGCTGTTTCAGGCCTGGTGCATCTGGCTGTGTTCACCACGGCTGAGTCCGAGGCAACAGGTTCTGGCCCGAGAGCAGTTTCAAGACATCGCCCGGCGCTTCGAACGGGAGCTGAACCGGGAGGAAGGACCGTGGCTGCGGGGCCCGGAGCCGCAGACCGTGGATCTGATCTTCGTTCCCTACGTGGAACGGATGAATGCCTCGCTGGCTTACTACAAGGGATACCGGCTGAGGGCTGAGCATCCAGCCATTGACCGCTGGTTCCGTGCCCTAGAGCAACTGGAGACCTACCGCGGCACCCAAAGCGACTTCCACACCCATGCCCATGACCTGCCGCCCCAGATGGGCGGCTGCTGGCCCGACGATGGAGCGGAAGCGAAGCGCCTGGCCGAACGGATCGACCGAGGTGATGGCCTCGGCGAGGACGAAGCCTGCTGGGATGTGGACCATCAAGCCGATCAGGCCGTCATCGCCCTGAGCCGGGTGCTGCGTCACCAGCAACGGCTGCGCGAGGTGAACCCCATGGGTGCTGCAGCCTTTGACCAGCCCCTGCGCTGTGCCCTCACCCGGTTGGTTCGCAACACCCCCTGCCCGCCTCCAGCGGGGAGTGCCGCCGGGCTGCGCTATCTGCGCGATCGCATTTCGGTGCCAAGGGATATGCCGCTCCCGGCCGCTCGACTGCTGCGTCAGGCCCTTGAAGCCACCGCCCAGCTGGATGGCCCTGAGCAGGCCAAGCCCTTGCCGGTGAGGGATCGCTTTGATCAGGATCCCCGACCCTTCCTAATTGGGTCATAGTGCGGGGGCGCCAACGCTGAGTCGTGCCCCTGCGGCTGCCCGCTTATCAACCGATCCCAGCCCCCAATCGGGGGACCGATCTGATTGAAGTATCAGCGGCGCAGCTGCAGCCGACCCAGTGGTGTGTGGGACTGGCGGAGATCTGGTCGCGCGAGAAGGATTTCGCCCAGGACACCCGTCAGCAGCGTCTTGACTACCTGCGCGGCAAACCGGTCCCTTTGATCCGATCTGCCGATGGCGCCATGTGGATGCTGGACCGGCACCACCGCCTGCGGGGCCTGATCGGCATTGATCCAGGGGCCACCACCTGGGGTTACGTGGTGGAGGAGCTGCCAACCGCCGACCGAAGCGCTGTGCTGGCCCATCTGCACAACCAGGGCTGGCTCTACCTCTACGACGGACGAGGCAACGGCCCGCGACCGGCCGAGCAGCTGCCCACGAGCCTGCTGGGACTGGACGACGATCCCTACCGGAGCCTCGTGTGGAAGCTGAAGCAGGAGGGGTGGATCAAGCCTCAACCCCTGATCCCGTATCACGAGTTTCGTTGGGGTGCCTGGCTGCGCAGCCGGCCCTTGCCCCCCTTCAGCTCCAGGCGCCTGGAGCCGGCACTCGCAGCTGCCCGCCAGCTGGTTTGCTCAGCCACTGCTCAAGACATGCCGGGCTGGAAAGGTGACAAGAAAGCCTGCCGCTGATCAGCGCTTCTTGCGGGAATCGATCTGCAGCAGATCCTTCACCTTCTGCACCTGACCGGCGAGCTGGGGGTCGGAGGCCAGTTTTTTCTCCACCTGCTCGATCGCGTACATCACCGTGGTGTGGTCTTTTCCGCCGAAGTTGTCGCCGATCCTCGGCAGGCTGAGGTCGGTGCCCTGGCGCATGAGGTACATCCCCACTTGACGGGCCTGGCTCACGGCGCGGCGACGGGTGCTGCTGCACATCTCCTCGGCCGTGACATCAAACACTTCAGACACCTTGTCGATCACCTGTTGCGGCGTGACCTCCACCCCCTGCCCCGTGGGGTCGAGCATCGGTGCCACGGATTCCACGGTCATCGGCAGCCCCGTGATGGAGGCGAAGGCCACAGCCCGGGTCAGGGCCCCTTCCAACTCGCGGATGTTCGAGGTGAAGCGACCGGCGATGTACTGGATCAGATCACGGGGCAGCGACATGCGCTCCTGCTCCGCTTTCTTCTGAAGAATCGCCATGCGTGTTTCCAGGTCAGGCGACTGAATGTCTGCGATCAGGCCCATCTGGAACCGGGAGATCAGGCGCTGCTGCAACCGTGGAATCTGGCTGGGGGGACGATCACTGGCGATCACCACCTGACGGCCTGCCTCGTGCAGGGCATTGAAGGTGTGGAAGAACTCCTCCTGGGTGTACTCCTTGCCCTCGATGAATTGAATGTCGTCCACCAGGATCAGATCCGCAGCGCGGTAGCGATCGCGGAAGGCCTGCATGCCGTCCTTGCGGATGGCCTGGATCAGGTCATTGGTGAAGGTTTCGGTGGAGACATAGGCCACCCGAGCCCCGGGGTCGATTTCCAGCCGGTAATGGCCAATGGCTTGCATCAGGTGGGTTTTGCCCAAGCCCACACCGCCGCAGATGAACAGGGGGTTGAACTCCCGGCCCGGTGCTTCGGCCACAGCCAAAGCTGCCGCATGGGCCATCCGGCTGTTGGGGCCGACCACAAAACGGCCGAACACGTAGCGGGGATTGAGCCCGGGCAGGTAGCGGCGTGGGGAGCCGTTCCGCGCTGGAGCCGATGCCGACTCCTGGGCCGCTGGAGGCGGCGCCGCATCTGCAGCGGCTGAGGCCTCATCGGTGGCATCCGGCAGCGGCAAGGCGGTTTCCGCCAGCACCGTCACCTGGACGGGCTGACCGCTGATGCTGCTGGCCATCTCGGCGATCGTGGGGAGCAGCTGCTCCCGCAGACGAACGCTGGCAAAGGGATTCGGGGCCAGAAGCTTCAGCTCTCCATTGGCAAAGCCGCTGCAACCCGTGGGGCGAATGAAGGTCTCGAAGGTGGGTTTGCTCAGCTTCGCCTGCAACCCATCCCGAACCTTGATCCAGAGCTCTTCGCCCGTCTGCGCCAAAACCGCCCATCGCCCGAGCGCTGAATCTACGCATGCCGATTCGCTCAGGCCGTCTTAAATGCATCAGCACACATCTCGTCGTGATGCCCAACGCCCAGCATTGGCTCGCCATCGCCCTGGCCGGGAGCGCACTCTCCGGTTGCAGCCTGGTGAGAGACCAGCTGGGTCTGACCCCCAAGCCAGCGATGACGGCGCCACCGGTGGTGCACGATCAGCCCCGCAGCGCGCCTCTGCAACCGGGGGACAACGTGATCGTGAAGGCGGTGGATCGCGTCGGTCCGGCGGTGGTACGCATCGATGTGGTGAAGGAGATCTCCAACCCCTTCGGAGGGATTTTTGGGATGGGTCCCTCCAGCCAGCGGCAGCAGGGCCAGGGCTCCGGCTTCATCACCCGGGCCAGCGGCCTGATCTTCACCAATGAGCACGTGGTGCGTGGTGCCGATCAGGTGGCGGTAACCCTGCCGGACGGACGCAATTTCAAGGGCAAGGTTCTCGGCACCGACCCCCTCACCGACGTGGCGGTGGTGAAAGTGGTGGCCGACAACCTGCCGGTCGCGGCCCTGGGCAACTCCGACCAGCTCAAGCCGGGGGAATGGGCCATTGCCATCGGCAATCCCTTCGGCCTGAACAACACCGTGACGGCCGGCATCATCAGCGCCGTCGGCCGCCTCAATGCGATCGGTGACGGCCAGCGGGTTCCCTACATCCAGACCGATGCAGCGGTGAACCCCGGCAACAGCGGCGGCCCGTTGATCAATGCCGCCGGTCAGGTGATCGGCATCAACACAGCGATCCGCACGGCCCCAGGTGGCGGCTTGAGTTTTGCGGTACCGATCAACCTGGCCAAGCGGATCGCGCAACAGATTGTCAGCACCGGCCAGGCATCCCATCCCTTCATCGGCGTGCAGCTGATGAACCTCACGCCGCAGCTGGCGCGGGAAATCAACGCCACCAACAGCGCCTGCACGGTGCCCGAGCTGAATGGCGTGTTGGTGAAGGAGGTGGTGAAAGGCACCCCGGCCGCTGCGGCCGGCATCCGCCAGTGCGATCTGATCCTCAAGGTGGAAGACAACCCCGTTCAAACCCCCACCGAAGTGCAACTCGCCGTGGACCGCGGCCAGGTGGGGGAACCGATGCAGCTCACCCTTCAACGCAATGGGAAAGAGCTGATCGTGCAGGTGCGCCCGCGGGAACTGCCCCGCAACAACTGAGATGGTGCAGATCGTTGTGATGGCCCGCTGGCCATCACCGGGCCGATGCAAACGCCGCTTGAGCCGCGATCTCAACCATGAGCTGGGCCTGGCCAACAGCAGCGAACGCGCCACAAGGATCCAACGGCGGCTCACGCAGCACACCGCTGCGGTGGTGCGGGGCCTCGCCGGCGCCATGGAGATCGAGCCGGGGCTGGCGGTGAGCGGACTCGGCCCCCGTGCGGCCACTCGCTGGGGGCAACAGCTGGGGCTGGGGCAGGTGCGGCTGCAGGGGAGGGGGCAACTCGGCACCCGATTGCGACGGCAATTGATGCACGGCCATCGCCACAACAAGCCCTGCCTCGTGATCGGCACGGATCTGCCCGAACTCAATCCCGATGATTTGAGGCAGGCCGTTGAGCGGTTGAAGCAGCATGACCTGGTGCTGGGGCCAGCCTCCGATGGGGGCTACTGGCTGCTGGGGATCGGCGCATCCCTAATCCGCAGCCCGCAGCTCTGGCCGCTGATCGGCATTCCCTGGGGCGGCCCCAGGGTGCTGGAGGCAACGCTGGAGGCGGCGCGGAGGCGGCAGCTCTCATCGGCCCTCGTGGCCCAACGAAATGATCTCGATCACTGGAGCGATCTGATGCCATGGCAGGGCTGAGCGTTGTGATTCCAACCCTGGATGAAGCCAGCAGGCTGCCGCTGCTGCTGGCGGATCTGCAGCGATGGCCGGGGGAGTTGGAGGTGATCGTCTCGGATGGCGGCAGCAGGGATCACACCCGGGCGGTGGCTCAGCTGGCCGGCGCAACCGTGCTCGACAGCCCCACCGCCGGGCGGGGTCCACAGCTGCGCTGGGGCGTTGGCCACAGCTCCCATGCCTGGGTGCTGGTGCTGCACGCCGACAGCCGCCTGCCGGACACCTGGCACCACAAGGTGGAGCAGATTCTGAGCAGCCCGGAGGGCCAACTCAGCGCCTGGTGCTTCGACTTCAAGGTGGAGGCGCATGGGCGGCCGATGCTGTGGCTGCTGGAGCGGATGGTGAACCTGCGCAGCCGTTGGCTGCAACGCCCTTACGGCGATCAGGGCCTGTTGATTCAGCGCCAGCTGTATGAGCGCGTGGGCGGCTACCGGCCTCTGGCGCTGATGGAAGACCTGGACCTGGTGGAACGCCTGAGCCAGGTCGCTCCCCTCCGTTCACTGAACTGTGCCCTGCTCACCAGCGCAGAGCGCTGGCAGAAGCGAAGCGTGCTGGTGCAGGCCTGGCGCAATGCCCGACTGCGCTGGCTGTGGCGGCAGGGGCGATCAACAGAGCAGCTGTTGCGGCTCTACCGACGCTGAAGGATCCGATCAGTTGGCGTACCAGAAGGCACAGCGATGGCCCTGGGGCTCGAGATCCCAGCCCTGGCCCTGATAGAAGCTGACGACGCCCGGATCGGCGAACAGGCTGACCCGCTCGGTTCCCATCTGATCAAGGGCCTCGAGGATGTAGGCCATCATCTGCTTGCCCAGACCATTGCCCTGGTACAGGGGATGCACGGCCACGTCCCAGACGGTGGCTTCGAAAACACCATCCCCGGTGCAGCGCGCAAATCCCACCAGACGGGGCACCCGTGGGTCGTGCCGCCAGAGGCCAACTTTGAGCAGGCTGTGGCTGAGGGCTTTGCGCACCCGGCGAATCGGCCGGCGGCTCCAGCCCACCGCTTCCAGCAACTGCTCGAGTTCCACCAGATCGAAGGGGTAATCCTGGCTGAACACCAAGGTGATCTGGTCATTGGCGCAGGGGCAGAGACGCGCCCCCTGGCCGTACTGCTCCAACAGAGGATCAGCAGGCATAGGAAGAGGAGCGATCACAGACGCGCCAACCCCCGCTCCTGCAGATCAGCCAGCTGGGCGTAGAGCCCACCGCGGGCCCTGAGCTCGCGATGGGTTCCCTGCTCAATCAGTTCACCGCGGCGCAGCACAAGAATGCGATCCGAGGCTTCCACCGTGGCCAGGCGATGGGCAATAACGATGGCGGTGCGCTTTTGAAGAAGACGATCGAGATCAGCTTGCAGCGTCGCCTCCGTTGAAGGGTCCATGAAGGCGGTGGCTTCATCCATCACCAACACCGTTGGCTTGCGGATCGCCACCCGGGCCACCGCCAGCAGCTGGCGCTCTCCTGAGGAGAGGTTGCCGCCCCGCTCGCGCAGCTCCGTCTCCAGCCCGTTGGGAAGCTTTGCCAGCAGCTCGTTGAGACCAAGCTCAGCACAGACCTGAGCCAGCTCTCGATCGCTCACCGACGCATTGAGCCGAAGGTTGTCGGCCACATTGCCGCTGAAAAGGAACGTGTCTTGAAGCACGACGCCCAACTCACGCCGGAGATCCGCCATCGGGATCGTGCGGATGTCCCGTCCATCCAGAAGGATGCGTCCTTGCTGGGGTTCATAGAGGCGGCAGAGCAGGCGGATGATCGTGCTTTTGCCCGACCCCGTGGGGCCCACCAGGGCGACATGTTCTCCGGGAGCGATGCGGAAGGAGAGGTTGCGGAGGATCGGATCGTCCGGCCGATAGGCAAAGCTCACGTTCTCGAAGATCACCTCGCCGCCACCGCCACTCACGTGGGGGAGAAACCCTTTGGCCTCAGCGATCTCGAGGGGCTCCTCCATCAACTCGCCGATGCGTTCGACCGCCGTGAGCCCACCCTGGATCTGGGTGAAACGCTCCGCCAGCTGACGCAGCGGATCAAACAGGCGTTGGGAGGCCAGGATGAAGGTGGTGAGGGTGCCAAGACCCATGGCGCCATTGGTCACCATCAAGCCGCCAAGGGCCAGAACCAGGGCAATGGCAGCCAGAGCCACCCATTCCAGGAAGGCTGAAATGCTGCTGTCGAAAAAGATCGTTCCGTTCACAGCGCTGCGGTAGTGCATGCCGGTGCGCAGGAAGCGGGCGCTGTTGACCGTTTCACGGCCATACATCTGAACCACCTCGAGGCCCTGGAGGTTCTCCTGGAAATCGGCATTGAGCTGGGAAAGCTCCTCACGCACGCGGTAGTTGGCCTTGCGGTAACGGCGCTGCAGCCAAAGCACGGCCAGGGTGACGGGCACCTGCGTGAACAACAGCAGCAGCCCCAGCCTCCACTCGATGAACAACATCGTTGAGGCCAGCACCAGCAGGCTCACCAGATCATTGAGCACACCCACGGCACCACTGCCGAACACCTCAGCCAGGGCATCCACATCGCTGGTGAGCCGTGTGAGCAACTTACCCACCGGCATGCGGTCGTGAAACCGCAGGGACAGCGACAACGCATGCTCAAACAGGTCGTCGCGGATGCGCGCGGTGAGCCGTTGTCCGACGGCCAGGATGCTGAATTGCTGCACCCCCTGCAAGCCGAGCCGCAGCAGCACCGAGACGAAGTAGAGCCCGATGATCACGCGGATCGAAGCCGAGAGGCTCATCCCCGAAAGAAAGGGAAGACTGGGCTCTCCGCGCAGGACGCTGACGGCCTGCCCGAGCAGAACGGGCTGCAATGCTCCGGCAAAGGCCAAGGGCAGCAGCAACAGCAGGGACACCAGCAGGCGCCGGCGATCCCGCACGAGATAACGGCCCAGACGACGGACCCGGCGCCAGTCGGCGACGGCCCCCATCAGCTGGAGCTCCCGACGGGTGTTGCTGCGCGGATCGCATCAACGATGGAGGCCAAAGGGCCGTGATCGAGGCGAACCGACAGGGGGTGCCCCACCAGTCGAGCTGTGGAGTGGAACAGGTCTTCGATGGCGATCAGGCCGTTCTCCCGCAGGGTGCGGCCTGTGGCCACCAGGTCGACAATCGCTTCCGACATTCCGGTGATTGGCCCCAGCTCCACCGAGCCATTGAGGTGAACCAACTCAACGGGAAGGTCGAGGGCATCGAAATATTCCCGGGCGCAGTGGGTGAATTTGCTGGCGACGCGGCAGTGGGCGGGCAGATCAGCGGCCCGGGTGTAACCACTGCTCTCCTGCACCGCCACAGCCATGCGGCAGCCGCCAAAGCCCAGGTCCACCAGTTGAGCAACGGGGAGTTGATGCTCCTTGAGCACGTCGTAACCCACCACCCCCAGCTGAGCCTGGCCGTAGGCCACATAGGTGGGCACATCGCCATTGCGAACAAGCAGGGCCCGGGCGCGCCCGCAGGGGGTGGGCACCATCAACTGGCGGTTGTTCTTGTCCAGAACAGCGGAGAAATCAAGGCCAGCCGCCGCAAAGCGAGCCACCGAGTCTTTGAGCAGCGCTCCTTTGGCCAACGCGACGGTGATCATGGGTCCAGCGCTGACCGGTTAACCAGGCAGGACTTTAACGATGCATTCCTCACTTCATGCCCTGCCGGTGCTCCAGGACAACGTGATCTGGATCTGGGTGAGGGGCGCGGAGGCCGTGGTGATCGACCCCGCCGTGGCGCCGCCGGTGCGGGAGTGGCTGGACGAACGGCAGTTGAGCCTGGCCGCCGTGCTGCAGACCCATCACCACGCCGACCACATCGGCGGCACACCGGAGTTGCTGAAACGCTGGCCCCAGGCTGCGGTGATTGCCTCCGCTGAGGACAGGGAGCGGATTCCGTTTCAGACGATGCCGGTGCGGGATGGGGACCAGATCACTGTTCTTGGTCATGAGGTGGAGGTGCTGGATGTGGCAGCCCACACCCGGGCCCACATCGCCTTTTTCATCCCGAACCCACATGGCGGCGAGATCGGGCCCCTGTTGTTCTGCGGAGACACCCTGTTCAGCGGGGGCTGTGGCCGACTGTTTGAAGGCAGCGCTGAACAGATGCATCTGGCCCTGCAGAAGCTGGCGGAACTGCCCGAGGCCACAAGGGTTTGTTGCGCCCACGAGTACACCGAGGCCAACCTGCAATGGGCCATGGAGCAACGCCCCAGCGACGCAGTTCTGGCTGAGCGCTACCGAGAGGTGCGGAGGCTCCGTGCCCAAGGAGAGCTCAGCCTGCCCAGCAGCATTGGCATGGAACGCCGCACCAACCTGTTCATGCAGGCCCATACGGCCGCGGAGTTGGCCGTGCTGCGCCAGCACAAGGACCAGTGGCGGCCGGCATGAGCGATGGCGAAGCAGGGGATCACCAACGGCGATGATCGTGATGACTGCTGTTGAGAACCAGCCCATGAGCACCAAGGCCATCACCACTCAAGACGCACCTGCACCGGTTGGGCCTTACAACCAGGCAGTACTGGCTGGCGAGTGGCTCTATTGCTCCGGGCAGATTCCATTGGATCCAGCCACCGGCGAGATGGTGGGGAACGGTGATGTGGCGGCGGAAACACATCAGGTGCTGAAAAACCTCTGTGCTGTGCTGAAAGAAGCTGGCGCCACCCCGGCTCAGGTAGTGCGCACCACGGTGTTCCTGGCAGACCTGGGCGATTTCGCAACCGTGAATGGCATCTACGCCGAGGTGTTCGGGGAGGGGGTCAGCCCAGCCCGAGCCTGCGTTCAGGTGGCAGCCCTCCCAAAGGGAGCACGGGTGGAAATCGACTGCGTCGCCTGGCTCGGGAGCTGAGCCTGGCCCGCGGGGGCATAGGTTGGAACTGGCTTCAGTGGTCCTATGCCTCAGGCGAAACTCACCATCGGTGAATTAGAGGCGGGCTATCCGATGTATTGCAAGGCGCTGCGGCGTCTCCTCCAGCAGGGAAAAACCGTTCAAGACATTGAACGAACCGTCTGCTGGGGGCATCTCGAAACGCTGAACCGCTGCCTTCCCACCCGCTACAAATCTCCCTCCTACCTGCTGGCCCTGATCCGACGCGACCTGGAGAACCCAAAAGAGGATTGAGAGGGGTTGTCTCAGCGTTTTCCCAGCATTCTCGTGGCCAACGCTTCAATTTGAACTGAAAACAGGCGTTAAACCAGGCTGAGAAGCAAGGGCCCGGCATGACCCGCTGTATTTTCCGCAAGCCCAAAAGGCGACTCAAGTTGAGTGAGGGGCTTGGGGTGATCACGGTGATGCTGGGAGCTGCCCTTTGCCTTGAACTGCAGAGCGAGCTGAATCCCAAGCCTTCGACGACGCAGGGGACACCCTTGTTGGGAGAACGCGGGACAATGCAGGGATGGAGATCGAACAGCTCGAACAGATTGCCGCAGTGATCGTGACGGCAGGGCTGGTGGCCGGGAACTTCCTGATGTTCACCCCCTGGCGCAATGGGGAGGATCCAAGACAGCGGCAACCGGAGAGCCTGATGCCCCAGAGCGAGTTTGTTGTTTCAGATCGCGTGAAGGCCTAGGCCATGCACGCATCCCAGCACTTGGATTCGTGATCTCCTTAGGGTGAATTTATGCACCCACTCGAGCTGTTCGATCGTTGTCGTCGCTGGTTTGGCTGGGTCGCACCAGGACGACAACTCTGGAAACGCAACCCTGAGCAAGTGGCTCCGGATCGCTCTGATGACTGGCTCTTGGAGCCCCCGAGCCTTGAGGAGGCTCGTTTGTTGTTTCCTCAGTTGGATGAGGAGAGGGCCTTGCTTCGCTATCAGCAACTCCGCCTGGAAATGCGGGAGCGAGACGGCCGCGGTTTTTGATCAGCCAGCCCACGGTGCAGCCGGTGCCCTGAGTCAATGCGCCAGTTAGCTCATGTATCGAGCTGAACATTTGAGCCATAACTGAGGTTCTACGGCACGGGCTAAGACCAGCTAGATCAAGGTGAATGCGTCAGCCGGGTTGCGATTGGAGACAGCACCCGGCTTTCTTATGCCGCAACGCTGCAGCCCGATCGAGCTCGCTTCTTGAGCCCAAAGCTTGCAGCGGGTCGGGCTACTCCTTGTCTTTCCTCAGCTTCTCGAAAGCTGCCATCACATTGGCAGTGGCTACCGCCTGCGTCTCTCCAGTGACCCGCATCCGCCTCTCAACCAGTTTCTCCACGAGCTTCTGGGTGGAGTCCATTCAGCGATGAACCAGAAGTGCCACGACGTAGCCGATCAGCAGACCTTTGACGAAGGTGATCCACAGCATTTGGTATTTGCTCAGACCAAAGCGTTGTCGAATCCGCTTGATGGCCGTCTTGTGCCACAGCAGGACAGAGCAGGTCTGCTTCGGCTTCTTCGCCTTCTTGGATTTCTTAGATGTCTTGCCCATCCATCCATCCTGCCCTCAACCAACCTCAGGTGCCCAGCCCAGCTCCTTTGGCCAGGTGGGCGCCCAGAGCTTGCAGCGCTTCATCTTTTTGAGCCAACACGGGGCACCGAGCGGAATCATCGCCGCGCATTGGCAATAAAAAAACCCAGCCAGAAGCTGGGCTTTTGTTGAATGGAGCCAAGGAGACTCGAACTCCTGACCCCCTGCATGCCATGAAAATACTGGCAAAGCTGAGATCGGTTGCGACGATTAGCTCTAACCCCTGTTGCACTAGCTCTTTTGGCGGAACACCCCCCTCACCTGAGACAAGTTGCTATGGCAAGGAAAGGCAGAAATCAGACTTGAAAATCAGACTCAATTTCGGCAAGCTCTGACCACCTGCAGGACAAGAAGGGGGGCATGGCTCAGGCACAGCTATGGCTGAAGACGCTGCGCCAGGCCGTGAAGGGTGACTACGGGCCGGGCTGGATCCTCAAAGAGCAGTACGACCGCTTCAAGATCGGCAGGGCTGAGGCTGGCAATGCCAGATACGGCAAAACCCAATTCGTCTCAACCGACCTGCCCTTTGCTCGTGGCAGCCACCGCAAGGTGCTGAACCTCATCGGCGAGATGGTCACCAAGATGCAGGACCCAGAATTGAACGTCGGCCTGGCCGAGGCTTACGAACTCGTCAGGGGCAGCACCGAAGACACCGGCGCCGCCATCAACTGGGAGGAAGTTCGCTCCCGATACAAGGCCAGCAGAGTTGATTCAGGCATTGTCAAAGCCAGCAACTACGCCGAGCACGAGGAATATCGAATCAACCGAGCCTTTGACCTGATCACGGCTCGCACTCGCGCAGCACACGATGGTGGCGGGCTCATGCGCCTTTATGCCCGCAAGCACCTAAAGGAGGTAGAGCCAGGCTCATCAGGCCGCAAACGCAACCTGCTGGATGTTGCACGGTTTTTGAGGTTTGCCGTCAACAAATGCGGCGCAGACAGGAAATGGCTGCCACTGGAGTGTGACGACATGAAGGAGCTGATTGGTCATCGTCAAACCGCCCCCAAACCAACGGCTCCGATCAAGCCAGAAGAGCTGATAACACTGTTGAACGGTCTTGAGTCAGACCCATCCCTCCGGCTTGCCGTCGGGCTTATTGCACTGTTCGGACTGAGGCCCGCAGAGCTGATGGTGCTCTCTGTTGACGATGGCAACTTGAAAATCGGCAACGTAAAACGCAACGCTCACAGCTCAGCAACACCCAAGCCACCGAGGACTGTTCAGGAGCTGCCCCTGAAGGAGCTTCAAGGTGAAGGAGCGCGGCTGGTGCAGCTCTTTCACTCCGGCTTGGTGAAGCTGCCAAAGAGCATCAGCAACCTTGAGGCTGGTGCGTTCAAGGCTTGCGGCCATGCCTTCCGGCAATATCTCGACCGCAATGCCACCTGGCAGTCGCTGAAGGCATCCAATCCTGAGCTGACGCCTTACTCACTGCGGCATGGCTACGCATGGCGAGCCGCCAAGTACTACCCACAACCGCTGCCCCTGCGAGACACCGCAAAGCTCATGGGCCACGATCTAAAAACTCACATTCGCCACTACGGGCAGTGGACAGACGATGCTTCTACAAAGTCGGCGGTAGAAGCCTCCATTCAGTCTTTGGCAGGCGCGAGCTAAGCAGGCCTCAGCAGCAATAAATGCAGCGTTAGTTCTGGATCATTTAGTCAATGCCCTTGCCTCATCTGCACGGCACTGCAACCCCAGCAGGGGTGATGGTGGCACTTGGAGTCCCCAAGACCTCCATCCCATGGTTTTTGTAGGAACCACTGGGCGCTGAGTGTCAGCGTTCGTTTCACGCCGACACAGCAAGCAACGGCCTGACTCCTCTTCTGAACGGGGGGGAGTCAGATCAGCGATTTCAGTTTCCAAAACCTTTCAGCGACTCATTTGGTCGCCGCTGTCGCCACATAAGGACGGCACTGCAGCAATGGCAGAGGCGATCGTTTCTTCGGAGGTTCCTTTGCTGGGCACTTCCACCCAATGGTTAGGCAATGCCATTGGGCGCTGATCAGAAGCTGACTCCCTTTCTTTCCGGTCGGGGAGTCAGTTCAGCGTTAGAAAACTCTCAACATCGCTTTGTTACCTGTGTCCACTCCAAAAGAACTTCAACGCGTTGAGCTTCTGAACTACACGAAAGCCAACGGAGACGAATTGGTTGGGCTCGCTGTGGAATTGGCTGAAGACTCCAGTGGCGGCGTACAGGTAAGGGTTCTTATGGATTCAAATGTCGTTAGCGGGGTAACAGTGGTCCCCCTGCAACAAGGCGGCTGCTGCGACTAATCAGCAGCAATCACAATTAGAGCAACATTGGTCATCACCGGCATGACCATCAGCACATGATTGGGAGCAATAAACTTTTCCTTCTTTCTCGACGGCTTTTTGAGGGGAAACAACGCAGCCGCAGGGCTCACACGCGCATTTCTGATTTGCAATTGGCATGGATTCGTCGATCAATTCCCTTCTTTTTAGGTCGAACAAACAACCAGTGCATCCAGTTGAACTTCACCTGACAGGCGGGGGACAGCGTCTCCAGCCCATCTTCTGCATCGTCTGCCAAGCCTCAATGGCGTTATGCCGCAGCAACCGTCGCCGAGTCATCGGCTCAGGGGGGCGGGGCGGAACGTAGCTATACGTCCTGATGGCCACCCATTGCGCGTGGACCGTCGCCGTGTCGGGCTTGAAGTGACAGAGCTTCTGTTGCTGCTCGGAATACAGCCACCCTTCACCACCAGCCTTCTGTAGCGACTCGTGGAAGCTGCGGTCCTTGTTGGGCATACCTGAAGTACTAGCCAGACTGGGTGGCGTACCGAGCCTTCTGCGATGAAACGGCTACTACTGATTTCGCTTCTCTGCCTGGCGCCTGGCTCTCAAGCTATGGATTACGTCCAATGCGAAGTCATACAAAGGGCTGCTGCACGCTTAAAGGCCGCCATGGATACCGAAGCTCTAGCGAGTCAAAACGCAATCGTCCTACCTGCAATGGAGAAAGCCAAGGAAAGATGCCATGCAGAATTTGTCAACGATGAAGTCCTTAACTGCATGGCGAGGAGAATGGCTCCCTTCGAGGCAGAAGGAGTATTAGCGAGAGAGTCAGTTGTCGAGAAATACGCCCCACGAGTAGATCGGGTACTAGACGATTATGAAGCCATGAGCTGCTACTGAAGATGAGCCCTCTTCTTCTGCTGTTTGGCTTAGGGCTTGGGGGTTATCTCGCCTTATGGCGCAACAAGCGCGCCTTAAAGGTCAAAGCAAGGCGCAGGCGTTAAAGAGGCTTCCTTAGGAACACGCTGTCCGAGCGCCACTGGCAGATGCACTGCAGCTTCTCCCTCAGCCCCTCTATGTCAACCAAACGCTGTCCCGTGTGCTGCTGCACATGGACATGCTCGTGCATGAAGCCGTCGTTGATAAGTCTGTAGAGCTGAGATCTGGACTTGTCTCCGAGGCGTCGTGCAGCCTTACTACTTAGGCAAAACACTGGCAACCTGAAGGGTCTTCAGGCAGCACTCGTTATCCCATCGGTCAGCAAATTCCAAGCACAGCCCACTCGACACACAGACAACAAAGCGTTTGTCGCCAAGCTGATGCACCATCGGCGGCGGCCGAGAAATCATGCTGAATTCTTGGATCATCTCTCTTCTGCTTTTCCTGATGGTCCGTTAATTCCTCGTCGTTAAATGCATGAAGTGCCACATATTGAAGACAACTAGCAGCCTCTGCGTCAATGCTGTCTACGGGGATATTGGCCATTGCTGTTTTTGCAGGAGCGTTCCCCTCGCTTCAACTTCATCCACATGGCCTTCTCAAGTGCGGTGAGCTTGGGGGAGGCTTCATTCAGCACTTCCAGCGCGCGAGCCTTTGCATCACGGATATACCTGGTTGTCCTGTCGAGTTCGTCGAATGCCAAAACCAGTAGCTAGGGGCATCACAAAACTAAAAACCCTTGAGGTTCAAAATTGCATCAAGTGGCACATACTGATCAAAACTGGCGGAAGCTTGATGAGATGTGTTATAGAAAACTTATGGACACCGAATTACTCAAACAATCCTGGGAGAAGTTGACCCAACGTGGCTACACGCTGAATAGCCCTGCCCCTGAAGTGGTGAACATCATCACACCGACGGGTTATTCGACTCAGATTCGATTGAAACGACTGCCCAGTTATGCCCGCTACGTGCGGTGAATTTCCACCAGCTTTTGAGCTGACGGCTTGGAATGGTGTGGGGAAGAGTCCATACGGTCCTCGATTCCCCGGTTAATAGGGAGGAGGCCAAGTGGTCCTCGACTCCCAAGTGCAGACCCCCTCGGGCTGCAGGTTCAAGATGCGCCTGCCACTTGAGCGCTCTACTTAAGCCCTCTGTTTTCTTCAGGCTGCCCCGCCGACTCACCAAACAAAGGCTTCAAGCCACACCAACGCCACTAGTGATGCTCCTGCAATCGCCATCGGTGCCCACTGGTCACGAAGAACTCGAGTCATCACCACAAAGCAGCTGACCCAATAAATCGCAACCAAACCAGATGGCAATCAGCACTCGGCTCTGCAGCCCCTTCCAACAGTCGGGCTGACTTCCAACAGCCTTACCGAATCAATGATGTGAGGCCACGGAACCGCGAGGAGAACGACGTTCTCCCCGAGCGATGCAGTATCCGCTGAAAACAAGTTCGTCGGTATACAAACCTTCGCCTCAAAAGGTACAAATTTCTTCCGATTTCTGAAAACCGCAGGAAGCGACCCCTGACAATCGCTCCTGCCAAGGGTTGCTTTGACTGCCAGCCGACGGGTCGCTCTCCCGTGCTGCCAAGACGGTGATAGGTGACACCATCTGGACACCAAATATGGGGGAAGTTCGGGAACCTTGCAGCAATTTTTCAATTCCCTGAAAAACCATTGAGCGACGTTCTTTTTGTATTGCCTACTACTGCGAGCGAACACTCATCACATCACTCCTAGAACGCCTAGATCGCGTTGCCTGGGTTCGACTGATACTGAGAGGCATCACCGAAAGCCAGTGTCGTGCTGAAGATCCTTGTCGGAGTAGGACTGGGGTTCCTGCTCTTCACCAACCCAGAGGCAAGACAGATCACCGCAGACCTCCTAAGGGCAACTGCCAGTGCGATTGCTCCTGAGCAAGACGACAAGACCTTTCAGGACAGGGTGAAGGATGCCGTGGTGGAGAAAATCATGGAGGAGCAATGAGAGCACTACTCATCCTGCTGCTCACAGCACACCCAGTAGCTGCAGTTCCAGTTCCATTGGTCTGCGAACTGACCAGTGAAGAGGTCCCTTCAATCATGGTGCTACTGACTGACAGAACTGCTCTCTCCCTAAAGGGTGAGTTGCTCCAGGGAAGCAGGCCCCTGGGAACCTTCCAAACAGGTCAATCCATCGGATACGGGAGTGTCTGGTGGTCCTTCCATGACCAGCACGACAAGAGTGATGGGACTTCAGTGCTCTTCAAGGACAATCAGCACTGGAATCCTCACCGACGTATTCCAAGACCCTCTGAGACAAACAGGGTGTTGTTCGTGGGGTTGGCTTCTGACCTCTGGTATTGGAAGAATCCCGAAACACCTGGTGTCTTCAGGGGGAACAGAGATCTCCTGAAGGCAGCTGCAGGGTTCTGGTCCATCTCTCCGCAATGCCTCGGTGGACGGATTTTACGTGGTTGAAACCACTCCTAACCAGTTCGGTATCGCATGGGTACTCAATTCAGAATTTATTCCGTGAATCTTCGGGGAGCATTTGCACAACAGGGATCTCAGCATCCCTAATTTGCAAAAAATACACCTCATACCTCATGTGCCCAACTGACATTTCCAGTCTCAAGTGGGGCGATGACGGTGACTTGTCTCCTAACGACACTCTGAATCTGGTGGAGAAATTGACCAGAGCAGAACAAGAGTCGAAAGAGGCAGGTGGAGCAAGCCTCAACTCCAGTTCTCTTTCTAAAGAGGATCCTTCTTATGGGTCGTAAGTGCTGGGCACCTCAAGGACATGGCAAGCGGGCAATTCCGAGTACAAGAACTGAACCCTTTCTTGGAATGGCACCTCCACACGACAGCAGCGACATTGGAGGTCGCCGCGGCAGAAGCAAAGAGGATCGCCAGAATGATCGGTAGGAAAACCAGGGTGCTCAGCGAGAGTGGATCAGTACTGTGTGAGGTGGATCCAATGAAGGTTCGTCGTACGGATTAATCGCCAAATGCTGCATGGTCAGCCCCTGAAGAAGAAGTGCAAGCTCTAGGCGCCAACGTGGCAGAAGGAGATGGGCTGGCCTCCGAAGCGGGCTAGCCCCAATGGGGAAGCCACTGGGGAAGAAGTCCAGCGCGAGCTAGCCCAATTACGACTGCCAGCGTCGCGAGCTTCATGCCCGTCAGGATGCCTGCCGTCTTCCAGGTGAACAGCGATTTCGACATGGCAATCACTGGGAATCCTTAGACAAAGGACATCATGTGCCATTGACGAGCACGGCTCGTAAGGCTGACTGAGTCCCTTGCTCAGTGGTTGCCAACTGAAGACATGATCCCGAAGCTCATTTGGAGATAGCAAGCGAGCAGCTCTGCCCTCTCCAAGCTGAGAACCTCAAGGGATACAGATGATGTTCTGCGTTCAACGAAACGATGGGCCCGACATTTGGGTTCAAGAGCAGTGCTTCGAGACTGAGTTCAAGGCTTTCACCAACGCCCGAGCCAAATCGCTGAATACTTTCGGGCTCTATCGAGTCATGTACGAAAGTCCCGGCAACTCAGGTGAGGTGCTGAGGATTTCAAAAGGGAAAGCGATCCTGGCTGAAGATGACCGACTCGTTGGATAAGTGCTGGTGCCTAAACAGCGGAAATTCCGTGCATTGGGCTGACGCATCAAAGGCATTGCTAGAGCAAGGGTCCAGGCAATAGCCGTGTACAACGTCGTCAAGCAAGAAGCTCCCGACCGTTGGGTCAAGGAGCTTTACTTCCAAACGGAATTCAGGGCTTACCTGTGTGCCCGCACAAAGTCGAAGGCGCTGATGTGCACTTACATGGTGGTTGACGCGACCACTAATGAAGTGACCTCGATCGTTCGTCACGGCAGACCCCTCATCGCATGAGTAATGCTGAGGGCGCCATCTGCCTGATCGACGATTACGACGATCAGAACCACACTCTTATCGAGGCTCGAAGAGGGCAGGAGGATTATGAGCGCAGCAGAGCCTGCTCCCCACTAGGAGTTGGTGGACTTGGCTAGCGCAAACTTCTTTTTACAAACAGGGGATCACCGCGTCTTCAAATAAGCTGGGTAGCCGTAGCGCATCGACCTTTCATAGCTAAAAAGTAACAAAACACGTATTGCCTTACCGAGAAAGAACGCGATCCTAAAGGGAAGCCTTGAGTCGCCACCTAATGTTCATCACTGTTTTTGGTCAGAAGGGTGGTGTCGCCAAAACATGTAGCAGTGTGCACATAGCAGCGTGCTGGAGCAACCAGAAAAAACGAGTAGTGCTTGTTGATGCCGACCGCAACCGCTCAGCAACTGCTTATGGTGCCAGAGGACTCTTACCTTGTCCTGTGGTGCCAATTGAGGCGGCAGCCAAAGCTACTCGATTAGCAGAGATCGTGATCACAGATGGGCAGGCAAGCAGCAACGAAGAAGAAATGAAAAACTTAGTGGAGGGGGCTGATTTCATACTGCTGCCTACGACTACGCAAAGCAGATCAATCGAATTGACGGTCGAGATGTCGCAAATGCTGAGACAATACAAAATCCCCTATGCAGCACTTTTGGTGAAAGTAGATTCACGCAAAGAAGCTGCAGCAAAGGAAGCCACAGAATTACTCCAGGAATTTGATATCAAAGTTCTTACAGCTCAAATCCCACTGCTTAGCGCCTTTGAACAGGCAGAAACAGAAGGAGTCACAGTTGATCAGGCTATTGACAAGCGTGGGCGCGCGAATCCTCGCAGAATGATGGGATGGACTGCATACAGTTCGGCCTGCAAAGAGATTGAAAGTCTGTTCGAGGAGCACCACAGACTGAGTCAGAGTCAGTCACCAATCGGATGGGACTTCACACCCATGGAGCAACGCAATGCGGCGTAAACACTATTATTGTTAAGTGTGATACTGATCTTGTACGGGCTAGCTATTCCTAAGAAAGACACTATCGACGCGCCACTGACATAAGCCCTGCAGAGTCTTCTGTAATCCATCAACGTCAAGTAAACGCTGCCCACTAGGCATCTGAACATGCACGTGGGCATCTAGCCAGCCGTCATTCATCAGCTTGTACAGCCGCGAACGGCTTTTATATCCGAGGTGCCTGGCAGCGGCACTCACACTCATGAGTTGCATTGGTATGTCTCCCGATGTCTCTAAGTGTCCAATGTTTTGACAACCACTGTCTAGAGGATCAACGCGCCTTCGAATGACCCACAGTGGTTGGCTTTAGAAGGACCCTGGCCTAATTAGATTTGCGTCAAAATCACTCGTCAATAAACTCTGTTGTTGGCATGCCTTCGACAGAAGCAACTGTCACCCAAACAATAGTTGGCTCTTCCCCAACATTTTCAACGTAATGAGGCTCGTTAGCGCCTTCAACAAACGCCTCACCAGGCTTGAACTCAGTTTTAATTTCAGTATCGTCAGGCTGAACTCGAGTATTAAGTAATGATCCAGATCTCACGCCTTGCACATATACCATCATTGGGGCCGGGTGAGTATGGAGAGGAATCTTTCCTCCAGCAGGAATTTCGACTCTATAAAGGCGCAACTCTGGCTTACCTGCCGGGTACTTAAGAGCAGTTCCATTCAAAGTCTCAGAACTGATGAAAACCTCTTGAATTGAAGGCTTTGTTGAAGCTGAAGATGTTTCAGATTTTTGATTTGGACTACATGCAACTAATGCCAAGGCAACCGTGCCAAATGCGAGAAGGCGCTTCATCCAAGTAGTGATGCTTGATTAATTCTGACCTACTCCCTCGAAACAAGCCATAGAAGAAAGCCCGAGGGTTCTGCATCCCCGCGTGCGCCATCTGCACCAGGCAGGTAACGGTCGTGGTTATGCGATCGCGTCCTGCATGGCTGCGAATGATTCAGCGTGACGAACAGCGATGTCGATCGGCTGCAGAGCACTTACACCAACGGTGCCCTTGGCGAAGTCGGTGTACGGGGCAACCAGGATCTCGAGCTGGCCGAACATGCCGATCAGCAGGTCTGCAAAGTTCCCGTAAATAACAGCCGAGAGGTTGGTCCCAGAACCCTTTGTGAGGTTTGAGGGGACGTTGTTGCTGACCTCAAAACGCCGCCCTGCAATCTGGCTACAATCAAGTTCAATTACATAAGGGCTGAGGAGGTACTTGCTCTGCGAGTCCTTGGCTTTGGCAAGAACGGACTCGACTTTTGCGTTCGTAAGGAAGCCACAGGTGGCAACGTCGGCGTTATCTACAGCGACCTCTTCTTTGAGGTCGAGGAGATGCTCGAGCGTCGGGGCAAATCCGTTTGTGCCGCCAGCTACCGCGCCAATACCTTTGGTGTTGAGGATGCCGGTTGGTTGGCTGCTGCTGCCCGATCGACCGAGTCGGCGCTGACGCTCGAGCCAATACTCAGATTTCGACTGGAAACTTTCAGGCAGTTGCTTTGACGACGAAAGTCATGACAAGGACTGCAATCGCGATGGTGCCACCGAAGTAGGCAACGTTCGTGTGGAGTCCCTTCATGCTGCATCTGCGGGTTGTAGGAGTCTGCTGTTTTTTCTCTGGCCGATGGCTAAGGCTTAATGCCTAAATCTCAGACACAGAGATGGCAGTCCTCCCTGACGGGAAGACGACCTGTCCCAAAAAGCGCATCAGTAGTGATTTAGGAGATTCACTTCTCCCCCGCCATTAGGGGGTGGCGATGGTCCACTGTGGAGAAGACCTTTGGTCCGAGGACCCAGCGAGAGAACTCAACAACCAAATCTCGGAACTTCAAGCGCGAGTCGCCTTCCCACAGCACTGGAGCAGCGGTGAGCATGAGCAGCACATCGAAAAGCTCCGTCAGCTCACCTACGAAAAAAGCCGTCTGACTGATCGATCAGGCTTCTCTCCTATGGAGCGAGCTCATCACTGAAGAACTCTCCTACAAGTCAGTTGGTGCATGGCTTGCCAACGAATCACAGCAGCTTTACTACCAATTCACCGCATCCAAGGATGGCTCTCAAGGCGAGTCGATCGTCATGCGCAGCTTCCATTGGCGACCACCTGACGACCCGATCCCTCAGGGGAGTCAACTGATGACACGACAAGAGGCGCTGGAGAAATGGAATGCACTCACATCCATGGGTTGGAGGAGATGCGCCGGTCCACTTCGATAGGGCAGTCAACGAGATAGCCAAGTCCGTGAAGGCAGTTGACAACAAAAGCAAAACCAGCAGTAGTCCAGAGTGCTGTCATGAAACAGCCGAACACTCAGCAACTCCGGGCTCTGCGGCTGTCTGGACTCGCGAGGGACAACAAGGTTGTCAATGCCATTCGCTGCTCGATCACTCAGGCCCCTGATGCTCTGGTTAAGGAGTTGATAGATGTTCATGGGTGGCCTGCGCATGTAGCTCTCTGTGCAGTTCAGCAGCTTCAGCAAGATGTCCTCGAGGACACGACGAAACAGGTATCTGCGTGAAGCAATCGCTCGCGGCAGCCAAAATTTGGTTGGGTGATTGCAGTCCTATTCACCTCTTGCCATCGCTTGAAGTGAGGGCTCACTGGCATTCGATGCACAAACGATTCGTATGTCTACGTTGCGAGTGTCGTCCTCTTCAGGGACATGGGATTCGACGGAGTAGACAAGACAGACCGTTTCATCATTGCCGCCAGGCGACGTGCCGAAGCTGCATTGCATGAAACTTCTCCAAAGCTGACAGCACTTGAGAAAGCGATGTGGCTCAAGTTGAAGCGAGGTGAACGCCCCTGCAAAAACAACAAGGCGTCCTAGGGAACTGCTCACCTGCACTTCAACAAAGGAGGAGGCCGCCCCTCCCAGGTGGAAGAGACGGCCTAGCTCGCTCGCTTGTGCATCTTTAAACCCGTAATGTGATCAGGGGTTGAGAGGCCAGCCCACCTACGAAAGGAATGGGGTGACCTCTCCTATTGCTCGCTTCCGACACCCCTGTAGTGGCAGAACAGGGGCCATGCCGTATGCCATTGCTGGGGTCGGGCGAAGTGTCGGGCTTTCAGGTTCCTGGGGCCATTACGTCCAGGTGTTGGGCTGGTCTCCTACGGGGCACCTACGAACGGTGCAGAGGAGAGTCGACTGTTCTGACGTACTGCAGTGTCATCACAGACGAGTAGCCCACGGTTGGGTGGAAACTGTTGGAGCAGGGACCTAAAAGTCAGGCGACTTCTGCGGATTGCTCAGGTGGAGTGTCGGCCGTCATTGGCTCCTCCGATCTCGATGGGCCAACTCTCGTCAGCGGGCACGCACAAGGCAATCAGCCTTAACGCTCATTGCCTTTAGGGCCCAAACCATCCGATGTTGGTTTCGATTTGCTTGACCAGGGAGACAGGGTCAAGGACTTGTCGTTCGACAGGAGCCAGCCGCAGGGTTAGGCACTCTCGAGCAATCGTCATTAATAAGCTGCACTGTTGACACTGATAGTTATTACTAAGTCTATGTCTATTGAAATGGCTGATTGACCAGAGCTAGTGATGAATTGTCGATGGAAATAAGACATGACTTCAGAAGCAACAGCACTACAAATGGCGCTGCCTCTGTTCAACACCAAGATCACAAGTCACAGGTGCAAGCACTGCGGAGGCAGTGGTTACAAGAAGAGCAGGTATGACGGCTACATGCACATCTGCAGCTACTGCAGCGGAACGGGCAGAAAGCTTGTCCTGACTCGGAAGCACGACATAGAAAAAGGGCCAACCCTCAACAGGTGACCCTTGAACAAACGTACTAATTATGGCGAAAAATAGGGCCAGCCCGACGCTGACCCCAAGCGCAAAGTCCTTACAAAGATCAGGACATCTTGGCGAAAAGCTTCTTGTGGTAATCAACCACATCCTGACAACCGATTACAGGAGTGAAGTCCATTTCAATGCCGAACTGAGCACGCCATGGCGCGAAGTGCTCAAAGATTTGAGCATCACTTTCAGCTTTGAAAAGGATGGTCACTCGGCCAGCGCCAGGAGCGTGCACGCGGAACAACATTTCAAAGCCATCAAAGTTGTCCAGCTTTGCCATTTCGCCTGAATCCCACAGCTCACAGAAGCTCTTGTAGGCAGCTAGTTGGCCTTCAATCTCAGGGAAAACGCAATCCGCGAGATACATCTGCATGGGAGCCCAAAAGGAAAGGGGACAGCCATGTCGTAGCCACCACCGTTGCTCTCAACTCATCAGGTGCTCGCGTCGTGACAAAAGAGATACGCGATCGGGGCCGAATGGATCTTTTGAGCGGCACACCAACACAGCGAGAGTCCAGGTCCACCTAAATCACCTTCAGACAAAGCTCAGCACAATTGCCAAAACAACTGTGCTGAGTGCCAGTCAGCTCAAACCCCTTGCCAGGAAAAGGTCAAGTCGACACAGGCTTACCTGGGGGCGCCTGTGTCTCCCGTGCCAGGCCAACGCCATTTACGAGTCGACTTAAGCCAGGACCTCTGGTGGCATTTCGCTCCTGAACAAAGCCCAACTCCCTAAGGCATTGAGCCATCTGTCGCATCTCCCGTTGCCCTGCCGGGCGCCCTTCGCAGACGCCTGACTCATCAAGGGCGTAGCGAGTGACGAAACCACTTGAGCATGCCTTGAGCTTCCCGAGGCATCTCTCCTCTACTGCTGAGAGGTAGATGTTCTCGCTGCGGAAGGCTTGATTCCGCTGATCGCTCAGGGCTTGCTCAGCCTGCAGCAAGCAAGGACGCTTCCCGGCCCTGTATTGGGCAATAGCAGCCTTCCAGATGCGATCCCGATCGTGGCTCAGCTTGTGGGTGTCGATGACATGCCGACCAAGATCAACGACCCAAAACCGGCGATCGCCCGTTTGGTCCTTGAGGAACTCATCGCCATTGACGGAGGCGACCATGCTTGAACGTCTCTTAGGGCGCTCATAGGACCTCCCTTAAGGCACACGACAGAGGTCTGTCCTGGTGGTTATGTGGTTTTTGAGAGCCCCTCTTGATCGCTTACCCGTGATGTGTTCCAGCTCTGCAAGCTCCGTAATCCAGACACGATGCGCAGCAACCGTCATGTCTTTGGCCTGATCGTGCGTAGAGGAAGAAAACCAATCAGGGTTAGGGACAAGCGCCTGAAAGCTTGAGCTTTTTCGGATGCCCTGAGCCCCTTTAAGCGTCAGGACAAAATCGAACTGACAACCCGGACGAAACACACGCCATACAGCTCCACGCAAAGCTGCAGCCCACATCGCGTCATACAGCGGGTCTGAAGTCCCGAAGTAATCCTCGGAGAAGTTCGATAGGTCGACAGATCGAATTGATTCGTCCTGTTCGAGGTCCTCGAAATACCTATGCACAGGGTGATAGCGCCC
This sequence comes from Synechococcus sp. TAK9802, assembly GCF_014279535.1. Classification (NCBI taxonomy): domain Bacteria; kingdom Bacillati; phylum Cyanobacteriota; class Cyanophyceae; order Synechococcales; family Synechococcaceae; genus Synechococcus; species Synechococcus sp. TAK9802. The sequence continues at coordinate 1,351,854 of NZ_CP047937.1, forward strand.
CTCCCGCGCAACTTTTAAAACCGTGTCAGCAGCTGTTTTGGGATTGGCCTCATAACCAACCTCAGACAGCCCGATGTACGCCTCCTCAATGTCCGCAACCGGTAGAGGTCTGCCATCAAGCTCAACCTCGTGAGTCAGCTCATTAAAAGCAAGCCGATACGGGGCATTTCGCCAAAGCGCGCATAGCTCAGCAGGCTTTAAATGCCGCTTCTTGGCTTCAACGCAAGGCATCAAGTCTTTAGTGAGATGTCTTATCGCTCAAGACACCCCCTGCTGAGAGCGAGCCTGAAGGCCACGCTTGTTGAACGCATCACGAATACGATCAACATCCCAGGTGATGGTGCTGTTCTTACTTGGGCCCAGGTTGTAGTGGACTTTGTTCTCTAGGAATCCACCTCTGAATTCCATTTTTCGCTTCAGCGTGTCCTTGCTTATGCCTAGCTCGCTAGCTGCGGCTGGCGTTTGCTTCCATTGCTGCATTGGTACTCAACGAAGGATCAGGATTCGTTGAGGGCAACTTTTCTCTGATTGCTGCTGCTACGTGGTCACGCTTGCCCTGATGGCTTCGTTGTCCAGCTTCCGAGCCAACAGGATGTCGTACAGCAACCGCAGTGCGCCGACGCTGGCTGAGAACTGCTTGTCGTGTTCGGCCTTAAGGCTGATGCGTTGAAGGCTGGTGCAGAGATGGGTCACCAGGTGCTGAGCATCGTGTGCATCAAGGCCCAGTTGAAGCTCGCCATGCGCCCAATGACGGTCCCGTCTTGCAGTTAAACGGGAGCACCCCCACTCCTGCATCACAAACGTCATGGTGTCGGCGAAGCCATACCCATCGCTGATCTTGGCCAGAGCAGCTTCCCTGCGGCGTTTGCGTTCTGCCTTGGTGGTTAGGGCCATTGCTATTTAGATGCAAATGACTGGATGGAGTTGGTGTGGGCTGGTCTGCTCCTGCTTGGGTTGGGCTTAGCGATGAGGACTACAGCGACCTGATCCGTAAGAAGGCTGTGGCAGTCACCAGACGCGACAAGAGGTGTGGTGGTGAGTACAGCGTCAAGGAAGCGATAGAAGCCATCAATCAGGCATTCCACCGCTGCAACGGCTTTGATCCTTACGACGGCTCCAAGCTGGATCCAAAGCTGCTGGGCACCTACAACAACGAGGAAGCCAAGGCTCAAGGCGCTGACTACAAAAAGCGTTTCGCCATGCTGCCGACCGTTGATCACGTCAAAGCTGAGCCGGTTCCTGACTTTGAAATCGTCAGCTGGCAGACCAATGACGCCAAAGGGGACATGCCCCCTAAGGAGTTCATCGCTTACTGCCGCCGTGTTGTTCGAATCGCAGAACAACATTGATCACAGCAGCCCGTGCGCTTGGAACATCTCAACCACCTGGTCTAGCTGCTCATCAGTCCAATGCGGTGACAGCTTGCTGATTCACCGCTGAACAGTGGCCTTGCTGACGATGGGTGGCTTAACCACCTCATCGCTCAGCAACGGCCCTGGCTAAACGAAATCAAGAACGTTTGGCATTAGTCACTTGAAGCACGATCACCCAGCAAGGAAAGTTGACCAGATGCAATTTTTTCCAGCCTTTCTAAACGTGCAAGAAGGGATGCATTTACTTGCTGCTGCATCAAACTCTCAGCTCGCATAGCTTTATTTTCTTCCCTGAGTTTAGCCACCTCATCGCTTAGTGCTGCAGCTTTACGTGCAGCAACTTTTGGCGAATCATCAACCTTTCCAAGCCTAAATGTGAAACCAGCACGCGCTGAAAGATTGTCATCCGTATCACCCGTTTGGTTATTGATGACCGTTGCCAAGGCTGCATTAAGGGAAACACGTTCAGACACTCTTGATGCACACCCAGCACTCAACGCGTATGCATTGCTGTGCGTACCTCCACCAAATCCACAGGTGAACTGCGAGTCAGCACTAATAGCAGGTATAGAGCCGAGCGCCGCAGACAAGGCACCAACATTGTCAATGCTTTTTTCAACATCACGCCCATTGATCAGCAAGCGCGTCCCATTCGTGTAATCGATTGGAATTGGATTTCCACTTGCATCTTTTGCGTACACTTTTTGTCTCCCCCCTCCTCTTTGGTAATCCACGAGTTTTCGCCAATGTGCAATTCATCTCCTACGTATTTGACGAGACTTTTACTACTGCTTCCTCCAGTGCTAATTCCATCACTGTCGACTCTTATGAGTTCACTCGTACCTGAACCCCCAAGTGATACAAATTCCGCATCACCGTCGGAACATGTGTCACCGCTTGTAATACATTTCTTTTCTGCTGTATCATTCCTCTTCGAGACAACGCCAATGTTAATTGGCACCGCCCCAGAAGGCAGGCCAGTAACAGTTACATAATCTTCAAATTCGTTACTTTCAATATCGTACTTTCTATAACGCCTTGCAGCACCACCTCCCCTATCATCCTCAAGAAAGTAAATTTTGCCCTTAGACTCATCTACCGCATAGTTGCTAGATGTAAATGAGTTTGTGCCAACATCCGGAAATATATCTTCCTGCAATAAAGTAACTGCTCCGTCAGACGAAAGCTTATATAAATTCGACGTAGTATTACCTCCGCTGTTTACCTTAGTAGGATCTTCGGCCACAAAAAAGCCAAGATCCGTCGTCCCGGTCGAAACCTCGTTAGCTCGAACCCCACTGTGACTTACAAATCCAAGTGCTATCGAAAAAAGAATGGCTTTGGATAAAATTTTCATCATAAATCGAGAATCCGAAATATAATCTCAACTGCCTACGATGATTAGACTTAGCCATATGTCACTTATGTAATTTGCACCTAAACCCTTCTGGAGGCGAAGGCTTCGTGGTAAGAAACGACTACCAGATATCTACTTGATCTCGTATTTGTCTCCTTAGCCCTGAATTTCCTCTTGTTCTACTCATAAGACTGACTCTTCAAGAGTCATAGGGAAAGAGAAACCCCCGCCGCGGGCAGGGGCTTGGGATCTTCTGATTAAGCCTTGATCACTTGGCGTAGGAAACGCCGCGGTAGGTCAGAGCAGGCTTGTCGGAAGCGCCAGCCACTTTCTGCTGGTCGTACTTCTGGCCGCGATAGGTCAGGGTCATTTGAGGTTCCTCAGAAATCCAGGTCCCCGTTCCTTGGCCTGGTGATCTGCGCCTCGCAGTAGCGAGGTGAACGTTGTTGGTAGCGGTTGCTACAGAACCTTTATAGGGGCAGCGCCAACCCCTTTGTCGTTCAGGCGGATACACAGCGCGTTTTTGGCACTAGCACCGCTCAGTCGATCACCGCTTAGGGGCATTTGGCGCACACTTTGGCGCACAAAAAATGATATTTAGCGATTTGACATCAAAAAGCGGCCCGTGTGGACCGCTCAAATGCCAGTTCTGGACTGGCTTTTCTTGTGAATGGAGCCAAGGAGACTCGAACTCCTGACCCCCTGCATGCCATGCAGGTGCTCTACCAGCTGAGCTATGGCCCCATGTCGACGTGGTGGCTTCAGAGCCGCCGTGGTCGTGACACAGCTTACACCGCGGGAGCCTCAGACCTGCCGCCAGACAGCAACCAAGCGACCCTGCACCTCCACCTGTTCGGCGGGGAGCTCAATCGGTTGATAAGCGGGGTTGGCAGCTTCCAGCACCACCGTCGGCCCCTGGCGATGGAAGTGCTTGAGGGTGGTGCCGCTGCCAGCCACCAGAGCACTCACCACCGTGCCGTTGCGCAGCCGCTGCGGATCCTGCACCGGCTCCATCAACACCACATCCCCATCGGCGATGTGGGAGTCGACCATCGAGTCACCATTCACCGTCAGGGCAAACAGGCCACGGGTCTCCAGCACGGGCGCCAGGTCGAGATGCTCCTGAACATCATCGAAAGCCGTCACCAGGCCACCGGCTGCAACGGCGCCCAGCACGGGAATCCCGGCGGCACCCACCATGTCGCCCAAGAGCTGCAGGGTGCGCGCCTGGCCTTCCTGCCAGGTGATCCATCCCTTCTGCTGAAGATGGCGCAACCGGCTCTGAATCGGTGCAGGAGAGCGCAGTCCCATCGCCTGCATCATCTGGCGAATCGAAGGGCTGTGGCGATGGGTGCCGATGTAGTCCGCCAGCCAGTCGTAAAGCTCTTGCTGAGCAGTGGTGAGGGGCTCCTGGGGGGCACGGGTCACCGCAAGAAAAGGTTCGGGCAATACATTTGTACCGTTCCTTGCCGTGTGCCGCAAGCGCAGGCTCAGCTCAAACCAGCTTCCACACCGCAGCCTCGGGAATGCTCGGCGCCAGGTTCAGGTCTTTGGGCTCCTTGAACACCACACGCCATTCCGGAACCCGGCAGGAGACATAGCCGGGATGCTCAATCAGCAGCCCCGGCTGCTCGGTTGTGCTGGCCACCCAGCCCGACATCCAGTGCCCCTCCTCAGAGAGGCCACCTTTGAACCAAACCCAGCAGCGTTCCTTACGCATCGCGATGCTTTTCAGCGGTTTTTATACGACTCAAGCTCTTGCGGACAGGCCGCCATCAGATATCCCATCAACTGCCCGGTGATACGGGACTTTTCCTGATCGGTTGGTGCGTTGGGAACATCCTCATAACGCATCGAGGTGTCGCGCTCGAACATGGTTTTGAGCTCAGGATCCGGCAAGGCGTAAAAGGCATCCACGCCCATTTCACAGATTTTCTCGGCCGTCCAGCGGGCGATGGTGCTCTGCTGTTGTTTGTCGGTGGCCTGATCCGCTGACGCTGCCACCGCATGGGCGGTGACGATCAACGGCACCAACCAGCGGTGGATCACCGTCACAGCCCACCCATCAACGCCGCCAACAGAGCCTGCTGGGCATGCAGACGGTTTTCGGCCTGATCAAAGATGCGGCTCGCCGTGCCCTCCATCACCTCGGCGCTGATCTCCTCACCGCGGTGGGCCGGCAGGCAGTGCAGAACGATCGCATCGGCTGCCGCCTGCTCCATCAGGGCTTGATCCACACAGAACCCTGCAAAGGCCTGCTCCCGCTGCGCCTGTTCGGCTTCCTGGCCCATGGAGGCCCAAACGTCGGTGTAAACGGCCTGGGCACCCGCCACCGCCTCACGAGGGTCAGTCACCACCTCAATCGAGGCACCGTGCTGTGCCAAAGATTGGGCTTGCTCAAGCACGCCCGGCAAGGGCTCGAAGCCCTCGGGGCAGCCGATCCGCACATTAACCCCCAGCAGAGCGCCGCAGAGCATCAGGGAGTGGGCCACGTTGTTGCCGTCGCCCACATAGGCCAGGGTCTGACCAGGAAGGGCGCCATGGGCTTCCTGCATGGTGAGGAAGTCGGCCAGGGCCTGACAGGGATGCTCCAGATCGGTGAGGGCATTGATCACCGGCACCGAGGCCCAATGGGCGTAGTCCACCAGTTCCTGCTGGGCGAAGGTGCGAATCGCCAGCACATCGCAGTAACGGCTCAGAACCCGGGCCGTGTCTTCCAGCGGCTCGCCGCGGCCCAGCTGGGTGACGGAAGGATTGAGATCCACCGTTTGGCCGCCGAGACGGGCCATGGCCACCTGAAAACTCACACGGGTTCGGGTGGAGGCCTTGCTGAAGATCAGACCCAGCACACGGTTGCCCAGATCTATCCGACGATCGCCGCTCTTCAGTTGTGCAGCCAGATCCAGCAACGCTGCTGTTTCCTCGGCGGAACAATCCGCTGAGGAAAGGAAGTCACGTCCACACAGCGGAGAGAGGACAGCAGCAACGCCCGCAGAAGCGGTAGCCATCGCGACGGTTCAAAGGACTGTTATCGGGGATGAGGCCCGCTGCCGTCAAGCGGTCACACCGGACGGCAGCACACTCGCCTCGAGCATCTGCTTGAGGTCATCCCCCTCGATCACCTCTTTCTCGAGGATCTTCTGGGCGATCGTCTCGAGCAGCGCCATGTTCTCCCGCAGGATTGCGAGGGCGTCGTCGTGGGCCTGGTCCACCAGCCCGCGGACTTCCTTATCAATGGCCTGAGCCGTGGCATCACTCACCGAGCGGCGTGGGTTGTTGCCTCCACCAAGGAAACGGCCACCGCCCTGCTTGTCGTAGGCCAAGGGCCCGAGGGTGTCGCTCATGCCGTAGGTGCCCACCATCTGCTCAGCCAGATCGGTGGCCCGCTGCAGATCGTTGGCAGCACCCGTGGTGATCTTGCCGAAGACGATCTCCTCAGCGGAGCGACCACCCAGAAGCGTGGCGATCTGGCCCTGAAGTTCCTCCTTGGAATTGAGGAAGCGCTCTTCGGTGGGCAGCTGCAGGGTGTAGCCCAGGGCGCTCATGCCACGGGGCACGATCGAGATCTTGGCCACCTTGCTGCCGCCAGGCATGAGGTGGCCCACGATCGCGTGGCCCACCTCGTGATACGCCACCACCTTCTTTTCATCGTCCTGAAGAACGCGGCTCTTCTTCTCCAAACCGGCCACAACCCGCTCGATCGCTTCACCGAGGTCCTGCTGCTCAACGCTGGTGCGCTGGGCACGCGCTGCGAGCAGAGCAGCTTCATTCACCAGGTTGGCGAGATCAGCGCCGGCAAAACCACTGGTGGCCTGAGCGACGCTGTCGAGGTCAACACCTGCAGCCAGCTTCACCTTCTTGGCGTAGATCTCGAGGATGGTCTTGCGGCCGGAGAGGTCTGGACGGTCCACCAGCACTTGCCGGTCGAAACGGCCTGGACGCAGCAGGGCTGCATCGAGCACCTCGGGCTGGTTGGTGGCCGCCAGAACGATCACCGGCTTGTCCTGGGCGGTGAAGCCATCCATCTCGGTAAGCAGCTGGTTGAGGGTCTGCTCCCGTTCGTCGTTGCCGCCGACAACGCCCATAGAGCCCGAACGGCTCTTGCCAATGGCGTCCAGTTCGTCGATGAAAATGATGCAGGGCGCTTTTTTCTTTGCTTCTTCAAACAGGTCGCGCACGCGAGCGGCACCGGCACCAACGAAGAGTTCCACGAACTCCGAGCCGGAAATGATGAAGAAGGGCACCTCGGCTTCGCCGGCCACGGCCTTGGACAGCAAGGTCTTACCGGTGCCGGGAGGGCCGACCAGCAGCACACCTTTAGGAATGCGCGCACCGATCTCGGCATAGCGCTCAGGGCGCTTGAGAAAGTCGACAATCTCTGTGAGTTCCTGCTTCGCCTCATCCACGCCCGCCACATCGGCGAAAGTGATCCGCGACTCCTCATCGGGCACGTACACCTTGGCCTTGCTCTTGGTGAAGCTCAACGCCCCCTGAGCACCACCGCCCATCGAGCGGCGAGCAAAGAACTGCAGCACCAGGATGAAGATCAGGGGCGGCACCACCCAGCTGAGGATGGTGGTGAAGATGTTCGGCTTCTTCGGGGGAGCTGCCGCGAACTCAACGCCCTTGGTCTCGAGGCGTTGGGGCAGATCCATGTCGAAGATCGGCGTGGTGGCCAGCACGGGAGGCGTTCCCTCCTCGGGATCGCTCAGCTCGTAGCGAATCTGGTCTTGCGTGATGAAGGCCCGCTTCACCGCACCGTCATTCACCTGGTCGATGAACAGGGAGTAGGGCACCCGCGGCACCTGCTGCATGCCATTGCTGGGGAGGAAGCTGCTGGCCAGCAGCAAAACCCCGAAGCCAATCAGCACCAGGTTGATGATCCCGAAGCGACGGTTCGGCTGGTTGTCGTCCTGGCGGATCGGCATGGATGGCCTGAGAGTCCCGACACGCTACGAGGGATCTCTGGCAATCAACGGGTGTGAGAACCGAACGGCGCCTAGCTTCTGTCCATGTGTGGTCGCTATTGCCTCGACACGCCTCGCGCGGAATTGCAGCAGCTGCTGCGCAGCTGGTTGCGGCCAGACGACAGCGCCTGGCTGGAGCATTACGCCCCCCGCGAGCTGATCCGCCCCCACGAACCGGTGCTGGCGGTACGGCGTGAGCACGGTGAAGACCATCTCTCCCACATGCTCTGGGGCCTCCTGCCGGGCTGGGTCAAGGACCCGCTGCAGGCGCTGCGACCGATCAATGCCCGCGCCGAAACCATCTCGGAGAAAGCCTCCTTTCGCGGGCCATGGCGTCATCACCGCTGCCTTCTGCCCAGCACAGGTTTTTTTGAAAAGGGGCATCTGATCCAGCGCAAAGACCGGCAGCTGTTCTGGCTGGCCGGTGTCTGGGACCGCTGGATCGGCCCCGATGGCAGTGAAGTGGAGACCTGCTGCGTGATCACGACGCAGCCCAACAGCCTGGTGGCCCCATTGCACGATCGGATGCCGGTGATCATTCCCGAGGGATTGGAGAGCATCTGGCTGGAACCGGGTGATGGAGCTCACCGACGCGCCCTCGAGCCGATGCTCACGCCAGCGCCAGCGGAGCCATGGGACTGCAGAGCGCTCAAGCCAGCGGCCCCCGCCAACAAGCACCAGCAGCTCTCCTTGCTCGATTGAGCAAGGCTTGACAGCCGCAGCTCACTGCCGAACCTGGGTGTAGCGACAGTGGCCAAGGTGCTGGTGGGACTGGTTCAGCGGCTCCTGCGGCGGGATGACACCCAGCTGAAGCTGCTGCTGCTCTGCACTGTGATTGCCACCGTGGGCTTCGCCTTTCCCCGCTTGGTGTGGGCGACCTACATCGGCTACAGCCTGATTGCCTTGCTGCTCACCCAGGTGATGGTGGTGAGCAGCATCGCTCCGAACTGGAGTGATGCGCTGTATCGGGGTCTGGGGCTGATGGCCGTGGTGACCATGTGGCTCTGGCTGCTCACGCCCCTGGAGCTGATCTACAGCGGCATGCCGCTGGCCCTGAGTTGGAGCGTGCTGGTGGGCTGGAGCGTGATCCGCCTGGTGACCCGCTTCGCCAGCACCAAGCGCGTCACCGAGGCGCTGCTGATGGGTGCCACTGCGGGATACCTGCACATCGGACTCGCCGCCGGCCTGGTGATGAGCGCCCTGGAAACCATCCAGCCGGGCAGCTTCCAACCCCTGGAGATGGCCAACATCGGCGATTCGAGTGTTCTGGCCAGCGCCCGCCTGTTTTCGACCATCAACTACTACGCCTTCGTCTGCCTCACCACCGTCGGCTTCGGGGACATCAGCCCGATGCTTCCCCTGTCACGGATGGTGAGTGTGGCCACCAGCGTTGCCGGACCGCTCTACCTCGCTGCAGTGATGGGGGTGCTGATCGGCCGCTTCGCCAGCAGCCTCGATCGGCAAAGCCGGGAGCGCTGAGCTCAGCTGCCGCTGCGCCAACGCAACAACCAGTCGTTGCCCATGGGCTCGCTCTGATGCCACTGCCCCTGCAGCACTTGATCCATAGCGCTGAAGTTCAGATCTCCAAGGGGGGTGCGGGCCGCCGTACCCCCCATCAGCTTCGGAGCCACCACCGCTGCAATCTCCTGCACGCAGCCCTGCCGGATCGCCGCGGCTGCCAGCTCAGGGCCGCATTCCCAAAGCACCTGGTTGCACCCCCGTTCCGCCAGGGCCTCCATCAACTGCTGCGGTTCACAGGCCGAGAGCGCAAGCCCCTCAGGGCCGACCGGCAGATGTTGGGGATCGGCATCAGGACCATGGGCCACCAGGGTCGACGCAATGGTGGTGTCCCAGAGCTGGGCCTGATCCGGCAGATCCAAACTGCGGCTCAGCACCACCCGCAGCGGTTCCGGTGAACGCCGGCCCCTGCTGGTGAGCAGCGGATCATCGCCGCGAACCGTGCCGCCCCCAACCACCACGGCATCCATGCCGCTGCGCAGCCGATGCACCCAATCGCGGGAGGGTGAACCGCTGATCCATTGGCTGGCGCCATTGGGCAAAGCGGTGCGGCCATCCAGGCTCATGGCCCACTTCAGAACCCCGAACGGGCGGCCGGTGCGAACGCGGTGCAGAAAGGCCCGGTTCTGCTGTCGGGCCTCCTCGCGCAGCACACCACTGATCACCTCCAGCCCCGCCTGCCTCAGCTGACGGATACCGCCCCCATCCACCCGGGGATCGGGATCCTCCAGAGCAATCACGACGCGGCGAATGCCCGCGCGCAGCACCGCCTCACTGCAGGGGGGCGTGCGGCCGTGGTGGCAGCAGGGTTCAAGGGTGACCACAAGGGTTCCGCCCCGGGCCGCATCACCGGCTTGCCGCAAGGCACCCACCTCAGCATGGGCATCTCCGGCCCGCGCATGAAAGCCTTCGCCCGCAAGGCGCCCTTCGCGATCAAGAACCAGGGCCCCTACGAGGGGGTTGGGGCTGGTACGACCTTCAGCAAGGGCGGCCAGGGCCAGGGCCCGCCGCATCCAGAGCTCCCACATCAGCTGAGGGGCAGCTCCTGCAGGGAGCGCCATTCACCGACGACGTAGGGAGGGATCGGCAACTCGGTGAAGACACCCGGCAACGCCAGACGCAGCGGTCGGTTGTTGCTGAGATCGTCCAGCAGAGGATCGAGGGCAAATTCAGCCGCTGCGTCACGGCCATCGGTGGCCAGCACCGGATTGGCCAGGGTGATGTCGTCCAGCTGCCATTCGCGCCGACCCGCCAACACCTGGAGGCTCACCGGATGATCGAGCCGCAGTTTTCCGGGGTAGCCCACCACGCGCAGCACCACCGGCTGGCCGGGAGGGCCTTCGCGGTAGGCCACCGCCTGCCAGCTGTCGTAATCGAGGTCCCGCAGGCTCTCCAGCGAACGGACCATGGCGACGCCATCCTCGTTCTCATGCTGGTGAACCTGGGCCCAGGCCGTACCCGGCGTGAGCAGCAGCAGCCCCAGAGCAGCCAACAAACAGCAGAGCAAACGGCGCATGGGCAGGAGGTGAGTGAGTGAATTCTCACAACAAACCTGCACAGAAGGCGATTCACGCCAACAATCAACCCCTGGAGGTTGCATTTCACTCTGCTCCGGGCCTCAACAAGAGCCTGCAGGCGGTGGGCTTCGAGATGGATGTCGCCCAATTGAGCCGGGGCCGGCTCAAAGGGAGCTTGCAGCTGGGTGGTTCACGGCAGCTGCCGGTTTTATCCATCCAGACCAATCAAGACCTGCTTCTTCAGGGCAACCGACGACCTGGGGGTGATGCCCCTCAGCTCCCCGGAGGTGCAGCAGACCATTGGCGGCAGCACCGTGCATGAAATTGCCTGCAATTACGGCTTCCAGAGCCGCAATCACTTCGCCAGGGATTACCGCAACCAGTTCGGTGAATCCCCCAGCGCCACGCTTCAACGGGCATCCGCTCCGGGGATGAGCGTCCAGTCGGTCTCCGTGGCCCAGAGCCCCCAGATGGCCATGGCCCTGAGGTAGTGACAGGCCCTGAATGTGTTCACCGCAGTGATCGCCTCAGGGGTGCGGAACTGCAGACCACCGGAATACACCTGCTCGACAACCGCTGAGCAGATCGCTTGCGCCGTCTGCTTGTCTCCCATCAGGCGGTAGTAGCTGGCGATCCCGAAGTTGATCCCCGTCCAGACCTCGAGCGGGTGGGTGCCATTGGGATCCAAAGGCGTGCCATCGCGGCGCAGGCCGTTGGCCACACCGAGGGATCCACCATCGAAAGCCTCGAAGCAGGCCTCCTTCACCGCCTTCAAGGTGCTGCGGCTGTTGGCATCACTCACCACCGGCGGCAGACCCAGGAGCCGTGCGTAGAAATCGCCGCAGAGCTGATCGGCCATCACCACCGGCGTGCCGCTCTCGGCATCAATGTCGTAGTACTCGCCGTTCCAGAGCAGCTTGTCGAAATTGCCCCGGGATTGCTCCAGCCAACCGCTGAATTCCCGTTGTTCAGCGGAGGTATCGAGCCCGGTGCTGAGCTGAAGCGTCTGGGCAATGGCCAGGGCAGCCTCAAGCGCAGCAATCCAGAGGGCACCGCAGTAGGCACTCACCCCTTTGAGGGGCCAGTCGTCGAAGGTCTGATCCGGAGCACCGCCGTTGTCGGGCAGGCCGTCGTTGTTCACGTCGAACGTCTTGAGGTAGCGCAGCGCCTCCACGGCCGCCGGCCAGCAATCAGCGAGGAAGCGGATGTCTTCACCACTGGGGGCGAGCTTGAACGTGCGCCACACCTGCAGCACAAAGTCGCTGCCGAGGTCCTTCCAGAGGTTGCAGTCTTGATAGGCGGTGTAGTTGGTCGCATCCCAGGGGATCTCGTTGGGAGCCCCCAGGTCGTGGGGGGTGGCTCCTTTCACCTTGCGGTCAGCTTCCACCCGGCCCTTGCCCTGGGTGAAATACCAACCGATTGGGCGCTGGGTGGCATCTGCGGCTGGAATCGCCCGGGCAAAGCTACGCAGCACGGCCTTGTCGAGTTCCGGCCAGAGCTGCAGCAGGGCCAGGGATCCGTAGAGACGAACGTCAAGACTTTCGTACCAGGCGTAGTCGAGGCACTCGAGAACGCCGAAACGACCGTAGGGATCCTCCGGTGATGCCGCACTCCAGAGACTGCCGCCACTGCAGAGGTCGTAGAGCTCATTGAACAGGGCCATCCGCAGCGGTTCCGGCAGGTCCTGGCGTTGCAGCACCGGCTGCTGCCAGGCCTCGATCTGCTGTCGCCAACTGCGCCAGTCACGCAGCGCTTCAGCGGCAATGGCAACCGCCTGGTTGGCATCAGCAGCAAAGAAATCGGTGTAGCGGCGCAGCGCCTGGCTGCCGGTGGCAAAAGCCGTCACAGGCAGATCCCAGCTGATCACCAGCGGAATCTCAATGCTCTGTCCGGGGGCCAGCTGACACTGCACCGCCAGCGCCGCACTGAGGGGATCGTCGGATCCACTGCTTCGGTCGTTGTTGCTTTCAGGGATAGAGCCATCAGCACTGAAGCTGTCCCACAGCTCACGCCCATCACCGCTGGGATTCCAACGACTGCAGCGCTGGATCGTGACCCCGGGCTGCTCGGCTGTGGCAATGCACCACTGGCCCTCACCTTCGGCAACGGGGTTGGAGACGTTGCCCTCCAGCACCACTCCCTTGAGGGAGCCATCGTCAATGCAACGGTTGCGCTGGCCGGTGGTGCTGCCGATGGCCGGGGCGTAGTTGTGCTCGGGGCTGCCGTCATCGCGGAAGTGAACCTCCGCCGAGGCATCGGTGTTGGTGAACCAGCCTGTGGTGTTGCGCCAACTCAGCAGCAATGACAAATCAAGAGGCTGATCCGTGGGATTGCGCAGCGTCCAGACGAACACCGCCACCGGGTAGCTGGTGCGCTTGTAATCACCCGGCAAGATCGGGCTGAAGGCCTCACAACGCACCTCGGCGTCATACACGCCCTCATAGCTGGTCCAGCTGAGGGGATAACGGGCGGAATAGGTGCCGGTACTGCGAGCCGACGTACTGGCCGGGTACCACTCCCAAGCCTTCAGCGGCTGGCCAGCCTCCGGCCGCGAGGCATCCCGATCCGGCTGAACTGCCAGGGCGTGGGCGCGCTTGCCGCGACCATTCCCTTCAAACAGAGCGAACTGGCAATCGGGCAGCACCCCAAACCAGTGCTCGCCGCCATCGAGGTGCCAGAGGTTGATGTTGCCGTCGGGCGCCCGCCCGAAGCAGCCAGCTCCGAAGCCCCCCAGCGGCATGCCGTGGTTGGAGCCGTCGTCGAGGTTGCTGGCATAGCGAACCGTGTAGGGCTTATCCCAGCCCAGGCCAAAGGGTCGGCTCCAGGAGGCCTCCGGTGGCTGCCAGCCCTTGGCTTGCTTGCCGCGACCCAGCAGGGAGTCCAGAGCGGACCAACCGAACGAAGCCATGCAGGGGCCGAGAGTCGCCCCAGATTGCCAGGTTTGACGCGATCAGCCAGCCGTTGCGATCAGCCTGCAGACATCAACCTGCAGACAGTGTTGAGGGATTGTCTTCGGCATCCAGCAGGGCATCCAAGGTGACCGCCGTGCGGACCAAGGCTTGGTAGCGATGCAGGCTGCGGCGGTTCTGATCCAGCCAACGGCCAGGGGCCGTCCCCTCCAGGTCGGGCTGCTCGGGATCGAGCAGGGGCAGATCGTCCTGCTGAGCAATCAAGGCAATCACAAGCTCGTGCAAGCGTTGGCGACGATCGTGGGCTGGGGTCATGCCTCCTCCATCAGGTCGTTCAGGCGCTGTTCCGCCGCCAAGGGCAGGGGCACCGGATCAGCGGTGTAGCTGCGGGCCTGGGCAATCCGAGCCTGCAGCGGGGCCTGCGCCACTGGCCAGCTGCTGAGCCCGAGTTCGTCATAGATCCGTTTCAGCGCAGCGAGGGGGTGGCGGATCAACTCCTGATAAGGCAATTCAACCAACTGCCCCGCAGGAATCCGGTGCCGAGACGCCTCGAAGGCCTCAAGCAGCTTGCGATGGGCAGCCACCGTTTCCTCCACCTGGGTGACGGCATCGGGCAGGGGCTGAAGCCCCACCAGTGAACCCAACCGCTGCTTCACCTGAACCAGCGAGCGGATGGAATCCTGCCGATCACGCCGCAGGAGCACAAAGCGCGCCCTGGGGAAGTGGCGCAGCACCAACTCCACCCGGGCGGAATGAGCGCTGTTCTTGATAAGAAGTCCCGCCTTCCCATGCCCGTCATGGAGCCAGGTGAGCTTGGTGAAGTGCAGCCACTGCCGCTCGAAGGCAGCGGAGGAACCCAGAACGTTGCGCCGGAAAAACCAGGAATAGGCCAGGGGGAAGGCCATGCCCGCCATGTTGGTGTCGATGCTGAGTCGGGCCAGACCGAGCTCATCCTCCTGGGGGTCATTCGGACCCCAGGGCACCGCGTCGATCGGCCGCTTCCGCGTCATCCACGCTTGGAGTGCCCAGCGAATCCAGGGTTTGAGCAGCAAGGCCACCTGCGGCGCCGTGGTGAGCGAATTGCGCGCCGTGGCCAGCGTGGGGTCACAGGCCAGCAACTGACGCAGATACGTAGTGCCACTGCGCCAGTGACCAATCACCACAATCGGATCGTCCGGCAGTTCAGCCTTCCGCAAGCGGCGAGCCCACAGCCACGACTGCAGCCAAGCCAGGGGCTCCGCCAGCAGGCCACTGAGTCCCATCAAAAGGCCCACCCTCCAGCAGGAGAGGGCCGGGCGACGCAGCTGCAAGCCTCGAAGCAGCACCGCAGGGCGCAGGAACCCCCCGGCCACCAAGCGATCCACCAGCAGATCACCCCCTGCCATGGCCCCACAAACCCTCACACCAGAATGACGGGATGATCGATGTGATCGGCACCGACGCCGGGGCACCCGCCTCGTTGCCCGCTCCACAGCAGACATTGCTGCGGGCGGCGGCCGTGATTGCAGCACCGCAGCGGTTGCAAGCTGCTCTGCAGGACTGGCTGGGGGACGCCAAGCCCGAGCTGATCAGCAGCGATGACCCGCGGGCTCTGGTGGACAGCCTGCAATCCAGGCCTGCTGATCAAGCTGTGGTGGTGCTGGCCAGCGGCGATCCGCTCTGGTTCGGCCTGGGACGCATCCTTTGCGACCGCATCGGGGCAGAGCGGCTACGGTTTCATCCCGCCCCCACATCGCTGCAGCTGGCCTTCTCCTGCATCGGGCGCCCCTGGCAGGACGCCGACTGGGTGAGCCTGCACGGACGGGACCCCGAAATCCTGGCCAGCACCCTGCAGAAGCGACCCGCAGCCCTGGCGGTGCTGACGGATCCGAACCAGGGGGGCGCCATTACCGTGCAGCAAATATTGCGCAGCAGCGGCCTGGAGGCCAGCACAGACCTGTGGCTCTGCGAAAACCTCGGCCACCCCGATGAACGGGTGCAGCTGATCGCCCCACACGCCGCACTACCAACAGATCTGCAGCCGCTGCTGATTGCACTGCTGATCGCCCGCGAACCCCCCGCACCGGATCCGCATCAGCTGCCGTTGTTCGGGCTCGATGACGGGCTCTACCTGCAGCACAGCGATCACCCCGGATTAATGACCAAGCGGGAGGTGCGCATCCAACTGCTGGCCGAACTCGCCTTGCCGCCACAGGGCGTGCTCTGGGATCTGGGGGCCGGCACCGGCAGCGTTGGTCTCGAGGCACTGCGCTTGCGCCCAGGGCTGCAACTGCTGGCGGTGGAACGCCGCGCCGGTGGCGCGCAACTGATTCAACGCAATGCACAACGGCTCGGCGTCAGCCCTGCGGCGGTGCTGGAGGCCGACGCCAACACGGTGCTGAACGGCGGGCTCCCGAGCCAGCTCAGCCAGCCCGACCGGGTTCTGCTCGGGGGCGGGGGCGCCCAACGGGAGCGCCTGCTGCAGGAGGTGCTGACGCGGCTGCGGTGTGGCGGTGTTGTGGTGATCCCCCTGGCGAGCATCGAGGCCTTGGCCAGCGTTCGGCCACTGCTCGAGAACGCTGGATTAGCCGTGCGCGTGCAGCAAATGCAGGCCTGGCGGGGACAACCGCTGGGGGATGGCACCCGCCTGGCTCCAATGAACCCCACCTTGATCGTGACGGGAACGAAGCCGGCTCAAGCCGGCTTCACGGGGAAGACTTGAGCGGGTTGATCCGAACCGGATCGCCGATGCCAATGCCAAGCCGCTGCGCCTCACCGGCACCGATCTCAATCACCGCATCAACGAAATCAGCCCGTCCATTGCCATCGGCATCGGCGGCGTAGGAGCGGCAAGGCAGGGCAGCACAGGTGGGAACGGCAGGCACTAGATCGAGCACCCGCCCATCGCGCACAAAGATCATGTCCAATGGCGCAAGGGTGTTGAACATCCAGAAGCGCTGCGGCTGGGGGGTGGCAAAGGGAAACCACATCCCGCGCAAGGGCGGCAGAGCCGGCCTCTGCATCAAGCCCAGCCGCTGCTGCTCCGGACTGCGGGCCACCTCGAGATCAATGCAACGCTGCTGGGCCACGCACCAGCGGGCCTCAACCGGCAGCCATTGCGGCGGTGACTCAGGGGGCAGAGCATCCATGGCCGCTCAAGCCTCGGGCAACACCTGCCCGAGGCAATAGCCCCGGCCGCGCACGGTGTGCAGCAAACGGCGTTCTCCACCGGCCTCCAGCTTCTGGCGGAGATAGCGCACGTACACCTCCACAACATTGCTGCTGGAACGCTCGCCCTGCCACACCTCCTGAAGCAGCAGCTCGCGGCTCAACACCTGGCCGCGCCGCCGCAAGAGCACCTGCAACAGCATGAATTCCCGGGCCGTCAACGCCACCACACGGTCTCCCCGCCGCACCGTTCGGTTGGCGGGATCGACACTGAGATCGTCCAGCTCAAGCAGCGCCGGTCGCTGCCCCGAGCGCTGTTGAATCGTGCGGTGCAGGCGCAGACGCAACAACAGATCGCTGGGCCCGATCTCCGAGAGCCAGAAATCATCGGCACCGCTTCCCAGGCAGGCGGCGCGGGCCTCAACGCTGTCGCGTTCCAGATCCAACAGGATCGGCATGGCCCCGAAACGGCTGCGCAGGTCTTGAATCAAGGCGGCCTGATCGGCCGCCAGCACAGCGGCCACTGGAGATTCACCCGGTTCAGGGGCATGGGCCGATGGCCCGGCACTGAGCCAATCGAGCGTGGCGTAGCCCGATGCAGCCAGACGGGGCGCCAGCGACACCGCCGAAGGGCCTGCCAACAGCAACAGGGGATCAGGGTTCATTCCCGCTCGGGCTTGGCGATGTGGGGCAGGCCCCAACCCAATTTGTTGCGCAGCACCTGGAAGAACTCATGGTCGGCGAGGCGCACAAAGCGCACCGGGTGATCGCTGCGGCGGATCAGCACCCGATCTTCCGGCCAGACGTAGCAACCGGCACTGCCGTCCACCACCATCATCAGCCGCTCCGGCGTGGCTGGAAAAACCGTGACGGGTTCACGGTCGCTGAACACCAGGGCGCGGGAGGCCAGGGAATGGGGCGCGATCGGGGTGAGTTGCAGCACCGGACAATCCGAAGTGATCACCGGCCCACCGGAGCTGAGGGCGTAGGCCGTCGAACCCGTCGGCGTGGAGAGGATTACACCATCGGCGGCGATGTCCACCGGGGCGTGGCGGCCGATGGCGATCTCGAAGTGGCACATGCTCGTGAGCGGCTCACGGTGCAGGGCCATCTCGTTGAGGGACAGCGCCTCCCAGCGGCGCTGATCACCCCGCATCACGCTCACCACGAGGTTGCTGCGTTCCTCGATCGTCCATTGCTGGGTGAGCACCACATCGAGGGCGCGATCCAGATCATCGAGATAGGCCTCGGCCAGAAATCCCAGGTGGCCGGTATTGATCGTGAGAATCGGAATCCCCACTGGGGCGGTCTGCCGCGCGGCGGAAAGCACTGTGCCGTCACCCCCCAGCACGATGGCCAACACCATCGATTGATCGAAGCCCTTGGGCACACAGGCGCTGTAGCCGCGCAGGCGCAGGTGCTGATCGGGGTTGGCAAAGCCCACCATGCCCCCGGAACTGCTGGCCCGCTCCACGGCATAGCCGGCAGCCTCCAGGCGCTGCTGAATCGTGTCCGCCGTCTGCACCGCCAGCGGCTTGCCGTCATTGACGATCAGTCCGATCCGGGGCACTGATCCACGACGGGTAGAGGTCAGCCTCAGCCTATGGGACGCGCGAGAACAGAACGCCGCTCAGTTACGAAGGTTCCCGATCAGAACTGCTCGAGGAAGCGCAGATCGCTGGTGTACAGCCGGCGGATGTCGTCTATGCCATGGCGCACCATGCAGAAGCGCTCCACCCCAAGGCCCGCGGCAAAACCGCTGTAGCGCTCCGGATCGAGGCCCAGCCCTTCCAGCACGGCGGGATCCACCATGCCGCAGCCCATCACCTCCAGCCAGCGGCCGCGCCACTGCACATCCACCTCGGCGGAGGGCTCGGTGAAGGGGAAATAACTGGCCCGGAAACGCACCGGCAGGTCACCGAAGAAAGCCTTGAGGAAGGCCATCACCGTGCCCCGCAGGTGGCTGAAATCGAGCCCTTCATCAATGGCCAGCACCTCCACCTGGTGGAACACCGGCGAGTGGGTGGCATCAACGGCATCACGGCGATACACCCGTCCGGGAGCCACGATCCGCACCGGCGGCGGGTTCTCTTCGAGGTGTCGAATCTGCACCGGGGAGGTGTGGGTCCGCATCAGCAAGTCACCCCCGAGATAGAAGGTGTCCTGCATGTCCCGGGCCGGATGGTCCTCGGGGATGTTCAGAGCGGTGAAGTTGTAATGGTCCCGCTCCACCTCAGGCCCCTCGGCCACGCTGTAGCCGAGGCCCAGGAACAGATCGACGATCTCTTCGGTGGTGGTGATCAGGGGATGGCGATGCCCCATCGGAACCCCGGACGCCGGAGCGGTGACATCGAGGCTTTCCCTGGCGATGCGCTCCGCCATGGCCGCCTGCTTCACGGCCTGAAGCCGCTCTCCCAACAGCGACTGCACCTGCGTTTTCAGGACGTTGGCGCGCTGACCCACCAGGGGACGCTCCTGACCGGGCAACTTGCCCATCGCCCCGAGCACACCGGAAATGCGGCCCTTCTTGCCCAGCAGCCCGACCCGCAGTTGCTCGAGCGCAGCGGCGTCGGCCGCCTCAGCGATCTCCGCCGCGGCCTGCTGCTCGAGGGCATCGAGTTGATCGGTGAGCTGCTGCAGGGTGACCGGTGCGCTCACAGGGATGGAACAGACAGCTGCCGACTGTAAGCAGCCGTGCCGCTTAGGTTCACCTCAGTGCAATTGACCCCATGGCCCCGCTGCGGATCCTGATCAGCAATGACGACGGGGTCTTCGCCGACGGCATCCGAACCCTGGCCGCCGCAGCGGCAGCCCGCGGCCATCAGGTGACGGTGGTCTGCCCGGATCAGGAACGGTCGGCCACAGGCCATGGCCTCACCCTGCAGACCCCCATCCGCGCCGAACGGGCCGATGAACTGTTCGCCCCAGGGGTCACCGCCTGGGCCTGCAGTGGCACCCCCGCCGACTGCATGAAGCTGGCCCTGTTCGAACTGGTGAAGGAGAAGCCAGACCTGGTGCTCTCCGGCATCAATCACGGCCCCAACCTGGGAACCGATGTGTTCTGCTCCGGCACCGTTGCGGCAGCGATGGAAGGCACCCTTGAGGGCATTCGTTCCCTGGCAGTAAGCAGCGCCTGCTTCCAGTGGCGTCAGTTCCAGGCGGCCGCCGATCTTGCCCTGGAGGTGAGTGAACAGGCCATCGCCGACCAGTGGCCCGACAACCTGCTGCTCAACCTCAACATCCCCCCCTGTACCAGGGAGGAGATGGGGGCATTGCGCTGGACCCGTCTCTCGATCCGGCGCTACGACGAGCAATTCAGCCGTCGGGAAGACCCCCGTGGCCGCGCCTACTACTGGCTGGCCGGAGAAGCCGTTCAGGATCTGGAATCAGCCGGTGAAGGCCCCCGGGACTGGCCCAGTGATGTGGCCCAGATCCATGCCAATTCCCCCTCACTCACGCCAATCCAGCCCGACCTGTTCTGGCGGGGCCCCCTCAGCGGACTGCCGCAGCTCAAGCTCAAGGATCAACTGGTGCGGTAAACCCGCTGCAGCAACCAGAGGGAGAACAACACCCCGATCAGGTGGGCGAACAGCACCTGGGTGTTGCTGAGCACGGACAGCATTTCCAGGGAGGTGATCGCCAGGTTGTCGGCCATGCCGCGGCCGCCGATGGCAATGCCGGGAGTCTGCATCGAGGCCTGCACGAACAGGCTGCCGGCGAGGGCCTGATAGCCGATGGTGGCGAAGGTGAGGCCCAGGAGATCCGCCAACAGCCCCCGTTTGATCAGCCGCGCCACCTCGCCCCGACTGGGACGGGCCGCACTATCGATCGCCCGACCGGTCCGCACGATCAGCCAGCCCTGCCAGAGGCTGAACAGCAGCACGAGAAAGGCCAGGGACGTGAGCGACAAGCCAGGCCCCAAGCCCACAGCGCGTTCGGAGTTGCGGGCCAGGCTGCCGCCGATGTTGTTGAACAGCAACACACCCACCACAACGATGCCGAGGACCACCTGGATCCAGAACCGGATCCATCCCATCCGACGCACGCCGAACGACAACTTCTGGAAATCGAGGCGGTCGGCCATGCCCTGGTGCTCTGTCGTTCAAACTTGCCACCAAAGCGCACCTTCTGCACCTCCTTGATCCCGCTCTGTTCTCCAGAGGAGGCCCGTCGGCCCACTGCCCTGGCGCTGGGAAGCTTCGATGGCCTGCATGCCGGCCACCGCCGCGTGATCGCTGAGGCCATTCAGAACCGCCCGAAGGAGGCCGTTGCCTCGGTGGTGAGCTTCTGGCCCCATCCTCGTGAGGTGTTGTTCGGGGAGGCACGCCTGAGGTTGGATCTACCCAGCGAAAAACTCGCTCTGCTGGAACCGCTGGGGATCCAACAGCTCGTGCTGGTGCCCTTCACCCGCGAGCTGGCTCAGCTGAGTGCCGAAGACTTCGTCACCAACGTGCTGCTGAACACGCTTCAGGCACGGCGCATTGCCGTTGGCACCAACTTCCGCTTCGGTCATCAGCGGCGCGGTGACGCCGAGATGCTGGAGCGGCTGGCGGCTCGAAGCGGCGTTGAGGTAATGGTGGTGCCCATCGTTGAAGACCAAGGGGGTCGGATGAGCAGCAGCCGCATCCGCGCGGCCCTCGATCAAGGGGATCTAGCGACCGCCAAAGCCTTGCTGGGCCGGGCCTACCGCTTTCAGGGACGGGTGGTGCGGGGCCGAGGCCTGGGCCGTGAACTGGGCTGGCCCACCGCCAATCTCCAGGTGGATGGGCGAAAGGCCTTGCCAGGCCTTGGCGTCTACGCCGCCTGGGCCCAACTGGATGGGGATGGCGATCGTCTGCCAGCTGTGATGAACCTCGGGCCCCAACCCACGATCGATCCCACATCTCCCTCCGCCGTGGAGGTGCACCTGCTGGATCAGAGCCTGGAGCTGGAGGGCCGGCAGCTGAGTGTTGAACCGGTGCAGCGCTTGCGCGGCCAGACCAAATTCAGTGGACTCGAGGAGCTCAGCAGCCAAATCGGTCGCGACGCAGCCCAGGCCCGCGCGATCCTTCAGACCGGTTCTCAGGCCGCGGTCGGATAGGCATTCACTAGCCCCCAGACAATGAACACGCCGATGCCGCCGAGAAGGACGATTCCCCAGACCAGAACGTGCATGGTGCTCTCAGAACCACCGTTCTCCATGACCGACGCCGAAACCGTTGCCCACAGGGTGCCATGAATCCAAACCCAAGCGATGCATCCCTGGATCCACGGGTGGCACGCCTGATCGACGCCAACCTCGACCGTGCCCGGGAAGGCCTGAGGGTGGTTGAGGACTGGTGCCGCTTCGGGCTGGAGCAACAGGATCTGGTGGTGCGCCTCAAGGACTGGCGTCAACGGCTGGGGCGACTGCATCACGACAGCTACAAGCAGGCCCGCTCCACCAGCACCGACACCGGCGCTGGACTAGAGCATCCGGCCCAACTCGATCGCCACAGCCCCGACCATGTGGTGGCGGCCAACTGCGCCCGGGTGCAGGAGGCGTTGCGGGTGTTGGAGGAGTACGGCCGCACCATCGCTCCTGCGCTGGCCGCTGAAGCCGCAGCGATCCGCTACGGGCTTTACGACCTGGAGGTGACCTGCCTCAACGCCACCCTGGGAGCACGGCGACGCAACAAGCTCAAGGACGCTCGCCTTTGCCTGATCACGACCCCCTGCGATGACCTGAGCGATCGGGTGGAGGCCTCCCTGCGGAACGGCGTGGGCATGGTGCAGTACCGCTGCAAAGCGGGGAGCGACTGCCAACGCCTGCAGGAGGCTCAGCAGCTCAGGCAGCTCTGCAACCGCTTCGGGGCGCTGTTGTTCATCAATGACCGTGTGGACCTGGCCCTGGCGGTGGATGCGGATGGGGTGCACCTCGGCCAGGACGACATGCCCAGCGAGGTCGCCCGCGATCTGTTGGGCGTTGATCGTCTGCTGGGCCGCAGCACCCACAGCATCGATCAGGTTCATCAGGCTCAGCAGGAGCCGGTTGATTACCTCGGCTTCGGCCCGATCCATTCCACGGCCGTCAAACCCGAGCGGAAGCCTGTTGGTGTGGAGCTCCTGGCGCAGGCCACTGCGATCAGCCAGCGTCCCGTCTTCGCCATCGGTGGAATCACCTCGGCCAACCTGCCGGCCCTGCTCACGGCCGGGGGCCAGCGCGCGGCGGTGATCGGCGCGATCATGCATGCCAATGACAGCGGGCAGGCCACTCGGCACCTGCTCCAGCAGCTGGACCACTCCACGCTCTGAGCCATGCCTCTCACCCTGATGGTCAACGGTGAAACCCGCGTGCTGGACACAGCACCGGAGCCCGCCAGCCTGGCGGCCGTAGTTGCCTTGCTGGCCAACAACCCCCAGCTGGTGGTAGCCGAGCACAACGGCGTGATCGCACCCCGCAGCCGCTGGGACAGCATCGTGGTGAAGGATGACGACACCCTTGAGATCGTCACCATCGTTGGTGGTGGTTCCTAGAGTCGCTCGATCAATGCTGTGGGCGCTGCCGTGGCCACTTCCCGACTGTTGACACGATCCCGACGACTGCTCGCATCACTGCTGTTACCGCTAGTGATTGTGGGGCTCTGCCTGTTCCAGGCACAGCCGGCTGATGCCGCCCGCGGTGGGCGCATGGGCGGGGGCAGCTTCCGCGCTCCCTCGATGCCCCGATCAGGTGGCAGCTACGGGGGTGGCAGCTACGGCGGCGGTTACCGCGGGGGTGGCTACCGCGGCGGCGGACTGGGCTTCCCCTTCCTCATCCCCATCTTCGGCTTCGGTGGCGGCGGACTCTTCGGTCTGCTGATCCTGATGGCCATTGCAGGCGTGCTGGTGAACGCCCTTCGTGGCGTTGGCAATGCCCCCTCGATCGGAGGTGCTGCTGCAGCGCCGGCCATGCCGCGCAACGTGAACATGATTCAGGTGCAGGTGGGCCTGCTGGCCAGTGCCAAATCCCTGCAGGACGATCTGCGCTCACTGGCTTCCTCGTCAGACACCAGCAGTTCCGCCGGTCTGCAGAGGCTGCTGCAGGAAACAACCCTGGCCCTGCTGCGCCAACCGGACCTCTGGGTTTACGCCAATACCGAGAGCGGCAGTGTCCCCTTCAGCTCAGCTGAATCGACGTTCAATCGCCTCTCGATGAACGAGCGCAGCAAGCTGGATGCTGAGCTCACCAGCAACGTCGGCGGACAGCGGACGACAGACACCAGCAACAGCACTGGAGACGCTGATGCCACCAACGAATTCATCGTTGTGACTTTACTGGTGGCCTCCACGGCATCGGCCAAGCTCGCCGGAGCCGACACCGGAGAAGATCTGCGCCAGACCCTGCGCATCCTTGGTTCCACAGCCTCCAGTGAAATCATGGCCCTGGAAGTGATCTGGCAACCGGAAGGCCGCGGAGATGTGCTGAGCGCCAACGACCTGGTGACGGCCTACCCCAACCTCCAACACCTCTGAGACGCCTAAGCCTTCATGGCTCATCTACAGGTTTTCTGAGTATTTCTCCCCAGCGATCAGGCCTAGCTTTGCTTGATCAGACTGCGAACCTCCAGCGTTGGCTCCCGACCCCCGCTCCATGCAATGGCAACAGGACGGTGAGCTGGCGCGTGCTGATCTCGATGCTCTTGTGCATGCGCTTCAGCAGGTCGAATGCGACCACAATCGTGCTGAGCTGCAGCGTCTCGGCCAGATCGATCCTTCCGCTGCGGCTTGAAGCCTCAGCTTGAAGCGTCCGGGGCACAGCCCCTGAGCATCCGCAATGCAGCCATGGCTGCGCCGTAGCCGTTGTCGATATTCACCACCGTCAGGCCTGGGGCACAGCTGGCGAGCATGCCTTCTAAAGCGGTTCGTCCCCCTGCGCTGATTCCATAGCCAACGGAAACCGGGACCCCGATCACGGGTTGCGGCACCAGACCAGCGAGCACCGTCGGCAACGCACCCTCCATTCCCGCGCAGGCGATCAGGATCCGCGCCGTGGCCAGACGGGGCAGTTGATCCAGCAAGCGGTGCAATCCAGCCACCCCCACATCCATCACAGGATCAACGCCGATGCCGTGGCAACGCAGGGCCAAGCTGACCTCCGCCACCACCGTGCGATCGCTGCTGCCTCCACTGAGCACCGCCACCGCAGCCGGTGACGCAGGCACAGGAGGCAGTGCACCGAGGGTGAGACAGCGAGCATCGGCATGCAGCTCCACCGCCGGCAACGCCTCACACACCCGAGACGCCTTTTCGGGAGCCACCCGGGTCACCAGACCCAGTTCTCCTGCTGCGGCAAAGCTCTCAAGGATGGCGACGATCTGATCGGCTGTCTTGTGTTCTCCCCACACGGCCTCGACCATGCCCAAGCGCTGGCGGCGCTGCAGATCGAGGCGAGCGTCCGGCGTGGTCACTGCGGCAACAGTTCCCCTTCAAACACCAGCGGAAACGGGTTGCCCTGACGCTTCCCCGTTGCCTCACGAGCCAGCGTCTCGAAGCGGTCCTGAACCGTCTCCACCTCGGCCATGGGGATGGATTTCCAAGCCTGACGACTGCTCCAACGAATCAGCAGCGTTCCCTCCTCGGTGGCCGGATCCCAGAACAGATCACGGCCCAGAAAACCAGGCTGTTGCTTCAGCCAAGGCTCCCAGCTGCCGCGTTCCGCCACCATCCACTGCTCACGGCTCTCCCGGGGGACCTGCAGCCGCAGGTGCTCCACCACAGCCACAGCATCATCAAGATTCGGGCTGGCCTCTGCCCGAACCTCTGTCTCCGAAAGCCCGCCCAACAACAGAACCAGCGCCAAACAAGGTGCAATGACCCTAAGCAGAACAGACCTGAGGCGATGCACGGTTCAGCTCCGCTGCAGCAGGGCCACAGCCTGGCAACTGATGCCCTCTTCCCGTCCCTCCGGACCCAAGCCTTCGTTGGTGGTGGCCTTCACACCCACGGCATCGGGGGCAATGCCGATCGCTGACGCCATCCGGCTGCTCATCTCCGCAATATGCGGCTTGAGCTTGGGGCGCTCGGCAATCACCACCGCATCGATGTTCACCACCGACCAGCCGCGCTCCTTCACCAGCTTCACCACCTGATCCAGCAGCTTCAAGCTGTCGGCCCCTTTCCATTGGGGATCGGTGGGGGGGAAGTACTTGCCGATATCACCGAGGGCGAGGGCCCCGAGTAGGGCATCCATCACGGCATGCACCAGCACATCGGCATCGCTGTGGCCATACAGACCAAGACCATCGGGATGGTCCAGGGTCACACCCCCGAGGATGAGGGCCCGTCCGGGCACCAGCCGATGGATGTCGTATCCGTTGCCGATGCGCAGCTCCATGCCGGGATCTGAAGGGTCATCCATTGTCGCGGTCTGCCAGCGGGCAAACAGATCGGGCCGCCGCTCGCGGGTGCGCTGCTCCCGCTGCTCCTGGCGCCATCGGGCGATGGCACCGTGGTCGCCACTGCGCAGCACATCCGGAACGGTCATGCCGCGGAAGTCGGCAGGGCGGGTGTAATGCGGGTGTTCCAGCAGGAGTGCACTGTGGCTTTCCTCCACAAGGGAATCGGCGGTCCCCACCGTGCCGGGCAGCAGGCGCACCACACCATTGATCACCGTCATCGCCGGCAGCTCACCACCGGTGAGGACGAAATCACCCATCGACACCTCCTCATCGGCCAGGCCGCGAATCCGCTCGTCGAAGCCCTCGTAGTGACCGCAGAGGAAAACCAGTTGATCGTGGTCACTGGACCAACGCTGCAGATCCGCCTGATGGAGGAGACGCCCTTGCGGTGACATCAACAGCACCCGGCTGCGGGGACTGCGGGGAATCGCCTCGATCGCGGCGAACACCGGCTCGGGCTTGAGCACCATGCCGGCACCGCCCCCGTAGGGCTCGTCGTCCACCTTGCGATGGCGATCCGTGGCGAAGTCCCTCGGGTTGTGCAGATGCAACTCGGCGATGCCCGCGTTGAAGGCACGACCGATCACCCCCAGCTCCAGCAGAGGAGCAAACGCCTGCGGCGCCAGGCTCACCACATCAAGGCGGTAGGGGGCCATGCCGCCTCAGGCCGCGGGTTTGGACACCCTGCGGATGTCCGTGCAGAAACTGCCCTGCACCGGTGTTCCCTGGGCGTCCACCGCCGTGGTGCTGCGCAGGCGCAGGTTGGCCCGCGTGAACCAGATCCGCTCCTGAACCTGCACGCCGTCAGCCCGGTTGAGATTCAACTCCATGCTGCCGTCAGGCCAGAACCTCCAGTTGCCTGGGGAATCACCATCGAGGATCAGCTGTCCATCAGCGGCGAAGGTGAGGGTGCTGCTGGTTCCACCAGGGGCCTGCACCTGCAGTTGGCCTAGAGCCCCCTGCTCGCTTACGCAGCGAACGGTGAGTTCACCCCGTTCACTGCTGTGCCACTCGTCATCACCACAGGTAGCTAGCTCAAAGCAACTGCGCAGGCTCATCCACTCCCCGTCGCAGAGGCTCAGAAAGGAGCCAGGGTCTTCCGGGGGAAAGGCTTGTTCACTCATACGCCCATCCTCTCAGCCGTAGGGCAGGCATTTCTTGTTATTGATCCCCTGTGTAACCCAGCTCAGCCAGGCGGGCCGGTTTGCTGCGCCAATCAGGCACCACCTTGACGAACAACTCCAGATACACCGGGCCATCAATCAGCACCTGCATCTGCAGCCGCGCCCCCTGGCCGATCGTCTTGAGCATCGCCCCGCCTTTGCCGATCAGGATCCCCTTCTGACTCTTCCGTTCCACCAGAACCGTGGCCAAAACGGCCGTGCGCCCCGCACCCTTGCCCTTGGCCGGCAACTCCTCAACGCGATCAATGGTGACGGCAACGCTGTGGGGCACCTCCTCCCGCGTGTGCAGAAGCACCTGCTCGCGAATCAGTTCCCCCAGCAGCACCCGCTCCGGTTGATCACTCACCATCTCGGGCGGATACAGCTGTGGCCCCAAGGGCAACTGAGCCGCCATCGCTGCTGTGAGTTCTGCGCAGCCATCGCCTGACAGGGCGCTGCAGCGGTGCACCGGCCAATTCGTCTCCTGCAGCAGGGCGGCATAGGCCTCTTCCGCTTCAGAGCGGTGCTCCTCCGCCAGCTTGTCCCACTTGTTCAGGGCCACCAGCACCGGCAGGGACTGCTGCTGCAGCAGATTCACGATGAAGGCATCACCACGCCCCGGGCGTTCGCAGCCCTCCAACAGCAACACCACCAGGTCCACTTCACCGATGGCGCTGCGGGCACTCTTCACCAGCCGTTCCCCCAGCAAGTGGTGGGGTTTGTGGATGCCAGGCGTATCCACCAGAACCATCTGGGCCACCTCCGTGGTGAGGATGGCCCGCAGGCGGTTGCGGGTGGTCTGGGCCACGGGCGATGTGATGGCCACCTTCTCCCCCACCAGCTGATTCACCAGCGTGGATTTGCCCACGTTCGGGCGACCGATCAGTGCGATGAAGCCAGAGCGGTAATCCTCTGGCAGGGGAGTTGCGTGCATGCTCTAAGTCTGCGCCGCCATTGGATCGACCCGTTGGATCGGCCCGTTGAATCGACCCATAGCCTTAGGGCAGGAATTGAACAGGTCCATGGCGGATCAGCAGCCCACCTTCCAGCAGGCCATGGAGATCACAGCGGCCTGGCTGCAGCAGTGGGACAACGAGGAGATCAGCGATGAGGTGCTGGCCGACCGCATCGGTGAAATGGTGGCCAGCCGCGATGGTGCCCGGGGATTTTTCGTGGTGAGCCTGGCGGGCGAGAGCGTGCTGATGGATCGTTTGCCCGATGCCGTCGTGGGGCAACTACGGGGCGCCGGGGCTGGCGTTGTGGATCTGAGCGTCCGCAATCTGGCCATGAGCACCGCCATGGCCGTGCATCACCGGCGCGCGGGAGATGAGGCCCAGCAGGCCGGCTCGGAGCGGGTCAGCAGCCGTTGCATCGAACTGCTCAGACTGCTGGAACCAGCGGAGGTGAAGGAGCGCCTGGAGCAACTACTGGCCGCAGCCCTCGACAACCGCGGTGAAGACGTCGCCTTCCTGGATAAGTGGGGGTACGACGTCGAGCAGAAACAAGCCATCGGAGACAGCGTCTATGCCGTGGCTGAGGGCTGAGCCACAAAAAAAGCCCCGGACAGACCGGGGCGAAGGTTGATTCGATTGGGTTGGCATCGTCAGTCGCGACGATCAGTCGCGAAGGCCAGTCGCGAAGATCAGTCGCGACGACCACCTCCGTTGAGCACGATGATCAGGCGCAGGATGAAGATGAACAGGTTGATGTAGGTGAGGTACATGCTCAGGGCACCTGCCAGGTATTGGTCATCCCGGTAGGAGCGGGGCATCGTGTAGAAGTCGACGAAGGCGGCGCCCACGAAGAGAACGGTGCCGAATCCGGCGATCATCAGCTCGAAGCTGGTGCCATGGAACATGGCCGGGGCAAAGATGCCGCCGATGAACTGGACGACCATCGCCAGGATCAAGCCGATCAATCCAAGACCCACCACTCCGGAGAGCGCCTGGCCAACGGAATCGCTCATGCGACGGCCAACGATCGAGGCAATCACGAAGGTGATTCCGGTAGCCAGTGCGGCGGTGCCGACTGCACCCACACCCGCAACGGCTCCCGCCAAAGCCACTAGACCACTCAGGGTAAAACCGGTGATCAGGCTGTAGACCGACAGCAGCGGCAAGGCTGTGGCGTTGTTGCCCTTCAAGGCGACGTTCTGCGCCACGAAGAACAGCACCAGGTTGCCGATCACAGCCACCCAGAACAGGGGCATGAACAGCGGTGTGGCCATCATCGAGAGGCCACCAATCACCCCGATTGAGGTGAGCACCATGCCGCCGCCGACGTAAGGCAGCGCTTTATTGACGACGTTGGGGCCGACGAGGGCGCTCGATTGCGCCTCGCGGATCGCCTCCTGGAAATTGCTGCTTGCTGGCATGTCGACCAGGTCACCAAAGACTCATCACATCCTGCCAGCGGTGACAAGGGATTGGGGTGTGGATCTCCCTATCGACGCTGAACTTTGGGCGTTTTGCGTTCGTCCCGGCGGGCATAGGCCTCCACCACCCGCTGCACGAGGGGATGGCGCACCACATCCGCAGCGGTGAGGCGGCAGACCGCAACCCCTTCAACGCCCTCCAACACCTCGGACGCCTCCACCAAACCGCTCTGCACGGTGGACGGAAGATCCACCTGGGTGATGTCTCCGGTCACCACCATTCGCGAACGCTCCCCCAGGCGGGTGAGCACCATGCGCATCTGAGCCGGCGTGGTGTTCTGAGCCTCATCCAGGATCACAAAGGCATCGCTCAGGGTGCGGCCTCGCATGTAAGCCAGGGGAGCGACCTCGATCACGCCCTTCTCCAACAGCACAGTGGTTTTCTCCGCTCCGAGCAGGGAGTGCAAAGCGTCGTAGAGCGGACGCAGATAGGGGTCCACCTTCTGCTGCAGGTCGCCCGGCAGGAAGCCCAGGCGCTCCCCGGCTTCAACAGCCGGCCGGGTGAGAATCAAACGCTCCACCTTGCGTTCGGTGAGCATCCGAACCGCGAGAACGGTGGCGAGAAAGGTTTTGCCGGTGCCGGCAGGACCGAGGGCAAAGGTGAGGTCGTGGCGCTCCATGGCGTCCACATATTTCTTCTGGCGCAGAGTGCGCGGGCGCAGCAGGTTGCCCTTCTGGCTTTTCGCCAACACCTGCTCGCCCATGGCGGCATGGTCATCGCCGCGGCCGGTATTGAGTGCTCCCAGCGCCGACTGGAGGTCCACCGGTGACACCGACTGGCCGTCCTGCCAGATCGGGCGCACCAATTCAACAACCGCAGCAGCCCTCTCAATCTGCGTTGGCCGCCCGGTGATCACCAGTTGAAGACCCCGTAACACCATGGAGGCTCCTGTCAGAGCTTCCAGGCGATGCAGGGTTGTTTCCGCTTCACCGGCGAGGGCCAGTGCAGCATCGGGATCAGGCAGGTCGAGAACGAAACGGCCACGTTCGCCGTCGTCAGACACCGGAATGATCAGCCCTCGGTGGATTCGGATTCTGCGGAATCAGAGGCTTCAGCTTCTGCAGCCTTCTCCTCAGCGGCTGCAGCCTTGGCCTCAGCAGCCTCCTTGGCGGCTTGCTTGGCATCAGCTTCACGCTTGGCCGCTTGCTTGGCCTTGCCCACGGTCTCTGCAGGACGCACGGTCTTTTCCAGAAGACCGCCGCGCTCGAGCAGCGTGCGAACCACATCGGTGGGTTGGGCACCCTGACCCAGACGCTCACGGATGGCCTCGGTGTCGAGGCGCGTTTCCTTCGTCCGCGGGTTGTAGAAGCCCAGCTCCTGCAGGGGACGACCGTCCCGACGCGAGGTGCTGTTGCAGGCCACGAGGCGGAAGCTCGCTTCCCGCTTCTTGCCAAACCGCTTCAGGCGGAGCTTGATCATCGTGGCCCTGGAATGAAGGAAAAGAGGTGGTCCGGCGACGCCCAAAGGCCCGCCAAACAACCACCATACCGTTCCGCCCTCACAGATCCCCGAAGCCCTTCTTCTTCTTGGCGGGTCGCTGCCGCTTCGGTGGTCCACCGCGACCGGGACGACCTCCACCTCCGGGCATGCCACCCATTCCAGGCATGCCTGGCATTCCGCCCATGCCCGGCATGCCTCCCATTCCTGGCATCCCAGGCATTCCACCCATCCCGGGCATGCCTCCCATACCGGGCATGTTGCCCTGGCTCATCTGCTGCATGAAGCCGCGCATTTTCTGGAAGTCGGCCAGCACCTTGTCCACATCTGCGGCCTGATGGCCGCTGCCGCTGGCAATCCGGCGTCGCCTTGAGGGTTGACTCGCCAGGAGGTCGGGATTTTCCCGCTCCTGCTGGGTCATCGAGCCGATCATGGCCTCGATGCGCTTGAGCTGCTGCTCCCCCTGCTTGAGCATGCCGTCATCGATCTTGTTCATGCCCGGGATCATTTTCATCAGCCCCCCCAGCGAACCCATGCGCTTGATCAAGCGCATCTGCTTCACGAAGTCCGAAAAATCAAACGTCGCCTCCTGCAGCTTCTTCTGCATCTTTTCGACGTCGGCGAGTTCGACCTCCTTCTGGGCCTTCTCCACCAGCGTCAGCACATCACCCATGCCGAGGATGCGGCTGGCCATCCGTTCGGGATGGAACGGCTGCAGGGCCTCCACCTTCTCTCCGGTGCCGATGAACTTGATCGGCTGACCGCTCACCTTGCGGATCGAAAGGGCGGCACCACCGCGGGAATCACCATCAAGCTTGGTGAGCACCGCTCCGGTGATGCCCACCTGGTCGTGGAAGGCGCGGGTGAGTTCGGCCGCTTCCTGACCGATCATCGAATCCACCACCAGCAGCACCTCATCGGGCTGCACAGCGGTGCGGATCCGCACCATCTCCTCCATCATCTCGGTGTCGATCTGGAGGCGACCGGCGGTGTCGACCAGGAGCGTGTCGAAGCCTTCCTCTTTCGCCTTGACCAGACCAGCAGCTGCAATGTCTTCCGGTTTGGCCTCAGCACCGAGGCTGAACACCTCCACATCGATCTGAGCCCCGAGCGTTTTCAACTGCTCGATGGCGGCTGGTCGGTAAACGTCTGCGCCCACCATCAGGGCTCGTCGCCCCTGATCCTTGAGGTGGAGGCCCAGCTTGGCCGTTGCGGTGGTTTTACCGGCACCCTGAAGGCCGGCCATCAACACGACGGTGGGAGCTTCAGCTGCCTTGGCCAGAGGAGCGTTATCGCCCCCCATGACCTCCACGAGCTGTTCATGGACCACCTGGATGAACTTCTGATCCGGGCTGACCCCGCGCACCACCTCCGCACCAACGGCTTTGTCGCGGACCTCAGCCACGAACTCCTTCACCACCGGCAGGCTGACGTCAGCTTCCAGCAAGGCCCGACGGACGTCCTTCAGGGCTCCATCGACGTTGGTTTCGCTGATGCTGTCTTGGCCACGCAGCCCCTTGACCGCATCCTCAAAACGGGCTGAAAGCTCGTCGAACATCGGCGTTACGCCCCTAGATCAATGTGGTGATCGTAAAAAGCGACGGTCAAGCAACCCGGGCAAGCAACTCAGGAGCCCGGGATGTAGTCGTGCAAACGCCATTGGGTTCCATCTCTGCCGAGCACGTAGGTCACGCTGAAATCAGTCGGTGCCGTCTCATCAATGACGGTTCCATCAGCAGCCTGAAGGCGATCGCTGTAGGCCACCTGGGCCAGCAGTTCAATCCTCTGAGGCTTGCGGTCGACCACCTCGATGCTGGTGATGGAGGCATCAATCGACTTGGATCGCCCTGCAGCCTGATCAGCTTCCCGCTCAAGCTCCACGCGCTTCACCAGGGGCTCCCTCGCCACGACGGAAAGATCAGCCGGCTCACCGGAGAGCATCAACGCCTTGGCATCAAGCCATCCCTGGAGCAAAGCCTGAAGCTCAGCTTGGGTGGGGGCCTCACTGAGCAGTGGTTCTGTGGGCGCTGAAGGCTCAAGGTCGGGCTTCAGGCTGGCGATGGGCTCGTCATCCACCAGCTCGTCATTCACCGGAGACGAAGCATCATCAAGCTCCTGCGTCTCGTCAACCTCGTCGCCTGCCTGCTGCTCAGCGGAGAGTGAAGCGGTTTCCGGCAACAGCGGCGCAGGATCCCAGGTGCGTCGAACCAGGCCGAAACCCGCAACGGTGATCCCGACCAGGGCAACAGCGGCAGCAGCGGGTCGGAACCAACTTTGATGCCAAAAACGTCGCTGCCAGAAACGTTGTTGCCAGAACGGCATGGCATCCGCGTCTTCGGCGTCAACGTCCTGGTCTGATTCAGCTGCGCCGCTCGAGGCCGCAAGGGATGCATCGCCTGCCGTTGCCCAGGCCAGGCTGATCTCTTCAGCACCGATCAGGCGCGACGCCTTGCGATCGAGACGATCGACAAAACCCTGCACATCACGATCAGCGAACCAGGCATCCAGATCAGCACCGGACGCATCGACGTCGCGATATCCCGGTAGGACATCGCGTTCAAGCCAGGCCCGGCAGTATTCGCATTGCGCGGCCAACCGATCACCAGGGTGGTTCAAAAACCAGGCCTGCAGATCCGGATCTCTCAGGACGGCGAAATGCCGATCCGCATCCTTGACGTTGCCCAACAGCAGATCCAGGCAGCCAAGCAGCGGCATGGGATCGAGGTCGGCATTGGCAAGCATCTGTAGCCGGTCGCGGGCCTGCTCGAGGAACTCAGGCTTGCGCCGCGAGAACCCTGCTGCGGTGAGGGCCAGAACTGTGAGGAAACCGGCATCAGCTGCGCCCCGCTCAAACCAGCGGCTGAACAGATCGATCTGCTCCTGAACTGTGAGGAAGCGGCGAATCTGTTGGAAGAACGATTCGAAATCCTCCTGGTTGAGGCTGCCGGGCTGAACGCCATAGGCATCGGTCGCCTCGAGACCACCACGGGCCACGACCAGCTCATCCAACAGCGTCAACCCCCGTTGATGGGAATCCTGATCACCAAGATCTCGGCTGAGCAGATCGAGAATTCTGAAAGGAGTCAGCCCCTGCAGGGCGTCTTCCAGCTGGCGCTGGTGGTCGGGCAGCTTGCCCATCCGCTGTTGCAGCTCAATGCCGTCGATCAAAAGTTGGGCCGCCGACTCATAGCGCCGTTGGCCCTGTTCTTCCACGGCAGCATCGCGGCAGGCCAGGGCAGCCAGGAGCGTCAGGTCCGCTTCACGGCCACTGCCGAGGGCCGGGGCCTGAGGCGGTTGGAGGCCCTGGCGTGCCAACTGAAAGGCCTCGAGAGCGCCATTGGCCTCCCAGAGCAGCATCAGGCCCGCCACCTCACTGCTGGTGGGGAGGTCCAGGCCCACCGTGCCGTTGGGATTGGATTCACTGAGGCGCAACAGGGCTGCTTCGTACTCGGCCCTGTCGGCGGGATCGG
The DNA here is from genome assembly GCF_014279535.1 of Synechococcus sp. TAK9802. NCBI lineage: Bacteria > Bacillati > Cyanobacteriota > Cyanophyceae > Synechococcales > Synechococcaceae > Synechococcus > Synechococcus sp. TAK9802. The sequence continues at coordinate 1,386,545 of NZ_CP047937.1, forward strand.
TCAGCAGATCGGCGGAGCGGCGCAGCAGATCGGCCCTTAGGAGCAGAACCTCGTGGGTGAAGCCCTGATCCGGAGGACTGTCACAGCGGGTTTCCAAGCGGCGCAGAATCGCCTCTGGCGCTGCCGATGGACTGACGCCCAGAAGTCGGAAATGATCGATGGGCAGATCCAACAGCTCCGCTGCGAGGAGACGCGGATCTTAGTCAGTGTCAGGGGTTTTGCCCATCGCTCGTCGGTTGGCCCTTAAAGTTGATTGCAATCCCTTAGGTGGACATGGGTCAGGACCTCGCTGTCGATTCCGCTCCGATTGGCACTGCGACTGCTGGTCCCCATGCCGAACGGCTCTCCAAATTGGTGACGGCACAACGGGCCAGCGTGGACCGGGAGACCGGTCTGGAGCTGTACCGGGACATGACCCTGGGCCGGCGCTTCGAGGACAAATGCGCCGAGATGTACTACCGGGGAAAGATGTTTGGCTTCGTGCACCTTTACAACGGTCAGGAAGCGGTCAGCACCGGTGTGATCGGTGCGATGAAGCGTCAGCACGACTGGTTCTGCAGCACCTACCGCGACCATGTGCATGCTTTGAGTGCCGGCGTGCCGGCCCGCGAAGTGATGAGCGAACTCTTCGGCAAGGAGACCGGTTGCAGCAAGGGTCGTGGCGGCTCAATGCACCTTTTCTCCAAGGAGCATCACCTTCTTGGCGGCTTTGCCTTCATCGCTGAGGGCATTCCCGTGGCACTCGGATCTGCCTTCACCAGCCGCTACAAGCGCGACGCCCTCGGTGATGCCTCCAGCAACGCCGTAACAGCAGCGTTCTTCGGCGATGGAACCTGCAACAACGGTCAGTTCTTCGAGTGCATGAACATGGCGCAGCTGTGGAAGCTGCCGATCATTTTCGTGGTCGAGAACAACAAGTGGGCCATTGGCATGGCCCACGACCGGGCCACCAGTGATCCGGAGATCTGGCGCAAGGCCAGCTCTTTCGGCATGGCCGGAGAAGAAGTGGATGGCATGGACGTTCTGGCGGTGCGGGCAGCGGCCCAACGCGCGGTGGAACGGGCCAGGGCGGGTGAAGGTCCGACCTTGCTGGAGTGCCTCACCTATCGCTTCCGGGGCCACTCCCTGGCCGACCCGGACGAACTGCGGGCGGAGGAAGAAAAGCAGTTCTGGGCCAAGCGTGATCCCCTCAAAGCCCTCGAGCGGGACCTGACAGAAGCGGGTCTGGTGAACAGCGAAGAGCTGCGCGCCATCGAAAAGGAGATCGACGGCATCGTTCAGGACTGCGTTGACTTCGCCCTCTCGGCACCCGAGCCAGATCCCGCAGAACTCACGCGTTACATCTGGGCGGAAGACTGATTCAACCGAACGGGATCCGTTGAAACCAACGTCTCCCGAGGCGGCTCAGATGCCGCTCGGGAGACGGCGGGTGAGGTTGCGCAGCTTGCGCAGCGCCTTGAGCTCAACCTGACGCACCCGCTCGCGGGACACCTCCATTAGGCGTCCGATTTCAGCCAGGGTGTGACGCTCGTTGCCCTCAAGCCCGAAGCGCATGCGCAGAACGTGCTGCTCCTGTTCGCTGAGGTGACTCAACCAGCGGCCCAGCTGCTCGTGATGAATCCGCTGTTCCACGATCTCGAGCGGTTCATCGAGGGATGAATCAGCGATCAGATCCCCAAGGAAGCTGCGCCCCTCCTCACCGTTGACGGGAGCATCCAGGCTGCTGGTGGTGAGCGCCTGACGTAGCAGGGAATCCAGCTCATCCAAGGGGATGTCCATGGCTTCGGCAATCTCCACACGGCTGGGCATGGCGCCGAGCTTGTGAGCCAGATCAAGACTCACCTTGCGGATCGTGGTGAGCCGCTCACTGAGATGAACAGGGAGCCGAATCGTGCGCGACTGGCAGGCAATGGCGCGGGTCATGCTCTGGCGGATCCACCAGAAGGCATAGGTGGAGAACTTGTACCCCCGAGTGGGATCGAACTTCTCGACAGCACGTTCCAGGCCGAGGGAGCCCTCCTGAATCAGGTCGAGCAATTCCAGACCTTTGCCTTGATATTTCTTGGCAACGCTGACCACAAGACGAAGGTTGGCCTTCATCATCCGGTCTTTGGCACGGCGACCGATCCTCAGAAGACGGCGCTGTGCAGTGGTGAGTTCTCCATCCTCGATCTCACGGGAACCGTCTTCGGTGAGGGCCATCATGGCCTGCACCTGATTGCCCAGCTCGATTTCTTCAGCTGGGGTGAGGAGTGGAATTCTGCCGATGGTGGCGAGATACCAACTGACGGGGTCGCTGCTGCGCCGGCGTTGCGTCTCCAGCGGCTTGGAAGCTGTGGACACCTTGGTTGCTGCGGAAGTGAGTTGACTTTCCTACGAACAGTAAAGAATGTCGAAGTGTTTTCGGCAACCCTTCAGATTCAGAACAGCAAACCGCAACATTTCAGATTTACGAAAGATTTAAAAACCAAGAAAAGCTCTTTTGGGACCTGCCAGCCGAGGCAATCAAACGAATCATTTGTTCAGACTTCGTTGAACATCGTTGTTTGCTTTTTCTGACACCGCGCTGTATTGATTTTCAAACAATCCGCAATCGCAGAAGCATCACTGGAGCGAGCACGAACGGCCGCCAAACCTTGCAAAGCCGCAGCGGCAGTGAAGCTTTCCAGCCCAGGCTGCTGCTGTGCTGCAACCGCCTGGGCACCCCAACCGGTGGCAAAACCGGCCAGCACGTCACCAAGGCCGGTGCGGGCCACCCGTGGGGTCGTGCCGGTCAGCACCACGGCTGCACCCGATGGATCCGCCAGCACCGAATGCGCCCCATTCAGCAAAATGCAGCAACCGCTGCAGCGGGCTGCGGAGATCGACCTTTCCAGCGCGTCACCTGCTCCACAGTCTGGAAACAACCGCGCAAACTCGGCCGCATGGGGCGTGAGCCAGGTGGGCCCCCGCCGCTTCAACAACCAACGCCACCCCTCCGGACTGGCCGCCAGACCGTTGATGCCATCGGCATCGAGCACCAGCAAACCAGCGACGCTGAGCATCTGCTCCGACCACTGGCTCCACCAATGGCTGGACTCCCCCAGACCGGGACCGACCAAAACCGCATCCAGCCGCTCTGGAATCACCGCGTCCTCCAGTTGCATCACCTCCGGCAACACCTGCCACAAGCCGGATTGCAGACGGGGCGGCACAACGGCCTGAACACATCCGCAGCCACTGGCCATGCCCCCCCCCCCCGCAGCGCCAGATGTGCTGCGCCGGGATAACGATCACTGCCCGCCACCACCAGGCAGCGGCCGCGTTCGTACTTCATCGCCGTGGGCGGCAGCGGCGGTAACGGGGCCTAGCAGGCCTCTGTCACCGGCAGGCGGCGCGGCAAGACCGCAGCGGCGTTGCTCATCACCGAAGGCGGCAAGCCCAGATCGATCCGCACCAGCGCACCCACCCAGGGACGGGCCGGGTCCAGGCACAACCCGCGCTTGATCCAGCCAACGCTGAGGGTGACCGAGGGACAGGCTGCCTGCTCGCCCAGCACGGTTTCTTGGTCGGAACAAAGGCCTGACGGCAGATCCAGACTGATCAACGACCCAGGCTGCAGCTGCTGCCGACGCCGGAACAAATCCGCCAAGAACTCAGGCAGCGGCCGACTCTGGCCGAGACCGAACACCGCATCAAGCCAAAGTGCGGCTCCGCCGGGTTCGGGCTCGTCAGCCAGGCGCTGCAGACCAAGCCACTCGCCATGGCGCAGATGTTCAGCGGTGAGGGGCTTGCGAATCGGCAGGGGACACCACAAGGACACCTCAACGCCAGCCAGGTGCAACTCCCGAGCCACCACCAAACCATCGCCACCGTTGTGACCGGGCCCCACCAGGACAACCACGCCATGGCGCAGCAGATCCCGTCGCGCCAGCAGCCAAGCCGCCATGGCCAGCCCCACCTTCTCCATCAAGGCCGCAACAGGCATGCCGCTGTCGAACAACCTCTGTTCGTAGGCGGCAATGGACGCGGCATCCACAAGCAGATGATCGGAATCAGCGGGAGGCCACACCAGTTGCGGTTGCCGGGACCTCACTATGGAGAGAACTCCCTGCGCCGCCCATGGCCGTTGGATCCACCACAACCCGCGCTGGAGAGGCTGCTCTTGAGCGCCTGCGGCAATGGCCCGGGGAGCACCGCGTGGCCGTTGGTCTCTCTGGAGGCGTCGACAGTTCCCTGACGGCGGCACTGCTGGTGGAGGCGGGCTGGCAGGTGGAAGGCCTGACGCTCTGGCTGATGAGCGGGAAAGGGGCCTGTTGCGCCGAGGGGCTTGTGGATGCAGCCGGCATCTGTGAGCAGCTCGGCATTCCCCATCACGTGGTGGACACACGGGAGACGTTCCAGCAGGAGATCGTGCAACGGCTGGTGGATGGTTATCGCGATGGGATCACGCCATTGCCCTGCTCCCAGTGCAATCGATCGGTGAAATTCGGACCGATGCTTGATTGGGCCCTGCAGGAACGCAAGCTGCCCCGCATCGCCACCGGCCACTACGCCCGGATCCGCCATGGCGGCGATCAAGGGCGCCATCAGCTGTTGCGGGGCCTCGATACCCGCAAGGACCAGAGCTATTTCCTCTACGACCTGCCCCAGGAGGTTCTGGGGCGCATCGTTTTTCCCTTGGGGGAACTGACCAAACCCGACACAAGGCTCGAAGCCGCCCGCCACGGTCTGCGCACCGCAGAAAAACCGGAAAGCCAGGATCTTTGCCTGGCTGACCACCACGGATCGATGCGGGCGTTCCTGGATGCCTATCTGCCCCCGCGGCAGGGGGAAATCGTCCTTTCGGACGGGACTGTTGTGGGCGAGCACGACGGCATCGAACACTTCACCATCGGCCAACGCAAAGGGCTCGGTGTGGCCTGGCGCGAACCGCTTCACGTCATCCGCCTTGACGCTGCGATGAATCGAGTGGTCGTCGCACCCCGGGCTGAAGCCGGCCGAGACAGCTGCGTGGTGGGGGCGGTGAACTGGGTGTCGATTGACCCGATCGAGGCGCCACGAACCGTTGAGGTGCAAGTGCGCTACCGCAGTGCGCCGGTGCGTGCGGAGCTTTCACCCCTCCCAGCCACCGAGGCCGATCAGCAGCGGCAGCGGCCCCACCGCTGCCACCTCAGCTTCGAGGAGGAGCAGTTCTCGATCACGCCAGGCCAGGCGGCGGTTTTCTACGACGGCGACACCGTTCTGGGTGGGGGGCTGATCCAACGGGAATAGGGCGTGACGCGCTGGCGCACCTGAACGAGGGCCTCAGCGACGCCTGGAGCCTCAGGTGCAAGCAACCACTGCACCGACCCGTTGGCCGAAATCAGTGCCGTGGGGCCCGTGTTGCCGACGCTGAGCAGATCCCGTCCTGTCTCGATCGCCCGTAACTGCGCCAGGGCCAGGAACTGCTTCTGCAGCTGCAGCGGATAGGGGTCGAGATTGGCGATGGCCAGAAGCCAGGTGGCGCCATCGGCAGCAGCGCGCGCCAAAGCCAAACCATCGGCGATCTCGTAGCAGATCGCAACGGCCGCAGGGGGTTCAACGACCTCCATCGTTCTCGGGGCCGGACCGGGGGTCAACCCACCCACCGCAGACAGTCCTGCCGTCAGCCCGGCGGGCAGGGGCGGGATCCATTCCCCGATCGGCACCAGACGGTGCTTGTCAGCCAAAGGAACGGGAAACCAGTCGGGCGGCTCGTACAGCAACAGAGAACTGCGTTGCTGACCCCGCACCCAACGAAATCCGCCACTGATCAGAGGAATGGCTGGAGCCTCGACCGGCAGCTGAAAACGCGCCGGCAGCGCTCCTTCCGGAGCCACCACAGCAGCCGGACTGGTGGGCTCCAGCTGACGCATCGCCTCCACCAGAGCTTGGGGAAGCGCCCGTTGACGCTCCAGATCGAACTTTTCTCGCGTGGGAACAGCGGGTTGCCAAACCCCCAGAGCAACGGAGCCGCCCGGCGGCGGCGGCGCCAACAACAACCAGCTGCCCAAGGCATGGGCCAGCAGCACACTGGCCAATCCGAGCAGACCCCAGCGACTCCAGGCTGCGGGTTGCTCGAACAACGCCAGCAGGCAGCAGCCCCAACACAACTGCAGCCACGTCAGCCCTCCGGAACCGAACCAGCGGGCCAATCCCGCCAGGGGGCGGTCCCAGGGAAGGGTGGTGCCGCCGACGCCGATCCAAAACAACGGCGACCCCGACAGCACCAGTTCAGCCAGGGCCCAGAGCCCGGCCAGCAGCATCAGCCGCACTGGACGCGGCCAACTGCGAGGCAGCCGCCGCGACAGAACAGACCATCCGGCCAGGAGCAGAGCGGCAAGGCTCCCGCAGGCCAACCAGAGGGCCAGCGCCACAGGCAGGCTGAGCCAGGCGGGAACGCCCATCCAGGTGAGTGGATGCAGGGCCAGCAACCAACGGTGGCTGAACAAAACGGCCAACAGTCCCCAGGCCGCCGACCAGCGGGGACGCTCAACCACGGACCAGAGCAGGGCCAGGGCGGGAACCATCAGCAGGGGGCCGCCGAGGGATGGAGCCACGCCAGCCAGGACGCCGCCCAAAAGGGCCCGCGATCCGGCCTGCAGTTGGTGATTGCCCATGGTCAGCAGTCCCGGCCAAAGGCATCCTGGATCGGACCCGCCCACCTGTCGCCATGGATGCCGCGAATCCTCTTCAGCAACTGCTGCTCCGCGGCCTGGGCACCACCACCCTCGTTGCTGAGCGTCTGCGCGGCGTCACCCAGAACTGGGTGAGCAGTGGCCGGCTGGATCCGAACGAAGCGTCCGCATTGGTGGACGACGTGCTCAAGGCCCTGCGCGGGGAAACCCCCGAACTGGAACAGCAGATGGGGCGCAACCTGGAACGCAACCGCGACAACCTTCTCCAGGACTTCGGCGTTCCAAGCCAGAAGGAAGTGGATGAGCTGCGCGGCCGCATTGATCGCCTCGAGCAACAGCTGCGGCAGATGAACCGGCCTGAATGAACGCCGACGCCGCGGACCGGAGGTCAGAATCAACGCAATAGAAGCCTTTCCGTGCGCGACATCATTATCAGCACAACGGTCTGTGTGGCCTGCCTGCTCCTGGCCCTGGTCAGCCAGATCGTGGCCCCCTCCACCGTTTCCGCGGCCCCGGCGCAGCCTGCTGCCGTTCGCAGCGAGGCTTCGAAACCACAGAAGGCGTTGAGCTTCGAACTCGACCCTGACGACCCCAACCCGACTCTTTTCGCCATGGCCAACGATTCCGCTCCCGCCGACGCCTCAGCCCTCGGCGGCCCCCTTGATGCACCAGACACCACCATCACCGCCAGTGGTCTGAAGATCATCGAGCTGGAGGTGGGCAGCGGCGACGAGGCCACCCCCGGCCAAACGGTGGTGGTGCACTACCGCGGCACCCTGGAAGATGGACTGCAGTTCGATGCCAGCTACGACCGGGGCACCCCTTTCAGCTTCCCCCTCGGGGCTGGCCGGGTGATCAAGGGTTGGGATGAAGGCGTCGCCGGCATGAAAGTGGGCGGCAAGCGCAAGCTGGTGATCCCTTCCGACCTCGCCTACGGAAGCCGTGGCGCCGGTGGTGTGATTCCCCCCAACGCAACCTTGATCTTCGAGGTGGAACTGCTCGACGTGAAGAAGTAAGCGGAATCTAGGCTCATCTCAAGCCAATTCCGCTCTGAACCGATGCTGCGCTCGGCCCTTTCTGCCCTTGCATGTGCCCTCCCTGCCCCTGTGGCAGAAGCCCACTGCGACGGTCCTTGTGGCGTGTACGACCCGGCTTCCGCTCGCGTGGCAGCCGAAGCCGTGCTGTCGATGACCAAAAAACTGAAGGCGATGGAAGCTCCCGCAGCTGGTGACGCCGCTGCCCTGGCCGCTTACAACAACACCTTCGGCCGCTACGTGGCCATCAAGGAAGAGGAAGCACAGAAGACCAAGAAAGAGCTGTTGATCCTCTGGACCGACTACTTCAAGCCCGATCACCTGGCCACCTTCCCCGACCTGCACGACACCTTCTGGAAAGCAGCCAAGCTCTGCAGCGCCTGCAAGGTGAACATCGATCAGGCCAAGGCTGAGGAACTGATGGCAGCCGTTGAAAAAATCCACGGCATGTTCTGGCAGTCCAAGGGCCGTTCCGACGCCTGGGTCACCGCATCCTGAGCTCAAACAGAACCAATCCCTCCCTCGCAGCAGCAGGTCTTCGCGACCTGTTGCTGCTTTTTTGTGGTCGACGTCTGCTGCTGCGCATCGAAGGACGATCGATGCAACCCAGCCTTGAACCGGGAGACCGGGTTCTGGTCAGACGGCTGGGACTGACGACCGCACCCAGCCTGGGATCCGTGGTCGTGGCCTGGCATCCCCAGCGAAGCGGGCTGCGCCTGATCAAGCGCCTCAGCCGAGTGGACAGCACAGGGCTTTGGTTGTTGGGAGACAACCCCGCTGAAAGCACCGACAGCCGCCAACTCGGAGCGGTGCCAGCCAACCTGTTGATTGGTGAGGTGGTGGGCAGGCTCCCGCTCGGGGAATCAGAACAGAGCCGGTGAAGTCTTCTGCAACCAGATGGCCCCGGTGATGATTGAGAGAGCACCCGTACCGCCCACGAGGAAGGGCATCAGCCGGGCACCGCTGCGGAGGGTGAGAAACGAGACAACCGACACAACGGCCACCATGGCGCCGATGGATCCAAGCAAGTAAGCCACGAGGTAGCCCACAGCGGCATGGGGCGGCAGGGCCAAAGCAGGGATCACGGCCAACAGGTGACTGGCCCCCGCCAGTCCATGCAGCAAGCCCAGGCCCGAGGAGGCATGGACGTGGCGACGGTGGTTGCTGGCGCCGCGCACATGCAGATGGAGATGACGATGCTCGGCGGCACCATCGTGGCGGTGCTCATGGGTGTGCAGTTCCAGCCCGAACGCCGTGCGCACGGCCAGAGCACCCACCACAAGCAGGGCCACACCCACGAGGAATTCCGCCCAAGACGACATGGCCTCCACATGGGCCAGGTCTTTCAGACCAATGGCGATCAACGCCAGAACCACAACTCCGGTGGAATGCCCAGCACCCCAAGCCAGGGCATGACGAAAGGCGGCCCATGGCTTGCTCAGGGAGAAGGGCGCCATTGCCACAAGGTGATCAGCACCACCCACCACATGAACGGCCCCGGCTGCAACACCGGTCAAAACGCTAATCAGCACAAAGAACCGCCTGAATGTCGCAATTCTGCATCAGCAGTGAAAGAGGAACGGCCTTAACCGGGCTGGATCAACTGCACCAGACCAGCTTCAACATCCGGCTGGCGCATCAGGGCTTCCCCCACCAGCACAGCCCCGGCACCGGCGGCCTGCACACGGTCGAGATCGGCCCGACTGAACAGACCCGATTCACTCACCAGCAGCACCCCCTGTTGCTTCAACCGGTCGTTGAAGTCGACCAGCAGCCGCTCGGTCGTGGCCAGATCCGTCTCGAAGCTGGTGAGATCACGGTTGTTGATTCCGATCAGAGGGAAGCCACCAATATTCAGCACACGGTCCATTTCGGTGGCGTCGTGAACCTCCACCAACACGGTGAGGCCCAGAGCCGGGGCAGCCTTGTTGAGATAACGAAGATCCTGATCCGAAAGGATGGCAGCAATCAGCAGCACCGCGTCAGCCCCGGCCGCCCTGGCCTGGAACAGCTGATAAGGGCTCAGCACAAACTCCTTGCAGAGCAGAGGCAGGTCAACGGCCTGACGCACCTGCACCAGGACATCAAAGCCACCCTGAAAGAAGGTTTTGTCGGTGAGCACCGAGAGGCAGCTTGCACCGCCAGCGGCATAGGCCTTGGCGATCGCCACCGGGTCGAAATCCTCACGGATCACCCCTTTGCTGGGGCTCGCTTTTTTCACCTCAGCAATCACCGCAGGTTTCGTGGCGGCCGCTTGAAGCGCCCCCAGGAAATCCTTGGTGGGGGGAAGTTTGGCAATCTGCTGCTTCAGGTTGTCGAGGGGAACCTTGTCGCGGGCGGCATCGATCTCACGATCTTTTTCCCAGACAATCTTCTCGAGGATGTGACGCGGTTCCTCTTCGTCGTGGGGCACCGCATATTCGAGATGGGCCACCCGCACCTTGGGGTTGGGGGGACGACGGCGGATCTCCATGGAAGAGGGAAAGACTGGAACGAAAAAAGTGGGACGGGATCAGGCGGCCAGCTGGGCGGCAGCTTGCTTGTAAGCGACCTCCACCACCTCGCTGAGGGTCGGGTGGGTGTGCACTTCGGTGGCGAGCTGACGCACGCTCTGGCGCCGGGCAACGGCATTGGCCACCTCCTGGATCAGGTCGGCGGCGTGAAGTCCGTAGATGTGGGCTCCAAGCACTTCACCACTGGTTTTGTTGAACAGCAGCTTCATCAGGCCATCGCTGTCCAGCTCAGCCAGAGCTTTGGAATTGGCCTTGAAGTAGCTGCGAACGGAACCAAGCTGGAAGCCATCCTTCTCCGCCAAAGCTTTGGCATCCGCCTCAGTCAGGCCAACAGAGCTGATCTCGGGATGGGTGAAGGTGGCTGCCGGAATGCTGCGGTAATCAATCTCGCGCGCATGGCCAAGGATGTTGTCCACCGCAACGGTGCCTTGGGCAGCAGCCGTGTGGGCCAGCATCAGCTTGCCGGTCACGTCGCCGACGGCCCAGAGATGGGGAACAGGTTGGCCGTTCACCAGAACGCGCATGGCGTCGTCGATCGGAACGAAGCCACGATTCGTCTCCACATTGAGCGACTCCAGATTGAGGCCCTTGCTGCTGGGGACACGCCCTGTGGCCACCAGAACGGCATCCACCTCCAGGGTCTCCACCAGTTCACGGCTGTTGAAATCAGCCAGTTCGATCTGCACGGGACAGCCCGGGGTGACCTTGCGGGCCAGCAGACCGGAACGCGCATCGACATCGCGACCATCAATCAGATGACGCCCAGCGATCTTGGCGATGTCGGGATCAAAGGTGGGCATCACCTTGTCCATGGCCTCGATCATCGTCACCTCGCAACCGAGGGCGGTGTACACATCAGCGAATTCAAGGCCGATGTAACCGCTGCCGATGATGGCGATCCAACGGGGCAGCCATTCCAGGTTGATGGCTTCGTCGCTGGTGAACACCGTGCGGCCATCGGTTTCGATGCCTGGCGGCACGAAGGGGTCAGACCCCGTGGCGATGATCACGTCCTTGGCGGTCAGCACCCTGTCCACCCCGCTGGGCTCCCGCAGCCCCACCTTCTGGCTGCCCTCCAGACGGCCGTGGCCTCGGAGGATCGTCACCCCTGCCCGCTCAAGGGTTTTGGTGAGGTTGGTGCGAATGGTCTGAACCAGCTGATTGGCGTGATCAGCGATCTTCTGCCGCTCGAACCGCACAGGAGCAGCATGAATTCCGAAGCTCGCGAGGTGCTTGTCGTCCGCCAGTTCCCGCACTTTTCCACTGGCAGCCAGCAGCGCCTTGGAAGGAACACAGCCCCTGTTCACACAGGTGCCACCCATATCGCGGGATTCAACGATCGCCGTCTTCAGGCCGTGTTCGGCGGCATGTTTGGCAGCGTCGAAGCCGCCGTAGCCGGCTCCAATAACAATGACGTCGAAGTCGAAGCTGGCGTCGCTCACCCGAACTGCTGCGATGTGGCGGTCATTGTCGCTCTTCGCCGCTCCAGAAGGAGAGGAACAGCGGCAGACGCCACATTCAGGGATTCCACCCGTGCGCTGTGGGGGAGCGTGACGGCATGGGTGCAGTAGACCTGCAGGTCCGGATGCAGACCTGCACCCTCGGTTCCCAGCACCAGCGCCGTCGGCAGCGTCCAGTCGAGATCCCAGTAGGGAACAGGTGGGTCAGCCTTGGTCGCATCGGGCACAAGTGTGGCCACCACCTGCACACCCAAGGCCACCAGCTGCTTCAGTTCCTGCTGAAGCTGTGAAATCGCCATCGCTTCGCTCGGGCCAAAGCGTTGATGCGGCAGCTGAAGCAGAGCACCGGCAGAGGCCCGCAACACCTTCGTGCCGAGGGGATCAACACCAGCTCCCATCCAGACCGCATTGACGTCAGCCGCCAGGGCTGTGCGCAGCAATGTGCCCAGATTTCCAGGATCCTGAATCCGATCCAGGACAAGGAGAAAATCCAGCTCTGGAGGGACAGTGGGCAGTCGATCCAGGGGGCTCAGGCAGGCAACACCATCGGGTGTGACCGTTGTGAGCGCAGCCCGCAACACCTCATCGGTGACGATCCGCCACCGCGTCTGGGAACAACGTGCAGCCAGGGCCGAATGACCTTGCAACCAGGCTTCGGTCGCGATGATTTCCGCGGGCGCGTTGCCCCCCCTGAGAACTTCCTGCAAGAGATGGGTGCCCTCAAGAAGCAACAGCCCCTCGGCCTCTCGCCCCGCACGGGTGGCCAGGGTTCGCAGCCGTTTGACCAGGGGATTGCGTCGGCTGCTGATCAGGGGAGAGGGGGAATCCAGAGAACGACTCAGAACGCTGCGTGTTTGCGCACGTTCAGGCCTTTGTGAACGCTCAGATTTTCGCCATCCAACTCAAGGCCGTTGATGGCTGCGATCTCCCCCTTGATTCCCTCCGCCGCAAGGTTTTCGATCATCTTTTTGATCACTTGATCCTCAACGGTGGTGTGATCGATGGAATCAGGAGTGAGCAGCTCAAGGAACTTGCCAACCTTGGAAGCAACAACTTCCGAAGCGTTGGAGATCTTGAGAACGATCATGGTTGTCGAGAACTGCTACCCGACAAAGTTAGTGCGGATGGGGAGACTTGAACTCCCACGATGTTGCCACCACTAGTACCTGAAACTAGCGCGTCTACCAATTCCGCCACATCCGCTGGCGTGTCGTGTTCGACGGGATGAACATAGGGCATCGCCGATCCGTGGCTGCCCCGGCCCCGTAACAAACTGTCCAGTTTGGACGCCGGCCGTCTAGACGGTCTCAAAGACTATTGCCAAAATCCGGACATAGGGGATCAGCTCATCGATGATGGCCGTTGCAGAAGCGTCTCAGGAGAGTCTCAAGCAACGCCTCAACGTCAGCGGCGGACACGCCTTGAAGGGAACGCTTCGTGTCAGCGGTGCGAAGAACTCCGCCCTGGTGCTAATGACAGCCAGCCTCCTGAGTGAGGAGACCATTGAGCTGACCAACATTCCCTCTCTCACAGACATCGATGGCATGAGCGCCATCCTTGAAGCTTTGGGGGTTCAGGTCGACAGGCAGTCGGACTGCATTCGCCTCACCGCCGCCGAGCTCAATGGCTCGGCACCTCCCTACGAGCTGGTCAACAGCCTTCGCGCCAGTTTTTTCAGTATTGGCCCCCTGCTTGGACGCCTTGGACACGCGCGGGTCCCCCTTCCAGGGGGATGCCGCATCGGGGCTCGTCCCGTTGTCGAACACATCCGCGGCCTGAAAGCCCTCGGCGCCGTCGTCAACGTGGAGCACGGAATTGTTACGGCCTCAGTGCCCGGCAGCAAAAAACGCCTGACAGGCGCTCAGATCGTGCTCGACTGCCCCAGCGTTGGCGCCACCGAAACCATTCTGATGGCAGCGGTGCTGGCCGATGGAGTCTCCACCATCGAAAACGCTGCTCAGGAACCTGAAGTGCAGGACCTGGCCAACCTGCTCAACAGCATGGGCGCCCAGGTGAGCGGCGCTGGCGGCCCGGTGATCACCGTTCAAGGGGTGGAGCGGCTCCGTGGGTACACCAACTATCCGGTGATCCCGGATCGCATCGAAGCCGGAACGTTCCTGATGGCAGCCGCCATCACCCGCTCACCACTGCTGGTGGAGCCCGTGATTCCCGAGCATCTCAGCGCTGTGATCCAAAAGCTTCGCGATTGCGGCTGCTCCATCGAGATCAAGGGGAGAGCCGTGACGATCATCCCCGGCGAGATCACGGCCGTGGACATCACCACCCAACCGTTTCCCGGGTTTCCAACCGATCTTCAGGCACCGTTCATGGCCCTGATGTGCACCGCGAAGGGCACCAGCGTGATCAGCGAGAAGATCTACGAAAACCGGCTGCAACATGTGGCCGAGCTGCAGCGCATGGGGGCATCGATTCGGCTCAAGGGCAGCACAGCCATCGTTGAAGGCGTGGCTCAGCTGAGCGCGGCGCCCGTCACAGGCACCGACCTCCGTGCAGCCGCTGCCATGGTGCTGGCTGGCCTCTCCGCCAAAGGAATCACCGAAGTGGCTGGTCTGAAGCACCTTGATCGGGGCTACGACGACCTCGAAGCCAAGCTCAGCGCTGCCGGCGCTGAGGTGAAGCGCAACATCCTCTGAATAGGGGCCCTTCAATCAATACAATCCCTGTGCGGGAGCCTGGCGGAATTGGTAGACGCAGCTGACTCAAAATCAGCCGGCCACTGGTCTTGGGGGTTCAAGTCCCCCGGCTCCCATACCTCCGCCGTCATGAACACCTACGGCCGTTTCCCTTTGGCTCTGGCCAAGGGAAACGGCTGCTGGGTCAAGGACACCCAAGGGCGGCGCTACCTGGATGCTGTTGCTGGCATTGCCACCTGCACCCTGGGCCACAGCGATAGGGCCATGCAGCGGGCTCTGCGCAAGCAGCTGGGACGGCTCCAGCATGTGTCCAACCTCTATCGGATTCCGGAACAGGAAGAGCTGGCCAGCTGGCTGGTGCGCAACAGCTGTGCCGACAGCGTCTTCTTCTGCAATTCCGGCGCCGAAGCCAATGAGGCCGCGATCAAGCTGGCGCGCAAACACGGCCATCAACGGCGCGGCATCGAACAGCCGGTGATCCTCACGGCAGCAGCCAGCTTCCATGGCCGCACGCTCGCGGCGGTCACCGCCACCGGTCAACCCAAGTACCACAAGGGTTTTGAGCCCATGGTGACCGGGTTTGATTATTTCCTCTACAACGATCTGAAGGCCCTCGAAGCCCTGATCAACCGCTATGAACAGTCCGGTCCCTCGATCGCGGCCGTTCTGGTTGAACCCCTGCAAGGAGAGGGTGGCGTCAACCCTGGAGACCGCACTTTCTTCTCACGCCTGCGCGAGATCTGCACGGAGCGAAACATCCTGCTGATCCTTGATGAGGTGCAGGTGGGCATGGGGCGGAGTGGCCGCCTCTGGGGTTATGAGCAACTGGGCATCACCCCTGACGCCTTCACCCTGGCCAAGGGCCTAGGCGGTGGTCATGCCATTGGTGCCCTGCTGGTGAACGCGTCAGCTGATGTTTTTGAACCCGGCGACCATGCCAGCACCTTCGGCGGCAATCCCTTTGCCTGCCGGGCGGGGTTGACGGTGGCTACCGAAATCGAACGACGAGATCTGCTGACCAACGTCACAGCCCGAGGCAAACAACTGCGCGACGGGCTCCAGGAGCTTGTGAACTGTTTCCCCGAGCACCTGCAAGGCGTGCGGGGCTGGGGCCTGCTGCAGGGCATCGTGATCCGGGAGGGCAGCAGTTGGACGGCCCCCGCGCTGGCGAAAGCCGCCATCGACCACGGTCTGCTGCTGGTAGCGGCCGGACCCTCGGTGCTGCGCATGGTGCCCCCACTGACCATCAACAAGCGCGAGGTGCGCGAGCTGCTGCGCCGTCTTGCGGCGACCCTCTCCAGCCTCAGCTGAGTGGACGATCTGTCTGATCTGATCCCACGCTTCGACCTGCGTGGCATGGATCTGCAGTTGGATCGCATGGATGCGGCCCTGCACGAGCTCAACCATCCCTGTCGGACGATTCCCGCGATTCAGGTGCTGGGCACCAACGGGAAGGGATCCATCGTCAGCTTTCTGGAATCAGCCCTCTGTGCCGCCGGCCTCCGCTGCGGGGTCACCACCTCCCCTCACCTGGTGAGCTGGTGTGAACGCATCCGGATCCAGGGGAGCCCCATTGCGATTAAAACCCTGCGCAGCCGGTTGCAGGCGCTCCAGCCCCTGAACGAACGGCATCGGCTCACCCCGTTTGAACTGCTGGTGACCGCCGCCCTGCTGGAGTTCCACCGGCACGCCTGCGACCTGCTGGTGCTGGAAGTGGGGCTGGGGGGACGGCTTGATGCCACCACGGCCCATCCCTGCCGTCCTGTGGTGGCCGTCGCGAGCATTGGGATGGACCACTGCGAGCACCTGGGCCACAGCCTCACCGCCATCGCAACCGAAAAAGCGGCAGCGATCCCGCCTCAGGCCACCGTGATCAGTGGCGCCCAAGCCCCTGAAGTGCAGGAGGTCCTGGAAACAACCTGCCGCACTCAGCAGGCCACGCTCCACTGGGTGAAGCAGCTGAATTCAAGCTGGCAACTGGGCTTGCCCGGCGCCATTCAGCGCAGCAACGCCGCTGTGGCCCTCGGTGCCTTGCAAGCCCTCTCGGGCCTGGGCTGGTCGTTGCCTGAGGCGGTGATTCAGGAGGGCTTCGCCAAAGCCCACTGGCCCGGTCGCCTGCAAACCGTGCATTGGGGCGTCCACACGCTTCGCCTCGATGGAGCCCACAATCCACCAGCCGCAGTGCAGCTGGCCGAAGAACGCAGCCAGTGGAGTGGTGCCTGCAACGGTGTTGTTTGGATCCTGGCGATTCAAGCCCATAAGGACGCTGTCGCCATGCTCCAGACGCTGCTGCAGCCCCAGGACCAGGCCTGGATCATTCCGGTGCCGAGCCACAGGAGCTGGAGCCGGTCGGCCCTCCTACAGGCACTGCCCCAGTTCGAGCACCAGCTGCAGGAGGCCGACGGCCTCGAAAGCGTGCTGCACCAGCTCAGCAGCAATGGATGGCCGACACCGATGCCGATTGTTGCCGGATCGCTGTATCTGATCGGTGACCTGTTCGCTCGCGGCGTTGTAACGGCAGAGTGAGCACAGCTTGGGCGTGAACTGTGCTGCGAATCTCCCGGTTGCTGGGCCTTCTCCTGCCCCTCCTGCTCATGGCAACGCCGGCCCCGGCCCTAGACACCTCAGCTGGGGTGGGACTGCAGGACCGGGCCCTGTTCCAGGAAAAGGTGGACTACACGCTCACCAACCAGAGCAACGGCGACTTCGAGGGGCAGAACCTGGCCAACACATCCTTCGCCGGAGCCGTGGGCCGCGGAGCGAACTTCCGAGGAGCCAACCTGCATGGCGCGATCCTCACCCAAGGGGCCTTCGCCGAAGCTGATTTCCAGGGAGCTGACCTCTCCGACGCCCTGATGGATCGCGCCGACTTCGTCGCCACCGATCTACGCAATGCCGTGCTGACGGGGATCATTGCGTCGGGCAGCAGCTTCAGCAACGCTCAGATCGAGGGGGCCGATTTCACGGATGCCCTGCTCGATCGTGATGATCAACGCCGGCTGTGCAGCGAGGCCGATGGCATCAACCCCAGCACCGGAGTTTCCACCTTCGACAGCTTGGGCTGCTGATCCTCAGGAGCGCTCCTCCCAACCTCGAAGCTTGCCGGGATTCAGCAGGCCCTCGGGATCAAAGCGCTGCTTGGCCGCCACCTGATCGGCATCGATGACGCCAAGACCGCCGTCTTCCACCGTGATCACGTGGGGATTGAACAACACGGCACCCGCGGCCCTGCAGTCGTCCATCAACCGATTCAGCTGATCTGCCCCCTGCCAACGCACCAGCGGCAGAGCCGCTAGCCGAGGACAGCCCTGCTGACGCACAAGCTCGAGATGCCAGAGCAGGGCATCACCCCAGCGCTGCTTCAAGGCCGCCATCACTGGGGCCTCCGGTTGCGGCAACAGCATCTGCAGGTAGGTCCATCCCGGCTCTGAAGCCCGAACATGCAGGGTGGTGTGGTTCCAGCTCAGCTCGCGGAACCCATTGCCCCCGGAGAGATTCTCAGGGCCGAGATCCCGCAGGTTGGCGCCGGCTGACTGCGCCATCCGTTGCAGGCTGTTGAGCCCATCGGGGGCAACGAGCAACAGCAGCCGGTGCGCCGAGACGGCAGGACCACCCCAGCTGGGCATCCGGGGCAACAGCGGCTGTTCAAGCAGGCTCGCCAAATGGAGATCCAAGGCCGAGGCAGCGATCCGTTGCATCAGCTCAATCGCCTGCTCCCAGTGCTCGCAGTCCACGCTCACCTGGTGCCAGTTGACCGCTGGAGCTGTGGCCAGGCTGAGGGCCGTGATGATGCCGTTGGTGCCGTAGGCGTGATTCAAAGCCTCCGCATCCATCTCGCCGAGTTGATGGCGCCGGGCATCGGGGCGTAGCGGCACGATCTCTAACCCGAGCAGATGACCTGGATCCCGCAGGAAGCCCCAGCGCAGGGAACCGATGCCCCCAGAGCCCCCTGCCACAAAGCCGCCAATGGTGGCGCTGCGCCAGGTGCTGGGCATCAAGCGCAGCTGGCGTCCATGGCGGCGCAACTCCTGATCCAGATCGCGCATCACACAGCCCGGTTCCACGGTCACCACCCCGGTGATCGGATCAATCGAGCGGATCTGCCGCAGGGCCGTGGTGAGCATCACCACGCCGCCCTGCAGAGGCACACACTGGCCGTAGTTCCCTGTCCCAGAGCCGCGCAGGGTTAAGGGAACCTGGTGCTCGGCGCAGGCCGAAGCCAGCCGTTCAACGGCATCCACCGTGCGGGGACGCACCACCAACTCAGCACGGCAGGCCTCCAGCCGCGGCGTCAGCACGGGGGAGTACTCAAAGGCGTCCCGGGAATGGCGCTGCAGCTCCCCCGGTTCCTCCAACAATTCCAGTTCCGGATCAACGCTGAGGGCTTGCCGCAGGGCAATCAAGGCTTCGGCGCGACCCATGGCGTGGCGGAACACTGGTCAGGGTCTAGCGCCTGGCGACGACTGCCAGTGGCCGTCCACGAGAACCTGACGCTGCGGAGCAGAACGGATCAGGTCCGACCATCCCTGGCCCTCCATGCTGATCAGATCGGCAGGAGCGCCGGCCCGCAGCACCCCATCCCATTCCAGTTGAAGAATGGCCGGCGGTGCTGTGGTGAAAGGGGCCAGGCCCAGACGCTGCCAGGGCAACAACTGAGTCAACGGAATCGATGCAGCCAGCAGGGCCAAGGGGTCGAAGTCGCCTCCCGGGAACCAGGGGTCGGCCACGTTGTCACCCGCCACCGCCACCGGAACACCGGAACGTTGCAACTGACGGATCGGGGCCTGCGGACGCTGAAGGGGGGTGGCATCGTCCGCCCGTGCGAGCAACCAGGCATTGGTCAGGGGCAGGGCAATCACACTGAGCTGCGCTGCTGCCATGCGCTCTGCCAACCGCGCCAGAGATGACGCCGACAGAAGGGAAAGACTGCTGGCATGGCTGCAGGTGACGGGAACCTGCACCGGCACGCGCTGCAGGGCCTTCAACAGCTGAAGCATGCCCTGCGCCGCACCGTGATCCGCCTCATCGATGTGGAGATCGACGCCGCAGTTGTGGCGATCAGCCAGGCGCAACAACACCTCCAACTGCTCCGTGACCACGGCCGATCCACAAGGAGGTGTCAGAACACCACCAAGGCAGCCGCCACTGGCGGCCACACGACGCGCCAGAGCATCCGCTTCAGCTGAACACCAGAATTCCAAGGGCACCAGCGCCACCAGCTGCAAGTCGATGCGGCGGCGCCAGCGCTGCTGCAGGGTGAGCAAGCCATCCCAGCTGGGCTCAGCGCCAGGGCCACCACTGTCCACATGGCTGCGCATGGCCCGCAGCCCATGGGCGAATGCTCTCTCCATGGCGCGTTCTCCGCGTTGAAGCACGCAGGCCACGGTTCGGGAGCTGTGCTCCCGCAGGTTGGCCTCCAGGGCACCCCCGTAGCTGCCGCTGAGGTTGGGATGCTCCCGCCAGGTGTAGGCCTTGTCCAGATGGACATGGCAGTCGACCAAGCGCGGCAACACCATTCGAGACGGTGGCACGCGTTCGGCAGACAGGGGCTGGGGCTCCCGCAGACGCCCCTGCTCCCAGGCCAGGCGCACGGGCGTCAGCCCTTGCTTCTCAACCTCCGGCAAGGGCGTTGAAGGGGCGAAATCCAGCAGTCCCAGGGGCGCCCAGGCCTCAAGGACGCCACTCCCCGGCTTGGACTCAAGCGACGGGACGTCCATCACCGCTCAGCACCGTTGCTGGCATCGGTGCTGAGGACCACGAAACGACCGGCCACACCAAGGCTGAGCACTTCAAAACCAGGCAGGCGCAGACCGGGCAGCATCTCCTTCCTTTCCATCCGGGTGGAATACAGACTGGCCACCAATAAGTTTCGACGGGTGGTGAACTGACCTGCTAATGCCCCCAGTGCATCCCGCTGGGAGGCAATCAGCTCAGGGCAATTGCGAATCCAGAGACGGAGCACCATCGGCAGGGTCGGCTCGTCGCACAGTTCCTTAGTGCCCAACCGGACCAGCTGATCACCGGCGTGAGTTTGATAGTCCTCCAATGACGGGTTGGACACCACCAGCGAGAGCACCCCGACCGCTGCAATCCCCCCCGCCAACATCGCCAGAGCAGACCGACCTTGCGGACGCGATGAAGGAGACACCAGGCAGGCTGCAGCTCGTGTTGGTAGATTCTCACGGACGCGGCGGGCGTCGCCAAGTGGTTAAGGCAGCGGCTTGTGGCGCCGCTATTCGGGGGTTCGAATCCCCTCGCTCGCCCTCTCAACAACTCAACAAAGCCCTGAGAAGCGGTTCTGCTCCCCAGCGGATCGGATCCGTGCAGGGCAGACCCAGCGTCTGGAGGATGCGCTCCACCTCGTCTCGAGCCTGAGCCTCATCAAGGCGGGCGGTGTTGAGGGCGACAGCGGCCACCTTGGCTGGCTCAGCAGCCCCATCAGGCCGCGCCCAGCTCGCCAAGGATTCTGTGGTGGCCACCAAGGCCTCAAGGCTTGGAAGCGGGATCTGAGGCAGTCGATCGATGGTCTGCTGTGCTGCCCGATGCACGAGCAACAGGGCAGTCGGCTGCGTGCCCCGCAACAGGGGCAACGTAGCCGTGGAGGCCGGATGGCAGAGCGATCCCTGACCCTCCACCAGCACAAGACCCTGCTCCGGCAGAGCCGCCGCCGCGCGAAGCACCGCCGCCTCCACCGCACCGGCGGCGTAATCGACGCGCACAGCATCCAGGGCGACCCCTTCTCCGCTGATCAGAATTCCGGCCTGCCCTGTGCCCACAAAGCACGCGGGGATCCCGGAGCGCTGGGCTGCCTCCAGGAGAGACAGGCATGCGCTCATCTTGCCGACAGCCATATCGGTGCCAATCGCCAGAAGGCGCCGGCAGGGAAGCTCTGCGGCGCGTGCCTGGCCAACGTTGAGGCCTTCCGGCTCCCGGCGCAGATCCCAGATCCAACGGTCGCGCCAGCAGGCGTCTGCCAGTTCGGGATCATCGGCCAGGCGGGTGTGGAGCCCGCTGGCGAGATGAAGGCCTGCGCGCAACGCCGCCAAGGCGTCGTGGCGAACAGGATCAGGCAGCCGCCCCCCCGAAGGAGCCAGGCCCACCACAGCAACCTCAGGCTCGTAGGGCAGAGCAGCAGACAAGTCCGCCACCACCGGCACATCACGCTCGATGCCGGTGACGCGTTGCAGAGACTGGCCCGCATGGTCGGGATCGATCACCGCGACGATCGGTCCAGCACGGTGTCGGAGCATGGCCAGACCGGTCTTGCCGGTGAGGCTGGCCAAACCACCGTGCTGGAGCAGCACCAACCGCATCTCCCGAAATCCCGACGGCGCTTGAGTCCCGCTCATCACGCTGCAGTGCCTCCTGCCTGGCGGATCCCCAATCCAGCCATCGCCGAAGGCCGCAGACGATCGTCCTGCAACGCAAGGCCAACAAAGGGGTCATCCACCAAGTTGAGATGGCTGTCAAGATCCGGCCAACGAATCAGAGGCAAGATCTGGGCCGCTGCACCGTTCAACAACGAACTGTCGGAGTAGCAACCCACCATCAGGTCCAGCCCCTTCTTCTGCGCCACTTGGGCCATTAACAAGGCCTGACTGAGCCCCCCGGTCTTGAGCAGCTTGAGATTCACGCCATCCACCACTGGGGCCAGGCGCAGCAGATCCTCCAGATTCCAGCAACTTTCATCAGCCACCAAGGCCATTGGACAGTGCGGGTGCAGCGCCGCGAATCCCGCTGTGTCCTGCGTGGGATCCAGGTCTGGAGCCAGAGGCTGCTCCAGCAGCACCACCTGGTGTGCGGCCAGGGGCTCCAGCATTTGCCTGGCCTGATTCACGGTCCATCCGCCATTGGCATCCACCTGCAGTTCGATGGCCACACCCTGCCGCTGGGATCGATCCGTGATGGCCTGAGCCACCGCCCCCAACAGGCTGAGGTCGTGGTCCAAGCCATCGGGGCTGCCCAGCTTGAGCTTCACCCGCGTCGCCGGCAGCTGCGTCCACCAGCGTTCGAGACGATCCAACACGGCATCCACTGAAGCCAGTCCCAGGGTGACGCTGGTGGCCACACCCTCGGCTGGGTCCAATCCCCAGAGCCGCCACAGCGGATGGCCGAGCCGTTGCCCATGCCAGTCCCACAAGGCCAGGTCGATGGCACAACGGGCCGGGGGACTCAGGGATGCAAGCAGGGGCTCAAACCGTTGCGGACGGTGGGGATCCAGAGCTTCCAGTTGCGGCAAAAGCCCCAGCAGTTCCTGTTCCACAGCCTCAAGGGCAAAGGCTCGGTGGCCGGTCTCAAATCCCCCGGTCTCGCCGCGGCCCACCAGCCCATCACGTTCCAACCTGAGCTCCAACCGCATCACGGCAGCTGTGGTGCCCCTGCTGATCGTGAGGGGCACGGCCTTGGTGAGCGAAAACCGTGTGAGGGCCCAGCCCATCGATATCCGGCTGTCAATCTCCAAACTGACACAACACCGCTGTGACTCACACTGAGAAGGCTTGAGCCAGAGATTTGGTCGCCTCCGCCCCCCTCGCCACTGACGCCACCGCCAACCCCCAGCGCGGCAGCTACTGGATCACCACGTTCGGCTGCCAGATGAACAAGGCGGACTCCGAACGGATGGCGGGAATCCTGGAGGCCATGGGCTATCGGGAGGCGTCAGCCGAACTGGATGCCGATCTGGTGCTCTACAACACCTGCACCATCCGGGACAACGCCGAGCAGAAGGTTTACAGCTACCTCGGCAGACAGGCCCAGAGGAAACGCAGCAACCCCAACCTCACCCTGGTGGTGGCGGGCTGCGTTGCTCAGCAGGAGGGCGAATCCCTGCTCCGGCGGGTGCCGGAACTTGATCTGGTGATGGGACCGCAACACGCCAATCGGCTTGAAACCCTTCTGCTGCAGGTGGACAGCGGTCAGCAGGTGGTCGCCACCGAAGACCACCGCATCCTTGAAGACATCACCACGGCCCGCCGGGACAGCAGCATCTGTGGCTGGGTGAACGTGATCTACGGCTGCAACGAACGTTGCACTTACTGCGTGGTTCCCTCCGTGCGCGGCAAGGAACAATCACGGCTGCCCCAGGCGATCAAGCTGGAAATGGAGGGTCTTGCCGCCCAGGGCTACAAGGAAATCACCCTGCTCGGCCAGAACATTGATGCCTACGGCCGCGATCTGCCGGGCATCACGCCGGAGGGTCGCCGCCAACACACCCTCACGGATCTGCTCCATCACGTCCACGACGTGGAGGGCATTGAACGGATCCGTTTTGCCACCAGCCATCCGCGCTACTTCACCGAGCGGCTGATCGATGCCTGTGCCGACCTGCCCAAGCTCTGCGAACACTTCCACATTCCGTTTCAGAGCGGGGACAACGACGTGTTGCAGGCCATGGCCCGGGGCTACACCGTTGAGCGCTACCGGCGGATCATCGACCGCATCCGTGAGCGCATGCCCGATGCCTCCCTCAGTGCCGATGTGATCGTTGCCTTCCCTGGCGAAACCGATGCGCAGTACCGCCGCACCCTCGATCTGATCGAAGAGATCGGTTTCGATCAGGTGAACACAGCGGCCTATTCACCCCGGCCCAATACCCCTGCAGCCCATTGGGACAACCAGCTGCCGGAGGAGGTGAAGGTGGAACGCCTGCGCGAAATCAATGCCCTCGTGGAACGCTGCGCCCGCAAGGCCAATGCTCGCTACGAGGGGCGCACGGAAGAAGTGCTGGCGGAGGGCATCAACCCCAAGGATCCATCGCAGCTGATGGGGCGAACCCGCACCAATCGCCTGACCTTCTTCAGCTCCACCGGAGCGGATGGTCGTGCCTACAAAGCGGGCGATCTCATGCCGGTGCGCATCGATGCGGTGCGCTCCTTTTCACTCAGCGGCAGCCCCCTGCCCCACTGAGCACAACGCTGATACCTTTGGCGCTCCCACCGCTCAGGGGTCGCCGCATTCATGCCGTCCAGTCCCATCACGGTCGGGCTCGTCTTTGGAGGCCGCTCTGGAGAGCACGACGTGTCGATCCGATCTGCGGCGACCGTCGTCCGAGGCCTGCGCAGCGGGCAGAACCGAGAGCGATACACGGTGCAGCCGATCTACATCGACCGTGATGGTCGCTGGTGGGGAACAGATCTGTCCGAGGCAACCCTGGCCTCCGAAACCGCACCGGAGCTCAACCCACCTCTGCCCCCATCAGGATTCCAGGGGTTCCCGGAGGGATGTGATGCGGTCGACCTCTGGTACCCGGTGCTGCATGGTCCCAATGGAGAAGACGGCACCATTCAGGGGTTGTTCCAGCTGACCGGCAAACCGTTCGTTGGTGCCGGCGTGCTCGGCTCAGCCGTCAGCATGGACAAGCAGGCGATGAAATCTGCTTTCGCCAGCGCCGGACTGTCCCAGGTGCCCTATGTGGCCCTGCACGCATACGAACTCGAGAACGCGATCAGCCGATCGGCCCTCATAGATCGGATTGAACGCGAACTGAACTACCCCTGCTTTGTGAAGCCCGCCAATCTCGGCTCCTCGGTGGGCATCAGCAAGGTGCGTTCCCGCCAAGAACTGGAAGCAGGCCTCAATCAGGCTGCAGAGCTCGATCCAATGCTGGTAGTAGAGCAGGGCGTCAACGCCCGAGAGGTGGAATGCGCCGTCCTGGGGGGACGCAAGCTCGAAGCGTCGGTGATCGGCGAGGTTCGTTTTGATGCCGACTGGTACGACTACGAGACGAAATACACCGCAGGGCGCAGCACCACGTTGATTCCCGCTCCATTACCCGATGAAGTGGCTGACCGCATCCGCGCCCAGGCCCTGCAGGCTTGCGCTGCCGTGGGCGTCAACGGCATGGGTCGGGTGGATTTCTTCTACGACGACGCCAACGATCAGCTCTGGATCAACGAAATCAACACCCTGCCTGGTTTCACGGCCCAGAGCATGTTCCCGATGCTCTGGGCGGCCAGCGGCGTAACACTCGAACAGTTGGTGCACAAACTGATCCAAACCGCAGGAGAATGAACGCAGCGTCCTTCGCCTAACCCATGAGCCACGGACTGCTCTGGTTTCCTCTGCTGCTGGCCTTTGTGCTGCTGGCTTCGCTCGGATGGCTGGAACGGCGGCGCCAAAACCTGTTTCGCACCTGGGCCGAAGGCTCCGAACTCGCCAAGCTCGATGGTTGTGGTGGTGCCCGTCTGAAAGACGGTGAACTGCACTGGAGCAGCTTCGAGGCAGGAAGTTTTCAGGATCAGGGCTCGTTTGACGTCTGCAAACTCGAGCTTGTGGAACTGATGTCGCTGGCGTCCGGTGATGCGCCCCTCACCGACGAATCCCAGGGGCGTTGTCGGCTGCGCCTGATCGGGAAAGATCTGCAGATGGATGTGCCCTTCTCTGATGCCGACCGCGCGCGCAGCTGGGGTGAGCAGCTGGTGGCACGGGCCCGATGCGACCTGTGATCCGGGTCTCGACCAACAACAAATCCTCCCAACGACCGGTTTCCGCACAGGTCGCCCGGCGGCGGGACTTACGCCGGCGGCGCCGCCAGACCCTTTTGCTTCAGCTCTGGCGCTTTGTGGCCTTGCTGCTGCTCAGTGGCGGATTCAGCTGGATCCTGCTGCGCCATGGCTGGACGCTGCGGAGCCCTGAGGCAGTCATCCTGACCGGCGGTGCTGCCCTTGAGACCAATCAGGTGATCGAGGCGGCCAAGCTGCGCTTTCCCTCACCTCTGCTGGAGGTCAGTCCGAGGGAGCTGGAACAACAGCTGGTCGGGGCATTACCGGTTCACAGCGCTCACGTGCAGCGCCGGATGTTCCCCGCTCGCCTCGTCATCAGCCTGAAGCCGGAGATTCCCATCGCACGGGCTGAGCGTCGGGGACCCGCTGGACGGGAACGGGGTCTGCTCAACGCCGCAGGTGAATGGATTCCCCTAAGCAACGCCGTAGCAGATCCGCTCACGGAGATCATGGTGCGCGGCTGGAATGGCCCGCAACGCGGTCAGGTAGCTGCGCTGCTGCAACAACGGAATCGCTTCGCCGGGATGCTGAAAGCCATCGTGCTTGATCCCGACGGCAACATCAGTCTGATCACCACCGAGCTGGGCCGGATTGATCTCGGTGGCGAACCGGCCCTCTTAAACACCCAGATCGAAACGATCCTCCATCTGAACCGGACGTTGCCAAAGCACCTGCGCGGGGCCCATCACAGCAGCCTTGATCTCAGCAACCCGGACCGCCCGGAACTGCAACTGCCGGCGCCACCCGCCCCCAAGCAGCCCAAAACTGAACCCTGAAACCTTCGGGTGGAAAATCTGGAGACCACAACCTCAGCCCCTGGTTTGTGATCTGTTGAAGCCGAGACAAGGCTTCAGGGACATAATGCATCGCAACCACACGGTTCTGCCTCGACGATGGAGATGGTGAGCGGCTCAGGGTCTTTCACGGCAGCTGGTATCCAGCCCAGCCAGTCCGCCCGCATCGAGGTCATCGGCGTTGGGGGTGGCGGCAGCAATGCCGTCAACCGCATGATCCTCAGCGACCTTGAGGGGGTTGGATACCGCGTTCTCAACACCGATGCCCAGGCCCTGATCCAGTCGCAGGCCCAGCAACGGCTGCAGTTGGGGCAGACCCTGACCCGCGGACTGGGTGCCGGCGGCAACCCCACCATCGGCCAGAAGGCAGCTGAGGAATCCCGCACGGATCTGCACGATGCACTGCAGGGCTCAGATCTGGTGTTCATTGCCGCTGGCATGGGCGGTGGAACGGGGACTGGTGCAGCACCAGTGGTGGCCGAAGTCGCCCGTGAAGTCGGTGCTCTCACCGTGGGCATCGTGACCAAGCCGTTCAGCTTCGAGGGCCGTCGTCGCATGCGTCAGGCCGACGAAGGCATCGCTCGGTTGGCAGAACACGTTGACACCCTGATCGTGATCCCCAACGACCGCCTGCGTGATGCCATCGGCGGAGCTCCCCTTCAGGAAGCCTTCCGGAGTGCGGACGACGTCCTGCGCATGGGCGTCAAAGGCATCAGCGACATCATCACCTGCCCGGGCCTGGTGAACGTTGACTTTGCTGACGTTCGCTCCGTGATGACCGAAGCAGGCACAGCACTGCTGGGCATTGGCATCGGTTCCGGTCGCTCAAGAGCCGTGGAAGCAGCCCAAGCCGCGATTGCAAGCCCGCTGCTGGAAACCGAGCGCATCGATGGCGCCAAGGGCTGTGTGATCAACATCAGCGGTGGTAAGGACATGACCCTGGAGGACATGACCACTGCTTCCGAGGTGATTTACGACGTTGTTGATCCCGAAGCCAACATCATCGTGGGCGCTGTGGTGGATGAGGCCCTCGAAGGGGAGATCCACGTGACGGTGATCGCTACAGGCTTCGAGAACAAGCAGCCGTACCGCAGCGAGCGCAGCCGCTCGGTGCCCGGAATGCTGAATCGTGGGGAGCCCGAAGAGAACGGCGCCCGCATTCCTGAATTCCTGCGTCGCCGTCAGCAACAGGACAACGGCAGCTTGTGAGACCGCTGTCAGACCCCACGGTCTGACAGCTCATCTGAATGTGGTGACCCGGAACCCACGCCTGCCCTGAGCATCCCGTGTGGCTGCTCCCTTCCGGTCCTGACCAGATTTGGGCGTCAGAGCCGCATGGGCCCGAATCGGCCGAATGCTAGCAATGAGCCCCCGAGGGGTTCTGAAGCTGCATGCGTCCTTCTGATCTGACCCGCTTCAAGCAGAAGGGCCAACCCATCGCCGTGCTCACCGCTTGGGACAGCCTCTCTGCAGCTCTGGCCGAGGCCGCCGGTGCAGACGTGCTGCTGATCGGTGATTCACTGGCGATGGTGGCGCTGGGCCATGCCACAACACTCCCGGTGAGCCTGGACCAGATGCTTCATCACACCCAGGCGGTGGCCCGGGGATTGACGGCCATGCCGGCCGACCAGCCCCTGCTGGTCTGTGATCTGCCCTTTCTCAGCTACCAGTGCGGAGAAGACCGCGCCGTAGCGGCTGCAGGGCGTTTGTTGAAGGAGTCCAGCGCAGCGGCGGTGAAATTGGAGGGGGCGGAACCCGAGGTTGTCGCCGTAATCGACCGTCTGGTGCGCATGGGCATTCCCGTGATGGGGCATCTGGGCCTCACCCCCCAGGCCGTGCATCGCCTGGGGTACAGGCGCCAGGCCACGGACGCCATCAGCCAGGAACGCCTGGTTGATCAGGCGCGCACCCTCGAGCAGAAGGGCTGCTTCTCCCTGGTGTTGGAACATGTTCCTGCCGAGCTGGCGTGCCGGGTGCAGCAGGCCCTGACCATCCCGGTGATCGGCATCGGGGCAGGTGACGGCTGCGACGGCCAGGTGCGCGTCACCGCAGACCTGCTGGGACTCACCGCCAAACAACCTCCCTTCAGCCCAGCGCTGGTGGATGGCCGCCGCCTGTTCATCGACGCGTTGAAGGGTTGGGTCCAGCAGACCCGGAACAACACTCTTCCCACCACAGAATCACCTCAATCAGCACCTGATTGCTGAGGGCCATGCCCTCGGGGTCGGTGAGGCACCAACGGCCTGCCCGCTGCTGCAGCCATCCACGCTCAACGAACGGTTGCCAGCGGTGCTCAAGGGCGTCTGCATCAAGACCTTGAAGGGTCACCCCTTCCCGGCGCCGCAGACCCACCAGCAATTGATCATCCAGAGGGAGCCCAGCCTCGGCGACTGATTCCTCAGGAGGATGATCCAGCCATTCCGCGTAGGCGGCGCGGGTGCGGGGTCGCGCCAAACGCACCCCCCAGGGTGCTGATGTCGCTCCCATGCCAAAACCCCACCAGCCGGCACCGCTCCAGTACACCCGGTTGTGACGGGAGGCATGGCCCGGACGGGCATGGTTGGAAATCTCGTAGCGGCTGAGTCCAGCAGCCGACAGCCGTTGTGTGGTCCGCTCCATCAAGGCAACGGCCAGGTCGTCCTCCGGCAGCTGCAACAGGCCAAGCGTTCGTTGGCGATCAAACACCGTGCCCGGCTCCACCGAGAGGTCGTAAATCGAGAGATGGGGAGCCTGACTGGCAATGGCCTGATCCAACTGCGCATCCCACCCGGCCAGGGTCTGGCCCGGGAGGTTCTGGATGAGATCGAGACTCCAGGACCGAAGCGCGCCATCGCGCCAGGCCAGAACCAGCCAGTCGATCGCCGCATGGAGGTCGCTCTGGCGATGCCGACGCCCCAGCTGTTCGAGCACAGCATCATCAAAGCTCTGCCCCCCCAGGCTGATGCGGTTCACGCCATGGGCCAGAACGGAGGCCAACTGCGCGGCATCAAAGGTGGCCGGATCCATCTCCAGGGTGATTTCCGCACCCGGTTGAAGACCGAATTTGTTGGCCAAGGCATCGATCAGTGCTCCGATCTGATCGGGGCACAACAGCGATGGCGTTCCCCCGCCGATATACACGGTGGATAAGGGAGGACCCCCTGGGGCAGAGGCGATTTCCCGATGCAGCAGGCTCAGGTACTCACGGATCGAGCGACTGCCAGGCCCATCGTCGGCGCGGGCCTGGTCCCCCAAGGGAACCACTGCGAAATCGCAGTAGTAACAGCGCCGGTGGCAGAAGGGAATGTGGAGGTAGGCGCTGCGGGGCGGGATGGGATAAGGCATGCTTCTGGCATCCGGATCGAGCTGCCACGACCTGAACCCATGGTGGATCCGCTCATCCTGCTTCTGTTTGTGGTTTCCGGTGCAGCTGCCGGGTGGATGGGGATTCACTTGCTGCCCGACGGCCTGGTGAGTGCAACCACCAATGCTGAACAGTTGCGTCTCCAGCTCTGCGGAGCTGGCGGTGGCATTGGCTTGATCGCCGGCCTGGTGTTCAAAAAGCTGCGGGTGCGCCTGATGCAACAGGTGCGCACCATGCCCACCGATCTGCTGGTGAGCCGGGCTGTCGGCCTGATCCTGGGGTTGCTGGTGGCCAACCTGCTGCTGCTGCCTGTTCTGCTGCTTCCGTTCTCCGGAGGAATTGTTCTGCTCAAACCCCTTCTGGCGGTGGTGAGCAATGTCTTTTTTGGAATTCTCGGAAGCAACCTGGCGGAAGTTCACGGCCGCACGCTGCTGCGCCTGTTCAATCCCGCGAGCACGGAGGCGCTGCTGGTGGCTGATGGGGTGCTGACCCCCGCCACGGCCAAGATCCTGGACACCAGCGTGATCATCGATGGCCGGATCCGCGGCATGCTCGCCTGCGGATTGCTGGAAGGGCAGGTGATCGTTGCCGAATCGGTGATCGATGAGATGCAGCAGCTGTCGGATTCCACCAACATCGAAAAGCGGGCCAAGGGCCGACGTGGCCTGAAGCTTCTGAAGGATCTGCGGGAAACCTACGGGCGGCGGTTGGTGATCAACAGCACCCGTTACGACGGCAAGGGAACGGACGACCGATTGCTGCAGTTGGCATCCGACACCGGCGGCACGCTGGTGACCGCAGACTTCAACCTGGCGCAGGTGGCCCAGGTCAAAGACCTGAAGGTGATGAATCTGAGTGAGCT
Organism: Synechococcus sp. TAK9802; assembly: GCF_014279535.1. Lineage (NCBI taxonomy): Bacteria > Bacillati > Cyanobacteriota > Cyanophyceae > Synechococcales > Synechococcaceae > Synechococcus > Synechococcus sp. TAK9802. The sequence goes on from NZ_CP047937.1 coordinate 1,417,344, forward strand.
GGTGATCGCGTTGCGGCCTGAAGTGCAACCAGGCGATGAGCTCAAACTCAAGATCGTGCGAGAGGGCAAGGAGGACAGCCAGGGTGTCGGCTACCTCGATGACGGAACGATGGTGGTGGTCAACGAGGCGAAATCGCTGATCGGCCAACGCAAACCGGTGGTGGTGACCGGTGCCCTGCAAACGCCAACCGGGCGCATGGTGTTTGCACGGTTGGACGAGAACGATGCATCAACGGACACCAAGCCCTCATCCAAATCGAAAAGTCAGGGAAAACCGGCCAAAACCAGCAACCGCAAGCCCGCTGACCCCGGCTAGGCTCGCCCCACCGCGATGGTGGAGATGACAACTTCGGCCCCGTACTACGGCGACAGCGCCGTGATGCGCACACCACCTCCTGACCTTCCTTCACTCCTGCTCAAGGAGCGAATCGTCTACCTGGGCTTGCCCCTTTTCTCTGACGACGACGCCAAGCGTCAGATGGGCATCGATGTGACTGAGCTGATCATTGCTCAGCTGCTTTATCTGGAGTTCGACAACCCAGAGAAGCCGATCTACTTCTATATCAACTCCACAGGCACCAGCTGGTACTCGGGTGATGCCATCGGATTCGAAACCGAAGCCTTCGCCATCTGCGACACCCTTCGCTACGTGAAGCCTCCGGTGCACACCATCTGCATCGGCCAGGCCATGGGCACCGCGGCAGTGATTCTTTCGGCAGGGACCAAAGGTCAACGGGCCGCGTTGCCTCACTCCTCCATAGTTCTGCACCAGCCCCGCAGCGGCGCCCGCGGCCAGGCGACGGACATCCAGATCCGGGCCAAAGAAGTGCTGCACAACAAGCAGGCGATGCTCGAGATCCTCTCCACCAACACAGGTCGTTCTGTGGAGGAGCTGAGCAAGGACTCCGACCGGATGAGCTACCTCACCCCTCAACAAGCCGTTGAGTACGGACTGATCGACCGCGTGCTCAGCAGCCGCAAGGACCTGCCTGGCAATCCCCCCGTCTGACCGACGGCATCAGACCCAACCCTCCTGCCCTTCCTTCATCAACGTTCTGAACCATGCCGATCGGTACCCCCAGCGTTCCCTACCGCCTGCCCGGCAGCCAGATGGAGCGCTGGGTCGACATCTACACCCGTCTCGGGGTGGAGAGGATCCTCTTCCTTGGCTCTGAGGTCAATGACGGCATAGCCAACAGCCTGGTTGCCCAGATGCTCTATCTGGACTCGGAAGACAGCAGCAAGCCGATCTACCTGTACATCAACTCCCCCGGCGGCTCCGTCACGGCTGGACTGGCGATCTACGACACGATCCAGTACGTCAAGAGCGAGGTGGTGACCATCTGCGTTGGCCTTGCTGCCTCCATGGGCGCCTTCCTCCTCGCCGCTGGCACCAAGGGCAAGCGGGTCGCCCTACCCCACAGCCGGATCATGATTCACCAGCCCCTGGGCGGCACCAGCCGTCGCCAGGCCAGTGACATCGAAATCGAAGCACGGGAGATCCTGCGGATGAAGGAGATGCTCAACCGCTCCCTGGCCGACATGAGTGGCCAGAGCTTCGAGAAGATCGAGAAGGACACCGACCGGGACTACTTCCTCAGCGCCGAAGAAGCCAAGGAATACGGCCTGATCGACCGTGTCATCTCCCATCCGAACGAGGCCTGAACCGAACGGGGCAGGCCGCTGCGTAAGCTCGTCCACTGCAGTGTTCCGCAAGCCCGCCCCGGATGGCCCAGCTCTTTTACGACTCCGACGCCGATCTCGGTCTGCTGAACGGCAAGACCGTGGCCATCATTGGTTATGGCTCCCAGGGTCATGCCCACGCTCTGAACCTGAAGGATTCAGGCGTGAACGTGGTGGTGGGCCTCTATGACGGCAGCCGCTCCGCCGAGAAAGCCAAGGCGGACGGCCTTGAGGTGCTGAGCGTGGCCGATGCCTCAGCCAAGGCCGACTGGATCATGGTCTTGCTGCCCGACGAATTCCAGAAGGACGTCTACGAGAAGGAAATCGCACCCCATCTGAGTGCAGGCAAGGTGCTCAGCTTCGCCCACGGCTTCAACATCCGTTTCGAGCTGATCAAGCCCCCCGCCGATGTGGATGTGGTGATGATCGCCCCGAAGGGCCCTGGCCACACCGTGCGTTGGGAGTACCAGAACGGCCAGGGCGTGCCCGCCTTGTTCGCCATCGAACAGGACGCCTCCGGCAACGCCCGCGGCATGGCAATGGCCTATGCCAAGGGAATCGGTGGCACCCGTGCCGGCATTCTGGAGACCAACTTCAAGGAAGAGACCGAAACCGACCTGTTCGGTGAGCAGGCTGTGCTGTGTGGCGGTCTGTCTGAACTCGTGAAGGCCGGTTTCGAGACCCTGGTGGAAGCGGGCTACCAGCCCGAATTGGCTTACTTCGAGTGCCTGCACGAAGTGAAGCTGATTGTGGATCTGATGGTGAAGGGAGGACTGACCTCCATGCGCGATTCGATCTCCAACACCGCGGAGTACGGCGACTACGTCAGCGGCCCCCGTCTGATCACCGCCGACACCAAGGCCGAGATGAAGCGCGTTCTGGCCGACATCCAGGACGGCACCTTCGCCAGGAACTTCGTGGCCGAATGCGAAGCCGGCAAGCCAGAGATGAAAAAGGTGCGCGACCGTGATTCCCAGCATCCGATCGAGAAAGTGGGCAAAGGCCTGCGCTCGATGTTCAGCTGGCTGAAGGACGCCTGATCCAGCGCAAGTGCCGAACAGCCGGTGGCATCAGACACCATCACTCAGCTCACCCCCCGCTCTGTTGCCCTAACGGTGCAGAGCGGGGATTTTTGTTGGTTTCTGGCCACGCCCCTCCCATGACTTCAGAAGCGCTAGGAGGCCTGCTGGTGATCGGGGCAGCCGTGCTTGATCGACTGATCGGTGATCCGCGCCGGTGGCTCCACCCCGTGGTGGTGATGGGATGGAGCATTCAGCAGTTGCGCCATTGGGTCGAGCGATGGGCGGGGGACCATCCGGTCAAGCTTCGCATCGGGGGAGGATTGATCAGCCTGATCCTTGTGCTTGGCAGCGTTCTGACGGGCTGGTGTCTGGAGCGGCTGCTGTGGCTTCCATCCCCATGGGGATGGCTCAGCATTCCGGTACTGACCCTGAGCCTCGCCAGCGCCCTGGCGGCTCGCAGCCTCAAGGACAGTGTGCTCGCCGTGGTGGATGCACTGCCCTCAGCAGAGGAGGGGGATCTCGAGCCAGCCCGCCGGAACTTGAGCTGGATCGTTGGACGCGACGTTCAGAGTCTGGATCGCACAGGACTGCTCAGAGCCGCAGCTGAAACAGCCTCAGAGAATGCCGTGGATGGCTTGTTCGCACCGCTGTTCTGGATGGGGATCGGTGCCCTGCTGTGGATGGTCCTGCCCTCTGGCCCTGGTCCGCTGGCGCTGGCCTGGGGCTTCAAGGCCAGCAGCACGCTGGATTCCATGCTGGGGTACCGCAGCGGCCGGCTGCGCTGGTTGGGGACAGCCGGCGCTCGCCTCGATGATCTGCTCACCTGGCTGCCCTGCCGTCTGGTCATGCTGACGCTGCCCCTGGTTTGCCCACCCTGGACGCATTGGGTGCAAAGGGTGCAGGCAGCAGAGCGGGATGGCTCTGCGGATCCATCCCCCAATGCAGGTCGTTCAGAAGCGATCTACGCCCACTGCATTGGGATCCAACTTGGCGGCGAGAACAGGTATGGAAAGCGCTTGGTGCAGAAACCTGTGCTTGGGGCCGGCCGACCAACGGCGAACGGGCCTCTGGTTAGAGCGATTCTGAAGGCATCAAGCCGACTGGAGATCGTCTGGATCAGTGGTCTTGGGATCATCCAGTGGGCAATGAACCACTGAACACAAGTCAGTAAGCACCGCGATCCATCGGCAGGAGCAACACACCAAATGTGCGCAGGATGATGGCAAAGTCCAGGCCGAACGAACGTCCACGGGCATAGGCCAGATCAAGCTTGACCCGTTTCTTGTAACTCAAGTTGTTTCGGCCACTCACTTGCCAAAGGCCGGTCAACCCAGGGCGGACTGAGGCAACTTCATCCATGTAGGGGCCATAACGAACCAGTTCTTTCTCAACGATTGGGCGTGGACCGACCACGCTCATCTCCCCACGAAGAACATTCAAGAACTGTGGAAGCTCATCAAGACTCGAGCGGCGCAGGAAACGGCCCAGGGGAGTGATCCGCGGATCACGTTTCAATTTGAAGTCACGCTCGAACTCAGCACGGAGCGAGGAATCTGCCTCCAAAACACGCGTAAGAACGGCATCCGCATCGGCCCGCATGGTGCGGAACTTGATGCAGCCAAAACGCTGGTAACTACGGCCCACCCGACGCTGCACGTAAAACACAGGCCCCGGTGAACTGAGCTTCACCAACCCCGCCAGAAGTAGCAACACCGGTGAACCGATGCTGAGTACGGCGAGAGAAAAAACAATGTCTCCGGTGCGCTTGAAGACTCGGCCCCAACGGTTCTGATGGCGAATCAGCGTGCCTGTCGACAGATCCGATGGCGGAGCTGAGATAAGCGCAAGGGGCGGCTTGTACTTGCCACGGCGAGCTGCACGCCCTGCGGACTGAATCAAGGATGGCCGGGAGGCCGAGGTCAAAGGCTCAATCTGGGACTCACCACACTCAACGTCACAGGTGCAGCCCTGACATCTCCGCAGGGTCACTCGCTGCAACGGCACAGCCCCGCTGATGGTCGCTCCAGGCTGTGCGCAGAGCCGATTCAAAGCGCGCCGCAAAGGCTTCCGGCCTGAAGCGCTCGGCCCACGCACGAATAGCCTCTGCATCCAAAGAACGCCAAATGCGTTCTTGTTCAAACCACTCCACGGCCTGCACCAACGACTCGACGCTTTGTTCCGGGAACAGCACCCCAGTGGGATCAGGAATCCCGGCAGCCGCACAACGCACCGTGTCCAACAAACCACCCCGCCCCAACCCAATCACCGGAGCTCCGGACGCCATTGCTTCCACCGGAGCAATGCCGAAGTCCTCCAGGCCGGCGTACACAAATGCCCGACAACGGGCCATGAGCTCTTCCACCTGCTGCTGGGATTGACGGCCAAGCAAGGTGACCGTGGGACCAGCCAGAGCCTCCAATCGCGCCTTCTCCGGACCATCCCCCACAACAAGCAGTGGTAGACCCAAACGATTGAAGACTTCCACCACAAGATCCACCCGCTTGTACGGGACCAAACGACACAGACAGAGGTAGACGTCGTCTCGATCGGCATTCCAGCGAAAGCGCTGCACCTCCACGGGGGGATGGATCACGCTGGCCTCCCGCCCCCAGTACTTGCGGATTCGACGCGCCGTGAAACGGGAGTTGGCAATGAGGTGGTCCACCCGCTGGGCACTGAGTTGGTCCCATTGCCGCAGAGCATGCAACTGCCAGCGAATCAAAGGGCCCAGACCACGCCGAGCAAGCGCCGAACGCTGCAGATAAGCGTGCATCTGGTCCCAGGCGTAACGCACGGGTGTGTGCACATAACTGATGTGCAGCTGGTCTGGAGACGTCAACACACCCTTGGCGACCAGGTGGCTGCTGCTGATCACCAGCTCAGCAGCAGCAAGATCAATCTGTTCGATGGCAAAAGGCAGCAGCGGCAGGTACTGCTGCACATGGCTGCGCCCCCACGGCAGGCACTGAATCGGGCTGGTGAGGACAGATCGTCCGTGCAACCAACTGCCCGGCCGTCGTGATTCGGCGTCGATCAGGGCCGCCATCTGCGGCTTGCAACCGAGGCTGCGCAGAAGGGAATCAACCTCTTGAACAACCTGTTCTGCACCGCCGACAGAACGAGGCGAGAACCACTCATGAACCAGAGCGATGCGCTGCGGGAGATGATCCAACGCCGAGGCCATCGCTATGGAGTGAAGCGAACGCTACGAAGTCTCTCAGCTCATTGCAGGACCAGGGCAAGATCACGATGCTGGTGCACATGTCCAGCACGAACCTCACCATCAACATTCTCCTGGAGGAGGCGTTGAACGAACCGGACATCGGCACAACGAGCCGGTTCCGTTGGCATGCCACAGCGGTGGGCATCGCGGCACTTTGGATTGACAGCGCTCCGCCATCAACACCCCCCTTTGAGGACGCACTCAAAGAAGGGCTCAATGTGGGGCTCGACCTCAGCCGAGAGGAACGAGAATTTCATCAAGTGGAGCAGGGGCTGGTTCTGTTATTTCATTCATAAAAAACAGCACCGACACACCCTCTAACAACCCCAATCAATAAGTTCAAAAGTTCGAAATTCAAGCATTTGCAATAAGCATCTAGAGGCCTTGATTCATGAACTCTGAAACAAGCAATCTCTCTATTCGACGATCAACTAAAACGGAGAGGGTGTTTGTTGATTGAAGGTCTCAAACCTTCTCCATAACTGATTTTGGGACCTCAAAGCAGACTCATCAGACCATTCCTCACAACACCCCTCACAACACAAGTTCGGGACTGCCTGGAACCTTGTGGGACGACCAGACCTAGGAGGTCACCAGGTCGATGAGGTTGCCGTTGCCATCAACGATGCGAAACCTCTTGCCCGTTGCCTTCGCTCTCGCCTTGGCAGTCCTGTAGGCATCGCCCTCGTTGTGCTTCTCACCCCAGCGTTGCCAACGGTTGTGCTGGTCTTGGTATTGCAGGACGAACTTCATCTGAGCGAGTGCTGGAGCGGTAAGGGAAAGAAGCAATAGGGGTAGGAGCAGGAACCTCATTTTTCGTCCATAACGGTCTCCACCACAGCATCTTTCACTCGGTCCTGCAGTGTTTTGCCCTGCTCTGCAGGAGCAAGCGCATCACCAGCGGCACGAAGCAGGTCTGCGGTTACCTGCCTTGCTTCTTGATTGGTGAAAAGCACGAACCCGATGGCGATGCCGAATAGGACTTTCAGCATTTGACCGCCTCCTGTTCCGAAATGATGCGGCGAATGGTTGAGAGCGCCAGTCCCGTCTGCTCTCGGATGGAGCGATAGGAGCAACCTTCTTCCCTCAACCGCAGCACCAGGCGCTCCTTTGCTTGGTTCGTCTTCGGGCGACCACCAACACTCCCGCCAGTCGCTTTGCGGTGCTGGATGCTCTCCAGAACACGGTCTCTCGTCATTTCACGCTCCACCTCGTTCAATCCAGTCAGGAGACCGATAAGGACTGGCGCCATCCTCCCCATCGCCTTGGTGTTGACCAGTCCATCCAGGGTGCGGACGTGGATCCCTTTCTCCTGAAGGTCATGGAGACGGTTGATCACCTCACGCTGGGTTCTGCCAAGGCGTGACAGTGCGGTGATGACGAGTTCATCGCCTTCCACCAACGCATTGAGTGCCGCCTGAAGTTGGTGGCGGTCTTTCTCTGCGGTGCGAGTGCTGACGATCTCCTGGAACACCACAGCGCACCCTGCATCCTTCAGCGCCTTGACCTGAACCTCCAGACCCGCCGCTTGCTTCGTATCGCCACCGCCGCTGGTTCTTGCGTAACCAATGCTTCGGGAGGTCACTGTTCCAAAAAGGGTTGTTACAGAAACGGTAGCAACAAAACACCGTTATTGGAACACCTGGATCCCAGTTGCAGCGATTTGGGTTTGGTGTTCTCGTTTCCGATCGGTTGTTGGAACATCTGCAAGTCCATGCGTCTTTGGCAATGACTGCCGAAGTCCCTCAACTGAGGGAGGCGTAATCGCCCTGATGGATCCAAAATCGAGGTAGGTAGAAGACCTGCGTGACGGACTCGGCAAGTAACCCTCTCTCCCAAGCAGCAGACCAGGCACCTGCTGGTCTGGATGACTTGCTGGCATCTGTCCGTTCAGGAGATGAGGACAAACCCAAGAAGCGAGGACGGAAGAAGAAGGAAGCACCCGCCAAGGACTTCAAGGCAGTGCTCTGGGCATCAGCGGACAAACTCCGTGCCCAGATGGATGCCGCCGAATACAAGCATCTGGTTCTGGGACTGATCTTTCTCAAATACATCTCCGACACCTTCGAGGAGCGAAAGCAGAAGGTGCTGGAGACGGTGAGCAACCCAGAGTCCGACTACTACTTGGGAGATGACCCAGTAATTCACCAGGAAGCACTGGAAAATCGGGACTTTTACACCCAGGAGAACGTGTTCTGGGTGCCTGCTGATGCCCGCTGGGAATCGCTGAGGAACCAGGCAAAGCAACCCGACATCGGGCAACTGATCGACCGAGCACTGGTTGCTATCGAGAACGAGAACCCGACGCTTCAGGGGAAGTTGGACAAGCGGTTCGGTGCTGCCCAACTGGAACCAGGGCGGATGGGTGAACTGGTGGACCTCATCTCTCAAATCGGTTTCAAGTCAGAACACAAGGCAAATGATGTCCTTGGCGAGGTCTATGAATACTTTCTTGGCAAGTTCGCTGCCGCCGAGGGGAAGAACGCTGGTTCCTTTTACACGCCTTCTCATGTCGTTAAAACCCTGGTTGCTGTTCTGGCACCCAAAAAGGGACGTGTTTATGACCCCTGCTGTGGATCAGGGGGAATGTTTGTCCAGAGTGAAGACTTCATCGAAAGTCACGGTGGACGTCGAGACGACGTTTCTATTTACGGTCAGGAAAGCAATCCGACCACATGGCGCTTGGCAGCAATGAACCTGGCGATTCGGGGAATCGCCGCTGATCTTGGACAACAACCAAGGGACACCTTCGCTGAAGATCAGCACCCCGACCAGAAGTTCGACTACATCCTTGCCAACCCACCGTTCAACATCTCGGACTGGGGCGGTGAGAAATACGACAGCGACCCCCGCTGGACCTTTGGGCGTCCTCCTGTTGGGAATGCCAACTACGCCTGGTTACAGCACATGCTCTGGAAACTTCGCCCTGGTGGTGAAGCAGGTGTGGTGCTTGCCAATGGATCGATGAGTTCTAACCAAAGCGGTGAAGGACAGATCCGTGAGGCGATGGTTCGTGGAGATGTGGTGGAGGTGATGGTGGCGCTGCCTGGTCAGTTGTTCCTCAACACCCAGATCCCTGTCTGCCTTTGGTTCCTGACCAACGACAAGACCCAGCGTGGTCGGGACAGGCGTGGAGAGACCTTATTCATCGATGCTCGTCAAATGGGTTCGATGGTCAGTCGTGTGGAGCGAGTGCTGACCGATGAGGACATCGCCAAGGTTGCTGGCAAGGTTCATGCCTGGCGTGGTGATGGAGAGGTCGAGATTCCTTATGAAGATGTTTCTGGGTTCTGCTACTCCGCCAAATTCGACGAGATCGAGAAAAACGGTTTTGTTCTGACACCTGGGCGCTATGTGGGAGCAGCAGATCAGGAAGAGGACGACGAACCCTTTGATCAGAAAATCAAGCGCCTCACTGCCCTGCTCAAGCAGCAACAGGAAGAAGGGGCGAAATTAGATCATCAAATTGGCGAGAATTTAAGGAGGGTTGGATATGACATTTGAGAATACAGTTACCTTTGAAGAACTATTTGAAATTCCCCTAAGAAATGGACTGACAAAACCAAAAGCAGTTCGTGGGAGCGGCATAAGGATGGTGAACATGGGCGAACTGTTCGCCAATGGTCGACTAATCAACACCCCAATGGAGAGAGTTCCGACAACCAGTGCTGAATTCGAGAAAAGCAAGTTAATGCCTGGTGACTTGCTTTTCGCCAGGCAGTCACTTGTCTTGTCGGGAGCAGGAAAATGCTCAATTTTCCTGAAGGACGAGGAGGATGTCGTTTTTGAATCACACCTAATAAGATGCCGACTAAATAAGCAAAAGGCAGATCCCTATTTCTACTATTCTTATTTTTCCTCCTGGCAGGGCAGGTCGGTCATTGAATCAATAACCGAGCAAGTCGCTGTCGCCGGAATTAGAGGCAGTGACTTGGCGAAGGTCGAAGTTGCCTGCCCCCCTATCAAGGATCAAAAAGCAATCGCCCATATTCTCGGCACTCTTGACGACAAAATTGAACTCAACAGAAAAACCAACGAAACCCTTGAAGGCATAGCGAAGGCACTGTTCAAATCCTGGTTTGTGGACTTTGATCCTGTAAGAGCAAAGGCAGAAGGACGACCGACTGGACTTCCTGATGACATCAGTGAGTTGTTCCCAGATTCATTTGATGAGTCGGAACTGGGTGAGATTCCACGTGGGTGGAAGTTTGAAACACTTGGAGCATTGACCAGTTGGTCCTCAGGGTCCACTCCATCCAAGAAGAATCCTGATTATTGGGGAGGATCTGTTCCCTGGATTAGTGCCAATTCCATGAAAGATATTTTCGCCATGAATTCAGAACTGAAACTTACGGTCGAAGGAGTGAAAAGTGGAGCGAAATTGGCACGATCAGGATCAATCTTGCTTCTTGTGAGAGGGAGCGGTCTTCATTCAAGGATTTCTATGTGCTTGGCGGCATCAGAAGTATCTTTCAACCAAGACGTCAAGGCGATAGAAGCAAGCAATGAATTTGGCATCTCTGCTTTCCAGATATTTGCCTACTTAAGCGCCATTTCGGATCAACTCTTGGGAATGGTTGAGTTCACGGGCATTGGTGCCGGAAAATTAGATACGGACACCTTGCTTGCTCTTCCGTTTGCTATTCCAGGAGAGTGCTTGAGAGGAATAATTGAGGAAGTGCTTTCTCCTATCTACGAAAAAATTAAGGCGAATTTGTGGATGGAAAATTCTTTAGAGCACTTGAGAGATGCCCTCCTTCCACGCCTCATCTCAGGCGAAATACGAGTGCCTGATGCCGAGAAGATGCTTGAGGAGATCGGCATCTGATGGCACCCTTCATGACCGAAGACGATCTGGAGCAGATGTCCCTGGAATGGTTCCAGGAGATCGGATACACCTTCATCCACGGACCACTCCTTGCTCCTGATGGGGAGACGCCTGAGCGGGATGACTTCCGCCAAGTTGTCCTTACGGGTCGTCTCCGTTCGGCACTGACGAAACTCAACCCAGAGGTTCCAGCGGCAACGATTGAGTCAGCAGTGCTTCAACTGGCGAACCCCAATACCCCTGGTCTGCTGCCATCCAATCGTCAGTTCCACCGCTGGATGACGACGGGTCTACCCATCACCTACATGGATGGGAACCAAGAGAAGGGCGTCCGCCTCAAGGTGATCGGGTTTGACGACCCCAAATCCAACGACTGGTTGGTGGTGAATCAGTTGGCGATTCAGGGTCCAAAGCACAACCGCCGCCCTGATGTCGTCGTCTACCTGAATGGTCTGCCGATAGCAGTCCTGGAACTCAAGAACCCTGCTGATGAGAAGGCAGATATCTGGGCAGCGTTCAACCAACTCCAGACCTACAAGGACAACATCCCCGACCTGTTCACCTCCAACGTGCTGATGGTGATCAGTGATGGCACCTATGCCCGTGTGGGGTCGCTATCCGCCTCTAAGGAACGCTTCCAGCAGTGGCGAGTGATCGACGCCGAGCAGGACCTGGATCCTCTGGGCAAGTTCCGTGAACTGGAGACGTTGATCCGTGGTCTCTTCGATCAGAAGCGACTACTCGATTTCATTCGCTACTTCTGCCTGTTTGAGGATGACGGCAAGATCATCAAGAAGATTGCTGCTTATCACCAGTTCCATGCCGTAAGGGCAGCAGTCGAGCGGGTGGCAGAAGCAAGCAAACCAGGCGGTGATCGAAAGGGGGGAGTGGTCTGGCACACCCAAGGCGCTGGCAAGAGCATCGAAATGGCATGCCTGGCGGGCAAGTTGCTCACCGACCAGCGTCTCCAGAACCCAACACTGGTCATGGTCACCGACCGCCAGGACCTCGATGGGCAGTTATTTGGGGTCTTCGCTGGAGCGGGGGATCTCTTAGGTGAGAACCCTCAACAAGCAGACAGCAGACAAGAACTAAGGGATCTGCTCGCCAACCGACCCAGCGGCGGAATCATCTTCACCACGATCCAGAAGTTCGGCACCGAAGAGGGTGAGGACAAGTTCCCAACCCTGAGCGACCGCCACAACGTCGTGGTGATCTGTGATGAGGCACACAGGACCCAATACGGATTTAAAGGTCGCCTCGACACCAAAACAGGCGAGATCAAATACGGACTGGCGAAGGCACTACGAGATGCTCTGCCCGAGGCAACCTTCCTTGCCTTCACGGGGACACCCATCTCCCAAGACGACCGTGACACCCAAGCGGTCTTTGGTCATTACGTCTCCGTCTACGACATCCAGCAGGCAGTGGAAGACGGTGCCACGGTGCCGATCTACTACGAATCCCGATTGGCGAAGTTGGGGTTGAGGAAGAGCGTCCTCGCTGGCGTCGACGATCAAGTGGATGAACTCTTCAGCGATGAGGACGACATCCCTGCTGCTGAGCGAGCAAAGAGTCGTTGGGCAGCACTGGAGGCACTGGTGGGTGCTGAACCACGCCTAAAGCAGGTGGCAGCGGATCTGGTCTCTCATTACGAGCAGAGATCCAAGACCCAACCAGGTAAGGCAATGGTTGTGGCGATGAGTAGGGATATTTGCGCCCGCCTTTATGACGTCATCACGGCACTCCGTCCTGATTGGCACGACCCCGACATCAGCAAAGGTGCCATCAAGGTCGTGATGACGGCATCGGCATCAGACGAACCCCATCTCCAACCTCACCACACCAGTAAGCAGCAAAAGAAGGACCTGGAAAAGCGGTTCAAGGACCCTGCCGATCCCTTGAAGATCGTGATCGTCAGGGACATGTGGTTAACAGGATTCGATGCCCCGTGTATGGCGACCATGTATGTCGATAAACCGATGAAGGGGGCGAACCTTGCTCAAGCAATCGCCCGTGTGAACAGGGTCTTCAAGGACAAACCTGGTGGTTTGATCGTCGATTACATCGGCATCGCTCCTCAACTGAAGGAAGCACTAGCGGACTACACCCAAGCAAAGGGCAAGGGCAAACCAACACTCGACACCAGTGAGGCGGTTCGGATCCTCAAGGAGCAACTCCAGATCGCCAAGGACATCCTTCACCCCGTGGACTGGAGCGGATTCACGGATAAGAACAATGCTCTGGAAATCATCTCTAACTGTCTGGATCACATCCTTGGCATTGCTGATGGCAAGCAGCGGTTTTGCGACACCGTTCTGAAGGTGACCAAGGCATTTGCCCTATGCGGAACCACAGATGAAGCAATGGCATTCAGGGATGAAGTGGCGTTCTTTCATGCGGTGCGAGCACCCCTGATCAAGGGTGATGGAAGCGGGTCGGGTGACCCCATCGATGTGAACTACAAACTCCAGCAACTGCTGTCTGAGTCGCTTGTGGCAGAGGGCGTCATGGATGTCTTCAAGGTTGCTGGTCTGAAGAACCCCGACATCAGCATCATGTCGGACCAGTTCTTGGCAGAGGTCGCCAAGATCCCCCAGAAGAACCTGGCAGTGGAACTGCTCCAGCGTCTGATCAAGGACGAACTGAAGACCAAGTTCAAGACCAACCTTGTCCAGCAGAGGCGGTTCAGTGAACTGCTGACGGCATCGCTGAACAAATACTCCAACCGTGCTGTCGAGGCGGCACAGGTGATCGCTGAACTGATCGAGATGGCGAAGAAGTTCCGTGAGGAACTGGAGCGTGGCGTTGCTCTCGGTCTGACTGATGCTGAAGTTGCCTTCTATGACGCCCTTGCGAAAAACCCATCAGCGCAGGAACTGATGAAAGATGAGGTCTTGGCAGAAATGTCCAAGAAATTGGCAGAACTAATTCGGAGGGACGCCACCATCGACTGGCAGTTCAAGGAGAACGTCAGAGCATCTCTCCGAAATAAAATCAGGTCGCTTCTCATGCGATACAAATACCCGCCTGATCAGCAGGTCACTGCCATTGATCTGGTGCTCCAGCAGGCAGAGACCTTGGGCGAGGACCTTGTGGAGGCGGCATGAGGAACTACTACCGAGTGATGCTGGGCAGAGGGAGCATGTATGCGGATGTCTGTCGACAGCAGGGGTTTATCGGCGCTGGGTTCGACATCACGCAGGACCTGAAGGACTCCCTCCCAGAAAATTGGCGTGAGTTCAACCAGGAATTCATTCCGATCTTTCTGGAGGTGAATCCCAGTAAGAGCAAGATCGCTGCGGGTCTGAGTTGTGGTGCTCTCTGGACGATCTCAAAGGGGATACAGATAGGCGACATCGTGTTGTCTCCAAACGGTCAGGGGCGTTATTTCGTTGGCGAAGTAATGGGTGAATACCGCTTTGTCGCTGGTAGCGACCAACCGCATCAACGGTCTGTGTCCTGGCATGAGGAACTCGTTGATCGATCCGACATGAGCGAATCGCTGAGGAACTCGGCAGGGTCGATCGGAACCGTCAGCAACATCACCAAATACCGAGAGGAGTTAGAGCAACTGATCAAGGGTGAAGCGAAGACCCAGGCACTCGTTAGTCAGGACCCAACGGTTGAGGACGCCACCGTCTTTGCCCTGGAGAAGCACCTTGAGGACTTTCTGGTCGCCAACTGGTCCAGCACTCCTCTTGGAAGAACGCATGACCTCTATGAAACGGAGGAATCGAGCGGGCAGCAGTTCCCTACGGATACAGGTCCGATCGATCTACTCGCCATCAGCAAGGACAAGCAGGAGTTGCTTGTCGTCGAACTGAAGAGGGGACGTGCCAGCGATGCGGTGGTCGGACAGATCCAGCGATATATGGGTTACGTCAAAGAAGACGTTGCCGAAGACCACCAGAGGGTTCGGGGCGTGATCATTGCTTTAGACGATGACAAGCGGATCAGAAGAGCACTTCAGATCGCCCAGGGCATTGACTTCTACCGATATGAGGTCAAGTTTTCGCTAATTCCAGCGTCATGACGGACAACTAAGCACTGATCAAGAGGTGACTGCTTTGCGCTTCCTTGGTTTGCTCTTCGTTAGTGGCACTCCAGCGAGCGTGAGCAGTTCGTTCTCCTGGTCCTCACGCCACCAAGAGAGTTGGTCGTCCCATTCCTGAGGGTCAGAGAGATACACCTGCTTATCAAGGAAGTCGGTGCGTTCAATCACCTGCTCTTCTCTCCAGAACTTCAGGCACAAAGCGTCTCCCATCACATATGCCTTGAAGTCAGGAGGAATCAAATCGTTCTGACTATTCCCGAGAATCGCCATCTCCTGGAACTGTTCATAGAAGTGCTTCAGCGCCGTTGCTGGAACTTCCTGATGGTCGTGCTTGAAGATGAGTTCCCTCATATGGGACAGCGTTTTGCCATTCCTGTCGCTGTCATCCAGGACCATTTCAAAGGTTGCTTTGTATTTACCGATTTGAGAATGAACTTTATATCGTCTAATCATTTTAAAATCATCTAAATCTACGTTTCTTTTCTTGTTGATAGAACAGTTCAACTGCTTCATTCACAAGTGACTCCATAGTTCCATATCTGGAGTTCTTCTGAATCATCTCTCTGATATATCTCTGATTGAGCGAGTTTATTTTGATATTCATCATCGTTGTCCAATAGTTTCGTCGTAAATGATGTAGAGACGCTGGGCAACCTCAAGTGGTGTCATCTCTGTATTAGTGCTGAGCAAGTCCCGTAAGCGGTTTAGGAACTGCTCTGTATAAGTCTCCCTTGCTTTCCAGTTCAGGTCTGCTGGATTGCTGTGTTCCTTTTGTTCAAGACCAGACCAGAGTTCATCAGACCCGCCAGTTCTGCTCTGGAGTTTGCTGATTTTCTTCCTTCGCTTTTCTTGCTTAGTCTTGGACGCCTTTGCTTCTGCTGCAAAGGTTGAAAACGAAATCGGGTGTCTCTTCATCGGTCACCTCATAGGTTGTATTGATATCAGGATTGACTTGAGATGCATCTCTACTTATCGGTTCAAGCAAGAACAGAGCATCAAGTGACCTCAAGGTCTCTTTCTCATCCTGCGAAAACAAAATCATATTGATTTCATTAATACGCTGATGGATATATCTTCTAACAGTTGAGTGACCAGAAGAACCTTTTAATAGTTCCAACTGGTCTTCATACCATTTACGAATAGCGAATAATGCATCTTGGTCCATATCACATCTGATGAGTAAAATGCTTGCCGTGATACTCCCTTAATGCCTGCTTATAGACAGCGGATTTAGTCATCCTTGTCTTACGCACCAGGTCTTGCTCTAAAGCACGAAAATAAGGGACCTCTCTAGAGTTAAAAGAAACGTTTGAAGAAGGAGTCTTTGTTTGGTTCATAATCCTATCTAGTGGAAACACATATAAGAAAAAGGGGGTTCTGGAAAAATCAATCAAGTGACAAGTTGCACGCTAAGGAGGTTACGCAAATAGTTTTATCTCGACAATAAAATCCATTTGATGAACTTCTATTCAGAAAGAGATTAAAAAGGGAACAGAAGGTATCCAGAAAACTTCTTATGCGGAAAGAGCACGGAAGTCAAACCCCTTGAAACTATTTAGTCTTTAAGTTTTCAGGTCCTCTTCAAGAATGAACTTGAAGATGAATCATCATGGTCTTCACCTCTATGTATAAGAGTTATCTGCCAGAAAACACTATTGATAAACGATTGTTATCAAACAAAGACAAATGATTCAAGCAAGGATAATAAAAAAGACAGAGACTCTTCAGTCCCTGTCTTCGTTGTTGCTCTTAATGGTTCTCGGATTGCCCCTGTAAAGGTGCCTGGGCATATGCCTGGACCACCAGAGGTTGTCCGAGACGCTGTGTTCCCTTGGCAACTTGGTCACCTTCTGACCGCTACTGCTGCTCTCAGAGGGTTCAGAGACCTGCTCTGAGGGTGCTGCAGGTGGCAGAAGCAAGTCAGGTGCTTGCTCCTTCACGAAGTCCAGTAGTGACTTGTGTTCGCCACAGTTGTGGCACTTGAAGCGAAACCTTCCTGGTCGTCCCTGGTCTGGATGTATGTATCCCTTGTGCTCATAAGCAGGCGTATCGGTGCTGTGCTGGCAGTAGGGACACCTGAACCGATAGGCAGTATCTGCCTGGGTCTTTCTCCATCCCAGATGCTGCAAGCGCCACGAGAGACGCTGCAGCAGTTGTTCTGGTGACTGCATCAGTCGTTATCGCCCTCTTGCCGCTTGGGAAGCAGTTCCCCGTGCTCATCGACATTCACAGGTTCTGTGCCCATCTCCTCAGCAGAACCTGTATTTACTTCTGCTTCTCTGAATGCATTCAAAGTATCTTGATGAAGTCGTGAAGCAAACTGAATCTCCTCTACTGCTGCCTCTGCTTCCTCAACCTTATGAATATCAAAGGTAAGAGAAGTAGAGTCGTCATAGAAGTAACCATCATCTTTAACCATCCATTCTTCTCCTGGTGACTTGTAGGTTATGACAACAGTCGCAGTTGTATGCAGGTTTAGTCTTCGTCGTATTTCGTGTTCAGTCATAGCATCTAAATAGTTGTGGTAGTTAAATCACTAATAGAGGCACTCTTAGAGTCAGGAGTGCCTCTTTTTTTATTAGGAGTTCAGGTCAATCCTGCTTATCAATGGTGATTTGCTCTTCCCACCCTTGAATCATTTCCTTGCGAATGGTCTCCTTTTGATAAGGTAACTTTGTAAGAGTGGGACCGCCAAGGGACTTACCCTCATAGTCCTCAATCTCATTCATATCGCACCAACACTCCCAGAAGGAGATAAGCGAACCAACCACTTCATTTTCATTAAGCATTTCCCTGAACTCATACGACTCGTCAGTCATATCAATCAGTTCTTCATTTGTTGCTTCACAGACCACTTCGCTCTCCAACCAATCAGGGTTCGAGAAAGTGATTGTCCATTTTTGATAGTCCATAGTTAAAAGTTGAATGTAGGTTTGTTTTCAATAGGTAGAGAGCGGATGAAGCGATTTAACGAAGCACGAATATGCCTCTGATAGTTCTTTCCAGGAGAAGCGGAGAGGGTAAAAGACCTCTCCACACCTCCATAAGAAGCAATACAGATGGGGTGACCTGTGTTCTTCCTCATTCGGAAAGTTCCTTCATCCGCAAGTGACCGCAGGAACTTACATATCCTGCGGTTTGCGTTGGAGGGAGTCATTGGTCATTTCTGACCGTATTAAGACTCTTTCAGGCGAAGGTGTGAGACATTCACACGGACTTCGGCATAGTCCCGATAGTTGCGTGTAGGAGTGTTTGCCTGAAAGTGGTCATACCACTCACTATCGCTTTCATCAAACTCTGGAGCATCTTCCATACTCTTTGCTTTCGCTTCATCCTTGGATGAAACTTTTTCATCCTTGTAAGGGTCGCATACATTCACACCATAGTTAAAGCGGACATACCATTTTTCATCCCACTCACAGTCTTCTTTGAAGTCTTCAAGCGTGAGGTGGTCATACTCCGACCAAACAGATGCAGTCGGTTGCATGAATCGCCAGGGCGAATCAGGAGCAAGAAGTTGCTCCAAAACGAGATTTAGCACTCCTGGTTTGTCTCCATTCATAAGTTCTTTAATCGTTTTTGTTGCTGTTTTTTCAGTCATTTGTTTATGAGTGTAGTGTTTATAAGATGTTTTTTCTCGCAGTTTCTCTGCGATAGGGTTTAAAGTCAGTTTATTGACTATCTAGTGCTCAACTAATGAGCGCAGCAGCAACCTTTTGGTTGCACCATGCTTCGACCTCGTGACGCCGCCATACGACAGAACGAGCACCGATAGCAATCTGCTGAGGGAAGTCTCCATCGCTCATCAAGCGATAGATGCTGGACTTCGACAACGTTGTGAGTTCTTTCACCTGAGGAAGGCGAATGAACTGAGAGTTGATGTTAATCATCGAATCAAAAAGCGGAGGAACGAAAATGTTTCTTGCTTTTTGACTTGTTAGTCAGTAAAACCAGGGTGGGAATGTCTGGTTAAGTAGAAAAGAACCCGTATCGGGTAAGTGTTATTTGATTTGTATCGCAGCGGAAGGTGTGTCCCCTTCGTTTCGATGAACTTAGTATAGCATCAGAATAGGCGACCCGAGCGTTCTATGGGGACACTCTGACAATCAACTTCCCAGTGATGCCAGTTAGTCCCAGGAAGTCCTATGAACAAGAATCGGGAACAGATTTCAAATCTTGAGACCCGCTTCGACCAAGGCATCACACCAGGCAGTCATGAACTTAGTGCGCTCAATCATGAACTCGCTTCGGTCGTATGCCTGCTGAACTTTGTCCCCAACGACATGTGCCATCTGCCTACGCACGACCTCAGTTGGAAATCCGAGAATCTCAATCCCTGCTGTTAAAGCAGTTGCTCGGAATCCATGCGCTGTTGTGACGCCCTTGTATCCGATATGGATGAGGTGCTGGTTCAGTGACTGCGGGTTCAGGTGTGGCGTCTTCCTGCCTCTCGGGGAGAAGAAAACGAACTCCTGATGACCGTTGAACTTCCTGAGTTCCTCAAAGGCATCAATGAGTTGGCAGGTCAGAGGCACCTTGTGCTCCTTCCCGCTCTTCATTCGCTCAGCAGGGATGGTCCAAACCTTGCTCTCGTAGTTCAACTCTTCCCAGCGAGCAGGAACCAAGGACCCGACCCGCAAGAAGGTCATGGCGAGAACCTTCAGCGCCAGTTGCAGGACCAACTCACCGCTCTTGCAGTCGAGGTCCTCAAAGAACTGAGGCAACTGCTCCCATTTGAGTGCGGGGTTCTTCTCGCTCTTGTGCCCCGAATCAATCGTGGCGGTCTTGAGAGCAGGGTTCGGCGTCTCCATCCATGCTCTGTCGATGGCATAGGAGAACACACCCCTAAGCACCATCAGGACCTTCTCTGACTGGTAAGCAGCACCCCGATTGGCGATGCCCTCTTTGAGAGCAACAACTGCTTGCCTTCCACCTGTGCTCCAGTTCAAGTCCTTCAGCGGAGTGCTGGGACCTAGTGCAGGAAGGACCTGATTCCAAAGCATGTTCTTGTAGTCCTTGATGGTTCCTGCCTTTCGTCCCTGCTGTTTCAGGAACTGGAGGTAACCCTCCGCTGCGTCCTCAAGGGTGTGCTGACCATCAGGGTTCAGCAGTTGCAGACGCTTCTTCTTCTCTCGGTCGTTGGGGTCCTCGCCTGGGTGCTCCAGCATCCAGACACGCTCTTTTTCCCAGCGGTCCTTTGCTTGTTTGAGAGTGAGGTTCCGAGCACCTTTGCCATAGGTGCCAAGCGCAAGTTCTCGCTGTTTTCCTTCCCTGCCTGGTGGGAAGCGATAACGACCAACGAATCGCTTGCTTCCTCCATTTTTGACGCTCTCAACGACTAAAAGCAGAGAGTTCCCAAGCGAATGATTAACCCTGCGGGGACCAGGGGTGAGTGCTCTAACTTCGCTGTCTGTCAGGGACTTTTTGCCGCTCCTCACAACACGCAGTTTTCCTCACAACACGACCTTTTTAACTCACAACACTCCTCACAACACAAAATCAGCATTTAGTGAGATTTTCTGGGACGACTGAAGACTCCAAAAACGCTGAAAGCGCCACTGCCGCAGGGGAAGTGACGCTTTTGAAGACCTTTCAGGACTTACTCAGAACGGAGAGGGTGGGATTCGAACCCACGAGGGTGTTACCCCTACACGATTTCGAGTCGTGCGCGATCAACCGGACTCTGCCACCTCTCCACACGCCCTCAGGCGTCCCCGCAGTTTAAAGGCCGACGAACCGAGCACCTGCTCCATGCTTCAGAAGCCAACGGCGCTGGGGTGCGGAAGGCTTAAACCCCAGCCAGGTTTCGGTGATCAGCGGCCGGGGTTCTGATCGCTGCCGCTGCTGCAGTGCCCACAAGGCCTGAGGGCTCGGGACCAGCTGCCAGCGCTGATGCCCCACCCGCATCACCAGTGCTCCGGAGCGAGACTGCAGGCGCTGCACCGATAGGCCGTCGCTCCGAAGCACCTGGCCGATGGCGATGGGAGCTTGGCCTTGCTGGGGAGCCTCAACGCGGTGGGCCAGCGCTTGCCAGCAGGCCAGCACGTCTGTGGCCACAGGATCCAAAAGCAGCACCCAGTCCAGACGGCCGTGGCCATGCACAGCGGCGAGCTTCTTGGCCATCCGGCAACTGCGCGCATCGCCATGGGTGCTAACCAGAGCGGCACGCCCACGATGGCGACTAAGCAACCAGTGACGATCAAACCGCTCCACCGTCACCAAACCATCGCTCAACTGCACGAGGCCTTGGACGAGCAGGGCGGTTGCCAGGGAGATCAACGACCAGCAGCGGCGACAGGGCCCTGCCCCCAGCAACCAAAGCAGCAAGCCCAGTACCAGCAGGGCAACCACCCACATCTGGGGACGTCCGGTGAGCAGTTGAGCCCCAGGCCAGTGGCTGATCCAGCTGGCCATGGTGATCACCAGGCCCGCCAACTGATGAACAGGCCACAACATCAGGGGCAGCACAGCGGTAGGCCCCACGAGAACCAACAGTGCCGAGAGCATGGCCAGCAGCGGGGCAACAAGCAGATTCGCAACCAGCGCGTACAACGGCATGGCACCGAAATGGAGTAACTGCAGCGGCAGCGTCCAGAGCAAGGCCGCCACAGGGATGGACAACGCTGCTGCCAGGCCCTGGCAGCGATCCGGCAACCACGCCTGAACAGCCTTCTCGAGACGAGGAGCCGTCAGGATCAGCCCAGCGGTGGCCGCCGCACTGAGTTGAAAACCAATCGATAGGGCCCAGGCCGGGCGCAACAGCAACATGCCGCTGAGAGTCAACAACAACACACCGACTGGACGGCTGTGATGACCTGCCTCACGAATCAGCAAGGCCATCGCAGCCATCAGCACCGCCCGCACCACCGATGGCTCGGCTCCGGCAAGGCAGAGAAACAGCAGCAGCGCCGTGGCCGCCAGGGGAAGCCGCAGGCCAGGAGGCCAGCGGCGGGCCAGCATCAGCACACTGCCGAGCAGTACGGAGAGGTGAAAACCCGATGCCGCCAAGGCATGGGACAAGCCGGCCAAGCGGAACGCCGCTCGGTTGTCTTCCGGGAGCTGCACCTGGGCGCTGCCCAGCACCAGAGCGGCCAGGAAACCGCCCCGCCGCGGCCCCACGGCCTGTTGCAGCCGTTGAGCAACATCGCGCCGCAGATCAGCCAACGGCGTCCATGGACGCTGCAGCACTTCGATGCTCTCAGCCCGCAGCTGACTCCAACTGCCTTGGCGGGCCAGGCGTTCTGCCGATCCCGGCAACAGCGGGTGTACCGCTGGCAGTGGACGCCTCAACACCCCCGTGGCCTGGACACGCCAGCCCTGCAGCAGGGGTGCAGGGCACTCAGGAAACTGCAGCTCGGTTCGCCCGTCGACCCGACGAGCATCGATCCGATCCAGCTCCAATAGACCGGAACACCCCGAGGGAAAACGGCGCACATCGGCAAGCAAGCGCCCGCTGATCGCCACGGCCGCCGGTGGCGTCTGGATCAGGCGAGATGAATCGGAGCGGCTCGGCGTCGGCGCCCCCCACAGCACCCCTCGAAGCACAAGGAGCGCCAGGAGACAGAGGGCAATGGCATCAGCAGAACGACGTCGACGCAGAAACCATCAGGCCGCTGTCTCGAGAGTTCCCCCTTTCAAGAGCGGGAAACCAAGGGCCTCCCGTTCCGCCAGCCAGGCCTCGGCCACCTTGCGGGCCAGGTTGCGGATCCGACCGATGGTGGCGGTGCGCTCCGTCACGGAAATCACACCACGGGCCTCCAAGAGGTTGAAGGTGTGGCTGCACTTCAGAACGAAATCCAAGGCCGGTGCCGGCAGCTGCTTCTCGATCAGATCGGCAGCTTCCGCTTCATAGATGGCGAACAACTGCTTGAGCCGCTCGGGATTGGAGGCCTCAAAGTTGAAGTGGCACTGCCCCTTTTCAAACGGCAGCCAGATCTCTCCATAACTGCGCTCACTGTTCCAGCTGAGGTCCCAGATGCTTTCCACGTCTTGGAGATACATCGCCAGCCGCTCGAGCCCGTAGGTGATCTCAATCGAAACGGGCTTGCAATCGATGCCGCCGCATTGCTGGAAATAGGTGAACTGGGTCACCTCCATGCCGTCGAGCCACACTTCCCAGCCCACGCCCCAGGCGCCGAGGGTTGGGGACTCCCAGTTGTCTTCGACGAAACGGATGTCGTGGTCAGCGGCCTTGATGCCCAACGCCTCCAATGACGCCAGGTAGGTCTCCTGGATGCCGTCAGGGGATGGCTTGATCAGCACCTGATACTGGAAATAGTGCTGGGCCCGGTTGGGGTTGTCGCCATAACGGCCGTCGGTGGGGCGACGGCAGGGTTCGGGATAGGCCACGGCCCAGGGCTCCGGGCCAATCGCACGGAGCACCGTGTGGGGGCTCATGGTGCCGGCACCCTTTTCGGTGTCGTAGGGCTGCAGCAACAGACATCCCTGGTCTGCCCAGAACCGGTTGAGCGTGCTGATGATGTCCTGAAAATGCACTGGGCCGGGGCGTCCTGGGTTCCGATTCTGCCCAGTTGCCGTTCAGCCCTCCAAAGCCAGGCAACGGTGCAAGTGCGCGATGGCGTGCTGGCGATGCGGATTATTGCCGCTGGGACCAATCATTCCGAGCCAGAAACTGCCATCCCCCTGAAAGACCAGGACGGGCTTTGCACCGCCCTTGCCATGGCAATCCAGCAAGGACATGCACAGCTTTTCAGCGACCTCAGGGCCCTTGGGGCGCTGGCGCAGGCGACGCAGCAAAGGATCCACCTGCGAGAAGGAGACGAAACAGGCGCGGTCGGAGTCGGTGATCAGGATCAGGCCATCCAGCCACTGCACTTCCTGAAGCAGCTCTTCGATGCGGGGCAGCAGCTTCGGCAGCGGAAACGCCAAACCGGAACCTCCCCTTAACGTTCTCTTCAGCTTTCCTACGTCAGCAGCGGGGTGTGTCGCAAGCGACGCAGGCGAAGATTCATGTCCTAAGGATCAAAACGCCCATCTGCCCGGCCACGAGCGAGCGGTGGTTCGCTTCGGCAAATCCCGCCTGCCTTGCCAGCCGCTCCTGTTCAGGCCCCGCAGGAAAGCGCTCCAGGCTTTTCTCCAGGTAGGCGTATTCCTCCCGTAAGCCCACAGAGGCGGCAGCGGGCACCACGAGGCGACGCAGATAGAAGCGCTGAAAGGCAGCCGCCGCGCCGCTTTGGGGCAGACGGTTGAAGTCCAGAACCCCAGCACGCCGGCCGGGCTTCAACAGCCGGCGCAGTTCTTTCAGCCCCTGCAGGGGGTCAGCAAGATTGCGCAATCCGTAGGCCATCACCGCACCATCCACGCAGGCACTGGGCAGTCCGGTGTCGAGGGCATCCCCTTGCTGGAAGGTCACCGGTAACCAGGGCTGCTGGCGCTGGCGCTGGCGGGCGCGCTCAAGCGGAGCAGCGGCGGCATCGAGACCAGTGACAGCACCAGCGGGGCGAACACATCGCCCAAGTTCCAAGGCCAGGTCCCCCGTTCCGCAGCACAGATCCAGCCAATACTCTCCAGCCACCGGCTTGAGGGCGCGCACCAACTGACGTTTCCACTGGCGATGCAACCCGAAACTGAGCACATCGTTGAGGCGGTCGTAGCGGGGAGCGACAGCGTCAAACAGCTGTTCCACCGCCGCGGGATCACCAGGCTTCATGGACGGATCGTCAGGCCACGGGAAAGCAGATCTTGCTTGATCTGTTCCACGGTGAGAACACCGTCGTGCAGCAACGAGGCCAGCAAGGCTGCGGAAGCATGGCCTCCCTCGGGGCCCACGTCCAACGCCTCAGCGATGTGATCCAGGCAACCCGCACCACCGGAGGCGATTACCGGGATGGGGACCGCATCGGCCACAGCCCGGGTTAGGGCGAGGTCGTAACCAGCCTGGGTGCCATCACCATCCATGGAGGTGAGCAGGATCTCTCCAGCCCCGAGGCCAGCCACCCGTTGGGCCCACTCCACAACATCGAAGCCAGTGTTCTCGCGGCCTCCCTTCACGTACACATCCCAGCCGCCAGCATCGCGACGACGTGCATCAATGGCCACGACGATGCACTGGCAGCCGAACTGATCGGCCCCCTCTCGCACCAGCTCAGGCCGCCGCACCGCCGAGGAGTTGAGGCTCACCTTGTCGGCACCGGCCCGCAACAACTCGGTGATTCCCTCAACGGTGCTGATGCCGCCGCCAACCGTGAAAGGAATCGTGACCGATTCAGCTGTGCGACGCACCATGTCGATCAGGGTGCCGCGCCCCTCATGGCTGGCTGCGATGTCGAGGAAAACAAGTTCATCCGCCCCTGCCCGGCTGTAACGGCAAGCCAGCTCCACTGGATCGCCGGCATCGCGCAGGCCAACAAAATTGACACCTTTCACCACCCGTCCCCGAGCGACATCCAGGCAAGGAATCAGACGCAGAGCAACCATCGATTCGGCGCAAAAGCGACTGTTAGGGTTGCGCCACTCTCCAAGCCTCGCAGGCCATGTCCCAGGCTGACGCCATTTCGATCGGCTCCAAGGTTCGCGTGACCCGAGTGCGTGATCGCATTCCCCAGGCCATGGTTGACCTTCTCAAGAAGGACGCCAACGGCACGGTGAAGGATTTCCGCACCGTCGACGGCAAAGGAATCGGTGTGGTTGTTGAGCTCAGCGATGGCTCCACCAGCTGGTTCTTCGAAGACGAAATCGCCGCCGCCTGAGGACTGTCTCTGTGAGCGACGCGCGTCAGCTGCTTGGGATGAAGGGTGCCTCAGGCACCACCAACATCTGGAAGCTGCGGCTGCAGCTGATGAAACCGGTCACCTGGATCCCCTTGATCTGGGGGGTCGTTTGTGGTGCTGCAGCCAGCGGCAACTACGCGTGGCGTGTGGATCACGTGCTCGCAGCCTTCGCCTGCATGTTGATGAGCGGCCCCTTGTTGGCGGGCTTCACCCAGACCATCAACGACTACTACGACCGCGAGATCGACGCGATTAACGAGCCATATCGGCCAATCCCGTCGGGAGCGATTCCCCTGGGCCAGGTGAAGCTGCAGATCTGGGTGCTGCTGCTCGCCGGTTTGGGCGTGTCCTACGGACTCGACCGATGGGCCGGCCACACCACGCCTGTGGTGTTTCTGCTCGCGTTGGGTGGCTCGTTTGTGAGCTACATCTATTCAGCACCTCCGCTGAAGCTGAAGCAGAACGGTTGGCTGGGGAACTACGCCCTAGGCGCCAGCTACATCGCCCTGCCCTGGTGGGCCGGCCAGGCCCTGTTTGGGCAGCTGACCTGGGGCACTGCACTGCTCACCCTGGCCTACAGCCTTGCGGGCCTTGGCATCGCTGTCGTTAACGACTTCAAAAGCGTTGAGGGCGACCGTGAACTCGGGCTTCAGTCGTTGCCGGTGGTGTTCGGCATCAAACGCGCCAGTTGGATCAGCGCCGCGATGATCGATGTTTTTCAGCTGGCGATGGTTGCCGTCTTGATCGGGATCGGCCAGCATTTTGCAGCGGTTCTACTGGTTCTCTTGATCGTTCCCCAGATCACCTTCCAGGACATCTGGCTGCTGAGAGACCCCGTGGCCTTTGACGTGAAATATCAGGCCAGTGCCCAGCCCTTCCTGGTGCTCGGCATGTTGGTGACCGCTCTGGCCGTGGGCCATAGCCCCTTGACCCAGCTGATGTGAACCGTTCCCGCCTGCACTGGGCACTGATCGCTGGAACAGCAGCTGCAGTGGGCGTGGGCGCTGCTCTAAGCATGCGCGCCCTGACGGAACTGGTGGATGCCACGCTGCCGGATGCCCGAGGGATTGCCAGTTTCAATCGGCCGGGAACGATCACCCTGCTCTCCACCAACGGCAAGGTGATCCAGAAGCTGGGGCCAGCCACGCGGGAGAAGGTGAAGCCCGGTGCGATGCCGCCAACGGTGGCTGAGGCTTTCATCGCCGCCGAAGACCGTCGCTTCTACCAGCACGACGGTGTGGATGGCTGGGGCATCGCCAGGGCCATCGTCACCAATGTCCGCCAAGGCGCGGTTCGGGAAGGAGCAAGCACCATCACCCAGCAGCTGGCTCGAACCGTCTTTTTGAGCCAAGACCGCACCATCACCCGCAAACTCAAGGAAGCGGCTCTGGCCATGAAGCTGGAGCGCCAGCTGAGCAAGCAGCAGATCCTCGAGCAGTACCTCAACTACGTTTACCTGGGGTCTGGCGCCTATGGCGTTGCCGATGCGGCATGGATCTACTTCTCCAAAACCCCGGAGCAGCTCACGGTTCCTGAGGCAGCCATGATCGCTGGGCTGCCGCCAGCTCCATCGATTTATTCACCCCTGGTGAACCCGGATCTGGCCAAGGAACAGCGCTCGATCGTTCTGGACCGCATGGCCCAGGCCGGATTCATCTCCGCCAGCGAGGCAGAGCGCGGTCGCAACAGCCCCCTCGGCCTGAAGCCCGCAACACCCAAGTACTTCAACAGTTCAGCGCCTTACTTCACCACCTGGATTGCCCAGGAGCTGCCCAAATTCTTAACGCCCGAACAACTGGAGGTGGGTGGGGTCAAGGTGCGCACCAGCCTGAATCTCGACTGGCAGAAGAAAGCTCAGCAAGTGATTCGAGCCAATGCCCCCTTCGACACGGAAGGTGCGATGGTTTCGATCGATCCCGGCAACGGACTGGTGCGGGTGATGGTGGGCGGCAAGGATTTCTCCAAGAGCCAGTTCAACCGCACCATCCTGGCGCTGCGCTCTCCGGGCTCAACCTTCAAGCTGTTTCCCTACGCCGCAGCCATTGATCGGGGCATGAAGCCCGAAACCAAAGTGTTTGATGCCAAGCGGTGCTGGAACGGCTACTGCCCCAAAAACTTTGGCAACAAGTACTACGGCAACATCTCCCTGGCCGATGCCCTCAAGAACTCACTCAACACGGTGGCGGTTCAACTGCAGGACATCGTTGGATTTGATGCCGTCATTGAAGTTGCCAACAACTTCAACATCGGCACCGATCGGCCTCTCGGCAAGTACTACCCCATGGCCATCGGGGCCTACGAGCAAACCATCCTCGACATGACCGCCGCCTATGCCGGCATGGCCAACCGCGGCGTGTTCTTCTCACCCAGCCCCTTTGAGGAAATCCGAGGACCGAAGAATGAGCTGCTTTGGAGCCGGCGCCTGAGCGACAACCGAGGCAAGCGAGCGATTGATCGTGATGTGGCGGACACCGTGAACTGGATGCTGCAGCGGGTGGTGACCGGCGGCACCGGCATTGCCGCCAAACTCGATGATCGCCAGGTGGCAGGCAAAACGGGAACGTCAGAGAACACCCGTGATCTCTGGTTCATCGGCTCGATTCCTCAGCTCACAACAGGCGTCTGGTTCGGATACGACGACGACCGCGCCACCAAGAGCACCAGCGGCGAGGCGGCATGGGCTTGGAAGCAGTTCATGCTCCAGATCAAGGACGAGATCCCCGTCCGCAAATTCCCCGACAAACCCAAGCTGAAACGCAAAGTGCGTTTGGCTGTTGACCCGAAAACGATCGCCAAGCCACCGAAGACCAAACCAAAGCAGAAGAAGGGGAACGGCAGCGGCGAGCCTGATGGAGCTCAACCGACGGTTCAGACCGACCTGCCCGATCTCACGCCCTTGGCGCCTCCGCCTCGCCAGACCCCCTATCTCTGGAGAGATAGGGGGTCTGGCAGGAACGTTGATCGCCAGGGACGTCGCTGGACCCGGGATTGATCCAAGGCCTTAAGCCCGCTTCAGCACAGCCGAATAGAAGCCATCTCCTCCGCTGGCTTGATCCGGCCAGAGCTGGCTTTCCTGCTCCAGGCAGAGCGATGGATGCCGCTTCAACAACGCCTGGATCTGCTTCTGATTTTCATCGAGATGAATGGTGCAGGTGGCGTACACCAACACGCCTTGGGGAGCCAACAACGGCAAAAGCCCATCCAGGAGAGCTTGTTGTTGGGGCAAAAGACCACGAATGGATTGGGGCGTCACCCGCCAGCGGGCATCGGGGTGACGGGCCAGGGTCCCCAGCCCCGAGCAGGGGGCATCGATCAGGATCCGCTGGAAGGATTCTCGCCATTGGGGGCGCTGCTCCAAAAGATTGGCAGCATCCGCAGCCAGGGCATTGATGGAGGCGAGGCCAAGCCGGGCGGCATTGGCGGCAACGCGCTTCAGCCGTCCGGCTGAACGGTCCACAGCCCAGATCTCCGCCTGATCTCCCACCAACTCCGCCAGATGGGTGGATTTGCCCCCCGGAGCCGCGCAGGCATCCAGGATGCGATCTCCCGGCTGGGGATCGAGCAGAGGTGCAATCGATTGCGCCGAACAATCCTGCACACACCAATGGCCCTCGGCATAACCAGGCCAGTGGCGCAGATCGCCGCTGTGGCCTGAGATGCGCAGGCCATCGGGACAACCAACGATGGGCTCGCTGTTGATGCCAGCCGCGGCGAGATCCTTCTGCACCTGCGCAGGGCTCGATCGCAACCGGTTCACCCGCAAATCCAGATCCGGTACGCGGTTGCAGGCGCTGGCCACCGCCGCGCCCCCCTCCGCCCCGCGCCACTCGACCAACAACTGGGTGAACCAATCCGGCAGGGAATGGGCCTGGGCGAGCTGAGCCGGCAAATCGTTGGGCAATAGCAGGGTTTCGCCGGCCTCACGCGTCCGCAGCGCCGCCCGCAGAACCCCGTTCACCACAGGGGCCAGCCGAGCCAATCCCTTACTGGTTTTGGCCAATTCCACGGCGGTGTTCACCGCTGCTGAATCTGGAATCCGCTCCATCAACAGCAGTTGATAGAGCCCCACATGCAACAGCCAGCGCAGCTTGGGCGGTTGCTTCTCGGCCGGCACCTTGCCCAACCGATCCAGCCAGGCATCGAGAGTGCGGCGTTGGCGGATCGCGCCATAGGCCAGCTCGGTCACCAATCCCCGATCCGAAGGCTTGAGGTCCCGCTCCCGCAACACCCGCTCCAGCGCCACATCGGCATAGGCCCCAGCCGCAACCGCCTGCAACACATCCCAGGCGAGACGGCGCGGCAGCAGTCCAATCGGAGCCGAATCAGACAAGAGCGACACGCATCAGTCCCCAGCATGGGCGTCCGGGTGCCAAAGGAACTGACGCAGCGGCAAGCGTCCTTCCTCATCCACCGGAATGCCCTCAGCCAGCAGAAGATCCCGCTGGATCCAGTCACTGCCCTCACGGCTGAGGCTCATCGAAATCCGACCCTGAGCGTTCACCACGCGGTGCCAGGGAACGCTGGACGGGAACTTGAGACGCCGCAAGGCCCATCCCACCTGACGCGCACAACCAAAGGCACCGATCAAATCAGCAATCTGGCCGTAGGTCGCCAAGCGACCGTGGGGGATGCGGGCCACCTGGCTCCAGACACGCTGATCAAACGTGCCGCCGGAGACGTACGGTTCAACGGAGGGATCCTTGGGAGGGATCTGAATGGCGACGGAAGCGCTGACTTCTCAATTGTCGTTCCAGACCCCAAAGCATTGAAAGCCCCCAACCTGTTGCTCACCCGACTGACCGCCCATGCCCCTGCTGCCGCGACGGTTTGAGCGGCTGAAATCCGTGCTCAACCACCGCATGGCGGATCTCACGGTGCTGCTCGAACACGTGGAGAAACCGCACAACCTCTCCGCCATCCTGCGCAGCTGTGATGCCGTTGGAGCCCTGGAGGCCCACGCGGTGAGTTTTGACGGGCGACCACGCACGTTCAACAGCACGGCCCAAGGCAGCCAGAAATGGGTGCCTCTGCACGACCATCCCGACACCGAAACAGCCATCCGCCATCTGAAAGAGAAAGGGTTCCGGCTCTACGGAACCCATCTCGGGGTGAATGCCAAGGACTACCGGGAGTGCGACTTCACCGGGCCCACCGCCTTCGTGCTCGGGGCGGAGAAATGGGGGCTGACCGATCAGGCCCGGGACCTGATGGATGAAGCCCTGTTCATCCCGATGCGCGGCATGGTGCAGTCCCTGAACGTTTCGGTCGCCACCGCCACCCTGCTGTTTGAAGCGCTGCGCCAACGCCAGGTGGCCGGACTGGCTCCTACCCAGGGAGAAGGGCTGAAGCCAGAGCAGTACCAGCAGTTGCTGTTTGAGTGGTCCTACCCCGAGGTGGCCCGCTGGTGCCGGAAACAGGAACGGCCTTACCCCGCCTTGAGTGAGGAGGGAGAGCTTATGGAGGAGTTGCCGCGAACTGTGAAGCTGCGCTGCTGATCCAACGGAAGACTTGTATCTCCGTGAACCCTGGGCCATAACCAAAGCAGCGGATTGTCAGCAATGGACAACAAACAGCTGCACCAGTACGCAGTCACTTACCACTGCGGCAACGAATGGGGCGAAGAAATGCTCCAGTCCGACGATCTCAGCCATGCCGTGGAAGCGGCCCACGCCATCTTCCCCAGCTCCTGCCGGATTTCGATCCGTGAGGTGAAGGCACCGAAACCAGCCTGAAATCAGCGCTGTCGCCGCGGCACTCCAGGCAACTGAACCGCGGCGATCAACACCGCCGTTTCCAGCAGCAGATTTCGGCTGACCAGCACCACCACCAACATCAAGGTGGTGGCCAGGATCCGCTCGAGCAAGGCGATCACGTCATCGGTGCTGTCGCAGCTCTTTTTACAGAGCAACGCGGCCATACTCAGCAACAGCAAGCTGATCCACCAGGCCATCACACCAGTACCGATGAGGTCAGTCTGACGCGGGCCGGGCTTCTGCGCCGCTCACCCAGGCCTCAATGCCTTCACCAAGGAAGGACAGCCCCAGCACCAGCACAAACATCGCAAGGCCGGGGAACAGTGCGGTCCACCAAACCCCTGTGGGCACTGCTGCAAGGGCCAGGTTGAGATCACCACCCCATTCAGGCACGGTCTCCGGCAGACCCAGGCCGAGAAATCCCAATCCGCCCAGCACCAGCACTGCATCAGCGGCATTGAGGGTGAGCAACACCGGCACGGAGGTGATCACGCTGCGGAACAGGTAGCGCCGCAGGATCCAGAGCGGCCCCGCCCCGAGGCTCTGGGCTGCCTCCACAAACAGCTCGCTCTTCACCTGGGCGGTTTGATTGCGCACCACGCGGAAATACTGCGGCACGTACACCACACAGAGGGCGGCGGCGGCATTGGGGACGCCCTTGCCCAGCAGAAAGGCCAACACCACCGAAAGCAACAACACCGGCAGCGTGTAGAGCGTGTCCATCAGCAGCACCATCAGGCGATCGACAGCGCCGCCGAAATAGCCACTCACCATGCCCAAAGGCACACCCACCAGCAGAGCCACACCCACCGCCAGGAACACCACCTGAAGCGCCACTCCACTGCCTGCCATGGTGCGCACACACACATCCCGGCCAAGCCGGTCGGTGCCGCACCAATGGGTCCAGCTGGGAGCGGAGTAGATCGGGTTCTCCAGGCCGGCATTGGCGTCCGGAAGGACGCCAGCACTCACCAACAACGGCGTGATCAAGGCCACCAGCAGGTAGATCCCCACAATCACCAGGCCCCAACGGGCCATGCGGGTGGAGAGGCTGCGGATCACGGGCAGGTTGGCCTCAGGCAGATGCATTGTCTCCCGAACCGCGGAAGAATGAGGCCATAGCGTCCAGCTACCGCTAAAGATCTATCTTCTTGGTCTTGCTATTAGGGCTGGTATTAACGCTGCCAAATTCCCCAAAATTGAGCTGTGGCGGAGACGAATTAGACGAGCGGGTACAGGCTCTCGACGAATCAGCAGCAACTGACCTTGTTCACTTGGGTGATGCAGTTGGCGAATAAAGACCCCATAGCTAGGAAATGAATACTCATTGGCTCGCCCCCTGGACCAAGCCAACGTTCCTCAAAAAGGCTTCAGCAGTCAACAGCTTGAGAGCTGGGGGATGCTGCACCAAGCCCGGCGTGAGGCCGTCATTGATAAATGCATACAAAGCCTTCCACCACCGACAACCAATCAACTCAAGGGCATGCTGGAGGAGTGGTGCCAGCAACAACGGCTCGACTCTCCGCAAAAGCTAGAACGCTGGCAACAACAACAAGGATTGAGTTCAGAACAATGGGAGCAGTTTGCCACCCGCCGCGGCCGCTGGCTGCTGTGGTGCCAACGAAACCTTGAAGACAAACTGAATAGCCACTATCTCAAACGCAAGAATCAACTGGATCAAGTGAGTTATTCGCTCTTGCGTGTCAAAGAAAAACACCTGGCCAATGAATTGCACCTGCGCATCAAAGAAGGCGAGGCCAGCTTTGAAGAGGTTGCCGAGGAATACTCCGAGGGGCGTGAGCGACTACAAAGAGGCCGGCTCGGACCAGTGCCGTTAAGCCAACCTCATCCAATGCTCGCAAAGTTGTTGCGTGTCAGCACGCCCAAGCAACTGTGGCCGCCTAAACAACTCGAAAACTGGTGGGTTGTGGTGCGGCTTGAGGAATTGCATTGCGCAGAGCTCACCGATTCACTCAAGCAGCGACTGCTCTTCGAGCTCGGCGATCAGCACTTGGAAGAACAACTTTTAGCTGCCGAAACCAAGAGCGGGGCCTAGTTTTTTATGCCTAGCCAGCAGCCTGAGCCCAACCTTAATCCTTGGCAGACACTCCTCGGCGTCAGCCAGCAGATGTTGCAGCCACTGAGCCTTAATACTGGCCAAAGGCTGCACGATCTCGACAAATTACCGCCCGGAGTGTTGTTGATCGAACAAGGCGATATGCGCCTTCTGGGCTTAGATCAACGCAAGGAAGCATTCACGCTGCAACGCTTCAGAAGCGGCGAAATCGTTGGTGGAGAGTTGCTCTTAAGGGGCATCAGTGGCTTGACCCTGGCAGCCGCCACCCCCTTGGAGGGCTCATTGCTTCCCGCTGAACAATTTTTTGAACTCCTCGAACGAAATCCAGAGCATCTCAATCACTTCTGCACTCTGCGCCCTTGGGAGCTATGGGCAGCTGCAGCTAGCCGTCAGGATCCTCACTACCCCACTGCTAAAGAACTGCTGCGATGGGCCCAAGATGCTTGCGAGTTGTGTGATCAACCCGTTCGGCTACTGGCTCCAGGCACCCATGAACTCGAACTGAGCGAAGGCTCCTGGTTGGTCAGCAGCGACAACATCGAAGGAGAAAGCATCGGCACGGTGCTGCAAAGCCCGTGCCAGCTCAAAGTCCTCGGACGTCTCCCAGCGCGACTGCTCTCACTGCCAAGCCACTGGCCACCACAACGTGAACTCCAACCGCTCGATAAACAACTAAAAAAGCCTCCTGAGAAGAGCATCACCACCACCGAAGAGCTACCCACTCCACAGGTTCAGCGTGAAGCTCTCGCGGATTGGTACGGACGACTTCACAACGACGGCAGTTATCCACAGCACAACGGGGAAGGGCCTGTTGAAGAGCCCTTGGCCTGCCTACGAATGCTTGCCCGCCACTTCGATCTGCCGTTTCGGCGCGATGTGCTCAGCCGCATCCTCAATGACCAGCTCGAACGCAGTGGCCGTAGTGCGTTGCCCCTGCAAGCGATTGCCGCTATTTGCGATCTCCTGGGTCTACGTACAACAGGCCTGCAACCCAACAGTGCTGATCTACTTACGCGATTGCCATTCCCAGCATTCACGTTGATCAACGGACATCCCGCGGTGTTGTGGCAAGCACGCGAGCAGCAGTTGTTGATTGGCGACCCATTGACTGGTCAGTACTGGGTGGATGCCACTGAGCTGCTCGATCAAAGCTCAAGCGAACAACTACCGGTGTTATGCCTTGAGCGCAGTGCGACAACCCCAAAAGCACGTTTTGGCCTGAGCTGGTTCCTACCAGCGATCAAAAAGCACCGCAATGCGCTTTTGCAGGTATTGATCACCAGCTTTTTTGTGCAGCTGCTGGGGTTATTCAACCCACTTCTGATTCAACAGATCATCGATGCAGTGATCAGCCAGGGCAATTTTTCCAGCCTCAACGTGCTCGGGACATTGCTGGTAGTGATGGCCTTCGCCCAGGCGCTTCTGGGAGCACTGCGTACTTACCTCTTTTCCGACACCACAAACCGAATTGATATCTCCCTAGGGGCCTCAATCATTCACCACCTTCTCCGCTTACCACTCAGCTATTTCGCCAAACGACCAGTCGGGGAAGTGAGCAGCCGTATCAGCGAACTAGAGAAAATCCGCAGCTTCCTCACGGGCACCGCCCTCACCGTGCTGCTTGATGCGGTGTTTTCGGTGGTCTATATCGCTGTGATGCTGATCTATTCAGTACCACTCACATTTGCAGCTCTCGGCGTCTTGCCGTTGTTTGTAGGGCTAACCATTGGAGTGGCACCCATCATCCGCCGGCAGTTACGCCAGCAAGCCGAAGCCAGTGCAAAGGTCCAGAGCCATCTAGTGGAAACCCTTTCAGGCATGGAGACAGTGAAAGGCCAAGGGATGGAACTTCCAAGTGAATGGCGATGGGAGAAGCTCTACGGCGGCAAGATTGAAGCAGGTTTCCGTAACACGATCACGAGCACAGCAGCCGGATCTGCCAACCAATTCATGGGACAAGTCTCGGGACTTCTCGTCATTTGGCTTGGAGCAATGCTGGTGCTCGAGGGCGAGATGACTCTGGGCCAACTAATCGCATTCCGCATCCTTTCTGGCTACGTCACCAGCCCCCTGCTGCGCCTAGCCAGTCTCTGGCAAAACTTCCAAGAAACAGCGCTTTCGCTCGAACGACTCTCCGACATCGTCGATCACCGCAAAGAAATCGAAATTGCTGGAGAAAACCTGCCGCCGGTCCCTCCCCTGCAAGGTGCCGTTAGTTATGAGGGTGTGAATTTCCGCTTTTCCAGCAGCGGACCCTTGCAACTTCTAAATGTCAACTTTGAGATTCCAGCTGGCAGTTTCGTCGGGATTGTGGGGAGCAGCGGTTCAGGCAAAAGCACGATGCTGAAGATGCTGACTCGCCTCTTTGATCCACTAGAAGGCACCATCCGCATCGACGGCTACGACATCTCAAAAGTGGATCTTTATTCCCTGCGCAACCAGGTTGGAGTAGTGCCTCAGGACAGCCTTTTGTTTGATGGCACGGTGCAGGCAAACATCGCCCTGAGCAGGCCGGATGCCAGCTTCGAAGAGATCACCGGTGCAGCACAAGTGGCATGCGCCCACGATTTCATCCAGGGTTTACCCGAAGGCTATGCAAGCTCGGTTGGTGAACGTGGTTCGGCCCTTTCCGGAGGCCAGAGACAACGCATGGCGATCGCACGAATGGTGTTGAAGCGGCCCAGACTGCTCGTGCTTGATGAAGCCACAAGTGCTCTTGATGTAGACACCGAACAACAAGTAACCCGCAATCTCGCTGAGGTTTATCGCGGTAGCACGGTGCTGTTCATAACCCATCGTCTCAGCAGCTTGCGCAATGCAGATCACATCTTGGTCATGCATGAAGGCAGCTTGGTGGAACAGGGGACTCACAATGAATTACTTGAGTTGCGCGGTCGGTACGCCACCTTGTATCGGCAACAAGAAGCGGGGCAAACATGAACAGCTCCAACCTCGAACAGAACAATGGCGACAAAGATTCATTGGAGTCTTCGGCACAGTATGAAGTGCGCTACCGCCAAGCTCCCACCTGGACCAGAGCTTTGCAATGGGCGATTGTCGGCTGCATTGGCTTCGGATTCATTTACGCCGCCGTCGCTCGGATTGATGAGGTCGTCATCGCCCGAGGCGAATTGAAAGGAATGGGCTCTGAGCGCCCGATCAAAGCGCATCTCTCTGGGGTTGTTAGCGACATTCCAGTCAGCGAGGGAGAACTCGTCAGCTCAGGTCAGGTGCTGATTCAATTCGACTCAGAAGTGAGCAATGAGCGTTTGCTCTCCTTAGAGCGACAGAAAAAATTGGAGAGCAGTCGCCTCGCAAAAGAAATCGAAGCTTTTCAAGCACGCGTTGACAGCCTCGAGGCTCAGCTCGAAAGCTTGCGGCTGAGCTTGAGAGTCGAGGCCTCAATCGTCGATCGCATGACTAGCCTTGTGAGCCAAGGCGCAATTGCTGAGGTGCAATATTTACAGCAAAGGAATCGACTCCAGGAGCTGCAATCAGAGATTGCACAAACCGAAGCCACCCTGCGGGAAGTACAGGCCGAATCGATCAAAAGCGAGCAGCAGATACAACGCGAACTAGCTGATCTCGAGCGTCAGCTGGTAGAAACCAAAAAATCACTGGAGTACGAATCCCTGCGAGCTCCGGTGAGGGGCTATGTCTTTGATCTGGTCGTTGCCAGCCCAGGATATGCCGCCAACAAAGGAGAAACCCTGCTCAAGATTGTCCCTGAAGGGACACTGGAAGCCAGCGTGTTTGTCACAAACGCCGATGTGGGGTTCTTAAAGGCCGGGATGGAAGCCCAAGTACGCGTTGATGCCTACCCCTTCACCCAATACGGAGAGATTCCCGGCGAACTGAAACGAGTTGGCAAGCAATCTCTCGAGCCCACTCAACAAAATCCAGAACCTGTGTTCCCCGCTCAAGTGGTACTGAAACGTCAATACCTGGAAAAGCGCAGCAAACGACTCCCGGTTGCCGCGGGGCAAAGCGTGTCGGTGAATTTCGTCGTACGCAACAAACCGATAATCAGCTTGCTCACTGATTCAGTCGAGAAAGCCTTTGATTCCCTGCGAGGAATTAAGACGGATCCACCTTAAGCCTTTCACCTGTGGTAGCCCAGACACCGGACGGAATTAACCCACCCAGCCCCAAAGGAACCCGTCGGAGGCCGCAGACCATTCATAACGAGACGAGGCACAAGATATGAAAAGACGCAGCAGCCTTCAGGAATACATGTTGCGGCAGCCCTAATGGGCCCGATTCAACCAGCTGAACCGTACAGCGGGGGGACGCGTCGCTGAAGAGCCAAAACCAAGCCAAACCGGATAGACTTGACTTAAGTCTCACGTGTCTTATCCTTGAAGGATAGTCGGTTTTTCAAAGACCATGACGAACCCAGCCAGCCAGCAGCAAGCCCTGCGGTTGATCAAGCGGCTGAAGAACGGGAAGGCCGCACCCCCCAATGCATTCACCTTAGTGGAGTTAATGGTGGTAGTAGCCATCGTGGGCATCCTGTCTGCGATAGCTCTACCGAACTTCCTAACCGCAACAGGCAAAGCGAAAGCAACGGAAGCCAAAAGCAATATCGCAGCAACCCTTAAGCAAGCCCACGCCCTATTTCTAGAAAACGGAGAGGACCCACAAAATACCAACACAACAATGAATGCAACATACGGGACACCAATAAACGGAGACACAAATTTTGATTATACCGAAGATAATTTTGACAGCACAAACAATATCTGGACTATCACCGCGACAGGCAATTCAAATGATTCAGGACTAACAGGCGATACCCTCGATGGTTGTGTCAACTTCGACACAGGAGTTGTCGATATACAAACTCAACTGAACTCCACCACAGCAGTGAGCTGCTAATTAGCTCAAGACGTGGGCAGAAATGAAATACATTTTCTGCAAACCTAATTTTTTAAAACCAAAGAATAAAAGATTTGGCAATGCCAATGAACATGGATTAGCACTGGCAATTGTTTTAATGGTTTCAGCAATTGCTGCCACAACAATCACTGCAGTACTAATCCGTTCTTATAATAGCTACGTAAATGGTACCAGGCAAAGCCTGGCAGACCGAGCAAAAGAAGCTGCAGAATCAGGCCTCAACATTCTGATTGAAAGCCTTAATGAAGATCACCCGGAATGGTTAATCGAGTCATACGATGGCGATGGGAATTGGTCAATTAGCAGAGCAGCCACTGGAGGATGTCGTAAAAATGCAGGAAGTAATCCAATAGTTCAAGGAATAAGTAACACCTATAGCGATGGTACTGAAGGGATATACAGACTCACCAGTTACACGTTTAATGGGAACAACTTCTACGGAGGGATTGGCAGCTTTGAAATGGAAGGCGAGATTAGATCAAGTAACAACAGGCTACTGGCTTCTGCCAAGATCTACCAAGATATGAGTATCATCGCGAAAGGATGCGACGCGCTACCTGGTGATAATAATAATCAAGACACAATTTGGCCTGGCATCTTTGTACAGAGTCAAATTAAAAATTACCGTAACTCAGTGGCAATCATGAATAACACTGATCCTCGAGAAGCTGCTGAGATTATTTGTGCCAATGCCGACTGCCAATCAGGAATATGGGATAGCGACTACCCGGAAGAGCCAACCATAGGCGATATTGAAATGCCAACAACGCAAGAACCACCAGAGCAAGTCAGAGGTATAAGTGCAAAAGACTTCGAAGATGTAGTCAATAATGTAACCACTAACGGTAATTCATGCGAGAACTTTATGATCCCGGAGGATCTGCCTGACAATGCAAAGTGGCAGGATAGTGATGGCACATGGCATGTCTACATCAGCGGAAACGGCAGTGCATCTATCAGAGGAACCAGTAGGTGCAGGGACCCCAAAAACTCAGTCGTAATTTCGGATTCAGATCCAGTGCGCCTTTACCTTGATGGCAGCCTAAAATTTGGAGCTGACATCTGGATTGACACAACCGGTGTCAATCACGCCGCAGATTTTATGATATTAGGAACACCAACATCAACAACCAGAAGTAGACAAAATACATTACAGATTAGAGGAGAATCACCAAATGGAGAAGCGCTCAAGGCTTTTATATGGCTTCCAAATGGAAGAGTTAGATTCGAAATTACAAGACACAAAGACCACTTAGTTGAGGGTGCCATTTGGTCCAAATCATTTTGGATAGATGGAAACTCCAGACTAGGCGAGTTTGAGCTAAGGCTTCCGGAGAATATGCCCCAAATGATATACCAACGCCTGGGCAAAGAATTTGGGATTGGACAACGCGACTATGTCGCGCAAGGGGTCACCAGCTGGTACAGCTATGGAAGACGGTCTGACTAAATAGCCTCAAAATAGCTTTCGGCAGAAATTTAAGGTAGTCCTATATGCATTTGCATTTTTCTATTACCAGAGATATTAAGATCTAACTTTAGACAGCACAAAATGGGTACTAAAAAGAGCAGCGACCAATGAGTATTTTCACTCAAGAGAGATGAAAAAAGGCCTAATTATGGACATAACTCCCCCTCACGTGGTAAGCTTTCTCTCTAATCTCACTTAGGACCCATGCCGATCTAGTCGGAACTTGCTTCCTAAAGCAAATGCTTCGACTCAACAGCAAGAACATTTAGAGGCGGGTATCGAGCCTTACTCATAGACACCTAGAGCTCATTTCGTAGCTTGGAATGAGTCTGGTTTTCATGGAAAGGCTTATGTCTAATTTCAGCAAATGTTTCCATGTCGACAACCACATTCAACTCAAGTGATCCTATTTGGTGGGGGAAGTATTACTCTTCCGATGTGAAGGCTGTTGACAATAAAAGCCTATCTATTACCAGTGACAGGCTCAATATCTTCTCAAACTCATGGAGCCGGAATGACTCAAGCTCGGCGACTGCACTCAATAATTCATCGGTAACCTTCGCTGGGCAATACGCAAATATCCAAAGCCACGCAAGGGGCCCCCGGGCATCTAGCACAGCCCTAAGGGATACATCCTTTATTGCAACCAGTGATTTTGGAACACGCATCGACATCTCTGCATCCACAAGCAGTACCGATTGGGGATCGAACAACAACAACACCACCGGCATCAGCAATACCAATATCCAAACGGGAGCTGGAAACGATGTAATAACCATCAATTCCAATGCCACCAGCAATGGCTGGTGGTGGGGTGGCGGCAATGCTGATTCCGTTGGTATCGACAACAACTCCTCCATCAACACTGGCGCCGGCAATGACTCCGTTGTCGTCAACTCCTTTGCTTCAGGAGCTGCCACTAATGCCTGGGCTATTCGCGATAGCTCCATTGATGTGGGCTCTGGCGATGACTACGTCAGCCTCAATGCCACCACCTTCCAAACCCAACGGCGCTACGACCCTGCCTATGGCTCAGAAAACAGCTCCATTGATTTAGGCAGCGGTAACGACCACCTCTTCATCAACGCCAGCGCTTCTGGACAAGGTGAGATGCGTGCATTTGGTGCCCTC
The DNA here is from genome assembly GCF_014279535.1 of Synechococcus sp. TAK9802. Taxonomy (NCBI): domain Bacteria; kingdom Bacillati; phylum Cyanobacteriota; class Cyanophyceae; order Synechococcales; family Synechococcaceae; genus Synechococcus; species Synechococcus sp. TAK9802. The sequence continues at coordinate 1,458,218 of NZ_CP047937.1, forward strand.
GACTCCACCATTGATGCTGGCTCCGGCGACGATGTCATCAACATCAATGCTTCCGCCAACAGCAACAACGGCTGGTGGTGGTGGGGTGGCGGTAATGACCCTGCAACAGCAAAAGGTATCGACAACTCAGATGTTGATCTCGGTTCTGGCAACGACTTCCTCTCCGTTAGCGCATCTACCAACGGCGGCATCTCAAATGCAACAGCGGTAGAAGACTCCAACATTGATGCAGGCTCCGGCGACGATGTCATCAACATCAATGCCAACGCTCGTGCTAATGGCGGCGGCTGGTGGTGGTGGAACCGCGGAGGAAATCCAGCTACTGCAAAAGGTCTCGATAACTCAAACCTCGATACAGGCTCTGGAGACGATTCCATCTCCATTAACACCAATGCCTCCAGCAATGGTGGTTGGTGGTGGTGGGGTGGTGGTGGTAATGCCGATTCCGTTGGTATTGACAACAACTCCTCCATCAACACTGGGGCTGGTAATGACTCCGTTGTCGTCAACTCCTTTGCTTCTGGAGCTGCCACTAATGCCTGGGCTATTCGTGATAGCTCCATTGATGTGGGCTCTGGCGATGACTACGTCAGCCTCAATGCCACCACCTTCCAAACCCAACGGCGCTACGACCCTGCCTATGGCTCAGAAAACAGCTCCATTGATTTAGGCAGCGGTAACGACCGCCTCTTCATCAACGCCAGCGCTTCTGGACAAGGCGATATCCGCGCTTTCGGTGCCCTCGATTCCACCATTGATGCTGGCTCCGGCGACGATGTCGTCTCCATCAATGCTTCCGCCAACAACAACAACTGGGGATGGGGTAACGCCGCAACGGCAACTGGTATTGGCACCACAGAAATCAGCACTGGGAGTGGTGATGACAGCCTAAGTATCAATGTCACAGCTCATGGCAGACACAATGAATGGACAAGCCAATCAGCCTGGGGATACAACTACAGCTATAGCGGCTCAAATCAATGGAGTGGTGAATACAACCACTCAAGCAGCTGGGGCTACAGAGGCTGGTACGGGAGCTATAGCTCAAGCTATGGATACAGATCGAAAAATGATTACAACTTTGAGTACTCAAATCAAGGGCAGAACAAGGGGAGTCACAACAGCCGCAGCGTTGACATCTCAGGCGGCGAATCCTATGGAGCCATCAATTCCAGTATTGACCTTGGGAGTGGCGACAACACTGCAACCATCAATGTATTAGCGGGAAACCAAGCGGTTGGCTTCAGAGCTACAAGCCTCAACAGCGGCAATGGCGATGATCGCTTCAGCCTAAGCGTTAATGCTAATGGCGAGCGGGGCTATAGCTACACAAGTGATTACGACTACGCATCGTCTGGCTACAACATTAGTCATTCGAGTGGCGAATCGAGCTCATGGCACTCCTATCAGAACAACTATCGCTACTGGTGGTGGGGCAACCATCAAAGCCAGGGTGAGTATGAAAGCCAATGGGATAACTCCTGGAATCGCGTCCACGACTACAGCCACAAGAACACAAGTAGTTACTCCAATACTCAGCGATTTGGCAGTGCTGTAGGTACTGAAAACAGCAGTATTGACCTGGGCAACGGCGATAACACCGCAGAAATCTCTGTCAAAGGAGGGGAACGCGCACTCGGCCTGGTGAGCAGTGACTTGCTGATGGGTTCTGGCTCAGACACGATCTCCATCAGCACCAATGCCGATGGAGTGATCGGATACAGCAATACCAACGCAGGAAGCCACCTCAACAGCTACAGCGATATCTATCGCTACAGCCACAGTAATTACCACAATAATCAGTATTCATCACGCAACTGGTATGGATATAGCCAATCAAGCAGCGAAGGCAACTATGACTACAAGTCTGAAGGCGAATACACAAATCAAGGCCAATCAAATTGGGACAATGAATACTCAAGGACCTATCGCTTTGGCGTATCGATTGGTGCTGACAATAGCTCCATTGATGCTGGCAATGGAGACAACAACATTAACCTCCTGGCAGTTGGTGGAGAGCTAGCGATTGCCCTAGCTGGCTCATCCATTAGCACTGGTCGCGGCGATGATTCACTAAGCATCATTGGCCTTGCAGAGGGAGAAGAAAGCTATATCAATCGCAATAAGAGCGACTCGACGTGGAGTCATGATTCTTGGTATTCCAATAGAAGATCAGAAGAGTACAGCCGCAGTTACACCAGCGCATACTACTGGTACAACAGAATTGAGGAATACTCAAGAAATCACGAAAGCGAGAGCGATGGTTTCTCATCGTCCTGGAGCACTTACAACCGGGACTATGAATACTCACGAATTAATCGCTTTGGCACAGCCTACGGAGCCAAGAACAGCACAATCAACCTAGGCAATGGCGACAACGAAGCGTCCATTAGTGCCAATGGCGGCGAGAGAGCCGAAGCGCTGAGCAATAGCAGCCTCGAAACTGGCAAAGGCGATGATGTGATCTCGCTCAGCGCCACTGCGCTTGGCCAAAAGAGCTTGATTGATCAAAACAAATACCTCAGTGAATACAGCTCTGAATACAGCCATAAAAGTGACTATTTATCCCAAGGCGAAGGCAACTACCAAACACGCTATGGCTGGGGCTGGTGGAGCCCAATCAGGGAACACACTTATTCTTATAACTACTCAGGTTCCAACCAAAGCGAAGGCAAGCACCAAAGCCTATGGGTTCAGGACTACGAAAATTCCTTTATCCAAAAGCTCGGATCAGCCATTGGCGCCAATGGCTCAACCATTATCACTGGCAGCGGAGACGATCTTCTAACCGTTGACTCCCAGGGTTACACCGAATCAGTCGGCATCAAAGACAGCTCGATTGATCTTGGCAAAGGTGATGATGTCTTCACCATCAACAGCAGCGCTTTCGGTTACACCAGCTACCTGCGTCGCAACCTCGGGAGTTACGACTACAGCTACAATCACCAATCGGCTGGAAACCAATACGGCAAGTATTCCAATTCCTATCGCTACAGCTACCCCTGGTGGTCCTACGGGTGGGAGTACAGCGGGAGCTACGACTATGAGTGGAATTACGGGTATCAGCATTCAGGATCAGGCTCTTGGACTTACAACGAATACTCCTGGCTTCTCAACACCGGAGTGGCCAAGGGAGCCGTTAATTCAACGATCGAGACTGGCAACGGTGATGACTCGGTTTCCATAACGGCGACAGCATCATCGAGCGCCACTGCTCTTGAAAGCTCTGAGCTCTCAACCGGCGATGGCGACGACTCGGTTGAAGTCACTGCTGAAGCGGAAGAAGACGCCACTGCCATCGAAGACTCCGAGGTTTCCACCGGCGATGGCGACGACTCGGTTGAAGTCACCGCTGAAGCGGAAGAAGACGCCACTGCTATCGAAGACTCCGAGGTTTCCACCGGCGATGGAGATGACCTGATTGAGGTTGAAAGCACATCTGAAAGTAGTGATGAGACAAGCGATGAAGGAGTCGCCAAGGGGCTGGTCGATACAACGGTTGATGCGGGCGCTGATGACGATGCCCTTTTCATAGAGGTAGCCGGTGAAACACTCGCTGTTGGCATAGAGAACTCAACACTCAATGTGGGCGATTCTGATGACATCATCGATGTGATTGTGGAAGCCACCAGTGAGGACAATGGAGAAGCCATTGGACTCAACAACAGCACTATCTCCAGTGGTGGTGGAGACGACTCAATTTATATAGAGGTTTGGGGAGAAAGCTCATCCAAAGCCATGGTGGACAGCTTGATTGAAGCTGGTGAAGGGGATGACTACATCACAGTTGATGGCGAGATTGAGAACAGCACGATTGATGCTGGGGATGGACACGACGTAGTTGATCTCTTTGGAACAGGCAACGTAACCATCAAAGGTGGGGCTGGCGAAGATGAGCTCAACGGTGATGAAGGTGATGACACTCTGCTAGGCGGTGACGACGACGACATCCTCACTGGGTACATCGGCAACGACACTCTGAAAGGAGGAAACGGAAACGATATTCTTGATGCAGGTATTGGCCTAGACAAACTTTATGGAGGAGAAGGAGAAGACACCTTCATCCTGAGCCTGGGAGATGGCTACGCCACAATATTTGACTTTGCTGTTGGAGAAGACATACTGGAATTTGCCAACATTGGCGAGGTCACTATGGAATACAAAAATGAGAATAGCTTCTTCTACAGCGGCACGGATTATCTAGGTGTTGCAAACGGAGTTCAGCTTACAAGGCAAGAAGACGACACCTTCGCATGAGAAAAATGACACTAAAATCAACCACCAAGCAAACAAGACTAATAAGGGGAAAAATCTGGCAAGAGTCGGGGCAAACTCTCCATGAAGTGCTAATTGCCTCATCGATTCTTGCGATCAGCATTAGCGGATTCGCAAGCGGTATCATCCGGTCTAACCGGATCACAGATCAAGCCAGCTTACGCAAAGTGGCTGAAAGCGTGATGGCCAATGACTTGGAATTAATCGTGAAACGGCGCTTTTATACCTTTCGCTGCAGGCAAGGACCATGCCGTGATGCAACAACAGAAAACGACGAGAGTCTGATGTATTACGACAAGGATGATTCCGATGACAAACAAGACTTTATTGGCCTCTGCAATTCAAGGAGTCTTGCCAGCGAGCTCTTATCGGATAATGAAGACGATGTCACCACTGGCGAGCACATCATCAATGACAGCTCATTAACCAATCAAGACATCACCATCACCAGAACTATCTCTTTAGACGAGTCCAATAATAACCAGGCAGTTATTGAATACGAAGCAGAAAAAAATAACGAGGTTATTGCTACTATCAAAACGACTGTTGTTCCAAATGCTGTTCATTGGTGTAGCTAGTCGCCAAGCCAAACCAAACCCAAGCGGCTTCACCATCTTTGAACTGATGGTTGTATTGGTGATCTTGGCGATCCTCAGTACCGTAGCTCTCCCTAACCTGCTCTCAGGTATGCGGCGTGAGCAACTGACAGCCACAAGCCTAGAAATTGTCAACTGGCTTGAACGCGCCCGGAATCAAGCGGTCAAAGACATGGAGACATGCAAGCTCAGCATTACAGCTGATGATGCCAGCGATGCATCAATTGCCATCACACCTGACAGCCCTGGATGCAGTAATCTGACAAGATTTAGTATCTCCGAATACATCAACATATCATCTGATGTCACTCTGGTGTTATCGGATGATTCAGACATTGAGTTCAGCTTCTCACCCCGAGGCAGCGTGAACCGCAATCAGGAAATGGAACTCACAATTGAGGAGAGTCCAACCACACGTTGCATCAAGGTAGTTGCTCCGGTTGGTCTTATACGCAGCGGCATAAAGCGCAATGGGGAATGCAGCTATGAGAAGGAGTTGAGGAGTTAGTTCTCGTGAACATACTGCTTCGGCGACTCAAAAATCAGAGAGCCCATCGACATGACGGCTTAACCCTGGTCGAGCTGCTCATAGCCATGTGTGTGAGCACTGTGGTCGTGATGACGGCAGCAAATTTGGTGATCCAGTCGATGCAGTCAAGAGCCAAAGCAGAAGAGCTTCGCCGCAAGCGGACTGAATGGAACCTTGCTCGCCGCTTTGTGGAAGCAGAGGTCACCTCGGCAACAAGAGTCATCACAGATGTTTCAGCTATAGAGATTCCTGAGGAATGCGGAATTGAAGCCGACGAATTCACCCACGCGATTGTGTTTCCGCTGGAGCGACCGATGTCGGTGCGGGCTGATGCAACCCTCAGGGAAAACTTCCAGGTTTTACCAATTGCGATCTATGGAGTGCAGCCCATTGACGACGGCAGCGTGATCAACGGGAATGCCCTAGTTCGGTGCGGCCCTCGCATCAACCACGACAACGACTATGGAGGCTTTTATGAGGCGGAATTGTGCACGGATGGCCAAGACAGCAACTGCCAAGAAGTAATCCTCGATAATCTGGGCAGTAACGATGATTGCGAAGATGGCTTTTGCGTCAATGCCATAGGTTGCGAAAGCAATGGACTCGACCGGCAGGGTCTGCGGTTTTACTTACTAGCTAATGGACTGAGCAACAACTCCACGAACCCCTATGGGCAATGCCTAGGCACCAAGTCCCGCGTGGCACCGGTCTATTACTTCCCAGATACCCGAAATGTATGCGCAGGGGAAGGCAACTTCAACAAACGCGACTTGCTTTACGTCTCCGTTGACCGCTCCCTGGATCCCGTCAGCTATGGCAGCGCCGGCAACCGAACTTTGCAACTGCCGCAAGGCGCTATAGGAAGCGATCAGCAGGTAGTGATGTGCGGGGCCAACTTCTTTGATGTAATCGAAGGCTCTGATCAGAATGACATAATTGAAGCCAGTGATGTAACGATTGCAGAAAACGATAGGGCCGTTGAGCTGTATGGAGGCGATGGTGATGACCGATTGCTTGGCGGCGATGGCAACGACACCATCGAAGGTGGTGCCGGCGATGATGTACTAATTGGTGGTGCTGGAGACGACACCCTCATAGGAGGAAGTGGCAAGAACACTTACCTCATCCAAGGCGATGACACGGTTGAGGGTGGCGATGGTGTCGACATCATCTACATCAAGAGGCCGATAGCCAACGTGAATCTGGGCAGCTGCAGTCAAGCAAATTGTGCTGTCTCAGACGACAACAGCTACGACGGAGATGATCCCTTCGATGCCAACATAACTGATGGGGATATGTTGGTTTTTTTAGACGGAAGCAAGAGACTACAATAATTCATCCATAGGGCAAGATTGCCCTCCCTCGCTAACGCCTATCGGGCAAAATAGGAGAAATCGAAACTGCTTAACTTCCACGCATTCCCCGATATTGTAGGAGCAGACCCCAATAGTCTTGAAAGCCCATCAAATAGCTATTCTTTGCACAAGCCAAACACTCCCACAGATAATCAGGCAAATACCTTGCACCCAAGAAAAGCGCTCAGACACTTCAATTCGATCACCCTAAACACCAGCCCACAGACAGAACTCCCATGAAGAACAGCCTCGCTCCGCCTACCAAACAAGGCACACATAAAACACGAGATCCAGCATTAAATACTAAAGGCAATGCCCTAAGATATTCCAAACCCAAAACCATAAAAACAAAAGAATGAATATCAACTCAACTTAATCCACTAGACCCAAAATACCTACATATTGCAACTAAAGCCACTAAACGGCCGACAGAGAAGGCCAGCTTTGACCACAAAATATAAAATTAATTGGGAGAAAAATTAAGAAACTAAATTCAAAAAGACGTCAGTATTCAACGATCAATGCGGCAGGAAGCTCAGACGTTAGTCCACTTCAATCATTAAGCTTGAGCACCGCCATAAAGGCTTCTTGCGGCACATCCACCTTGCCCATAGCCTTCATCCGCTTCTTGCCCTTGGCCTGCTTCTTCAGGAGTTTCTTCTTCCTGGAAATATCACCGCCGTAGCACTTAGCCAAAACGTCCTTGCGGATAGCGCTGATGCTGGTGGAGGCAATAATCCGGCTGCCGATCGACGCCTGAATCGGAATCTTGAACTGCTGGCGTGGAATGAGTTCCTTGAGTTTCTCCACCAACGCCTTGCCCACGTTGTAGGCCTTGTCTTGATGGACGATCGTGGTGAGGGCATCAGCCCGCTCACCGTTGATCAATACATCAAGCCGCACCAGTTGGTTCTTGCGGTAGCCGATCAGGCTGTATTCCATCGATGCGTAGCCCTGGGTGCGCGTCTTCATCTGATCGAAGAAGTCGGTCACCACCTCCGCCAGCGGTAATTCATAGATCAACGTCACCCGGTCGGTGGTGATGTATTTCATGTCGATGTAATCGCCGCGCCGTTCCTGGCACAGGCCCATCAAGGCGCCGTTGTAATCGTTCGGCGCGTAGATCTCCATGCGCACGTAGGGCTCTTCGATCGATTCGCGCTTCTGCGGATCAGGAAGTGTGGCGGGGTTATCCACCATCACTTCTGAGCCATCGATCATGTTCACCTTGTAGATCACCGATGGCGCGGTGACGATCAGATCAAGGTCGTACTCACGCTCGAGCCGCTCCTGCACGATCTCCATGTGCAGCAGGCCAAGGAAGCCGCAGCGGAAGCCAAAGCCCATGGCGCTGCTGGTTTCCGGCTCGTACTTCAGCGCCGCATCCGAGAGCTGCAGCTTGTCGAGGGCATCGCGCAGATCCGGATACTGGTCAGCCTCGGTGGGGAACAGGCCGCAGAACACCATCGGCTTGGCCTCGGTGTAACCGGGCAAGGGCTCATCTGCCGGTGCATTCACCAGGGTGATCGTGTCGCCCACACGGGCATCAGCCACAGCCTTGATCGACGCCGCCAGGTAGCCCACCTCACCGGCATGGAGCTCATCCACTTTCTTCTGATCCGGCGCCATGATCCCGATCTCATCGAGCTCATAGGTCTTCTTGCTGGCCATCAACAGCACCTTGTCTTTGCAGTTGATCCGGCCACTCATCACCCGGAAGTAGACGATCACGCCCCGGTAGGGGTCGTAATAGGAGTCGAAAATCAGGGCCTTGGTGGGTTCCTCCACCGCATCCTTCGGCGGGGGCACCCGGTCCACCACCGCCTGCAGGATCTCGGGCACACCCATGCCGGTCTTAGCCGAGCAGGGGATGGCGTTGCTGCAATCGAGGCCGATGATCGCCTCGACTTCCTCCTTGATCCGATCGGGATCCGCACCGGGCAGGTCGATCTTGTTGAGCACCGGGATGATCTCGAGATCGTTGTCCAGCGCCAGGTACACGTTGGCGAGGGTCTGAGCTTCCACGCCCTGGCTGGCATCCACCACCAACAAGGCCCCTTCACAGGCCTGAAGGCTGCGGCTCACCTCATAGGAGAAGTCGACGTGCCCAGGGGTGTCGATCAGGTTGAGGACGTACTCCTCCCCATCGGCCGCCGTGTAGTTCATCCGGGCGGCCTGGAGCTTGATCGTGATCCCCCGCTCCCGTTCCAGATCCATGTTGTCCAGGAACTGATCCTGCATGTCCCGGTTGGCCACGGTGCCCGTGTCCTGCAGCAAGCGGTCGGCCAGGGTCGACTTGCCGTGGTCGATGTGGGCAATGATGCAGAAGTTGCGGATCCGTGAGACGGGGGCGTCGGTCATGCAGCGGCGGAATCCCGTCTCGGGTCCAGAAAGCGTCATTGCCACAATCCTAAGGAGCGGCACCAGTGCTCATGAGCAATCCCTGGACCCTGCTGCTGCTGGCGATCAGCGCTGAGGTGATCGGCACCTCCTGCCTGCGCTTGTCGGAAGGCATGACCCGACCACTGCCCACGCTGCTGGTGTTCAGCGCCTATGCCCTTGCGATGGCCCTGCTCTCCAAGGTGGTGCTGAGCATCCCTCTGGGGATTACGTATGCCCTCTGGAGCGGCATCGGCACCGTGGTGATCGTGCTGGTGGGCCGGTTTGCCTACAACCAGATGCTGCAGCCAGCCCAGTTGATCGGCATCGGCCTGATCACCGCCGGAGTGGTGTTGGTGAACCTGGGGGAATGACGCTCAGGCACTGAGTCCCAGCAGGGCATCACTGCGTTCCCGCATCCGGTTAAGCACCTGCGGATCCTGCTGCGGGTCTTCATGGATGCTGGGCAACAGCGCTTGCAGCCGTTGCTGCCAGGCGGCGCTGTCGAGCCGTTGCTTGAAGCAGCGCTGCAGCACCTCCAACATGATCGTCACCGCTGTGCTCGCACCCGGAGAGGCCCCCAGCAGCGCCGCCAGGGAGCCATCGCCGGAGGCCACCACCTCGGTTCCCAACTGCAGCCGTCCGCCCTGCTTGCTGCGTTTGATGATCTGCACCCGCTGGCCCGCCACCGAGAGGGTCCAGTCATCAGCACGGGCGGTGGGCATGAACTGCTGCAGCGCCTCATGCCGCTCTGCTGGGCTCTGGCGCAGCTGATTGATCAGGTACTGCACCAATTCGAAATTGGTTGCCCCCACCTGCAGCATCGGCAGCAAATTGGTGGCCCGCACGGACGCGGGGAGATCCAACAGGGAACCCTGCTTGAGGAACTTGCTGCTGAAGCCGGCAAAGGGGCCGAACAGCAGCGACCGCTTGCCATCGATCCAACGGGTGTCGAGGTGGGGCACCGACATCGGCGGAGCTCCCACCGCCGCCTTGCCGTAGACCTTGGCCCGCTGACGGTCGGCCAGCTGAGCATCACCGCAAACCAACCAGAGGCCGCTCACCGGGAAGCCCGCGAAATCAGCCGCCTCCGGAATCCCGGAGCGTTGCAGCAGCGGCAGAGCACCACCCCCGGCACCGAGGAAAACGAAAGGAGCACGCACTTCTTTTTTGCCCGAGGGGCCTTTAAGCACAACGCGCCAGTCGGCCTCGGTCATGTCGCTGCGACGCAGGCGTTTGAGGTCGTGCACCTGGGTGCCGTACTCCACGCTGAGCGCTCCGCTCTCCTGCAACGGCATCAGATAGGCCCGGGTGAGGGTGCCGAAATCCACGTCGGTTCCCCGGTCAATCCGGGTGGCCGCCACCGGCTGCTTGAGATCGCGGCCTGCCATCACCAGGGGCATCCATTCGGTGAGCTCGCTCTGGTCTTCGCTCCAGCGCATCCGCGCAAAGGCCGGCAGGTCTTTCAGTTGGCTGAAGCGTTGACGCAAAAAGGCGATGTTCTCCGGCGTCCACACGGCGCTGATGTGGGCCGCCTGGTGGAGGAAGCTGCTGGTGTCGAGATCGCCCCGCTCCTGGAGTGAGCTCCAGAACTCCAGGCTGCGTTCAAACGAGGCATTGATGGCCACCGCTTTGGCCGTCGCGACGGTGCCATCCGCCTGCATCGGGGTGTAGTTCAGCTCACAGTTGGCGGCATGACCGGTGCCGGCATTGTTCACCGCTGCGCTGCTCTCCAGGGCAGGCGCTTCCAGGCGCTCCACCAGAAGAATCCGCAGCTGCGGGTCCAGTTCATGCAGCAGCGCCGCCAGAGTGGCACTCATGATTCCGGCGCCCACCAGCACGGCGTCGTAGCGGGCCTCGGGGTTGAACGAACCGTCGTGCTGCACCGGAGCTGGAGGGTTAACCGCTCTCGTCACCCTATGGGGCCGCTCCGTAACCTTGAAACCTTGATGTCTGGTTCATCCCGATGAGCACTGAAACCATGGCCCTCACGCTGGAGAACGTGGAGAAGGTGCTGGATGAACTGCGCCCCTTCCTGATGGCCGACGGCGGCAACGTTGAAGTGGTGGAACTGGACGGTCCGATCGTGAAGGTGCGCCTGCAGGGAGCCTGCGGCAGCTGCCCCAGCAGCACGATGACCTTGAAGATGGGCATCGAACGCAAGATGCGCGAGTCGATCCCCGAAGTGAGTGAAGTGGTGCAGGTGCTCTGAAGCGCCTTTTCGTCTACGGATCACTCAAAAGCAATGGCAGCGCCCATCACTTGCTGAAGGGCGCCAAACGAGACAGCGACGGCATCGTTGACGGGTTCATCAAGATCCAGCACCGGGGTTACCCGATGCTGCAGCGAGGCAATGGGGCCATTTCAGGAGAGGTGTACTGGGTGCCCGAGCCTTGTTGGCGCGCCTTGGATGATTGGGAGGAGGTGCCTGAGGTGTATCAGCGCAGCAGCGTGACCCTCAGGGATGGCCGCAGCGTGTGGCTCTATGAAGCAGCCCCAAAAATTAATTAATCGAAGAAAGTAAAATCCACAAAGCTAAATTTTTCGCACCGCACATTTACAGAAAATAAAAAATTCCTGCTCTAGACCAATGGCATGCCTAGCGAGGCAAGCCCATGCAGGCAGCACCCAAGCCGATCAACGAAGCAGCCAGGCTGAGATCCCTCAGCGAATACCGGATTCTGGGAACAAAGCCCGAACAGGCCTTTGACAACATCACCAAGATGGCCTCAGAGATCTGCCAATCTCCGATTGCCCTGATCTCCTTGGTGGATGAGAAGCGTCAGTGGTTCAAATCGAAGGTGGGCCTTGAAGCCAGCGAAACCGACCGGGATATCTCCTTCTGCGCCCATACGATCCTCGATTCAAAACCTCTGGTGGTGGAGGACGCGCTGTTTGATGAGAAATTCCGCGACAACCCCCTCGTTCAGGAAGAACCACACATTCGGCTGTACGCAGGCTTCCCACTGAAAACAGACATCAACCACCGCATTGGAACGCTTTGCGTGATTGATCGCATTCCCAAATCGCTCACCAATTCGCAATACAAGGTGATGGAAGGCCTGGCGGAACAGGCCACCACTCTGTTGGAACTCAGACGCCGGTCCCTGGCCCTGATGGATGAGTTCTGTCAGATGCACCACGCTCAAGGCTTAATCACCACCTGTAGCTACTGCAAATCGATCCGCGACAGCGAAGGATTCTGGCAGCCAATCGAACGATTCCTGATGCAGCACAGCACGCTGAATTTCAGCCATGGCATCTGCCCAGACTGCATGAACGAGCACTTTCCCGACGTGCAAATCAGTCGAGCAGAGTCGTCGAACAATCAGCGGTAAGGAAATTGGAACCGGGCGCTTGGATCAGCGCCATCACAGACTTGACATCGCCGGAAAATAAAAGGTAGTTCCAGTAATGCGTCATGCGAATTGCAGATTTTCTGTATCGCAAGCTCGGGCTGAATATCTTCAAGGCAGCACCACACCTGAGGACACAAACACCTGAGGTTCCAGCCCCCGCCGAGGATGAGCCGGAACTTATGGAGCCACCAACCCCGATCAATACATCAAGCACCGATGTCATTCACATCGGGCCACGGGGTGGTCGCTACAAGGTGGATGCCAAAGGCCGCAAGGTCTACCTCAAGGCCAGCTGATGTCGTCCAAACCGACAGATTGGACAACAAGCTGAGTTGAAATACTGATCAATTTGGTTCGGCAGCAAACACAACCACCATCCATTCAGCCTGCACGACAGAGTTGAATCAGATCAGGAGCTCAAGTTGAACGCTGGTCCTGCTTGCCCCATCCGCTTTGGCACAGCGAACAATCAAAACGAATCGCTTGCAGATCAATGTCTGACGGCCGCACAAATCGAATGGCGACGTTGGTCGGGCTGGCAGATGGAACGAACCGCTGAAAAACAGTTCAGAAAAAGGTGGGTATGAGTCTTTGAGCAAGAAGCGAAGACCCTGAAGAGCGACGACGCCACTGCCAACGTGGTGACACCGATCCTTTGGCTCACGCCATTGCCGTGACCATGCGCGACCTCTGTCCTGCCCTGCAGAACAAGACCTACTTCAATTACGGCGGCCAAGGGCCTTTGCCCAATCCATCCCTGGAGGCGATCACCGCAAGCTGGGCGCGCATTCAGAAGTTGGGGCCGTTCACTGCAGATGTTTGGCCCTACATCGCCAAGGAGGTGAACAGCACCCGCCGCCTTCTGGCCCAGTGCTGCGGTGTTCCGCCCCACCGGCTTGCCCTCACCGAAAACGTCACCAGCGGCTGCGTGCTGCCGCTCTGGGGGTTGCCCTTTGCCGAAGGGGACCGGCTGCTGATCAGCGACTGCGAGCACCCCGGTGTTGTGAGTGCCTGCGTGGAACTGGCCCGGCGCCAGAACCTCGCCATCGATGTGCTGCCGGTGAAGCACTTGCGGGGTGATCAAACCCAATGCGATGCCGCCGTGGTCGAGGCGATTGAGCGAACCCTCACCCCCCGCACCCGTCTGGTGGTGCTGAGCCATCTGCTCTGGAACACCGGCCAGGTGATGCCGATAGCCGCCGTCGCCAAGCAACTCCATCAGCACCCCCAACAACCTTTTCTGTTGGTGGATGCAGCCCAAAGCTTCGGACAGAGCCCCGTCGAAGATGCCGCTGCAGCAGCGGACATCTATGCCTTTACCGGGCACAAGTGGGCCTGCGGGCCCGAAGGCCTAGGGGGCGTGGCGCTTTCAGAGCGTGTGGTGGCCGAAGCGTCTCCGACCGTGATCGGTTGGCGCAGCCTGCGTGATGAAAGCAAGGCTGATTTGAGCAGCACTGATCTGTTTCATCACGACAGCCGCCGCTTCGAAGTGGCCACCAGCTGTGTTCCCCTGATGGCCGGCCTGCGCTGTTCACTGCAACTGCTGGAGAACGCGGGATCAGCACAACAACGCTGGGACCACATCCGAAGCCTCAGCGGCAAGTTCTGGCGGGCACTCCAGGGGCTGGAGGCCGTCAAGCCCCTGCTGGAAGTGCCGCCCGCCAGCGGACTGGTGAGCTTTCAGATCATTGGCGACGTGCCCCCCACAGAGCATGTGAAGCAGCTGGGGGCCCAAGGGCTGTGGATTCGCGACCTGGCAGACCCCAGTTGCTTGCGGGCTTGCACCCACATCACCACCACAGACGACGACATCAACGCTTTGGTGGCCGCTATCAGCGCCCTTTGATCGGCTCAGATCAACCGCATCAGAGCACCTTGCTTCAAGACAACCGCAAACGCAGGGCGCGTTCCGCCTCCTCGCGATCGTCGAAGTGCACCTTTTCAGTTCCCAGAATCTGGTAGTCCTCGTGCCCCTTACCGGCCACCAACACAAGATCGTTCGGCTCTGCTTCGGCAATGGCTGAGGCAATCGCCTTGGCTCGATCAGCCTCCACAAGCAAATCGCTATCGGCCGGGATCCCCGCCACCACGTCATCCAGGATCTCCTGAGGATCCTCGGTTCGGGGGTTGTCTGAGGTGACCACCACGCGGTCAGCCAGGCGTGCCGCAATCGCCGCCATCTGCGGACGCTTCCCCCGATCCCGATCACCACCGCAACCGAACACGCAGATCAGCCGCCCGGTGCAGAACGGACGCGCTGCAGAAAGCGCATTGTCCAGACCATCGGGAGTGTGGGCGTAATCCACCAGCACCGGCGGCAAATTCGCTGCATCCACCCCGTTCAGGATCACCCGCTCCATGCGGCCGGGCACGCCACCGAAACGGCCGATGGCCTCCAGCAGCACCGGCAAAGGCAGCTGCTGCTGAAGCAGCACCCCCACCGCCTGCAGCAGGTTCATCAAGTTGAAGCGACCCAACAGGGGCGAACGGAAACGACCCTCGCCCACAGGGCTGATCAAGCGACCCTCCACCCCAGCAGCCGTCATCTGCAGGTCGCCCATGTGCAACTCGGCAGAGGGATCCTCAAGAGAGCTGCGCCAACAGGCAGCCCCAAGCCGCTCGGCCAGGCGCGCCCCCCAGGGGTCATCGCTGTTGACCACCGATCGCACGCCGTCGGCAAGCAACAAAGGATCTGAAAACAGCGACGCCTTGGCCTCGAAGTAGTCCTCCATCGAGGCGTGGTAGTCGAGGTGGTCCTGGGTCAGGTTGGTGAACACGGCGCCCGCGAAGCGGCAGCCCGCCACCCGCTGTTGCGCCAGGGCATGGGAACTCACCTCCATCGCCGCCAGGCCGCAACCGGCGGAGGCAGCCTCGGCGAGTTGCCCCTGCAGAAGATCGGCAAAGGCCGTGGTGTGGGTGGCCGTGATGCTGTGGCCCGGCCAGCGGTTCACCAACGTGCCGAACAAACCCACCGATTGACCGGCCGAAGCAGCCAGGTGCTCGATCAAATGGGTGGTGGTGGTTTTGCCATTGGTGCCGGTCACACCAATCAGGGCCATGCGCCTGCAGGGGTGATCCCAGTACGCCGCAGCGATCTCACCGATTCGACGCGCCACCGGCTCTTGAATCACCACCACGGGGGCATCTGCAGCTGGCGGGTGCGCAGCAGCGGCTTCAGCTCCAATCACGGCAGCAGCAGCCCCGGCCTCAAGGGCTTGGGCCCAGAAACTGCCTCCATCCACCCGTTCGCCCGGGAGACCGAGAAACAAAGTTCCAGGGCCGACGCGACGGGAATCGGTGGTGATCGCCTCCAACCCAGGGTTCACCAGCCCCGGCGGCACTGCGATGCCTGCATCACTCAACAGGGCATGCAACACCTGCGTCATCCCATCTCCCCTGTGCTTGGTGGAGTTCTAAGCCGTTCAGAGCGCCGCGGACAGACAGCGTTGCAACCAATTCAACAGTCCTTCACCCGTGAGCCGCGGGGAAACCCGGGGAAGCTCAGACCCATCGAGCGCGAGCACAGGCACCTCAAGGTCGTAGCGGGCCTTGAGCTCCTGGGGGGTGCCGGGCGCATCGATATCGATCACGGTCAGCTCGATCGAGAGCCCCAGGAGATCGAGGTCGCGCAAGCGGGATTCAAGGCCTTCGCAGAGACAGCAACCGGTGCGGCTGTAGAGGGTGAGCTGCTTCATCAATCGGGCACCGGGTCACAGCCGCAGGGGGTGAAGGGATGGCAGCGCAGCAGCCGTTTCACGGTGAGCCAGCCCCCCTTCCACGGTCCATGCTTCTGGATGGCCTCCAGGCCATAGGCGCTGCAGGTGGGCGTGAAGCGGCAGCGAGGCCCGATCATCGGGGAGATGAAGCGCCGATAAAACCCAATCCCTGCCAGGAGAACAGCCGCCAGAGCTTGGTTCAACGCCTGTCGCAGCTTGGCCATCGGGCCGCCAGATACAGTGGCAGATTCGTGCATCGCGGCAGATGCCTGGAGCTGTTTCGGTTCCAGCATGCCCAACAACCGCACGAACTCAACACACACCTTCCCACCTATGTCTCGTTACCGCGGCCCTCGCCTGAGGATCACGCGGCGCTTGGGAGACCTCCCCGGTCTCACCCGGAAGGCCGCCAAACGGTCCTATCCCCCCGGTCAGCACGGCCAAGCCCGTCGCAAGCGCTCTGAATACGCGATCCGTCTCGAAGAGAAGCAGAAGCTTCGCTTCAACTACGGCGTCTCCGAGCGTCAGCTCGTGCGCTACGTGAAGAAAGCGCGCGCCCAGGAAGGTTCCACCGGAACCAACCTGCTCAAGCTGCTCGAGAACCGTCTCGACAATGTTTGTTTCCGCCTCGGCTTCGGTCCCACCGTGCCCGGCGCCCGTCAACTGGTGAACCACGGCCACGTGACCGTGAACGGTCGTGTGACCGACATCGCCAGCTACCAGTGCAAGCCCGGCGATGTGATCGCCATCCGCGAGCGCAAGTGCAGCAAGAAGCTGGCTGAAGCCAACCTCGAGTTCCCCGGTCTGGCCAACGTGCCCAGCCACCTCGAGCTGGACAAGTCCAAGCTGAGCGCCAAGGTCACCGCCCGTTGCGAACGCGAGTGGGTTGCCCTGGAGATCAACGAACTGCTGGTGGTGGAGTACTACTCCCGCAAGGTCTGATCCAGATCCGCAATTCACAACCCCACGATGCGCAACCCTGGGTTCAGGGTTGCATTTTTTTTGGCTGATCCCCAGGCACTGCAGTCACTCACCGGCCACGACTGGCTGGGATTGATCCACCCCGTGCTGATGATCCTGTTCGTCTACCCGGTGGTGGGCGCCACGATCCGGCTGGGAATCCTGGCGCGGGAAAAGCGGCTCAAGATCAACCCAATCGCCGACACGGTGCCGGTGGAGCATGCGCAGCATGGGGCCTGGGTGACCGGCGGAGTGCTGGTGGCGGTGCTGATCGGCCTGGGCCACAGCCTCTGGAGCAGCCACCCCCTGGGTCTGATCGTCACCGGCAGCGCCGTGTTGTTCAGCTTTGGGCGCCTGCTAACGACCCGGCTGGTCTGGCAGCGCTTTCTCTGGGCTATCGCCAGTGCCTGCGGCCTGCTTCTGCTGGGGCTGCATCCGGCCGTGGAGCGGTTCAGCGATGTTCCCTGGAGCCCCCTGTTCTGGCAGTCCCATTTCTGGATGGGAATGTTGCTCACCGTCCTGTTGGTGAGCTCAACGGCGCTGCAGCCCTTGATTGGTCATTCCGTGCAGGCCAGGCGCATTCACATCAGCAGCAATCTGCTGGTGGCTTTGCTGCTGGCCATGCAAGCGATCTCGGGAACGCGAAATCTGCTGCTGCACTAAGCCAACGCTGAAAGCTGCTGACGCAACCAGGGAAGGCTCAGGCCGATCACGTTGGAATAACAGCCATCCAAGCCATCGATGCAAAGGCCGCCGCGGCCCTCGAGGGCAAAACCACCAGCGCATTGCAACGGCTCACCACTGGCCACATAGGCCTCGATCTCGGCCTGGCTGAGCGCGGCAAAGCGCACCACCGTTTCCACGCAAGCCAACAGCTCAGGTTGTCCGCGACGGATCAGGCAATGGCCCGTCAGCAGAGATCCGCAGCCGCCAGCCATCCGCTGCCAACGCTCGATCGCTTCGGCTGGCCCTGAGGGCTTGCCGAACACCTGCCCTTCAAAACTGAGCACCGAATCACAGCCCAGCACAGCCGTGATCTCGGCATCGCCCACCGGGTCAAGCGTCTGGGCAACAGCTGTGGCCTTGGCCTGAGCCAGCAGTTTCACCAGCTCTGCGGGCTCCGCATGCTGGGTCTGGTCTTCATCCACACCGCTGACGCGCACCTGATGCGGGATTCCCGCTTGCTCCAGCAAACGGCGACGCGCCGGCGAGGCGGAAGCAAGCATGAGCACGGGAACACACCGCAGAACAACGCTCCGTAGGCTGCCAGGGACGGAAGGCTTCGCCATCGCTCACCCCACCGACCTGCTGGATCGACGCAGCCGTGACCGGGCCTGCCGGGCCATGGGATGCCTGCCCTTCTCTGAAGCCCTCTACCGGGATCTTCAGCAGCAAGGCTTGGATGCCGGCGACCTCTGGAGCGAACCCAGCCGCTACGGCCGCAAAACACGCTGGTTCCGTAACAGCGAAGCCCTCGAAGACGACCTGCGTTGGCTGATCAGCGTGGGCGTGCTGCGCCGGGAAGTGGATGGGCAAGGGCTGACCAGCCGCTTCAGGCTCACGCCCCTGGGTCGCCAACTCCTCGATGACGACCCTGCACTCCTGCAGCGTTCGATTCCGGTGTTGGAGCGTCTGCGTCACAGCCTGCGTCGGCACTGGCCGCTGTGACCGGCACCACGCCGCGCCCCCTGATGGTACTGGGCACCTCCAGCGGTGCCGGCAAATCGCTGATGACGGCGGCGCTGTGCCGGGTGCTCCAACGCCGTGGGGAACAGGCGCTGCCCTTCAAGGGGCAGAACATGAGCAACAACGCCTGGGTGGATGCTGATGGCGGGGAAATGGCCTACTCCCAGGCCGTGCAGGCCTGGGCGGCGGGCCTTGAGCCCTGCTGCGCCATGAATCCC
This sequence comes from Synechococcus sp. TAK9802, assembly GCF_014279535.1. Classification (NCBI taxonomy): domain Bacteria; kingdom Bacillati; phylum Cyanobacteriota; class Cyanophyceae; order Synechococcales; family Synechococcaceae; genus Synechococcus; species Synechococcus sp. TAK9802. Next base: position 1,477,291 of record NZ_CP047937.1, read on the forward strand.
GTGCTGCTGAAACCCCGGGGAGACAGCACCAGTGAGGTGATCCATGGGGGCCAGAGCGTGGGGATCGCCCGCGCCGAGCACTACTACCGCGACTGGTTCCGCCCCGGTTGGCAGGCGATCCGCAGCGGGCTGATGCAGCTCCAACAGAAATGGCCTCAAGGCCGGCTGGTGCTGGAGGGGGCGGGAAGCCCGGTGGAAGTGAACCTGCAGCGCCGCGACCTCACCAACCTGCGCCTGGCCCAGTACCTGCGGGCCAACTGCCTGCTGGTGGCCGACATTGAGCGCGGCGGTGTCTTCGCCCAGATCGTTGGGACGCTCGCTTTGCTGCGCCCGGTGGAGCGCCCGCTGATCAAAGGCATCCTGATCAACCGCTTCCGCGGCCGTCGGGAGCTGTTTGATGAGGGTCGCCAATGGCTGGAAGCCAACACCGGGGTACCGGTGCTGGGGGTGATGCCCTGGCTCAACGAGCTGTTTCCACCCGAAGATTCCCTCGATCTGCTGGAACGCAAACCCACCCGCGGGGCCACCGATCTGGAGATCGCTGTGCTGCGGTTGCCCTCTCTGAGCAACTTCTCCGATCTCGATCCACTCGAGGCCGAATCCAGCCTGAAGCTGCGCTGGATTCAACCCGGGGAACCCCTGGGGCAGCCGGATGCCGTGATTCTTCCGGGAAGCAAGCAAACGCTGCGGGATCTCGAAGCGTTGAACAGCTCTGGACTGGCCGAGCAACTCCGGGGCTACGCCCAGGCTGGGGGGTCCGTCCTGGGCATCTGCGGCGGCATGCAGATGCTGGGCAAAACGTTGAACGATCCAGAGGGACTGGAGGGCACGGATCAGAGGGGACCCCAGAGCGGCTTGGGCCTCCTTCCCCTAGACACCACCTTCAGAGGCACGAAACGGCTGAGCCAGCGCAGCATCGATGGCCTCTGGCCCATGGAAACACCGCTGAGCGGATTTGAACTGCACTACGGAACCACCACCCCGGATCCCGGTCTTCAGCCGCTAAGCAGCGACCCTGGTTTGGGGTGGTGGGCTACCGGCCCGAAGGGTTCCAGCGTGGTGGGCACTTACCTGCACGGCTTGCTCGACAACGGCCCCTGGCGACGGGCCTGGCTCAACCGGCTTCGCGAGCAGCGGGGATTGCAACCGCTGGCCAACGATCCCAAGAACCACAGCGCCCACCGTGATCTATTGCTCGATCGCCTCGCCGATGCCTTCGAGCAACATGTGAACCTTGCTCCATTGCTCCAGCCATGACGTCGATTCCTGTGCGCTGGCCTGATGGGCGCATCACCCACGAAACCATCGGCGAGGACTGGTTGGTGGCCGCCAGTGGGGCGGGCATCAGCATTCCCACCGGTTGCCTGGGGGGCAGCTGCGGGGCCTGCGAGATCGACGTCAATGGCAAGACGGTGCGCGCCTGCATCAGCACCGTTCCGGCGTCGAAATCAGCGAAACTCAGCGTTGAATTCGCCACCGATCCGCACTGGTGACTCGCCTTCGCCTCAGCCTGATGGCCCTGCTCACCGGCACCCTCAGCGGCGCCGGTGTGGCGGTTGTGATGGGCTGGATCGGCGGCTTAAGCCAGCGACTCTGGGGCGATCCGGTGCTCGAGGGCTTGGATCGCAGCCTTCCCCTGGGCTGGTCGCTGCTGATCTGCGGCGGCAGCGGCTTGATCCTCTCGCTGCTGCATCGCCCCGGCCCCACCACATTGCTACCGGAGCTGCGGGACACCCTGAGTGATCTGCGTGATCCCGACCAGGCGCCGAAACGCGATGAAGCTCGCGGCCTTCTCGGAGCGGCGCTGGCCCAGGTTGGGGGAGGTTGCATCGGACCTGAGGCCCTGATGAGCCGCATGGCCGCCCTGGTCAGTCAACGGATCTGGCGTGGTCGTGACCAGAAACTTCAGGAAGCAACAGTGGCAGGCAGCCTCGCCTTTTTCGGAGCTCCACTGCTGGGGGGTGCTGTGGTGGGCGAGGTCACTCACCCCAAAAACCGCAAGCAGGCCTTCCTCGACCGCTGGTTGCCGGGCAGCCTCGGCGGTGTTGCCGGTTTTGCCGCCTTCAATGGCATAGGAACCGCCAGCGGTGGATCGCTGCAACGGCTTCCCTACATCTGGCCCAGCAACCTGGGGGAAGATCTCGGCAGCCTCAGCGCAGGCCTGTTGGGGGGACTCATCGGTTGCGGCCTGGGTTTGTTGTTTCTGCAGTGGCGAGGCTGGCTGGAGCAGCGCCAACTCCTGGCCCAATGGCCCTGGTGGCCGCTGCTGACCGGCCTGCTGTTGGGGGCCTGCATGCACTGGTTGCCCTTGGTTCCCTTCGCCGGGGAAGAGCAGCTGCGGCCCCTGCTGGAAGGCCAGAACTCAAGTGAGGCCTGGGTTCTGCTCCTCTCCTCGATCGTGAAACTGCTGATGCTCGGCCTTTGCCTGGAAACAGGCTGGCGCGGAGGGGTGTTCTTCCCCTTGTTCCTGGTGGCCTGCGCACTGGGGATGGGACTACACCTGCTGCTGCCCGATCTGGGCAGCCTGGGCAGCTGGTGCGGCGCCCTCACAGGTGCGTTGTACCGCTGCCTGCTTCCTGCACCCTTGGCGGTTCTGGTGCTCGGGGTTGCCCTCCTGCAGGGTCACGGCACAGCCGGCCTGCTGGTGGGCCTCGGCATGGCGCAGCTGATCAGGCGCCGTGCTGAGCGGGATGGTGGCCCTCCACTTCGCCCTTGAACACACGGCTGGCCCGGATGTCGGCCTCCTCAATCGTGGTGAGATCCTGCTTGGTGAGGGCTTCTCCCATCCGCGAAAACAACCGGTTGGCCTGGCGCAGACGGGCCCGGTCCAACGCATTGCGAACCGAGCGCGCGTTGGCGAAGAAAGGCAGCTGACGCCGGCGCGAGACGTAGTCGGAAAATGCCGTCTCGGCCTCGGCACTGAACTGGTAGTGCTGGGCCTCGAGGAGCAGGCCTGCGATCGCCATCAGCTCATCGTCGCTGTAGTCGGGGAAATCGAGATGGTGCGCCACCCTTGAGGACAGACCTGGATTGGAGCTGTAGAAGGTCTCCATCCGATCTCTGTAACCCGCAAAGATCACCACAACGTCGCTGCGCCGGCTCTCCATCTCCTGCAGAAGAATCTCAATCGCTTCGGCGCCGTAATCGCGTTCGTTGTCTGGCTTGTAGAGGTAATAGGCCTCATCGATGAACAGCACGCCACCCTGGGCACGCTTGAGCATCTCCTTGGTTTTCGGGGCGGTGTGACCCACGTACTGACCCACGAGATCGTCGCGGGTGGCCGTCACCACATGGCCTTTGCGGAGGTAACCCAGGCGATGCAGGATTTGCGACATCCGCTGCGCCACGGTGGTCTTGCCCGTGCCGGGATGGCCGGTGAACGACATGTGCAAACTGGGCGCCGTGCTGGGCAGCTCCAGTTGCTGCCGCGCCTGATCCACCAGCAACAGTGCAGCAATCTCTCGGATCCGCGTCTTCACCGGCGCTAGGCCGATCAGTTCACGGTCCAGTTGGTCCAACACCTCAGCCACACCGGAATAGGCGTAGGCCGAAGCCAGATCAACTGAGGAGGGCATCGATCTCTGCGGCAAAGGCACGATCGGCGTCGCTCAGCTGGGCCTCGGGGCCGTCATCCTCCGGCCGGATCGTGATGTTCACGTAGGTGCGCCCAAAGCTGATGTCGGGAAAGCGCTGGGTGGCCTCGCTGTGGTCGCCGAGCTTGTCGAGAAAATCCCTGGTGGCGTCGTAGCTCTCAAACTCAAAACGACACTCGAGGCATACGGGTCGTTTCCGCTCCTGCCACTGATTCATCAGAGTCCCCGTTCAGCCTGAACCTGCTGGAAACCTAGAGGAGCGCCACCCGCTGGCAGCCCATCAAGCGCCCAGACCAGGCCTCGGCGTAGGCCCGATTGGCGGCCTGCTGCTCGGGGTCATCGGTGTCCAGCGGATGCGGCATCGTGCCGGCGATGGCGGCATTGGTGACGCAGAACATCGACTTCTGGAAGCTGACGCAGATCTGCACATGCACGTCCGTTTGGCCTCGACCGTTGTCGTCGTACCAGAGACTCAGTTCCTCGGGCAGGTGGCGATACATGTCCTGCATGCAGAGGCTGGGGGGAATGCCCGCACCCATGCTCGGAATCGGGTCGGCGTAAAGGGCGCCGTACTTGAAATCACTGATGTCCGGTGAAATCTGCCGGGCCTGGGCGTTGTAAGACACCGTTCCAAGGAAGGGCATGCCGCGGAAGAAAACGGCCTCCACGTAGGGCACCGCAACATCCACCAGAAAGGTGAGACCCGCCTCAGGGGGAAGCACCCAGATCTCCTCACCACCGATCGTCACCTTGTATTCAATCGGGCTTCCTGCCGCCGCCACCAGGCCATCGCGGATGTGATGCACCACATCGTTGACGCAGGTGACTTCCTTGATCGCGTAGCGACGGGCCAGGTCGACAAAGATGTCGCTCATCACCCGCCAGAACAGACCGAGGCAATAAATCGTGGTGAGCGAACGGATAGCCTCGGGGGCGAAATCGGGATAGAGGCGGTTGTTGAGGGCCAGCAGAGGGTCCCGCGCCGACTTGCGCTTGATGATCCGCTGGCAGGCCTCGGCGAACTCAGGCGTGTCGAGGTAGGCATCCAACCCGCCGGTGCCATGCCAGAACATCGCCTTCTGGCAGTACTCGGCGTACTCAAAGTTGATGCGATCCCCCATCAGATGGGTCCAGAGGCGCTTGAGGTTGAACCCCTCATGGAAGAAGCGGAACACCGGGAAGGGATTGAGCATCTGCTGCTCGCCCTGATCCACCAGGTTCTTGCTGTAGGCATCGAGAACAAGCCCATAGCTCTCGAGCACATTCACCACCTGCAGCAGATGGTCGGGGGTGTCCTTGAGCAGCGGCGTGTCGCTGAGCAAACGAAGGATCAACTCCTCCTGATCAGGAAGCACCGGAGGTTGAACAGGGGATGCGGATGTCGGGGTCATGACAGATCTCCAGTGATCAGGCTGAGGCCCGTGGTGGCCGCCTCACTGAGGTTCGACAGCAACTCCGGAGCAAGGCCAAGCACCAGCACACCGAGGCTGAGGGCGATGGCCGGGGCCTGCTCCCGCAGCGCCACGCGGTTGAGGATACGGGGATTCACCACCTCGCCGGGGGCGATCGCCAGGCGACCGAAGAAGGCGCGATTCACCAACAGCAGGAAATACACCGCCGTCAGTCCCGATCCCACCATGGAAAGCAGCGTGGCCAGGGGGAAGGGCTGAAGGCTGCCGCGGAAGATCAGGAATTCAGAAATGAAGCCGGCCATGCCGGGGATTCCGGCACTGGCCATCACCCCGACGATCATCAGAGATCCAGTGAGCGGCAGTCCGCGCTGGGGGTTGAGCAGGCCACGCAAGACGTTGAGGTCGCGGGTGCCGGTCTGGGCGTAAACGACACCCACCACCAGGAACAGCACGCCAGAGATCAGGCCGTGGCTCACCATCTGGAACAGGGCCCCCATCAACCCGAGCGGCGTGGCGGCAGCGGCGGCCAGCAGCACGTAGCCCATGTGGCCCACCGAGCTGTAGGCCACCATGCGCTTCATGTCGGTCTGGGCAATCGCCGCAAGGGATCCGTAGAGCACTGAGATCGCAGCCCAGCCGGCCAGCCAGGGAGCAGCCACCTGCCAGGCGTCGGGGAACAAACCAAGGCAGAAACGCAGCAGGCCGTAGGTGCCCAGCTTGAGCAGCACACCTGCCAGAAGAACCGACACCGGTGTGGAGGCCTCGGTGTGGGCATCCGGCAGCCAGGTGTGGAAGGGGAAGAGGGGGATCTTGATGCCGAAGCCGATCAACAGAGCACCCATCAGCAGCAGCTGGGCCGTCATGCCCAGTTCACCGGAAAGGATCGGCCTCAGGCTGAAGTCCATGGTTCCGGTGACCAGAGCAATGCCGAGGAAGGCACCCAGGATCAGCACGCCTGAGACGGCGGTGACGATCAGAAACTTCGTGGCGGCGTAGGCCCGGTTGGCACCACCCCATACAGCGATCAGCATCCAGAGAGGGATGAGCTCCAGTTCGTAGAACAGGAAGAAGAGCAGCAGGTTCTGGGCCAGAAAGGCACCATTCACCGCTCCAGAAATCACCAGCAACAGGGCGAAGTAGACCCGGGGGCGGTTTTCGATCGTGCGCGACGCGATGGCCGCCACCAGGCAGAGCACCCCATTCATCAACAGCAGCGGCAACGACAAACCGTCCAGCGCCAAGGCGTAATCCAAGCCGATGGCATGCACCCAGCGGGCCTGTTCCACCAACTGCAAACCTGCGTCGGCGGCATCGAAGGGCAGCAGCAGGGCGAAGCTCGCCAAGCACTGCACCACTAGAAGCACGATGGACACATCGCGCAGGCGTGCACTGGCCGGGGATCCCGGCCAGAGGATCAGAGCCAAAGCCCCGAGGAAGGGAATCAGAAGCAGGAGGGAAAGAAGCATCTCGGGGCGATCAGGTGAGGAACCAGCTCACCGCGGTGAGGAAAAGAACGATGGCCAGGAGCACCGTCAGCACGTATGACTGGCTCTGGCCGCTGACGCTGAGCTTGAGGCTGTCGGCACTGGCGAGGGAGAAGCGCGCCACTCCATTGAGAAGACCATCCACCACATTTCGGTCGAACCAGGAGGCCAGGCGAGAGAAGCCAGCCACCACGTTGACGATGGTGAGGCGATAGAAGCGCTCGGTGTAGAAGTCGTAGGCCAGCAGGTCCTGCCACCAGCGCAGAACAGGATTCAGAGAGCGGGACCAGGCCTTGCTCAGGGGGAGAACGGCACCAACCAGCAGGCCCAGCAGTCCGCTTCCAACCACCAGAGCTGCTGCCCAGAGGGGAAAGGCCAACAAACCATCGAGCGATTCAAGCCGCACCAGCAACAGCGGGGTGATCAGCACGATCACGGTGAGCGCCACCATTGGGAACGCCATCTGCCAGTTCACCTCGGCAGCCCGGCGGGACTTGATCAGGGAATCCCCCATGAACACATGGCGGAACACCCGCACCAGACCCATGGCGGTGAGTGCGTTGGTGAGCAGGAACACCGCCATGAACGGCACCGAGCGCACGCTCAGCAGCTCAATCGACTGGGCCAGGGCCAGGAAGCCACCCAGGGGCAGGAATCCCACGAGACCAGCACCACCCACCAGAAACGCCGTGGTAGTAGCCGGCATGCGGCTGCCCAATCCCCCCAGCTCGGTGATGTCCTGACAGTTGGTGGAGGCAATCACGCCGCCAATGCTCATCGACAGCAGCGCCTTGGACACGGCATGGGTGAAAAGCAGCAACAAGGCCAGAACAGGGATCTGCAGCGCAATGGCGATGAAGACAAGGCCCATGTGGGCCGTTGTGGAATACGACAGCGTGCGTTTGATGTCCACCTGAGCCAGGGCCACCAAAGAGCCACCGATCGCACTGATGCTGCCGATAACGAGCATCACGCCGATGGCGATGGGCGAGAGCTGAAGGATCGGCATCACCTTCAGCAGCACGATGGCGCCGCAGGTCACCACCACCGAGTTCCGCAGAATCGAAGCGGGGTTCGGGCCCTCCATGGCTTCGTCCAGCCAGAGGTGCATGGGGAACTGGGCGCATTTGCCCGTTGGGCCAGCAACCAGGCCCAAACCCAACAGCGTTGCCGCCAATGGGGAGAGGGTATCTTGAGCGGCCCAGGCGTAAAGGTCGTTGAACCCCATCACGCCGGAATAGCTGCAGAGCGCCACCACACCCATCAGCAGCAGCACATCACCAACGCGCTTGGTGAGGAAGGCATCCCGGGCTGCTGTGACCACCAGGGGTTGGGCGTACCAGAAACCCACCAATAAATAAGTGGAGAGCGTCAGCATCTCCAGCAGGAAATAGCTCTGGAACAGGGAGTCGCTGAGCACGACACCACTCATCGCACCCTCGAAAAAACCAAGCAGGGCAAAGAAGCGGGCCAACGCCCATTCCTTGTCCATGTAGCCCAAGGAATACACCTGCGACAGCAAGCTGAGGCCCGTGATCAGTTCCAGGGCCACCAGGTTGGTGAGCGACAGGCTGAAGCTGATGTTCAGCTCCAGGTCAGCCACGCTGAGCCAGGGGAAGGCCAGATCCACCGGCCCTGATTGGTACACCTCCTGCAGGATCAGGCTTCCGTGGGCGAAGGCCAGCAGGGTGAGAAGAATGTTGAGGTAGGCCGCCGGTCGATGGGCATCTCGGCGGAACAAGCCACAGGCCCAAGGGAGGGAAACCAGCATCCCGATGAACCCATAGAGCGGGATCAACCAGGCGGTCTGGATGGGAAGCGAAAGCTCCGGGGTCAAAACGGCGAGCGGGATGGTGATCGAGCTGGTCGCTGGTTGGCCGGCGAATCTAGGAGCCGGTCAGGGGCTAAAGGGCTCTTTGTGAACGGCTGTGAGGAGGCTTTTATGCCTTCAGCTGCGGCGAGCGGCACCACTACCGGCCAACACCGGCTCCACCTCTTTATGGGGACGGGCAATGATGTGAGCAGCGACGAGGCCGTCGCCCACGCGCTCGCAGGCATCGGCACCGGCACGAACAGCGGCATTCACTGCACCAGTTTCGCCACGCACCATCACCGTGACGTAGCCACCACCCACGTACTCACGGCAGATCAGGCTCACCTCAGCAGCCTTGGTCATCGCATCGGCTGCCTCAATGGCAGGAACCATGCCGCGGGTTTCGATCATGCCCAGCGCCACACCGGGAACGATGGGGGAAGGGGTGGCAGCGGGCTTGGTCACGGCCGAGCCACCGCCGGATCCGGTGTTGGAAGCGCTGCTGCGACGGGTTGTGGTGGACGCACGACGGGTGGTTGAAGCAGGAGCTGCCTTGGCGGGAGTCGACGCGGGAGCAGGAGTGCTAGCCACAGGCTTCACGTCCACAGTCTTGTTCGCCGCGGCGGTGCTGCGGGTGGTGCGACGACGGGGGGTGGGGGAAGGAGTGGCCATGGATTGGTAGGTGTGGAAGCGGAACGGAAACGGCGGAGGGAAATGAAGGATCCCTATCCGTCCGGATTCCAGAAATCGATGATGCCACCGATGGTGAGATCGGTGAGAACGGTGTTGTCAGGGCAGGCATGCCGGGCAGCCGAACCGCTGGCGGTGAACACCCAGTTGCCCTCACGGGCACCCACGGGGTCAACAGCCACCAGCTTCTTGCCCTTGTTGTTCTTGAGAATGCGCAGGTGCATGTGATCCAGACCGGCAACCCGGTAGGAGCAGACCAGCGTTCCCATCACCTGCATGATCTCCATCAGCTGGCCTTGCCTCCCGCGGGTTTGCTGGGGCTGGGAGATGGAGAGGGAGCGGAGGTCTTCGGGGGGTCGGGTTCCCAGTGGTCAATGATCCCCACGATCGTGAGGTCACTGGGATACGACTTGCTGCCGGCAGCTTCACGGGCGGCCGAGCTGCTGACGCAGATCACCCAGTCCCCAGGTTTCGCACCCACCGCATCGACGGCCACCTTTTTGGTGCTGCCATCCAGAACCACCTGGAGGTGTTTGTGCTCGAAATCGGGAATCCGGTTGGTGGAAACGAGCGGCTTGACGACCTTGACGATGAGCATGATCAGTGAGCCTCCGGAAGTTGCGGGTCGAGCGTGGAACCGACGACCTCGGCCGGAGCCGTCTGGTTGCGGTCGCGAATGGTGAGACAAGTGTGGAGCAGACCCTCATCAACGAGAGCTGCGTAGCGATCGGCGATGGCCTGGTTCACCCGTTGGCAATCAGCGATGGCCCGTTCCCGAGCACCCGGCACACTGCCGGAATAGTCGAAACGCACCACAACCGGAATCGGCAGATCCCGGGACACATTCAGACCCTTGAAAATTTTCACGCCCACATCGAGATCAGGGGCGCCCTCTTCGACGGTGTCGAGGTGAGCGAAATACGTGAGGTTGCGCAGATGCACCTCTTTGAAACCGATGCCAACGCCAATGAAACGCTCTGCGTGCCCGGCATCCGGGTACGTGCCCCCGTGAAGATCCTGCACGTAGTCGATCTGGGAGAAGTTATTGGCGAGCAAACGGGTCAGGAACGACACCATCCCGGCATCCATCGGTCCAGGAGCAGAGCTCTCAACGGCTTCAGCAATCTGTGCCATCGCTTGATCGGCACTCATCGATGCCGTGGCGGCATGCAGTTCCCTGGCGCAGAGCCAACGATCGAGCACCATTTCGCTGTCACGGCTTGGGGGATGCACCCGGATCGCATCGGTGTCGGTGTCGAGGCCGATCAGCAGAAGATCAACGGAGGCACCGCAACAGAAGCTGTTTTCAACCGACTCACGGAAATCGAGCAGGCGTTGATGACCCGCCACTACCGCCAGTTCGTCATTGCTGCCATGGGCAGCGCAGCCCTGATGGGAGGGATCGAGAGAACTGAAGTGGTAAGTCACCACCTTCAGGTAACGGGTTGGTTCCGTGGAGGGATTGGGTGAACCTTCGCGGTAGCGACGGTGCTCGGTTTTGACCCAGCGGTTCACCGTGTTCTCCACGTCGAACATGGCGCCAGCGTGGGAACGGCGACGCACAGCGCTGAAAGGAATGCGTAGGGCGTAGGCCACGGTGTGAGCCAACCGACCATCAGCACAGGGCGTAAGGTCGAGCAGATGGATCCCACAGTCGAGCAGGAACTGTTCGAACTTCTGGGAGGCAGCACTGCCAGTACCAGCATCCAGGGGGTCGTCCTGGAAGAAGCGGTCACTGAACAGCCGGTGGCTTTCGAACACGCACCAGGCGAACAGGGCGCGCATGTCGAGGGGGCGAACCCAGGCCCGCTGCAGGATGTGATCCGGCAGATCAAAGCCGAGTTCGGCCCGGCACAACCGCTGGGCCTGGGGAATGAAATCGGTTTCGTGCTGAAGCGCTGAAACCTGCTGCAGCAGGGGAACGATCCGATCAAAGCGGCCCTTGATCTCCTGCTCGTAGGCCTGGAGACGGGAATTGGCCGCTGCATCCGTCAACGGATGACGCCGATGGGTGATCGGCAGAGAGCTGCGGCTCAGATTGAAAGGAACCGCCCGGGTGGCAGCCTTCTCACGGCGGACCCAGCCTGGCTGAGAGGGTGCGGGACGCTGAACGTCCTTGCTGGAGCGAATCCGACCACCACTGACCGGGGCGCCGCCCAGTTGAGCAGCCTTGCCCGCGGTGGTGAGGGCACGGCGCCGATCCAGAGCGGCCTTGCGGGTGGAGGACTCCACGTCAGACGAGGTCTGAACGGAATCAGAGGTTGTTGCCAGCTGTTGAAGCTGACGTCGGGTGGGTGCCGAGGGGGCCTGAGGTCGCCCGCCACGGAGAGGCTTGGAGCGAACCATCAATGAATCAGCCCCGTGCGCCGCCGGAGACGGTGATCAGGGAACCCTTTTCGGTGTTGCCGCTGGAGCCGGTCACGCGGCTCACAGGCCATTCGTTCTCCTCGTTGCGCTTGCGCTCGAAGGGGGACATGGCACTCATCGGGCCGGGACGGCTGGGGTTACGACGGCGGGCCGAGGCACCCTCAGTACCGGTCACGTGCTCACCACGATCCCAGTCATCACCAGTGATCTTGGTGGAGGAACCCTCGCCGGTCACCCGGGATGCAGGCTTCTCGGAAGGCTCGCTGACCACAGCCACGGTGGGCTGGAACTGGCGCTGCTGACGGTTCTGAAACTCGCGGTTGTCGAAGCGGAACTGCTCGGTACCGGTCACCTTGCCGCCAGCCATGTCAAAAGGGCCGGTGATGCGATTCCCCTGCTCATAGGAGGTACCCGTCACACCGGACGCAGCCTCACGTTGCTGCTGGGCAGCACGGGCGGGAGACACCACGCTGAAGCGGGTCCAGGCAGCACCCTCAGGAGCTTGGCCGTGGGTGTTGGTGCCAGCGGGAGCGTCAGCGCCGCAGGCAGCGGCCAGCTGATCAGCACCCACGTAAGGGGTGCCGGTGACTGCTTCGCATGCACCACGCTTGTCGCCGGTCATCACACCACCCACACCGGGTTGGATGCCGGTCATGGCAGCGGAAGGGGTGCCGACACGCACAGGCGTGCGCTCACGGATGGCCTGAACTGCAGGGGTGCCGCAGTGCTGGCCGGCCTGCTCAAGACCCGCATAGGGGGTTCCGGTGACAGCCTGGCAGCTGCCGGGCTCGTCGCCAGTGACGTTCTCCGAACGGCCGGTACGGGTGCCGCTAACCACCTGGTTGCGGTTGGTGATGCTGAAGCCAACCTTGGCGGCCTCGGGCTCGGGCTTGCCGCCACAGAACGCATTCACCTGCTCAGCACTCACGTACTGATCACCCGTCACGCGGTGGCAGGAGCCGAACTCATCGCCGGTCACCTGAGCGGAACGGCCCACCATGGTGCCGGTCACGCCAGTGCCGGAGAGGGTTCCGGAGAGACCCACCTTGGCGGCAGGGCGACCTTCGGGAAGAGGATCTGAACCGAGGTACTGATCGCCGGTGAGGCTGCGGTTGGCACCTGCTTCATCACCGGTGACGCTGGCGGAGCGACCCACCATCACGCCACTCACGGGGCGCCCCTGTTCGGTGAGGCTGTGGCCCACCTTGCGCGGTGAGGTCACTCCACCACCGCAGTAGGCAGCGGACTGATTCGCGGAGATGTACTCGGTACCGGTCACGCTCTTGCAGGTGCCGGGCTCATCGCCGGTGACCTTTTCGGAACGGCCGACCTCATTGCCGGTGACGCGGTTGCCGTGGCTGGTGGCCGTGACGCGCACCTTGGCCGGGGTGGTGGCAGCGGGAGCGGTCTGACAGAAGGTCTGGAAGACCTCGGCGCCCAGGTACTCGGTACCGGTGATCGAACGGCAGGTGCTGGCCTCGTTACCGGTGGTTTTCACCGAGCGGTTGGCCTGGGTGCCGGTCACGGTTTGACCACCGGTGGTGGTGCTTTCACCAACCTTCCAGTGGGCATCAGCGGCAGCGGCTTGCTTGGCGCCGTGGCGGTTGGGACCGGTGGGACGGGTCACACCAGCGCTTTGCTTGTTGCGGGCACCGGCCTTGGTGCGCAGCTCACGCACCTGTTGTGCGAGCTCACGGCTGGTGAGGTCAGGGTTGGCCTGACGGGCAACAGCTGCTGCACTGGTGGGTTGCTTGCCAGCGGTTTTGCCGTGCTTCGACATGGCTTCACGACGGGCCAGCACCAGCGCGCGGCTGGGGTTCTCGATAGCACGACGCTTGGGAGTGGCCGAACGGCGCTCTGTGCGGGCAGAAAACTTGGGAGCCGGTGCACTGAGGGAAGCCTTTTCAGCGGCACGCTTGCCACCGCAACCACAGCTCTTGGTGGTTTCAGCAGGTGCAGCAGCAGGAGCGGCTGCCTTGGTTTGACGGGCAACATCAGCGCGGTTGCGATCGCGGCTGGTGTCGGCGGTCTTACCGCGGCGGGACAGGGCATCACGACGGGCGAGCACCAGCTCGCGGCTGGGATCGCGATGGGGCTTGACCTGGGAGCTGCGGTTTGCGGGAGCAGCTGTGAAGGAGGTGGTCCGCTGCGGAGCTGCAGCAGCGGGGGTGGCAGGTGCAGAGGCAGGCTCTGCAGCTGCGGCCGCGTTGGTGCGGGTGGGACGGGCATCAACAACGGTGCGAACACGGTTGGCGCCATCACCAGCCGCTACCGAGGACTTCTTACCGGAAGTGGTCAGCGCCTTGCGGCGTTCAAGTGCGAGTTCGCGACTGGAGAGTCTTGCCATGTCCGCCCGAGGATGTCGTCGTGAAGTGGAAGGGCACTTGCCCCTCCGGAAAAAGCTGGAGCCCTGATCAGGTCAGGGCTCGGAACCAAGGGTTTGAAGGATCAGCGTCCTTCGAAGACCACGAAGCAGGCACCCTGGCTCTGGGTGTAGGCGTCGTAACCGACGATGCGCACGTGGTGGTCGGGGTATGCGCGGTGGCAAGCCTCGAGCTCACTGACAACGACGTTCAGATCCTTCTCACCGAAGAAGGGGAGCTTCCAATACGACCAGTAGGTGGCCATGGAGTTGCTGGGGTGGACGTGCTCGACGAGCGGGCTCCAACCCTGGGCAATGATGTAGGCGATCTGGTCGTAGATCTCGTCCTGGGTCATCGGCGGGAGGAAGCCGAAGGTCTCCAGGGTGGCGACTGTTTGATAGTCACCCACGGTGCTCTGGAAAGGCATGGGGATCCTGGGTGTAAGAAAAAGGGGTGGCCGATTGAATCAACCGGCCGTTGAGACGATCAGTTCTGGACGTCGAGCTTGTCGACGGTGTCGAACTCGAACTTGATCTCCTTCCAGGTCTCGAGGGCGATGGCCAGCTCGGGGCTGTGCTTCGCGGCTTCCGTGAGGATGTCGCGGCTCTCTTTCTCGAGATGACGGCCGGCGTTGCGTGCCTTGACGCAGGCCTCGAGGGCCACACGGTTGGCAGCAGCACCTGCAGCGGAGCCCCAGGGGTGACCGTGGGTACCACCACCGAACTGAAGAACGGAGTCGTCGCCGAAGATGGTGACCAGGGCGGGCATGTGCCACACGTGGATACCGCCGGAAGCAACGGCGAACACGCCAGGCATGGAACCCCAGTCCTGATCGAAGAAGTTGCCGCGGCTGCGGTCTTCGGGCACGAAAGATTCGCGCAGCTGGTCGATGTAGCCGAGGGTGGTCTGACGATCACCTTCCAGCTTGCCGACCACGGTGCCGGTGTGGAGCTGGTCACCACCGGACAGACGCAGACACTTGGCGAGAACGCGGAAGTGGATGCCGTGCTTGGGGTGACGGTCAATCACCGCGTGCATGGCGCGGTGGATGTGCAGCAACATGCCGTTCTTGCGGCACCACTTCGACAGACCGGTGTTGGCCGTGAAGCCACCAGTGATGAAGTCGTGCATGATGATCGGCATGCCGAGTTCCTTGGCGAACTCAGCGCGCTCGTACATCTCCTCGGGAGTGTTGGCGGTCACGTTGAGGTAGTGACCCTTGCGCTCGCCGGTCTCCTGCTCGGACAGCTTGATGGCTTCCGCAACGAATTCGAAGCGGTTCTGCCAACGCTGGAAGGGCTGGGAGTTGATGTTCTCGTCGTCCTTGGTGAAGTCCAGACCGCCACGCAGGCACTCATAGACAACACGGCCGTAGTTCTTACCGCTCAGGCCGAGCTTCGGCTTGATGGTGCAACCCAGCAGAGGACGGCCGTACTTGTTCATCCGGTCGCGCTCGACCTGGATGCCGTTCGGCGGGCCGTAGCAGCTCTTGATGAACGCCATCGGGAAGCGGATGTCTTCCAGACGGAGGTGGCGCAGAGCCTTGAAACCAAAGACGTTGCCGACCAGAGAGGTCAGAACGTTGGTGATCGAACCCTCTTCGAACAGGTCGAGGGGGTAGGCGATGAAGGCATAGAAAGACTCCTTGTCACCAGGGACGTCTTCGATGCGGTAGCAACGGCCCTTGTAGAAGTCGAGATCGGTGAGGAGCTCGGACCACACAGTGGACCAGGTGCCGGTGGAGGATTCAGCAGCCACAGCAGCGGCAACTTCTTCCTTGGGCACACCTTCTTGGCCGGTGCACTTGAAGCAGGCCAGCAGGTCGGTGTCGAGGGGGACGTAATCCGGAGTCCAGTAGGTATCCCTGTACTCCTTGACCCCAGCGTCGTACTTCTTGCTCATGGGAAAACTCCGTTAGGTCGGTGAAGAGGTTGAGACGTTCGCGTGCCTCGTCAGAGGCTCAGCGGAAGATCTCAGTCCTTCTGACCAAGGAAGTTGCCGTTGCCCAGAGCAGGCTCCACTTCGCGGTGGGGGCGGGCAATGATGTGAGCGGCGACCAGGCCGTCACCGACGCGCTCGCAAGCGTCAGCGCCAGCGCGCACAGCAGCGTTGACAGCGCCAGTTTCGCCGCGAACCAGAACGGTGACGTAGCCGCCGCCGACGAACTCACGACCGATCAGGCGCACTTCGGCAGCCTTGGTCATGGCATCAGCCGCCTCGATGGCGGGGACCAGACCGCGGGTCTCGATCATGCCGAGGGCGATGCCCATGGTTTCGTTAGCCATTGCCTACCGGGAGAAGGGGTGGAATGTTCGCTGGGGACATTGCTTCGCCAGAACCCTTCCCGTCAAGCGATTTGGACGACTTTCCCGATCACTGTCCATAGTGAACCAAATAAGCCGGGCTTATCACCCTGTGCCTCACTGTTCCGGTCTGCTGTGGTGGTTCATGTGATCACATCCCCACAAGTTGTTGTCGGCGGTGGTGAAGCTCCATAGGTTCACGTTGCGTCACCTTCCCAAAGCCTTGCTGCGGGGTGGAATGTTCAACCCAAATGGGTGTCGCTGGGTCGAATCCAGAGATTGTTAGTACCTAGCCCCAACCAGCCCGCACAATGGAGGCCCTCTTTTGATGGCCCTCCTTGGCGCTTCAGCTCACCATCGCCACGGGCAACCCGATCAAGGTTGCCGAAATCGAGGCCATGCTGGGACCTCTTCCTCTGGACGTGCAGCTTCAACCTGCCGATCTGGACGTTGAAGAGACGGGGAGCACCTACCGCGAAAACGCTGAGCTAAAAGCCAGCGCTGCCGCCCTTCGCACCGGCTGCTGGGCCCTGGCTGACGATTCAGGGCTTGAGGTGGATGCGCTTCAAGGGGCACCGGGTCTGTATTCCGCCCGCTACGCCGAGGGGAACGACGCCAAGGTGCAGCGGATCCTGGAGGAACTGATGGGATCGCCTTATCGGAGTGCCTGTTTTCGCAGCACGATGGTGTTGTGTGATCCCTCCGGCAACTGTCGTGCCGCGGCGGAGGGAATCTGCTGGGGCGAACTCCTGAGTGCCCCGGCCTACGCCGGCGGCGGATTCGAATCCTTGCTTTGGGTGCGGGAAGCTCGTTGCAGCTACGGCGAACTGAATGCAGCTCAGCTCAGCCGCCTGGGCAGCCGCGGCAAGGCCGCGCGCGCTCTTGCTCCACAGCTGCGTGAGCTGCTGGACCTGAGCTGATCCGAGCTGGTCTGAGCGCTCAGCGCAGCCTTGCGTTGCTGTTGATGTGGTCGATGGCGCGCATCGCCGCCGCGGCCGCTTCCTCCACATCACCTTCCCGTCCCGCCAGGGTGAGACGTCCGAAGGCACCCACCGCTTTCACGTCCACCAAGGTGATGTTGGAGGCTTTTTCCGCTTCGTTGGCAGCGATCAACACGTATCCAGCCGGCTCCGTCTCCAGGATGAACATGCTCATCCCGGCTTCGATCATTGAGCCGCGTCGGTTCTGCCGGTTGATCAGCACGGCATGGTCGGGGGTGATCGCCCGGATCACTTCCGTCCAGCTCACATCGGCTGGAGAACGCTGATCGATGGTGCTCCCGATCGCTTCCAGCACCACATCTCCGGAATGGAGCACCGTGCTCTGGTCGCGGTGATAAAGGGCCATCGAGCCGAACGCCCGCTCCACCACCATCTGGCCGAGACGGACGTTGCTGGCCTTCAGGGCGATGTCCGTCACCCGGTGCACCGCCATGCCCGGTGACACCTCCATCCAGAGGCAGGCATCTCCGGGGATGGGCAGAAATCCCTGGCTCACAGAACCCATGTAGGCCGCCAGTTGCGGCTGGAGCGAGTCGATGAAGACGTGGGTGCGCAGTTCGATCGACTGCACATGGCTGTTCTGCCGCAACAGCCGAGGCGACTCCGAATCCGTTGTCACAACACAGCTCGCCCCCCCCTGCTGGGGGGTCACCTCAGTGCCGGTGACGAGAGCACTACCGCCGCGTCGCCGCTCCCGAGCATCGAAGCCGGCAAAACGGGTCATGGCGGGGAGTGTACCGGACGAATTCAGCTCAAACGGGCCAATAAAGAGTTAGAGCCTGCGGTCTTGCGCCTTGAAAAACAGCCGATACCGTCCGGAGAACCCCTTTAGAGATCTTGCAATGACTGAGCAATCTTCTTTGAAGCCAGTGGATCTCAACGCTGATCAAGCCCTTGGGATGGTGAGCTTCGGCCTGATGCAACGGCTTGCGCAAGACGGCCAGGTGGATCTGCCCTGGCTGGAGGCATCAGGAAATGCAGACAGTGAGCGTCTGCGCCAGCTGCGTCAACGGCTGGAACTGACGTCGTTGGCCATCGAAACCGGTGCTCCACTCACCACCGCGGAGGTGAGCATGCTGATGGGGGCCCGCCCCGGAACGGAACGGGTGGAACGCGGTGGCCTCGTTGCCCGCCGGGTCAGCCGCAACGTCTGGCGCTTGAGCAAAGCAGAGGAGAGCGATCGCTCCGATCGTTACGACGGATTCCGTCGCCGCCTTTGAGCTGCGGCAGGGCCTGCCTGGCTTGGGCGATCCCAAAGAGTTTGAGCGACCTTTCCACTCCTCAGCGGATTTATTCGCAACTTGGAAGGGTTGATCATCAAGGGGGGGGGCGATGGCCGGGCCAACGCTGTTGAAGGAGTCGGGGCCGCGCGAAGTGTTCTGCGGCCTCACCTCGATTGTGTGGCTGCATCGGCGCATGCCCGATGCCTTTTTTCTTGTGGTGGGATCACGCACCTGCGCCCATCTGATCCAGAGCGCCGCAGGGGTGATGATTTTTGCCGAACCCCGTTTCGGCACAGCCATTCTCAGCGAGCGGGATCTGGCTGGCCTCGCCGATGCCCACGACGAACTCGACCGGGTCTGCAAGGAACTGCTGCAACGCCGCCCCGAAATCCGCACGCTGTTTCTGGTGGGGTCCTGCCCCAGCGAAGTGATCAAGCTGGATTTGGCCCGGGCCGCCGAACGGCTCAACGAAGAACTGACAGGCCGGGTGCGGGTAGTGAACTACTCCGGCAGCGGCATTGAAACCACGTTCACCCAGGGAGAAGACGGGGCGCTGGCGGCCTTGGTGCCCCTGCTGCCCGCCAGCGATGAACGGCAGTTGCTGCTGGTGGGAACCCTCGCTGATGCCGTGGAAGACCGGCAGATGCACCTGTTCCAGCGGATGGGCATCGAGACGATTCGCAGCCTGCCGCCCCGGCAATCGACTGAGCTTCCGACCGTGGGAGCTGGAACCACGGTGCTGCTAACCCAACCCTTTCTCACGGAAACTGCGCGCCTGCTCAGCGACCGCGGCGCCACAGTGCTCACGGCCCCCTTCCCGTTGGGGGCCGAGGGGAGTCGCCGCTGGATGGAGGCTGCTGCTGCTGCCTTTCATCTGCCTGATGAACGGGTTGCTGCTGTGCTGGACCCGTTGATGGAGCGCGCCCAGAGCGCCTTGGCCCGCCATCGCGCCGTGCTGGAGGGCAAGCGGATCTTCCTGCTTCCCGAATCCCAGCTGGAACTGCCCCTGGCCCGGTTTCTTAAATGGGAATGCGGCATGGAACTGGTGGAGGTGGGCACGCCTTATCTGAACCGCGAACAGATGGCTGCCGAGCTGGCCTTGCTCCCCGATGACGTCCCTGTGATGGAGGGGCAACACGTGGAGCAGCAGCTGGACCGGGTTCGCGCCAGCCAGCCCGACCTGGTGGTGTGCGGGATGGGCCTGGCCAATCCGCTGGAGGCCGAAGGCATCGCCGCCAAATGGTCGATCGAACTGGTGTTCAGCCCGATCCACGGCATCGACCAGGCCGGCGACCTAGCGGAACTGTTTTCGCGGCCGTTGCGTCGCCGGCAACTGATTCGACCTGGCCTCCACCCCAGCAGCCCCGACCCAACCGTGCACGCCTGATCCCATGCAACTCACGCTCTGGACCTACGAAGGGCCACCCCATGTTGGGGCCATGCGCATTGCCGCCTCCATGCGCGGCGTTCATTACGTGCTCCATGCCCCCCAGGGGGACACCTATGCCGATCTGCTGTTCACGATGATTGAGCGGCGCGGACAGCGTCCGCCCGTCACCTACACCACCTTTCAGGCCCGGGATCTCGGCGGGGACACCGCCGAACTGGTGAAACGGCATGTGCGTGAAGCGGTGGATCGCTTCCAACCCGATGCCCTGCTGGTGGGGGAAAGCTGCACCGCGGAGTTGATCCAGGATCAGCCCGGTGCCCTGGCCCAGGGCATGGAGCTCACCATGCCGGTGGTGAGTCTGGAGCTGCCGGCCTACAGCAAAAAAGAGAACTGGGGAGCCGCGGAAACCTTCTACCAACTGGTGCGCAACCTTCTGAAGGAGCAGGCGCCAGCCAACAACCAGCACGACCCCAGGGCATGGCAACACCAGGGCCGCCGGCCCCGGGTGAACCTGTTGGGCCCATCCCTGCTGGGCTTCCGCTGCCGCGACGACGTACTGGAGGTGCAGAAACTGCTCACCCTGCACGGCATCGATGTAGGTGTGGTGGCGCCCCTCGGGGCAGGCGTGGAGGATCTGCAGCGGATCCCCGATGCCGATCTCAACGTCTGCCTTTATCCAGAGGTGGCGGAATCCAGCTGCAGCTGGCTGGAGCGCAATTTCGGCATGCCCTTCAGCCGAACGGTGCCGATTGGCGTGGGCGCCACCCACGATTTCCTCGTCGAAGTACACGAAATGCTGGGGATGGAGCCCCCCGCCCCCGACGAGGGCTACCGGCGCTCACGCCTGCCCTGGTATTCGGAATCCGTGGACTCCACGTACCTCACGGGCAAGCGGGTGTTCATCTTTGGCGACGGCAGTCACGCCCTCGCCGCAGCCCGGATCTGCAGCGAGGAACTGGGTTTCACGGTGGTGGGGCTGGGCACCTACAGCCGGGAGATGGCCCGGCCCTTGCGGGCCGCCGCCAAAGCCCTGGGCCTGGAGGCCCTGATCAGTGACGACTACCTGGCGGTGGAAGCGGCCATGGCCGAAGCGGCACCGGAACTGGTGCTGGGAACCCAGATGGAGCGCCACAGCGCCAAGCGACTGGGGATTCCCTGCGCGGTGATCAGCACACCCATGCATGTGCAGGACGTTCCCGCCCGAATGAGCCCCCAGATGGGCTGGGAAGGAGCAAACGTGATCTTCGACGACTGGGTGCACCCGCTGATGATGGGCCTGGAGGAACACCTGATCGGCATGTTCCGCCACGACTTCGAATTCGTGGATGGCCACCAGAGCCACCTGGGCCATGCCGGTGGTGCCGGCGCCGCCGACAGTTCCGGCTTGAGTGAAATCCCAGGGGAGGGCGATGGCGCTCTGCAGTGGACGGCCGATGGGGAAGCCGAGCTGAAGAAGATCCCCTTCTTCGTACGGGGAAAGGTGCGACGCAACACGGAGGCTTACGCGCGCGACGTGGGCTGCAGAGAGATCAGCAGCGAAACGCTGTATGACGCAAAAGCCCACTTCAAGGCATGAGCATTTGCACTCATTTCTTTTTATTTAATTGAAAGAAATTCTGCTCTTGCAACTCAACCAAGAACCAGATCTTTCATTTCTTGGTGAAAACCAACCACTGCACATCTGCTGCTGTTGAATGAAATCGACTTCTCTTGCACAGGTCGCTGCATGACCACAACCCTGACGCGACCGGCAGACGGTGAAGGCAGCGTGCAGGTCCACCAGGACCCGGCACTGAACATCCAGGAAGAAACCCTGGTGATCGCGGTTTATGGCAAAGGCGGGATCGGCAAATCCACCACCTCCTCGAACCTGTCAGCCGCCTTCTCGAAGCTGGGCAAGCGGGTGCTTCAGATCGGCTGCGACCCCAAGCACGACAGCACCTTCACCCTTACCCACAAGATGGTGCCGACGGTGATCGACATCCTTGAAGAGGTGGACTTCCACAGCGAAGAGCTGAGGCCTGAGGATTTCGTCTTCACCGGCTTCAACGGGGTGCAGTGCGTCGAGAGCGGCGGCCCACCGGCGGGCACGGGCTGCGGCGGATACGTGACCGGGCAGACCGTGAAGCTGCTCAAGGAGCACCATCTACTGGAAGACACCGATGTGGTGATCTTCGATGTGCTCGGCGATGTGGTGTGTGGTGGTTTCGCCGCCCCGCTGCAGCACGCCAACTATTGCCTGATTGTGACCGCCAACGATTTCGATTCGATCTTCGCGATGAATCGCATCGTTCAGGCGATTCAAGCCAAAGCCAAGAACTACAAGGTGCGGCTTGGCGGCGTTGTTGCGAACCGCTCGGCAGACACCGATCAGATCGACAAATTCAACGATCGCACCGGCCTGCGCACCATGGCCCACTTCAGGGATGTGGATGCCATCCGGCGATCCCGACTCAAGAAATGCACCATCTTTGAAATGGATGATGCCGATGAGGCTGTGCAAGCGGTGCAGAACGAATATCTGCGGCTGGCCCAGAACATGCTCGACAAGGTGGAGCCGCTCGAGGCCACATCCCTCAAAGACCGCGAAATCTTCGACCTGCTGGGATTCGATTGATCCTCACTTGATCAACAAAGCCATCAACAAAGTCCTGGCCGCTGCAACCGGGGCCTTGTTGTGATGAGTTCAGCTCAAAGGCCAACGAGTTTCATCGACAGCTCCCACACCCGGCGGGCTGTTTCTGGATCAGTGGCCTTGTCGGAGAGTTCCTGGCTGAACTGCTGTCCATCCTTCTTCTGTCGGTTGCCCCAGCTCCAGTGCACCCCGGATTCGGCGAAGTCGGGATTGGCCACCACATCAGCCACCCGTTCCCCCGCCAGGGCCTGGGAGACGTAGCCGCCGGTGATGTTTTTCTGAAACCAGGGGAAGATCGTCTGGAAGGCCTTGGGGGTGTTGCGGAACAACGGTGTGTCCGCCACACAGCCCGGGTAGAGCGACGTGAAGGTGATCCCCGTGTCCCCGTGAAGACGGCGATGCAGCTCCTGGGTGGTGATCATGTTGCAGAGCTTGCTGTCTTTGTAGGCCTTGCCGGGCTTGAAAGCCTTACCGCTGGCCATGGCAACGGGGTCTTTGAACCCGGCTTCAAAACCAGAGAGGTCCCCCAGATCAGCCGGCGCAGGGATCGGAATCTTGCCCCCCAGCTCCTTGGAGTTCGCCGTCACGGTGCCCAGGATCACCACCCGCTTGGAGGGATGAGTGGAGGCCTTGAGCCGACCCAAGAGCAGCTGCACCAGCAGAAAATGGCCGAAATGGTTGGTGGCCATCGAGATTTCATAGCCCTGGGGCGAAAGCTCCGGCTGCTTCAGCTTCGGCTTGTACACGGCTGCATTGCAGACCACGGCATCCAATCGCTCGGGCAAGGCATCCACCGCCCGACGCACACTGTCGAGATCACCCAGATCCATCAGCACGTGCTTGAGCCGGTCTTTCGGGAGATCCAGCTCATCCGCCGCCGCCGCAGCACGCTGCGGGCTGCGGTTCGCCGTGATCACCGTCCAACCCCGCTTCACCAAGGCGCAGGTGGCATTCAGGCCCACACCGGAGGTGGTGCCGGTGATCAGAACGGTGCCGGGCGTGGACATCAAGACAGGGCCAGGAAGGCTGCCAGTCTGCCGGTCAGCACTCAATCCCAACGCCGCTGGTCACGAATCTCAGCGCCAGATCACGCGCAGACGGTTGGGGGCGATCCACTGATCCTGCTCGCTGATCAGACGCTTCTCTCCACCGATGCTGAACAGACGATCAAAACGATGTTGCAGTGTTTCCAATTTGGCCGACTCAATCGACACGACCGCCGCGATTTCACTGTGGCGATCCATGCGTTCCTGATAGGCCACGGACAGACGGATCAAGCTCACAGCGGCCAACAGAACAAGCCCAGCCTTGGCCGCCAAGGCGAGAAGGCTGCACTGCAGTTCCTGTTGGTCGGTCTGCCGCTGTATCGCCGCAGCCATGCTGGCTGCATCCGTGCGGGGAGCTGATCTTTGAACCTGACTGGCGGTCACCGCATCAGCACGAACATCCGCTTGTAACGCAATCCGTTCGCAGTGCCAAGACCAGCTCTACGCCCGTTGATCTGGGCTGCCTTTGAAATCAGGCCTCGTAAAGGCTGATGGAGAGACGCAGGGCCAGAACAGCGGCATGGGCAGCCACCACGAGGGCAATGAACACCTCAGGTGCAGACAGAACGGTTTCCATGGGAGCCATGCATCAAACGGACCCATTCTTCTCTGAGGGAAGGGCTGCAGGCCATCATTCGCAAAGGCCTGTCACACCAGCCCATGGATCCGGTTCTGATCGATGCCCCTGCTATCCGCGCCTTGGATCTACGGCCGCTGGAGATCTGGAGCACTCAGCCGCTGGATGCACTGCTG
Organism: Synechococcus sp. TAK9802; assembly: GCF_014279535.1. NCBI lineage: Bacteria > Bacillati > Cyanobacteriota > Cyanophyceae > Synechococcales > Synechococcaceae > Synechococcus > Synechococcus sp. TAK9802. Next base: position 1,501,364 of record NZ_CP047937.1, read on the forward strand.
AGTCAGGGACCAGTGCTCGAGCTTCGTTTCGATTGGCCCCGGGCGCAGGATGACCCACGCGAACTGCCGGAATGCCCCGAGCCTCGGCTCTGGGCCCTGCGGGCCGATGCGCGCTACCCCTGGCTGCCGCTCTTGCTTGAACGCGACCAGGGCAGCCTGATTCGCCATGTGGCCCTGGTGGTGCCCCACCGTTTCAGCCGCAGCGAAGGGCTGCGTTTTGACCCGGAAGCCTTGGAGCTCTGGGTGACGCATCGATTGATGCTGTTGGACGACCTCTGCCAGCGAGAGCTAGGACGCCCGATGCGGGGCAACCTCTCCCAGATGGCCGCAGCCCTGGGCTACGAGCTGGATGCTGGATTTTGGAACCTGTTGGGCTGACCAGTCAGCTCAGCCAAAGCTGCAGGGCCCGCCTGGAGCTGTCGATCGCCAGGATGATGGCGAGCCCCCGCAGACAGCGCACCAGTAGGGCCGCATCAAACTGATCGAGCCGGCTGGCCGTCCACTGCGCAGCGATCGCCGCCACCGCCCCCAGCAGCAGGCCCATCAGAGGAACGCCGCGTCCTTCATGCAGGAACTGGAGGGATGCTGCGCTGGCCGAGCAGAGCACCGCCACCGTGCTCAGCCGCACGGCCTGATGAATCGGCACAGACATCGGACCGCTCATCAGGGGCACCATCACAAGCCCCCCGCCCAGGCCCAACATCCCAGCGGTCCAGCCGGCGATGCAGCCCACACCTGCCAACTGCGGTCCGCTGCTGTCATCAACGTCATCATTGGAATCCGCCTCGGGCCGTTCGCGAACGCAGAACGCCAGCACGATGTACATCAGCGTCTGCATCGCCAGCAGAATCCAGCCCGCTGCCAAACCGGCCAAACCACCGAACAGCAGTGCCGAGCCAAAGGCTGCCAAGCCGATGGCGAGTCCAGGCCGGGTCGGCAGCCGGCCCTGGCGCAGATGGGTGATGGTGCCCGCCAAAGCCGTGGGCACAATGGCGAAACTGCTGGTGGCCAGGGCCTGATGGGGTGGGAGATCAAGCCAGAGCAGGAGCGGGGCAAAGATCAAGCCACCGCCGATCCCCAACAGCCCGGCCAAGCCCCCGGCCAGCAGGCCCAGGGCGATCAGGATCGGCACATCCCACCAGGGCACCATGGCGTGCGATCGATGCTTTCCTCCAGCATGCCCGCAACCGGGCGTTTGCTCCCCACCCAGCAAGCGGATGGACACACCCAGATGGCTTTGGATGCCTGGCTTCTGAAGCGCAGCAACGGCCCGGTTCTGCGTTTTTACCGCTGGGATGGGCCCTGGCTCTCGCTGGGACGCCATCAACGCCACTGGCCTGAACACTGGAATGAGCTGGTCCGCCGCGGCCGCATCAGCCTGGTGCGACGCCCGAGCGGAGGTCGGGCCGTGCTTCATGCCGGCGGTCTCACCTATGCCTTGATCTGGCCGGATGCACCCCGGCGACGCCAGGAGGCTTACCGCCAGGCCTGCCAGTGGTTGATCGATGGCTTCCGGGATCTCGGGCTACCGCTGCACTTCGGCTCGGACCCTGCTGGTGGCGAGGCCAACAACTGTTTCGCCTCGGCAACGGTGGCCGACCTGGTGGATCCGTGCGGCGTCAAACGGGTCGGTAGCGCCCAGCGCTGGCAGAACGGTCGCCTGCTTCAACACGGTGAAATCCTGCTGGATCCCCCTGCTGCGCTCTGGGAAGAGGTGTTTGAGGAAGCGGCTCCAGCGGCAGCTCCAGCCCGGATCAACCGGCTGGAGCTGGATCAGCGACTGCGCCAGAGCCTGGTTCAATCCTGGAGCCATTGCCCGTGGCAGATGCAGCCTCTGAAGGCTGACGAAGTTCAGGAGTTGGAGGTTGAGCTGGCGTCCGGCTCTGCGCTCTGAGCCTGCATCGACTGCACCATCTGGGGAAGCATCGCCAAACCCAGGGGGTATCCATTGCGCTTGCGCGCCTCGTCGAGGATTGCGGGGGGCAGGGTCACCCCGAGCCTCTTCAACACCGCATCGCCCACATCCATGCGATCAAGGGTGCCGGAGGGAAGGCCCGCAGCACTCACCACCAACAGGCGCCCCTGGGAGGCCGCCTCCAGGGCAGGCACCGCATCCACCAGTGAGGCCGAACTGGCGATGGACGGCAGTTCGGTGAGGGGCAGTAGATGATCCTCGAGACGCTGTTGGTCCCATTGCTGCACCGGCAGGAGTTTCAGGGGCTGATCGTCAATCCAACCCACCCAACGGCCGCTCTTGCAAACGAGCACCCAATCAGCAGGCTCCTCCGCCTCGCTGGCCGTCAGCCGCAGCTTGCTGAGGCGCCGCAAGGTCTGATCCGCCTCCAGCACGCGGAAACGTTTGCCGGCCGCAGCCTCCACCTTCAACTCCCGCAGCACCGTCTGCAACTGCAGCATCTGGGTCTGACTGCGGTTGGCACTCAAGCCGAACCAACCGATCAACATCAGCAGGAGGCCGTTGAGCCCCCAGCCCTGCCAGAGCAGGACACCGCCCAACAGGATCATCAGCATCGACAAAGCCCGCCCGGACGCCGATGCCACCTGAACGCCTTTCTGCTGACTGCCACTCAGCTGCCAGACCAAGGCCTTGAGGATCAGCCCGCCATCGAGGGGCAGTCCTGGCAAGAGATTGAACAAGCCGAGCATCAAGTTCAGCAAACCCACCTGGCTCAACAACTGTGTGGCCAAGGGCTGGGTGTCCGACAGCGCTGCAGCCCCCGCCAACATCCCGAAGGCGAGCACCAAACTCACGATCGGGCCAGCCGCCGCAATGCGCAGATTGCCCATGGCGGTGGGGCATTCCTTCTCCACCCGCGCGATGCCGCCCAGATGAAACAGGGTGATGCTCAACACTTTTACCCCTTCCCGTAGGGCCATCAGGGCATGGCCCAATTCATGCAGCAGCACGGAGCTGAACAGCAACAAGGTGGTCAGCAATCCCAGCCCCCAACTCACCGTTACCGGGGCCGTGGTCGCGTAGCGGGATTGAAACAACGTGGTGAAGATCGCCACGGCAAACAACCAGCTGGGCTGAAGCCGCAGGGGGATTCCGCCAATCTTGAGCACCTGCCAGCCCTCTCCCACCGCCAATCCCGTCGTGTGCCGCTGCTGCGGACTGTCATCCACGATCCTAGGGAGAGCAATCCATGCAGCCCTTGCGTGATCCCCGCCCCACTCCAGACCTCAAGATCTGTGGGATCACCGACCCCGAGCAGGCTCAAGCCATCGCGCAGATGGGGGTGCAGGCGATTGGCGTGATCGGCGTACCCGCCACCCCACGCTTTGTTGAACCAGCCCAGCGCCGGGCCTTGTTCCAGATGCTGGAAGAGCAGCACCCCCTACTGCATCGCGTTTGGGTGGTGGCCAATCCGGACGATGCCGCCCTCGAGGAGGCACTGAACGGAGCAGGGCAGCCCTCCGTGGTGCAGCTGCACGGCGGCGAGTCCGTCGAATGCTGCCAACACTTAAAACAGCGCTACCCCCGGCAGCAGTGGTGGAAAGCGTTGCGTGTGCGTGAACCCGACGATCTCAAGCAGCTCGAGCACTACGCGCCCCATGTGGATGCTTTGCTGATCGATGCTTGGAGCGCCGATCAACTGGGCGGCACCGGGCACCGGATCCCCCTTGATTGGCTGGCCGAAACCGAGCTTTCGGTGCCGTGGTGGCTGGCAGGAGGAGTAAGTGCGGAGTGGGTTCCGGAACTGCTCAGTCGCGTCAATCCTCAAGGGCTCGATGCCTCAAGTCGGCTGGAGGTACGGCCCGGATGGAAAAACCTCGACAAGGTTCAAGCCCTTGTCCAGGCTGTGAGGTCTCGAGTGTGAAGTCGAGAATTTGAAAGAGCGTTGAATCGCGGCTGATCAGGTGCTGAGCAACGCTTCCTGCTGACGCACCAGCTCAAAGAACTCCTGCTTGAGGCTGGGATCGTGGCGGAAATCGCCGCGCACCACGGAGTTCACCATGCTGGTTTGGGGCTCCTTCACCCCACGCCACTTCATGCAGTAGTGCTGCGCCTTGATGATGATGCCGAGACCCTGGGGCTCACAGAGCTTCTCGATTTCATCGGCAAGGATCATCACGGCCTCTTCCTGAATGTGAGGGCGGGAGAAGACCCAGTCAGCCACACGGGTGAATTTGGAGAGACCGATCACCCGGGCACCAGGTTTGATCCCGATCCAGCAGTTGCCCATGATCGGCACCAGGTGGTGTGAACAGGCGGAACGAACCGTGATCGGGCCAACGGTGTAGATCTCATCCAGCTGTTTCACATTGGGGAAGCTGGCCACCTTGGGCTGCTGGTGGTAGCGCCCTTTGAACACCTCCTGGAGGTACATCTTGGCGACGCGCTCCGCCGTCTCATGGGTGTTGTGGTCGTTATCGATATCGATTACCAGGCTGCGCAGCAGGTCGCGAACCTTGTCTGCAACTTCAACCTGAAGCTGATCCAGCTCACCCGGCTGGAGGTGATCAGCGATGTTGTCGTTCGCCAGGAAGGAAGCACCCGCTTCCCTCAGGCGCTCACGGATGCGCGCAGAAATCTGGGGATTCAAGCTGCCATTGCCGTTGCCGTTGGCGACGCCGTTGGAAACGAAAGGGACTGTGGAGGTCATGGTGTTCGTTCAGAAGGCGCCGGCGGCCGGCATAAGGGTGAGGTCTTCGATCAACTGGTTGCTGGGTTGCAACGCCAGATTCGCCAGTGTTTCTGCCGCCTGATCGACAGAGAGCATGGCACGACGATCGAAATCGCTTTGTACGGTTTCCGCGTCCCACAGTGGTGTGTTCACGGCCCCAAGAGTGAGGGTGCAGGCACGAATGCCATTGCTCCGTTCCTCTTCCGCCAGGCAGCGGGTGAAGCTGGCCAAGGCAGCTTTACTGACGCAATACGCCCCCCATTGAGGGAAGGCATTGCGGGAGGCGTGGCTGCTGATGTTGATCACCAGTCCGCCGTTCTCACGCATGGCGGGAACAACAGCAGAACAAACCTGCATCACGCTGGTGACATTCAGCTGTAGCAGCCATTGCCAACGCTCAATCGGCATGGCCAATAGATCGCCGGTGTAGGCCGCACCCGCGTTGTTGATCAACACGGAAGGGGTCTCACCCTGCTGCAACAAGCCAGCCATCGCAGCTGCGATGCCATCGGGTTGCGTCAGGTCGATGGCGGCAGAGGCCACAGAAACACCTTTGGTGCTGAGCTGAGCACTCAGCTGCTCCAGTTGATCAGCGCTGCGGGCGGTGAGCAGCAAATCCCATCCTTGATGAGCCAGAAGCTCAGCAGTTCGGCGACCTATGCCTCGGCTCGCACCTGTGATTAGAGCCGTTGGCAAAAACCGTTAGCAAACCGCGACACTTTAAGCGGCTTTGTCGACATCCTGTGACGTTTTTTCGAGGAACCGTCCCATGGCTCTGAATTTGGAGTAACGGGCCTCGCGCAGTTGCTGTTCCGAAAGGCTCAGCAGTTGGTCGAGGTGACGCTCGATTGCAGCCCGCAGGTTTTCTCCGGCCTCCAATGGTGCCCAGTTGTTGCCGCCGGAGGGCTCCTCAAGCACCTCATCCACCACCCCAAGCTCCAGCAAGTCGCGGCCGGTGATCCTCAAGGCTGCCGCCGCATCAGGCGCTTTAGCCGCATCACGCCAGAGAATGGAGGCGCAGGCCTCAGGGCTGGCCACCGTGTAGACGCTGTGCTCGAACATCAGCAAGCGATCGGCCACCCCGATGCCCAAGGCACCGCCGGATCCACCTTCACCGATCACGGTGGCGATCACCGGAACACGCAAGCGGAACATCTCACGCAGGTTGACGGCGATCGCTTCACCCTGGCCCTGCTCTTCAGCCTCGAGGCCGGCATAGGCCCCGGGGGTATCGATGAACGTGAGAATCGGCAGGCGGAAGCGATCGGCATGATCCATCAACCGCATGGCTTTGCGGTATCCACCCGGAGCGGCCATCCCGAAATTGCGGGCGACGTTCTCTTTGGTGTCGCGGCCTTTTTGATGGCCGATCAACATCACGGGTCGATCGCCCACCCGGCCGACACCGCCGATCAAGGCCTGATCGTCATTACCGCGACGATCGCCGTGCAGTTCAACCCAGTCGTCGCAGAACATCTGGATGAAATCCAGCGTGCTTGGACGCTGCGGATGACGGGCGACCTGAATTTTCTGAGCGGGAGTCAGCCCCTGAAAGATCTCCTGACGCCGACGGGCCGCGAGGCTTTCCAGTTGCTGCAGTTGCTGCGAGACGTCGACTTCCGAATCTCTGGCCAGCTGACGGATCTGCTCAATCTGCTGCTCCAGCTCGACGAGCGGTTTTTCGAACTCAAGCAGGGGGCGACGGGGCATGGCTCTGGCTCTTCGAAGGTCAGGCAGCAGTGGCCTGCAGGTTGGGTTGAAGGTTCAAGGTGCTGAACCCATGGCGCACCGATGCCGCGCCGATGAAATCCATCTTCTCGAGGGTGATGTTGTTGCGCCCCCAGCTGAAGTTGGTGTGGCAGCGCTCAAACTCGAGCAGCATGGCTTCGGCAAAGCAGGCAAACATCTGGCGCTGCGGCCGCTCCATCTCGGCGATGGCCATCATCGACCAGCCGATGTCACGGCAGAACTCCACGATTCCACCCTTGAGAACGTGGATGCCACCACCGGCAACCTTCGTATCAAGGTTCTTGGGGTAGCCCCCATCAATCATCAGACAGGGCTTCTTGAGACTGTCTTGATCGATCTCAAGGGTGCGGGGCATGCTCGCCACCCAGACGACCACATCGGCTTCAGGCAGGGCCTCATCGAGCGACAAAATCCGGCCACCGCCCAGTTCCTGCTGAAGATCGAGCAGCGGTTGCTGCTGACGTGCCACCAGCAGCAGTTCACCAACTCCGGTGCGTGCCTGCAGCCAACGGCAGACGGCGGAGCCGATATCACCAGTGGCACCAACGACGGCCACCTTGGCTTTGCTGAGATCGATCCCGAGACTTGGAGCGTTGTTCTCCACCTGGCGGCAGATCACCCAGGCCGTGTGGGTATTACCGGTGGTGAACCGCTGCCAATCCAGGGTGGTGCTCCGCACCGTCTGGTTCTGGAGCAGGTTGAAATTCTCGAAAATGATCGAGGTGAAGCCACCCAGGGCAGTGATGTTGATGCCCTTCTTCTGGGCGAGTTCCATGGCATTGAGCACCTTGCGCCGGGCCGTCTTGAAGCGGCTCAGCATCTCGGGAACGAAGCAGGAGTCGATGTAGGCACCCTCGATGGTCGTGCCCACGGGACTGGTGACTTCCACGTGCTCAACGAGCTGCGGAGGTGCACTGCACCAAACATCCAGATCACCTTCGGCGATGTGATCGAACCCGAGTTCCATCGCCTTGCGGCGAGCAGCCTCAAAACTCGTTGAATGTCCGATCAGACCAAACATGTCTTACCGCTGACGTCTCAAAGAACACCTCGAACAACCATGCTCCCATGGCAACCGGTATCGACGGCAACGTGCCTGTCGATAAACCGGCGTTGGATCAAGACCTGAAACGGGTCAAACAGCAAGCGCTGCTGCGGCCATGCGGGCGATATCGCGGGAGGTGAAGCCGATCTCTCCCAGAGCTTCCTGGTAAGCGATCAGGAAGTCCTCGATCAGGTCTTCCTTCTCCATATGGAGGACGGCCGCATCAGCAGCCACGTCTTCCAGCATCGAGCGGATGAGGGGAAGGTTGGCTTTGTTGGCCTCGAACAGCTCATCCTTGCTGGCCTCGAAGTTGGCCTTCAGCCACTCCTGGCCGTAGTTGAGGTGGGTGTATTCGTCCTTCACCACACCCTCAGTGATTTTGCGGGCGAAGGGATCGGCCACAGGGATATAGATGTGATAAGCCGAAATGGCGAATGCCTCGATCAGCAGAGCCTGAATCAGCAGGCAAGTGACCACCTTGCCCTCCTTGAGAGCAGCCTGAAAATTGCCGTGAAGGGGTTCGAAGAACTTCTTGGCGAAGGGAAGATCGGCTTCAACCCCGAGGTTGCGACCGCAGGAGGTGAAGCCCTTCATGTGCTTCATCTCCATCCGTGCCAGCCGCTTGAGCTCATCGGCCTGCTCGGGGATCAGAGTTCCAAGGGAGATGTAGTTGTCGTGGGCTTCCTGCTCGCCCTCGATCACGATGGCGTTGATCCGGCTGTAGGCGTCTTTGTAGGCCTCGGTTGTGAAATCGGGCAGTGCGTCCTGGCCCTCCAGCACGGATGCTTCAGGTGCATTGAGGGTCGTCATAGGACGCTGTCCACCACGTTGATTGGGACCGACAATAACCAGTGCCCCAAAAGTTGGTGACACATGCGTCCAAGGTTCAGGACTTGGGCGTGATGTTGGACGGTTGGGAGAGAAGACTTTGCGTGGGTGGCCAGTCACTGGCCAGAAGGGCTTGAAAGCGCTCCTGCCAGTGGTTGATCAAGCGATCTTGCAGGCAACGTCCCAGATCAGCGGAGGCCTGGCGCGCATCACCGATCACTCCCGTCGCGCTGAGGTCGTCGGTGAGCCAAGCGCAGGGCGCCGCCCCTTCAAGACTCCAGCCCGCTGGAGGATCCTGCGCGGATCCCGGTGATGGACGTCCATCCACCGGGCGGGCAGATCCAACCAGCTCTGGGGCCATTTCAAGCATCAAGCTGGTTTCGGCCTGACCGGCATGAAGTCCATGGGCCAACTCCTGCTCGGGCAACAGATCCGCCAGCCCCTCCACGCCACTCCAGAGGAAGCAGGGCAGAACAGCCAACGATGGGCAGCGAGCACGCAGCTGTCGGGCTGCCACCTGCAGCAAACCGATCTGGCCGCCATGGGCGTTGAACAGAACCAGGCGCTGCACCCCCATCGCCGCCAGCTGCGTGCCAACCTGGTCGACCAGATCCAGAAGCAGGGGAGCTGAAAGGCTGAGGGTGCCGGGAAAGTTCTGGTGCTCAGGCGAAAAGCCGATGGCCTGACACGGCAGTCGCCAAATCGGCAGAGATGGCTCAAGCCCGCGCAACACGGAATCGAGGATGCCCTCAGCAAAAACAGCGTCCGTCGAAAGCGGCAGTTGGGGGCCGTGTTGCTCACAGGCTCCAAACGGCCAGATCACCGTGGCACCCGGCTGGCTGGCAGCACAGCTGGCCTCGGGCCAGGTCAGCTGATCAAATCGCTTGCGGAGCTGGTCCATGGCGTTGCACAGGCACGGGGGTGCTGATCCCAACCCAGCCTGTCAAAATGAGCGATCGACAAGCCCAATGGTCCATGCCCGCAGCCGGCAGTCCGCAGCCCAACCGCCCCAAGGCACCCAAGCCGGCAGCGACGAAACCGCTGCAGGTGATGCAGATCAACCGCCGCGAAGAGCAGGAAAAGCTGGCTCGTGAAGCGGCTGAAGCACGGGCAGCAGCAGAAGCTGCGGCGGAAAAGGCACGCATCCTCGAGGAACGGGCGGGTCTCGCCACCCCGCCGCGACCGGTCCAGCAGGCCCCCACCTCGTCTCAAGGCACGGATGACGACGCTCTGTTCGACATGGGCGGCATGGAAGGCATGACCATGGCCGACCTGATGGGCGCGCCGGATCAACAACCCAAGAAGGAGCAGCGCAATCAGCCGCGCAGCGTGGACGACTTCGATTTCGATGAAGAAGCCTTCCTCGCCGCCCTGGACGAGAACGCTCCGGTGGGCACCACCGGTGAGGTAATCAAGGGCACGGTGATCGGCATCGAAAGCGATGGCGTGTACGTGGATATCGGCGGCAAAGCCCCCGGCTACATGCCCAAGAGCGAGGCGGGCCTTGGCGTGGTGACCAACTTCCGGGAGCGCTTCCCCAAGGGCCTGGAGGTTGAAGTTCTGGTGACCCGTGAGCAGAACGCTGACGGGATGGTCACGATCAGCTGTCGCGCCCTGGAGCTGCGCAAGAGCTGGGACCGGGTGAAGGAACTGGAGAAACAGGGAAAAGTGGTTCAAGTCATCGTCAATGGCTTCAACCGCGGCGGTGTCACCTGCGATCTCGAAGGGCTGCGCGGCTTCATTCCCCGCTCCCAACTCCAAAACGGTGAAAACCACCAGGAGCTCGTGGGCAAGACCCTGGGGGTGGCCTTCATCGAGGTGAATTCGGAGACGCGCAAGCTGGTGCTGTCCGAAAAACGAGCCGCCGTGGCCGAACGCTTCCAAGATCTGGAAGTCGGCCAATTGGTGGAAGGTCAGGTTACTGCGGTGAAGCCCTACGGCCTGTTCATCGACCTTGGTGGCATCAGCGGACTGCTGCACCAATCAGCCATCACCAATGGCAGCCTGCGCTCGATCCGTGAGGTGTTCGACCAGGGCGACCGCGTTTCGGCCCTGATCACGGAACTGGATCCGGGCCGCGGACGGATCGGCCTGAACACAGCCCTGCTGGAGGGGCCTCCTGGAGAGCTGCTGATCGAAAAAGACAAAGTGATGGCTGAAGCCGCCGATCGCGCCAGCCGCGCCCAGAACACCCTGAAACAGCAGGAGCAATCGGCCGGATGAGCACTGCTGCCCTGACAGCCGCCGAAGACTGGGAACTCGACTTCTACTCCCGACCCATCCTTGAGGCCGATGGCCGCAAGCGTTGGGAACTGCTGATCACCTCCACCCCCGCCGCAACCGGCGATGCAGAGCCATTTCGCTTCGCCAAGGTGTGCCCCTCGGGTGAGGTGAACTCGCTCTGGTTGAGCCAAGCCCTTGCTGAAGCCAAGCAGGCATCCGCAAGCGGGGGCTGGGGTTCACCCGTGCGCCTGCGCTGCTGGCGCAGTTCGATGCGCACCATGGTGCAGCGCGCCGCAGCCGAACAAGACCTCGAGGTGATTCCAAGTCGCCGCACCTTCGCCCTGCTCGACTGGCTTCAACAGCGCGAAAGGGAGGTATATCCCGAGGAGGAGGGCTTCATGGCCGGCCCACTGGCACCACCGCCGGCGCCTGTTCCCACCCCTCCAGTGCCCCTGCCGGAGGAAGTTCAAGGAGACGCCTGGAGCTGGGCCGCCCTGCCGGCGAGCCTGCTGCTGGAGGCATCGGAATGGCCGATGAGTTTCAGCGGGCTGCTGCCGGTGCCCGATGGCATCGACCCCGAGGCCTCTGTGCCGGGTCTGCGCCTGTTCAGCCAGAGCCGCTCCCTCGCCATGGCGGGCTGGTTGGGGGGACTCGAACCCGTGCGGATGATCGTTGAAGACCGCCAGCTGGTGCTGGAGGCTGGTCAGGATGACCGCTGGTTGGTGAGCGACCTGGAGCCAGGCGTCGCCGCTGAAATCTCCGAGGCCCTGGCCACTTCGCAGCAGCAGGTGCGCGGCCTCCAGTTCATCGCCATCCAGTCCAGCCCCGAAGAACAAACCTTCGGCGGCTTCTGGATGCTGCGGGACATCCCCATGGCCTGATTGCAGGGCTGATGAAAGACGGGCCGTTTGATCGACCAGACAGCCGCTTCAACACGTTGAAGGGCTGGACCTGGATCGGTTGTTACGGGGGCTATTACCTCCAGAGCGATCTTCTGCATGGGCAGGGGTTCGAACACGGCTTCTTCACCCGGCTCTGGCACGGCCGTGGTCCTGACGAACTGGCCGGGTATGTCAGCGCCGGCATCAGCGTCCACCGGCCCCAGCAGATCCACAGTGGGATCGTGCTGAACGCCAGCGACGCCCGTCAGGATCCCTGGCCTGAAGCCGATGGCCTGGTGAGTGATCGCGGGGGCCAGAGCCTCTGGGTGTGCGGTGCCGACTGCACACCGGTTCTGATCGCGGATCCCGGCACCGGGCATGCCGCGGCCTGTCATGCAGGTTGGCGGGGGGTGGCGGCTGGAATCCTGATCACGGCCCTGGATCGGTTGGTGGAGCGGGGGGCCCGGCGGGAGGATCTGGTGGTTGCCCTGGGCCCGGCCGTCAGCGGGCCGCGCTACCAGGTGGGCGAGGAGGTGGTGAAGGCCATCGCCGCGGCAATCCCAGGCGATGCTTCGTTATCCGAGGCCGGGGCCCTGCTGACGGATGAGCAACCGGAGCGGCATCGCCTGGACATTCGAACCGCCGCCAGAGTGCAGCTCCAGGGCGCAGGAATCCCCAGCGAACGGATCGCCCACTGCCCGCTGTGCACCGTCAGTGAACCCGAGCTGTTCCATTCCTGGCGACGGGATCAGGTGAAAGCCGTTCAGTGGAGCGGAATCGTGGCGCAAGCCCCCGTCTGCAGCTGAAACTTAAACAGGCTTGCTCCCAAGGATCTGAATGGCCAAGGCTTCAGCAGCTCGAATGCCATCGATTCCGGCCGAAAGGATGCCGCCGGCATAGCCCGCCCCTTCACCCGCGGGCACCAGCCCCTTCACATTTAGCGATTCCAACGCTTCATCCCTGGGAATCCGCACGGGCGATGACGTGCGGGTTTCCACGCCGGTGAGCACTGCATCGGGGTGGTCATACCCCTTCAGCTTGCGGGCAAAGGCCGGCAACGCCTCCCGCAAGGCCTTAACGATGGCAGCAGGGAGCAGGTCATCCAGATCGGCGGGATGCACACCCGGCTGGTACGACGCGGCGATGCCACCCAGACGGGTGGAGGGACGGCCCGCCAGGAAATCCTCCAACCGCTGCGCCGGTGCGGCGTAACTGCTCCCTCCAAGCCTGAAGGCGCGCTCCTCCAGCTCCCGTTGCAGAGCAATCCCCGCCAGCGGATCCCCGGGGAAGCGTTCAAACGGTGCCAGGTCATCGGCGTCCAGAGCCACAACCAAACCGCTGTTGGCGTTGCGCTCGTTGCGGGAGTGCTGGCTCATGCCATTGGTCACCACCCGGCCTTCCTCCGAGGTGGCACCCACCACAAATCCTCCGGGACACATGCAGAAGCTGTAGACGCAGCGGCCGTTTTCAGCATGGTGAACCAGCTTGTACTCGGCGGCCCCGAGACGCGGATGGCCCGCCGCCTCTCCCCAGCGGGCTGCGTCAATCAGATGCTGCGGATGCTCAATACGCACGCCCACGGAAAACGGTTTGCGCTGCAGCTGCACACCGATCTGCTCCAGCATTTCGAAGCAGTCGCGCGCGGAATGACCGGGAGCCAGCACCAGATGGCGGCAGGGAATCTCCGTTCCATCGGCCAGCACCAAGCCATCGAGTTGATGCGGCTTCCCAGCGCTGCTGTCGCTGAGCTGAAGGCGTGTCACGCGACTGTTGAAACGCACCTCACCGCCCAGAGCTTCAATCCGTGCCCGCAGGCCACGCACCACGGTGGCGAGCTTGAAGGTGCCGATGTGGGGGCGGTGCAACGTGAGGATCTCCTCGCTGGCACCACAGGCCACCAGCTCCTCCAGCACCTTGCGGCCGTAGTGCTCGGGATCGCTCACCTGGCTGTAGAGCTTGCCGTCGGAGAAGGTGCCGGCTCCGCCCTCACCGAATTGGGCATTGGATTCCGGATTGAAGGGGCTGGTGCCCCGCCAGAAGCCAAATGTGTCAGCGGTGCGTTGCTTCACGGCCTGACCCCGTTCCAGCAACAGCGGTCGGAACCCCATCTGTGCCAACAGCAGAGCAGCGAAATAACCGCAGGGACCTGCCCCCACCACCACAGGCCGATCGGCCGCATCCAAGGGGAAGCCATCGGGGGCATGACCCACAGACCGGTAGCGGGTGTCTGGAGCCAGACGCACCCGGCTTTTGTTGCCGATGCGCCGTAACAGGGCGGCTTCACCCTTCACCTGCACATCCACGCTGTAAATCAGCTGAATCCGGTCGCGACGCCGCGCATCAACACTGCGCTTCACCAGGGTCTGACCCAGAAGACGATCCGGCGGAATCCTCAAACGCTTGAGCACCGCCTCCTGCAACGCTTCCTCCCCATGGTCGAGGGGCAGCTTCAGTTCACTCAGGCGCAGCATCTCGAGGTCGTGTCCCCAGACCTCATTCGATCAGACCGGCCATGGCCTGGCCCGATGAGGCCAGGCCAGCACGAAAGCGGGAATCACTGGCCACCGCCTTCAGACGCAGACGCTCCCCGCGGCGACGCTGATCAATGGCCTGGCAAATCGGAACGACCTCCTTCTGATCGGGGTCCAACCAACCCATCGCATCGATGCCCCCGTCAGCGGACAACGGCAAGGGTTCTGCATCGGCAAAGGCCAACGTCGCCACTCAGGCTTCGACATGGGATCGGAGGGAAGCAACCCGATCCCCGCAAATTAGGGAGAGGGGTCGGACTCGTCTGGTGTTGTCACAGAGGTCTCGGGCTCACCCTCTGAGCCGCCACCCAACTGGGAGAGCAAACCCGCCAAAAGCAAGCCAACACCGATGCCGATGGCCAGGGTGCGGTTCTCAGCTGCGGCGCCCTGCCCCCAGGCCGCTGTGGCCAGAAAGGCACCCCCCAGCAGCAGACAGGGCACCAAGACAATGCCCCGGGCAATGCGGTTATCAGCCATCGACCCCACAGCTGTTGCTGGCCAAACCCGCTGCAATCAAGCCGGTGCTGAGGTCACGCTCAGCACCGATCGGGGTCACCCTGGCCATCAGCTGCCCCACGCTGGAGCCGACCGGCCGCAGATTGACCTTGCGACGACGCGGCAGCTCCTGACGCAGCCATGCGGTGGCCTCGGCTTCCTGGTTCGGATCAACGGAAGCACAGGCCAGGGCAACGGTGTAGGTGCGGTTGCGATCTCCCACCTGCAGCAGTGAGCTGCTGCGCACCTGAAGCACCTCAGCGGCCTGTACCGGCACGGCCCAAAGCAGCAGCAGAACGCCGATTAAGACGAGACGAATCAAGAGGTCGGAGCGTTGAGAACCGGTATGGGAGCCGGGAGGCCCACCATTTCAGCATTGCTTTTGCCCGGGGGAACCATCGGATAGCAGTTCTCACCACGGCGCACGTGGATGTCGATCAACATCGGACCGGGGGCCTTGAGCGCTGCCTCGAGATCACGCTTCAACGACTCCCGCTCGCGGATGTGCACGCCGTCGACCCCGAAGGAGCGGGCGAGAGCCACGAAGTCCGGCATGCCATTGAGCATATCGGAGGCCGAATAGCGCTCCTCGTAGAAGCTCTCCTGCCACTGGCGCACCATGCCTTGCCAGTGGTTGTTGACGATCACCACCTTCACCGGGAGGCCATAGGCCGCCAGGGTTCCCAGCTCCTGAATGTTCATCAGAATGCTGGCGTCACCTGCGATGCAAACCACCTGACGATCGGGGCACGCCACCTGGGCTCCCATTGCGGCCGGCATGCCGAAGCCCATGGTGCCGAGACCGGCACTGCTGATCCAGCCCCGGGGCCCGTTGCGCAGGTACTGGGCCGCCCACATCTGGTGCTGGCCCACATCCGTGGTGACGATGGCATTCGGTGCCAGCTCGCGAACGGCCAGCAGCACCTCCTGAGGGAAGAGGGGGCCTTCGGTGGGAGGCACCGTGAGGGGATAGGTCTGTTTCCACTCAGCGATGCGTGCCAACCAAGGGGACGTACGGGGTTGCACCTGCTGCTGCAGGCTCAGCTCCACCAACCGCGCCACGCTCAGGCCCAGATCACCGAGCACCGCCACATCGGGGCGGCGGGTCTTGCCGATTTCGGCCGGGTCAATCTCAAAGTGGATCACCTGCGCCCGGGGAGCAAAGGTGTCCAGCTTTCCGGTCACGCGGTCGTCAAAACGGGCGCCAACAGCAATCAACAGATCGCATTCGGTGACGGCGAAATTGGCATAGGCCGTGCCATGCATGCCGAGCATGCCCACCGAGAGAGGATCGTTTTCATCGAAGGCACCCTTCCCCATCAAGGTGGTGGTGACGGGGATCTGATAGCGCTCAGCAATCGCCCGCAGGCTGTCGTGAGCACCTGCTGAGATCGCACCACCGCCCAGATAAAGCAGGGGACGCTCCGCCTCGGCGATCAGCTCAAGCGCCGACAGGATCGGTTCATCCCGGGGGGGCTGAGGCTTGCGGAAGCCTTTGGGAACAATCGATCCGGGCTCAACAGGCACGTAGTCGAACATCTCCTGGCCGACATCCTTCGGAATGTCAATCAGCACGGGGCCTGGACGACCACTGGCTGCAATCAGAAAGGCCTGGGCAACGATGGAGGCGAGATCGGCCGGATCGCGCACCACCCAGGAATGTTTCACGATCGGCAGGGTGATGCCGAAGATGTCGGTCTCCTGAAAGGCATCGGTGCCAATCGCCGGACGCGGCACCTGACCGGTGATCACCACCATGGGCACCGAATCCATCTGGGCGGTGGCGATGCCGGTCACCAGGTTGGTGGCACCAGGCCCCGACGTGCCGAAGCAAACGCCCACCTTGCCGGTGGCGCGCGCATAGGCATCGGCAGCGTGGGTGCCGGCCTGCTCATGCCGCACCAGGATGTGCTTGACCCAGCCCTCGCTCTCGGCGATGTGAAGTGCGTCGTAAATCGGGAGAATCGCGCCGCCGGGGTAGCCGAAAATCGTGTCGACGTCATGGCGCCGCAACGCATCCATCAGGGCTGTCGCCCCAGACATTCTCTGACCACCGTGACCGGCCTGCTGCCCAGTGACGGCCGAAGACGCTGAGGTGAGAGTCACAGAGGCGACGGGTCAATGACCCTCAAGGTTAAGGGCCCGCAGCTCCCCTGGCTTGGTCAGAGCAGGCCGAGGGCGTGCAGCGGCCCTTGACCACTAATCAACTCGAGCAAAAAGGCTGAAAAACCAACCATGGCCAGACGGCCGTTCCAAACCTCTGAACTGTTGTTCCAACCCCATTCCCACTTCTCCTGGGGATAGAGCTTCACCTTGTTGGGCAGCTCCGCCGCCGCATCCAGACTGACCTCTGGGCCCTGCAGGCTGGTGGCCACGAGATCCGCCAATCCCTCGATGAAGGGGGCATAGGTGTCGAGAGCGCGCACCCGACGGAAATTCACCACACCGGCTTCGGTGGCCAACTCCCGGTATTCGATGTCGATTTCCTCAAGCGTTTCGATGTGTTCGCTGACGAAGCTGATCGGCACCACCACCAGATCGTTGGTCTTGGCTTGCCCCAATTCCTCAAGGGCCTCCTCGGTGTAGGGCTTAAGCCACTCCACCGGACCCACACGGCTTTGGTAGGCCAGGGTGAAGGGGTTCTCATGGCCCATCTGAACGGCCAACTCCTTCATGATCAAACCGGAGCAGGTTTCGATCTCCTTTTGATAGGGGTCACCCGCCTCTTCGACGTAGCTCTTCGGCACACCGTGGGCACTGAAGAAGACGTGGGCCTTCGTGGGGTCGTCGCTGTTGCGGACCTCGGCCGCGATCAGCTCGGCCATGGCCTTCACATAGCCCGGGTGGTCAAACCAGCTGCGGATGCAGCGAATCGGCAACTTCTCAAACGCCGGATCCGCCTGACGCAGGCGCTGCAGCTCACGGAAACTGGATCCACTGGTGCTAATCGAGAAATGGGGGTAGAGGGGGAGCACCACCACCTCATCCATGCCATCGGCCTTGATGTCCGCCACAGCGGATTCGGTGAACGGATGCCAGTAGCGCATGGCCACATAGCTGGTGGCATCAATGCCGCGCTGACGCAGCAAGCTCTGAAGTTCACGGGCCTGCTGCTCGGTGATGCGCCGCAGCGGTGATCCGCCACCGATGGAGCGATAAGCCTCCTGTGACTTGCCACTGCGCAGGGTGCTGATCAACCAAGCCAGCGGCTTCTGCAGCGCCGGACTGGGAAGCCGAATGATCTCCGGATCGGCGAACAGGTTGTAAAGAAACGGGCCAACGTCCTGGATACGCTCCGGGCCACCCAGGTTCAGCAGGACGACACCGACGCGAGACATACCGATCAGAACGGTTTTCGGGGGTTGAGCGTAGCCGCCACGGACGCGATCCTTGGTTCCAACGACACATTTATGGAGCTCAAAAGTGCGCTGGAGACCGCCAATGCGCAGCTGGCGGCACAGGGATCACGCCTGCGCATAGAGCAGCGGGGTCGGCGGCTGAACCTGCGCGGGTCTCTCCCGTTGCGTGGGGATCCGAGCCGGAACGGCCTGCAACGGATCAGCCTGGGGCTAATGGCCGATGCAGCCGGACTGAATCAGGCCCTCAGCACCGCTGCCCTGGTGCAATTGCAACTGGAGCAGCGCAGTTTTGATTGGACGCCCTGGTCGGCCTCCACCTCTGCAGCAACGGCCAGAGGACGTTCGATCGGGATCCAGGCCGCCATCAAAAGCTTTGAAGCAGCCTTTTTTGCCGACCCGCGCCGACGCCGTTCCCCGGCCAGCAGTCGCACCACCTGGACCAGTGCCTACTTGCCCTACCTCCGGCGACTAGCGCGTCAGTGCGGTGATCAGCCGCTGGAGCCAGCGCTGCTGATGCAGACGCTGACCAGTTACGAGGACGGCAGCCGCAGCCGGCAGCAATGCGCCACAGCCCTGGCCGCTCTGGCCAGGCACCTGGAGCTGCCCTTACCCGAGGACTGGCGCCAGGAAGCCGGCGGCTATGGCCTGCACCGGGCCCGGTTCCGCCAGCTGCCCACCGATCCACAGATCCTCGAGGCCGCAGGCCGCATCCCCAATTCACAGTGGCGCCTGGCCTTTGCCCTGATGGCCACCTACGGCCTGCGCAACCACGAGGTGTTCTTCTGCGATTGCTCCTCCCTGGCACCGGGCGGAGATCAGGTGCTGCGGGTGCTGCCCACCACCAAAACCGGTGAGCACCAGAGCTGGCCGTTCCACCCCGACTGGGTCGAGCACTTCGGGTTGCAGGAGCTGGCGGAGAACCCGGCCGCGCTGCCAGCCATTCAGACCGATCTGCGGCGCACCACCCTGCAGCAGGTGGGACGACGGGTGAGTGAGCAGTTCCGCCGCTACGACCTGCCGATCACCCCCTACGACCTGCGCCACGCCTGGGCGGTGCGCACCATCCATGTCGGCCTGCCGGACACCGTCGCCGCCAGGATGATGGGCCACTCGGTGACGATCCACACCCGCACTTATCACCACTGGATCACCCGGCGTGATCAGCAGCAGGCGGTGGATGCAGCCCTGGCCCGGCAACCGGCCTGACAACACCCTGTCTGCTTTTTTCACTTCAACGATGACCTCATTTCTGAGGCCGCTGGCCTACCGCTACCGCTGGATTTACGACACGGTCACGGCGGTGTCGTCGCTGAGTGTTGGCGGGGTGGAGCGCCTGCGGGGCCTCGGGCTCGAGGCGGTGCAGCACCATCTCAAGCCCGGCGCGGCGGTGCTGGATCTCTGCTGCGGCAGTGGCGAAGCAGCGGCCCCCTGGTTGGCGGCGGGCTATGCCGTGACGGGGCTCGATATCTCCCCCCGGGCCCTGGATTTGGCCGCCCAACGTCACCCCAACCTGAAACGGGTGGAAGGGCTGGCCGAAGATCCGCCCCTGGCCGATGCCAGCTTCAGCGCCATCCAGCTGAGCGTCGCCCTGCACGAATTCCCCCGCAGCGATCGGGAACGGGTGCTGCGCAGTGCCCTGCGGCTGCTGGAACCGGGCGGCTGGTTGGTGCTTGTGGATCTGCATCCGGCCGGACCTTGGCTGAAGCTTCCCCAGCAACTGTTTTGTGCTCTGTTTGAAACCGACACCGCCACCGCCATGCTGGAGGACAACCTCCCCACCGAGCTGGAGCAACTCGGGTTCAGCAGCGTGAGCCAGGAGCTGCTGGCGGGTCGGGCCCTGCAACGCATCACCGCCACTCGGCCTCGATAGAACCAACACCCCCTCTCCCCATGAGCACGAACGACCTCGATCAATCCGCCGCGGAACTGGGCATGGGGGGCAAGCTCGCCCCAGAAACCGACGATGCCGGTTACCGCAAACGGATGGAGCGGCGCCAGCAGGTGCAGAAGCAAAGGGTGGAGGAACGCAACAAGGAAAAGGGCCTGGTGCTGGTGTTCACCGGCCAGGGCAAGGGGAAAACCACCGCCGGGCTTGGGCTGGTGCTGCGCACGCTTGGCCATGGCGAGCGGGTGGCGATTGTTCAATTCATCAAGGGGGGCTGGGAGCCCGGCGAAGCACGGGCACTGCAGGCCTTCGGTGAGCAGGTGAGCTGGCATGCCCTGGGAGAAGGCTTCACCTGGGAAACCCAGAACCGAGAGCGGGATCAGCAACTGGTGGAGGCGGCCTGGCAGAAGGCCCTGGGCTATCTGCGCGATGCCAGCGTGAAATTGGTGCTGCTCGACGAGCTGAACGTGGCCTTGAAGCTGGGCTACATCGAGGCCGGTGCAGTGATCGCCGGATTGAACGAGCGACCGGAGCTCACCCACGTGGCGGTGACCGGCAGGGGTGCACCAGCCGAGCTTGTGGAGCGGGCCGATCTAGTAACGGAGATGACCCTGGTGCACCACCCTTTCCGCGAACAGGGGGTGAAGGCCCAGCCAGGCATCGAGTTTTAAGGGTTGAACCAGCCGGCCTCAGGCCGCTTCAGCCGCCTCGAGATCATCCTGAAGATGACGGGTGGCCGCGGTAAGCACCGAAAGCCCACTCACCAACAGAGCGCGATGCACCACCGGTTCACGCCAGCAGTCGGGATCCTGACTAGCCCGTTCCAGGGCTGAAAGCGTGAGACGGGCCATCACACCGCTTTGGGTGGCATCGGTCTCTGGCATCAAACAGCCGCGGTTTCCCCATCCAAGCGGCGATCAGAGGCTTGTGCCAGTGCTTGCTACTGTCGAAAGGATATGGACCGTAGATGACCTACACACGCGTCCTGCTGAAACTCAGCGGCGAAGCTCTGATGGGATCTCAGGGCTATGGCATCGATCCCGCCATTGTTCAGTCGATTGCCTCCGATGTGGCCAAGGTGGTGGCCAATGGCACCCAGCTGGCGATCGTCGTGGGCGGCGGCAACATCTTCCGCGGGCTGAAGGGGTCTGCAGCGGGCATGGAGAGAGCCACAGCTGACTACGTCGGCATGTTGGCCACGGTGATGAACGCCATCACCCTCCAGGACGGGCTCGAGAGAGCTGGTGTTCCCACCCGGGTGCAGACCGCCATCGCCATGCAGGAAGTGGCGGAGCCGTATATCCGTCGCAAGGCGATCCGGCATCTGGAGAAAAACCGGGTGGTGGTGTTCGGCGCCGGTTGCGGCAACCCGTTCTTCACCACCGACACCACCGCTGCCCTGCGGGCCGCCGAAATCAATGCCGATGTGGTGTTCAAAGCCACCAAGGTGGATGGGGTCTACGACAAAGACCCGGCCAAGCACGCCGACGCGGTGAAGCAAGCGCAGCTCAGCTATCAAGACGTGCTCAGCGGCGAGCTGGGCGTGATGGACAGCACCGCCATCGCCCTTTGCAAAGACAACAACATCCCGATTGTTGTCTTCAACCTGTTTGAACCTGGCAACATCGGCAGAGCCGTGGCCGGGGAACCGATCGGGTCCCGCATCGGCGACCCCTCCTAAACAACGCCAACCCAGTTCGCACGCCTCTTCCCTCAGCAACCATGTCGACCCAGGACCTCGAAGCCAGCATGCGCAAGTCGGTGGAGGCCACCCAGCGCAACTTCAACACGATCCGTACCGGCCGGGCCAATTCCTCCCTGCTGGATCGCATCAGCGTGGAGTACTACGGCGCTGACACACCGCTGAAGTCGCTGGCCACCCTTTCGACCCCGGACTCCCAGACCATCCAGATCCAACCGTTCGACATCAGCGCCCTGGCCTCGATCGAGAAGGCCATCGCGATGAGTGAGCTGGGCTTCACACCCAACAACGACGGCAAGATCATCCGCATCAACGTGCCGCCCCTCACCGAGGAGCGCCGCAAGGAGTTCTGCAAGCTGGCTTCGAAGTACGCCGAAGAAGGCAAGGTGGCCCTGCGCAACCTGCGCCGCGATGCGATCGACAAGATCAAGAAGCAGGAAAAAGAAGGGGAGTTCTCCGAAGACCAGAGCCGCGACGAACAAGACAGCATTCAGAAAACGCTCGACAAATTCATCGCCGAACTGGAACAACACCTGGCCACCAAGGAAGCCGACATCCTCAAGGTGTGAGCAACGAATCAGATCGGACCCACGACGTTCTGATCATCGGGTCCGGGGCCGCTGGCGGTGCAGCGGCCGTGCATCTTGCATCGGCGGGCCACGACGTTCTGATGCTTGAGCGCGACGCCGAGCCGCGAATCAAGCCCTGCGGTGGTGGCATGGCTGCCTCAGTTCAGCAGTGGTTCCCCTTTTCTTTGGAGCCCGCTGTGGAACAGGTGATCCGCCGCGTGGATTTCAGTTGGTGCCTGGAGGATCCGGTGGTGGCCGAATTGCCAGGGGATGCACCGTTCTGGATCGTGCGCCGCGAAACGCTCGATCAACTGCTCTCAGATCAGGCCATTCAGGCGGGGGCTGAACGCCTTACAGGCGTTGAAGCCAATGACATCCGGCGCCATAGAGACGTATGGCACGTCACGGCAACCGATGGACGCCATTGGCAGGGGCGGGCCGTGGTGATCGCCGACGGTTCGGGGTCCCCTTGGCCCCAACTGCTCGGCCTGGGAGCCAAACAGCCCCAGATGGCCACCACCATGTCGGTGCGACTCGAGGGTCAAGGCAAGCTCAGCGATGGCACCACCCGTTTTGAATTCGGCCTGGTGAAACAGGGCTTCGCCTGGGCCTTTCCACTCGCCGGTGGTGTGAACATCGGTGTGGGCAGCTTCATCGGCAAGCAGGACGCCGACCCGGAGCAGGTGCTGGCCCAGCTGTTGCCGGATCTGGGTTTCGCCGCCGATGCAGGCATCCGTCAGCGCGGCCAACTGCGGGTTTGGAACGGCCATCACCGTCTTGATGGCGACGGCATTGTGGTGGTGGGCGATGCGGCATCGCTGTGCGACCCCTTTCTGGCGGAAGGGCTGCGCCCCGCCCTGATGAGTGGCTGCGAAGCGGCCCGACATCTAAGCCCATGGCTCAAGGGCGACAGCAAGGATCTACGGGGCTACAGCCGCAGCATGCGGGAGCGCTGGGGTGAGTCGATGGCCTGGGGCCGGCGCATTGCCCAGGTGTTTTACCGCTTCCCCGGTGTGGGGTATCAGCTGGGGATCAAGCGGCCCACCGCACCACGGCGAATTGCTCAGATTCTCTCCGGGGAGATGGGCTATGGCGACATCGCCCAACGGGTGATCAAGCGGCTGCTGCTGCAGCGCAACTAAAGACCGAGGCTGAGCTGCTGGCTGCCGTTGTCGGGCTGCTGTGGTTTGCGCCGGCGGCGGCGAGCCGTTGTTGGCTTCAACCCCGCCTTGCGGGAGCCATGCTTGCGCTGAATCGCATCGGCATGGCGATCAAAACCGGCCGATCGGCGAATCTCCCAGATGCGATCTTTGGCATCCTGCATCGATACGGTGACATCAACGATCGGTGCTGGCATGCCACCACCCAGCATCCAGGGCGCATGGATGTGAATGGTGGGTACATCCTTGAGTTCAGGGCACCACTGACGGATGAACAGCCCCTGGGGGTCGTGGTCCATGCCCTGCTTGATCGGGTTGTAAATCCGAATCGTGTTGATCGAGGTGCTGCCCGATTGCATCTGGCACTGGCTCCAGTGAATCCCCGGTTCGTAATCCACAAACTGACGGGCCAGATGCAGGCCACTGTCTCTCCAGGGAAGCCAGAGGTTGTAGCTGGCGAAGGACATCAACATCGCCCGCATGCGGAAGTTGATCCAGCCATGGGCCCGCAAGGCGCGCATGCAGGCATCCACAAAGGGGACGCCAGTGCGACCTTCGCTCCAGGCCGTCAAGCGCTCGACGTCGGCTGCGCGAATGCCGCGCATGAACGGGTGGAAATCGCTGAATTCAATCGCCGGCTGATCCTCCAGCTTCTGAATGAAATGGCAGTGCCAGTGCAGCCGTGATTCAAAGCTGCTGACGCCGCGGCCGCTGTGGGTGCGGCTGGTCTGCAGCACTTCTCGCATCGAGAGACAACCCCAGGTGAGATAAGCCGAAAGGCGCGAACAACCGGTGAACGCCGTGTTGGGGCTCGACATCGACCGTTGATAGCGCGGGGCGCGGTGCTGCAAAAAGTCGTTCAGCTCCTGCACGCCGATCGAACGCCCTCCGATCTGACGCTGCGGACATGCATCCGAGAGAAGGTCTGAACAGGGGCGCTCCGGGATCACGCCGGGATCAATGCCCTCCAGCGATTGCAGTGCGGCCGGCTCGGGTGTGATGGGCTCCGTCATCTGAACCTCCCAGCGTTTGGCCCAGCCATTGCGGCTGCGCATCCGGCGCATTACCCCGAACTGCGGGAATTCCGTCCAGGCGATGCCGTGCTGACGAGCCCAGGCCCCAACGCGTTTATCGCGCTGGTACGTCCAGCCATTGCCGGTTTCCTCATGGCTCCACAGCCCATCGATGCCGAACTGACGCCGGGCCCGTTCCAGCACCTGCACCACATCCCCAGCGCGCACGACCAAAGGTTGGCCCCGATCCGCTAAGGCCTGGCGCAACTCCAACAGCGACTCCCGGCAAAACATCCACTGCCGCTGGGAGGCATCGGGCTGCCGCCACAACTCCGGCTCCACCACGTAGAGCGGCAGCACCAAACCCCGCTCCACAGCAGCCGCCAAGGGCCGGTGATCAACGATGCGCAGATCACGCTTGAACCAGACGATCTGCAGCGCTGCCATTCACTGCAATGGAAGGAACTCGGTTCTAGTGGATCCGGAGCTCCAGCCAAGCTTCAATCCACTGCCATTTCCACGACATCGGCAAAGCGAGTTTTCACCGTGTTGCGGAAACCCACCACATCCAAACGGCGCGTCATCAATGCGGCCCCCAGGAAACAAACCATCTGCAGGCCGAACACGCCGCCATAGGCAGCAAACAAATCACCACCGTTCCCGGCTTTGAGCAAGGTGAGCAGCCCGCCTCCACTGATGGTGGCCAGGCCGCAGGAATAGGCATAGCCCGCCCCCCCAAACACCAAGCAGAAAGCCGGTGCGTCCGGGCTGCACAAAGCTGAACATCAAGGTGAGGCAGGCATTCATGCACACCCCCAGTGAAAGGCCAAACAAACCAACGGCTGTCCGCAACAGGGGGATGGACTGGCCAGAACCGGCCCAAAGCATCAACAGCAAAGCCAAAGCAGCCAGCACCGCCGGGACCTGAATGTCTTGAATCAACAGACGATTCAGCAGTCCCAGGATCAGGACTCCGAGAATCCCCAGGCTGAGCTGGAACAGCCCCAAACGCAGACCAAGAGTCAGCGTGCCCAAGGCAGAATTTCAAATATCCGAGTCAATTATCACTGGATATCAAAAAAATCGATCGTGATTTGTTCGCGCAGGTTGCCGCTGAGGCCCGGCAGCATCCCCGCCTGCGCCTGAACCACAATTTCCATAGGGAGCAGGATTCGGTTCAGCGCTTCCTCAACGTGCTGCAGCCCGGCACCTATGTGCGACCCCACCGCCACCGGCGCAACGGTTCCGGCGCAGGTTTCGAATGTTTCCTGGTGCTGCAAGGCGCCATCGCTCTGCTGCTGTTCAACAGTGAAGGTGAGATGCAGCAGCAGCTCCATCTCAGCGCCAAGGTGCCCACTCACGGCATTGAGGTTGCAGAAGATCAGTTCCACACCATGGTGGCCCTGGAGGCCGACAGCATGATTTTCGAACTGAAACAGGGGCCCTACCAACCCTCTCAAGACAAGGACTTCCTCAACGGCTTCCCTCAGGAGGGCACAACGGAGGCGGCTAGGCAGGAGTCGCAGTGGCGCAACCTTCTTTGAGGATCAGGCCTGACGTGAGGCTTCACGGGAGCGCTGCTTCTCATCCAGCAGTTCCCCTTCCAGTTGCTCGATCAAACGACTCACCAACGCCTGAAATTCCGGCTGGCAACCACGAAACGCCGCTTTGTGACGGATTGGCTCGTTGCGCATGCGCAGATCCGTGAGCATCAGCTGCAGCGAATCGATCCGGGCGTTGGAAGTCATGAACTGCGTCGGCGTTCCAAAAGGAGGTTATGACGCAGCTGCTTCAAAGCTCCAACTCCCGCAGCAGACTGTTTTGCGTCTCCCGGCCGAGGACGCCATGGGCCGCCATGGCACCACTCGCCGCAACGGGTGGAATGCCGATCCCGGGAAAGGTGCTGGCACCACAAAGCCAGAAATTGGCCAGGGGCGTCGTCACGCCCGGGAAGAGACCTTCCGCTGCTGAAAGGGCAGGGCCATAGCTGCCCTGATGAACATTGAGGAAATGGCTGTGGGTCAGCGGCGTTCCCTCCATGATCAGCTCACAGCGGTCGCGGATGTCGGGAATACGGTGTTCCAGCACCCGCCAGAACACAGCACATCGCTCCTGTTTCCTCTGCTGATAGGCCGCACTATCGCGCTCCAGATCAGCCCAGAGCTCCCAGGGTTCGCTGGCCGGTGTGTAGGCATGCAGCACATGGCGACCGGCCGGCGCCATCGAGGAATCCAACACCGACGGAATCGACAACACCACGGCATTGCGCTCGGCGTCGATCCCACGCTCCCAGTCATCCAC
This sequence comes from Synechococcus sp. TAK9802, assembly GCF_014279535.1. Classification (NCBI taxonomy): domain Bacteria; kingdom Bacillati; phylum Cyanobacteriota; class Cyanophyceae; order Synechococcales; family Synechococcaceae; genus Synechococcus; species Synechococcus sp. TAK9802. Next base: position 1,527,751 of record NZ_CP047937.1, read on the forward strand.
CCAGACGGTGTGGATCGGCAGATTCTCCAGCCCCGTGGCATCAAAGCCCAGATGCAGATGCAGGAAGCCGTTGCAAGCCGGCGTGGCCTGGCGCTGACGCTGCCACTTCGGCGCCACGGACTCCGGCAGCAGAGCAAGGGTGGACCAGATGTCGGCATTGCAGATCACTTGCCGTGCCGCAATCTGCGTTCCATCGGCCAACGTCACACCCACCACACGATCCCCCTCCACCCGCAGCTGCTGCACCGCCTTGCCGGTGTGCAGGCTGCCGCCGTGAGCTTTCAAGCCACGCACCAGGGCCTCAACCACCGCTGCACTGCCGCCAACGGGATAGTCGAGATGGGCATCCGGCTCAAACCACTCGCCGAACAGCGTGGCCATGGCTGCGGCGTTGGTGTCTCCCATCGGCATGCCGCTGATCAGGAAGGAGAGCAGATCCACCCAATGGCGCAGGAAAGGATCGCTGAGGTGACGATCCACCAGGGGCCCAAAAGAACCGGAGAGGTGACGCATCGCCGCAAGATGCGGCAACAGACGTCCACCGCGCTTCAGCAGTTGCGCCATGCCATCCACCCCAGGCCGCAGGGCCAGCAAGGGCAAAGCATCAGCAGCGGCGGCAATCGGCTGAAGCGCCTCCACAAAACGCCGCCATTCGGCGGCCACTTCGGGGCCGCGCAGGCTGCGCACCACAGCCTCAAAGTCGTCGTGCCCAACGGCGATGCGCAGATCCCCTTCCGGCAACAGGACATCCCAGCTGCGATATGGAATCACCTCCACGGTCTGGCCCAGCGCGCGCAACACCTGGGCCAGGGGATTGCTGCTGGGCCAACGCCCAAGACCACTCCAGAGGGATGGACCGGATTCGAAGTGATACCCCTGGCGTTGAAAGCCATGGGCGGCTCCACCGGGTTGGTGGTGGGCTTCCAGCACCAACACCTCCCGGCCGGCGCGGGCACACAAACCTGCGGAACAGAGCCCACCGATGCCGCTGCCGATCACCAGAACGTCGACGTCGCTTCTGATCATCCGCTCAGCATCCGCGTCATCATTGTGGTCATTGGCGCAAGACGATGCGCACTCGACTGCTGCTTCCCCTGCTGCTCCTGGCCTTGGCCTGGGGGCAGGAGCTGATCGACCAACTGCTGTTTGCGGGGCAGTGGAACCTGCCGATGGGGCCGGATCAACCGTGGTGGGGGGTGATCACAGCGCCATTCAGCCATGCCGGCGTCGGCCACCTGATCTCCAACAGCCTGGCGTTTCTGCCCCTGAGCTGGCTGGTGCTCAGCCGGGGGATGCGCGATTACCTGAGCGTCTGGCTGTCGGTGCTGCTGATCAACATTCCGGTGGCCCTGTTCTGGCCCGCCCGCAGCCATGGACTCTCGGGCGTGGTGTATGGGCTGCTGGGCTATCTGCTGCTGATCGGCTGGCTGGAACGCCGCATCCTCTCCATCGCTCTGGGCCTGGTGGCGTTCTGGCTCTACGGATCAGCCCTGATCGCCTTGATCCCTGGTGTCTCACCCGCCGGCGTCAGCTGGATCGGCCACAGCGCAGGGTTCATTGGCGGCTTGGTGGCGGCTCTTGCGGTGTATCGCGAGCCCACCGCCAATTGAAGACAGCCAGTTGAAGACAGCTGATTGAACACCTCCAGCTGAGCTCAGCCCTGGGCCAAAACCTCATCGAGAAACGCCAAGGGGCGCTCCATGGTTGCGGAGTAACCGAGCAGGCTTTGATCGCGGTGGCAATAGATCACGCTGTCATCGGCGTCGAGCAGCACGGTGGCGCCGCGCTGGGTGATGTAGTCGTCACAGGGCACGTAGGTGCGCCAGTTGCGGAGCACTTCATTCATGTTGCGCAAACGCTTGGTGGCGAGCTCAAACGGTCGCTGGAACCCAGCACCACCGGCCTGGCGGAACAGAGCCCCCCGGAAGCGCGGCAGAGGAAAGGCTTCAACCCACTCTTCATCGTCGAAGATCTGGGCCGCCGAGCGATCTCCGGTGTAACCGCGCAGCACCTCGCGCAGGGTGCCCGGCGAGCCCACGCCGGCGCACATCAGCAGAAAACCAGGCCAGGGCCCACCGGGGAGCTTGAGGCCGGCCTCCAACCCCAGGGCCTGATGCAACTGGGGTGATGGATCAGCGATCAGCTGCTGGAGGGGAAAGCCGGTGAAGGCCGCGAAGCGTTCGGCACTGGCGGCGTTGCCGATGCCGAACAGCTGAACCTTGACCCCAAGCGCCGCCAACTGGGGAAGCCTTGGCACCAGCGCCTGGGCGTATTCGATCGAATCGAAATCCCCCAGCTGGCCCTGCACAACAACGAGACGCTTGCAGCCGCTCTCCATGCCGGCAACTCCGGCCAGCCGTTGCAGCAGTGGGTCGAGTGGGATCATCCCGACAGGCTGACATTTCGCCTCCAAGAACGTGGATGGTGCTTTTGCGCACCGCCTGAGAGACTCAAATCAAAGGTAGGAAGCAGGTGGGCAAGAAATCTGGCTTCACAAGTGCTGAGATCGAAGAGATCAAGCGTCTGTATCTGCAGGAAGGGCGATCGATCCTCCAGATCCCCAAGATCCTGGGCAAAGGCAGCGAAAACTCCGTGCGCAATGCCCTGCACAAGGCACGGGTCAAGCATGCGCCGGAGGAACGCACCAAGCTGGAGCGATTCAAACCCGATCAAGTTTTTGGCAACGTCACCCTTTTAAAGCGACTCAAAAAAGCGAAAAAACTGAAGTTCCATGCCCGCTGCTCCTGTGGCTACGAATTTGACGTGGACCCATTCCGGCTAACGCTGCCGGAACACCACAAAGACAGAATTGCTGCATGCCAACGCTGCAGCAAAGCGCAAACAGAGGAGCGCTCCAAGCCTGAAGCCTGAGAGATTCAATCAAAACAAGTTCAACAGCGCACACAAAACCAACAAATATTTCAACGGCTTCACATTAATAAACACAAAATCCCACAAGTCGAATCAACCCTTTCTCCTGCCAGGACAGGGGTTAAGAGCAGAACTTGTATCAAGCTGACGCAGCCTTAACAATGGCTAAAGAGCAAGGTATCAAGCGGAACCTTGCTGCATTCGGGCAAGAACGTAGAACTCAAAAAGTTTTTACTCATCCCTATTCACGCCATGGAACTCACTTTCTTGGGCAACAAATATGCAAAGACAGAAGCAGTATCCACGAGGCCAACAATCCAACTGAAATACATGGGCAAAAGCTATCGGGCTGAGCAAATCAAATCCGTTCGCAATTGCGTTGCTCTGACCTACCGCGGCGTCTCCTACTCCAAAGTCTGAAGAGGCCTTGGGGCAGGGCACTAAGAACGCAGCCGACGTGACGGCATAACGCTGCGGGATCGGCACAATGGCGCGATGAGACTTCTGATCACAGTCCTGATCGCGTCCAGTGCTTTGGCCTGGCCGGCAAAGAGTGCGGAACCGATCCCCCTCGTGGTGGTTCCCTTCGATGCCGCATGGGGGTCGCGACGTCTTCCCGTTCAGCCCGCAGGGTTGTTGCCGCCACCTCCAATCCCTGGTCCGACTCCAGCCAGCGAAGCCAACGCTGCACCAAGGCCGCAACGCCAACGCTGGTGCCGGGGTGGCTGTTGAACGGGACTAGCTGCTGAGCGCGGCGGCTGTTGAACACAGGACGGCTTTCACCTGGAAGCGTTCTGTGTAAACCGAAAGGAGAACCCCCTTCGGGCCCTAACGATGCGAAACGCGGCGCTGTTGATGGCCAGCCTCCTTCTGGGATCCATGGCTCTTGCCGGTGGCAAGCGGGCCACAGCCCAAGGGCCGTCCGAGCAGTTCGCCACCGCTGAGGCGATGCGGGTGATCCCGAAGGGGGCAACGATCACCAACACCACTTGCAAGAGCATTGATGTGGGAGCCAGCAGCCGCTATCAGTGCAGCATCACCTACAGCCCCTGAGCTGATCGATGAAAGGCTGGCGTGCTGCGTGTTGGAGCCTGATCCTGTTGGGTATCCCGGCTGCGGGGCGCGCCGAATTTGATCAGTGTCGCTTGATCGATCAGGTGCTGAATCGCCTGGGCAACGCCATGGCCATCAACCGTTTGATCATTGCGGAAGGCAAGGACAGCACGGCTGTCGCTGCGGCGAGTGATGCTCTTGCCGAACAGAACGAGAGCTACCGGCGCACCAAACGCCAACGCGCCAAAGCCGGCTGCGATGGCTGGCAACGGGACTGACTGGCTGACGGGCTGTTGTCTGACTGACTCACTGACTCACTGACTCACTGACTCACGCCAGGCAAGCTGGTGAAGCGCTGATCGAGAGACCTTGGCCGTCACCGTCTGCCAGAACTGCGGAAGCCGCCGGTTTCGTGCCGACCGATCCATGGCCGGGCGGCTGGTCTGTCAGAACTGCGGCCTTGCGGCCGGCAGCCGAGCTGCGCGGTCCACACCGCACAGCAGGCGGCGCAGCAACGCAAAACGCTGGCTGGTGGTCCTGCTGATCGCGGTGATCGTGCTGGTGGTGGTCACGTCGTGAGCAACTGCACCACCTCAGCGGTGTTCGCCGACAAAGGCTTGGCGGCCAGCTGGTCGATGGCCTGACGCATGACTGTTTGACGCTCGGGGCCGTAACTGCCGCAGCGACTGAACACCTTGGCCATCCGTGATGCGGTGATCGGATTGCGGGAGTCGACCGCTGCGATCTGCTCCGCCATGAACCGGTAGCCACTGCCATCGATGGCATGAAACGCCTGAACATTGGCGGTGAATCCACCGAGAACAGCGCGAAGGGAATTGGGCGCCAGGGGATCGAAGCGCGGGTGCTCCAGCAGCTGCTGAACCCGCTCCAACGCGTTGGTCCTGGGGGCCGATGCCTCCATCGCGAACCAGGCATCCAGGATCACGGGCTTGTCTTGCCAACGCTCGTAGAACAGCGCCATCGCCTGCTCACGCGCAGCGCTGTCCTGCGGCAGCAAGGCCCGCAGGGCTCCCCGCGCCAGGGTCATCGAGGGGCCGGAAACAGCAGCCAATGCCTCCGCTTGAACCGTGGCATCACCAGCCGCGGCAAGCCAGCGCCAGGCCAAGGCGGTCAGGGCCCGGCCGCCCTGGCCCGCCGGCCAAGCCAGGCTCCAGTCAGCCCGGGCCAGCTCCAGAAGGCGACGCAGGGACGACTGCAATTGAACGCCCATCTCCTGGGTCCACGCCCGGAAGGCTTGATCCAGCGCCAGCGGATCCACCGGGGATTGCAACGCCTCCAATTCCGCCATGCCCGGCAGCGCCAGCAGCGCCGCCAGATCCATGCCATCACCACCGTCGTAGGCACAGATCCGCTGATCGAGGGCCTGAATCAGCGCCGCTTCCACGGCAGGCTTCGGCTGGTTTTCAGCCCGCGCCAACAGCACCTGGCGTGCCAGGCGCTGGGCCGCATCCCAGCGGCAGAACGGGTCATCATCGGAAGCCAACAGCTGCAAGCACTCCTCCAGCGGCTGCTCCAAACGCACCTGCACCGGGGCCGAGAAGCGGCGCAGCACCGAAAGGGCAGGGGGGGTGTCGCCAGGCTGGCCCTGCAGGGTGATGCTGGCGCGCTCAGCCTCCATCACCAGGAGCTGCTCCTCACCAACACGGCCTTGCTCCCCCACCAGGGCCATGGCAACCGGCAGCACCAGGGGCTGTTTGTCCGGCTGCCCCGGCGTCGGAGTCGTCGCCTGGTGCAAGTCCACCGTGAGCTCACCCGATTCGGGATTCCACTGCCGATCAATGCTGAGTTCCGGAGTTCCTGCCTGGTGGTACCAGCGCTTGAAGCGTTCCAAATCAAAGCCCAGCGGCTCGCCCTGGCTGGTGGCGCCATCGGCGATCGCCTGAACGAAGTCTTCCGTCGTGGCGGCTGTGCCGTCGAAGCGTTGCACGTACACCTCCATACCCCTCATGAACCGCTCGGATCCCAGCAGGGTGCGCAGCATGCGGATCAATTCCGCACCTTTTTCGTAGATGGTTGTTGTGTAGAAGTTATCGATCGCCTGGTATTCCGCTGGCTTCACTGGGTGGGCCGTTGGACCAGCATCCTCACGGAATTGGGTGTTGCGCAACATCGCCACATCCTCAATGCGCTTCACCGCCTCTGAGTGCAGATCCGCGGTGAAGCACTGATCACGGAACACCGTCAGGCCTTCTTTGAGCGACAGCTGGAACCAATCCCGGCAGGTGATTCGATTTCCACTCCAGTTGTGAAAGTATTCATGGGCAATCACACTTTCGATGCGCTCAAGTTCTGCATCGGTGGCCGTTTCCGCATCAGCCAGAACAAGCTTTGAGTTGAAAATATTCAGACTCTTGTTTTCCATCGCGCCCATGTTGAAGTGACGGACGGCAACGATGTTGTATTCATCCAGGTCGTATTCAAGGTTGTAAACCGATTCATCCCATTGCATGGATCGTTTCAACGAAGCCATGGCATGGGCCGTGAAGGGTTCATCCCCCTCCTCCACATGCAAGCGCAGGGTGACCTGCCGGCCCGACGCCGTTGTGTAGTGATCACGAATCTCCCTGAGGTCTCCGGCCACCAGGGCGAACAGATAGGAGGGCTTGGGGAAGGGGTCATCCCACGTAACCGCATGACGATCAGCGCCGACGGATTCCTCCTGAACCGCATTGCCATTGCTCAACAGCACAGGGCAGCTGCTGCGGCTGGCCTCAATCCGCACCTGCCAGCGGCTCAGCACATCCGGACGATCGGGGTGCAGGCTGATGCGCCGGAATCCCTCGGCCTCGCACTGGGTGCTCAGCAGACCACCACTGGCGTACAGGCCTTCGAGCGAACTGTTGGAGTAGGGATCCAGACGGCAACGGGTTTCCAGCACAAACGGCTGGCCCGGGACGTTGGGGATGGTGAGTCGTCCGTCGGCAAAGCTGTATTCCTCTGGCGACAACGGCGCCTGGTCGATCACCAGGGATTCGATCGCCAGATCAACGCCGCGCAGCACCAAGGGCTCTCCAGGCCGACGCGGTTCAAGGCTGAGCCTGGAGGCAACGACGACATAATCGTCCTGGATGTTCACGTCCAGGGCGATGGAAGGGAGTTCAAAGGCCCACGGCGTGTAGTCCGCCAGACGAATCGAAGCAGCTGCAGTCATGGCCGAACCACGCGAGGACCGAACGATCCTGACGGACGACGCTCAAAACCGGGACGTTTCAGCCAAGCTTCCGACCATCAAGCAAGCAACGGCCTCAGAGCAGAGGAACAGACACAAAAAAAACGCCTGACCTCAGCAGGCCAGACGTTTTCAATCGTTAGAGCCTGGGAAGATCTTATTTTTTCGAAGGCTTCAACGAAGCAGCAGCTTTTTCAAAGCGTGCTTTTTCTGCAGCGGGAACTGATTTAGGGCAGAACTTCAGCGCACCACCAACGATCATGAATCCTGCATTGTTGAGAAATTGCTTCTCAGGCAAGGGATCTTTGGTGCCGGGAAGCAAACCACCGTGCTTGCCATAAATGACATGCAACTGACCAGCGAGGGCCACGGCCAGAGACTTGTTGAAATCGATCTTCTGCGCCCTCGCCTCGCAGAAGGTGGCAATCGACATCACGCCGTAGGTGTTGACCTCCATGGCCGTGGCAGGAGTGGGCTTGTCCTTGGAGGCCTGAGCCAGAGCCGTTGCCGGTGACAGCAAAGGGGCAGCCAGCACGAGAGCTGCGGCAGCAAATGAACGACGAATCACCTTGGGTCCCGGCAGCGTCAAATTTTTCGCAACTTACCGCCCATGCCAAAGCTGGCCGGAGCTCAGGCGCGGTTGTTGAACTGGGCCATCAGCACAACGGCGCCGTTGAGTCGTCCTGGATCAATCGTTTTCGATCAGTCGTCCTCGATCAGTGGCAGGGGATCGGACATTCGAATCTCATGGTGGTGCTCAACGATCGAGAGATCACCGTTCTCCCAGCTGTAGATAGCGCGGTAGCGGTAGCGGTCCTGATCGACAAGGCGAATGTGCTCGAGGATGTCCCACTGCTGGTAGTGAGATTCGAGGATGGTTTCGTGCTCATCCACCTGACGCAGCCGAGTGCGCACCGGGTCTCCCGTCAAATAACCGCGACTTCTCTGGAGTTGATGGCCCCACAACGTGGCTTCCATCACGCCACTGCGTTCAAACCAGGGTTTGCGGGCAAAGAATTCGTCGGAATGCTGGCCCTCCTGGTCAGACCACCAGCTGAAGCGGTAGCGGCTCTCACCCACCTGGGGGTGCGCAAACGCCTCCATTTTCAGGTTCATGTCCAAGTGGAGAACCTGGTCGTCACTGAAGGTGTATTGCCGCCGGGAACGCCACAACCCCAGATTGCGGCTGAACCAGCGGCGCAGGTTGCTATCCACCTGAATCGAAGGCTGGGCAGCCACTCCGCCGGGAACGGTCAGAGGAACACGGTTTTGCGCAGAAAAAAGCGACATGGACCGCGTCAATGACGCAACGGAGTGTTCCTGTTCGTCTTAGCGCTGCTGGCGGTGCAGTCAAAAACCCATAAGGTGAGCATCGGTTTTGCTGTCTTGCAGTCCGCGTGGTCAAGGACGCTCCCAAGACACGTCAAACCCTGAAGCTGTTGCTGGTGGCAGCTCGCCATCACCTGTCGGGTCAGGACCTCCGTTCCCTTGTGCAGTTCCTGGAACGGGAGGACCTGGGCTTCGAAGTCACCCTGCAAGTAGCCGATCCCGCCCAGCAACCCGAACTGCTTGAGCTGCATCGCCTCGTGGTGACGCCAGCGCTGATCAAATTGGCGCCCAACCCCAAGCAGGTGTTCGCGGGAAGCAACATCCTTCAGCAACTCAAAGGATGGGTGCCCCGCTGGAAACAGGATGGGGTGGTGAGCGGCCTTGGCCTCAGCCTCAGGCCCACCGAACTCGACGGCAGTCGCACCCAGAAGGAACTCCAGCTGGAGGATCAGCTGCTGGTGCTGCGCCAGGAGAACGAGACGCTGATCGATCGCGTCAGCGCCCAGGAACGCCTTTTGCGCATGGTGGCCCACGAACTGCGTACCCCACTTACGGCAGCGGCCTTGGCCCTGCAAAGCCAGAAGCTGGGCCAGATCGACATGGATCGCTTTCAGGATGTGATCACCCGCCGCCTGCAGGAGATGGAGGCGCTATCGAAGGATTTGCTGGAGGTGGGCACCACCCGGTGGGAAACCCTGTTCAACCCACAACGGCTTGACCTTGCCAGCGTTTCAGCCGAAGTGATCCTCGAGCTCGAAAAATTGTGGCTGGGGCGCAACGTCGAAATCAAAACCGACATTCCCTCTGACCTGCCCAAGGTTTTCGCCGATCAGCGCCGCATGCGCCAGGTGCTGCTGAATCTGCTCGAAAACGCCCTGAAATACACCGACGACGGCGGGCACATTTCGCTCACGATGTTTCACCGCACCAGCCAGCGGGTGGAGGTGAGCGTTTGTGACAGCGGTCCGGGAATTCCGGAAACAGAACAGCAGCGAATTTTTCTGGACCGGGTGCGGCTGCCGCAAACCTCCGACCAAACCACCGGTTATGGCGTGGGGCTGGCGGTCTGCCGCCGCATCGTTGAAGTGCACGGCGGCAAGATCTGGGTTGTGTCGGACCCTGGCGAAGGTGCCTGCTTCACCTTCACCGTGCCGATCTGGCAAGGACAAGGTGTCGAATGGGGTCAAGCTGTCTTGACGGAGGGTCCGACCAAGCCCTAGTGTTCACAAGTGATCAGGAGCACAGACCGCTCGTTGATTACGGCCTCGCCCCCATCGTCTAGAGGCCTAGGACACCTCCCTTTCACGGAGGCGACAGGGGTTCGAATCCCCTTGGGGGTATGACGTCATCATCAGACCCGTTCTGATGATGAGTTGAGTACCAATTCAAGTGTTTTGGCGTTTTTAAAGCTTCAAAACACCCAACCATTTGGTTTGCACTGAATCTGCTGCGCCCTCGCGGCTCTTTCAGCTGTTTCTGCGGTGTGCTTCCTGCACTACGGCGTTGAGATTGCTGGAGAGATCGTCACGCAGCCGCTCCTCGATCAAACCGATCGGCATGCCAAGGCAGCCTTGAACCGTCAGCTCATAGAGCAGTGAGCTGCCATCGGGACGCTGACGGATCTGCCAGGACCCTTCAAAACGTCGGAAATCCCCTTTCACCATGCGGAACTGCAGCAATCCGTCCTGGCGGTATTCCGTCAGCTCCAACTGAACCTGAGCCGAGAAACGCAGCCCCAGCAGCTGCTGACTGCCCACCTGTTGGAGGCGCACCGTCTGACCCTGGCGCTGAATCAGCTCACTGGTGCTGAGGTTGGGAATGAAACGAGACAGGTTCTCGTAGTCCGTCAGCACATCCCAGAGCAGCTGAACAGGCAGTGGAGATTTGAGTTCAGCGGCCAGACGCCGGGTCCCCTGAGGCAGCCGCTCCATGGTCTGCTCGATCGCAGTCCCCGAATCTGTGGAGGTTTGAAGCCCTCGTCCAAACATTGTCTGGGGGAAAACCAAAAGAGTGGCCGAGATGAGGAGCCGAATCCGAAGATCTTAATGAGGTCGCCTGGATCACATCAGATTCTGTTCCGAACAGCAACCTTTTTGTGTGAAATCAAAGGCCACGCCTATAGTCGCGCCACCAAAGGCAGGTGATTTCTATGCGGGTGTCCAATGCAGCGACAGAGCACTGCAATGAAGCTCTGTTCACTGTTGTGGCTCGTGGTCCCCAGGTCGGCGCCAAACCGTCCGTGGTTCAGACCTACACCGTTGCAATGAACCAGTTTTCCGCACTTTTCAAACGATTGGGGGCCACGGGCGCCAAGATCGTCTCTGTGAATGGTGCGGGCGAAGAGCGTTCCGCCGCTCCCGCTGTCGCCACCCCGGCACCTGCCAAACAACCCGCCAAAAAAACCGCCAAGAAAGCTGTGACGTCAAGCGCCCCGAAGAAGAAGCCCCACGCCGACGTTCCGGTCAACACCTACAAGCCCAAAACACCGTTTATGGGGACGGTGACGGAGAACTACTCCCTGCTGAAGGACGGCGCGATCGGCCGTGTGCAGCACATCACCTTTGATCTGGCTGGCGGCGACCCGCAGCTGAAGTACATCGAAGGACAGAGCATCGGCATCATTCCCGAAGGGGAAGACGCCAACGGCAAGCCCCACAAGCTGCGCCTGTACTCCATCGCCAGCACCCGCCATGGCGACAACTTGGAGGGCAACACCGTCTCCCTCTGCGTTCGCCAGCTCGAGTACAAGAACGACGCAGGTGAGCAGATCTATGGCGTCTGCTCCACCTACCTGTGCGACATCGAACCCGGTACCAAGGTGAAGATCACCGGTCCTGTCGGCAAGGAGATGCTCCTGCCTGACGACGAGGACGCCAACATCATCATGCTGGCGACGGGCACTGGCATCGCTCCGATGCGCACCTACCTGCGTCGCATGTTCGAGCCCCGTGAAAAGGAGGCCAACGGCTGGAAATTCCGCGGCAAAGCCTGGCTGTTCATGGGCGCACCCAAAACCGCCAACCTGCTCTATGACGAGGACTTCCTCCACTACGAGAAGGAGTATCCCGACAACTTCCGCTACACCAAGGCGATCAGCCGGGAACAGCAGAACGCCAAGGGCGGCCGGATGTACATCCAGGACCGCGTTCTGGAGCACGCTGAAGAGATCTTCGCGATGATCGAAGACCCCAAGACCCACGTGTACATGTGTGGTCTGCGCGGTATGGAGCCGGGCATCGACGAAGCCATGACCGCCGCCGCGGCCGCCAAGGGTCTCGACTGGGCCGAACTGCGTCCCCAGCTCAAGAAGGCCGACCGCTGGCACGTTGAAACATATTGATCGATCAAGCGCTGATCCATCAGCCAACGATCGTTTTCAGTCCACCCCTCGGGGTGGACTTCTTTTTGGGTTGGCAACAAAGGCTGACGCCAACACGGAAACAAAGCGGCGAGTCCATGTCTGTTGCCAGTTCCGTGCCTAAACCATCGTCAGAAGCCTGGACACTCCATGGTTGCCACGATGACGAACCCACTCAGGGTTGGACTGCGTCAGGAGCGCGTGATCGCGCCGCAGTGTCTGGTGATCTTCGGCGCCAGTGGTGATCTGACCCACCGCAAGCTGGTGCCAGCCCTGTTTGAACTGTTCAAGCAACGGCGTCTGCCCAGTGAGTTCGCCCTGCTGGGCTGTGCGCGACGGCCGTGGAGTGACGAGGAGTTCCGCGGAAAGATGGCGGAGGCACTGGCCAGCACGATCGAGGACGATCCCCAGGCCTGGGAGCAGTTCGTGGGCAAGTTGTTCTACGAGCCCGTCGACCTCCAACAACCAGACGATGTAGTGCGGCTGGGCGGTCGGCTGGAGCAGATCGATCAACAGTGCGCCACCCGCGGCAACCGCACCTTTTATCTTTCCGTCTCCCCCAAGTTCTATGGCAGTGGCTGCCGTTCACTGGCCGACGCTGGCCTGTTGAAGGACCCCAAACGCAGCCGGGTGGTGATCGAAAAGCCCTTCGGACGCGACTACGGCAGTGCCCAGGCCCTCAATCGCGTGGTGCAGGCCTGCGGTCAGGAGAACCAGATCTTTCGCATCGACCATTACCTGGGCAAGGAAACCGTCCAGAACATCATGGTTCTGCGGTTTGCCAACACGATCTTCGAGCCGATCTGGAACCGCAATTACATCTCCAGTGTTCAGATCACCGCCGCTGAAACGGTTGGAGTGGAGGAACGGGCCGGGTACTACGAATCGGCCGGTGCCCTTCGGGACATGGTGCAGAACCACCTGACCCAGATGCTGGCGATCACCGCCATGGAACCTCCCGGGCGCTTTGACCCGGAGGCCATCCGCAATGAAAAGGCCAAGGTGCTCCAGGCTGCCCGCCTGGCCGATGAGCTCGAACCCTGGAACTGTTGCATCCGTGGCCAGTACGGACCCGGTGGTTCGGCGGAATCGCCCCTGGCCGGATACCGCCATGAACCCGGCGTGGATCCCAACAGCACCACCGAGACCTACGTGGCGATGAAGCTGTTCATCGACAACTGGCGCTGGCAGGGGGTTCCGTTCTATGTGCGCACCGGCAAACGGCTGGCCAAGCGCACCAGTGAGGTGGTGCTCACTTTCCGTGAAGCACCGGTGCATCTGTTTGATGCAGCCACCGGAGGCCCCACGGCCAATCAGCTGATCCTGCGCATCCAACCGGATGAAGGGGCCGAATTCCGCTTCGAGGTGAAGTCACCCGGATCTGGCATGCGCAGCCGCCCGATCGACATGGAGTTCTCCTACGACGAATCCTTCGGGGAACCCTCCGATGAGGGCTATGTGCGGCTCCTGGCTGACGCCATGCTCAGCGACCCCACCCTGTTCACCCGCAGTGATGAGGTGGAAGCGGCATGGCGGCTCTACACCCCGCTGTTGGAACTGATTGAAGACAGTCCCTGGCAGCTGCCGGTTCATCCCTACGAATCCCGCACCTGGGGACCGGCCGCCGCGGATGCCCTGCTGGCGAAGGACGGACTGCTCTGGCGACGCCCCTGACCGCGCACGTTCACAGCCCTGTTGTTCAGCTCTCCACGTCTCGTTCATCCGTCACCATGTCCCCTCAGCTCACCCTGCAAACCCCGCTCGAACTGGCACCGGCGGAGGTGCCCCACTACCTCGAACAGCTCTGGTCCCCCGAGCAGCAGGGCAGCACGGGCACCGGGGCCAATACTTTCTGCCTGCTGATCTGGCAACCCGCCTGGGCCGAGCAGCAATTGATCCGCAGTGGTCGTTTATCAGGCCCCATCACGGGCCAGCAGTCCGCCCCCTTGATCGCTGCGGGACGTCAGGCGGTGCTGGATGCAGACCTCCCACTAAGCACGCCGCCCCTGGATGGGGCTGTGGTGAAGGCAGTGGCTGATTTGGAAGGGCAAGCCAACGCCGAAGACCTGCGTGGGCAGTACATCGACCCAGCCCTGAGTGCACTGATGCCCCGGCGCCTGATCACCCTGGCACCCACCATCGATGCGGCCCAGCCCCTGGCAACACTCGTAGCCGCCTACTGCCCGCTGCCTGAAGAAGGCGGTGGTACCGCCGCCTGCGGCGATGTGGTGGTGCTGCGGGGCGGCCATGGCGCCCTGCATGAGGGCCTTTCGATTCTCGACCCCCTGCTGCCGGAATCGATGCCGGCCTGGGTCTGGTGGAACGGCTGCATCGATGAACCACCGGAGCTGATGCAACGGCTCACCAGCGCACCACGGCGCCTGATCATCGACACCGCTTTAGGGGATCCGCGTCAGTGCCTTGAGCTTCTGCGTCACCGCGTGGAGAGCGGCCAGGCGGTGAACGATCTTAACTGGCTGCGCCTGCGCAGTTGGCGCGAGACCCTGGCCATAGTGTTCGATCCGCCGCAACGGCGTGATGCCCTGAGCCACATCACCCGTCTCGACATCGACGTTGAGGGCCATCACCCTGCCCAAGGGCTGCTGCTGGCCGCCTGGATCACCGATCGACTGGGCTGGACGCTGCTCTCGACCGCTGCGGTCGAAAACGGCACCACCGCCCAGTTCAAGCGCTCCGATGGCACCGAGGTGCGCTTCCAACTGATGGCCGTGCCAACAGCTCAGCCCAACGTGCACGCCGGCCAGATGGTGGGGCTGCGGCTGATCGCTGAACCGGAGAACGGCCAGGGCGTGTGCGTGATTCTCTGCGCTGAATCCGGGGGCTGCATGCGTTTGGAGGGGGGAGGCATGGCCAACCTCGAGCTGCATGAGGAAGTGGTTCCCGTGCAGCACGACACCCCTGAAATGGATGTGGCCCGCCTGCTGGGCGGCGGTCACGACAGCACCAATCCCCTGCTGGCCGCTGCGGCTCCGCTGGCTGCCAGGCTGCTGGGCTGATCCGCATCTGAGCCATGGCCGCTGTCATCGCTGCACCAGCCAGTGGCAGCGGCAAAACCCTGTTGAGCCTGGCGCTGCTGAGCTGGGCCCAGCAGAACGGACGCCGGATCCAGGCCTTCAAGGTGGGACCGGACTATCTCGATGCCCAGCTGCTCAGCCAGGCCTCGGGGCAGGCCTGTCGCAACCTCGATCTCAATCTCTGCGGAGAAGCCTGGTTGCGCCAGGCCTTTCACGGTTACGGCGGTGCCTCTGAGCTGACCCTCGTGGAAGGGGTGATGGGGCTCTTCGATGGCATCGGCAGCAGTACAACCGGAAGCACGGCCGACGTGGCCCGCCTGCTGGACCTGCCGGTGGTGCTGGTGCTGGATGCCGGTGGTCAGGCCGCCTCCCTCGGCGCCATCGTGCGCGGATTCCGCGATCACGATCCCCAGCTGCGCATCGCCGGTGTGGTGCTCAACAAAGTCAGCAGCCCCAGGCACCGGGAGCTGCTGGCCGAAGTGCTGGAGCGCATGGAGGTGCCATTGCTGGGCTGCTTGCCGCGCAGCGAAGCCCTGGCCCTGCCGGGCCGGCATCTCGGCTTGGCCCCGGCCCATGAATTGGAGGCCCCCGAGCAGCGACGCCAGGCCTGGGCCGCTCTGGCCAGCCAGCACCTGAACCTGGAACGCCTGGTCCCCCTGCTCCAGGCGCCCCGCCCCGGGCCGCATCCCCTGGCCAACATCCCCGTGGAGCAGGGCCAGCCCCTGCCGGTGGCTTTGGCCAGTGATGCCGCCTTTCACTTCCGCTACCAGGAAACCAGTGAACTGCTGGAGCACATGGGCATGCCCGTGCTCCGCTGGAGCCCCCTGGCCGATGAGGCCATCCCTGCAGACGCCAAGGGGCTGATCCTGCCGGGCGGTTTTCCCGAACAGCACGCTGCCCAGCTCAGCGGCTGCACGCGAAGCCTGAGCTCGCTGCGGGCGTTCGTGCAGCAGCGACCGCTCTACGCCGAATGCGGCGGGATGCTTGTTCTCGGAGAGCAGCTGACCGACCTCGATGGCACCAGCCACCCCATGGCGAGCCTGCTTCCCTTCACAGCCCAGCGCGGCCCGCTGCAGGTGGGCTATCGCCGCCTGCAGGCGCGGCGGGACAGCCCTGTGGTGGAAAGCGGTCAGCAGCTGGTGGGCCATGAATTTCACCGCTGGGAACTGCACACCAACCGGCCGTCCTCCGACAGGTCAGTGCTGTGGGACATTGAGGGATGGAAAGTCCATCGACATTCGGAAGGATGGGTCGATCAGACGGTTCACGCGAGCTGGGTTCACCTGCACTGGGCAAGCTCTACGACGATCTGCTCCCGATGGCGCGCCGCGCTCGAAGCCGGGGAGAAAAGATCGCCAAGCGCTTCGTCAACCGTCAGCCGCCCCAACGGATCCAAGCCTTCGTCGAACGCTGGCGCTGGGTGATCGAAGGCCGGGTTCAGCGGGTGGGATTCCGCGCCAGCTGCAATCGGCGCGCCCTGGATCTCGGCATCAGCGGCTGGGTGCGCAACCTGAGTGATGGCCGTGTGGAAGTGCAGGCCGAAGGGCCACCGCTGGCCTTGTCTGAGCTGCGGGCCTGGTGTGAGGTCGGGCCGCCGGGCGCCCGGGTGGTTCGGGTGACCCCCAGCCAGCTCCCGGTCACGGGCGACGACTGGTTCGAAGTGCGCTACTGAGACGAAGTGCGCTGAGACATCGAGGCGAAAAAATTGGGAAGGTGCTCTCCACGCTCCGCCCATCTCGCTACGGCTGAAGCAGGACCTTCGCGCCTGCCGCATGCTCCGCTTCGGATTTGTCCTGTTGATCACTGCGCTGCCCCTGCTCGGCATGGAGGCCATGAGCACGCGACGGGAAACCTCCAAGCAGGTGTTCGATTCAGCGGCAGAAGCCCTTAACGCCTGTCAGAGCTGGCGGCTCAGGGGAGGACAGTTTTCGGCCCTGATTCCCGCCGCTGCACCGGTATCAACGCAGGCGCGGCCTGTGCAAACCGACATCCGCAGCTGCGAGGCCGATCTGGACCATGCACTGGTGCTGGGGCGCCGCTACAGCGTTGTGCCCGGCGTGCACCACAACAAAACGCTGCGGTCGCTGCACCGCCCGATCCATCGCACCTTTCCTTACCTGCTGCCAGATGGCACAACTGGCGAATAAAGCCCCTGGCATGTCTTGAGCAACTTCCTCGACACCAAAGACAAAGCCTTCTGGAGAGCCCTGCTCGGCGTTGTGAGTTTGGGGGTGAGCATCAGCCTGGCGGCCCTGATCCTGCGACTCTGAGCGCTGATCCTCGGATTCACTCGGAATCCCGCGTGGTGTCGAATTGGCGCTGCCAGGTGGCACGCAGATCAGGCGACGTCTCGCCGCCGAGCAACCAAACCCCCGTGCGGGCACGGGACACGGCCACATAACAGAGCTGCTGGCGGATGACTGGATCGGCCCGGAACACATCCGGCGCCACGAAGACATCCCCGAAACTGCTGCCCTGACTGCGATGCACCGTGAGCACCGCCGCCGGCCCCAGCGAGGCGAAGGCATCGCGAATCAGGAAGTACTGCCGCCAGATCGCGCGACCATTTTTCTTGCCGGCATCACGGGCCTGCTTGCGCAGCCGCTGCATCACCGCATCGAGCTCCTGACGACCTGGGCTGCCAATCGGCGGCTGCAGGCGCAGGGTGAGCTCCAGATCCCCCGCATTCACCGATGCGGAGAGGGTCTCGATCACCGGCACGGGCCCATCGGCTGAGGAGAGGCCGAAATCCGCCAGGTCACAGGCCTCCGGCTTCACGTCCCGCACCGTGACTTCGCGGTTGGAGCCGAGCACCATGTCGGGTTCTTCACCCGCCTCGTCTCCGTCCCTTGAGGCCGGGGCCATCACGGCGGTGCGACTGATCAACACCTCACCGGGCAGCACCGGCATCTGATCGGCCATCTCCCCATGGATGGCCCGGCGCGCATGAGGCACCAGACGATCCAGGGTGCGGTTCGTGTAGCAGAGGATGCGTGCTGCATCGGGGTTGTCTTGCACCGAGGCGTCGCGCAATGCACGCCGGGCCTGATCCAGCCACTCCCGTTGCACCAGGCTGCGCACCTGCCCCTGCGGGGAACGAATCGGCGGCAGCAGCGGCGGCATCTGGCAGGGCAGGCGCCCCTCCCGCAGCCCCGCCGCCAACTGCAGCACCGGACCTTGATGCCGCACCACTTGGGTCAAGCTGGCGGAACAGGAGCGTTGCATCGCAAACACGGGGCTGTTCGGCTCACCCACCGGAGGCAACTGGGCGGGGTCGCCGACGAACACCAGACGGGTCTTGAACGGATGGGCGCACTGGAGGGCAATGCCCAACAGGGTGCTGTCGACCATCGAGGCTTCATCAATCAGCACCAGACCCAGGTTCTCCAGGGCCATGGCCGTCTGCTCGGTGGGTTCACAGAGTTCAGCGTCGGCGGAGCGCTTGAGCTTCAGCCGCAGCAAACGATGAATGGTGGAGGGGTACCAGGTGGGTTGGAGACCCTCCAACTCCAACGCCTGGCGCAGAACGCCCACCGCTTTATGGGTCGGTGCCACGACGGTCCAGCACAAACCGCTGGCCTCCACCTGGCGCAGCAGGCGCATGGAGAGGAAGGTTTTGCCGCTGCCGGCAAAACCACTGAGCACGAAAGGCGTGCCATCAACGGGCTGCTTGAGCCAGGCCGCAAAGGCATCCGCCGCTTCCTGCTGATCAGCGGTGAGGTCCGCGGCAGCGGTCACCCCAGCCCAGCTCCAAGACCCGACAGCAGATGCAGCGGTGATCCCACAAATTCCAAACCGGGCAGAGCAATGGCGGGACCCATCAGGCTGCCCACCAGCACCTGCAGCCGGCTGTGGCCCAGGCTTTCCTTGAGAGGTTTCTCCGGAGCGTCTGGCCAGAGCGAATCAGGCAGACCATTGACCCGTTCTGCCGTCAGCCCGGCGGCGCGACGAATGCCACTGGCGTCGTACATGACGACGAATGCCACCATCGCCGCAAGGGCGAAGAGGGGGTGATCAAAGCCCAGGGTCCAGCCCACACAGGCCGCCGTGCCGGTGACCAGGGCGGAGTGGCTTGACGGCATGCCGCCGGTTTCGATCAGCACCGCCGGACGCCAACGGCGATGCAGAAGCAACTCAAGGAACAATTTCGAGAGCTGGGCGACGCCACAGGCCATCAGGCCCCAGGTGAGCGAACTGTTGTCGAAGAACTCCCGCAGCACCGCATGGGAGGGCGTGGCGTCGATCATCGGTCGCGGCTGGTGATGAAGTCAGCCAAGGCCAGCAGGGGAATCGCCTTCTCAGCCCAGGGTTGAAGCGCCTCTTTCGCTTCATTGACCAACGCATCGGCCCGACGGCGGGACTCGTCGAGCCCGAGAAGCTTGGGATAGGTGGTCTTGTCGGCGATGAGGTCCTTGCCGGCGGTTTTGCCGAGCACCTCGCTGCTGGCGGTGATATCGAGGATGTCGTCGATGATCTGGAAGGCGAGGCCGATCCCCCTGGCGTAGGTGCGCAGGGACTTGATCAGCGCCTCATCGGCGCCGCCGATCATCGCTCCGGTGATCACACAGGCACTCAACAGGGCTCCGGTTTTGTGGAGGTGGATGTATTCGAGGGTTTCAAGATCCACCTCCTTGCCTTCGCTTTCCAGATCCACCACCTGGCCGCCCACTAGGCCAGGGGCGCCGGCCACCAACGACAGTTCTCCCACCACCTTGAGCAGACGCTCAGCCGGCACATCCGGACTGCGCAGCGCCACCATTTCGAAGGCGCGGGTCAGCAGGGCATCACCGGCAAGGATGGCCACGGCTTCGCCGTACACCTTGTGGTTGGTGGGTCGACCACGGCGCAGGTCGTCGTCATCCATGGCCGGCAGGTCGTCATGGATCAACGACATGGTGTGGATCATTTCCAGCGCCACCGCCGTGGGCAGGGCCTGCGTCGCTTCCCCGCCTGCCAGCTCGCAGGCGGCAAGGCAGAGAATCGGGCGCAGGCGCTTGCCACCGGCAAGCAGCGAATAGCGCATCGCTTCCCGGAGGGACTCCGGCCGCTCCGGACCGAGCGATCCATCGAGGGCCGATTCCACCCGCTCTTTGGCCTTGCCGAGATAGGCCTTGAAATCGAACTCGGCGCTCATGGGTGGACCCTGGCTGGCGGGATTCTCTCAGGCCGAGCCCTTAGCTGCCGAGGGGAACCCAATCCATCGGATGGGGTGTTCGCATCTCGCGTCCCTTGCCCGGCGCCGTGGTGATGGCCAGGTCGTAGGACACCGAATAGCGGGGGCTGCTTCCCTCATAGGGGAGCACCCGATGGCGCAGGTCCGAAGGGAACAGCAGAAGACGGTGGGATAACGGCGCAAACACCCCACCGGAAACCGCCGCATCGCGGTAGGGAATCGCCATCACATGGCTGAAGTAATCGTCGGGCGCCTCAAATTCCAGCTCCCCGCTCTCGTTCGCAGGATCCGTCAACACGTAGAACACCTCGCTCAACTGGGCGTTGCGGTGTCTGTGCAGATCCACCGTTCCGCCATTCCTCGCACACACCACAGGCCAGACCTTCTGGATGTGGGCCACAAGACCGTGCTACGGGCCCAACAGCGCACGGAGATAGGCCGAAACGTGCTCAGCCAACTGCCCGTTCAGCCACTGGAACGCATCCATGCGATGCAACTGATCCAGGCCGGCATGGCCCAGCAGATCTCCGGTGAGGTTATTGCGATCGCTGAACTCAGGGTGCTGATACACCTGGGCATCGAACTGCTCCAGCTGCTGCTGCATGGCTGCGGCTGTGGCGTTATCCGGCTCAAGGTCCACCTGCAGAACGGGGGTGGGGAACAGCCAGTGCAGCGCCATGGAACCGATCAGTGCACGAGATCGTCCAAATCATGGTCAAGGTTGTGGCGTCTGCTCCAAGCCACAACGGTGTTCACCAGAAGCATCGTCACCGTCATCGGTCCCACACCTCCGGGCACGGGCGAGAGCGCAGCAGCGATCGACTCGACTTCAGCCGCACGAACATCCCCGCACAGTCCGCCTTCCGGCTTGCGGTGGATGCCCACATCCACCACCGCAGCTCCCGGCCGCACGTGCTCGGCCCCGATGAACTCAGGACGGCCTGCTGCCACCACGAGGATGTCGGCTTCGCGGGTGTGAGCCGCCAGATCGGCCGTGCGGGAGTGGGCGATGGTGACGGTGGCGTTGGCGGCCTGAAGCATCAAGGCCATCGGCTGCCCCACGAGAATGCTGCGGCCGATCACCACGGCGCGCTTGCCCGCAGGATCGATGCCATTGCTGCGCAGCATCGCCATCACCCCGGCGGGGGTGCAGCTGCGCGGGCCCGGCTTCCCTTTGAGCAGCCGTCCGAGATTGAGGGTGTGCAGACCATCGGCATCCTTTTCAGGATCAATGGCCATCAGCAGCGGCCCCTCATCGAGGCCAGCAGGAAGAGGCAGCTGCAGGAGGATCCCGTCCACTGCAGGGTTGGCATTCAGCCGTTCAATCGTCTGAAGCACCTGCGCTGGAGGCGTGTCGCCGGGGAGGTGATCACCAAAGCTGGCCACCCCGATCCGAGCACAGGCTTTTTCCTTGTTGGCGACGTAGACGGCGCTGGCGGGATCATCACCAACCCGCAGCACCGCCAAGCCCGGCGGTCGCCCCGCCTCGGCCAGACGCCGTTCGATCAGGGTTTGAAGACGATGCTCCACATCCCTTGCCAGCACCTTGCCGTCCAAACGCAGGGCCATGGCATTCCCATGCACTCCCTCCAGCATGCCCTCTGAGGAGAGCTAGCGTTAAGCCGCTACAGGGTCCTTTTTGGTTCGTGTTCCACGGCTGAGCAGCCTTTGGCGGAACTGGGTGCGGCTCGAAGGCCCAGGGCGACGCCTGCTGCGCTGGACGCGACTGCAAACCTTTGTTGTGCTGCTGCTGTGCCTTTCCGTGGCCGCAGCCTCAAGCCTGCCCTGGCTGATCAAGCCAAAACTTCAACCCGGATCAGTGGCCCCGTTTGAAGCCATCGCTCCAAAGGATGCACTGGTGCAGGACAGCACCGCCCTCGAGCAGCAGCGGGCCTCGCTGGTGGCGCGATCGGTGGTGCAGGTGATCGATCAGGAGCAGACCCAAGCACTCAAACAACGGCTCGAGCAACAACTGCTGCAACTGCAGGAGGTCACCAACACCGGATCTGGAGACCGGATCGGGCCGGTGAACCTGTCTGATCAAGAGAAAAGGTGGCTGGAACGACGCAGCGAATGGGAGCATCTGGCCTGGGATAAAGCGGTGCGCAGCACCGCTGATCGCATGCTCAGCCAAGGGCTTGTGAGCAACCTGGCCATTGAGCAATTGCGCAAGGCCGCCGACCAGCAACTCAAGGCGGTTGCCCTGCAGCCAGAGGCGGCGCGCACCCTGGCCGGCAAGGTGCTCACCAGCGCCATGCGCGGCAGCACCAACCTGCGCACGGACCCGAACCTGAGCAAGCAGCTGATCGAGGAACAGCTGACCAAACAGGCCATTCCCACGATCGAGGTGCGCAAGGGGGATCTGATCACCCGCAAGGGCGAGCTGATCAGTCCCCAGGCCTACGACGTGCTGGATTATTTCGGCCGCGTGCGCCGCGAACCCCAACCGTTGATCTGGTTCCAAAGGTTTGTTGAAGCCGCTGCAGCCTGCGCCGTGATGCTTCTGGTGATGCGGCGTGAACGGCCTGGCCTGGAGGTGCGCCATGCGCTGCTGGCGGTGGGCCTGCTGCTTTTGGTGCAGGGAGCCAAGCTCTGGTTCAAAAGCTCCGTGAGCCCTCTGGCTGTGCTGGTGGCGCCCACCCTGGTGCTGGCGGAAGGCCTCGGCACCGGCTGCGGCTTGGTCTGGATGGGGGTGGCCGCTCTGCTCTGGCCAGAACCCGTCCAGGGGTTGGGGGACGGTCGCCTGATTGTGGCGGCAACGGTGGCCGCCGCTGGGGCCTTGATCGCAGGTCGTCAGCGCAGCCGCGGCCAGTTGCTTCAACTCACGGTGCTGCTGCCGATCGGCGCCTTTATGGGGCAGTGGCTGCTGCTGCAGATGCAACCGATCACCGGCCTGCGGCTCTGGGGAAATCTGAATCCAAGCCTGGATGAACTGGCCACCGATTCCTTTGTGCTCGGCGTTCTACAGATGTTCAGCCTGCTGCTGATCCCGATGCTCGAGGGCTCCTTTGGCCTGCTCACCCGGGCGCGGCTGCTGGAACTGGCCGACCAGGAGCGCCCTCTACTGCGCCGCCTCTCCTGCGAAGCCCCGGGAACTTTCGAACACACCCTGATGATCTGCGGCCTGGCGGAGGAAGGGGCGCGGGCGATAGGTGCGGATGTGGATCTGATCCGGACCGGTTCGCTGTACCACGACGTGGGCAAACTGCATGCGCCGGACTGGTTCATCGAGAACCAGAAGGATGGCCCCAATCCCCACGACGCGCTGGATGACCCCCAGGCGAGTGCGGCGGTGCTTCAAGCCCATGTGGATGAGGGGCTGAAGCTGGCGCGGCGCCACCGCCTGCCCCGGCCCATCGCCGATTTCATCCCTGAGCACCAGGGCACCTTGAAAATGGGCTACTTCCTGCACAAGGCCCAGGAGCGCGGCGGAGCCGTTGAGGAGCGCCGCTTCCGTTACCGGGGCCCGGTACCCCGCTCCAAAGAAACGGCGATCCTGATGCTGGCCGACGGCTGTGAAGCGGCGCTTCGATCACTCCCCCCCGACACCTCCGATGCCCAGGCGGTGGACACGGTGCGGCGGATTGTGGAAGCGCGGCAGCGGGATGGACAACTGCGCAAAAGCAGCCTCAACCGCAGCGAAGTGGAACTGGTGATTCGTGCCTTCGTGCAGGTGTGGCGGCGGATGCGCCACCGCCGCATCCCCTATCCAATCCCCGCCCGACGCTGACTGCAGCGTCTGCGTTCAGCACTCACGAGTTCAGCACTCAGTGGCAAAGGGAGCCTCCTGCGCGATCAAACGGACGCGTTGCTGGGTGAAGGGATGGCGAAAGCTCAGAGCCTGGGCATGCAGATGCAAGCGGCAGGAACGGCCGGCATCCCCATAGATGGGATCGCCCACGATGGGATGGCCCCGTTCGGCCAGATGGGCCCGCAGCTGATGGGAGCGCCCCGTGAGGGGACGCAGCCAGAGCCGCGTGCTGTGAGCACCAGCGGCGCGGGCTCTCCAGATCGTCAGCGCCAGACGTCCCTCGGGGTGGCTGCCGTAGCGCGGCGGTTGGCGCGACAGGCGCGCCAAAGGGCTGGCGATGCAACCGCGGCCATGGAGTTCCCCCTCCACATCCGCCTGATACAGCTTGTTGATCCGCCGTTCAGCAAACAGGGCACTCAAGCGGCGCAGGGCGTCAGCGCTTCGGGCCAAGAGCAGCACCCCCGAGGTGTCGCGGTCCAGGCGGTGAACCAGGCGCAGGCTTTGGTCCTGCTGCTGCAGGCGGGTGATCACGGAATCGCTTTGCTCGGGCCCCAGGCCCGGTTGGCTCAGCAGGCCGGCGGGCTTGTCGACCGCCATCAGCCACGGGTCCTGGATCAGCAGCTTCAAGGGGAGAGCCGCTGGGCGCAGTGTTTTTCAAACAAGGCCACCACCTGCTCCGCGGGCAGGGCCTGAATCAGCCGGGCTTCCGCCTCAACGTGATGCTGGCTGGAGTGATACAACTGCAACTCGTGAAAAGGATTGGGCTCCTGCTGGCGGGCCAGCTCCACCTCACGGCTGAGCAAGGCCGCCGGCATCAGGTTGCCGCCATGGCACGACTGCATCACATGGGCTGATTCATGGGCCAGCACCACCCAAACCACGGCGGGATCGTCAGGCAGGTTGTTGCCGCACATCAACAGGGCCTGCTTACCCTCATGGAAGGCCCCAAGCAAGCCCAAAGGGCAGTCGGGCGCTACCAGGGCCTTCACGCCCGCCCGCTGCAGCAGCCGCAGGTAACTGGCGATGCGATCCCAGGTTGAGGCTTGAACAGCACTGCCCGTGAGCTGCAACACCAGCAGAACCAACAGCGCAGCCCTGAAACGGCGACCCATCAAGCCAGGGACCACAGAACAATCTCATTGGTCTCAAGATCGGCTCAAGCTGGCTTGATTCCCACCGAAGTTCTACAGATTTTCAGTCGTCAAGCAGCTGCTCCACGGACGTGACCTTCTCAGCAAACGACTGCTGCCGATCGGTGCGGGTGTTGAGCTTGAGCGTTGTGTAAAGACGCAGGGCTCCCATGCCGTGCAACTCGGCATGACACGCGCGCACACAGTCCATCACCTCGTCCCACGGGCCTTCGATCGCTGTGCCATTGGGACCCAGCTGGTGGGTTAGGCCCGTGGCGGCGATCACCCGCTCACAGGCGGCGATGGAGGGCGAAAGACTGACGCCCACACCGATCGGCACCACGCAGAGGTCAACGCTGACCCACATCAGCCCGCCATCGAACTGGATCGGCTCAAGCAACTGACGGGGTAGTCGATGGTGCGCCAACTGCCGCTGTCGGTTCGCACTTCAACCGCAATGCCCTGCTGACCCATGGAACAGCGGGACCCTTGTCCCGTGCACCAATCGCTGGCATCAGCTATGGCCAGTTCCAACGTGTCGTAAGGGGCGTCGAGCACCGGATGCGGCTGACCGTCGAGGCCAACCAACCGGTAGCGGGAGCGATGCTTGGCCATCGCAGTCCAATCCCGGAAGTGTCACCATCTTCCCATGGTCCCGACCCAGCGGCATTCCCACACTGGAGCCAGCAACGGGACGCAAAGGGCATGAGTGAACAGCTGCAGCAGGCCTACAACGCCTTGATGGTGAAGGCTCCGGGGGCAGCGTTTCAAAAAGCACGGGCCCTGTATCTCAACAAATATCCACTTCCCCAGGCCGATGGCAGTGCTCCGCTGCGGCTCTACGTCTGCGATGAGCGGCTGGAGGAATCGATTCAGCCCGCCAACGATGGTGATCCGAATCACCGCCTGGCGATTCTCCGCTCACGGCCTGGGCAGTTGGCCGTGGTGCACTGGCAACTGCCCGGGCCGCCCGAGCCGGAGCAGCTGCGCCGCTACCTGCAGGACACCTGGTCGCTCAACCCGGACGAACTGGAGATCGAGGCCCTCAGCACCCCCTGGTTCCGGGAGGGCGGGCATCAAAGCCGCTTTGCCGCACCGATGGGGTTGGGCTGGCAACAACAAACCCTCTTAACCCTCAAGGAAGAAAACTAAAAGCAATTCCGCAGAACGACCAAAGCCGCG
Source organism: Synechococcus sp. TAK9802 (assembly GCF_014279535.1). Classification (NCBI taxonomy): domain Bacteria; kingdom Bacillati; phylum Cyanobacteriota; class Cyanophyceae; order Synechococcales; family Synechococcaceae; genus Synechococcus; species Synechococcus sp. TAK9802. The sequence continues at coordinate 1,553,823 of NZ_CP047937.1, forward strand.
CAACCGCATCGCTAGCGAGAAGAAATAGCCCGCTCAGCCGATGCTCAGCAAGTACGCCGAACGCTATGTGCTGCGGTCCTGCTCGGAGGGCGGCTACCTCGGCATCAATGCCGTGGACCAACGCATCGAGAGCCAAGCCGACCTCGACAGGGCATGGATTTTTCACAGCCACGATGGCGCTGTGAAACACGCCCTTTGGATCCGCGAGGTGTTCGGAGAAGCACCAGACGTGGTGAAGCTGGATCAGTGACTGGATCTGTGGACTGATCTGTGAACTGAAACGTGGTGGTGATCAGCCGTGGATGAAATTGCGCAGGCGGCGTGATTCGGCAGCTTGATCCTTCTGAAGCTCAGCTGCCGTTCGCGCGTGGTGTTCACGCTGCTGGGCAGCGAAGACATCCGCCTCACTCAGGGCAGAGCCGTGCTCGGCAGCGAGCCCGAGAAACCGCTCAAGATCCATGGGCTGCGCGAGGGCCTTGGCCAGATCAGGGTCGCTGTCGCGAAGCGTGAGAAACCGATCCAGATCCTCGAGAGACATCCCTGCACCACTTGTTGCGTGCTCCCATTCAAGTCAGCATCGACCCAAGTAGGGAGGTTGCATGCTGTTGAAACTGATCAGCTGCGGCAGCCTGGCGCTGGTGAGTGTTCTGGTGGTGGCCCTGCTGCAGGGTTTGCGGCAGCACAACCAACGCATCCATGCGCTGCAGGAGCGGATCGATCAGCTGGAGGAGCGCACACCGAACCGCGCCCACAGTGAGCTGCTCAGCCAACAGATGGGTGTGATGCAGGAACGCATGGACGCCTTCTCGGCCATGCGCACCTCGGCCGCTTCACCCCTTCACCGCATCCCCGCTGGCATTGGGCAGGATGAAGCGCTGCAAGAGCACGAACAAGACCAACACCGGCAGGATTGAGACCACCGAGCCGGCGGCAACGATCCGCCAATCCAGCGAAAAGCTGCTGGAGAGCTGCTGCAACCCCAGAGGCAAGGTGTAGAGGGACGGGTCGTCGAGGATCACCAGCGGCCAGAGGAAATCACTCCAGGTGCCGATGAACACGAACATCGCCAGGGTGATGAGATCGGCTTTTGCGGCGGGAATCATCACGTTCCACCATTCCCCCAGGCGGCTGCAGCCATCGATGCGTGCCGCCTCCTCCAGCTCCTTGGGGACACCCAGGAAGCTCTGGCGCAGCAGATAAAGGCCAAAGGCTGTGGCCGCCTGGGGAATCACCAGGGCCAGCAGGGTGTTGCGCAGCCCCAGCTGCACCATCAGCAGATACAGCGGAATCATCACCACCTGAAACGGGATCAGGATCGTGGCCACCACCAACCCCAGCACCAGGCCCCGGCCGGCGAAGCGCAGCCGGGCCAGGGGGTAGGCGGCCAGGGAGCAGAACAGCAGGTTGGCCAGCACCGCCAGGCCACTCACCACGGTGCTGTTGAACAGATAGTTGGTGAGGGGATTGTCCTGAAACAGCCTCACGTAGGCATCGAGGCTCGGCTGGGCGGGCAGCAACGCCGGTGGACTGCTGAAGATGTCTTCCGCCGGGCCCTTGAGCGAGGTGCTCACCAACCAGAGCAAGGGCGTGAGCACCAGCAGCGCCAGAAGAATCAGCAGCACCAGCTGAACGGCCTTGGCGGTGGAGGTGCGCATGGCGTCGGCTCTAGAGCGTCGGTCGGGTCTCCAGAACAACAGGATCCTTCTGCGGATGCAATGACTGGCGCTCCTCTCCGGCCACCAGGCGATTGAGGGCGTTCACGAAGGCCATGGCCGCCGCCACCACCACATCGGTGTCGGCAGCGTGACCGGAATAGAGCGCACCGTTGCGGCGCAGGCGAATGGTCACATCGCCCATGGCATCGATGCCCTCGGTGACCGACTTCACCGAAAACTCGATCAATTCATTGGGCACACCCGCCAGATCATTCAGGGCACGGCAGACGGCATCCACCGGACCGGTGCCCACTGCCGAGCCCGTGGTTTCACTGCCCTCTTCATCCGAAAGGGTGACGGTGGCGGTGGGGCGCAGGCTGCTGCCGCAGCTGACCTGCACCAACTTGAGCTGGAAGCGGGCTTCCGGCTGCTGCACCTGTTCGCTGACGATCGCCTCCAGATCACGGTCGGTGATCTCGCGCTTGCGATCCGCGAGTTCCTTGAAGCGGGCAAAGGCCTCATCGAGATCCTCACGGGTGAGGTCGTAGCCCAGCTCCTCCAGTCGAGCGCGAACGGCACTGCGGCCGCTCAGCTTGCCGAGGGAGATGCGGTTGTCGGACAAGCCCACCGTCTGGGCGTCGATGATTTCGTAGGTGAGCCGATTCTTGAGAACGCCGTCCTGGTGGATGCCGGATTCATGGGCGAAGGCATTGGCACCAACGATGGCCTTGTTCGGCTGCACCACCATGCCGGTGAGATTGGAGACCAGCCGTGAGGTCTTGGTGATCTCTTCGGTGCGCACGGCCGTTAGTGGCGTGGGGCTGTCCTCCTCCCGGCCAAAGAAGGGGTTGTAGTAACGACGCCTCACGTGCAGCGCCATCACCAACTCCTCGAGGGAGGCATTGCCGGCCCGTTCGCCGATGCCGTTGATCGTGCATTCGAGCTGACGGGCGCCGTTCTTGACGGCCTCAAGGAAATTGGCCACGGCCAGACCGAGATCGTTGTGGCCGTGCACCGAGATCACGGCATCGCCGATGTTGGGAACATGCTGATTGATGCCAGCGATCAGCGCACCGAACTCCGAGGGGGTGGTGTAGCCGACGGTGTCGGGAATGTTGATCGTGGTGGCACCCGCAGCAATCGCCGCCTCAATCACCTCGTAAAGGAACTCCGGATCGCTGCGGCCGGCGTCTTCACAGGAGAACTCAACATCCTCCACAAGAGAGCGGGCGTAGCTCACCATCTCGGGGACGATGCCGAGCACATCGGCACGGCTCTTGCGCAGCTTGTGCTCGAGGTGGATGTCGCTGGTGGCGATGAAGGTGTGAATGCGGCGACGCGGGGCTGGCGCCACGGCATCGGCGCAGGCCTTGATGTCGGCCCTTGAGGCACGGGCCAGACCACAGATGATCGGGCCGTTGTCGCCACCCACCTGCTGGGCGATCCGCTGCACGGCAGCGAAATCCCCGGGGCTGGCGAAGGGGAACCCCGCCTCGATCACATCCACACCGAGCCGCGCCAGCTGCTGGGCAATGGCCAGCTTTTCCTCCAGGTTGAGGCTCGCCCCGGGCGACTGCTCACCATCCCGAAGGGTGGTGTCAAAAATCAGGACGCGACCGGGGTCCTTGGCCATGGAAGGGGCTCCAGCGGAGGTCTTAGTCGGAATGACTATGAGTTAACCCATCTTAGTTCAGCCCCCGAGGGAGAATCGGATTAAATTCAGCCACCGTTTGGGCTTGTTCGTGACCAAAGGCGCTGTCGCCCTGGTGTTGCATGCCCATCTGCCCTACGTGCGATCGGCACAACCTGGCTCCTTGGAGGAGGACTGGTTTTTCCAGGCCCTGATCGAGTGTTATCTGCCGCTGCTGGAAACGCTGGAGCTGGCCAGCGCCGACCCCCACCAGCAGCCCAAGCTCACCATCGGCCTATCGCCGACGCTGCTGTCACTGCTCAGCGATCAAGACCTCAAGCAGCGCTTTCCCCAGTGGCTGAACGAACGGCTGGATCTGCTGCCGAAGGCCGACCCATCCCTGCGCGCAGGCGCCGAGCACCTGGCGGCCACGATCGAGCGGCACCGGCGGGCCTGGCAGAGCTGCGACGGCGACCTGATCCAGCGCTTCGCTGCTCTGCAGAGATTGGGGGTGGTGGACCTGCTCACTTGCGGCGCTACCCACGGCTATTTGCCCCTGCTGCGCCATCACCCGGAAGCGGTGCGCGGGCAACTGCGCACGGCGGTACGGGAACACCAACGCCTCGTGGGCGAACGCCCCTTGGGGATCTGGTTGCCAGAATGCGCCTATTACGAGGGCCTGGATCGCTGGATGCGCGATGCGGGGCTGCGCTACGCCGTGCTGGATGGGCATGGGTTGCTGCACGGCCGGCCCAGGCCCCGCTATGGGGTGTACGCCCCGATCTGCAGCCGCAATGGGGTGGCCTTCTTCGGACGCGACAGTGACGGCACGCTGCCGGTGTGGTCGGCCAAGGACGGCTACCCCGGCGATCCCCACTACCGCGAGTTCCACCGGGATCTGGGCTGGGACCTGCCGATCGAGGAGCTCAAACCCCTGGGGCTCGACCAGCCGCGACCGCTCGGCCTGAAGCTGCATCGGGTGACCGACCACAGCGCGCCGTTGGACCGCAAACGCCCCTACGAACCAGGGGTGGCAGCTGAACGGGTGAAAGAGCATGCAGCCGATTACCTGCAGGGCCGCCGGCGGCAACTGGATCAGCTCGGCGCTGCCATGGACGTTTCCCCCCTGCTGGTGGCCCCCTTCGATGCCGAACTGTTTGGCCACTGGTGGTTTGAAGGCCCGGCTTTTCTGAGCCAGCTGTTTCAGCAGGCACCTCAGGAAGGGGTGAGCTTCACCCGGCTGCGCGATGTGCTGAACAACGTTGGCCAGCTTCAGCTCTGCGATCCCTGCCCCTCGAGCTGGGGGCAAGGGGGCTATCACGACTACTGGCTGAACGACAGCAACGCCTGGATCATTCCTGAGTGGGAAAAAGCCAGCGCCGCGATGGTGCAGCGCTGCAGCCGCGGCGTGGGCAGCGAGCAGGCGATGCAGTGGCTGCAGCAGGCGGCGCGGGAACTATTGCTGGCGCAGTCGTCGGATTGGAGCTTCATCCTGCGGGCCGGCACCACAACCGAACTGGCCAAAGAACGGGTGCAACGCCACCTGGGCCGCTTCTGGCAGTTGATGCAGGCGATCGACGGAACCAGCGAACTACCGGAGGGCTGGCTTGAGGAGGTGCAGGCGGACGACCGCCTGTTCCCGCTGATTCAGCCGTTGGACTGGGCTCCGCTGGAGCCCGCTGCTCAGCCTTCTGCGCCGCGCGCATAGACAAACGCCTCCCTCAGTTGAGGGAGGCGTGGATGTTCATCGCTCCCTCAACTGAGGGATCGGGTCTTTCCCGAAACGATCTCAAAAACGCGGCGCCTGATCCTTCGCCGCCCCCAGCACCAATCCCCGCCGCAATTCCCAGGGGGATAAGGCAAACAAACGCAGCATCACCCCCATCAAGCGCGGCAACGGCAGGGTGTTGGTGAGGAAGCCAAACCACTCCTCTTGGGGCAATGAAAAGAAGGTGGCGAAGTGGGTGCGCAGCAACGCTTCGTTGAAGCCCATCAAACGGCCCAAACCGAACTGATAAAGCTGATGGCGCAGCAGCAATTCGATCGGCCAAAGCGCTTGCCAGCCCCGTTGCGCCAAAGCCGCTGAACCAAGGCTTGGATTAGCGAGAGCTTCGGCTAAAGCCTGGGCTAGATCAGGCCCCCGCCGAAGCAGCGATCCCACCATGTAGCCCGAGGCCGGATGCACCATGCTCGCCGCACCACCAAAGGCCAGCACCGGCTGGCTGCGATCCGGCAGCGGCAGGTTCATCGGGAAGAGGCAGAACTCTTCGTGGATCACCTCGGTGATCTCCACGCCGCGAAGATCCAGGCGCTGCTGCAGCCGTTGTTCGAGCACGTCGTAGGGAACACCTGGTGCCAAGGCGAGTGAGGTTTCCTCTACGAAGAACACCCCATCGCCCAGATCCATCGCATACAAAAACGTAGGCGGTTCGCTGCGCTGCTCCTCGCTGAGGTGATCGCAGCGGTAGTCCATCAACACAAACCGACCTTTCTCGATTGGTGGTTTGGAGAAACGCCCCACCACGCCATAGGCCGCCTGGCCTGCCACCGGTCCCTGATCGGGGCGGCGAATGTGGGGCGTGCGCGAACCGGAAGCATCAATCACCAACCGCGCCTGCAGGGTGGTTTCTGATGCGCAACACACGTTGGTGGTTGCACCATTCACCTCCACCCGCTCAACGGTGTCTTGATGAAAGACCACACCCTCAGCCCGCTCCAGCCAATAGCGCTGCAGAGCCGCCCGATCGAACAGGCCGTAGTCGATCCCGTGGGCATGGCTCTGATCCTGAGCCGTTGATCCACCTTCACCGAAATAACTGACGGTGTCGCTCCAGCGGTGCTCCAGCAGCTGCTCAAGCCCCACCACTTTGAGCTCATCGGCCCAGATGCCGTAGGTGTTCGGCCAGGGATCGTCGACCGGATCCGGGGCGATGCCAGCAACAGCCACACCCCGTTTGTTCAGTTCCGAAGCGATGCAGAGGGCAGCAGGACCGCCCCCCAGCACCAGCACATCAACCGGCTCAGGCAAGGTCAGCTGTCCTGAGCGTTGTTTTCAGTGTTAGCCGCTTCGGTGTCACTCGAGTCGCTGTCGTTCGACGTGTCGTCAGCGGAATCGTCCTCGGCTTCCGGCGGCACCAGCACCACCTTCAGAAGCCGGTCGCCCTTGTCGAGCTTCTGCAGACGCACCCCCGTAGCAGCACGGGACTGCTGTGGAATGGCATCGGCGCTGGTGCGCACGATCACCCCTTTCTCACTCACCAGCAGCAGCTCTTCGCCGGCACCGAGCACGCTCAGCCCCACCAGCTCGTCAGAGTCGGTGCGGAACTTCATTGCGCGAAGACCCATGCCGGCCCGCTTTTGCAAACGGAATTGCGTCACCGGAACTCGCTTGCCCAGACCGGAGGCCGACGCCACGAGCACCCAGGGGCCCTCGCTGGCGGCATCCTCTTCATCGTCGGCACTGGCGGCCACCTGATCGGCAAGTTCCACCGGAAGCACATCCATGCTCACGAGGGCATCGCCCTCGCGCAGGTTCATCGACCGCACGCCGCGGGCCGTGCGCCCCAGTGGCCGCAATTCCTCATCGCTGAGGCGGAAGTGGATGGTCATCCCGGCTTTGGAGCCGATCAAAACGCTGTCACCGGGGACGGCCAGGCGCACCCAAGTGAGGGCGTCGCCTTCCTCCAGGTTGATGGCGATCAGGCCATTGGAGCGGATGTTGCTGAAAGCCGAAAGGCGGGTGCGCTTGATGAAGCCACCTCGGGTGAGCATCACCAGGTCGGTGTCGTCGCTGAATTCCGACACGGGAATCAACGTGGTGATCGCTTCTTCCCGGGGGATCGGCAGCAGCTGCACCACCGGCATTCCCTTGGCCGCACGGCTGCACTGGGGCACGCGGTAGGCGGGCAGGGCGTACGACACACCACGGTCGCTGAACAGCACCAGGGTGTCGTGGTCGTTGCAGCTGATGAACAGCTTCACCGCATCTTCACCCTGGCTGCGGGTGCCCGCCTTGCCACGGGTGCCGCGGCTGGTGGCTTCAAATTCACTCACCGGCATCCGCTTGAGGTAGCCGGTCTCGGTGAGCAGCACCACCGACCGCTCGTTGGCGATCAGGTCAATGTCAGACAGGCCACCGCCGAGATCGAGGATTTCGGTGCGGCGCGGCGTCGGGTAGCGCTCCCGCAGCTGGCCGAGCTCGTCCTGGATGATCCCGAACACCCGCTCACGCCGGCCAAGGATGTCCTTGTAGTCGGCGATCTTGGTGACCAAATCCTCGTGCTCGAGCCGGATCTTGTCGGCCTCAAGAGCGGTGAGACGACGCAGCTGCATCTGCAGGATGGCGTCGGCCTGGATGTCGGACAGGCCATGGCGATCCTGCAGCTGTTGCCGGGCCGTGGCCGTGTCGGGTGCAGCCCGGATCAGGGCAATGATCGGATCGAGCTGATCGAGGGCCAGCAGCAGGCCCAGCAGGATGTGGTCGCGCTCTTCGGCCTTGCGCAGCAGATAGCGGGTGCGGCGCTCGATCGTCTCGACGCGGAAGTCGAGGAACACCTCGAGCATCTTGCGCAGAGTGAGCAGGATCGGCTCACCGTTCACCAGCGCCAGCATGTAGGCACTGAAGTTGCTCTGCAGCGGAGTGAGCTTGAACAGGTTGTTCAGCACCACCTGCGGGTAGGCGTCGCGGCGCAGCTCCACAACGATCCGCATGCCGTCGCGGTCGCTCTCGTCGCGGATGTCGGAGATGCCCTCGAGCTTCTTGTCGTTGACCAGCTCTGCGATGCGCTCGATCAGCGCCGCTTTGTTGGTCTGGTACGGCAACTCGGTGATGATCACCGCATCGCGATCGGGACGCCCCGGGGCCTCGATCGTTTCGATGTTGGCCACGCCGCGCATCGTCACCGAGCCGCGGCCACCCAGGTAAGTCTCACGGATGCCTTCACGGCCCAGGATCTGACCGCCGGTGGGGAAGTCCGGTCCAGGGATCAGCTGGATCAGCTCCTGATCGCTGATCTCCGGGTTCGCGATCAACGCGAGCAAGCCATCAATCAGTTCGTTGAGGTTGTGGGGCGGGATGTTGGTCGCCATCCCCACGGCGATGCCCGCCGAACCATTCAGCAGCAGCTGCGGAATCCGCGCCGGCAGCACCGTGGGCTCCTGCTGGGAGCCATCGAAGTTGTCGGCGAAATCAACGGTCTCGGCCTCAATGTCCTCCAGGAGGCTGTCGGTGGTGAGCGCCTGCAACCGCGATTCGGTGTATCGCATGGCCGCCGGCGGGTCGTTGTCCACCGAACCGAAGTTGCCGTGCCCATCGATCAGGGGCATCGACATGGAGAAGTCCTGGGCCATGCGCACCAGGGCGTCGTACACAGCGGTGTCGCCGTGGGGGTGATATTTACCGAGCACTTCGCCCACCACACGGGCGCACTTGCGGTAGGGCCTGTCGCTGGTGAGGCCCAGCTCGTACATCGCGTACAGGATCCGGCGATGCACCGGCTTGAGGCCATCGCGGGCATCGGGCAGGGCCCGACCAACGATCACGCTCATCGCGTACTCCAAGTAGGAGCGCGACATCTCGTTGCGCAGGTCCGTCTGAATGATCCGATCGTCGGAATCGCCGGGACCGCCGCCGCCAGGCCCCACAGAATCCGTCATACGTGCATCAGACGTCCTTTGTCAGTCTATCTCGGACGGTGGTGAGAGCAGAAAAATCCGGATAAACTGTCGAACGCTTTCAACTGACGTGATGGGTCCTGTCGACGAGCCGCGCCCTGAAGCCGAAACCCCAGGCAGCGACCCCACCCCCACACCGGAGCCCACGCCCGCCGCAACGCCGGAACCTGAGCCAACTCCGGCACCCACGCCAGCACCAACACCGGCTCCGACTCCGGCACCAACCCCCGCTCCAACAGCAGACCCGGTAATCGCCTCCACCGTGTCGATCCCTGCTCAGGAGAGCGCCGATGAAGACGGCGGCGAATGGGAGCTGCTGGTGGGCAAGGTGAAGGACTGGCTCGAGCAGAACGATCTGGCGGAGCTCTGGACCAAAGCCCAGCTGCCGCTGCGGGTGATAGGCGGCCTGATCGTCTTCAGCCTGGTGGCGACGGTTTACTCCGGCGTGCTCAGCACCATCAACAGCATCCCTCTGGTGCCAGGCCTGCTTGAGCTGGCCGGCGTGATCTGGCTGGTGAACTTCGCCCTGCGCAACCTGATCCGCAACAGCGATCGGGACAACTTCATCAAGGGTGCCCGCTCCACCTGGACCCGCGTGACGGGCCGATCGAGCTGACCCGATCAAGCTGAGCCGATCATCCCGATTGGTAGCTTGATCTGACTTTATTGAAGTCGCGCGGTGGACATTCAGCTCGGACGCTCCAAGACCGTTCGCCGGGCCTACGGAATCGATGAAATCGCCCTGGTGCCTGGGGGTCGCACGGTGGACCCCGAGGTCACCGATACCCGTTGGACCCTGGGCGGCATCGAGCGCGAGATCCCGATCATCGCCAGCGCCATGGACGGCGTGGTGGACGTGGGCATGGCCGTTCGCCTGTCCCAACTGGGCGCCCTCGGCGTGTTGAACCTTGAGGGTGTTCAGACCCGCTACGAAGACCCCAACCAGGTGTTGGATCGCATCGCCGCCGTCGGCAAGGACGAGTTCGTCCCGCTGATGCAGGAGATCTACAGCCAGCCGGTTCAGGAGGCGCTGATCCGCAAACGCATCCAGGACATCAAGGCCCAGGGAGGCATCGCCGCCGTTAGCGGCACTCCGGTGGCCGCCATGCGTTTCGGCAAGGCCATCGCCGAAGCCGGAGCCGACCTGTTCTTCGTGCAGGCCACTGTGGTCTCCACGGATCACACCGGCCCTGCAGGCCAGGAGACCCTGGATCTGGAAGCCCTGTGCCGCGACATGGGCGTTCCCGTGGTGATCGGCAACTGCGTCACCTACGACGTGGCCCTGCAGCTGATGCGGGCTGGTGCAGCGGGCGTAATGGTGGGCATCGGCCCCGGTGCCGCCTGCACCTCCCGTGGCGTTCTCGGTGTGGGCATTCCCCAAGCCACCGCAGTGGCCGACTGCGCTGCCGCCCGGGCCGACTACGAAAAGGAAAGCGGTCGCTACGTGCCGATCGTTGCCGACGGTGGCATCGTCACCGGTGGTGACATCTGCAAGTGCATCGCCTGCGGCGCCGACGCCGTGATGATCGGCTCCCCCATTGCCCGTGCCGAGGAAGCTCCCGGTCGGGGCTTCCACTGGGGCATGGCCACCCCAAGCCCGGTGCTGCCCCGAGGCACCCGCATCAATGTGGGCAACACCGGCAGCATCGAACGCATCCTGCGCGGCCCGGCCAAGTTGGACGACGGCACCCACAACCTGCTGGGCTGCCTGAAGACATCCATGGGCACCCTGGGCGCCCAAACCATCAAAGAGATGCAGCAAGTGGAGGTGGTCGTGGCACCCTCCCTGCTGACGGAAGGCAAGGTCTACCAAAAGGCCCAGCACCTCGGAATGGGCAAGTAAGGCAGGGCTAAATTGGAGCTGTGCGGGCTTCGGCCCACACACTCCTCACACCTCCCGGCCCGGCGCGATCGGGCTTTCACTCTTTGTGGAGAGCGACTGTCACAGTTCCCTTCTCAGCAGGGAAGAGCTGTGTTTTCGCTCGAAACCGTTGCTAAATTCTCCCTAAATTCCCCTGCTCATATGTCCAGCGCTGCTGCTGTCACCGACGCATCCTTCGAGCAGGACGTGCTCCAGAGCGAAGTGCCGGTTCTCGTGGACTTCTGGGCACCCTGGTGCGGACCCTGCCGCATGGTGGCTCCTATCGTCGAAGAGATCGCCAAGGAATTCGACGGCCAGATCAAGGTGTTCAAGCTCAACACCGACGAGAATCCCAACGTCGCCAGCCAGTACGGCATCCGCAGCATCCCGACACTGATGGTGTTCAAGGGCGGCCAGAAGGTTGACACCGTCGTGGGGGCAGTTCCCAAGGCAACCCTGTCAGGAACCATTTCCAAGTACCTCTGAATCCGTCTCCAGAACAGATCAACCGGTTGAGTCTGAACCTCGGGTTAATCGATTACGGCATGGGCAATCTCCACTCGGTGGAGAAATGCCTCGAGCGGCTTGATCAGGGCTGCTCGCTTATCCATAACGCCGATGATCTGGAGGGCGTCGATGCGCTGATCCTGCCCGGGGTCGGCTCCTTCGATCCGGCCATGGCCAACCTCAGAGCCACAGGACTGGTGCCCCACCTGCTGCGCTGGGGCCAGGAGGATCGCCCCTTGCTCGGCATCTGCCTCGGCCTGCAATTGCTGTTCGAGCAAAGCGATGAAGGCAGCGATCCAGGCCTCGGGCTCCTGGGCGGACGGGTGAACCGCCTGCCCAGCAACAGCGGCGAACGCATCCCCCATATGGGCTGGGCTCCGTTGAAGCATCACGGCAGCTGCCCGCTGCTCAGCAGCGTTGCCCCGTCGGAGTGGGTCTATTTCGTGCACAGCTACGCCGCTGTTCCCACCGATCGGAATGACCTCAAGGCCTCGGCCCCCTTCGGCGATCAGGAGGTGACCGCTGTGGTCTGGCGGGGCCGCGTCGGCGCTTGCCAGTTCCATCCGGAGAAGTCGTCCGATGCTGGAGAACAGATGCTAAAGCGCTGGTTGACCTGGCTGCGCAACGGGGCTGCACCCTGCCCATGAGCGGTGGCGGGCAACTGCGCCTCAGCGGGGGGCGACGGCTGCTGAGCCCCGGGGGTCGCACGGCTCGGCCCACCACCTCCAGGGTGCGCGAAGCGGTGATGAACATCCTTGCCCCGCACCTGCAGGACTGTCGCTGGCTCGACCTCTGCAGCGGCAGCGGCGTGATGGGGTGTGAGGCCCTGCAGCGGGGGGCGCGCTGTGTGGTGGCCGTTGATCAAGACCCGCAGTGCATCCGCGTCAGCCGCAGCAACCTCAGTGTCGTGGCGGCAAGCCGTTCACCGGCTCCGGAGATCCGCACCGAACGACGGGAACTGATCTCGTGGCTGCGCAAGGGCTGGAGCCAGGAGCCCTTCGACATCGTCTATTTCGACCCTCCCTACGACCAGGGCCTCTACGAACCCTGCCTGATCGCCCTTGCCGAGGGGAATTGGCTTCACCAGGATTCTCTGGTGGTGTGTGAACACCGCTCAAACCTGAACCCAGAACCGGGCTCAGATTGGACAGTGGTGGATAAACGCCGCTACGGCATCAGCAGCGTGATGCTGCTCAGCCCCCCAGAGCGCTACCACCACGGCGGTACTGGTTCCATGCCGCCACGAATAGACCCATCAGCGTGACGGGGATCAGACCCAGAACGATGCCGCAGAGCAAAGGTTCGATCATCGCGTCGCGTCAGCAATCAGAATTAGGGAGAATTCTCTCATTGGAACTCCGGGTCTGTGGTCCAGCCGTCACGAATTGCGGCCGAATCGGCATCAGCTGATGCAAATGATTCGAGCGATCGGGGTCGCGGCCTGATCGCCGCGCTCGTGGTGTCGGCTGCCACGGCCTGCGTGGTGCTGGTGCTCTGGGTACTGGGCAGCGCCCAACAGGACCCCTACATCAAGGCCAGCCTTGAGCTGCAGGGAGCCGTTGACCACGGCGGCCAGCTGTTCCGAATCAATTGCGCCGGCTGCCATGGCCTGGCCGGCCAGGGGTTGGTGGGCCCTCAACTTCAGGGCGTCAGCAACCAACTCAAAGACCCCGTTCTGGTGCACCAGATCATCAGTGGTGAAACTCCCCCCATGCCGAGCTTTGAGATGGAACCGCAATCGATGGCCGACCTGCTGGCCTACCTGCACACCCTCAGCTGAGCCGCTGCCTTGAATGCCGTTGTCGTGCTGGTGGAGCCGGCCGGCCCCCTGAACATCGGAAGCGTGGCAAGGCTCTGCGCCAATTTCGGGGTGAGCGAGCTGCGGCTGGTGGCCCCCCGCTGTGACCACCTCAGCGAGGAGGCCATGCTGATGGCCGTGCACGGCCAGGCGCTGCTTCAGGGCGCCGTGGTGGTTCCCGACCTGCTGACGGCCATCCATGACTGCCGCCGCACCGTGGGCAGTTGCGGACGCCTGGACCATGGCGAGATCCCCCTTCAAACACCCGAGCAGGCCCTGGGTTGGTTGCTGGCCAGCGATGGCAGCAGCTCCAACTCAGACGCCCCCGTGGCCTTGGTGTTTGGACGGGAAGACCGCGGCCTCAGCAACAGTGAGCTGCGGCTCTGCCAGAGGGTTCTCTGCCTGCAGAGCGGGGAGGCCTATCCCTCGCTGAATCTCTCCCACGCCGTGGCGGTGGTTCTGCATGAGTTGGCCCGCCTCAACAGCGGGACCACGGAAACCCGCTGCATCGAGCCGCCATCGCCGGACCCGGCAGCCGCCAAGGCGCTTTCAGCCTGTCTTGACGACGCCACTGACCTGCTGCTGGAGGCCGGTTTCCTGCTGGAGCACACCGCCGCCGCCCGCATGGCCAAGGTGCGGGATCTGCTGCAACGCGCCACGGTGCGCGCTGAGGAGGTGGCTCTGCTGCGGGGAATGGTGCGCCAACTGCGCTGGGCCATCCGCGCCAAGCGCCCCTAATCTCTGCCGAACAGTCACGGCTGAAAGGTTGAGCAGCAGTCGTTCGTCACGTCGCTCCGCCGGCTGGAAAGGTCCGGCCCAGCTCATTCTGCGGCTGGTGTTGATGGGGGTGGGTCTTGGACTGCTCACCGGAAGCGGCCTGCGGCTGCTGGCGCCCCGCGTTCAGCAACAGGAGATCGCCCTGCCCAGCTGGCTGGCCGATCAAGCGTTGATCACCACACTGCTCGGTGACGCCGTGGAGCCGCCCAGCACTGAAAACGCCGCAGGAAAGAAACCTGCTTCTGTCGTGGCGAAGGGCCTGAAGCAGGCACGCTTCGCTCCCAGGCAGGAAATCAGAGCGCTGAGTGAGCGCTGGCTGGAGCTGGCCGCACAACAGAGCGATCTGCAGGCCAGCGCCTACATGCTGATCCTCGACGACGGACGCTTTGCGGCAATGCAGGCCGAACGGCCGATGGCTGCCGCCAGCTCGATCAAGACGCCGATCCTGCTCGCAGTGCTGGAACTGCTGGATCAGGGAACACTGCAGTGGAACGAACCACTCACGCTTACCGAGGAGCTGGTGGGAGGCGGCGCCGGTTGGATGGCCTCCCGGCCCCTGGGCAGTCGCTTCCCCACCCATGAGGTGGCCACGGAAATGATCCGGGTGAGCGACAACTCCGCCACCAACCTGATGATTGCCCGGGCGGGGGGAATGGATGCGATCAACGCCCGCTTTCAGGAGCTGGACCTGCCCTCCACCGTGGTGAACAACTGGCTGCCGGATCTCGACGGAACCAACACCACCAGTGCCAGAGATCTCAGCCGGGCCATCGCCTTGGTTGACAGCGGTGAGCTGCTGGCTCCCCGCAGCCGGGATCTGTTTCGCGAGGTGATGGGCACGTCGATCACCAATACGCTGCTGCCCAGGGGCTTGATGCGCGGCCTCGGTGGCGCCCAGGGCGAACCGGACGCAAGCCTGGCCCGCAAGGGATACCGCGTTTACAACAAAACAGGTGACATCGGCATCGCCTACGCCGATGCCGGGCTGATCGAACTCCCCGACGGACGACGCGCTGTGGCGGGATTTCTGGTGGAGGGCCCCTTCAATGACCCCCGATCCACCGAACTGATCCGTCAGCTCGCCGCTGCCATGGCAAAGCACCTCAAATCCATCCCTGTTCCGCCCAAGCCATGAAGCTCGCTCCGCTGTTGTCTGCTGCCTGGCTGGCTGTTTCAACCATGCCCGGCGCTGCGGAGGTGATTGAGCGTCAGCAGAGCGTTCGCCCCCTGCCGGGAGGCCTCGACAGCGTGTTGATGGTGAACGACAACAACCCCGAACTGATCGATGACGACGGCATCCTGATCTCAACCTTCCCCGATGGGAAGGCGGCGTCGGTTCCGGTGGTGCTGAACGGTCGCTTCGACCTGTTCAGCCACCACGTGTATGCCGGTGATGCGGAGGGCAGCCCCAGCTCAACCCTGTGGCTGGCGGTGCTTGCAGCTCCGCTGGGGAATGCTCCCGTGACCCTGCAGCTGCTCTCGGGCAGCACTTCGCTCTCGCAGGCCACAGGGCCCGGCCAGACCCAGGCCCCCTTTCTTCCTTTGCCGAGCCTGATGCCGGAAACCACCGACGTGGTGGCGTCTGGCCCCGGCAGCCGTGTGGCCGGAGATCTGTTGGCCGGCCGCCGCGCAGCGGAACTCACCAACCGCCGCTGGACCCTGGCTCCCGGGGCAGCCACACAGCTGTTGCTGCTGCCCATTCCCGTGGCCGGTCTCGATCCCCTGCTCAACGGCCGCAACCTGCAACTGCGCTTCCACAGCTCCGGCCCTGTGGCCATGGCCACCCTGGCCGCCCATGGCAAGGACGGGAAGGCTCCAAGGGAACAGCACTGGCTGCAGCTGCTCAAGGACCAGCGCATGAGCCGCAAGGAGCATCAACCCACCCCACGGGGCAGCAAGGGCAAGATCATTTACTCCCGGGTGAGCGGTGTTCAGATCGGCAGCAGCTGGCGGGCCCGCATCACCGACCCGGGCAGTCCGGTGCTGGCCGCACCCAAGGCCCCCATCTCCTGGCCGATCAGCAGCCTGGAGCGCGGCACCCTCGCCACCAACCAGGTGCAAACCGCGGAACTCAAACGCTTTTATCCCGGCACCGCCTGGGCGGCCCATGGCAACTACGGGGTGGAATACGACCTCACCCTGCCGCTGAAAAACACCGGTTCATCTGCGGTCACGCTTCAGCTGTCGCTGGATTCGCCCCTCAAAGGCAACAGCACCACCTCTCTGCTGCGCTTCCGCGATGACCTCAACGGTCCAGTGATGTTCCGCGGGCCTGTGCAGACCACGGGTCTGGAGGATCCCGAGGGTGGTTCCAAGGGGCGCCAGACCCAGCACCTGGTGCTGCGCCAGGGGCAGCAGGGGCCGTCCTTGGGACAGCTGATGCTCAAGCCAGGGGAGGCCAAGCAGGTGCGCGTTCGCCTGATCTATCCCGCTGATGCCACGCCACCGCAGGTCATCACCGTGCAGCCTGTGAAACAATCCTGAGCACGCCTAGAGAATTGCTCGTGACTGCACCCCGGAAGCGCAGGGTCTTCCCCTTCACTGCGGTGATCGGTCAAGAGGAGATGAAGCTGGCCCTGCTTCTCAACGTGATCGATCCGCGCATCGGCGGCGTGATGATCATGGGAGACCGTGGCACCGGCAAATCCACCACGATCCGTGCCCTGGCTGATCTGCTGCCGGACATCGACGTTGTCGCTGGAGATCCATACAACAGCTCGGCCAGCGATCCCGACCTGCAGAGCAGTGAGGTGCGCGAGCGGATGCAGCAGGGGGAAACCCTGAGTACCGAACAGCGGCAGGTGCCGATGGTGGACCTGCCCCTCGGTGCAACGGAAGACCGCCTCTGCGGCACCATCGACATCGAGAAAGCCCTGAGCGAAGGCGTGCGCGCCTTTGAGCCCGGCCTGCTGGCGAAGGCCAACCGCGGCCTGCTCTACGTGGATGAGGTGAACCTGCTCGACGACCACCTCGTCGACGTGCTGCTCGACTCCGCCGCCTCCGGCTGGAACACCGTGGAACGAGAAGGCGTCTCCGTGCGTCACCCCGCGCGTTTCGTGTTGATCGGCTCCGGCAACCCCGAGGAAGGCGAACTCCGCCCCCAGCTGCTCGACCGTTTCGGCATGAGCGTGGAAGTGCGCACCGTGCGTGATCCGGAACTGCGGGTGCAGGTGGTGGACCAGCGCACCTCCTTCGACAGCGACCCCGATGGCTTCAGCACCGCCGTGGAGGGCAACCAAAACGCCCTGCAACAGCGGGTGGTGGAGGCACAGCAACGCCTCGGTCAGGTGACCATCGATGAGGACCTGCGCCTGCGCATCTCCGCCGTCTGCGGCGAGCTGGATGTGGATGGTCTGCGGGGTGACATCGTCACCAACCGTGCCGCGCGGGCCCTGGCCGCCTTCGAGGGACGCACGGAAGTGAGCGAGGAAGACGTGGCCCGCGTGGCCTCCTGCTGCCTGCGTCACCGGCTGCGTAAGGACCCCCTGGAGCAGGTGGATTCGGGCGACCGCGTGGTGAAAGTGTTCTGCAAGGTGTTTGAGCGCAGCGAGAGCAGCGACCGCGCTGATTTCGAACTGGCCCTCGCCGCCTGATCCCCCCACAATCAGCCCATGCGGATCCTCGGCATCGACCCGGGCCTCGCCCGGGTGGGCTATGGGGTGATCGACATTCAGGACGGATGCCAGCGCATGCTCGATTGCGGCATCATCCAGACCGATTCCGGTCGCTCTGACGGTGATCGCATGGTGGAGATTGCTGGCGACCTGCGCCAGCTGATCCGGATCTGGCGCCCGGAACTGGCGGCCGTGGAGAAGTTTTTCTTCTACCGATCCAGCAACACCATCAACGTGGTGCAGGCGCGTGGCGTGGTGGTGATGACCCTGGCCCGCTTCAAGATACCGATGGTGGAGTTCCCACCCATGCAGATCAAACTCGCCGTGGCGGGGTTCGGCCATGCCGAGAAGGATGAAGTGCTGGAGGCGGTGATGCGGGAGTTGAACCTGGAGGAACCGCCCCGCCCGGACGATGCGGCCGATGCCCTGGCGGTAGCACTGACGGCCTGGTTGCAGCGATGAGCAACAAGCCAACCCTGCGCCGTCACTTCAAAGCCCAGCGTCATCTGGGGGAAGCCGCCACGCGATCCATCCAGAACGCCGTGGCGGCGCTGATCGACCAGTCCAACTGCAGTAACCGCCATGTGGGGGTCTACTGGCCCCTTCCGGGGGAAGCGGATTTACGGCAGCTGCGGGAGGGTCCCCATCCGCCCTTGGCCTTGCCGGTGGCCGATGGCAACGGCAGGCTCATCTACCGAAGCTGGTGTGAGGAACCGCTTCGGCCCGATGGCTGCGGCATTCCCGCTCCTGCCACAGGAGATGCTCTGAAACCCGATCAACTGGCGCTGCTGCTGGTGCCGGCGCTTGCGGTGGACGGCGCGGGAATCCGCCTGGGCTACGGCGGTGGGTATTACGACCGGCTCAGGGCTGATCCCGCCTGGGCTGCCGTGCCGGCCTGGGTGGTTCTCCCCTCAGCCTGCCTTGCGGCCGAGGCGTTGCCCCGCGAGCCCTGGGATGTTCCGTTCACCGGCTGGATCACGGAACAGGGTGCTGGTCGGCCCGCCTGAGGGGCCGCATCATGGGAACCATTGATCGCCCTTCCATGCTGCGTCTGCTGGCTCCACTGCTTCTGCTCGGCTCAGTGCTGCAGGGCGCGCTGCTGGCCCCTGCCAAAGCCCATCAGATCGAAAGTGCTCTGCAGTATCTCGATGGCGATCTGCAATTGAGCAGCAGCTTTTCCAACGGTGAGCCCACCCAGGGGGCCGTTGTTCGCCTGCTCAATGCCGATGGCACGCCAGGGCAGGAACTGGGCCGCACCGATGCCGAGGGACGCCTGAGCCTCGATCTCAGCAGCGTGGGCAACGGCACCGTTGATCTCCAGGTGGACGGTGGTCCAGGCCACCGCGACTACCTCGAACTTCCCGTTCAAGACGGCGAAGTGGATCTGAACGAGGTGGTCATGTTCCCCTTCAGCCTGGTGATGGTGGGGCTGCTGGTTAGCGTGCGACGTCGAAACGACTGAGCCCCGCATGGCCACCAGCACCGGCAGTGATGCCCTCGACCGGATGGTGGAGCGCCTGGGCGGCACCGCCGATCCAAAGCGCCGCTATGAGTACGTGCTCTGGTTGGCCAAGAAGCTCGCACCCATGCCGGCCGAGGAGCAGACCGACGACATCAAGGTGAAGGGATGTGTGTCGCAGGTGTTTGTGCGGGGTGCCCTCGATGAAGGAGTGATGCGCTGGCAGGGGGACTCCGATGCGCTGATCACCAAGGGACTGCTGGCGTTGTTGATCCAAGGGCTGGATGGATTGACGCCGGCCCAGGTACAGGCGGTGGACCCGGCCTTCATTGCGGCAACAGGCCTGCAGGCCAGCCTGACGCCCTCACGCGCCAATGGCTTCCTCAACATCCTCCTGGCCATGCAGGAGCAAGCCCGTCAACTGGACAGCTGACCCAAGCGCTGATCAGGACAGGGACAGGAACAGAAGCCGAATCACGTCAATACATAGAGTCACTCGCAAACGTTCCAACACAGATCACAGGGGATGGCAGCAAAGGTCGGCGTGGGTCTGCTGGGACTGGGCACGGTTGGCGGTGGAGTGGCATCGATCCTCCAGAACCCCAGCGAACGTCACCCGCTGGTGGGTGAACTGGAGCTGATCCGCGTTGCCGTCCGCGATCTGAACCGCCCCCGGCCCGTGGCCCTGGACGAAAGCCTGCTGACCACCGACCCATCGGCGGTGATTCAGGACCCAGCCGTGGACGTGGTGGTGGAGGTGATCGGTGGTCTGGAGCCGGCCCGCAGCCTGATTCTCCAGGCGATTGCAGCCGGCAAATCCGTGGTGACCGCCAACAAGGCCGTGATCGCACGCCACGGTCAGGAAATCGCTGAAGCCGCGGCCGCCGCCGGGGTGTACGTGCTGATCGAGGCCGCCGTTGGTGGCGGCATTCCCATCATTGAGCCACTGAAGCAGTCCCTGGGGGGCAACCGCATCAACCGCGTCAGCGGCATCATCAACGGCACCACCAACTACATCCTCACCCGCATGGCTGAGGAGGGGGCCGCCTATGACGCGGTGCTCAAGGATGCCCAGGAGCTGGGCTACGCCGAAGCCGATCCGGCAGCGGATGTGGACGGTCTTGATGCGGCCGACAAGATCGCGATCCTTGCGACTCTGGCCTTCGGCGGCAACGTGGATCGCGCTGCCGTTCCCACCGACGGCATCAGTGGCCTGCAGGGCGTGGATGTGGATTACGCCAATCAATTGGGCTACGGCGTGAAGCTGCTGGCGGTGGCCGAGCGCATGGCGGAAAGCGGCGATCCCCTGCCCCTCTCCCTGCGGGTGCAGCCCACGCTGGTTCCCAAGGACCACCCCCTGGCCGGCGTGAACGGCGTCAACAACGCCATCCTTGTGGAAGGTGACCCCATCGGCCGGGTGATGTTCTACGGCCCCGGTGCGGGAGCCGGCCCGACCGCCTCTGCGGTGGTGGCCGACATCCTCAACATCGCTGGCATCCGCCAGGCCAGTGAAGGTCCCGGGAACGTGGATCCCCTGCTGGCCGCCAGCAGCTGGCGCCCATGCGCTCTGGTCGACTCAGGCGACATTCGCCAACGCCACTATGTGCGTTTCAAGACAAAAGACGCCCCCGGCGTGATCGGCAAGGTGGGTGGCTGCTTCGGTGAACGCAACGTGTCGATCCAGTCGATCGTGCAGTTCAATGCCAGCGACGCCGGCGCCGAGATCGTTGTCATCACCCATGAAGTGAGCCAACGCCAGATGAATGAAGCCCTGGACGCCATCCAGGCTTTGCCGGAGGTGTCTGGCCTCGCTGCTCACCTCGGCTGCCTCTAAGGAGAGCTTCCGCCCTGGCGAATGCCCCCTGGCGTGCGTCAGAGTGTCAAGAACTTTCACGGCACAGACCTGAATCCTCAGATCTGTGCTCGAAACGGTTCATGCAGAACCTCGCTTGTTCAAGTCCCGCTCAAGGCTGCCCCCTAGAGGAGGGGGTCAATCCGATGACGGTGCACCAGGGAGATTGCGTCAATCTCGACAGTGACGACGACACCTATCAAGTGATCGGCGTGGATGGTGACCACGACCGCTGCTGGGTGCGCCGCTGGCCCTTACAGAGCAACGAGGGCTCACCGGTGTTCGAAATCTCGTTGGAAAGGATTCGCCAGGTCGGTTAAGTCCCTGTTGAATGGGCCGACCCGTGTTGATTGAGGCCCGTTGAAGCGCACCGATCGCCCCACGAGATGGACGTGCGGTGGCGCGCTGATGGCCCTGGCCCTCACCATCACCCAGATGGGGTGTCAGGCCCCGCCCCCCACCAGCCGCATCACGGTGGCCTCAGCGGGCCGAATCAGCTCCCTGGATCCAGCCCAGGCCAGCACCCTCGGCGCCACGCAGCTGATCAGCGCCCTGGGGGATCCGCTCTATCGCCTGAAGCGGAATGGCTCCCTGGAACCCCGCCTGGCGGCCTCGGCCCCGGTTCTGAGTGATGGCGGTCGCACCGTCACAGTTCCCCTGCGCACCGATGTGCGATTCCACGATGGAACGCCGTTCGATGCCGCAGCCATGGCCTTCAGCCTGCGGCGCTTCCTCGAAATCGGAACCCTCAGCTATGTGGTGGGCGACCGGATTGCGGCGGTGGAGGAAGCCGACAGCCACACCCTGCGGCTGCGCCTCAGTCGCCCCTCCACATCCCTGCAGGGCCTGCTGACGTCGATCAACC
The DNA here is from genome assembly GCF_014279535.1 of Synechococcus sp. TAK9802. Classification (NCBI taxonomy): domain Bacteria; kingdom Bacillati; phylum Cyanobacteriota; class Cyanophyceae; order Synechococcales; family Synechococcaceae; genus Synechococcus; species Synechococcus sp. TAK9802. The sequence goes on from NZ_CP047937.1 coordinate 1,575,514, forward strand.
TCACCCCGATTTCACCAACGGCCTACAGCAACCATCAGGACCGTTTTCTGCACGACCGCTTTGTGGGGACAGGCCCCTACAAACTGACCCGCTTCAGCGAACATCAGCAACGCTTGGAGCCCTTTGCCCAGTACTGGGGTGAGGCGCCGCGCAACAACGGCGTCGATCTGATCACGCTGAGCAACTCCACGGCGCTCTACGGGGCATTGCGCAGTGGCGAGGTGGATCTGCTGCTCTCCGCCTCGATCGACGAGGACCAGCGCCACACACTGCATGAACGGGCCAGCGCGGGGGAGCTGCACGAGTCGGTGGGTCCGGCGATGGAGATCGGCTACATCACCCTGCTGAGCAACCGGGAGCCATTCCAGGACCCCAAGCTCAGGCGGGCCCTGGCCGTCAGCCTGAACCGAAGCGAGATCAGTGAACGGGTGAGCTACGGGCTGCGCCGTCCACTGCGGGCACTGGTTCCCCCCAGCCTGGCCGGCAGCGCCATGGCCCCTTGGCCCGAACACAACCCCGAGCAGGCCCGCGAGCTGCTGCAGGCAGCGGGCTACTGCAACGGCAGCACCCTGCGCTTTCCGCTCACCTTCCGCTCCAATGTGCCCGCCGACAAATTGCTGGCCCTCACCTGGCAGGCCCAGGTGCAACGGGACCTCTCGGACTGCCTGGTGTTGGATCTCGATGGCGTCGAATCCACCACCATCTACCGCCAGCTGGGGGAAGGTGCCTTCAAAGCCGTGATGCTGGATTGGCGCGGCAGCTACCCCGATCCGGAGGCCTATCTGACGCCGCTGTTGAGCTGCACCTCGGTGGGGGGCAACATCTGCATAGAAGGAGAAGCAGCCATCAGCGGCAGCTTCTGGAGTGCCCCCGGATTGCAGACCGCCCTGCTGAAATCCGACACGCTGACGGGTGATGCCCGCCGCATCGCCCTGGACCGTGTGGACCATCTCTCCGCCGACGGTGCCGCCTACATCCCCGTCTGGCTGGATTCACCTCGGGCCTGGGCCCAGCTGAACCTCAACCCTCCACGATTTGATGGCAGTGGTCAGCTGATGCTCGCTGAGCTGGAGCGCCGCCAGTACGGAGCGTCAAAGAAAGGAGCGACGAACAACTAATGGGACGCGCCCGAGACCTCGCCCGCTACAGCGCCACCCGCCTCGCCCTGGCGCCATTGATGTTGTGGCTGATCGCCAGCCTGGTGTTCCTGTTGCTGCGCGTCGCCCCAGGGGATCCCGTGGATGCGGTGCTCGGCAGCCGTGCCCCCGCCGCCGCCAAAGCCGCGATGCGGGCTCGGCTGGGCCTGGATCAATCGTTGCTGGATCAGTACCTCAGCTATCTCAATGGATTGATCCACGGCGATCTGGGGCAGGCCCTGATCAACCAGGAGCCGGTGCGAGCCATCATCGGCAAAACCCTGCCCGCCAGCCTGGAGCTGAGCGTGATCGCCTTGGTGTTGGCTGCCGTGGTGGGGCTGAGCATTGGCTTCAGTGGCATTGCCCGGCCCGAGGGGAAGATCGACTTAGGCGGACGCCTCTACGGATTGGGCACCTATGCCCTGCCGCCCTTCTGGGTGGCCATGCTGGTGCAGCTGGTGTTCGCCGTCAGCCTGGGCTGGTTGCCGGTGGGCGGGCGCTTCCCCCCCAGCCTTCTTCCCCCCGAGGGCAGCGGATTTTTCCTGCTGGACAGCGCTCTGCAGAACAACTGGAACGCGTTTCGAGGCACCGTGCGTCACCTGATCCTGCCCGCGGGGACCCTGGCCCTACTGCTCAGCGGCACCTTCACGACCGCCCTGCGACTGAACCTGCGACGCACCCTGCGCGGCGACTACGTGGAAGCGGCGCGCAGCCGCGGCCTCAGTGAGCGCCAGGTGATCCTGCGCCACGGGTTGCCCAATGCCTTGCTGCCGGTGCTCACCATTGCTGGCATCACCGTGGCCTCCTTGATTGGTGGAGCCCTGCTGATTGAAGTGACCTTCTCCTGGCCAGGCATTGCCTTGCGGCTGCAGGAAGCCATCAACCAGAGGGACTACCCCGTCGTTCAGGGGATCGTGGTGGTGATCGCCGCCCTGGTGGTGCTGGTGAGTGTTGCCGTTGACCTGCTGGTGGCCAGCCTCGATCCACGGGTGCGCTACTGATCCAGCAGCTGCTGGGCCCTGCGACGGCCCAAGCGATGCCAGCGCGTCTTGGAACTGGCATCCATCAGGTGAACCGCATCGTTGCGGGGTGACGTGGAGCTCAGGGAATCGAGGAAACGGATGACCTCATGGGCAATCACCCGTTGAACGCTGAGGGGATTGACGCCCACCAACTCTTCGCCGAGCCGGAAAAGGTCATCCCCCTCTGACGCCATTCCCTGGCCATCCACACGAATCGGCGAAAAGTGACTGGCCCCCTCAACCACCACCACCCGGCTGTCGGGATGTTCCGCCAATCCAGCCAAAAGAGCCAGCTGCTCATCCAGAGGAGGGGTGATCAGATCAAGGGTCCCACCGACCATCAACAGTGGAATCGGCAACGCCCGACTGGCGCGGTGCGGCCAGATCAACCCGCCAAAGCTGTTGAGCCCCACCACCGCCCGGGGCGGCGGGTCCATCGCTTTGCTCTCGAGCACACGGCCTGCCGCCAGTTCACACTGAAGCAATTCCGACAGGTTGGTGAGGGGCAAGCCCGCCAGGGCCGCTTCACAGCGCTGGGCTATCCCTGGCACCAGCTGCGCCCCACTGGCCAGGAGAGCCGTTAGGGCACCCAGGGAATGCCCCATCAACACCACCTCGTTTCCGGGGATGTTCAGATCGCCCCGTTGCTGCGCCTCCAGCACCGCCGCCAGGTCAGCCAAGCGATCACGAAGGGCTGCGGCACCATCGAACGACTGCCGCCCCTCGAGCAAACCCTGAACAGCGGCGGCATCGCTGCCGGGATGCTCAAGCACCAGCACGGGCCAGCCCGCCTGCATCAGCGAACGCGCCAGCCAGTGGAAGTGGTTGGGGTCCCCGCCCAGCCCCGGCATCATCAAAACCCAGGTCCGGTCCGCACGAGGCGACTGGGGAATCCAACGTTCCAGCCGCAATGGCCGCGAACGATGGCTCACCGCAAGCGTTGCGTGACGGGGCGCATCAGCCGAGGCAGAACGCTCCCTGCCCTGCAGGGGCTGCAACCGAGCCTCCTCCTGAGCCAAAGCCCGCATTAGGGACTGGTGACGCTTCAATTCCAACCGCCAGCGGTTTGCAGCAGCCATCAACGCATCCAGATCAAGACGCAACTGCGGGGTGGGCAACGCCTCCAACACATCCAGCGTTGAAACGGTTTCCTGCCGTTCGAGCAGCTGCTCCAGCGTGGAGAGCACCAGCGAACGGTTGATGCGCTGTCCGTCCTCCACGCGGATCAATTCCCCCAGGGCATCCAGTAGCGGCCCCGCTCCCCAGCTGCTGAGCAGCTGACGCCCGAGGCTGCGGCGGGAGAGCACCGGAGCCTGGAGCAGACGGATCAGCCCCTCGCGACTCTCGGGCGCGAGAAGCCCCATCCAGGTGGACAACTCCGATCGCGAGAGCTGCGCTCGATCGGCCGTCGGCGAGCGAACAAAGGCTCCGAGTTCCTCCACCGAAACCGGAAGAACCACGCCGTCGATCTTGACCTCCACACGTTCTGTGGAGCCAACAGGCCACGATCCGCACGTGCTGAGCAGCAGACTGCCCATCAAGCCCATCGAGATGCATCGTCCTGTTAAGCGTCCGCGCAGCAACGCCTGACCCTCTGCGGTGGTGGAACCAGTTTCCATCACCCCTGAGAAATGTCACCCGACTGCGGTTCCTGGCGTCCATCGGTGCCGGCGGGGTGATGTTCATGACGCCGCTGATCTTTCATGCCATCGACTTCTCAGCGCGTGAAGTGGGAAGCGGCCTGGCCGTCTCTGCCCTGATCGGCACGGTGGTGCGCCTGCTGAGCGGTGCACTGCTTGATCGAGGCATCCGCTGCTCCTGGCCGGTGAGGGGCACAACCCTGTTGGCCATTGCAGCTGATCTGATCCTGCTGCAGGCTGACAACTACAACAGCTACCTGCTCGGACAGCTGCTGCTTGGCTGTGCGGCGGGTCTGTACTGGCCTGCCATCGAATTGGCCGTTCCCCTCAGTTGCGGCAACCTTCCCTCCGGGCGGGGCTACGCCCTGGTGCGCAGTGCCGATGCCCTCGGCATCGGCATCGGGACGCTGATCGGAACCGCTGCCGCCGCCCTTGGAATCCTGCGGACGGTTTACATCGTTGAAGCGGTGTGCATGGGCGCTGTGTTGGTGCTGATCAGCCTTGTTCCGCTCCAGGACGGTCCGCCCTACCGCAACCTCAGCAGCAACAGCCCAGCGCCTGTTGGTCAACGGCCACGGCCAACAACCCGACTGCCCTGGTTGCTTCCCCTGCTGCCGGTGCTGCTGATCAGTGTGGTGGCCACCGGGATCCTGGCCCTTCAACAAAGTGCGCTTCCCCTCGATCTGGTGCGCGGCGGGCTGGTGCGACCGGCCCTGAGCGAAAGCCACAGCAGTGCCCTGATCGCCCTTCAGTTGACCTTGCTGGTGAGCCTGCAGTGGCCGGTGGGCCGATGGCTAGCGGAGCGCAGCGTTGCCTTCGGCCTCTGCTTGAGCCTGGCGGGATTCAGCCTTGGCTGCAGCCTGATTGCCCTGTCCTCCTTGTTCGAGAACGGAACGATCCTGGTGCTTGCAGCCCTGCTGCCAATGGCCTTCGCCCAGGCCGCTTTCCTGCCCACGGCCACAGAAGCCGTCATTGAAGAAACACCACCAGAACACCGTGGTTTGGCGATGGCGCTGTTTTCCCAGTGCTTCGCCATCAGCGCCATTGTGGCCCCCCTCGCTGGTGGAGCCCTGCTGGACCTTCAAAACAACGGCCTGCTGCTCTGGCTGCTGATGGGTGGGGCCTGCCTGGTCGTGCTCCTTACCCTGCGCAGCCTCAAGCCGCGCTACGGGGTGACAGAAACAGGCCAGGACATCGCCCCGCCAGAACAACAACGCTTTGATGCTCTGGCAGGCAGTTCAGGTCAAGAACATCGTTGAGAGCTGACGGCAGAGGATGAAGATCATCCGAGGACCAAGAGAAAGCCATCTCTCAGTTAGATGCTGACGATAAATACTGAAGAAGACCTGACTCCTCTTTTTGCTCCACCAATTGATCTCAACCAGAGAACAGATGTTCATGCTCTATGGACGTACAAAGAATTGATCAGCAGTCAAACCGTGTTGACCACAACACCGCAAAAGCAAGATCAGATCGCTCAATGAAATGGTTCACTGCAATACTGCTCACCGTCATATTTTCTCCGCCTGCCAGTGCCACTTAGCACGATGGACGGGCACTGGTGGCTCACAGAGAGCGCAAGAAAGCGGCTTACCTGGTTCTAAGCACAATCACCCAGGAGATCGAACTCATTCCAGTTGAATCCCTGAATCAATGCGAGAAAATTGGAAGTGAGATCATGAAGGGTGGAAAGTTGAGCAAGTTCCTCAAGGAATACAAGTGCATTACGGGATTGCTCTAGGCGAACCAACTAGAGATCACAAATATTTCCCCAATCAAGCACTCTTGAAAAGTCAAAGAGCGCTAGAGGGAATATCTAGGTAATCAAATGCTTTGACTAAACGTTGAACAGAAATTCCATCACATCGCCTTCATCCACCACATAATCCTTTCCTTCACTGCGCAGCCAGCCTTTATTGCGGGCTTCTGCCAGTGAGCCGGCCTCCAGCAGCTTCTCCCAACCGATGGTCTGAGCGCGGATGAAGCCCCGCTCGAAATCGGTGTGAATCACACCTGCAGCCTGCGGAGCTGTCATCCCGGCTTTGAACGTCCAGGCCCTTGTTTCCTTTTCACCGGTGGTGAAGTAGGTGCGCAGCCCGAGCAATCGATAGGTGGCCCGAATCAGGCTTTGCAGTCCACCTTCCGTTACCCCGAGACCTTCCAGATAGTCCGCGGTTTCCTCATCTCCCAGTTCCACCAGCTCCGCTTCCACCTGGGCAGAGATCCGCACCGTTTCGGCACCTTCCTTGGCGGCCAGTTCAACCACCTCGCTGCAGAAGGCATTGCCCTCAGCCAGGTCGTCTTCACTCACATTGGTGGCGTAGATGATCGGCTTGGCGGTCAACAACCCCAAGGGCTTGATCATCGCCGCTTCTTCCTCGTTCAGCTCGACGCTGCGAGCCGCACCACCGTTCTCGAGCACCGCCTGAATCCGTTCAAGAGCAGAGTCTTCCACCTGCGCTTCTTTGCTGGTGCGCATCTGCTTCTTGAGACGCTCCCGGCGCTTCTCAATCTGAGCCAGATCCGCCAGACCCAGCTCAAGATTGATCACCTCCGCATCCCGGGAGGGACCAACTGACCCTGAAACGTGAATGACGTCATCGTCCTCGAAGCAGCGGATCACGTGAACAATCGCGTCCACCTCACGGATGTTGGCCAGAAACTTGTTGCCCAGACCTTCGCCCTGGCTGGCGCCTTTCACCAGACCAGCAATGTCGACAAACTCCATCCGGGTCGGAATGGTGTCCTGGCTTTTGCTCAGTTCTGTGAGCCGGTCCAGTCGCTCATCGGGCACCGCCACGGTGCCGACGTTGGGCTCGATCGTGCAGAACGGAAAATTGGCAGCCTGCGCCTGAGCGTTGGCGACCAACGCATTGAACAAGGTGGACTTGCCCACGTTGGGCAATCCGACAATTCCGGCTTTGAGCATCGGCGGAATCTACCGGCCAGCGGCGAGACTGTTGTGAAGTTTTGTGGGCCCATGCTGCAGTCCTTGCGCTCCCCTGCGTCCCCATCGCCTGAAACAGAGCTGGCCTCAGTGGCAAAAGCACGATCCAGACGGCGCAAAACCGCAATGGTGGGAGTGCTGCTGCTGGCCTTGGGCGGGGGTGGGCTGCTGCTGCGTTTCGTTCCTTGGAGCAACCGTCAACGGGATCTGACGCCCTTCACCACCACAGCTGAACGCGGCGTGCTCTCTGGAGTGATCAGCGCCAGCGGGGAACTGCAGGCCCAGCAGAAGGTGAACGTGAGTCCGCGCCAGCCGGGTCTGCTGGCGGAGCTGATGGTGGATGAAGGGGATGTGGTGGAGAACGAGCAGGTGCTGGCGGTGATGGATCGCGGCGATCTCGATGATCGGCTTCAGGAGAAGCAGGCTCTGCTGCGTCAGGCCGACGCCAACTATCAGAACAAGAGGGAGGACTTCGAACGTCGCAGCCAGCTGTATGCCAGCGGCGCGCTCAGCGCTAACGACTTCAGCGATGCGCGCTTCGAGATGCTGGCCAGGCAGGCGGGTCTGGTGGCAGCCAGGGAACGGGTGGAGCAGTTGGAACAGGAGAGTCGAGAAAAGACGATCCGCGCCCCCTTCTCAGGAACGATCACAGCGCGCTACGCCGAACCGGGGTCGTTTGTGACCCCCACCACAGCCGCCTCGGCCACAGCCGGTGCCACCAGCGCCTCGATCGTTGAGCTCTCGCAAGGCTTGGAGGTGAGGGCCCGGGTTCCGGAAAGCGACATCGGCCGCATCCAGCCCGGCCAAACCGCCGAGATCCGGGTGGATGCCTATCCCGATGAGCGCTTCCAGGCAACGGTGAGTGAGGTTGCCCCCCGCGCCGCGAAAGAAAACAGCGTCACCTCCTTTGAAGTGAAGCTGAACTTCGTTAACCCGCAGAAGAAACTGAAGATCGGCATGACCGCCGACATCAATTTCCAAACCGGGCGCAGTGCGCCCGAAATCCTGGTACCCACCGTGGCGATCACCCTTGAAGACGGCCAACAGGGTGTGTTGCTGGTGGATGAAAGCCAGCAACCACGTTTTCAGCCGGTGGAACTGGGCAACAGCAGCGGCGACAAGACTGCGATCCTGAACGGTCTCGAATCAGGAACCCGCGTGTTCATCGATCTGCCCCCATGGGCCGATCGCCGCGATTGATCCACACACCCTTTCAACACCGTCATGCCCGAGGCCACCGCCAAGCCCCTTCTGCTGCTTGTGGATGGCCATTCCCTGGCATTCCGCAGCTTCTACGCCTTCAGCAAGGGGGGGGAAGGCGGTCTGGCCACCAAAGACGGCCGGCCCACCAGCGTGACCTATGGCTTTCTCAAAGCCCTGCTGGACAACAGCAAAACCCTGAAGCCAGAGGGCGTTGCCATCGCCTTCGACACAGCCGAGCCCACCTTCCGCCACAAGGCGGACGCCAACTACAAGGCCCACCGGGATGTGGCCCCTGAGGTGTTCTTCCAGGACCTCGAACAGCTGCAGCAGATCCTCGAAACGCACCTGCAGCTCCCCCTCTGCATGGCACCGGGCTACGAAGCCGACGATGTGCTGGGAACCCTGGCGAACCGAGCGGCCGACTCCGGATGGGGCGTGCGGATCCTCTCGGGAGACCGCGACCTGTTCCAGCTGGTGGATGACAGCCGGGACATCGCGGTGCTCTACATGGGTGGCGGCCCCTACGCCAAAAGCAGTGGCCCAACACTGATCCGCGAAGAAGGGGTGCTCGGCAAGCTCGGCGTGATGCCCGACAAGGTGGTGGAGCTCAAGGCCCTCACCGGGGACAGCTCCGACAACATCCCCGGCGTGCGTGGTGTTGGCCCGAAAACAGCCATCAACCTGCTGAAGGACAACAGCGACCTCGATGCGGTGTACGCCACCCTCGAGCAAGTGGAAGCCGAAGGGCCGAAAGCAAGCCGGGGCGCCATCAAAGGAGCTCTGAAAGGAAAGCTGCGCGCCGACCGCGACAACGCCTACCTGTCGCGCAAGCTGGCCGAGATTCTCGTGGATGTTCCCCTGCCCAAGGAACCCAGCCTGCCGTTGTCGTCAGTGGATGCCGACGGCCTGAGCAGCTGCCTGGAAGACCTCGAGCTCCACAGCCTGCTGCGCCAGGTGGGCGGCTTCGTGGCGGCCTTCTCCGAAGGGGGCTACGGGGCCAATGCGGAGGCCGCTGCAGCCAAGACCCCCCGCCGCTCAGCCACCACAGAACCAGCAGCTGCAGAGGACGCAACCGAACCGACAACCCAAGACGACGTGGGGCTGCCGGCCCTGAAGCCGCAGCTGATCCAGACAGAAACGGCCCTGGATGCCCTGGTGCAAAGGCTGATGGCCTGCACCGACAGCAGCCTGCCTGTGGCCTTCGACACCGAGACCACCGACCTCAACCCGTTCCGCGCCGAACTCGTGGGCATCGGTATCTGCTGGGGAGAGGCCCTGGACGCACTCGCCTACATCCCGCTGGGCCACAAAGGCAGCGAAGACAGCAGCCCGGAGCAGCTGCCCTTGGAAACCGTGCTCACCGCCCTCGCCCCCTGGCTGGCCAGCAGCAACCACCCCAAGGCTCTGCAGAACGCCAAATACGACCGCTTGATCCTGTTGCGGCATGGCGTTGCCCTGGAGGGCGTCGTGATCGACACACTGCTGGCCGATTACCTGCGGGATGCCGCGGCCAAACATGGTCTGGAGCTGATGGCCGAACGGGAGTTCGGCTTCCAGCCCACCGCCTTCACCGATCTGGTGGGCAAGAAGCAAACCTTCGCCGATGTGCCGCTGGAGCCCGCCAGCCTGTACTGCGGCATGGACGTGCACGTCACCCACCGCCTCGCCCTGCTGCTACGACGTCAGCTGGAAGCCATGGGGCCGCAGTTGTTGCCATTGCTGGAGCAGGTGGAGCAACCGCTGGAACCGGTGCTGGCCCGGATGGAATCCACCGGAATCCGCATTGATGTTCCCTATCTCCAGGGCCTTTCCAAGGAGATGGGCTCCACCCTGCAGCAGCTGGAATCCGACGCCAAAGCAGCCGCTGGAGTGGACTTCAACCTGGCCTCACCCAAGCAGCTGGGGGAGCTGCTGTTCGACACCCTTGGCCTGGATCGCAAGAAATCCCGGCGTACCAAAACCGGCTTCAGCACCGACGCCACCGTGCTGGAGAAACTCGGCAACGACCACGCGGTGGTGCCTCTGGTGCTGGAGCACCGGGTGCTCAGCAAGCTCAAGAGCACATACATCGACGCCTTGCCGCAGCTGGTGGAAGCGGAAACCGGGCGGGTCCACACCGATTTCAACCAGGCGGTGACGGCAACGGGGCGGCTGAGCAGCAGCAACCCCAACCTGCAGAACATTCCGGTGCGCACCGAGTACAGCCGGCGGATCCGCAAGGCCTTCCTGCCGCAGGAGGGCTGGACCCTGCTCAGCGCTGATTACTCCCAGATCGAGCTGCGCATCCTCGCCCACCTCTCGGGAGAAGAGGTGCTGCAGGAGGCCTACCGCAGCGGCGACGACGTGCACGCGCTGACCGCCAGGCTGCTGCTGGACAAGGACGAGGTCAGCCCGGACGAGCGTCGGCTCGGCAAAACGATCAACTTCGGTGTGATCTACGGCATGGGAGCCCAGCGCTTCGCCCGGGAAACCGGCGTGAGCCAGAGCGAAGCCAAGGAGTTCCTGGCCAAGTACAAGCAGCGCTACCCGAAGGTGTTCGCCTTCCTCGAGCTGCAGGAGCGGCTCGCCCTCAGCCGCGGTTACGTGGAAACGATTCTCGGCCGCCGGCGGCCGTTCCACTTCGATCGCAACGGCCTGGGGCGGCTGCTGGGCAAGGACCCTCTGGAGATCGACCTGGATGTGGCCCGCCGCGGTGGCATGGAGGCGCAGCAACTGCGGGCGGCGGCCAACGCCCCGATTCAGGGTTCGAGTGCCGACATCATCAAAGTGGCGATGGTTCAGCTGCAAGACGCCCTGCAGCGTCAGGGCCTACCGGCCCAGCTGCTGCTGCAGGTGCACGACGAACTGGTGCTCGAGGTGGCACCGGACGCCCTGGACGCCATCCGAGAGCTGGTGGTGCGGACCATGGAACAGGCCGTTGAACTGAGTATTCCCTTGGTGGTGGAGACCGGCGTCGGCGCGAACTGGATGGAGGCGAAATAAGCGCAGCCGAACAGGCCGTAGCCTCATCCTGAGCTCCTGATCAGCTGTGTCCCTGCGCTTCACCAACAGCCTCACCAGCCGCACCGAAGCGTTCGAGCCCCTCACCGCGGGCAAAGCCAGCATTTATTGCTGCGGCGTGACGGTCTACGACCTCTGCCACCTGGGCCATGCCCGCAGCTACATCAACTGGGATGTTCTGCGCCGTTATCTGATCTGGCGCGGGTACGACGTCACCTACGTCCAGAACTACACCGACATCGACGACAAGATCCTCAACCGCGCCAATGAGGAGGGCGTCACGATGCAGGCGGTGAGCGAACGCAATATCGAAGCGTTCGAGGTCGACATGGGGCGTCTAAATATTCTGCCGGCCGACCGAATGCCTCGGGCCACCGGCTGCATCGAAGGCATCCAGACACTGATCAGCGAACTGGAATCCAAAGGAGCCGCCTACAGCTCAGACGGTGATGTCTACTTCGACATTTCGAAGGCCAAGAACTACGGCAAGCTCAGCGGCCGCGACCCCAACGACCAGCAGCAAGGAGCCAGCGGTCGAACCGCTGATGGAGAGGAAAGCCGCAAGCGTCATCCCTTTGATTTCGCCCTGTGGAAGGGGGCCAAAGCCGGAGAACCCAGCTGGGAATCCCCCTGGGGGCCAGGCCGCCCGGGCTGGCACATCGAATGCTCAGCGATGGTGCGCCAGGAACTGGGGCAAACCATTGACATTCACCTCGGTGGCGGAGATCTGGTGTTCCCGCACCACGAAAACGAGATTGCTCAATCGGAAACCGCCAACGGCACAACCCTGGCGAAGCTATGGATGCACAACGGCATGGTCAATGTCGGTGGCACCAAGATGTCCAAGTCGCTCGGCAACTTCACCACCATCCGCGCCTTGCTGGACAGTGGAATCTCGCCGATGACCCTTCGCCTGTTTGTGCTGCAGGCGCACTACCGCAAACCGCTTGATTTCACCGCCGAGTCCCTTGAGGCCGCAGCCACCGGCTGGAAGGGTCTGAATGCGGCCCTGAGCCTTGGCGATCGCCACGGCGAGAGCCTTGGCTGGAGCATCGCCGCACCGCTGACAGAGGGCGCCATGACCGCCAACGGAGGTCCAGCCGACACCGCTCTGGTGGAGTTCGAACAACGCTTCATCAAAGCCATGGACGATGACCTGAACAGCTCGGGCGGACTGGCCGTGCTGTTCGATCTGGCCAAGCCCCTGCGGGCCCTCGCCAACCGGCTGGAACGGGGGGAAGACGCCGCCCTGCCTGAGCCGGAGTTGAAGGATCTGGAGGGGCGTTGGCAGCTGCTGCGACACCTGGCGGCGGTACTGGGACTGCGCTCGGAAGCGGAAGCCGCCACCAGTCTCGACGACGGCGCCATTGATGCAGCCATTGCGGCGCGCAAGGCAGCGAAAGCAGCCAAGGATTACGCGGAGGCCGACCGGATCCGGGATGAGCTCGCTGCCCAAGGGGTGGAGCTGATCGACAAACCCGGCGGAGTGACGGAGTGGATCCGCGCCTGATCCCGGCAAACTGAACCCCGATCCTGTTGCTCCCCATGCTCTGGCTGAAGAAGCTGAACTTCATGGAAACCGCCAAGCTCGAGATGGAGCTGATGAAGGCCCTCGATGCCGGCGAGGATCTTGAGGCGAAGCTCGCGGCTCAGAAGCAATTGGCCGCGTCCACTGGCGACGCGGAGCAAGCCTGGAAAGCAGAGGTGTGGGACAAGATGCTGCAGAGGATCCGCAAGATGGAATCCATGCTCAATTCCTCGGATCAGCCGTAGGCACCCGCCAGGTGAATCCCCTCAGCTGGGGATCAGATCAACCACGCTGATCACCAGACCAACGGCGATCACCGGCGGCGAAATCCAGCGCAGCATCACCAGGAGAAAGCGCTGCAGCCAGATCGGGCTCCCCGAATGGCTTAGCTCCTCTTGAAAACGGGCGGGAAGCACCCAACCCAGCAACAGGGCCAGGAGCAAGCCCCCCAGAATCAGCAGCAGGCCTCCGAACACCGAATCCATCCAGCCGAGAACCTCCATGGAGGTGGCCGCTGGAAGACCGGCCACAAAGATCAACGCCGCGGACACCCAGACGGCCCGGGAACGGCTCCACCCCAGGCGATCGATCAAACAGGCCACCGGCACCTCCAACAGCGACACCGCTGAGGTGATCGCTGCAATCAGGGCCAGAGCAAAAAAGAGCACCGCCACCAGCTGACCTGTGGCGCCCAGCGAGCCCAGGCCCGTGGGCAGCGCGATGAAGATCGTGCCCAGGGTGGAGCCACTGATCACATCCTGGAGGCCAAAGCTCATCACCACGGGGAAGGTGACCATGCCGGCCAGCAAGCCCACAGCGGTGTCCATCCCCACCACCGCCACGGCTTCCCGCGGCAGGTGGGCGCGCCGGCTCAGATAAGCCGAGTAGGCCAGGATGCAGCCGATGCCCGTGCCAATCGAGAAGAAGGCCTGTGTGAAGGCATTGCGAATCGTGGTGGGGTCCTGCAGCTGGCTGTTGTCCCAGCGGAGCAGGAAGGTGCGATAGCCCTCCGAGGCCCCATCAAGACCAGCGGCCCATACCGCAAGGCCAATCAGCAGCACAAACAACAGCGGCAGCCCCCATCGGGACAACCGCTCAATGCCTCCGCGCACCCCGGCCGCCACCACAGCAGCAGTCGCCACCAGGCTGAGCAGCTGGCCGATCAAGGCGGAGCGGCCGCCACTGAGGCCGGCGAAAAAGGCTTCCGCTGAAGCGATATCCGCCGGGAGCCCCTGGGTGAGGGTCTGCACCAGGGTGGCCCCGGTCCAGCCCATCAACACGGCATAGAAGGCCAGGATTCCACTGGCCGCCAGCACGAACAGCCAACCCATCGGCTGCCAACGGCGACCGGCGGCCGCCACTGGCGCGAGCAGGGGGCTTTGGCCGGTGCTGCGCCCCAGCACCATTTCGGCCACCAGCACCGGCAGGCAGACCAACAGCACAATCACCACGTAGAGCAGCAGGAAGGCGCCGCCACCTCCCTGGGAGGCGCGGTAGGCAAAGCCCCAGAGATTGCCCAGACCCACGGCACTGCCCGCAGCCGCCAGGACAAACCCCAGGCCCGATCGCCACTGTTCCTTGGCCATGCGCTCTCCACAAGCTGTCCGCCAGCTTGCCAGCGTTCAACGGTCCTGGTGGGAGACTTGTTGCAACTGCCGGAACAGCATGAAAGCCATCAGCGTGCTGGGATCCACCGGTTCGATCGGCACCCAGACCCTCCAGATCGCTGAGGAGTTTCCAGAGCAGTTCCGCGTTGTGGCCCTAACGGCCGGCCGCAACCTGAAGCTTTTGGTTGACCAAGTTCAGCGGCATCGCCCTGAGGTGGTGGCCCTGGCCGATGCCGATCTCCTGCCCGAACTGCAGGAGCGTCTGCAGGACGCCGGCGTCACAGGCGCTGATGCACCCCAGCTGGTGGGAGGTGCTGATGGTCTCAACGTTGCTGCCGCGTGGGACAGCGCCGACCTGGTGGTGACGGGCATTGTTGGTTGCGCCGGTCTGTTGCCGACCCTGGCGGCGATCCGCGCCGGCAAAGACCTGGCTCTGGCGAACAAGGAAACGCTGATTGCAGCCGGCCCCGTGGTGTTGCCGGAGCTGAAGAAGAGCGGCAGCCGTCTGCTGCCGGCGGATTCGGAGCACTCAGCAATTTTCCAGTGCCTGCAGGGAACCCCCTGGGCTGAAAACGCACGCCTCTCCACCGGCGTGCCCACACCGGGGCTGCGCCGGATTCAGCTCACAGCCTCCGGCGGCGCCTTCCGCGACTGGACGGCCGCCGACCTTGAAAAGGCCACCGTGGCCGATGCCACCAGTCACCCCAACTGGAGCATGGGCCGCAAGATCACTGTGGATTCCGCCTCCTTGATGAACAAGGGGCTGGAGGTGATCGAAGCCCATTACCTGTTCGGCCTGGATTACGACCACATCGAGATCGTGATCCATCCGCAGAGCATCATCCATTCGATGATCGAACTGGCGGATTCCTCCGTGCTGGCCCAACTGGGCTGGCCCGACATGAAGCTGCCGATCCTCTACTGCCTCAGCTGGCCCTCTCGCCTGGAGACGCCATGGCGGCGACTGGATCTCACGGAAGTGGGTCAGCTCAGTTTCCGAGCCCCCGATCCCGCCAAGTACCCCTGCATGGAGCTGGCCTACGCCGCCGGACGCGCCGGCGGCACCATGCCTGCGGTGATGAATGCTGCCAACGAGGAAGCCGTGGCGCAGTTCCTCGAGGAGAAGATTCACTTCCTCGACATCCCAGCCGTGATCGAGGCCGCCTGCGAGCGTCATAAACCCGATCTGATGGCCCAGCCCCAGTTGGACGACGTGCTGCGGGTGGATCAGTGGGCGCGAACCGCCGTGCGGGAACAGGTGAATCGCGGGGTGACCCGTTTGCCCATGGGAGCGCTCGCCGCTTAGGCATGCAACGGGTCAGCCATCACCTCCTGCTCTGTGCAACCGCCACCAAAGCCAAATGCTGCGATTCAGCGCTTGGAGCACAAACCTGGAATGAACTGAAGAGCGTTGTTCGCGAACTGAATCTCGAAAACACGGAACGCCCGGAGGGAATTGTTCTGCGCAGCAAAGCCGATTGCCTCAGGGTGTGTGAACGAGGGCCGATTCTTCTGGTCTGGCCAGACGGAATTTGGTACGCCGACGTTTCGCCTGATCGCGTCAGAAGAATCATCGAACAACACATCATCGGCCAACAACCCGTTGAAGAATGGATTCTCAAAAGAACGCCATTCGAGGCCACCACTGGCGCCAATTCCGGCGAAATTTGATTCCAGATAAACTCAGCAAAGCATGAGCGAAAGGCTCAATTTGCACCCAAGAGAAGGAACTCTGAGCAAAAGGAACTTGAAATCCAGCCGGAATTCCAAACAACGAAATCCGAACAATTGCTATTGAGCTCTTGAGCACCATGCGCCCACAGGTCGCAGCCCAGGCAATTATGATGAAAACCTTAAGCGCCAACAGATGAGCGCTTGTCTTGAGGCTTCCATTTGGCATTTGCAACTGCGACCCGACCCGCAAATCCAGCCCCTGAAGACAGCGCTGAATCAATCCTCTACCCGAGCAAAGCTGAGCTACTCAGCGCCTTGCCAGCAGAGCTCTCCAAGCTGAGCCCAGCGAAGTCCTGGGCGAGCCTGGCCATGTCTGCTGGGCTTTCGCTTCTGGCCGTCGGCCTGGGAACCCTTCTCCCGCTCTCGGCAGCCGCCACCCCCCTCTGGCTCCTCTACGGCGTGATCACCGGCACCATCGCGATGGGCTGCTGGGTGATCGCCCATGAATGCGGCCATCACGCCTTCCACCCCAACCGCCGGATTGAAGCCGTTGTGGGCTTTGTTCTGCACAGCATTTTGCTGGTGCCGTATTACAGCTGGGCCCACAGCCATGCGGTGCACCACGCCCACTGCAATCACCTGGAACAGGGAGAAACCCATGTTCCGCCGCGGGCAACGTCACCGATGGGACGAACCACCGAACAGCTCAAGCAGAGGTTGAATCCCACCGTCTTCGGGATCATTTCTCTGTTCAATCACCTCGTGATTGGCTGGCAGCTTTATCTCTTCCTGGGCGCCACCGGCGGCGAGGACTACGACTCCCCCACCTCTCATTTCTGGAATCGCAAGCACAATTTCAACGGCAAACGCCGTCTTTTCCCTCAGTCCTTCGGCAAGTGGATGCTGCGATCCAACCTGGGATTGCTCGCCATGGTTGCCCTGTTGCTCATCGCCTCCGTGCAGTTTTCCCTGCTCCGTGTGCTGTGCGTCTACGGCCTGCCCTACCTGGTGATCAACATGTGGCTGACCACCTACACCTGGCTGCAGCACACCAACACCGATATCCCTCACTTCTCCATCGAAACCTGGACGTGGTCGAAGGGAGCCCTGCAAACGGTTGATCGTCCCTACGGGCCCATCCTCAACCTGCTGCACCATGGAATCGGCTCAACCCACGTGTGCCATCACGTGAATTCATCGATTCCGCACTACAACGCCTGGCGTGGAACTCAACTGCTGAGGCAGAGGTTTCCTGAGCTGGTGCGCTACGACTCAACACCAATCCACAAAGCGCTGTGGAGGATTGCCACCCGCTGTGGTGGCGCTGTGTACCAGAACCAAAGCGATCGGGCCTTCTACTACTGAAGCGATAGGGCCCCACAACATGTGGGGATCACGGCTTAACCAGCAACAACGTCCCTGAGCCAGGACGCCGCCAGCTGGTCGCCCCAACATCCGTCGCGGCCATGGAAGCCGTTGTGCCCTCCCCGTGGCGTGAACAAGGTGCGAATCGCAGCCTCCGGAGGCAGCGCCTCTGCGAGATCCATTGCAGAGGAAGCAGGAACCCAAGGATCATCCAGGGCCTGCAGCAGCAAGGTGGGCGGCATCGCTCTACAGGCGGGCACCAGATGCTGCAGGGGTGAAGCCTCGCGGTAGTAGGCCTCCACATCAGCAAACCCCCAGCGGGGAGCCGTCACGGCACTGTCGAACTCACGAATCGAACGTGGGGGCGTCGCCTGCAGCTTGGCTTCCTCGTCGGCGCTCACCCCAAAGGGATCTGCCAGGGTCTGACGCACCAACCGATTGAGCAGCCAGCGTTGGTAGACCCGATTGCGCGGTCGCTCGATCGAGGCGCTGCAGGCCGCCAGATCCAGTGGACTGCTGGCACAGAAGAGGCCATCAAGCACACCGGGGGAAGCCAGAGCGGCATTGAGCAGCATCGTGCCGCCCAGGGAGATGCCTGCCCCCAGCAGTGGGCGACCCCCCGCCAAGCTTCGGGCCCGAGCAATCACCGGCAGCAGATCGCTGTTGCAGCGTGCTGCATAGGTGCCACCCGCAAGGTGGCGGCCTGGATCAGCACCTCGCAGGTTGAGGCGCAGCACTGCAAAACCGGCGGCCTGGAGCGCCACACCCATCCGCCTCAGGCCTTCCCGGGAACTGGATCCACCCAGCCCATGGAGCAGCAAAACCAAGCCCTTGGGGTCCCCTTCCGGCAGATCGAGCAGGGCCAGCAACGACCCGGCAGCCGCCGCTCCACTGGGGAGGGCTGGCACGGGAATTTCAATCGGAACCCCTTGATCGTGGGGGAGATCCACCTCGCGCAGGGTGTCGCGCAGGGTTTGCAGGTCACCGCCAATCCAGGGCCAGCGCTGCTCAAACGACGGAACCCCCAGCCGCTCCCGCAGCTGGGGGTTGTCCACGCCGCAGGCCATCACTTCTTGCCCAGTCCCAGATCCTTGAGTTCCACCAGGAGATCGCCGAGCACCTTCTTGGCATCGCCGAACAGCATCGAGGTGTTGGCCAGCTCGAACAGATCGTTCTTGATGCCGGAGTAGCCAGCGCTCATGCCCCGTTTCACCACGAACACCGTGCGGGCGTCCTGCACATCCAGAACGGGCATGCCGTAGAGCGGCGAATTGGGGTCGTTCTTGGCCTGGGGATTGACCACATCATTGGCACCCAGCACCAACACCACGTCGGTGGCGGGGAACTCGGGATTGATCTGATCCATCTCCTGGAGCTGCTCGTAGGGCACATCGGCCTCAGCCAGGAGCACGTTCATGTGACCCGGCATACGACCGGCCACCGGGTGAATGGCATAGGCCACATCGATACCAGCGCTCTCCAGCACCCGCGTCACTTCCCTGAGCGTGTGTTGCGCCTGAGCCACGGCCAAGCCATAGCCCGGAACAATCACCACCCGTTCAGCGGCCTCAAGGGTGAGAGCGCACTCCTCAACACTGCAGCTGGTGATGTTGGTGTATTGACCACCGCCACCGCCTGCAGCGGTCGTTGCACCCAGGGCGCCACCGAACAACACAGACACCAGGGAACGGTTCATGCCGTTGCACATCACCTGGGTGAGGATCAGGCCAGCAGCACCAACCATGGCGCCGGCCACGATCAGCAACTGGCTGCCCACCACGAAACCGGCAGCAGCGGCAGCCACACCGGAATAGCTGTTCAGCAGGGAGATCACCACGGGCATGTCGGCGCCGCCGATCGGCAGCGTCACCCCGATTCCCAGCAGGCCGGAGGCCACCACCAGCAGCCAGAGGCCCGTGATCGAATCAGCGTTGCGCAGCATCTCAACGGCACCCACAAGGGATGCCACCGCCAGCGCAATGTTCACGGCGTGGCGCGCCTTGCTCTGCATCCAAGCCGGCGTGGACAGCCAACCCTGCAGCTTGGCCATGGCCACGATCGAGCCGGTGAAGGTGATCGCACCCACGAACACGGAGACAACGATCGACACCACGGCCACAGGGCCTGCCGCATCGAGGGCCGCCGGGTAAAGCGCAGCAGCCAGAGCCACCAGCAGTGACGACATGCCACCGCAGCCGTTGAAGAGGGCGACCGTCTCCGGCATCGAGGTCATCGGCACCCGCTGGGCGGTGATGGCGCCGAGCACACCACCCACCAACGTTCCGGCGATGATCCAGGTCCAAGCGGCGATGCTGATGCCGCTGGTGCCGAGGTAGTTGATCAGCAGACCCAGCACCGCAAGGCCCATGGCCACAGCGGCCAGCTGGTTGGCGCCCCTGGCGGAACGCACCTTGGAGAGACCTTTGATGCCGAGGGCCAGCAGCAGAACTGCAACTAGCTCGATCGCGTATTTGAGAAAGTCAGACATCAGCGGTTCTCCTTGCGAGCAGGCTTGCGGCTAAACATGGCCAGCATGCGATCGGTCACGAGGAAGCCCCCGATCACGTTGAACAGGGCAAAGCCCAGCGAGACGGAACCGAGCAGCAACAGCACGGTGTTGTCGCCGGCTTTGATGATGGCGGTGAGTGCTGCCAACACGGTGATGCCCGAGATGGCATTGGCACCACTCATCAAGGGAGTGTGCAGGGTGGGGGGAACCTTGCCGATCAGCTCCAGCCCAAGCAGGCTGCCAAGCAGGAGAACCCAGAGGAATAACATCAGTTGGCACCTGGGGTAAGGACATCGCCACGACGGATGGTGCCGTCCTGGGCGATCAGACAGCCGGCGATCAGTTCATCCTCGGGATCAAGGCTGAGGACGCCGTCCTTCAAGGTGGGCTCCAGCAGAGCCACGAGGTTGCGGGCGTAGAGCGCACTGGCGTGGTTGGGAACGCTGCAGGGCAGGTCGTTACCACCGATCAGCTTCACACCCTTGCGATCCACGGTCTTGCCAGGAACGGTGTCGGCACAGTTGCCGCCCTGGGCCACGGCCAGATCCACCACCACCGCTCCGGGGCGCATCCGATCGAGCATGTCTTCGCTGATCAAACGCGGAGCGCGGCGGCCGGGCACCTGGGCTGTGCAGATGGCCACGTCGGCCTCCGCCAGCTGATCCGACAGCTGCTGACGCTGGGCCGCCAGGAAGGCATCGGAGGCCTGTTTGGCATAGCCACCGGATTCCGAAGGCTTGTCCTCCATCTCGGGGGGCTCAATGAAGCGGGCGCCAAGGGATTCCACCTGCTCCTTCACCGCAGGTCTGATGTCACTGACGTACACCACAGCACCCAGACGGCGCGCCGTGGCCACGGCCTGAAGGCCGGCCACACCGGCTCCAAGAATCACCACCTTGGCCGGCTGAACGGTGCCCGCCGCCGTCATCAGCATCGGGAAATAACGGTCCAGCGCGGCGGAGGCCAGCAGCACCGACTTGTAGCCCGCGATGTTGGCCTGGGAAGACAGCGCATCGGCGGACTGCGCCCGGCTGATCCGGGGCAACAGCTCGAGCGCCATGGCTGAAAGGCCGCTGCGCTTCAGGGCGGCGGTCAGCTCTTCGTTGGCGTAGGGGGACAGCAGACCCACCACCAGCGCTCCCTGGCGCAGGCGGGCCAGGGTGGCTGCGCTCGGCGATTGAACGCAAAGAAGAACGTCGGCCTGACTCCAGGCTGATGTGTCTCCCGTCTCGATGAGATCTGCGCCCTGCTCGGCGTAGGCCTCATCGAGGTAACCGGAAGGGGTACCGGCTCCGCATTCAACTGCGACGCTGCAGCCCAATGAGATGAATTTTTTGACCGTGTCCGGCGTTGCCGCGACCCGGGTTTCTCCCGGTGTCGACTCCACCGGTATCAGAAGTCTGGGCAAGGCGAACACAACCACCGACCCAAGCGAGGTTACGAGGTCGCCCTCTCGCGATCGGGAACCATCCTGAAGAAAGGCCCTCAGTTCTGTCGCTCTTGCTACGTGAAGTGCATCCTCTGTGCTCCCCATGGGTCTCAGCGCAATCGAGTGTCCCGATGGCCTCTGCCACAGCCACCACGGTGGCCATGCCGTTGAACGGGAAACCATGCAGTCCACCCTCCAGTTGCACGGCAAAGACTGGTGTGAACGACTGGCGGAGCGGATTTATGAAATCTCCGTCGACACCTTTTCGCAAAGCGTGATGCCGAGCCTGCACACGGCCGGCTGGCAGCGACGCCATCTCGACTGGGAGTTCAAGCTCAACGACGGCGAGAGTGAACCCGATCGCACCCTGGTGGACGGGATGATCAACGCCACCGAAAGCTTCCTGCGCAGCAGCGAAGTGCACCGCCTGTTCATCCAGGAACTCGTGCAGGGCACCTTCGCGGAGGCCGAAAACGACGACCTGCGCATTCAGGCGGTGCGCACCTTGGTGGAGACCGAGATCGTGGCGATGCTTGAGGAGCACAAAGAGGAGCTGCTGGATCGGCTCGCTCAGCAGCTGCTGGACACCGCCAAGGGGGATTTCACGGCAGCTCGCTCCGCCTCGGAGGAGGCCTTGAAGGAGGTGGAGCACCTGGTGGTTAACCACGCCGAAGCGCTCTGAAGCAGGCGATCTACAGCAAGCGCTGATGATCCAAGACGTGCTGCCGGATCAGACGATCGGCAGCACTTCCTGTTCGAGGCCGGCGGCCCCGTTCACCTCTCCGCGGCGGTGCAGGACGCGGGCCCGAAGAATCAACGGATCGATGTCGCATTCGAGTTGCCAGCAGCCATCGAGCTGGTCGCGCTGCTGATCGAGGGGGCTGCTGAAGAAACGACGTTGGGCCATGGCGATGGGCGGGACCCGATCCCGATGGAGCTGATGGCCGGACGGTAGAGATGCCACGGCGCAAAGGAATGGTTAAAAAGACTCATCTTCCCGGGAGGTGATATCTCTGCCGTCAGCTTCAACCTCCCGGCCAGGCAGACCACGAACGAGGCCCAAGCCGGCCAGGGGCAACCAAGACCAGTTCGACCAAGGCACGTTCAACCAAGGCAGTGGCAGCAACAGCTGATCCAGCTGCTGCGGCGCAGGCTCGAGCTCGAGGGCAGCAGCCGCGACCTGCTGGTGTTTGCCGGCCCCGGGGCAGGCAAAACCCTCGGAGCGTTGCTGGGATTCCGCGCCATGCGCGATCAGGGCCGGCTGGACCATTTCCTGGTCTTCTGCCACCGGAGCTCAATCCTCAATCAGTGGAAGTCCGCCGCGGCGCGTCTTGGCTTGCGGCTGGAGGAGTGGCCCTGCCCGCTGGAGAAAAGCCAGGACGCTGATGGATTGTTGGTGACCTATCAGGGGGCCGGTCGCCAGCGCGAGGCTTTGGGGGCACGGCTCGAGCAATGGGGCCTGAGCTCCTGCATGGCGATCGCCGATGAGGCCCACCATCTCGGCGTTGATCCCGACGAACCGGATGCCACCGCCTGGGGGCAGACCTTTCTGGAGCTGACCGGCAGCGTGCGGCTGCGCCTGGGGCTCACGGGCACCCCCTTTCGTGCCGACAACCTGGCGTTCTGCGCCGCCCGGCGCATGCGGGTGCGGCTCGATGACGGCGGTTGGGTTGAGCAGATCCGACCGGATCTCTGCGTTGAACCCAGGGACTTGATCGCCGCAGGGGATGTGCGCCCCCTGGAGTTCCGTTTTCAGGACGGCTGGGTGGAACACAGCCGCGAAGGCCAACCCGACCGCGACGTTTCCCCCCTCTCGGCGGAGCAACGGGAAAGCTGGCGCGCGCGAAACCTGCGTCGCGCCATTCGCCTGGCCGACAGCAGCAGCATTGGCCAGCAGGTGCTGCTGCGTGCCCAGCAGAAGCTGAACCAGTTGCGTGAGCGACAACCGCAGGCTGCTGGTCTTGTCATCGCCCGCGACATCAGCCACGCCGAAGCCATCAGCCGGGTGTTGATGGACGACGGCAACCGGGTGGAGTTGATCCATTCCCAGAGCCCCCAAGCAACGGAGCGCTTGAACGCCTTCCAAAGCGGTGACGCCGATTGGCTGGTGAGCATCGACATGTGCGCGGAAGGCTTTGATGCGCCACGTCTGCGGGTGGTGGCCTACCTGACCACCGTGGTGACCCGGAGCCGTTTTGTGCAGGGCATCACCCGGGCTGTGCGGATGACGCCGGAACTGGCCGCCCGTGAAGCCATTCCCAGGGAAGCCTCCTACGTGTTTGCTCCAGCAGACCCACTGCTGATGGACTACGCCCGCTCATGGTCGGTGGCTGAGCCCTACGTGCTGCGGCCTCAGGAGCAGGTGGCCGAAGACGAGCAGCCGGGGGTTGGCGCCTGGCGCGGACCGAGCCTTCCCCTGGAAGCGGTGGAGGACGGAGCCGGCGCTGTGATCCGGCTGAAAACGCCCGAATTGCCCGCTTTTTTGCAGCGCTGAGCACAGCATTGGCCAGAGGAAAATGCGAATTTGTGCGAACGGACGGCCGAAAGGGACCTCCGATCCGCCAACCTGATCAACATCGAGGAGACAGTCATGGACGCCGCAATGGAACGCCGGATCGTCGTTGCAACGGGCTGGGCATCCACGCGCATCGCAGTCCTGGACAAGGAAGAGCGCTATGAAGACAGTTATGCGATAACTCAAGAATTCTGCGAATGGATCACATGCATCGGCGAAAACGTGGAGATGCTTGAGGCCAATGTTTTGGCGGTTCCGCGCAACCCGAGCAAACGGCGTCCGATTCACGACCCCAGCTCCAACGACTCACAAGTTGAAATCTGAAGATTTTCTTAAATTCTTCTAAGCCTCACTCATTCATTCCCAAGTCTTTACTCGCGTCGGCTTCCAACAGGGCTTTAGATTTTACTCATAGTCAGTTCGCTTAAGCGGTGGGTCAACCCGGTACGGATCACATCGAAAACCTGGTCATCGTTGGATCGGGGCCAGCCGGGTACACAGCCGCCATCTACGCAGCACGGGCCAACCTTCAACCGCTGCTGATCACTGGGTTCCAACGCGGTGGAATCCCCGGTGGCCAGCTGATGACCACCACCCATGTGGAGAATTTTCCGGGCTTCCCTGATGGTGTGCTCGGGCCCGACCTGATGGACCTTATGAAGTCCCAGGCGGTGCGTTGGGGCACCCACCTGCTGGAAGCAGATGCCGACAGCATTGATCTGAGCTCCAAGCCCTACCGCATTGAGGTCGAGGGACAGACCATCCGCACCCACGCCCTGGTGATCGCCACCGGCGCCAGTGCCAACCGCCTCCAACTTCCCTTAGAGCAAACCTTCTGGAGCAAAGGCATCAGCGCCTGTGCGATCTGTGACGGCGCCACACCGCAGTTCCGCAATGAGGAACTCGCCGTGGTGGGCGGCGGCGACTCCGCCTGCGAGGAGGCGGTGTACCTCACCAAGTACGGAAGCCATGTGCATCTGGTGGTGCGCTCCGACAAGCTCCGCGCCAGTGCCGCGATGGCTGATCGGGTGTTGGCCAACGACGCGATCACGGTGCACTGGAACAGCGAAATCGAGGACGTAAGCGGAGACGACTGGATGCAGTCGATGACCCTGCGCAATCGCATCGAGGCCAGTTCATCCACCATCGCCGTTAAGGGGCTCTTCTATGCCATCGGCCACACCCCCAACACCGATCTACTTCGGGGGCAAATCGATCTGGACGACAAGGGTTACCTGACAACGCAACCCGGACGACCGGAAACGTCCATGGAAGGCGTTTTCGCGGCCGGCGATGTGGCCGATGCCGAATGGCGACAGGGCATCACCGCAGCTGGCAGCGGCTGCAAGGCGGCCTTGGCAGCGGAGCGCTGGCTGAGTCACCACAACCTGGCCACCCGGGTGCAGCGTGAGCAGGTGGAGCCGGCGGTGGCGGAACGCCCGGTGAATGTGGATGTCACCACGGAAGCCACCTACAACCCCCAAGGGCTTTGGCAAAAAGGAAGCTTTGCCCTGCGCAAGCTCTATCACGACAGCGCCAATCCTTTGCTGGTGATCTACACCTCACCCAGCTGCGGCCCCTGCCACGTGCTCAAGCCTCAGCTCAAGCGGGTGATCGAACAACTGGATGGATCCGCCCAAGCCGTTGTGATCGACATCGAAGCCGATCAGGAGATTGCTGAACAGGCCGGAGTGAACGGCACACCCACGGTGCAGCTGTTCCACAACAAGGCCATGGTGAAGCAGTGGCGCGGCGTGAAGCAGCGCAGCGAATTCAAAGCTGCGATTGAAGCTTGCCTTCAGGCTGCTGCCTGAGGGCGACAGCCCTCAACGACGGCGCGGTCCGCCGGGGCGGTTGCCGCCGGGACGACCGCCGGGAGCACCGGCATTGCGCTCGCGGTAGGTGATGCGGCCGCGGGTGAGGTCGTAGGGGCTGATCTCCACCAGCACCTTGTCACCAGCGAGCAATTTGATCCGGAACTTGGTGAGCTTTCCAGCGGCTCTGCAGAGGCATTGGTGGCCAGCAGGCTGCTCGAGGGTGACCAGATAGAACCCGTTGCCCTGTTCCTTCTCGATCACGCCCGAGGTTTCGATCATGCGCTGGTGGCCAGTTCTGTCTTGCTGCAGCCAGTTTAGAAGGCCACTTGCACCCCGCAGAGACAACACAGCCCTTAGGCTCCAACGCTGACACACATCCCCCTGCCGTGATTCTCCCCCCGTTGAGCCTGGATCTCGGCCTGCTATTGATCTCCATTGGCGTGGTCAACCTGTGGAGGATGCGCGAAAACGCAAGCTGACTTGACGACGCTGCTGCTGAACAAGCCCTACGGGGTTTTGAGTCAATTCACGCCGGAGGAGGGAAGCCGCTGGCGTTGCCTGAGCGACTTTGTTGATGTGCCCCATGTGTATGCCGCGGGCCGACTCGATGCCGACAGCGAAGGGTTGCTGATCCTCACCAGCAACGGCCGTTTGCAACAGCACCTCACTGACCCTCGCTTTGGCCATTGGCGCAGCTACTGGGCGCAGGTGGAAGGCACTCCCAACGCCACTCAACTGCAACAGCTCTGCGATGGCGTTGTCGTTCAGGGGCGCCGCACCTTGCCGGCGAAGGCGCGCTGGCTTCAGGACCAAGACCAACCGCAGTTGGCCGAACGAACACCTCCGATTCGTTATCGCGCTGCGATTCCCACCAGTTGGTTGCTGCTGTCCCTCACCGAGGGGCGCAACCGACAGGTGCGCCGGATGACGGCGGCCGTTGGCCTGCCGACGTTGCGTCTGGTGCGCTGCTGCATCGATCTGATGGACAACGGTCCCCCGCTGGACCTCACGGACCTTCAACCCGGCAGTTGGCGAGTGGTGACTGCGGCTGAACAGGAACGGCTCAACCGGCTGATCAGCAGCAGCTCAAGGACTGGTGCTCAGCGGGGAGGACATCGGCGGGGAGGGCACCGACGAGGGTGACCGCCCGGAATTCAATGCCCTCCACCACACGCCAGGGCTGCTCACTGAGATCGGCGTAGCGAACCTGCTCAAAGCCAAGAGCTTCGAAGGCCTCCAGGAAGGCCTGCTCCTGCCAAGCACCGCTGATGCAGCCACTCCAGAGATCAGGGTCCTGCTGCAAATGCAGGGGCACCACCTGATCGCAAACAATGTCGCTGATGGCAACGCGACCACCGGGGGCCAGGACCCGGCGAATGTTGGCCAGGAGCCTGTCGCGTGCTGATGGGTTCACCAGGTTGAGCACACAGTTGCTCAGCACCACATCGATCGAACCGTCTGCGATCAGGGGTTCACCTGTGGCCGTGGGGGCATCCAGGGCTTCGATGGCCCCATCAACAAAACGGACGTTGTCGAAACCCACGGCTGAAGCAACAACCGGGATCGCTTGACGCGACAAGGCCAGCATGTCGGCGTTGCGGTCCACACCGGTCACACGGCCGGATGCACCGACAATTTGGCTGCAGATGAAGGCGTTTTTTCCGCTACCGCTGCCCAGGTCCAGCACGCGGTCCCCTTGCTTCACCCAGCGGGTGGGGTCACCACAGCCGTAATCCCGTTCAACGACTGCATCAGGAATCACCTTCAGCAGGGCAGGGTCGAAGCCGACCGGAGTGCAAAGGCAGGCTTCCTGCTCTTGGGCCGCAGCCCCGTAGCGGGCTTCCACCGCCTGAGTTTGATCCAGCGACTGGGGCACTGGGGACGAACAACACGGTTCCGCCATCAACCGATCGACTCCTGCAGCTCACGCACCACATTCCACTGGCCGTACCAGTAGTTGGCCTCAGCCCGTCGATCGGGGTCCTCCACACCATCCACCGCATCAGGGCCCACCGACTTCCACAACTCATGGCCACAGACGCGATTGAGGCCTTGTTCCGCCTCATCTGACAACAACTGCAGACGCCGCTGCAGATTTTTGAGCTGAGCGACAGCCATCAGAACAAGAGCAATTGAGGCGATAGTACAAAAGAACCAAGAGGGATCAAGGTTCAGAAAGGCAGCTTTTTCTTCGCGTCCTTGTCGAGATCGGCTTCCATCTCGCGCAGGCGCTTCAGGATCGTGTCGTAGTACTCACCGATGTAGGCCTCCATGTCCGTGGTCTCCGAGGCCTCAAGACCGAAGGCGGCGTAGCTGTTCTGCATGGGGGCATCCAGGGTCTGACCGCTGCCGGTGACCTCAGCAAAAGCCAAGCGCTCCGCCACGTTGACGGCGGGTTCAAAGAAGGAGGCCACCCCCTGCATCAGGTTCATCAGGACGGGCTGCACACGAAACACGCGGGCTGTCTTGCCACTGCAGCGCTCACAGAGCTGCACCAGTTCGCCGGTGTTCCAGGCCTTGGGGCCAACAACGGGGTAGGTGCCACGCACGGTTTCCTCCCGCTCGAGCGCCGCAACGGCGAAGCGGGCCATGTCCTGGGTGTTCATGTAGGCAATGGCCGTGGGGCTGCCACTGACCCACACCGTCTGGCTCTCCAGAACAGGAATGGCGAACTGACTGATCACCCCCTGCATGAAGGCGGCACCCTGCAGGATCGTGTAGTCGAAATCAGACGACTCCAGCAGCTTCTCCGTGCAGGCTTTGATGTCCATCAAGGGAACTTCGCGGTGCTGATGGGCGCCCAGAAGCGAGAGAAAGACAAAACGCTTCACCTCTGCCCGCTCACAGGCACGAAGCAGGTTGAGCTTTCCGTCCCAATCCGTTTCGTAGATGCTGCGGGGGTCGTTGGGGCGACTGGTGGATGCATCGATCACGGCATCCATGCCCTCGAGGGCGTAATCGAGGCTGTCGGGCTCCAACAGGTCACCCCGGGTCAGCTCACAACCCCATTCCTGCAGAAAGGCAGCCTTGCGGGGGGTCCGCACCATGCAGCGCACCTGGTGGCCGGCGTCAAGGGCACGACGGGCGATCTGTCGTCCCAGGGTGCCGGTGCCACCCACCACAAGCACTTGCATCGGCGCCTTCCTCACGAAGGGTGGAGCCTAATGGCCCCAGTTCCAAAGCGACTGCTTCAGTCGTCGCCTTGCAGTTTCAGCAGCAGAGCACCACCAGCGAGGCCGACGGGAATCAAGACCCAGAAGATCGCAGCAGTTCCAAAAATCTCAGCAGCCATGGTCTGGGCAAAACGATCACCCGCCCATTTAAATCCCTTCCCCCCGCAGGCTGGCGCAGATCTGTAACAGCTGCGGTAATTCCGCATCTGTTCGCACCTGGCCAGGCATGACGCCACTGGCACTGGCGCGATAACCCGCCGCCTGGAGCGCCTGCACCAATGGCCCCAGAGCTGGTGGTCCACCGATGCCCAGCCGCCGAGCCAGCTCATCGGTGGGCCAGACCGTGGGGCGATCGCCGGGATCCGCCTGCAGGCGCTGCATTAATCGAAGCGTGGCAGGGCTGATCTGCTGACGCCCCAGCTGTTGAGCCTCGGCAATCAGCTGCTGCAACAACTTCGGCTCCTGCAAGGGACCGATCCACAGCGGGCCGCTGATGCTCCAGCGCCCCCGCCCAGCCACGCAATCACAGGCGGGCCAGCCGCTGAGCTTGAGCAGGGGCTGCACCCGCTGGGCTCCGCAGCGTTCACAACGGGCCACCAGCCCCAGCTTCTGTTCATCGCCCGCGGGGATCTGACGCCGCAGGCGCAGGGCGAGGCGAAAGGTGCGGCCTTCACTGAAGCTGAACAGCGGCTGCAGTCCACGGCCGAGCATCCAGGCCTGCCGCGCCACCAGCCCGATCTGCTGCCGCAGGGCCATTTCCCAGCTGGAGGGATGGGCGCGAGCGGCAGCCCCGAGGCTGCGGATGGCGCCTGGCCGGTCATGGCCGGTGGGGGAGCGACCATCCGTGGAGGCCAGAAACAACAGGCCGTCGAAACGCAGAGCCTGAAGGGCCAGCTGAATCAGAGGCCCAGGAGCACCAAAGGCATCAAGGTCGATGAAATCGAACCAGTGGCGCTCAACAATCGAGCGATGCAGCAGCAGGTCTGCAGCCTCAGCCGTGAGCCGGGTTGAACACCCCAGCCCCGCCGCATTGGCCTGGATCAGCGGCAGCCGGTCGGGATCCCCATCGTTGATCCAGAGCTCCGTTTCAACGGCCGGGTTGGCCAGCGCCTCCAACCCCCAGCGCAGGGCCCTGATCCCGCAACCCGCCATTAGATCCAGCCAGCGCAGGGGACGCGTGGCGTGGAGGCTCTGGTGACGGGCCAGTAACACCGAAAGGTCCCGGGCCGGACGCGACTCAGGCCTGAAAAAGCCTGGGCCAAGGCTGAGTTCAGCCAAACCTTCGCGATAGTGATGATCGGTTGAGGTCAGAAGGGTGCCGCCTGCTGCTGTCCAGACTGCCGAGTGGGGTGTCCAGAGCACCTGGCAGTGGAGGGGCTGGCCCTGCCACTGGCGGGTCCGCGGCCCTGAAGCGGGCCCTGCCCTGCTGCTGTTGCACGGTTTCGGCGCCGCCAGCGGACACTGGCGCCACTGCGCGCCGCGCCTGGCTGACCAGGGCTGGAGGGTCTACAGCCTGGACCTGCTGGGTTTCGGTCAATCCGCCCAGCCGGCGCGGCCGATGGACAACCGGCTCTGGGCCCTGCAGGTGTGCGCCTTCCTCGATCAGGTGGTGCAAGGGCCAGCGGTGGTGATCGGCAATTCGCTGGGGGGCCTGACCGCACTCACCGCGGCGGTGCTGGCGCCGAACCGGGTGCGGGCGGTGGTCGCCGCGCCCCTGCCGGACCCTGCCCTGATTCAACCGTTGCCGAAACGGCGGGCGCCCTGGCGGCGGCGTTGGCAGCGGCGCCTGCTCGCCCTGGTCCTGCACGTGCTCCCGCTTGAACTTGTGGTGCCCTTGATCGCGCGCACGGGCCTGCTCAAAGCCGGGCTTCAGGGTGCTTACTGGCAGTCAATCCAATCCGACCCGGAGCTGCTGCAGTTGATCGCCCGTCCGGCCCGGCGCTCTACAGCAGCCCGGGCCCTGCGGGGCATGAGCCTGGGCATGGCCAACCGTCCCCGAGGCGCCACCGCCCCAGCCCTGCTCGAGCAACTGCGGGTGCCCATGCTGCTGATCTGGGGCCGTCAGGATCGGTTTGTGCCCCTGGCCATCGGGGAATCCGTGGCCGCCAGCCACCCAGAACTCGAGCTGAGGGTTCTGGATCGCTGCGGCCACTGCCCCCATGACGAAGCGCCTGATCGCTTCCTGGCTGTGTTGTTGCCCTGGCTGGACCGTAACTTGGGAGGACCAGACCGGCAGGGGACGACCAGCGGCGATGAAACACACCCTTTCGGTGGTGGTTGAAGACGAATCCGGCGCACTCAGCCGGATCGCAGGACTCTTCGCCCGACGCGGCTTCAACATCGACAGCCTGGCTGTCGGCCCAGCAGAGGCCGAAGGGCAATCGCGCCTGACCATGGTGGTGGAGGGCGATGACCAGACGCTCCAGCAGATGACCAAACAGTTGGACAAGCTGGTGAATGTTCTTCAGGTCCTCGACCTGACCCAGCGCCCAGCCGTGGAACGGGAGCTGATGCTGCTCAAAGTTTCAGCACCGGCGGCATCCCGGGGCGCCGTGATCGAACTCGTTCAGGTGTTCAGGGCCAAGGTTGTGGACGTGGCCGATGAAGCCCTGACCCTGGAAGTGGTGGGGGATCCCGGAAAGCTGGTGGCCCTTGAACGGTTGATGGCCCCCTTCGGCATTCTCGAAATCGCACGCACCGGCAAGGTGGCCCTGGAGCGGGCCTCAGGCGTGAACACCGAAATGCTCAAGGTGTCTCCCAGCCAAAGCCGGGTGCCGGCCTGAGTTACTGCGTGATCGCAGCCTTGGTGATGCGGTCTCCTTGCTGGATCGCATCCACCACCTCCATGCCGTCCACCACACTGCCGAAGACGGCATAACGTCCGTCGAGTTCCGGCAAGGGACGCAAGGCCACATAGAACTGGGCGCTGGCGGAATCAGGAGCCTGGGAGCGGGCCATGGCCACCGCTCCACGCTCATGGGTCAACTCCAGGCCATCAAGTTCTGCCGGATTGGTGCTCACCCTGCTGTAGCGGGGCTGCGGCTCGGATCGGAACTTGATCTCAAGCGGGATCATCCGCGCCTGGCCGTTGTCGGGATCCACAAAACTGCCGGTACCGAGCTGTCCCAGGGGGATCGATCGATCACTGGATTGCGGATCACCCCCTTGCACCACAAAGGGAACGGGCTCGCGAACAACGCGGTGGAACATGGTTCCGTCGTAGGTGCCGCGCCGCACCAGATCGATGAAATTGCCGGAGGTGAGGGGAGCGGCATCGCCGTTCACTTCAATCGTGAACTCGCCCTGGCTCGTCTGCATGGTGACGGTGGCCAGGCCCTGCAGGCAGGCCGCCTGAGCATCAGCACAACCAGTCACCACCGAAGCGCGCGGGGAAGGGCTGCAACTCACCAACAACGGGATGAGCAGAAACAGCGCCCAAGAACGAAGACGACGCATCGGATCAAAGACCCTCAAGGTTGACGCCAAGGAAGCGGGCCAGTTCAGCACCGTCCTTCTCCAACTGCGCCAGAGGAAGCGGTTCACCAACGCGGGTGAGCGGCATGTCACGGCGTCC
The DNA here is from genome assembly GCF_014279535.1 of Synechococcus sp. TAK9802. Taxonomy (NCBI): domain Bacteria; kingdom Bacillati; phylum Cyanobacteriota; class Cyanophyceae; order Synechococcales; family Synechococcaceae; genus Synechococcus; species Synechococcus sp. TAK9802. Next base: position 1,607,653 of record NZ_CP047937.1, read on the forward strand.
CTGGATTCTCAGGGCGACGCGGCGGCGCGCATTGAAGCCATCGCGCACCTCCACCTTCACCGCCTTGACATCTTTGAGCGGAATTTCCACCAGAACGGGTTTGCGGAAACCACGGCGGCTGATGGTCACTACGCCGGCATCTTTATCGAAGCGATTGCTGCCGCCACCAACGTTCACAGCGATCACATACCAGAGGTAGGTGGCCAGCAACGCCGCAGCCAGGCTGTACAAGCCCATCACCAGTCCCTGGGGCACGAACACCAGAGCTGCAGGGTGCCCGATGGGAACCAGATCGCGACCGAGGTAGCTCGAGAGCGAAGCCAGAAGGAAGCCCACGCCCCCAATCGTGACGGCCGAAGCCACTAGAAAATTCGAGAGACGACGGGAGCCGAGCACGGGTTGCTCGAGCACTGCTGCGGACATGACCCAGCCAGAACGAAGCGCCATTGTGACCGCAGAAAGGCCCCGACGACGAAATAGGAAAAAATCCCTAAGAAACAGAGCGATACAGGGCGTTTCAGCTCACGCAAATCAGCCCCGCAGGTCGCGTGAAGATTGTTAAGGTCGCGGCGTATCCCACAGCCTGCGGCTTTCCGCACCGTTCACCTCTCATGACGATCGCTGTAGGACGCGCGCCACAGCGGGGATGGTTTGACGTCCTCGATGACTGGCTCAAGCGCGACCGCTTCGTTTTTGTCGGCTGGTCCGGCATCCTTCTTCTCCCAACGGCCTACCTGGCCATCGGTGGCTGGCTGACAGGCACCACCTTTGTCACCTCCTGGTACACCCACGGCATTGCCTCCTCGTACCTGGAAGGTTGCAACTTCCTTACCGCTGCTGTGTCCACCCCCGCTGATGCGATGGGTCACAGCCTGCTGCTGCTCTGGGGCCCTGAAGCCCAGGGCGACTTCGTTCGCTGGTGTCAGCTCGGCGGCCTTTGGGCCTTCGTGGCCCTGCACGGCGCCTTCGCACTGATCGGCTTCATGCTCCGTCAGTTCGAAATCGCTCGTCTGGTCGGCATCCGCCCCTACAACGCCATCGCCTTCTCCGGTCCGATCGCGGTGTTCGTCAGCGTCTTCCTGATGTACCCCCTCGGCCAGAGCAGCTGGTTCTTCGCGCCCTCCTTCGGGGTGGCTGCGATCTTCCGCTTCCTTCTCTTCCTCCAGGGCTTCCACAACTGGACCCTGAACCCCTTCCACATGATGGGCGTCGCCGGCATCCTCGGCGGTGCACTCCTCTGCGCCATTCACGGCGCCACCGTGGAAAACACCCTGTTTGAGGACGGTGAGCAGGCCAACACCTTCAAGGCGTTCGAGCCCACCCAGGAAGAAGAGACCTATTCCATGGTCACTGCCAACCGCTTCTGGAGTCAGATCTTCGGTATCGCCTTCTCCAACAAGCGCTGGCTGCACTTCTTCATGCTGTTCGTGCCTGTGATGGGCCTGTGGACCAGCTCCATCGGCATCATCGGCTTGGCCCTCAACCTGCGCGCCTATGACTTCGTGTCCCAGGAAATCCGTGCTGCAGAAGATCCCGAATTCGAGACCTTCTACACCAAGAACATCCTTCTGAATGAAGGTCTGCGTGCCTGGATGGCACCGGCTGACCAGCCGCACGAAAACTTCGTCTTCCCTGAAGAGGTTCTGCCCCGTGGTAACGCTCTCTAATCCCGGTCTTGGCGCCACTGGCGGCAAAGACCTTCCCTCCACCGGGTATGCCTGGTGGTCCGGCAACGCCCGCCTGATCAACCTGTCCGGCCGTCTGCTTGGTGCCCACGTGGCCCACGCTGGTCTGATGGTCTTCTGGGCCGGCGCCATGATGCTGTTCGAGGTGAGCCACTTCACCTACGACAAGCCCATGTACGAGCAGGGCTTCATCTGTATGCCCCACGTCGCCACCCTTGGCTACGGCGTGGGGCCCGGCGGTGAGGTCACTGATCTTTTCCCCTTCTTCGTGGTCGGTGTCCTGCACCTGATCAGCTCCGCCGTGCTCGGCCTCGGCGGCCTTTATCACGCCCTGCGTGGTCCTGAGATCCTGGAGAACTATTCCTCCTTCTTCTCCCAGGACTGGCGTGACAAGAACCAGATGACCAACATCATTGGTTATCACCTCATCCTTCTGGGCGTCGGCTGCCTGCTGCTGGTCTTCAAGGCCATGTTCTTCGGCGGCGTCTACGACACCTGGGCCCCCGGCGGCGGTGACGTCCGCATGATCACCAACCCGACCCTCGATCCTGGCGTGATCTTCGGTTACCTGTTCCGCGCTCCCTTCGGTGGCGAGGGCTGGATCATCGGTGTGAACTCCATGGAGGACATCATCGGTGGCCACATCTGGCTGGGTCTGACCCTGATCTTCGGTGGCATCTGGCACGCCATCACCAAGCCCTTCGGCTGGGTGCGTCGCGCCTTCATCTGGAACGGTGAGGCCTACCTGAGCTACAGCCTTGGCGCTCTGAGCTTCATGAGCTTCATCGCTTCGGCCTACATCTGGTTCAACAACACCGCTTATCCCTCCGAGTTCTGGGGCCCCACCAACGCTGAGGCATCCCAGGCTCAGAGCTTCACCTTCCTGGTGCGTGACCAGCGCCTCGGCGCCAACATCGGTTCCGCCATGGGCCCCACCGGCCTTGGTAAGTACCTGATGCGCTCACCCACCGGTGAAATCATCTTCGGCGGTGAAACCATGCGCTTCTGGGACTTCCGTGGTCCCTGGCTGGAGCCCCTGCGTGGCCCCAACGGTCTCAGCCTCGACAAGCTGCAGAACGACATTCAGCCCTGGCAAGTTCGCCGTGCGGCTGAGTACATGACCCACGCTCCCAACGCCTCGATCAACTCCGTGGGCGGCATCATCACCGAACCCAACTCGGTGAACTACGTGAACCTCCGCCAGTGGCTGGGTGCAACGCAGTTCGTGCTCGCCTTCTTCTTCCTGGTTGGTCACCTCTGGCACGCCGGCCGCGCTCGCGCTGCTGCTGCTGGATTCGAGAAAGGCATCGACCGCAAGGCTGAGCCTGTGCTCGGCATGCCCGACCTCGACTGATCTACCGGTTCAACCCAAACGATCGTCATCAACCCTCGCCACACGGTGGGGGTTTTTTATTGGGATGGGAGAGGCGATTTCTTAGCCTGTCCGAATCGATGGATCGTCCGTGAACACAGGCCTGAACACCCGGGTGATCCACCACGGCGACAGCTTTGCGGGAGACACCGGCACGGTGATGCCGCCGATCTTCCCCACCAGCACCTTTGCCCATGGCAACGCTGGCGGATTTGATTACACCCGTTCCGGCAACCCCAACTTCCGCATCCTTGATGGGGTGCTCGCTTCGGTTGAAGGCTGCGCCCACGCCACCGTCTTCGCCTCCGGCGTCAGCGCCATCACCGCCGTGGTCTCCCAGCTGAAGCAGGGCGATCTAGTGCTCTGCGAAGAGAACCTCTACGGCTGCACCGTGCGGCTGTTCGAGCAGGTGTTTGCCAAGTTCGGCCTGAAAACCGCGTGGGTGGACTTCACCCAGCCGGCCGCACTGGAGCGGATCCAAGCCCAGAAGCCGGCGATGGTGTGGCTGGAGAGCCCGACCAACCCTCTGCTCAAGGTGATCGACCTGCAGGCGGTCTGCGCCATCACCCAACCCCTCGGCATCCCCGTGGTGGTGGACAACACCTTCGCCACCGCCCTGGTGCAGCGGCCCCTGGAGCTGGGCGCCACCCTCTCGCTCACCAGCACGACCAAATACATCAACGGCCACTCCGATGCCCTCGGTGGAGCCGTATGCACCAACGATCCCGAGTGGCACCAGAAGATGGTGTTCTCCCAGAAGGCCCTCGGCCTGCAGCCCTCCCCCTTTGATTGCTGGCTGATCACGCGGGGCATCAAGACCCTGCCGCTGCGGCTCAAGCAGCAGATGGCCAATGCCGCAGCCCTGGCCGATCAGCTGGCGGGGCACGCCAAGGTGAACTGGGTGCGTTACCCCCACCGCCGTGATCACCCGCAGCATCAGGTGGCAACCCGTCAGATGCGTGCCGGTGGCGCCATCGTGACGGTGAGCTTCAACGCCAGCCAGGAGCAGACCTATGCCCTCTGCAAACAACTGCGCTGGTTCACCATGGCCGAAAGCCTGGGCGGCATCGAAAGCCTGATCTGCCACCCCGCCACCATGACCCACGCGGCGGTATCCGCCGAGGTGAAGGCCAAGCTGGGCATCGACGATGGCCTGGTGCGCTTCTCGGTGGGCTGCGAAGACCTCGCCGATCTGCAGGCCGATCTGGACCAGGCCCTGGAGCTGCTGGCGTGAGTCCTCGCAATTTGCTCAGCGATCCGGCCTGGCAGGGCTCTGATCTCGGCCATCCCCTGCCCGACTCCCCCCATGCCGTGTCTGTGGCGCTGCCGCGCTGGCGCGATGTGGTCGCCTACGAGGAGAAGGATCCGGCCTGCCGCGATGCCCTGCAGACGATCTATCCCCGCTTCGGCCTGCATCCGCTGATCCGACAACTGGTTCAGCCTTCGGAGCTTGCAGGCAACACGGTCTGGCCCTACCCCACCGAAGCGGCAGCCAAGGCAGCCCTGGCCCACTGCCAACGCAAGGTACCGAAGAGCCGCTCGGAGCTGATCGCCATTGCTGGGCTGACCTGCCTGCGCAGTGATGCAGCGGCGAGCCCCCATGCCAAAGCGTTCTGGCAGCACACCGGCCTGGGCCTCTCCTCCCGCCAGGCCGCCATCGCCCTGGAGAAAGAGACATCCCCCAGCAGGACATCCGGCGACGCGGCCCGCGAGCTGATTCGACAGCGCCTGGCATCCATCCATGGCGTCGACGCCCAGCAGATCAGCCTGCATCCAGCGGGAATGGCCGGCCTGTATGCGGCCCTCAGCGCCATCCAGACGCTGCGACCTGAGAAGCCCACGCTGCAGCTGGGCTTCCCCTATGTGGATGTGCTGAAGCAGCCGCAGGTGGTGTTTCACGGCGGTGAGCTCCTGCAACCGCAGAGCCTCGCCGAGGTGGAAGCGGCCCTGGATCAGCTCAAGCCGGCGGCCGTGATTGTGGAGCTGCCTAGCAATCCGCTGCTGCGCTGCATGGATCTGCCGGGCGTGTCGGCCCTGGCCCGCAGCCGCGGCATTCCAGTGATTGCCGATGACACGATCGGCACCGGCATCAACCTCAATGCCCTGCCCTACGCCGATCTGATCTTCACCTCACTCACCAAGAGCTTCGCCGGCCGCGGTGATGTGATGGCTGGCAGTGTGCTGGTGAGCCCGCAGTCGCCCTGGGCAGCCTCCCTGCTGGCGGCGGTTGCAGCCATCGCCCCTCTCAGCGATGCCGATGCCATCGCCCTGGAGATCGCCAGCCGGGATGTGCTCCAGCGGGTGCCGCAACTCGATGCGAACGCCCTGCTTCTGGCGGAACGGCTCGAAGCCCATCCAGCCGTGCAGCGGGTGCTGCATCCAAAGAGCTGCCCCAACTTCCGCGCCTTGATGCGCAGCGGAGCTGGCCACGGCTGCCTGCTCTCCTTTGAACTGAAGGGAGGCCAAGAGCACTCCAAGCGGGTTTACGACGCGCTTCGGATCAGCAAAGGCCCCAGCCTTGGCACCGATTTCAGCCTGGTGTGCCCCTACACCCAGCTGGCCCACTACGACGAACTGAGCTGGGCGGAGCAATGCGGTGTGCCGGCTGATCTGCTCCGGGTGTCCGTCGGTCTTGAAGAACCCGAGGCACTGTGGATGCGATTTGAGCAGGCATTTGCTGACGAAGAGTCCGGTGAGACTCTGAAAAAGCCCTTAACAACCGGGTGAGGAGAGGCTTTTGATCATTAGTTTGTTTTCTTCGGGCCCCTCTACAGCAGCTCCATGTCCCGCATTTACGACGACAACAGCCAGGCCATCGGCAACACCCCGCTGGTCAAGCTGAACAACGTCACCAAAAACTGCAAGGCCACTGTGCTGGCCAAGGTTGAGGGGCGCAACCCCGCCTACAGCGTCAAGTGCCGGATCGGCGCCAACATGATCTGGGACGCAGAAAAGAGCGGAAAGCTCACCAAGGGCAAGGTGATTGTTGAGCCCACCTCCGGCAACACCGGCATCGCTCTGGCCTTCACCGCCGCGGCCCGCGGTTACAAGCTGATCCTGACGATGCCCGAGTCGATGTCGATCGAGCGGCGTCGGGTCATGGCCGTGCTCGGGGCTGAACTGATCCTCACCGAGGCCGCCAAAGGCATGCCCGGTGCGATCGCCAAGGCCAAGGAAATCGCTGAGAGCGATCCGGCCAAGTACTTCATGCCTGGCCAGTTCGACAATCCCGCCAACCCCGAAATCCACTTCAAGACCACCGGTCCTGAAATCTGGAACGACTGCGATGGCGCCATTGACGTGCTCGTGGCCGGCGTCGGCACAGGTGGCACCATCACCGGCGTCTCCCGTTACATCAAGAATGAAGCGGGCAAGGCGATCGAATCCGTGGCCGTTGAACCGACCAACAGCCCGGTGATCACCCAGACCATGAACGGTGAAGCCGTCAAACCCGGTCCCCACAAAATCCAGGGCATCGGCGCCGGCTTCATCCCCCAGAACCTCGACCTCTCCGTGGTCGACAAGGTGGAGCAGGTGACCAACGAGGAGTCCGTTGCCATGGCCCTGCGCCTGGCCCAAGAGGAAGGCCTGCTGGTGGGCATCTCCTGCGGTGCCGCCGCTGCAGCCGCCATTCGTCTGGCCGAGAAAGATGAGTACGCCGGCAAAACCATCGTGGTGGTGCTGCCCGACCTGGCCGAGCGTTACCTCTCCTCGGTGATGTTCGCTGAAGTGCCGACCGGCATCATCGAGCAACCGGTGGCTGTCTGAGCTGGCTCCACCAGACGCCTTGGCCCCGTCGTTGACGGGGCTTTTTTTATGGCCTCACCGTGAACCGTTGATGCCTCAGCGTGCCGGTGGGCGGGCCTGGGGCTGCACCGCCGCTGCATCAATCCACATGGCATCGCCGTAGGAGAAGAAGCGATAGCTCCTTTCAATCGCTTCGGCGTAGAGCTTCAACAGGGTTTCCCGGCCGATCAGGGCACTCACCAACAGCAGCAGAGAGCTTTTGGGCAGATGGAAGTTGGTGAGCAGAGCTTGAATCACCTTGAACTGATAGCCCGGCTGAATCACCAGATCCACCGGCCCGGTGTAGGGCTTGAGAACACCACCATGGACTTGAGCGGCCCCCTCCAGGGCACGAACACTCGTGGTGCCCACCGCTATCACCCGGCCTCGACAAGCCTGCACCGCCTCCACCACAGCAGGGCTGACATCCACCCATTCACTGTGCAACTCCAAGGCGGTGAGGTCTTCCGTTTCAACGGGGCGAAATGTGCCGAGGCCCACATGCAGGGTGATCCGGGCCAGATCCACCCCTTTCTGCTGCAAACCTGCCAACAGTTCATCACTGAAGTGCAATCCCGCCGTCGGGGCGGCCACCGCACCGGGGCGATCGGCGTAACGGGTCTGATAACGCTGGCTGTCGCTGGGGTCGTGCCGTTCGATGTAGGGCGGTAGAGGCACCTCGCCCACGTCATTGAGCAAACCCTCAATGGTTTCGGCATCCCTGCAACCACTGGGGAACTGCACCACCCGTCCACCACTGGCGGGGTCTTCCGCAAGCACCGTCAGGCTGATCGAGGTGCCATCAATCGTGAGGCTGTCCCCAGGCCGCATGCGCTTGGCAGGACGGGCCAAGCAAAGCCAGCGGCCCTCCCCCTGCGGCTCCAGCACCAGCAATTCGGACAGTCCGCCCCCGGACCGCCGCACCGCCAGGCGGGCCTTCAGCACCCGAGTGTCGTTCACCACCAGCAGATCACCAGGCTGCAGCTGCTCGAGCAGATCCCACACCTGGCCGTGAGCAGCATCCGTTGATGGCTCCCCCTGGGGGGGGACCATCAACAAGCGAGCGCTGTGGCGGGGCTCAACCGGTGCCTGAGCGATGCGCTCAGGCGGCAGCGGGTAGTCGTAGCTGCTGAGTTGCAGGTCCCTGGGGTCAGGCACGCGGGCGACCGATCAGAGCGCCAGGCTTTCTGGACGGTTCTCGATCAGATCGGCGAGATCCTTGAGGAATGCGGCACCGTCGGCGCCATAAATCACGCGGTGATCCGCCGTCAGGTTGACCTGCATCTGACGCTTGACGGCGATGGAGCCGTCCTTGTTCGCGACCACCGTGGGGCGTGATGCAGCGACGGCGAGAATGGCCCCGGTGCCTGGGGGAAGGATCGCGTCGAAGCGATCAACACCGAACATGCCGAGGTTGGAGAGGGTGAAGGTGCCCGTGGAATACTCCTCCGGCTGCAGCTGCTTGCTGCGGGAGCGCTTGACCAGATCACCCCACTGACGCGACATCTCATAGAGATCGGTGCGATCGGCATTGCGCAGCACCGGCGTGATCAAGCCACCGTCTTCCATCGCCACTGCGACAGCCACGTTCACGTCGGCTGGATAGGTCATGCCGGCAGCGGTGGTAGCGGCATTCACCTGGGGGTGACGCGCCAGGGTGACGGCCACAGCCTTGGCCAGCAGCGCCGTCATCGTGACGCCCTTGGGCTTCACCTGTTTGTAGAAGGCATCCAGCTTGTCGGTGGTGATTGTGTAACCAACGCGGAAGCAGGGAACCGCCAGGCTCGCCTCCATGTTTTTGTTCACAGCACCCTGAAGGGTGTTGAAGGCCACGGTTTCGCCGGGCCGACCAAAGCTGTTGCCCGCAGGCGCTGCTGGGGCCGCTGCTGCTGCAGCGCCAGCCGAGGCAGCAGCGGGGGCCGTTCCTTCCGCCACCCGGGGCACGGAGATGGGCTGGCCGGAGGCTTGCTCCACGTCTTCGGCCTGAATCCGGCCGTGGGGGCCGCTTCCGCGCACGGTGGCCAGGTCCACACCCATCTGGGAGGCCAGCTTTTTGGCCCGGGGGCTGGCCACGATGCGGCCGTCGTTCACCACCGGTGCCGATGGTGCAGGGGCAGCAACAGGTGCCGGTGCCGGTGCCGGGGCAGGAGTCGGAGCTGGGGTCTGAACCGCAGCTGGCGTGGGCGCCGGAGCCGGTGCAGGGGCGGGCGCCGCAGCAGGAGCGCTGGGGGCCTTGGCCTGCGCGTCGGCGATCTCAGCCTCGGTTTCGACAATCAGACCGATGGTTTCGCCCACCGGTGCCGTGCTGCCAGCAGGCATCAGGACCGCTGCGAGGTAGCCGTCCTGGAACGACTCGACGTCCATGTCCGCTTTGTCGGACTCAACGACAAGAACCGACTCGCCCCGAGCCACCTTGTCTCCGGGCTGTTTCAGCCACTCCACGATCTTCCCCTCCGTCATGGTGGAGCTGAGGGCAGGCATGAAGATGTCTGTGGTCGCCAAAACCGTCTCCGGGAGGGCAGATCAGGGGAGTTTACGAGTCAGCAGAGGCAATCCGATCAGGCTTCCTCAATCGACTGCACAACGCCATCCTTCACAACGATGGCCACCTGCATCTTCTGCACCAGGTTGTCGCCGACCTTCAGCTCACAGCTGCTCTCCAGCTGACCCTGCTCAACGATCTGGTCCATCTGCAGCTCACGCACCTGGGCCTGCTGCTGAAGCAGGTTGCGCTTCTGCTCCTCCAGCTCGGCGCGCTTGGCCGCCACCTGCTGTTGAATCTGCGCCACCTGATCCTGCACGCGGGGATCAAGGGGGTTGGCGCTCTGACGACGCACCTGGTCCACCACGTCCTGACCTTCCTGTTCCAGCTGAGCCAGCTGTTGGTCAGCGGTGGCGATGCCATTGCTGAGCTCGCGCTCTGCTTCTTCTTTCCAGGTGGGCGTCACGACGGCGCGGACGATGATCGGACGCTTGATCGTCAGGGAGGTGCCGTCGGACATGGGTTCTTGGGAGACGGCCAAAGCGTGTCAGCCCTTTCACGTGGGGTCAATCACCGGACAACCGTCCACCCCCCAAGCCTCGTCAGCCGCGGTCAACGTCCGTAAAGGCCATCGATCAACTGCTGATCGCGGCTGGTGATGCGATCACGGCGCTGCTTCAGGGTCTGGGTCAGGAGTCCGTTCTCAATGCTGAAGGGATCCACAAGCACCACCCCGGCCAGCCGTTCATCACCCCGGGAACCCGACCGCTGCTTGAGCAAGCGGTTGCATTCGCGCATCAACAAACGCAGCAGAGCCGGATCACCGGGTTGGCCGCCCAGATCCTGCGCCACGCTCACGCCGGCTTCAGCCGCCCAGGCCACGATCGCCTCAGCACGGGGAACGATCAGGCCACCGAGCTGGCGTTCGTCCTGACCCACCAGCATCACCTGCTCGATCAGGGGGCTGGCCACCAGCGCCTCTTCCAGGGGGCCGGGCTCGATGTTCTCGCCACTGCTCAACACAATCGTGTCCTTGGCCCGTCCGGTAAGGGCCACCGAACCATCCGGCAGGAGCATGCCGAGATCGCCGGTGTCAAACCATCCCGCGGCATCGAGAACCTTGGCGCTGGCCTCGGGTTTGCCGAGGTAGCCCGCCATCACCTGGGGGCCCCGCACCATCACCCGCCCCCGTTGCCGGAAGCCCAGGGGCTGGCCGTTGTCGGGATCGACGATCCGGAATTCGGTCTGGGGCATCGGCAGCCCGGAGCTGCCGCGGATGTTGCGCCAGGGCCTGCGGCAACTCACCACAGGGCTGGTTTCGGTGAGGCCATAGCCCACCAGCAGCTCAATCCCCACGGCTTCAAAAAAGGCATCGATGTGGGGCGCGATGGCACCGCCACCACTGATCGGATAGGCGAGCTGACCGCCACTGAGCTGGCGACGCAGCTTCGGCCAGATCAAGGTCGAGGCCAGGGCATGCAGGGGCCAGCGCAGGGCCGCGGAGCCGCAGGCACGCAGCCGGCCGGCCGCTGATACCGGTTCCAGCAGGAGGTTGCGCGCCGTGCGCACGGCTTTGCGCTGGGCAGCGCTGTTGGCCAACGCCGCCCGCAGCAGGCGCTGCCGGGAGGGGGGGAAGGTCTTGAGCACATCCTCAAATCCAGCCTGAACCGCCTCCCACAGCCGCGGCACGGTGGCCATCGCGATCGGCCGGACCCGCGGCAGATCCTTCTTCAGTTGCTTGATGGTTGTGTAGGTCTGCGTGCAGGCGCAGGAGAGGAAGAAGTAGCTGGCACTGCGCTCGTAGGCATGCCAAATGGGCAACACACTCAGCACGGGAGCACCGGGCTCGGGATAGGCCACACAGGCCAGTGAGCTCATCTGATGCAGCAGGTTGGCGTGGGTCAACGGGACCCCTTTGGGTTGGCCGGTCGTGCCCGAGGTGTACAGAACAGTGGCCACGGCGTCTCGCCCCCCCGCCGGGCCAACTGGATCGAGGCCGGCCCCTGACGCCAGAAACGCCTCCCATCCCATGGCGCCCTCGGCAGGCTCCCCTTCCAGCTGAAGCACGAAACGCAGCTGAGCCCTTTGGTCTGGGGGAAGGGCCAGACGACGCCACACATCAGCGTTCTGCACCACCAGGGCCGTCGCCCGGCAATCCGAAAGGATGTAGCGCAGCTCCTCCACCGGGGCCGAGGCACCGCGCACGGCATCAGCGGCACCGGCACGCATCAGGCCCTGATCCGCCACCAGCCAGCGGGGGCTGTTCTCAGCAAACAGAGCCACCACATCGCCATCGTTCACGCCATGGCGCCGAAAGGCGGCGGCAGCGGTGGCGATGCGCTCCGCCAGTTCGCCGAAATTGAAGCGTTCGGGATGCGCCGCATGGGGCGCATCGACGGCGGCAATCAGCCCATGGCGGTCAGCGAGCCAGGGCCACACCGCATCGACCCTCTGCAACTTCTGAACATGGGCATGACGCCGCAAAGCGTCCGTTTCACGGGTTGTCGGGCTCCAGCTGGCCGTCATCCGAGGCAGGGGTTCAAACAGCTCAGGTTTATCTCGCTTCCTCCTCCCAGACCAGACCGAAACGATGGGCCAGGGCTTGCCGCAGCAACGGCTGCACCTCAGCCGACGTCAGCCCTGGCAACCAGTCCGCAAGCCGCCCGACGGCACGACCGGTGAGCCCACAGGGGGTGACCCGCTCAAACCCCTGCATCGAGCAATCAACGTTGAGGGCCAGGCCGTGCTGGGTGATCCAGCGGCGACAGCCCACACCGATGGCGGCGACCTTGCGGTTGTCCAACCAGAGGCCGGTCAACCCCGGCAGACGCTGACCCTCCAGGCCCAACTCCGCCAGAACATCCAGAACGACTTGTTCCAACTGGCGCAGATACCAGTGCAAATCGGGCGTGCGGCGCTGAAGGTCCAACACCGGGTAGGCCACCAGTTGGCCGGGCAGGTGATGGGTCACCTCCCCGCCCCGATCGATCCGATACAGGGGTGCCGGTGGCTCAGCGGGATCGAAATGCAGGTGCTCCTCGCTGGCACCACGGCCGAGGGTGTAACAGGTCTGGTGCTGCAGGATCCAGACCGCCTCCGGAGCCGCTGGATCAGCCAGAAGGCTGCTTTGCCAACGCTGTTGCGCCGACCAGGCGGCATCGAATCGAACCGGATCACCGGGCTCGAAAAGAAATGCACGCTGGGGGTGGGCCGAATCGTGCGCCGTATCTAATTTGCCGATAACAACCGGCACAGGAGTGAGGCATGAAGTTGCTGATCCATGGTCGCAACCTCGAGATCACGCCGGCGTTGCGGGATTACACCCAAACCAAGTTGGAGCGGGCCACATCGCACTTCGGTGATGCTGTGCGCGAGGCCGACGTCCATCTCTCCGTGGCCCGCAATCCCCGGGTGCCGCAGCAGACCGCCGAGGTGACGGTCTTTGCCAACGGCACGGTGATCCGCGCCCAGGAACGCAGTGAAAACCTGTACGCCAGCATCGATCTGGCCGCCGGAAAACTGGCCCGCCAACTGCGCCGCTGGAAGGAACGCCACAGCGATCACCATCACAGCCACGGCCACAGCGCCAGCCACACCCCCAGCACGGATGTGGTCAACGATGCATCCCCCGTTGAAGCCTCCCTTCTGCAAGGGCGTGAGGCGGAACTGCCGGATCCAGGGGTGCGGCGCAAATATTTCGCCATGCCGCCCATGGGCCTGGAGGAGGCACGCCGCCAACTGGATCTGATCGACCACGACTTTTATCTATTTCGGGAGAAGGAGAGCGATCAGCTGCAGGTGATCTACCGCCGCAACCACGGGGGGTATGGGGTGATTCAGGCTCGTGAGTGACCTCCCGGCCCGCCATGGCTGATCCAGCCCAAGAGCTGCCCGACCTTCCCCCCCGGCTTGATCAGGCGATCCTCGATCCCCTGCTGACCCGGGACCAGCTTCAAGCCCTCTGTGATTTCGGGATGCAGGAGGGCGTGCGGGCCATCTGCACCACACCCCGTCTACTGCCGCTGTTGCGGGAACGCATCGGGACCACCGACGCAGGCCCTCGCCTGGTGGCGGCCATCGGCTTTCCCTTCGGAGCCATTCCCGCTGAACTCAAGCTGGCGGAAGCGGAGTGGTGTGCCGCCCATGGCGCCCAGGAGCTCGATGTCGTGCCCGATTTCAGCGCCTTGGCGAACGGTGATTCAGGCGCGTTTGCCGAGGAACTTGCCGCCCTCTGCGAGCTGGGGCTTCCCGTGCGGGCCATCCTGGACATGGCCCGTCTGGAGAGCGAACAGCTGGAACTGGCCGTGGAGGCCGCCATTGATGCTGGCGCTGCGGGACTGCAGACCAGCAACGGCTTTGGCCCGGCCTGCCATGCCGATCAGATCCTTGCGTTGAAACAGCTGATCCGTAAACGCTGCGCCATCAAGGCAGCCGGGGGGATCCATAGCCTCAGCCACGCAGGAGACCTGCTGTTGGCGGGGGCCGATCTGTTGGGCACCAGCAGCGCCCCGGCTCTTCTGCAGGCCCAGCGTCGCCCCGCGGCCTGAATGGCAGAACGACGCCTCACCGGACTCGCCCTCAAGGTAGGCCCCCTCGGCGAACACGACCGCCTGCTGAGCCTGCTCAGTGATGCGGAGGGCGTCAGTCGCTTTGCCGTTCCCGGAGCACGCCGACCGAAGAGCAGTCTGGCCGCCGCGGCCCCCCTCACCCTGCTGGAACTGCAGGTGGGAGGACGAAGCGGCCTGGCCCGGGTTCGACAACTGCGGGTGCTGCGCAGTTTTTCCGGCCTCGGGCAACAGCTGGAAACCCTGGCTGCGGCGCAGGCACTGTGTGATCTATGCCTTCAACTGGCGGCCCAGGACCCTGTGGACGGGCTGCTGGACACGATGCAGCTGCACCTCGAACGCCTGGAGGAGCACCGAGCCGACCCGGAGCTGGTGCTGGCCGGCACGGTCCAGGCCTGCATCCATCTGCTCACCCTGGGTGGTTATGGACTGCCGTTGCAGACCTGCTGCATCACAGGCGATCCCCTGGAGCCACCGCTGGGGCAGTGGGACTGGCGCTGCAGCCTGCTGCCGCAGGATGGCTTTGCGATTGATGAGCAGCCCGGGGCGGCGATTCAGCTGAATCCCTCCGAACTGGCCCTGCTCCAGCGACTGACGCGGGCCGACTTGCCCCGTCGCCGGGACGGTGCGCTGATGGGCCCCCCAGCCGTGTGGCGCCGGCTGCTGCGGGTGGTTGAGATCTGGAGCAGGACGCATCTGAACCGACCCAGCAAAGCCCTGGCCATGCTGCGAGAGACGCTCCTGGCAGGCGCGTGAGCCATCATGGCCGCGATGCAATTGCCCCTTGAGCGGACCAAGCCTCACCACCCCTGAACCCGCTCTGCCCACCGGCAGCAATCCGGAGGGAAAGCGTGGCTTGGAAGCCGTGCTGCGCCTCAAGGACTTCCGCAAACTCTGGCTGGGCCAGATCTTCTCGCAGCTGGCGGACAAGTTCTACATCGTGCTGATGGTCTTCCTGATCGATCAGCACCTGCTGCTGAAGGGGCAGGGAAGTGGCGTACTGGCGGAGATGGCCTCGGATTACGGCCTCGACATCAGCACACGCACCCAGGTGATCACCCTGCTGGCCACAGGCATTTTTGTGGCCAACACCATCCCGGCCATGCTGCTGGGAACGGTGGCTGGCGTCTGGGCGGACCGCTGGCCCAAGCGTCGGGTGATGGTGGCCAGCAATGCCATCCGAGCCCTGTTGGTAGTGTTCGCGCCGCTCTGTCTGCTGCCGGGGCCCGTCTGGCTTGGTCTGCCCTGGGGCTACTGGGGGCTGGTGGGAATGACCTTCCTGGAGTCGATCCTTACCCAGTTTTTCGCCCCCTCGGAACAGGCCACGATTCCAGTGGTGGTGCCGGGAGATCACCTGTTGGCGGCCAACTCCCTCTACCAAGCCACCAGCATGGGGGCAACGATCCTGGGCTTCGCTCTGGGGGAACCGATTCTTCGTGCTCTGCACAGCAGCCTGGCGATCATCGGCATCGATGGCGGCGAGTTTCTGCTGCTCCCGCTCTGTTACGGCCTCGCGGCCCTCAGCTTGTCGCGCCTGAAGCTGCAGGAAGCCCCCAAACCCCCCTCCAATACATCGGTGTGGACGGAGATCGGCGAAGGATTGCAGGTGCTGCGCCGGGTGCCTTCAGTGCGTGGCGCCATGATTCATCTGGTGCTGCTATACAGCCTGTTGGCAGCGCTTTATGTGTTGGCGCTCCAGCTAGCTGCCCTGATCGAGAACCTGGGGCCCTCAGGCTTTGGTGCCCTGCTGGCCATGAGTGGACTGGGCATGGCGATCGGAGCTGTGGTGATCGCCCAGCTGGGCCATCGGTTCAGCCGCCGCCGGCTCACGGCAGCAGGCCTGGGAACCATCACCTGGACCCTGGTGCTGCTCAGCCAGCTGCGGGGATCCCTGGCTTTCACCCTGAGCCTCTGCGGAATCCTGGGCATTGGCGCAGCTCTTGTGGCGATCCCCGCGCAGACCACGATTCAGGAAGAAACCCCCGAAACCGAGCGCGGCAGGGTGTTCGGACTGCAGAACAACCTGATCAACATCGCCCTCAGCCTGCCGCTGGTGCTGGCGGGCACCTTGGTGAGCAGCATTGGTCTTCAACCGGTGCTGTGGCTGCTGGCGGGGTTGGCCCTGGTGGCGGCGTTGATCGAACGACCGTGGCAGCGCTGCTAACTTGCGTTTTCGCCTGAGGAGGCCCAACCCGCTTGGCGCAGATTGCGTGGCTCGGCAAGAAGTCTCCCTTCTGCGGGAATGTGTCCTACGGGATCAGCACCACGGAGGCCCTGCGCAAACGCGGGCACCAGGTGCACTTCATCCATTTCGATAACCCGCGCAGCCCGGAGCGCGACGACACATCGCTGCTGGCCAACGACCCGGACGTCAGCCTGCCTTATCTGGTCAAATCGCAGGTCTACACGATCCCTTCCCCCGGGGCGCAGCGGGAGCTGAGGGAATCTCTGGAGCGGCTACAGCCCGATCTCGTGCACGCCAGCCTCACCCTTTCGCCCCTGGATTTCCGCCTGCCGGAGCTGTGTCAGCAGCTGGGCGTGCCCCTGGTGGCCACCTTTCACCCCCCCTTCGATGCAGGCCTGCGCAACCTGACGGCAGGCACCCAACAGCTCACGTACCAGCTGTATGCACCGGCCCTGGCCCGCTACGACCGGGTGATCGTGTTTTCACAGCTTCAGGCGGACTTTCTCGAGCGCCTGGGCGTTCCCGCCGATCGACTGACGGTGATTCCCAATGGTGTGGACCCCGACCGCTGGTGCCCCACCAGCCCCGGCACCCTTTCGCTGATGCATCAGCAGGTGCGGCAACGGCTGGGGCGAGAACGGATTTTCCTCTACATGGGACGCCTTGCAACGGAGAAGAACGTTGAAGCCCTGCTGCGGGCCTGGCGGCTGGTTTCACCGGAGGGCTGCCGATTGGTGATCGTCGGCGACGGGCCACTGCGCAACAGCCTGATGAACCAGTTCAACGATGATCGGATCCTCTGGTGGGGCCACGAGCCGGACCTGGACACCCGGGTTGCTCTGCTCCAGTGCGCTGAGGTCTTCATCCTGCCGAGCCTTGTGGAGGGCCTGTCGCTGGCCTTGCTGGAGGCGATGGCCAGCGGAACAGCCTGCGTGGCCACCGATGCCGGTGCCGATGGCGAGGTGCTGGAGCAAGGGGCGGGAATCGTGCTGAGCACCCAGGGCGTCACCACCCAGTTGCGCACACTGCTACCGGTGCTCAGGGACCAGCCGGTGCTGACCGCGGAACTGGGCCGCAAAGCCCGCCTCCGCGCCTTGGAGCGCTACACGATTTCCAGCAACATCGACGCCCTGGAACAGCTCTATGCCGACCTGATGCAAGCCAGCACGGTCGCCGCCTGAGCCAGGCCATCATCGCCAGTCCAAGCCAGGAACCCAGCCCACAATCGCTGGGGTGACTGCGGCGTATTGGCTGTAATCCGGATGCAGCACCCGCAACCCCTGCTCCTCGAAGCGGGCTTTGCCCCGCAGCACAGCCGCCAGGCTGACCAACAGCAACAGATGCAGCGGACTGCCTGTGGCCAGCACCACTCCTGCGGAACACAGCAACACCGCCCGGTACAAGGGATGCCGGCAGATGGCGTAGGAACCTGTGGCGATCAACTGATTCGCCGGCTTGGGCGCCGGCAGCGGCGAAAGGCTGGCCCCGAGACAGCGAAACGCCTCAAGGGCCCGAAACAGGCCAAAAGCCAACAGCAGCAGGCCCAGCCCGAACAGGGGTTTGGGCCAAATCGCCACACCGAAGCTGGCGGGAGCTGGCCAGACCGGCAGCAGATGGGCCGTGATCAGCAGCAGCTGGGCCAGCAGCCACCACTCACCCCGGCGGTTGTCCAACCAGCCGCCCCAACTGAAGCCCCAATCGGAGAACATTCACTCGCTGACCACCAATGTTCGGACGTTACGGCGCTGCACCAAACCCGCCAGGGTCTGCATGTCGTCCCAGCGAATCAAGCCCACACAGCCGAGCGTGCCGCTGTTGGCGTTGCGGTTGGCACTGGGGTCGAGATGAATGCCCAGATGGCCTCGCCCCGTGGGGAACTGCGGTTCAATCCCAATCCAGATCGGCCCGAGCTCGCGTGGATCAGCGGGACCCAGGGGCTCCACCGGCCCAAGGACGTAGCGACCGGCGGGGAGCGGCGCGCGGGTGCCGGAGCGATGGCGATCGGCGTTCTGACGGTGGGCCCGACCGCTGACGGCATCGAAGTGCTGCACGGGCTGACCTGGGGTTTCCAAACGCAGACTCCAGATGGGATCGCCCGTGCGCGGGAGCGATCGCGTGGTGCGGTTCAGCACCAAGACCGACTCGTTGGCGGAGGTGGTGATGGATGGCGACGTGGTGGGGAGCCTGGAGGCAGAGGCCAGGTCCATCTCAGCGGCAGAACAGGGCACGACCAACAGCGCCAGCAGCTTCAACGCGAGACACGACCGAACGACCACAGCAGCCAGGAAAACAGGCCGGAACCCTATGGGCGGTTTTTATTCGCTGAGGAAATAAAAGCCAGCGCTCTCACTGTCCCCTTCTGAGACCCAGATCGAGAAAAGGTTCAGAGCTCGTTTTCGGCCAGCCGCAGCGCTTCAGCCTCCTTGGTTCGATCCAAGGCGCAGCTGTCATCCAGCAGGCGCTGCAGGCGTGGGCTGATGGCGACCACCAGGGGATTGGTCAGCACGCGCCGGCTGATGCCCAACTCCTCGAGCGAAATCGCCAGGGCTTGGCTGGCCTGGCGGCGCGGCAGACGCCCCTTCTCCACCTGACAGTCGCTGCTGGCCTTGGCCATGGCGGCATAGCCGCGAATGCGGCGGGCCAGCACCACCACGGCAACCCGGCGCTGAACCTCGGGTGCCAAAGGAGCATCCTCGGCAGCAACAGGGATGGGTGTTGCCATGGGCAGACCCAGCAACAGCGCAGCAAGGAAGCGTTGGAGACGCATCAAGGTGTCTGGAACGCCCCCTCAGTCAAGCCTGGGAAATCGCTGGGCGATGCTGCTGCCGGTGTACTGCGCCACCCATCCCTCGGGGTTGTTGAACCAACGCACAGCACAGAACTGAGGCTGAGAGCCCATGTCAAACCAATGACGGGTCCCGGCAGGGACCCGCATCAGGTCGCCCCGTTCGCACAGCACGCTGAGCACCTCGGAACCGATGTGCAGCACAAACAAGCCGCACCCTTCCACAAAAAAGCGCACTTCGTCTTCGGCATGGGTGTGCTCCTCAAGGAACTTGCGGCGCAAGGGCTCGCGATCGGGGTGATCCGGCGTCATCCGAATCGCGTCGACCGTGGCGTAACCGCCATCGCGTTGAACCCGGGCAATCGCATCGGCATAGGCCTGGAGGATGGTGGCCTGGTAGGCCCCCTTCGGCAGACCCTGCTCCGCCGGCCATTGCTCAAAGCCGATACCCCGGCGGCTGAGCTCCGACTGAATCACGGCCGGATCGTTGCTCTCCAGCGCAGGCATGAGCCCATTCACAGCATGGGCCGAGCTTTCGTCTGGAAAGATGCTGAGACGACTCATCGTCTGGACCCCGGGCGCATCGACTGCTGACCATCATCGATCCCGCCACGACTGGGGGTCTCACACTGGTGGGGGTCGGCCCCGGCGATCCTTCCCTGCTCACCCTGGCCGCCGTTGAAGCCATCCGCCAAGCGGATGTGGTGGCCTACCCGGTCGGACGACCGGGGGCCGACAGCATGGCCGCCAAAATCGCCGCGGCCTGGATCCGCAGCGACCATCAGCATCTGCCCTTGTTGTTCCCGATGGTGGAAGCCGCCGAACCGCGGCGCACCGCCTGGGGAGCGGCGGCGCAGGAGCTGCAGCAAGCCATCCGTTCCGGCCAGCAGGTGGCACTGCTGTGTGAGGGAGATGCATCGCTGTTTGCGAGTTGCAGCTACGTGCTGCTGGCCTTGCGTCAGGCGTGGCCCGACTGTCCCATCAGCGTGATTCCCGGCATCACCTCCAGCTCGGCCGCCGCGGCTGCGGGCCTCTGGCCCCTCGCTCTGCAGCAGGACCAACTGCTGTTGCGCCCTTGCCCCGACACACCCGAGGAGCTGGAGCGGGTGCTGGACACCGCCGCAGCAACGGGGCAAGTTCTGGCCCTGCTGAAGCTGGGTCAGCGCTGGAGTTGGGTGCAACCTCTGCTGAAGCAGCGAGGCCTGCTGCAACAAGCCTTGTTTGCCGAGCGGGTCGGCTGGCCCGACCAGCAGATCTGTTGCGCGGATGCCGTTGCGGCCGAACCTCGCCCCTACTTCTCGCTGCTGCTGATCCGGCAGGGATGGCCGGAGGTGCTGCCCTAGGCCAGCTCTCGGCTGCGTTCCGCAGCGGCAACCACCGCTTCGATCAGAGCGGAGCGCAGGCCGATGCGTTCCAGCGCGCGGACGCCGGCGATGGTGGTGCCCCCCGGGGAGGTGACCATGTCCTTGAGCTGGGCAGGGTGCAGATCGCGACGGTCCAGCAGCTCAGCCGTTCCAGCCAGGGTGCGGTGGCTCAGCCGCAGGGCCAGGTCTCTGGGAAGACCGGCTGCAACGGCCCCATCGGCCATGGCTTCCGCCACCAGGGCCACAAAGGCAGGGCCCGATGAGGTGAGGGCCAGGAACGCATCGAGCTTGGCTTCCGCCAACTCCAGAACTTCGCCCACATCGGCAAACAGCTGCCGCACCTGATCCCGTTGCCCTTGGTCGATCCCCTCCCCCCAGGCCAGAGCTGTCAAACCAGCTCCCACCAGCGCAGGGGTGTTGGGCACCGCCCGCACACAGCGATGACCGGGAAACAAATGCTGCAACCGCGCCAGAGACACCCCCGCCAACACAGAGATCAGCAGCGGTTGACCCACGACGGGTCCTGCAGCTGCCACAACGGCATCGAGTTGCTGCGGCTTTACCGCAAGCAGCTGGATCGGAGCCGTCCAGACCTGCTGAGCGGAAGGATCATCAGCCGCAACCAAACCGATGCCAGCCGGAAGGCCCCCACGTCGTTGCTCGAGGGAGCCAGATCCTCCGACCACCGCCAACAGCTGGTCGGCCGGAATCCGTCCACGCTCCAGGAGAGGAACCACAAGGGCCTGAGCCATGCGACCCAGGCCGATCACACCGAAAGCGGGCTGCACTGCGGGCTTCAGAGAGCGGCTGCTCCCCAGGCGGGTGAGGGTGCGCTGGCGGATTCGTCGACATCCGCCACATCGGCCTCACGGCTCACCACCGTTGGAGCCGAGGCTTCGTCTTGACCGGTGTTGGTCACGGTGACACAGCTGGGGGCGAACAGGAAGATGCTCTCGCCGACGCGCTCCTGGTGTCCATCGATCGCGAAGGTGCCACCAGCGACGAAATCAACGGCACGCTGGGCCTGGTCGGGCTCCATCATCGTGAGGTTGAGGATCACCGTCTTGCGCTCCCGCAGCGCCTGAATGGCCCGAGGCATTTCATCGAAGCTGCGGGGTTCCATCACATTCACCTCGGACACAGCATTGCTGATGCCGGGCATGCCGATCACGTTGGATCCAGGCAGATCACCACCCAGGTCAAACGGGTTGGAGTCTCCAATGGTGGCCAGTGCACCACCGTCAGCCTGCAGGGCGCGCTGGTCCTGGTCATCTTGCTCGTCGTCGTAGGCGAAATCATCCAATTCGCCATCGAGATAGTCATCGCCAGCGACGACGGCACGGAGACGGGAGATCAGCGACACCTTGGGATTCCTCTCGGTCTGAACGTGGTTCGAAAACCATGTCCCTGGATACCGTTTTCGCTGCGGCGGGGCAAGTCAATTCGCAGCGTCTGTTGACACCAATCTCGGACCGAACAGGGCCGAACCGATCCTCAGCCAGGTGCTGCCCGCTTCAGCAGCCTCTTTCCAGTCCGTGCTCATCCCCATCGAGCACTCCGCCAAAGCCAGCCGATCCGCCAGGGCACGGCAGTCGGCAAACAACGCCTTGCGCTGATCTGCAGCCATCTCGAGAGGCGCCATGGTCATCAGACCCGAGATCCGCAACCCCGGCAGAGCCTGCAGGTCAGACCAAATGGCACCGAGTTCATCGGCCGACAAGCCCCCTTTGCTGGGATCGGGCCGCAGTTTCACCTGCACCAGCACTTCAGGCTGACGGCCCTCCTCCAAGGCGATGCGCGACACCCGTTCGGCCAGCGCCAGAGAATCCACCGAGTGAATGACGTCGAAGGCCTTCACCACCGGCCGCACCTTGTTGCTTTGCAGGCGTCCGATGAAATGCCAGCGCAAGTTCAGATCGATCAGCTCCTCCTGCTTCGGCAGAGCCTCCTGAACGCGGCTTTCCCCAAAATCACACTGACCAAGCTCCGCCACGCAACGCACGGACGCGGCTGGATGCCCTTTGCTGACGGCCAGAAGCCTGGATGAAGAGGGGAGGTCTGTCTGGAGCGCCTGCCAACGCGCCGCGAAGGAATCGGTCAAGGGTTCAGATGAACGTTTGATCGAACAGCTGACTCCAGGACTCCAGGTCGTCCGAGCCAGCACGACGGCAACGGCCCAGATGCACCTCAGCGTGGTGACGCGCATCCCCGTAGGGAATCACTTCGAACTGCGCACCACGGGGCTGCAGGGTGACCAGGAAGAACATGCGCTGGGCGTACAACGTGGCGTAGACGTCACGGCCCTCACCTGCCGGAGCCACCCGATAGAGCATCCCGAAGGTGGGGTGATTCAGATATCGCTCGGACGCCATGCCGTTATCGGAGCTCATAGAGCACCGTACTGACCACGGAGCCCAATCACTAAGACAAGAACGACCGTCGCCAGGCCATTCAGCAGGGGAGCAGCCCGATCAGGTGGCATTCGGAAGTACGACGGACCGAGAATTCGCCCCCCACGGGCGACCAGAGCATCGGCCCCCTGCTCAGCCCTGAGAAGGATGTTTGCCAGCAGCCGCTCTCCGACCGCCAGCACCAGGCCGAAACCCGCCTTGAAGCCAAGCTGGCGCAGGTTGACGGCACGGCTAGCGAGAGAACGCAGCAGATTCTGGAGCTCCTCCTGCACCAGAGGCAGAAAGCGAAGTGCCAGCAACAGTTGAAACCCCAGTCGCTCCACTGGACACCCCAGCCACTTCAATGGCGCCAGGCACCAGCTGAGGGCCCAGACCAGATCCTCAGGCGTGGTCGTGATCAGCATCAGGTTGACGCTGTGAATCACAGTGAAGGTCAAGGTGGACGTGCGCAGCCCCAGCAGCGCCGAGGCCCGATCCACCACCAGCGGCCCCAGTTGGAGACCCCCCAACTGCAGGGGGCCGAGGCGCAAAAGATCCCAGGAGGGGCCTTCCGTCTCGAGCCCCGGAAGCTCGGCCGGATTGCGCAGCGGGAAGGCCGCAGGGGGATCCACAGCCGGCAAGAACATCGACAGGAGACCCACCACAACGGCCAAGGCCGTCAGCAGCAGGACAGACCTCAACCACAGCGAGCGAGCCAGTCCACTCCCAAGGGTGATCAGCACCAGGGCCACCACCAGGCCAACGCGCCAGAGGGGCCCCGCCAGAACAGGTGTGAGCAGGAAGACAAGAGACCAGGCCAGCTTCAGGCGAGGGTCCAAGCGCCGGAGCCAACCCGTGGACCCATCGACGTATTGACCCATCGGGACCTGGCGCAACCAGTCCATGGCTCAGCCTTTACGACTCTGCTGACGGGCCAAGTCGCGTTCGGCATCACGCTGTTGCTTGCCGCGCCAGAACAGACGCAGCGGGCTGCCATCGAAACCGAGGCCCTCACGGATCTGACGCTCCACATAGCGCCGGTAGGTCTCTCCGAACAATTTGGGGTCGTTGACGAACAGGGTGAAGCTGGGCGGCCGGCTGGCCACCTGGGTGCCGTAATACAGCTTTCCTTGACGTCCACCGCGGGTGGTGGGGGGACTGCGCCAGCTCAGCGCCTCCTTGAGCACCTCGTTCACAACGGAGGTGCTGACGCGGCGACGGTGCTGCTCAACCGCCAGGGCGGCCAAGGCAAAGATGCTCTCTACACGCTGGCCGGTGAGCGCCGAGGTGAACAGCATCGGAGCCCAGTCGAGGAAATAGAGCTTGGAGCGCAGCTCCTTTTCCATCGCCGTCATGGTGTGACTGTCTTTTTCCACCGCGTCCCACTTGTTGACGACCACCACGCAGGCACGGCCGTCCTCTTCGATGCGACCCGCCAGGCGCTGATCCTGCTCGGTCACCCCATCGAGGGCATCGATCACCAGAACACACACATCACTGCGTTCAATGGCCTTGAAACTCCTGTTGATGCCGAAGAATTCCGGGCCGTAGTTGACGCTGCGACGCCGGCGGATGCCCGCCGTGTCCACCAGGCGCCAGGGACGATTCTCACGAATGATGCTGGTGTCAATCGTGTCGCGGGTGGTGCCGCGGATCGGGCTGACAATCGCCCTCTGCTCTCCACAGATGGCATTCAGCAGACTGGATTTCCCGACATTCGGCCGGCCGATGATGGCCATCTGAATCGGCTCTTCCTCGTCACCCTCCTGATCCTTCGGAGGGAAAAAGGTGAGCACCTGATCCAGCAGTTCTCCGGTTCCGGCGCCGTGAATGGCCGAGATCGGATGGGGTTCACCCAGGCCAAGGCCCCAGAATTCGCCGGCCATCGCCAGTCCCTGTTCCGGCGACTCGCACTTGTTCACCGCCAGAAGCGTGGGACAGCGGTGACTGCGTAGAAATTCCGCGATGGACTCGTCAGCAGCCGTGAGCCCCTGCTGACCGTCCACGATCACCAGAGCCACACTGGCTTCCTCGAGAGCAAGAGCCGCCTGCTCCCGGATCTCCGGCAGGAACTCACTGTCATCGTCGAACACCAGTCCGCCGGTGTCGACGACCTTGAACTCGCGATCGCCCCAGTAGCCGTCCTGGTAGGTGCGATCACGAGTCACGCCAGGCTGATCGTGAACGATGGCTTCCCGGCTGCGGCACAGCCGATTCACCAAGGTCGACTTACCGACATTGGGGCGTCCGATAATTGCGACGACAGGACGCGCCAAGGGTCTGCTCAGGCCAATCTTTCACCCTACAGAGACGCCATAGAGCCCCTGGAGAACCGTAATTCTTTCGGAGCGAGACTAATGAGTCTCAGCTGAGGCGGCTAGGGCGAGTTCAGTTGTTCCCTCGCCATGCTCGAGCTCGTCGCCAACCTTGTGGTCGACCTCTCCGACCAACGCCTGACCGTCTACAACAGCGATCAGGAGGTGGTTCGGGTGATTCCGGTCAGCACCGGCAAAGCCTCAACGCCAACACCGATCTTCAACAGCAAGGTTTATACGAAGTACCGATCCACCACGATGTATGGACGCACATACACCGTTCCCGGGGTGCCGTTCACGATGTGTGTGAGCCCGAACGAGGCCATCTGCCTCCACGCCGCCCCCTGGCAGGAGAACGCCGGGAAACCCTTCGGCGTGCCCCGCAGCCATGGCTGTGTGCGCATGCCGCTGAACCACGCCCGTTGGCTGTTCCACAACACCCCGAAAGGCACACCCATCACGATTCAGGCCTGAGTTAGCCCACCGGATCACTTCACCGGCAGATCGCCGGGGTGCCCCTGCACCGGATCGGCAGGAGGGGGAAGCTCAGGGCCCAGGGGCCCCTGCTCCGGCAGGGGCTCGCTCCGCTGGGCCAGCCAGGCCAACAGCCAGTTCACGGCGGTGGCCCGTCGGGTGCGGCGGGGGAACAACTCACCGATGCGGTACCCCGCGAAATTGAGCTGTTGTTTGAGCAGCTGTTTGTGTTCCTTGGGAACCGAGCGGGTCAAACGAACCGACGCCGGACGCTCCGCGATCAGCTCGGGAGCCTCAGGGAAGGCGTCGGCCCATTCGGAGGGTGTGTCGGGACCGGCGCACCACTGCGGTTCAGCAGGTTGATAGCCCAGACGTTCCCAGATCCTTTCGCAGACAAAGCGATCGCTGCAGCGGTCCTCGAGGATCTGCACCAGCAACGAACGACTGAGCGGCCAGGGCATGTCGGTTGCGTTGTGCAGCATGGACCCATGATTGCTTCCTCCCCGCTGCGACTTCCCGGCAATGGAACCGCGCGTCGGCTGCGCTGCCGCGTGCTGCAATCGCCGCTGGCAGGGGTGAGCGATCGGATGTTCCGCGGCCTAGTGCGGCGCTGGGCGCCCGACGCGCTGCTGTTCACCGAAATGGTGAATGCCACCAGCCTCGAGATGGGGCATGGGCTCTGCAAGGTGGAGTCACTCGCCCAGGAATCCGGCCCCATCGGCGTGCAACTGTTCGACCATCGTCCCCAGGCCATGGCTGATGCGGCACGACGGGCTGAAGCCAGTGGGGCCTTCCTGATCGACATCAACATGGGTTGCCCTGTGCGCAAAATTGCCCGCAAAGGCGGTGGTTCCGGGTTGATCCGTGATCCAGAGCTCGCCATCAAGATCGTGGAAGCGGTGGCAGATGCCGTAGCGGTGCCCGTCACGGTGAAGACACGCCTGGGTTGGTGTGGCAGTGATGCCGATCCCGTGCACTGGTGCCAACAGCTGGAACAAGCCGGTGCACAACTGCTCACACTGCATGGACGCACCCGCGAACAGGGCTTCAAGGGCGCTGCGGACTGGAGCGCGATTACCCAGGTAAGAGAAGCCCTCACGATCCCCCTGATCGCGAACGGCGACATCAACAGCCCCGACGATGCCCTGCGCTGCCTGAAGCAAACCGGCGCTGCGGGAGTGATGGTGGGCCGAGGCACGATGGGAGCCCCATGGCTGGTGGGACAGATCGACGCCGCCCTGGCCGGTCGTGCGATCCCCGCCACACCCAACCCGTCAGCACGGCTTGCACTGGCCCGCGATCAACTGGACGGTCTGGTGAAGGATCGCGGCGACCATGGTCTGCTGATCGCTCGCAAACACATGGGCTGGACCTGCACGGGCTTCCCCGGTGCCTCGCGACTGCGCCATGCCCTCATGCGAGCCCCCACGCCCGCCCAGGCCAGGGAGCTGCTGACGCAGCAGATCGACGCCCTTACCGCGTCCGCCGCATGACACCGGCAGACAACCCCACAGAGGAGGGATCTGTTGCAACGGCTTTGCCATCGCCTCAAATAGAGTGATCGCAAGGCTTCTAGTGCTGAAGTAGCGCCGACTTCACGCCGGTTAGCCAGCCGATCAGCACCGCATCCAAGCGACGGGCATTCATTCCAGCACTTGCTCGACGACGGCCGCCGCTGGGGAATGACGATCGAGTACGCCGTGCAACCGAGCCCGGACGGTTTGGCCCAAGCATTTCTGATTGGTGCCGACTTCCTGGCGGGCCACCCCGCCGCGCTGGTGCTGGGAGACAACCTCTTCCATGGGCACGATCTGGTGCCCCAGCTGGTACGACGTGGCGGCAGCCGTTCAACCGATCACCACAGCGGACTACCCGACGCCTGCGGAACGGCCGGCCTACTCCCTTCTTGACTGCACCGCCACCCGAGCCGCCCTGGATCAGCTCCCCACGCCGACTTGATCACACCGGTGACCGACCGTCCTGGCCACGATCGCCGCTACGCGATTGACCCAGGCCGCATCAGTTCCGAGCTGGGCTGGAGGCCTCGCCACAATGTGGAAGAGGGCTTGGCGGAGACTGTGCACTGGTACCTGACTCATCAGGAATGGTGCAGCAAGGTGCGAGAGCGGGCGGGATATGACGGCAGCAGATTTGGCATTGAAACGGTGAAGCATCAAGGCACAACACTGGACCGTTGATGCGGACCGACGCCACGACCACCGGACAGTGATCACGGATGATCGATGGAACGCTCGATCGTGCCGTGGATCCGATGACGCAGCCGTTCAGGATTGAAACCGACAGCCTGGGGGGCATTGAGGTGATGTCCGAGGCGCTCTGGGGAGCACAGACCCAGCGGTCGCTTCAGAACTTCGCCATCAGCGACGAACGGATCCCGCTCGAAATCATCCAGGCCCTGGCCTGGATCAAGCGGTCCTGCGCCACGGTGAACGGCCTGCATGCGCTTCTGAGCCCACAACAGGTGGAGCTGATCTGCACGGCGGCCGATGCCATTGCCGCTGGCCAGCACAACGATCAGTTCCCACTGCGGGTCTGGCAGACCGGAAGCGGGACCCAGACCAACATGAACATCAACGAGGTGATCAGCAATCTGGCGTCTCAGGCTTCAGGCACCGCCCTCGGCAGCCACAGCCCAGTGCACCCGAATGACCACGTCAATCGGTCGCAATCCACCAATGATGTGTTTCCCGCAGCGATCCACGTCGCCGCGGCCAAGCACCTGAAGGACGGGCTGCTGCCGGCGCTCGATGCCCTAGTGCAGGCCTTGGATGCCAAAGCCCAGGCCTGGATGCCCATCGTCAAGATTGGCCGCACCCATCTGCAGGATGCGGTGCCCCTGCGGTTGGGCGATGAAGTGGGCGCCTGGCGGGATCAACTCAAACAAGCCCAGGCATGGCTGGAGGACTGTCTGGTCAGCCTTGGCGATCTTCCCCTGGGAGGCACCGCCGTGGGCACGGGGTTGAACACGCCGCCGGGCTTCCGCCATGCCGTTGCAGAAGAGCTGAGCCGGGTCGCCGGCGTCAAGGTTCGTCCCGCTGACAACCTCTTCGCGGTGATGGCCGGCCATGACGCCCTCGTTCAAGCGATGGGCCAACTTCGCCTGCTGGCGGTGGCCCTGCTCCGGATCGCCAACGACGTGCGGCTGCTGGGGTGTGGCCCCCGGGCGGGTCTGGGCGAGTTGCGGCTGCCCGCCAACGAACCCGGCAGCTCGATCATGCCGGGAAAAATCAATCCCACCCAGTGCGAAGCCATGGCCATGGTCTGCACCCAGGTGATCGGTCTCGATGGCGCCGTGGCAGCCGCTGGCGCAGGCGGCCATCTGCAGATGAATGTCTACAAGCCCTTGATCGGCTTCAACCTGCTGCAGTCGATCCGCATGCTCAAGGACGCCATGACCAGCTTCAGCCAGAACCTGGTGGAGGGTTTGGAGCCGGATCGGGAGCAGATTCAGCGGTTCGTGGATCGCTCCTTGATGCTGGTCACCGCCTTGACCCCCAGCATTGGTTACGAGAAGGCCAGTGCCATCGCTCAACATGCCCACCATCAGGGGTTGACGCTGAAGCAGGCGGCCCTGGAGCTCGGCCACATCAGCGAAGCCGATTTTGATCAGCAGGTGAATCCAGGCGCCATGGCCGCTCCGGAGGCCTGAACTCAGGCGGCCCGCTCCGTTGCCGGGTTGAGCGCAGCGGAAGCCGGCACCAGATCCTCGGCTTCAGCCACGGGGAAGCGGTTGATCGCTTTCAGAGCCTGACGGGCATGGCTGCGCAGTTGCTCGCTGATCGCTTCGCAGTAAGGGACCTGGGCCAGAAGGTCCACGGTGCGGCGCATGATGCGCACCACATCGCCCTCATCGAGCGAGGTATTGGCGATCAGATCGCTCCAGGACGTTCCCCGCGCCCAGGCATCCACAAGGCCCATGAGCTCGGGTTCCCACCAGGCCGGCACCACCACACCGGCGCGTTCCTGGGCTCGCAGCAGCTCGCGACGCAGCCCCGAAAGATCCTGAAGGGCTTCCTCAGCTGCAGCAGGTGGCGGGAAGCCACTCCACAGGTCGGGGCGGTTGACCTCGGTGCTGATCGCCTCGAACACCGCGGCCAGGTCTGGGGGGGAAAGGTCATCGAGATGGCCACTCATCAGCGCCAGCCCCAGCCAGAGTTCGTTGTCACCCCGCAAGGCAGCAACGGTGCGGCCGATCTCCGTGGGATCCAGCTCATCGAGGCATCCGAAGTGCTGCAGGATCTCCATCAAGGCCAGGAAGGTCTCCCAGTGACGGTTGGCCCGCTGATGCAGCAGCTGCTGCCGTTCAGCGATCTCCAGCTCCAGATCTTCCATGCGCCGGCGGTGCTTCTTGAGCTGTTTGCGATCTCCCCAGCGATGGGCCGGATGCTGCTCCTGCTCCTGCTCGAGATCCCGCACCAACCGGGCCTGGGTCAACACCTCCCCAGCCAGGTCGTATTGCGGGGTGGTCATGTCGTGGCGCCGGGCCATGTGGGCCACGGCTAACGCCAAACCACCACTGGCCTGATCGCCATGGCGCAACTCACCGGAGCGGGACAGCTCCGGGACATCAAGCCCATCCACCTGCAGGCAACTGAGCTCCGCATGGATGCTCACCACGGCCTGACAGGGCAGCAGGATCCAGACGTTTTCATCGGTCAGGCAGAGCAGCAGCGGGAACTGACCAGGCCCCTTCACCTTCTCAACGATCACCGCGGGCGCGACGCGCCCCCGCAGCTGCGGCGATTTGAGGCTGACCAGGGTGCCGGTGCTGGCGAACTGCAGGGCCATCGTCAGCTCATTGGCCAGCGTCTCCTCGGCCTGCTGCTGAAGGATGCGGAGCAAGCGCCGCTCTTCGCGGAGCCGCCCACGCATTTTTTCGTAGTCCTCAAAATCTTCCCAGGGGATGTCGCCGGCGACGCCCTCCAGCTGGCTGAGTTGCAACCGCAGCTGGGAGAGGTTCTCCTCGTCCTCCACGAGGTCTAGCCCCGCCAGGTAGCGGCCAAAACTACGCTCCACCAGCTCTCTGGCCTTGGCCAGATCGTGGCGCTGCAGCAGGTTGAGAACCATGCCGTAGCTGGGGGTGAACTGGCTCACCAGGGGGTCGGCAGGACTTGTCGCCAGCTGACCTGCCTCACGCACACCTTCGAACCGGCTTTGCACCGTCACGACGTAGCCCTGGGAGTCGAGGCCCCGCCGGCCGGCCCGGCCGGCCATCTGGAGGAACTCACTGCCCATCAGCGGGCGATGCCCCCGCTCGGTGCGCTTGGAGAGGGCCGCAATCACCGTGCTGCGGGCCGGCATGTTGATGCCCGCCGCCAGGGTCTCCGTGGCGAAGACCACCTTCACCAACCCCTGCTGGAAGAGCTCTTCGATCAACTCCTTCCAGGCGGGCAGAACACCGGCGTGGTGGGCAGCGATACCCCGCAGCAGCGCATCAGCGTGAATTCCATCCCGAACGGCCTCGGGGTTGTCGTGGCTGTAGGCGGTGAGGCGTTCCTTAATCCGCGCCTGCTCCTCCTGGGTCACCAGGCACTGCACCCCCAGATCACGCACCGCCTTGTCACAACCGCGCCGGCTGAAGATGAAATAGATGGCCGGGAGCATCTGCCGCTCCGCCATCTGAGCCACAACAAAGCTGATCGGTGGTGGCTCGGGTTGCGGCGGCCTCTGGGAACGCCCTTTGCGTTTGTGCCCCTTGGGCGCGCGCCAGACCTTGCAGTTGGGATGAAGACCCGTACCGGCTTCGTTGAGCAGTGGATGCAACCCCTTGGCACTGCAGAAGCTGAACTGCAGCGGCACCGGCCGGTGATCACTCATCACCAACGTGGTCGGACCATGCACCTTCTCGATCCAGTCGGTCAGCTGCCCGGCATTGGCAACGGTGGCGGAGAGCGCCACCAGCTGCACCGTGGGTGGGCAGTGAATGATCGACTCCTCCCAGACCGTGCCGCGCTGGGAGTCGTTCATGTAGTGGCACTCATCGAGCACCACCGCCTCCACATCAGCCAGGGGATCGTCGTGCTCATCCGCCTCGGCGTAGAGCATGTTGCGGAAGATCTCCGTGGTCATCACCACGATGGAGGCCTCACGATTCACGCTGAGGTCACCGGTCATCAAACCCACGTTCTCCGCACCGAACTGATCGCGGAAATCGCGCAGTTTCTGATTGGAGAGAGCCTTCAGCGGTGTGGTGTAGAAGACCTTCTGGCCGTGGGCCAGGGCGCGATGGATGGCGTATTCACCGATCAGGGTTTTGCCGGATCCTGTGGGGGCACTGACCACAACCGAATGTCCCTGATTGAGGGCATCCATGGCCTCCAGCTGGAAATCATCCAGCGGGAAGGGAAAGATTTCTGAAGGATTCAGTGGGGCACTGCGATCGACATCGGGCTCGGATCGGGGCGTGGCCGGTGTCGATTGGTTCATCAAATGATCTTAAGGAGCCTGGCTGAGCACTCTTTTCAAACAAGCGATAAGCCACGCCAATGCCATCAATCAGATGTGCCGACCTCCTTTGACGGAACCAAGCCAGATCATGAAAAATAATGAATAGAATGCTTCGAGCTCTGGTAAAACCACCAGAGCTTTTTTGTGGCTGCCTCCGCTGCACCGAAGGGTGACAGGGGCACTGCGCCAGTGCCATGACGGAGGGGATTAAGCCCCACCGCCTGTGACCAGCACTCAGCTCACCAAGCCGCGGCCGGCTGAAGACACCCTGATCGATGCCCTGAGGGGCTGCCGCGACGTGAAGGAGCTGAAGGCCCTCGAACAACGCCTGGCATCCACCACCGATGCGCCGCCGCTGTTCACCTGGATCTGCGATCTGCTCGTGGCACGACGCATCTCCCGTGGCCTCGCCGCCCGGCTGCTGTTTGAACTCCACAACGGGGACTCGACCTAGGGCAAGCGGCGCCTCCACGCGGCAGCAAGGGCGCTGCCGATCAGGCAGTGAATCACTGCAGAGATGGCACCCGGCAACGCCGTGAGGGGACTGGCGAACCCGCCACTGCGGGCGAGCACCACGGCCAGTCCCGAGTTCTGCATGCCCACCTCGATACTGATGGTGCGCTGAGCCTGCACGCTCTGCCCCGCCATCCGGGGAATCAGCCAGCCGAGCAGGAAGCCGCCGCCATGCAGCAGCAGGCAAGCCAGGATCAGCACGGGCCCCTGCTGACGCAGCACAGCCGTCTGGCTGCCCACGATGCTGGAGACGATCATCACGATGGCCATCACCGCCAGGGGAGGCATCACCGGCTCAATCCGCTGGGCCACACCGGGCAGACCACGCTTGAGCACCACCCCAACGGTGACCGGCAGCAACACCACCTGAAGCACGGCCAGGAACAGGGCCCAACCGTCCACCGGCACGTACTGGCTGGCCAACACCTGCGTGAGACGCGGGGTCAACACCACCGCCGCCAGGGTGCTGATCGTGGTCATGACCACCGACAGCGCCACATCGCCACGGCCGATCAGAGCCACCACATTGCTGGCGGTCCCCCCCGGGCAGCAGCCGACCAGAATCAAGCCCACCGCAAGCGGGGCAGGCAGATGAAGCGCCGCCGCGATCCCAGCGGCAAGGGCCGGCATCACCAGGAACTGCGCCAGCACCCCCAGCAGCATGGCGCGAGGGCGTCGACCCACCCGGACGAAATCAGCGGGTGTCAACCCGACGCCCATGCCGAGCATGATCACGCCGAGTCCAAGGGCGATCAGTGGCCCCTTAAACCAGATGAACAGCGGGGGATGCAGCAAGGCCAGCAGAGCTCCCAGCAACGTCCAAAGCGGAAAGAGCAGAGTGAAACGCTCCCAGGTCATGACGATCAGAGGACTGCAGCCATCCTTGTTCAGGGCGGATTCCAGACTGTTGTGATGCGGGACCACGCTTCTCCCATCCCCCCAGCCCGCCGCCGACGCCTGCGGAGCTTGAACTCCGGCCAGGAGCCCTGGCAGCTGCAAGATCCCGCCGGAGCCGGTCAGCTGGTTGATCTAGCGAGCAACGACTACCTCGGGCTCAGCCGTCATCCCGATGTGCTCGCAGCGGCATCGGAGGCCATGGCCTCCGATGGCGTTGGTGCCGGTGGATCTCGCCTGATCACCGGAACCCGACCACGCCATCTGGAGTTGGAAGCAGCCCTCGCCACCTGGCTGAACCGTGACCGGGTCCTGCTGTTCCCCAGCGGATTTCAAGCCAACATCGCCGCCCTAACGGCCCTGAGTGACAGGCACACCATCGTGTTGGTGGACCGGCTGATCCACCACTCGCTGCTGGCCGGCGTCCGCACCAGTGGGGCGCGGCTGCAACGCTTTGCCCACAACGATCTTGAAGATCTCGACCAGCGGCTGGAGCGGCTCAAGCCGACTACACGGCCACCACTGGTGGTGACGGAAAGCCTGTTCAGCATGGAAGGCACCAGCCCTGATCTGGAGGGCATCGCCGACCTTTGTGCCCACCACGGTGCACAGCTGCTGGTGGACGAAGCCCATGGCCTGGGGGTGCTGGGGCCGGGCGGCCGCGGGCTTTGCCATGGACTCCAACGGCCTGTGGCATTGGTGTGCGGCACCTTCGGCAAGGCCTTCGGCAGCGGAGGTGCATTTTTGGCTGGGGACCACACCACGATGGAGCTGCTGCTGCAAACCAGTGGGGCCTTCCGCTACACCACGGCCCTGGCCCCACCGCTGGTGGCGGGAGCCCAGGCTGCCCTGCGCCTGATCCAAGCCCATCCCAACTGGGGAAGCGAGCTGAGCCAGCGCTCGGAACGCTGGAGGACAGCCCTGGCGCGCCAGGGCTGGGCGAAACCAGCAGGACACGGCCCCGTTCTCCCGCTGTTGGTCGGGGACGACCAGGACGCGCTCGACCTCCAGCAACAGCTGGAGCAGGCGGGGCTGCTGTCGGTGGCGATCAGGCCGCCCACGGTGCCGGAGGGGACCGCCCGTTTGCGCCTGGTGCTGCGGCGGGACCTGCCGGAGGGCACATTGGAGCAACTGCTCGCAGCCCTCGGCTCTCGATGATGCAGGTCCTGGCGATGCATGGTTGGGCTGGCCAGGCCGGCACCTGGTCCCACTGGCGTCAACGCTTTGAAGACGGGGGAGCGAAATGGTCCAGCGCGGACCGGGGCTACAGCGGCGGTGAGACCGTTGCTCCGGCATGGCCCCCCGGCCCAGGACGCAACCTGTTGATCGCCCACTCCCTGGGGCTGCACTTGCTGCCGGCAGCTGTGCTGGCGCAGGCCAATGCGGTGGTGCTCCTGGGGAGCTTCAGCGCCTTCGTGCCCCATGGGCGCGCAGGGCGCGCGGTGGCGGCGGCTCTGAAGGGGATGCAGGCGACCCTGGGCACCGACGAGGAACTGACGATGCTGGAGCGCTTCCTCGACAAAGCCGCTTCACCCCATGCCCGCAGCGCCCTGCCCCCAGCCCCCCTGCTGCAGGGTTTGACGAGCCTGGGGCGCCAGCGGCTGCAGCAGGATCTGGAGCTTCTGGCGCGCTGCCAGAGCCTGCCAACGGGCTGGCCTGAAGCGGTGCCTGTGCTGGTGGTGCAGGGCGAACAGGACGCTGTGGTACACGCCGCATCAGCACAGCAGCTGATCGATGACCTCGGAGCGCAATCGCTGACCCTACAGCGGGATCCGAATTGGGGCCACGCACTGATCACACCAACGGTGCTCTCGGTGGTGCAGCAATGGCTGGGGGCCCTGTGATTCGCCCCGACCAGGTGCTGGAGCGCTTCAGTCGCGCAGCACCGACCTATGCAGGCGAGGCGTTGCTGCAACGGGCCATGGCCTGGCGCCTGGCCCAACTGAGCCGTCGCTGCTCCATTCGGCGCGGCCTGTGGGCTGACCTCGGCAGCGGCACCGGTCATCTGGCCGCAGCCCTGGAAGTCGCTCATCCAGGCCAGCAGGTGATCCGTCTTGACGGCAGTGCCGCCATGTTGAACAGCCACCCCCATGGAACACACACCCTGCGGCATGACCTGAGCCGCGGGTTACCGAACTGGAGTGAGCCTCCGCAACTGCTGGCCTCCAGCTTTGTTTTGCATTGGTTACCGGATCCAGCCCAGCAGCTTCGGCGTTGGGTGGATGCCCTGCCAAAGGGGGGCTGGCTTGCCCTGGCGGTGCCGGTGGCTGGAAGTTTTCCGCAATGGCAGCACGCCGCCCGGGCAGCGAATCAAACCTGCACGGCCTTGTCCATGCCGGTGCGGGAGCAACTGATGGCAGCCCTACCGGATGGGGTAGTGCAACGGGACGAGTGCCTGAGCTTCACCCAACACGCCGCCAATCCACTGCGGCTGCTGCGACCGATGAGCAACATCGGCGCCTCCGTCACCAACGGGGGCCAGCTCTCCCCAGGCCAATGGAAGGCCGTCTTCCGGGCTTGGCCCCAAGCCGATGCATCAGCCGGGTTCGCCCTGACCTGGAGGATGTGGGTCCTGATGGTGAAGCGATGAACGGCAGCGTCAGTCGCCTGGTGGTGTGCGGAACCGACACGGACGTTGGCAAAACCGTGGTGAGCGCGTGGCTCGTGCAGGGGCTTCAGGCCAGCTACTGGAAACCGGTGCAGAGCGGACTGGAGGGCGGCGGTGACCGCGAACGGGTGCGGCAGCTGTTGAACCTCCCGCTGGAACGGATGCTGCCCGAGGCCTATGCCTTCCGAGAGCCGGTCTCCCCCCACTGGGCCGCCGAACTGGACGACACGCCACTCGACCCTGCCCAACTCGCCATTCCCCAGCATCAGGGATCCCTGGTGGTGGAGACGGCTGGAGGGTTGATGGTGCCCCTCACCCGCAACTGGCTCCAGATCGATCAACTGGTGGAGTGGCAGTTGCCCATCGTTCTGGTGGCCCGCAGTGGACTGGGCACCCTCAACCACACCCTGCTCAGCTTGGAAGCGTTGAGACGGCGGAATCTCACAGTCTTGGGACTGATCCTCAATGGCCCCCTCCATGCCGACAACCCGGGGACCCTCAAGCAATTCGGTGACGTCCCCGTTCTGGCGCAGCTCCCGCCCCAGGCCTCGCTCTCAGCAACGGTTCTGGAGCGGCTTTGGCACGAGCAAAATCTCACCACTACATTCCGAGAAGTGTTGAAGCGCTCGTCCCCGTGACGTCACGTCAAACCCTCGCGACCCTGGCTGTTTCAGCACTCTGCGTTGGGATTCTGGTGCTGTTCACCGACATCGAGGTGCAGCTGGTGCGCTGGGTGAACTGCAGCGCCATCGCCACAGAGGCGGAAAAGAACAGTGACGTCTGCCGCTGACCCCTCAGCCCAGGGCCTTTGAACCGGTAGGGCAGGTGCCCAGACGCATCGCGGCATGGCGCACGGCGACCCGCAGCGGCCATCCGTGACTGAGTTCAGCCTGGATCACCTCCAGCTGGGAGGACGACCAACCCCGCAGCTCGAGATCACTGCGAATCGCTTGCCAGTCGCCCTCAGGGACAACGAGACGTCGCTTGGCCGACGGCTCAGGCCGCGTGTTGGGAACAAAACGCTTGGATTGACGACTGGTACGTGGGGCAGCCATCCGGGGCATCTCCAACAGCTCCAGATTCAATATGGCAAAAGCTGCCGCTGCTGCCATGGGGTCGATCCGCCATCCGAATCTGTGGCCCCCCTTCACCCAGATAGCCAGCGCAGCCAACTCCCAACGGGTGGTGTCTGGAGACGGTGCCCTGCTGATCCGTGAGCAAGGCGAGCCCCTGATCGATGCCATCAGCAGCTGGTGGGTCACCCTGCACGGCCATGCCCATCCGGTGTTGGCCAAGGCCATCGCCGATCAGGCCGCCCGCCTCGAGCAGGTGATTTTTGCCGACTTCACCCATAAGCCTGCTGAACAGCTGGCCGTACGTCTGAGCGGCCTCTGCGGCCTGCAACGGCTGTTCTTCTCCGACAACGGCTCCACTGCGGTGGAAGTGGCGCTCAAGATCGCCTGCCAGTGGTGGGCCAACCGGGGCCAACCGCGCTATCAGATCGTCGCCTTCGACGGGGCGTACCACGGCGACACCTTCGGAGCGATGGCCGTCGGCGAACGCAACCTGTTCAGCGCCCCCTTCGAAGACAAGCTCTTTCCCGTCGCCCGGGTTCCCTGGCCGGCCACCTGGTGGGACGACGATGCCGTGGAGGCCAAGGAATCGGCGGCACTCGAGGTGCTCGAGCGCGTGCTGGAGACACCGACAGCGGCGGTGATCCTCGAACCGCTGCTGCAGGGGGCCGGCGGCATGGCCATGGTGCGGCCCGAGTTTCTGAGGCAAGTGGAGGCACGCACCCGCCAGGCGGGAGCCCTGCTGATCGCCGATGAAGTGCTTACCGGCTTCGGACGCTGCGGCGACTGGTTCGCCAGCCGGCGAGCGGGCATCCGGCCGGATCTGATGGCACTGTCCAAAGGCTTGACGGGGGGATGTCTGCCGATGGGCGTGACCATGGCCAGCGAAGCGGTGTTCGAAGCCTTCGTCGGTGACGACCCCTGCCTGACCCTCTGGCACGGCCACAGCTTCACGGCCAATCCGCTGGGCTGCGCCGCGGCCAACGCCAGCCTCGACCTGCTGGAGCGCAACCCCGCTGCCTTTCAACAGTTCGAACAACGGCATCGTCCTCATCTGGAGCGGTTGGCGCGCCATCGGAAGGTGCAACATCCCCGGCTGACGGGGACGGTGGCCGGCTTCGACCTCGTTGTGGAGGGGAGCTCGGGCTACCTCAACCCGGCAGGGCCGAAGCTGAAACGGCTGGCGATGGAGAACGGCGTCTTCCTCCGCCCCCTGGGCCGAGTGGTCTATCTGCTGCCACCGCTCTGCATCAGCGATGCCCAGCTGGAACGCTGCTATTCGGTGCTGGAACAGGCCCTCGATCAGCTCTGAAGCTGCTGGCCTCAGGGCCCCGCCTGAATCGCCGCCTCGACATCGGCCCTGGAGAGGCCATAGGGCAGCGAACACTGCACCATGGCCTCCAGGGAACCCGGGTGCCAGATCACTTTGAGGTCCTCCCGTTCCAGCAGCAACAACGCTCGCCATTCAGAACGCTCGAGCATCCACTGGCAGGGGTTGTCGTCCATGCGGACGGCACCCAGCTGCTGGAGCCAAGCCTCAAGCGCCGGGAGAGAGTGCTGATTCAGCGGGATGCTCTCCGGGGGCAGGGCGGCCATCAGGTTGCGAACGCACGGATGTGTTCTGAGTCTGCTCATCCGCCAGCCAACTCGGCGACACCTGCCAATCGCGGCCCTGGGCAAGCGCCACCCCCAACCCCAGCACCAGGCTGAGCAACAGCGCGATGCTCAACAGCACCAGCGAGAACCATTCCCCACCGGAGAGGGGCCTGCGTTGACCAATGCCCTGCCAGGCATCCGGGCGGGATTCACGCTGCAGTGGCGGGGGCGATGACGGCGACTGGGCGCCAAGACTGAGGGTTGCCTGGCTCTGGCGCAGCAGAACGTCGTAGGACTCCTTGAGCTGCTGAAACGCAATGCTGGCCTGCTCGGGCGGCAGTTGCGTAGTGTCGGGATGCAGGGCCTTGGACTGGCGTCGAAAGGCCTGGCGCAAGGTTTCTGCGTCAACCCCGGGACGCACGCCAAGCCGTTCGTGATGGCTGGGGCGGGCTTCGGACACAGGGGACGGCCGGTCCTTCATCCTAAGAAGAGTTGTTGCTGCAGCCATGTCCGCCACCGCGCCTGAACCGGCGTTCTGGGACGCCCTGGGATGGCAGCCATCGCAGGCGCAGCGCGACCAGCTGGTGGAGCTTCAGGGCCTGCTGCAGAGCTGGAATGAACGGGTCAACCTGACGCGCCTGGTGAACGGCGACGATTTCTGGATTGGTCAGGTCTTCGATAGCCTCTGGCCGCTGATGGCAGAACTCCAGTCCGCAGACGAGCCGCAGCACTGGATTGATGTGGGAACTGGAGGAGGCTTCCCCGGCCTCGCCATCGCCATTGCCCTTCCCCAGGCACAGGTGACCCTGCTGGATTCCGTCGGACGCAAGACCGCCGCCGTGGAGGCCATGGCCGGAAGCCTGGGCCTTGCCGATCGGGTGCGGGTCCGCACCGAGCGGATCGAAACCACCGGGCGCGATCGCCACTTCCGCGGCAGCTTCGATCGCGCCGTTGCCCGGGCTGTGGCAGCAGCTCCAGTGGTGGCCGAATACCTGGTGCCCTTGCTGAAGAGTGACGGCCAGGCCCTGCTATATCGGGGCCAGTGGACGGACAGCGATGCCGTGCCGTTCAACAGGGCCCTGCGCCTGCTGAACGGCCATCTGATCGAGGTGCAGCACCAGCAACTGCCCGGTGATCGCGGCACGCGGCACCTGCTGCGCCTGCAACCGAACGGCCCCTGCCCCCGCAGCTACCCAAGGGCCGTGGGAACACCCAGCCGGGACCCGCTTGGCAACTAAGACGAACGCTCAGACGCTCGACAAACGCATCTGGGATTCGCCCTTGAGCCGCTGCTTAAGGCTGCGCAGAATCTCTGGGATGCGCTCACGCCATGGGCTCTCCTGCAGGACGCTCTGCAGTTCCTCCACGCTGACCTCATCCTCAAAGCCATCAGCATTGGCCCCGGCAAACCAGTGGCCACCGGAGCCCAGCAACCCGTAGCGGGCCTTGGCATAACTCTCGAGATCCCAGGCCTCCAGCAGGTTGTACAGCCAAAGCAACACCGGCAGGTTGATCTCACCAGGCGTCGCATGCCAAGGCGGCAGCCCGACGGACCAGGTGGCCATCCAGTCACGACCCAATGCTTCATCGGCCGCTTGCCGAAGCCGCTGATCCACCGGGGCAATCAAGGACGCTGCCTCCGGCAGCAGGCGCAACGCCTCCAGGTGAAGCTCGAGATCCTCCGGCCGGGCCGCTCCCACGCTGATGGTGTGCACCCGCGGGTCCTGGAGACAGAACAGGTCGTTGAAGACGATGGGATGCAGCGGTGCACACAGCTCCAACAGCCGTTGGGATGGCGTGTGCAGATGGCCGCCCTTGTCCGTGGGACTGATGATGAACACCCCCATGTCCTGACGGCGGGCCGCATCCAAGGCAGGGCCGTTGTCCTGGCGGATGTAATACCAGTGCAGATTCACGTAATCGAAGGCACCGGAGTCGCAGGCCTGTGCGATCAAAGCGGTGGGGCCATGGGTGGAGAAACCCACGTGACCAATACGGCCCTCCGCCTGCCAGCGGCGCACTACCTCCATGCAGCCCCCGGGTTGAAGGGTCTGCTCAAGATGCTCCGGCAGGTTGATGCCGTGGATGGCCAGTAAATCAAGGCGATCACAGCCCAACCGCTCAAAACTGAGCTCCAGTTCCACCTCGAAGGTGTCGGCATCGGGCCGGGGAGGCACCTTGCTCTGCAGCAGACGGGAGGGATCGGGTGTGCGCGGCAGGGCCCAGCCCAGCTGACGTTCGGAGCTGCCGTAGTGCCGCGCCGTTTCCACATGGTGAAAGCCCAGATCCACCGCGCGCTTCAGGGTCGCCTCGAGCTGGGTCTGCGATGCAGACGTGATCTCATCAGCAGGAAGGTCGGTCCAGCTCTGCTGAAAGCGCATTCCCCCGAGAGACAACAGGGGGATCTCAAGCTCCGTGCGGCCGAATCGGCGGGTGGGAAGCGCCATCAACCCTGGGGACGGGGTTGCAGATTCTGGCGAATCAGGTTTTGCCGCAACGTTTCCAACGATTCAAAGGGAACCCAGTGAATGCAATCCACAGGACAGGTGTCGATAGCCTCCTGAATGCATTCGGTGGAGTCACCGTCCTGTCGGATAGCCCTTGAGCGTCCCAGATGCGGCTCCACAACAAAGGTGTTCGCAGCCACGTGAGCGCAGTAGCGACAGCCGATACAGACGGCTTCATCCACCCAGACAGCCTGATCGCGCATGTCTCCCCCGAGCAGGGGTTCCCTCCCGGTTGCCTGCTCCTGCGGGCGAGCGGGGGCGGAAAAGGCGTGAGATGAAGGATCAGCCAGGATTCAGGCGTCCCAGCGGGTCACCACGAGTTCGATCGAACCATCCTCGGTTTGGGTCTGCTCGGCGACCTGAAATCCTTCCTTGGTGGTGGCAGCCAGAACCGTATTCAGGGCGTAGCGCTGGGTGAGCTTAGAGAGAAAACGTTCCACAGGAATCTGCTGCTTCCACAGATCAAGGTCGGTGACCAGCTCATAGGACTCCGATGCGCTGTTCCAGCGGAAACCGATGTCACCACCGTCCTGTACGGCGATGGCCAGATCAGCGGTGACGGTCTGGCCGCGGTAGCCGCGCACGGGACGTTCACCCTGATCAGGGGCATAGCCCATGTCTTCCAGGGCTTTCACCAGAGGCTCCAGCTGACGCAGTTCGGTTTTGACGGTGCTGAAATGCGACATCAGTTCAAATGAGCGGGAAGAGACAGGGACTGGACCTCAGGCTGCAGAAACGCTTCGGATGTGGACTCCTGACGTTCAACCGTTCCTAGAGCAGCTTCCACTTCTTCAGTGAGCTGCTGGCACGCTTCACCAGCAACACCCTCGACCCGTTCTTCCACACGGCCGTCAGGCCGAATGGTGAAACGAATGGTCTTCTGGGGCATCGAAGAAGCGTGATTTGCGCAGCAATCTAGTGGGGGTCACCCCTGAATGTTGCGTTTGCCGTTACAAGAGCGGCGCTACAGGATGAAACCGTCGTTGATCAGAGCCTGGAGGCGTTCCAGCACCAGCGGATCCTCCAGCTGTTCGAGGGCAGTTCTGGCCTCATCGCGCACGGAGATCTCCCCGTCATGGAGCAGGGCACTCACCAGAGCTTCAACGATCTCGGCTTGCCGCGGCTGCACCAGCTGATCCATCAAACGGCCCAAAGCCCAGATGCAGTTGCTGCGCACCACCGCTTCACTGTCGATGCGCAGACTCACCAGCAATTGCCCCGCTGCGGGGTCGGCCTTGACCGGAGAACGGCTGCCGGCTTCCGCCAGGGATCCCGGACACCAGAGGCGCACCGCTGCGACATCCGTCTGCAGCGCCCGGATCAACGGATTGAGCACCGGAGCATCGGGAAAATTGCCCAGGCTCCAGGCCGCAGCCTTGCGGACGTAGGCATTGGCATCGAGCTGCAGCAGCTGCAACAGCGGCTCAACAGCCGGCGGTGATGGATTGCGGCCCAAGGCGTAGACGGCACTCATCCGCTCCACCGGACAGGAGTTCTGGAGCAAGGGCAGCAGCAGGGCAATCGAACGGGGATCACGGTGTTCACAGAACACCTGCAGGCCCTGCAGCCGTTCTCCGTGGTTGCCACGCAACCAGACCAGGCCCTGGTCACAGGCCCGGGCAATCTCCAGGGAGGAATCCTGCTCGGCGTCATCGAGCTGGATCGCATCAAGCGGATCAACGTCGTCTTCCGCCGCCAGCTCACGCGCCAGCAGATCAGGATCCACAGAAAGGCTGGACAGCCCCTGGTCCTTCTGTTGGCTGCGGTCGTCAGTCATGCGGGAATGCTACGGGAGCCATTCCAGGACTCAACCCAGCGGGGCTGGAGCCAGCATGTCACCGGGAAGCCAGATGCGGGCACTCACAGCGAACAACGCCAGGGCAAACAGAAGAACAATCAGAGCCGGCAGAAGCGTGGAACGAAAAAACGACACCGGAACAG
This sequence comes from Synechococcus sp. TAK9802, assembly GCF_014279535.1. Classification (NCBI taxonomy): domain Bacteria; kingdom Bacillati; phylum Cyanobacteriota; class Cyanophyceae; order Synechococcales; family Synechococcaceae; genus Synechococcus; species Synechococcus sp. TAK9802. The sequence continues at coordinate 1,650,656 of NZ_CP047937.1, forward strand.
GCCAATCAAGGCGTCATTCTGCTCAAGAGGGCACGGCATCGACTCGCCGCCGCAGCTGCCAGATCGAGAGGATCAGCACCGACAGACCGATCCAGCCACTCCACTGTTGATGCAACAGGAAGCCTCCGGTGCCGAGCAGGCCGCCAAACAACACGCCACAGGCCAGCACGAAGCGCCGCAGCATGGCGGGCAACGACTCCATCGGCATGACGCCGAAGCGCAGGCGCAGGCGTGACCACCCGGGCCCCGGAGGACGCACCGTCCGCACAAACCGCTCCAAAACAGCATCCGATTCCGGCGGTGTGCTCAGCATCACCGTCAACCAAACGACAGCGGAGAGGCCGGTGATCACCGCAATACGAACCCCGTAATCCTCGATCCGAACCAGGGGCACCACCGAAGTGAACACCCCAACGAAAAAGCCGCAAAGCATCGCCGACAGCTCCGCGGCTGCATTCACGCGCCACCAGAACCAGCGCAGCACCAGAACCACACCGGGGCCGGACCCGATCGCGATCACCAGCCGAAACACCGTGCCGATGCTGTCGCTGATCAAAGCGGTGATAACCCCAAGAACGAGCAGCAGAACCGTGGTGAGTTGTCCCACCAGCAACAGCTCCCGCGAACCGGCAGAGGGGCGAATAAAGCGCTGATAGAGGTCGTGGGTGAGGTAGCTGGCTCCCCAGTTCACCGAGGTGCTCACGGTGCTCATGAACGCCGCCACCAGAGAGATCACCACCAGGCCGAGCGCCACCGGGGGCAGCAGTTGCACGGCCAGGGCGGGATAGCCGAGCTCAAGATCAGCACCAGCCGGCAACAGCACCAGGGCTGCCAGCGCGACCACGATCCAGAGCCAGCTGCGCACGAGGTAATTCACCACCAGAAACACCCAACCCGCCAGCCGCGCCTGCTGCTCATCGCGGGTGGCCAGCATGCGCTGGATGAACTCGCCACCCCCATCGCTGCGGCGGAAACTCCACCACTGCACAGCGATGTAGGCCGTGAACATCGGGATGCTGATGCCACTGCCCTGCAACCAGTGGAAGCCCGCGTCATCCCAGGTCCAGGGCACCAGAGACAGCAGCTCCGGCCGCTGCAGCGCCTGCAGTTGCTCCAACAGCGCTGTCATCCCTCCTGCGGCATGGAGGGCAGCCGCAGCCACGGCCAGGGCACCCGCCAACGCCAGCACAAGCTGGACCAGATCGGTGACCACGACGGCCCAGAGCCCTCCGGCCACGGTGTAACTCATCACAAGCAGAGCCACGACCATCAGGAGCCAGATCGTGTCCGTCAGTCCCAGTGCTGCGGGTTGACCCGACACCAGCCCCAGCGCTTCCACCACCTTGCGGAGGGCGAGAAAGGCATAGCCAATGCCGATGCAGTTCACCGGCACGGCCAGCAGGAAAGCCTTGATGCCGCGCAACCAAGCCGCCGCCGCTCCGCCATAGCGCAGCTCGGTGAAGGCGGCGTCGGTGAGCACACCGCTGCGGCGCCAAAGGGGTGCGAAGACAACAGCCATGGCCACGTGGGCCAAACCAAAGCTCCACCACTCCCAGTTGCCCGCCAGGCCGCGGGCACCCACCAACCCGGCGACGTAAAGCGGCGTATCGATGGAGAAGGTGGTGGCCGCCATCGAGGCGCCGGCCAACCAACCGTTCAGACGACGGCCAGCCACGAAATAATCCGCCTCGCCGCTGTTGCGGCGGGCCAGCCACACCCCCAACACCAGGGTGAGAACGAGGTAAGCAGCGAGAAGCAGCCAATCGATCGCTGTCATGCGCAGACCCTGTTCCTCAGCAGTCTGCTGAGGAACAGGGCATCAGCCCACCCGTCAGCTGCCGGATGAATTGGGGGCCATCTGCTGACGCCGGAGCTGACCGCAGGCCGCATTTTGATCGAGCCCCCGGCTGGCCCTGAGGCTCACGGCAACACCGCGCCGCTCCAACACACGACGAAACGCCTCGATCCGCTGCGGCGTTGGTCGTTTGAACTCCTCCTCCTCAATCGGGTTGTAAGCGATCAGGTTCACGTGGCTCTGGAAACCACCAACGCGATCCGCCAGCTCTGCGGCGTGCTCGGGCTGATCGTTGAGTTCACCGAGCAGGATGTACTCAAAACTCACCCGCCGACCGGTCACATCCAGATAGTGACGGCAATCCTCGAGCAAAGCCTCATAGGGGTAGGCATGGGCTGTGGGAATGAGCTCCTCGCGCAGCCGCTGGTTGGGGGCATGGAGGCTCACCGCCAGGGTGAACTGGGCGCGGCCCAGCCGCTGCATGGCCAGTTCCGCGAGTTGCGGCAAGGTTTTCGGAACACCCACCGTGCTGACGGTGATGCGCCGTTGGCCGATGCCGAGATCATCATTGAGGCAGCGGATCGCCTCCAGCACAGCGCTGCTGTTGAGCAGGGGCTCGCCCATGCCCATGAACACGATGTGGGAAGGACGACGGTCCATCGCCTCACGCACACTCAGCACCTGATCCACGATTTCGTGGGTCTGAAGGGAACGCTGCAGCCCCCCTTTGCCGGTGGCACAGAAGCGGCAGGCCATGGGACAACCCACCTGGCTGGACACACAGACGGTGAGACGTTGGTCGGTGGGAATCCCGACCGTTTCGATGGTTTCGCCGTCCTCGGTAGAGAGCAGCAATTTGGTGGTGGCATCCGTGGCCACCGAACGATGCACTTCCTTCAGCCGGCCCACATCAATGCCGCTCTCCAACAAGGCGGCACGCCAGGTCTTAGGGAAGACCGTGATGTCGGCCAGGGATCGAGCCCCCTTGGCATAGATCCAGTCATGCAGCTGACGGCCGCGGAACGGCTTCTGTCCCTGGGCGACGGCCCAGTCCTGCAGCTCGGCCGCGCTGCGACCCAGCAGAGCCTGGGTCACCAGATCAGCAGACCATGACCAAGCTTGATCTCCACCGCCATCAGGGCGATGAAGCCAAGCATGGCCAGACGTCCATTCAGCCGCTCGGTATGGGTGTGGAACCCATATTTGGGAAGGCGTCTCTTGGGAATCTCAGTGGGCTCAAGCATGGAAGGGGCTTCAATGGTGAACGATTGAGCGGAGCTCATTCGTCAGAGAGCAGGCCCTCTTCCTGAAGACCCTCAACGGCTTCAGCATCGACCACCTGCTCTTCCTTCAGCTCATTGTCGGCGTCCGGACGGGTGAACGCGGCGAAATTGCTCGCCGAGGGGTCGATGTTGTGGCGGGTGCGGGTGGCCTCGAGATCGGCGTCACTGGGGTCATCCAGCACCGCACTGGCGCTAGCCGCAGGGGGCATGTCGACGGTGTAGTCGGGACGAAGGTTCTGCATGCGGCGGTAGCCGGCCGGGTCCTCCGAAAGGATGTCGGGGTGAGGGCCAGCCTCCTTCTGCAGCTCTTCTTCGAAGCCGCTGAAGCCGGTACCTGCAGGAATCAGGCGACCGATGATCACGTTCTCCTTGAGACCACGCAGCCAGTCGCTCTTGCCCTCGATGGCGGCTTCTGTGAGCACCCGGGTCGTCTCCTGGAAGGAGGCGGCGGAGATGAAGCTGTCGGTGTTGAGCGACGCCTTGGTGATACCCAGCAGCACCGGGGTGAACTCGGCGGGAGCGCCACCGGTGATCGCCATGGCCTGGTTGGTGTCTTCCACCTGACGCAGTTCGATGAGCTCACCCGGCAACAGGGTGGTGTCGCCGGCATCTTCGACCCGCACCTTGCTGGTCATCTGACGGACGATCACCTCGATGTGCTTGTCGTCAATCGAGACGCCCTGGGACTTGTAGACGTTCTGAACCTCAGTCACCAGACGGTGCTGCAGGTTGGCGATCGCCTCCTGGGCGGCCTCCATCAGAGGCTTGCGGCTACGCAGATCTTCGAAGTAGCACTCGAGCAACTCGTGGGGGTTGATCGGGCCATCGGTCAGCAGTTCACCAGCGGTGACCTGTTGGCCATCGCTCACCATGATGTTGCGGCCGAGCAGGATCGGATATTCACCGATGGCGTCATCAGATTCGATCACGTTGACGGCGAGGGACTCGTCGTCTTCACCCTGCTTGATCTCAACGGTGCCAGGCTTCTTGCAGAGAATCGCGGATTCACGGGGGCGACGGGCCTCCAGCAATTCCTCGATTCGGGGCAGACCCTGAACGATGTCACCGGTCTTCTGGCGTTCGAACACCAGCAGGGCCAGGCCATCACCGCGCTGCACCAGATCTCCATCACGCACGTGCAGGACGGAGTCGGGCGACACCATGTAGGGACGTTCCAGACGCAGGGTGACGCTGTTACCGCTGACGGCCTCGATCTCACCACAGCAGGTGGCGGTTTCGCCGTCGGCAAGGGCATCGCCATCGACAATCCTCTGACCGACGCTCACCACCGGCTTGCCGGAGGTGCTCAGGGTGGTGGTGTCTTCGGGGCGTTCCACGATCATCCGACGCACCGGGTCGGCTTCCGTGGCTTCAGGCAACTGCGCCAGACCGGCCTGCTTGCAGAGGATCTGCGTGGTGGCGACGACATCGCCAGCCTTCACAGACACGCCATCTTCGACCTGCAGCTCGGTGTGGGTTGAGCCGTGGCTGGAGTCGGACATGGTGTCGCGACGCACCAGGATCGACTCGAGGATCACAAGGCGCAGACGGGAAATGGTCTTGGCCCGCTTGTCGGGAGCCTTCTCCACATCCACCGTCATCTGCGGGGTGGTGTCGAAGGTTTCGAGCAGCAGCTGGGTCTTGAGCAGCTCCACACCTTCAACGGACTTGATCAGTTCGTTGTCCTTGAACGCCAGACGCTGGGTGGCCTTGATGCCGAGGTGAGGGCCATTGGCCTGCTTCACATGGGACAGCTCAGGCAGCTGGGCCTCGTTGGGAATGGTGTACTCCTCAACCGGACGTAGCAGCAGACCCTTGCCTTCGGGGGTCTCCACCGTCTGCACATACTTCATCGTGTCAACGGACAGCCCCTTGGCGATGTCTTCGCCGGGGTTGACCATCTGGCCATCACCCTCGAAACGCTCCAGCGCCTTGGCATCGGTGCAGAGGTGGAACTCACCACTGCGGACGATGATTTCGCGCAGGATGTCGTTCTTCTGGGTGACGGTGACGATGCCCGCGGTCTGGCTGAAGATGTCTTTGACAACCTCGGTGCCGGCCTCGATCCACTGACCGTCGGTGATCATCAACAGGGAGATGTCCTTGTTGATTTCGTGGGTCTCCTGGGGGATCCACAGCAGGGTGCCGCCCTTGTTGACCTCGTAACCGTTCTTGGCGGAACGGGCCTTCTTGATCGCCAGACCAGGGGCGAACTTCACCAAACCACCGGTGCCGGTGCGGAAGCGGTCATCCGCCAATTCAGCGATGACCTCACCGGAACCGATCTTGCTGCCGGGGATGGTGTTGAGGCGGTAACGGGTGCCGTCTTTGGCCTCGAGGTTCCAAATCTCACCAGAGTGGGTGGACTCCTCCAGCAGTTTGAAGTCCTTTAGGGTCATCGCCGTGGTGACGATCTGCACCTCACGGGAATCACCGATGGAGTCGCGCAGGCGCACTTCACCGCCGTACTCACTGCGCTGGCTGGCTTCGGCCAGCACCTGACCCTCAGTGACCTGGGTCTCACTGGTGACCACGGGCTGAGCGTTGGGCGGCAGGTTGTAGACGTCGCCGGAAAGCACCCACATCCGGCCGAGACGCTGGGCCTTCAGGGTGATGTTGCCCTGGCGGTCGGTGACCTCACGGGGCTGGATCGCCTCCTCGTAACGCACCTGGCCAGCCAGGTCGCAGATCACGTCCTTGGTGGCCTTCTCCACACTCTTCTTGACCGCACCAGCGGCGATCTGCGCCACCGTGACGTCGGCATCGATGTCAGCACCGTTGTCGACGAACAGCAGGGAGCCGTTGGTGATCTCGATCTTCTGGGCCTTGCCCTTGCCGGACGGCTTGATCGTGAGGTTGAAATCAACCTCAGCCTGTTGGGCGTTCACACCGTGGGGGGTGCGGTAGGGACGCACCCGCGCCTTGCTGCCGAACTCGACGGTGCCCGCCAGCTTGGAGCGGACCACACCGGTCTCAGCGGTGGACACACCACCGGTGTGGAAGGTCCGCATGGTGAGCTGGGTTCCGGGCTCACCGATCGACTGGGCCGCGATGATGCCGACGGCTTCACCCAGGTCGACCAGTTCGTTGTGGGCCAGTGCCCAGCCGTAGCACTTACGGCAGACGGAACGGTTGGCTTCACAGGTGAGCGGCGAACGCACACTCACGGCCTTGACGCCAGCAGCCTCGAAGGACTTGGACAGAGGCGGATCAATTTCGGTGTCGCGCTCAGCCAGCACTTCGCCATCAGCATTCACCACTTGGGCGGCGGTCAGGCGACCCACAAGCCGACTGCCGAATTTGCCGTCCTCAGCGTCGACCACGATGTGGCGGGTCGTGCCGCAGTCGTCCTCACGGACGATCACATCCTGGGCAACGTCCACCAGACGACGGGTGAGGTAACCGGAGTCGGCGGTGCGCAGCGCCGTATCCACCAGACCCTTCCGGGCGCCGTAGGAGGAGATGACGTACTCGGTGACCGTCAGACCCTCACGGAAGTTGGTGCGGATCGGAAGGTCAATGATTTCACCCTGCGGGTTGGCCATCAGGCCGCGCATGCCCACCAGCTGACGCACCTGTGACATGTTTCCCCGGGCGCCGGAGTTGGCCATCATCCACACCGAGTTCAGCGGTGCGTTCTCGTCAAAGTTCTTTTTGACGGCATCAACCAGACGCTCGTTGGTCTCGGTCCAGGTGTCGATCACCTTGGTGTGACGCTCCACCTCAGTGATTTCACCCAGGCGATAGCGCTCTTCGGTGGCCGTGATCTGTTCCTCGGCCTGGCCCAGCAGATCCTTCTTCGCCTCAGGCACCTTGAGGTCATCAACGGAGATCGACACAGCCGCCTGGGTGGCGTACTTGAAGCCAAGATCCTTGAGGTTGTCGGCCATGGCCGACGTCACCGCCGTGCCGTGGTTCTTGTAGGACCAGGCGACGAGCTGCTTGAGGGCCCGCTTGTCGATGACCTGGTTGCGGAACGGAGGTGGGGTCTTCGAGAGCGGACGCGATGCGCTCACTGGAGCCTCTTTGGCGGCCTTAGAGGCCTTGCTGGATTTGGACTTGCGGGATTTCGAGGACGAGGTCATGGCTGCGCGCGGATCAGGAGTTAAGGAGGAAGGACGTCTGGCTTGATTCAGGCGGCGGCCACCGCGTCGATGATCGTGTGATTCATCACCACGCGGCCCACAGTGGTGAGGATGTAGCGGCTGATCAGGGCACCGTCTTCATCGAAACGGTCGCGGCGATAGCTCCACTCTTCGATGCGCGTGCCATCGCTGAGGGATTCGCTCTTGCTGGGGGCATCCAGCTCTTCATCGTCCTGAACTTCACCGTTGAAGCGGACCCACACCCAGTCGTGCAGACCGATCCGGTTGTCTTCAAAGGCGTGGATGACATCCTCCAGACCCGCGAACGTGCAGCTGCGATCGCCGAAGTCGGGCTTGGAGACACCGGGTTGCAGCGCCGTCAGGTAGTAGGAGCCCAGCACCATGTCCTGAGACGGGGTGATGATCGGCTCACCGGTCGCAGGCGACAGGATGTTGTTGCTGGCCAGCATCAGCATGCGGGCCTCGGTCTGCGCCTCGATGGCCAGGGGCACGTGAACGGCCATCTGGTCACCGTCAAAGTCAGCGTTGAAGGCTGGGCAGACGAGGGGGTGCAGCTGAATGGCACGGCCATCCACCAGCTTGGGTTCGAAGGCCTGAATGCCGAGACGGTGCAGGGTTGGAGCACGGTTCAGCAGGATCGGGTGACCGTCGATCACCTCTTGCAGCACCTGCATCACTTCATCGTCAGCCCGCTGAATCAGCTTCTTGGCCGCCTTGATGTTGTTGACGATGTTCTGGCGGATCAGGCGGTGAATCACGAAGGGCTGGAACAGCTCGATCGCCATCTCCTTGGGCAGACCGCACTGGTGCATCTTCAGCTTCGGACCCACCACGATCACGGAACGACCGGAGTAGTCGACCCGCTTACCCAGGAGGTTCTGACGGAAGCGGCCCTGCTTGCCTTCAATGATGTCGCTCAGTGACTTGAGCGGACGGTTGTTGGCACCCACGACGGTGCGACCGCGACGGCCGTTGTCGATCAGGGCATCGACGGCCTCCTGCAGCATCCGCTTCTCGTTGCGGACGATGATTTCAGGGGCCAGGATTTCCTGGAGCCTCGCCAGACGGTTGTTGCGGTTGATCACCCGCCTGTAGAGATCGTTGAGATCGCTGGTGGCGAAGCGACCACCATCGAGCTGCACCATCGGGCGCAGGTCGGGCGGAATCACAGGGATCACATCCAGCACCATCCACTCGGGACGAGCGTTGGTGGCGATGAAGTTGTCGATCACGCGCAGACGCTTGATCAACTTGGCGCGCTTCTGACCCTTGCTGCCGTTGATCTCCTCACGCAGCTGCTCAGCCACTTCATCGAGGGTGAGGTCTTCCAGCAATTGCTTGAGGGCCTCGGCACCGATGCCCACCACGGGCTCGTTCTCGATCTCGGAATCTTCGGCGTAGATCTCGTCTTCAATTTCCAGCCACTCGTCTTCAGTGAGCAGCTGCTTGTACTTCAGGTCCTTGTGGTCGCCGGGATCCAGCACCACATAGCAGTTGAAGTAAACGATCTGCTCCACATCCCGCAGGGGCATGTCCAGCAGGATGGCCACGTAGCTGGGGATCCCCTTCAGGTACCAGACGTGGGAGACGGGGGCCGCCAGCTTGATGAAGCCCATGCGGTGACGACGCACGCGGCTCTCGGTGACCTCCACACCGCAGCGTTCACAAACGATGCCCCGGTGACGAACCCGCTTGTACTTGCCGCAGTGGCATTCCCAGTCTTTGGACGGGCCAAAGATCTTTTCGCAGAACAGCCCGTCCATCTCGGGCTTGAGGGTGCGGTAGTTGATGGTCTCCGGCTTGGTGACCTCACCGACCACCTGGCCGTTGGGCAGGGTGCGCTGTCCCCACTCCATCACCCGATCGGGTGAGGCGAGGGTGATCTTGACGTAATCGAAGTGGTTCTCGGTGCGGAGGTTGCTGTTGGTCATTGACGGTTAAGGAAGAAGGAGCGGGGAATCGGTTCGTTCGTTGATCCGTCAGTCCTCGTCGTAATCCGCGACGCCGAGGGATTCGTAGGTGGGCCTGCTGGGGGTGCTGCGACGTGGGTTCACGTCCTGCATCAGATCCACTTCCTTGCCTTCGTCGGTGTAGACGGCGATGTCCAGACCCAGGGACTGAAGCTCGCGCATCAGCACCTTGAAGGATTCCGGTGTACCCGGGCGGGGAATCGGCTTGCCCTTGACGATGGCGTTGAGGGCCTCGTTGCGGCCCTGCATGTCGTCGGACTTGACCGTGAGCAGTTCCTGCAGGGTGTATGCGGCGCCATAGGCCTCGAGGGCCCACACCTCCATCTCACCCAGACGCTGACCACCTTGCTGCGCTTTACCGCCCAGGGGCTGCTGGGTGACCAGGGAGTAGGGGCCGGTGGAACGGGCGTGAATCTTGTCGTCCACCAGGTGAACCAGCTTGAGGAAGTGGGAGTAACCCACGGCCACGGGCTGATCGAAGGGCAGACCGGTGCGGCCATCCCTCAGCTGCAGCTTGCCGGGATCCTCAGGGTCGTACACCCAACCCTTGCCGGGCTGCTTGGCGGCTTCCTTGAGGAAGGTCTCGACGGTCTGCTGGGACTTCTCAGCACCGTGCATCTCATCGAAGGGAACGATGCGCACGCGGCAATCCAGGTTGGACGCTGCCCAACCCATCAGCAGCTCGAACACCTGACCCACATTCATCCGGCTCGGCACACCCAGAGGGTTGAGCACGATGTCGACCGGGGTGCCGTCGGGCAGATAGGGCATGTCCTCCCGAGGAAGGATGCGGCTGATGATGCCCTTGTTGCCGTGGCGGCCAGCCATCTTGTCGCCGACCTGGATCTTGCGGCGCTGGGCCACATACACCCGCACCACCATGTTGGCGCCGGGGGGCAGCTCATCACCCTGTTCACGGGTGTAGATGCGCACATCCACAACGCGGCCACGCTCGGTGCCGGGCACCCGCAGGGAGTTGTCGCGCACATCGCGGGCCTTCTCACCGAAGATCGCGCGCAGCAGCTTCTCTTCCGGCGGCTGATCGGATTCACCCTTGGGCGTCACCTTGCCCACGAGGATGTCGCCGCTTTCAACGAAAGCGCCCACGCGGATGATGCCCATCTCGTCGAGGTTGCCCAGGCTTTCCTCAGCAACGTTGGGAATTTCGCGGGTGATCTCCTCAGGTCCGAGCTTGGTCTGACGAGCTTCGATCTCGTACTTCTCGATGTGAACCGAGGTGTAGAGGTCGTCGGTGACCAGACGCTCGCTGACCAGCAGCGCGTCCTCGTAGTTGTAACCCTCCCAGGGCATGTAAGCGATCAGAACGTTCTGACCCAGGGCGATCTCACCGCCTTCACAGGCGGAACCATCCGCCATCACCTGGCCGACGATCACCGGATCGCCGCAGCGGACGATCGGGCGCTGGTTCAGGCAGGTGTCCTGGTTGGAGCGCTGATACTTCTGCAGGAAGTGGGTGTGGTCGTTGCCGTCCTCGTCCTGAACAACGATGGCGTTGGCATCCACATAGGTCACGGTGCCATTCACCCGGGAAATCGGCACCATGCCGGAGTCGCGGGCCACCTGGGTTTCCAGGCCGGTTCCCACCAGGGCACGCTCGGGACGCAGCAACGGCACAGCCTGACGCTGCATATTGGAGCCCATCAGGGCGCGGTTGGCGTCGTCGTGCTCCAGGAAGGGAATCAGGGACGTTGCCACGGAGATCACCTGCACAGGTGACAGGGCGACGTAGTCGACCTGCTCAGGGGGGACCTTCTCGAAGTCCTGGCGGTAACGCACAGGAATCAGATCCGCCGAGATCCGGCCGTCGTCCTCGGTGGCCACATCACCAGGGGCGACGCGCACTTCGTCTTCCCGGTCGGCAGACAGGTAGATCGGATCGCCATCCTTAAGAACGACACCGTTCTCCACCTTCCAGAACGGCGTTTCGATGAAGCCGTATTCGTTGACCCGGGCGTGGGTGGCCAGGGAGTTGATCAGACCGGCGTTGGGGCCTTCCGGCGTCTCAATCGGGCAGAGACGACCGTAGTGGGAGGGGTGAATGTCGCGGACGGCGAAGCCGGCACGCTCACGGGTGAGACCGCCGGGTCCAAGGGCCGAGATGCGGCGCTTGTGGGTGAGCTCAGCCAGAGGGTTGGTCTGGTCCATGAACTGGCTCAGCTGGCTGGAGCCGAAGAACTCCTTGATCGCCGCCACCAGGGGCTTGGGGTTCACCAACTGAGCCGGGGTCAGCGAATCGGTTTCGCCGACGGTCATCCGTTCCTTGATTATCCGCTCCAGACGGTTCAGACCCACCCGAACCTGGTTCTGCAGGAGTTCGCCCACGGAACGCACGCGGCGGTTACCGAGGTGATCGATGTCGTCGAGGCTGGCGCCGCCGACATCCAGTTCCAGGTTGATCAGGTAATCGAGCGTGGAGAGCACGTCCTCATGGGTGAGGGTGCGCACCGTGTCGGGGATGGTGAGGCGCAGCTTCTTGTTGATCTTGTAGCGGCCGACCCGACCGAGGTCGTAGCGCTTGGGATCGAAGAAACGGGTCTGCAGCAGCTGCTGACCGCCACTCACTGAGGGGGGTTCACCCGGACGGAGTTTCTTGTAGAGCTCAAGCAGCGCTTGGTCTTCCGAACTGATGCCCTCGTCGTTGGCTGCATCAATCGACTTCTTGTAGAACTCGGGGTGACGAAGCTTGTCGAGCACGTCGTTGTCAGACAGACCCATGGCACGCATGAGCACGTGCGCGTTGATCTTGCGGGTCTTGTCCACACGAACGTGGAGCAAGTCGTTCTTATCTGTCTCAAACTTCAGCCAGGCACCCCGGTTGGGGATGACGCTGGCGTTGTAAGTGCGCCGACCGTTCTTGTCCATTTCATCCTTGAAATAGACACCAGGGCTGCGCACGATCTGGTTCACGATCACGCGCTCAGCGCCGTTGATGATGAACGTGCCGCGCTCGGTCATCAGCGGCAGCTCGCCGATGAAGACCTCCTGCTCCTTGATCTCACCGGTCTCCTTGTTGACCAGGCGGCAGGTCACATACATCTGTGACGCGAAGGTCGCATCACGGCGCTTGGCCTCTTCCACATCGTGGCGGGGGCGCTTCAGGCGGTACTCGCTACCGATGAAGTGCAGCTCCAGCTTGCCGGTGTAATCCGTGATCGGTGAGAAGCTTTCCAGCTCCTCGATCAGACCTTGATCCAAAAACCACTTAAAGCTGGCCCGCTGCACCTCGACCAGATCAGGGAGGTAGGTGGCGGTCTTGGCGACCTGAATCGCGCTGCTGCTCATGCGGGGACCGGCAGAGAGGACGAAGGGACTGGGGAGGACTGGATTGGCGGCAGAAGCTCACCTGACAGGACGATTCGACACAACAGCAGCACCGACGGTTTCCAGGACGGAACCGACAGCGCCGCTGCTGCTGTTCAGAAATCGCGGGTCAGATCAGCTGACGACGACAAGTGCACCGGAAGGAAATGGACGCTTCAGGCACCACACACAAGACGGAATCCTGCGCATGGCCAGGCCAATACAACATCTTACATATGGACTCGACACCGTTGGAACTCCGGTTAAGGGAGTCCGAACAAACGCCGGGCGTTGGCGGTGCTGCTGCAGGCCACGCTATCGAGATCCACGCCGCGCAGCTCAGCCATCCGCGTGGCAACGGAAGCCACGAAGGCGGGCTCGTTGCGCTTGCCGCGGCGAGGCACAGGGGCCAGGAAGGGGCAATCGGTTTCCACCAGAAAACGATCCTCAGGCACCTGACGGGCACAGTCGTGGGTGGGCTCCGCCTTAGGGAAGGTGACGGTGCCGCTGAAGCTGATGTAGAAGCCGAGCTCCAGGAACTGGTGCATTTCATCGGGGGTACCGCCCCAGCAATGCATCACCCCTCCGGGGCAACGGCCCTGCGCCTTGCGGGTTCGCAGTTCCTCCAGCATTGGCTCGGCGGCATCCCGGCAGTGAATGATCACCGGCAGGTTCAACTCCACCGCCAGGTCCAATTGAGGGCGCAGCACAGCAAGCTGCTCCTCGAGATTCTTGTCTCGGAAGAGATCGAGGCCGAGTTCGCCGATGGCGACCACCCGATCGTCCTCCAGAGCTGCCCGGCGCAGCACCGCCACCGTGTCATTCCGCCAATGCTCGGTGTCCAGTGGATGGACACCGACGGAATAACGCATCTCCGGGAATCGATCCGCCAGGGCACGGATCGCCGGGATTTCGGAGGGTTCGACGCAGGCGTGCAGCAGTGCACCAACCCCAGCCTCACGCCAGCGTGAAGCGACCTCATCGAGGTCGTCGTCAAAGTTGCGGAAGACGATGTGACAGTGGCTGTCAATCAACGTCGGGGTGGGGGACACAGCTGGGCCGAATCGCGCTTTCGACCCATTCTGCCGGTTGAAACCGAATCAGCTGGCGGGCTCGAGCACCTTGCGCACGGCCGCACTGAGGCGGGACTTCTGGTTGGCACCGTTGTTGCGGTGCAGCACACCCACCTTCACGGCCTTGTCGATCTTGCTGAAGGCGGCACGCATGGAGGTCTGCACGCTGGCCTTGGCTTCATCACCAGGGGTGGCGCTGTAGGCGTCACAGGCGGCGAAGCAGCGCTTCATCAGGGTGCGCATCGACGACTTGTAGGTGCGGTTGCGCAGACGGTTGCGCTCAGCAATCTCAATCCGCTTCTTGGCTGACTTGTTATTGGCCACTGAGGCTTCAACGTTGCGAACAATCCAGCACCTTACTCCTTGACAGGCCCCCTTCCCTGGGTTGTGGAGTCCTAACTTGACCGAACTCTCCCACTGTTCCTTTGTCTGTTAGCCAGCCGGCCGTTGCTCCCCTTCGCATCGTGCGGGATCTGGACCGGGCCCAGACGGAGCTGAAACGGTTGTCGAGCCGCACCACACAAACCCAGCAGGGTGAAGCCCGTGAGCGGGTTGAAGCCATTCTCACAGCGGTGCGCGACCGCGGTGATGCCGCCATTGCCGACTTCACCGAACGGTTCGATGGCTTCCGGCCCGAACCGATGGCGGTGTCCCCCGAGGCCCTCGAACAGGCCTGGACGTCGCTGCCGACCAACCTGCGGGATGCCCTGGAGCTGGCCCATCGCCGCATCACCGACTTCCACCAACGCCAACGTCCCGCCGATCTGGCGGTGACGGGCCCCCACGGCGAACAGCTTGGGCGGCGCTGGCGGCCGGTGGAGCGGGCGGGTCTCTACGTGCCCGGAGGACGGGCGGCTTACCCGAGCACCGTGCTGATGAATGCGGTGCCAGCCAGGGTCGCCGGCGTCAAAGACGTGGTGATCTGTTCTCCCGCCGGACGTGATGGTGCGGTGAACCCCGTGGTGCTGGCAGCGGCCCACCTGGCCGGCGTGAAAACGGTGTTCCGCCTCGGAGGTGCCCAGGCTGTCGCCGCCATGGCCTACGGCAGCGAGAGCGTGCCCAAGGTGGACGTGATCAGTGGCCCCGGAAACCTCTACGTCACCCTGGCGAAACAGGCGGTGTACGGCCAGGTGGCCATCGATTCCCTAGCAGGACCAAGCGAAGTGCTGGTGATCGCAGACCACTCCGCCAATTCCGATCAGGTGGCAGCGGATCTGTTGGCGCAGGCAGAGCACGACCCCCTGGCGGCGGCGGTGCTGATCACCACCGACCCTGCACTGGCCGACGGGATCAACGCCGCAGTGGCCGAACAGCTGGCCGATCACCCCCGCCAGGAGATCTGCGAAGCCGCTCTGCGGGACTGGGGGCTGGTGGTGGTCTGCGACGACCTCGAGAGCTGTGCCCACCTCAGCGACAGCTTCGCCCCCGAACACCTGGAGCTGCTGGTGGAGCGGCCCGAACCCCTGGCGGATCGCATTCAGAACGCTGGAGCAATTTTCCTTGGCCCCTGGTCCCCAGAAGCGGTGGGGGATTACCTGGCAGGCCCGAACCACACGCTGCCCACCTGTGGAGCCGCGCGTTTCAGCGGGGCCCTCAGTGTTGAGACCTTCATGCGCCACACCTCGCTGATCGGTTTCAACCGGGCTGCCCTGGAAGCAACGGGTTCAGCTGTGCAGGAGCTGGCCACCAGTGAAGGCCTGCACAGCCACGCTGAATCGGTGCGACGGCGCCTCAGCTGAGGCGCTTCTCCAGGCTGCGGACACCCGCCACACCATCGGTGATCTCACCGACCAACACCTCATCGGTGATGTTGACGAACAGGCCGTTCTCCAGCACACCGGGAATGTTGTTGATCGTCTGCTCCAGGGCCACTGGATCGCTGATGCCGCCGTCGAGCTTGGCGTCCAGCACCAGGTTGCCCTGATCGGTAACCACAGGGCCGGCCTTGCGCTGGGCCATGCGCAGCTCAGCGCTGCCCCCGAGTGCTTCCAGCTGCTGCTTCACCTGGCGCCAGGCCCCTGGGAGCACTTCCACCGGCAGCAGAAAACCGAGGTTGAGACGGTCCACCAGTTTGGTGGAGTCCACCACCACCACAAACCGATCCGCCCGTGCCGCCACGAGTTTCTCCTGCACGTGGCATGCGCCACCACCCTTGATCAATTGGAAGCCAGGGTCGACTTCGTCGGCACCATCGATGGCCAGATCAATCCGGCTGACGGCGTTGAGACTGAGCAGGGGAATGTTGAGCTCAGCGGCCAGCACCTCTCCTTGGAAGGACGTGGTGACACCGACGATGTCTTTGAGTTCTCCGCTGGCGAGCTTGGCCCCCAGGCCCTGAATCATCAGAGCGGCGGTGGAGCCTGATCCCAGGCCCAGCACCATGCCGTCCTTGATCTGTTCCACGGCGGCATCAGCCACCGCCTGCTTCATCTGGGTCTGTAGATCAGCCATCGGGTCACGTCCTTTGGGCGCGACCGTAGCAAGGGGTTTCAGGCCATCCCAGGCAGGGGCTCCGGTTTGACGGACAGGGTGAGCTCGCGGCCGGCCCGCAGCACTTTCAGAGGCAGAGGAACATCAATGGCGGCGGCATCCACCACCTCGAGCAGCGCCTGAGGGTCAGCAATGTCGCGCTCATCCACCGTGATCAACAGATCGCCGCGGCGCAGTCCTGCTTTTTCGGCCGGGCCATCGGGCAGCACGGCTTGCACCAGGGCACCGCTGCGTTCTGGCAGCTGCACAAGGGCATTGGGGTCCTTGTTGTGCTCCCGGGCGATGCGCGGTGTGAGCGCCACCAGTTGTAGACCGATGTAGGGGTGCACCACTTCACCCTGCTGCTGGAGCTGATCAGCCACCCGGCGGGCCAGGTTGATCGGGATGGCAAAACCGAGGCCGGCCCCAGGGCCCGACCGCACCAGGGTGTTGATGCCAATCACCTTGCCATCGCCGTTCACCAACGGCCCACCGGAATTGCCCGGGTTAATGGCGGCGTCGGTCTGAATCAGTTCCAACCGTTTGTCGGCGAAGCCAAGGCTGTTGATGTTGCGGTGGAGGCTGCTGACGATGCCCAGGGTCACCGTGCGTTCCAATCCGAACGGGGTGCCGAGGGCGATCGCCCAATCTCCCACCTGCATGGCTTCCGAATCACCGAGGGGAGCCCGTGGCGGCAGTTGATCGCCCTCGAGACGCACCAGGGCCAGGTCTGTCACCGCATCGGTACCCACCACCCGTCCATCCCGCTGTTCCCCGTCGGCCAGGGTGACGCTGACGGACTCCACCCGATCCACCACATGGGCATTGGTGAGCACAAGGCCCTTGGCATCGATCACCACACCAGAGCCTTGGCCCCGCTCCCGCTCCGGACCTGCCGGAGGGTCCCCCAGCAGGTCCCGCAACAGGGGGTCAAGCAGCGTGGGGTCAAACGGCTGACGTTCCACGGTGCGCTCGGTGTCGATCCGAACCACCGCCGGCGCCACCCGCTGAACGGCATCGGCCACAAAGCTGTGCTCCAGGGCCTGCGCTGAGTCACCTTTACCGACCAGAACCGCTACTGCCATCAGAACGGCCAGGAGTTGACGCAGGGCGTACCGCAACACAAGACCTCTAATTGCCTTCTTTTTATCGGATCCAGCCGGAGAAATGGGCCCTGGTCCAAATCGATCGCAATCTCAGCACCTCCATTGCGATGCGCGGTCGAGCTTGAACATTCCAGGTAACAAATCAGCAAACGCAGTTTTCGCATGCGTGCACTTCTGGCTCCAGCGGCAGCTCTGCTTGCCCTGGCCGGCCCGGTTGCCCTCAGCCCTCAAGCCTCCGCGGAGAGCACAACGTTTAAGGCGGTGATCTTTGAGGAGGTCAAGCCGCTCTATCACAAAACAGATGCCGGCTAGGAAGGCCTCGGGGTTGACGTTCTTAAACAGATCCGGATCCAGGCCAAACGCCGCAAGGTGGGCTACCGGGTGGCCAAGTCGGTGAACGACGGCATCGGCGCCAACAAGGATCCAGAGGCCACTGGATTCAGTTACCGAATTTCCGTTCAGGGCTGCCACTGATCGCACAGCGGCTCTTGCGTCCACTGCTTAGGGTCGGGCCGTTTTGTGAGCTTCACCCTTGAGCGAATCCGCCGCTTCACAACACTGTGAGCTCTGCCAGGTCGTGATCGAAGACCGCCCTGGCCTTCCCGATGTGGTGACGTTCAGCAATGGCCCCCAGGGCAGCCGCAGCAAACTCTGGAGCCGCGTCTGCCAGTACGTGATAGATCCGGAGCGTCGACGCCTCTGCATCAATCAGGATTCCGAAGGGCGCGGCGCCGAACAGCCGGGCGACGCCTTTCCCGATGCACCGGCCATCGATCTGGGCAACAGCTGACGGCGGGCAGACGGTCCCGTAAATTAAAGGTGTGTCCGACGGGCATCTCCCTGCGGGAGATCGGTCACAACTGAAATGCACGTCGGGCCGATGTCCGCCCTCAGTTCGCGTTGCCTCATCCTCTGCTTCCGGATCTCGAAACGCTGGTCACCGATGTGGCCGCCAGCAAAGGCTTTGCCCTTTGCGGCATTCAGCTGCTCACCCACATGAGCCCGATGACCCTGGAAGTGCAGATCCGCCACAGCAGTGGAGCGGATGTGAGCCTTGATGACTGCGCCGGTTTCAGTGGCGTGCTGGGGGATGCCCTTGAGGCCTCCACCCTGCTCACTGACGCGTATGTTCTGGAGATCAGCAGTCCCGGCATCGGCGACCAGCTGTCCAGCGATCGCGACTTTGAAACCTTCCGTGGGTTCCCCGTGGAGGTTCATCACCGCGACAAGGACGACAGCGAGCAACGCCTAGAGGGCCTCTTGCTCGAACGCGACGCCGACACGCTGCAGATCAACATTCGCGGGCGAATCAAACGGATTCCCCGGGATTGCGTGATCGGTGTCCGCCTCACGAGTCCAGGCAGCTGAACCCAGCGTTCACACCCCTGCAACCGCTCCTTTCTTTTCCCCTAACCCAACGCGATGGCTCTCGTCCTGCTTCCCGGTCTCAGCAACCTGATCGACGACATCAGCGAAGAGAAGAAGCTGCCGCCCCAGGTGGTAGAGGCAGCCCTGCGGGAGGCCCTGCTGAAGGGCTATGAGCGCTACCGGCGCACCCTGTACATCGGCATCAGCGAAGACCCCTTTGATGAGGAGTACTTCAGCAACTTCGATGTTGGCCTCGACCTTGAGGAGGAGGGCTACCGAGTTCTCGCCAGCAAGATCATTGTTGATGAGGTGGAGAGCGAAGACCACCAGATCGCGATCGCCGAGGTGATGCAGGTGGCCGATGACGCCCAGGTGGGCGACACGGTGGTGCTGGATGTCACCCCAGAGAAAGAGGACTTCGGCCGGATGGCCGCCGCCACCACCAAGCAGGTGCTGGCCCAGAAGCTGCGTGATCAGCAGCGCCGCATGATCCAGGAGGAATTCGCTGATCTGGAGGATCCGGTGCTGACGGCCCGGGTGATCCGCTTCGAGCGCCAATCGGTAATCATGGCGGTCAGCTCAGGCCTGGGCCGTCCGGAAGTGGAGGCTGAACTCCCCCGGCGCGATCAACTACCCAACGACAACTACCGCGCCAACGCCACCTTCAAGGTCTTCCTGAAAGAGGTGAGCGAAGTGCCCCGCCGGGGACCGCAGCTGTTCGTCAGCCGCTCCAATGCCGGTTTGGTGGTCTACCTGTTCGAGAACGAAGTTCCCGAAATTCAGGAAGGATCCGTTCGGATCGTGGCCGTAGCCCGTGAGGCCAATCCCCCCTCCCGTTCCGTGGGCCCCCGCACCAAGGTGGCCGTCGACAGCATCGAACGCGAGGTGGATCCCGTCGGCGCCTGCATCGGCGCCCGCGGCTCCCGCATTCAGCAGGTGGTGAACGAACTGCGTGGAGAAAAAATCGACGTGATCCGCTGGTCGCAGGATCCAGGCCAGTACATCGCCAACTCCCTCAGCCCAGCTCGGGTGGAAATGGTGCGCCTGGTGGATCCCGTGGGCCAGCACGCCCATGTGCTGGTGCCCCCCGATCAGCTGAGCCTGGCCATCGGCCGCGAAGGCCAAAACGTTCGTTTGGCAGCCCGACTCACCGGCTGGAAGATCGACATCAAGAACTCCACCGAATACGACCAAGAGGCAGAGGATGCCGTTGTGGCAGAGCTGATCTCCCAGCGGGAGGAGGAGGAAGCCCTCCAGCAGCAAGCCGAAGAACGGCTGGCCGCCGAACAGGCCGCTCGGGCGGAAGAGGATGCACGCCTGCGGGAGCTGTATCCGCTGCCCGAAGACGAAGAGGAGTACGGCGAGGAGCAGGCCGAGCAGGAGTTCTCTGAGGAGGAGCCCGCTGAGGTGGAAGCCGGCAGCGAAACCGAGTTCGAGGCCGAGGCTGAAACCACGGACGCAGCGGCTGAGGCCGATGCCGAACCCGATCAGGAGCAGGTCCGGTGAGTGACCGCCCCGTCCTGCGTCGCTGCGTGGCCTGCCGCCAGCTCTTGGATCGCCGCCAACTCTGGAGGGTGATCCGCGACCATCAGGACGGAGTTCTCCTCGATAAGGGGATGGGCCGTTCGGCCTATCTCTGCCGCGAGGAGAACTGCCTTGAGGAGGCGACCCGTCGCAAGCGTCTGCAGAAAGCCCTGCGTTGTCAGGTGCCCGAAAAAGTGCTTGCGGTGTTGAAACAGCGGCTTAACCAAAGCGTTGGTGAATCCGCTGAGGCAGACTGAACATTGGCCCCACCTTGTGCGAGGCCACCGCGGCATTCCATGCCCGGACCGATCGGAGACCCGAACTGAATGACCAGCAGCGGCAAAGTCAGAATTTACGAGCTGTCCAAGGACCTCGGCCTTGAGAACAAGGACGTGCTGGATGCGGCTGAAAAGCTGTCGATCGCTGCGAAGAGCCACAGCAGCTCGATCAGTGACGCTGAAGCCGGAAAGATCCGTTCGCTCCTCGGCAAGGGCGGGAATGGTGCGAAACCCGCTGCCGCGGCGCCTGCAAAGCCCGCAGCTGGCAAGGCCATCCTCTCGGTGAAGAAAGCTGCTCCCGCCGCGCCAACCAAGCCCGCCCCAACGGCGAGCAAACCGGTCGCCAAGCCTGTGGCAGCCAAGCCCGTGGTCGCCAAACCTGTAGTCGCCAAACCCGTGGCGGCGGCCAAACCGCAGGCGGCCCCGAAGCCTCCCGCAGCGGCCACGCCCAAACCGGTGGTCAGCAAGCCAGCGGCTGCACCGGTGAAGGCCTCAGCAGCACCGGCGCGGCCCGCCGCTCCTCAGAAACCCCCCGCAGCCCCAGCGCGACCAACGGCGGCAAAACCCGTTCCACGAACTGCCGCGGCCAACCCGCAGGTTGTCAGCAAGCCGGCTGCAGGCAAACCGGAACTGGTGAGCAAGCCCAAGGCTGCTGCCAAACCCACGGCACCCACACCGCGGCCCACACCGGCTCGCCCGACGCCACGCCCCGCAGGTGCTGGAAGTCCAGCGCGGCCCACCCCTGGCCAGGGGCAGTCCAAGCCACAGATCATCCGCGCAGGCGCTCCATCTCGGCCCGGCGCGTCAACCCGTGCCGGTGCCCCAACAAAGCCTGGTGCACCTTCACGGCCCACGCCGAGGCCTGAACTGGTGGGCAAACCTGTGCCCCGCCGTCCGGCAGGCACTGGCGTGCCTCAACGCCAAGGCGGTCCAAGCCGTCCAGGGGCCCCCACCCGACAGGGTCGCCCCGGGATGCCCCCCCGCAGCGGCAACACCCTGGAACTGGTCGGCAAGCCGATTCGTCGCGACGGCAGCAGCACAGGTAGCGGCCGTCCTGGTGCACCCACCCGTCAGGGTGCGCCTGGACGTCCCGGCATGCCCGCTGGAATGCGCAAACCGGTGGCTCCCGGTGAGCTCATGCAGCTGCAGAAGCCTGTCGGCAGGCCAGCAGCACCGGCACCCCGCCGTCCCGATGCGCCCACCAAAGCCGGTGCAGGTGCTGGAACAGCCACCCCGCCCGTGGCGCGTCCGAATGCCCCCTCGGCACCCCGCCGTCCCAGCTTCCGTCCGGGTGGCCCTGGTGGCCAGCGGCGGCCAGGCCGTCCCGACTGGGATGACAGCGCACGGCTCGATGCACTGCGAAGCCGCTCGCCGCAGAAGCAGCGCCAGAAGGTGCACATCATCGGTGAAAACGATGATTCCCTGGCGGCACAGACCGGCGGCTTCGCCGGCGAACAGGAGAACATGGTTCTCTCGGCGAGCCTGGCTCGTCCCGCCAAGCCCAAGTCGCAGCAGCGCACCGCACCCAAGCCGGTGGCGGCGATGCGCAAGCGCAAGAAGGAAACCGCCCGTCAGCGTCAGCGCCGGCGTGCCATGGAGCTGCGGGCAGCTCGGGAAGCCAAGCAGGTGCGTCCTGAAATGATCGTGGTGCCGGAGGACAACCTCACGGTGCAGGAACTGGCGGACATGCTGAGCGTCGAAAGCTCAGAGATCATCAAATCCCTGTTCTTCAAAGGGATCATCGCCACGGTCACCCAGACCCTGGACATGCCCACGATCGAGGCCGTTGCCGACGAATTCGGTGTGCCGGTGCTGCAGGACGACGTGGAGGAGGCGGCCAAGAAGACCGTCGAAATGATCGAAGAGGCCGACAAGGCTCACCTGATCCGACGTCCGCCCGTGGTCACCGTCATGGGCCACGTCGACCATGGCAAAACCAGCCTGCTGGATGCCATCCGTCAGGCCCGCGTCGCTGCTGGTGAGGCCGGCGGCATCACCCAGCACATCGGTGCGTATCAGGTTGAGATCGAGCACAACAACGAGCAGCGCAAGCTCACCTTCCTGGACACTCCGGGCCACGAAGCCTTCACGGCCATGCGAGCCCGCGGCACCAAGGTGACCGACGTGGCTGTGCTGGTGGTGGCTGCTGATGACGGCGTCCGCCCCCAGACCCTGGAAGCCATCAGCCACGCCCGGGCCGCTGAAGTGCCGATCGTGGTGGCGATCAACAAGATCGACAAGGAAGGTTCATCGCCCGAGCGGGTGAAGCAGGAGCTGTCTGAGCAAAACCTGCTGGCGGAAGACTGGGGCGGCGATGTGGTGATGGTGCCGGTGAGCGCCATCAAAGGCGAAAACATCGACAAGCTGCTGGAGATGCTGCTGCTGGTCACCGAAGTGGAAGACCTTCAGGCCAACCCGGATCGTCTGGCCCGCGGCACCGTGATCGAGGCCCACCTCGACAAGGCCAAAGGTCCCGTGGCCACACTGCTGGTGCAGAACGGCACCCTCAAGACCGGCGACGTCGTCGCCGCTGGCCCGGTGCTGGGCAAGGTGCGCGCCATGGTGGACGACAACCGCCAACGCCTCAAGGAAGCGGGCCCCTCCTTTGCTGTGGAGGCCCTGGGCTTCAGCGAGG
Organism: Synechococcus sp. TAK9802; assembly: GCF_014279535.1. Taxonomy (NCBI): domain Bacteria; kingdom Bacillati; phylum Cyanobacteriota; class Cyanophyceae; order Synechococcales; family Synechococcaceae; genus Synechococcus; species Synechococcus sp. TAK9802. The sequence continues at coordinate 1,673,584 of NZ_CP047937.1, forward strand.
TGCCCACCGCCGGTGACGAGTTCGAGGTGTACCCCGACGAGAAATCAGCCCGGGCCGTGGTGGGCGATCGCGCCTCCGATGCCCGCGCCACCCGTCTTGCTCAGCAGATGGCGTCACGACGCGTCTCGCTTACGGCCATGTCCGGCCAGGCCAATGACGGTGAGCTGAAGGAACTCAACCTGATTCTCAAGGCCGACGTTCAGGGCTCCGTGGAAGCCATCCTCGGATCGCTCGAGCAGCTGCCCAAGGATGAGGTTCAGGTGCGGGTGCTGCTGTCGGCACCTGGCGAGATCACCGAAACCGACGTCGACCTGGCCGCCGCCTCCGGCGCGGTGATCGTGGGCTTCAACACCTCCATGGCCTCCGGCGCCAAGAAAGCGGCGGATGCCACCGGGGTGGATGTACGCGACTACGACGTGATCTACAAACTGCTGGAAGACATCCAGTTGGCGATGGAAGGTTTGCTGGAGCCGGAACTGGTGGAGGAAGCCCTGGGCGAAGCCGAGGTGCGCGCCGTCTTCACCATCGGCAAGAGCGCCGTGGCCGGCTGTTATGTCACCACCGGCAAGCTGCATCGCAACTGCCGGGTGCGGGTGCACCGCGGAAAACAGGTGGTCTACGAGGGCGACCTCGACTCCCTGCGTCGCAACAAGGACGACGTCAAGGAAGTGGCCACGGGCTTCGAATGCGGTGTCGGCACCGATCGGTTCGCCAACTGGGAAGAAGGCGATCGCATTGAAGCCTTCAAGATGGTCACCCAACGCCGCAAACTCACCACCTGACCCCGCAAGCGATCGTGCAGCCCCGCAGCGAGCCCCTGCTCTGGCTTCAGTGCCTGGCCCTTGGAGCCATTCCCCTGGAGCTGCTGCTGATCCGCCTGGTTCTGGCCGGCGCGGATCCGGGTCCTGTTCCCGGTGTAGAGCGATTTCTGATCTGGGGGGTGGGGGTTCTGGCCCCAGCCGTCGCGTTGTGGCGACGGCCCGCCGACTGGGGCTCACTTTTGTTCGTGCGTCAGCCGCTGGCCAGCCGCAACAGCGATCAACTCCGCATCAGTGCATCCCAAGGCGGCTTGAGCAGCCGCGCCGCTGTGGTGATCGCCGCAGTGGTCCTGTTGCCCGTGCTCTGGTGGATGGACGATTCAGCGGTGCTGGCGAGTGAATTTTCCCCGGTGTCGGGACAATCCCGTCTGGTCACCCTGTTGCTGGTCAGCCCATTGCTGGCCTTGATGGTGTGGCAGGTGCAGCAGCTGATTCAAGCCGCAGCACTGTTGCTTGGATCACCAGCAACCGTCGCCCCTGCCGATTCGGCTTTTCGTGCTGATGCACTGGCAACGCAACGCACCAGCCTGGGCCTCCAACTTCTCAACCTCCCTGGCCTGGAGTGGCCGGAGCCTGTGGTGGAGCCGATCAAGCAAGAGCCCGACAAGGCCATCGGGGTGGAAGACACTGCGTCGGAGACGGACGACAGCACTGGTCAAGCCACTGCTGATCAAGCCAGCACTGACAACGAAGCGCCCGACGGGGAAATTCCAGCCGACAATCCGGTAACAGCTGCAGTGTCTGACGAAGCTGATCCCGAAACCGTTCCTGAGCCCGTCGTTGCCGAAGCTCAAGCTGAAGAGGCTGCTCCAACAAGCGATCAGGACGCCGATGAGGCCATGGACGTGGAAGACACCACGCCGGAACAGGGCGGCAGCACTGAAGACGTCAGCACCGCCGACATCAGCCCTGACAACGAAGAACCAGACGTCGAAGCACCAGACAACCAAGAGCCAGACGGCGAAAGTTCAGCCATCAATACAGCGACGGCTGAAGAGTCTGATGTCGTCGAGCCCGAAGCGCTGGAACCCGTCGATTCAGAGGATCAAGACGACATGTCTAAAAACGACGACGCTAAAGACATCAATGCGGTTGACGCCGACGAATCAATCGTCGCTGCTGCTGCCCCTGTTGCGGTCGAACCAGAGCAATCCGGAGAAGAGCAGGAGAGCACCCCCCTGGATGCCGAAGTCAGCCAGATCAACGCTGTCGCCGGCGGAAGCACGGAACACCATCGTGAACAGGCCGAGTCCAGCGGAAGCAAAGAGAGCAAACCAGACGAGCCGTCTGAGCCCACGCCAGGGGGTCTGTGATTCCTTGAGCAACCGTTCCCGCAGGGCGGGATCCAGGCCAGATTTGGGGCGGGGATTATCGGGCAAACGTCCAAGTTGGATTCAGAGCAAATGTTAAATTGCTAGTGACGCCGATGTAGCTCAGCCGGTAGAGCAACGCTTTCGTAAAGCGTGGGTCGCCTGTTCAAGTCAGGTCATCGGCTTTTTAAGCAGTGGTGTGTTAAACCAGCCGGATTCTATGCGCGTCTAATTAACACATAGCTGCTTCAATCCAGAAGACGAGCAGAGATCATTCCCGCTGGTGATCCTTCCACTGAGAAGATCATTCCAGGGATTAATCCAGTGATCTGGATTCACATCAGCCAACACGTCAGCCGCCTCAGGATTCTGAAGCACAAGAATCCTTCGCGACCGAAGTTTGAGCTGACGCCTTAACCAGGGCGTCATGATCGTTTCTTCAACAAGACGCTGGTACGAGCCATCGGCGATCACCCGTTCAAACCGCTGAATGTCGCCGTCGTAGATCCCGTTGAGGATCATCAGCTGATCACTGGGATCGGCCTGCGGATCACCAGCCCAGATGGTCCAGAGCAACATCTCCACAGAGAACTGGTCCTACAGGAGATCGATATCGCTGATGTTGGTGACGTAGGCACCGATCCGAAGCGGCGGCCCTGCTGGTTCCACCCGCTCCACCGGGGCCGACCCCCAGTCGATCGGAGCGGGCCTCGGGTCGACATCGGCCTTGGCGCTCCATCCCAACTGCGCCATCGACAGGCTGAGCGCACAGGCCAGAGCAACCCAGACAAGCCGCCATGTCTAACGACGGGACCTCATCCTCACGCCAGCCAGCGTTCCCAACCTCCCCACGATGACAAGGTTGAACGACGGCGACCAGCACGGAACAAGCCTTTTCCACGATCTGAATACGATTGGACTGGGAATCAATGACGATCCTGATGTCGAAACAACGCGTCGATCGCAGGTATCGTCCCAGCCGAAATCCTGTGGCCTGGGGTTCATGCAGGATCCAACCTTGATGCGCATTGGCTCGGCCATCAGCGGGTTGCTGCTGGTGCTGTTTCTGGTGGTTCATCTGGCCGGTTTGTTGCCCGCGCTGATGGCACCGGTGCAGTTCGAGCACTACGCAACGGCCCTGCATCACCAGCCATGGCTGCCGGTGTTGGAGGTCGGCCTGGCCGCCACCGCAGTCGTGCATCTGAGCTGCACCATTGCCAAAACGCTGCGGAATCAAGGTGTTGGGAACACGGCGGCGCTGCGTAGCCGTCGAGGTCGTCCGCTGGACGCTCTGGCCAGTCGTAGAAAGATGGCGGCCGGCGTGATCACCCTTGGATTTCTGGCCCTGCATCTGCAACAACTGCGCTGGCCACGCCCGAGCGATGGGCTGGAGCGGGAGCTGCTGCAGCAGGTGCTGCATCAGCCGATCAGCTTGGTGGTTTATGCCGCCGGCAGCCTGGCCATTGGCCTGCACCTGCTCCACGGCGCGGAAGCAGCCCACCGCAACCTGGGTCTGCTCAACCCGGCCAACAGCCCCAGCATCCGCGCGGGAGGTCGCCTCTTGGCGTCGGCGATCGGGGGAGGCTTCCTGCTGATCAGCCTGGGACTGGCCCTCGGAGGGTTGGCATGACGGCTGGGCTACCTGATCCCAGAATTCCCGCCGGGCCGCTCGCCGATGCCTGGCGACGGACCCGCGAAGGACTGCCTCTGATCAGCCCTCTGCGCAAAGGGCAAATGGATGTGCTCGTGGTGGGCACCGGCTTGGCGGGAGCTTCCGCCGCTGCGACTCTGGCGCAACAGGGCTACCGGGTCACGGTGCTCAGCTTTCACGACAGCCCGCGCCGTGCCCACTCGGTAGCGGCCCAGGGGGGCATCAATGCCGCACGTTCTGTGGCGGTGGATGGCGACAGCGTCAGCCGCCTGTTCGCCGACACCCTCAAAGGAGGCGACTTCCGCGCCCGGGAAGCGGGCTGTCAGCGGCTGGCGGAAATCAGCAGCGGCATCATCGATCAATGCGTGGCCCAGGGGGTGCCGTTCGCACGCGAATACGGCGGCAGCCTGGCCACCCGCAGTTTTGGCGGGGCCCTGGTGAGCCGCACCTTTTATGCCCGGGGGCAGACAGGACAGCAATTGCTTTATGGCGCCTACCAGGCCTTGATGCGCCAGGTGGAGCTGGGCCGCGTTCAACTGCTCACCCGCTGGGACGTGCTCGAGCTGATCACCGTGGATGGGGTGGCCCGTGGTGTGGTGGCGCGCCATCTGCTGAGTGGTGAGCTGGAGGTGCACACCGCCCGCACCGTTCTGCTCTGCACCGGCGGTTACAGCAACGTCTACTTCCTCTCCACCAACGCACTGAAGTCGAACACCAGCGCGATCTGGAGGGCCCACCGCAAAGGGGCGCTGTTCGCCAATCCCTGCTTCACCCAGATCCATCCCACCTGCATTCCCAGTGGCGATGTCTTCCAGAGCAAGCTGACGCTGATGAGCGAAAGCCTGCGCAACGACGGGCGGGTCTGGCTGCCCAAGAACCCCGGCGAAACACGCCAACCCGATGCGATACCGGAAGAGGAACGCGACTACTTCCTCGAGAGGCTTTATCCCACCTACGGCAACATGACGCCGCGGGACGTCGCCTCCAGGCGGGCCAGAGAACTCTGCAACGCGGGGCGGGGCGTCGGCCCAGGGGGACGCTCGGTTTACCTCGACCTCACCAATGCCATCAGAGCTGAAGGCAAAGACGCCATTGCCGCCCGCTACGGCAACTTGATGACGATGTACGAGCGCATCAGCGGCGATGACCCCTACAAGAAGCCGATGCGGATTTATCCCGCACCGCACTACACAATGGGCGGCCTCTGGGTGGACTACCACCTGATGAGTTCCATCCCCGGCCTGTTTGTTCTGGGGGAAGCGAACTACTCCGAACATGGCGCCAACCGCCTGGGCGCCAGCGCCCTGATGCAAGGGCTCGCCGATGGCTACTTCATCGCGCCGTCCACGGTCACGGCCTGGCTGGCGGGCAACCCGGCGCAGGATTTAGCCGCCGATCACCCGGCCTGCCGCGAGGCCTTGGAGAGCACCCGCCGCCGCATCAGCCAATTGATCAACAGCGCAGGCAGCACCCCGGTGGACAGCTTCCATCGCGAGCTGGGCAGCGTGATGATCGACCGCTGCGGCATCAGCCGCCATGCCGATGGTCTGCGGGAGGGGCTGGAACAGGTGAAGGCGCTGGAGGAGCGGTTCGAAGCCGAAGTGCGGGTGCCCGGCGAAGCCAGCGGCCCCAATGCCGAGCTGGAGAAGGCGCTGCGGGTGAAGGACTTCTTCGGGCTGGCCCAGCTGATGCTGCGGGATGCCCTGGCCCGGGAGGAGTCGTGCGGGGCCCACTTCCGCGAGGAACACCAAAGTGACGATGGCGAAGCCAGACGGGATGACGTGAACTTCGCCCACATCGCCGCCTGGGAGCACAACACCAACGGTGAGCCGATCCGCCACAGCGAACCGCTGCAGTTCACCGCGCTGCAACCCAGCACCCGGAGCTACAAATGAAACTCACCCTGCGCATCTGGCGCCAGAGCAGCGCCGATCAACCCGGTGGTTACCAGAGCCATCAGCTGGAGAACGTCTCCCCCAACCTCTCCCTGTTGGAGGCCCTCGATCAGCTCAACGAACAACTGATCAGCGCCGGGGAACGGCCGGTGAGCTTCGAGCACGACTGCCGCGAAGGCATCTGCGGCAGCTGCGGCTTCCTGGTGAACGGCCAGGCCCATGGCCCTCGGGCCGCCACCTCCGTATGCCAGCTCTACCTGCGGGTGTTCAACGATGGTGCGGTGCTGACCCTGGATCCATGGCGCGCCAAGGCCTTTCCTCCGATCCAGGATCTGATGGTGGACCGCTCCGCCTTTGACCGGCTGATCGCCGCCGGCGGCTACTGCTCAACGGGCACCGGCCAGGCCCCCGATGGCAACGCCCTGCCCGTGGGCCGGGAGCAGGCCACCAGCGCCTTCAGCACGGCAACCTGCATCGGTTGTGGCGCCTGCGTCGCCAGTTGCCGCAATGCCTCGGCAAGCCTGTTCGTGGCCGCCAAGCTGGCGCACTTGGGTCAACTGCCGCAGGGGCAACCGGAACGGGCCAGCCGCGCCGACGCGATGCAACGCCAGATGGAGGCCGAGGGCTTCGGCAGCTGCAGCAGCAACCTCGAATGCGAGGCGGTCTGTCCCCAGGAGATTTCCGCCGACTGGATCAGCTGGATGCATCGGGAACGCAGAAGCTGACTGAGCCAAAACACCACAATCGCTGCTGCGCCAGCCCAGAGATCATCAGAAACTTTTTGCCAATAACCCACAACAAATCACTACTGTTTTAAGGATCGACGCAAGCCAAAAGCATGCAATCCAACCCCCAGCCGGAGCAGATCACCAAAACCGTGGTGGGCGTGACCACGGTTTTCATTGGAGGCATTGCTGTGCTCTCCAGCGTGTTTGTTGTTCCCGCTGGTGAAGTTGGCGTGGTCACCACCCTTGGCAAAGTCTCCAACACGCCAAGAGAGCCGGGGTTGAACCTCAAACTTCCGTTCATTCAGTCGACCCATAATTTCAGCGTCAGAACGCAGGTCATCCCCGAAAAATTTTCAACACTCACCAAAGACCTGCAGGTGATCGAGGCCACAGCAACGGTGAAATATGCGGTCAAGCCCGGAGAAGCCCCCAGGATCTACAGCACGATTGCCACCGATGACTCTGCGATTTACGCCAGGGTGATCCAGCCATCACTGCTGAAATCACTGAAATCGGTGTTCTCGAAGTATGAACTCGACACCATCGCCACCGACTGGAACAACATTTCCACCCTTGTGCAAGAAAGCGTCTCCAATGAGCTGAGCAAATTCGACTATGTGGCCGTTAAAGGCCTGGACATCACGGGCCTCAAGATTGCTGAGGAATACCGAGCGGCCATTGAGCAGAAGCAGATTGCGCAACAGCAGCTTCTGCGCGCCAAAACAGAGGTTCAGATCGCCGAGCAGGAGGCCCTGAAGTTTCAGACCTTGACCCGCTCGCTCAATGACAGCGTTCTCTACAAGCTGTTCCTCGACAAGTGGGACGGGAAAACAAAGGTGGTTCCGCCCATTCGTGGTGGCAGCACGCCACCGGTGATTGTTGGCCGATAACGGGATGCAGCTGACTGCATCAGAGCCCAGCGCAGCCGCAGGTCGCCGCCTGCAGATCAGCAATGGCCTCGGCGCCACGGCCCGCCCGGAGCTGCTGCATCACCAGATCCGCCTGAACCCCCAACAGCAGGGTCTGGCAGGGATAGGCACTGCGGGCTGACGCCTGTTGCTGCAGGGCCTCCGCCTCGACCAAGGCCTGTTCACAGAGCTGAGGCTGACGGCCCTCCAAGCAGCGCCTGGCTCGGGCCTGAAAGGCTGCCAAGGGCGACGCACGCACCACAGGGGCCGCCATAGCGAGGAGCAGCAGGACTGTGACGGAGCGCGCGAGCAGGGCTCAGGGGGGCGATTTGCTGAGATGATGCCTCAACTTCGACCCATCGCCCCGCCGTGTACACCGACTGGACCGCCATTGCCCTGCTGCTGTTCACCGCGGTGCCGCTGTTGATCGTTGTGGCGACGGCCACCTACTTCGTGATCCAGAACGATCAGAAGACTCCCCTGGGCTGAAGATCAAGCCAGGGGCCGGGTCGGACAGCTGAGTTTGGCCAGACCTGGGGTGTTGATGGGCTGGTGGTTCAACGGTGCCGACTGCACCGCTGAACTGATCTGACCGGTCCCCAGACAGACGATGCAGGTGCGGAAACGGTCCCCCGACACCCGCTGCATCCCACTGCCTCCACAGACGGTGCACGTGCACATGATCCCAAGGATCAGACGATGGATTCAGTGTGGGGGGAAAACCCGCCGCTGATCCCGAAGTGTTCCTTAAGAAATCACTGCATTGATCTCTTGCTGCGTCAAGTGTTCGAGCAACTCTGTTGCACTCAGGCGCGCACCAGGATCCAGCAGCTGAAGCCCTGAGGCCAAGCGACCAATCACCGCAGCCGCATCGAGCCCCGCGGCACGGAGCGGTTCCAGACCGGAACTGGCCTCACGCTTGGACAGTTTCTGGCCGCTGGCATCACAAAGCAGCGGCCCATGCCGGAACTGGGGTGGTGATTCACCCAGGGCCGCAAAAAAACTTCGCTGGGCTGGCAGGGCCTCGCGCAGATCAGCACCACGCACCACATCGGTGATGCCGAAGCTGAGTTCGTCGATCACGGTGGCGAGCTGGTAGGCGATGAAGCCATCGGCTCGCCGCAACACCACATCGCCACTGCTGTGGGGATCGTCATCAGCCACCCGCAGGCGCCAACTGGGGAGCCGCTGCTGCTGCCAGCCCCAGTGGTGCCCAGCCCTCCGGCAGACGCCGGGATAGATCGGCTGACCGGCAAGCTGCCTTCGGGAGCAGCGACAGGCGAACAACCATCCGGATCGGCGTAACCACGACAACCAGGAGTGGTAGATGCCACGCCGTTCGCTCTGGAGCAGCACCGGCCCATCCCATTCGAGGCCCAGCCAGCGCAAATCGCTTTGGATCGCCTCGATGGCACCGGCGCGGTTGCGCGGCGTATCGAGGTCATCGATGCGCAGCAACCAGGCCCCACCGGCCTGACGGGCCGCCAACCACGAGAGCAGAGCCGTTTGCAGGTTGCCGAGGTGGAGCACCCCCGTGGGAGATGGGGCGAAACGGCCGCGGTAGCCACCGGCGGCTGCCAAGGCTCGCCCCCGCTCCAGATGCTGTTGCAGATGCTCCGGAAGTTCCTTCATCTGAACAGCCATCAAAAAAGGCGACCCACTGGGCCGCCCGGAGAACGAGGTTGAGGCGCTGATCAGCCCTGAACGCGGTCCTTGAACATCTTGCCGGCGGTGAAGGCGGGAACGCGCTTGGCGGGAATCGCGATCTTCTCGCCGGTCTTGGGGTTCAGACCCTGACGGGCGGAACGCTCACGGGGCTCAAAGGAACCGAAACCGAGGATGGACACTTTTTTGCCTTCCACCACGGAGTCGATGATTGTGTCGATGGCGGCGTCGACAACCATGGAAACGTCGGTCTTGGTGAGCTCGGTGCGAGCAGCCACCAGATTCACCAGATCAGCTTTGTTCATTGGTTAGAGAGAGTCGGGGGGCGGGAGACGGCTCAGATACGGCGTCGTGGGCTCGCCGCTGCCTTCCCCAAGCGGCCCAATCGTATGGAGAGCAACCGGTTGCTGCAAGCGAGACGTGTTGTGCCGCAACGCTTTAGCTGTTGTCCGCCGCATCGCTCCAACCGCTGAAGGGCACTAGCCGCTCCCCACGCAAGGCACCAAGCGCAGCCCCAGAAAGCAGTTGGGGACTGGCATCTGAAGGAATCCAATCCCTGAGCCTGGCCAAGCTGTTCAGCTGTCTGGGCCAGTGGAATGTGCGGGCATGGCGCATCGGCGCGAGCTGACCCGGAGCCCATGGCGTCAGCAAACGCCCGCAGAACAACAGTTCATTTGGTGCCGGGGCGAACACCACACAGCTCCCCGGCGTCGGCCCCGGCGTCCACAACAGCCGCAAACCACTCACCGTGGTGTGTTCCTCGGCAAAGGTGTCCAACGGCTCCACATTGGGCAGGAGATAGGCCTCCTGTTCCTGCACCAGCACCGGCCATCCCAGGCGCTCCTGAACGCGACGCAAGCGCCCATGGCCTTCTCGGCTGGTGAGCAGGATCCTCGGGCTGCGGGTTCCCGCCAGCTGGCGCAGAGCCGTGAGGCTGGCCTCCGTCAACGGCGGGCAGTCCACCAGCACGGGCTCGGGATCCAGATCCAGCCACCAGGAACTGCCCCCCTGGCTGTCGCGGTTGGGCGGAAACAACCAGAGGTAGTCACGCAGCTGCTGCGGCGGCCGGCCGGCCTCAAGTGTGGTGGTCATCGCCATTGGTTCAAAACAACGGACCAAACCACTAGTTTGAAGTCGAGATGCCCCAACGGGCCTTGAGTGGCATTCACCCTGGTTCTCCCTGGCCCCTGGGCAGCAGCCTCACCAGTCGAGGTGTGAACTTTGTGCTGGCGGCTCCCGGGGCCGACCGCATTGAATTGCTGCTCTACAGCAACGGCAACGATCGCAGCCCGGAGCGGGTGATCGAACTGGACGGTCGACGCCACCGCTCGGGCGACTACTGGCACGTGGAAGTGGAGGGGGTCGGCGAAGGCTGCTGTTACGGCTACCGGGTCTTCGGGCCGCTGGCGCCGGGGGGCCATGGCTTCCAGCCCTCCAAGGTGCTGCTGGACCCCGCCGCCCGTGCCATCAGTGGCTGGGACGTCTACGACCGGGTGCTGGCCACCGGACCCTCACCCAACGCCCATGCCTGCCTCAAGGCGGTGGTGTGCGAACGGGATCTGTTCGATTTTCAGGCCCATCCGCGCCCGCGCCACAGCTGGCAACGCACGGTGATCTACGAGCTGCACGTGGGGGGCTTCACCCGCCGTGAGGATGCCGGGGTCGCCGTGGAACACCGCGGCACCTACCTGGGCTTGATCGAGAAGTTGCCCTACCTCAAGGAGCTGGGCATCACGGCAGTGGAGCTGCTGCCGGTGTTCTGCTTCGACCCGGCCGATGCCCCCCCGGGCCGCGACAACGTGTGGGGGTACAGCCCCCTGAGCTGGTTCACACCCCACCACGGCTACTGCAGCAGTAGCGATCCATTGCAGGCCCGCCATGAGGTGCGCCAACTGGTGGCCGCCTGCCATGACGCCGGCATCGAAGTGCTGCTGGATGTGGTCTACAACCACACCACCGAGGGCAACCGCCATGGCCCCACCCTGAGCTGGCGGGGTTGCGCCGACAACGTCTACTACCACCAAAACGAGGACGGCGACTATCAGGATGTGAGCGGCTGCGGCAACTCGATCGCCCCCAATGCGCCGATCAGCACCCAGCTGATCCTCGAGTCGATGCGCTGCTGGGCCCTGGAACTAGGGGTGGATGGCTTCCGCTTCGATCTGGGCATCGCCCTGAGCCGCGGCGACCAGCTCAAACCCCTGAATGAGCCGCCCCTGTTCGCGGCAATGGAGGCCGACCCGCAGCTGAGTGATCTCAAATTGGTGAGCGAACCGTGGGACTGCGGCGGTCTTTATCGGCTGGACGACTTCCCCGCCAAGCGGATCGGCACCTGGAACGGCCATTTCCGCGACGGGGTGCGGCGCTTCTGGAAAGGAGACGACCACAGCACCTGGAGCCTGGCCCAGCGGTTCAAGGGCAGTCCCGATCTCTATGACGGCAAGCCCGTGGCCTTGGGGCGTTCGGTGAACTTCATCACCGCCCACGACGGCTTCACCCTGGCGGATCTGGTGAGCTACAACCGCAAGCACAACCTGGCCAACGGCGAAGACAACCGCGACGGCGAGAACCACAACAACAGCTGGAACCACGGTATCGAAGGCCCCAGCAGCAACCCCCTTGTGCAAAGCCTGCGGCGGCGTCAGCAACGCAACCTGCTCAGCTCGCTGCTGCTGGCCCGTGGCGTGCCGATGCTGCTGATGGGCGATGAAGTGGGCCGCAGCCAAGGGGGTAACAACAACAGTTGGTGCCAGAACAGCCCCCTGGGCTGGATGGTCTGGAATGAAGACCAGTGCGACCTGGAGCTGAAGCAATTTCTGCAGCGGCTGCTGCGGCTGCGCCAGTCCTTGCCGCAACTGTTTAATCCCTTGGTGCCGCCGCGGGAAAGCAACCGCAAATCAGCGGAACAACCATCGGAGCAGCGCAGCGATCTCTGGCGTCAATGGCACGGGGTGAACCTGGCCAAACCCGACTGGGCCGCCTGGAGCCGCACGACGGCCACCAGCCTCCACCGCGGCAGCCGCGGGGCGCTGCTGTGGATGGGCTTCAACGCCTACAAGGAAAGCCTCAGCTTTGAGTTGCCGGTTCCGGCCTCCCCCTGGAAACGGGTGATTGACACCTCATTACCCAGCCCCAAGGATTTCCCAGCCGAGCCAGCCAGCTTCAGCGGCGTTGAGATCCCCTTGCAGAGCCGGAGCTTCGTGCTGCTGCTCGCCGAGGAGGAAACCTCAGGCCTGCGGTTGTGATCAGAGCGGGTGACGGGAATCGAACCCGTGTCATCAGCTTGGAAGGCTGAGGTCTTACCATTACACAACACCCGCATAGTACAAACGAACCACTGCCCCTGGGGCTGGTGGTGTCGTGAGCACGCATTCATTATGGCAATCCGCCTGCCCGAAGCCTCCGCGTGACACCGACCGACGCATCCCTGCAGGGATCCCGCCGCAGGCTGATGCTGGCTTATGGCCTGGGCGACGCCGGCACCGGACTTGCCGCCACTCAGCTGGGCTTCTACCTCTTTCCGTTTTTCATCTGCGCTGCTGGCCTGCCGGCCTTCATCGCTGGTTCCCTGCTCACGGTGAGCAAGGTGTGGGATGCGCTGAATGATCCGTTGATCGGCTGGCTCAGCGATCACACCCGCAGCCGCTGGGGCCCGCGCCTGCCCTGGATGCTCACCGCAGCCCTGCCGCTGGGTATCAGCCTGACGGCGATGTGGTGGGTGCCCCCGGGCGACACGCTGCAGCGCACCACGTATTACGCGGTGATGGCGGTGTTGCTGATGACCGCCTACACCAGCGTCAACTTGCCCTACGCGGCCCTCAGCACCGAACTGACGCCGGACACCGCCATTCGCACCCGCCTGAATGCGGCGCGGTTCACCGGATCAATCCTGGCGGGCCTGAGCGGACTGACCGTGGCCTCGGTGGTGCTCACCGACGGAGGTGGGGGCTACCTGGCCATGGGCCGAATCACCGGCAGCATCGCCGCCACCACCACGCTGCTCTGCTGCTGGGGCCTGGCCCCCTACGCCAAGCGGGCCCAACGGCCGGTGCCCAACAACGAGCCGCCGATGCAGCAGCTGAAGCGGGTGATGGCCAACCCCCGTTTCCGCCAGGTGCTGGGGCTGTATCTGCTGCTCTGGTTCGGCCTGCAACTGATGCAGGTGGTGGCCCTGATCTGGCTGGTGCAGGTGGTGCATGTGCCCGCCAACCTCTCCACCTGGATCCTGCTGCCCTTCCAGATCGCCGCCCTGCTGGGGCTCCAGCTCTGGAGCAACCTCAGCAACCGCATCGGCCGCGTCGCCACCCTGCGCTGGGGCGCGGGGCTGTGGATCAGCGCCTGCCTGATCTCAATGCTGTTCCCGCCCCTGGCGGCGGATCCCGGCCCGCTGCAACTGCTGCCGCTGGTGGGGCTGATCGCCCTGGTGGGGGTGGGAGCGGCGACGGCCTATCTGATCCCCTGGTCGCTGCTGCCCGATGCGATCGACGCTGATCCGAGCAAACCCGCCGGGCTTTACACCGCCTGGATGGTGTTCGGCCAGAAGCTGATCATCGGCCTGACCATGTCGGTGTTTGGCAGCCTGCTCTCGCTCACCGGCTACATCTCCGCCAAGGGGGGCAACTGCAGCGGGGCACTGAGTTTCATCGAACAACCGAATTCAGCCCTGCTGGCGATCCGCCTCTGCATGGGTCTGATTCCCGCCATCCTTGTGCTGCTTGGCCTTGTGGTGATGCGAGGCTGGCCCGACCGTGGAGCCCACCTGCAGAAGGCCGCCGGATGAACATGCCACGTTCCATCAAACGCCTGGGCACCAGCCTGCTGATCGGAGGCCAGGCCGTGGCCGCCACCCTGCGCGGTCGCATCAATCGGGGTGAGCTGTTTGAGCAAATGCTGGAGGCCGGCCCCGGCAGCCTGCTGATCGTGCTGATCATCTCGGTGGCCGCCGGCTCGGTGTTCAACATTCAGGTGGCCGCGGAACTCACCCGCCAGGGGGCGGGATCAACGGTGGGCGGCATCCTGGCGATCGGCCTGGCACGGGAGATCGCGCCCCTGCTCACCTCCTGCCTGCTGGCCGGCAAGGTGGCCACCGCCTACGCCGCCCAGCTAGGGACGATGAAGGTGACCGAACAGATCGATGCGATCACCATGCTGCGCACCGACCCGGTGGAGTACCTGGTGGTGCCCCGGATGATCGCCATGGTGGTGATGGCACCGGTGCAGTGCTTCTTCTTCTTCTTCGTGGCGGTGTGGTCAGGCCAGCTCACCAGCACGGCCCTCTACAAAATCCCTCCGGCGGTGTTCTGGACCTCGGTGCAGACCTGGATGAACCCGCTGGACCTGCCGTTCATGCTGGTGAAAGCCCTGGTGTTCGGGCTGATCATCGCCACGGTGGCCTGTGGCTGGGGCCTGACCACCCGCGGCGGTCCCAAGGAAGTGGGCACCAGCACCACCGGTGCGGTGGTGCTGATCCTGATCCTGGTGGCCCTGATGGATGTCGTTCTCACCCAGGTGCTGTTCGGAGCATGAGTTCAACCCCCGCCCCCGTCACCCTCAAGCCAGACGTGCGGCTGCCGTTGCTGGTGGTGGCCCTTGGCCTGGCACTGCTGCCGCTGCCGCTTTCGCCCTGGCCCACCTTGGTGGCGGTGCTGTTCGGCCTGTTTCTGCTGATCCAGAGCGCCAGCCTGCGACTCGAATTCAAGGAAGACGCTCTGATCGTGTGGCAAAACAGCCGCGAGCTGCGGCGTTTCGCCTACGACCAATGGCTGAGCTGGCGACTGTTCGCACCCTGGTTGCCGGGCCTATTTTATCTCCGCGAAACCCAGAGCATTCACTTCCTGCCGATCCTGTTCAGCCCCAAGGAGCTGCGGGAACAGCTGGAACTGCGGGTAGGAGCCCTGGAAGTACCGAACGACGACACGGAAGACAACACGAGCAATAGCGAGCAGTAGTACGATTTCGAGACGGTTTCGTGCCGATATCCATACAATTTTGTGCATACCTGTCGCAGTTGTGATGCCACCTGTTTTTCTGCGGCCTGGTCGGCTGGAATGGAGGGATGGAGAGCACGGCAGCTGACGCAATGCCCGACGACACCGACCTGACCCCCCAGGCGCCTGAACCGGAGCAACCCCCGGCGGAAACCAGCGGCGACACCAGCGCAGAACCCGCCAACACCACCAGCACCGAGCCCGCCGCCACAGAAGCCAATCCCGTGATGGAGCTGGCCCTCAAGGATCTGCAGGACCGCCGCGATGCCCTGGAAGCGGAGATCAACGCCCTCAGCTCCCGCAAGCAGCAACTCGAGACCGAACTGAAGGCCAACTTCGCCGGCCAATCGGACGCCATTGCCCGCCGCGTGAAGGGCTTCCAGGAGTACCTAGGCGGCGCCCTTCAGGACCTGGTGCAGAGCGTGGAAAACCTGGAGCTGGTGGTGCAGCCGATGGTGGTGCAGCCCTCGCCCCTCGATCAGGCGGCAGACAACGCAGCGGTGCCGGACAAGCCCGGTGACAGCACTCCGCCGCCCGCGGTGGCCGACACCTTCCGCCCGGATGAAGAGCTGATCCGCCAGACCCTGGAGCGCTTCCTCAAACAGCCGGACGTCTACGCCGACCCCTGGAACCTGCGGCGCAGCATCGATGCCCGCGACACGGCTCTGCTGGAGGACTGGTTCTTCAATCAAGGCGGACGGGGCGCCCAGCCCAGCCGCGGCACCCGACCGCGCAACATCCTGGTGAGCGCGGCCCTGATCGCGGTGATCGGCGAGCTGTATGGCGATCAGTTCCAGTGCCTGGTGCTGGCCGGCGGCCCCGAACGGCTCGGCGAATGGCGGCGCGGCCTCCAGGACGCCCTCGGCCTGGGCCGGGAAGACTTCGGCCCCAGCAGCGGCATCGTGCTGTTCGAACGGCCCGAAGCCCTGGTGGAGCGAGCCGACCGGCTGGAGGAGCGAGGCGAAGTGCCCTTGATCCTGATCGATGCCGCCGAGCGCAGCGTCGACATCCCTGTGCTTCAGTTCCCCCTGTGGCTGGCCTTCGCGGCCGGACCAGGTGAACGCCTCGACGACGACGATCTGCTGTGACTCAAACAGCCCTCACCGCCCTGCTGCTCCTGGCCATCGGCTACCTGCTGGGAGCCATCCCCAGCGGTTACCTCGCGGGCCGCTGGCTCAAGGGCATCGATCTGCGCGAGTGCGGCTCCGGCAGCACCGGCGCCACCAACGTGCTGCGCAACGTGGGCAAAGGGCCGGCTCTAGCGGTGTTCCTGATTGATGTGGGCAAAGGCGCCCTGGCGGTGCTGCTGGCGAAGAGCTTTGGCCTCAGCGACTGGCTACAGGTGCTGGCGGGCCTGGCGGCCTTGGCCGGTCACATCTGGCCGGTGTGGCTGGGCTGGAAGGGCGGCAAGGCAGTGGCCACCGGCCTGGGCATGTTTCTGGGGCTGGCCTGGCCGGTGGGGCTGGCCTGCTTTGGCCTGTTCATGGCCGTGATCTCGATCTTCCGGATCGTTTCGCTCTCCAGCGTGGTGGCCGCCATCGGACTGCCGCTGCTGATGCTGATCTCCGGCGGCAGCAGCGCCTACGTGGTGGTGTCGTTGGTGGCCAGCCTGATGGTGCTCTGGCGCCATCGCAGCAACATCGAGCGACTCTTGGCGGGCACCGAACCCAAGATCGGGCAGAAGTCTTGAGCACTGCCGCCGGCAGCGATCAGCCCAGGAGCTCTCCGCAACAAGCAGCAAATGCCGCACTGGGATCCTCAGCCTTGCTGATCGGCCGGCCGATCACCAGCTGGCTGGCACCTGCGGCGATTGCCTCAGCCGGCCCCATCACCCGGGCTTGATCACCAACAGCCGCACCTTTGGGGCGGATGCCTGGGGTGACCAAGGCAAACGGCTCAGGATGCTGCGCACGCAACGCCGCAGCCTCCAGGGGTGAGCACACACATCCACCGATTCCTGATGTAGCCGACAGCTGCGCCAACGCCGGTACCCGTTCGGCGATGCCCTGGGCAATGGCGAGCTCCCGTTGCAGTCGTTGCTCTTCCCAGCTGGTGAGCACCGTCACCGCCAGCAAGGTGGGGGCGGGTTGGCCAGCCCCTTGGGCCCCTTCCTCTGCCGCGGCCTGAGCTGCCTTGAGCGCTTCGCTGCCGGCGCAGGCATGCACTGTGATCAGTTCGGCCCCCAGCGCCGCCGCCCGCCGGCAGGCACCGGCCATCGTGGCCGGGATGTCGTGAAATTTGAGATCAAGAAACACCCGCAGCCCCTGCTCGCGCAGCTGGGCCACTACCTCCGGGCCGGCCTGCACAAACAGCTCCAGGCCCACCTTCACCCAGCGCAGCCCCTCCACCTGGGCGGCAAAGCGCAGCGCCTGCTCAGGCGCCATGCCATCGAGGGCAACGATGATCCGATCGGCGGGGTCAGCGGGATGCAAGGTCATCAGCGCACCAAACGACGGAAGGTTTTCTTGCCCAGCTGCAGCACCTTGCCCTCCAGCTCCGCCGCTGAAGCGAACTCCTGGTTGGGGTCGGTGATCTTCTCCCCCTCCAGCCGCGCCGCACCGCCCTTGATCTGACGGCGGGCTTCACTGCTGCTGGCGCAGATCCCCACCGCACTGAACAGATAAAAGGCCTTGGCCGGGAAGTTCACCTCCGCCAGCGACACCTCGGGCACATCAGCACCGGCATCGCCACTGCCGCCCACCAGGGTGGCGGCATCGCTCTGGGCCTTCTGGGCGGCATCGATGCCATGGCGGCTGGCAGTCACCGCCAATGCCATCGCCTTCTGCTTCTCGCGCGGGTTCTCCGGCAACGAGTCCAGATCCAGATCGGTCAGCAAGGTGACGTAGTCGTCGATCGCCGCATCGCCGACCTTCTCCAACTTGGAGTACATCGAGAGCGGATCCTCCTCCAGCCCCACCACGTTGCCGAGGCTCTTGCTCATCTTCTGCACCCCGTCCAGACCCACCAGGATCGGCAGCAAGAGCCCGAACTGGGTGCCCTTATCGAAGTGGCGCTGCAGGTCGCGGCCCATGGCCACGTTGAACTTCTGATCGGTGCCGCCCAGCTCCACATCCGCATTCACCGCCACCGAGTCGTAGCCCTGCAGCAACGGGTAGAGGAATTCATGCAGCGCGATCGGAGTGCCGCTGCCGTAGCGCTTGGAGAAGTCGTCCTTGGCCAGCATCTGGCCCACGGTGACTGTGCCGAGGAGGCCGATCACCGCCGGCAGGTCCATGCCCTCCAGCCACTCGGAGTTGTATCGCACCTCCAGGCGGCCAGGGGTCTCGAAATCGAGCAGCGCCGTTTCCTTCGGCTGGTCTTGCCCCAACTGGAGCAAATAAGTGGAGGCGTTGGCGGCCACCTGCTCCTTGGTGAGCTGCACCCGCGTGGCGCTCTTGCCGGTGGGATCACCAATCCGCGCCGTGAAATCGCCGATGATCAGTACCGCCGTGTGGCCCGCGTCCTGGAAGGCCCGCAATTTGCGGAAGAGGATGCTGTGGCCCAGATGGATGTTGCTGCCGGTGGGGTCGATGCCCAGCTTCACCCGCAGCGGCCGGCCTTCTTTTTCGGCCTGGGCCAACCGGGCCGCCAGGGCCTGATCCGCATCACTGGGATCCCCGGCCGGGAACAGGTCGGCCATGCCCCGCGACAGCCAATCCGGCAACGACGGGATGGAGTCCGGCATGGGAAGGCGCAATGAGCGAGCGCTCGCGATCGTACGAGTCTTGGCTCAGCTAGAAGGCGGCTGCTCGATCTGCGCCTTCATCCGCTCAAGGGTGGAGTTCATCTGATCGAACATCTGCTCGGGGGTGATGCCGAACTGGCTGAGCTGGGTGCGCAGCTGCTCCACCGTGAGCTTGGCCTGGAAATCCTCCGAGAGTTCAAAGCGCTTCATGAACACGCGGTAGCGGCCCATCAGCTCTTCCATCGTCTCGATGAACTTCTTCTTGCCCTCCCGGTCGAACTTGCCGTACTCACTGCCCAGCTGCATCAGCTGCTGGTAATCGCCGAACAGGCGCTTGGCTTCGTCCTGAACGATGTCGGAATCGAAGAAGGCCATCGTCGGCGTTGCGCACTGCTTCGGCAAAGTCTGCCAAGGATTCGCCAGGGGCAACGGGGGTGATCGCCGCACCTTTGATGGCCGTTCACAGAAAGGTTTTGTACGGTCTTGCTCACCCGCACCACCCTTTGGTGGCATCCGAATTCATGGTGAGTTTCGGGCCGCCTCCAGGATGTGGACTTCACCGCTCAGCTCGGCGCGATGCGTGAGCTTCCCCAGCGCCATCGGCACCTGTTGGAGGGCCGCCGCATCGTGGTGGCCTCCGCCGATCGCGTCTTAATCAGCGGCCTTGTGCACAGCCTTGATGGCATCGGCTCGCTGGTGGGGGCCGCCAGCACCGAAACAGAAGTCCTCGCCTGCCTTCGCAACACAGCCGCTGATCTGCTGATCTGCAGCGACCAACTCGAGCGCGGCACCGGCCCCTCCCTGGTGGCGGCCGCCAAGGTCCAGCAGCCCTCCCTGCGCTGCCTGATGTTGATTCAGCGCCCGTTGCTCAGCACGATTCACGCCGCGGCCAAGGCGCAATGCGAAGGGCTCTGTAGCCATGAGCGCATCGGCAACGGCGGCCTGATCAGCGTGCTGCGCGCCATGGAGAGCGATGGCAGCCACATGGATCCGGTGATTGCCGGCGTGGCCAACCACGACCGTGGCCCCAAAGGCGCCGCCCATCCCCTCAGCGACGTGCTGAGCCTGCGGGAGGAAGACGTGCTGCGCGGGCTCTGCAAGGGCCTCAGCAATCAGGAGATTGCCGATCAGCTGCACCTCTCGATCGAAACCACCAAGCACTGCGTCACCGGGCTGCTGCGCAAACTCGATGCCAAAAGCCGCACCCAGGCGGTGCTGATCGCCTTTCAGCGCAACCTGGTGGATCCACCGCTGCCGATTCCCCGCTGGACCCCCTCGACTTGAAGGAACCCGCTCGGTGCCAGAACAACCAGATGCGCCAGTTGCGCTGACGCAGCCCCTGCACCCTCGTTAAGGTCAGCCTATCTCTGCTGAGCAGCATGCCCCGCAGCCACTGGTTGGATCCCCTGGCCAGGCGGGTGCTGCAGGCCACCGGACAGCTGCCAGCACCACCCCGGCCGGCCCCAGCGCAACCTTTACCAACCGTGCCCGAGCCGTCGGCTTGGGTGATGGATGTGAACCGGGCCAGCCGCGATCAGTGGCTGCAACTGCCAGGCTGCAGCCAGGACACAGCCGATCTGCTGGTGCGGCTGCAGCGGGGTGGGGTGCAATTCGCCAGTGCCGATGATCTGTTCCGGCTGCTGGAGCTGCCGAGCGATCTGGCAAGGCTCTGGACACCCCATCTCCTCTTCCAGTGGCACGGCGATGCCCCACCGCAGCCACAAGCCGCTCCCCTCGACCTCAACAACGCCAGCGCCGATCAGCTGGCGCTGCTGGGCTGGCCGGAACAACGGATAGCCAACCTGATGCGGGAACGCCGCCGCGCCGGTTTCAAGGATCTGGCCGATCTGCAGGAGCGGCTCTGCCTTCCCGCTAGCAGCGTGGAAGTCCTGATCGGCCGGGTGAGTTTCGGCAGCCGCCGCGCCGGGCCCAGCCTGCCGCTGCCCTGATGCAGTGGGATCTGTTCTCCACCGGTGCGCTGGCCTTCAACAACGGGCCCGACCTGCCCCTGCAACGGGAGCAGCTGCTCGCCTGGCAACAGCGGCTGCATGCCCATCAAGCGCCGCTGTTCCGCGGCGAACGTGCCAGCACGGCCCAGGGAGATCTGTTCGGCGCCAGCCCTGACGACGCTGCGGCGGCCATCGATCCACTGGCCCTGACCCCCCTGGCGATGAGTTTCTGGCGCTGGCCGGAACCGTCCCACCGCGGAGCAGCGATTTATCTGGTGATGGACAGGCCAGCCCAGCTGGAGCAGCCGCTTCTGCTCTATGTGGGCGAGACCCTGGCCGCCGAGCGCCGCTGGAAAGGTGATCACGACTGCAAGGCCTACCTCGCCGCCTACGGCGAAGCCCTGCAGCGCTGTGAGCTGAGCGCCCAGCTGAGCATCCGCTTCAGCTGTGATGTGCCCCGGGCCACCCGCGCCCGGCGGGCCCTGGAACAACAGCTGATCCAACGCTGGTGGCCGCCGTTCAACAAGGAAACCCGCCAGCGCTGGGCCACCCCCTTCACCGCAGAGCTCTGAGGGCCGAGGGAGTCGCACAGGATCGCTACGCTCATCCTTTGTTGACGCGTCCACCCATGCGCTTCTCCCTGTCCTCCGCCGGTTTGCAGGAGTGGAACAGCGATGTGCTGGCGGTGGGCCTGCCCCAGGGCGATGTCGATGCCACGGCAACGGCCCTGGAACAACGCTTTGCCGGCATCACCGAGGCCCTCAAGCAGCAGGAGTTCAAAGGAAAGCCTGGAGAGCAACTGGTGATCACGCCCCTGGGCGGGGGCCCGCAGCGCCTGGTGGTGCTCGGCCTGGGCGAGAGCGATGGAATCGACGCCGACCGCTTGCGCGGCGCCGCCGCCCGGGCCGCCAAGGCCGCCATCGGTTGTGAGGGCAGCCTCGGCCTGCACCTGCCCTGGGCGGGAACCGAGGCCACAGAAGCCGCCCGCATCTGTGCAGAAGCCGTCCGGCTCTGCCTCTACAAAGACCAACGCTTCCGCAAGGAGCCGGACCCGCGCCGGATCCCCGAGGCCCTGGAGCTGATCGACCTAAGCCCCGCCGCCGAAAGCGGCTTTGCGGCAGTGAATGCCACCTGCGCCGGTGTGGAACTGGCCCGAGAGCTGGTGGCGGCCCCTCCGAACGTGGTCACCCCGGCGGCCCTCGCCGACACGGCCGCAGGCATCGCCAAGGACCATGGCCTTGAACTCAAGGTGCTCGAGCGCAGCGACTGCGAAGCCAAGGGCATGGGGGCCTTCCTGGCGGTGAGCCAGGGCTCCGACCTACCCCCCAAGTTCATTCACCTGATCTATCGCCCCGAGGGCGAGGTGAAACGCCGCGTTGCCCTAGTGGGCAAAGGCCTCACCTTCGATTCCGGCGGGTACAACCTCAAGGTGGGGGCCGCCCAGATCGACATGATGAAGTTCGACATGGGCGGCAGTGCCGCTGTGATCGGTGCCATGCGCAGCATCGCCGAACTCAAGCCGGCTGGCGTTGAGGTGCACATGGTGGTGGCCTCCTGCGAAAACATGGTGAACGGCTCCGCCGTCCACCCCGGCGACATCGTCACGGCCGCCAATGGCATGACGATTGAGATCAACAACACCGACGCCGAAGGCCGCCTCACCCTGGCCGATGCCCTGCTCTACGCCTGTGAGCAGAAGCCCGATGCCGTGGTGGATCTGGCCACCCTCACCGGAGCCTGCGTGATTGCCCTGGGGGATGAGATGGCCGGGCTCTGGTCCAACAATGACGATCTGGCGGAGGCCCTCGATGCCGCTGCTCAGACGGGCGGTGAAGGGCTCTGGCGCATGCCACTGCGGCAGTCCTACAGGGATGGATTGAAGTCGTTGCTGGCCGACATGAAGAACACCGGCCCGCGGCCCGGTGGTTCGATCACAGCAGCCCTTTTCCTCAAGGAGTTCGTGGCCAAAGACACCGCCTGGGCCCACATCGACATCGCCGGCCCGGTCTGGAGTGACAAGGGCAAAGGCGTCAATCCCGCTGGTGCCACCGGCTACGGCGTGCGCACCCTGGTGAACTGGGTGCTGGCCCAGTCATGAGCCGCTCGCCGGTGCGCTGGTACATCAAGGCCCAGCTGGGGGTGCTGCTGCTCCCGGTGGGCCTCTGCCTGTTCGGCGAGGCGGTGAGCCGCAAGGTGGTTCAGATGCTGGGCAAGGACGCAGGCCCCTGGTTCTGGTACGGAACCCTCAGCCTGATCTGCATCAACGCTGGCATCGGCCTGATGATCGACAGCGGACTGACCCGAGGCTTTCCAGGACGACGTCAGAACTGATCAGGGCGCCCAGGTTCAGGACGAAAAATCCTCAGGAAGCAACAGCCTGCAATTCGAGGGAGCGGTCTGGGGTTTCCAATGCATGAATCTGCCACCGTGCTCGCTCGGAGCAGGTTTCCAACACCCGATCAAGATCATCCGATGCGTGCTTCGGCGACGCGTATGGACCGATATGACGGGTGCCAAGACCATCCTTAATGGTCAGCAGATACATACAACCCTCCTCTCACCGCCTGATCGTAAGCATGGGCTGAAGCATCGTCGATGACCGGAAACCCGTCTGTTCACTGAGAACTTGCTGAATCAATCAAGTTGCCGCGCTTAATCTTTTCAACAGGTTGGATGTTGGTTTCTTAAGGAATTCGACCAGATTTGATCAAGTAACGGCCGGCGAAATCCCCTGGAGCGATAAGGGGTATCGCTCCATTTCATCGGGCTCAGTCGGCTTCAGTGACAGCCGCTGGAGCCGCAGACCTGCCAGACATCTCACGCAAAGAGCCAGCAGCACAGAGGGTTGAAAGCGCGATCGCAACCAGGGCGGCGCTGTTGATCAGCTTGAGCGCGACGGGCAGATGGGTGTTGACCATCTCGCGAACGTTTGCCATGAAAAAAAGTTCATAGTGAACATCTTCATAGTGCGGCCCCTGTCAACGCAGCGAGGGCGCCCGCAGAGCCCGGCCTTTTTGTCGTATGGCGACGACCAGCCACGGGAGCCCAGGCCATCCTGCGGGGGCTTCTTTCGGTGAAGGGGCAATGCGTCGAGTGGGGGTGCTTAGGGAACACCCCCTCTTTTTTTGGGCATCAGCCCACAAGAACAAGGGCGACGTTGAGAATCGCCAACCCCACCAGGAACACCGCCGCCAGCAACGCGGCTTCGGGGAAGAACTTGGCAATCACAAAACCCACCCCAAGAAACACCGAGGAGATCACGATGGCGGTGAGATCCGATCCCATCGGCGAATGCTGACTGGCTCGCCCACAGGATGTCGGGATCTCCCTTGGACCGTGGCTTGCCTCCATCCGACTGCCCAACAAAAAGCCCCTGCCCTTGAAAGGGGGCAGGGGCAGGAACCAACGGGTGCTTCGGGCTACTTGGTGTAGGTGACGCCCCGGTAGGTGAGGGTGTGGCGGCTTTCGCCAATCAGTTCCTTGCGACAGGTGTTGTAGTGCTCGCGGCGGTAGGTCAATTCAACGCAGGCCTTGGGAGTGGCTGGAGCTGCTGCGTAGGTGTGGCCTCGATAGAGAAGTGCAGTCATTGGATGTTCCTCGAAGAAATCCAAGTCCCCGTTCCATGGCTTGGAGCATCTGCGCCCCCTCAAGAGGGGGTGAACGTTTTGTAGCAACCGCTACAAACCACTTATGAGACAGCCGTCAAGCCCGCGTCGTTCGCGCGAATACACACCGCCCCTTGATCAAGGCCCCACTCGATCAACAGCCCTTCTTGATCAACGGCCCTGCTCGATCAACAGCCCGAAGAGACAGGCGCACTGGCGGGCCATCCATCCATCGACCAGATCACATCCGAGACCGCGTCGGCGTTGATCCATTTGATGACGCCCGTATCCACGTCAGCCACCTGAAACAGCGACGGAAGCCTGGGGTGGCGAGCACTTCCCTCGCAGAAGAGCACCTGCCCCATCCACCAATCCCCTTGATCGAGCTGGTCTCCAGCGACGACCACAAAGTGCCCTGGGCGGACGTGGAGAAAGGGAGCCTCCGCCTTCACCGCGAGATCACCGTGATCAACCGACATGAGCAACCCAGGAATCAGTACACCTGTACTCATAGCCATGGCGATATGGGTTTGGCAAGCCTTCAATCGCGCTGGCGTTGAAGCGCAGACGTGTTGCCAGACACTGACGTAAGCACTTTTACTCCCTGGACGTTGACCCGTGGGCGTCTAGGTTTCGACAGTCTTCAGACCCGTAGGCCCCCTTTCGATCGCACAAGGCCCTGAGCCTGCCGCTGTCGAGAACGCCAATCGATGACTGACCGCACTCTCAGCATTTCCGATGCCCTGCGCGAAGCGCAGCTGCAGCGCCTGGAAGCCTCCCTGGCCTGCAAGGCGGCATCCAAGCCTCAGGCCACGACACAGCCAGCAAAAGAGAAGGACAAGGACGCCAAGGCAAGCGACTGATCGCACCAGTCCCCACGCATTCCTTGATCAGATCAGCATTTTGAGGAGCATCCGGCGACTTCCGATGTCCTCAAGTGCTGTGCTGTGGAGTCGCTGCTCTCGATCCTGTTGGGCGTCGCCCTCGCTTGGGCGATCACGCGGGTGATCATCTGGCTGAGCGACCGTGCTCGCATCCGGGGGCGCTCTACCGAGGAATGAGGCTGCGGCAGCCCTACTTCCCCCAGGCGTTACCGGAGCGAGCGTTGTCGCCCCAGACGCTGTCGAGTCTGCGGTCACGACCGCAGCTGAACCGGTAGAAGTTGTATTTGACGGCGTTGTACTCCGCGTAGTTCTGGTGGTATCCCTCGGCGGGCCAGAAGCGAGCCGCCTGCCGGAGCTCCACCTTCAAGGCAGACCGGGATTGTCCGAGCTCACGGGCCGCCGCCACAGCACTGGCCTCAGCCGCCTGCGCCTGGGCGTCATCAGCCGTGAAGATCACCGGCCGGTAGGAATCACCGCGGTCGCAGAACTGGCCGCCGCCATCGAGGGGGTCCACATTGCGCCAGTAGCTCCGCAGCAGCTCCGCGTAGCTGATCTGATCCGAGTCAAAGCGCACCTGCACCGCTTCCTGATGCCCTGTCGTCTCACTGCTCACCTGCCGGTAGGTGGGGCGCTCCAACTGCCCGCCGCTGTAGCCGCTCACGGCATCACGCACCCCGGGCAGATGTTCCAGGTCGTGCTCCATGCACCAGAAACAGCCACCGGCAAAGACCGCCGTCTGCAGCTCAGCCATGGCGCGCTGGGGCCAGCTGAGCAGCATCAAGCAGGTGAATAGCAGAAGCAGGGTTCGTTTCATCCGATCACCTGATCAAAGATGGCCTTGGCCGCCCGCTCGGTGACCCCAGGAGCACCCAGGGTGGTCCGCAGCCGTGCATACCCCTCCAGCATGGCCTGGCGCTCTGGGGTGTCAGTCAGCAGAGGAAGCGCCCTATCCACCAAAGCTTCGGCCGTGAGTTCGTCCTGGAGCAGCTCCGGCACCAACCGCTGCTTGAGCAACAGGTTCACCGGCGAGATGTGATCCACCTGGAAGCGCAGCACGTGGCGGGCAACCCAGGCCGTCAGTCGGCTCACGCGATATCCCACCACCTGGGGAACCCCCTGCAGGGCCAGCTCCAGGTTCACCGTGCCGGATTTGCCGAGGGCAAGATCCGCCGCCGCACAGAAGGTGGTTTTCAACCCATCCGCTTCAGAAGCGGGAATCACCCGGGCGTGGCGCACACCGGCCTCCTGAAGTGCTGCAGCCAGGGGGGCTTCGAACTCCGCAAGCCCAGCGGGCAGCAGCACCTGAAGATCAGGATGACTTTGCTGCAGCAGGGCCGCCGCCTGAGCCAGCGGTGGCATCAAGTAGCGCAACTCTTGGGTCCGTGAGGCCGGCAGCAGCAACAGCACCGGCGCCTCGGGATCTAAGCCAAGTTCACGGCGGGCGCTAGCGCGTTCAGGCAAGTTCTGGAAGCTGTCCAACAACGGATGGCCCACCCAGCTCACATCCGCACCGCGAGCGGCATAGAACTCGGCCTCCGCAGGGAAGACCGCCAGTACCTTGTCGGTGAATTCGATCAATCGCGTGCTGCTGCCATCACCGAATCGCCATGCCCATTCCTGGGGAGCTATGTAATAGGTGATCGGCAGCTCGGGGCACTGCCTCCGCAACCGTGTGCCCAACCGCACATTGGCCCCGACATAATCGATCAACACCACCCCATCGAGGGGCCGGTCTTCCAACAGCGCGTCCACCCGGGCCTGTAGCCGCAGGGTGGGAAGAATCAACGGGAGAGCCTCCCACAGGCCGATAGCCCCCATCGGCGCAGTATCGGCGATCAACACCGCACCTGCCGCCTCCATTCGCGGGCCTCCCAAAGCCAGCAGCTCCAGCTCAAGCCCCCGTCGATCCGCCTCCAACCGCAAGGCGCGAATCAACAGGCTGCCCTGCAGATCACCGGAGACCTCCCCGGTGCTGATCAGCAGCCGAACCATCAGCGGCCCTGCACCGGCATCGGGCCCCGTCGGCCCTGACCCGTGGAGGCTTCAAGGAACCAGCAGAAGTGCTCAGCAGCCGGCAGCAAGGGCTGGCTGCGGGCCTGCTGAAGCGCATCGGCAATCACCAGGTCAGAGCGATACATCAGGGTCCAGATCTCCTGAAGCTGCCTGAGTTCAGCGCCGTCATGGTTGGCAGCCAGGCCACTGCGCCGCAAGCCCACGCGGTTCAAACCCCGCACCCGGCCCGGATGGCCTTCCACCAGACAATAAGGAGGAACATCCCGGTCGACGCGGGTCATGCCTCCCACCATCGCCATCTCACCGATGTGAACGAACTGGTGAATGCCGAGACAGCCACCGACCACTGCACGGTCTTCGATCACTACGTGGCCCGCCACCTGAATGGCATTGGACATCACGATGTTGTTGCCCAGGTCGCAGTTGTGACCCAGATGGCAATAGGCCATCAGCAGGTTGCCGTTACCGATGCGGGTCACCTCACCTTCTTCGGTGGCACGGTTGATCGTCACGCATTCCCGCAGCGTGTTTCCATCACCAATCAACACCTCGGTATTGGCACCGCGGTACTTGAGATCCTGGGGCGGAAGACCAAGGCAGGCGCCTGGATAAACCTTGTTGTCACGCCCCAGAGTTAGACGACCGTCCAAGACAGCATGGGGACCGATCCAGGTGTTCTCTCCAATCACCACCTCGGGACCGACAACTGCACCAGGGCCAATCACCACGCCGGCAGCGAGCTCGGCTTTCGGGTCCACCGCCGCCGTGGGGTGAATCTGCTGCGACGCCGTTTTCTGCGACATCTCGCTCAGTCCACCAAGGAAAACATCAATTCTCCGGAGCAGACCAGATCACCATCCACCGTGGCCTCCGCCTTGACCTTGCCGAAGCGTTTGCGCTTGAGGCTGACTAATTCACAGCGGATCACCAGCTGATCTCCAGGAACCACAGGGCGCCGGAAGCGTACCCCGTCAATGCCTGCGAAAACGAATAGTCCCTTCGGTAGATCAGGCATCTGGGTCACGATCAGACCTCCCACCTGCGCCATCGCCTCCACGATCAGCACCCCTGGCATCAGAGGACGCTCAGGGAAATGCCCCTGGAACTGGGGCTCGTTCACGGTCACGTTCTTGATCGCCGTGGCCGAAACCCCGGGCTCATGAGCGATGACCCGATCCACCAGCGCGAAGGGGTAACGGTGCGGGAGCAAACCGGCGATCTGCTCGCTGGTGAGCACTACGTCTGGAGTGGATTCAGTCACAAAGCGGCTGCGAGATCAGTGTGAAGACCATGGGATCCCTTGTACACAAGAACCTGTGCCTGGGGAAAACCGACGAGTGCCAGGTCGCCGATTAAGTCCAAGAGCTTATGGCGCACTGGTTCATCCTCGAACCGCAGCGGTGGATTCATCCACTGATCACCGTCACAGACCAGGGCATTGTCCAGGGCTCCGCCCTGGATCAATCCGGCAGCACGCAGCTGCTCGATCTGCTCCCGGAAACCAAAGGTGCGTGCTGGAGCTATCTCATCAACGAAGCGTTGTGGCGTGAGCTCCAAGGCGAATTGCTGTCGGCCGATGGCCGCCTGCGGGAAATCGATGATGCCTACAACGCCAAAGCGATCAGACGGGGTGGCAGTGATCACACTGTTGCCGCGGGTGCGCAGCAGGGATTGCTCCAGCCGCGGTGCAGCCAGCCGCGGGGTGGCCGCGGGCATCAACCCAGCGCTGGCGATCGCCTCCACCCACCCCAGTGCTGAACCATCCAGCAGCGGAACTTCATGGCCGTTCAGGTCAATCTCCACATGGCTGAGCCCACAACCAGCCAGGGCAGCCAGCAGATGTTCGACGGTGGCCACCTTGCTGGAACCCAAATCCAAGGTTGTGCATAGCTGGCTGTCGCGCACCTGATCCGGTCGCAGCTGGATCGGCTGCTCCATCCCCGGCAGAAGCATGTGGAAACCCGGCTGATCCGTCGGCCGAAGCTCCACCGTGGTCTCAGCCCCACTGTGGAGGCCGACACCAGATCGTGATGTCTCCGCCGCCAGTGTCCAGGATGCGGAGTAGTCCTGAGGCCAGCTAGTCACTAGAACTTCCAGCCCACACCCAGATTGAAGCGATAGTCGGATGAGAAGTCCTTGGTGGCCACCTCCAAACGGATCGGACCAACTGGTGTTGTCACAATCATGCCGGTACCAACAGAGACACCAGAACCGTCTTTATCCAGAAGCAAACCAGGTTTGCCGGGAACATCACCTTGAGTGCCGAAATCAGTACCGGCATCCATGAAAACCTCCCCTGAGAAGATGCTGATCAAGGGGAAGCGATACTCGATCGTCACCTCGCTGAAGGCCTTGGAAACGGCAAGATCGCAGTTGTACCAACCGCGAATCGAGTTGGACCCACCCATACAGAATGCTTCGTAGGGGGGCACTTCACCCATGATCGCGCCACCTTTGATCTGAACACCGATGGCCTGAGGGCAATCGGCCTGTTCACCGGGCTTTGGACGACAACCCTTGTGGAGCTTGAGCCAATCCACGGGGAAAAACTCTGTGTAGCTAGCCCGCAACCGATTAAAGGTGGGCGAATCGCTATTGATCCCTACGAATTGCTCTGTTCCCGCAGAAAAGAAATTACCGCTGGTGGGATTGCGGGGGTTGTTGAGGGTGTTGTAGGTCGTTGCGAAACGCGCCGCGATCAAAGTATTGCTATCAGCGCACTTATAGGACACGCAAATAATTTCATCTTTGCCGACCTCACCATTCCCTGCACTGCGCTTTTTAGTGGCGACGCCGTAGGGCCTTGAACTACCGGCAAAGTTGATCGGCCGCACTTCAGAAAAAGACATACCGGACACCAAAGTCCACTTGGCGTCTTTGTATGGATCCCCACCGTTCATGGGACGGGCGAAGGAAAAACTTCCGCCGGTCTTCCGCAGCACTACGGTGTCACCTTCGTAATCAAACCAACTTCGTGTTGGAAACTCTGTACTTGCAAGGTTTACGTCATCAGGTGCGTTATCAGTGCCGCCATTGCCCGTGAAGCTGTAGGCACGGCCTGTTTCAAACGCAGAACCTGAGCCGTTATTGATGTAATCCTCAACCGTTCGGATATTTCCTTTTTCTTCGCTCTGGAAAACCTGAGGAACCTCCTGGCTCAAAAACAACGATGTACGGAAACTTGTGCGGTGCTTGTCGCCGTATATCCAAGGATCAGAGAAGTTGAAATTGGCAAGTCCGCCGTATTGGCCATAGGTGATGTTGGTGCCCACAGTCCAGGCCCGGCCCATGAAATTGGTTTCCTGCAACTGCACCTGGCCAAACATGCCCTGGCTTTGGCTGAAGCCAAGACCGCCAGAAAGCTGACCTGTGGACTGCTCGACAATGCCGAGCACGATCACCACATCCCCAGGCTGCCCAGGCATAGGCAGTAGAGACACCTTTACATCACTAAAAAGCTGGGTGCCATAAAGGCGTTTGATGTCTTTTTCAAGCTGGTTGCGATTGAACGGATCACCAGGCTGGATCGAAATTTCCCTGGTGACCACCCACTCCTTGGACTTGCCTCGGATGGGATTGCCGTTCTCATCGGTGTCATCACCATCTTGGGTGAGGAATTTGACCTCGACTCCCGCCACACTCCCTTGGAGCAATTTCAGCGTGACGACACCCGCAGGGCTGACCCGTTCGGGACCGGAAACCCGAGCCAGCGAGTAGCCCTGATCGGCCACTGAGGCCTGCAGGGCCTTCATCCGCTGCTGGAGATAGTTGAGGTTCAGCGTACGGCCGTAATCGGAAGCAAACGTCTCCTCAATCACCTCATCAGCAAGGAGATTCCCATTGTCGCCGCTGATCTCCACAGCACTCAAAGGAGGGAAGGGCTCCACCTGAACAACCACTTGAACCCCAAGCGGTCCATTCTTGGGAACGATCCGCACATCTGAGAACCAGCCTGTGGCCTGGATGCCATTCAGATCGTTCTGAAGCTCCTCACGGGTCACACGCATCCCCGGACGCACCTGCATGGCGTCGTAGGTGGAAATCTGAAGACGCTCCTCCTCCGGGTGGCCCTCGAGGCCTTCAATCAGCACTTCAGAGATCAGCACCCGGGGCTGTTCCACCACAGCCGCCTCCCCCTCAATGGGTTGGCTCCCCGGCATCGCATCCTGCGCCATCACAGATGGGGCAAGCAAGGGGATCCCCAGCATCAGACCCAGAACAGTGCGACGAACGGCAACCGTGGAGCGGCGGGTCGAACAGCGGGTCATCGAGACGCAGGCTGGGCCGAAGCCACAAAAGTTGCGCTGACCTTACAGGCAGTTGTGGGGGTTGGGGCAGCTGCTTTGGACCCGTTTAAGGACCTCCCCGTAGGCCTCCATCACCCCACCGAGATCCTTGCGGAAGCGGTCCTTGTCCAAAATCCGATCCTCGGCGTTGCTTTTGCGGCGATCCCAAAGCCTGCAGGTGTCAGGACTGATCTCGTCGGCGAGCAGGAGTGTTCCATCCGATGCCAGCCCCAACTCCAGCTTGAAATCCACCAGTTGCAGATCAAGCCCCTCAAAAAATGGCAGGAGCACGGCATTAACCCGGCGGGCCAATTGTTCAATCTCTAACAGTCGCGCCGAATCTGCCACCCCCAACAGCTGCACGCGCGCCTCTGTGAGCAGCGGATCGCCCAGAGAATCATCTTTGTAATAGAGATCCAGCAGGGCGGGTTCGATGGCTGTGCCCTCCGCGATCGGCGTCTGACGGCAAAGCGATCCGGTGGCGATATTCCGCAGAACCACCTCCAGGGGAATGATCTCCACCCGACGCACCAGCATCCAGGTCTCCCCGGCCGTACCGCAGTAATGGGTCGGCACCCCCTCACGCTCCAGCAGCTCGAACAGGCGTGCTGAGATCTGGCAGTTCAGCCGACCTTTGTCGTCCAGCTGGGCTTTCTTCTGAGCATTGAAGGCGGTGGCGTCGTTCTTGAACTCCACCAGCACCCGGTCGGGATCCGTGCTGGCGAACACCCGCTTGGCCTTGCCTTCGTAAAGCAGCTCTCCGTGATTGGGCGTCATGGCGACGGTGCAACGGCTGATGGTCTTACATCAGCATGGCCTCCGGGATCCCGCGGTGAACGCAGCAGGGGATCGGGTTCAGCCTCCGGCTGCAGTTTCTGGAGCGCATAACGGTCATTGAGAACAGTGGCCAGCCGTTGGATGCGCTGCCGCGGCCGCGCGCCATCGCCCCCAGCCGCCAACTGCAGGTGCAGCTGTTGATGCAGCAGGTCCATGGCCAGTCCCCAGGCCTCCGCTGCCGCGGCTTGGTCCAAGGCGGTTTCCAGCAGCTGATCGGCCTGCTCGAACTGATCGGCATCGAGCCATTGCGCCGCCCGCGCCAGTCGTTTCGCCCCCTGAACGCCCGTCAGATCGCCCAACAGCTGCAGCTCCACAGCCACAGCGCTGTGGCCCAGAGCCGCTTCATGCAAAGCCAACTGATCGAGCCCATTGCCCTGATCCGACAACGGCTTTCCAGGGAACAGAGGCGCATCCAGGGCTTTCATATTGCCATCCACCAAACGGCGCAGCGCCAAAGCCGCCTGGCGGTGATCCAGGGCCGCTGCAGCAGCACGCCAGCGCAACAACAACCACTGACGCCGTTCATCGCCAACGCGGGGGATGTAGCGGTTGAGCACCACGGCTGCAGCTTCGGGGGCACCGCAGCTCATCAGGGCTTCGGCATTCGCCAGCACCAGCTCCAAGGAATCGATCACCGGATGCAGCTCCAGCAACCGATCACGCAAGGCCTGGCGACGGCCGTCGGAGTTGGCGATGCGGGGGTTGAGACAAGCCTGCTCCGCCGCGGCCAGATCCATCTCAGCGAGAACGCTCTGAAAGCGTTCCTCGCGCATCACCTGCGGATCCGGGGCTGCCGTGACAGCAGCCAGAAGGGTGAGGGCGAAGGGGAAAAGGGGAGTCCCCATGGCGGGCTGCGGTCTACAAAGGAAAACCTACGAGGCCCAAACCGTTCCTCCCGCAACCATGGCCATGTCGTCCACCCGTCCCACCACGCTGCCCGCCCTCCAACGTGCCCTCGTCGTCGGTGGCGGCGGCAGGGAACAGGCCCTGGCCTGGGCCCTGGGCCGTTGTCCGGGCCTGGACACGGTCTGGATCACCCCTGGCAACGGCGGCACGGAAGGCAGCGCCATGGCGGTGGGCGAAACCGACAGCGCTGGGTTGATCGCGCTGTGCCAGCAGAACGGCGTCGACCTGGTGGTGGTGGGTCCGGAAGCGCCGCTGGCCGCTGGTGTTGCCGATGCCCTGCGCGATGCGGGCTTTGCCGTGTTCGGCCCGGGAGCGGAGGGGGCCCAACTGGAGGCGAGCAAAGCCTGGGCCAAGCAGCTGATGCAGGAGGCGGGGGTCCCCACCGCTGGCCACTGGGCGGTGACCAGTGAAGCCGAGGCCCTGGCGGTGTTGCAGGAGGTGCAACGGCCTCTGGTGGTCAAAGCCGATGGCTTGGCCGCCGGCAAGGGCGTCACGGTGGCGGACAGCGTGGAGGAATCGGAAACCGCCATCCGCGAAGCCTTTGAAGGGCGTTTCGGTGCCGCCGGCTCCCAGCTGGTGCTGGAGGAGCGGATGGAGGGCCCTGAAGTGTCGGTGTTCGCCCTCTGCGATGGGGAGCGGATGGTGCTGTTGCCCCCGGCGCAGGACCACAAACGGCTCAAGGACGGTGATCGCGGACCCAACACCGGCGGCATGGGCGCCTATGCCCCCGCCCCGCTTCTGGATGCCGAGGGCCTCGAGGAGGTGCGCCGCATCGTGCTCGAGCCCACCTTGAAGGCCCTGCGCCAACGGGGCATCGATTACCGCGGCGTGATCTATGCCGGCCTGATGATCACGGCCGATGGGCCCCAGGTGATCGAGTTCAACTGTCGCTTCGGCGATCCCGAATGCCAGACATTGATGCCCCTGCTCGGCCCTGAGCTCGGCGCCGTGCTGCAGGCCTGTGCCCTGGGACGCCTCGATCTGGCCCCGCAGCTGAGCATCGCCGAACGCTGCAGTGCCTGCGTTGTGGCGGCCGCCGAGGGCTACCCGGAGGCTCCCCGCAAAGGCGATGCGATTCGCATCGACCTCGCCCCCAGCCCCAACCATCAGCTGTTCCATGCCGGCACCCGCCGCGACAGCTCGGGCGAACTGCTCACCGCAGGGGGCCGGGTGCTGGCCGTCGTCGCCCAGGGCGATGACTTCGATGCCGCCTTTGCCGGGGCCTACAACGGCCTCAATCAGCTGGATTACGCCGGAATCACCTACCGTCAAGACATCGGCCATCAGGTGCGCTCGGGCGGATGAGCAGCGGCAGCGGAGCAGCAATAGCTGATTGGGCGCTTCCCCCCAATGGCAAGCCGCCGGGGGACGACCAGAACCTCTGGGACCGCATCACCGCCTGGTGGGCGGAATTCACCCTCCAGACCAAGCTGCTGGCGATTGCCACCCTGGTGGTGAGCCTGATGATGACGGGCATCACCTTCTTCGCGCTGAACGGAATTCAGCGCGATGCCGTGATGAACGACACGCGCTATGCCCGGGATCTGGGCCTGCTGCTGGCCGGCAATGTCACTGAGCTGGTGGCGCAGGGCCAGGACCGTGAGCTGGCCAACGTGGCCGAAAAGTTCTGGCGTTCCAGCCGCAGCGTCCGCTACATCTTCTTCGCCGATCCCGAAGGCGTCGTCTACCTGGGAATCCCGATCAGCGGAACCCCCAGCAGTGGCGATGGAGAGCTTCGTCTCAACCGACGACTGGAGCTGCCCGAGGAGCTGCGTCGACGCCCCCAGAACCCCCTGGTACGACAACACCTCACGCCCCAGGGTGCCGTCACCGATGTGTTCGTCCCCCTGATCCGCGGGGGTCAGTACTACGGCGTTCTCGGCCTTGGGGTGAACCCGAATGAGACGGCCCTGGCCAGCGCAGCCCTCACCCGGGAGGTGACCGTGGCCGTGTTCATCTCGATCTTGGTGCTGGTGATCCTGGGCGCGGTGTTCAACGCCCTCACCATCACCCGCCCGGTGAAGGAACTGCTGCGGGGGGTGCGCTCGGTCGCCTCCGGTAACTTCGGTGCCCGGGTTGACCTGCCAGTGGGCGGGGAATTGGGGGAACTGCTCACCGGCTTCAACGCCATGGCCTCCCAGCTCGAGGCCTACGACGAGGCCAACATCGAGGAGCTCACCGCCGCCCAGGTGAAGCAGCAGTCGTTGATCGCCACCATGGCCGACGGCGCCATGCTGCTGGATGCCGACGGCCGCATCGTGCTGGCCAATCCCACGGCACGGCGTCTGTTCCGCTGGGAAGGGCGCAGCCTGGAAGGCCAGGAGCTGGTGGGGGAACTGCCGGAACTGCTAGCCATCGAACTACACAGTCCCCTCGATTCCCTGCTCGGTGGCGCGGCAGACAGTGAAGACCTGCGCTGCAGCGTGGGGGAACCGGCCCGCACCCTGCGGATCGTTCTGCAAGCGGTGCGTGATGCCAGCGGTGAAACCCTCAAGGGCATCGCCGTCACCATCCAAGACCTCACCCGCGAGGTGGAACTGAATGCGGCCCAGAGCCGCTTCATCAGCAACGTCTCCCATGAACTGCGCACGCCGCTGTTCAACATCAAGAGCTACGTCGAAACCCTGCACGACCTCGGCGATCAGCTCAGCCCCGATGAACAGAAGGAGTTTCTCGGGGTCGCCAACGACGAAACCGATCGACTCACCCGGCTGGTGAACGATGTGCTGGACCTCTCCCGGCTGGAGTCGGGCCGGACGCTGCAGTTCGAACCGATCAGCATGCGCCCGGCCATGGAGCAGACCCTGCGCACCTACCGGCTGAATGCCGAGGATCGCCAGGTGGAACTGGTGCTGGATGTTCCCGAAGAACTGCCCGAGGTGCTGGGCAACTGGGACCTGCTGCTCCAGGTGCTCGACAACCTGGTGGGCAATGCTCTGAAGTTCAGCCGTCCCGGCGGCCCCCTGGCGCTCCGGGCCTATCCCTGGCCCGACGCCTGTTCGGTGGAGGGAACGGCGATCACCAACAGTGATGGACCCACCTGTGCCCTCACCTCACCGCTGCCCAAGCTGAGGGTGGAGATTGCCGGCACGGGCTGCGGCATCAGCAGCGCTGATCAGGAGCGCATCTTCGATCGCTTCTTCCGGGTCGAGAACGCTGTTCACACAGAAGTGGGCACCGGACTGGGTCTTTCGATCGTGCGGGGCATCCTCGAGAAACACGGCGCCCAGGTTCAGATGGCGAGTGAGCCCGAGGTGGGCACCACCTTCTGGTTCGACCTGCTCCTTGCGGAGGCCGACAAGGATGAGCTGCAACTGCAGGCGGAACGGCGCAGCCGCAACGCCATCGCCGAGGCCGTCGAGCCTTAGATCAGTCCTCGGTGGAGACGCCGCGGGCGATTCGCGACAACTCGCTGCGCTCATCGGTGGTGACCCGATGGGGCACACCGGAAATGATCCGCTCAAAGTTGGAGAAGGAATCCTTGATCTGAGGGCCATTGCCCGTGATCACAAATTCGCGGATGCCCTTGTCGTGCCATGAACCGCGCATCTTGAACACGTTCAGGGCGCGGGCCATCTCCCCGCGGATCTCCACGTACTGCAGCAACAGGATCGTGTCGGTGATCGTGGAGATGTGGGAGTCGGTGATCGAATGGCTGCCCATGAACTCCTCGGAGGTGTTCGTGAAGAAGCCGGCGATCTCCTCCTGCTTGGCGTAGCCGGTCACCCCGATCACGAACTGACGGAAGGCGTTGTGGCTCACACCGCGCGCCAGGGCCGAGAGGGAATCGATCGCCATCCGCGACGGTTTGAACTGGCTGATCTCCGTCTTGATGATCTGCAGGTGATCCTCAAGGCCCGTTGATTCGGGATAGGCGCAAATGATCTTGAGCAGCCCGTCCTGCTCCATCTGCTCGAAGTCGATGCCCCAGCTGGTGCCGTTGCGCAGCAGCTGAGCCCTCGATTCCTCATAGGCAAACAGGATCGCGCGTTCCTTGTTGCGGCAGGCGTCTTCGATGAATTTGGAGACGAGCATCGTCTTGCCCGTTCCGGTGGCGCCGGTGGCCAGGATGATCGAGTCCTTGAAGAAACCTCCGCCGCACATGTCATCCAGGCGCGGCACGCCGGAGCTGACCCGAACGTTGGATGAGCGCTGGGTGAGGCGCATGGCCCCGAGCGGGAAGATGCTGATGCCGTGGGTTCCCATGGTGAAGGGGAACTCGCCCTTCATGTGGGTGGTGCCCCGCAGCTTGAGAATCTCCAGGGTGCGCCGACGCCGCTCTCCCTCGAGCACGTTGCGCAGAATCACCACGTTGTCGGAGACGAATTCCTCAACGCCGTAGCGGGCAATCGGGCCGTACTCGTCGATCCGTTCGGTGGTCATCACCGTGGTGACGCCGATTTCCTTGAGCCTCGCAATCAGCCTAAAGATCTCACGGCGCACCACAAACACAGCGTCGTACTGCTGGAACACCGCCGTGATTGAGTCGATGGCGACGCGCTTGGCCTTGTATTTGCGGATGGCGTAGTTGATCCGCTCGATCAAACCGGAGAGATCAAAACTGCCGGCCACGTCCTGGCCGTCCGGATCCGGTGAGGCGTCGAGGATGAAGAGCTTGTCCTGCTCGACCATCTCCTGCAGGTTCCAGCCGAAGCTGGCGGCGTTGCGCAGGATGTCGAGGGGTGATTCCTCAAAAGTGACGAAGATGCCGGGTTCGTCGAACTGCTTGATGCCGTTATGGAGGAAGTGCAGCGAAAACACCGTCTTGCCGGTGCCGGACGTGCCGCTGATCAGCGTGCTGCGGCCGATCGGCAGGCCGCCCTGGCACACATCATCAAAGCCCTCGATCCCTGTCGGGAGCTTTTGAACCTGCATCTGAGGCTGACCGCTGGTCGGAGGGAACTGCATGGCAACCACCTATGACTTGACCGTAGTGAGCAGGAGATGAACCGTGCTGGAGCGCACCATGTCGCTTAAGGATCTGAAGAAATCGTCGTGTCGGTCTCCTCATCGACCGCATCGATCAAGCTCGAACTGAGCGACGTATCAGACAGCTCGTCGTAAAGCAGATCCAGACCGATCAGCACCCGCTCGCGATCGGAGAGGTCACCGATGATGCGGCGCACCGGCGGGGGAAGAATCTTGGACAACGTCGGCGTTGCCAGGATCTTGTCTTCCTCGGCCAGTTGCGGATTTTTGAGCACATCAATCACCTTGAGGGCATACACCCCCCGGAATTCGGTCTCAAGGATGTTGCGCAGCGTTTTCAACGCCCGCATCGAATTGGGCGTGTTGCCCGCCACGTAGAGCTTGAGGATGTAGGTCTTGCGGGGACTCATGACGACTCCTCCGAGGCATCGAGCTGATCCGTCGGGCGACGTACACGGCTGGAAGCCGTGCCCGACAGAGGAAGGTCCGGCGGAATGGAGCGCCGGTACATCTCACACAGATGCGCCATCACATCAAGAAGCGCAAGGCGGTAATCCTGAAGAAAGTCATGTTTGTGGCCCTCCAAACTCAGTTGTTTCCAGAATTCATCGATGAGATCCACGTGGATCTCAACGGTGCGGGTGATCGGCAGATCACTGAAGAAAGCGGTGTTGACGAAGCTTTCCAAGGCCTGATTGGCCGCGGCCGGATCGCTGAAATAACTCGCCAGCAGGTCTCGATAGGTGCGTTGAAGCGACAGCAGCAGATCCCGGCGCTCCTCGGGGGGCAGGCTGCCCAGGAAGCGCGATGGATCTCGCTTGTAGAAGACCCCTAGGTAGCCGAGTCGCTCCTGCAGGCGATCGGAAAGGTTGCTGACGGCGCGGGAGGAGGAGCTGCTGTCGTCCGTGCGTCCGTCAGCACGACCCTGGCGCAGAAAACGCGAAATGGCCGCATCAACGATGTATCCCAGCTGGGCCAGCTGGTCGTCGGGCAGATGCAACTCCTCGGGGTGGTAATCCACCTGCCCCTTCACCTCTCCAACGATCACGGCAGGGAAGAGCAGACCCGCCGCCAGCAGTTGCTCCTTGGAAAGCATCGAGCAGGCTCTGCTCGAGCACCACAGCGTCGAAGTCGTCCTGCCGGGGTCCGAGAACAGCCGCAAGGGTCTCCCCAGGATCAACCGTCAGAACAACAGACTCGTAACGGTTGGCCGGCAGCCAGGGGCGGCAGGCTTCCACCAGGGCTGGGCTGGCCAGCACGAGAGCAACAGTGAGGGCCGGCCTGGCCATCCGGGCATCCGCAGCGTCGAGATATTTGAATCTTGACGATCGGGCGCGTCAGAGACGAAGATCTTTGTTTGTCTTTCGATTGCGGCTCAGGCCTGAATCGGTTCGCCGAGCCTGAACGCGTCTTTTCACCTTATGGCCGACACCAAACCAGCCGCGGAACAGAGCGGGACCTACGCCATCGTTGAGGCGTCTGGCACCCAGATCTGGCTGCAGCCCAACCGCTACTACGACATCGATCGGCTTCAAGCTGAGGTGGATGACACCATCAAGCTTGAGAACGTTCTCCTGGTGAAGGACGGCAAGGGCACCACCCTCGGCCAGCCCTACGTCAAGGACGCCAACGTGTCCCTGAAGGTGATGGCCCATCGCCGTGGACCCAAGGTGATCGTTTACAAGATGCGCCCCAAAAAGAAAACCCGCCGCAAGAATGGTCACCGGCAGGAACTCACCCGGGTGATGGTTGAGTCCATCTCCGTGGGCGGCAAGTCCATCAGCTGACCTCTCCCCCTCGCTCCATCAACCGCCCCACCAGCATCTCTTCTCATGGCACATAAAAAAGGCACAGGCTCAACCCGTAACGGCCGCGACTCGAACGCCAAACGCCTTGGTGTGAAGGCCTACGGCGGCGAAACCGTCACCGCCGGTTCCATCCTGATCCGCCAGCGCGGCACCTCCGTTCTGCCCGGCGTCAATGTCGGCAAAGGCAAGGACGACACCCTGTTTGCCCTTACCGACGGCATCGTGAAGTTCGAATCGATCCGCCGCGGCCTGCGCAACCGCAAGCGCATCAACATCACTGCAGCGGTCTGAGTTTCAAGGCCAACGTCAATCCAAAGCCCCGATGCCAGCTGGCACCGGGGCTTTTTTGTTGGCAACTTGTGTTGCCGCAGCCTCAGGAACGCCGGTAGAGCCGGGCCGTGATCAACAGGGGGTGAAACACCTCCAGGAACTGAGCCTGCAGAGTGCGGAAGAACCCATCCACCAGGGCCGGATCATCGAAATGGAAGGGGTACTCGCCCTGATGCCCTTTGAAGAAGTACCAGTTCAGAAGCGCGATGGCCCCGGGGGACATGCGCTGGTGAAACTCCAGCAACTGCGCCGAGGGATCCGGCAGGTGTTCCAGCACATCGAGGCAGACCACCGCATCGAAACGAACATCGCCTGTGCTGCTGAGGTCGCGATGCACCGAGAGCCTGTCAGCCAGCCCCAGGCTTTGCGCCCGTTGCTGAACAAAAGCCTGGTTGTGGGGATTGAGGTCGACAAACCAGACGTGATCGACCTCCGGCAGCGCCGCCGCTGATAGGGCGTGGGTGCCGATGCCACCGCCGAAATCCAGCACCTGGCCCTGCACCGCCATGCCCTGCAGCCGCAGCGTGTCGGCGATGTAGTCCGCACTGGAGAGGTGCCAGGCCGCCAGCTCCAGCAGGTGTCCCGTGCCCACCGTGTCCTCATAGAAGGCGGTGGCGTCCTCCGGCCGGAACGCACCGGGATGGAGATCCGCCAGGTCGTCGGTGCTGCTGGGCAGACGCTGCTCAAGCTGATCCAGCGTCAAGTCGAGGTAGCGACTGAGGTGTTGCTTGATGCCCAAACCATCCGCCAGGAAAGCGGAGACGTCCACGTCCGTGCTGCTGCGGAGCTGGGGCATGGATGGGCATCAGGAAGCGGCCAACCTACGCAGCCGGCGGAATGCAACAGTCAGGGCACCCCGCTCCAGCCCCGGTGAACGGCCCCTTCGGCTTCGTGGTGATCGACAAGCCCGCAGGCCTCACCTCCCATGCCTGCGTCAGCCGCCTGCGCCGCAGCTACGGCCTCAAGCGCGTGGGCCATGGGGGCACCCTTGATCCTGCCGTCACCGGGGTTCTCCCCATTGCCCTAGGGCCGGCGACCCGATTGCTGCCGTACCTCCCCGGAGAGAAGACCTACACCGGGGTGATTCAGCTGGGCCGGCGCACCAGCAGCGACGATCTGGAAGGAGAGCTGCTGGAGCAGCAGGCCTGGCCATCCCTTGGCGAAGCCGAGCTCAACCGCAGCCTGGAGGCGTTCCGGGGCGCGATTGAACAGCGTCCTCCGCAAGTCTCCGCCGTCCATGTGGATGGCGAACGGGCCCACGCCAGGGCACGGCGCGGTGAAGCCATGGATCTGCCGCCACGGGCCGTCACCGTGCACCGGCTGGAGCTGTTGGATTGGAATGCGGCCCTGGGGGAGCTCAGCATCGAGGTGCACTGTTCCGCCGGCACCTACATCCGCTCGATCGCCAGGGATCTGGGGGACCGCATCGGCTGCGGAGGTTGTCTGGCCTCCCTGCGCCGGACCCAAGCCCTGGGGTTCCATGCGCATCAGGCCCATCCCCTGCCGGAGCGAGACGCTGTGCCGCCCGATCCCCTCTCGCCGCTGCTGGCCCTGGGGGCCCTGCCCCGGCGTGATCTCAGCGAAGCCGAGCAGATCGACTGGCGCTGCGGCCGACGCATCGCGATGGATCCAGGGCCTGGAGAGGCGGTGGTGGTGTGCAATGCGGATGGAAGCATGGCCGGCATCGGCCACCGCGAGAGCGAAGGTCTGCTGCGACCCAAGGTGGTCTTCGATGCAGCAGGCTGAAACCAACCGGTCGCTCAGTACTCTCCGAGCGCATCCCGCCCTGCCCTGACGCGATGGCTGGCCACAGCAAATGGTCCCAGATCAAACGCACCAAGGCCGTCGTCGACGCCAAACGTGGTGCGGTGTTCACCCGGCTGGGGAGGGAAATCATGGTGGCGGCCCGTGCTGGGGCCGATCCCGCCGGGAATTTTCAGTTGCGGACGGCCATCAGCAAAGCCCGTGCCGCTGGGGTGCCCGCCTCCAACATCGAGCGGGCCATCGCCAAGGGGTCAGGTCAGGCCGGTGATGGAGCCCAACTCGAGGAGGTGCGCTACGAGGGCTACGGCCCCGGCGGCATGGCGGTGCTGGTGGAAGCGCTCACGGACAACCGCAACCGCACCGCGGCGGATCTGCGGCTGGCCTTCAGCAAGAACGGCGGAAATCTGGGGGAAAACGGCTGCGTGGCCTACCTGTTTGAACACCGCAGCGAAGTGATCCTCAACGCTGGCCCCGACGACGAGGAACGGTTACTGGAAAGCCTCCTGGAGCTGGAGGCCGATGGCTATGAGCTGTTGGATGAATCAGTGATGGTGCACGGCCCCTTTGAGGCCTTGGAGAGCCTTCAGGACGGCTTGCGACGGGCTGACTGGAATGTGCGGGAATGGGGCCATCACTGGTCCGCCCAGACCAGCGTCTCTGTGAACGATCCCGACACCGCCCGCAGCTGCCTCAAGCTGCTGGATGCCCTCGACGGGCTCGACGATGTGCGCAGCGTCAGCGCCAACCTCGATCTCGCCGACGGACTGGAGCTCGACTGACGCCTCCTTGAAGTTTGTCGTCAGCAAATCCGCACCAAAGCTTGAGGCCCTGAGCCCCGATCGACCCCAGCGCTAGGCCGAAGACATCCCTTCTGGAGGATCGCCATGTCCATGAAACAGCTGGAGACGTTCATGTCGCGGGTGCAGAGCAACGACTCGATCCGCGATGAGGTGCAGCGCTGCGGCAAGGACAACTCCTGCGTGGTCAAGGTCGGGGCCAAACACGGCCACAAGTTCTCGCCAGCACACCTGAGCCGCTGGCAAAAGGAACACTGACATCCGACCAAGCCGGCGGCTGGGGCCCCCTCAGGGGGACTCAGTCGCCTTCTCCTCCTCGCCATCGGGTTGCTGACGGATCATCCGCGCCAGCATCTCCAACTTGGCGTTTTCCAATTCCGAGGCCCGGGTGGCCATCCAGGCACTGGCCGCCTTCTGCTGGGCCAGCTGCTGCACCAACGCCAGGGCCGTCTCGCGCAACTGCTCAAGGTCCTGACAGTCCTGAATGAAGCGCGTCCAGCGTTCCGCCTCAAAGCTCTGCTCAAGGCGCCGTTCCACGGGGTCGATGCTCATCGCCGCTGCTCTCGGATGTTCAAACTAAAGCCGCTGCATCGCACCAGAGCCAGACATTGGGATGGGTCAGCAGCCAGCTGGCGGGCAGCGCAGGATCCGGCGCCGTTAAGTCCAACAACCGCTTGAGGATGCCGGCCTTGGCGGCGCCGGTCACCACCAGATGAATCTCAGCAGCCTCGAGGATCTCCCACAGGCCCAGGGTGATGGCCCGCTGCGGCACAGCCTCAACGCAACCATCGAAGAGCACCGCGTTCTGCTGCCGGGTTGCAGGGGTCAGCTCCACCTCATGGCAGTGCTGATCAGGGGGACAAGGCGGCTCGTTGAAACCCACATGACCATTGCTGCCGAGCCCCAGAAGCTGCAGGCCGATGCCCCCGCAGCCGCTGAGCTGCTCGCCATAGCGGCGCGCGGCAACCGCTCCGTCAGCGGCCGTGCTGTCGGGCAGATGCACCGCTGAGGCGGGCAAGCCCAGGGGTGCAGCGAGGTGGTGGGTCATGTAGGCCCTGTAGCCCCGGGGATCGTCCGCCGAAAGTCCGAGGTATTCGTCCAGATTGAAGCTGCACCATCGGGCCCGCAGGGCCTCCAGCTCATCGGCAGACCACGACAGCAGCCGTTCCACCAGGGTGCGATAGAGCGGCTCCATCGTGCGTCCCGTGGCGAGGCCCAAGGGCTTCAGGGGATCAGGCCCCTGCCAACTGCGCAGATGACGCTCCAGATGGGCCGCTAGCACAGCGCAGAGATCCGTGTCACTGGAATGGCGTTGCAGACGACAGGGAAACCGTGCCAAAGGGCGAAACCGGCATGTCTCTCCAGAGTGGCTTCGTTGGGGGCTTCAGCGCCAGCGATGGGTCGTGGTGCGGCTGGTAGGGAACAACCTCAGCCCCGCGGTAGTAGTGCCGAAGAATCGAGCGGAAGTGAGCCCCCTGCTCCGCCAGACCATGGGCTCCCCACTGACTCATGCCAACGCCATGGCCATAGCCCTGGCCCTTCA
Source organism: Synechococcus sp. TAK9802 (assembly GCF_014279535.1). Taxonomy (NCBI): domain Bacteria; kingdom Bacillati; phylum Cyanobacteriota; class Cyanophyceae; order Synechococcales; family Synechococcaceae; genus Synechococcus; species Synechococcus sp. TAK9802. The sequence continues at coordinate 1,717,882 of NZ_CP047937.1, forward strand.
CCAGCAGCTGGAGTCCGCCAGCGGACCAATGACGCACCGATGTCTTGCTGACCAGCACCGGCGGAGGGGCCACCAACAGGGGCAGCCGTGCTCCCCGCTGGCGGGCCACCGATGCGGTGATCCGCTCAATGCGGGAGCCCGGGCGGGAGGTTGCAGTCACCCGCCGCACCGGAAGCTCCACGGGAGAACGCTGCCCCCCCGCCACCATCTCAAAGTTCACCAGCGTGCTTTTGAGTCCCAACCGCTTGCGCAGCTCGCCGCCGCTGAGCACGAGCGATCCGCGGGGCCCGCGCAAGCGGGCCTCACGCACCCGTCCGCTGGCGGAACGACTCAGCACCTCAACGTCCTGGAGCCCACCCGTTTCGGGCAGCCGCTGACGCAGCCCAGCCGAATCAAACCATTGTTCCCAGCGGTGCACCGGGCTGTGCTGATCGTGATCGGGGACGCTGACCAGATAGGGATGCTGGCGGCGCCAGACCATTCCACTCGCCTCGGTCACCCCGCCAGAACTGCTGTGGAAGACGGCATCGATCAGGCGACCGCCGTGCACGAGCACCAGCGAACGGGTGCTCGCCACCGCCTTGCGTGTGCTCGGCGTTTCCGACTCCACACCGCGGTACACCTGACTCGCCACCGTGGCCTTCACATCCCAGGCACCACCGCGACTGCGCTGTTTCAACGCATAGGTGCGCGCGGCCACGGCCTGGGCCTGCAGGGCAGCCAGGGGCCAGCGGTGGGGCATTTCGCTGCCGACAACACTGGCGAGGTAGGTCTCAACGCCCAGGCTGTTGACCACCCGCAAGCTGCCGCCGCGGCCGCTGACGCGGAGCACACCCCGGTAGCGACGCCCTCCCAACCAGATGCCCCGTGGATCGTCGTTCTGCACCGTCACCAGGGTGCTGAGGGCCAGCCGCATCGATCGGCCATCTACAGTGGCGTTCAGGCGGGCCCCTCGAAGGCTGAGCTGCAGCCGCTGTGGCCTTCGCTCGCCGCCGGGGAGTCCCTGCACCCGCAGCGGCAGTGCACCATCGGAGCGCAGGCTGACCCGGTTGTTCTCAAGCAACAGCACGCGCATCTGCGGCTCGCGGCCGCGGGCCAGCGCCACCGGTGATGGAGCGATCACACCGACGAGCACCAGACCGACGGCAACGGAGGCGCGGCGCACGCTGGAGATCAACAGGCGCCCCAGTGTGCCGCCTGTTCCTGGGTTCAGCCAGATGGCAGCATGAGTCCTGAGGAGCATCGGCCTTGCAGGTCACATTTCTCGGTACGAGTTCTGGGGTACCCACCCGGGCCCGCAACGTTTCAGCCGTGGCTCTGCGCTTGCCGCAGCGCTCGGAGATGTGGCTGTTCGACTGCGGCGAGGGAACCCAACATCAGTTTTTACGCAGTGATCTGCGGCTCTCGCAGCTGCGCCGGGTGTTCATCACCCACATGCATGGCGACCACGTGTTCGGCCTACCTGGTCTGCTCGCCAGCCTCGGGCTCGCCGGCAGCAGCGCCGCAGGGGTGGATCTCTACGGGCCGGACCCGCTGGAGAGTTATCTCAATGGTGTGTTGCGCACCAGCTCCACCCGGATCGGCTATCCCCTCGCTGTCCACAGGGTCCGGGATGCAGCAGAGCAGGGCACGCTGCTGTTCGAGGACGACGACTTCACGGTGCGCTGCAGCCCGCTCACCCACCGAGTGCCGGCCTACGCCTATCGCATCGAACAGAAGCCCCTGGCCGGTCGCTTCGATATTGAGAAAGCACGGGAACTGAACATCCCGCCCGGCCCCGTGTACGCCCAGTTGAAGCGGGGTGAAACAGTGACCCTGAAGGACGGTCGCAGCATCGACGGCACCAGCCTCTGCGGTGAGGAACGGCCCGGAGTGAGCGTCGTTTATTGCACCGACACCGTGTTCTGCGAGGCGGCCGTCGAGCTTGCCCGCGGCGCGGATCTGCTGATCCATGAATCCACCTTTGCCCATGGCGAGGCGGAGATGGCGTTCCAGAAACAGCACTCCACCAGCACCATGGCTGCCCAGACGGCCGCCGAAGCGGGTGTGGGGCAGCTGGTGCTCACCCACCTCAGCCCGCGCTACGTGCCGGGCAACCCGGTCACGCCCCAAGACCTGTTAAACGAGGCCAAGGCGATCTTCCCCAACACGCTGCTGGCCAAGGACTTCCTCAGCATTGACGTCAAACCACGCTGCAACAGTTCGTGATCCGGCCACAGAGGGTCACTTCCCCGTGATACAAGAGCTTGGTGCGGTGAATGCGTCACACCCCCTTACCTTCATGGCCTCTGTGTTCTCTTCCTTGCGACGGTCCCTGAAAGGCCTTCTGGTCCTCATCCCGGTGCTGATCGGTTTGGCCGTTATCTCTCCGGCTCAGGCGGCCCAGTGGGACGCTGAGACCCTGACGGTTCCGGCAGATCCCTCCGGCACAGAGGTGACCTTCAGCGATCGTGAAATCGATGCTGGCCGCAAGGTGTTCAACACCAGCTGCGGCACCTGCCACGCCGGCGGTATCACCAAGACCAATCACAACGTGGGCTTGGATCCTGAGACCCTGGCCCTGGCCACCCCGGCCCGCGACAACGTTGAGGCCCTGGTCGACTACATGAAGGACCCAACCTCCTACGACGGTGAGTACAGCATTGCTGACCTGCATCCGAGCATGCGCGACGCTGAGCTCTACCCCGCTATGCGCGATCTCGATGATGAGGATCTGCGCCTGATGGCTGGCTACATCCTGGTGTCGCCTAAAGTCCAGGGCAGTGCCTGGGGTGGCGGCAAGATCTACTTCTGATCAGCTTCTGCCGATCAACTCCAATCAAAATAGTTTGTCCCCGGCGGCCTCAGGTCGTCGGGGCTTTTTGTTGGGGACTGACCTGCTCAGGGGCCATGGAGCTGGGATGGCGGCTGTACCACCACTCCTGCAGATCCCGGCTGAAACGGACGGAGAACAGGGTCAGCACGGTGGGTGTGGGTCGTCCTCCAGGCTGCAGCAGTTCCACGGCGTAGGAGGGGCAACGCCGGGCCGCCAGGTCGGGCACAAACCGCCGTCCGATCCGTCGCCAGCTCGGCTCCTTGCTGCGCCAGGCCAGACGACAGCAGGGCCAAGGCAGTTCTTCGCGATCAAACAACCGGCAACAGGGCCCGATGACGCGGAAGCTGTACTGACCGCCGGGGCTGGTGTGAACGCTGCCGGGCTCCAGAAGATCGTCGACTTCGGGGCGGCTCACGGCAGGAGAAGACAAGGGACACGCATGGAAGACGACCAGACCAAAAAAAACCACCCCCGAAGGGGTGGTTGAGGACACGTCCAGTTGAAGGACAGAGGCTCAATAGAGCTCTTCTTCGGCGTGGGTCTTGATGGTGCAGTCGCTGGTGGGGTAGGCGACGCAGGTCAGCACGAAACCAGCTTCGATCTGGTCGTCGTCCAGGAAGCTCTGGTCGGACTGGTCGACGGTGCCAGCGGTGATCTTGCCGGCGCAGGTGGAGCAAGCGCCAGCGCGACAGGAGTAGGGGAGGTCGATGCCCTGCTCTTCAGCAGCGTCGAGGATGTACTGGTCGTCGGGCACTTCGATGGTCTTGTTCAGACCTTCGCTCTCGGAGACCAGGGTGACCTTGTAGGAAGCCATGATTGATGAATGCGTACAGGGTTCCGGAAAACCCGGTCCTGCAGAACGCCACATTTTTACTTCAAATAGGTGCTCAACCTGACGATTCCGGGGCCACTGGGGAGGAGGACCAATCGGAGACCCCACTCTGATAAGCCTGGCTTATAGGGCCAGGTCTAGCGGCGGCGGATCTCCAGCAGCCCCCAGCGGCCCTGTGCCGCCTCGGCGGTGACCGACCAGCCCAAGCCCCCGAGAACCTCCTTCAGGCGCGGTGCCTGATCCACCAGGAGCCCACTGAGCAGAGCGCGCCCATCGGGCTGAAGCAGCCCCTCGAAACCCGGGGAGAGGGCTTCAATCACCGGAGCCAGGATGTTGCAGAGCAGCAGATCAGCGCGGCGGGGCGCGAGCAGATCGCTCAGGGTCTCCACAGAACCGAGAGCCACCTGAAGCTCAGCCTCCGATCGGTCGTTGAGGCAGCGGTTGTCTGTTGTGGCACGCACCGCCAGGGAATCGGTATCAGCGGCCACCACCGACTCCGCCCCCAGACCCAGCGCAGCGAGGCCCAGCACTCCGCTGCCGCAGCCCAGATCGGCCACAAGCGCCCCAAGCGGAGGCGACTGTTCCAACGCCTCCAGGCAGAGCCTGGTGGTGGGGTGACTTCCGGTGCCGAAGGCACTGCCGGGGTCCATCTTGATCACCAGCCGATCGGCATGCTCCGGCGGCACCTCCAGCCAGGCCGGCAGGATCAACAGCCCCGTACCGACAGGATCGGCCTGCCAATGCTGTTTCCAGCTGAGGCTCCAATCCTCGTCGGCCACATCGTCCCAGTGCCCATCGGGCAGGCGGAGCCCAAAGGGCTCCGCCAGCGGCTGCAGGCTGGCGACCAGCTCCCGCCGCTGAGGCTCCGGCCACTCCGGCTTCGGGAGCCAGACCAACAGCGTCTTGCGATCAGGCGTTTCCGGCGCATGCTGCACCGCATGGCGATGCAGTCCCAGATCCGTCAGTTTCCACACCAGCGATTCCTCCAGCTCTGGAGGACACGGGAGTGTGAGGCGCCACCACATCAGAGCGTGACCGGGTGTGCTTCCTGGATGCCATCGATGGCCGTGATCGTCTGCAGCAGATCTGCTGGGATCGGATCATCGATGCTGAGCACCATCACCGCATCGCCGCGAACGATTTTGCGGCCCACCTGCATGGAGGCGATGTTGACGTTGTGTTCGCCCAGCAGAGAGCCCAGGTGACCAATGATTCCGGGCATGTCCCGGTGCCGGGTGAACAGCATGTGGCTGCTGGGGGTCACATTCACCGGGAAGGCATCGATGCTGGTGATGCGCAGATCGCCATCGGCAAAGACGGCACCGGTGACGCTGCGGCTGCCCTGATCACCACGGGTGGTGATTTGCAGTGAGCCTCCGGCAAAGTCGCGGCTGCTCTCATCCTTCACCTCCAGCACCTGAATGCCGCGGGCCTTGGCCTCGAGCGAGGCATTCACGAAGTTGATGCTGTCACCCAGGCCAGCGCTGAGCAGACCCTTCAGGGCAGCAATCACCAGAGGCTGGGAGGGATGGCTGGCGAATTCACCTTGCAGGCGCAGTTCCATCTCCTTCACATGACCGCCAGCCAGCTGACTGACGAGCAGACCGACCGTCTCGGCAAGCTGGAGATGGGGCTTGAGCCGCTCCATGATCTCGGCGCTGAGGCCGGGAATATTGACCGCACTGCGGGCCGGCAGACCCAGCAGCACATCTCGGATCTGCTCCGCCACATCAATCGCTACGTTCTCCTGGGCCTCTTCCGTCGATGCACCGAGGTGGGGCGTCAGCACCAGACCACGCTCCACCGCCCGCAGGGGGGAGTCTTCCGCCAGGGGCTCACTGGCGTAAACATCCAGGCCCGCACCGGCGATCACACCGTTGTTGATGGCTTCAGCGATCGCTGCCTCATCCACCACGCCGCCGCGGGCACAGTTCACGATCCGCGCCGTGGGCTTCATCGTGCGCAGCAGCTCCGCATTCACCAGGTTCTCGGTGTCCTTGGTGCGCGGGATGTGCAGGGTGACGTAGTCGGCGGTGCGGAACAGCTCATCCAGCTCCAGCAGCTTCACCTGCATCCGTTGAGCCCGGTCAGCAGCAATGAAGGGGTCGTAGGCGATCACATCCATGCCCATGGCCTGGGCAACCCGGGCGACGTGGGATCCGATCTTGCCGAGACCGACCACCCCAAGAGTCTTCTTGTAGAGCTCGTTGCCGACGTATTTCTTGCGGTCCCACTTGCCGGCCCGCATGCCGCCATGGGCCTGAGGGATGTGCCGCGAGAGGGTCAGCATCATCGCCAGAGCGTGCTCCGCTGCAGCGATGGTGTTGCCCTCCGGCGAGTTCACCACGAGCACACCCCGCTGGGTGGCCGCAGGCACATCAACGTTGTCGACGCCGACGCCGGCACGGCCGATGATCTTGAGACGACTCGCCGCCGCGATCACCGCTGCGGTCACCTGGGTGCCGGAACGGATCATCAATCCGTCGTACTCACCGATGATCCCGATCAGCTCCTCCTCCGAGAGGCCGGTGCGCTGATCCACCTGCGCCACTTGGCCAAGGATGTCGATCCCGGCCTGGTCGATCGGATCGGAGACAAGAACTTTCGTCATCGAAAGGCGCAGAACTGCCGCGGTGAACTGTAGAGATCGACATCCTCCACCCCCTCCAGTTCGAAGCACAGGGTTCAGAATTCAGCGCATTGGATCTGAATGCCCCATGCCCGTCTGTGTGATGGTGATGGCCGATGCCCCTGCGGCAGAAGGCCTGACCCAGCGGCTCCGGGACACCGATCTGCCGCTGCTGAAGTGTCTGACCATCCCCCCTGATGGGGATGCCATCGACAAGGTTGCCCTGCTGAACCCCAACCTCACGCGCCAACAGCGGCAGCGAGGCATGGCCCGCTGGCTGATGCCCTTCGGTTTCCTGGCAGGGGTCACCTTCACCAAGATCACCACCCTCACCACCTTCGCCAGCTTTGGCCCCTGGGGCGAAACCCTGATCGGCGGCCTGCTGGGCATGGGCTCCGGCCTGATGGGGAGCTACGCCGCAGCTGCCAGCGTGGATTCAGACAACGATGCAGGCGTGCGGATCCTGCGCAACCGCCGCGACGAAGGACGCTGGCTGGTGCTGCTGGAAACACCTAATGGCATCGAAGCCCCCTGGCAGGTGATTCAAAAGTCGCGGCCGCAGCAGGTGGTTCGCCTCGACGACCTGTGATGCTGCCCCGGGAGAAGCTGCTGGCAGGGGCCCAGAACCCGGAAGGGCTGACGGTGCTGGTCGATCTCGCGGAGCAGGTGTTGCGCACCTGGCAACCGGCCTGGAGTCCCTTTCTCAGCGCACCGCTGCGGGAGGAAGCCTTGGCACACCTGGGCAGCCTCAGTGAATTGACCTGGATCAGTGATGGCGGCTATCCAGGCGCCGAACGCCAACGGCTGCTCTGCCACCGTCGCGACGACAGCCCTGATCCAGCAGCCCCGGTTCAAGGCCTGCTGATTGAAGGCAATTTCCTCTTCGACCCCCTTTCCCCCGAGGATCTGCGCGAAGCGTTGAAGGCCATGGGCGTCGACGCAGACAACATCGGCGATCTCTGGGTGCGCGGCGATCGCGGCGGGCAAGGGATCTGCACCCCCAGTGCTGCCGAAGCCCTGCATGGCCGCCTGGGAGCCGTGCGCGAGGTGGAGATTCGCTGCGAATCTCGTCCTGTGGAGCAGTTGCAGCAGCCTGTGCAACGCAGCGTCCGCACCCTGCAGACGGTGGAAGCCTCCTGTCGCCTGGATGCGATTGCATCGGCTGGATTCGGGCTGTCCCGAGCCAAGATCGTGACCCACGTCAAAGCTGGGCGCCTACGGCTCAACTGGGGCAACGTGCGTCAAGCGAGCCGTGAACTGGTGGTGGGCGACCGACTGCAGCTGCAGGATCGCGGCTCGGTGGAGGTGCTCTCGCTCACGCGCACCAAACGGGAGCGCTGGCGCGTTGAACTGCGCCGCAGTTGAGTTGAGCTGCCCACCAGCTGCTACTGTTCAGTCTCGGTCAATGAAATCACAAGATTTCAAACTGATCGATGTCGGGCGATTAGCTCAGGGGTAGAGCACTACATTGACATTGTAGGAGTCACTGGTTCAAATCCAGTATCGCCCACTCTCCCTGTAGGGACTGCGTTTTCGAACTTCAGACCTCGCGATGACACGCACGATTGTCGTTGGCTTGGGTCGCTCAGGTTTGGGAGCTGCGCGTCTGCTCAAGCAGCAGAATCGCGATGTTGTTGTGTTCGAACGGGGCGATAACGAAGTCCTCCAACACACCTCGAAAACCCTCGCCAAAGAGTGCATTGAGGTGGTGCTGGGGCAGCCCCTGACCCTGGAGAGCTTTGACGCCTGGCGCGACAACCTGGACGCAGTGGTGATCGGCCCTGGCATCCCCTGGGATCATCCAACACTGGTTGAGCTGCGATCCGAGGGCATCCAGGTGCGCGGCGAGATGGATCTGGCCTGGGATGCCCTTCAACAAATCCCCTGGATCGGCATCACAGGAACCAACGGCAAAACCACGGTCACCCATCTGCTCAACCATGTGCTGGAAGCCTCAGGCCTTACGGCACCGATGGGGGGGAACATGGGCCTCTCCGCCGCTGAACTGGCCTGCCAGATCAGCTCAGGGGCCACACCGCGGCCAGATTGGCTCGTGATGGAACTGAGCAGCTACCAGATTGAGGCGGCGCCCGCCGTGGCCCCCAAGATCGGCATCTGGACCACGCTGACCCCAGACCATCTCGAACGCCACGGCAGCCTAGAGGCCTACCGGGCCATCAAACGCGGGCTGCTTGAACGCTCGGCGTGCGCCCTGTTCAATGCCGATGATCCAGACCTGCGCCAGCAGCGCAGCAGCTGGAACCGCGGCACCTGGGTGAGCAGTGAAGGCGCGCGTCCGGACAACCAGCCCGCCGACCTCTGGATTGATAACGAGGGCATGGTGCGCAACACCACCACCCGCTTGTTTGCGGCTGATGCCCTGGCGATGCCTGGCTGCCACAACCGCCAAAACCTGTTGCTGGTGACCGCTGCCGCCCTCGAGGTCGGCCTCTCCCCCCAGCAAATCGCCGACGCCTTGCGCACATTTCCGGGCGTACCGCACCGGCTTGAGCAACTGGGCACGTTGGCAGGAGCCAGCGTGTTCAACGACAGCAAAGCCACCAATTACGACGCAGCCGAGGTTGGCTTGCGGGCCGTGCAGGGGCCCGTCGTGGTGCTGGCCGGGGGGCAGACCAAACAGGGCGACGCCAGTGGCTGGCTGAAGCAGCTGCAAAGCAAGGCCTGCAGCCTGATCCTGTTCGGTGCGGGGGCCGATGAGCTGGCCAGCCTGGCCAAAGCGGCTGGATACCCCGGCGAACTGCTGCAGTGCCCGGAGCTCGAGAGCGCTGTAAACCTGGCTGAAACGGCCGTACAGCGGCATCAAGCCTCATCGCTGCTGCTGTCACCGGCCTGCGCCAGCTTTGATCAATACAGGGATTTCGAGGCCAGAGGAGACCACTTCCGCACCCTGATCACCCCCCTGCTGGACGTCGCCTGAGACCAAACGAACGCAATGGGATGCATCTGGGCCTAACGGTCCGATGATGGTGTGAAACAAGCCTTGCGACGTGGCCTTCTGGTTGATGAAAAGCGAACCCGACGCCTACGGGATCGATGATCTGCGGCGCGAGGGCACCACGCTGTGGGACGGCATTCGCAACTACCAGGCCCGCAATTTCATGCGCAGCATGGAGGTGGGCGACCAAGCATTTTTTTATCACTCCAATTGCAAGCCCCCCGGGATCATCGGGCTGATGAAAGTGATGGAGACCGGCCTAGTAGACCCCACGCAATTTGATCCCACGGCCAAGTACTACGACCCCAAATCCAGCCCCGAGAAACCACGCTGGGACTGCGCACGGCTGCGATTCCTCGGCGAATTCGACGCTCTGCTCAGCCTCGACCAGCTACGGGAGCTCTACAGCGAAGAGCAGCTGCCCGTGATCAAACGCGGCAACAGGCTCTCAATCCTGCCGGTCCCCACCGACACCGCCAACGACCTCCTTTCACGGCTTGGCCAGCTCCACTGAAATCCCACTGGTCACGCTGCTGCCACGGGCCTGGATCGGCTTCAGCCGGGCGCCCTGGCGCTGTGTTGGCTTGGCGGCGTTGGTGTTGATCAGTGCCAGCGGCCCTGCGGTGATCGGCCATGACCTGCGCCTGGCGGGATCCCCATGGCTGAATCGGCTGGGGGACCTCTCAGTGTTGATCAGCCTGGTGCTTCCGCTGCTGCCTCTCCTGGGCCTGCTGCAACTGACGGATGGCCTGCTCCCTGACCGACGCGACGACCGCCCCCAACAGAGCTGGAGACAGCTGCTGCGCCAGGCCTTCACCCTGGTGCTGCTTGAGCTGGTGCTGGTGCTGGGGGGCGTCGGATTGATTCAGTCGTTGAGTTGGGCGCTCGGACGCTGGAGCACGGCCTTGGCAGGTCTGAGCGTGCTACTCGGGGGAATGGTGCTGTTGAGCTGGCTGTTCAGCCAAGTCCTGGCACTGCCCCTGCTCGTGCACGAGCGCTGCCGAGCGCTTCAGGCGATGGACCACAGCCGACAGCTGGTGCACCGCAATGGGCTCAAGGTGCTGGCACTGCTGGGGATGCTGCTCGGCCTCAATCTTCTAGGGCTGATCGGGGCCACCCTGGGGCTGCTGCTCAGCCTCCCCTTCAGCGCCCTGGTGCTAATGGCCTGCTGCCGGCCTCAGACCCCATTGATCAGCGATTCCCGGCGGAACATGTTTCCGACATAAACCCTGGTGATCTCCCGCGATGCCTGGCCGTTCTGAACCAAGAAGCCGGCAAGCGCCGCCTGAACCAAACGGTATTGATCCCAGTTCGGATGTCCTTCGATGAACTGGGTCATGGCCTGCTGGAGGGGCTGCGGCACTTCCGATTGGAAACTCACAACACTGGTCTCAGCCGCGGCTTGCTCAAGGCCTTCCGGCATCTTTTCTCTTCGAAACGAACACTAGTTCTCCACACCACGGCGCCGCCGTCAAGAACCCCCAACACGGGGCCATTCTCACGAATCTCCAAACGAGATTCCTGCCAGAAAGCCACTCCTGCACTGATCGAAGCGCCGGCCTAGACGGAACTGAGCAGCCCGCCGCCATCGTCAAGCAAAAAAAACGACAAACGGGGGATTTCCACAGAAACCCGCGAGGGCGGCTTTAAAGGCCCATGGCCTGTGGAAAAACTGTGCAGAGCAGCAGGAAAAGGGCGGGGGAAATCAATGACTCGAAAATGATTAGCTGGATTAATCAGTGCTGCGAGTCCCACAACGTTCTCAAGGCCGCAACGGCCGCCGCCGCCGCTGGGGCAGGCCACTCTCCCTGCGCCGCACGTCCCTCAAGCGGGGTGATCAGGATGCGCAACTCCCATTGGTTGCGATCACCGCTCAAGCATCCCCACCAGACGCCTCGATCCAGCTCCAGCTCGATCGACTCCTCTGGCATCAGTTGGTCAACCAGACCCCTGTGCTGCTGTTCAAGGGTCGCCACGAGATCCACCAGATCTCGCCACTCCGGCTCGGTCAACTCAAACGCCCAGCGTTCTCCCCCTATGAGAACGCAAAATTCGCCGCGGGAGGGGTCGTGCGACACCCGCCATCCAACCCCCTCCTGTTGAATCACAGCCGATGGATCAACCAGGCAGCAGATCGGGCTGGTCTTGCTCGTCGCTCAATTCCACAATGGCCCGTTGCACCGGCTTGACGCTGGACTCCTCCAGCAGACCGTCAAAGTCGTCGAAGCGGCGCTGCTTGGCCCGGAAGGCGATCCGCACCGTCGTCAGATAACGGTTGCTTGATTGACGAATCAAGCTTTCGCCACGCTTGGCGAGATCCTTGGAATCCACTCCGGCCGAAAGCACAGGCTTCTTTATCAAACAAGTTCACATTAATTGGTGACCGTCTCAGGCCAGCTGGTCGGTGTGAAAAGGCACGTGCATGGGGTAAGCCCGCTGACGGGAGCCTGGAACCCGCAACACGATCTGGCGCCCCATTCCCAAGGCCGCCAGGGGCAAGCGCAGATCAGCGACCAAACCACTCAATTCCTCAAGATGTGCATCGTCGATGCACTCGATGCGGATGCTGCCCCAGCTGCGACGCATGCGACAGCTCCGCAGCGGCTCCAGCCTCTCCTGCAGTTCAGGATCTTCACGGTAGAAGGAGAAAATCAGCTGTTGCAATCGATCCATCGCCGCCAGTCCCCCTAGTCTCATCCTGACTTCACCGTGCCCTGAGCACGGTCAGAGATCGCGTGGGCGAAGAAAAGCTTCAGCATTCAGACCAACGGGGCGGAACACTCGCCATCGATTTGGGCAGCACCACCACGGTGGTGGCCTATCAGGGAGCGACATCCACAACAGCCGATCTGCTGAACCTGCCGGCCATTTGCAGCCGGGCTGGTGAAGTTCCCAGCCTGGTGTGGGAGGCATCCCAACGCCCCCTGATTGGTCGGCAGGTGCTCGAGTCAGGCCTCAATGACTCCGTTGACAGCCGTCTGCATCGCGACTTCAAAGGCCGCATCGGTCAAGCGGATGCACCAGAGCAGGACGCAGCCCGCTGGGCTGGAGAACAGCTGCTTCAACAGATCTGGAGCCGGCTCCCCAGCGATCTCCCGGTGGAGCGGCTGGTGCTGACCGCCCCGGTGGAGTGCTACCGGTCGTATCGCAGCTGGTTGCTGCAGGCCTGCACCACGCTGCCGGTGGCCGAGATCGCCCTGGTGGATGAACCCACAGCAGCCGCCATGGGTGCAGGGCTTCCCGCTGGTTCCACTCTGCTGGTGGTGGACCTGGGCGGAAGCACGCTGGATCTGGCCCTGGTGGCTCTGGAAGGAGGGGAAGGCCGTGCCGCACCGATCGCCCAACTGCTGCGGCTGGGGGGGCGCAGCCTCGGTGACAACAGCCGCCAGATGCTGCGCACAGCAAAGGTTCTGGGCAAAGCGGGGCTGCGCCTCGGGGGCCGTGACATCGATCGCTGGATTGTGGACCGCTGTTGCCCGGGTCAACCCGCCAGCACCCCCCTGCTCAATGCTGCCGAACGGCTCAAATGCCGGCTGAGCGACACCGCCTTGGCCGAACGCGAGCCCCTGATGGAATTGGCGGTGGATGAGCAGGAGCATGTGCTCCGCCTGTCGCGCAGCGAACTCAACGCGCTTCTACTGGAGCGCGGCTTCGGAGACGCCCTCGAACAACTGCTGGAGACCTGTCTCGCCGGCGGTCGCCGCAACAACTGCAGCCTTGAAGATCTGGAGGGCGTGGTGGCCGTCGGCGGCGGTGCCCAGCTACCCCTCCTGCGCCAGTGGCTCTCCGAGCACACGGCGCCAGCGCCCTTGCTCACCCCGCCACCGGTGGAGGCGGTGGCCCTGGGTGCGCTTCAACTCACGCCAGGGGTTGCCATTCGGGATGTGCTGCAACACGGTGTTTCCCTGCGTTTCTGGGATCAGCGCAGCAACAGCCACCGCTGGCACCCCCTCTTCGTGGCCGGTCAACCCTGGCCGAGCCCCGCCCCCCTGGAGCTGGTGCTGGCCGCCAGCCGGACCGGTCAACGCAGCTTGGAGCTGGTGCTGGGGGAGCCCATCCCCCAGGGGAGCCACAGCGTGGTCTTCATCAATGGTTTGCCGACTCTGCAGGAGCAGACCGCCGGGGAGGTCTCCCACCAGCCTTGGCCAGGCATCGAGCTGGTGCTGCCTCTGGATCCCGCCGGAGAGCAGGGCGAAGACTGCCTGCGGCTGCGCTGGAGCATTGATCAAGAAGCGCAGCTTCAGCTGGAGATCAACGATCTGCGTTCAGGTCGGACGTGGTCCCAGCCAACGCTGGGGGCTGTCCGATAAGACGTCCGTCCACAGGCCCTTGGAACGGGAGCCGTCACTCCATAAAACAGAACCAACGTTCAGCTCCACCCTTCGTGGCGGCACCGCGTCAACTGCTGCTTCGGCTCTGGGGTATTGGAACCCTGGGATTGGTGCTGGCGATTGCGACAGGTGCCTATTGGTGGGAACAACAACTGCCGAAGCGGCTGCAGAGCGCCCTCGCTGCCAACGACTACGAGGCCTGCATCCACACCAGTGAGCAACTCGCCTCCCTGCGCTGGTTGGGGGAGGGCGCACCGCAGGAGCAGGCCCTCTGCCGCCAGAAGCACGCCGAACATCTCTGGGACCAAGGCGATTCGATCGCTGCCCTCACGCTGCAGCAGCAACTGGTCGCCTCGGGCCATGGCGACCTTGCCCTCCATCGCAAGACCCTCGAACGCTGGCGCCAGGCTCTGATGGATCAGGCGATTGCTCTGTTTCGTGAGGGAGACCTGCAGCAGGCACTCGCGTTGCTGGATCCCCTCAAAGGCAGCGCGCGCAGCTCCATCAGCCAACTCAGTGCAACGCTGATGGAGATCTGGAACCGCAACCAATTGGAACAGCGTCGGCTGGCTCAACTGGTGGAGCAAGAACGCTGGTGGGAGGCCTTGGACAGCCTCAACAAACTCGACCATCCCTGGTGGCAGCAGCAGGCAAGTGCCACCCGTCAAGAGGTGGAGAGTGCCATTCAGGCCCTCGATGAGGCCCAGCAACACCAACAGCACCCAGCACTGCGTGCCGACGTCATCAGCGGTGACCGGCTGGATGCCGCCGTCGAGGATCAGTTGCTCCAAGGTCTGGACCCCTGGACGGCCTTTTCGATGGGCTGCAGCGACCTTGGCGGTCGCGTCGAAGAGGACGGACCGGAAAGTTTCTGTCGACGCTCCTCCCCGAGCCCGTGACAAGATGAGCCAGTGGATGACTCAGGTGCAATGCAGGCGGGCGACAGGGTGACGGTGGAGGCATCCGTCGTTGTGTTCAACCATCCCGAACACCGGGGCCAGGCCTTTGACATGAAAGGGCAGACCGGAGAGGTGGCGAACGTTCTCAATGATTGGAAAGGTCGGGTGATCAGCCCAACGCTTCCTGTGATCGTTGCCTTCGGCCGCTACAAGGCCCATTTCCGCTCCGACGAACTCAAGCCTGCCGGCTGAGTCGGCTCAGGAACACCCCCTCCTCACCATCAACATCCCTGAGGCGGAGCTCGATGGTTTCGCTGCGTCGGGTCGGCACAACGCGACCACAGAAATCAGGCTGAATTGGAAGCTCCCGATGGCCTCGATCCACCATGGCCAGCAACATCACTCGCTGCGGCCGCCCCCAGCTCTGCATAGCCTCCAGAGCGGCGCGCACCGTCCGCCCCGTGAAGATCACATCGTCCACCAGAATCACCTGGCGGTCCTCAATGCTGGTGGGGAGAGTCGTGAGCTGGGGCAGACGGGTGCCGATGCGCTCCAGATCATCGCGATGGAACGTGGGATCAATGGCCCCCTGGGAGATGGCATGACCTGTCAACCGCTCCAATTCCCGCGCCAAAACCCTGGACAACTGAACGCCGCGGGTGGGGATCCCCAATAGCATCAAGCGACGGCTGTCTTCGGCGCTCTCCAACACCTGCGACGCCAAACGCGACAGCGTTAGACCAAGCTCACGCTCCGAGAGAATTTCGATCCGTTCAGGGTCGGCCATGGAGGATTGAGCGCTGCGGGGTGTGGGAATTGGCTGAAACTGCAGCTTGAGGGCTGGCGTGGCGTTAAGTTGATTCTGCAAGAGTCCTTAAGAACCGTCGGTCGCGGGTGAACGTGGGGAAAAGCACTACCAACGGTTCAGGACGCTCCGGAACAGTGGCACCGGTCGTTCTAGCCATTCTTGATGGCTGGGGTTACAGGAACGCAAGCGAGCACAACGCGATTCAGCAAGGCGGCACTCCTGTGATGGATGCCCTGTGGCATGCCTATCCACACACCTTGATTGAGGCCAGTGGCTCCCATGTGGGCCTCCCCGATCAACAGATGGGTAACTCTGAGGTGGGCCACCTCACCATCGGAGCCGGCCGCATCATTCGCCAGGAGTTGGTGCGAATCAGCGACACGGTGCGCAGCAACCAACTGGGCGACACGAAGGCACTCAAGGAATTGGCAGAGCGCACCCAAGGTCGAGGCGGCACCTTGCACCTGCTCGGCCTCTGCTCCGATGGGGGCGTCCACAGCCA
This sequence comes from Synechococcus sp. TAK9802, assembly GCF_014279535.1. Lineage (NCBI taxonomy): Bacteria > Bacillati > Cyanobacteriota > Cyanophyceae > Synechococcales > Synechococcaceae > Synechococcus > Synechococcus sp. TAK9802. The sequence continues at coordinate 1,733,654 of NZ_CP047937.1, forward strand.
CGTGGACCATCTCTGTGGACTGATCCAGTGGGCAGCGGACAGCGGCATCTCTGATGTCGCCGTGCATGCCATCACCGATGGTCGCGACACACCGACCCAGAGCGCACCGGGATACATCAGCCAGGTGGAAGCGGCCCTCAGCAGAAGCGGCGTTGGCCAGCTCGCCAGCCTCTGTGGCCGGTACTGGGCCATGGACCGGGACCAGCGCTGGGAGCGGATCGAAAAGGCTTACAACCTCTACACCGATCCCAACATCGCCGTCGACAGCCGGACGGCCGAGCAGGTGCTGGCGGAGAGTTATGCCGAGGACATCACCGATGAATTCCTCGAACCGGTGCGGCTTAAGAACAGCGTCATCAAAGACGGTGACAGCGTTCTGGTGTTCAACTTCCGACCCGATCGCGCCCGCCAGATCGTGCAAGCGCTCTGCCTCTCCGATTTCGAGGGCTTCGAGCGCAGCCACACGCCCGAGTTGGATGTGGTCACCTTCACCCAGGTGGAACAAGACCTTCCCGTTCAAGTGGCCTTCCCCCCCGAGCCGCTCGACCAACTGTTGGGGCAGGTGGTGGCAGACGCTGGGCTGAAGCAGTACCGCACCGCTGAAACAGAAAAGTACCCGCACGTCACGTACTTCATGAACGGTGGCATCGAACAGCCACTGGCGGGAGAAGACCGTCACTTGGTGCCCTCGCCGAGGGTCGCCACCTACGACCTCTCACCGGCGATGTCGGCGGAGCAACTCACCGACAGCTGTATTTCAGCCATTGAGAAGGCGGACTATTCGTTGATTGTGATCAACTACGCCAACCCCGACATGGTGGGGCACACCGGTGTCATGGAGGCCGCCAAGGAAGCCATCCAAACCGTGGATGCCTGCATTGGCCGGTTGTTGGATGCGGTGGGACGCCAAGGCGGAACCATGCTGATCACGGCTGATCACGGCAATGCCGAATTGATGAAGGGTCCGGATGGCCAAGCCTGGACAGCCCACACCACCAACCCTGTGCCTGCGATCCTGATCGAAGGAGAACGGCGCAAACTGCCTGGCCATGGCAACGCCATCACGTTGCGCGATAACGGTGGGCTGGCCGATATCGCTCCGACGTTGCTGCAAATTCTTGGCCTTCCGCAACCGGCGGCCATGACTGGCCAAAGCCTGATTGCCCCCATGTCCAACATGGACCCCACCCCCAAGACCGCTCGCCTTCCTCTTTCCGTTTGATGCTCACCTCAATTTTGTCCTGGAGCTGGATCGGCACCGGCCTTCTGTTGATCGTCTTGGTGCTGCTGCATAGCCCCAAAGGTGATGGCATGGGTGGCTTGGCGGCAAGCGGCAGCTCCATGTTCAGCAGCGCCAGCAGCGCAGAAGCAACGTTGAACCGTCTGACATGGACATGCCTGGCGTTGTTTTTGTCCTTGGCCGTGATCCTGAGCGCTGGCTGGTTGAACTAAACCAACCCGCTCACAAACTCAATTTTCAGCACGCATTCTTTGAAAGCAGCTTCGACCTAATGGTTGAGTTACTATTCATCAAATTGCCGCTCTTTTCCGATCAATTTCGCGGACCAGAAGTCACTTAACAAGGTAAATAGAGCACGAATCCAGAAAACCAAGGCAAAACTGAGGCGGCATTGCAATATCAATAGAGCAAGAGCTCTTCAAGCAGCCCGAATCGCTAAGAGCCGTAGCGGCCTTGAACTTAAGCCGTCAGACTTCCGACTCCAGAAACATTACTCAGGGCTTTGCAAGCCTGATTTCAGAAAAGCAATTTCCTTGTAGACCCGATCAAGCTCGTACAACGTTTTTGCTTCCTTCTTTTCAAGGATTTCAACCCGCTTCAATAGATCCTCTAACAGCTTGTTTTGCAAAGATTCAACCTGAACTTGCCTTTTTTGCACGCCTTTTGAGGGAGCAGAAGCCGTGCTGGCCGGGGAAAGAATGCCTCCATCCGTTTCGACGTACAACAAGGCAAGACGCTCCAACACCTTGGAGTAGGCCTTGTCTTGCTGTCGGCAAAGGGCCTTGAAACGCTGCAGCGTCTCTGGAGCGAACTGGGCGGCGAAAGCTCCGGGGCGCTGGGGCATTTGTCCCGACACATCGATACACAGCAAGACACTAGCCGGCGCCTCTCCGCACCTCACATCCTTCATGGGCGGCAACCAACGCCGACCCCCAGGCACCACATGTCTTGTAAAAGCTAGTTCTTACAAGACAGCATCCGAACACAAAAAAGAGGCCCCTCAGGACCTCTTGGCATGACTTGAGTTCGGGTGATCTCCCGACCACCCGAAGGTCGATCAGTAGTCGAAGTCGCCGCCGCCCATGCCGCCGCCGGCAGGAGCTGCTTCCTTCTTCTCAGGCAGATCAGCCACGATGCACTCGGTGGTGAGCACCATGCCAGCGATGGACGCGGCATTTTGCAGACCGGAGCGGGTCACCTTGGCGGGATCGACGATGCCGGCAGCCAGCATGTCGACGTACTCACCGGAGGCAGCGTTGAAACCTTCGGCACCAGCGCGAGCCTTGACGTTCTCAGCCACAACAGCGCCGTTAGCACCTGCGTTTTCAGCGATGCGCATCAGCGGAGCAGTAAGAGCAGCAGCCACGATGTTGGCGCCGATCAGTTCCTCGCCGGACAGGCTGGAGGCTGCCCACTGCTCCAGGGCCGGAGCCAGGTGAGCCAGGGTGGTGCCGCCGCCAGGAACGATGCCTTCCTCAACAGCCGCCTTGGTGGCGTTGATGGCGTCCTCGAGACGGAGTTTCTTGTCCTTCATCTCGGTTTCGGTGGCTGCACCCACCTTCACCACAGCCACGCCACCGGCCAGCTTGGCCAGGCGCTCCTGCAGCTTCTCCTTGTCGTAGGTGGAGTCGGTCTCGTCCATCTGCTTCTTGATCTGTTCGCAGCGGGCGCCGACAGCCGCCTCGTTGCCCTCGGCAACGATGGTGGTGGTGTCCTTATTGATGGTGATGCGACGGGCGGTGCCCAGCATCTCGAGCTTGGCGTTCTCCAGCTTGAGACCGGCATCTTCGGTGATCAGCTGACCGTTGGTCAGCACAGCCATGTCTTCCAACATGGCCTTGCGGCGATCACCAAAACCAGGAGCCTTCACAGCGGCCACGTTCAGCACACCGCGCAGACGGTTCACCACCAGAGTGGCGAGGGCTTCCTTCTCGATGTCCTCAGCAATGATCAGCAGAGGCTTGCCGGTGCGGGCGATTTGCTCCAGCACGGGCACCAGATCCTGCACCAGACCGATCTTCTTGTCGGTGAGAAGGATGTAAGGCTCGTCGAGGACGGCTTCCATCCGCTCGGTGTCGGTGGCGAAATAAGGGGAGATGTAGCCCTTATCGAAGCGCATGCCCTCGGTGACCTCGAGTTCGGTCTCCATGGACTTGCCCTCTTCGAGGGAAATAACACCTTCCTTGCCAACCTTGTCCATGGCATCGGCAATCATCTTGCCGACTTCTTCGTCGTTGCCAGCGGAGATGGTGCCGACCTGAGCGATGGCATTGCTGTCAGCGATGGGCTTGGCCATTTCCTTGATCTTGCTGACCAGGAAATCGGAAGCCTTGTCGATGCCCTTCTTCAGGGTGATGGCGTTGGCACCGGCAGCCACGTTGCGCAGACCCGCCTTGACCATGGCGTGGGCCAGAACGGTGGCGGTGGTGGTGCCGTCACCGGCAGCGTCGTTGGTTTTGGAGGCGGCTTGACGGATCAGAGCAACACCGGTGTTCTCGATGTGGTCTTCGAGCTCGATCTCCTTGGCGATGGTGACGCCGTCATTGATGATCTGGGGTGCACCGAACTTCTTCTCGAGCACCACGTTGCGGCCCTTGGGACCCAGGGTCACGGCAACGGCTTCGCAAAGGATGTCGATGCCTTTTTCGAGAGCGCGACGGGCGTTCTCGTTGTAGATGATGCGCTTTGCCATGGAAGGCGATTCCTAATGAAGAGGATGGTTAAGGGAGGCTGAGTTGAGACTCAAGCCGCAATGCAGCGGGGCTGATCTCAGTTGACGACAGCCAGGATGTCCTTCTCGGACAGCAGCACGTATTCATCGCTGCCGAGCTTGATGTCGGTGCCGGCGTACTTGCTGTAGAGGACCTTGTCGCCCAGACCAACTTCGGGAGCCTGACGGCTGCCGTCGTCGTTGCGCTTGCCGGGGCCCACCTGAACCACTTCACCCACCTGGGGCTTTTCTTTAGCGGTGTCAGGCAGAAGGATGCCGCCGGCAGTCTTCTCTTCGGATTCAGAGACCTTGACGAACACGCGGTCGCCGAGGGGTTTAACGGTCGAGACGCTGAGAGAAACAGCAGCCATGGGTACTTGCAGGAGCAGGGACAGGGCGCATTGCGCCACGCATCGACGCGAGTTGGCACTCGATGCCGATGAGTGCCAACGTATGCAAGCGACCACCCCCCGGGCCATACCCCAAGCTGTGCGGGTGACCGAACCGGAGGGGGTGCAACCACAGCGGTGGTATGGTTGCGCCGCTCTGAATGGGTCCGAGCGCGCAGCGCCTGTTCCCGCAACTCTCCTTCCTATGGTCGCTTCTGCTCCTGCATCTGCTGGCACCAAGGGTGTGATCCGTCAGGTGATCGGCCCGGTTCTGGACGTGGAATTTCCCGCCGGGAAACTGCCCAAGATCTATAACGCCCTGCGCATCGAGGGGAAAAACCCCGCAGGTGACGACGTCGCCCTGACCGCTGAGGTTCAACAGCTTCTGGGTGATCACCGGGTTCGTGCCGTTGCCATGAGTGGCACCGACGGTCTGGTGCGCGGCATGGAAGCCGTTGACACCGGTGCTCCGATCTCCGTGCCCGTTGGTGAAGGCACCCTCGGCCGCATCTTCAACGTGCTGGGCGAGCCCGTCGACGAGCAGGGCCCCGTCAACACCACGGCCACCGCTCCCATCCACCGGGATGCCCCCAACATCACCGAGCTTGAGACCAAGCCCAAGGTGTTCGAGACCGGCATCAAGGTGATCGACCTCCTGGCTGCCTATCGCCAGGGCGGCAAGGTCGGCCTGTTCGGCGGCGCCGGCGTGGGCAAGACCGTGCTGATTCAGGAGCTGATCAACAACATCGCCAAGGAGCACGGCGGTGTGTCTGTGTTCGGTGGTGTGGGTGAGCGCACCCGTGAGGGCAACGACCTCTACGAGGAATTCAAGGAATCCGGCGTGATCAACGCCGACGACCTGTCCAAGTCGAAGGTGGCCCTCTGCTACGGCCAGATGAACGAGCCCCCCGGCGCCCGGATGCGCGTGGGCCTCTCCGCTCTGACCATGGCTGAGCACTTCCGCGACGTGAACAAGCAGGACGTGCTGCTGTTCGTGGACAACATCTTCCGCTTCGTGCAGGCCGGCTCCGAGGTATCCGCACTGCTGGGCCGCATGCCTTCCGCTGTGGGTTACCAGCCGACCCTGGGCACCGACGTGGGTGCCCTGCAAGAGCGTGTTGCGTCCACCGTTGAAGGTTCGATCACCTCGATCCAGGCCGTTTACGTGCCTGCTGACGACCTGACCGACCCCGCACCAGCCACCACCTTTGCTCACCTCGACGCCACCACGGTGCTGAACCGTGCCCTGGCTTCCAAGGGCATCTACCCCGCTGTGGATCCTCTGGATTCCACCAGCACCATGCTCCAGCCAGCTGTGGTGGGTGACGAGCACTACCGCACCGCCCGCGCCGTGCAGTCCACCCTGCAGCGCTACAAGGAACTGCAGGACATCATCGCGATTCTGGGTCTCGACGAACTGTCGGAAGACGACCGTCGCACCGTGGACCGTGCCCGCAAGGTGGAGAAGTTCCTCTCCCAGCCTTTCTTCGTGGCTGAAATCTTCACCGGCATGCCTGGCAAGTACGTGAAGCTGGAGGAGACCATCGCTGGTTTCAACCAGATCCTTTCCGGTGAGCTGGACAGCCTCCCCGAAGCCGCCTTCTACCTGGTGGGCAACATCGAGGAAGTGAAAGCCAAGGCCGAGAAGATCGCCGCCGAAACCAAGTGATCCCTGCGGGGGTGTGATTCACACCCCCGATCACGTGTTTCTCGACAGTCCGTTCTCTTTTCGAACCAAGGTTCATGTCCCTCACCCTCCGCGTGCTGGCAACAGACCAGAACGTCTTTGATGGCAGCGCCGACGAGGTGATCCTGCCCAGTACCACCGGTCAACTCGGCATCTTGCCCGGCCACATCTCCCTGCTCACCGCCATCGACATCGGTGTGCTGCGGGTGCGTGCCAACGGTGCCTGGAACTCCATCGCTCTGATGGGTGGTTTTGCCGAAGTGGATGCTGATGAAGTCACCGTTCTGGTGAACAAGGCCGAACTGGGCAGCTCCATCGATGCCGCTGCCGCCGAAGCCGCTTTCCAGAAGGCCTCCACCGTGGTGGCTGGCATGGAAGGCCAACCTGCTTCGCCGGAGAAACTCAAGGCGCAGCAACAGCTGAATGAAGCCCGCGCTCGCCTTCAGGCCAGCAAAACCTCCGACTGATTCATCCCCCTGTTTCAAGGATGACGTCACAAAAGGCCAGGGGTTAGCGCTCCTGGCCTTTTTTGTGGTGTGGTTTGTCCTTTCGTTTTCCCAACACCAAACAAACCAGCCAAGCCAAGGGAAGGCATAAAAAAAACCTGCCCGAAGGCAGGTTTGCATCATCAAATTGAAAAGCGGAATCAGGCGGTACCGCAGAAGGTGACGTCAGGGAACTTGGCCTTGGCCTCGTCGAGGCTCTTGCCTTTGCCCTCTTCCTGCCAGTAGTTGATCACCTCAGTGGCCTGGTTGAGCACTTCAACCCGCTCGTTGTCGGTGATCCAGCTCTTGCCTTCCAGCTCGGTCTTGAGGCTTTCCCAAGCATCCTCACGGGGCCAGAAGAAGTAGGAGGTGAGGGGGCTGGGGCCACCGCCAACGATCTGATCAACCGCAAGGGCCACGTTGTCGGGAAGCCAGAGGATTTTCAGCAGGAAGCGGCCCTCATCGGCCTTGGGGGTGTAACCAGAAGGAACACCATCAGCATCGATGGTGGCCGTGGCCAGAGCCGCGGCGGCGCCCTTCAGCACAGGACGGCCTTCAGCTTCGCTGGCTGCAGGCTTTTCAGTGGTTTCAGCTGCCTGGGTGGCGCCTTCAGCCGCGTCGGCGGACGGAGTCGCGACCTCCTGGTCGGTAGGGGCAGCGCCTTCGGTGACCGTCATGGTGTCAGCGCTCAAGACAGAAATACAAACAACTAACCTACCAGCCGCTCCACATTGGACGTTCTGGGATCCCCAACCATCCTGCTGTTCGACATCGATGGTGTGATCCGCGATGTCGCGGGCAGCTATCGACGGGCCCTTCAATGCACTGTGCAGCACTACTGCGGTTGGCAGCCCAGCGCTGATGTCATCGATGCGTTAAAGGCTGAAGGAGCCTGGAACAACGACTGGGACGCCAGCCTTGAACTGCTGCGGCGCCATGGTGCTGAGCTGCCGGATCGCGCCGCGCTGATCGATGTGTTCAGCGGCTTCTACTTCGGCGGAGATCCGGACGGAGACCCCAGCCAATGGACGGGCTTCATCGGTGATGAGCCTCTTCTGGTGGACGCCAGCTTTTTCGCAACGCTGTCGAAGCGCAAGTTGCGCTGGGGATTTGTGAGTGGAGCTGAACCACCCTCAGCCCGCTTCGTACTTCAGCAGCGCCTGGGGCTCCAGGACCCGCCCCTGATCGCGATGGGGGATGCCCCCGACAAACCGGACCCCACAGGCTTAATCCGCCTGGCCAAAGCACTGGGGGCCAGTGCCGAGGGAGTTCAGGTGGCCTATCTCGGCGACACCGTGGCCGATGTGAACACCGTGATCCAGGCCCGGGAACGCTGGCCGGAACAACCATTCGTAAGCCTGGCGGTGGCACCGCCTCACCTACAAACCCCAGAGCAGGCTGCGGCGCGCGACATCTATGAGCAACGGCTGCGGGAAGCGGGCGCCGATCAAGTGCTGACGACCACTGAAGCGCTCTTGCACTGGGAAGGAGCTGCGGGATAAGGGCAACTGCGGTCCGCGAAACTCCCCGCTGATCGAGGCGATCAGCGCTCCATCGCAGCAACGCTCTTGAGGGCGCCGGCAGTGAGCACCTCATGGCCGGTCTCGGTGACGGCAACGTCGTCTTCGATGCGGATGCCGATGCCTTTCCAGCGATCGTCAATCTCTGGCTGTCCTTCCGGCACACTGAGGCGATCGCTGACGTAAAGACCGGGCTCAACGGTGAGCACCATGCCTGGCTCCAGCGGCGCAGGTTGCTCACCGAGCCTGTAGGCCCCCACGTCATGCACATCCAGACCAAGCCAATGGCCGGTGCGGTGCATGTACAGGTGGCGGTAGTCGCCTCGCTCGATGATGCCGTCCACATCCCCGATCAGCAGGCCCAGGTCCACCAGGCCCTCCACCAGAATTCGCAGAGCGGTGTCGTGCACCGCCTCCGCCGTGCCACCTGGAGCCACAACGGCAACCGCAGCTTCCTGAGCCTCCAGCACCAGGCTGTAGAGCTCCCGCTGTTCCGCCGTGAAGCGGCCATTCACCGGGAAGGTACGGGTGATGTCGCCGTTGTAGTAATCCTCCAGCGAACAACCGGCATCGATCAGCAGCAGGTCACCGTCCTGCAGCGGGGCCGTGTTGGCGGTGTAGTGCAGCACGCAGGCGTTATCACCGCCAGCGACGATGGATCCGTAGGCCGGACCGCGGGCCCCGTTGCTGCGGAAGTGGGCCTCCATCGCCGCCTGCACCTCGGCTTCGTTCATGCCCGGGCGGGTGATCGATCGGGCCAGCTCGTGGGCTTCTGAGGAGATGCGGCAGGCCTCCCGCAAACGCTCCAACTCATGGGGCTCCTTGCGCAGCCGCAGGCGATGCAGGATCGGTGTTGGTGCCACCAGGCCCAGGGCCGCCATCCCCGTGCGGGCATAGGTGTCCAGTTGCCGCACCCAGGCCGAAAGCACCATCGATTCCACCGATGCATGGCGGCCCACCCGGAAGGCGATGGCTTCGGCACCGGCGAGGTACTCGGGCAGTTTTTCGCTCAGCTGATCCAGCGGATGGGCCAGGTCCGCCCCATAGCGCTCCACCGCGCCTTCGGTGCCCCAGCGGAAGCCGGTCCACACCTCAGCCGCCGGGTCCTTGGGCTGCACAAACAGCACGTAGCGCTCGCCCTCAGGTCGATGCGGCAGCAGCAAAGCCACCGCATCCGGTTCATCAAAACCGGTGAGATAAAAGAAATCGCTGTCCTGCCGGAAGGGCCATTCGCAGTCGGCGTGATGGGTCGCCAATGCCGCGGCCGGAATCACCGCGGCGGCAGCGCCGAGTTGCTCCATGAACAGGGCGCGACGACGCGCGTGGATGCCGGAGTCGAAACCGTTCACAGCAGCAGAGCGTTCAGGGAACAGGATGGCAGTTAGCAAGGCCGAACTGGCCAGGGCCTCTACGATGCAAGGAGTTTCAGACGGCAATGAGCTCCGATCTCCTGGTGCTGTTGCTGCTGGTTTTGGTGGTGCTGCTGGGTTCGGCCCTCTGTTCCGGAGTGGAAGCCGCCCTGTTGACCGTGAGTCCAATCCGAGTGCACGAGCTGGCGGCCCGGGAACGTCCCGTGGCCGGGGCCCGGCGGCTGGCGCAGTTACGTCAACGGCTGGGGCGCACCCTGTCGGCTCTGGTGATCGCCAACAACGGCTTCAACATTTTCGGCAGCCTGATGCTGGGCGGTTATGCCGCCTGGGTGTTCGAGCAGCGCAACATCAGCGGTGTGGCACTGCCGGTGTTCTCAGTGGGTCTGACTGTCCTGGTGATCCTGCTGGGTGAAATCCTGCCCAAAGCCCTCGGAAGCCGTCTGGCCCTGCCGGTGGCCCTGGCCAGCGCACCCCTGTTGCATTGGCTCGGCCTGGTGCTCAGGCCGCTGGTGCTGCTGCTGGAACGGATGCTGCCGGCCATCACCGCCGAAGCGGAACTCAGCACCAATGAAGAGGAGATCCGTCTGCTGGCTCGCCTGGGCTCCCAGAAGGGAGAGATCGAAGCCGATGAAGCCGCAATGATCGGCAAGGTGTTTCAGCTCAACGACCTCACCGCCCGCGATCTGATGACGCCGCGGGTAGCGGCGCCCACCCTGGATGGGAGCCTCAGCATCGAAGCCCAGCGGGCCAAGCTGATGAGCACGAACGACCCCTGGTGGGTGGTGCTGGGCGATCAAGTGGACAAGGTGCTTGGCGTGGCCAGCCGCGAGCGGGTGCTCACCGCCCTGTTGGAGAACCGCGGCCTGCTCACACCCGTTGACCTCTGCGAACCAGTGGAATACGTGCCCGAGATGATCCGGGCTGACCGGCTGCTGACGGGCTTCCGGCGCGACAGCGGTGGTGTGCGCGTGGTGGTGGATGAATTCGGTGGCTTTGTCGGCGTGATCGGTGCCGAATCGGTGCTGGCCGTGCTGGCCGGCTGGTGGCGCAAGCCGGCAGCATGAGCGGGATGCAACCCACCCCGCCCCATACCGTTGAGCGCTGCCAGCTGCTGCTGGAGCACTGGCGCAGTCAGCTTCAGCTGAGCCCACGAGACCAGGGACTGCTGGGGGGTGAATTGCGGCTGCTGGATCGTCAGCTGCAACGGCTGCAGCAACGACGCCTGCGCATTGCTCTGTTTGGTCGGGTGGGGGTCGGCAAATCCAGCCTGATCAATGCCTTGATCCGCCGGCCACTTCTGGCAACGGATGTCGCCCACGGCAGCACCCGCCATCAGCAGGCGGTGGACTGGCCCGTGGAGATTGCCGGGCTGACCAGGGTGGAACTGGTGGACACCCCCGGCATTGATGAAATCGATGCCGCCGGGCGGGCTCGCTTGGCCTCCCGCGTAGCCATGGGGGCTGATCTGGTGCTGCTGGTGGTAGACAGCGACCTGACCCGGGCCGACCTGGAGGCCTTACAAACGCTGCTGGAGAGCGGCAAGCCCGTGCAGCTGGTGCTCAACCGGAGCGACCGCTGGCCAGAGCAGGAACGTGCCGAACTGCTGCGCAGCATCCGCGCCCGGCTGCCGGTGGATCTACCGATCACCGCGGCAGCGGCAGCGCCCCGCACCCCCCAAATCCAGGCCGATGGGCGGGTGCGCAGCACGATCACGACGCCGCAGGTGCAGGATCTGCAGAAGCAGCTCTGCCGGCAGCTGGAGAACGAAGGCACCCTGCTGTTGGCGATTCAGTCGCTGCGCCAGGCCGACCGCTTCCAGAGGGCCTGCCAAGCACTGCGGCTGCAACAGCACCGCCGCACGGCCCAGAGCCTGATCGGTCGTTATGCAGCAGCTAAAGCCACCGGCGTGGCCGTCAACCCTGTAATGGCATTGGACATGGCCGGAGGCATGGCCTGCGACACCGCCCTGGTGCTGCAGCTCAGCCGTCTCTACAACCTGCCGATGACGCCAGCGGCGGCACGGCTGCTGCTCACCCGACTCTCTAGCCACAACGCCTTGTTGGGCGGGGTGCAGCTGGGGCTGGCGGCCCTCAAGCAGGCCCTGCTGCTGCTGGTGCCGGTGAGCGGCGGCGCCAGCATGGCCCCTGCAGCCCCGGTGGCCCTGGCCCAGGCCGCCCTGGCGGTGCATGCCAGCCGCCGAACGGGGCGTCTGGTGGCGCAGCAGTTGCTGCGACGGCGCGGTGGACAACCCGGTGCGCTGTTACGCCGCCTGGCCGAACGAGATCCCGTGGTGCACCACTGGCTGTTGCGCTGGCCCAAAGCCCTGGAGCAGGATCTGCAACCACTGCTGCCCTGAGATGACCGCTGCTGCCATCGCTTTGCTGGGCACCAGCGCCGATCCACCCACCCGCGGCCACCAGGTGCTGCTGGAGGGGCTGTTGAACCGCTACGGCCAGGTGGCGACTTGGGCCAGCGACAATCCCCTGAAACAGCACGATGCCCCCCTGGAGATGCGAGCGATGCTGCTCGGCCAGCTGGTGCAGCAACTGCAGGATGAACGTCTCGAGCTGGCTCAGCATCTGAGCAGCCCTTACACATTGATCACCTTGCAACGGGCCGCCCAGCATTGGCCTGATCGCAACCTTGTGTTTGTGGTGGGCAGCGATCTCGCTGGCCAGATTCCCCGCTGGAAACAGAGCGATTGCTGGCTGCCGCAGTGCCGCCTGGCCATCGCCCCCCGCAAGGGTTGGCCCCTCGAGGAGGCGACGCTGCAGGCCCTGCGCGATCTGGGCGGACAGGTGGAGCTGCTGGATCTGGAGGTTCCCGCCACCGCCAGTTCGCAACTGCGCCAGCAACCGAATCAAGCTCAGATCCCTGAAGCGGTGTGGCCGCTGTTGCTCCAGCACAATCTGTACGGCCTTTCGGGGAGCCTCTGCTGATGCGCATTGCCCTGGCGCAACTCAACCCCGTGGTCGGCGACTTCGAGGGCAACGCGAAGCGGATTCTGGAGGCCGTGCGCAGGGCGGAAGAGCAGGCTGTTGATCTGGTGCTCACCCCTGAACTCTCCCTCTGGGGGTATCCCCCTCGGGACCAGTTGCTCGAGCCCAGCCGCATCCAGAAACAGAACACGGTGCTGCAGTGGCTGGTGAACCAACTGAACAGCAGCGTCACCCTGTTGGTGGGAGCTGCGCTTCCCGCATCAGATGCCCGCAGTCCACGGCTGCACAACGGTGTGGTGCTGGTGAATCGCCTGGGCTGGCGGCCGATTGCCCAGAAACAGCTGCTGCCCAGTTACGACGTCTTTGATGAGCGGCGCTACTTCCGCCCCGGTGATGGCCCCTGCCTGCTCAGCCTGCCGAATGGGAAGCGACTGGGCCTCACCATCTGCGAAGACCTCTGGGTAGATGACGGCCTGCAGCGCGAGCGCCTGGACGGACCGGATCCCATCGATCAACTGATCCCCGAACAGCCGGATCTGGTGATCAATCTGGCGGCTTCCCCCTTCGATGCCTCCAAGCCAGCCTTGCGCCAACAGCTGGCGGCGGCGGCGGCGCAACGCCTCAATTGCCCACTGATTTACCTCAATCAAGTGGGGGGCAACGACGAGCTGGTGTTCGACGGGGCCAGTTTTGTGGTGGGAGCCGATGGCGCCGTGCAGCTGGAGCTCCCCGTCTGTGAGGCATACCTGGCGATCTGGGACAGCGGTCATCCCACCCCTGTGCAGTCCCACGGCCAGATTCAACCCATGGATCCCCTGGAGCGGCTGTTCCGCGCCCTGGTGCTTGGGGTGCGTGACTACGCCCGGAAATGCGGGTTCAACAAGGCATTGCTGGGGTTGAGCGGCGGTATCGACTCAGCGCTGGTGGCCGTGATCGCCAGCGCAGCCCTTGGGAACAAGGCGGTCTCAGCGCTGTTGATGCCCTCCCCCTGGAGCTCGGCTGGATCCATCGACGACGCCTTGGCCTTGGCCGAACGGTTGGGACTGCAGACCAACACCGTGCCGATCGCCGGCCTGATGGAGGGCTACGACCAGGCTCTCACCGCACCGCTGGGGGAAACGCCCCAGGGCGTGACGGCGGAAAATCTGCAATCACGCATTCGCGGCACCCTGCTGATGGCCGTGGCCAACCAGCAGGGCCAACTGCTGCTCACCACCGGCAACAAATCCGAGCTGGCCGTGGGGTACTGCACCCTCTACGGCGACATGAACGGCGGGCTTGCGGTGATTGGCGATCTCTACAAAACCAGCGTGTTTGCCCTGTGCGACTGGCTCGACAGCGAGGCAGCCCGGGGCTGCCGCCAGGCGCTGGGACTGCCGACCCACGGGGAGCTGGTGGGGGAGGCGATTCGACGCAAACCACCGAGCGCCGAGCTAAGGCCCAACCAGAAAGACAGCGACTCCCTGCCCGACTACGACGCTCTGGACGCCCTGCTCAAAGCCCTGATCCAGGAGCGCCAGTCTGGACCCACCCTGGTGGCGGCCGGCCATGATCCCGCCCTGGTGGAGCGGGTGGAACGGCTGCTGAAACGGGCCGAGTTCAAGCGACGCCAGGCGGCACCATTGCTCAAAGTGAGTCCCCAGGCCTTCGGCAGCGGCTGGCGGTTGCCCATTGCAGCGGCCTAAAGCAATCCCACCCTTGAGATGTGGCGGGTTGCGCGCAGCGGAGCCAGATTGAAGGGATCTCCTTGAAGCCGCCATGGCAGCCTCCGTTCTCTCGGCCCCGATGGCCAGCATCGGTGTGCCGAAGGAGATCAAGCTCGATGAGCAGCGCGTGGCGCTGACTCCCGATGCGGTGCGGGAACTGGTGAGCCAAGGCTTGGAGGTGCGCATCGAAACCGGAGCCGGGGCTGGAGCGGGAATCGGTGACGACGCCTTCGCCGCCGCCGGTGCCCAAATGGTGAGCCGCGACGAGGCCTGGGGCGCCCATTTGGTGGTGAAGGTGAAGGAACCGCAGGCGGAGGAATTTGTCTATCTGCGGAAAGACATGGTGCTGTTCACCTACCTGCACCTGGCCGCCTATCCCAGCGTTGGCGAGGCTCTGCTGGAGGCAGGCACCGCTGCCATCGCCTACGAAACCGTGCAGCTGGAGAACGGCAGCCTGCCGTTGCTGGCACCGATGAGCGAAATCGCGGGGCGCTTGGCGGCCCAGGTTGGAGCTCACCTGCTGGAGAAACCCCACGGCGGCCGCGGCGTGCTGATGGGGGGCTGCACCGGCGTGCAACCGGCCCGGGTGGTGGTGCTTGGCGCCGGCACCGTGGGATGGAATGCCGCACGAACGGCCGCCGCCATGGATGCCGAGGTGTTGCTGCTCGACCGCTCACCCCAGCGGTTGCGCAGCCTGGAGGCCGACCGGCGCGGTCGCTTGATGAGTGTGGTGAGCAGCCGCGGGCTTCTGGAACGGTTGGTGCCAACGGCGGATCTGGTGATCGGAGCCGTGCTTACCCCCGGTGGGCGGGCCCCCACCCTGGTGGACGAGCAGATGGTGAAGCAGATGCGGCCCGGTTCGGTGATCGTGGATGTGGCCATCGACCAAGGCGGCTGCATCGCCACCAGCCAGGAGACAACCCACCGCGATCCCACCGTGACCATCCACGGCGTGCAGCACTACGCCGTGGGCAACATGCCTGGTGCGGTGCCGTTCACCTCCACCGAAGCCCTGGTAAGCGTGACCCTCCCGTACATCCTGGGCATCGCCGGACGAGGTCTGGAGGAGGCGGTAACGGAACGACCGGAACTCATCTCCGGCCTGAACACGGTGCAGGGATCGGTCTGCCACCCCGGCGTGGCCAAAGCACTTGGGGTGCCGCCGCGGCATCCGATGGCCTGCCTGCGTTAGCCCTCCAAGTGGAGTGCACCCACATAAAGCCAAGGACCATCCTTCGCGCCGTCGCGCCGCTGAAACAGGGAGGTTTCCTTCAGCACCCCACCGCGGTAACGGGCTTCAAACCGCACCGTTCCCTCCAGATCCCGCGGGCCGCCGGCGCTGACCTCAAGCACCTTCAGGCCGAGCCAACGGGTCTGCCGACAACTCCGCTCCAGGGAACGCCGCCGCTGCTGTGCTGGAACATCAGGCTCGGGATGGGTGGCCAGCAGATAGTCGATCTCGCCGCGCGCAAACGCTGAATATCTGGATCGCATCAACTGTTCAGCCGTTTCGGCACGCTGATCGCCGCGATGCAAGGGCCCGCAGCAGCTGCGATAAACACCACCCCCACAGGGGCAAGAGCTCTGATTGGAGACTCCGCCGAAACCGCCAGGCATCAATCCAACCGTTGCAGTGCTGGCAGTGGCCGGCCCAGGGACGCCGGACTCAAGCCCTCCCGCAGCGCCAGCACCAACCCTGCTGCCTCGCTGTAACTGCTTGCATGGAGAACGCCCTGGCTCAAGCCAAGGGCATCGGCCGTGACCGAGAGCACCGCGGGGTTCTCCACTGTGATCAGCGGAACATTCCGTTCCAGACAAGCGAGCACCGCTTCACCCCCCAGGGCGCCTGCGGGCACCACAACAGCCCCCAATTGCGTCGCATCAAGATCGCCAGGCTGCCGGGGGGCGCTCACCAGATCCGGTGCCCGGCACAGCCCCACCAGCACGCAGGCCAGGAAGGTGTAGCCGAGCTCCTCACCCGCCGCCCTTGGATCCAGCTGCGGATCCAGGGGCAAAGGGTCCAAAGCGGGCGCGTGGGCACAGGGGATCTGCAGGTGCTGCACCAGCAGGTGGCTGATCACCGCTTCAGCACCGGCCAGAGCATCCACGCCACTGCCCTGTCGATACGCCGCCAACGCGTCACTCTCCGAATCCTCCGGGAAGCGGGCCACCACTGCAATCGCCGTCGCCCCGGCCTGCTTCAAGCGTTCACCGGCCCGCAACAAGGCATCAGGACGCCCCAATCGCCCCCAGCTGGCGCCACTGGCACCACACTCAAGCGTCACCTCAAGCGGCGCATCCGTGGAAACCACCGGGCCGATCTCCAAACCCAGGCTGGCTCGGCAGCCCTCAGCCACCTGAATCTGGCGCTGGGCCAGCTCGGGCTCGATACCGGCATCCAGCAGCAAGCCGATCCGTTGCCTTCGCACCGGCCGCAGGGCCCAGTCACCCACGGCAAACCGATCGAGGCCATAACCCTCCACATAGAGCACGCGGGAATCGCTCCAATACAGCGAAGCCCCGTTCATCACATTGGGATGGGTGATCAGGCAGCCGCTCGCTGCAGCCAGCAACCGTGCAGACGGCAGGGCGTCACCGGCGTAGCCACCGATGTCACAGCCGATGCCCGTGGGCACCAGCATCAGCGTTGGCATCGGTGCCGAGCTCACGCGCTGATCACTGCCTCCACTTGAAGGGTGCGAGCACCATCGGCACTGGAGTGCACTGCGGTAAGAGCCCACCGCAGCAGATCACCCTCCTGAGCCAACTGCTGACGGATCCAGCTGCGCAGCTCAACCAATGGCACATCAGCGGGCCAAGGAAACTGCCGTTGCAGGCTGTGGAGCCTCACTTCTGGTATTGACCGAACTGGGCTTCGTAGAGCGCATCCTCTTGCCCCGCCTTGAGGGTGAGATCAGCCCGCGGGAAGGCCACACAGAGCAGGCTGTAGCCCTGCTGCTGAAGCTCACCCTTCACGCCCATGGCATCGGGCTGCTCAACACTGCCCTCGCTGATCACCGCAGCACAAGTGGTGCACACCCCGGAGCAGCAGGAGCTGGGGAGGGTGATGCCAGCAGCCTCAGCAGCATTCAGCACCGTCTGGTCTGCGCGGCAGGGAAAGCTGTGGGTTTCGCCTTCGAACTCGGCGCGGACGGTGTAAGTGGCCACGTCGGACATGCCGGGCTCAACAAGGAAGACGCCGCATTCTCTCAGGCAATGGGCTCGTCCAGCGAGTCCCAATGGCGAGGGTGGGGCGCCAGATATTCCGGCGAACCACCCTGCACGGGTGCTGTCAGCACGAAATCAAAACTGATGGAACAGCGCAGCTCGTCCGGGGCGTCGTTGGGCAGAACGCTGTGGTGCAGGCTCGACGGAAACAGCACCAGTAAACCGGGGCGTGGGGCCAGATCCCAGTGGGCCTGATTGAACGGGTGGCCTTCAACAATCGGGCCGCCGTAACCCACCGCCAAACCCGCCACCAACTCATTTGGTTGATCGGACGCATGCAGCCGCAACATGCCTTCTTCTCCCGAGCCGTTACCCGAGAGGTAAAGAACAGCGCTGAGATGGGCATTGGGGTGATGGTGGCGGCCAACCGCTTGATCCCAATCACTGATCACCGGCCAGCAACGCTGCAGATGCAGGGCCACTTGGCTTCGCGCAAACCCAAGCGAATCGAGATAACTCCAGGCCTGCTCAACCACCAACTGAGCCAAGGCCTGAAAGGGCTGCTGTTGATGCAGCTGCCACACCCCATGCAGGTCCCCCGTCCAGGCGCAGCCTTCATGCGGGTTGCCCTCGGCCTCGCCGCGAAGCTCCAGCAGAGCCTGCATGCAGGACGCCTGCTGCAGAGTGTCGAGAGGAAGTTGCGTCGTTGCCACGACGGTGGGGAAGAGCTGATGAAGCTGAAGCACGCCCACGCCCTCAAACCGCTCCGCTTCACCGTAAACACAGCACAAAAAAGCCGGCCCCTAAGGACCGGCTGTCTATGAATCGATCGACCGAAAAGATCAACCGAAATGGTTAGCCAACAGCGGCCGCACCGCCTGCAACTTCCAGGATCTCCTGGGTAATCGCAGCCTGACGGGCCTTGTTGTAGTCAAGGGTGAGGCTCTTGGCCAATTCCTTGGCGTTGTCGCTGGCGTTGTTCATGGCCGTCATCCGGCTGGCCAGCTCGGAGGCTGCCGATTCCTGCAGGGAACGCAGCATCTGGTTCTGCAGATACAGCGGAAGCAGTGCATTCAGCAACTGTTCAGGGGTCTGCTCAAACACGATGTCCGAAGGAATCTTCGGCTCGGTGTTGGCAGGGCCTGCACCAGGCTCCACCGTCAGAAGGCCGTCCTTGGTGGTGAGACGGAAGATCTCATCCTCGGGATCAGCGATGTCCTGAGGATCCAAAGGCAGAAGGGTCTGAACCACGGGCTTGCAGCTCACCAGGTTGATGAACTTGGTGAAGATCAGTTCGACGCGGTCGGTGCTTTCGGCCAGGAACTCAGCCAGCAGATCCGTGGAGATCGTGTTGGCCTCATCGGCGGTGGGCACCTGTTCCAGACCGGAGAAGGTGGCCTGGATCGGGTAGTCCCGACGGGTGAAGTAGCCGATGGCTTTGGTGCCGATCAGCAGCAGCTTCACGTCGAAGCCATTTCCCTTCAGCTCAGCAAAACGCTGTTCCGTGCGCTTGATGATGTTGGCGTTGTAGCCACCACAGAGGCCGCGATCGCCGGTGACCGCCACCAGGGTGATGGTCTCCACATTGCGCTGCTGCATCAGGGGAGATGCCGCATCTTCGAAACCCATGCGGGACTGGAGGTTTTCCAGGATCCGGGCCAGCCGATCCGCGAAGGGACGGCTGCGGAGCACTTGCTCCTGGGCGCGGCGCACCTTGGCCGCAGCCACCAGGCGCATGGCCTCGGTGATCTTGCGGGTGTTTTTGACCGACTTAATTCGGTCTCGGATTTCCTTGAGATTCGCCATGTCGGCAGCTCCTTCAGGCCGCGGAGGCGACCATGGTGGACACGACTTCGGTGATGGCGTCCTTGAGGATCGCCTCAGCCTCAGGGCTCATCACTTTCTTCTCCTGGATTTCGGTGATGAACTCAGCCTTGTTGGACTTGAGGTACTCACGCAGTTCGCGGGAGAAATCAACAACCTTGTCGACGGGGACGTCGTCAATCAGGCCCTTCACACCGGCGTAAACGATGGCGACCTGCTCAGCCAGGATCAGGGGGCTGAACTGAGGCTGCTTGAGCAGTTCACGCAGACGCTTGCCGCGCTCCAGCTGCTGCTGGGTGGAGGCATCCAAGTCAGAAGCGAACTGGGAGAAGGCGGCCAGCTCGTCGAACTGGGCCAGCTCCAGCTTGAGGGTGCCGGCAATCTTCTTGATGGCCTTGGTCTGGGCAGCACCGCCCACCCGGCTCACGGAGATACCCACGTTGATCGCAGGACGCAGACCGGAGTTGAACAGGTCGGAGCTGAGGAAGATCTGACCATCCGTGATCGAAATCACGTTGGTGGGGATATAGGCCGAAACGTCACCGGCCTGGGTCTCAATGATCGGCAGGGCGGTCATGGAACCCTTGCCCATGGCGTCAGACAACTTGGCTGCACGCTCGAGCAGACGGCTGTGGCAGTAGAAGACGTCGCCGGGGTAGGCCTCACGACCGGGCGGACGACGCAGCAGGAGCGACATCTGGCGGTAGGCAGCAGCCTGCTTGGAGAGATCGTCGTAGATCACCAGGGTGGCCTTGCCCTTGTACATGAAGTACTCGGCAATGGAGGCGCCGGTGTAAGGAGCCAGGTACTGCAGCGCAGCGGGCTCGGAGGCGTTGGCCGCCACGATCACGGTGTAGTCGAGGGCGCCACGCTCACGCAGCACTTCAACAACGTTGGCCACGGAAGCAGCCTTCTGACCCACGGCGACGTAGACACAGATCATGTCCTGATCCGCCTGGTTCAGGATCGTGTCGATCGCGATGGCGGTCTTGCCGGTCTGGCGGTCACCAATGATCAGCTCGCGCTGGCCACGGCCGACGGGGATCATCGCGTCGATGGCGGTGATGCCGGTCTGCATCGGCTCATGCACCGACTTGCGCTGAATGATGCCGGGCGCCATGGATTCGATCAGGCGCGTCTCGCTGGTGGCGATTTCACCCTTGCCGTCGATGGCACGGCCCAGGGAGTTCACCACCCGGCCCAGCATGGCTTCACCCACGGGAACAGCGGCGATCTTGCCGGTGGCCTTCACCGTGCTGCCTTCCTGGATGCCATATCCCTCACCCATGAGCACCGCGCCGACGTTGTCGTCTTCGAGGTTCAGAGCGATGCCTTCGGTGCCGTCCTCGAATTCGAGGAGCTCACCGGCCATGGCTTGCTGCAGGCCGTAAACGCGGGCGATGCCGTCGCCCACGGTGAGAACGGTTCCGACATTGCTGACGGAAACCGACTTGTCGTAGTCCTCAATTTGCTGCTTGAGGATGGCGCTGATCTCGTCGGGACGGATGGAAACCATGGCGTGTGATCCCAGCTGGGAGTGGGGGGGGAAGAAGCGGTGGAGGAAGAAGTGAGGTCAGCTCGCCTTGGCGAGTGCCAGACCGAGGCGACGAACCTGGCCAGACAGGCTGGCGTCGATCACCTGAGATCCGAGACTCACGACGAAACCGCCGATTAGGGACGGATCCACACTGAGGTCGATGTCGACCTTATTGGTGCCGGCCATGGCCTGCACCTTCTTGGAGAGGGCCGCTTGCTGCTCTTCGCTGAGAGCCTGGGCTGAGCGGACCTGAGCCAGAGTGATGCCCTGCTGCTCGCGATAGAGCTCGAGGTAGCGAAGCATCACCGCATCGAAGGCAAGGAGTCGCTGCCGATCCGCCAAGACCTTGAGAAGGTTGAGAACGGACGGGGTGACCTGCTCACCCACGAGGGCCTTGAGGGCCTGCTTCTTGGCATCCGGCTCAAGCACCGGAGACACCATGGCGTCGCGGAAGTCTTCGGAATCGTTCCAGATCGCAAGCAGTTGCTTGCATTGATCGGCAACGGTTTCAGACTCACCTCGGGCTTCGGTGACCTGAAGCAATGCTTCGGCGTAGGGGGTGGCCAGAGAGTTGAGGAGAGGCATCAGGCGTTCTCCAGATTTTTGATGGTGGAATCGATCAACTTGGCCTGAGCACTGGCGTCGAGACGACCCGGAAGCTGGGCAAGAACATTGTCGATTGCCGCCAGAGCAGCTTCACGACGGAGGCTGTCCTTGATCCGGGCAGCATCGGCCTCTGCATCAGCATCGGCACCGGCCTTGACGGCAGCCATCGCAGAGATGGTGCGGTTCTCGCCTTCGGCACGAATGCCTGCGGCGCGGGCCTGACCATCAGCACGAATCTTCTCGGCTTTCTGCTGGGCAGCAGCCAACTCGGACTGAGCCTGGCTCAGGTTTTCAGTAGCGGTCTTCAGGCGGGACTCTGCGTCCTGCAGGTCCTGAAGAATGGCGGCGCGGCGGCGTTCCAGGATTCCTCCCAGGAAACCGCGCAGGAACCAAACCAGGAGACTGATCACAATGACCAGGTTGACCAGATTGGTTTCGAGCGGATTGAAATTGAGAGACATCACGCGGCCAGCAAACGGTTGATGATCGTGGTGCTCAGCTGATCCACCTGGCCCTTGAGTTGGGTTCGGGCGGACTCACGCTCGGCCTCGATGGCACGACGGCTTTCCTCTTTGCTGCGGTTGGCTTCGGCTTCCGCCTGGGCCAGTGCTTCGCGGTAAAGCCGGTCAACTTCTTGTTCCGCCTCGATAATCACGGCCTGAGCGGCCTGGCGGGCACCTTTCAGCTGTTCAGCCAGATCAGCCTCCAGGCGTTCGACCTGGGCGAGCTTCTGCTTGGCATCAGCACGACTAGTGGAGATGTAGCCCTCGCGATCTTCCACGACCTTGCCGACCGGACGGAAGAAGAGGACATTGAGCAGGAAGGTGAGGAGAACCACCTGAACCGCCATCAGCGGAAGGGTGGCATCGAGGTCAAAAAGACCTCCCTCCGGAACACCTGCTTCAGCGAGCAGAAGCCAGGTCATGGAAAGGTGCGCTGGGAAGGAATCGAAACAAGAAGTTCAGGAGGGAGATCAGCGATCCCCCTGCACTGATCAGCCGGCGAAGGGGTTGGCGAACAGAAGCACCAGAGCCACCACCAGGCCGTAGATGGTCAGCGATTCCATGAATGCCAGGGACAGCAGCAGGGTGCCGCGGATCTTGCCTTCGGCTTCGGGCTGACGGGCGATGCCCTCAACAGCGCCGCCGGACGCGGTGCCCTGACCGATACCAGGACCGATGGCGGCGAGGCCGACTGCCAGGCCAGCAGCCACAACGGAAGCGGCGGAGGTGATGGAATCCATGTTGGGTGGTGTAAGGGGAAGCGCTGGGAAGCGCTGTACGGAATGGACTTGGGGATCGGTTCCCCCCGCGCAGGGACATTCCCGAAGGAACGGGCCCGGGTGCAATGCCGGACCTGCGCGCGGATGTGTTTAGCAGATCGCCGTTCTCAGGCGATAGAGGAGGTCGGCTTTTAGTGGGCCTCGTGGAGGCCTTCACCGATGTAGAAGGACGCCAGGGTCGCGAAGATCAGAGCCTGAATGGCACTGGTGAACAGACCCAGAAGCATCACAGGCAGGGGCACGATCAGCGGAACCAGGTACACCAGCACGCCCACAGCCAATTCGTCGGCAAGGATGTTTCCGAACAGACGGAAGGAGAGGGAGAGAGGCTTGGTGAATTCCTCGATGATCTTGAACGGGAGCATGATCGGGGTCGGCTCCACGTACAGCTCGAAGAAGCGCAGACCCTTGCGGCTCAGGCCGGCATAGAAGTACGCCAGTGACACCAGCAGAGCCATCGCCACGGTGGTGTTGATGTCTGCTGTGGGAGCGCCGAGCTCACCCTCAGGGAGTTCGAAGATCTTCCAGGGGATCAGTGCTCCGCCCCAGTTGCTCACGAAGATGAACAGGAACAGGGTGCCGATGAACGGCAGCCAGTCGCGGTAGTACTTCTCGCCGATGTTGTCGCGGGCGATGTCGCGGATGAAATTCCAGAGGAATTCGAGCAGGTTCTGCAGACCGATCGGATCACGCTTCATCCCGCGCGTGCCGACAAGCACCACAGCCAGGAGGATGCCGATCAGGATCCAGGAGCTCAGGAACACCTGACCGTGCAGATACAGATCGCCGATCTGCCAGTACAGGTGGTGACCCACTTCCAGTTCAGCGAACGGGAGTGGTAAGGGCAACAAAGCCATGAGTGCAGAGAAAAGTGCTCAGACTCAGCGGTCGTCGAAGACGTGCTGAAGAATCAGGGCGGGCTTGTAGAGAAGGAATCCCAGGAAGGCCGGCAGCAGATCGAGCTGGGGCAGCTTGGCCGAACCAACCACAAGCAGGGTTGGAACGATGAGCTGAAAACGCCCCAGTCCACGGGACTGGTCACTGAGCCGGGCCACACTGCGAGCCAACAAGCGCACGTACAGAAGTCCGGCGCAGGAGCCCACAAGAACACTGCCGGCCACCGAGAGATTCATGGTGAGAGCCACGATCGGAACCGTGACGAGTGACACCAGAACGGTGGCCAACAGCAGGCGACGTTGAAGACGGTAAAAATCTTCCAAGCGCTGCCTGAAATGGCGCGCGGAATCTATCACGCGTTCGCTGCTGTTATTCCTGCAACAGAAGCAGCTGGCGATCCACAAGACCGCGGATCTGATCCGGAGACGCAAGGGCCCCCAGCCTCTCTTCCGGCTGCTCAGCGACAGTCCGCAGCAGGGAGCGGTCGGCATCCGTGAGCTGAATGGGCTCCATGTTGCGACCAAGAATCGGATCGGGTTCCCCCCAGAGGCAGGGCTGAACCAAACCGCTGGCAAGGCCCAGGGCCTCATCACTCCAGCGGGCTCGCTCCACTGGTGCCGCAGAGAGAAAGAACTCGAAGTGGCTGATGTCGGGATCCAGCTGCTCCACAAGCTCCCACTGCTGACGCGGTGGCAAGGCCTGGGCTCGCTCCAGCAGTTCTCCCTGGAGAAGGCGGGATGGATCCCAAACCTCCGGATTGGAGAAGCCGGCGAAATGCAGACCCGCCGTTTCGATGAACGCGAAAAGACGCTCGAGGTTGTAGCTGGTTTCCTGCGGGTGCAAGTACATGTCCGCGAAATTCGCGTCAGGTGCGCAGTCCACGGCCCAGCGTTCCCGGTGATGACGGGCAAGGCGGTTGCCCTCAGGCAGGGTCTCGAACAGCTCCCGCCCCAGATGCAGACCCTCCGAGCCTGTGCCGGCATTCAGAAGACTCAGCGCTTTCTGGATGCGGTGTATCTCCCAGCGACCGGCATCGGCGTAAAGAAAGAGATGCAGCAGACCCGACGGAGCCAGGCGATCCGCCAGGGAGCGCAGCCCCGCTTCCGGCTGGTCCAGGTGATGCAACACCCCCACCGAATTGATGTAGTCAAACGACCCTTCGTCGGCCAGATCAAGAAGACTGCGCCGCTCCTGACGCAGGGAGGTGACTTGCTCGGCCGCCCCGGAGCGCTGGCAGCGTTCCCGCGCCACCGCCAGAGCCCCATCACTGATGTCCACCCCGAGCACGTCAGCACCCGGATTGAGATGGCAGAGGTAATCGGTGCTCACCCCGGTTCCGCAACCGGCATCGAGGATCCGCGGCGCCTCCATCCCTGCAGGGATCGAGCCGTGCACAGCGGCCAGAACGCTGCGATGACACCAACGCCAGTTGTATCCAGGTGGGGGGCCGTCCTGCAGTGGATCCCCCGGGAAGGGGAAGCGGTCATAAAACGCACTCACCACGGGAGTCGCAGCATCACTGGGCTTGGGGTGGGTCATGCAGCGCTGATTTCGCGCCTGCGAGCTTTTCACGTCAGACCCGTGGATTCCCTGCAGCACCGCAAGGCCTGCAAACATTTGTTCATGGGGCCACGGAGGGCCATCCCAGCAGCCGTAACGTGGCGCGATCCGGCTTGCTTTCGTCGATGACAGTGACCGCCAGCAGCGGCAGCCCGCGCGTGTCTCCCCAACTGTTCGACACGCTGCCGCTCTCCAGCGTCCGTCAGGCAGAGCAGCAGGACCGTTTCCCGGACAACGGGGAACTGGACAGTCTTGTGACCTTCTTCCGAACCGGTCAGGACCGGATCGAAGCGTCCCGGATCATTGCGGCCAACGCCGAGGCCATCGTGGCCCGCGCCGCCAACAGAATTTTTGTGGGAGGTACGCCTCTCTCCTTCCTTGAAGCACCCCTGACAACGGGCGAAACCGCACGTTCAACTGGTCAGGAAGGCACTCCCCTGGCTGCTGACCAAGCCGCGTTTGAACAGTCGGTGCGCACCTTCACCGGCGACAGCAACAGCACCAAGCGGGGCAACTTCCTCACCCGCCTGCTGGAAGGAGCTGGCGGCGATGCCGACGTGCGGGTTGTGCTCCCCACCGGTTTCAACGCCATTAGCGTGGCCAAGTACGGCCCGGCCTTCATGCGCAAGTCGGTCCGCGACATGGGTTGGTTCCTGCGCTATGTGGGCTATGCCCTGGTGGCAGGAGACCCCAGCATCCTTGCGGTGAACACCCGGGGGCTGCGGGACATCCTTCTGGAGAACTGCTCTCTGGCGGCCACCAACGTGGCTCTTCAGGAGATGCGGGCTGCTTCAGCGGAACTGCTGCGGGATCGTCCTGAAGCCCGTCAGATGACCATCGACTGCTTCAACGTGCTGTTGCAGGAGCTGGCCATCCCCACCCCCAGCACGAAGCAGCGCCAGGGGAGTGCAGTGCAGCAGGGCCTGCAGCTGCCGGCGATCTATGCCCTGGCCTCAGAGGGACGCCAGCTGTTTGAAATGCGTCCCGGTCTGTCCGGAGCCGAGAAAGCTGAAATCATTCGCGCCGCCTACCGCCAGGTGTTTGAGCGCGACATCGCCAAGGGCTACTCCCAGACCCCCTGTGCGGACAAAGCCAGTGCCGTCGCCCAGGGACAGATCTCAATGCGTGAATTCGTTCGCGCCCTCGGCCGCAGCAAGGAATATCGCCAGCAGTTCCACGACGGTTTCGTCAACAGCCGCGTGGTGGAACTGGCGTACCGCCACTTCCTCGGCCGGGGCATCAGCTCCCTTGAGGAATTCCGCAAGTCGTTCGCGATCCTCAGCGACCAGGGCCTGAACGGTCTGGTGGATGTGCTGGTGAATTCCTCGGAATACGCCCAGGCCTTTGGTGAGGAAACCGTTCCCTACCTGCGGGATCTCGGCACTGAAGCTCAGGAGAGCGCCGGTTGGGGCTCCAATCGCAAGCTCTTCAAATTCAGCGCCCCCTTCGATGGCGCGCCGCAATACGTCACCCTCTACGCCTCCTACCGCCAACCCTTTGCCGATCAGCACGTCTACGGCGGCGGCAATGATCCGGTGGCCAACCAGTACGGCGCCATCTTCCCCAGCGGAACCGCTTCGGTGGCCACACGGCCGGCGCCTTACGGCTACGACAGCCGCCGCCTGCTGGTGAGCAACGGTCTCAACAGCCCCGGACAGCTGGACAGCGCCAGCTTCCGCGGCAGCCGCCCCCGCAAGGTGGGGCCACGTGTGGTTCGGCTTCAGCAGATTGCAACCGGAGGAACCGTCAATCCCCGTCGCGGCGGAAACCCCAGTGTTCGCACCACTGAAGCCAGCACCCAAGCCGTAATCAAGGCGGTGTATGTGCAGGTGCTGGGCAACGGTGGCTATGCAGGAGAGCGCATGGGCTCAGCCGAAGCTCGGCTCGAGAACGGTGACATCTGTCTGAAGGATTTCGTGCGCGCTGTCGCCCGCTCTGATGCCTTCCGTCGCCGCTACTGGAGTGGCCTTTACATCGTGAAGGCGATCGAAGTGATGCACCGCCGTCTGTTGGGACGTCCCACCTTCGGCCGCTGGGAAATCGATGCCCTGTTTGACACCGCTGCCCGCCACGGCTTCTACGGGGTGGTGGACGCCCTGATCGACAGCCGTGAATACGGCGAAGCATTCGGATCCGACACGGTCCCCTTCGAGAGATTCATCACCCCAGGCGATGTGAACGCCCGTCGTGCCCCCGGCTGGGCCCGCCCGCTCAACCTCGCTGCCGTGGCTGATCTCACCCTGAGCAGCCGCCCGGAAGCGCAGCCATCGGAAGGCTTCCGCAGCAGTGGCACGATCACACCCCGCAACCTGGTCGACACCAAGTCGGCATCGCAAGGAACCTGGACGCCCACCAGTGGCGCCAGCGGTGCCGACTCCCGTTGGCTGTCGGTGGTGCGCCAGCAAAGCCTGGCCTCGAAGCAAACCGGCTTCCCGATGCGTCGGGCCAGCGGATCCGAGCCCAGCAAGCTTGATGGCCCCTCATGGACGGTCAAGAGCCGCTCCGTGGCGACTGGCAAGACCCAGGCCCTCTCGACCATGGGGCAGGCACTGGCCAACGCCGATGCCTCTGGATTCCAGCTGCGGGAAGGGCTCCCGGCCATGCTGGAGCTGAAACAGCCCTGCAGCGAGTCTGAACTTCGCACCGTGCTCGATGCGACGTATCGGCAACTGCTGAACCGTGTCCCAACGGAAAGCGAGCGCCTGGTCTCCGCCGAGTCCCGACTGCGCAATCAGGACATCGACCTGCCTGATTTCATCGCTGAAGTGGCCATGAGCGAAGCGTTCCAGAACCGCATCGCCTCCATGGCTCCGCTTCGGGCCGCATCCGCCGCAGGCCTGGCGCTGTTGGGACGGGCCACCACCCCAGCAGAGACCAGCCGCTTCTTGATCACCCGCGCTCAAGCAGGTCAGGGTGCAGCTGTCACCGAACTGTTGGCGGAACGGATCAGCACAACCGTGCCCTGCATCGACGGCATGTCGACAGCCTCAGGGGTCAGCCAGGCCACCATCCAGCGCACGGCTTCGCTCTACCGCGGCAATGCCGGCCTGAATCCCCCCACAGGCGACGCGATCTGAGCCAAACGGCGATTTTCCTGACAAACAACCGCCCCAATTGCCAGCGGTTGTTCTCATTGGATCCCGGTGAAGTGCCGCTTCATCGGGATCATTTTGTGCGTCTTGGGAGCCTCTCGAACCATGACGCAAACCGCAGTGATGGCAACGGCTTTCGAGCCACGGTCGATGCCGTGAAGAACTGTTACCCGGGCAAAAATCCCAGGCCGTCGCCAGCGCAGAATGCCTCAGCCGATCCCAACGGAGCGGGGCCACAACGATCAGTGTTGACCGTTGTGAACAAGTCTCACTCCCGACGCTTCGACCCCCTGTCTCAGCCCTTAGTCTGAGACGCGATCCCTCGGGATCACCCCTTATTCACCGGATACCGGTCTCCTACGGGCGGCCGCTTGTTTCGAGGCAGAACTGCATGAGCATCGTCTCCAACTCGATCATCAACGCGGACGCCGAAGCCCGCTACCTCAGCCCTGGCGAACTCGACCAGATCAAAGCCTTCGTCACCGGCGGTCAACGCCGTCTGCGCGTGGCCCAGGTCCTGTGCGAGAGCCGCGAGCGCATCGTCAAGCAGGCTGGTGGTCAGCTGTTCCAGAAGCGTCCCGACGTCATCTCCCCCGGCGGAAACGCCTACGGAGAAGAGATGACCGCCACATGTCTGCGTGACATGGACTACTACCTCCGTCTTGTCACCTACGGCATCGTCGCCGGTGACGTCACTCCGATCGAAGAGATCGGCGTGATCGGCGCGAAAGAGCTCTACCGCTCCTTGGGCACTCCCCTGGAAGCCATGGCAGAAGCCGTGCGCGAGATGAAGATCGTCGCCATGGGCCTTCTCACCGGAGCCGACGCAGAGGAAGCCGGCACCTACTTCGATTACGTGGTTGGCGCCCTCGCCTGAACCGCTCGCTGATTTTCCCTCTCGTCTCCTCACGGATCCATGCAAGACGCCATCACCAACGTCATCAACAAGTCGGACGTCCAGGGCCTCTACCTGGACACGGCTTCGATGAGCAGCCTCGAGTCGTATTTCGCCAGTGGTGAACTGCGCGTGCGCGCTGCCGCCACTATCAGCGCCAATGCTTCGGCCATCATCCGCGATGCCGTCGCCAAGGCCCTGCTGTACTCGGACATCACCCGTCCCGGCGGCAACATGTACACCACCCGCCGCTACGCAGCCTGCATCCGCGACCTGGATTACTACCTGCGTTATTCCACCTACGCCATGCTGGCTGGCGACACCTCGATCCTCGACGAGCGTGTTCTGAACGGCCTCAAGGAGACCTACAACTCCCTGGGTGTGCCCATTGGCGCCACCGTTCAGGCCATCCAGGCCATGAAGGAAGTCACCGCAGGCCTGGTCGGCCCTGATGCTGGCAAGGAAATGGGTGTCTACTTCGACTACATCTGCTCCGGCCTCGGCAACTGAGCCCCATGCGGTTGTTCAAAGTCACCGCCTGCATTCCCAGCCCTGAAAAGGTTCGGACGCAGCGCGAATTGCAGAACACCTTCTTCACCAAGTGGGTGCCCTACGACAGCTGGTTCGCTGAACAGCAGCGCATCCAAAAGCAGGGTGGCCGCATCATCAAGGTGGAGCTCTGCACCGGGGGTCAGCAGGTCAACGTCGGCAACTGAACTCCGCTCCAAAGCGAATTCCGAGCCCGGTTCAATACCGGGCTTTTTTATTGGCCATCAATTCTGGAGGGTCTGCGCCACCAAAGCATCGAGATCCGGAAGAACAGCGGCATCTCCCTCCCCCAACCAAAGCACATACTCGTGGTTGCCGGCCGGCCCGGTGATCGGCGAAGCCACCAAGCCCTGGGGCTGCCACTCCGCTTCTGCTGCCGCTGCAATCACGGATTCAATGGCATCCCGGTGGGCCGCAGGGTCACGGACCACGCCCCCCTTGCCGACGCGACTCTTGCCCACCTCAAACTGCGGCTTCACCAGCACCAGAGCATCGGTGTCTGGACCCCGCAACAACCGGCGCAACGCCGGAAGAATCAACCGCAGGGAAATGAACGACACATCGGTGACCGCCAAACTGGGCCAGGGGTCGTCGGCCCCATAGAGATCGTCGGGCTGCAGATGGCGCAGGTTGGTGCGTTCCCGCAGCACAACTCGTTCGTCGGTTCGCAGGCTCCAGGCCGTTTGGCCATAGCCCACATCAACGCCATAAACACGGGTAGCGCCGTGCTGCAGCAGGCAATCGGTGAAGCCGCCGGTGGAGATGCCCCCATCCAGGCAAACGCGCCCCTCCACCAGTACAGGGAAAGCCTTCAAGCCCGCCAAAAGTTTTTCACCCCCTCGAGAGACAAAGCGGGGGGGCTGCTCCACCCGCAGTTCTCGCTCCGGCGTCACCTCCGTTCCAGGCTTGTCCAACAGGGTGCCGGCGCCATCCCGCACCTTTCCAGCACGAATCAATTGCTGCGCCTGTTGGCGTGAACTGACCAATCCACGGGTCAGGAGTTCCAGATCAAGACGCTGTTTGGACGCCATTGCGACATAAAAGCAGACCGATCCCGAAGAAAACCGGCGATCCAGCGGCTGGAGCCTGTTCTGCCAAGAGGATTGCCTCAATTCGCGTCGATGGACGTGTCCAACCACCGCCCCCAACCCGCCAAGGTGGTGCCGCTGTTGCAGCCGGGCAGCTTTGTGCGAATCGACAACCAGCCCTGCGACCTGCCGCCCTTCCAGGTTCTTCACTGCCGCGGTGGACGCTGCTGGGTGCGCCAGCAATCCTGGGGATCCCACGTGCAATGGGAAGTTGAGCATGAGCGGTTGAACGTTGCATAAGCGAAACCGCTGCTCATCAAGCCCTGCAAAGACTCCCAGCCAACAATTCTCTTCAATCAGTGCCTTGGCAAGGCAAGCATTTCACGGCTCAATGGTGCATTGATGCTGGTTGAGCAAACGTTTGGGTCAGGCGACAGCCCTACAAAGAGCTTCGAGACGACGGGGTAAGCAAGAAACTCAGACGTTGGCATTGATTCAGCGGCTACTGCCCTTGCCGTGGCAGCTCTGGCCAGCAGAAGCTCGCCTGCTGATGGGGCTGGCGGGATTCTGGAGTGTGGCAGGGCTGGTGGTGTTGGCGTCCGCCAGTTGGTGGGTGGCCCTTCGGGAAATGGGCGATGGCGGTTTCTATCTGAAACGGCAGGCGATCTGGCTCCTGGCCAGCTGGAGTTTGCTGGGCATCACGATCTCCACCAACCTGCGGCGATGGCTGCGCTGGTCAGGCCCAGGGCTGTGGATGGGCTGCCTGCTGATCGCCGCCACCCTGGTGATGGGCACCACTGTGAACGGCGCCAGCCGCTGGCTGGTGCTCGGTCCGCTGCCGATGCAGCCCTCGGAGCTGGTGAAACCCTTCGTGGTGCTGCAGGCCGCGAACCTGTTCGCCCCCTGGAACCGCATGAGCCTCGACCAGAAGCTGCTTTGGCTGGGGAGCTTCGGCGGGCTGCTGCTGCTGATCCTCAAGCAACCCAATCTCTCCACAGCGGCCCTAATGGGACTCACCCTCTGGATGGTGGCCCTGGGGGCCGGCCTGCGCTGGCGCAGCCTGTTGGGCACCGCCCTGGCGGGATCGCTGCTGGGCACCGCCAGCATCTTGATCAATGAATACCAACGGATCCGGGTGGTGTCGTTTCTGGATCCCTGGAACGACCCGATGGGGGATGGCTACCAGCTGGTGCAGAGCCTGCTGGCGATCGGATCCGGCGGTTGGATGGGACAGGGCTATGGCCTTTCCACCCAGAAGCTCCAATACCTGCCGATCCAGAGCACCGACTTCATCTACGCGGTGTTCGCCGAGGAATTTGGATTCGTGGGTTCAGTGCTGCTGCTGCTGTTCCTGATGCTGGTGGCCTGGGTGGGGCTGCGGGTGGCCCTGCGCTGCCGAAGCAACCAGGCCCGGCTCGTGGCCATCGGCTGCACCACGATCCTGGTGGGCCAATCGATCCTGAACATCGCGGTGGCTTCTGGGGCGATGCCCACCACCGGTCTGCCACTGCCTTTGATCAGCTACGGCGGCAACTCGCTGATGTCGAGCCTGGTGATCCTGGGCCTGCTGATCCGCTGTTCCCTGGAATCCACCGGTTTGATCGGGGGACGATCCAACGGACGCCAACGGTCGTTGCGTCAAGGCTGAGCCTGGTCTGGTGACCGGCGTGCCTGGATAGGCTTTGCACACTCAAGGGCACCTATGGACCTGCTGCTGCTCTCCGATTTGGCCCAGAGCAGCGAGCAGCTGCTGCAGCGCGCCCTGGCGGATCCAGGCCCACTGACGCTGGCACTGGTGTTTGGTGGCGGCGCCCTCACCAGTCTTGGGCCGTGTTCCCTGTCCTTGCTGCCGGTAACGCTGGCCTACCTGGCGGGCTTTGACGATGGCCAACCGGCCTGGCAGCGCAGCCTCGCCTTCTGCGGCGGCATCGTCGGTGCCCTGGTGGTGCTGGGGAGCATCAGCGGACTGCTGGGCCGGATCTACGGCCAGGTGCCGGCACTGATCCCCACATTGGTGGCGATCCTGGCGGTAGCGATGGGGCTCAACCTGCTGGGGGTGCTTCGGATTCCACTGCCCAGCGGTCCAGACCCGGAGCAATGGCGTCAGAAGGTGCCGGCCCCGCTGGCGCCGGTTGCAGCAGGACTGGCCTTCGGGCTGGCGGCCTCACCCTGCACCACCCCCGTGTTGGCGGTGCTGCTGGGCTGGATTGCCCAGAGCGGACGTCCCCTGGCAGGGGTGGCCCTGCTCAGCAGCTTCGGCTTCGGCCAGGTGCTGCCCCTGCTGCTGGCGGGCACCTTTGCAGCAGCCATCCCCAAACTGCTCGCCCTGCGGGGCATCAGTCGCTGGGTGCCGCCAGCCAGTGGAGTGGTGCTGCTCACCAGCGGCCTACTCACCCTGCTGGCCCGCTGGAGCTGATGGGAATGACGAACGGGATGGGCCCACTGAAACGCCTGGCCGCCTGGCTCAGCGATCTGCGGCTGGCGATCGTGCTGCTGCTGCTGATTGCCCTAGCCAGTGCCGTGGGCACCGGCATCCCCCAGGGGGATCCGCCCTCCAGCTACATCGATGCCTACGCCGATACCCCCTGGCTGGGGCTGCTCCACGGCGAACAGGTGCTGCAGTTGCAGCTCGATCATGTGTATTCCAGCGGCTGGTTTCTGGCCCTATTGGCCTGGCTGGGTCTCGCCCTGATCCTCTGCAGTTGGCGCCGTCAGTGGCCAGCGCTGATGGCGGCCCGGCGCTGGATCGACTACCGCACCACACGCCAGCTGAGCAAATTGGCCATCGCCGAAAGCCAGCCCTGCGCTGACCCCAGCCGGGCTCTGATGCAGCTGGAGACGGTGCTGCGGGCCGGTGGATGGGAGGTGCAACGCAAGCCACAACGGCTGGCGGCCCGACGCGGCGCCATTGGCCGGGTGGGGCCCTTGCTCGTGCACACCGGCCTGGTGCTGCTGATGCTTGGCGCAGCCTGGGGGGCACTGGCGGGGAACCGCTTGGAGCGCTTCCTGGCCCCCGGCCGCAGCCTCGATCTCCTGGATCGCGATGGCACAACCCAACTGACCATCACCCTGGACCGCTTCGCCATTGATCGAGATCCGGCGGGCCGCACGGAACAATTTCGCTCCGCTCTTCAGCTGCAGGGCCCCAACCAAAGCTTGGATGCCGAGATCAGCGTCAATCACCCGCTGCGGCACCGGGGCATCACCATTTACCAGGCCGATTGGTCACTGGCGACGATCAGCTTGCAGATCGGGCGTAGCCCCGTGCTGGAGCTGCCGCTACAGACCTATCCGGAGCTGGGTGATCAGATCTGGGGCCTTGTGCTACCGACACGCCCCGATGGAACCGAACCGGTGTTTCTGAGCCTGGAGAGCGAACAGGGACCTGCCACGGTGTTCGATGCGGACGGTCAACAGCTCGCCCGACTGCAACCGGGTGGTCCCGCGGCTGAGGTGAAGGGCTTGCCGATGCGGGTGGACGCGGTGCTGCCGGCCAGCGGACTTTTGCTCAAGCGTGATCCAGGAGTACCGCTGGTGTATCTGGGCTTCGCAGTGCTGCTGGTGGGCGGTGGGTTGAGCCTCGTGGCCACCCGGCAGCTGTGGGCCATCGCAGCCGATGGAACCCTCAGCGTGGGTGGCCTCTGCAACCGCAACCTCGCCGCCTTCGCCACTGAATTGCCTCAGCTGGTGCAGCAGGGGGGGGTCGATCAGCAGGGCTGACGGGTGCCGTGACTCACACGCACAACGGTGTGCACGTTGCCGCGGGGGTTGAAATCGGCTTCCAGCTGCATCCACACCGGATCCGTGGCCGCCACCAGATCATCAAGGATGCGGTTGGTGACCTCCTCATGGGAGATCGCCTGGTCGCGGTAGCTGTTCACATACAGCTTGATCGCCTTCAGCTCCACCACCCGCGGCCCGGGTTGATAGATCAGGCGCAACACCGCGAAATCGGGATAGCCGGAGAAGGGGCATTTGCAGGTGAATTCCGGCAGCTCGATCGACACCTCGTAGGGGCGCCCAGGCCGGGGGTTGTCGAAGCAGATCAGCTCGGCTTCGGCGATGGCGCGTTCGCCATAGAGGGGGGTCTGGGTCAAAGGGCTGTAGGGGCCAGTTCTGATCAGCGACCCTAGGAAGTCAAGCTTCGGCAGCGTTCTGTAACAGCGGCCACGCACGGCTCTGAGAACCGCGGCATCCTTGAAACCAGATCCGTATTCCCACCATGAAAAAGGTCGAAGCAATCATTCGTCCTTTCAAGCTGGAAGACGTCAAGGTGGCGCTGGTTGAGGCCGGCATCATCGGCATGACTGTGAGCGAGGTGCGGGGCTTCGGCCGCCAGAAAGGTCAGGTGGAGCGCTACCGCGGCTCGGAATTCACCGTTGAATTTCTGCAAAAACTGAAGATTGAAGTGGTGGTCGAGGACGACCGCGTCGAAGAGGTGGTTAAGTCGATCGCCGATGCCGCCCGCACCGGTGAAATCGGTGACGGCAAGATCTTCATCAGCCCTGTGGAATCAGTGGTTCGCATCCGCACCGGCGACCGCGACAGCACGGCTCTCTGAGCTCAGAACGCCAGATCACTGTTCAGGATTGGCCCGGTCCCCATCGGTTCCGGGCCAGTGAATTCTTAGGAGCAATTTTGAGAGCTAAACACTGAACATCCAGGGGTGGGTTCCAAGACAAGTCAGATCCCAAAAGCAACGCGACGCATTGAGGCCCAGCGCTGAGGGCAAGTCGCGCGGAGGCGGCCCCATAGATTCATTGGGTTGTTCAACCGAGCGCGCCGGTGATTGAGCGTTACACCCTTCCTGAGATGGGAGCCGTCTGGAGTGAGCAGGCAAAATTCCAGAGCTGGCTTGATGTGGAGATCGCTGCCACCGAAGCCAACTACAGGCTTGGCCGCGTGCCCCAAGAGGCCCTCGACACCATCAAGGCGAAGGCCAGCTTCGAGGTGGAGCGCATCCTCGAAATCGAAGCCGAGGTGCGCCACGACGTGATCGCCTTCCTCACCAACGTGAATGAGCACGTTGGTGATGCCGGACGTCACATCCATGTGGGCATGACCAGCAGCGACGTGCTGGACACGGGCGTAGCCCTGCAGCTGAAACGTTCCGTGGCCCTGCTGCGCACCGAACTCGATGCCCTGGCCGATGCCCTGCGCGAACTGGCCCGGGCCCATAAGGGCACCGAAATGATCGGCCGCT
This sequence comes from Synechococcus sp. TAK9802, assembly GCF_014279535.1. Taxonomy (NCBI): domain Bacteria; kingdom Bacillati; phylum Cyanobacteriota; class Cyanophyceae; order Synechococcales; family Synechococcaceae; genus Synechococcus; species Synechococcus sp. TAK9802. The sequence goes on from NZ_CP047937.1 coordinate 1,769,341, forward strand.
CCCATGCCATCCACGGCGAACCGATCACCTTCGGGTTCAAGGTGGCCGGCTGGCTGGCGGAAACCGAGCGCAACAGCATCCGGCTGGAACGGCTTGAGCAGGATGTTGCCGTGGGCCAGGTGAGCGGCGCCATGGGCACCTATGCCAACACCGATCCCCAGGTGGAAGCCATCGCCTGCGAGATCCTCGGGCTGACTCCCGACACCGCCAGCACCCAGGTGATCTCCCGGGATCGCCATGCCGACTACGTGCAGACCCTCGCCCTAGTGGGCGCCTCCCTGGAGCGCTTCTCCACCGAGATTCGCAACCTCCAGCGCACCGACGTGCTGGAAGTGGAGGAGAACTTCGCCAAGGGGCAGAAGGGCAGCTCCGCCATGCCCCACAAGCGCAACCCGATCCGCAGTGAGCGGATCAGCGGTCTGGCCCGGGTGCTGCGCAGTTACACCATTGCTGCCCTTGAGAACGTGGCCCTCTGGCACGAGCGCGACATCAGCCACAGCTCCGCGGAGCGCATGATGCTTCCCGATTGCTCGGTGACCCTGCACTTCATGCTGCGGGAGATGACCAGCGTGGTGAAGGGTCTTGGGATCTACCCCGAGAACATGCGCCGCAACATGAATGTGTACGGCGGTGTGGTGTTCAGCCAACGGGTGCTACTCGCTCTGGTGGGCACTGGCATGAGCCGAGAGGAGGCTTACCGGGTCGTTCAACGCAACGCCCACACGGCCTGGAACACCGCCGGCGGCGACTTCCGCGCCAACCTTGAAGCGGATGGTGATGTGACCAGCAGACTCAGCGCGGCGGAGCTGGCCGACTGCTTTAGCACCGCATTGCATCAGGAGAATCTGGGCGTGATCTGGGAGCGGCTGGGAATCTGATCCAGGCACTGGCTCAGCGTCTGCTGGGGCTGGGCCGGGGAGCTGGTGATTTCGAGGATGCGACCACAGGCCTGAGGCTGCTCCAAAGCATCCAGGCAGACCTGTGCCACAAGACGGCGAGGAATGCTGTTGCTCTGCTGTTGATCGGCGTCGGTCACCAGCACTCCCTCCTTGGTGCTGCGGGTGTCGTCCTCACTCAGGCCTCCAGGCCGGATCACGGTCCAATCAAGACCGCTGCGCTCCAGGCAGCGCTCCCCAACCCGCTTCCAAACCAGGATCAGGCCGAACAGATTGAGGGGATGCAGCCAACGGCCAGCACAGAGGGAGCTCACCAGCACCACGCGCTTCAGCCCCAGAGAGCGGCAGGCCTGCACCTGAGCCTGCACGCCCCAGGCGTCCACCTGCAAGGGACCAGCCAGATTGATCGAAGGGCGAGCACCCGTGGCGATCACCAGTTCCGTGCAGCCCTGCAGCGCATGGAGCAACGCTTCCGCCGAGTCCAGCTCCAGACGACGCACCTCCAAGCGCCCCTCCTGCTCGGCCTGGGCCAGGGCAGAGGGCAGCACGGAAGCAGGCCGAACAATGGCTCGGACCGATCGACCACGCTTGAGCGCCTCCTCCACCACGCGCCATCCGGTTTTGCCGGAGGCGCCAGACACCGCTAGTTGCGTCATCCCATCAGACCTGATCTGCGCACCAGTCAACAGGCAAAAGGAAACACCAGACCGGGCAGAATCGGCACGACACCCCCAACCGCATGAGCACGGACCAACTCCGGCAATTTTTTGCTCACATCTCCAGAGATCCTTCGCTCAGGGAGCAAGTGCTGCAAGCCGTGAGCGCCGATGCTGCGGCCCTGATTGCCCAAGAACTGGGTTATGAAGTCTCCGGCGATGAACTGCTGCGGTTCTCCGGCAAGAGTTCCTCCGGCGTCAGCGTCACCAAGATTCAGCACCCCGGGGAATATCACTAAAGGGACTGGAGCACTGCGTTCGGACCTGTCGAGCCCCCCGAAACGTATGAGGACTCGCATACAAGACTGGAATTTGCCCTCCAGCTGAGCCAGAACCGAAGGGCTTGCATTCCTTCTGATGGCACGCCTTCTTCAGCTTTTGCAAGGGTCCAGCAACAACGCCGATCTGGCGGCATGGACGGCCGTGATCTTTGCCTCGATCACAGCGCTGGTGATCTGGGGACTCCTCAATGCCTACCCAAACTTGCTCTAGGAATCAAGAACTAACGGTACGGATCCTGCTGATAAACATTCAGATGCAAGGTGGGTCCGAGATAACGGACGGGGTCCTCACCATCCACCATGAGTTCTGTTGACCATTGATAAATACTGGACTGAGGATTAAAGCCACGGAACACAACATTCACGGTGTGCTCCGGCTCAATCGCCGGATTGAATTGGATATTCAAATCCTCTTCAGAACCTGAAGCAAAGGCGGTGGCCAAGCCCCGTTCTCCTTTGCCACGAAGGGAATAGTCGCCGAAATAAACCCAAGGCTCCAGGCGGCCCCAATCCCACTGATCCAGATTGGGCAACTGCCGCAAAACAATCGCGCCCAAGGCGTTATCAGCATCCTCAGGAACCACAACTGTAATCGTGGTGCGATTGCGCAAGCCTTCGGTTGCTTCAGGGTTGTGAATCATCACCCGAGTTGGGGGCCAATCAAACAACGCTTGTGCGACTGATGAGGGAGCCTGCAGCAACACCACTGGAGCCCACAAAAGCACCGCAATCCACTGGTGCTTCACCCAATTGTTCCAACGAATCAATCTAGACAAGCGATGCCAAACAGAACAACATCTCAGGATCAAGCTCCATCCTTCGATGGGGATCAGCAATGCCTAGCCAGCAAGGATTCGACCATGCCGGTCTGGCCCTGGAGCGCATAGGCCTCCACTTCCCGCTGGCGCTGCAGCGGCCCGAGCGACTGGGTCACCGTCAGCACGTGGGCAGCCGTAGAACGGTCGAGATGATGTGTCAAAAACCGATCGACCTGCGCGGGGCTGAAACCACCCTGCGCCTGCAGCATCAAGCTGATCGTGGAAGACGACGGCGTTTCCAAACCATCCAGACAATCTTGAACGACATGGATCGCCTCATGGGTCAGAACATCCAACTGAAGCCCTGGCTGATCGCGCAGCCCCTGCGATAAACAGAGACGGTTCACGCCCATGTTGTAAGCGGCGCGTTCGGCCCCGGGGCCACACCGCTCGAGCCGATCGATCACAACACCCAGCTGCTCAAGCCGATCAATCAACCGATCCGTGCGCGCTGAAAGCGAAATCGCTCGAGCAGGGGCTGCCCAGGAAGCCAGCAAGGCAGAAGCGAGAAGCAGACGAATCAGCAAAGACGAGACGCATCAGACGCAGCCTGAGCCTACGCTTGTGCGTGGTTCCGCCATCAGACTTTCAGCAGTTTCAAGAGTGCTGTGCCGTTCAAGCTGCGTCTGAGCGCATCGGAATGGCGGTTTGCCCTAACGTCATTTGCAGCAAAGGTGGGTTTGTTCTGGTTATCCGAATTGGTGATCTGCCAATGGGATCAGGAACGCTGGGTTTGCAATGTTGTGGCAAAAGGTTTTATCCCCTGCCTGATCACATTCGCACTAATGGATCTTCTGGTGATCCCACAGATCAGGCGCTTAAGAAACCGCTGAAATTCAAAATCTTGGCCTGAAGAAAGGGCTAATCACCTTCATGAGCAGGGTTTTACAGGACCAAGCCAAGCAGTGATCAAAACCTCAGACCATGAGCTTGACGGAGTTGCTCATTGCTCACCAAGCAAGTGCCCAGATCAGGATTGGTTGCACCTGGCCGGTACTCAGCTTTCTTCAGAAACTCAGTTGACTTACCCCGCAGCCAGAGCAACTACCCTGTGGAAGCATCACGCTTGCAACTCACCCACGCATAAGAACGAGCAGCCGGAGCACAAGTCAGCAGCACCCCAACAGCAATCAACCCAAAAGAGCAGCGTGAGGACAACATCTGGTTTCAGGAATCCTTGTCAATAGGCCAGCAACTCAAGCCAGAACAATGCAATGAGCGCAATGGCTCCCAACGCCAAAGCGAACCATTGGTCTTTGAGGGTGCGGACCACGTTGCAATAGCTGTTGCCCCAATAAAACGAGCTTTCAGCCAGTAGCCAACCTCAGCTGATCCTCTGTCGACCGACTGATGTCACCATCAAGATGCTTCTCTTTCCGGAGCGCATCTGGCGAGACGCGGTTCCATGTCAGCGCCAAACTGATCACATGGCTCAAAAACCCTGGTTCCAAGCCAACATCCACGCCCCTGGCACAGGCTTTGCCTTGCTGGTCATTGCGTTTTGCTTGCTGCTTCAGACCATCCCTTCAGCGATCTGCGTGTTGACCCCCAGGGATGGCTGGGACCCACCGTTGTCTCCGGAGAGGGTGAGGTACTGCAAGGGCGGCTAGGGATTTCACCAAGCGCCTGGTCACATCAAGCCGGACTCAGAGATCCACTGTCCCGAAATGTTTGAGGGGGCCTTCCAGCCCGTCTTCTGCATCGTCTGCCAAGCCTCAATGGCGTTATGCCGCAGCATCCGCCGCCGAGTCATCGGCTCAGGCGGGCGGGGCGGAACGTAGCGGTAGGTCCTGATGGCGACCCATTACGCGTGGACCGTCGCCATATCGGGCTTGAAGTGACAGAGCTTCTGCTGCTGCTCGAAATACAGCCACCCCTCACGACCAGCCTTTTCTGGCGACTCGTGAAAGCTGCGGTCCTTATTGGGCATACCCCAGTTCTTAGCCAGACTGGGTGGCATACCGAGCCTTGTGCAATGAAACGGCTACTGCTGCTGCTCACCCCTCTGCTGGTCTCGGCAAACCCTGTTAGCGCTTGGGAGAGATTTGATCCACATGAAGGTTACAAAAACTGTGTCGATACAGCTCTTAGAGAGTGGTTGGACCAAGAGAAGTGGAGATCCTTGAACAGAGTTGAGAAGAGCGCCTACAAGTCCTTGGCTCACCAACGCTGCAATTCGTCAGTGCCGGAGCAATTCCAAACTGACATGGGGAAATAGGGCAAGGTTGCTTGCATTGCAGGCGAGCCCTCAAGGCCAGGAAGGAACTTTTGAGATTGCGGTGTCCAGTTATCTTCTTCACGTTCTATGACTTCAGCACTACATATCCGACAAATGAACTGGGTTCGACCCATGAAGGGGGATAGCGTTCATGAAATAGAACGAACTTGATGCCTGCTCTTAAGCCTGTCCTTGCGTCCCTGCTGATTGGCACCGCAACGCTGCCATACGTTGACCTTGCAGTAGCCAAGGCTCAAACAGTCTCACAGCCTGGTTATTCGCGCACCACTCAGTGCTTTCGCGACGAATACAGAGAGGAATACGTGCCTGGCACAAAAGACAAGCCTGGATACGTCCGCAGCTGGACCGAAAAGGTAGAGATAGCTTGCGCTAACAAGCCAAATCAGATTCCTGCACAAGAACCCCAAACGGTGGATGTTGATAACAACAGCTGTGTCGAAGGGAGTGTGATCGGTGGACTTCTTGGAGCCGGACTAGGAGCGGCACTATCCAGGAAGCAAGGCCGTTGGGTAGGTGTCCCTGTTGGTGCTGCGGCAGGAGCGATGGTCGGCTGTCAGGTAGATGGTGGTTGATGCTCTCTGAATACACATGAGCCCACTACTCCTGCTGGTTGGCTTAGGGCTCGGGGGTTATCTCGCCGTATGACGCAACAAGCGAGCCTTAAAAGTCAAAGCAAGGCGCAAGCGTTAGCTGTCCTCTGCCAGCCCAATCACATTACGCAGCGTCGCCGATTCCAGGTTCAAGCACAGCACTTGGCAAGCGAAACCACCGCCTGCATAGAGGTGACTTCGCCGCTCTCAGAGGTGCAAATCAACCGGAGCACCGAAATCATAACCCTGAAGGACAAGCACCTTGTGTATCACTTACAACTTAAATTGAGCTCCACTCTTCTCAGTGACCACTTGAATGAATCGGTAAGGGGTAGCACTGCGTAAAGGCCCTTAATTCCACTCAAGCAGTTTTGGTACGACGCCGTTTCGCCCGACGTGGCTTTCCTTGCTTGGGCTGCTCGGAAGCCTTGAGATAAACCTTTCTCCCCTTGGCATCGATTCGATACAAGCCACCCTTTGGGCCTCTGTGAATCTCGGACTCTTGATCAGCACGAACTGTCTGATGAGCACGCTCTTTGAGCATTGGTCCCTTTGACTGATCAGGCTTTTTGAGGAATAGCCACTTCAACAACAACCCAAGAGCCTTGAGCATCGGAAGAAGATTGAAATAACAGCCCTAATAAAGCGTCACTGTCAAGAGATCAATTCACTAACCAAGACGCAGAGAACTGCTGTCCCGAGGGTTAGCAGCCACGTAATGACCAGTGGTCGCGCTCGATGAATGCCCGAGGGTGGCTTGAAGTGTGAATACGTCCACGCCCCTCTGCACAGGGTTTGTGGCATGACTTTGCCTCAGCTAGTGCGGGTGGACGTGGAATCCAGCAGCACGTCCCTATTTGCGGCAAACATCTCCAATCGCTTGTCGAGTGAGATGTCCCTTGCCACGGGGGCTCGGAAATACATAGCTGTCAGCTTCGCCGCGGCCAAGCGCGTGAAAAAGCTTGAGCGTGTCGCTGGACACTCGAACAGTCCTTGCTTTGGATCCTTTTCCAAAGAGGTGAATTTGACCGCCATCGGAGAGAACTTCGATGTCCTTCCATTTCATAACTGGGATCTCAGAAACTCTGCAACCCAGGAGATAAGAACCCCTGACAAGGGCGCAATCACGAATGGCGTTGCGATCCTGATGAACAGCCTTGGCGATCGACGCCATCAACAGCCCCATCTGTTCATCGGTCAGTGGCCTGGTGCTCTTGTCACCGTGGAGAAGTGCACGAGGTGGCATTGGATTACACGGCCCTGTGACCGCTGGGCGGCTTGGCTCTGCCGCCCCATCTATCGGTTGGGCTAATACTGAGAGGCATCAACGAAAGCCAGTGTCGTGCTGAAGATCCTTGTCGGAGTCGGACTGGGTTTCCTGCTGTTCACCAACCCAGAAGCAAGACAGATCACCGCAGACCTACTAAGAGCAACTGCCAGTGCGATTGCTCCTGAGCAAGACAACAAGACTTTTCAGGACAGGGTGAAGGAGGCCGTAGTGGAGAAAGTCATGGATGGCAACTGAGGAGATGGCAGGAGAGCAGTTCCGAGTCGAAGAACTGAACCCTTTCTTGGAGTGACACCTCCACACGACAGCAACATCTTTGGAGTTCGCCTCGGCAGAAGCGACAAGGATCGCCAGGATGATCGGCAGGGAAAACAGGGTGCTTAGCGAGGGCGGATCAGTGCTGTTTGAGATGGATCCAATGCAGGTTCGTCGTACGGGTTAATCGCCAACTGCAGCATGGTCAGCACCTGAAGAAGAAGTGCCAGTTCTGGGAACCGACGTGCGGAAGGAAGTGGGCTGGTCTCCCGAAGCGACTGACGCCAGACTGAGAAAAGAAATCAGCTCTGTATGGACGACCGCTTAAAGGTCGCTATCAGCGCGGTGCTCATTGCGGCAATGTTTGTAACCGCAGCTGGCGGGAACTGGTTGACGCTCCTGTTCTTCGCCGCCATGGCGGTCATTGTGACTTGGGAAACCAGCTAATCAGGTGCCATCCACGGGGTTAATGCTGACCTTGTAATGCATAAAGCTTCTAAGATCTGAATCGCTACTTTCGTAGAAAACAAAGTTGATCCGATCAAAAGATCCCTAGTGTTTTCTTCTTGCAATAGCCAGCGCCAATATTCATCCAGCCCGACTTGCAAGCTTTGCCGTTCGTAGGTGCTACCTCGTAATAAATGGGAGAGACGCAAGTCGTGCCGAGGGTGTTCAGGTAACCCAGAGGACACTGGTCATGACCTGAAGCCTTAGGGATCTCCTTTTGAGCCAACGCTGAAGGGGTTGCTGATGCGATGACAAGCAGTGCGAAGAGAGCTTCTTTCATGTCCAGATCATCTGAGCAACCTTTGTATAGCCATGCCTGCCGAGGGAGCTCCAAGTGGTCAGTGGCTGAATCAGAGAGCTGCTCAAGGGGGCTACCCCCTGACCCAACGCCACAGTCGAGACGACGTGGCACAAGGTAATGGGCTGGGCTCCCGAAGCTGGCTAATTGCGTGACGTCAGCCCCCTCTATCGGTGGGGCTGACTTCCAACAGCCGTTACCGAATCAAAGATGCGGGACTACGGAACCGCGAGGAGAAACATGTTCGCCCCGAGCGATGCGGTCCGCTCTTTAACGCTGACGAGGCGTTGTGCAATCAAGTGCAATGCACTGAATCTTTCCCGTTATTGGAAGACGGGGTTAAGCGCAGAAAGCCAGCCCCCATCCACAGTTGCCGTGGGATGGGGACTGGATTGTCTGCCAGCTAACGGGTCGCTCTCCCGTGCTGCCGCGATGCCTCACTCAGCCGTAGAGGAGATGTCGCAGGAACCATTGATAGGGAATCTCCAGTGGTGCTGCACACCATTTTTCGGAGAGCTTTGGTATCAAGGATTTCTTCCGTGAAGGTCCGATAAGCAGGTCGCGATGGCTACAGAAAGTTGTTGTATGTGCTCCTAACGCCTACTGGCCCAACTCCACAGGCGAGACATCACGCTGACGTGGCAGAAGGAGATGGGTTGGGCCCACGAAGCCAGCTAAGGAGACTTTGAGTGCCTTTACTTCTGAGCCTCAACCCTTTGGTGATTAGTCCGACCTATTTGCCTTCAGAAGTACTTCTGCAAGACAGCAGGAATCTCCATGTCCTCTGGTGAGTCGCACTGGCTGGCTTGTTCAGCAAGCTGCGCGAGAGCAACTGATTCCTCTGGAAGGGGAATGCTGCATTCGCAGACATTCTCTTTTTTGCGAGGGAAGCGATTACCCAGAAAAAACGGTGGCAACTCCCAATCGCGAGAAATCAGCTCCTCACCGTCCGCATTTGGCCGAACATTTTGGTGCTCCAGCTTGAGATCAATAGCTTCCCCCCAACTGTTCCAAGGACGTTGATCATCCATGAAACGCTGGTCAGGGCAGGGGATCTTGAGGATGTCGGCAGCTCTGCACATATGGCGGAACCACCAACCAGACCAGTTCATCTCCATCACATGGTCAACGACTTCATCCGCAGTACAAACGCCAGTGGTGATGTGCCATGGCGCTGGCTTGGGATGAGCATGACGAGCGGATCTTTCTAGGAATGTCAAAAGACGTGGCAAGGCTGATTTGAAAAAAGCCCGCTTTCGCTTTGAGCAAGTCCCGTCAAGAGCGACGTCCTCTGTGACGGACCATGGGGTCCAATCCAGTTGACTCTCGTCTGTACCAAAGCCATCAGAGAGAGGATTGCCTCCCATCAGAATGAAAATGGCAGGTCAGTAGGCAAAGGCGAAAGACCTAAACGCTGACGCTCGGTATTGACGACTTGGCGACCTTCTTTAAGTAGCTGTCGCCCAGCTTGACGTCGCTTTGACCTGCACTCCTTACCGTCTTGAAAAGTCTGAGCATCCTTTAGGCATGCCTGTGTTGACTGGAGCAAAGCAAGCCTTTGTTCATAGCTGCTGAGCAACCATTCGCGCCTCACTTGGAAGAGCTGCTGCTTTTGATTTGCAGTCAGTTTCGTTTCTTCTTGCAATCGTCGTTCTTGCATTCGCTCTTGAATGCGACGCTGCAGGAAGGATTGAGCTTGACCCTCGCTCTGGTTCAGCGTGATCGCTGACAGAGCAAGACAAGGGACAAGCAGCATGCCGCTCAACCGAGCAGGCGAAAACGGGCGAGGCGAATGGCTATCGGTTGCACCAAGGCCATCGGAACCAAGATGTTTGCGCATTAGAAATCAACCCGCCTACGAGGCGGTACGAGGTGTTCGGGTTAGTGCGAATGTCCTCAGACCCGCCTTAGCGGGGATGTCTCCTTAGACATACGAAAGCTAACAGTATTTGCTCTCACCATCTGACCCAACGCCACAGGCGAGACATCACACCCTTTGGATTGCGCTGATTTTCCGATCCTGCCAATCCTCGTAAGCAGGCAGATCAATCTCTTCAGGTAGCGGAGCCCAACCACCCATCCAGGTGTTGATCGGCTGCCGCTTGCGGCTGCAGGGCAGCGTCTCCAGCCAGTCGATGTAGTCGCGATTCATGATCCGTGGCTAGGGGTTGAGATGAGACGAGGGGCCAGAGCGTGGCTTACTTGGCTCGGGTGATCTGCCTTTACGGCTAGCGGATCACCCTGTCTGCGATTCGGTGACACTTCAAACACTTCGGGCGTGATCAGGACGGTTACGACTGGATTGCACCGCAGGTAGATGAGCTGCGTGTGCGGCGGAGCCACCATCGCTCGGGGCTCCGCTTGTCTGGGATGGTGTGAGGCCCCGTTCTCAGCCGAGGCCCCCTGGTGACTGGAAAGCCTAAAAACCAGTCACCGAGGAGGAGTCATAGAGAGATGGGCTGAGCTCAAGAAGCGGCTGAGGACAAGCGACAAGCCGTCCACCCACGACTGTCACAGTGCCAGTTGAGTAGGGATGGTTGTCATGTGAGGAAAAACGCCTCACGGGGTGGAAACAAGGTCACACTCCCGAGAGACGTTTTGGAGCCTCTGCCTTCGGCGGGGGTTTCTTTTTGGCTCGCGTTATCCACAGACCAAGTGGCGCTGCCTGCAGCTTCAAGCTTCAAAATGCCTCAAAAGCACTACCACTAGTGCTTCAAGGCATAAAAAAACCCGGTGTGACGCGCACATCGGGCCAGGTGATGGGGGAACTGACAATATGGCCCAGCCCTTAGCCACTGCCTAGCCCCACATTTGGTGTCTTAAGAGTCGGTACAGAACTTCACCGCACTATGTCCGGAATATGGATTTGTTGGCACTTCTGAGTCCAACGAGGCTAGCTTTGTCCAGTCCGGTCGGGTGATGGGGATCAACCGAAAGGACTAGCGACCTCGGAGACACCTCCGGGGTTTCTTTTTGGGAAATGGCCTCCAACCAAAGATCTGGCTAAGGGTTGAGTTCAACCATCCCGATCTAAATGACCTCTGGTTATCCAGAAACAACGGAGCAGGATCCCTCGGTGCCAATGCAGCCTGGGAATCACCGCGAACGACTCGCAAAGTTCGTTGGCGAATTGTGGGCACAACGCCGACACGTTGTTGAGACTCGGCGCCGCATCGATAAGAGATTCGCGGATGAGAGCGACTGGTTTGTCCGCAAAGACACTGAACTCGTCGACTGAACTCTTATCTGGCCAACTCAGCGCTCAAACGGAGAGCAGCTCCCAGCACCCACGCACTTAGAAGCACGACAAGCAAGACGTAGAGAGAACGAATAGACAGCAGAGGCTTCGCCAGCTCAGTACCTCATAGAGGATTTCGACGTCCTTGTAGAGGTGACCCAGACATTGGTCACACCCATCTGCGTCACTGATGCTCATTGCTGCTATTGCGTCCGTTGTGATCGCCTCCTGCTACGACGGCGACACGTGCACCACCACAACAGGCGAACGGGTTCAACTGGCCTGCATCGACACCCCTGAACTAGTTGGAATGAGAGCTGAGCCAGTGCCAGCCAGAGCTGCTCGAGACCATCTGAGAAATCTTGTGGTGGGCAAGAAGGTTGGAATCCTTCGGATCACCAAGGACCGCTACGGACGAACGGTGGTGGAGTTGTTCCTAGGGACGACATACGTTCAGCAAGAGATGGTCGTCAGTGGCCACGCAGAGATCTACTGGAGGTATCAAGATCAATGTCCTTGGACAGAGGGTCGATAAGGGACCGGCGTCATCAGCAAAATCACGACATGAAACGACTACTACTGCTCTTGGTCCCACTGGTCTTGGCAGATCCAGCCATTGCCTTTGATGGGGGTTGGTATGAAAAAGAGGAAAAACCAAAACTTTCTACTGATCAATCAGAGACACTCGCAACGTATTCAGAGTTTCACCAATCCTGCATGGACATCCAAATGACCATGTGGGGAGAGGTTGCAGAACTAATGGAAGATCTGGCTACAGCACACTGCTACTGCGAATACACCAAGCTTGAGGGCTTGGAAACTATTACTTGGGCAGACAAGAATGCTGCTGACATTGAATGTGCCAACCAAGGCACAATTAGCAAAAAAGAAGATTTCATCTGGTGGGCTCTTCCACTGCATCGTCAACGCTTAAAAGACGAGCCTTAATAGTCCCAAATTCCTACAGCTCAACCGCTAACGCCTAAGAAAAACGCTGTCTCCTCGCCACTGGCATAAGCCCTGAAGCGTCTTCTGCACGCCATCGACGTCCAGCAACCGCTGCCCACTTGGCATCTGAACATGCACATGAGCGTCCAGCCAGCCGTCATTCATCAGCTTGTACAGCTGCGTTGGATAAGGCTTATTTGGACATCATACGAGGCAACGCAGTCAGAGACTGACTCTCCAGAGGGGCTCGGCCAGGCAATTGGGAAGTGGAAGGAAAATCTTTCAAAGAAAATATCGAATATTTCGAATGACCCTCAACAATCCCCAGTAGAAAACGAATCAGGCAGGCGCAAGCTCAAGCCCTACGAGTATCCACCCGCTGCACACAACAAGGAGAAATTCCAGGCAGAAAAAACAATTAGCCCCGCCACATAAGGAGGGGATAATACCATAAAAAATCTTGAAAAGCACAAGGAAATGTTCGAAAAAGGATTGATTTCAAATGACGAATATGAACGCCTAAAAGCAAAGAGCTTGGGATTTAAATTGCAATGCCAACAAAGCAAACAGAGCGCTTTCCATAAGGCTTCTTAAGACGGCCAGTCCGAACTACCGGACTGAGCGCATGCCAGGAAAGCAACCACAAACTTTCCTACCTAACAGAACCCGGAACAGACCTTTGGGGCAATCGATCTGAGGAAGAGTTGCTCATGACATTTCCAAGAAAAATCACAACCATCAGCCCCAGACCAATAAGTACCAGCGGGTTGCCGAATGGGGAGCTTGGTACTGCCTCTGCTGGCCTTGCATTCAGCAGCTCCGACCGACGCATTGCAAGTTCAGCTTGAAGCCGGTCATCGAGCATCCCGTAATCATCCTCAGCAAAAGCAAGATTGATCTGCTGTTCGTTCATGCCGCGGATTTTCAACGTGGCGTCTGTGAGGCTCAAGCGGCTCAACGATCCACAGATGGAAGTAATAGGCAGCTGCCTTTCCCGAGATCTCCCTGATGAAGGTGATGGAGGGACATAAACCGTTGACCTGCGCGAGGTACGACGGTTACTAGACACAACACCAGTCGCACTCCATCTCCAGTTGTTGTCCTGCAAGCCGAATCGCCACCTGCCCTCTGAATAAAGAAAGCTATTAACCCGACTTTTATCCAGTCCAAGCGCCGAAGCGATCTCACCACCCGTACGGCCTGGATTTCTCAGCACGTAATGAACAATCCGCTGCTTGGTGCTTTCTGCGTAGGGGGGGTAACTGGGCATTGAGATAAAGCAGTGAGGCAGCTGCAGAAAAAGGACCGCAAGCATTGCGGCATCTGCGGTGCCTTGAAGCCAGTTGCTGCTGGAGAGGAGGGGCGACACCACTGACCAGAGCAGGGTGATCGCGCGGAGGCCACCGGATAACGGCCCTGACAGAGCTGTCCGAACCATCGGGCAACAACCCATTCTCGGGCATACGGGAGCGACGAACGACTTGGACGGAGCCTTGAACTGCGACAAGAAACAGCTCAATCACCGTTGTGGTGACAGCTTTCCCCTTCTTCGCCGTCTTCCACCAAGGGAAGTGAGGGCTCACTGCCCCATTGATCCACAACTGACCGCCGTCCTCAGCATGTGAACTCGGACGTATCAGCTCCCCCACCAGGGGGCTTTTTTTTGGGATTTGTCGATGAAGTGGATGCTGCTTCTGGTGCTCGTAGTAATTGGCGTTGGGACCCTTATGGGGACCACGGCGCTGCCAGTGCTCTGAACTGACCAGCTCCACCCGGTCAGTTCAGAGCCACCAGGGAGTGCTTAAGGATCAGCTGGGGAGGCTGATTCAGGAACATTCCGGCTCAGATAAAGAGCATTGGAAAGGCCCATCACAACGGTGCAGCCCGCAGGGCCACAAACCCGATAAAAGTGATTGCCAATGGACTCAACGGTTCCGCGCCCTTGAACCGAATAAGGGAGTTTCAGCGCTTCAGTCATAACGACAGCTTGAAGGCGCAAATGATTCTCATTTCGCAGGGGGTGACCTGGTCTGCGACGGTCGCTACCGATTTTACCTTTCTTTGCGCTTCGACACTCAGCGCAACAGCCTCCGCAGAGTTTTGGCGACGCAATCTGAGTTTTGATTGTTACGAGAGTCCTGCCCCGGCCTGGCCCCGATTTACCGGCACGTGCCGGTAGACCGCCGGATCAAAAAGGCCCGTTAACCCAGCCGGAGAGATGAACTCTCACCAGGCTCAGCAAGAACGTAATTAGACGTGGTTCCCGTCGAGCTGTGGCCGAGCGTCGCCGAGAGCGTGAAAACATCCACCCCCCGCCGAATTGCATGAGTCGCATGGGTGTGGCGGCAACGGTGCGGGTAGAGGTGCACGTCGGCAGCCTTTCCCCATCTGGCCATGCGAGCGGCCACCCCCTGCCGGGTCAATGGCCCATTCCTTTTATTACTTGGAAAGAGCCAGCCCTCAGGACCGCCGCGGCCCAACGACTCGAACAGCGCCATCCATTCGGCATGAACGGTGGATGCGTCTGGCTTGAACTGCACCACCTTCTGCTGCTGAGCGTTCATAAGCCACCTCTCGCCGCCAGCCTTGGCGGGATTGTCTCCGTAGCGGGGCCCTTCCTTAAACATGGCTACAACTAAGGACTGACACCCCTCCACCATGGACGAGGCCACGTTCTGGGAACCGACCGACGAATTTCTGAACCAAGCCGACTACGACCTGAAGCTCTTGGTGAAGACCTGGAAAGAGGAATACGGCGCAGATGACTACGCCTGCTCAATGGTGTTGCGGACCATCGCCGACAGCGTTTATCTGCCTGAGGGCCAACCGCTCGTCTAGCCATGTTCTTGGACGTAATCGGCGTTCTTCTGCTCGTTGCCCTTCTGGTCTTTGGTGCCGGGGCTTTGTGGAAACCCCTTAGAGGACTGTGGGGATTTATTTCCCAGAGTCAGGCACTGGATTGGTGGACAAGAAAGCCCATCCTCCCAATCGTTCATGGCAAGAGCGGTGGCCGCTACAAGCGCATCTACCGCAAGAGAACACGCCGCTCCTCCTATGGACGCTTCTAAATAGCCGTAACTCCTATTGCGCACGAAAAAGCCGGGTGCAGTTTCCCCACGCAACCCGGCTCAACGCATTTGATTCACCGTTATGAAGCTGGACCTAGCCCATCCCGTAGAAACTATGTTCTGGCTCAACTGTTCAGCTGAATACATGCGCTGACTGGCGCATTGACTCAGGGGGGCAGCGTCACCCCCACATCTGTCGAAGGGCTTGAGCAGTCAGGGCTTGCTGACCCTAGGTATTAATGCTCGCTAGTCAGCTGCCTGTAGTTCCTTATGGTTCGTCAGTCTTCTGATCCGTAGGCCCCCTTTCAACAGCATTAGGCAATGCGCCTCCGCTTTTGGAAACGCCAATCGATGACTGACCACACCCTCAGCATCTCCGCCGCACTGCGTGAAGCGCAGCTGCAGCGTCTTGAGGCTTCTCTAGCTTCAAAGTCAGCAGCCAAGCCTGAGCCTCAAGTCGAGGCCCCAAAAGACAAGGACGAATCAGTTCGCGACTGACCGTTAACGGTCGCCCTTCAGCCCTTGATAAGCACGGCATATTGAGGACATCCAGCTCCGGCTGATGTTCTCTGAATACTTGTTGTGGAGGCGCTTGTCTCGACAGTTCTGGGCGTCTTGCTCGCCTGGTTCACCACCCGGCTGATCATTTGGTTTTTCAGCCCTGATCGGTATCGGCGAGATCGCAGGTCAGAGGATGGATGAGCGCCTAAAGGTCGCTCTTGGTGCGACGGTCATCGCGGCGATCTGCGCTTTCGGGGCCGGTGGGAACTGGTTGTTTTTCCTTGTCCTCACCTCTATGGCAATCCTCGTGATCTGGGAGTTCGGCTAAGAAGCAGATGAAAAACCTTCTCCTGCTTTTGGTCATTGCGGCATCCATCTGGGCTGGGATTGCTCTGGACCGAGCTGGTTGGAAGTACCGCAAGCAGCTTTGGCAATTTCAAGGGGCCGCTACTGGCCTCATTGCTGGATACCTACTGGGACGTTCCAGGCTGATCTGAGTTCTCAGCGCCGTCTTTGGGAACGCAAATTAATCACCGTGTTGATGGCAGCCAAGGTGACCAGACAGGTGAGGCAAAAATCCTTGTAATCCATACGGGCAATGCGAGAGCCCCGCAGATTGCCACGTCGCCTTTGAGTCACTTCGTCCCCAGGGCGTGAGTTGAACCGATAGGGTCCGCTGACTCTTAGGCCTGCCACTCGTGAACCGTCATCCGAACATTGCCTTCTTCGGTGGCACCGTGATCATCGCGATAATGGTCATGGCAGCTTTCGCCAACGTCGCCAACGCTTGCCATCACAACGCCGAGACAGCTGAGCAAACTTCAACAGAGGCTCCTCGGAAGGCTGACGAGAAGGCTGAAGTCGAAGCCTGAGCCACGAAAGGCATGAAAAAGCCGGGTGCAGATCCCCGCAACCCGGCCTCGACGCAAATCAAGTCGTTCTGAAGCTGGACTTAGCCCGTCCCGTAGTGACTCAGTTCTGGCTCAACTGTTCAGCTGAATACATGAGCTGACTGACTCATTGACTCAGGGGACGCAGACGGCACCGACGCCGCGTAACTTCAACCTTGAGTATTAATTCTCATCGTGGGCGCTGAATCCACAGTCGCAACAACGGGTTTTCTACATTTCTGTTACGCAGATTTTGCGACTTCTCCGGACAGCTCGACTGGAGATTCAGATCAGGCGGGTAATGCACGACCCGCCTTTTTTATGCCCGTTTTTCGACACCGCGTGGCTCTTCTGTGGAGGCTTAGCGGTCATCCGTACCTCCGCACCCAGGCCTCACTTCATAGCTTCAACGGGTCTGAATGCAGAGCTGCATCAGGCAGTTGGACGGTCTCCAGTTCTGAGGGGTTCTGGAGATTTTTTTATTTGCTTCCCATGGATCAAGCCGAAATCGACAACTGGAAGACCATCGCCGAAAGCATGGAGACCAAGGGGGACACGGAGAGTTGGTTTTACCGTCGCGCTCGAGCAATTGCTGATGGCCAGCCTGATCCCATGCCCAACGTGTCAGAACTCATTGGAGGCACTGCTGCCTGATCGCATGAGTGGGAGACGCGGGCGAGGGAACCCGCGAACATTCCGTCTCCCAGAGCGTTTGCTGTGGTGCTCACGCCAGATGGATCATCACCTGGATTCGCATGGTCCCCACCAAGGCCTACTAAGGCTTAATGCCTAATTTGTGTTCAGAGGGTTACATATGGGCACCCGCCAAACCAATGTCTTAGGGAAGGCTGTGGTGCCTTCATAGCGTCGCGCATGAGGGGGTATGGCTGAGGGGCCTACCCCTTTTTTTTTGCCCGCCTCGTGCGGAACCCACCACCCGTCAAATAAGGCTGAACTGACTCCCCGACCGGAAAGAAAGGGAGTCAGCTTTTTTGGACAGCGCCCCAATGACTGTGGATAGGCCATTGGATGGAGATGCCCAGCACAGGAACCTCCAAAGACACCATCGCCCCTGTCGTGGGCTGCGCTTTTTCAGATGAGGCGATGGCAACGACCAAATGAATCGCTGAAACGTTGTGGCAATTGAAAACGCTGAACTGACCCCTCAGAGGAAGTAAGGAGCCAGCTTCTGATCAGCGCCCAATGGCATTGCCTGACCATTGGATGGAAGGCCCATGCGATTGAAACTTCCACAGAGAACATCACCCCAGCTGGAGGTGCAGTGCCGTTCATATGACTCGATGGCAGCGGTCAGATGATCCGCGCCAACGTTGCAGGACACCGGTGAGGTTCAATCCTCTCGGTTGAGGGATGCGCTGGTTGTTCTTTCGACTTAAGACAAGAGGAGTTGATCGTCGAATCCATGCCAATCGCAAACCAGCAATGCGCATGTGAGCCATGTAGCTGCAGCGTTTCCCCTGAAAAAGCCGTCGAGAAAGACGGAAAGTTTTATTGCTCTCAGCCCTGTGCTGATGGTCACGCCGGAGAAGAGCAATGTTGCTCAAGTTGTGACTGCTGTTGATCAGTCGCAGCAACCGCCTTGTTTCAGGGGGACCACTGTTACCCCGCTGACGACATTTGCATCCATAAGTACCCGTACTTGAACGCCGCCGCTGGGGTCTTCAGCCAATACCACAGCGAGCCCAATTAGCTCCTCTCCGTTTGCTTTCGTGTAGTTCAGCAGCTCAACGCGTTGGAGTTCTTTGGGAGTGGACACAGGCAATAAAAAGATCTTGAGAGCTTTCTAACGCTGAACTGACTCCCCCCGTTAAGAAGAGGAGTCAGGCCGTTGCTTGCTGTGTCGGCGTGAAACGAACGCTGACACTCAGCGCCCAATGGTTCCTACAAAAACCATGGAATGGAGGTCTTGGGGACTCCGCAGACACCATCACCCCGGCTGGGGGTGCACTGCCATTCAGATGACGCGATGGCAGTGGCCAAATGACTCGTCGAGATGTTTTGGCCAAACGAAACGCTGATCTGACTCCTCGCATCGCTCATGACAGAGGAGTCAGTGGTGTTATCAGCGCCCAATGGTTTCGCTCCATTGAATGGAAGGCTCATGCGACTGAACTTCCGTTGACACCATCGCGGAGGCGATGGATGCAGTGACGTTCCAAATGACGCAATGGCAGCGACCAAAAGAGACGTCGGACCACCGGTAAGGACGGTTGTGCTGGTCCTTTCTTAGCGCCGGTAGTGGTGGTTTGAGTGACCACGGAAACCCTTCTGGTCAGCACCTAGAGCCATCATCTTGTTGAGCTGAGTGACGCAGCCGACAACAACTGCGAATTGGCCGCTTTCTTCTGCTTTCCGCGCCGTGCGCTCTAGGCGGGCGACTTGCTGGAACAGCAGATCACGCTGGTCGATCTCTTCAGCATCAAAGGCAATCTCCATCCACTCTTTGTGGGCCAAAGACACGACGTGACGGGCGTTCCGACGTGTGCACCCCCATGTTTCGGAAATAAGGGAAGCAAGTTCGCTGAAGCCGACGCCTCTGTCGATCTGCTTCATCGCCCATTCATGGCGCTGCTGCTTCTCTTTCTTCGTCACCCGCTTGGTGGTCACAACAGGCCAGCTCCTATGAACGCCTTCTCGACTTCAGGCAGAGCAGCAAGCTCTAAGTCCATGTCAGCGATGGTCTGGTGGATCAACTGACGAGTGATGGCGAACCACTCCTTGCGAGTTGTCGATGGTGGCCACTCAGCGAGGCCATCAAGAACAGACCCTTCAAGGCCCAGACCATCAAGGATCGAAGCCATCAGTCCGTCTCAACTGGATTTGGGGAAAGCGATGTGAGCGCACCCGAGCAGAAACAGCACCCATCAATATTTATTGATGGGTCTAACGAGGTCGCCTGGGGTGACACACCCAAAGCCGTGAAGACGGGCTGGTGGCAAATAGGATTTGAAGACGCAAGTAGGCCAGGAAGCCTGGATTTTTCTGGGCATTGAGGCATTTGGCACAACAGAAGCAGAAGAACACCTATAGGATTGTTACGTTTTTTAACGACACTATGGACGGCAAGTTCGGCTTCTCATCTTTCGCTGAAACCTGGAACGGCCGCCTGGCAATGATGGGTTTCATCATTGGTCTTGGCACTGAGCTACTCACCGGTCAAGGGATCCTTTCTCAGATCGGGATGGGGTGATGCCCAAAGAGGAAATTGATGTTTGGGTACCCGAGACACGTCTTGGGTACTTCAAGCTCCTTTACTTCGGAATGCTTGTGGCAGCGATTTGCGTCGGTGGGAACACAGCACTTGGCTCCCTTTGGCCAACCATGGCTATTGGGCAATGATCCGGGACCAGCCATAGGTTGTTCTCCGGATGCCTTCACTCCAATGACGGCGCTAGGGGTTGGAGAGCAACCATTGAGGGCCATGGCAACACGCGCTCCCACCCTTCATGAGACCACTCAACACAGCATTGGATTGATGCTTATTTGGTCTTTCATCGCAATTACTGTTTTGGTCACAGCTTTCCCCTTCTTCGCGGTCTTCCACTAAGGGAGGCATGGGCTCATTGAACCATTGATGTACAAGCGCCTGTCGTTCTCACCATGAGGACACGGAAATCCCCCCCTGAGAGGGGGGGATTTTTTTGAGGTTTTTCAATGAAGTGGATACTGCTTCTGGCACTCGCTGTGATTGGCGCAGGGACCCTGATGGAGACGACGGCGACGTCGCTGATTTGGCCTGAACAAATAGGACAAGAGTTATTGATCAATTGAACTCTCTTTTTAGCCATGTAGATCGATACACATAGAGCAATTGATACGACAGTGGACTAGCCAAGTATCAGGATAAGCAGGAGGCTCGCAACCATGTCTAACACTGAAACACCATCTTTCAATCGTCGCATTGGGGGAGTGTTGATCACTCAGCTTTCTTCAAAGCTTCGTCTCAATCTTATTTTTCTTCTCACATGGGGCTGGGGCGTGTATTGGATCATCAACACTAGGCAATCAGATCCCAGTATTTTCATTGCAGGCCTGCCAGCAATGCTTACTATTGCTGGCGTTTGGCTGGTGCTTTTAAACAGAGGTCTTAACGTAAAATGAATAGTTCAAAGGAAGCCTCATTTGAGCTACCTCGACACTTTCGCTTCTATGGATTTTTATTCTTCATGGCAGGCAGTTTCTTTCACACCATAGATTTCCTAGGTGTCGAAAATACCGTCATCTGGGGAATGGAGCTGACCTTTTTTGGTTCCCTTGCACTGTCATTATTATTGTGGACCCGCTATGCAGTTCACAGAAGACTCTGGAAATTTCTGGTCTAGCAAAATTACATGCTTGACCAAATCAAGCTATTCAAGTGTCTTATTTTTTTGTTGATCAATCATGACTGAAATCCAAAAGGGTTCAAAGGTCCGTGTAAAGCGAAAGGAATCTTATTGGTATAATGAAATAGGAATTGTAGCTTCTCGAGAGAAAGAGCCCACGAAATCAAGGTATCCAATTACCGTCAGGTTCGAGAAAGGCAATTACTATGGACTGCAAGGGACAGATGGCGGCAACAATACCAATAATTTTCATGCAAGTGAATTAGATTTGATCACCGAATAAAAAGGAAATAATCACAGAAATATTGCAACATTTTTTCCATTCTTGTCAAAATTAGAGCCAGGAAATCCCCTAGGAAAACCTCTAATTGAATTGGCAGGTGTTCGAAGCGCCTCTTGCAATAGAAATGCCGTTGAACTTGGAAAGCTCGATAGCCTGAAAATTATTGAACCACCTCTCGATAACCTCACGCTCCTCTTTGGTGCATTTTTCAAGAATTGTCTGCAATTCGATTTCCATCACAATTTGTATTTCGTCAAATTATGGCAACACTACCCAAAGAAGACGGTGAATTTACTGACAAAGACCTGTGAAATATGTATCACGAGTGCTTTTGATAAGTAAAAACACTCATCAGTGAAATGTAGTCCCTAAAACGGAACAGTTGATACACCCCCCACTACTGAACTAATTCTCTGGTGCAACCTCCTAGCTGCAATCAGCAATAGCTATCGGAAGGTGATTTCAATAAAAGCTCCAAGAGGCGAAGGATTTTTAGCCTTTCTGCCACGTGCACTTTCTTCTCTGCTTCTTCCCGAACTTTTTTGAATGAGAACACCTGGACGTATCCGATCACCTGGCCTCAGTAGCAATAGACGCTCAGGCCGTGGATCACCAGAGCTAAGACAAGGGTGCTCCTTGAACATGAAGGCGGGGAGCACGCGAGGTCATCCACGCAGGGCTGCGGTGGTGGCTTCGCTTGTCTCAGTCCATGCCCATGTGCTCACGAGTCATCTGCTCCAGCACGGACAGGAACTCCGATTCCTCAGGTGTGTCATCAAACCTCGTAGCGCACTTAACGCAGAAGGTGATCCACGTCGCTGCCTCAACACCACTGGCCTCGATCACCAGTTGATAAGCACGGTCGAAGTCAGCCCCATCTTTGAGGAACCAGCCGATGGCTTTGTAAAGGGCATCCATGCCAATCACTTGTGGGTCAGCAAAGACCGCACGGATCTCGTCACTAGATGCCATCTCTTATCACCTAGCCGAGCTCAGGCCAACAATCCAGGCATTTGCCGAAGTCAATGTCCCAGCGTTCATCCTCGATGTTCTGATCACCAGCCAGAAAGTCGTTGCAGGCTTCGAAGTCTGAGTAGTTGTCATAGATGCCGCCATCATTCAGCTGAGCCGTAATGCCCGTTGGATCAAGTCCCAAACCCAAGACGATGAGCAGAGCGGTGAAGTTCAAAGAAGCCACCAACCCAACAACAGGCCGATGACGAGGCCCTTCACCCAGACCAAGGCAGCCATCTGGTATTCAGTCCAGCCAAGCTTGGCCTTGAGCCAGAAGAATGCCTTCTTGTCTGCGAAAAAGAGAGCCTTAAGAGGTCGGACGATCCACTTCTTGATCTCCAAATTCAGGCTGGTATGGCTCAACAGGTTCTAGGGGCAACGCTTCTACCTGCCCATATCTCTCATCACGTCGCCTAGTGATCTGTTTGACCTTTGCTCGACCTTATTCAGATGATCGGCGTACCAACCAGCTTTGAAGACACCGGCGAATTTTTTGCCAAATGAGTTGGCACCGTTTTCCGCGCAACGGCCGCAGATACCACAAAAGAAACCCAATGATAGAGCCGCCATTGCTCAACGGACTCATCATCCTGCCAATCCAGTGCTCAAATGGAGGGCAGCCCCCAGCACCCAGGCACTGAGGAGTACGACAAGCAAGACGTAGAGAGACCGTATAGACAACAGATACTCAGGCTCCTAATCCGGAGGTGAATGTCTTCACTGCATAGGAGCGTTGTTTTTAGTCGGCACCTGTATCGTCATCATGCTGGTCTCCCAAGAAGCAAAAACCCCGGCATAGCCGGGGTTCTCACCGACCTTGGACGGTTCATTATTTATAGAACGCAGCGAGGCATTGATGCGGAATTTTCGCACAAAAGTTACATGTCAATAGATCAAAGGGGCCATCTCCTCTTTCGCTGATTCAACGAAAGAGAAGAATGCATTGGCCCGTCGATCCCGTCCAAGGACGACCTAGCAATCATGCCCCAAAAGGGCTCTTATTGATAGTGATAAGCATTCTCAATCAATGCAAATCCGTCACTAAGCGTAAATACCCAATAAAGTTCAAGCGCTTGGCCTAAGGGATTAGCTCAACTTCCCACTGCAGAGTCGCGATCAGGTGAACCAGAAGAGCCACAAGGCGAGTCCAAATCAGTTGCTCAGCATTCCGACGGTTTCCAAGTCATCTTCACGCCAGCAGGCGTCCTGTTTTCAGTACCTCAGGCCCGAGGAGAAACCACTCGTCCAATAGAGCAGACGACCGCAAGTCCATTAAATTAGAGTTCGATTCTCTCTGGGAATACTCAGCTGTCTAATTAAAAGTTAACTACGGCAATGATTCTCTGACCCCATGGTTAAGTGATACCAAGTCCATTAAATAGCTCTTTATGAACAACAAAGGTATGGTACAGAACTGTTCCTCTTTCGGGTTCGAGGCGTTCACCATCTGCATTGAAGCCAATGCTACATACGAGATTACCCATCCAGCTAATTTGATCTGGGCTTTGGCTTATAGACCATTGCAACATTTGCTCAGTATGCTCAGGTAGCGAGGCCGCTATCTTCTCGCAAGCTTTGTTGAGACGGTAAAGCGCCGGGGGTTTTCCTGGGAGGTTGAGCGCTTTTCTCAAAGAAAGCTCATCGAATATTCCGATATATCGAATATGCTCAATGATATCTAATTCTTCATTGTCCAAACCTGCATTTTCAAGTGCAATTTCAAAAGCTTCTATATTCAGCTTAGGTCGGTTAATCATGCTAGGTGTTCCTCGTAAATGCTTTGCTGAGGTGCTGTGGCTACGTTAGCGCCAAAAGAGAAAAGAAAAGTTTTAGTTTTGAGCTGGTGCGTATAAACACCGAAATCTGACCCAGCAAATTGACCGCCCACACCATAAGTCGTATGGAAAGGAGAACGCCTCAGGGCCAAGGAAGCCGCTTAATTCTCCATAAATATAGATACACTAGTTAAACTAAAAAGGTCAGTTTTACGGGGACTGGCGACTTTATAGTCAGCAAAGATTGCCCTCATTTATTAACATCTTTTCTTCGCCATCTAAAGCTTTCTTGGCAAATACCGAGAATTAATTTCGGGCAGATATGCCTAGGCACTTTATTTTCGTTCACAAGCAGCTTGCCTCTTAAGGCACTTCCGACATATTTTTTCTCTCAAATGAATTGGAGGTGGGTATGTCTCTTGCCCCTTCTCTTGTTTGGAGATCAAAAGTAGGCGGGACAATTCGTTTGATGGTGGGTGACACCAACATCCGCTACTTAGCCGAGTTGAACGGCAGCCGTGTCTACTGCGACGACTATGCAACCGCCGCGGCTCATCTCGACTACTGGAGTAAACAGCAATTGCACTGCTGGGGCAGGCGGTAACAACGTTTATGCCGGTTGTTCCCTAGCCCAACGATCCCTGCGTGACTTGCGGCAGCTGTCGCACATGCAGGTGAAATCCTCATCAGCACCGATGCCATTAACCGGCGCACCTGAGAGGCCCCACCTTGTGTGGAGCGTCCAGCGATAGAGCCTCCCCAGCTCTTCGTCAGTGGGCAGAAATGACCGCATCAACCAAGACGCAGAGAACTGCTGTCCAGAGGATTTGCAGCCACGTAATGCCCAGTAGTCGCACTCGAGGAGTGACCGAGCGTGGCTTGAAGCGTGAATACGTCCACGCCCCTCTGCACAGCGTGTGTGGCATGGCTGTGCCTCAGTTGGCGTGGGTGAACGTGGAACCCTGCGGCTCTGCCCCACTTCCGGCAAACATCTCCAATTGCTTGGCGTGAGAGATGCCCAGTCCGCCTGGGACTAGGGAAGACGAACTCTTCATCAGAGCCGCGGCCAAGTCCTTGAAAGAGGCCAAGCGTTGCTGGCGATATGCGAACAGTGCGTCGCTTGGATCCTTTGCCAAGAAGGTGAATTTGCCCTCCAGCATCGAGAACCTCGATGTCTTTCCAACGGATAACCGCGATCTCAGAGACCCTGCCTCCGAGCAAGTACGCACCTTTGATGAGCACGTAATCCCGCTGGGCCTTGGGGTCCAGGTGAGCAGCCCTTGTGATGGCTGCCATCAACAGCCCGAACTGCTCAGGAGTCAGCGGCCTGGTGCTCTTCTCGGCGTGGAGAAGCGATCGAGGTGGCATCGGATTGCGAGGCACGCCGGTCACTGCTGACTGACTGGGCTCAGACGCCCAGCGGTAGAGCGAACTGATTGCAGCGATGCGTCTGTTGAAGGTTCGGGGCTTCATGTGCCCTTCCTCGACTTGTTCCCGCAGTTGGGACACCCAGTCCTGGCAGAACGCTGCGTTGATCTCGCGTAAATGCAGATGCGGGTGATTGCGATCCCGCCAGCGCGTGAACTCACGGATCTCACGCTTGTAGCCACGAACGGTCTCAGCACTGACAGAGCGACTGCACTGACTCAGAAACCGCTTCCGCAGCAGCGCGTCGCCCCAAAGGACGGCTCCGGCTGCTGCTGTTTCGAACATTCGACTGACAAAGGCCAGCGCCTCTGCCTTGTCCATGCCGACAAGAACAGGCGGCAGAGACTTGTTCGCAGAAATGTTCGCACCGTGTTTTGGTGCCTCCGTCGTAACTAAACCTGCTCCGCTGAGATCACTTCCAGCGGAGTCGTTTTGGTGATTGTTGAAGGCCCCTTCCAGGGCCCATGAGTCATTTGGGTGATAAGGCTGACTTCACCCCATCTCCCTTAATGGGTCAGGCAGCAACAGGGGCTGCTTGACGGGAGAAACGAACGATGTTGTTCGCAGTTACGGGTTTGCTCTCACCGAGCAGGCTTCAGTCACCCTCCTCATGCCCCGTCGAAACCATTGCAGCCCCGTGAGGGGGAATGGAGCTGAGCGGAATCGAACCGCTGTCCGAAACACTGGTGTGGATCACCTAGTCCGACGAAGCCGGACCCTGTCATTCTGACAGGAGTGGTGGCCTGGAGCACAACGCCCTTGGGTCGAATCAACCGGCTATCCGCCGTGGCCGTTGTGCCACAAGGCCTGGAAGCAGCCGCTGGCGACGAACTCAGCACCCTTGGAGCCCATGCCGTGAGACCCGGCAGGCGTGCCGTCAGCTTCCAGGCAGACATGGCCTGCCTATACCGGCTGCACCTGCAGGCTCGACTGCCCTTCCGGCTGCTGCGCCAGGTGGCGCGCTTCCCCTGCCAAGGCCGGGACGACCTCTATGACGGCATCCGCGAAGCGCTCGACTGGGAGCGCTGGCTGCATCCCTCGATGACCTTCCGGGTGGATGTGACTGGAACGGCACCAGGACTGAACCACAGCCATTTCACGGCGTTGCAGGTCAAAAACGCCCTTGTGGACGCACAACGGGATCTCTGGGGCGAGCGATCCTCGATTGATCTCGACGACCCCGATCTCTCCCTGCACCTGCACCTCGGCCGCGGGGAAGCTCAGCTGAGCCTCGATGGCAGTGGCGGCAGCCTGCACCGTCGTGGCTACAGGGCCGCCATGGGTGCGGCACCGTTGAAGGAAAATCTGGCGGCCGGGCTGATCCGCCTGACGGGCTGGGATGGAAACCAACCCCTCGTGGACCCCTGCTGCGGTTCAGGAGTGCTCCTGGTCGAAGCGGCCCTGGCCGCCTTGCAGCAGGCCCCGGGGTTGGAGCGCCACTTTGCCCTCGAGGGTTGGGCTGATTTCCAGCCGGAGCTCTGGGACAGAGAAGCTGATCGCGCCCGGCAACGGCGCAGGGGGGACCTCACCCTTCCGCCGCTCCTGGGGATTGAAGCGGATCCCGTCATTGCCGATCAAGCCCGGGCCAATGTGGAAGCCGCTGGGCTGAGTGGAGTCATCCGCATCTGCACGGGCACTTTCAGCGATCAACCCCTCCCGGAGGGCCCGGGGGTGTTGGTGTGCAATCCCCCTTACGGCCAACGCATCGGCGATGAGGCGGAGCTGGAGGCGTTGTATCGAGAGCTTGGCAACTACGCCAAAGGCCAGGCCAAGGGTTGGAAGCTCTGGTTGCTCAGTGGAAATCGCAACCTGACGGGAGCCCTGCGTCTGAAGGCCGAGCAACGGATTCCCGTGAGCAACGGCGGCATTGACTGCCGCTGGCTGCACTACGACATCCGCTGATCACACCCGTCCCATCACCGCCCGCACCGTTTTCATCACCCCTTCCAAGGTCTGAGGCAGGAACGGACCCTTCAGCACCTGGCCGCCAATGCGCAAACTGATGCCCGCCAGCACCAGATTGGCCACGGCGAGGCTCAACAGTGCGCGCATCCAATCCAGATCCCACTGGGCCTGAATCCAAAGCAGCAACGACGCTTCGCCCGCCAGCAAGGCCAGGAACATGGCCGTGCCGCCGATGGCGAGGAACAGACCACCGCTGATCAGTCGGCGCTTCTCCCGATCCACTTCCTGCAGGGCAATCCGCACGTGCAGATCCATCACTGACGCTGCCAGTGCGGTCACTCGAGCTGCCGCTCCAAATCCGCGGGGAGAGTTCTGATCGGCCATCAGGAACGCCGCCCCCCGCGAAGCATGCTGCCCAACAGCAACCCAACACCAAGGGCAACACCCACAGCCAGCAGCGGTCGCTGGCGCACAGGCGCCTCGATCTTCGGCCGCAGGGTGCTGTTCAACTCATCCAGCAACTGTTCCAGTTGCTCTTCGAGGGGATCCAGGCTGTCGGCCCAGTCGCGGCTGCGATCACCGGCGCTGTGGAGAAGCTCCTCCAGTTGCTCCCGAACCCCTTGGGGCGTCAGGCCTGTGTTCTGTTCAATCAAACGAACCAACTCATCCACACTCCCCCGTGTGGCTTCAAGGGTGTGCTCAGCAAGATCCGGCCAGCGCTCCTGGATCGTCGGCAGCAGGCTTTCAAAGCGCTCACGGAAGTGGTGCCCGAATCTGCCGTTGGACTGCGGCGATGGCGAGGCCATGAAGACCGTTGGCAGGACGCTTTAGAAGGGTAGGGAGACTGAAGGCTGAGGGAAAGTCTTTGCCGAGATACGCCCTCCTGCGTCACACCGGAGCACCGGACGACCCCAGCGGATGCCACATCGATCTGCTGCTGGAGGACGGGGACAGCTGCCGAACGTGGCGACTGGCCACAGTGCCGCAGCTCAACGCAGCAGCCCAACCAGCAGTTCCCCTGCCTGCCCATCGAAAGGTCTGGCTGGAGCCCCGCAGTGCTGCCGTTTCGGGCAATCGGGGCTGGGCCGAACGCATTCATGCCGGCAGCTACAGCGGAGTGCTCCCCAACGCCACGGATGCAGACGTCACCCTGCAGCTCGAGGGCGACCTCCAGGGCTGCCTGCGCATCAATTCCGGGCACTGCTCCTTATCGAACCCTTGAGCTTTTCGTGGGTTCCGCTAATTTCGACTCGCTGACAGCCCTAGATCCTGTTGGTTCATATCAATCAGGTTGGGCTGACGCACTTCAAGTCGTTCGGCGGAGCGATGACGATCCCTCTTGAAGAGGGATTCACCGTCGTGACCGGACCCAATGGCTCCGGCAAAAGCAACATCCTCGATGGCGTTCTGTTCTGCCTGGGCTTGGCCACCAGTCGTGGCATGCGGGCTGACCGCCTGCCGGACCTGGTCAACAGCGGCATGCTCAAGGCCGGCAAGGCCGCTGAAACAACCGTCAGCGTCCGCTTTGACCTGAGCGACTGGACACCCGATGCCGCCGAGGAAGGCCTGGAGGCACCAGCGGAGGGGCCCTGGATTCAACCGGGACAAACGGAATGGACGGTGACCCGAAAACTGCGGGTGATGCCAGGGGGCTCCTACAGCTCCAGCTACAGCGCCGACGGAGTGCCCTGCAACCTGCAGCAGCTGCAGACCCAGCTGCGCCGGCTTCGGATTGATCCCGAGGGCAGCAACGTGGTGATGCAGGGGGACGTCACCCGCATCGTCTCGATGAGCAACCGCGACCGCCGCGGCCTGATCGATGAACTGGCCGGTGTTGCCCTGTTCGACACCCGGATCGAACAGACCCGCCGCAAGCTCGATGACGTGCAAGAGCGCCAGGAGCGCTGCGGAATCATTGAGCAGGAACTGCTGGCCAGCCGCCAACGGTTGGAGAAGGACTGCGCCAAGGCCCGGCAATACCAGGACTTGCGGGAACGGCTGCAACTGGGACGCCGCCAGGAGATGGTGCTGGCCTACGAAGCCGCCCAGCAGGCCCTCAAGGATCTGGCCACGCGGCAACAGGCGCTGGAAGCCCAGGAACAGAGGGACGCCGCGACCATTGCCAGCGGCCGAGAGCAGCTGAACAAGGCCGTGGCCGAACTGGACTTGCTCCAGGAGCAGGTGAAGGCCCTGGGGGAAGACCAGCTGCTGGCGGTTCAGGCGGAACTGGCTGGCCTCGACACCAGCAGCCGTGAACTGGAGCGCCAGGCCAGCCTCCACCAGGACGAAGGCCAGAAACTGCAGGCGCAGCGCCAGGACCTCGCCACCCGTCGCCAGCAGTGGCAGCTGCAATCACGGGAACTGGAACGCGATCCCCATCAGGACGCCCTCAGCGCCGCCGAAGACAACTGCAGGGCCGCTGAAGCCGCGGTGGAAATGTCCCGCCGCCGGCTGGCGGATGTGGCGGGCCGCTCCGGCGCCTGGGTGGAGGAACAGAAGCGCCGCAGCGGTCGCCGGCAGGAGTTGCAAAGCAGCGTCGCTCCCTTGTTGGAGGAGCAGCAGCAGTTGCAGGAACGGCTGCGCCAGGAACGAGAACGGCTGGAAGAGCTCACCCAGGAACAGCACCAGGACGGCGCCGACGGCGACGCCGTGCAGCAACAGCTCGCAACCCTGGAGGAGACCTGGCAAACCCTGCTGCAAGCCATTGCCGACGGCAAACAGGATCTCCAGCAGACCGCCGAATCGCTGGCCATCCAACAGCGCACCCGCAGCCGGCTGGAGCAGGAGCAGACCCGCTTGGAACGGGAAATCGCTCGGCTGGAGAGCCGGCGGGATGCCCTTCAGGAAAGCCGCGGCACCGGAGCCCTGCGCCTGCTGCTGGAGGCCGGCCTCGATGGCATCCACGGCCCTGTGGCCCAGCTGGGAGAGGTGGAGGATCGCCATCGCCTCGCTCTAGAAGTGGCCGCGGGGGCCCGTCTCGGCCAGGTGGTGGTCGACGACGATCGCATCGCCGCCCGCGCCATCGAACTGCTCAAGAGCCGCCGTGCTGGCCGGCTCACCTTCCTGCCTCTGAACAAGATCCGCGCGCCAGGGGGCGGCGGCTCTTCAGCCGCCTTTGCCCGAGGTGCACGCCCCGGTGAGGACAGCGGTGCCGGCCTGATCGGCCGGGCCGTGGAACTGGTGCGCTTCGAACCGGTCTATGACCAGGTGTTTGCCTACGTCTTCGGCGACACCCTGGTGTTCTCCGACCTGGCCAGCGCCCGTCAACAACTGGGCCGCTCCCGGGCGGTGACCCTGGATGGGGAGCTTCTGGAGAAGAGCGGCGCCATGACCGGCGGCAGTTTCTCCCAGCGCAGCAGCAGCCTCAGCTTCGGCCGCAGCAGCGATCAGGACGAAGCTGAACCCCTGCGGCGGCGCCTGCTGGAACTGGGGGAATCCCTGGCGGCCTGCCGGCGGGAGGAGTCGAAGCTGGCCCAACTGATCGAGCAGCAGAAACCCCAGCTGCGCGAACTGGAAAAGCAACAGGCGGCCTTGATCGCCGAGCGCAATGCCGCCCGGCGCAACCACGGCCCCCTGCTCGAGCGCAGCCGCCAGCGGGCCGAACGGCTCAGCAAATTGCAGCAGGACCAGACCGAGCAACAGCAGCGGCTCGAAGCCATCAGCACTGCACTCACCCCACTTACCGCGGAACTGCAGGCCTTGGATGAGGCGGAGCGCAACAGCGGCAACAACGACGATGCCGCCGCCTGGGCCCAACTTCAGACGGAACAGGAAGCCGCCGACCAAGGGCTGGAGGCGGCCCGCCGCGAGCGCGACCAGCTGCTGAATGCCCGCCGCGAGCGGCAGCTGGCGATCGAACGCCTGGGGGATCAAGAAAAGGCTCTAGCCGCCGAAGAAACGCGTTTGCAGGAGGCGGTGAAGGCCCTCGCCAGTGCCCATGGGGCCTGGCGCCAGCAGCAGAGCGACCTCCAGGAGAAGCGCAAAGAGCTCGAGCAGCAGCAGACCGACCTGCAGGAGCGCTTCGGCAGCCAGCGCCGGGCCCGGGACGCCGCGGAAGCCGAGGTAGGCCGCCAGCGTCAGGCCCTGCAGCAGGCCGAATGGAATCTGGAGCGGCTCAAGGAAGACCACGAAGGATTGATCGAAGAACAGCGCAGCGGTGCGGTGCGCCTGCAGGAGATGGAACAGGCCCTGCCGGACCCGAGGCCGGAGATCCCGGAAGCCCTGCGGCTGGCGGGCTTGGAAGCCTTGCAGACCGATCTGCAGGCCATCCAGCAACGCATGGAAGCGCTGGAGCCCGTGAACATGCTGGCGCTGGAGGAACTCGAGGCCCTCGAAGAGCGGCTCAACGAACTCAACGAACGGCTCGACGTGCTCAACAGCGAGCGGGAGGAACTGCTGCTGCGGATCGAAACCGTGGCCACCCTGCGCCAGGACGCCTTCATGGAAGCCTTCACCGCCGTGGATGGCCATTTCCGCGAGATCTTTGCCTCGCTCTCCGATGGTGATGGCCACCTGCAACTGGAGAACCCGGAGGAGCCGTTGGAAGGTGGCCTCACCCTGGTGGCCCATCCCAAGGGCAAAACCGTGCGGCGCCTGGCCTCGATGTCGGGGGGAGAGAAATCACTCACCGCCTTGAGCTTCCTGTTCGCCCTGCAGCGCTTCCGGCCGTCGCCGTTCTATGCCCTCGACGAGGTGGACAGCTTCCTCGACGGCGTCAATGTGGAGCGCCTGGCGGCTCTGATCGCCCGTCAGGCCGAGGCAGCCCAGTTCATGGTGGTCAGCCACCGCCGCCCGATGATCGGCGCAGCCCAGCGCACGATCGGGGTGACCCAGGCCCGCGGCGCCCACACCCAGGTGGTGGGTTTACCGGATGCCGCCTGAACGATCGAAGTTTTCGCTGTGCAATCTGAACGTGACAGGCGGAACCCCTGCGCCACAATGGTCTGAATGTCCATGGCCGAGGGCCCGCGCTTGACCCCGACCCCTACCCCAAACGACGCCATCACCACTGGCGTACCCAGCGATCGCCTCTGGTTGCGCTCCGAACTGATGGGCACCCAGGTGATCACCCGTGACACCGGCCGCCGTCTTGGGGTGGTGGGTGAAGTGATCGTCGATATCGACCGCCGTGAAGTGGTGGCTGTGGGGCTGCGGGACAACCCCCTGACCCGTTTCCTGCCCGGCCTGCCGCGCTGGATGCCGCTGGACCGGATCCGTCAGGTGGGCGACGTGATCCTGGTGGATTCGGCCGACTCCCTCAGCGAAAACTTCAACCCTGAGCGCTACAGCCGGGTGATCAACTGCCAGGTGATCACCGAGTCCGGTGAACAGCTGGGGCGGGTGCTCGGCTTTGCCTTCGACATCGAGACCGGGGAGCTCACCACCCTGGTGATGGGCGCCCTTGGCGTGCCCCTGCTGGGGGAAGGGGTGCTGAGCACCTGGGAAATGCCGGTGGAGGAGATCGTCAGCAGCGGGCCGGACCGGATCATTGTTTACGAGGGAGCCGAAGACAAGCTCAAACAGCTGAACAGCGGCGTTCTGGAAAAACTGGGCGTCGGTGGCCCCAGCTGGGAAGAGCAGGAGCGGGAGCGCTACCGGGTCAACCTGGTGCCTGTGGAAAATCAGCTCACTTCCGGACAACCCCAGGAGCAGGAGCAACGGCGTCTCCAGGCTTCAGAAGCCGAGCGGTTTGAGGCTGATGCAGAACTGGAATATGTGGAGCTGGAGGACCGGCGGCAGGAGTCCATGCAGCAACGCCGTTACCTCGACGAGCCCCAGAGGTACGACGAGCAGCGCTACGCCGAACCTGCCCGCTACGACGAGCGGCCGGCTGAGCGAGCACAGACCTACAACGAGCCCGCACCCTTCGATCAGCAGCCTGCCTACGAGGGACAGCCTGCTTATGAGGAACAGCCCGCCTACGAGGAACAGCCTCCGCGGCGTGCCATGCCTGCTTCCCGTCGCGCGGTTCAGCAGTCGGGTGAACCCCTGGATGTGGAACCGATGGAGGATGCAGCGCCCCAGCGCCGGAGCCAGGATCTCGACGATCCCTGGTGATCGGGCCTGAGGCGCTGAACGGTGTTCAGGACGCCTTGAAGTTCAACGATGCGCTGTTGACGCAGTAACGCTGGCCCGTGGGGGCGGGACCATCCGGGAAGACGTGCCCGAGGTGGGCATCACATTGAGCGCAGTTGATTTCGGTGCGCACCATCCCGTGGGTCAGATCCTCTTTGGTGGTGATCGCCTCGGCACTCATACCGTCCCAGAAGCTGGGCCAACCCGTGCCTGAATCGAACTTGGTTTCAGAGCTGAACAGCGGCGCACCACAGCAGACGCAGTGGTACATCCCCGTGGCCTTATTGTTCCAGTAAGCCCCGGTGAACGCCCGCTCGGTACCGCCGCAGCGAGCCACCTGGAACTGCTCCGGTGTGAGGGATTGCTTCCACTCCTCGGCGCTGCGTTCGACCGGATTGGACGGGGTCATGGTCGTCGGAACCAGAGTGGGGCGCAGCCTAGGAAGCGTTGAGCTCTCGGGGAAGCAAACCCCTCACCTCGGCGGCCAATGCGGCCACCGCCCCGGGTTCTCCCCGCAACGCCTGGAGGTCCTGGCGCTGGCCCTCAAGCCGCTCGGGGGCGTTCAGCCAATCGCAGGCCTCCTTCGCAATTTCCTCCGGGGTGATCGCCCCCACCCGCTCCGGCACCACAGCACGGCCTGCACTGATGTTGGGCCAGGCCATCAACACGTTGTTGCGCAATCGCCAGAGGGTCAATAGAACCCCGATCAGACGCCTCAGACCCGGCAGACGCGCCAGCAGCCCCAGCCCGCCGTCCCATGCCTGCATCACCTCCAGGTGCTGGGTGGGAACAATCACGATCATCGGCACCGCAAGGGCGCCGAGTTCGGCCGTGTTGGCACCGACCGTGGTCAGGGCCAGGGCGCACTGGCTCAGGGGGCCATGGGCCGGATGCTGCTCCAGCAGACGAATCCGTGTGCCCGCACCCGTCACCAACTCCGTCACCGACTCCCCCTGCTCCACCGAAGCAACGGTGGCGCTGTAGCGGGCAGCAATCGGGTTGGATGCGCCGGCGAAACGCAGCAGTTCATCAACGCTGGTGGTGGGAGCCAGCGGCAGCAAAAAACGGCATCCGGGTTGCAATCGGGCCAAACGATCGGCGGTATCGAGCAGAAACGGCATGCCGACGCTCAACTTGGCCGGCTTCGATCCCGGCAACAGGGCCACCCACTGACCCTCGGGGAGAGGTTCCTCGCGACGAGCGAAGGACGACAGATCCGCCATCAGATCACCGACCACGCGGCACCGGGGCTGGTAACGGACCGGCAGCTGACGCCGCACCGCGTCCGACATCGCCGCAATCCGATCGTTCCAGCCCGGCCAACGCGCCACCCACTCGGCATAGGTGATGTGGCGGTAGCCGAGACGAGCCGAAAGCAGAACAGTCCAGAACTGATCACCGCCAAGAAACACCACCACACCCTTCTGCGGCCATGGGCCGTAGCGCTGGGGACGCAGCAGCAACGACCAGAAGCGTCCTGCCGGCACGATGCGCTCGAACAAGTCCCAGGGCTCCGCGGCCGCACGCTCCTGGCCCGTGGCATTGGGGCAGGGCACCAACACCAGCTGCAGGGACGCTGACGCACTCTGAGACCGGGGACGCAGGCGAAGGCTGGCGTGCAGCCGTTCGGCCAGGGGTCGAACCCAGGTGGTCAGTTCACCGGGACCGTTCGAAACGAGAACAACGGCAGGGCCTGGTTCTGCTGCGCGGGGACGGGCCAAAGAAAAAAAAATGCGGATGGCGAGACTTGAACTCGCAAGGCCGAAGCCACACGCCCCTCAAACGTGCGTGTCTACCAATTCCACCACATCCGCGTGGTCGACTTCACCGCTCGGGTGCTGTCGAGATCAGATCATACCGGGCGGGGTCTTCGCTCCTCGGCAACTTCGGTCGGCGCTGATACGATCCGGCGTCAGGCCTGAACATGCTGCGGGATGCCCATCGGCAAAGTGCTGATCGCCAACCGCGGCGAGATTGCGCTCCGGATCATTCGAAGCTGCCGCGAGCTCGGCATCGCCACCGTGGCGGTGTACAGCTCCGTTGATAAGGACGCTCTGCACGTGCAGCTCGCCGATGAAGCGGTCTGCGTGGGCGAAGCCCTGAGCAGCAAGAGCTACCTCAACATTCCCAACATCCTGGCGGCCGCCACCTCCCGCGGTGCTGACGCCATCCACCCCGGCTACGGCTTCCTGGCGGAGAACGACAAGTTCGCCGAGATGTGCCGTGATCACGGCCTCACCTTCGTTGGGCCGTCCCCCCACGCGATTCGCTCGATGGGGGACAAGTCGACCGCCAAATCGACCATGCAATCGGTGGGTGTTCCCACGGTGCCCGGCAGCGAGGGTCTGCTCAGCAGCACCAGCCAGGCGGCCGCACTGGCCGAGGAAATGGGCTATCCCGTGATGATCAAAGCCACCGCTGGCGGTGGTGGTCGCGGAATGCGCCTCGTACCGGACGCCAGCCAGCTGGAGAGCCTGTACAAAGCAGCCCAGGGGGAGGCGGAAGCCGCCTTCGGCAACCCCGGCCTCTACATGGAGAAATTCATCGATCGGCCCCGCCACGTGGAAGTGCAGGTGTTGGCCGACCGCCACGGCAACGTGGTTCACCTGGGTGAACGGGACTGCTCGATTCAGCGCCGTCACCAGAAACTGCTGGAAGAAGCCCCCAGCCCGGCCCTGGATCCCGACCTTCGCCGCCGCATGGGCGAAGCCGCCGTTGCTGCCGCCCGAAGCATCAATTACGAGGGCGCCGGAACGGTGGAATTCCTGCTGGATCGCAGCGGCGGCTTCTACTTCATGGAGATGAACACCCGGATCCAGGTTGAGCATCCGGTGACTGAGATGGTGACGGGTGTGGATCTGATCGCTGAGCAGTTGCGCATCGCCGGTGGCGAACCCATCAGCGTGCGCCAGGAGGACATCCAGCTCACCGGCCATGCGATCGAATGCCGAATCAACGCTGAGGATGCCCGGCACAACTTCCGTCCCGCACCCGGACGCATCACAGGATGGCTGCCCCCCGGCGGACCGGGTGTGCGCGTCGACAGCCACGTCTACACGGGCTACGACATCCCGCCCTTCTACGACTCCCTGATCGGCAAGCTGATCGTTTGGGGTAAGGACCGCGACCACGCCATGACCCGGATGAAGCGGGCCCTGAATGAATGTGCCGTCACCGGGATTCCAACCACGGTGGAATTCCATCTGGAGATGCTGGATCGGCCGGAATTCATCAACGGCGACGTGCACACCAAATTCGTGGAGCAGGAGATGCTCCCCTGAGCTCAGGCCACTGCCTGGGCGTGCATCAGGATTTGAGAAAGCAGCCCCTGCTGGCCAACCAGCAACTCACGCACAAGGCTGATCAAGCCCACCCAGATCACTGGAGTGACGTCGACTCCACCGATCGGTGCGATCACGCGGCGGCTCAGCGAGAGCACAGGTTCCGTTGGCCATGCCACCAGGGGCCAGGCGCCCTTGCTCAGATCTACCTGGGGGTACCAGGTGAGCACGATGCGCAGCAGAAACGCCAGGGTCCAGGCCGCTAGCAGCAAGCCCAGAAGCAAATGGAGGACTGGCAGGGCCTGCAGCAGCAGCGGCGTCACAAAGCTCAAAGCAAATCGTCCCGTCATCGTAGAAAGACGGCATCGCTTCTTAAGATCGGCGCGGCTTTGAAGCAGACGGCAGCAATCCCATGACCCCCTCCCTCTCCAACTTCCTGAGCAGCCTCCTTTGGGGAGGTGTGATCGTCGTGATTCCTGCCTCCATCGCCCTGTTCCTGCTAAGCCAGACCGACCAGGTCGACCGCAAGCTCTGATCCGCCCCTGGCGCCCCTCGTAGACTGACTCCCAAGCGGGAGCAGAGCTTTGGTTAACGCCAGTCTCAATTGGGCCAGCATCGTCGGCATCGTTTTGGCCGTGGGCGGCGCTCTGCTCTATTTCATGCGGTCGTTCAAGCCCGCCCTGGCGCGGGACTACGACGTGTTCTTTGCAGCCATCGGGCTGCTATGCGGCGGCATCCTGTTCTTCCAGGGATGGCGCCTCGACCCGATTCTTCAGTTCGGCCAGTTCCTGCTGGCGGGAACCACCGTTTTCTTCGCCTACGAAAGCGTGCGGCTGCGCGGCGTGGCCACGGAGCAGGCCCGGCGTTCCGCCTATTTCGATGACGAACCAGCACCGGCCCGGGGCGGAAGCTCGGGGGGCCTACGGGGCGGCTGGGATGACGGCGGTTACGACCGTTTTGATGAGCCCCAGCCGGTGCGACGGCGCTTCTCAGGCCGTGACGATGACGCCGAAGAACGGCCTGAGGAAGAGTTCTACCGGCCGCGCCGCGCCAGCCGTGCCGCCATTCCTGAGGAAGCCGCCAGCCGTCGCTCCGCAGACCGTGATCAAGGCGATTCCGGCTGGGACCAAAACGACGAACGCTCCCGCCGCATGGCTCGTTTCCGTGCCGGCGAAGCCAGGGATGAGCGACGCCCCGACTTTGGCTCCAGACGGACGGATCGAGAGGAACAACGCCGTGGCAGCCGTCCCATGGGGCGGCCTGAGCGTCCTTCCGGCGAACGCGCTCCTTCAGGAGCCGAGGATGCCGCCTTTGCCCCCAGCCGCAGTTCAACGCCGAGCAGTTCGGCCCCGAACCGGGGACGCCCCAGCGCCAACCCGAACGCCGCGAGCGACTCCAGGCGATCCCCTGAGCCGCCCCTGGCGTCGAACCGGCCCAGCAGCAACCGCCAACCCCCCCGCAGCTCACGGCCTTCGTCCGGCAGACCACGGGACAACAGCTCCCGCTTCGACGACTGAGCCAGTTGCCTCGTCCGCTGCTGATCCTGCTCGTCAGCCTTGCGCTGGTGGGCTGCAACGGTCGTAGTGAACGGGCCGGTGGTGGCTTGCTCGCCACCAGTCAGCAGGCCCCAGCCCTGAGTGGCAGTGGTGAGTGGCTGGCGGTCGTCAGTGATCGCGGCGGCCGACCCACGGTGCAGCTGCGCCGCCTGAGCGACGGATCGATTGTCTCCGTTCCCCAGCTGAGCCGACATCAGCCCCACAGCTCGCCCTCCCTGAGCTGGAACGGCCGTTACCTGGCAGCGATCACCCAGCGGGGGCGCCGCCGACTCGCAGTGGTGACCGACCGCCTGAACGGACGCATGCACCCCCTGCCGCTGCCGGGGGGGAGGGACCCGGTGCAGCTCAGCCTGGCGCCGGATGCCCAGCAGATCGCCCTGCAGGTGACGGATCAGGGGAGGTGGCGCGTGGAACTGCTGGATCTGAGTGATCTGCTCGAGCCGGACCGTCCTCCGGGACAGAGCCTCTCCACACCGGCGCTGTCGTCAGAGCCATGATTCGCGTCGCTCTGCTTTTCAGCCTGGTGTTGGTGAGCGGGTGCAGCAGCCCCAGGCCCACTCCCCGGCCCGACCTCAACGGCCTGCTGCGTCAATCCGTGAACAGCCGGCGGGATCCATCCCTGGGGGGACGCTGGCTGGCCAGCCTGGGCCAACGCAATGGGCGGGAGCGGGTCGAACTGATCGACCTGCGCAGCCGTAGCCCCGTTCCGTTGCCGGGCCTCAACCGTGCTGATGCCCAACCGATCAGCGTCAGCGTCAGTGCCGATGGACAACGCCTGGCCGTGGTCCAGCAACGGGAGGACCGCACGGAACTGGTGCTCTACCGGCGCAACGTCGGGGCGACGCAACGGCTGCCCCTGGACCCACCGGGCGTGCCCCGCAGCGTCAGCCTGGATGGCTCGGGCCGGCGGCTGGCGGTGCAGGTGAGCCGCAACGGACACTGGGATGTGGATCTGATCCGCCTGCCCTGATCAGGGCAGCAGCCCCGCCCAGTGCAGAAAGGTGTCGCCGCTGAGCACCTCGATCAGCAGCACCGCCACAAAACCCACCATGGCGAAGCGGCCATTCACCCGCTCGGCATAGCCACTCCAGCCGAAGGCAGGCACATCGTTGGTGGTGGCGGACGTCTCCGGAACGGACGTGGTGTCAGGGGTCTCGCTGGTGGAGGTCATCCGGCCGGTTCAAGAACGCCCGAAGTCATAGCTAGTCGCCGGGATCAGCCGCCAGTCGTGATCACCGCTGAGCTCCAAAACTGTGTCATGGAAGTCCTTCAGGGTTGGCCGGTGACCCACGCTGATGAACGCCACCTCCCGATCCCGCAACAGGGAATAAAGGCGGGATTCGGTCTCGACATCCAGGGCACTGGTGGCTTCATCCAGGACCACGACCTTGGGCGAATTGAGCAGCAGCCGCGCAAAGGCCAGTCGCTGCTGTTCACCCAGAGAGAGCAGCCGCGGCCAGTCCTGCTTGATGTCGAGGTCGGGATAGCGCTGCAGAAGTTTGCCCAACATCACCTGATCCAAAACAGCCCGTAGCTGTTCATCGCTGAAACGGGCCTGATCGAGGGGATAACAAAGCTGTTCGCGCAGAGATCCCAGTGCCATGTAGGGCTTCTGGGGGATGAAAAGAAGATCGCCCTGCCCCGGGGAATAAACGGTGCCCGTCGGCGAGCCCCACAGGCCACTCACCACCCGCAGCAGAGACGTCTTGCCACAGCCGGAGGGTCCCACCACCAACAGCCCCTCAGCGTTGCCCAGGGAAAAACTGAGGTCGCGCACCAGCACGTTGTCGGTCCGCGGTGTTTTGACCGTCACCCCCTGCAGCGCCAGGCGCTCAGAGGGCACGATCCGCGGCACGTAATCACTCCACTCCTCTGGATCGAGGTTGGAGATATTGGATTGAAAGCCTTCAAGCCGGTTGATCGATGCCGAGAACCGGGCTAGGGCTTCGATGTTGTAGATGATGAAAAACAACGATCCCTCAACCAGGTTGTAGGCGACGTTCGCCTGGGCGAAGCCGCCGTAATCCATCTCACCGGCGAGAATCGGTGCCGCAAGGATCAGATAGGGGATGAAATTGCTGGCGTAAATGCTGGAGCGCTGCAGCACCCGCAGCAGCACTTCCCAGACAATCAGCAGATTGAAGTTTTCAACGACGGTGGCCAGGCGACGCGTCACCTCCTTGGCTTCCTGCTGCTCACCGGCGTAGAAGGCAATCGACTCGGCGTTGTCACGCACCCGTACGAGGCCATAGCGGTAATCCGCTTCAAAACGCAGTTGGAAATTGTTCAACCGCACCAACTTGCGGCCAGCCACAATCATCAGGGCAGACACCCCGGATGCATAGGCCAGAAGGGCAAAGGTGAGCCCCTCACTCACCGAATAAAGGATGAGGATGTTGAGGGAAAAGGTGAGGATCGAATCAAAAATATTCAGCGCAAAACCAAGGGCCTGTGCCGTGAAATCACGCACATCCTCGGAAATACGTTGATCGGGGTTATCAACATTGGTGGCCGCTTCATCATTGGGATTGAGCACGTAATAGGCCCGATCCCGCAGGTAATCGTCCACCAGGCTCAACGACAACCATTCGCGCCAGAACAGCCCAAGTTTCTGGGTGAAATAAAACTGCAGGCTGCGAATTGGCAGTGCCACAGCAAAACAGGCGCCGTAGATCCAGAGGTTGCGATACGACGCATCGCCATCCCTGGCGATCAACGCATTGGTCAGATCCCTGGCGAGGAATGTGATGCCGGCGTTGATGCCGTTCACGCTCAACAGCATCAGGATGATCAGGCCGAGAAACAGCCAAGGCAACCAGCGGCGATGCCTGAGTTGGCCCCGCACGGAGGCAAACACCACAGCCCCCAGCACGAATAGGGCACTGATGCCCGCCCCCCATCCACGGGACCAGAGCATGCCCAGGGACGACTGGACGCCACCGAGGTACTGGCCGGACAACTCCGGAAACAGCCACGACAGGCCGTTCATCAAGCCGGTAACCAGGAACAGCACGATCCCGGCCACACAGAAGAGCAGGCTCACCAGCAGTCCAAGGAACTGCCAGCCGTTGTCTTCGGTGTAGGGGAAGAAGTAGGGCTGCGAAAGCCGACGCAGCTTGGCGGCCTGATTGCGCAGGTTCTGAAGCTGGTGGGTCATGCCACTGCTGAACTGTGCTCAGTCTGGCTGTCGCCGCGCCGCTTCGCCGCTGACCTCAACCGGGAGGCCACGCCAGAGGACGTCCACCGATCACATGCACATGGAGGTGAAACACCGTCTGGCCAGCACCGGCGCCACTGTTGATCACCGTGCGGAAATCGTCCAGACCCTCCTGTTTGGCAACGCGGGCAGCCACCAGCAAGAGGTGGCCCAGCAGGGCCGCATCCTCAGCAGCACCGGAGCGCAAGCTCTCGATCGGCTTGCGCGGAATCACCAGCACATGAACGGGTGCCTGGGGCGCGACATCGCGAAAGGCCAGACACTGCTCATCGCTGTAGACCTCATCGCACGGGATCTCGCCACGAAGGATCTTCCCGAAGATCGTGTCGTCTGCCATGGGCCTTGAAAAGAGGGAACAGCCGGACCGGTGTGACAGCAGGGGCATGAATCTCCTGCGTCACCCTCCACAGAATGCTGGCACGTTGTCTCAGTGCATCCCTGCAAGGTCTGGAGGCCAGACCAGTGGTGGTGGAAGTGGATCTCCGGCCCGCTCTTGGATCGGCTCGATCTGCAACTGCGGCTGGAACGGCGCTCCGCCAAGGAGGCGGCAGCGGTGCTGAAGCAGCCCAGCCCAACGCAAGCTGCAGCGTCTTGGTGCACCCCCGCACAAATTGAACGAGCCCGGCAGCGGATGCAGAGGCGCAATCCGGGTGGAGACAGCAACGGGCGGCTGTCGGCAGCAGCGCTGCGGCAGACCGGAGCCATCGAGGCTGCGGCACTCGAGCTCTTGGAACAGCTGATCAACCAGCGTGGGCTGAGCACGCGCAGCGGCCTTAACTGTTGCGCGTGGCGCGCACCATTGCCGATCTCAACGACCGGGCCAGCGTCGATCGAAACGCCGTGGCGGAAGCGAGTTGCTTCCGCTGCACTGATCTGCTCAAGCAGCCTGGTGCTCAGTAGTCGCGGGCTCGCTTGTCGGGCGTGTCCCGGTAAGGCTGGGTGCCGATCGGCGGGGGCTGGAGATGGCGGTCGTTGAACGAACCCAGGGCATGGGTCATCGCTTCACCGAACCACTGGAACCACTGAACAACCGTTGTTTTCATCACGTCCTCCGGGGTCTGTCTTCAGTGTGAAATCACTGACAGAGGACGACAACAGGTGTTTTCACCGGTTCTGGGCCAGCTCAGTAGGACGGAGCCACGGAACTCTCACTCTGTTCAGTCTCAACCGGCTCGCTTACTGGGCTGGATCCGGCCACTGGCGCACTGTCCCGATAGACATAGAGATGGCCGAGGCTCTTCTTGCCGTAGGCCCGTCGCTTCAAGGTCCAGCCCGGCTCAAGCTTGAGCTGAACGAATCCGCTGGCGGCACCACCGGCCCGGGCCACGAGCATGGTCGGTTGGGAGGGATTCTTGGTGGGCGTGGCCAGCAATTCAATATCCCGACCGGTGTTCACCACGCTGAGCCGGTAGCGGGTGCCGAGGTCGTCACCACCGATCCGCAGGGAATAGCCGTTGCCGTCGATGTAGCGGTTGCAGACCCCGCTGAAATCAAACGTGGACAACAAAGGATCGACCATGGCCGGTGATCCCGCAGCCACAGCGAAACAGGGGCGTTTTGTGGTGCGCTGCTCGTAGATGTTCAACTGAGAACGCTCGCCCTGGCCAATCGGGGCCGACACCAAAACGAAATTGCTCAACTCCACGGGCACCGCCGTGAACAGCGAACCCTGGGCCAGGGCCACCGGTGCAGAGGTCGCTGCGAGAGCGAGGCCGGCAGCGACCACGGTTCGAAAGCGTGCCATCACGTCCATGGAGGAACTGAGCGGATCGTAAAAGTGATGCCTGAATCGGTCGCCCCCGATCAGGCCGGTTTGTTCAGACGAATGGCGAACAGAAGGGTCCCCACGGTTCCAGGGGCCGCCAGGGCCAGGATCCAGCTGGTGGTTTTGACCCCGAGATCAGGATCGCCATAGGCCAGTTCAAACACACATCCGGTGCTGGCGATACCCAGAACACAGGCGAGGGCCAGGAAGACGCCGGCCAGGGGTTTCATCGGCATAACTCAGGCGACGCTCCGCACATCTTGGCGCTCGAAGCCCTTCTCCTTCAGCTCCTTCTGCAGACCGTCTTCATCAGTGACGCGATCGACAAACAACACGCCATTGAGATGATCCATCTCGTGCTGAATGCAACGGGCCATCAGGCCATCGGCCTTCATCTTCCTGGGCCGACCCATCTCATCGCGGAAGCTCAGTTCAATCGCGGTGGGGCGCACGACATCGAGATACACCCCAGGGATACTGAGACAGCCCTCTTCATAGGTGTCGAGCCCGGCGCTGGCCGCCGTGATCTCCGGATTGATCAGCACCAAGGGCGGCGTAGCGGCATTCTCCAAATCCAGATCAATCACCAGGAGCTGCTGGTGAATCCCCACCTGAGGAGCCGCCAGGCCAATGCCCTTGGCGGTGTACATGCTGCGCAGCATGTCGCGGGCCAGCTCCCGCACCTGCTCATTCACCTTGCCGATGCGGCGCGCAGGCTGCCGCAACACCTCATCGCCCAGGGTGTGAATCTCCAGCGGCGGGGTTTCCAGGGCCGTCTTGGGCACCAGCATCGTGTCCCGCGACTTATCGGCCTGACGGGCCAACTCTGCAAAGCTTCCTGCCAAGACCAACGCCGCGTTGATTCAGCATGGTAAGCGGCCTGAATCAGCCGCTATGGGAGCCGCTCCGTTATCCGCGCAACATGCCGTCGGCCGTTTGCCGGGTCTCAAGGAACCGGCCCTGGTCAGTGGCCCCGATGCAACGCTGTGGCTGATCTGGCTGGAACAGCGCCCCCAGGAGCGCGGCCGCACCACTGCCTTGATCCGGCGTTTTGGTGATTCCGAAGCAGAACCACAGGAGCTGACGCCGGCCCCCAGCAATCTGCGCAGCCGCGTGCATGACTACGGCGGCGGCGTACTCGCCACCTCGATGGAGCAGGACAGGCTGATCCTGGCCTGGATCGAGTGCGGCTGCCTCTGGCGTCAGGACTGGCGCCTGCCGCAGACAGGCCCCCAGCAACCCACCCCCCTGGCTGCACCCCAACGGCTCAGCCGGGAAGGGGACTGGGAGCTGGCGGATGGCGTGCTCGATCTGCCCAGGCAGCGCTGGATCGGCATCCGTGAAATCGAGGGCCGTGACGAGCTGGTGAGCCTGGCACTGAACGCTACGGATCAGACCCCGCTGCTGCTGCACCAGCCGACGGACTTTGCCGGCTATGGCTGCCTAAGCCCCGATGGCCAGCGTTTCGCCTGGGTAGAGTGGCAACAACCTGCCATGCCCTGGGACAGCAGCCGTCTCTGGTGCGCGGAGTTCAACGACACGGGCGGGCTGGTCGAGACCCGTCAGCTGGCCGGAGGCGGTGGCATCTCGGTGTTTCAACCCCAATGGCTGCCCGACGGGCAGTTGCTTGTGGCGGAGGACAGCTCCGGTTGGTGGAACCTGATGCTCCAGCCCAGTGCCGACGCCGCCTGGAGGAGGCCCTGGCCGATGGCTGCCGAAACGGCCATGCCCCAGTGGATCTATGGGATGAGCACCACGGCCTGGGATGGCGAGCAGCTGATCGCCGCCGTCTGC
Source organism: Synechococcus sp. TAK9802 (assembly GCF_014279535.1). Classification (NCBI taxonomy): domain Bacteria; kingdom Bacillati; phylum Cyanobacteriota; class Cyanophyceae; order Synechococcales; family Synechococcaceae; genus Synechococcus; species Synechococcus sp. TAK9802. The sequence goes on from NZ_CP047937.1 coordinate 1,814,313, forward strand.
AGCCGCGGGGCCTGGTCGTTGCAACGGCTCAGCCTGGATGGAACGGTGCAGCCGTTGCCGCAACCGTTTGATGATCTTGCGGGATTGAGCGCATGCAACGGCCGCGCCGTGGCCGTTGCCAGCAACAGCACCAGCGTGGCCGGGCTGCTGGAAATCGATTTGCGGCCGGCCACCCCGATCTGGAGCCACAGCCCCGCCATCACGTCACCGTTGTCGGTTGAGGCGATCAGCGTGGCCGAACCGTTGTGGTTCAACGGGCACCAGGGTGAACGCACCCATGCCTGGTACTACCCCCCGAGCGGCAAACCACCAGGGCCTGCGCCGCTGCTAGTGAAAAGCCACAGCGGGCCAACGGCCATGGCTCGCCGCGGCCTCAGCCTGGCGATTCAGTACTGGACCTCCCGGGGTTGGGGCGTGGTGGATGTGAATTACGGCGGCTCAACGGGGTTTGGCCGGGACTACCGGGAGCGCCTCAATGGAGGCTGGGGCCTGGTGGATGTGGCCGACTGCGCCGCCGCAGCGCAGGCCCTGATCGAGGCCGGTCGCGCCGATCCCGGCCAGATCGCCATCGAAGGCGGCAGCGCCGGCGGCTTCACCACCCTGGCGGCGCTGTGCTTCACCGAGGTGTTCAGGGCCGGCGCCTGCCGCTATGCGGTGTGTGATCTCACAGCCATGGCTAAAGACACGCACAGATTTGAAGCGCGCTACGTGGATGGCCTGGTGGGGGAATGGCCCGCAGCGCGGGCTTTGTATGAGCAACGGTCGCCACTGCTGCATGTCGACCAAATCCGCTGTCCTGTGCTGTTTTTCCAGGGTTTGCAAGACAAAGTGGTGCCGCCGGAACAAACCGAACGCATGGCCGAGGCGCTGCGCAGCAACGGCATCCCGGTGGAGGTGCGGCTGTTCGAGGAGGAAGGCCACGGCTTCCGCAGCCAAGCCACCCAGATCGAGGTGCTCGAGCAAACCGAGGCCTTTTTCAGGAGGGAATTGGGGCTAACTGACGGTTACAAAGCACACAACCCCGTTCAGCAGATGTGATGGGTTGAGCGAGCAACCAGCAGGAAGCATCAACCTGTGCTCCACGGAACCCATCAAGAAGCGGTAAGCCTGAAAAGCTGACGGCCGTTTCAACATCACCGATGCGGATCCTGCGTTATCGCGGCAACAGCTATGCCAGCCCTAAACCGATCAACGCGGCTCCCCGTCCCGGCGCACGCTCCTACCGCTGGGTGAAGTACGCCATCGAGACCAACAAGGTTTTTCCCCTGCGGCAACGCGAGGCCGCAGCAAGCAACGATCAGCTGGCGGCCTGAGCCAGGTCAGCTGTGCTCGCGCAGGAAAGCGACCGTGGAAGCGAGCTCTTCGCTGAAGCGGTCGATCTCTTCAAAGGTGCTGGTGAAGCTCAGGCTGGCCCGCGCTGAAGCCGTCACGTCATACTTGCGGTGCAAGGGCTGACAGCAGTGGTGACCACTGCGGATGCAGATCCCGGAAGCATCGATCAGAGCGGCAATGTCGTTGGCATGCACGCCATCCACAAGGAATGTGGCGAGAGCACCTCGCTCGGGCTGCTGATCCGGCGTCGGCCCCAGAACCCTCACACCATCAATGGCCTGCAACCGGGTGAACAGATGCCGGGTGAGCTGAGCCTCCCAGGCCTGAATCGCCTCCAGACCCACCGCCTGCAGGTAGCGAATCGCGGCTCCCATGCCCACAGCCTCGCCAATGGCAGGGGTGCCCGCTTCGAACTTGTGGGGCAACACCGCCCAGGTGCTGTGGTCCAGGAAAACGTCCTGAATCATCTCCCCGCCGCCCAAAAAGGGAGGCATCGCCTCCAGCAGCGACTCCCGCGCCCAGAGGAAACCCATGCCAGTAGGGCCACAGAGCTTGTGGGAGGAGCCGACGAGGAAGTCGGCGTCTATGGCCGCCACGTCAATCGGCTTGTGGGCCAGGCTCTGGCAGGCATCCACGAGCACGCAGGCGCCAACGGCATGGGCTGCGGGGATCACCTGATCCAGGGGATTGCAGCAACCGAGGGAATTGCTGATGTGCACCAGGCTCACCAGTCGGGTGCGCTCATTGAGCTGGGCCCGGAAATCCTCCAGATCCAGCTCACCGGATTCGGTGATGCCCACATGGCGCAACACACAGCCGGTGCGCTGGGCCAACAGCTGCCAGGGCACCAGGTTGCTGTGGTGCTCCATCACCGTGAGGAGAATTTCGTCCCCCTGCTTGAGGTTGGCGTCACCCCAGGTGCGCGCCACCAAATTGATGGCTTCGCTGGCATTGCGGGTGAAGACAATCTCGCGGGAACTGGCCGCACCCACGAAAGCCGCCGTCGTGCTGCGGGCCGCCTCAAAGGCATCGGTGGCACGGGCACTGAGCTGGTGCGCACCGCGATGCACGTTGGCGTTGTCGCAGCTGTAGTACTGCTGCAGCGCTTCGAGCACCTGACGGGGCTTCTGGCTGGTGGCAGCGTGATCGAGATAGATCAGCGGGAGGCCATCCGGAGCCAGCTGCTCAAGAATCGGGAAATCGGCACGATATCGAGACGGTAAATCCACGAAATCCGCACTGGATCGTGCTTCGGCGGCGATCGTCATGGGGCGAGGCTCTCCATCACACGCTCCAGGGGGCGCCACGCCTGCGCGGCAGCAGGAAGCTGGGCGATCACCTCCTGGCAGGCCCCGCGCAGCAGCAGCGCCGTTGCATCCGCCGCAGAGATGCCCCGGCTCTGGAGATAGAACAGCTCATCATCCTGAAGCTGCGACACGGTGGCGCCGTGGGCGCAGCGCACATCGTCTGCCACGATCTCCAGCTCGGGCTTGGTGTCCACCCGGGCCCGATCAGACAGCAGCAGGTTGCGGCTCAATTGGGCGGCGTTGGTGCGCTGAGCATCGCGGGGAACACTGATGGCGCCGTTAAAAATTGCGTGGGACTGGCCGCCGGCCAGGCATTTCTGCAACTGATCCAGCTCCCCCTCCGGCCCGTCGAAGCGCACCGCGGTATGGGTAGCCAGCTGCTGCTCGGCGCCGGTGACGGCCAGACCTTTAAGCACGGTCTCTGCCTGGCCATCCACCTGCACCACCCGGGGCTCCACCCGTCCCAGATTCCAGCCCTGAACCACTGAAGTGAGGGCATAGGAGCTGCGGGGCTCCTGCTCCACAGCCAAATGGGCCATCAGCGATGACGCGCCATCCGCCGTCGCCAGCACGCCATGGCGCAGCTGGGCCTCCTGTCCCAGATGCACTTCCAGCACATGGCTGTGGGCCGAAGCCCCCTCAGCCAGCAGCACCTGCATCAGCTCCAGCTCAGCTTTTTCCTCCAACAGCAGCAACACCCGCGTGGCGTTCAACCCGGCACCGGACGCCAGCACGAGTTCCAACGGACCAACCCGTCCCCGCACCCTAAGGGCCAGGATCTGTTGGGCTTTGGCGTGGTTGAACTCCACGGGCCAGACCTGGGCACAACCGCAGCGATCCAGGGTGTGGCCGAGGGCCTGCTCCAGCTCTTCAGCATTCAGCGCCGTGATTCCTTCCGGAAGCACCTGGCCGGCCAGGGGATCATCAAAACCATTGAGCACCAGACGGGTCACCCGATCCAGGCTGGCCGGCAGAGACGTCGACAGTGGCGAGGCACTGGCCGGCAATTCCGAGACAGCCGCAAGCCGTTTGAGGTCGGTGAGGCGCCAGGACTCCTGGCGGCGGTTGGGCAGACCAAGCTGTTCAAGCGCGGCTCGACCGCGCTCCTGCACTGGCGCCAGAACACTGCTCGCCATGGTCAAGCGGCTCCTTGAGCGGCCAGCTCCTGATCCACCCAGTCGTATCCGGTCTGCTCCAGCTCAAGGGCCAGCTCCCGTCCGCCGGTGCGCAGGATCCGGCCTGCCGCCATCACATGCACATAGTCCGGGGTGATCTCGTCGAGAAGACGTTGGTAGTGGGTGATCAGCAGCGTGGCGTTGTCTTCCGTCGCCAGCTGGTTCACACCACCGGCCACGATGCGCAGGGCATCGATATCCAGGCCGGAATCGGTTTCATCCAAAATCGACACCACGGGCTCCAGCAGCGCCATCTGCAGAATCTCGTTGCGCTTTTTCTCGCCCCCGGAGAAGCCTTCATTCACGCTGCGCTCAAGGAAGGCAGGGTCCATCTGCACCACCTTGAGCTTGTCGTGCACGTGATCCTCAAAGGCAAAGGTGTCGAGCTCCTCTTCCCCCTGTTCTTCCCGCCGGGCATTGGTGGACACCCGCAGGAATTCCAGGTTGCTGACGCCAGGGATTTCAACGGGGTACTGGAATCCGAGGAACACCCCCAGACGGGCCCGCTCTTCAGGCTCCAGCTCAAACAGATCCTGGCCGCGATAACGAACGCTGCCGCCGGTGACCCGGTAGGCCGGATGCCCGGCCAACACCTTGGAGAGCGTGCTCTTGCCACTGCCGTTGCGACCCATCACGGCATGGACTTCACCAGCCCTCACCTGCAGATTCACCCCCTTGAGGATGGGCTTGTCCTCGACGGAGGCATGCAGGTCTTGGATGTCGAGCAGAAGCTCAGCGTCAGGGCGAATCACGGAAGGCGTCGTTAAAAAACAGAGACAAGGTGGGGGAGGGGATCAGCCCACGGACCCCTCAAGTTTGAGGGCCAGCAATTTGTCGGCCTCAGCGGCAAACTCCATCGGCAGCTGATTGAACACGTCGCGGCAGAAACCGCTGACCATCATCGAGACGGCCTCTTCAAACCCGATGCCACGGCTCTGCAGGTAGAAGAGCTGATCTTCGGAGATGCGACAGGTGCTGGCCTCGTGCTCGATGGCCGCCTGCGGCTGCTGGGAACGGATGTAGGGGTAGGTGTTCGCAGCGGCTTGATCGCCGATGAGCATCGAATCGCACTGGCTGTAGTTGCGGGCGCCCTTGGCATTGGGCCCCATCTGCACAAGACCGCGGTAGCTGTTGCTGGAGCGGCCTGCACTGATGCCCTTGCTCACAATCGTGGAGCGGGTGCGCGGTCCGACATGGACCATCTTGGTGCCGGTGTCGGCCTGCTGGCAGTTGTTGGTAAGAGCCACGGAATAGAACTCACCCACCGAATCAGCACCCTGCAGCACGCAACTGGGGTATTTCCAGGTGATGGCTGAACCGGTCTCCACCTGGGTCCAGCTGATACGGCTGCGATCACCGCGGCACTGGCCGCGTTTGGTCACAAAGTTGTAGATCCCGCCGACGCCGTTTTCATCACCGGCATACCAGTTCTGAACCGTGGAATATTTGATTGAGGCGTCGTCGAGGGCCACCAGTTCCACCACCGCCGCATGCAGCTGATTGGTGTCGAACATCGGTGCCGTACATCCCTCGAGATAACTCACCGAGGCACCCTCTTCGGCCACGATCAAGGTGCGCTCGAACTGTCCGGTGTCGCCGGAATTGATCCGGAAGTAGGTGGAGAGCTCCATCGGGCACTCAACGCCCTTCGGAATGAAGACGAAGGATCCGTCGCTGAACACAGCTGAGTTCAGGGCGGCGAAATAGTTGTCGTTGCTGGAGACAACCGTGCCGAGGTAACGCTCGATCAGCTCGGGATGCTCCTTGACTGCCTCACTGAAGGAGCAAAACACCACCCCGTGTTCGGCCAGCTTCTCCTTGTAGGTAGTGGCAATCGAAACGCTGTCGAAAACAGCGTCCACCGCCACGTTGCTGAGGCGCTTCTGCTCGCTCAGCGGGATACCGAGCTTGTCGAAGGTTTCCAGCAGCTTCGGATCCACCTCATCGAGGCTGGCCTTCTTCTCCTGCTGCTTGGGAGCCGCGTAATAAACGATGTCTTGGTAATCGATCTCGGGATAACCCAAGGCAGCCCAATCGGGCTCTTCGAGGGTGAGCCAGTGGCGAAACGCCTTGAGCCGGAACTGCAACAGGAAATCCGGCTCTTCCTTCTTGGCTGAGATCAGGCGAACGACCTCTTCACTGAGACCCTTGGCGATCTTGTCGGTCTCGATCTCGGTGACGAAGCCGTACTTGTACGGCTGGCTGACGAGATCCCGTGTGGAGGTACTGGTCATTCAGCTCAGCCGGCGGTGGCGTTGATCGTTTCGGTGGTGATGGTCTGCGTCTTCTCAGGGCAAGCGAAGGGGTTGTCCTCGGTGAGGAAGAGCATGCAGTGGCATTCCTTGCGCTCGCGCATCGGAACGCAGGGGCAGTTCCAGAAGGCCTGCGAGACCTCGGCCTCCTTGTCTTCGTAATGGCGGCAAGGGCACAGCGCTCCCCCCAGATCGTCCTTGTGACGTGCCAGACCCTTCAGAACAACAGCGGTGACACTGGGGTCAGCACAGAAATAAGTACCAGTGCGCTGGGCGTAGGTTTCAGCGAACTTGCGGATGACCTCCAGGCTTTCTGCTGTCGGCTCTTGAGGGGCGTCGGACATGGAAGTGGAGGGAGCGGCGAATTACGAAACCCCGCGGTTTCCTTACTGGAAGCCTAGGCCAACAGGCCTCCGGTCAGCGGGCTCCCCATTGTGACCCTCAACACGGCCAACATGGCGTGGCAATTCGATGGCATCGTGTGGGGAGGTTTCGCCTCCTCATGAGCGCCTCGGCCCCCGCCAGCACCCGCGACGCCGTGCTCTCCCTGCTATTGGAGCGCGGGGAGGAGGACGCTGGCACCCTTGCCGATGCCATCGGCATTTCCGTTCAGGCCATGCGGCGGCACCTGCGCTCCCTCGCCGACAGCGGCCTGGTTTGCGCCAGCAGCAATGCCAGCGGCCCGGGGCGTCCCAGCAACCGCTGGTGCCTCACCGACGAAGGACGAGCCCAGTTCCCCGATGGCAGCGGCCGCTTCGCCCTCGGCCTGCTGGATTCGATGCGCAGCCATCTCCCCGAAGCGACGGTGCGCCAGCTGCTCAATCAGCAGGCGGAGTCGAAGGCCAGCCAGTACCGGCAAAGCCTTGGCGAAGCCTCCTTGGAAGCTCGCCTTGAACACCTGGCACAGCTGCGGCGCGACGAGGGCTATGTGACCGTCTGCAGCCGGGACGACGACGGCGTGAGCTGGCGGCTCGAGGAGGCCCACTGTTCCGTGCAGCGCATTGCTGAGGAATTTCCCGCGGTCTGCGACCAGGAATTGCTGCTGATTCGGCGCACCGTGCCGGACTGCCGGGTGGAACGGGTGCATTGGCGGCTCGAGGGCGGCCACGCCTGCGGCTTCCGGATCACTCCGTTGGCGCAGGGCTGATGGTCATCGACCGCGCCGCGATTGAACGCATCGACTCCACCCTGCTGCCCCAGCTGGATCGCCATCACCTGCGGGTGCTGAGCCACTGCCTGGACAGTTTTCAAACCATGGCTGCTCCAGGGAGCACTGGCGCCATCCCCGACGAAAACCAACGGCGACGCTGGTGCCAGCAGCAACCCGTGGTCGCTGACGATCAAGCTTTCCTCGACACCTTGCTGCTGCAGCTCAACGCTGCCGCCGATCAACTGGATCAACTGGCGCTTGAACTGGGCAAGCCTCCATTGGCGCTGACCCTCGACGATCTGATCAACGCCGCCGAAGCCCGCTGCCGTGGGTGACTGGGTCGGGCTGCCATCATCACTTCACTTCCTCAACGCTGACGATGCTTGAGATCTCGGACGCCCTCAGCTTCTTTCGTCTGAGCTGTGGCCGCTGGACCTCACAGCGCAGCCAGCACCACCTGCTGCATCGCCGCGCCGAAGCCGGCGCCTCCTTCATCGTTGTGGAGGAACTGCTGAAGGGCGACGAACGCCTTGCGGAGATCGCCGAACGCAACAACGCCAGCGTTGAGCAGATCGTGGGGGGCTGCTGGGTGCGCTGGAGCGGATCGATGGCCTGGGATCGGGCCGGCGAATCCCATGAAGACCAGACCATGTTCGGACTGATCCCCGAAGACGAAACGGGGCGACGGGGACTGCTGCTGCGGGATCGCGGTTACGCCGAGAAAGCGCCGGTGGCGGGTCAGTTCCGCATGGATGACGAAAACGGCCTGATCCTCACGACCGACTACGAAATGATGAGTTCCCTGGAGCGCTTCTGGTTCGCCAGCGAGAACGTGCGGCTGCGCACCAGCACAGTGCAGGGGCTCTCCAACAACGCCTCCTTCTGCATCGAGACCCGGCAGCTGGACGATGTTGATCAGCCCAGCCCAGCCATAGCCACAAGCGGGGCCGCCCTCGCCCCCTTCGGCTGGTAAGCAGAAGTACTTAGAGAAAGTATTACGGCATGTAATCGCTGCAACAGCAGCTGAAGGGGGCAAGACCCAGCACTTCTACGATCGCCAGCAGTGGATGCTGTAGCTCGCGTGGCCATTCCTCTTCTGGAGTACGCACCGATCACCCAGAACTCCTTGAGAGCGGGTGTTCCGAACCTCCGTGTCGGCTCCGACGAGGGATCACGGGCTTACTCCCTGGAAATTGCAGACGACCGGGACAACCTCGACACCGTTGTGGAAGCCGCCTACCGGCAGATCTTCTTCCACGCCTTCAAAACAGACCGGGACGTCAACCTGGAGTCCCAGCTGAAGGATGGTCAGATAACGGTTCGCGACTTCATTCGCGGCCTGGTGCTCTCTGACACCTTTAAGCGCACCTTCTACGGCTTCAACAGCAACTACAAGGTTGTTCGCCACCTCTGCGAACGGATCCTTGGCCGCAAGGTGAACGGAAAGGGCGAAGAGCTCTCCTGGTCGATCGTGATTGCGACCAAAGGCCTGGAAGGGCTTGTCGATGTGTTGCTCGACAGCGCCGATTACCTGGACGCCTTCGGCTACGACACGGTTCCTTACCAACGCAACCGTGTGCTTCCCGGCCGGGAGCTGGGCGATACGCCGTTCAACATCACAACCCCCCGCTACGACGAGTACTACCGGGGAATCCTGGGCTTCCCCCAGATCGTCTTCACCGGCGGCCCCGCCAAGAAAGTTCCTGCCCGCGCCAAGATCCGCAAGGGTGGCTCACCTCAGGACTACATGGCTTGGGTGGCAGAAATGGGCGGCCCCCGTGGAGTTGCCCCCAGCGGTGGCGCCGACATGGACTACATGTCGAAGGTTCCCTACCGCAGCATCGGCCGCTGATCCCGGCCTCGACCATGTTCAAAAAGCGGGGCTTCGGCTCCGCTTTTTTTGTGTCTCTGACTGTGATCCCCCGGGATCGACGTTCACCGAGTAGTCAGCATCCACTGACCCTTGGCCGCTTCACGCTTCGAAAAGGAATTTTTCAGATCACAATGATCCCAAACGAAACCTGGAGTTTTTGGACGTGTCCCAAACCCTTTCATCCCTGGCACGTCTCACCCTTCGTCAACTGCGTCAGATCGCCAGCGACCTAGGGGTGCCGCTCTACAGCCGCAAAAGCAAGGAGACCCTGGTCGACGAGGTTGCCCAGCGTCAGCAAAAGCGTGGTGGAGATCTGAAGGCCATCGAGGCAGAACTCAACGCACCGGCCATGGGCAGCAGCGACACCCGCGTGGTGTTCCTGCCTCGCGACCCACAGTGGGCCTACGTGTTCTGGGAAATTTCCGACGCCGATCGCAAGGTGGCCCAGAAGGACGGCGCCAGCCGACTTTGCTTGCGCCTGGCTGACGTAACCGGCATGCAAGACGGCAATGCCCATCCCCACACCCTCCAGGAAGTCCCCGTCGACAGTCACAGCACCGAGTGGTACCTGCCAGTGCCTCTCTGCGACCGGGATTACCGGGTTGAGTTGGGCTATCGCATCGGCGCCAGCTGGATGTCTCTGGCCTTTTCATCCGTGGCACGCGTGCCCGCTCTTCACCCAAGCGAGCAGATCCTTGATCAGTTCGTCCCCTTCAGCCTTGAAGCAGCACCGGCTGAATCAGCTCCAGCTCCCCTCGCGCCGATCGAGTCGAGCAACAGTGGCCTGCACGAGCGGCTCTACCAAAGCGCCACGGTTCAGTTCCGCCGCCGTCGGGTTGGCTCGGAAGAATTCCAGGAAGGCTTTGACGTTTCCGGTGATAGCAGTGGCTTGAATGACTCGGGGGCTGGCCTCTGGGCCAGCGGGCGCAACGAGTCTGGCCTTGGTGGCGTGGCTCCCCGCCAACGCTCCTTCTGGCTGGTGGCTGACGCCGAACTGATCGTCTACGGCGCCACCGACCCTTCCGCTCGCCTCACCATCGGTGGCGAAGAAGTGCCTCTCTCCACCGACGGGACCTTCCGGATTCAAGTGCCCTTCCGTGATGGCGAGCAGATGTACGCGATCGAAGCCACGGCTTCCGATGGAGAACAGAAGCGCAACATCACGCTCAACTTCAAGCGTGAGACCCCTGAAGACAACAGCAACCCTGCCAGCGAAGCCCGCGCCGAGTGGTTCTGAACCCTTCCGATTCCAAAGCACCAGCATCCATGCGCTGGTTTGTGGCCATCACCCCCCTCGCGGGGGCGATGGTCTTTCCATTGGTGGTGCCTTTGGTGATGGCCCGGGTGGGCATCGGAGCCGGTGTGGGCGTCGCCCTTGTTCTGAGTGGACTTTGGTTTGTGGCGATGCTGAAGACATCGGAGATGCCCCACTGAAAATCGGGGAACTCTGATCAAGGCAAGGTCTTGGTCTCGATGTTGAAGAACACGCTGGGTTGGATGGCAGCGGCTCTTGTCTGCGGAGGTTGCAGCCAGCCGGGATCGATCGTGGGCATGGCTCCGGCAGAACTGCCGATGCCCAAGCAGATCGAAGTGGTCTTCAATCACAACGCCAGATCGCGCTACCGCTCACCCCTGACAGGGGAGTGGCGCAATGGTGACGACATGGAGGCATGGCTGATTGAAGCCATTGATGGTGCCACCGAGGAGGTGCTGGTGGCCGTTCAGGAGCTGAGCCTGCCAAAGGTTGCCCAGGCCCTGATCGCGGCAAAACACCGCGGTGTTCTTGTTCAGGTGATCCTCGAGAACAACTATCGGCAGGCCTGGAGTGAGCAACGACCCAGCCGGTTGAACCAACGGGAACGACAGCGCTGGCATCAGTTAAACCGCCTGGCCGACAGCGATCGGAACGGCACAACCACTGCCGACGAAGTCTTCCAAGGTGATGCCGTGGCGCTACTCCAAGCAGCGAACATTCCACTGATTGACGACACCGAAGACGGCAGCAGCGGCAGCGGCCTGATGCACCACAAGTTTCTGGTGATCGACCAAACAACAGTGATTACAGGCAGCGCCAATCTCACCAGTTCTGGCCTTCACGGTGATGCGGGCCGGCCGTCCAGTCGCGGCAATGTGAATCACCTGCTGCGGGTCAACAGCCCTGAGCTGGCCTTGCTGTTCCGTCAGGAATTCACCCAGATGTGGGGCGATGGCCCTAGCAGCAAGCAGGACAGTCGCTTTGGCCTGCAGAAGGCAAAAGGGAGCGTGCAAACCGTGAAGGTGGGCGACATCCGTATGGATGTGCTGTTTTCACCCCATCCCAGGAGGGACAGCAATCACGGGCTCAACTTGTTGGCAGAGCAGCTGAAACCCGCAAAAAAGAGCCTTGATATGGCCCTGTTTGTGTTTTCCGCGCAGCAACTCACCAACGTGCTGCGGGAGAAGATCGAACAAGGCGTGGAGATCCGGCTGGTCGCCGATCCTGGGTTTGCGAGCCGCCCCTTCTCTGAGGTGCTCGATCTCCTGGGGGTCAGCCTTCCTGATCACAACTGCAAGGTGGAGGCTGGCAATCAGCCGTTGGATCAAGCCCTCAAAGGCGTCGGCACTCCCCGCCTTGCCCGTGGCGACAAGCTGCACCACAAGTTCGCTGTGATCGATAACAAGACCGTGATCACGGGATCATTCAATTGGTCGCCTTCAGCAGCACACACCAACGATGAAACCCTACTGGTGATCCACTCACCGCAACTCGCCAAACACTTCACCCGCGAAATGGATCGCCTCTGGGAGAGCGCTGAACTGGGGATCACACCGCACATCCAACGCAAACTTGAGCGTCAAAAGATTCGATGCGGAGACGGAGCAATGAGACGGCAAGGAGAACTGACTTAGCCTTAAACTCAAGCAAGTCTTTGGCGATGATCAGCACGAACTAAAGGATCTATCTGAACTTGCGAGTGACTTTTATTCACTCTCCGAGTGCCGCGACCTTTGCTTTCACGTTCAGGAACATCAATTCACCACCGAGACCCTGGAAGAACTTTTAGAAGCCGAGAAGTTGATGTTTTGCGGATTCATGCTCCCGAAATCCATCAAGACGGCTTACCAGCACCACTTCCCCGAGGACACCGATGGCACCTCACTCAGTAACTGGGGAAAATTCGAGGAGGACAACCCATCAACATTTCAAAGCATGTATCAATTCTGGGCCTACAAACCGTTGTAGAAATATTCACCGAGGCAATCAACGACAAACGCCCCAATGCCATCAACAAACGGAAACGATTCATCTTGTTTCACCCGAAACAAGCAAGGCATACGGAAGCTTTCGTCATCCAGACGGTCCAATACTTCTCTGATTGATCTTTCAAACAATTAATTGGCTCAACTGCGCAAAAGAACGCCAGACTGGTTTCATGACATCCAAGATCACACGCGTCCTGCTTCTGCTCGCCTTCGCCAGTCCCGTGATCGCGGCTGAGCCCTACGAGCCATGGCCCAGCAAGGATCAACTCCGCAGCATTGAACAGGCCGCATATGCCTGCTCCCGCGACAACTCAACGCGAGCCTGCAGGCTGGTGCGTCAGCTCGCTGACCCTTTGATGGATCACTCCAGGTTGCCGGGGCTCTGCAAAGACGTGCTTTGGTCCCTGATGGATGAAGCCAAGGTTGCCAACAGCAACGACTTTCGTCGTAAGGACGCCATCACCAACACCGCTCGGCGAATCCCAAGGGTCTGCGCCGAGCCGGTGATGAAAAAGGGAAAGCCCAAATCACGTCAGGCCTGAGCCTGAATGGGCATCAATCAAAGTCGAAGCTGAACCGCTGGCCCTGCATCAGGGTGGCCACCTCTCCGCGTACGGCATCCAGGAGCGCCACGCTGACGTCGGGGTGCTTCTTGATTTCGTCCACAAACATCTGCACGTCGGCAGCGGTCAGTCCGTGGTTTGTGATCCTGGAATCCACCTTGCCGCGAAACGTCTCCAAGAGACTGAGCTGATCAGCGTCAAGTGGCTTGGAACCGGGATGGGTGACGTCCATCGAAGAAACAGAGGCAATCAGTGGGATGTCTCCGAATCGCCAAGCAGGTCGAGCAGGGTCTCGGAAGTGTCGAGCATGTCGCCCATGCTGAGTTCGCTTTCCTGACCAGCAATTTCGGAGGACAACTCACAAGCGGTGGAGAAGTGGCCCGAGACATCACAACTGTTGGACAATCTCAAGATGGCATTGGCAAACTTGCCGCGCAGGCAATCTTCCGAACCTGACTGATTGATTACAGCATTGGCAGCAGTCACAGCCTCCTGAGAGGCTTCCGGCAGGGGAAGGGCCCGTTTCCAGCTCTGCGATGCATCCACTGAAGAGGTCGTGCAGGCCATTCCAACGAACAACAGCAGCAGACAGCGATGCATGGTCGTCGGAATTGACGCGGGCCAACGGGTAGCGGCGTCAACTGGTCGCGACCGACGCCATGCAAATGGATTTCCATGTTTAGGTTCCGCATACAAACCCCTCCGTCGTGATGACCACCTCGGCCCCTGCGGAATCGACCCAACGCCAGGTGACCTTGGCCACCCCTTTCACCGACCAGAAGCCAGGGACCTCCGGCCTACGCAAGAGCAGTCGCCAATTCGAGGCGCCCCATTACCTGGAGAGCTTCATTGAGGCGTCGCTTCGCACGCTGCCGGGCGTACAGGGCGGCACCTTGGTGGTGGGGGGAGACGGCCGTTACGGCAACCGCCGTGCCATCGACGTGATCCTGCGGATGGGCGCGGCCCACGGCCTCAGCAAGGTGATCATCACCACCGGCGGAATCCTCTCCACTCCCGCCGCCTCCAATCTGATCCGGCAGCGTCAGGCCATTGGCGGCATCATCCTGTCCGCCAGCCACAACCCGGGTGGTGAGAACGGTGACTTCGGCGTCAAGGTCAACGGCGCCAACGGAGGTCCCACCCCAGCCTCCTTCACCGATGCGGTCTTCGAGTGCACCAAGACCCTGGAGCAATACACGATTGTTGAGGCTCCAGAAATCCCACTGGATGCCCCTGGTCTGCACAGCATCGGCGCGATGCAGGTGGAGTTGATCGACGGCGTCGACGATTTCGTTGCCTTGATGCAGGAGCTGTTCAACTTCGATCAGATCCGCGATCTGCTTCGCAGCGACTTCCCACTAGCCTTCGACGCCATGCATGCCGTCACCGGGCCCTACGCCGCCCGGTTGTTCGAGGGGCTGCTGGGTGCACCGGCGGGAAGCGTGCGCAACGGCACACCGCTGGAAGACTTCGGCAACGGTCATCCCGATCCCAACCTCACCTACGCCCACGACCTGGCTGAACTGCTGCTCGAGGGAGATGAATACCGCTTCGGCGCCGCCTGCGACGGCGATGGCGATCGCAACATGATTCTGGGCCAGCGCTGCTTTGTGAACCCCAGCGACAGCCTCGCGGTGCTCACTGCGAACGCCACGGTGGCTCCGGCCTACGCCGATGGCCTGGCCGGGGTGGCGCGTTCGATGCCCACCAGCGCTGCGGTGGATGTGGTGGCCAAAGAGCTGGGGATTGACTGCTTCGAAACCCCCACTGGCTGGAAATTCTTCGGCAACCTGCTGGATGCCGGCAAGATCACCCTCTGCGGTGAGGAAAGCTTCGGCACCGGCAGCAACCACGTGCGCGAGAAAGACGGCCTTTGGGCCGTGCTGTTCTGGCTGCAGATCCTGGCCGTGCGCCGGTGCAGCGTCGCCGAGATCATGGCCGAACACTGGAAGCGCTTCGGACGGCACTACTACTCGCGTCACGACTACGAGGCCGTCGCCAGCGACGCCGCCCATGGCCTTTACGACCGCCTCGAATCCATGCTGCCGAATCTGGTGGGCCAGGTCTTTGCTGGGCGCAAGATCAGCACAGCCGACAACTTCAGCTACACCGATCCGGTTGATGGTTCTGTGACAACGGGCCAGGGTCTGCGCATCCTTTTGGACGATGGCAGCCGTGTGGTGGTACGCCTCTCCGGCACAGGCACCAAAGGCGCCACGATTCGCGTCTATCTGGAGAGCTACGTGCCCAGCAGCGGCGACCTCAACCAGGATCCCCAGGTCGCCCTGGCGGACATGATCAGTGCGATCAACGACCTGGCGGAAATCAAGCAACGCACGGGCATGGATCAACCCACCGTGATCACCTGAACCCGGACCATCACTTCTGACATGCCAAAGCCACCCCGAGGGGTGGTTTTTTTGATGGCTCTTGTGGATCCCTCAGGGACGACGGCCGCGGTGGGACTTGCTGTGCCGATAGGCAGGATCGGTGGCCTCCTCCTGCAGCTGTCGCATCGTCTCAATCGCAAAGCCCCCAAGACCACCTGAGCTGATCACCATCAGATAAAAGAGGCGCAAACGGCCCAGCGCAATCTCGGCCGGGCTGTTGTCGATCAGCACCTTGAGGAAATAGGCCACCGCCAGACCAAGACCGGCACCAATGGCCACTGCAATCAACACACGCATGCCACTGAAGGGCTTGCGCTGATTCACCTCGGAGTTCAACTCAACCATCAGCTCGGTTGCGGGGTGGGGGTAGGACCGTCCTCAGGAGGCTTGGCATCGGCCTGGCCCAGCAACGTCTTCATCACCACGTAGAAGACAGGCACCACAAGGGTGGAGAGGAAGGTGGCCACCAACAGACCACCGAACACCACCAGGCCCAGGGACGACTGACTCTGAGCCCCAGCACCGCTGGCGAGCATCAAGGGCAAGAATCCCGTAAGGGAGGAGATCGCCGTCATCAGAATCGGCCGCAGACGCGACTTGGCGGAGAACTTGGCAGCCTCAAGCGCCGACTCGCCCTCACCCATCTTCTGGTTGGCCAGGTCGACGATCAGAATCGCGTTGCCGCCCGCCAGACCGATCAGCATCACCAGACCCACCTGGGCATATATGTTGAGCACCTGACCCGCAGACCCAAGAAAGACCAGGGCCCCCAGCAACGCCGTCGGTACGGTTAGCAATATGATGATGGGATCTGTATAGCTCTCGTACTGAGCCGAAAGCACCAGGAACACCGCAAGGATGCCCAGGGCGAAAATCACCACCGCAAGTGAACCTGCTTTGACCTCCTCGCGAGAAATGCCTGTCCAGTCGTAACCAAGTCCGGGGAAGCTCCCCTGGCTGAACACTTGCTTCATCGCTGAAATGGCCTGGCCGGAACTGCTGCCCTCCTTAGGAGTGCCCTCAATCTTGATCGAGCGGTAGAGGTTGAAGTGGGGAATGACGCTGGGGCCAACGGTTTGTTTGACCGTGAAGAACTCCGAGAGGGGAATCTGCTCGCCCTTGGCATTGGCGACGTAGATCGCAGAAAGTTTCTGCGGTGTGGCACGACTGACGTCGTCAGCCTGCACGTACACCCGACGCACCTTGCCTTCCTGGAAGGTGTCGTTCACGTAGGCCCCACCGAAGTTGATGCTGAAAACCGACATGGCCGAACCGAAGTCGACCCCAAGTGAAGCCATCTGCTCACGGTCTACATCGATCTTGTACTGCGGAGCCTGGGGAGAGAAAAGCGAATAAACGCGGCTCAAGATCGGGTTGGCATTTCCACCCTGCATGATTTGCCGCGCGGTACCAAAGAACTCGTTCAACGCGTACACACCACTGCTTTTATCCAGCAGCTGGAACTCAAAGCCACCACCGTTGCCATAGCCGGGGATCGACGGAGGCTCAACCACGAACACCCGAGCATCATCGATCAGGCCATACATCTTTGCGTTGAGTCTCTTCACGACGGCACCAACGGTGTGTTCTGGGCCGGGCCGCTCATCCCAGTGCTTCGTACCAAAAAAGAAAAAGCCTTTATTGGGTGCGTTTCCATCAAGGCTGGCGCCACTGAAAAGGGCTGCTGAGGAGATGTCCTCTTCCGAGCGCAATACAGCTGCTACCTGACGGCTAATCGCCTGGGTTTTCGCATTGGAAGCACCATCGGGCGCTTGGATGAAACCAATCGCATAGCCCTGATCTTCAATTGGAACAAAGCCTCCGGGAATTCGGGTGAAGGCAAAGCCCGTCAGCAAAATTCCCGCTGCCAAAGCCGCCATCACAATCGGACGGGCTTTCAGCACTGCATCCAGGATCAATGCATAACGCTGCTCGAAAGCGCTGTAAAAACGGTTGAAGTTGGCAAAGATCACTGGGATGAAATAGCCGACTCCAAGACCGATCGAGGTGAAAAGAAGAACCGGCAGCGGATTGGAGAAGAGGACACCAGTGATCACCAAACCCACAGCCGCTCCACCGACTGCAAAGGGAAGACGCAAGGGCATACCGATGATCTTGGAAGCGATGAAGCCGATCAGGCCACCAGACACCGTGGGGACGATGACGGCTGCGGAGCCATTGCCAGCACTCAGAAGGCCATATACGAAACCCAGCGCCACACCAGCCGTGGCGTACTGCTGACTGCTGAGTTCTTTTGTCTCCTTAGACAACAACAGCGCCGACAGCATCGGCGAGAACGTCAGTGCGTTGAAGGTGGAGATGCCGATCGAGAAAAGAATCGTGGCGGCGAACTGTTTGTAGATCGTGCCGGTGGCACCGGGGAAGAACAGAACGGGCAGGAACACGGCCATCTTCACCAGGGAGGTGGCGATCACAGCCCCGAACAGCTCATCCATGGTTTCCATGGCGGCCTGCACCGACGTCATCCCTTCCGCCTTTTTTGCGGAGGTGTCTTCCACCACGGTGATGGCGTCATCCACAACAAGCCCGGTGGCCAGCACAAGACCAAACAGGGTGAGCTGGTTGAGCGAAAACCCGAATGCGAGCACCAAAGCAAAAGTGCCGATGAGCGCCACGGGAATCGCGATAGCCGGCACGAGAGTGGCCTTCCAGTTCTGCAAGAAGAGGAACAGGATCAGCACCACCAAAATCACTGCGTCCCGCAGGGAGTTGGTCACACCCTTGATCGACTGGTTGATGAAGTCGGTGGTGTCATAGATCTTCTGCACCCCGAGACCAACCGGAAGGGTCTGTTCAAACTCAGCCAGTACATCCTTAACGCCATTGGATACGTCAATGGCATTGCTGCCAGAAAGCTGATAAATCGCGAGACCGACAGAAGAAGCACCTTGCAGATCGATGGCATCGATTCCATAGGTCTCACCACCCAGCTCAACGCGACCAACATCCTTGAGCCGCACCAAACCACCTGCTTCAGTACTGCGCAGGATGATGTTTTCGAATTCCTCGGTGCTGGTCAGACGTCCTTGAAGCTGCACCGTGAAGGTGTACTCCTGACCTTCCGGGGCGGGAGATCCGCCAATCTTTCCGGCAGGAACGAGGCGGTTCTGACTACGTAATTGGTTGACGACGTCGGTGGCCGTGAGGTTGTTGGCAGTCAGCTTCTCGGGATCAAGCCAGAGGCGGAAGGCGATTTTGCGGTTACCGAAATAGGTAATGTCGCCGACACCCTTCACCCGTTTAATGTTGTTGGTGAGGTTCTTATCGAGATACCCACTAATCGTCTCCACCGAATACTCAGTTTTGGAGGGGTCTTCGTTGACGAAGTTATAAACAAGCAGAATTGAGTTAGAAGCCTTGTTGACCGTCACACCCGACTTACGCACTTCCTCTGGAAGCTGCGGCTCCGCCAAGGAGACGCGGTTCTGAACGTTCACCTGGTTGATATTGCCGTCTGTACCGTTGTCGAACGACACCGAAATCGAACTCACACCATCCGATGAGCTGTTGGAGGTGATGAAGTCCATGTTCTCCACCCCATTGATCTGCTGCTCAAGCACGGAGGTAACCCCCTGCTCAACGGCAACCGCATCGGCACCTACATAGGTGGCCTGCACCTTCACCGTTGGAGGAGCAATGTCGGGAAGGTTTTCAATCGGAAGGATCGGAATCGCGATCAAGCCAACAATCACGATCAAGAGACTGCAAACCGTGCTGAGAACCGGTTTGGTGATGAAGTTATTGGAAGCAGACAT
Organism: Synechococcus sp. TAK9802; assembly: GCF_014279535.1. Classification (NCBI taxonomy): domain Bacteria; kingdom Bacillati; phylum Cyanobacteriota; class Cyanophyceae; order Synechococcales; family Synechococcaceae; genus Synechococcus; species Synechococcus sp. TAK9802. Next base: position 1,833,374 of record NZ_CP047937.1, read on the forward strand.
CGATCAACCTCAGTTCGCCTTGGCGGGTTGCAACTGCACAGGCATCCCGTGTCTGAGGTTCAGCAAGTTGGTGGTAGCCACCTTCTGATTCAGTTTCAGGCCCTTAGTGATTGGATACAGATTGTTCTCCAGTTCGCCCACCATGACGGGCGTCTGTAAAGCGAACTGCGCGTTCGCGGGAAGCTTTCCGGCCTTAATTCCCAGCTCCAGCCTTTTTAAATCCGCCTTGCCAGGATTCTCCCTCAGCTCATCGAAACTTCCGAGCCGGAAGACAAAGCTCTGACCCGAGGTCTGGGTGACAGCGGCAAAGGGAACAGCCAACTGTTCCTCAGCCTTGATCTGCACACGCGTATGCAGCCGCAAACCATCCCGCAGTGTTCCGTCGCTATTGGGGAACACCGCCGTCACCAACAGTCCTTGGGTTTTGGGGTTGATGCGTGGATCAATTGATTCAACTTCTCCTGTGGCAATTATTTCTTCACTGCCAGGAGCCATCAGCACAACAGGCTGGCCCTCCTGCAGCCGGGCCGTAAAAATCGCAGGCACTTCCACCTTTGCTTCCAGTTCATTGTTCTGAACCAAGCTGGTGAACACCTGGCCCTGCTGGATCACATCACCAACTTTCACCTTCACATCAGCCACAGTGCCGGCAGAGGGAGAGCGCAGATTGGTGTAATCGAGCTTGGCCTTTGCTTCGATGTACTGAGTCCGGTAGCGATCCAAATCCTTCTGCGACGTTGCTCCCACTTCAGCCAGGTAGGCGTAACGCTCGTAATTGGCTTTAGCCGTGTCGGCGTTGGCCTTTTCCTCGTCTTGATCAAGGACCAGCAAAAGCTGACCGGCCTCCACCTCATCACCTTGGCGAATCTTCAGCTGCTCAATTCGTCCACCCGATTGAGCGGCCAACTCCACAAGGTTGCTGGCCTCGAGCGTGCTGACGGTGTCGATCCCCTCGGTGAATTCCACCAGCCGAGCAGCAGCAGCCTGAACCTTCGGCGGCGGTGGCAGCTTCGGTGTTTCGCTTCTACAGGAACTAAGCGCGATTAGAGCCGCGACGGTAAGCAGGAGGCGCTTCAGATCAGGCATGGCGAAAGGACTATCGAGCGAATTATGCAGTGTTCATAAAGACCAGGCCGCGAAGGTTTGCAAGCCTGGAAAGAGACAGACCCAATAAGCATCCGATTTGGACCAGCTCAAGCACTGATTGAGAACTTCAGGGACACTGAGGTGTCGCCGATGGTGTGTTGGCTCAAGACCTCTTCTCTTTTCAAGGTGAGCAACATCGGCGGCGGCTGGCCCCACTGGCCGATCGCATGCGTCCGCGCACACTGGAGGAATTTGAAGGCCAAAGCGGAATCTTGGCCGACGGACGGCTCCTCCGCCGCGCTATCAAGGCCGATCGGGTCGGCAACCTGATCCTGCATGGCCCGCCCGGGGTCGGCAAAACCACCCTGGCGCGGATCATTGCCAACCACACCCGCGCTCACTTCAGCAGCCTGAACGCCGTGCTGGCCGGCGTCAAAGATCTCCGGATCGAGGTGGATGCTGCACGCCAACGCCTTGAACGGCATGGCTTGCGCACAATCCTGTTCATCGACGAAGTGCACCGCTTCAACAGCGCTCAGCAGGATGCGCTGTTGCCATGGGTGGAGAACGGCACCGTCACCCTGATCGGCGCCACCACAGAAAACCCCTATTTCGAAGTCAACAAGGCGCTGGTCAGCCGCTCGCGGCTGTTTCGTTTACTTCATCTGGAACCAGAGGATTTGCAGCGGCTGTTGCAACGCGCCCTTGCAGACGACGAGCGGGGCTACGGCAACCGCGCCATCGCCATCAGCAGCGATGCCTCCAACCATCTCGTTGATGTGGCAGGCGGAGACGCCCGCAGCCTGCTCAACGCCCTTGAACTGGCGGTGGAGAGTTCCGAGCCGGATGGCGACGGTGTGATTCAGATCAACCTGGCCATCGCCGAGGAATCCATCCAGCAGCGTGCCGTGCTCTACGACAAGCACGGCGATGCCCACTACGACACCATCAGCGCCTTCATCAAATCGCTGCGGGGCTCCGATGCCGATGCAGCGCTGTTCTGGCTGGCACGCATGGTAGAAGCCGGTGAAAACCCCCGCTTCATTTTTCGGCGGATGCTGATTGCAGCGGGGGAAGACATCGGCCTGGCCGACCCGCAGGCCATGGTTGTGGTGGAGGCCTGTGCCGCGGCCTTCGAACGGGTGGGACTGCCCGAAGGCCTGTATCCCTTGGCCCAGGCTGCGTTGTACCTGGCGGGCACCGAAAAGAGCAACAGCGTTCTGGGCTTCTTTGATGCCCTCAAAACCGTGCGTGACGCGCAAAAACAGGACGTGCCCGGACATTTGCGCGATGCCAATCGGGATGGAGCCGCCTTCGGCGATGGTATTGGCTACCGCTACCCCCATGCCTACGCCGAACACTGGGTGGAGCAGCAATACCTCCCCACAGCCCTGCAAGGCGAGGTGTTCTGGCAGCCCGGACAACTCGGTTGGGAGGGGGAACGGCGCGAACGGATGGCCGAACGCCGAGCCGCCCAACTCGCCGCAGCCGCAGAACTGGCGGCCGACCAGCCCTTGCTGCTGAGCAGTGGGCCCGACCGTCCGGGCGTGGACCGCTGGGTGCAGCGTCAACTCGGGCAGGAGGGAGAGCGACTGCAGCGCCTGCGCGAGCGGCTTTGGCGGGACATCCCCTGGACCCGTCGAGATCGGGTGCTGTTGTTGGGGATGCGCTCGCTGATCTGGGCCCTCGATCCATTGAGGGCCGCCCCGGAAGGTGGCGTCACAGTGCTTTGCGACAACGAAGCAGACCGGAGCCGGCTGGCAGCACAGATGGATCTGCTCGAGCCGGAGCATCGGCCAGAGCTGCTGACGGGCAACCTCGACGCTCTGCCCGCACTCCAGGCCTTCGATTGGATCGCAGGACGCCTGGCCGCTGTCGACCTGCAAGGGCAGAACTGGACAGCACTGCTGGAGGCCATCAACCAACATGCCGAGCCGACAACAGGCTTACGGCTGCTGATCAGCCGCGCCGAACTGGGGCCCGCTGGTGCATTGCTCCAAGACGGCGATCCAAAAGAGCTGTTCAGCGATCTTGTGGCTCAGGAACAGCAGTGGCTTGAGCAGCAGCAGCGGCCGGACGAGTCCTTGAAGAACGCCGGCTGGCAGCTCCGTTGTGAGGAGTGGCTGGAACATCTCACGCTTCCAGGGGGCACGGAACTTGCTGAGCGATGGCTGACCGAAGGGTCGCCCTACCGGCAGGCCATGGGGGAGATCAGCAAGGACGTGATGAAGGAATTGCGCCGGTCACTGAACAGCCTTGGAGAGGGTGGTTTACGACTGCCAATGCGCCATCAATTGATCACTGGCGAGCGAAGCGTGCCATAAAAAACCCGGCCGAAGCAGAGCTGAAATCAAGGGATCAGCGCTCGGAGTTGGCTTTGATGCAAGCCGGCAGGAATACGTACCAGGACAGCAACGAGGTTGCTTGGTCTCCACTCACTTTGTCAGGCGCACAAACGTTCTGCCTGCCGTCAGTCGGTCCGTTGTCGGATAAACGAAAGGAAACGGGCAGCTGTTTCATGATTCCGATAGAGCTAATGAGACCATCCGTGGCATCCGCGATGATGGCGGCCCGCAGAGCCATCGCCGCCGTCGTCTTTTGGCGCCAATAAGGGACATAAGACTTTGTCTGATCCTGCAAAAAGGCTTCACCAGCGTCGGAATCAAGGAACTGGGACACACCGACGAGGTCAACTGCGTAGACCTTTTTCAAACCAAAACGAAGCTCTTCGGTGGTCCAGCCGGACATCCAAATGGCGTCCTGAAGAGCACGGTCTGTGACCACGCCATCAACAAGAAAAGATTCGAGCTCGCTGAATGTAGTGGTGTTAACTGAACCCCCCGTGTTCCAGCGCACCGGTGGCTGGGTGTTGGCTTTTGAAAAAGGGTCAGCAATGACCGCAAGGGAAACACCAAGGAGCAGGGCAGCCGCTACACGGTTGATCAAAAGCTTCGGGGCAGCAATTCAGTGAAAATAGCCCCTGAAGAAAAACAGCTCACAAGGGCCTTGCACGAGTTGAATCACGGACTCTCCCCTCACTTACATCAAAAGAATTCTATTTGGAGAATATTTTGACTGAATGGGTCTTTGTCGACAAATAAAGAAACAGCCAATCAATCCAACTGAATCCTCTGCCAGCCCGCTGGACAATGCCCCGCCGCGGCCTGACCTGCTGCTTTCCGATCACCACGGCATTGGTGCATCCGCAGCCGACCACGGGAGCGCTCCACCTCCGCCAGATAGGCCTCCGTGCCGTGATGGGGCTCAAGCCACAACCAGGTCCGAACAGCATCGCGATTCACCATTGTCTGGAACTGCGACCCGGAAGACAGTCCCAAATCCTGAAGCGAGCCTGCGAATTCACCCCAGTAATGGCGCGTCAACTGCGCAAGGGCGAACTCTTTCAGCAGGGTTTCGGCCTCGCTGCGTCGATGCAGGGTGACCTCGCGCTGCATCAGCCGCCGGCTGAGATTCGCCTGCGATGACTGAGGAACAGCGTGATCCAACGAGAAACCATCTCGCGGAGCAACAAGTGCGCTCAAGCCCATGGCCAAAAGGCCGAGAGCCGCCAGGGAGCGTGCGATTTGCTCGACCCGGATCCGCGACGCCATGCCCCAACAGCTTCAGGTTGGTTGCAACGCAAGCAGCACAGACAGTCTTGTCCTGAGGGCCGTACGCTGCCGCCACTGACCAAGCCCTTTCCGTGAGTCTGCAAATCGGCGACGCCGCCCCCGACTTCACCCTTCCCGATCAAAACGGTGATCCCATCAGCCTCGCTTCACTGCGCGGAAAGAAGGTTGTTCTGTACTTCTATCCCAAGGACGACACCCCGGGCTGCACCAAAGAAGCCTGCAACTTCCGCGATCGCTGGGAGCAACTGAAAGCCAACAACATCACCGTTCTGGGTGTCAGCAAGGACGGAGCCACCTCCCACAACAAATTCATCAACAAGCACGAACTTCCCTTCACTCTGCTCACCGATGAGGAGCCCTGTGCCGTGGCCAGCCTCTATGAGAGCTATGGGCTGAAGAAGTTCATGGGGCGCGAATACATGGGCATGATGCGCCACACCTTCCTGATCGATGAAGAAGGAAAACTCGAGCGGATTTATCTCAAGGTGAAAGCGGCCACCATGGCCGACACGCTGATCAGCGATCTCGGGCTGAGCTGAGCCCAGCCCCCAGGCTCAGCAGTGCTTGCAACTGAAGATCACCCTCCAGCTGCAACAACTCCGTTGCACCGGACCAATGACGCTTCAACAGGGCAGCGTCCCCACCGCAGATCCACAACAAGCCTTGGGAATGCTGCTGAGCCGCCGCAATGGAGGCCAACATCGCCTCCAGAACACCGCGCTGCATGGCAGCAACTGTTTGCTGTGGGAAGACCTCTTGCAGAGCGTCGTTGTCGAGATCCTCAGGGGTTGATGGCAAGCCGAGGGTTCCATCGGCCATGGCCTGGAGCTGGAGCCGATAGCCCGGGATCAGCTGTCCGCCTCCAAAACAACCGTCGGCCGTCACCCGGGTGAGGCTCAACACGGTGCCGGCATCCACCAGAAGCAACCCCCTGGAACAGTCGAGCTGTTGCTCCTGACTGCAACGCCAGGCCATCCAAGCCCCGAGAGCGCGATCCACCCCCAACCAAGGAGGAGCCTTGGGCAAGGGCACATCCTCCAAACCAATGCGCAGATCCTGGTGGGCCATGAGCGGCTCGGGCACAGGTCCCACCGCGGCCCAAACCGGAGGGTTGGTCCCGATGCGACCAGGCTCAGGAGGACCGTGGTCAATGCGGACAGTGTTGCCTTGCCGTTGGGCCCAATGCCAACGGCTGTTACCAATCAGCAGGGCGCGGCCAACGTCCCGTACAGACTCCGTCACTCAGATGCCTTCACCCATCAGCCCTTCATTCACCTCCTGGGGCAGATGAATTCCACACTCCTGCTTCAATCCACCGAAGCGGGTGTCACGGCCACTCTGATCGCCGACATCAGGACCACTGGAATGCCAGTCGCCGACCGTGGAATAACCCTGTTCAAACAATGGGTGCTGGGGAAGACCGTTGTCCTGCATGTAGTAGTACACATCGCGCTTGGTCCACTCGAGCAGTGGGCGCAATGACCAACGCTCCCGAATCGGATCCAAAGCGGTCATTGAGCGGCGGTGATCGGTCTGGCCACGCCGCACGCCACTGGCCCAGCAGCGTGTGTTCAGGTCGTTAAGCGCTCGCTCCAGAGGTTCAACCTTGCGGATCCGGTGATAGGTCTCCAGGTCTTCCACGCGACCGGACTCCCAAAGCCGCCCGTGCAGGGCCTCCATCCGAGCCGGGGACATCTCGCTCTGACACACCACCAGACGAATCCTGAGCTGCTGGGTGAGTTGAGATGCATACGTGTAGGTCTCTGGAGGCAGATAACCGGTATCGATCCAGATCACCGGCACAGCATCGCCCCCGGGGAGGGTGCTCAGCATGTGCAGCAGCACAGCCGATTGGATCCCGAAACTCGTGGTGAGAGCAAAAGTCTCACCGAACTGCTCCAACCCCCAGGCCAGACGCTGCTGCGGCTCCATCGACTCCAGCAGCTTGCGCCCTTCGAGCAACTCGTTTTGCACCGCCATGGGCACCATGGCCTCAGGAGCCTCCGTCATCACGCCATCTTCCCTTGTCGCGGGACCGGGTGTGGTTCCTATCGTTTGAGAACCGGCAGATCCCTTCATGCGTTCACCCTCGTCCACGTCGGATGCCGTGGTGATCGTTGGCGGTGGATTCGGCGGTTTGTTCACAGCACTTGCTCTTCAGCGACGGCAGCCCAACTGCCCCATCGTTCTGATCGAGCCGCGGGATCGCTTCCTGTTTCAACCGCTGCTGTACGAACTGCTCAGCGATGAACTTCAAGGATGGGAGGTGGCCCCCCGCTACAACCAACTGCTGAACAACGGCATCTGCTGGATTCAAGACAGCGTTGTTGGCATCGATCAAACCAGCCAAAGTATCGAAGTGGCCTCCGGAGACCGCTTGAGCTGGTCACAACTGGTGCTGGCGACGGGATCGAAAGCCAATGATTTCGGCATTACAGGCGTCAAAGAACACAGTTCCGGCTTCCGTGACCTCAGCGATGTAAGCCGCCTCAAGCAATGGCTCAACAACCTGCACCAGCAACGGGATGAAGAGGCCGGACTGATCATTGTCGGCGCGGGACCCACCGGCGTGGAACTGGCCTGCAAGCTGGCGGACCTGATCGATGGTGCTGTCAGCGTTCGGCTGGTGGAGATGGGCGATGAAATCCTTCCCGGCAGCACAGCGTTCAATCGCGAGCGGGCCCAGGCCGCGCTGGAACGCAAAGGGGTGGTGGTCCAGCTCAACACCAGCGTGAGCGAAGTGAAATCCAGCACTGCTGTTCTTGCCGATGGTGCTGTTCTGCGTCACTCAGGCCTGATCTGGACCGCAGGAAGCAGCCCCTCCATCCCCGCCATCTCACCTGCACCTGTGCTGGAACGGGGGCGCCTGGCCGTCGACGATGACCTGCGCCTTATCGGCAGCGCCAACACATTCGCCCTCGGGGATCTCTCAGCCCGGCCTGGCAGCCCATGGCCCGCCAGCGCCCAGGTGGCGATGCAACAGGGCGATGCCACTGCCGAAGCCATCGCGCAGCTGCGGATGGAGGAGGAGCCACAACCCTTCCAGTTCGAGGACCGCGGCGAAATGCTCAGCCTCGGTGTCGGTGAGGCCACCCTCACCGGCATGGGGCTCACCCTGGCCGGCCCCCTGGCCTTCCAGTTACGACGGGCCACCTATCTCACGCGGCTGCCAGGACTCTCACTGGGTCTGCGCTCGGCAGGCGCCTGGTTGTTGAACCGTTGAAGCAATCCCACCTCGGCGGGCGTTGCCGTGGTCTGCGCCCCAGCCAGCAACGCCAGCTGGAGCGGTTGAGCCATCGCCGTCATCCTGAAGACTGCGGCGCCGATCTGCTGAGCCTCGAACGCTTGGCCGACCTGGTGCTGGATCTGGAGATGGCATTGCATCTGGTGCTGGACGGCCGTGGCCTCTGCCGCCTGCTCTGGCTGGGGCCTCTCACCGGCAGCGATTCGCTGTTGCAGCACCTACCGGCGACGCCGCGACGGAGCAGCGGGGGATGGCGACTGATCAGCTGCCCTTTTGCCCGCAAAGGGCTGCACTCAGATCCCCGCGACGCCGTGGTCGCCCTCGACATCGCCCCTCGGCACTGGCTGCGCTTTGCACCATGCCCGGCGGCCGATGGAGCTCGCCCGGCCGAACTCTTGATTCCAGACCCGTCTCAAGCCGATGGCTGGAGACCGTTTGAACAAGGCGACCTGAGGGATCTTTGCGTCCTCACACCGGACGAACCCCATCAGCAAAGCATCAACGCCGCGGCCGGAAACGAGCGAGTGCTTCTGCTCACGCTCACCAGTGGCGATGAACAGCGCGACCAGCGGGATCTGGCTGAGCTGGAAGGCTTGGTGCGCAGTGCCGGTGCCGAGCCAGTGGCCCGGACCAGCCAGCGCCAGGGCCAAACCAATCCCCAGACGCTCTGGGGCTCCGGAAAACTTCAGGAAGCCGCCCTCGAGATCCGCCGCTGCCAGGCCTCCCTGGTGATCACTGACCGAGAGCTCACCCCCGTGCAGGCCCGCAATCTGGAACGGCTGCTCAGCTGCCCGGTCTCCGACCGCAGCGAATTGATCCTCGACATCTTTGCCCAGCGGGCCGGCAGCGCGGCAGGGCGGCTTCAGGTGGAACTGGCTCAGCTGCGCTACCGGTTGCCGCGCCTGTTGGGACGGGGCAGCAGCCTGTCGCGTCAGGGCGGCGGCATCGGCACGCGCGGCCCAGGCGAAACACAGCTGGAAAAGGACCGTCGGGCCATCAGCCGACGCATCGAACGGCTGCTTCGGGATCAACGCCAACTTCAATCCCACCGCAGCCGCTTACGGGATCAGCGGCGTGATCTGCCGCGGGTGGCGCTTGTGGGCTACACCAATGCGGGCAAATCCAGCCTGCTCAATGCCTTGTGCGGCAAACGGGCCAGTGATCGCGTTCTGGCGGAAAACAAATTGTTCGCGACCCTTGACCCCACCACCCGCAAACTCGACCTTCCCTGCCCTGGGGCACGCCCCGAACGGTTACTGCTCACCGACACGGTGGGCTTCATCCGCGATCTCCCCGCCCCACTAGTAGAGGCCTTCCGCGCCACGCTGGAGGAGGCGCTGGATGCCGATGTGCTCCTGCTGGTGGTCGACCTTGCTGACCCCGACTGGCAGGGCCACCTGGACACGGTGCATCGGCTGCTCGATGACCTTGGCAGCACCGCCCTGCGACGGGTGATCGCCAATCAGATCGACCGCTGTGAAGCGACTGAGATCGAGATGATTCATCAGCGGGAACCCGACGCCCTGTTCCTGTCGGCGGTGCGGGGTGATGGGCTGCAGGGCCTGAAACAGTGGCTACGGGAGCAATTTTTTGATCCCGGGGCAGAATCGCCACAATTGATGACTGGCGACTCGCCGCCATGGCCGAGCTGAGCAGCGCTCTTCAAAACCCTCAGGCCTTGATCACCCTGGGCGTGTTGGCTCTGGCAGTGGTGCTGTTCATCACCGGGTTGATTGCACCGGAGCTCACCGGCTTGCTGAGTTTGAGCCTGCTGATCACTACCGGGGTGCTCAATCCCCAGGAGGCTCTGGCGGGGTTCGGCAGTCCTGCACTGATCACCCTGTTGGGCCTGTTCCCGGTCTCCGCGGCACTGTTCAAGAGCGGTGCCCTGGATCGACTCAGAGATCTGATCGCCTCGGAGCGGATCCGGTCTTCGCGGCGTCTGATCGCACTAATGGCCTTCGTGATCGCCCCGGTGTCAGGGATTGTTCCCAACACCCCCGTGGTGGCCTCGCTTCTGCCCGTGGTGGAGGGCTGGTGCCAACGGCGCGGCATTTCGCCATCCCGGGTGCTCTTGCCCTTGTCGTTTTCCACCGTGCTCGGGGGCACCCTCACCTTGCTGGGCAGCTCGGTGAACCTGTTGGTGAGCGACATCAGCGAGCAACTGGGCTACGGCTCCCTCGATCTGTTCAGCTTCACGCTGATCAGCCTGCCGGTCTGGCTGGCCGGGGCCATTTACCTGGTGATGGCTCCGAGAGTGCTGCTACCGGAGCGTGGTGCCACGACCGATGACCTGGGCAACACCGGCAAAACAAGCAGCTACTGCACAGAAGTGCGCATCCCCCCCGACTCGGAGCTGGTGGGTCGCTCACTGCTGAACAGTCGGCTGCAGCGCCGTTTCGATGTGGATGTGTTGGAACTGCAACGCGGTGGGGAGAGGTTGCTGCCCCCCCTGGCAGACCGACGGCTGGAGGCCGGCGATCGCCTGCTGCTGCGGATCACCCGCCCGGATCTGCTGCGTCTACAGCAGGATCACACCGTTCAGCTCACAACCCAGGGGCAGAACTCCGGGTTCAGCTTCAACAACGAAGAGTCAAGCGGTCAGAAAACCGTGGAGGTGTTGCTACCGGCTGGTTCCACCCTGGCAGGCGCCAGCCTGCGGGAATTGCGGTTCCGTCAACGCCATAACGCCACGGTGCTCGCCCTTCGCCGCGGCCAGGAGACCGTTCAGGAACGTCTCGGCCAGGTGATCCTGCGGGAGGGCGACGTGCTTCTGCTGCAGGCACCGATCGACTCCATCCGCGGCCTGCAGGCCAGCAACGACCTGTTGGTGCTGGATCGACTGGAGGATGACCTGCCCACCGTGCGGCGCAAGCCCGTGGCCGTCAGCATTGCCCTGGCGATGCTGCTGCTGCCGACGCTCACCCCCATCCCTCTGGTGGCGGCTGTGCTGTTGGCCATGGTGAGCGTGGTGGCCACTGGCTGCCTTCGCCTCGGCGAACTGCAGCGCTCGATCCGGCTGGACGTGATCCTGTTGCTGGGATCCCTCACCAGTTTCAGCGTTGCCATGCAGAGCACAGGCCTCGCCGATGCCCTTGCCCTGGTGCTCCAGCAGGGGCTGGCGGGCTGGCCGAGCTATGCCGCTTTGATGGTGGTCTTCATCGGCACCACGCTGCTCACCCAGGTGATGAGCAATGCGGCCTCAGTGGCCCTGCTGGCACCTGTCGCCGTGCAACTGGCCCCATCCCTGCAGCTGTCTCCCACCGCCTTGCTGATCACAGTGCTGTTCGGCGCCAGTCAGTCCTTTCTCACCCCCGTCGGATACCAGACCAATTTGATGGTGTTCGGTCCAGGCCGTTATCGCTTTCTCGACGTCACTCGCTACGGAATTGGCCTGACACTGATCATGACCATCATCGTGCCGGCCTTGATCCTCTGGCATTACGGCGGATCCTGAACAACACTGGTCAGATCTCGCGCGCTCCTGTGCCGATCGGAAGGGCCATCGAACGCAGCCAGGGCTGGCATCGTCGGCTCACGGTTCCCCAGTTCACCGTGGTGACTGGACTGCTGGTGGTGCTGAGCGGCACGTTGCTGTTGGCCACTCCGCTGTGCTCCTCTAGCCATGTGGGGCTTTGGGAAGCTCTGTTCACGGCCACATCAGCCATCACCGTGACGGGCCTGTCGATCATCGACATCGGCACCGATCTCACGACCTTCGGTCAGGTGGTGCTGGCCCTGATGATCCTGGCGGGGGGCCTTGGCTTGATGGCCATCACGACGTTTCTCCAGGGCTTTGTGGTGCAGGGAACAGCCCTACGTCGCAGGCTGGATCGGGGGCAGGCCCTGGATGAATTCGGCGTCGGGGGCGTTGGGCGCACGTTTCGTGGCATTGCCCTGACGGCGACGCTGGTGATCCTTGTGGGGGCTGTGATCCTGTATCACTTCGGCTTCGATGACATCCCCAACAAGGGCGAACGCCTCTGGGCTGCGGTGTTCCACAGCATCTCGGCCTACAACAACGCGGGATTCGGACTCTGGAGCGACAGCCTCGAGCGCTACCGCAGCAACGGGGTTGTGAATGCCGTGGTGATGCTGTTGATCGTGGCCGGCGGCCTGGGGTGGCGGGTCACCAGCGATCTGACCACACAGCTGCTGCGCAGACGGCGAAGCCGGCGGAGGCTGAGCCTGCACTCCCGCCTGGTGCTGCGCACCACCCTGCTGTTGATCGTCTTCGGGGCAGGGGGGCTGGCCCTGACGGAATGGTTGAACCAGGGGGAGATCTTCGCGGGCATGCCCTGGTCTGAGCGGTGGCTCACAGCCCTGTTCAAATCCATCACGGCACGCACAGCCGGCTTCAGCACCCTTCCGCTCTCGCTCGACACCGTCACCGAATCAAGCCTGCTGTTGCTGATGGTGCTGATGTTCATCGGGGCCAGCCCGGGCGGCACCGGTGGCGGGATCAAAACCACCACCGTGGCCGCCTTAATGGCGGCCACCCGCTCCACCCTGCGGGGCCGGGAGGTGGTGGTGATCCGCAACAGAAGCATCAGCGACAAGGTGGTGCTGAGGGCCGTCGGCATCACAGTGGGCTCACTGCTGTTCGTGATGGCCATGGCGATGCTGATCAGCATCGCCAGCAATTTGAACGGGAAGGATTCATTCACCTTTATGGAGATGCTGTTCACTTGCATCTCCGCTTTTGCCACGGTGGGGCTTGATCTGGGAGTCACCGTCGAACTCCCCCGTTTCGGCCAGGCGGTGCTGATGGTGGGAATGTTTGTGGGACGGCTGGGGATCCTGTTGCTGCTGAGTGCGATCTGGGAAGCGATGACGCAGGAACAAATTCAGATGAATCGCCAGAATCGAGTCGGTTACCCCAGCGAGGATCTGTATGTCTGAGCGTGATCAGCGGGGGAGGCAACAATGAAGGAGTGGTGGCAGTGGAGCCCGGCCCAGGGCAGCGAAAGACTCGGCTTCGCGATCATTGGCGTGGGACGTTTCGGCATCGCCGTTTGCCGGGAACTGCTTCAAAACGGAGCTGATGTGCTGGCCGTGGACCGATCAGAGCGTGCGGTGGATGAACTGCGTCAGGTGGAGCCCAGCGTGGAGGCCCGCGTCGTGGACTGCACCGACGAAGAGGCCCTGCGGGAAGCCGGCGTGCTCGACATGGGCACCGTGGTGGTGGCGATCAGTGAACCGATCGAGGCCAGCATCACTGCAACCTTGATCGCCAAAGACAGCGAAGGCAGCCGCGTGCGACAGGTGATCGCAAGGGCAACGAGCGATCTCCACGAAAAAATGCTGAAGCGGGTTGGGGCCGACCGGGTGATCTTTCCCTCGCGCATGCAGGGGGAGCGCCTGGGGCTTGAGCTGGTGCGCCCCAACCTGATGGAACGGCTGGCCCTGGATGAACAGCACTGCATCGAGGAAATCAAGGTTCCGGAACCGTTTGTGGGGCGCTCGCTGCGGGATCTGAATCTGCGCAAGAACTTCAGGGTGAACGTGCTGGCGGCAGGACCGCAAAGCAGCCTGATGGTGAATCCACCGGCATCCCACGTGCTGGAGGAGGGGCACCTGCTGGTGGTGATGGGACTGGTGGACGACCTGCAACGGCTCCCCAAAAACTGAGCCGATGCACTGCCTTGGGCTGATGAGCGGAACCAGCGCTGACGGTGTGGATGCCGTGCTGGTGCACTTCGACGGCCCACCTCAACATCCGAAGTGGTCCCTGCTTAGCCACCACCATCAGCCCTACCCGCTCGAACTGCAGCAGCAGGTGGTGGCAGCCGGCCAGGGTGCAGCGATGCCGGCATCCAGCTGGCTGGAGCTGGCGGAAGCCATCACAGAGGTTCAAGCCCAAGCAGTGCAGGCCTGCGACCCCACTGCAACAGCTGAGCTGATCGGTTGTCATGGCCAGACCGTCTGGCACCGCCCGCCGGCCCAAGGGGCACGGGGGGCCAGTTGGCAGATTCTTCAGGCCCCGCTGCTGGCCCATCTGCTGCAAAGACCGGTGGTGCATGACTTCCGCGCCGCTGATCTGGCGTTAGGAGGACAGGGAGCACCGGTCGTGCCTCGGGCCGATGCGGCACTGCTGGGGCACACGCAGGGCTGGCGTGCACTGCTGAACCTGGGCGGCATTGCCAACCTCACCCTCATCCCCCCATGCGGTGGAGTGGATCGGCATGCCGCGCTTTTGGGATGGGACTGCGGCCCCGCCAACAGCCTGATCGACCTGGGCATGCACCACTTCACCGACGGCACCCAACGCTTCGACAAGGATGGAGCAATGGCAGCACAGGGCTGCGCCGATGAGGGCTGGATCCAGCGGTGGCTCCAGGAGGAGTATTTCCAGTTGGCACCGCCGAAATCCACCGGACGGGAGTGCTTTGGGCAGGACGATCTGAATCGACGGCTGGAACAGCTCGATGGAGCCTCACCGGCGGATGCCATCGCAACCCTGACGGCCTTTTCCGCCGCTGTGGTTGCCCAGGATCTGGCACGTCTTCGCCAGAGCGTTGGGATCGCACCGATCGAACTGATCACAGCCGGAGGTGGCAGCCAAAACCCTGTGTTGATCGATGAGCTGCGGCGGCGCTGCAGAGGCGCACAAATCGATGCGAGCAGCAGTCTTGGGGTGCCGACGGAAGCCCGAGAAGCGCTGGTCTTCGCGTTGCTGGCCTGGTGGCACCACAGGGGGCATCCCGGCAATGTGCCAGCTGTCACCGGAGCCTGTCGGGAGACCGTGCTCGGCACGCGGGTGGAGCCGGCCTAACCGGGCCGGTGCAGGCGGAGGCGCCGGGGGGCGCCCCTCAGACGGCGGGGCGGCTGTGATTCCAGTGCGGACCTCAGGCGCTCCTCGCGGGACGGCGCCGGTATGGATGCCTCCAACTCCTGCTCATGGCGTTGCACACCTTGCTGGATCAGCACCCGCGCCATGTTGCTCACCGTGCGGGATTCCAGCTCCGCCATCGCCGTGAGACGCGCACAGAGATCCTCAGGCAGAACCACCTGAATTCTCGGGGACTTGGGCTTCCCACTGGATGAGGTCTGACGGGTGGGCACGACCGGGTCCCCTGGAAGAGGCTCTGCTACTAAAAAGTGTACAGAGATGGTCAAGGGTAGTATCCATGACTATGGTGGGGGCACTGGTCCTCCTCGGAGAACCCCATGACCCAAGCCACACCTCGCTCCCGTCGAAGCCCAGCCGGCACCCGCGCTAGGTCCCGACGCCCCCGTCGCAGCGCTGAAAATAGTGACGTGCTGGTGTCAGCCGTCATCAGCACCTACCTGCTGACCCACCTGCACCACGTGTTGCAACGGGCCGAATACGGCGCTTCCCAGGAAGGGCGAAGCACCCAGGCCGCCAACTACGCCCAACTGCGCAAGGTGCTCTGCATGGACGCTCGCAGCATGAAGGACGCCTCGGCCCTAGGGCAGCACGATGACGGCATCGAACAAGCCGCCTGACAAGACTCTCCGTGCTGAATAGCGTTTGAGCAGTTGCTCAGATCGCGATGGCTTCCAACGCCGCATCGCTGTACGCCCGAATCAGCGGCAATCCGGAACAGACCCAGGCCCTGTTCCGTCAGGCGCTCCAGGATCCCAACGGCGCCATGGCCAGCATCTGCAGCCTGGGCGACCAGCTGGGGCTTCCCGTCACGACCCAGGAGGTGCGCGACCATCTGGCCAGCCTTGACGACGACGACAGCAAGCGCTGGCTGATCAAAGCGAGAGGCGGTCTTTGAGCGCGGGGGAATCGGGCGTCAGAAACGCCTTGGGCGCAGCGCGCTCACGGCGTTCGTAGCCGCCACCTCCGGCCCAACTGAAGAAGAGCAAATAACTCACAATCGCCAATCCTGCGGCCACCACGAGAGCGGCCAGCTGTTCCAGTTTCAGCATGGCGACCAGCCTCCAGGAACCTTCACCAGTTTGCCGACAGGGATGATGGGGGGCATCACGCCTTCCGCCGGTGCTGCGACTCGAAAACGTCAGCAAGATCTACCCCACCGGGGAAGTGCTCCGGGCCGTGACCTGGGAGGTGAAACCCGGAGACAGGATCGGTCTGGTGGGGGTGAACGGCGCCGGCAAGTCCACCCAGATGCGTCTGATCGCCGGACACGAAGAGCCCACCAGCGGCCAGGTGGTTCGGCAGGGGGAGCCCCGCATCGCCTATCTCCAGCAGGAATTCGACGTGGACCTGGAGCGCACCGTACGCCAGGAACTGTTTCAAGCCTTCGGCGAAGCGGCCGAGGTCATGAACCAGCAGCAGCAGGTGGAAGAGGCGATGGGCTCCGAACGGGCTGCGGAGGATCCCGACCATCTGGACCAGCTGATCCAAGAACTGGGAAAGCTGCAAAGCCGTTTCGAAGCACTGCATGGCTACGAACTCGATGCCCGCATCGACAAGCTCTTGCCCACGATCGGCTTCACCCCGGAGGGCGCTGAACTGCAGGTGAAGGACTATTCCGGGGGCTGGCAGATGCGGATCGCCCTCGGAAAAATCCTGCTGCAGGAACCGGATCTTCTGCTGCTCGACGAACCCACCAACCACCTGGATGTCGAAACCATCCAGTGGCTGGAGAACTACCTGCTGGAGCAGAGCGCAGCCCTGGTGGTGATCAGCCACGACCGCACCTTCCTCGACCGGGTCTGCAATCAGATCGTTTCAACCGAACGGGGGGTGTCCCGCAGCTACCTCGGCAACTACACCGCTCACCTGGAGCAGAAACAACTGGAGCGGGAGGCCACACAGGCGGCCTTCGAACGGCAGCAGAAGGAGATCGCCACGCAACAGGCCTACATCGATCGCTTCCGCGCCAGTGCCACCCGCAGCACCCAGGCCAAAAGTCGTGAGAAGCAGCTGGACAAAGTGGAACGGGTGGAAGCACCGATCGAATCCGTAGCCGGGCCGAGTTTTCAGTTCCCGCCTGCCCCGCGCTCAGGAGCCCAGGTTGCCCTGATCGACAACGTCACCCACAGCTATGGAGACAAAATCCTGTTCCTGGGGGCTGAACTGGAGGTGGAGCGGGGTGACCGCATTGCCTTCGTCGGCCCCAATGGTGCGGGCAAGTCCACCCTGCTGCGTCTGGTGATGGGGGTTGAAACCCCCGATGAAGGCAGTGCCCGGCTTGGGGAGCACAACGTGATTGCGGGGTACTTCGAACAGAACCAGGCGGAAGCCCTGGATCTGTCCAAGACCGTGATCGACACGATGTACGAAGCGGTTCCCGACTGGACCCAGACCCAGGTTCGTTCGCTGCTGGGCAGTTTCTGCTTCAGCAACGACACGGTGTTCAAGGAAGTCGGGAAGCTCAGCGGCGGGGAGAAAGCCCGACTGGCTCTGGCCCTGATGCTGCTCACCCCCTGCAATCTGCTGGTTCTGGATGAGCCCACCAATCACCTCGACATCCCCGCCAAGCAGATGCTCGAGGACGCCTTGATGGCCTACGAGGGAGCCGCGCTGCTGGTCTCCCACGACCGCTATTTCATCTCCCGCGTTGCCAACCGCATCGTGGAACTGCGGGACGGCGAGCTGTTGATGTATCGCGGAGATTACAACTACTACCTCGAGAAGAAAGAGGAGGAAAGGGCAGCCGCCAAGGAGAAAGAACTGGCTGCAGAACGGGAAGCCAAGCGGAAGGCCAACAAGGAGAAGCAGAAGGCGCGCGACGCCCGCCGTAATAAGGCGGTCTGACTGGCATCAGGCGACGGCAACGAAAACTTCACACAGGTTTAGGCAGGAAGACTTATTTCTCTTTACCTGCTGTTTTCATCTGCATAGGCTGACAAAACTGACCTTCCAGCCCCGATGAGCATGGTTCCCGGCACCGGCAACAGCGAACCCGTTGGCGGTTCAACAGCCTCCGGTCCGGCCCCCCATGAGCAGACCTGGGACGCCGTGGAAACCTATTTCCAGTGCATCACCACCTGTTCGCTCGACGATGGCGAGTGCATCACTCAATGCGTCGAACAATTGAGGGACGCCGACGACGCCTGAGCCAAAAGCTTCAGACAGGGGCCAAGGCCGATAAATCGACGGGCTTGACGTTGATCAAGACCCGCTCCTGAGCTCGCTGCACCTCGAGCACAACCATGGCACCGACACCGCGGCGTTCAATGGCACTGACCACCGCAGCTGGGCCATCAACCACCTGGCCATCGAAGCGAAGGATCACATCATCCACCTTGAGCCCGGCGCGGTCCGCCGGCCCCCCAGGTTGAACAGCGCGAATCACCGCACCTGGCGGCACCGGGGAGGTGGGGGTGGGCCGGGGCACCGGCGACAGACGGATGCCGATGACCGGATGACGGGCCTTGCCGCTGGCCACCAGCTGCTGGGCAATGGTTCGAGCCCGATTGATCGGAATGGCAAAACCCAGACCCGCCCCAGGCCCTGATCGCACCAAAGTGTTGATGCCGATCACCTCACCGTCGGCATTGAGCAGTGGCCCACCCGAATTACCAGGATTGATCGCCGCGTCGGTCTGAATCAGGTCAAGACGTTTGCCGGAAATTCCCAACTGGGCAACGTTGCGGTTGAGGTTGCTGATGATTCCCAGAGTCACCGTGCTCTCCAGGCCAAAGGGATTGCCCACGGCAATCGCCCAGTCGCCCACGCTGAGCCGGTCGGAATCCCCCAGATCCGCTACCGGCCAGGGCCCGGAGCCCTCCAGGCGCACCACCGCGAGATCGGTGAGGCTGTCTTTGCCCACCACTCGGGCAGGCACCCTCCTGCCATCGGAGAGGTCCACGGTGAGTTGATCCGCCCCCTCCACCACATGGGCATTGGTGAGCAGAAGACCCTTGGCATCGAAGATCACTCCACTGCCTTGGCCGCGCTGCACCCTGGAACGCGGAGCTGTGGCGCGTGGGATGCCGAAGAAGTGGCGAAACAAAGGGTCCTGCATCAGGGCCGGCGGCACACCCGCAACACTGGACTGATTGACGGTCCGCGCCGTCTCCAAGCTGACCACTGCCGGACCACTGCGCTTCACAGCGGCAGCCACAAACGAGCCGCGACGCATCTCCGGGCGCGCCTCGGCTTGCTGAGAGCCAACGATCAAGGGAAGCGACGACACGCCGGCCACCAGCAATCCCCCCACCAGAGCAGAGGCGACCAGCGAGCGGGACGGGGAGTTCACCACAGCTTCAGGGCGATCGGCTGCCTCGACGCTACGCAGAGTAGATCCGAAAACAGCCACGTTCCGTGTCAAAGCTGTGACCACATGCGACCGGGGTCCCGATAGCGTGAGAATGCAAATATTCAGCTGGGTCGGAGGGTCATGCTCGGTTCGCTGTTCCCCCTCATCTACGGAGCACTGTTCGTGGCCCTGTTGTGGCAGGCCTTCCGCGTGATGAGCAAGGGTTTCCGCGCTGCCAGCGGTCCGATAAACAGCGCTCCCAGCAACGCTCCGAACGACCGCACAGGCCAGGTCACCGTCCACCCAGAACTTCTGGACAGCGAGGGACGGATCACGGAAGAGGCCCTGCTGACGGTGCGCTTCGGCGGTGACGATGACGAAGCCTCGACGGCCGCGGGACCCGGCACTGAATAAATTAGGCGCTTGAAGTCGACAGGGGTCGCCTGAGTGGATCAAAGAACACGCATCGTTGCCGCGGTCATCAAAGGCCTCAAGCTGCCCCCACGGTTTCGGCTTCGGCTGATGAAGGAAGACCCCGTCCGCCTGGAATTGAGCCTAACCCCGGCCTATGGCAAGGACCCCATCACCGTGGGACTTGTGGAATCTCTTGATCTGGTGGCCCGTCGTGACCGGGAAGGCCGGATCCCCCGCGACCTTCAGGGCACCTGGGACTGGACTGTCCGCCACGGCCAGGTGAGCACCGGAGGCTGGAATCCTTATCTCAAGGAAGCCCTGCAGACCATGTTCGAAACCGGTCTCCCGGCCATCGTGTTTGAAGAACTCACCGGCGAGGAGTACCACCCCGTGGATGGGACCCGCCACGTGCGCTGATCCGGCACGGGTTTTCTGTAAAGGCGTGCGAATGAATGCAGCAATGCCACTGACAAGGGGGCTAGACCGGAATTAATCCGGCCTTTAAGAAAGTCTTCATGGCCTCCCTTGTCGTTTCCATCGGCCCGCTGGTGCGGCTGTTGGCGGCCGTCGGCGCCATCAGCAGCCTGGTGCTGTTCGGCCTGATGAATCTCATCCCGTAATTCGAGCGGCAACACCGCGTTGAGCCAATTTCCGATTGACGCCCTGTTGGAGCAGATCTGTTCTGCGGTCCGCCCAGGGGAAACGGTTCTGCTCCAGGCACCGCCCGGGGCGGGCAAGACCACACGGGTCCCCCTGGCGCTGATCGGAGCCCTGACGGAAGGCCAGGGCGTTCTTGAAGATCCTCAGAAAATCTGGATGATCGAGCCGCGGCGGCTGGCCACCAAAGCTGCCGCCGCTCGCCTTGCTGCAAGCCTTGGCGAAGACATCGGTGCACGCATCGGTTATGCCGTGCGCGGGGAACAGAAGCGATCGGGCCGCACCCAAGTTGAGGTGATCACCGATGGCCTCTTCCTGCGGCGCTTGCAGAGCGACCCCTCGCTGGCTGGGGTGGGGTGCGTGATCTTCGATGAATTTCATGAGCGAGGGCGTGATGCGGACCTGTCCCTCGCCTTGCTGCGCGAGGCGAGGCCTCTGCTGAATCCAGATCTCGCCGTGATCTTGATGTCGGCCACGCTGGATCTATCCGATCTGAGGGAACGGCTGCCCGAAGCGACGGTGCTGGAAAGCCCGGGCCGCTGTTACCCGGTGGAGACCCACCACCAACCACCACGGCCGGACGAACCCCTGCCAAAACAGGTGCTGCGCGCCATCGAACAACACGCCCTCGACCAACCGCAGGGCAGCGGTGTGCTGGTCTTCCTGCCGGGGCTGGCGGAGATTAAACGCTGCAGACAGATCCTGACGGCCGCCCCTTCCCTGCAGAACTGGAAGATTCAGGCGCTGCACGGTCAACTGCTCTTGCAGCAGCAGAGTTCAGCCCTGCAGCGCTGCGAGCCCAACCAAGACGGCAGCATCATCCTGGCCAGCGCCATTGCCGAGAGCTCCCTCACGATTGATGGGGTGCGCCTGGTGATTGACAGCGGCCTCAGCCGTCAACTGCGCTACGACCCCAACACCCGCATGGAGGGCCTGGAGACGGTCGTCTCCAGCCTGGCCAGTGCGGAACAGCGCCGGGGCCGGGCAGGCCGGCAATGCCCGGGCCGCTGCATCCGCCTCTGGTCACCGGCAGAGCAACAGCGGCGCCCCTCCTTTCACCCCCCTGAACTGCTGCTGGCCGATCCCCAGCCCGTGCTGATGGAACTGGCCCAATGGGGGGCTGGACTGGGGGAAGAGCTGCCGTGGCTGGACCCTCCCCCCGCAGCAGCCATGCAAGAGGGACAGCACAGCCTGCAACAGCTCGGCCTGCTGGAGCACGACGGCCGGATCAGCGAGCGGGGGCGACTGATCGGCGGCCTCGGCGTTCACCCTCGTCTCGGCATGCTGCTATTGGAGGCCCATGAACAGGGGGCCCCCCAGCTGGGCTGTGACCTGGCGGCCATTCTCAGCGAACGGGATCCCTTCGATCGCCGCCAGATCGGCAGCGATCTCGAGGCCCGGCTCAACAGCATCCAGCGCCATCCATCCCTACGAACGCTCAGCCAGCAGCTTCGCCGCCAACTGAAACGACTGGGGGCCTCACCCCAGAAACGCGACGCCTCCGTCAATGCTGGCGATCTGATCCTGGCGGCCTTTCCGGAATGGCTGGCGCAACAGCGTCCAGGCCAGGTCGGTCGCTATCAGCTGCGTCAGGGCCGCGGAGCCACGCTGCTGCCCTTGGATCCGCTCCAGGGCAGTCCAGCCCTGGCCGTCGCCAGGGTCGACATGGGCGGCCGGGACACTCAGATTCAGATGGCCGTGGCCCTGAGCCAGAGCACCCTGGAGAGCATCGCTGAGCGGGACGGCCACTGGCAGGACGAGGCCAGCTGGGATCACGAACGCCAGCGAGTCCGTGCCGAACGCCAGCTCAAACTGGGGGCATTGGTGGTGCGCCGAACGCCACAACCTTCGCCAGCTTCAGCGCTGTGCCGCACCCTGCTGATCGAGCAGCTGAAGAAGAATGCCAGCCTTGATGCCCTGCCCTGGACGGACAACAGCGATCAGCTGCGCCAACGGCTGGCATGGATGCACCAACAAGTGGGCGTCCCCTGGCCTGATCGCGATCTAACAACCCTGCTGGAGCAAGCCGACACCTGGCTTGGTCCAAGCCTGGAGGGCTGCCTGGGCTGGAGCGACATCAGCGCGACAGCCTTGGAAGAAGCACTCTGGGGCGATCTGGATTGGAGCTTCAGGCAACAGCTGGATGACCTGCTACCGCGCCGCATCCCGATTCCCTCCGGCCGGCAAGCCACGCTGCTTTACAGCGCCGACGAGGTGATCCTCGCAGTGAAATTGCAGGAGATGTTCGGATCTGACGACGGCCCCCACGTGCTCAATGGGCGTATCCCCGTCACGCTGGAGCTGCTCTCACCAGCCGGACGACCCCTGCAACGCACCCGCGCCCTCAAAGGCTTCTGGGAAGGCAGCTACCAGGAGGTGCGCCGGGAAATGCGAGGCCGCTACCCCAAGCACCCCTGGCCCGAAGACCCCCGCCAGGCGCTGCCGACGGCCCGGACCAAGCGCAAATCAAATGGTCAGCAATCCTGACCAGAAAAAGCCCGGCGGGTAGCCGTTAACACACTCAACAAAACTCCAACCTTTGTTACATTGGCTTACAACCAACCGGTTCAACCCATGTCTGACAACGCACGCTTCGGTTTCGTCAACTTCGCTGAGACCTGGAACGGTCGTCTGGCCATGCTGGGCATCGTGATCGGCCTCGGCACCGAGCTCCTGACCGGCCAAGGCATCCTGTCCCAGATCGGCCTCGGCTGATTTCCGCTCCGCGGATTCACAAAACCCCTCGGTTCGCCGGGGGGTTTTTTGCTGCCTCTCCACCAGCCACCGCTGATGCAGCACAGTGGGGAGGATTCCACTGAGGCAGTCGTTGGCACCGCTTTACGTTCAGAACAGACGTGATGGATCAAGGCTGCTCAGCAGCGCCTTGGTGATCTGCACGATTGGTGCCACCCAGATCCACCAGGACTGGGGCGTTCTGCTGACCAGCATCTCCGCCGTTGTCTGCATCTACTGGGGTTACGCCTACAGCCGCCTTGAGCGTTGATCGTCTTCCGACCTATTCCGTTGCTGAGCTGAACACAGCCATCGGAAGCCTGCTGGAACGCGGCTTTGCGCCGCGTTTTTTACTGGAAGCCACGGTCTCCAGACCACAACTCAAAAAGGGCCACCTCTGGCTCACCCTCACCGACGGCTCCGCCAGCATTTCCGGTGTGGTGTGGGCTTCGAAGCTGGCCCAATTGAGCTATCAACCCAAAGATGGTGACGGCGTCACCGTGGTGGGCAAGCTCAATTTCTGGGCAGCACGAGCCAGCCTCACCGTTCAGGCACTGGACATCCGGCCCAGCCTCAGCACGGTGCTGCGCGACTTTGAACGGGTGCGGCAACTGCTGGAACAGGAGGGGGTGATCGACCCAAGCCATCAGAAGCCGCTTCCGAGACAACCCGCCTCGATCGCGGTGCTCACCAGCGTGCCCAGTTCCGCCCTGGCCGACATGCTCCGCACCGCGGCGGAACGCTGGCCCATGACGCAGCTGATCGTGGTGCCAATTCCAGTACAGGGTTCCGTGGCACCGACGATCATCAGCACCCTGGAAGCCTTGGCCGAGCGCACAGACGAGTTGGGACTGGACGCTTTGGTGCTCGCCCGCGGCGGTGGCAGCCGGGAAGACCTGGCGGTGTTCGACGACGAGGCGCTTTGCCGCCTGCTGGCGAACTACCCCATTCCGGTGGTGACAGGCCTGGGACATGAAGATGATCTCACCGTCGCCGATCTGGTGGCAGACCATCGTGCAGCCACGCCCACGGCAGCGATCGTGGCCTTGCTGCCCGACCGCGAGGCGGAACGCCAGGGACTGGCGCAACGGCAAAGCCGATTGAAAGACGCGCTGCTGGGGAGAATCCTGCGCGAACGTCAGCGCCTTCAGGATCGAGACGCAGCCCTTCAGCAACAGTCTCCACTGGAAAAGATCAAACGCCAACGCCAGGCACTGGCTCAAAGGCACCAATTGCTCAAGGCACTATCACCGGAACGCTGGCTGCAACGCGGCTTGGCTCTGATCAGCAACACCGCCGGCGACCCCATTTCAGACCTTGAATCCGTCAAAATCGGTGATCAGCTCAACATTCGAATGAGCAACGGAAGCCTTGAAGCGCGGGTCGATCAGATCCAGCCCAGTGCACCCACCACCTCCTCCTGATGAGCAAGCGCCAAGCCAAGAAAGAGCAACGCGATCGCATCGAAACGTGGCGAAAGGATGCCGAGACGCTGAGCTACGAGGAAGCCATGCAGGCTTTGGATCTGCTGCTTGCTGAACTACAGAACGACAGTGTTCCGTTGGCGGACCTGCAGCAAAAAGTGCTCCATGGCGAGGTGTATCTGAACCGGTGTCAGAGCCTGCTCGACAGCGTGGAGCAGTCGATTGTCGAGTTTGATCCCATAACTCTCAAAGCCACAACCGATGCGTAAAGCCCTGCCTTGGATCTATCTGCTTCTTGCTGTGTTGGGAGCGATCCTCCCGTGGAAGGCCAACCTGGAATTCATCGCCGAAAGCGGTGGGCAGGCCTTTGATCTGGCGCGGTTCATCGCTGATGCCAGCAGCACTGCCGCGTCACGCTCCTTAAGCGCTGATCTGCTGGTGGGGGCCAGTGCCGTCACGCTATGGATCTGTGTGGAAGGACCACGTCAGCAGATCAAAGGTTGGTGGCTGGCCATCCCCCTGAGCTTTGGCGTGGCCTTTGCCTGCGCTGCTCCGTTTTTCTTGTTCCTGCGGGAACGACAGCTTCAGGCTCAGGAATCGGAATCCACATCCTGAGCCACCACGTCAATGGTGAGATCACTGGCAGGCGCTGACGGGGCTGCCGCACTGGCCGGACTGCCTCCCCCAGTGGCGTAGGGAGTGCCGCAAACGGCACAAACTGCAGCCCCCTTCAGACCCGTGGCACCGCAGGCAGTACAGCTGATCATGCGGGACTGCAAAAGCTTCCAACCAAACCAACCAAGACCGGAAAGGATCAAAGGAAGCGCCAAAAGAGCCAGCAACACGCCACCGGCGAGATCAAGCAAGAGACGACCGGCAGCGGTTGGCAGCAGCAGGAGCAACACAACTCCAATCCACAACACTGCTGGTGGTCGATTCATGGGATTCAACGGAAGAGGTCCGTTGAATCAGCTTCGCAAAGTTGAATCAAAGTTCAAGGCGCCGCGCTGTTCGGTTCCCCGAGCCGAGGTTTCGCAAAACGAACTGCAGCCAATTCCACACTCAAACACTGGCCAAAATAAAGAATCACACCCACCAACCAAACCCAAAGCGTCAACACCAAAACACCACCAATCACGCCATAGGCCTGATAGCGATTACCCAGAGAAACAATACTCAAACTCAGAATTTTATTGAGAAAGGCGAGACCAAATCCAATCAACAACGCGCCAGGAATGAGAGGAACTGAAGGAACACGACGGCTGGGCAACACCACCTGAAGCAACCAAGCCATCAAAGACAAGATCAACGCGGAAACAAGGATCCGCCCTAGAGGAAGAATGGGGCTGGAGCGCACAATTCCCATCAAACCAGGAACAAAGCCATCCAATAAGCCAAGAATGTCCTCAGGGAGCTGCCCAATGCTGAGCACCAACTGTTGAAAAACAATCAAAACAGATATGGCAAAAACCGTCAGGAACGCTTCAACCCGCGTTCTACAAAACTGTCCAACCTGTTGCCACCAAGACAAACCGATTGATGGCTCGGGCAAAATCTCAGACCACAAGCGATCAGCTCCACGCTGGAGCGTCAAATAAGCATTACTCGCCGTAAGAAGCAAAACAACAACACCGAGGATTCCAGCGCCAAAACCTTGATCCACCAACCCACGCAAGGTGGAATCAACAAGGCTGGTTGCTGACGGCGGCAAGACCTGCGTCACCGAGGCCAACACATTATCCACACTGTCCGTTTTGCCAAACACCCTTGCGGCAACAGACAACGCAATAAGAAGCAGCGGAAAGAACGACTGAAGAACGAAATACGCAAAAGCAGCACTTAAATCAACACACTCAGCATTATTCCACCGCTGACAAGCCTGCCAAATTTGCCCACTCAAGCGTCGAACAATTGAACGTCTCGGCACAGATGAGCGCAAAAGACTACTAAAACCTTACAACAAAAAAGCCACCTCATGATGAGGTGGCTTCTTCGCGGGTGGTGATGGTGATCGCTTCAGCAATCAGCACATCATCAACCTATTTGGAGAATGTTTTACCTGGCATCGAGCTATTTTCTCAGGGGGCTACCCCCCAAATATCGTCGCCGCTGATGCGTTTCACAACCGAGTTCGGGATGGATCGGAGTGGGACCACACCGCCATGGACACCAGGATAGATCAACATTCTCAAGGGATGAACCCTGAGAACTGCATAGGATCTGCAACTAACGCTGCACGTCTGAATCAAACAATGAAATGAGTCTTCAGGCAAGAACCAAAATGTTGGTCAAGCCCTCGGTCTATTAGTACTCCTCCGCTGCATCCATTACTGGACTTCCACGTAGAGCCTATCAACGGGTGTTCTTCCCGTGACCTTACTGGGTTACCCCATGGGAACACTCATCTTGAGGTGGGCTTCCCACTTAGATGCTTTCAGCGGTTATCCACTCCGCACATGGCTACCCAGCGTTTACCGTTGGCACGATAACTGGTACACCAGAGGTGCGTTCCTCCCGGTCCTCTCGTACTAGGGAGAAATCCTCTCAATGTTCCTGCGCGTACACCGGATATGGACCGAACTGTCTCACGACGTTCTGAACCCAGCTCGCGTACCGCTTTAATGGGCGAACAGCCCAACCCTTGGGACCGACTTCAGCCCCAGGTTGCGATGAGCCGACATCGAGGTGCCAAACCTCCCCGTCGATGTGAACTCTTGGGGGAGATCAGCCTGTTATCCCTAGAGTAACTTTTATCCGTTGAGCGACGGCCCTTCCACTCAGAACCGTCGGATCACTAAAACCGACTTTCGTCCCTGTTCGACTTGTAGGTCTCACAGTCAAGCTTCCTTCTGCTTTTGCACTCGTCAGCTGATTTCCAACCAGCCTGAGGAAACCTTTGTGCGCCTCCGTTACCTTTTAGGAGGCGACCGCCCCAGTCAAACTGCCCACCTGATACTGTCCGCTCCCCGGATAACGGGTGAACGTTAGAACCCTAGCTCTGAAAGAGTGGTATCTCACCAGTGACTAACTCATAGCCGCAACCATGAGATCAACGTCTCCCACCTATCCTGCGCATTCAGAGCCCGGGCACAATACCAAGCTACAGTAAAGCTTCATAGGGTCTTTCTGTCCAGGTGTACGTAGTCCGCATCTTCACAGACAATTCTATTTCGCCGAGCCTCTCTCCGAGACAGCGCCCTGATCGTTACGCCTTTCGTGCGGGTCGGAACTTACCCGACAAGGAATTTCGCTACCTTAGGACCGTTATAGTTACGGCCGCCGTTCACCGGGGCTTCAGTCGCCAGCTTCGCTTACGCTGACCGGCTTCCTTAACCTTCCGGCACTGGGCAGGCGTCAGCCCCCATACATCGTCTTGCGACTTAGCGGAGACCTGTGTTTTTGGTAAACAGTCGCCAGGGCCTCTTCACTGCGACCACCTTGCGGTGGCACCCCTTCTCCCGAAGTTACGGGGCCATTTTGCCGAGTTCCTTAGAGAGAGTTACCTCGCGCACCTCGGTATTCTCTACCACCCCACCTGTGTCGGTTTCGGGTACTGGCAGTCATGCCTTAACGGGTATAGAGCTTTTCTTGGAAGCTTGACGTCACCAACTTCGCTGCCGTAGCAGCTCGTACTCACGCCTCAGCTCGGAACGTTTTCACCGCTCCTCAACGCCTCGAACGCTTGAACCAGTAACCAACATCTGGCTTGGCTAGCCTTCTCCGTCCCTCTTCCCAAAACATGACCGGTACAGGAATGTTGACCTGTTATCCATCGACTACGCCTTTCGGCCTCGCCTTAGGTCCAGACTAACCCTCCGCGGACGAGCCTGCCGGAGGAACCCTTAGGGTTTCGGTGCATGGGATTCTCACCCATGTTTTCGCTACTCAAGCCGACATTCTCACTTCTATGCAGTCCACGCCCGCTCACGCTAACGCTTCGCCCCACATAGAACGCTCCCCTACCATAAAAATCCGCAGCTTCGGTACAACACTTAGCCCCGTTCATTTTCGGCGCAGGATCGCTCGACCAGTGAGCTATTACGCACTCCTTTGAGGATGGCTGCTTCTAGGCAAACCTCCTGGTTGTCTATGCAATCCCACCTCCTTTATCACTTAGTGTTGATTTGGGGACCTTAGCTGGCGGTCTGGGCTGTTTCCCTCTCGACCATGGAGCTTATCCCCCACAGTCTGACTGCCTCGCTACACACAGGGTATTCAGAGTTCATCTCGATTTGGTACCGCTCTCGCAGCCCGCACCGAAATGGTGGCTTTACCCCCCTGCTGGAGCACGAGACGCTACGCCTCAACGTATTTCGGGGAGAACCAGCTAGCTCCGGGTTCGATTGGCATTTCACCCCTAACCACAGCTCATCCGCTGACTTTTCAACGTCAGTCGGTTCGGACCTCCACTTGGTATCACCCAAGCTTCATCCTGGCCATGGTTAGATCACCCGGGTTCGGGTCTATAAACACTGACAAACGCCCTATTCAGACTCGCTTTCGCTATGGCTCCACCATTTCCGGTTTAACCCGCCAGTGCCTATAAGTCGCCGGCTCATTCTTCAACAGGCACACGGTCACCCTATAAGTAGGGCTCCCATTGCTTGTAGGCTCACGGTTTCATGTTCTATTTCACTCCCCTCCCGGGGTTCTTTTCACCTTTCCCTCGCGGTACTGTTTCGCTATCGGTCACACAGTAGTACTTAGCCTTACGAGGTGGTCCTCGCGGATTCACACGGAATTTCACGTGCTCCGTGCTACTCGGGATACAGCTAGCTCAGTTCAGTTTTCGGTTACGGGGCTTTCACCCTCTGTGGCGTGCCATTCAAGCACTTCTCCTAACTTCCCTGATACACGTTGCTGTCCCACAACCCCGATACTCGAAAGTATCGGTTTAGGCTCTTCCCCGTTCGCTCGCCGCTACTTAGGGAGTCGTTTTTACTTTCCTTTCCTCCAGCTACTAAGATGTTTCAGTTCGCTGGGTTGGCTCGTGCCAGCCTATGGATTCAGCTGGCCGTATTAAGGGTTGCCCCATTCGGAAATTCCCGGATCAAAGCGTGCTTCCAGCTCCCCGAGACTTATCGCAGGTAACCACGTCCTTCATCGCCTCTGTGTGCCAAGGTATCCGCCGTGAGCCCTTTGTAGCTTGACCAATTAACCTCCTGAACGCTTACCGCCGTTGAAAGCAGATTCTCAAGTTTTTATTGCTAAAAACAAAATCAAACTCTGATTGGCTCGACACCAATCAAAGAACGCTCAAGAGTCTCGGCTCTTGCTCAAAAGAATTTTCATTGTTCTAGATCCAATCTCCCTCTCAGAAGATCAGATTCAAAACAATGCATCTGTAAGATGCTTTGTTTTTTCCAGACTCACCTATGCAGTTGTCAAGGTTCTGCTAGAACTTCAAATCAAATCATCAATTGCTTGATCATTTGATCCGAGCCCAGCATCTTATCAACCAAATTCAAGGCATCAACCTAAAACTTGGAATGACAGGAAGCTGGGGTCATCCAGCGGACACATCTAAATCACACTCCAATCGAGCTCAACTCCAAAAGAATTGGAGATGGGAATCAAGTTCGGTCAGTGGAGGTTAGGAGACTCGAACTCCTGACATCCTGCTTGCAAAGCAGGCGCTCTACCAACTGAGCTAAACCCCCAACACCGAATGGGCCATCCTGGACTTGAACCAGGGACCTCACCCTTATCAGGGGTGCGCTCTAACCACCTGAGCTAATGGCCCAGGAGTCTCATCCCTTTTGGGGTGTGACCTAGACAAAGTTTAGGAACTGAAAATCTCCATCAAGCAATCAACATTGCTGCTGATCCTTGACTTCAAAGCTGAGGTACCGATCGACCTAAGGTGACAGGATTTCGGCCTAAGAATAAAAGCACTCAGGCATCAAAATCATTGTGTTGTCTCCCTGTTAGGAGGTGATCCATCCGCACCTTCCGGTACGGATACCTTGTTACGACTTCACCCCAGTCATCAGCCCCACCTTCGACGTCCTCCTCCACAAGGGTTGGAGTAACGGCTTCGGGCGTGGCCAACTTCCATGGTGTGACGGGCGGTGTGTACAAGGCCCGGGAACGTATTCACCGCAGTATGCTGACCTGCGATTACTAGCGATTCCGCCTTCACGTAGGCGAGTTGCAGCCTACGATCTGAACTGAGCCACGGTTTATGGGATTTGCTTGTCCTCGCGAACTTGCTGCCCTTTGTCCGTAGCATTGTAGTACGTGTGTAGCCCAGGATGTAAGGGGCATGATGACTTGACGTCATCCACACCTTCCTCCGGTTTATCACCGGCAGTCTCTCTAGAGTGCCCAACTAAATGCTGGCAACTAAAGACGTGGGTTGCGCTCGTTGCGGGACTTAACCCAACATCTCACGACACGAGCTGACGACAGCCATGCACCACCTGTCACTGCGTTCCCGAAGGCACTCTCCTGTTTCCAAGAGATTCGCAGGATGTCAAACCCTGGTAAGGTTCTTCGCGTTGCATCGAATTAAACCACATACTCCACCGCTTGTGCGGGCCCCCGTCAATTCCTTTGAGTTTCACACTTGCGTGCGTACTCCCCAGGCGGAACACTTAACGCGTTGGCTACGACACCGAGGGGGTCGATTCCCCCGACACCTAGTGTTCATCGTTTACGGCCAGGACTACAGGGGTATCTAATCCCTTTCGCTCCCCTGGCTTTCGTCCATGAGCGTCAGTGATGGCCCAGCAGAGCGCCTTCGCCACTGGTGTTCTTCCCGATATCTACGCATTTCACCGCTACACCGGGAATTCCCTCTGCCCCTACCACACTCAAGCCCAACAGTTTCCACTGCCATGATGGAGTTAAGCTCCACTTTTTAACAGCAGACTTGAAGGGCCGCCTGCGGACGCTTTACGCCCAATAATTCCGGATAACGCTTGCCACTCCCGTATTACCGCGGCTGCTGGCACGGAATTAGCCGTGGCTTATTCATCAAGTACCGTCAGATCTTCTTCCTTGATAAAAGAGGTTTACAGCCCAGAGGCCTTCATCCCTCACGCGGCGTTGCTCCGTCAGGCTTTCGCCCATTGCGGAAAATTCCCCACTGCTGCCTCCCGTAGGAGTCTGGGCCGTGTCTCAGTCCCAGTGTGGCTGATCATCCTCTCAGACCAGCTACTGATCGATGCCTTGGTGAGCCATTACCTACACCAACTAGCTAATCAGACGCGAGCTCATCCTCAGGCGAAATTCATTTCACCTCGCGGCATATGGGGTATTAGCAGCCGTTTCCAGCTGTTGTCCCCCTCCTGAGGGCAGATTCTCACGCGTTACTCACCCGTCCGCCACTAACCCGAAGGTTCGTTCGACTTGCATGTGTTAAGCACGCCGCCAGCGTTCATCCTGAGCCAGGATCAAACTCTCCGTTGTAGATCATTTCCTCTTAGACGTTTTCACGCCCTCAAAATGATTTGCGTCACCCATTACTCAGTTAAAACTAGCAACAGTTGATGCCTCCTTTCGCTGACACAAAAGGGTTCTTAAGAGTGCATCTCTAGATTTCTCTGTCAATGACTTTCCGGGATCTCAGATCCGGTTGTTGCTCCACAATTCGCACACCGGCAACAAGAGAGCTCGTGAAAACCCTCTCGTTGCAGCGAATTGCTTCAGCGCAACGAAATTTTTTGACGGGACCTCACACCTTCATCGCTCTTTCATTCGGCTCCTCACCTCACCTCTCGGTTCGGCTCAGAACCAAACGCGATGAAAGCGTCAGTTCCTAAACTTTTCAATTGTCCAGGTGCGACCGGACTGTTCCTCACTCCCTCTCAGGAGATCGGTTGGTTGGTCATCGCGGCCTCTCGCGACCGCTTGAAGAACTTACAACACCGTGGGATCGCTCCCTCTTGGTCCCGTAAGCCGCCTCAGACACATCAAGACTTTCGCCTCAAGCGCTTCGGCTTGCGCGCTCGCCTCTCGGCTCCCGCGCAAGACAAAAACATAACACCACATCCCCCGAGGTCGCAATGGCGACCCTTCATGGCTGCACTAGGGCCTCTCCCCAGGGGAGAAAACGCGCCAGATGAGCCCATGAACCGGCCGCCAACACAGGGAAGCCAAGGTCGGCAACGTCCTCTCCTGGAGAGAGCTGCGCTGGATCAGCATCCAACCAACGAATCGGACAACCCAACTCATCGAGCACCAACCAAGCCGCCGCCAGATCCCAGATCTTGGGCGTGGCCTCCAAAGAAGCGATGGTCTGCCCCATAGCAACACTCACCAAATTGAGGCTGGCGACACCAAGCAGACGAATCTTTCCGGGGAAGCGCTGATCAGGTTGGCGCTGTAACACCCGAATCGAGCGGCTGCACAAGGAGACGCAGGCACTGGTGGCCAGAGATCGGGTCTCCGAAGTAAGCGGCTGATTGTTTCGAGTGGCACCCCGACCACGCAAAGCGACAAAGCGTTGATTCAGTGCTGGCACATCCAGAAAAACCTCACTGGGACGGCCATCGACAAAGCGAGCCACGGAAATCGCCCAATAAGGAATACCCGCCGCGAAGTTGGTGGTCCCATCCAGGGGATCAACCACCCAATAGGCCCGCGTGTTCGGGACTGTTTTCGATCCTTCCTCACTGAGGACACCTTCACCGGGGGCGATGCTGACCAGCCCCTCCACCAGAGCGGCATCGCTCCATCGATCGCAATCGGTGATTAAGGAACCATCGGGCTTCACATCGGAGCCGATCTGACCAAAGTCTTTGAGCTGACGAGCACGGATACGATCCAGCAACTGATGAACAGCGCCCAGTTGATCTTCACTGAGCACAGATGTCACCACAGAGACTGCACAACACTGGTTTCAGTTTGATTGACCGACGAGCCTGGTGGCCACCGACGGGCAAGCGCTCTTCAGCGGCGTGGGCTCAATCGGAATCAGTGGTTGATCAAGTTCCAGCTTCGTGGATGGCAGTGATACCGAATTGCAGGCGACCAAGGCATCCAGACCTGTACGGCGCTGAAGCAGCGCCAAATTGGAGTTGTAGCTGTTGATCGCACGTGCATATTTCAGCTCTGCCTGGGTGACATCACGCTGGTTGTTCACCACTTCCCTCTGCACGCCAACGCCCGCCTGAACCCTCAGCCGGGAGAGACGCAAGGATTCTTTTGATGAAAGGACTTCGATCGCTGTGGTTTCGATCCTCTGAATGGCAGCTCGTAGACCGAAAAAGCTTTGCTCCACCTCAAAGCGAATCTGGTCTCGCAGATCAGCGAGATCGAAGCGGCTCTGCTCAGCGGCCTGCTTTGATCGCCGGTACTCAGCACGAGCACGACCACCGTCAAACATGCGCCAGCTCGCTGTCAGCGCCGTGCTGTTTTGCACCCCATAAGTGAAGTCACTCATATCGACGGTATTAAGCGACGACTGAAGGGTCTGCCCTTCCGTGCGCGATGCCGAGGTGGTATTGACAAAGCTCAGGACGGGTTGCACTGCTGCCAAAGATGCATTCGCCTGGCTGTTGTTGATCGAGATATCGAGAAGAAGTTGGTCAAGTTCTTCTCGATAGTTGTAAGCAGCGGTAATGCTTTCTTGCAATGAACGCTTCCAAAGGCCCGAGGGGCGTGCGGGCGTCGCGGCCGTAGGAGTGACGTCTTGTGGGAGGTCCAGAACCCTGGCCAGGTTCCGACGCTGTTCATCCTGATCGCGAAGATTGGTTGTAAGAGTGTCGCGGTCACGAGCCAGTTGAGTCTCCGCTTCCAGGACATCCAGCTTGGTGTTCACTCCTGCGTTGAAACGCGCCCGCGCATCGCGATAACTCACCAATGATGCTTTGACGGAGTCCTGGCCGATGCGCACGCCCGCATCGGCGCGTTGTAAATCGAAGTAAGCCGTCTGCGCTCCCAAACGGAGGTCACGAAGCGCAATCGAGTAGGCGTGACCAGCGCGCTCATAACGATCCCTAGCCGCAGCGATCTGAGGCACTCTGGCGGGATTAATCAGATCCCAGCTCACCTTCACAACACCATTGACTTTCCACTGACGGGCGAATTGATCGGATCCGAAATCAGGATTGCGGTAAGAGTTGGAAGCGAAATACTCGGGCAACCCGGAGGAAGAGAGATCAACGGTGGGGTACCAAGCTGAGATCACTGCACGGAGTGCAGACTTAGCCTGATCCACCTTACTGGCCGCTGCTTTGAGCTTCGGGCTGTTGAACTCCGCAAGCTGAATTGCCTCCTCCAGCGTTAGGGGACGCAGCTCATGGATACGCACCTGTGATGAGGCATCAGGAAGAGCCAAGCTGGCGGGAGCCGCCAATGGAGCGAGGGGGAGCGGCAAAACATCAAGCGCCGGAGCCAACAGTGATGAATCAGCCTTCGGGCGAGCACCCTTCAGATCAATCGCATCCGGGAGGGTGGCCTGGTCAATCAAGGCCGAATCAGCCTGAAATGCGTCATCGCTGAGCGCGGGGAGAATACCAGTGGAAGTAACGCCCGCAACGAGGCACAGAACCGCGGTGATCCGGCGCACGACAACCTGGAAATTTTACGGAGCTTAGGAACTTTTTCCTACGGCACCCAAAACTGAGTCCACGACGTCAGCCGCCCCATGCACGATCTGAATGGGGACAGGCAACTGCGCGGCCAGGGATTCCAGGGTCATGTCATCCAGGAAAACGGGCTCCCCTTGCCGCAACATCACCGATGGCAGCAGCAGCTCATCGCCCAGCTCTCGGCCCTGCAGGCCAGACAGCAGATCCTGTCCCGTCAGCAATCCAGTCACCACTTGGTCCTGCCCCCAATAAGGACTCGGCAATCCGATCAGGTGAAACTCGACGCCATCAACAGCATTCAGCCGTTCAGCCACAGGCTGCAACGCCTGCGCCACGATCTGACCGACCACCCAGCTGCAACGACGGGGCTGAGGAACCGCGCTGGGCAAATCCTCAGTTGCGGCATCCAACGCTTCAAGGAAGGCACGGATGCTGCCCACGCCGTTTTCCTGCTGCGGGAGATCCTCGTAGTTGTCCCGGGGCGGCAAAGGCAACCCCGCCACCAGGTACCACTCATCGGAGAGCCAGGCGAAACGGGTGCCCAACACCTCCTGAAAGTGCTGCTGCATGGGTTCCACCTGAGCAATCACGCTGCGGGCGCAGTCGGGATCCACAGGAACCAGGCCATCGTCAGCCGGCCTGAAGCGGGTGAGCCCCACCGGCACCACCGCCGCAGACAGCACCGCCGGCCAGGGGCCAGCCGCGAAGGAGGCGAGGTCGTTCAGCGTTCTCTCCAAGGCAGGACCGTCATTCAGTCCCGGACAAACCACCACCTGGGCATGGATTTGCAGATCGCGCTGGTTAAACCAGGCGAGCTGGTCCATGACCTGGGCAGCACGCGGATTCACCAGCAGGCGTGAGCGCAACTCGGGATCCGTGGCATGCACCGACACAAACAACGGCGATAAACGCTGCTCTTCAATTCGCTGCCAGTCGGCCTCGCCCAGGTTGGTGAGCGTCAGATACGAGCCATAGAGAAAACTCAGGCGGTAATCGTCGTCTTTGAGATAGAGACTGTCGCGCCGCCCCGGGGGCTGCTGATCGATGAAACAGAACGGACAGTTGTTATTGCACTGGCGCAAACCATCGAACAGAGCCTCGGTGAAAGCCAGCCCAAGGCCGTCATCGGCATCTTTTTCCAACTCCACCCGATGCAGCGCACCATTTGCATCACGCACCTCAAGGCAAAGCTCCTCCTCCACGCAGAGGTAGCGATAATCGATCAGATCGCGCGGGCGAATGCCATTGATGCTGAGCAACTGATCACCGGGCTCAAAACCCAGCTCCTTCCCGATCGAGCCAGGCTCGACGGAGGCCACCACCGCGGGCTGCGGTTGACGACCACTGCTACTTGGATCCAGAGCTGCAACGGCAACCCCGGCGGATGGCTCATTCCACACAAGCCGGCTTCATCTGAACTCAGTGTGCGCCGTGAACACCCCACCAGACCAGCAACAGCAGCCCGAACAGCAGCCGGTAAGCGACGAACACCCGGGTGCTGTTGCGCTGCAGGAACTTCAGCAACCAATCAATCGCCAGCCACGACACCACTGCAGCTGAACCAATGCCCACAAGCAACGGCAGGGGGCCGTTGCCAGGGCTGGCAGCCAAAGCATCCTTGAGCTCCACCAGACCCGCGATGGTGATGGCAGGAATGCCCAAAAGAAAGGAAAAGCGGGCTGCATCAGCACGCTTCCAACCGTCGAACAAGGCCGCCGTGAGGGTGCTGCCGGAACGCGAGACCCCCGGGATCAATGCGAGGGCCTGAGCCAGCCCCACCAGCAGGCCATCGCGGCCTGAAACCCCTGGAAGCTGCTTGCACCGTGCGCCGACCCGTTCAGCCAAGGCCAGCAGCAACGCCATCACAATCGAGACGATGGCAATCGAAGGAACACTGCGCAGGGGTGACTGTTCGTAGCCCTGAGCCCAGGCGAATTTGATCCCTAAGCCGATCAGCAAGATCGGCAGGGTTCCCACCACCATGGCGAACCCGAGGCGCGCCTCGGGTTCGCGCCACTGGCCATTGCGAAAGGCGCGGCTGATGCCCCGCAGCACCTGGTTTAAATCAGTCCGGAAATAGGCAATAACGGCAACGATGCTGCCCAGCTGAATGGCAGCCGTCACGGAGACACCCGGATCGCCCCAACCCAGGAGCTCAGGCACCACCTTCAGATGGGCGGTGCTGCTGATCGGCAGAAACTCAGTGAGTCCTTGAACCACTCCCAACACCAGATCACGCCAGCAGGCCTCCAGCAGGCTGAGGGATGCAGAGGGGTCTGCCATCAACGTATGAGTGTTGCTCTGACGGTATCCCCGGCAGGCGAAGCGGGCATGTCAGCCGCGTCACTTGATGATGTCTTCTAAGGTTCCGTGAGTTTCTTCACAAAGGTCATTTGATCGGCGGCACCTGGCAAACATCAGCCCCCGCTCGGTCTTGGTCCTTTCCCGTGGCCCGCATCGCCGCAGCCATGGTGGTGCTGCCGGTGTTCCTGCAAGCCCCCTGGGTAAGGCTGGATCCGTTCTCAGCCACCTTGTTCACCGGAGTTCTGGTTGCAGCTGGACTGGTGATGCACCAGAGCCGCTCCCAGACAACATCCGACCTGGGTTCCCTGCTGGTGGGTTTCAGCGGTAGCTGGCTGGCAGGTTGCATTTTCTGGGGTTGGCTGCGGGCCCATCCCGTTCTGCACCTGCCGGTGGAAGCCTTCGCCGTACCCGTGGCCTTGGGCGGCCTGCAGGGGCGCTGGCGTCTGGCGGCAACGTTTTATTTGTCGTCCCTGGTGGGCACAGCTAGCACCGACCTAGCCATGGCGGCCACCGGCGTGATGCAGTTTTGGCCCGCAGTGGTGACAGCCTCCCTCGATCAAGCGCCGCTACTACTGCATCAAGCGGGGACACATCTGCTTCAGCCCCTGCCCCTGGTCACTCTGGTGATCTCAGCAATTCTCGTTCTGTTGGCTGGACGTCGCCTGAGCAGGAACAGCGGCGGTTTCACCGGTGAAGCGGGATCCATGGCCGCTGCCGTCTTAATCACCACCCTTTGGGTGGATGGCTTGTTCTTGCTCTCAGCCTTGCTGCAGCCCGGGCTCAGTGGCCTGATCGAGTGAAACGAACTGCAAAAGCTGCCCCGATTCAAAGGCTAGAACGGCGCAACGACTTGTAGTCTTCCGGAGCCGGCACTGCCGGTCGACCCGTTCCGACCCCTGATCGAGAGTTGAGATGAAGCGGCTTCTGAGCTGGCTGACCGGCGCACTGGTGATGGCGAGCCTGATGGCAGGTCTCGTGCTTCCGAGCAGCGTCTACGCCGACGACGACCTTCGCAGCAAGTATTCCGGCAATGAGATCCGCAACATTGCGGACGACAAAATTGCTGCAAGGGAGGGCAAGGTGGATTTGAACAATTCCTCCGTGCGCCGTTTCCAGCAGTTCCCCGGGATGTACCCGACCATGGCCGGCAAGATCGTGCTGGGTGGCCCTTACGACAGCGTTGACGACGTGCTGTCGCTGGATCTGACCGAGCGTCAGCAAGAGCTGTTCGCGAAGTACCGCGACAACTTCACCGTCACCCCTCCCTCCATTGCTCTGAACGAGGGCGACGACCGCATCAACGACGGCCAATACCGCTAATTCCTGACCCCGTCACACTGGTTGTGACTGCTTGAACCGCCGGACCACCGGCGGTTTTTTTGTCCCCGTGATGGCCCAGCCCCGCAGCTCTGATCCCATCCCCTCAGGTCCCTGGGACGTGGTGGTGATCGGTGCCGGGGCTGCTGGCTTGATGACCTGCCTTGATCTGCCGCCGGAGTTCAAGGTGTTGCTGCTCAATCGCAACACAGGGCGGCGTTCTTCCAGCCGCTGGGCCCAGGGGGGCATCGCCGCGGTGACCCGTAAGGAAGACAGCGCCAACAGCCATGCGGAGGACACCGTTCTGGCTGGAGCAGGCCTTTGCGATGGCGATGCGGTGCGGCTGTTGGTGCAGGAAGCACCCCATTGCGTGGAGCGCCTGGAGCAGCTGGGCATGGCCTTCGACCGGGATCAGGACGGTCTGGCCACCACCCTGGAAGCAGCCCACAGCCACAGGCGGGTGCTGCATGTGCAGGACCGCACAGGGCGAGCCCTGGTGGATGTGCTGCGGGATCGTGTTGAGCAACGGCCAGGATTGCTGCATCGCCGCGGCGTGCGCGTGACGCAACTGCTGGTGCGCGATGGGCGCTGTTGCGGTGTACAGGTGCTGGATGGGGCGCATCTTCACGGGATCGAAGCCCGCGCCGTGGTATTGGCCAGCGGCGGTGGTGGTCATCTGTACGCCAACACCACCAACCCAGCCCAGGCCTGTGGCGAAGGCATCGCCCTCGCCTGGCAAGCGGGCGCAGCCGTGGAAGATCTGGAATTCGTTCAGTTCCATCCAACGGCTATCCGCCTGGATGACGCCCCCTGCTTTCTGATCTCCGAAGCCGTTCGCGGAGAGGGCGGCGTGCTGGTGGATGCCCTGGGGGCAGCCCTGTGGCCCACCTACCCCAACGCGACCTCTCACCGCGGGACCAGGTGAGCCGAGCCTTGATGCAGGCCATGCAGCGGCAGCAGGTGAAGCAGATGTGGCTCGACTTCGCCGCCATCCCTCGGGAGCAAGCGGAACGACGCTTCCCAACGATCCTCGACCGCTGCGACGAACTCGGACTGAATCCATTGGAACGGCCCATCCCCGTGGCCCCAGCCGCCCACTACTGGATGGGAGGGGTGGCCACGGACCTGAAGGCCGCCACCACACTGCCGGGGCTCTACGCCGTGGGAGAAGTGGCCTGCACAGGCCTGCACGGCGCCAACCGACTGGCCAGCAACTCCCTGATGGAGTGCCTGGTGTTCGCCCATCGCCTCAAAGAGATCGAGCTCGGCCCCGTCCCAGCGGCCCTCGCCAGCGACAAAACGCAGCCGCTTGCCTTAGACCTCGACGGCTGCAGCAGTTCGCATTTGATCGACGCCATCGAGCAGCTGCGGCAGCTCTGCTGGCGACGGGCAGGGGTGGAACGATCCGCCGCTGGACTGCGCCAGGCCATCGGCAAAGTGAAAGCCGACGAACAACATCTGGAGCAGCAGGCACTGCTCCAGGCCCTGCTACGGGAAGACCCCTGTGCCCCCAGGCTGTTAGCTGAAAACAGCCGGCGCAATCTGAACCTGTTGCTGGATCTCCACCACAGGTTGCTGACCAGCCGGCTGATGCTGGAGGCCTGCCTGTTTCGCGGAGAAAGCCGGGGAGGCCACTACCGCAGCGATGCTCCTGCGCCGCTACCGCAATGGAGGCAGCATTCCCGGCAACAACGGCAACGGGGCATCGTCACCCGTGCCGTCCGGGACTGAAGGCAGTCCTGATTCAGAAGCCGGTGTCGCCCTTGTAGCCACTGAGTTCCGCAAGGGTGTCGAGCCCCTTCACTCCGGAATCGATGCTGCCGTTGATATCCCAGCTGGGGAAACCCTCCAATCCCTTGCTGCGGCAGAGATCGGCCTGGTTGTTCTCACCGTCCGGCGCACACTCCACCACGTTCAGCTGGTCCGAGGCCTGCTTGCCGAACAGCTCCTTCTGTTCGTGGCAGTGGGGGCACCAGTAAGCGGAATACATCACGGCGCCGCTGCTGGTGAGGTGCTCAGCCAAGGCGATCGAAGCGGACGTACTCTCACTCGTGACAACGGGTGCAACGCCGGATCCGCTGGCCACCGCGTCAGGCCGGTTTGGATCCACCACCGACGCCCAGATCAAGCCCCCCAATAGCACCGCCAGGGTCAGAAGCACGCCGCGGAACAGCAGCTGACCGAAGTCGTCCCAACCACCACCAACGATGGACAGCACAAACAGGGCGAGGGAGAGCGCAGCCGAAAGAACGCAAAAGAAGCAGAAGGCCTGGATCTTGAGCAGCATCACCCCCAACAGCACACCGCTGAAGACGGCCATACCGAGGGACACGGTGAACAGCCCCCACCAGGTGCGACGGGACAAGTCACCCTTGTTCTCTTGCAGCCCTGGCAACAGGGGCAGCAGCGCCATCAGCAGCACAGCGCCATAGGCCAGCACCCCCACCAACGAGAGCGGAATCCCGGCGAACACCGTGCCCCAGGCGCTGTTGAGCACCTTGTCGCAACCGTCAGCCCCCATCGGACAGGTGAGGTTGCCGAGCAGACCCCAGCGCTTCAGGGTGATCGAACCAGTGTCGATCAGCCCAGCGGTGGCAAGCACCGCCATGGCGATGCGGGCCCACTTAGCGCCGGAATCCTGACGGCGACGGCTGACGAGACGGGTGGTGCCCATCCTTGAACTTCAAGTAATCGGATTCTGTCAGTTCCGGCGTGATCAGGCCGCTTCGTAGGCTGATCTTTGGCCTGCCGGCGAAGTGATGACCAGCACCCCGACGAAACCGACGGTCGCCTTCGCCCACCTGGGCTGCGAGAAGAATCGGGTGGACTCCGAACACATGGTGGGGCTGCTGGCGGAAGCGGGCTACGGCGTCAGCACCG
Source organism: Synechococcus sp. TAK9802 (assembly GCF_014279535.1). NCBI lineage: Bacteria > Bacillati > Cyanobacteriota > Cyanophyceae > Synechococcales > Synechococcaceae > Synechococcus > Synechococcus sp. TAK9802. The sequence continues at coordinate 1,874,747 of NZ_CP047937.1, forward strand.
ATGAACGAGATGCCGCCGTTGTGGTGGTGAACACCTGCAGCTTCATCCAGGACGCCCGCGAGGAATCGGTGCGCACCCTGGTGGGACTGGCGGAACAGGGCAAGGAATTGATCATCGCGGGATGCTTGGCCCAACATTTCCAGGAGGAGTTGCTGGAGTCGATCCCCGAGGCCAAAGCCATCGTGGGAACCGGCGACTACCAGCACATCGTGGATGTGTTGCAGCGGGTGGAAGCGGGGGAGCGGGTGAACCAGGTGAGCGCCGTTCCCACCTTTGTGGGTGACGAACACCTGCCACGCCAACGCACCACCGACCAGGCAGTGGCCTTCCTCAAGGTGGCCGAGGGCTGCGACTACCGCTGCGCCTTCTGCATCATTCCCAAGCTGCGAGGGGATCAGCGCAGTCGGCCGATCGAATCAATCGTGGCTGAAGCCCACCAACTGGCGGAACAGGGGGTGCAGGAGCTGATCCTGATCAGCCAGATCACCACCAACTACGGCCTTGACCTCTACGGCAAACCCAAGCTGGCGGAACTGCTGCGAGCCCTTGGCGACGTGGAGATCCCCTGGATCCGGGTCCACTACGCCTATCCCACCGGGCTGACCCCAGACGTGCTGGCGGCCTACCGGGAGGTGCCCAATGTGGTGCCTTATCTGGATCTGCCGTTGCAGCACAGCCATCCGGAGGTGCTGCGGGCGATGAACCGCCCCTGGCAGGCGGATGTGAACGACCGCCTGCTGGATCAGATCCGCGACCAACTCCCCGATGCGGTGCTGCGCACCACGTTGATCGTGGGGTTTCCCGGCGAAACCGAGGAGCACTTCCAGCACCTGATGGGCTTCCTCGAGCGCCAACGCTTCGATCATGTGGGGGTGTTCACCTTCTCTCCGGAGGACGGCACAGCAGCGGCGGACCTGCCCGATCGCGTCGATCCCGAGGTGGCCCAAGCCCGCAAGGATGCCCTGATGGCTCTGCAACAACCCATTTCTGAGGAACGCAACAGCCGCTGGGTGGGGCGCACTGTTGACGTGCTGATCGAACAGCACAACCCGCAAACCGGCGAGATGATCGGGCGCTGCGCCCGCTTTGCGCCCGAAGTGGATGGTGAAGTGCGGGTGCAACCCGGCGCCGATGGTCAACAGGCCGCGCCGGGAAGCCTGGTGCCGGTGGAGATCACCGGGGCTGACATCTACGACCTCAGCGGGAGGATTGTTGGTGCCCGCGCCATGGTGGCCGCAGCGAAACGCCAGCGTTGACCCTTCTCAAACTGCGGGCCGAGCAGCAACGCCAGCTTTTTCTGATCGCCTCCGGCGTGAGCACGGCTGGGTCCTTCGCCGGCATCACCGCCAAGGGCTGGATTCTGATGAAAGGGGGCGTGGACCCCTTCGTGCTGGCGTTGAACTTCGCCGCTCTTTCACTTCCAAGCTTGCTGGTGAGTGGTCCAGCGGGGGTGCGCACCGACAGAGTGGGCTGTGAACGGGTGCTGGTGCAGGCGCAATGGGCTCTGCTGACTGCCTCTGGACTGGGGGCCCTGGCGATTCCCCTGTTGGAGGGCACAGCCCAGGTGCTGCTGCTGCTCTGCAGCACCCTTTTGGTGGGCATCGCCGGCGCCTATGAGTTAACGGCGCGCAACAAGTACTGCTCGATCCTGGTGGAGCAGCCGGAACAGCTGGCGGGCTACCTCACCAGCTTTTCGGTGGTCTTCAACGTGGGCAAGTTGGTCGGCCCCCCGATCGGCGGGTTGTTGCTGGCGGCTACTGGCCCGGCCTGGGCCCTGGGCATTGATGCGGCCAGCTACCTGCTGCCAATCGCCAGTGTGCTCTTCTTGCTCAACCCGAATCGGGATCAGGAAGTGCGCAGCAGCAGCGGACAAGACGCCAGCCTGCTCAACGCCTGGCAGCACTGCGGTGGCACCCTTCAAGGGGTGCTCAGCTTCACCGCTGTGCTGTGTCTGATCGGGTTCTATCACCCGGGGCTGGCCCCGTTGATCGCCTTCGATCAACTGGGACCCAATCCCACGGATCTGGGGCTGTTCACCAGCGTGCTGGCGGGCGGGAGCATCGTGGGCGGGCTGGTGCTGCAACGCAATAGCCAACGTTTCTGCCGGCGCCCTTTCCTCACTCTCGGGGGGTTTGGCTTGATTACCGCAGTGGCCCAGCTGGGACTGGCCCGTACTCCAGGGCCTGTGTTCAGTCTGGCCATGGCCTTTCTGATCGGAGCCGGCACAGCCGGGCTGCTGAGCAGCTGCAACTTAATCAGTCAGATCGGCTCACCGCAGGTGATGCGAGGCCGGATGGCTGGGCTCAGCCAGATCGCCTTCCTCGGCGGTGGCGGGCTCAGTGGATTGATCGTTGCCCTGATGGTGATGTTCACCAATCTCTCCACGGCTTTCGCAGTCACCGGTGGCCTCAGCGCTGCTGTGGCTGTGCTCTGGATACGAAAGCGAGGAGGGAAGACGTTGGAACCGCTCAGATGAGCTTGATTCCCTTCAGCAGCTTGGTGAGCACAAAAGCCGTGACAAGGCCGGAACCAACCAGCCCTAAATAGATGCCAACGCCCATTTGGAAGTAAGGAGGTGTCCACCATTAGATCAGACACCGGCATGGGTTTAGGCCATTGCTCTTAGGGTTTGTGAACAGCTGAAACTGCAGCCGGCCTGATCCTCAGTCCTGCACATAGACCGTGCCGTCACGCAGGCACTGTTCAGCCTTCTGCAACTCCCGTCCCAAATAAAGGGCATGGTCGAGGCGACTGACCGGGTGTGGGGCTTCCCCTTCCGTGAGCTGGATGCCCAGCTGTTTGGCCGTACTGCCGCGGTAAACCGCTGAAGGGCGCCGAGGAGCATTGCCCCCGTCGCAGCGCAACACCTCACCCGTCTCGGAATCGCGGGCCAACCCCTTGTCATCGATGGTGTTGCCGTAGTGCTCAAGCACCAATTCGGCCGCATCAAGATCCAGTTTGATCAAGAAATAGCCACTGGGATCCAGAGCGATGAACCGCTGGGACAGGCGCTGATCAATAGCATCCATCGCCGCAGCGGTGGATGCCGGTGCTTCCGGGGTTGTGGTCATGACTTCAACCTACAAAGCCAAGGCCGGAGGTTCTGCTTTGAAGGGCAGCTCCGCATTGATCGCCTCGATCTCCTCCAGCATCAAGCCATTCACCTTGGGCAACCAGGCACGGATCAACTGATCCATCTGGGGCTGATACCAGCGGTGCAGGCTGGCGTGGGGACGGGCCACAAAGCCTCGCCGGCGTTTATGGCTGCCACCAGCTCCAGGGTCAAAGCTGACGATGCCGTTGGCCAAGGCCCATTCGATCGGAGAGTAATAACAGACTTCGAAGTGAAGACAATCGATCTCCTCGTGGCTGCCCCAGTAGCGGCCCCAGAGCTGTCGGCCGTCCTGCACGCACATCGACATCGCCACCGGATCGCGCGGGTCACCTCGATGGGCAGAAAAAAGCACCAGCTGATCGCTGTGCAGCCGCGCCAACGCTTCAAAGAAGCCCTCTTCCAGATACTTGCTGCCCCATGGTCCCCAGCGAGCACAGTGCTGCTCGTAGAAGCGATGCATGGATTGCAACAGCGGCAGATCCAGCTGGTCGCCGCTGAGGGGTGTCACGGTGATCCCGGCCTTGGCCACAGCCTTGCGCTCCCGCTTGATGTTGCGGCGCTGGTTGGCATTGAAACCCTTGAGGTAATCCTCAAACGATTGGTCGTCGCCGCGGCTCCACAGGCTCTGCTGGTTCAGCCAGGCGGCACAGCCGGCGGCCTCCGCCAGGGTCCGCCACTGCGGATCCACGTAGAGGAAATTGCAGCTGAGGATGCCGTTCTGTTCGCAGAAGCGATCGATCGCCCGCAGCAACTCCCGGGTGAGCAGAGCTTCATCTTCTCCAGATCGCACATGGAAGCGGTAACCCAGCACTGGGCTGACCGGACTCATGCCCAGGAGCTTGGGGTAGTAGCGGAGCCCCAGATCCGCCGCCAGCCGGGCAAAGGTCTGGTCGAACACAAACTCGCCATAGCTGTGGCCCTTGAGAAACAGCGGAGCCACCGCAATCGGGATGTCATCACGCCAGAGGGCCAGATGCAGGGGCTGCCAGCCCTGCTCGGGGATGATGCTTCCGGAGCTTTCCAAGGCCTCCAGCCAACTCCAGCGGTAGAAGGGGATCGCGGCGTCTCCAACCAGGCTGTTCCACTGCTGCTCCGGTATTTCGTTGATGGAGCGATGCCAGCGAGCCGTGAGTGACGTCATGGCGACGGTGCCTTAGGCCCTTGTGCGACGACCTTAACCAGATCGGATCCGTCGGTAGCGAACCAGCCACTCACCGTCTCCGAGGTCCTCAGCACCTTCGGACTGCCAAGCACCCGGTTGCGCCAAGGCAGCTGGCAACGGCGCATTGGTGCAAGGCAACCAACTGAAGCGGCCACTCAAGAGCTGGGGCACCAAGGTGAGCTGGAGGGCATCGACGCAATCGGCTTGCAACAGATTGGCGCTGAGCTGGGCGCCACCCAGAAGCACCAGACGCTGAATCCCAGCCGCTCCAAGTGCCTGGAGCCGCTCCGGCCAGGTTGGAGCCAAAGGGAACCAACGATCAAAACCTTGATCCACTGGTTCAGGAGCCAGCAGCCAACGTTGCAGCGGCTGATTAAAAAACCGCCAGGCGCTTGAGAAGTCAGGGGATCGGCTCACCACCACAGCGGCCGGCTGCTCGGTTCGCCCCTCGCTTCGGCGTTGCTCAAGCAGCTGAGGGCTGCGGATCAAGCAGGTGCACTGATGGGCCCGCAGGGTTCCAGCACCGATCAGGCAGGCATCCCCCCAGGCAAGCGCATGCTCCAGGGCGCGACGGTCACCCTCACCCCCCAGCTGGGCAGCACCCCCTGCCGGCGGTGCCAAGCGGCCATCAAGGCTGATGGCCAGCACCAACCGCACAAAGGGGCGTGATGGGGTGGGGCGGTGGGGCATCAAGCCGTCGATCAGACAGCAGCCACTGCATCAAGAGCAGTTGGGGACATCTCCAGTTGCGGTGCTTCGGCGTAAACCTCGGCCGCATTGTTCGGGCTCTCCTGCAGGCGCACCTTGTGCAAGCTGGCGCCGATGGCCTTGATCGGACTGGAAAGACGATCAGCGATGTGCAGGGCGATGTTCTCAGCCGTGGGCACGCACTCCTCGAAAAAGGGCACGTCCTTGTTGAGGAAAGTGTGGTCGAAGGGCTCCACCACCAAATCATCCACGAGGCGCTGCAAGGCAGACAGGTCACAGACCATGCCGGTGCGGGGATCGATCTGACCGCGCACGGTCACGTCCACCAAGTAGTTGTGGCCATGACCATGGGGACGGGCGCACTTGCCGTAGATCGCTTCGTTCTCTTCCTGAGTGAGCTCCGGGCGGGCCAGTCGGTGAGCGGCGGCGAAGTGGGTGCGGATGGTGAGGAAGGCGTCCATGGGATGTCCGAGATAGTCGGCCCAAAGGCCCGGTTGTTCGTAGAGGCGCAGCGCCGTGATCGGCAGATGAGGGCTGAGGCGCTGCCAGATCACCCGCACCAAGGCCTCGGTGGTGGGGAGACAACCTTCAGGGGTGGCAACGTCAAATTCCGGCCAGGCCTCATTGAGGAAGCGGAAATCGAGCTGGCCCGTCACCTCGTTGCGGATGGCGTGCTTCACCTCCGAGAGGTTGAGCACCATGCCGTCGGCGTCCAGACCACCAGCCATGGAGACAATCAACTCGTAGTTGTGCCCATGGCCAGGAGGCAAAGCGCAGGGCCCGAAACGGGCGGCATTGTCATCGGCAGACAGTTCTGGCAGCCAATAGCGATGGCTGGCACTGAAACAGGCCCTCCGGGTGATGACACAACCACGACCTTGGCCGTGCCGTGCTTGTGACTTCGTTTCAGTCATGTGACGTTCCGGCCGCGAGGCATCCTAATGAGCTATTGCCGTTTCCGAGTCATGGCGGATTCCAGCCCCACCCTCAAGCAGCGTCTTGCCGGGCGCAGCCTCTATCTGGTGGGAATGATGGGCAGCGGCAAGACGAGCACGGGCCGCCCCCTGGCCGAACGCCTGGGCTACGGCTTTGTGGATGCCGATGCCGTGATCGAACAGGCGGCGGGCTGCAGCATCCCGGACATCTTCGATCGGGATGGCGAAGCGGGCTTCCGCAGCCTGGAAAGCCAGGTGCTCAGTGCGATCAGTCAGCGCCACTCGCTGGTGGTGGCCACAGGTGGCGGTGTGGTGACCCAGCCGGAGAACTGGGGAATGCTCCACAGCGGCATCGTGATCTGGCTCGATGTGATGCCCGATCAGTTGCTGCAGCGGCTGAACGCTGACAGCACCGTGCGCCCGCTGCTGCAGACCGCCGATCCAGAGGCGGCTCTGAACGCGCTGTTGAACGAGCGTCGTTCCCTCTATGCCGAGGCCGATCTGACGGTGGTGATCAACGACGAAACCCCAGAGGCCGTGGCCGACGGAATCCTGCAACTGGTGCCAAGCCTGCTGAAGGATCCGACCCAACGCCGAACCGACTGAATCTCAAGCGGTGGGCGGCTCCAACCGCACCGCAAACCACTGCAAGGTCACCCCAGGGCTGATCTCCAGATCACAGGCCGTATCGATCAACCGCTGCGCCGCTGCATCGACATCCGGTTGATCTGCCAGATCGGCCGGCAGCTGATCCAGGCTGCGCAACCAACCGCTCAGCCATGTCAACGTGTCGGCAGCGCTGAGCAGCTGCTCCGGCTTGCCGGGCTCCAGCACCACATAGTCATCAAGGGCACGGATCAGGGGATCAGACATGGAACGGCGGTTGTGGATGCTGCTGATCAGCCTCACCATCCTGCTCAGTGGCGGCCCCGCCTGGGCCCAGACAGGTCTTGAGCAGCGGTTAAACAGTTGGCCCGACTGGAGCCTGCCGGCACCGTTGCCGCGGCCCTCAAATCGGGACGACCTGATTTACCCCGACTGGTTTGCCGGGCTTTGGCAGGTGGAGAGCATTGATCTCGATGCCCCAGACGATCCACCGCTGCTGCATGAAGCACGGTTTCAAGCCGACCTGCGCGGTCGACTGGTCGGCGATCGCAGCTTCAACGCCACGGCCATCGGTCGTGCCCTGCTTGGCGAGCAACTGCTGAAGGTGGAAGAAGACCCCGACTCCGCCAACCGCCAGATTGCCCGACTAAAGGGAGATCTCTATCTCGAGACCACGGTGACGGGCCGCCGCCAGGAGAGCCCGAGCACCGACACCTTCCTGGCCGATGAATTGGTGCTGCAGATCCTGCATGCGCCCGGACCGCCGCGGCTGAGCCGGATCGAAACCCTGAGCCGCTACACCCGCTGCGACAAGGACATCTGCGCCGAGCAATGGCAAGGGCGCTACGCCTCGCCGGGGGAGAGCCTGCGAGATCAGGCCATCGCCCAGCACCACTACCGATTGCGCTTCACACCTCTTCCAGGGTCCGCTCCATCAATTTGAGTTCGATCTGGTCGCGCCACTGGAACAGGGGCTGCAGTTTGGGGTGATCGCTCAGCCCAGGCACGCCCTTGCCGGCCAAGGCCGAACCCGCAGAAGAGGGGAAGCGAAGGAGCGACAACTGAGCGGCAACGGCAATATCGGCCAGGGTCATGCTGTCGCCCACCAACCAAGGGCTGGTCTGCACGGATGAGGCCAACTGCTCCAGGCTGGCCAGCAGCTCGGTGCGCTCCTTCTGGTTGACCAGTTCAGTGATATTGCTGACCCAACCGCCAGGGATCACGCCCATCACCGAACGCACGGGGTCGGGCAGATCGTCGGGCAGCAGAGCAACCCGAAGCTCGGGGTCCAGTGCCGCGGCCTGCACCAAAGAGGAGCGACCCGCCATGGCCAGGGTGGTATCGGCCCAATCCTCCAGCAGATGCACCTGGGCAGCCTGGCGCGGATCGGTGGGAATCAGGGCAGGATCCGGCTCCCGCTGATCCAGATGCAGTGCAATGGCGCTGGAGTCGGCAATGACCTGATCCCCATCCACCAGCACGGGGACCTGCCGTTGGCCGGACAGCCGGAACACAGCCACCTGGCCGACACCGGGGGTCACCTCCACGGTGCGGAAACTCAGCCCCTTGGCCTGCAACACCATCCGCACCTTGAGACAAAACGCGGAATGGCGGAATTGATGCAGCTCCAACATGTCCAAAACAGCCATGGGCCCGGCAGAGTAGCCAGCAGATTTGCAAGCACGCCAGAACCATGCGGGAGTTTTTCCTCAACGTCTCCCGTTACCCCCGTTACTTGATCGCCTTCACCCTCGGGGTGATGAACTCCGTCGCCGAACCCCTGGCCGCACGCCGGAGCAATCCCGTCACGGCTGTGGCCTTGATCGGCGCCTTGATCAGCGGTGGAATCAGCCTCACCTTGGTGCTGCGTGCCATGGTGAATTCAGCACCGATGGCGTGATGGCACAGGGGCGTCGAGTGGAGAGGGTGGCCGCCCTGATCCGCAAAGAAGTCAGCGAACTGATGATCAACGGCATCCGTGATGAACGGGTGCACCAAGGCATGGTGAGCATCACCGAAGTGGAAGTGTCCGGCGATCTGCAGCACTGCAAGATCTTCGTGAGCGTGTTTGGGGAAGCTCAAGAACGCGACCAGGTGCTCGAGGGGCTTCAAGCTGCCAGCGGCTTCCTGCGGGGAGAACTGGGGCGACGGCTGCAGATGCGACGCGCCCCCGAAGTGGTGTTCCAGCTGGATCGGGGTCTGGAACGCGGCACCTCAGTGCTGGGACTGCTGAATCGCCTCGAAGACGAACGGCAGCAGCGGGGCGAGATTCCACCCGGGAGTGATCAACAGCCAGGCGGCGATGAACAGCCCGCCGGCTAACAGCCTGCGGCGCCGCGTAGCGGAACTGCTGGTGGTGCGGGCCAGTGGTCATCTGAGCGACCAGCAGCGTCGCTACCCGCAGTGGGAGCTTCCAAACAGCGAACTGCAGCGCCTGCTGCGGGACGGTGTTGGTGGCGTGATCCTGCTGGGGGGGAGCGCTGTTGAGCTGCAACAACGCACCAAGCAACTGCAGGGCTGGAGTGAGCAGCGGTTGCTGGTCTGCGCGGACGTTGAAGAAGGCGTTGGCCAGCGCTTCGAAGGGGCCAGCTGGCTGGTGCCGCCCCTGGCCCTCGGGCGACTCCACCAGCGGGAGCCCGAGCTGGCCTTGGAGTTGAGTGAGCGTTATGGCCGCTGCACCGGCGAACAGGCCCGCCGCTGTGGCCTGAACTGGGTGTTAGGGCCGGTGTGCGACGTCAACAACAACCCCGCCAACCCTGTGATCAACGTGCGGGCCTGGGGCGAAGATCCCAACACTGCCAGTGCCCTGGCGGTGGCGTTCCAGCGGGGGCTCAAGCAAGCGGGGGTGCTCGGATGCGCCAAGCACTTTCCCGGCCACGGCGACACCAGCAGCGACTCCCATCTGGACCTGCCGGTGCTGCCCCACAGCCGCGAACGGCTGGAGCAGATCGAACTTCCGCCCTTTCAGGCCGCCATTACCGCCGGTGTGGAGAGCGTGATGACGGCCCATCTGGTGCTGCCGGAATTGGATCCGAAGCAGCCCGCCACCCTCTCCAAAGCCGTGCTCACCGATTTGCTGCGGCGCCAGATGAGGTTCAACGGGCTGGTGGTGACCGATGCCCTTGTGATGGAAGCGATCAGCGCACGGCACGGCGCCGCCGAAGCAGCTGTGCTGGCCTTTGAAGCCGGGACCGACCTGATCCTGATGCCGGCGGATGCGGATGCCGCCATCGATGGTCTCTGCGACGGTTTCAGCAGTGGAAGGCTGTGCCTCGAGCGGTTGGACGAGAGCCTGCAGCGCCGGGCCCATGCGCTGGCATCGATCCCCACCAGCACAGCTTCAGGTCCGATCGTCAGCGCAGACGAGCAAGCCCTTGAGGCTGAGCTGGTGCGCCACAGCATCACGGTCAGCGAAGCAAAGGTTCTTCCACAAGCAGGCATCAACCTGGTGCGCGTGGATGCCATGGTGCCCAGCGCAGCCGCCCTCAGCGGCTGGTCCCCGGCCCTGCGCACTCCTGAAGCACAAGGATTTCGCTCAATCGTGATTCATGGCGAAGGGCTATCGCCCTGGAGCGGCCAAGCGGACGCGCCCCTGGCGATGGACCGCCTCAGCGATGGAGCGGTGCTGCTGCAGCTGTTCCTGCGGGGCAACCCCTTCCGCGCCGGACGGGATGCCCAAGAACCCTGGGCCGCAGCGATCCAGCAACTGATCGCCCTCAACCGGCTGGCTGGGGTCGTGGTCTACGGCAGCCCTTACCTCTGGGACAGCCTGAAGCCGCTGCTGCCCAGCAGCTGCCCTGCCGCCTATTCCGCCGGCCAAATGCAGGAAGCCCAACGCCAGGTGCTCACCGAACTGTTCCCCAGCGCGACGCCGACCGGCAACAGCGGTGCATTCACCGACTGACCACCACCAACCAACCGCACTGGCCAACCGCACTTAACCTCGCGCCAACCCCAAGCCGGCCGGCCATGCTCAGCCTCTCGATGATCGTGCGCGATGAAGAGGCGCGTCTCGGGGAGTGCCTGCGCTCCGTGCAGGGCTTCGCCGACGAGATGGTGGTGGTGGACACCGGCTCCACCGATGCGACGGTGGCCATCGCCGAAGCGGCCGGAGCCCGGGTTGAGCAGATTCCCTGGCCGGGGGACTTCGCCCCAGCCCGCAACCAGGCGCTGGAGTTTCTCAACGGCGACTGGGTGCTGGTGCTGGACGCCGATGAACAACTGCGCCCCGAGGCCATCCCAGCCCTGAAGGCGTTGATGGCCCAGCCCGATGTGCTGGTGATCAACCTGCTGCGTTACGAGGTGGGGGCTGCCATGGCTCCCTATTCCAGCGTCAGCCGTCTCTTCCGCCGCCACCCCTCGATCCGATGGAGCCGGCCGTACCACTCGATGATCGACGACAGCGTTCGCAGCCTGCTGGACGCCGAACCCCAATGGCGCATCGCCGATTGCAGTGAGCCGGCAATCCTCCATGACGGCTACCGACCGGAACTGCTGGCGGGCAGCGACAAGGCCGATCGGCTACGGCAGGCCATGGAGGCTGATCTGCAGGAGCGTCCCGGTGATCCCTACGCCAGCGCCAAGCTCGGGGGGCTGTTGATCAGTGAGGGCAAGAACGAAGATGCCATTCCCTTGCTGGAAAACGGCCTAAAGCAGTGCAGTTCAGCCGGTGCCGAACGGTATGAACTCCTGCTGCACCTGGGATTAGCCCTGACCCCCAGTGATCCCGACAAGGCGGTGAACTGCTACCGACAAGCCCTGGAGATTCCCCTGGACACTCGGGTGAGTCTTGGAGCCCGCCTCAACCTGGCGGCTCGACTGATGGACCAGGGCAACCTGGAGGAAGCGATCAGCCTCACCCAAACCGCCGCCCAGCGGGCACCGGAAGTGGCCCTCGCCTGGTACAACCTGGGGCTGATGCAACGGCGGCGCGGCGACCTCGCCGCGGCCCTTGAGGCGTACGGGCGCGCCCTCAGCCTGGATCCCAACAACGCTGAGTGTCATCAAAACAATGCCGTGGCCCAGTTGTTGGGCGGCAACATCGACGCCGCTCGCAGCAGCTTCATCCGCGCCATCAACCTGCTTCAGGCTCAGGGAAACGCTGACGCTGCTCAGCAGCTGCGCGAAAGGGTGGAGGGGGTGGTGAAACTGGACGGGGAGGCTGTCGCTTGAGCCAGCCGTTGCAAAGCCGAACGGTGGTCGTCACCCGCGCGGCCGACCAACTGGGAGCTGCGCGCCAGCTGCTGGAGCAGCGGGGGGCGACGGTGCTGGATCTCCCTGCCCTGGTGATCGGACCACCCGACCACTGGGGTCCTCTGGATGACGCCCTCGAGGACTTGGAGAGCTTTCACTGGCTGGTGTTCTCCAGTGCCAATGGCGTGCAGGCCGTGGAACAGCGGCTGCAACGCCTTGGCCGTTGCCTGGCCAGACGCCCCGCCAGTCTCAAGATTGCCGCGGTGGGCCGCAAAACGGCGCAGGTGCTGGACGACCTTGGGGCGGCCGCTGATTTCGTGCCACCGAGCTTCGTGGCCGACAGCTTGATCGATCACTTCCCGGTGTCGGGCTGGGGTCTCAAGATGCTCCTTCCACGGGTGCAGAGCGGTGGTCGCACTCTGCTGGCGGACGCTTTCGGTGAAGCCGGGGTGCGGGTGGTGGAAGTGGCGGCCTATGAGTCCGGCTGCCCCGCCACGATGCCGGAGCCCACAGCGACCGCCCTGGAGGGAGGTGACGTTGATGCCATCGCCTTCAGCAGCGGGAAGACAGCGGAGCACACCGCGCAGCTGCTGGAACAGCGCTTCGGCCCAGACTGGGCTGAACGTTTGGAGGGGGTGAAGCTGGTTTCAATCGGCCCCCAGACCAGCCGCAGCTGCCGCCAATACTTCGGCCGGGTGGATGCTGAGGCCGACCCCCACGATCTCGAAGGGTTAGCCGAAGCCTGCGCTCAAGCGATGCAGAAGAGATCCTGAGGCTCATCGTTCAGCGCGAAGCGAATGCAACCGCTCGCCACATCGATGCTGAGCACCGACCATCCAGTCGGCAACAACAGCGGAGCATCCGCACCGCAGCGGCCATCTGCGCCCACACAGATCACACCACTGCCGTTAGGGGTGGTCACGATGGCTCGTTTCTGATCTCCCACCAACAAAACGCCAGTCAGGGCAAGGCCAGTCGTGGGATCCTGAGCATCCGTAGCCTCCACACCAACAAGAGGAGCAAAGGGATCCGCCCGGCCGCCGGGGGCAGCCTGCTGCACCTCTTCAGCCGAAGGCAGAGGGGTCAGGCCTATCGGCGGGGCCTGAACCGCTGAGGTTTCCGGAAGCGGCTCAGGTTTCACTGGAACCGATGGCAGCGCAGTGGTCGTTGGCGTTTCGCCACCACAGCCCCCCACGACCACCAACACGGCAACGGGGGCAAGCCAATGCTTAGCCGCCTGCTTCCACCAGGTCACGGAAACGGTCAAGATTCGCCTGAAGCTCCTTGGTCACGATGCCCCCCAGGATGCTGGGTTCCATAAGCGGTGCCAAGACCCGCGGCAATTCGTAGGTCACGCTCAACTTGACCACAGTGCGGTCTTCGGCTTCGGGGTAAAAGCGAACGGCACCCTTGGTGGGCAGACCACCCACTGATTCCCAGTGCAGTTGCTGGGCTTCAACCCGCTGGGTGATCCGGGCCTTCCAGCTGAAGCGAAAGCCCTGTGCCGCCAAAGTCCAATCGGTGAGATCAGGGTCGTCGAGTGGTTTGACCGACTCAATCCAGCGCATCCAACGGGGCATCGCTTCGAGATCACTCCAGACCTCCCAGACCTTGGCGGCAGGGGCCTGCACCTCGGAGGTGACTGTGTGTTCGAGCCAGCGTCCCATCAGGCCACCGCCGCGTTGGTGGCCAGCTTCACCGGCTGATCGAGGATGGCCGCCGCCGCCAGATGACCGCTCATCGTGGCCCCCTCCATCGAATCGATGTAGTCCTGGCGGGTATAGCTGCCGGCCAGGAAGAAATTACGGATCGGCGTGCGCTGCTCCGGGCGGTAGGGCTCCATACCAGGGGCTTCGCGGTACAACGACTGCGCCAGTTTCACAACGTTGCTCCAGGTGAGCTTGAGATTGCGGGCCGAGGGGAACAGCTCGCGCACTTGACGGTCGGTGTGGGCCACGATCTCATCCACCGACTTGGGAATCCAGGGATCACCAGGGGTGAGCACGCATTGGAGCAAAGAGCCCTCTCCCTGCTTGCGGTAATCCTCCGGACTAGCCAGGGCCAGATCGGCAAAACAGCTGAAATCGGCATCAGCCGTGTACAGCAGGTTGTTGAGCCCCGTGGGTGTCGCCACATCCCTGCGCTGGGCTTCCTGGGCATCTCCCAGCTCGGTCACCCAGCCGTCGTAGCGGAGCTGAACCGTGGCCACGGGTACAGCCTCCAGCTGATGAATCGCCTTGAACTGGGGGTAACGGTTCCAGGCCTCGGGCAGCAGTTTCTGAATCCCGGGCACATCACAGGCGGCCAGGTAAGCGTCAGCCTCAACACGAATGTCTCCTTCGGGCGTTCCCAGCTGCAGGCCAGTGATCTCAGGGGATTCACCCTCGCTGTAGTCCACCTGCTTCACCCGATGACGCAGATGCAACTTGCCTCCACGCTGCTGGATGTAGTCGAGGATCGGACCCGTGAGCCAGCGATGGGGTGATCCCTTCAGCAGATTGAGCTTGGAGGCTTCCGTCTTGGCCGCAAACATCATGAAGATGGTGAGCATGCAGCGGGCGGAGATGGCCTCGCAGTCGATGAAGCCCAGGGCATAAGCAATGGGATTCCACATCCGCCGGATGCTTTCGGGGCTGCCGCCATGGCCGACAAACCAGTCCTGGAAACTGACGGAGTCGAGGGCTCGGATGGTGCGCATCGCCCCCTCGTAGTCCACCAGACCCCGCACGATCGGACTCGTGCCCAGGGCCAGGGCATTGCGCAGCTTGTCGATCCAGCTGAGCTGCGGTGTGGTGAAGAAGGCCTTGAGGCCGTTGAAGGGTGCGCCGATGGGGAAGCGGAAATCCAGCTCCCGCAGATCGCCCCCCTTGTTCACGAACAGGTGTGTGTGCTGCTTCGGCAGAAGGTTCTCGAACGCTCCCACCTTGCGCATCAGAGCAAAGAGGTTGGCGTAATTGAAGAAGAAGACGTGCAACCCCATCTCGATGTGGTTACCGCCCTCATCCACCCAGCTGCCCACCTTGCCGCCCATGAAGGGACGGGCTTCGTAGAGATTCACCTCATGGCCCGCATCCACAAGGTCCACTGCAGCGGAGAGGCCGGCGAGGCCGGAACCAACGATCGCGACCCGCACATGATCTGGTCAACTAAGGCGACTCTATGTATGAGCGTTCATAGAGTGAGAGCACGAGCCTGCGTTGAACATGACTTCCACCCCCGATACCACGCCGGCCCATACCGCCAAAGACGGCAAGGGCATCCTGATCACCGAACCGGCGATGCAGCAGCTGGCCAAGCTGTGTGGCGAACAGGGTGAGAACCAGGTGCTGCGCGTCGGGGTGAGGTCCGGGGGTTGCAGCGGCATGAGCTACACGATGGATTTCGTGCCCGCCTCAGACACCCTCGACGACGACGAGACCTACGAATACATGGCGGCTGACGGTCAGAGCTTCAGGGTGATCTGTGATCCCAAAAGCCTGCTCTACATCTACGGAATGCAGCTGGACTTCAGCACGGCCCTGATCGGTGGTGGCTTCAACTTCACCAACCCCAACGCCAGCCAGACCTGTGGCTGCGGCAGTTCCTTCGCCGTGTGAGCGAAGCCACGTGGGAATCTGAAGGGAGATCACTGCCCTCTCCCTATTGATGGAGACTTCCCAGGACAGCCTGTTTGAGCAGGCCATGGCCCGATATCAGGCTGGCGCCGCGGCCGAAGAGGTTCTCCCTGATTTCGCCCGCATCGTTGAAGCCGCTCCTCGCCAATCGGCGGGCTGGACCTGCCTCGCCTGGCTGCAGCTGCTTTGCAACCAGCCGGATGAGGCGCTGCGCTCGGCACGTTTCGCGGTGAGACTCAACGGCCAGGACCCCCAGGCCAGGATCAACCTGAGCCTGGCGTTGCTGGAAACCCAATCCAAGGGCGTGCGTGACCACATCCAGGTGGTCCAGCAGGTGATGACCCTGGCCCCAGAGGTGTCTGGCGAACTCAAGGCCTCGATCGCCGACGGGCTTGAACGCAAACCCGGCTGGAAGGCCCTCGAGAAAGTGAAAGCCTGGCTTGAGCTCTGATCACAACGGACGTTCTGCCTGACAGCCACTGCCTGACAAACCCTGCATGACAGCCACCTGGACCATCACCCGTCTGCCGTCCCAGGTTCGCGTGCGACCTCCAGCGGATCGTTCGGCTCAATTGCGGCAGGAACGCCTGGCCAGCGAAGCGCGGCGGTTGCAACTGGCCAGGCGCGCCAACGGCATACCGGATCCGAACACCTGGATGTGGTGATGGGCAGCCCGGCAATGGCACGCATCCTGCTGCTGAGCAATGGCCACGGTGAAGACCTCTCCGGCGCCCTCCTGGCCCAGGAGCTTCAGCAGCAGGGCCACAACGTGCAGGCTCTTCCGCTGGTGGGCCTTGGCAGCGCCTACCAAAAAGCCGGCGTGCCGCTGCTGGGACGCAGCCATGAATTCAGCACCGGCGGCATCGGCTACACCAGCCTTCGCGGCCGCCTCACTGAGATCGCCCAAGGGCAAGTGCTGTATCTGCTCCGACGCCTCGTGCGTCTGATGCGGTACCGGCGTCGCTTTGATCTGATCCTGGTGGTGGGAGATGTGATCCCTGTGATCGCGGCATGGCTCAGCCAACGGCCTGTGGCGACCTACCTGGTGGCCTACTCCAGCCACTACGAAGGGACGCTGCGGCTCCCCTGGCCCTGCGCAAACCTGCTGAAAAGCCGCCGCTTCAAAGCGGTGTACAGCCGCGATCAGCGCACCGCCGAGGACCTCAGCAGACAACTGCAACGGCCGGTGACCTTCCTGGGCAATCCGTTCATGGATTCGGTGTTAACAGCGGCCACCCCGCCTCCCAGCAGCACGCCACGCATCGGTCTGCTGCCCGGCAGCCGCCGACCGGAACTGGAACAGAACCTGCAGCTGTTGCTGCGGCTGATCGAGCTGCTGCCCAACACAGTTCGCTGCAACGTGGATCTGGCCTTGGTGCCCACCCTCGATGACGACAGCTTGCGGCGGCTGAGCGAACGATGCGGTTGGCACTTGAAAAACGGCGTGCTGGAGCGTGAGGGGGCCTGGGGGATCAACGTTCGCCGCGGGGCCTTCCGTGCCGTGCTGCAGCACAGCGATCTGGTGATCGGCATGGCAGGTACCGCCATCGAGCAAGCCGTTGGCCTGGCCAAACCGGTGCTGCAGGTGCCGGGCCAGGGGCCTCAATTCACAGCGGCATTCGCAGAAGCCCAACGGCGCCTGCTGGGCCCCACTGTGTTCTGTGCCGACGGAGAGAGTGGCAGCCATGAGGCCTTGGAGGGAACAGCGGCGCTGGCCATGGCTCTACTTGAACGTGCGCGACGGGATCCTGACTTGCAACAGCAATGCCAAGAGGAGGCCAAATGGCGCCTCGGAGACGCTGCTGGTGGAGGCCCGAGAATGGCGGCAGCCATTTGCTCACTGCTTGCATGAGTGCCACGCCTGAACCGGCCTGGAAACGCTGGCTCGACCGCCTGCTGATGATGAACGTGCTGCTGGTGTTCATCGGCGCAGGGGTCTTCGCCGTTGCCGTGGTGCAACAGGGCCAAGGCCATGACTGGCTGATGGACCAGGTTCAGCTGCTGTGGCAACCCCTGTTCGCCCCAGCCATCAGCCTGCTGATCATGGCGGCCCTGGTGAGCGGCATCTTCAGCTGGTGGCAGCGGCGAGTGCTGAAGCCAGATCGGGGTAGCGGAAGCTGAATTTCAGGCCGTCAAGCCGCTCCGAAGCAACCTGCTGGCCCTCCAACACCACCTTGGCGCCGTCCCCAAGAAGCACCTGAAGCACTGGAGCAGGCACTGGCAACAAACTCGGACGGCCCAGGCTGCGCCCCAGCTGCTTGCAGAAGGCCGTCATCGAGACGGGCTCAGGAGCCACGGCATTGATCACGCCACTCCAGCTCTCGTCGATGAGGGATTGAAGGATCAGGGCGCAGAGGTCACTGCGGTGGATCCAGCTCATCCACTGCCGGCCACTGCCGATCGGACCGCCAAACCCTGTGCGGAAAACCGGCAGCATTTTTCCGAGTGCGCCGCCGTCGGCTGCCAGCACAATGCCGATCCGCAGGGTGACCTGCCGTACAGCGGAAGGCACCGCCTCAGCCGCCGCTTCCCAGCGCTCACACAAGCTCGCAAGGAAGTCGTCACCAGGAGTGCTCGATTCAAGAAAACGCTTGTCCAGGCTGGAGCCGTAGAAGCCGATGGCGGAGGCATTCACCAGCACCTTCGGTGGCGTTGCACAGGCCTCGATCGCCTTCACCAACTGAGAGGTCGTTTCCAGACGGCTGGTTTCAAGCAGCTGCCGGTGGGTCGGGGTCCAACGCTTCTCGGCAATCGGTTCCCCCGCCAGGTTGACCACCGCATCGGCCTGGTTCAGGGCATCCAACAGGCCGGCATCGGCCCAGGTGCTGCTGCTGGCGGGGTCGAACTGCATCCAGATCAGTCGCCCATCCGCCCGTTCAGTGTCGTAGCCGCGGGCCAAGCGGCGGCTGACCACCGTGAGCTGGTGCCCAGCCTGAAGCAGGAGCGGCAGGAGCTCACGGCCAACAAAACCTGTGCAGCCAAACAGCAACAGACGCATGAAAGCGGGGGTGGTGCGGCTGGGAGGCTAAGGGGGTTCGTGGGCGATTGGTTTTAGCCTGGTGCCATCACCTTCCCCTGTCATGGCCGAATCCGACGCCGCTGCCCCCACCAAGGCCAAGCCTGCTTCGCTGCGCAAAGGTGCCTTGGTCAAGGTGAACAGAGCCGCCTACAGCTCCAGCCTTGAGGCTGGCGCCAGCGATCCCACAGCACCCGACTACATCTTTGAAGGTCCCGGCGAGCTGCTGGTGGTGAAGGGGGACTACGGCCAGGTGCGCTGGAACCGCCCGGTTCCCGATGTATGGCTGCGAATGGATCAGCTGGAAGCCTGCTCTTAATCCAGATCATTTTTGGAGGCAGGCTCCAGGGCCTCCTCCACGGCTGTGACGGCCGCTGGAACTGACGTCATGGCGGCGGGGATGCGCCAAACAGCACCGGAGAGCACGCCGCTGAGATCCCCCAGCGCCGCCAGCACAGGATTCGAAACGCCGGCCCCATCCGCAGCGGCGGCGGCCTGCCAGGGGTCCCACCCCGCCAGAATGACCACACTGCGGTAGGCCGCTGGCCAAGGGTTATCGGGCAACAGCCGTTGAAGGACCTCGAACTGCTCCGCTGCCTGCGCCGGGCGGTTTTCCAGCACCGCCAGCAGCGCAAGGGTCCAACGCGGTTGCACAGCATCGGGATCCTGCGCCAAGGCCTCCAAGGCCTCAGAACGCACCGGCTCCCGATAGCTGAAATGGCCATCGAGCATGTGTTCCTGCCCCACCACAGCGAACACCGGATCCAGCCCCACCGGCCCTGCCGCGAGGCCAGCGGCGAGGCCGGGGAAACTCTCCGCAAAGGATGGGCTCTCAGTCGGATGCGTCGCGCGGCGGCGCCAAAGGGAATAACTCCCGCCATTGGGACGCTCGAACTGCTGCACCATCTCGAATACACCACTGTTTCGCACCGCTTGATCAAGCAGAAGCGCCGCTTTGCGCACCGATCCCTGGTTTCCTTCAGCCAATACAACCCACTCTGCTCGGGCTAACACAGGCTCAGTGTCCTGAGGGCTGACTCCAAGCTGACGTCCAACGGTCTGTCCCCCCCCGCGACGGCCATAAAAGCTGATGTTGTGCTGGTTGAGATCAGGGGTACTGGGCACCACGATCAGGGTGGAGGGAGGCGTGCTCGGATCAGCACCGCCGGCAGCCTGCACAACAGCCTTGACGGGCCCTCTGGAGCGATTTTCAAAACGATGCAGCTGATGAGTCCAGCCCGCCGGAACACAAGCAAGCAGCCCGACACCGAACATGGGCCAAATCAACCAAGGCCACTTGGCCTTCAACCAGTGGCCCCACTGCCACCAACCCCGCGCCAACAACAAAACAAGCGACGGGAGCAACGGCGTGATGTAGCGAGCATCTTTATTTGGACTCAGGGAGGTAAGCACCCAGGCCGCCACCAGATTGATTACGAGCCAGCGCCAGGACCAGGCGTGATCGATGGAGGGCTGCTGGCGCTGCCAACACCAGAGCAGCAGCCCTGACACCCCCAGCACCAGAACCACCGGCCCCATCTGTTCGGGCAAGTGATTTGGGTACCACAGCCAACTGGCCAGACTGAGCCCACCGGGATCCCCTTCCCGGGCCGCAGACTCGAACACGGCCCGGTTTGTGCCGCCGATGCTTGTAATCCAGTTGTGATGCAACCAGGGGCCAATCAGTACCGCCATGAGCAGGGGCAGCAGCAGGGCCTGCCGCAACCAGGAACCACCCCGCCGCAGCGCGATTCCTGCGGACCAAAGTCCCGCAGGAATAAGCACCAGCAAGGCGCTCTGCTTCACCAACACCGCAGCGATAGCAGCCAGAGTGCAACCCCAGGCTTGCCCCCAGTGGCCTCCACTCTTGGGATCGCCCCAGACCCCGAGACGCCAGATCGCCAAGCTGCAAGTAGCCACCAGCGCCATCTCCAGCACGTAATCCGTACGCAACTCAAGAAAAGCCGGCGTCAGCGCCGCCAACAGGCAGGCGGTCAGGGCCAGTCCATCGCCCTGCAGCCGCCGTCCCCAGCCCGCCATCGTCACCAGGAGCAAGCCATGCCAGAGGCTCAAGCTCCAGGCCGCTTGCTCCGGGGCATCACCACTCAGAGCCATCACGCTGCCGTTCACCAGCGATGCCAAGGGCGGAATCTTCGGTGACAAGTCCAGCAAGGCTTGCCACCCCTGCCAACTGCCACCGGGCAGCAATCCCAAGGCGCGGCCGTGATCCATGGCGCTATTGAGGTAGTCGGCCTGATCCCAGGCGGGGACGCCGGTCTGCAGCGTCCACCACAGCCGATCAACCACAGTTGAGAGCACCCAGATCAGGCCAACCGAAGCCCAGAAACGCCAACGCTGTTTCACACGATCTCCAAGCGACGCCGTTCATCTTGGAGCCGCTTGCGTCGCTGCTTGGCCTCCCGAAGCATCTCGCGACCATCGTGGAGGTAGCTGTCCACGTAGCCCATGGTGTACCGCTCCAGTTCGGCCAGAGCGTCCTCCACTTCGGAAAGACAGTGATACAGGCTCAGGCCAAAACCACGGGCCGAAGCCGGCGTGGACAACGACTGAAAGAGTTGCTTGACCTTGTCCATCCGGCGTCCGCTCACCTCGAGATAACGGCAGAACGCTTCCATCAGCTCATCGTCGTAGGGATCTGCCGACAATGCCTTGAGTTGCTTAGGGAAGGGATTGATCACCTCACCGAGCATGCGGTCGATCGGGGCGTAGACCCTCCGCAGCCACTCCACCAGGGCATCATCCGCGGCAACGGCTCGATCGTGGGCACGGCTGGCACGGCGCAACTCTGTCGGGGATGCCGCCCGGCCCGAATGGGGCCGCGTGCGATCAAAGGCCTTCCGGCGCTCGGCATCTCCGAGAACTTCCCAGGCGGCATTGAGGGCCAGCATCTGCTGGTCGTCGCCACCTGCATCGGGATGGTGCTGCTTCACCAGCTGCCGGTAAGCCGCCTTGATCTCAGCGTTGCTGGCGCTGTTGCTGACACCGAGCACCGTGTAGGGATCGCTCACAGTTGACCATCCCTCCGGGCGGGAAGCTGCGACGCAGCACTGAACATCGGGGTGGAGAGGTAGCGCTCGCCATAACTAGCCAGCATGACCACAAGGCGTTTACCCGCCATGGCGGGGTCTTGACCCACCCTAAGGGCCGCTGCCATGGCTGCTCCACTGCTGATGCCGCAAAGCAGACCTTCCTCACGGGCTAAGCGACGGCCCACTTGCATCGCCTCCTCATCGCTCACAGTGAGGATCGAATCGATCCGGTCCACCTCCAGCACCGCAGGGACAAAACCAGCCCCGATCCCCTGGATGCGATGGGCCCCAGAGGGCTTTCCGGAAAGCACAGCACTAGCTTCGGGCTCAACGGCAATCACCTGAAGCTGCGGCTGGCGAGCTTTCAACAAACGGGCACAACCGGTGATGGTGCCGCCAGTGCCTACCCCCGCAACAAAAGCATCGATCTGACCCTCGGTATCGCGCCAGATCTCCTCAGCCGTGGTGCGTTCATGCACGGCTGGATTGGCGGGGTTATCAAACTGCTGAAGCAAATAGGTGTTGGGAGTCTCATCCACCAAGTCCTTCGCCAGCGATATCGCCCCATTCATGCCCTGAGCACCGTCGGTGAGCTGCAACTCGGCTCCATAAGCCCGCAACATCGCGCGACGCTCTGTGCTCATCGTGTCCGGCATAGTGAGAATCAGCCGGTACCCACGGGCCGCCGCCACCATCGCCAAGGCGATCCCAGTGTTGCCGCTGGTGGGCTCCACCAGGACTGTTCGGCCAGGGACAATCGTGCCGGCTTGTTCGGCCTCAAGCACCATTGCGCTGGCTATGCGGTCCTTCACCGAGGCGGATGGATTGAAGCTCTCCAACTTGGCCAGGATCTCGGCCTGGCAGCCGCAGGCCTGGGGCAATCGATTCAGCCGCACGAGGGGCGTGCCACCGATCAAGGCTGTGATGTCAGGAGCAATGCTCATAGCTGCAGCTTGCCCGCAGAACGACCATAAAAAAAGCCCTCCGCAGAGGGAGGGCTCGGACGTGTGTATGAGGAAGGTTGTTCTGAAGGCCCAACCGAGGTTGGGCCTTCAGAACTTGAAGACAGTTTGAACGACGCCACCAAAGACTTCGTCGTTACTTGCGCCTTGAACTTGCTCGGGGATGTAGAAGATCGCGGGGACAACAGTGATGTTGTTGGCAACCTTCATCTTCAGAGAAGCTTCCCAGGAAAGATCGGGAGCATCCGTCCCACCGTCGGTGTCGTACTGAGGCACACCAAAGCCAAAGTTAAAGGTGTGGCGAGTGTTAGCGACCTTGGCCCATGTCAGGCCAACCATCCAGTTAGCAGTGTCGAGGTCGGCAGATCCATTCTCGATGGAGCTCCAGCCATAACCTGCACTAATAGCAGGAATGAAACCTGTCTCAGAAGGCTTCCAGAACCCGTTCACAGCATAGTTTTGGCTGTAGACGTCGTTGGTGCTGGAGCAGCTGTAAGAACTGCTGACGTAACCACCGCCTTGACCAGCAGAACACTGGCCATAGCGATAGGCCAAAGCACCACCCCACTTCTTGTTGCCGTAACCAACTTGAACAGTGGTGTTAGCCCCTTGATCGCCAAAAACTCCACCAGATGCGCCATCAGACTGGTTGGCGTGCTCTTCCTCTACCAAATAGTTGGCAGCAACGGTGAAACGAGGCTCACCCTTAGCAACCTTCTGCTTCCAGATAACACCGGCCAGAGCACCAGTCTCTTTGTTGTGAACGTTCTGCGTGCCCCACTGACCACCAAAGAAGTTCAGGGTCTTGGTCGTGTAAGCCGTTGGCTTTATTCCAAGTGACTCAGTGTTACGAGCCATAGGACCAGCTACGACGGTGAATTCATCACCGACAGGGAACTTGTAGTACAAGCGATCGAGCTCGAGGGTGCTGCCATCAGGGCCAGCGGTATCAAGCTTGGTCAGCCCTTCAGCAAAGACCTCGTTATCCATGTTTCCAACACGGAGACGGGTAAATAGAAGATCCTTACCAGTGAAGGAAGTCTTCAGGCCAATACGAGTGTCGTACTGGGCAACGAGCCCTTCGCCGGTTCCAGCTTTGGGACGATTAGTCCCTTCGAAATCAACACCACCCACAATGAAGGTGCTCTTACCCTTCAGCTTGGTGGTGGTGGAGAACTGGGTTGCTTCCAGTTCGCCAACCTTGGCTTCGAGGCCGTCAACGCGACCCTTGAGGATGGCCAGCTCGGTTTCGAACTCAGCCATCAGGCGACGCAGCTCGTCGGTCACTTCAGTGACGCGGTCGAGGCAAGCGTTCAGCAGGGCAGCCGCTTCGTAGCGGGTCATGGCACGGTTGCCACGGAAGGTGCCGTTGGGGTAGCCGGCAACGCAGCCGTAGGTCTCAACCAGACCAGCCAGAGCCTGATAAGCCCAGTCGGTGGGATAGACGTCAGAGAATTGGGTGACGCTGGTGACCTGATCAGCGGAAGCCGCGTAATCAGAAACACCGTTGATGTTCAGCTCGGCGGCATTGACGCCTGTGGCCAGAAGGCCGAGGGCGGCGGGAGCCACCAGCAGTTGCTGGAAAAGCTTCATTGAATTCCTCACACAGGAAAAGTGGCGACAAAACGCCACATGAAATTGTGTAGGGCAGTCAATCGATGTCAAACCCTGAATGTGCCGGTCGGTACATCGACATGTATCGATGGCGACAGTTTTCGCGCCTACAAGGATTCCCAAAAACGATGCCCCCATCCGGAAACCCGGATGGGGGCTCTCGCCGGGCCCGCTTTTGCCGCGGAACCGGATGATCAGTCAGAAGGCACCGTTCAGCCGGCGTTCTCCGCGATCAGCGGACCCTGCGTCAGACAACTGGAAATCATGGAAACCTCCTCCAAAAGGATTGTGAACGCCGGCAACGCCTTCGGAATGACGAATACCTCCCGAAGGAAGCAATCACCCTTCCACGCTGCTGCATCCTGAACAAACGGACCATACTCAGTTTTTGTTGTGATGAGGGGCACCCATGCGCTCCGACTCAGCTCCTGACGCAGCCCCCTGGATCCCATTGGCTGGTCTCGGATTAGCGGCCGCCGTCCTGGCCCTAATCGGCCTGGGCGATCTACCTCTGCGGGACTTCGATGAAGCCACCGTCGCCAGGGTGGCCCTCGAACTACGTCACGGGCTCGGGGAAGCACCGTTAATGCCGACCCTTTGGGAACAGCCTTACCTCAACAAGGCTCCCGGTCTGCACAGCCTGATCGCCCTCGTGATCAGCACAACAACAAGACCCGACCAGCTCCCCTCGGAGTGGACGGTCCGCCTGGCGCCGGCATTGCTGTCGAGCCTGGTGGTGCCGCTTGGAGGCTGGCTGCAATGGATGCTGCGCCCGGGGGATCGTTCCAGCGCCCTCGCCACAAGCTTGATCCTGCTCACGCTGCTGCCGGTGGCCCGGCACGGACGTCTGGCCATGCTGGATGGCACCCAACTGACGGCCATGGCTTTGCTTTGGCTGGCCCTGCTACAGCTCAATCGCAGCCGATGCAGCGCACTCTGGGGAGCCATTGCTGGTCTGATGGCCAGCGCCATGCTGCTGCTCAAGGCTCCGCTGCTGGTGCCCGTGGTGGTGGCTGGCGGCTTGGCACTGGTCTGGGGTCGGGAATGGAAAACCTGGAACAACCACGCAGCAGCCTTTGGAGGGATGCTGCTGGGCCTGGCACCGGGGGTCGGCTGGCATCTCTGGCATGCCCATATCCGCGGGAGCCAGGCGCTCTGGCTGTGGGGCGGAGATGGCGCCGGTCGGGTTCTTCTGGATGCTGGCGAAGGCAGTGATCTGGGCTGGCGGGTCCCGGTGATCGAAGTTCTGGAGGGGGGCTGGCCCTGGCTGCCGCTAGCGCCCTTCGCATTGATCTGGGCCTGGCGATGCCGTAACAGCCGGTGGGGGCGATGGTCCTTGGCCTGCCTGCTCACCATGGCCGGGGCCATTCTTCCGCTGCGTACCCAGCTGCCTTGGTACAGCCACCCGCTCTGGTTGCCACTCGCCATGCTTTCCGCTCCGCTGCTGGCCTGGCTGGTAGGGCAACCCACTCTTTGGAAGAGTGCACCTGAAAACCCAGCCCCCTACAACCGCTGGCTGCTGTTTCAGCTTCCCTTGTTCTGGTGCGGACTCGGACTAATGCTCTTGCTGCTGAGTCTGACTAGCTTCAGCAAGATCGGAAGCAGCTTGGCGCCTTATCGCGACCTAACTGCTGTGCTTGGTCTCGGCTGGTGTGTCGGCGGATGGTGGCTGCGCTCAACTGATCCACAACGACGCCGCATCGGAGTGATCAGCCTCAGCTGCGGCAATGTGGCGGCGCTGGCCCTGCTATTCCACTCCCCTATGTGGTTGTGGGAACTCAACGAAACCTGGCCAGTTCAACCAGTAGCAGCTTTAGCCAGAGCGAACCCCGGGAAGGGGATCAGTCTCAAGGGTTACGACGAACGTCCCAGCCTTAACTGGTATGCAGAACAACGCATTCCGCGCTTCAAAGACGGCCCAGGTCGGCATCTAAGCGACAAAGTCCAGGAAGACTGCAGCATCGAAGGCCGAGCGGGGCGATGGACCCTTGCCATCTGTCGGTAATCTGAGCCTGACTGGAGCACACTGTGTCGTCCATAAATGAACGTGAAGGGCCGACAAGCCAAAGCGGCCTGTCCATCGTGCTGCCCACATTCAATGAGGGTGGTTCCATCCGCCAGGTAATCGAATCCCTGCTGCAGCTGGGGACAGATCTTCCGCTTGAAATCCTTGTCGTTGATGACGATTCCCGCGATGGCACCCCTGATCTGGTTCGAGCCCTGGCCCGCCAGAACCCCAGGATCAGGATCATCCAACGGGTGGGACGCTCTGGACTAGCAAGCGCCATCAAAGAAGGCCTGATCGCAGCCCTCTATTCCACCGCAGTGGTGATGGACAGCGATGGCCAGCATGAACCTGCCTCAGTTGGCGAGGCCGTACAGCTGCTAGATCGAGAGGGACTGGACCTGGTGGCGGGAAGCCGCTTCCTCGACCACTCCGAAATCCGAGGCCTCAGCAATCGACGCACCGATGGCTCCACCCTCGCCAACCGTCTTGCCCGTTGGAGTCTTCCAAGTTCCTACCGGCACCTGTCCGATTGCATGAGCGGCTTCATCGTGCTGCGCCTCAACCGCTGCCTTCCGCTGGTGCGTCAAGTGGACGTGAACGGCTTCAAATTTTTTTATGAGCTCCTGGCCATCAGCGGCGGCCGCCTGCAAGTGGGAGAAATTCCGCTTCGCTTTCAGCCGCGGCTGCATGGCAGCTCCAAACTCGATATGGCCGTTCTTTGGGACTTCGTCGTATCTCTAATTCACACTGCAACCCTGAGACTGTTGCCCCGGCGGGCCATCAGCTTCGGGCTAGTTGGCGCTTCTGGCGTAGCGGTTCAGCTGCTATCGACAGCACTGCTAATGGGCCTGCTCAAGCTGGGATTTCAGCAAGCACTTCCAGTGGCCGTCATCACAGCCGCAAGCTCGAACTATCTAATTAACAATGCCCTCACCTTTCGCGACCGACGTCAACGGGGAATGAGACTGGTCCGGGGCTTGCTGAAGTTCTTGCTGGTGACTTCGCTTCCAGCACTTGCAAACATCGGACTTGCAACCAGTTTTTACAAGCTTGTCCAAGCGAATACCCTATGGGCCCAGTTGGCAGGCATTGTCGTTGTGTACATCTGGAACTATGCGGCCTCATCCCGATTTGTCTGGAACAGCCCCTAAGCAGGCATAGTTGTCCATCAGCCGGGGAAGCCTGCTTTGGTTAGTGAACATCTGGATTGCAGGTGCTCGATGTTTACCGCTCAAGGCAGACCAGTACTGCAGCAGTCACAAGACATTGTTTCAACTCCTGGAGCAAACAATGATCGAGGAGTTGGCCTTATTGCAATGCATGCCGTTAGCTTCTGCATCGCTGGTCACATGTTTGATAAGCCGTCCCACCCGGCTGCGACTGACGTGAATAAGCTTTCCGCCGGCTTCTATTGGAACGTTCGGTGCAGGCAACACGATTCACTCGTACTGATCGATTGGCCCATAGTCCCTCTCGATTTGACGAATCGTTAAACGACCAGCCATATGAGGGACATAGTTGCGCATAGCTAGAACCGATACTACATCTAGGATCATATGTTTTGCCTGCTGGAAGTGAATCGCCTCCTGCATGCGGGGCAGGTAGCGAGTGCTGTAGTAGCCGATTCGGCCGTAGGCAAGAAATGCGGTTGTACCGAGCAGTGCCGTAATGGCCACAATGCGTTTGCCGTTTAGCCGCATTGATGTTGGAGCTGCACCGATGAAATCGATACAACCGGCGATCAGAAAAGCCAGGATTCCAACGGAGTAGTGGTGACTTAGCTCACGCTGGATACCTGAGGCTAAGATCAAATTGGTAAAACAGGTCGGGCTAGCTCCTAGCAATGCTGGCTAAGAATTCAGCCGCAACAAGGCAAGGAAAGGGAGCGATAATCCGATCGTATATAGCAAGATCGATTCCGGGGACGCTTCACAAAAGACCGTCCATGGCTTGGAGAGCAAAGTGGTGATGATCTCCAGCTTGATGCCACCGAGATAGCCCAAACGAAGATTTATGTAATTACCCCTGCAGAGGCCATCTCCGTGGCGATTAGCCACCATGCCAAGGAGACGCCTGCGGTAATACCGGCTCGAGTCCATTGACCACGTGCCAGTGTATAAAGGGCCAAGCCAAAGCGGCCCGTCAACCACGCATCCCACATTCAATGAGGGTGGTTCCATACGCCAGGCAATCGAATCCCTGCTGCACCTGGAGACAGATCTTCCGCTTAAAATTCTTGTCGTTAATGACGATTCCCACAATGGCACCCCTGATCTGATTCGATCCCTGGCCCAAGCAGATAAGGGGTACTGGCCTTAAATATCAAGACCTCAAAACCGTAGAATAAATTCAGGAAAATCACTCAGGCTAGATGCAGCTATTGGAGTAGGCACTATATTTGCATTGCTGCTTGCATTCTGAAGTCGGACATGCCCGAAAAACGTTGGTTATCAATCTATTTTGTATGTTGCTCTGCAAGCCTAAGCCTATTCTCGTCATTAAGGCATGCATGGTTTCAAAGCAACGCATGGGACTTGGGAATTTTCGACCAAGCCATTTATTTAATATCACAAGGCCAGACTCCAATAAGCACTTTTCTGAACTTTCACATTTTAGGCGACCATGCAGCCTTTGCGCTTTATCCGATTGGCTTGATTTACCGTGCGATTCCTTCTACTTACCTTTTACTAGTAATCCAGTCAATAGCCATAGCATCATGCATCTTTCCTCTACATAAATTCGCCAATTCAAAGCGCCTGAACCCGAGGAGCAAGAAAATAACCATATTATTTTTTATGCTATTTCCTATAATATTTAATCTATCTATTTTTGATTTCCATCCTGAGGCGATCGCCATGCCAATTCTAACATCATTGGCGTGCGAGCTTGAACAAAAAGATATACGGCCGGGAAAGGTAATTTTACTCGCTTTCCTTTCATTAACCTGCAAAATAACAATATCGATATTAATAGCAGGCTTTGGCGCACGAGAATGGTTTAAAAATCGCAAGACAATCGGATCACTTTTAATGATATTGGGCACAGCATGGTTTGCACTTGCCTCAAAACTAATTATTCCTTTTTATGGTGGGCCAAGTGCTTCATTAGCAAGGCATGCCAAGAAATTCGGACTTGACTACGATTCAATATTTGACTTGAGTTCAATCCCTGAAAATATAAAAGCATTGTCCACACAATTGCTGACAACATCAAATCTAGAATATCTAGTGCTATTAATAGCTCCTGCATTTTTTATATTCCTTGTAAAAAAACCGAAGCGTACCGCGATAAGATTGATTCCATTTTTTCCTTTACTGACAATTAACTTACTATCTACCAGCCTAAGCATGAAAAGCCTTGTATTCCAGTACTCAGTATTTCTGGTGCCATTATTGGCAATAGAAACGACCTATTTCCTTCAAGAGAATGGCAGCAGACTGAGCTTCATCTCTAAAGCAAGTGCGCACAGGATGGTGATCATAACCTCATTAGTCGGATTCGTAGCCTTGAGCAGAATCACTTTTTTCTTCAATCAATATCAAACAAACTTCCCCACAATAAACGAACTAAATGTGGCAATTAGATTAGTAAACGAAGAATCATCTGTTCTCACCTCTTCTATAATAGCCCCTCACTTATCGAAAAGAAAAGATATCAGAGTTTCGGACGTTGAAAATTCACTAGACATAAGTAATTACGACGAAATACTCCTCGACACCGCGCGTCCTGGATGGAAATCGAACTCAGATATAGTTGACTCAATTTATTCAAGAGCGCATGAAAGTGACAAATGGGAAATGGCGTACCACAAGAAATCCATATTCCTTTGGAGAAAACTCGAGAATCAACAATAAAATGTCAATATCGATCAGTTATTATCAGCTGACTGTAATTAATTTTACCTACCTCTGGAACCATGCGGCCTACTGATCCCGTTTTATCTGGAACAGGCTCTAGGCCGGCCTGGCAGCCCATTGGCGTGGGGACCCTGTTGCGAATGGTACAGATATGGATGCCGGTGGTCGGGGTTCACAGCTGGCGGCAAGCAGACACCGCCGCAATGGCTCGACATTTCGTTGAACAAGGCACTCCTATTTGGCTTCCACAAATCGACTGGGCTGGCGCAAGTGCCGGATATGTGGAGTGTGAGTTTCCTATTTACCCATTCCTAGTCAGCCGCCTATACGGCCTTATTGGCATCCAGGAATGGATGGGTCGTAGTGTATCGGTGCTTTGCAGCGCGATAACCATCTGGCTGGTGATGCGCTTGGGAAGGCGTTGGTTCAACCCCGAAGCCGGTTGGTGGGGAGGCATGGCCTTCGCCCTTGCACCGTTGGGAGTGTATTACGGAAGAGCCTTTCAGGCAGAAGCCTTATTGGTGTTGTGTGCCGCGGGAGCACTAGAAGCCCACAGCATCTGGGTTGAACGACGAACAAAATGGGCTCTGGCTATCAGCTGGATTTGCTTCGCCGGAGCAGCATTAATCAAAGTAATTCCCATGCTCTGGCTGGGCCTGCCTCTACTGCTCGTAGAGCTCATACCTTCACCTCATGCAGAGGCTGAATCTTGTCGGCAAATTATGCGACGGCTCTGGCACTTGTTGCTGAATCCATGGTTCTGGGTCTATTCAACAACAGCTCTGGCAGTTACATCTGCCTGGTACATGCACGCTTATGGGTTAGGCGACACAAGCGGTTTGACTTTCGGTTTTTGGGGAGACGACAGCGATCGCAGCAACATCGGGTTAGCACTAAGTCTCTCTAGTTGGATGAACCTTGCGATCCGAATCGGTCTGCGCGCGCTTGTTCTAATAGGTATTCCCTTGATCATCATCGGCATCATGCGGTGCTGGAGGCTTGGCGGAGGACGCATCGCACTTGGAGGAGTGGTGGGGATGCTGATTTGCACAATTGCCACGATGAGATCAAGCACCGTACATGAGTATTACCAGTTTCCCTTATTGCTGTTTAGCTCCCCTTTGGTAGGCCTGGGATGGCAAACCTGGAATTGCAAACAGCAACGTTGGGTGGTTCAAATCGTGCTAAGTGTCACAATAATCGTCAGCCTTGTAGTACTCACAGTTGATTACTGGGCGGTGGAGACGCGACAGCGCAGCATTTGGATGCCACTTGCAGAGTCCATTCGTAGAGAACTACCAACTAATGCTCGCATTGTGAGTGTCACAGGTTCAGATCCCACCCTTCTAAACCTTGCACGTAGACAGGGTTGGATTATTCCAAGCAATGAATTGACACGAAAGCATCTCCAAATACTTAGAAGTCATGGGGCCAGCCATCTAACTGGAAGCATCAAATGGCATAATACTTACACGCCAACGAAAGAAACCGAAGCACAAAGAATCAACCAACTAATACAAACAAAAGACATGCATTTTGTTGACAAAAGCAAGAAAACATATTTGATTCCAATCAGCGATATAATACCTTAGGTGATCACAACACTCAAATCACCTGAAATAGATTTTTGAGAAATTTCTATCCCGCAAATTCGGTAAACCTTGTTTACTAGACATATTGGCGTAAACCAAGCAACGGCGAGGCGAAGCGGATAAAGAATTCAAGGACTCCAAAACCAAAGAATCATCGAGATAAAACTGAAGAATTGTCATATCTTTACTTGAAAGTCCATACAGATATGTACCAGAACTACACTCACGATTAACAGTACTGGCCAATACCTTGAGCTCTTTATTAGTGTTCCAAATGATGCCGCTTGCAGAGAATGCAAAAATAGTTAAGTATTGCGCCATGAGAACCGCAAAGATGACTGCAAAAGGGGAAATCCTTCGCCACGAAAATGCTTTTGCATAAAAAGCGTAAAAACAAAAACTGGAAGAAAGGATTAGAGCAAAAAATCCAATATAGAATGATAACTCTAGAAAGCCTTCACGCTTAAAGCAAAGAATACATGCGCTTAGCAAATAAAAGGCGCTCATAACAACAGCAAAGTTTGAGTCAAAATTAAATTTACTTCGTTCAAATGTTAAATCTATACGGGCAATATTTAGTGCAAGCGGTGGCACAAGTGGCAAAAGATAATGATAATGCCTGGTCCCCAT
Source organism: Synechococcus sp. TAK9802 (assembly GCF_014279535.1). Taxonomy (NCBI): domain Bacteria; kingdom Bacillati; phylum Cyanobacteriota; class Cyanophyceae; order Synechococcales; family Synechococcaceae; genus Synechococcus; species Synechococcus sp. TAK9802. The sequence goes on from NZ_CP047937.1 coordinate 1,906,809, forward strand.
AAAAGACAATACAATTATATAAACCAGCGGGAAAAACACTGTCAGCGCATTGAGCTCCATTTGCAATGGATTAGCCCTAAGAAAACAGGGAATTTTCCGAAAAGATTGAACGCGGGGCAGCAAAAGAAATACAAATGCCGGAAAGGTGAATAATAAAAGCCTTGTGAAATAGAAAGGAACGCTAGATAAAAGATTAAATTCAGACACATCAGCCTTTTTAGATGCAAACGCAATAAGTGAAGCTAACCCTGCATATCCATGATCTCCAAAGACAGATAAGAGGCTAATTGCAAGTGGTATTGATCCTACCAAAAGACCACCTAACACACAGACCCAAAATGCTTTCTTGCGCATATATTGCAGCACAAAAATTAAAGGCAATAACGACACAAGCGGGATTAGTGCAACAATACTGCGCACGAAAAAAGTAAATGAAACGCATACGCCAAAGCAGAATATTTTCCAATAGGATGTAGAACTAGATAGAGGCTTGGCAGAGGTCAGAAAATATATTTGTGCCATCATTAGGGCGATAAAAACCATATCAGGGCTGACTGTACGTAACGATTGGAAGTAAATAGGCATGACAATTAACGATAACGTAGCAACCAAAGAATTCAAGGGTTTGAAGTATCTTAGTGATATCAAATAAAACAGCAATGTTGCTATTAAGCCTGCCAAAGTGCTCGGAAATCTAGAGGCCCAATCACTGATTCCAAAAAGCTTCAGACTTGCCGCTATTGCCCAATACGAACCAACAGTTTTATGATGAGGTGATGCAAATGGAGATTGCCAATCCCCTGAATCTAATATTAATTTTGCTCGCCTTGCGTACAGACCTTCATCATGAGCAATTAGGCTCTGCGAATCAGACCAAAATAGCGAAACACAGATTATAGATATTAATATAACTATGAGAAAAATGTGACCGGTTATTTCATTCTTTTTTAGATGAAAAGGCATTAGAAGTTTGTTTAGAGCATGTATTCGGGAAGACACAAATAAGCCTCAGGAAGATGCGATGAATCTAATTAGCATATTGCACATCACTGGCTTGAATCTTTCCAGTCCGTCTAATGGTATAAACATAGTATCTTTCTGGCTTGTTATATGAACGGAGGAAGCTCCTGACAAACTTAATCGTTATATTGCCGGGAAGGACTAAATCTCCTTGCTCAAAATTATGCTTTAAGTTAGAGCCGTTGCTTAAGATTGCAAGTATCGAAGCAACATCTTGGTGTGAATCCATGTATTCTTGAATATAAACTAATGAGTCCTCTCTTTTTAATGATGAGTCCCGATTAATCCACTCAGTAAAAGTGCCTGACCGAGCTATTTCAGGATAATAAATTGATTTCCCAAGATAACCTGAGACCGACGTAAGCTCAACATCTCTGGTCCCAAACAAAGGCCAATCAGCATATTCTGAATTCCTTATAAAAGTGGCAACTTCTTTGCTCGCAGAATATGGATAAACAATATCAAGGAAAACTCTATGAATCCCTGCACAGAAATGAATCACTAGAATAATAGATAAAAATAGTGAGAATTTAGACTTTGCCTTAGTTGAATATATCTGCTCAACATTAGCCAGCGAGCCGCTAAATGATGCCGAAGGATCTGATCTACAAAGCCAAATAGATGTGATTATAACAATAAAATAAATTCCAAAATGCCTTGAACCTGCTCCACTGTATACAGCAGCATTAAAGCCAAGCAAAGAAAATGTAGACGAACAATAAAACAATAATGCTCTTCGTGAAAATCGTATATATAATACAGTGGCTACAATTAATACAATGGAGATGGCAGCTGACAATGAGAGGTCAAGCCATTGAGAGGAATTAGGTACAATTAAAATATTGCCGCCCAAATACCTTCCAAAAGCAACCAGAACTGATTTTAAACTTATATTAATTGATTCACTATCAATGCTTCTCGAGGTCTGAAAAAGACTACTTAATGACAGCCATGCAGCAACAGACAAAACAATAGTGGATACGAAAAATCTGAAACAAATAGAGGAGGAAAACGCAGGCTTGCTTAACAGTAATTTTTTACAGACCAAATCATCGGCTATCGTAATAAAAAATCCAAACGCGATGCTCCAAGCGAGAGCATGCGTGTTCATCAGCAAAGCTATGAGAAATGACATACCAACTAAGCTATATTTTTTCTTACTTACAAAAATCACACCAAGGAAGGTCAAAAGCTGGATTACAACATAATGCCTAGAAATAAGGCAATACTCCCAAAACGGGAAGTAGCCAAATGCGAATAATAACTTCTGAAACTTTGAGAAAGGAGCTCTACTCAAAAATATAAACACGCAAATCGCGGCAAGTGACCACTGCATTAGCTGCAAAGACAATGGTTTGTCATATATAAATGAAGAAATAAATGTGAGAAATGGATAAACTATAGGATGACCAGAAGGCGCATTATTGGCCCAAAGATCAAAAATATTTGAGCTACTTACTGCTACTAACCAACCCTGCATCTCATCACGCCAGAGCACATGAGAAGAGACACCAACTAGTGAACTAAGTATATAAATTGCAAATACTACTTTGAGTGAGATTTTTGAATCTAACCCGCGCGCAGAAATCAACTCTTAGGGCAAGCAAGTTCCTTCAATCGTAAGCGCATGCGGCACAAAAAGATTGTTTGTAACCAAATTTAATCACTTTTATAGATCAAAAAAACTTAGATGGTCAACAATGTGAGGTGTTGTTTGGAATTTGCGAACTCAAAGAGAGGCAAAGGAAATTCTTCAGTATTAATCCGAAAATCGCCTTACTAAGAGGAAGTGAATTAGGTCAAATAGATTCACTACACATGCTCGCTCGCAAGCTATCGGCAAGAGCTAATAGAGCGTTAATGCAAATGAAAATAACTAAAATAATAGTTTTAGCAAATCAATCAATGCAAGCCTGCATTCAGAAGGATGTTCTTGGTGTAGAAGGTCTCGAATTCGGGATCTTCTGCAGCACGGATTTCCTGGGACACGAAGTCATAGGCGCGCAGGTTGAGGGCCAAGCCGATGATGCCGATGGAGCTGGTCCACAGGCCCATCACAGGCACGAACAGCATGAAGAAGTGCAGCCAGCGCTTGTTGGAGAAGGCGATACCGAAGATCTGACTCCAGAAGCGGTTGGCAGTGACCATGGAATAGGTCTCTTCTTCCTGGGTGGGCTCGAACGCCTTGAAGGTGTTGGCCTGCTCACCGTCCTCAAACAGGGTGTTTTCCACGGTGGCGCCGTGAATGGCGCAGAGGAGTGCACCGCCGAGGATGCCGGCGACGCCCATCATGTGGAAGGGGTTCAGGGTCCAGTTGTGGAAGCCCTGAAGGAAGAGAAGGAAGCGGAAGATCGCAGCCACACCGAAGGAGGTGCAACCACCGTGCAGATCACAGCGAAAAGCAGCACGTTGCTCGGAGCATAGGTTAAGCAAAGGTTTAGAAACGAAGTATGAGGCCGAAGTTCATCCACCCCACAAGCCAACCGTGATTAAGGAATCCACCACAACAAATCCCAACCAGATGGGGATCATTCCCCTAACACCGAGATCAATCCGCAACTTACTGATAGCCGTCACCGGAGGGCTATTAGTAGCCCACAGTGTCGTGCAGATGGGGATTTATGGCTTCGGGGCAAAGAAATATTGGCTCGACAGCCTCAACATGGACCGGGAGCTCAACCTGCCCACCCTGTTCAGCAGCGCGCTGTTGCTGATAGCGGCACTGTTGATGCGACGACTGGGGCAGAGCAGCGATCGCATCGCTTCCCACGACTGGCGTTTGCTCTCGAAGATCTTCATCTTTCTGGCACTCGACGAAGCCCTTCAGATCCACGAGATCCTGATCATTCCAGGGCTCAGGCACCAGGTGCACCCAGCTCTGGCATCCACCTGGGTGGTGCCCTACGCCGTCCTCGCCCTCATCCTGCTGTGGCGCTTTCGCCGCTTCCTCGGCTCAATCTCCCGAGCAACGGCATCACGGTTGCTGCGAGCAGGGGCCGTCTACATCGGCGGTGCCATCGGCATGGAGATGATCGGCAGCTTTGCCGTTCGATCGAATCTGATCCGACTGCATAGCCCCTGGTACGGCGCCATCACAGGCCTGGAGGAAGCGCTGGAGCTGGTTGGCATCATTCTTCTCATCGATGCACTGCTGAGAGCGCTGCTCGATCAACGCAACAGCCTCGATCTCACCTTGCGTCTGGGACCTGATTCAGACAGCAACTGAACCAAAAAAAAACCGCCCGGATGGGCGGTTGAAGGAACAATCGGCCTTGAGATCAGAGGGCGTTACCACGGGGCAGAACCTCTTCAGGGAAGACGAAGTTTTCGTGCGGCTGGTCAGCCGGTGCCATCCAGGCACGCAGACCTTCATTCAGAAGGATGTTCTTGGTGTAGAAGGTCTCGAATTCGGGATCTTCTGCAGCACGGATTTCCTGGGACACGAAGTCATAGGCGCGCAGGTTGAGGGCCAAGCCGATGATGCCGATGGAGCTGGTCCACAGGCCCATCACAGGCACGAACAGCATGAAGAAGTGCAGCCAGCGCTTGTTGGAGAAGGCGATACCGAAGATCTGACTCCAGAAGCGGTTGGCAGTGACCATGGAATAGGTCTCTTCTTCCTGGGTGGGCTCGAACGCCTTGAAGGTGTTGGCCTGCTCACCGTCCTCAAACAGGGTGTTTTCCACGGTGGCGCCGTGAATGGCGCAGAGGAGTGCACCGCCGAGGATGCCGGCGACGCCCATCATGTGGAAGGGGTTCAGGGTCCAGTTGTGGAAGCCCTGGAGGAAGAGAAGGAAGCGGAAGATCGCAGCCACCCCGAAGGAGGGCGCGAAGAACCAGCTGCTCTGGCCGAGGGGGTACATCAGGAAGACGCTGACGAACACCGCGATCGGACCGGAGAAGGCGATGGCGTTGTAGGGGCGGATGCCGACCAGACGAGCGATTTCGAACTGACGGAGCATGAAGCCGATCAGTGCGAAGGCGCCGTGCAGGGCCACGAAGGCCCAAAGGCCGCCGAGCTGACACCAGCGAACGAAGTCGCCCTGGGCTTCAGGGCCCCAGAGCAGCAGCAGGCTGTGACCCATCGCATCAGCGGGGGTGGACACAGCAGCGGTAAGGAAGTTGCAACCTTCCAGGTACGAGGAGGCAATGCCGTGGGTGTACCAGGAGGTGACAAAGGTGGTGCCTGTCAGCCAGCCACCGATGGCCAGGTAGGCCGTTGGGAGAAGAAGGATGCCGGACCAGCCGACAAAAACGAAGCGGTCGCGCTTGAGCCAGTCATCGAGGACGTCAAACCATCCCCGCTGTGGCGCGCGTCCTACAGCGATCGTCATGAGAGGTGCTTCATGATCCGTTACACGGCTGAGCCTAGGGGGTGATCACCGAAATGGGGCGGCTCCCCGCACCCTTTTCGAGGGGATGAGTAGAAATGCGCATTTTTGGACCGACGGGATGCCGGTCCCTCCGCGAAGATGACGCATCGCTTCTTTCCAACGCTGTGTACGTCATCGAACTTGCCCTGCGCATGAGTCCTGTCCCGGTGTCGGTTCAGCGCAAGGAGCATGCAGACGCCGATGCGCTGTATCAGCAGATCCGCCTGGCCCTTGAGAACGGCCAACCGCGGCTGCTGGAGCTCACCTGCGAGAAAGTGGAAGGCAAGAAAGTAACGCTGCTCGTCAGTGAGGTTCTCGCCGTTCAGCTTTATGAGAAAGCTTCGGCAGCGGGTGGCAGCAAGCGTCCCGGCTTTTCCTTTGATTCCTGACACCTCAACCGCCGAACTGAGCGTTGAGGCCGTTAACCACCGCTGGCCGAACGGCCAGCAGGCCCTCAACCGTTGCAACCTGGTCATTCCGGGCCCAGGCCTCTGGATGCTGGTGGGCAGCAACGGCAGCGGTAAAAGCACCCTGTTCCGCCTGATTGCAGGACTACTCGAACCCCAGAGCGGACGCATCGCCTGCCGCACCAAAACGGCCCTGGTGTTTCAAAACCCAGACCATCAGCTGCTGCTCCCCAGTTGCGGCAGCGATCTGCTGCTGGGCATGGACCCGGAAGGGCCCCAGCAGCACCGCCTGAGCTCCGTGCGCGACCTGCTGGGCCAGCTTGGCCTCGCCCAACTGGAGAAGCGGCCAATTCACAGCCTCAGCGGCGGCCAGAAACAACGCCTGGCCATTGCCGGAGCCCTGGCGAGTGACGCCGGGCTCCTGCTGCTCGATGAGCCGACCGCGCTGCTGGACCCTGAGAGCCAAACAACGGTGCTGACCACCGTGCAACGGCTTTGCAAGGACCCCATTAAGCCGATCACGGCGCTGTGGATCACCCACAGGCTTGGGGAATTGGCCTTCGCCGATGGCGCCGCTCGCATGCAAGACGGTCAGATTGGACCATGGACCCGAGGGCCAGAACTGCAACGGCGCTTGCAGGGGGGCACATTCGAGGGGTAAATTCTTCGGGTCTCATTCCTCGGTAGCTCAGCGGTAGAGCGGTCGACTGTTAATCGATTGGTCGCAGGTTCGAATCCCGCCCGGGGAGCTATAAAGCCACAGCTCACGCTGTGGCTTTTTTATTGACGAACAGAGGAATTTCGTGACGGGTGATTGCCCGAAGCGGAAGACTTCCTAAACAGACACGAGCTGACGACAAGCAAAAAAAACTCCAGATCGCTGTTCCTGCAAACGATCTGCGACAACCAAGCCCCTAACGGTCTCTTTGCTGAAAATCTGCAGACAGTTGAAAAGCTTGAGAGAATCCGTTCAGCGTTAATCCCTACAGACAAGCGCTCGTTATTTCTCCAGCCGAATTGCCGCCGAACCGATGAAGCCCTGCATCCTGCTAATCGAAGATGACCAGGACATGCGCGACCTGGTGAGTGGCCATTTGGAGCACAGCGGCTTCGATGTGCAGCGCGCCGACGATGGCATCAAAGGTCAGGCCCTCGCACTGCAATACACCCCGGATCTGATCCTGCTGGATCTGATGCTGCCCAAAGTGGATGGCCTCACCCTGTGTCAGCGCCTACGGCGCGACGACCGCACCGCTGGGATTCCGATCCTGATGCTTACGGCTCTCGGCGGCACCAAAGACAAGGTGAGCGGTTTCAATTCCGGAGCCGACGATTACCTGACCAAACCCTTCGATCTGGAGGAACTTCAGGTGAGGGTCAAAGCCCTGCTGCGTCGCAGTGACCGAGCTCCGGTTGGAACAAGCAACCACAACGAGATCCTCAGCTACGGGCCTCTCACCCTGGTGCCCGAGCGCTTTGAAGCGATCTGGTTTGATCAACCCGTGCGGCTCACGCACCTGGAGTTCGAACTGCTTCATTGCCTGCTGCAGCGTCACGGTCAGACCGTGGCCCCCTCGTTGATCCTCAAGGAAGTGTGGGGCTACGAGCCCGATGACGACATCGAGACCATTCGCGTGCACGTCAGACACCTGCGCACCAAGCTGGAACCCGATCCCCGCAAACCACGCTTTATCAAAACGGTGTACGGAGAGGGCTATTGCCTGGAACTGCCCACCAGCGCCCAGATGGATGGCCTGGAGGACGTGGTGGCCATGGCACGCGAAGAACGCAAACAGCAAGGTGATCGAGCCTCGGCTTGATCGCCGACGTGCACCTAAGAGACTGATGGTGTGAGATCGAGCAGCGCCACCTCCCAGGCCAATCGCGGCTGAACGAACGAAAGCAGCTGGCCGCGCAGCGTGTCCAAGCGCTTGAGGCTTGAGGCAGAACTGCCGGAGCGCCAAAGCCGGTGTTGCCACCAGCCAATCAACCACAGCTGCTGCTCGCCATCGAGGGCTTCGCAGAGATCGCGTGCCAACGAAAGTGCCTCCATGGGAGTGGCGGGAAGCGAATCGAGGCGCTGAACCAACTCCTCGGGCAGACCAGCCAGGCTGCGGCGATGGTCGATCAGGGCGCCTGGAGACCCGGCAGCCAAGGCCAGAAGTTCCGGAGCATCTTGAGAGGTTGCACCGGTGCGCTCGAGCACCTGAGCCATGGCCTCGGGGTTGAGCCGAAGGAAACGGATCAACTGACAGCGGGAGCGAATTGTGCTGAGCAACCGCTCGGGGGCTGAGGTCAACAGAATCAGAACCCCATGGCCGGGTTCCTCCAGCGTTTTCAACAGGGCATTGGCCGCAGCTTCTGCCATCGCCTCAGCAGCCTCAATTACAACCATCCCGCGCTTCGCCTCCACCGGCTGCCGGGCAAGACAGCGTCCGATGTCGCGGATCTGCTCCAAGCGCAACTGGGGCGGAGTGCGGCGGCTGAGCCCCGCCTCCTCGGCTTCAGCGCGGGTCAGCAAACGGCCCTGATGCTGATAGGTGGGTGCCACCCAGAGCAGGTCGGGGTGATTGCGTTCCAGCAGGCGTCGACGTTCCCGGGCCGAGGGCTGACCATCGGCCAGCAGTCCCTCCAGAAAACGCACCGCCGCCAACTGACGTCCCACCCCTTCAGGGCCTGCAAAGAGATAGGCCGGGGCCACACGGCCCTGGGCCAGGGCCGCCGAAAGCAGATCAACGGCGAGGGGCTGGCCGATCAGATCCCCAAACAGCGCGCTCAAGCCAGATGCTCCTGAAGCTGACGTTCCAGAGCAGCACGAACGGCGCTGGCTGACTGATCTGCAGCGACGGCGCACCAGGAGCGCTGCTGGGCCAACGCGGCAAAACCCTGTGCAACCCGCTCCAGAAATGCGGCGCCCTCGGCTTCGATGCGGTCCTCTTTGTCCCCGAGACGGCGCTGCAGGCTCTCTTGAACGGAAAGGCGCAGCCAGAGGGTGAGATCGGGCTGCAGCCCCGTGGTGGCGATCCCTTCGAGCCGCTGAATCAAGTCCTGATCCAACCCACGGCCATAGCCTTGATAGGCAAGGGTTGATCCCGAGAAACGATCGCTGATCACCCAATCACCACGTTCCAGCGCAGGACGGATCAGCGTTTCAACATGCTGAGCCCGATCGGCGGCATACAGCAACAATTCAGCGGTGGGAGCTGGTGCCTCCTGGTCTGCCGTGTGCAGCAGGAGTTCACGGATCGAGCGCCCCAGAGGAGTGCCTCCGGGCTCACAGGTGCAGACCACAGCAGCACCCTTCGGCATCAGACCGCTGTTGGGCAACCACTCGACCAGATGCTGGATCTGCGTGGACTTGCCGCAGCCATCGATGCCCTCCAGAACAATGAAGCGACCTGTCATGGCAAGCGAAGAGCCAGGGCATTGAGCACCACCGTGATCGAACTCAGGGCCATCAACAGCGCCGCCAATGGGGGCGACAGCAGCACCCCATGGCTGGGGAGCAAGGCACCGGCGGCCACCGGAAGAACAATCAGGTTGTAACCGAAGGCCCAGAACAGGTTCTGCCGCACCTTCACCAGGGTGCGGCGCGCCAGGCTGAGGGCTTCGGGCAGGTTGTCGAGCCGATCGCCGAGCAACACCAGACCAGCGGAGTCCTGCGCGATCTGAGTTCCAGTGCCAATGGCAATCCCAAGATCAGCCGCGGCCAGGGCCGGCGCATCGTTGATGCCATCGCCCACCATGGCCACCCGCTCGGCCTGCCGCAGCTGCTCGAGGCGCTGCAGCTTCTGCTCCGGCAGCATCTGCCAGCCCAGATCCTTGGCGGCAAAGCCAAGCTGCTGACCAAGGCGCTGCACAGCCGCCTGCCGATCACCACTGAACACCGAAAGCGCCAGACCGTGAGAACGCAGGCGTTGCAATGCCGGGGCAACATCCGGGCGCAGCTGATCCTCGATCTGCACCAGGCCCACCAGGACAGCTCCCACAGCAACAGCCACCACCGAGCCTTCAGCGGTAGAGAGCCAGTCCTGGGCGGCGGGGGCGATGGCAACACCCTGCTCCTCCAACCAGTCGGGCTTGCCAGCACGCACCTGAGCCGATGCACCGTCTACGTGGCCCTCCAGGCCCTGGCCGGAGACGGTGCGAACGTCCTCGCAGTCCAGAAGCGCGAGCTCCCGGCGCTGGGCCTCCTGCAGCAGGGCGTAGGCCAAGGGATGGCGGCTGCTTTGCTCCAGGCTGGCCGCGAGCTGCAACAAATGATCCGGGTCATTCCCGTACACATCGGTCACGAGGGGACGACCCAAGGTGAGTGTGCCGGTCTTGTCGAAGACCACATGGTCCAAACCGGCGGCTGTTTCGATCACATCACCACCGCGGAACAGCCAGCCGCGCCGTGCTGCCAAGCCGGTGGCCACCGTGATCACAGTGGGGGTCGCCAGACCCAGGGCACAGGGACAGGCGACCACCAGCACAGCGATTGACAGTTGCAGGGCCAGACCCATCGGGGTGCTGGCTCCACTGCCCAAGCCGCCGTGATGCATCCCATGGCCATGGTCCATCCCATGGGACATCGCATGGGTCATGGGCATCCCAGGGGCTGACGCCTGCAGAACCTCAGGCCAGTGTTCAGCGCCGAACAACCACCAGAACAGAAAGGTCGCGAGGGCCAGGCCGATCACGCCATAGCAAAAACGGCCTGCCACACGATCGGCCAGGCCCTGGATGGGGGCCCGACGGGCCTGGGCCTGCTCCACCAGACGAATGATCCGGGCCAGGGCGGTTTCGGCACCGACACGGGTGACCTTCAACGCCAGGGTTGACTCCAGATTGAGGCTGCCGGAGGACAACTCCGTGCCGGGCTCCGCCTGCAGTGGCAAGGGCTCACCGGTGAGGCTGGACACATCAACGGCTGAGGCCCCCTCAAGCACCACCCCATCCACCGGAATGCGGTCACCGGCCAGCAACTGCACGGTTTCACCGGGCCTGAGAGCACCAACGCGCACCTCACGAATCGCCCCGTCGCTCAACAGCAGGCGCGCCGTGTCCGGCTGGAGCTCAGCCAGTTGCTGCAGGGCCTGACCGGTCCGGAAACGGGCCCGTTCCTCGAGGAAACGTCCCAGCAGGACGAATCCCAGCAACATCACCGGTTCATTGAAAAAGCAGGGCCAACCCACCTGGGGCCAAACCAAGGCCACCAGGCTGGCCACATAGGCACTGCTCACCCCCAGGCCCACGAGGGAATCCATGCTGGGGGCCCCTGCGCGAGCAGCCGCAACACCACCCACCAGGATCGGACGGCCCGGCCCCAGCAGAGCCACCGTGGCCAACGTGGCGTGGAAAGGCAGGCTGCCGATCAAGGGAAGCGACAGGTGACCGGCCTCGCTGAGATGCCCCAGCACCGACAGCAACAGCAGCACCAGGGCCACCATCAGCTGTCGCCATTGCTGCCACCAGCCCGGCAGCGCCTGCCCGGCAGCCGCCGCTCCGATCGGGGCATCCAGGGAACGCTCCTTGGCCGGAAAGCCTCTGTCTGCAAGGGCTTTCAAGACACCATCCACATCACTCTCACCGGCAGTGAGATCGAGCCAGGCCGAGCGGCTGACCAGATTCACATCGGCGCGCTGAACACCGGGCTGATCCAGCAGGGTGGTTTCCACAGCGCGGACGCAACCGCCGCATTTCATCCCTTCCACATCCAGGACGACGGTCTGAACCGAAGGGCTCACAGGTGTTTACGCAACAGGGATCTTTACGAGCAGGCTAGGTCGGGCTCCGGTCCCGTCAGGATGGGGGTCCGTCCGCCGGAGCGCCGTGCCCCGCAGCAACCGCAACGACAACTTCATTGACAAGAGCTTCACGGTGATGGCGGACCTGATCGTCAAGTTGTTGCCGATCAATGCCCGCTCCAAGGAGGCCTACGTCTATTACAGGGATGGCCTCTCCGCCCAGAACGATGGCGACTACGCCGAAGCGCTGGAGAACTACGAGGAGGCCCTGAAGCTCGAGGAGAACTCCACCGACCGGAGCGAAACCCTCAAGAACATGGCCATCATCTACATGTCCAACGGCGAGGAGGAGCGGGCGATCGAGACCTACCGCAAGGCGCTCGAGGAAAACCCGAACCAGCCCTCCTGCCTGAAGAACATGGGGCTGATTTACGAGAAGTGGGGCCGCATCGCCGAGGAAGGCGGTGAGCAGGACGCAGCGGATCGCTGGTTCGACCAGGCCGCTGACGTCTGGACCCAGGCCGTGCGCCTCAATCCCGGCGGTTATCTGGACATCGAGAACTGGCTGAAGTCCACGGGCCGCAGCAACGTGGACGTTTACTTCTGAATCAGTCCTGGTCGGGCTGCACGGCATCACCGAGCGCCAGCACCAGGGCTTCGGTGACGCTGTCGGCCTCCAGAAGAGCGAGATCCAAACCCGAAGCCAGATCGCCCAGGCCACTGCCCCGGGGGACGACGGCCCGCTGGAAGCCCAGCCGGGCCGCTTCCTGCAGCCGAAGCTCCAGCTGACCTACAGGGCGCAACTGCCCCCCCAAACCAAGCTCGCCGATCAACACCGTGCCCGCAGGCAGGGTGAGATCTCTGAAGCTGGCAACTACCGCTGCAGCGACCCCCAGATCCGCCGCAGGCTCCTCCACCTCCAGGCCACCGGCCACGGCCAGATAGCAGTCGAAGCGGGAGAGCGGCAGTCCCATGTGCTTCTCCAGCACCGCGAGGATCTGGTGCAGACGGTTGGTGCCGATCCCTGTCGCCGTGCGTCGCGGACTGGCATAGCTGGTGACGTTCACCAAGGCCTGCAGATCCACCACCAACGAGCGCGTGCCCTCACAGGCCACGATCGTGGCGACACCGGAGGCGCGGGCATCGCTGAGGAACAGCTCACTGGGGTTGCCCACCTCGGCCAGGCCACCGCTTTGCATCTCAAACAAACCCAACTCATGGGTGGCACCGAAGCGGTTCTTGACGGCCCGCAGCAGGCGATGACTGGCGAAGCGGTCTCCCTCGAAGGTGAGCACCGCGTCCACGAGGTGTTCCAACACCTTCGGGCCGGCCAACATGCCTTCTTTGGTGACGTGGCCCACCAACAACAACGAGATGTTCTGGCGTTTCGCCAGCCGTTGCAGGGCAGCCGCACATTCACGCACCTGACCGACGGACCCCGGCGCACTGGTGAGGTTGGCGTCATGCAACGCCTGAATGCTGTCGATGATCGCCACAGCGGGGCGAAGGGCCTCCAGCTCCTCCAGCACCAGTTCCAGATCGGTTTCGGCCAGCAACTGCAGCTCCGATGCCCCCCCGGCAAGCCGCTGCCAGCGCAGCTTCACCTGCTGCGCTGATTCCTCAGCACTCACATAGAGCACGGATGCACCGGCCGCCATGGCCGAGGCGCTCTGCAGCAGCAATGTGCTCTTGCCGATGCCCGGATCACCTCCCACCAGCACCAGCGAACCGGGAACCAGGCCCCCACCCAGAACGCGGTCAAATTCCGCCGACCCTGTCGCCAGCCGCTGCAGCGGCTGATCCTCCAGCGAGGCCATGGCCGTGGAGCGCCGCGGGGCAGCGGCCTGCTCCGGATCCGGAGCACTGCGGCGGCGACGGCCATCGTCGGCGGGCTGGGATTGCTCCACCAGCGAATTCCAGCTTCCGCACTCCGGGCAACGGCCGAAAAACTGTCGGGCACGGGCTCCACAGACCTGACAGATGAAAACAGCGGTGGATTTGGGCACTGCGAACTGTGAAGAAAGTTGCCGTTGAATGAACAGACCGGGGGGCTGCCCTTTTATTTGTGGCGAGAAGTGACTAACGCCTCGGTGCCCATGACGGCCACGGCTCCCACCAAGGAAACGATCCTCGTGGTCGACGACGAGGCATCAATCCGACGGATCCTGGAAACCCGTCTATCCATGATCGGATACAACGTCGTAACCGCCTGCGACGGCACCGAAGCCCTGGAATTGTTCCCCACCTGCACCCCCGACCTGGTGGTGCTGGACGTGAGGATGCCAAAGCTGGACGGCTATGGCGTCTGCCAGGAGCTGCGCAAGGAATCCGACGTTCCCATCGTGATGCTGACGGCCCTCGGCGACGTGGCTGACCGCATCACCGGGCTTGAGCTCGGTGCCGATGACTATGTGGTGAAGCCCTTCAGCCCGAAGGAGCTGGAAGCCCGCATCCGCTGCGTGCTGCGCCGGGTCGACAAGGAGCAGGTGGCGGGCATTCCCAACTCCGGCGTCATCCAGGTCAGCGACCTGCGCATCGACACCAACAAACGCCAGGTGTTCCGCGGCGATGAACGCATCCGCCTAACGGGGATGGAATTCAGCCTGTTGGAACTGCTGGTGAGCCGTTCCGGCGAGCCGTTCAACCGCGGCGAAATCCTCAAAGAGGTGTGGGGCTACACCCCGGAGCGCCATGTGGACACCCGGGTGGTTGATGTTCATATCTCCCGTCTGCGCTCCAAATTGGAGGATGATCCTGCCAATCCCGAGTTGATCCTCACAGCTCGGGGCACCGGCTACCTGTTCCAGCGCATCGTCGATTCCGTTGCCTCCGAAGGACCCTGATCCCACCCCGGCCCCTCAGCCGCGGCATAAAACAAACCGTCCTCGGGCGATCCGTCGCCTGGTGATTTGGTATCGGCGCAATGCCGCCGTCACAACCATCGTTGATGGAGCTGCAAGCTCAGCAACGGCCGCGGGTTCGATGGCCGGCAACGTGGCCGAAACCGTTGTCTCCGGAGCAGGCACGGTGGCCAGCAGCGTGCTCCAACCGCTGGGGTTTGATCCCCTGCGCTGGCTGCAGGGGGGCACCGATGCCGATGAGATCGACGATGCAGAGCGCCTCTGGGTGGCCGTCGATGGCATGGGCGGTGACCATGCGCCGGGGCCGATCCTGGAGGGATGCCTGGACGCCATTGACCGGCTGCCGCTGAAGATCCGCTTCGTGGGGGAGATCGACAGGGTGATGGCTGCCGCCACCAGCCTCGGGCTACGCGAAGCCTTGGAGAGTGCGCGTGCGGCAGGACATCTGGACCTGGTGGCCAGCGGGCCCTCCATCGGCATGGATGACGAAGCCACGGCGGTGCGGCGCAAACGGGACGCCAGCATCAATGTGGCCATGGACCTCGTGAAGAAAGGCGAGGCCGAGGCGGTGTACTCCGCCGGCAATTCCGGGGCGGTGATGGCCTCGGCGATTTTTCGGCTGGGACGGCTGAAGGGCATCGACCGCCCCGCCATCGGTGCTCTGTTCCCCACCAAGGATCCAGGCAAGCCGGTGTTGGTGCTCGATGTGGGCGCCAACATGGACTGCAAGCCCACCTACTTGCACCAGTTCGCCCTGCTGGGGAACATCTACAGCCGGGATGTGCTGCAGGTGAAACGGCCACGCATCGGCCTGCTGAACATTGGCGAGGAGGAGTGCAAGGGGAACGATCTCTCCTTGAGGACCCACGAATTGCTGCGGGACGAATCCAGGCTCCACTTCGCCGGCAACTGCGAAGGCCGGGATGTGCTTTCGGGCGACTTCGATGTGGTGGTCTGCGATGGATTCACCGGCAATGTGCTGCTGAAGTTCCTGGAGTCCGTCGGCAGTGTTCTGCTGGGGGTGCTGCGGGCGGAGCTGCCCCGAGGGCGTCGCGGCAAGGTGGGATCAGCGTTTCTGCGCAGCAACCTGAAGCGCATCAAGAAGCGGCTCGACCATGCCGAACACGGTGGTGCCCTGCTTCTGGGCGTGAACGGCATTTCCGTGATCGGCCACGGCAGCAGCAAGGCCCTCTCAGTGGTCAGTGCCCTGCGAATTGCCCACTCCGCAGCCAGCCATGGGGTGATGGAGGATCTCGCCACGCTGCAACAGGGTTGTGATTGACTGACGCGACGTCAATCAACCTCCGTCTTGGTCGAGCCGCTCAGCACAACCAGGGGGGTGTTGTTCCGAGGGTCTGGCAGCGCGACGCCCAGCCGCTCGATCAGCAACGCAGAGCTGGGCCAGCGGGTTGAGACGAGTGACGAATGGATCCGCAGTCGCACAGGCATTGCCGCGCGACGGGTGGTCAACAGCGACGAATCCCTGGCGGAACTGAGCGGGTTGGCGGCGGAACGCGCCTTGGAGATGGCCGGTTGGTCGGCCGACAGCCTCGATCTCATCCTGTTGGCCACCTCCACCCCAGACGACCTGTTCGGTTCGGCCCCAAGGCTGCAGGCGCGCCTCGGCGCCACCCATGCCGCGGCCTTTGATCTCACCGCTGCCTGCAGCGGCTTTCTCTTCGCGGTTGTGACCGCCGCCCAGTATCTGCGCAGCGGGGCGATGCGCCGCATCCTCGTGGTGGGAGCCGATCAACTCAGCCGCTGGGTGAACTGGGACGATCGCCGCTCCTGCGTTCTCTTCGGTGACGCGGCCGGTGCCGTGGTGCTGGAGGCCTCAGAGAACGGCCAGGACGATCTCGACGGATTCCTGTTGCGCTCCGATGGCAGCCGCGGCGAAGTGCTCCAGCTGCCCCAGGTGAACCAGCGCCAGCCCCTGGTGGGGGACGCCAGCCATCAATGCGGCGGCTTCGACCCCATCCAGATGAACGGTCAGGAGGTCTACAAATTCGCGGTGCGCGAGGTGCCGGCGATTCTCGAGAAGCTGCTTGCACAGGGTGGTGTTGCCGCAGATTGCCTGGATTGGCTGCTGCTGCATCAAGCCAACCAGCGCATCCTTGATGCCGTGGCGGATCGCTTCTCGGTGCCCTCCGAAAAAGTGCTCAGCAACCTGGCCCACTACGGCAACACCTCGGCGGCCACCATTCCCCTGATGCTGGATGAAGCCGTGCGGGATGGCCGCATCCAACCCGGCCACCGCATCGCCAGCAGTGGATTCGGAGCGGGATTGAGCTGGGGTGCAGCCCTCTTCCGCTGGAGCGGGCCCGCCTAATCTCCGGCACGGTCTGCAGAACACAGCAATGACGATCGCCTGGGTCTTTCCCGGTCAGGGCTCTCAAAAAGTGGGCATGGCAGAAGCGCTGCTCAGCATCGAAGGCAGCCGCGAGCGTTTCGCCATGGCCTCCGAGCTGCTGGGGCGTGATCTGCTGGCGATCTGCCAAGGGGAAAGCGGCGGTGGTGATGGCCTGGATGACCTCAACGACACCCGCAACACCCAGCCCGCCCTGTTTGTGATCGAATCGGTGCTGGCCGACAACCTTCAGCAGCAGGGCCGCGAGCCTGCGCTGGTGGCCGGCCACAGCCTGGGCGAGCTGGTTGCTCTGTACAGCGCAGGGGTATTTGGGCTGGAGACCGGTCTGCAGCTGATGAAAACCCGCTCAGAACTGATGGCGAACGCCGGGGGCGGCGCCATGACGGCCGTGATCGGCTTCGATCGCGCTCAGCTGGACGATCTGGTGGCCGCCACGGACGGCGTCAGCATCGCCAACGACAACAGCGATGCGCAGGTGGTGATCTCTGGCTCTCCAGAGGCCGTGGAACGCGTGAGTGGAGCCCTGAAATGCAAACGCGCCATCCCCCTGGCCGTCTCCGGAGCCTTCCACTCCCCGTTCATGGCGGAGGCGGCTGAACGCTTCGCCGCCGAGCTGGACAACGTGCCCTTCCTGGATGCCCGCGTTCCAGTACTCAGCAACAGCGCCGCCAGCGCCAGCACCAGTGCGGACGAGCTCAAACAGCGCCTGAAGCAGCAGATGACCACCGGTGTGCGCTGGCGCGAAACCATGGCAGCGATGACCGACAGCGGTGTGAACACCCTGGTGGAAATCGGTCCGGGCAACGTGCTCAGCGGCCTGGCCAAACGCAGCATGAGCGGGGTCACCACCGCCCAGATCTCCGGGGCTGGAGACCTCGGACAGTGAGTCAATCCAGCCTCGTCCGCACCCCCAAGCCGAGCCTCACCTACCGGCTGGTCAGCAGCCTGCTGGTGTTCCCGGTCTTCCGCTTGCTGTTCCGCGGATCGACCTCCGGGAACAACCGAGTGCCCATGCAAGGCCCCCTTGTGGTGGTGGCCAACCATGGTTCGCACCTGGACCCGCCCTTGCTGGGCCATGCCCTGGGACGCCCCGTGGCCTTCATGGCTAAGGCAGAACTGTTCAGCATCCCGTTGCTGGGGCGCTTGATCCGGGCCTGTGGTGCTTATCCCGTGCGGCGAGGTGCCAGCGATCGTGAAGCGATCCGCACCGCAACGGCTCGACTCGAAGAAGGCTGGGCAACGGGGGTGTTCCTGGACGGCACCCGACAGAACGACGGCCGGATCAACAACCCACTCCCCGGAGCGGCCCTGCTTGCGGCTCGCACGGGAGCCCCGCTGCTGCCGGTGGCCATCTGCAACAGCCACCGCGCCTTGGGCAGCGGGCGCAGCTGGCCGCGCCTTGTGCCGATTCAGCTGCGCATCGGCGACCCCATTCCAGCCCCGGCCAGTCGCCGCAGGCCTGATCTGGATGCCACCACCGCTCTGCTGCAGGAACGCATCAACGCTCTGCTGGATCAGGGTCCGCAGCATCCCTGAGGTCGCGACCGGTCATCACCCACGCCACCGCACGAAGCCAATCACTCCATTGCTTGAGGCGTCCCTCCTGGGTGCAGTCCTCGCGGCAGGCCACGGGAACGCCGGTGAGCTGAATTCCGCGACTGCCGGCCACCACCTGGCCCACCGCCATAGAGCGGGGCAGGTGGTCTTCGCTGGTCACCAGCAGCACGTGGCGAACACCATCCGCCTGCAGCTCATCCACCACAGACGTGAAATTGCTGAGGGTGTCACGGGCCCGGTAATCCAGGGTGACGCGGTCGGGATTGAAGCGCTCCTCACTGAGCATCCATTCGGCGTACTCACGGTTGCTGCCGCCGCTCACCAGCAGGGGTAGATCGAGCTGACGTGCCAACCGGGCACCCATTCGTTCCCTGTCCACATCACCCCCGAGCACCAGCACCAGCTGGGGCGGGCTGCGATCCAACAGAGCCCGCCGATAGGGCGACAGCGGGCCGGGCCCCAACAGCCAGGCCATCAAACCAGCTCCCAGCAGTAGCCCTGTACGCACGCCCGCCATCAAACCTGTCCAACAGGTGACGTGGGGTAGATCGGCAGCACCTCAGCCCAGGGCATTGCAGCCCTGGCGGCATGGCTGCGCTGCAACAGCTGCAGGAGCCGCGCCACATCCGCTTCCACATCCAGCTGCACCTCAACAGCAGGCTTGGGTGATGCCCCCTGAGGCAGCAAGGTCGGCAGGCTGAGTTCGTGAACCTGCCCGGCCGTGATCCGGTACTGACCACCCACCACCCCGCGCCGGGGCAACTCCTGGGTGATCCAGAACGGTTCCCCCTGCATGGCTTGGGGCAGTTGCCGCTCCAGGCGTGGGGCCATCAGGGCATAGCTGCTCACCCCCAGCAGGGGGCAATCCAGCTGTTGCGCCAGGGTGCGGGCCATCACCACCGTGAGGCGGGTGCCGGTGAAGCCGCCGGGTCCCGTCGCGACGGCAAGGCCCTGCAACTGGGGCCAACGCTCAGGAGGGAGGAGCGCCTGAACCCGCGAAATCAAGCTGTTGGAGAGGCCCCGGCCATCCGGATGAGCCTGCACCAGGGGCTCTGCCCCAGGCTGCTGAGGATCCAGCAGCGCCATGCCAAAGCAGTCGGAACAGCTGTGCAGGGCAAGCAGCAGCGGTGGAGCCGTCATCGGGGCAGCTCCTGTCCAGGACGGCAACGCTGCCACCGGCCTGGATCCGCCTTGAAGCTGGAGCAGGAACGCACATCCCACTCAATCCCGGCCTGGCCATCGGGGAGATCCATCACCGACACGTGGATGCGGGGCGCGTCTGGCTCAAAATCCGGGGCCTGGGCTAGATGCGGAACACCATGCTGACGCTCAACTGCGTGATAGGCCTGACAACGGTCGACCCAGCTGCAATCCACGCAGATGCACATGCCTCCCGAGGCCGTTCACTCCCCCCATTCTGATGGCCCAAGGCTCCGGCAACGTATTGCTTGACCAGCTGCGAGAGCGACTGGCTCCAGCCCAATGGCCTCTCCCCCTGGCACGGCTTCCGGAGGGCACGGCGCTGGTGGGTGGCGCCGTGCGGGATGGCTTGCTGGACCGTCTCCAGGAACAGCCGGATCTTGACCTGGTGGTCCCATCCGATGCCATCGCTCTGACCAAGGCCCTGGCCCAGGAGCTCCATGGCACGTGTGTGGTGCTGGACGCGGAACGGAGCATTGCTCGGCTGGTGCTTGGGGGCTGGACGGTCGACATCGCCCGACAGGACGGAGACCGCATCGAAGACGACCTCTGGCGGCGCGACTACCGGCTCAATGCCATCGCCGTGTCGCTCCAGCCCTGGGGAGAGCTGTGGGACCCCACAGGGGGACTGAGCGACCTTCAGCAGGGCTGCCTGACCGCCGTCTCGGAAGCCAACCTCATCGACGACCCTCTGCGGTTGCTGCGGGGATTGCGGCTGATGGCGGAAATCCCTCTCACCATGTCTAGCCAGACCATGGCGTGGATTGAGCGCCACGCCGCACGGCTTCCGGAAGCGGCACCGGAGCGAATCCTGGCGGAGCTGCAGCGCCTGGTGCGGGGCGAACACGCTGACGCCGCGATGGCAGCCCTCACAAGCCTGCCGTTGCTGCATCCCTGGGCGGCCGGAGGGCAACCTCCCACGCCCGGCAACATCGATGGCCTGACCAGCGAGGAAGCCGCAGAAGCAGTGCCCCTGGCGCGGCTGACGGCCCTGGTGAGCGATGAGGGCCTCAGCCAACTTCGCGCCAGTCGCGCCCTGCGCCAGCGCTGCAAACGGCTGCGGAGCTGGCAGCAACGCACCGGCCAGGCACCGGACGCGCTACCCGAGAGCGATCGACTGCAATTGCATGAGGAGCTCGAGGGGGATCTCCCCGCCCTGGCCCTGCAACTGCCCATGCCCGAAAAAGAAATCTGGCTGCGTCGATGGCGCAACGCCGAGGACCCTCTTTTCCACCCCAGAACCCCGGTCGACGGCAATGGCCTGCTGACGGCCCTGGAGGTCGAACCCGGCCCCCGTCTCGGACGCCTGCTGCATCATCTGAAGCTTGAACATGCCTTTGGACGCATCCAGACCCCAAGCGAGGCACTGAAGGAGGCCCAACATTTCTTGACCCGTGAAAGCGAGGCTCTGTGATTAACTTTCCTGGTGTCAATGATGACGGTCAGACACCGACAGATCGCATTTCCTTTCCTTCATGAGCATCCGCCTGTACATCGGCAACCTGCCGCAGACCTTTGAAGAACAGGAGCTGGTGGCTCTGCTCAAGTCGGTGGGAGAAGGGATTCGGTTCAAGTCTGTTCTCGACCGCGAAACCGGTGCATGCCGCGGTTTCGGCTTCGCCAACGTGGACGATCCGAAACTGGCCGACGCCGTGATCGAAACTCTCAACGGCAAGGAGTTCGGTGGCAGTGCCCTGCGGGTCGAGCGCTCCGAGCGTCGCGACAACAATGCTGGCGGCAACCGTCGTGGAGCTCCCAATGCAGCCGGCCAACCTCAAGTCGCCCGCAAGGCTGTGAACAAGGTGGTCCACAGCGATGCGAAGAGCGAAGGCGCTCCAGACCCCCGCTGGGCCGGCGAATTGTCCAAGCTCAAGGATCTGCTGGCCAACCAGAAGACGGCGGTTTAATCCGTCGCTGATCTCATCAAGGGAAAAAGAAGATCAACTCCACCCCTGCCGGTCATCCCGGCAGGGGTTTTTAGCGTGACTGCGCCAACAGGAATGAACGGGGCAGATCAAGCAGCTTGTTGACCTTGGCCACATAGGCACGGTGATTGAACACGTCGTAATCGACCCGTTCAATTTCATCCAGGATGCCGCGGTACAAGCGCAACGACGTCCACACCGGCCAGCGCGCATCGGCGGACAGCCAACGGACTCCGGCTTCGGAGCGGGCATACCAATCGCGAGCCCGCTCCAGCTGGAAGCGCATCAACGCACGCCAGGCGTTATTGAGGATTCCGGCCATCAGCTCCTCCTCTGAATAACCGAACCGCTCGAGATCTTCCTGGGGCAGATAGATACGACCACGGCCCCGGTCTTCCCCCACATCCCGAAGGATGTTGGTGAGTTGGTTGGCGATCCCCAGGGCGACGGCAGCATCGGAGGTGTCCGGACAGTCGCTCCAGGGGGCTGAGGTGTAGGCCTGGTCGACGCCCATCACCCCCTGGGTCATCAGGCCAACGGTGCCTGCTACGCGATAGCAGTAGAGCTTGAGGTCTTCAAAGCGAGGGTAGCGGGTCCAGGTGAGGTCCATCCGCTGGCCCTCGATCATGTCGAGGTAAGGCTGAATGCCCTGGGGAAAGCGCTCCAGGGTGTCGACCATCACCGCATCCAGGTCGTCCTCCACCCGACCCTCAAAAACAGCACGGGTCTTCTCTTCCCAACGGTCGAGCCGCTCTGCAAGCTCCTCCACCGGACGCGCCTGGGCCTCCGGACTGTCCATCAACTCATCCGTGCGCCGGCACCACACATAGATCGCCCAGATGGCACGCCGCTTCTCCGGAGGGAGAAGCAAGGTGCCTATATAGAACGTCTTGGCCCACTCGGCGGTTTCCCGACGGCAGGCCTCAAAGGCTGCGTCGAGATCCGGGGAGGCGAGGGGCATGGCTCAGGCCGTCACAGGCTCACTGGAAGAGGTCGATGATGCCAGCTGACCTGTCTTGCGGTCCACCGCACTGGCGCAGAGCTTGCCGCTGAGAACAGCACCCTCCATCGAGGCGAGATAGCGCTGCATGGTGTAATCGCCCGCGAGGAAGAAGTTCTTTATCGGGGTGGTCTGATCCGGGCGAAGCTCCTGGCAGCCGGGAGTCGTCTTGTAAACGGACAACGGCGTCTTCACGACCTTGTATTTGCGCAGGGTGGCGGGGTTGTCGCCACTGAAGTGCATCGGGAACAGCTTCTTGAGCTCGCCCATGGTGGCCTCGATGATCTCCTCATCGGGGCGGCCGATCCAGTCTTTAGCAGGAGCAAAAACCAGCTCAAGCATCGACTTGTCGGGATCTTCGTACTCCCTGCAGGTGATGCTCATGTCGGCATACACGCTGAGCAGAGGGGAGCGGCTGAACAACAGATGGTCGATGTCGGTGAGCTTGCGATCGAACCAGAGGTGCAGGTTGATCACAGGGACACCCCGGAGGCCATCCAACTTCTGGAACACTTCCATCTGCTTCCAGGGCTCGGGCAGCAGCAGCTTGAAGGGATCCACCGGCAAGGCACTGACGTAGGCATCAGCGGTGAGGTCGAAGCTTTCCTTGCCCTTCACGCCACCGATGTGGAAGGCCGCCACAGAACCATCGGGATTGAGCTTGATCTCACGCAGGGGGCTGTCGAGATGCACCTCACCACCCAGTGATTCGATGTGCTCGACCACCGGCTGGCAGAGGCGCTCCGGCGGTGCGCCATCCAGGAACGCCATCTGGGAGCCGTTCTTCTCCTGCAGGAAGCGGTTCAGGGCCGTGAGCACCACGGTGGCGGAGATCTCATCGGGATCGATGAAATTCAGCGCCTTGCTCATGGCGATGAACACCTCATCATTCACCCGCTCTGGGATGTTGTGGATCCGCAGCCACTCCGTCCAGGAATACTTGTCGCACTCCTCGACATACCCCTGACCCCGGAGCATGGCGGGGACCAGTCCCAGGCCGAAGCTGATCTTCTCCGGCCAGGTGAGCATGTCGTTGTTGCCCAGGATCGCCGCCACACCATTCACAGGTGCCGGCAGATCAGGGAAATCAAAGCGGCTGTAGGTGCCGGGCTCCTCGGGTTGGTTGAAGATCATCGAATGGCTCTTCCACTGCAGCCGGTCTTCGATGTTCAGCTCCTTGAACAGCTGCAGCATGTTCGGGTAGGCCCCGAAGAAGATGTGCAGGCCGGTTTCGTACCAGTCGCCGTCTTCGTCTTTCCAGGCCGCCACCTTGCCGCCGAGAACATCCCTGGCTTCCACAATGATGGGGGTGTGGCCGGCATCCGCCAGGTATTTGGCACAGGAGAGTCCAGCAAGACCAGCTCCGGCAATAGCGACGCGCATGCGGCCGTCTCGAAAGTGAAACCAACCTTAAAAGGGCTTGACCCCCGTTCGCTTCTTAAAGTCGTGTCAGCTTTCCCGTGGGCGCGTCTTGGCTGACACCCTTCTCAAGTGCACCACCCGCCACGTGCGCCTGTTCACAGCAGCACTTCAAGAGGAGGATCTGGTTCCTTCGGATGACCGACTGACCTTGGATCTGGATCCCGACAACGAATTTCTCTGGGATGCAGCCAGCCTCGCCAAGGTGCAGGGACGCTTCAAGGAACTGGTGGATGCCGCAGCCGGTGGCGAACTGAGTGACTACACCCTGCGCCGCATTGGTACAGACCTGGAGGGATTCATCCGGCAACTGCTCCAGGCCGGAGAACTCAGCTACAACCCGGATGGCCGCGTGCAGAACTTCTCCATGGGCCTGCCCCGCACCCCAGAACTGTTGTGACCGGCTCGCGCTACGACCGCGGCGGCCGCCGACCGCGTGATGGCCGCTACAACCGCGGTGAGCGGGACCGCTATGACGCTCCAGCCCGGGGCGGATACGGCCGTCCTCCCGGCCCGCCACCAGGTGGTGGAGGCGGCCAGGGCGGCTTTCAATTCAGCACCCTCACCGTGGCCGTCTTGGCAGGAGTTCTCGTGGTGGGAATCGGTATCGGCAGCGCTGTCACCAGCACCACGACGGGAGACCAGGGAAACATCGCCAGCTCCCAGCAACTGGACATGGCCGTTCCCGACCCGGAGTTCTGCCGCCAGTGGGGGGCGAGCGCCTTCGTCATGGACATCGAGATGTACACGACGCTCAACCCCTCCAGCAGCTTTGTGACCCAGCCAACCCTGCAACCGGGTTGTGTGATCCGTCGGGAGAACTGGTCGGTGCTGCGCAAGGAGGGGGCCATCACCGCCGAGCAGGAGCGTGAGTGCAAACAACGGATGAACACCTTTGCCTACATCGGCTCTGTTCGGGACAAGCCCGTGGTGCGCTGCGTCTACCAAACCGACATCAGTGAGAACAAATTCCTCACCCGAGGCGTGGCAGATGACGCTGTGGGCGTGACACCCGAGGCCGATCAGTTCTGAACCAGTTGCTCCCCGATCGCTTCAGGCACGAGCTTCGCTGCCTGACGAATCGGGCTGTCAGCGCTGGCAAAAACGGGCAGAACGTCATTGCGGAAGGCCACCGAGGCGCGTGAGCAGTAGCGGGCGGGATGGGTGATCAACTTGAGCTGGCGCCGCACCTGCAGATCAGCCACCTGGGGCCGGTGAATCGTGCCCGCCGATAACTCCCGCTCGATCGACACCACAGGGACAAAGGCGGCGCCCAGGCCCGCCTGAACGGCGTTCTTGATGGCTTCCAGCGAATTCAGCTCCATATCGATGCGCAGGCGCTGCACATCCAGGCCGGAGCGTGCCAGAAGCTGGTCAACCATCTTCCGGGTGGTGGATTGCGCATCGAGGCAGACGAAGCCCAGTCGATACAAGTCTTCCTTGGTGAGTTCAGCCAGTCGGGCCAAGGGGTGCTTCACCGGCAGCACCAGCGCCAGCTCATCACTGGCGTAGGGCACCACCTGCAGCAGTTCATTGAGTTCCGCCGGCAATTCACCACCGATGATCGCCAAGTCGATCTGACCGTTGGCCACACTCCAGCCCGTGCGTCTGGTGCTGTGAACCTGGAGCTGCACGGACACGTCCGGATATTTCTGGCGGAACAGGCCGATCATCCGGGGCATCAGATAGGTGCCGGTGGTCTGGCTTGCCCCCACGATCAGGGACCCACCTTTGAGGTTGTGGAGATCATCCAGGGCCCGACAGGCTTCGTGGCACTGGCTGAGGATCCGGTCGCAATAACTCAGCAGCAGATGGCCAGCTTCAGTGAGCTGCGCCTTGCGCCCGCCGCGATCAAACAGCGAAACCTCCAGCTGCTTCTCCAGGTTCTGGATCTGAAGGCTGACGGCGGGCTGGGTGACGTAAAGACTATCGGCTGCCTTCTTGAAGCTGCCCTCACTGACAATCGCGCGAAGGATCCGCAGCTGGTCGAGGGTGAACGGCAGATCGGCCACCGCGGAACACCCGGAGGAACACCAGAAATTTAGGACCGCCACGTCCGACAGCCAGAATCACGCCCTTCCAACGCAGCCGCCATGGCCTCCACCCACCACAGCAGCGTCGTGATGCTGGTGCTGCTGATCCTGTTTGCCGTGATTCACAGCGGTGGTGCTGCCCTGCGCAGCCGGGCTGAGGCCGTGATCGGAGCACGGGCCTGGCGCCTGATCTTCGCGGCAGCCAGCATTCCCTCGGCCGTGGTGGTGATCGGATGGTTCCTGGCCCATCGCTACGACGGGGTGCGGCTTTGGAATCTCCAGGGCGTGCCTGGGGTGATTCCGCTCGTGTGGATCGGAACCGCCATCAGTTTTCTCTTCCTCTATCCAGCCACCTACAACCTGCTGGAGATCCCGGCGGTGCTGAAACCGCAGGTGCGTCTTTACGCCACGGGGATCATCCGCATCAGCCGCCATCCCCAGGCCATCGGGCAAATCCTCTGGTGCCTCACCCACGCCCTCTGGATCGGCAGCAGCTTCATGCTGGTGACCTGCGTGGGCTTGATCGGCCATCACCTCTTCGCCGTCTGGCATGGCGACCGGCGCCTGAAGGCCCGCTTCGGCGAAGCCTTTGACGAGCTCAAGGCCAGCACCTCAATCGTGCCCTTCGCAGCGGTGCTGGATGGACGCCAGAAGTTGCAGTGGCAGGAATTCGTTCGACCGGCGCAACTGGGCATCGCCATCGCCGTCGGCGTGTTCTGGTGGGCCCATCGCTTCATTCCGACGGCTGCCGAGTTGATGCGCAATTCAGCACTCCAGAACCTGATGGGCTGAGCTGCCTACACTCGCTCCAACCTCCTTTATGCGGATGCCCTCGGCCGAGGAACTCGCCTGGCTCATTCCGGTTCTGCCCCTGTTCGGCGCAGTGCTGACCGGGTTGGGATTGATCAGCTTCAACCGCACGATCAATCGGTTGCGCAAACCCGTTGCGCTGCTGTTGATCTCCTGTGTTGGCGCAGCTGCGAGCCTCAGCTACAGCATCCTGTTCAACCAGCTCAATGGGGCTCCGCCCGTTGAGCATCTGTTCGTCTGGGCCAGTGCTGGCAGCTTCGTTCTGCCGATGGGCTACGTGGTGGATCCGCTTGGGGCGGTGATGCTGGCGCTGGTCACCACCATCGCCCTGCTGGTGCTGGTGTACTCCCACGGCTACATGGCCCATGACAAGGGCTATGTGCGCTTTTTCACCTACCTGGCGCTGTTCAGCAGCTCCATGCTGGGTCTGATCATCAGCCCCAATCTTCTGGAGATCTACGTCTTCTGGGAACTGGTGGGTATGTGCTCCTACCTGCTGGTGGGCTTCTGGTACGACCGCGATGGTGCCGCCCACGCCGCTCAGAAGGCTTTCGTGGTGAACCGGGTTGGTGACTTCGGCCTGCTGCTGGGCATCCTTGGCCTGTTCTGGGCCACTGGGAGCTTCGATTTCCAGGGAATCGCCGATGGTCTGCAGAACGGCCTGGCCGCCGGAACGGTGGCCCCATGGGCAGCGCTGCTGCTCTGCCTGCTGGTGTTCATGGGTCCGATGGCCAAGTCGGCCCAGTTCCCCCTCCACGTTTGGCTGCCCGATGCCATGGAGGGCCCGACGCCGATTTCAGCGCTGATTCACGCCGCAACGATGGTGGCCGCAGGGGTGTTCCTGGTGGCCCGCCTTGATCCCCTCTACGCCCAGTTCCCCATCGTTCAAACCGTGATCGCCGTCGTTGGCACGATCACCTGCTTCCTGGGGGCTTCCATCGCCCTCACCCAGATGGACCTCAAGAAAGGTCTGGCGTACAGCACCGTCTCCCAGCTCGGCTACATGATGCTGGCGATGGGTTGCGGTGCCCCTGTCGCCGGCATCTTCCACCTGGTGACTCATGCCTTCTTCAAGGCGATGTTGTTCCTGGGATCAGGCTCCGTCATCCATGCCATGGAGGAGGTGGTGGGCCACGAGCCCGTTCTTGCCCAGGACATGCGCCTGATGGGCGGCCTGCGCAAAAAAATGCCCGTCACCTCGATCACCTTCTTCATCGGCTGTATCGCCATCAGCGGCATTCCGCCCCTGGCCGGCTTCTGGAGCAAGGACGAAATTCTTGGTCAGGCCTTCAACAGCTACCCACTGCTCTGGGTGGTGGGCTTCCTGACCGCGGGGATGACGGCCTTCTACATGTTCCGGCTCTACTTCCTCACCTTTGAAGGGGAGTTCCGCGGCAATGACACCGCCATGCAGGCCCAGCTGCTGACCGCGGCTGGCAAGGATCCTTCCGAGCACCACGCCCATGGCGGCAGCGTGCACGAGTCGGCCTGGCCGATGGCGGCCCCCTTGGCGGTGCTGGCGGTGCCTTCCGTCCTAATTGGCCTCTTGGGCACCCCATGGAACAGCCGCTTTGCGGGCCTTCTCAATCCGGAAGAAGCCCTCGAGATGGCCGAACAGTTCAGCTGGGGCGAGTTTCTCCCCCTGGCAGGCGCCTCCGTGGCCATCTCCGTTGCCGGCATCAGCCTTGCTGTTCTGGCCTATGCCCTGCGTCGGATTGATCTGGGGCAGCTGGTGGCCGGCCGCTTCCCGGCGGTGAATGCCTTCCTCGCCAACAAGTGGTATCTCGATGTGTTGAACGAAAAGCTGTTCGTTCGCGGCAGCCGCAAACTGGCGCGGGAGGTGCTCGAGGTGGACGCCAAAGTGGTGGATGGCGTGGTGAACCTCACCGGACTGCTCACCCTCGGCAGCGGCGAAGGTCTCAAATATCTCGAGACCGGACGGGCCCAGTTCTATGCCCTGATTGTGTTTGCCGGTGTGATCGGCCTGGTGGTGCTGTTTGGCGTGATCGGCGGACCAATCGCTTAAGGCCCATCGTCCATGTGTGTCATCGCCTATCGAGGTGATGACACAGCGGCCATGATTTCTACGATCCATCCAGTGAGGATCGGATCAGCGTGTTCGAATTCGCAGTCGCCGGACTCAGCGATCCGGTGCAGGCAACCGTTCCATGGCTGAGCCTGTCGATCCTGGTGCCGATTGTGGGTGCCCTGCTGGTTCCGCTGGTTCCAGACAAAGGCGAGGGCAAACAGGTGCGCTGGTACGCCCTGATCGTGACGCTGATCACCTTCCTGATCACCGTTGCGGCCTACCTCACCGGCTATGACCCCAGCCTGAGTGGTCTGCAGCTGTCCGAACGGGTGAGCTGGCTGCCGGATCTTGGCCTCACCTGGGCGGTGGGAGCCGACGGGCTCTCGATGCCGTTGATCCTGCTCACCAGCTTCATCACCAGCCTGGCCTGCCTGGCGGCATGGCCGGTGAGTTTCAAACCGCGGCTGTTTTATTTCCTGCTGCTGGCCATGGACGGCGGCCAGATCGCTGTGTTCGCCGTGCAGGACATGCTGCTGTTCTTCCTGGCCTGGGAGCTGGAACTAATTCCTGTGTATCTGCTGCTGGCCATCTGGGGCGGCAAGAAACGCCAATACGCCGCAACCAAATTCATCCTCTACACCGCCGGCAGCTCCCTGTTCATCCTGTTGGCCGCCCTGGCCATGGGCTTCTTCGGCGGCGGTACCCCCAGTTTTGAGTACACCGCTCTCGCAGCCAAAGACTTCGGCACGGGCTTTCAACTGCTCTGCTACGCCGGTCTGCTGATCGCCTTCGGCGTGAAGCTGCCGATCGTGCCGTTGCACACCTGGCTGCCGGATGCCCATGGCGAAGCAACGGCACCGGTGCACATGCTGTTGGCCGGCATCCTGCTGAAGATGGGCGGCTATGCCCTGCTGCGCTTCAACTGTGAACTGCTGCCAGCGGCCCACTCTCAGTTCGCCCCACTGCTGATCGTGCTGGGGGTGGTGAACATCATTTACGCCGCCCTCACCTCCTTCGCCCAGCGCAACCTCAAGCGAAAGATCGCCTACAGCTCGATCAGCCACATGGGCTTCGTGCTGATCGGCGTGGGCAGCTTCAGTGCCCTGGGCACCAGTGGCGCCATGCTGCAGATGATCAGCCACGGCTTGATTGGCGCCAGCCTGTTCTTCCTCGTGGGTGCCACCTACGACCGCACCCACACGCTTCAGCTGGATGAGATGGGAGGCATTGGCCAGAAGATGCGCATCATGTTCGCGCTCTGGACGGTGTGTGCCCTCGCCTCCCTGGCCCTGCCCGGCATGAGCGGGTTCGTGAGCGAACTGATGGTGTTCGCTGGTTTCGCCACGGATGAGGCCTACACCCTGCCCTTCCGCGTGGTGATCTGCGGGCTGGCCGCCGTCGGGGTGATCCTCACACCGATCTATCTGCTCTCGATGCTTCGCGAGATCTTCTTCGGCAAGGAAAAAGAGGAGCTGGTCTCCCACACCAACCTGGTGGATGCGGAGCCGCGCGAGGTGTACATCATCGGCTGCCTACTGGTGCCGATCATCGGAATCGGGCTGTACCCCAAGCTGATGACCGACAGCTACCGCAGCTCGATTGAAGCCCTGGTGAACCGAAACCTGGGTGCGATGGAACAGGTGATCTCACCAACGGCCCCCCTGATTCGAGGTCAGGCGCCCGTTCCAGCAGTCATCCAGGCCCCCGGCCTGGGCGCGTCATAAAAGGCGCGTCATAAATCACGTATCGATTCCGATTCATTCCCAGCCAACCGTCCGTAAGTTCCAGGGGAACGCTCCCCTGCCATGCGTCAGATCAACTTCGGCCTGATCTTCAGCTTCGGCCTGATCACGGTGTTCTTCACCCTGGCGAACACCAGCCCCACGACGGTTCACGTGTTGCCCGGTGTGGAGTACACCCTGCCTTTGGCGGGTCTGCTGCTGCTGGCAGCAGGGTTGGGAGCCGTGTCGGCCTGGTTCTTCGCCGCCTGGACCGGGATGCTCAACAACGTTGAACAGTTCAGCAAGGCGAACGAATACGAAGCACAGCAGGTGCGGATCCAGGAACTGGAGACCGACCTCAGCCGCTACCGCTCCACCGTTGAAACCCAGCTGGGCCTCCTCCCCGCAACCACCGTCAGCGCGACCAGTGCCGAGAGCGACGAAAACAACCAGGCGGAGGTCTCCGACGCCAGCAGCGCGGCCTGAGGCAGCACTGGCGACACCGGTTGAGGACCGATACCTTGCCGGGAAAGGGTGAATTGACTTGCTCCAGGTGGCCCCCAACGACGGCGCTGATGCTGGAGCCCGCCTTGCGATTCGGCTGCTGCAGGACGCAGCGGAGCGGGGCGATCTCGATCCCTGGGATGTGGATGTGATTGCCGTCATCGACGGCTTTCTAGATCAACTCCGGCAACGCATCGAAGTTCCCGGGCAGGTGGCGGCCGCCCTGGCCGGACGGGGCGGCAGCTACGAACGGGACCTGGCTGATAGCAGCGAAGCCTTCCTGGCCGCCTCCGTGCTTGTGGGACTCAAGGCGGAGATGCTTGAAACCAGCATGTTGCCGCCGCCGCCTGAAGTCGAAGATCACTTCGATGCCGACTTCGATGAGCAAGGCTGGCTGGATCCGGCCTTTGATCTGCCCCGACGGCCGGAACGTCATCTGCAGCGGCGACCCGTGGCACCCCCGCCATTGCGTCGGCCCGTCACCCTCGGGGAGCTGATCGAACAGCTGGAAACAATTGCCGAGCAGCTGGAATCAGACGAACTCGAGGCACGCCGCCGCAAACGGCAGAAGCGCTACAGCAACCGTGAAGCCATCGCCCAGGTGGCCGGACTGGCCCACCGCGAAAAGCTGCCGGAAACAACCGCAGCACTGGGGGTGTTTCTGAACGGTTGGGAGACCGCCCTGGACTGGGTGGGCTTCGATCAACTGGTGGACCAGTGGGAGGTGGCCGCCGCGGCGGACCTGGACCGTGACCGGGTCGGGGTGTTCTGGGCCCTGCTGTTTCTCTCCTCCCAGGGACGGGTTGAGCTGAAGCAGGAGGGTTGGCTCCACGGACCGCTGCGACTGAAATTCATCCCCGCGAGTGGCACTGCAAGGCAACTGCCGATCCGCAGCCTTCAGGTGCCAGATCCGTCGCCGACCCGGACGGTCGTGGCGGCCTAAGACCGGGTCTATGGTCACTACCTTGTATTGACCCGACCAAACGCCAATGAAGGCTATGATTCTGGCGGCTGGTAAGGGGACGCGCGTCCAACCGATCACCCATGTGATCCCCAAGCCAATGATTCCTATCCTGCAGAAGCCGGTGATGGAATTTCTGCTGGAACTGCTCAAGGAGCACGGTTTCACCGAGGTGATGGTGAACGTCTCCCACCTGGCCGAAGAGATTGAAAATTACTTCCGGGATGGCCAGCGTTTCGGGGTTGAAATTGCCTACAGCTTTGAGGGACGGATTGAAGACGGCGAACTGATCGGCAGTGCCCTGGGGTCTGCTGGCGGGCTCAAAAAAATCCAGGATTTCCAGCACTTCTTTGACGACACCTTCGTAGTGCTCTGCGGCGATGCGCTGATCGACCTTGATCTCAGCGAAGCGGTACGCCTGCACAAAGAGAAGGGTGCGATCGCCAGCCTCGTCACCAAAAGGGTCCCCAAGGATCAGGTGAGCAGCTACGGCGTTGTGGTCACCGATGACCAGAACAGAATTTCAAGCTTCCAGGAAAAGCCCAGCGTCGACGAAGCCCTCAGCGACACGATCAACACCGGCATCTACATCTTTGAACCGGAAATCTTTGAACACATCCCTTCGGGTCAGTCCTTCGACATCGGCTCGGATCTGTTCCCGAAACTGGCCGAGCTCGGTGCCCCCTTCTATGCCATCCCGATGGATTTCGAATGGGTTGATATCGGCAAGGTTCCCGACTACTGGCAAGCCATCCGCAGCGTGTTGATGGGTGACGTCCGTCAGGTGGGCATCCCCGGCAAGGAGGTGCGTCCCGGGGTTTACACCGGTCTGAATGTGGCCGCCAACTGGGACAAGATCAACGTCACCGGACCCGTCTACGTGGGCGGCATGACCAAAATCGAAGATGGCGCAACGATCGTTGGGCCCACCATGATCGGCCCCAGCTGCCACATCTGTGAGGGCGCCACGGTCGACAACTCGATCATCTTCGACTACTCGCGCATCGGCCCCGGCGTGCAGCTGCTCGAGAAGCTGGTGTTCGGCCGCTACTGCGTGGGCAAGGACGGTGATCACTTCGACCTGCAGGAGGCCTCGCTCGACTGGCTGATCACCGACGCCCGTCGTCAGGACCTTGTGGAGCCTTCCCCGCAGCAGAAAGCCATGGCGGAGCTGCTCGGCACCGACCTCACCCAGGCAGCGAGCTGAGTCCGGCGCGATCCAGGATCAACGGGATGCGCTCTTCCGCCTTGATCGCCATCAGGTGAACGCCACGAACGATGCCGAGATAACGCTTCACCTGTTCAGCGGCGATGGCCACACCCTCCATGGCGGGATTCTCGGCGCACTCCAGCCGATGGATCAACGCATCGGGGATGCAGGCTCCCGGCACAACGCGGTTGATGAATCGGGCATTCTTGGCTGACTTCAGCAGAAACACGCCAGCGAGCACGGGCAGACCCAGGGGGCCGGCCAGTTCGTGCTGGAAGCGCTCGAGCGCTTCAGGGTCCATCACCATCTGGGTTTGAACGAAGCGGGCTCCTGCCGCCTGCTTGCGTTGCAACCGGCGCTGGAGACCGCTCCAGCTCCTCGATTGTGGGTCGGCGGCACACCCGGCAAACAGCGTGGTCGCCCCATCCGGCAGGGTGCCCTGCACGGGATCCACACCCCGATTGAGGGAATCCACCTGCTGCAGAAGCTTCACCGACTCGAACTCATTCACCGGCCGAGCATCCGCCTGATCGCCCGCCCGCACCGGATCGCCAGTGAGACACAACAGGTTGCGGATCCCCAAGGCATGGGCCCCGAGCAGATCGGCCTGAAGGGCGATGCGGTTGCGGTCCCGGCAGGCCATCTGCAACACCGGCTCCAGACCGGCCTCAAGCAGCAACTTGCAGGAGGCCAGGCTGCTCATCCGCATCACGGCCCGACTGCCATCGGTCACATTCACGGCATGGACACGGCCTTGCAGCGATGCGGCCATGGCCAACATGTGGGAGGGGTCGGCTCCACGGGGAGGCATCACCTCGGCCGTGAGCACCTGATCCCCGGCCTCAATTGCGCGCTGCAGCGCCGTGCTCAAATCTCGTTCCATTTCACCGGCCCACTATGCAGGATCAGACCGGTCGTCCGGACTAGCATGATCCCAACGGTGGTCGCCCATGTCCTCCCTCGACGGTACCGATCCTCTGGAGATCTCCCTCTCTGCCAGGGAGATCGAGATCATCGAACTCGTGGCCGAAGGACTGACCAATCAGGAAATCGCTGACCGTCTCACCATCAGCAAACGAACGGTGGACAACCATGTGAGCAACGTGTTCACCAAGACCGGTTCGAAGAACCGGGTGGCACTGCTCAATTGGGCCATGGACAACGGCAAGATCTGCCGGGACGGCTTCAACTGTTGCGTCCTTCCAGAACACGATCCCCCCTCAGCCTGATCGTGGAGCTGACAGGCTCCGGCAAGCTTTGAAGGGAGGTGGGGCCCACAGGGATCTGAAACAGCGTGGCGTATTCCAGACAGGCCTCCACGCTGGAGCCAGCGAAGCGAAGCATTCCAGTTGTGTCGTACAGACCCACCACTGGAAGGAGCCACCAATCAGAACTCCTCAAAGCTAAAGGAAATCTGAAGGCAAATCCAGTCCGGCCTTAGGGCCAGCCAAAACGTCGACGCTGCGCCTCAGGCCAGGACTGAACAGGATGCTGGGCCAGCACCGCATTGCTCCAGCGGGATTCCCCGGTGATCTCCTCGCCACACCAGGGCGGAATCAGCAGATCCGCCTGGGCCGATGCCAGCTCCACCTCCGCCAGCACCAAGGGGGCGTTCTCGCCTTGGAAACAATCCACCACCCAGTCACCACCAGGGCAATCCAAGGCGTAGCGGACTTTGTCCAGGCGGTGCGGCGCCAGATCCCAGAGGGCTTCGGCATCCGCCACGGGAATCGGATATTCGAACTCGTGGCGCACCAGGCCAACGGCATCAGCCGCCGCCTTCAGGGTGAGCCAGGCCTGATCCGATCCGCGCAGACGCATCCGCACCGTCACACCGTCGGCACTGGCGGCCAGGTAGCCCTGACGCAGCGGCTGTGCGGGGCCGGCACTGCTGCGCCAGGCGTCCGACCGCACCAGAAAGCGCCTTTCAATCTCAAGGGCCATGGCTCAATTCTGCGAGGGCTGAGACGCGTGCAGGCTTCCCGCCCAATGCAGCTTGTGGGAGAGGGTTCGGTAATACGACGGGCTTTGATTGAGCAACACCATCAGGGCATGGTGGCGGGCCTGCTGAACAACACAGCACTCACCAGGCTCCAGCACCGTGCAGCCCACACCGTCCTTCCACAGCTTGATGCGGTGATCCCCAGCCCCGAGGGGCCAGATCACCAACCTGGCCCGGGGCGGCACCACCAGCGTTCGGCTGGAGAGGCTCATCGGGCAGATCGGGGCAACAATGATGGCATCGATGCCGGGGTGAAGAATCGGTCCCCCTGCCGCCAGGGCGTACCCGGTGGACCCCGTAGGGGTGGAGAGGATCAGGCCATCACCACGCACCTGGTCGATCACTTCCCCATCGATCTCGAGCTCCAGGGTGCAGGTGGGCGAAATCTCATCGCGGTAGGCCCGCAGGTAGAAATCGTTGAAAGCCCAGTGATGCTCTTCATCGTCTTCAAGATCCGGCTGTTGCAACGGGCCCGGCGAAGCCGCTCGATCTTCAGCGGAGCGTCGATCCACCATCGCCTGAAGCATCATGCGCCGTTCGATCGCAAA
Organism: Synechococcus sp. TAK9802; assembly: GCF_014279535.1. Taxonomy (NCBI): domain Bacteria; kingdom Bacillati; phylum Cyanobacteriota; class Cyanophyceae; order Synechococcales; family Synechococcaceae; genus Synechococcus; species Synechococcus sp. TAK9802. The sequence continues at coordinate 1,942,486 of NZ_CP047937.1, forward strand.
CTGATCGTCCTGAAGGCGTTGCCAGATCTGATCGCCACGCAACACACGCCGATCATGGGTAAGAAAGCCCAGATGGCCTCCCACATTGATGCTGAGGATCGGGATGTCATGCACCGCCAGGTGGCGGGCAGCCCCCAGCACCGTGCCATCTCCCCCCAGCACCAGCGCCAGGTCGGGCAACAACTCCTCAACAGCCAGCAGACCGGGGAAAGGATTCACCCGCGGCCCCGACATCGCCGTGACCACGTGGGAGCCGAGAGCTTTCAGCTCCTTGGCACATTGGCGGGCTTCACGCTGGGCAGGCTGGCTATCGGCCCGATAGATCACCCAGACCCGATCGAGACGCATGACCCAGGTATGCGGGGGTTACCAGCGCAGCAGGTTGAACTGCTCCATGTCGACGGTAACGCGATTGCGATAAAGCGACAGCAGGATCGCGAGACCGACAGCGGCCTCAGCAGCGGCCACCGTGATCACGAACACAGCGAAGACCTGGCCGCGAATCAGATCACCATCCACGAAGGAGGAGAAGGCCATCAGGTTGATGTTCACAGCATTGAGCATCAGCTCAATGCTCATCAGCACGCGCACCGCATTACGGCTGTTGATCAGACCCCAGACGCCGATGCAGAAGAGCATCGCGGCCACCAGGAGGTAGGCCTGCAGGGAGGGAAGCGTGGCAAGGAAATCGCTCATCAGTCCGCTCGATTCATCAGCAAGGGAGTACGGGCCTTCTCAATCAGGCCTTGATCGGCCACCTCACCGGTGACCACATCGGTGGCCAGCACATCACGACGGGCCAAGACGATGGCGCCGATCATGGCCATCAGCAGCAGCACCGATGCCACCTCGAAGGGCAAGAGGTAATCGGTGAACAAGTGTTCACCAATGCGGGCCGTGGCTTCCTCACCCACGGCGGCAGGACCGGGCAGCGACCAGGGGGTGGTAACCACAACACGAACCAGCAACGCCAGCAGACCGGCGCAAACGCCGGCTGACACCACACGGCGCGTGGTGAGATTGGCGATGGCCTTGAGATCTTCCCGCTTGTTGACGAGCATGATCGCGAACAGGATCAACACGTTGATCGCGCCCACGTACACCAGGATCTGGGCCATGGCCACGAAACTGGCGTTCAGCAGCAGGTAAAGCCCTGCAACGGCGGTGAACACCCCGCCCAGCAGGAAGGCGGAATAGACGATGTTGCTGAGCAGCACCACACCCAGAGCGCCGATCACCACAACGGCAGACAGCACCAGAAAACAGATCAGCTCGGTGGTTGTCGCGATGGTCATGCGTCGCCCTCCTTGGCCTCATTGGAGGATTGTCCCTCATTCTTGGCAGAGGACTTGGCAGGAGAGGTGAGGGTCTCCAACACCTGAGACGGCAGCTGACCAGCCCGGGGGCGATCGGCAGCAACACCGTGAGGATCCATCTCGCCCGCCGGGAGATAGGCGAGTTCCCGGAGGGGAACAACGGAGGGGTCGGTGGTGACGCTGGTGGGAAGGCGTCCGAGGGCCACGTTGTCGTAGTTGAGGCTGTGGCGATCAAAAGCCGCCAGCTCGTACTCCTCCGTCATCGAGAGGCAGTTGGTGGGGCAGTACTCCACGCAGTTGCCGCAGAAAATGCAGACGCCGAAGTCGATGGAGTAGTTGCGCAGCTCCTTCTTCTTCGTGGCCTTATTCATCACCCAATCGACCACCGGAAGATTGATCGGGCAGACCCGCACGCAGACCTCACAGGCGATGCACTTGTCGAACTCGTAGTGAATCCGGCCCCGATAACGCTCGGAAGGAATGAGCTTCTCGTAGGGGTACTGCACCGTGACCGGACGGCGCTGCATGTGGTCGAACGTGACCGAAAAGCCTTGGGCCAGATTCCGGGCTGCATCGACTGCATCCCGGGTGTAATCACCGACCTGTTTGAGGAAGCCGAACATGGTCTGAAGGGGAGAGAACGAAGCGGAGCCGGGAGCGAAGAAATCCTAGGTAGGAAAACCTAGCCGCCGAATGCAACGGGGAATGCGAGCTTGAGGGCTGCTGTCACCAGAAGGTTCACTAGGGACAGGGGCAGCAGGAACTTCCAGCCGAGATCGAGCAGCTGGTCAATGCGCACGCGGGGGGTGGTCCAGCGCAGCAGGATCGCCACGAACACCAGCAGATAGGCCTTGAGCACCGTCATCACGATGCCAACGGTGCCCGTGATCACCTGCACCACGGGGGCATCGATGGGCTGGTTCAACCAGCCGGCCAGCCACTCCACAGGAATAGGGAAGCCCCAACCACCGAGATACAGAACGCTGACCAGGACGGCCGAGAGAACCAGGTTGATGTAACCCGCCAGGTAGAAGAGAGCGAACTTCATGCCCGCGTACTCGGTCTGATAGCCGGCGACCAGCTCTTCCTCTGCTTCGGGAAGGTCGAAGGGCAGCCGCTCACACTCGGCCAGGGCACAGATCCAAAAAATCAGGAAGCCCACCGGCTGGCGCCAGATGTTCCAGCTCAAGATTCCGGCACCGGTCTGCTGACCCACGATGTCGACCGTGCTCAGCGAGTTGGTCATCATCACGATGGCCAGCACCGCCAGAGCCAGGGGAATCTCGTAGCTGATCGATTGAGCCGCGGCCCGCAGCCCACCGAGCAGCGAGTACTTGTTGTTGGAGGCATAGCCGCTCATCAGCAAGCCGATCGGCTGGATGCTGCTGAAGGCGATCCAGAGGAAGATCCCCACGCCCACATTGCTGATCAGCAGGTTCTGGCCGAAAGGAATGATCAGCCAAGAGATGATCACCGGCACCACCACCAGCACCGGGCCAAGGGTGAACAGCAGGCTGTCGGCCCGCGCCGGGATGATGTCTTCCTTTACGAGCAGCTTGAGGCCGTCGGCCAGGGGCTGAAGCACGCCCAGGGCACCGGCGTACTCCGGACCGATTCGCTGCTGGACAGCGGCGGAAATCTTGCGTTCCAGCCACACCGAAACCAGCACACCCACCACTGCAGCCACCAGAACCAGCAGCATCGGCAGCGGCAGCCAAAGCAGCCTCGCCACCTCCGGGGAGAAGCCAAACCCTTGCAGGGCCTGGCTAAAGCTCAATTCCAGGTCCAGTCCCGGACTCACCATGGTGTCGACGGAAGTGGGTGCAACTTAGGCGGCCGGAGCCGAGACGCGCTCCTCAATGGGCATCCAGGAGCGTGGCTGGGATCCGGAGTAGATCTGCGAAGGCCGGAAAATCCGGTTCGCCCCGAGCTGCTCCCGCCAATGGGCCAGCCAGCCGGCAACCCTGGCGATGGCGAAGACCGGCGTGAACAGATCCCTGGGGATGCCGAGCTTGCGGTACACCAGGCCCGAATAGAAATCGACGTTGGGATAGATGCCTTTGGGGCCGAGACGGGACGCTGCTTCTGCTTCGATCGCCCGGGCCACGTCGTAAAGGTCGTCATGGCCGAAGCTGGCGAACATCTCCTCCACCAGGGCCTGCAGGATCACGGCACGGGGATCCTTCACCTTGTATTCCCGGTGGCCGAAGCCCATGATTTTGCGCTTGGCCGCGATGGCTTCATTCAGGAAAGCGCCAGCGTTCTCGGGACTGCCCACCTGCTCGAGCATGGCGAGGACATCTTCATTGGCGCCGCCGTGGAGTGGGCCCGCCAGGGTACCCACGGCTGAAGCCACCACGGCGTAGGGGTCGGTGAGGGTGCTGGCGGTGACCCGGGCACTGAAGGTGCTGGCGTTGAGGCTGTGCTCGGCATGGAGCATCAGGCAACGATCAAAGATCCGCGCCGCCAGGGGATCCGGCTCACGTTCGGTGAGCATGTAGAGGAAATTGGCGGAGTAGGCCAGATCATCCCGGGGCTGGATTGGGTCCTGGCCTTTGCGGATCAGCTGAAAAGCGGCCACCATCGTGGGGATCTTGGCGATCAGCCGCACCACCGCGTCATAGATGTACTGCGGGTCGTCGATCGCCCGGCGCGAATAGAACAGTCCCAGGGAAGCGGCACTGGACTGCAGCGCGTCCATCGGGTGGCCGCTGGCCGGGAAGCACTTCATCATGTCCCGCACCCGGAAGCTGACCCGCCGGTGCATCTGCACCGCGTGCTCAAACTCCGCCAGCTGGTCGCGGCTGGGCAGCTCTCCCCAGATCAGCAGGTGAGCCGTTTCCAGAAAACTGCTGTTGGCCGCCAGATCCTGCATCGGATAGCCGCGATAGGTGAGCAGCCCCTTCTCTCCATCGATGTCGCAGATCGCCGACTGGGTGGCCGGCACGCCATCCAGGCCTGGACGCAGTTCGATCCCGGTCCGCGCATGGCGCAGGTCGCCTGTCTGCTGCTGGGCCACCACCTGATTGCCTCTAACAGCAACCTAAATCGTCAATCAACAGTGCTGGCCGAAGCAAGGCCTTCAACTGCCACTGGCCCGTGGAACGACGCAGCTGAATCACGCCGGCTTTCTTCAGCACCAGGGATCCCGGCGCACACCCCAGAAGACCGCAGGCCAGATCTCCTAGATCCGGCTCATGGCCGACCAAGCCAAGCCGTTGATCGAAGGCGGTCACCAGCATGTTGAGGGCCCCTCCCGGCTGCAGCCGTTCATCCACCGCGAGTTCAGAAGCGAGCCCCGCCTCCAACGCCAGCTCCGCCGTTTGCAGAGCCCGGCGATAGGGGCTGGACAGCAAGCGATCCACGCGCAGACCCCGTTGCACGAGGGCCGCCATCACCCGCTGGGTTCGCTGACGGCCAGCGGCGGTCAGGGGTCGATCGGGATGGTCCTGGCCCGCCTGGCGGGGTTCGGCGATGCCATGCCGCAACAGAACCAGATCAGCCGAGTTCGAGCCGGGCATGCAAGGGAATCTCGGTACCAGCCTGCTCCTGACGATCAACGTCGACGGCCACCGCAAGGCCGCGGACCTGATCCTGAAGCGGTCGCCCCGCCATCACCTGAAGCAGGGACCAGGGCCGCCATTGCCCCAACAGCGCACGGGCCGGCTCATCCGCCAGCAGGAGGGCCTGCGCCGGTTGGGCGGAGGCTGTGAGCTCCTGCCACTGGTTCAAGCGGGGCTGGAGGGCACGCCCGTTCTGACGCTGCGCCAGGGCCATCAAGGACTCCCCCCACCAGTTCAGCGCAGACGAGCGAACCTGAGCCACGGCCAATTGAGCGTCCACCCCAGGCTGGCGTCCCCGCTGGCGCACCAGCCGCGTCCACACGTTCAACACCTCGCCATCGCCCTCCAGCTCGGAACGGGTCAGGCCCTGCTCCTGCAGACGCGCATCCACCGCATCCCTGGCGGGGCTTTGCGGGCGTGTGGCCAGCAGCCAGCCCTCGGGTTGGTCCTGCCAGAGGAGAGGGCCATCATCGGCCCCCACAACAGCATCAGCCGCCGGCTGGTCCGCCAGGCGCTGCTCCAGCACCGGAGCGAACCATTGGGCCAGCGGATGGCTTTCGCTGGGATCCAACAAACGGGCCGGACTCTCCAGCTGAGCCAGCCAGCGGGCATGGCCGCCCGCCGACGCCGTCAGATCCGTGAGCCCAGGCCAGGGGTCGGCGCCAAGGGCTTGACGGAACCCGAGGCGCCCATCCACCGCCAGGGTTGAACCCTCCGGTCGCAGTGATGCCACGAGTCCGCTCAGATCGTCCCGTTGGGCCACCAGCTCAGGCAGCTGCAGCCAATGCTCAAGGGCATGGGGAGATGCCGTGAGCAGAGCCACGCCCTCGCCGAGCTCAGCCACCTGACGTTGCAGGCGTTGATCCCCCAGCTGATGCTGGTCAGGAAGCTGGGAGACATCGAGGGCCTGCTCCAGCACACCCCGGCCTGAGGCCACCAGCAGCAGATCGTCATCAATCAAGGCCGTGGCCAGGGGTTGGGGGTCATGCCCCACCAACGCCCCCTGGCCGCTGATCACACCGATGCCGCGGTAACTGCTGATCTGCAGATCGGTGCCCGCCAGGCTGCGGGTCTGCCAGAACCGTTGCAGAAAGCGCCGGGCGCCGTCGTCATCCCGACTGGTCAAAGCCAACACCCAACCGGTGCTGGAATCCCCATCGGTAAGGGTGAGACTGACCTCCTCACCAAGCCAGGGCTCCAACTCAAGACCGAACTGGAGGCCCGCCAAAGCAAAGACCCCTTCGCGCCACTGCCGGGCGCCATCACGGGCATCGCGGCGTTGGGAGGCAGGTGCAACGGCCTGGACATAGGCCGGCAACCGTCCTGGATCGGCCAACCAATGGAGGGACAGGTCAGCATCCCGGGGCACAAACCGGGCCGCCCGAGGCAGATGCAACGGCTGCTCCGCCAGCTGCAGGGGGCTCTGGCGGTTCATGGTCCAGAGCAGGCCAGCGGCCAGCAAAATCAGCGACAACAGCACAGCGCCGACAGCGCTGAGGAAGGGGCGGGCCTTCATGGGCCGGCGGTCTCGGGTCGCCTCATCTTTGTCCATCACCGCAGAATGGCGCCATGGGCCAATCCCAACAACCACAACCAATCCAAGCCTCTGAACTGCAGCAATGGCTGCAAAGCGAGCGACCTTCACCGCAACTGGTGGATGTGCGCGAGGAGGCTGAGCTCGCGATCGCGGCCTTCCCAGGTGCGGTACTGCACCGCCCCCTGAGCCAATCCAATGCATGGCTTGGAACACTGCAGGCCGACCTCAACCCTGATCAACCCGTCGTGGTGGTCTGCCATGCGGGCGTGCGCAGCTACCACTTCGGCCTGTGGCTGCTGGACCAACCCTGGGGCCTTGAGGTGTGGAACCTTGAGGGAGGCATTGATGCCTGGAGCCTTCAGGTGGATCCCAGCGTTCCCCGCTACTGATGAGCAAGCCCCTGTCCCTTCGGCAAGAACAGGTGCTTCAGGCGACGGTGCACCACTACGTCGACACGATGGAGCCGGTGGGCAGCCGGACCCTGGTGCAACGCTTCGGCATCCCCGCCAGCTCCGCCACCGTTCGCTCCGCCATGGGGGCGCTTGAGCGCCGAGGACTGCTGCATCAACCGCACACCTCCGCCGGACGCGTTCCCAGTCCGATGGGATACCGGCACTACGTGGACGCGTTGCTGACGGAACCCGGCATCGCTGTTCAACACCTGGAACGGGAGCTCACCGGCCTCAGTCTTCGTTGGGCCGGTTTGGACGACCTGCTGATGCATCTGGCCCGGCGGCTGACGGATTTCACCGGTCTGATGAGCCTGATCACCCAACCGCAGCAGGAGAACCAGCAACTGGAGACGATCCGTCTGGTGCCCAGCGGTGATCGACTGCTGGTGATGCTGGTGGAAGCCAATGGCCACGCCAGCCACCTCAACCTGCGTCTGCCCCACGGAGCTGAAGCCGAACTCACCGCGATGGAACGCTGGGCGTCGGCCCAGCTCGAGCAGGGCGACCTGAACTGGGACGCACTGCCCAGGCAGCTGCAACACAGCGGCGCTGTGCTGCGCAACGCCCTTGAGCAGCCCACCCCCGCCAACTCCACACAGGTGGTGGTGCATGGCCTTTCCAGGCTGATGAGCGAACCAGAATTTGAAAGCACCTCCAGCCTTCGGCCGCTGCTGGAACTGATCGATGACCAACCCGCCACCTTGATCAGCCGCGGTGAATCCGCACGGGTGTGGATCGGCGAGGAACATCCGCAGCCAGCCCTGGAGGCCTGTGCCGTGGTTCAGGCGCCCTACCGCTGCAACGAGGGGCTCGGCCATGTGGCCCTGGTGGGGCCGATGCGGATGGCCTACGCCACGGCACGAGCTGCCGTGCAGCGGGTGGCCCGCCACCTGGAATTGCTGCTGGCCTGAGGATCGATCCTTAGAGCTGATCCCCCAGCTTCTCCGCCACGGTGTTGACGTCCTTGTCGCCGCGGCCGGAGCAGTTGATCACCACTTCGGTGCCATCGGCCAGGGTGGGGCAAAGCTGCTCAAGCCAGGCGAAGGCGTGGGCGGTTTCCAGGGCCGGAATGATGCCCTCAAGCTCACTCACCAGGCGCAGGGCATCGAGGGCCTGTTGGTCGGTGACTGCGGCGTACTCGGCACGTCCGATCTCCCGGAGATAGCTGTGCTCCGGCCCCACTCCGGGGTAATCGAGACCTGCACTGATGGAGTGAGCCTCCATCACCTGACCGTCGCCGTCCTGCAGCAGCAGGCTCATGGCGCCGTGCAGCACACCGGCACGACCCTCGGTGATCGTGGCGGCGTGGCGACCGCTGGCCACACCATCACCGGCGGCCTCAACACCGATCAGCCGCACAGACGTGTCCTGCACAAAGGGATGGAACAAGCCCATGGCATTGGAGCCACCGCCAACGCAGGCCATCAGCACGTCGGGCAGCCGGCCGAAAGCGTCCTGGCACTGCTGCTTGGACTCCTCACCGATCACGGCATGGAAATCCCGCACCAACATCGGATAGGGGTGCGGACCAGCGACGGATCCAAGGATGTAGTGGGTGGTCTCGACGTTGGTCACCCAATCGCGAATCGCCTCACTGGTGGCGTCCTTGAGGGTGGCGGTGCCGGCCGTCACCGGTTGCACCGTGGCGCCCAGCAGGCGCATGCGGAACACATTGAGGGCCTGACGGCGCATGTCTTCCGCACCCATGTAGATCACGCACTCCAGACCGAAGCGGGCACAAACCGTGGCCGTGGCGACGCCGTGCTGGCCCGCACCGGTCTCGGCAATGATCCGCTTCTTGCCCATGCGCAGGGCCAGCAGGGCCTGCCCCAGGGCGTTGTTGATCTTGTGGGCACCGGTGTGATTCAGGTCTTCCCGCTTGAGCCAGATGCGGGGGCCACCGTCGGCGCGGCGGTAGTGGGCGGTGAGACGCTCGGCCTCATACAACGGTGTCGCCCGCCCGACGTAGTTCTTAAGCAGGCGGTTGAGCTCGGCGGTGAAAGCGGGATCGTTCCAGGCCTGGGCAGCAGCTTGCTCCAGTTCCGCCAGGGCCGGCATCAGGGTCTCGGGCACGTACTGGCCACCGAATCGTCCAAAGCGACCATGCGCTCCGGGGCGCACCGCTGGCTGGAGGCTGGAGGGATCCGGAGTGCTGGCGTTGGGCAGGGTGCTGGTCACGGATCCACGGCGGAGCGTCGGCTCAGCGTAAGCAGGCGGTCACGCCATGGGGCGCCGCATTGGCGCTCATCGACAATGCAATCCGGTTGCGACAGGTGGATGCCGAAGGGAGGCTGGCAGGAATTCAGCAGTGCCGAGAGCCTGCAGCGACCGAGCGGCCCTGCGGCGGAGCCCACGGCCAAGGCGCAACAAATGGTGCGGGTGCAGCCCACCCGTGGTGGCAAAGGTGGCAAAACCGTGACGGTGATCCGGGGCCTGGAGCTGGATGCTGCGGGCTTCAAGGTGCTGGTGAAGAAGCTCAAAACACGCATCGGCAGTGGCGGGACCGCCAAGGACGGCGTGATCGAACTGCAAGGAGATCAGGTGGATCTGGCGCTCGAGCTGCTCAGCAAGGAGGGATACCGGCCGAAACGGGCTGGGGGCTAAGGGAGAATGGCCGCCACTTCATGCCGTGGCCATGACCGCCAGCCCCACCTACGGAGAACTCACCAACAAGGGTGCGTCCACCAACATCGCCTGGCATGAGGCCTCCGTGGGCCGCGACGAGCGCTCGAAGCAGCGTGGGCACCGCAGCGCCATTCTTTGGTTCACCGGGCTCTCCGGCTCTGGCAAGAGCACCCTGGCCAACGCCGTCAATGCAGCCCTGTTCGAGCGGGGACTCGCCACCTATGTGCTGGATGGCGACAACATCCGCCACGGCCTCTGCAAAGACCTGGGCTTCTCCGATGCCGACCGTGAGGAGAACATCCGCCGCATCGGTGAGGTGGCCAAGCTGTTCCTGGATGCGGGCGTGATCGTGCTGACCGCCTTTGTGTCGCCCTTCCGTGCAGACCGGGACAAGGCCCGTGAGCTGGTGGAGGACGGTGACTTCCTCGAGGTGTTCTGCGCCGCTGATCTCGAGGTCTGCGAATCCCGCGACCCCAAAGGTCTCTACGCCAAGGCACGGGCGGGGCAGATCAAGGAATTCACCGGCATCTCCAGCCCTTACGAAGCACCGGAAACGCCCGAACTGAAGATCGACACAGGCAAGCAGGATCTGGCCGACTCCGTGGAGCTGGTGATCAAAGCGCTCCAGGAGCGTGGGGTGATTCCGGCCGCCTGAGGTCGCCGTCGCCAGCCCTGGCAGCATCCGCCAGGGTTTTGATGCAACTAGCCACCGGCACCGCCAACAGCAGGCCCAGAAGATCCCCCACGCCATATAGGGCTCCCACCCGGGCCCCAATGGGCAAGGCGATCAGCAACCAGGCCGGTTGCAAGCCAACGATGCTGCCCATCAGCCGCGGTTGGATCACCTGATCCACGATCTGACCGACCACAATCGCCGCGGCAAGCAACTCAAGGCCTGTGCGGGGTTCCTGAACCGCCAGCACCGCACTCACCGAGACGATCGACACGGCACTGGCATAGGGCACCAGGGTGGTGAAGCCGATCAGCACGGCGAACAAGACGCCGTAGGGAATGTTCAGGGCGGTGAACACCAGGAGCTGACCACCACTGAGGATCAGCGCCAACACCACCTGGCCGGCGAAATAGCCCCGAAAGGTGCGCTCGAGGGTCGTCTGCACCAGATCCCGCCAACGGTCGGGCAGCCAGCGGGCCAGACCATCGACGATCGGATCCGCCCCAAACAGCAGGAAGACCGCCAGCACCAGCACGATCACCACATTGATCGTGGTCCCCACCGTGGCCCCCAGCAGGCCCAACAGACGCTGGCTCAACTGCGTCGCCAGACGGCTGAACTGGGCCACCAGATCACTGCTGAGGTCAGCGAAATCAGCCGGCAGGCCATGGTCCAGCGCCCAGAGCTGACCCCGATCGATCCACTGCTCCGCCGCCGTGAGCAGAGACGGCGAGGCACTGAGCAATTGGCTGAGCTGTTCGATCAAGAGCGGCACCAAGGCCACAGCGGCCCAGACCAGAAGCCCCAGGGTCACCAGGACCACGCTGACGATGGCCCAGGCGCGGGGAAGACCCCGTTGCACGAGCCAGCGGCAGGGCAGGTCCAACAAAAAGGCGATCAAAGCTGCGGTGAGGAACAGCCCGGGGAATGGGGCGAACTGCACCAGCAAACGCTTCAGCACAAAGGCGTTCAAGCCCAGCACTGGCAGAAGAAGACCAAGCCGCAACCAGGCCGGCCAGGGCGTCATCGAGGCGATGACGCGAATCGATCAGTGCTGCTCAAGGGCGGCCGGCTTGGAGGCGGAACTGACGTAATGGCACCAAAAACTGAGCCAGGCGGCAATCCCAAGGAACTTGAATCCCTCCTCAAAGATCTGCACTGTTTCATAGGAATTCGGCCACAGCCCCTGGAGGGCATCGGTCAGAACCGACAGGCCCAACAACACCACGGACACCAGAAAGGTGTCGCCACCGAAGCGCCGCAGAGGGCCACGGAAGCGGAACAACAGCAACCCGGTGAAGAAGGCGTAGGTGATGTAGAGGAACGCCTCACCGAGGTAGCGGTCATGCACCAGGAACATGTCGTCGAGGCAGAGCCAGAGCGAGAAACCACCCCCACAGAAGGTGAATTAACGGTTCAGAACGGAGCCCTGGATCTGCCGGGTGGACGCCGCAAACAAGGCAATGGCCGCCGCCGCCATCCAGAGCAGATAGCCCACGCTGGAAAGGAAACCTTCTCCCAAAGGCGCCTTGCAGGACTGGGCCAAGTCCTTCAGCACCAGCTTGGCGCTGATGCCCTCAGCACCACTCCAGACCAGGGCAACCGCATAGACGATGGCCGCCGGCACCACCGCCCAAAGCAGCGTGGATCGCAGGGTGGAACGAACGGGAACACTTATGAAGTCATCTGGGAGAGGTAATCCGTGCTGCCCAGATCAACCAGGCGCGCATCCTTGGCGACCACAGCATCGTGGAGGCTGCTGCGGTAATCCTCAAGTTTCCGGGCCAAGTCAGCGTCGGCCACCGAAAGGATCTGCGCCGCCAGCAAACCGGCATTGAGGCCCCCACCAATGGCGACGGTGGCCACCGGAATCCCCCCCGGCATCTGCACGATCGAGTGGAGGGAATCGACCCCGGACAGCGCCCGGCTTTTCACCGGCACGCCGATCACGGGCAGGGTGGTGAGGGCGGCCACCATGCCGGGGAGATGGGCGGCCCCGCCAGCGCCGGCGACGATCACCCCAAACCCCTGACCCCGGGCCGCTTGAGCGAAGTTCACCATCTCCAAGGGGGTGCGATGGGCCGAGAGCACCCGAACCTCCACCTCCACCCCCAACTCGCGCAGGATGGCGGCGGCGGGTTCCATGGTGGGCAGGTCAGAGTCACTGCCCATCACAACGGCAACACGGGGGAGCACTGGCGGCACAACGCAGAGGGGCAAGACTGCCATCGTCTCCCCCCATGGCTGCAGAAGCCAGTGTTGCGTTGATGCACCGGATCACCAACGTTCGACTTCCGGGTCCCCTGCCTGGGTACGGAGACCAGCGCTATGCCATCGAGCTGGACGAGCAGGGTCTGATCTGCCGCATCGAGGCGATGGGCGGCAAGGCGCAACAAGAGGAGCAACAAGAGACTCAAGAAACCGATGCGGACTGGAACGGCAACTGGCTCAGCCCCCGAGGTGTTGACCTGCAGATCAACGGCGGTTTGGGGCTGGCCTTCCCGGAACTGACCAGTGCGGATCTGCCCCGTTTGGAGGAGCTCCTCGATCTGTTGTGGCGCGATGGGGTCGAAGCGATCGCCCCGACCCTGGTGACCTGCGGCATCGCGCCGCTGCGCCAGGCCCTGGCCGTGCTGCGGCAGGCGCGGGACCTACACCGACCCGGCCGTTGCCGGCTGCTAGGGGCCCATCTGGAGGGTCCCTTTCTGGCCGAAGCCCGCCGCGGTGCCCATCCCCGTGAACACCTGGCCAGCCCCAGCCTGGAGGCTCTCGAGGAACGGATTGGTGGGTTCGAAACGGAGATTGCCCTGGTCACCCTGGCCCCCGAACTGGAGGGAGCCGCTGCGGTGATCGGGCGACTGCGGGAGCTGGGCATCAGCGTGGCCCTGGGCCACAGCGCCGCCACGGCCGAACAGGCCAGCACCGGGTTCGATCAGGGGGTGGCGATGCTCACCCACACCTTCAATGCCATGCCGGGCTTGCACCACCGGGCACCGGGCCCTCTTGGGGAAGCCTGCAGGCGCGGAGGGGTAGCCCTGGGGCTGATCGCCGATGGCGTGCACGTGCACCCCACGATGGCGGTGCTGTTGCAACGGCTGGCAGCGGAGCAGACGGTGCTGGTGAGCGATGCGCTGGCCCCCTACGGCCTGGCCGACGGAGAGCACCGCTGGGACGAGCGGGTGCTGCTGGTGGAGAACGGCACCTGCCGCCTCGATGACGGCACCCTGGCGGGGGTGACCCTGCCGCAACTGGAGGGGGTGAAACGGCTGGCCCGCTGGAGTGACGCCCCCAGTGCTGCGATCTGGAGCGCCACGGTGGCGCCGCGGCGGGTGATTGGCGATGCAACGGGGTGCATGGATGCCTTGATGGGACGGCCACTGACGCAACTGCTGCGCTGGCACCAAAAGGAGGGTGAGCTGCACTGGGCCTGCGCTGCTTAGGATCCCGCCGACGCAAACCCTTCCGCCATGGCCCCCGATCAGCTGCTGGAGCAGAAACAGGCCGAGAAAAAGGAGGTGAAGGGCTACTTCGAAACCACGGGTTTCGACCGCTGGAACCGCATCTACAGCGACAGCGATGACGTGAACAAGGTGCAGCGCAACATCCGCATCGGTCACCAGAAAACAGTGGATGAAGTACTGGCCTGGATCAAGGAGAGCGGTGAACTCAGCCAGGCGAGCTTCTGCGACGCGGGCTGCGGTGTTGGCAGCCTGAGCCTGCCGCTGGCGGCGATGGGAGCCAGTTCCATCAGCGCCAGCGACATCTCCGAAGCCATGGCCCAGGAAGCCGAGCGCCGGGCCCGCGAGGCCGGCCTCGACATGACCAAGCTGAACTTCTTCGCCAGCGACCTGGAAAGCCTGAGCGGCTCGTTCCACACGGTGTGCTGCCTGGATGTGTTCATTCACTACCCCCAGCAACCTGCCGAGGAGATGGTGAAGCACCTCTGCAGCCTCACCGAAGAGCGGCTGATCGTGAGCTTTGCTCCCTATACCCCGCTGCTGGCGCTGTTGAAGGGCATCGGCCAGCTGTTCCCCGGCCCCAGCAAAACCACCCGGGCCTACACCCTCAAGGAAGACGGCATCGTGAAAGCAGCGGAAGCCTGCGGCTTCAAGCTGGTGCGCCGAAGCCTGAACAAGGCCCCCTTCTACTTCTCGCGCCTGATCGAATTCCGCAAGGCCTGATCTCCCTCACTTGGGGGATCCACCTGGAGGTTGATCTCCCTCAAGTGAGGGAGACCCGAAAGCCGCCAGGCATGCAGCCGATAGCCCCCATCACCGGGCGTTGCGGTGGCTGAAATCTCGCGATTCATCAGATAGAGCGGATCCCCCAGCAGCGGACTGCCCAGCTGCGCCAGATGAATGCGGATCTGATGGGGTCGTCCGGTGGTGATCGTCACCTGCAGTCGATCGCCCTCGGCCGTGCGCTCCAACAGCTCCAGCTCGGAGTGGGCTGAGAGGCGTTTGCGGATCGGCGCATCGTCGAACGGTTCCGGCCCCCAGATCCAGCCCAAGAGCGGATGCGGCCGTTCCACCACATCACTGCTCACCGTCAGGCACTGCCCCAACTCCAACCCCGGCACCCACTGGCTCCAGGCCTGATACACCTTGCGGCAACCGCCGTCGGGCCGGAACTGCTTCGACCAAAGGGCACGGGTCTGCGGCGTGCGGGCACACACCTGCAAACCGGAGGTGAACCGCCCCAGGCGGTGCACCGGCCGGGCACCGGTGGGTTCAAGCAAGGCCGTGAGCGTGTGGCGCAGGAAGCCACCACCGGGCATCACCGGCAAACCGGAAGGCTTGTTGATCACCAACAGGTCGCCGTCGTCGTGGATCGTCTCCCATTGATCGGGGATCGTCTGCTCCAACCAGGGCGGACGCCGCCAACAGAGGGTCTCACCGCCCTGCAAGGCTCGATCAGCGGCCAGCAGCGCTCCGTTCCAATCCAGCTCACCGGCGGCGATCCGCTGCTGCCACAACACAGCATCAGAGTGGCGGTAGCGATCCGCCAGCCATTCGCTCACCAAGATGCCGGCAGCGGACCGCGGCACCCGGTCGCGGTAGGTCCAACCGTTGTTGAACGCCGCCTCGCGCCAACCAGCCTTCAAGTCACCAGACGGTGCTCCAGGGCATAGCGCACCAATTCCGTGCGGCTGGAGGTGCCCGTCTTGTTGAACAACCGGCTCACGTACTTCTCCACGTTGCGGATCGACGTCTCCAGCTGCCGGGCAATCTCCTTGTTCATCAATCCTTCCGCCACCAGCTGCAGCACACTCGCCTCCCGCGGAGTGAAGCTGTGCACCACCGGCTCGGTGGAGGGCAACGCTTCGGCCTGGGCCAGCAGCGAACGGATCTCGGTGATCTGCTTGGCCATCTGGCCCATATCGGTATCCGCAAAGCGCGCTGCCTCCTGCAGCAGCCGTTGCTGGCGCTGGGCCACGTTGCGCACCCGCGCCACCAGCTCATCGGGATCGAACGGCTTGGGGATGTAGTCATCCACCCCGGCCAGATAGCCCTGGGTGCGGTCCGCCGTCATGCCCTTGGCGGTGAGAAAAATCACCGGGGTGCCACCAAGCCGTTCATCGGCGCGCAACTTCTGCAGCAGGCCATAGCCATCAAGCCGCGGCATCATCACGTCGCTGATCACCACATCCGGCAGCATCTGCTGCGCCTTGGCGAAGCCTTCCTCCCCGTCCACCGCGGTGGTCACCTCAAAGCCTTCGTCTTCCAGATAGGCCTGCACCGCCGTGCGCAGACCGGGCTCGTCGTCCACCAGCAACAGACGCGGGGCGGGCGCCGCGGCCTCTACGGATTCAGCGGTGGGGGTGGGCGCGTCGCTCATGGCTGGAATCGCTCTGGCCGCAATGTATGGAGAGCACGCTCAACGGGCCAGTGCGGGTAACTGCTCCTGCTGTTCGGGAATCAGGGTGGAAAAGCCCAGATCCAGAGCCTTCTGACGCAACGTGGCAGGGTCAGTTCCCGCCACCTCCGGCACACAGGCTGCCCACCACACCAGGTGATCCTCCCGATTCACGTCCGTGATCGGACCGCCAGGGTTGAGGGTGCGCACGTAAACCGTCGACGGCGTGCGTTTCACCCGCAAGGGCTTCTCTGGGGAGCAATTGACGCTCTCCACATAGACGTTGAGATCCGAAGCCGACTCCTCCCACAGGGTGTAGCTACGGGTGTCGGGATTGGACGAGGCTGGTTTCACCGCGTAAATCCCGATCGACAGGGTACCGACGGGAGCAGGGCGTTCGATCAGCACCTTGAGATCGGCTGGCCGCGATTGCCGCATCTGCTCCAGCACCTGCTCACGGTCGAAGCCACTGGCGGGTTGCAGGCACACCAGCCCGCCCAGGCCCAGCAGAGCCATTGGCAATCGCAGACCCATGCCAGTGCCGTTCGCAATGCAGCACCATGATCGCAACATCTGCCTGCATCGTCCTGAGCGGCTCGGCTCTCGCCTTTGATTTCCAGGCCACCACCCCCTGTGCGGCTGAGGTGGTGGAGGCGATGGCGCCGTTCTGGAGTGCGGACTGGGGCAATCCCTCCAGCCGCCAGCATCGGCTCGGCCTCAGCGCCTCTGCCGCGGTGAACGTGGCGCGGCGCCAGCTTTCGGAAGCGGTGGGAGTGAGCCCGGAACGACTGGTGTTCACCAGCGGTGCCACGGAAGCCAACAACCTGGCGCTGCTGGGCCATGCCCGCGCCCTGGGGAGCGGCCATCTGATCAGCGTGGCCACCGAACACCACGCCGTGCTGGATCCACTCCAGCAACTGCAACGGGAAGGCTTCAGCGTCACCCTGCTGACCCCAGGCCCCGATGGACTGATCAGCCCTGAGCAGCTGGAGGCGGCGATCACCCCCGAAACGCGGCTGGTGAGCGTGATGGCGGCCAACAACGAAATCGGCGTGCTCCAGCCGCTCGAGCAACTGGGAACGATTTGCCGCCGCCATTGCATCACCCTGCACAGCGATGGAGCCCAGGCCTTCGGGACGCTGCCGCTGAACCCTGATGCCCTGGGGGTTGACCTGCTCAGCCTTAGTGCCCACAAGCTCTACGGGCCCAAGGGCATTGGCGCCCTGGTGCTGCGGGAGGACATCGCCATCGAACCGCTGCAGTGGGGGGGCGGCCAGGAAGCCGGGCTCCGGGCCGGCACCCTGCCCACCGCCTTGATCGTGGGCTTTGCCGCCGCCGCCCGCCTTGCGCTGCAGGAACAGGAGCAGGGCAACAGCCATCTT
Organism: Synechococcus sp. TAK9802; assembly: GCF_014279535.1. Classification (NCBI taxonomy): domain Bacteria; kingdom Bacillati; phylum Cyanobacteriota; class Cyanophyceae; order Synechococcales; family Synechococcaceae; genus Synechococcus; species Synechococcus sp. TAK9802. The sequence continues at coordinate 1,959,890 of NZ_CP047937.1, forward strand.
CAGCACCTGCGCGATCAGCTGTGGGAGGGCCTGCAGCAGCGCCTCCCCGGCGTGCTGCTCAATGGGGCCCTGCAGCCGCGCCTGCCCCACAACCTCAACATCAGCCTTCCCGGGGTGAACGGCAGCCGCCTGCACCGGGCCCTGCGCCCGCACCTGGCCTGCAGCAGTGGCTCCGCCTGCAGCAACGGCGCGCCGTCCCACGTGCTCCAGGCGATCGGTCGCTCGCGGGCTGAAGCCGAAGCCTCCCTGCGACTCAGCCTGGGGCGTGAGACCACAGCCGACGACGTGGATCAGGCCATCACAGCGATCACCGACGCCGCAACTGCCACCGGGTTCTTCAGCAGTCGCTAAACAGTGGCCAAACGCTGGGCCACACGCCATTTGGCACTGCGGCTGCGGGGGTTGGCCTCCTCCTCCTGCTCGGTGGCCACCACCGGCTTGCGGGTGATCCGTTGCAAGCGCTCATCGCGCAGGAAGGCGGTCTTGACGCGGCGGTCTTCCAGGGAATGGAAGCTGATGATTCCCAGAAGCCCCTCAGGCTCGAGCCAGTCGGGAGCTTGCTGCAGCAGGCGATCGAGCACCCCCAGCTCATCGTTCACCGCAATCCGCAGGGCCTGGAAGGTACGGGTGGCGGGGTGAATCCGCCCCCGCCGCGCCTTGGGGGGATAACAACCGGCCACGGCGTAGGCCAAGGCTGCGGTGCCCTCATAGGAGCCCTTGTCCTTGAGGTCCGCTTTGATCCGCCGGGCGATGCGGCGGGAGAGGCGCTCCTCCCCGTAGCCATAGATCAGATCCGCAAGCTCGTTCTCCTCCAGGCGATCGATCAGCTCAGCCGCAGTCTCCCCCTCACCGCCGGCATTCATCCGCATGTCCAAGGGACCGTCCAGGCGAAAACTGAAGCCCCGCTCCGCCACATCCAGCTGCGGGCTGCTCACCCCCAGATCCGCCAGCACCATCACGGCGGGCTCGGGCGGCACATAGTCGGCAAAGTTGGTGGCCACGATCGAGACGCGATCACCGAAGGGGGCCAGACGCTCCGCCGCCGCGGCCCGGGCCGTGGCGTCCTGGTCCAGTCCGATCAGGCGCAGGCCGGGATGCTGTTCCAGCAACAGGGCGCTGTGGCCGCCGCCCCCAAGGGTGGCGTCGATCAACAGGCCATCCAGACGGGGGATCTGCCGGGCCGCATCCAGCACCGCATCGGCCAGCACGGGCACATGGCTGAAGGGGGGCACAAGCCACAGGCGAAGACTCCTTAAGATCTACTCATCGATCGGACCACCGCTCCCATGACGCAGCTGGAAACGCGCACGGAGCCCATGGTGGTGAACTTCGGGCCCCACCACCCCTCCATGCACGGGGTGCTGCGGCTCGTGGTCACCCTCGATGGTGAGGACGTGGTCGACTGCGAACCGGTGATCGGTTACCTCCATCGCGGCATGGAGAAGATCGCCGAGAACCGCACGAATGTGATGTTCGTGCCCTACGTGAGCCGCATGGACTATGCGGCGGGGATGTTCTACGAGGCGATCGTGGTGAACGCCCCGGAAAAACTGGCGAACATCCCGGTGCCCAAGCGGGCGAGCTACATCCGTGTGCTGATGCTGGAACTCAACCGCATCGCCAACCACCTGCTCTGGCTTGGACCCTTCCTGGCAGACGTGGGGGCCCAGACCCCGTTCTTCTACATCTTCCGCGAGCGGGAGATGATCTACGACCTCTGGGAAGCCGCCACCGGCCAGAGGCTGATCAACAACAACTATTTCCGCATCGGCGGCGTCGCCGCTGATCTGCCCTGGGGATGGCTGGAGAAATGCCGTGATTTCTGTGACTGGTTCGGCCCCAAGATCGACGAATACGAAAAGCTGATCACCAACAACCCGATTTTCCGGCGCCGGATTGAAGGGTTGGGAACGATCGAGAAGGAGGACGCCATCAACTGGAGCCTCTCCGGACCGATGCTGCGCGCTTCCGGCGTGCCCTGGGATCTCCGCAAGGTGGATCACTACGAGTGCTACGACGACTTCGACTGGCAGGTGGCCTGGGAAAAAGAAGGCGACTGCTACGCCCGCTATCGCGTGCGCATCGAAGAGATGCGCCAGTCGCTCAAGATCCTGCGCCAGGCCTGCGACATGATCCCCGGCGGACCCACCGAAAACCTCGAGGCCAAGCGCCTCAACGAAGGCAAGGGCAGCGACGCTGCAGGTTTCGACTTCCAGTACGTGGCCAAGAAGGTGGCGCCCACCTTCAAAATCCCCAACGGCGAGCTCTACACCCGGCTGGAATCAGGCAAGGGAGAGATCGGGGTGTTCATCCAGGGCAACAACGACGTCACCCCCTGGCGCTTCAAGATCCGCGCTGCCGACAGCAACAACCTGCAGATTCTTCCCCACATCCTCAAGGGACACAAGGTGGCCGACATCATGGCCATCCTCGGTTCCATCGACGTGATCATGGGATCGGTGGATCGCTGATCTCTGAACCGGTTTCTGCGGCGGTTGCAACGCGCGGGCTATCTGCTGCCCGCAACCGTGACCGGTGCGTTATGGCTGAAGGGCTTGCATCCAGGGATACCCGGCCTCGGCTGCCCGCTTCGCGCCCTCACCGGCGTGCCCTGCCCCACCTGCTTTCTGACCCGAGCAACAAGCGCAGCCCTCACCGGTGATCTGGGCGGATCGCTGCAATGGCATCTGTTTGGTCCCATTGCCGCCCTGGGGCTGGTGTTCTGGAGTGTGCTGGCGCTCCAGCAACGGCGTCTCATCCCCAGAGGTCTTCCCCTCTGGCCCCTGCCGGTGGTGGCTGGAGGGTTGATCAGCTACTGGCTGCTGCGCCTGAGCACCAATAGCTGGCCCAGCGGCTGAGCGATCAGCGCAACAGTCCGCGCTGATAGGCGACGTTCTGAAGGAAGAAGCTGGCCATGGGAATCACCACAAAGCCCCCCAGACCGCAGGTCGCCAGGGCCAGCAGCCCGACGACGATGGCCGTCAACACCTCAAGCCCCACGAAGCTCAAGCCGTTTTCCGAGCGATACACCACCTGAAACGACTGGGAGAAGGCTTCACCGATGCCCATGTCGGTGACGAAGATGCGATTGATGAACACCGGCGTGACCAACGCCACGGCAATCCCGGGAAGGATGCAAAGCAGAAAGCCGATGGTGGTGACCAGCGAAAAGAACAGCCCCGCCAGCACATAACGCCACCAACGGCCGGTGAGCAGCTGAGCGGCCGTTGAAATCGTCACCACCTCACCGCGCTCGTAGTAGAGGGCAGGAACGGCCACCAACAGCACCGACAACAGGCTGGCGAGGATGGAGAAAGGCAACTGAACCAATTGGGCGAGCACCGCCCCGAGCCCCAATGCCGCATCGCTGCTGCCGATGATCGCCGACACGGCAACGATGATCAGACCGTACGCCAGAACAGCCAGCAGCGACAGCACGATTGAGCCCACCCAGCTCACCAGCACCACTGGGATGTGCTGCAGGAAGGCCTGCCAGGCCTTCTGAATGGACGGAGGCTCGAAGGCGATCGGCGCGGCCATGATTCGGGCGGGATTTCTGTCAGGGTGACAGTCGGCACCGGCTTGAACAACACATCGCCATGACCTCTGCCCCCTGGCTGGAGCTGAGCCGAACCGTGCGCTTCAGCGACACCGACGCCGCCGGCGTGATGCACTTTCAGCAGCTGCTGGGCTGGTGCCACCAGGCCTGGGAGGAAAGCCTGGAACGCTTCGGCCTGCCGGCGGGTTCAGTCTTTCCTGGCGGCCGCGGAGAGCAACCGAGCGTGGCCTTGCCGATCGTGCACTGCCATGCCGATTTCCGCGCCCCGGTGCAGGTGGGCGACAAGCTGCTGATCCGTCTGGAACCGGAACGGATCGATCCCAGCAGTTTTGCGGTGAACAGCCAGGTGCTGCTGGAGGAGCAGCTAGTAGCCAAAGGCTGCCTGCGTCATGTGGCCATCGACGAGCAAACCCGGCGCCGCTGTGCCCTGCCCGATGGCGTGGACCGTTGGCTGGAAGCATCAAGCCTCGGCAGCATCCAACCGCTTTAACCACTCCCGCCAGCGCTGGCGCTGCCATTTCCCCAACGCCGAGGGGGCCAGCTCAGGACACAACAACCAACGCTGCGGCGTTTCCGCCGCCGGCCAAGGCCGAGTGAGGGCCTCAAGCCGCTTCAGCACGGCAGCGTCAGAGCTGCCCACCAGCGCCACCAACCGCTGCCCCCACTCCGGATCGTCCACACCAAGCAGCAGAACGGCGCTCACCGGCAGCGATGCCGCCTGCAGCGCCGCCATCAAGCGCTGCTCCAGCTGCTCGGGGAACACGGTTTCGCCACCGGAGTGAATGGCGCCATCGATTCGGCCCACAATCTGGAGACCAGGGGCCAACGCGGCCTGATCCCCCGAGCGCCACCAGCCATCGCCATCCCTGAGCTGTTCCCAACGCTCGGGCTGATCCGCCCACCAACGACCCAGGGCCAAGCGATCAGTGCGCACCTCAAGCGCCCCATCAGCGGCCAGCCGCAGCTCCACATCCACCAGCGGGTCCCCACACCCAGGCTCGCCGGCCAGGAAGCGGTCCGGCGGGAGGGCCGCCACCATCGCCGCCGTCTCCGTCGACCCGTAACAGGGCGACAGCGGCAGCTGCAAGGCCCGTGCCTGATCCGCCAGCGGAGACGGGAGAGCCGCACCACCGATCCAGATCAGCTGCAGCTGCTGCAGGAAGGCCACCCCATCGGGATGGGCCAGCAGACGTGCCAGCTGCGTGGGCACCAACGACAGCACGGCAGGATTCGTCTCCCAAGCGGGCAGGCCCTGACAGAACGCGAGCAATTCGGTGGGGGTTTTCATCAACCCCGGCTCCAGTTGCTGATGCCCCGCGCCCCAGCAGCGGGCGCGCCACCAAGGCATCAGACCACTCACATGGGCCAGCGGCAGTGGATTGAGCAGGAGGGTGGAGGCCGGGTCCAAACCGATCCCCGTCAACCATTGAGCGGTGGAGGCGGCCGAACGGTCCAGATGAAGCGAAGGCTGGGCGCAGCAACGGCTGCCGCCAACGCTGCCACCACTGCGCACCAGCACCCCCGGTCCCGGCGGCAGCTGATCAATGGGCGCCGCTTCCGCCTCAGGTGACAGGGCCACCCACTGCCCCGCCGCCAACCCGTGCTCCAGCCGCTCGATCTCGCTCATGCCGCCGCGGCCCAGACCTGCTCTGGATCGTTGGAGAACAACGGCCCCGCTGGCGTCCAGCCAGGAGCCAGGCCCGGGGCCGCCGGCGTGGGGCCCTGGGCCTGAAGACCCGCCAGATGCTCCAGCCAGCGCCGACCAATGCCGGTTTCAAACGCGGTGCTCAGCATCCGTTGGGGCACCCCTGACTGCAGCTCCCGCAACAGCAGGCGGGGATCCCCCTCCAGCACAGGCCGACGCACCTGCCATCCCCTCCAATTTGAGCGCAGCTCCGGGTGCTGATGGAGGGATTCATCGAGGGCCACCGGCCCCAGCGCCGCCAACTGATCCAAGCCGGCTTGATCCTCCACCGCCAGCGGCTGCTCCAACCAGTCCAGGCGTGGGTCATCGCGCAACCGCTGCATCCAGGCCTCAGCCGTGCTGCGGTCCCAGCCGCCATTGGCATCCAGACGCAACCGGGCCGTGGGCGTCAGCCGCTTGAGCAGCTGCTCAAGCAGCTGACGCTCCAGGCCATCTGGCGCCGTGGCCACCTTCCACTTGAAGGTGCAGTTCTCCAGGCCACCCATCGACGCCGAAGCAACCTCCAGGGCCGAAAGCATCGCCTCGCCAGCCGGAAGCAACAGCGCTGGGGCAGGAGCCTTCAGCCAGCCCTGGGGCGAAGCAGCGCCCACCACACCCTGCAGCTCCGCCGAGGCCGCCCCAAGGCCAAAACCCACCGGCCCTGGGGCCTCCCGCAACACAGCCTCCAGCTCAGCCTGAGGAAGCGCATCCGGCAGCGCAGCGAGAGCGTGCTCACAGGCCGTGAACTGATGCGGCTGAAGCGGAGCCACTTCGCCCCAGCCCACAGCTCCCTGATGGTCATCCAGCCGCAGCAACCAGCCACTGCGCTCCCGCAGCTCGCCGGCTGCCGTGCGCAGCGGCTGCATCAGGGCAAAGCGGAAGCGGCGACGCTGCAGCCAGAGCGTCATCCGCCCGTCCAGACGCGCGCCAGAGCCAGGCCCGCACTCAGCCCCAGACCATTCCAGCCCTGGAAGCGCAAGGCCAGAAACTTGCTGCCGCTGATCAGCTCCGGCCGGTCGTGGTGGCGCTGGAGCAGACGCATCAGCTGCACACCGGCAGGACAACCAAGAGCGCTCAACAATACCGTCGGAGGCCAGTCCCCATGCAGCACAGGCACCCACTCCAACGCCAGCGTCAAGGCCACAAACCAGGGCACCAAGGCTGCCGCCCGGGCCGTGCCCAGACGCACCACCGGCGAGCGTTTGCCATGGGCGGCGTCCTCCTCCACCTGATGGAAGTGGGAGCAGAACAACACCAGGGTGGTCGCCAGGGCAGGACCTGCCCCCAAAATCCAGGCCGTGCCCCAAGGGATCGATGCTGCCCCCCGGGGCTGCAGCACCACCAGGGCCGCTGCGGTGGCAAAGGGCCCAAAGGCCAGCCAGCACAGGGGCTCGCCCAGGCCGCGGTAGCCCAGACGGAATGGGGGGCCCTGGTACACGTAACCCAGACCGCAGCAGACCAGCACCAGGGCCAGCACCGCACCGCTGCTGTTCCAGGCCAACCCGGCCATCAGCAGCAACCCCAGCACCAGCGCAGCGGTCGACCCCTGGGCGACACGGTCCCGGCGGCCGGTGAGGTTCACCACGGAATGGGGTTTACCGGTGGCATCCACACCCGTGGCCGCGTCAAAAACATCGTTGCTGAGGTTTTCCCAAAGCAACAGCAGGATGGCCGCCAGCACAAAGCCCCCCAACTGCAGCCAGCGCAGGGAGCCCACCACCCCGAACTGCCATCCAGCCGCCAGCAGCACAGGCATCACGGCAACGGAATACATCGGCCACTTGATCGCTGCCTTCCACAAAAGGCGCCGATCGGCGTAACGGGATGCGACAGCCTGCGGCTCAGACATGGACAGGACCCGTTCCCGCAGGGCGAAGACCCATACATTTGAGCAGTAACCCTGGCCAGAAACGCCGCGGATGTCGGCTGATTGTTGTTTCAGCACCCTCCTCTCCGCTGCCCAGCGGGGATGGTTGGCCTGTGACGGCGATGGAGCGCTGCTCAGCCTGGCCCTGCCGATCGAAGGGATCGACCCGCTTCTAGCCTTGCCGCAGCTGGCGGAGCACGAAAGCCTGCAGGTGCTGTGGGACAGCGCGCCGGGCCTCTGCCTGGCTGCCGCCGGGCCCTGCCAGGAACTGGAGCTGGCCGGCAGCCGTCGCTTTGAGCAGGCCCAGCGCTTCGTCGACCTCTGCCTGAGCCGGCTGCACGACACGGCAGCGGACAGCCCAGCCCATGCGCGGCCTCGGGTGCTGCTGCGCTTCCGCTTCTTTGATCAGGTGAGCGAGCGCCGCCGCAGTGAAGCGGTGGTGCCATCGGTGCAGGCCGTGCTGCCCCGCTGGCAACTCAGCCGTCAGGGACGCCGCGGCTGGCTACGGCTGAATGGGGTCGTGAGCAGTGCAGCGGACTGTCGCGAGCTGGCGGAACAGCTCTGGCTCAAGCACGAACAGCTGCTCCAGACGCCAGCGACGCCAACCCCCCTCAAGCCCCAGGCGCTGGTGGCGGCAACGGAACCGGAAACCTGGCGGCAGCGCTACGCCGCAGCCCTCACCCGCGGCATTGATCTGGTCAACAGCGGCGACCTGCACAAACTGGTGCTGGCCGTACAGCACCGCATCGTTCTGGCCGACACCTTCGACCCCTTGCCGCTGTTGAAGCGGCTGCGGCGGCAGCAAGCCGGCAGCTGCCGCTTCCTCTGGCAGCGTCACACCGGTGATGCCTTCTTCGGTGCATCGCCGGAACGGCTGCTCAGCCTGCGCGCTGGTTGGCTGCGCAGCGATGCCCTGGCCGGCACGGCGGGGCAAGGGGATTCTGGGGCGCAGCTGCTGCGCTCCGATAAAGATCGCCGCGAACATGAATTGGTGGTGGAAACCATCACTGACCAACTGCGCCGCAACGGCTTGACACCCCGGCGTCGCCGCCAACCCCAACTGGCCCGCCACGGCAACCTCACCCATCTGCACACCCCGATCACGGCCGAAACCCAGGGTCAGCCCGTCCTAGCGCTGGCCGAACAACTGCACCCCACCCCCGCCGTTGCCGGGTTGCCGCGACGCGACGCGATGGCCTGGTTGCGCACCCTGGAACCGTTTGAACGGGGCAGCTACGCAGCGCCGATCGGTTGGATCGACAGCGCCGGTGATGCGGAACTGCGGGTGGCAATCCGCTGCGGTCATGCCCGCGGTTGCGAGCTTGACCTCACCGCCGGAGCAGGCCTGGTGCGGGGATCCGTTGCCGAACGCGAGCTGCAGGAGGTGGGGCTTAAGCTGGCCGTGCTGGCGGACCAGCTGGAACTTCAGACCAGCGCGCGCAATCGCTCGATCGTCTGATCCGCCAGGGGCTGGTTCATCAGCCGCTCCACTTCCCGCACCCCCGTGGGACTGGTGACGTTGATTTCGCTGAGCATGCCGCCGATCACATCGATGCCCACGAAGAACAACCCCTCCGCCCGCAGCGCCGGGGCCAGGGCCGCGCAGATCTGACGTTCCCGCTCGGTGAGTTCCGTGGCCTCCGCCTGACCACCCACGGCCAAGTTGCTGCGGAACTCCCCAGCTGACGGGCGACGGTTGATCGCCCCCAGGGGATCGCCGTCCACCAGCAGGATGCGCTTGTCACCTTCACTCACGGACGGCAAAAAGGCCTGGGCCATCACCGGCAGGCTTTCCTGCTCCGTCACCAGCTCCAGCAGGGCCTTCAAGCCCGGCGACTGGCCGTTGACCCGAATTACCCCAAGGCCGGCGCGGCCCCCCAGAGGTTTGAGCACGATCTCCTGCTGCTCTTCGGCAAACAACAGCAGTTCAGACACCCGCCCCGCCACCAGCGTGGGGGCCATCCAACGGCTGAAGCGCAAGGCCCCTAGCTTTTCGTTCCAGCTGCGCAGCGCACTGGGGCGATTGAGCACCCGCACCCCAGCCCGCTCCGCCACCTCCAGCAGATGGGTGGCGTAGAGATACGCCTCATCAACCGGCGGGTCCTTGCGCATCCAGATCACGTCAAACCCAGCCAACGCTTGACGTTCAGCCACCCCAACCGTGATCCAGGGCTCCGGCGTCACCGGCAGGGCGATCGCGAGGGGTTCATCGCCCCGTGCAATCAGATCGGAGGGCGTGCAGGCCCACACCTCATCGCCGGCGCGATGGGCGGCCTGCATCAGCGCAGCAGAGGAATCCTTGGCTGGATTGATCTGCCCTAGCGGATCCAGAACGAACAGCTGGCGCATCGATCAGGCCTTCAGCAGCGCATCGAGCTCACCGGCGCGATCCAGGGCATGGAGGTCGTCACAACCACCGATATGGCGATCGTCGATGTACACCTGCGGAACGCTGCGGCGACCATCACCTCGGGCCGCCATGGCATCCCGGGCGGGCTCATCCCCATCCACGCTGTGTTCGGTGTAGCTCACCCCTTTGCGATCCAGGAGCCCCTTGGCGCGGACGCAAAACGGGCAGGTTTGCCAGGTGTAGATCTCAACCTTGGCCATTGCGTTGGTGATGCCAGTGGTCGGATCCTATGCAGCTACTGCGCTGATAGCGTCAGAGGCTGATCAGGACCGAGTCCTTGCTGGATCTCACCGACTTCAAACGCGATCTCTCCGAGCTCACTGACCGCCTGGGCAATGCCCAGGACTGTCTTTGACGTCCCTGCACTGAACGCCAGGCAACAGGATCTCGAACAACTCGCGGCCCAGCCCGATTTCTGGGATGACCAGCAGAACGCCCAGAAGCAGATGCGGCGTCTGGATGAGGTGAAAGCCCAGCTGTCTCAGCTGGCCGGATGGCGCGGTGCAGTCGATGACGCCCAGGCCACCCTTGAGCTTTATGAGCTGGAGCCCGATGAGGACCTGCTGCAAGAAGCTCAGAACGGGCTGAACCAGTTGCGCCAGGGGCTTGACCGCTGGGAACTGGAGCGCCTGCTCAGCGGCGAATACGACAAGGAGGGTGCCGTGCTCAGCATCAATGCGGGGGCTGGCGGAACAGACGCCCAGGACTGGGCCCAGATGCTGCTGCGCATGTACACCCGCTGGGCGGAAGACCACGGCATGAAGGTGACCGTGGATGAACTCTCCGAAGGGGAGGAGGCGGGGATCAAGAGCTGCACGATCGAGATCGAAGGGCGCTACGCCTACGGCTACCTGCGCAACGAAAAGGGCACCCATCGCCTGGTGCGCATCTCACCGTTCAACGCCAATGACAAGCGCCAGACCAGCTTTGCCGGCATCGAAGTGATGCCGAAGCTGGAGGAGGAAGTCGACATCGACATCCCCGAAAAGGACCTCGAAGTCACCACCTCACGCTCCGGTGGCGCCGGCGGCCAGAACGTGAACAAGGTGGAAACCGCCGTGCGGATTCTCCACATCCCCACCGGCCTGGCCGTGCGTTGCACCCAGGAACGCTCCCAGCTTCAGAACAAGGAAAAAGCGATGGCCCTGCTCAAGGCCAAGCTGCTGGTGATCGCCCAGGAACAACGGGCCGCCGAAATCGCCGACATCCGCGGCGACATCGTTGAAGCGGCCTGGGGCAACCAGATCCGCAACTACGTGTTTCACCCGTACCAAATGGTGAAAGACCTGCGCACCAATGAAGAAACCAACGATGTGCAAGCGGTGATGGATGGGGCCCTCGACCCGTTCATCGACGCCTCTTTGCGCCAGGGTGTCGACAGCCCCGGCGCCGACGCCGATTCCTGATCCCATGGCCAGCGAGAGCACCCCACCGCCGAGTTTCGTCAAACAGGCCATGCGCAACATGGTGCGCAAGGGCAGCAAGAGCCTGTTCCATTTCGGCCTCACGGCCATGGGATTCCTTGGCTTCATCACTCTCGTGGCTTGGCTGGGGCGGCCGACCCTGCCGGGGTAGGCATGGAGCTCGACCTCGCACTGGATCGGGAGGGAGTGACGCTGCAACCCTCCGACAGCAGCGATCTGCTCGATCAAACGGCCTGGCTCCAGCAGCTGGAGCACTGGCTCATCGGCATCTGCGGGGATGCAAGCCTCGACTGCCCAACCCTGGTGCGTGCAGCGAAAGAGCTGAGCCTGGGGCTGCGCTTCACCGATGACGCCACCATCGCGGATTTGAACAGCGCCTGGCGCCAGAAAACAGGCCCCACGGATGTGTTGTCCTTTGCCGCCCTCGACGACGCCGGCGACTGGATGGAAGGCCCCAGCATCGAACTGGGGGACATCGTCGTCTCCCTGGAGACGGCCCGGCGTCAGGCCCAGGAACAGGGGCACAGCCTGCAGCGGGAATTGCGCTGGCTGGTGAGCCATGGCCTGCTGCACCTGCTGGGCTGGGACCATCCCGATGACGAGAGCCTTGCCGCAATGCTGGCCCTGCAGGAGAGGCTTCTTGGGGATGAGTGACCTGGACAACCCGGGTAATCTTCGAAAAGCGGGCGTGTGCCTTGCGGAGTCTGAGTTGCGTTCCGATGACCACTGAATCGCCCCGGACACTCTCCGCAGACGCAGCTTCAGAGGAAGTGGCAATGGTGCCCAATGCCATGCGACGACGGGGCAGCTGGCGCATCGCCGGTGATCTGCCCTCGAGTTTTCGCTACGCCGCCCAAGGCCTGGGTTACGCCTTCCTCACCCAGCGCAACTTCCGCATCCATGTGGTGACGGGGCTGGTGGTGTTTGGTCTGGCCACCTGGCTGCAACTGGATCTGATCCGCCTGGCCGTGCTGGTGCTTACGGTGGCTGCCGTTCTGGTGTTGGAGCTGCTGAACACAGCGATGGAAGCGGTGGTGGATCTGGCCATTGGCCGGCGCTATCACCCCTTGGCCCGCATCGCCAAAGACTGTGCTGCCGCCGCCGTGCTGACAGCCGCCATCAGCTCCTTGCTGATCGCTCTGTTTCTCCTGCTTCCGCCGCTCCTGCTCCGCCTGGGGCTCTGACTCCCGATTCGCAGATGCTGCTGGTCATCGACAATTACGACAGCTTCACCTTCAACCTGGTGCAGTACTTCGGTGAGCTCGCCGCCCAGCATCCGGTGGCAGCTGATCTGCAGGTGCATCGCAACGACGCCATCAGCCTCGAGCAGATCCGTGCCCTGAAGCCCGACGCGATCCTGCTCTCTCCAGGCCCTGGCGACCCGGATCAATCGGGCGTCTGCCTCGACATCCTCAAAGAGCTTTCAGCAACGGTGCCCACCCTGGGGGTGTGCCTGGGCCATCAGGCCATCGCCCAGGTGTACGGCGGCCGCGTGGTGCGCGCCCAGCAGCAGATGCACGGCAAAACCTCACCGGTGCTGCACAAGGGCGACGGCGTGTTCGCAGGACTGCCCCAACCGCTGACGGCCACCCGCTACCACTCCCTGATCGCCGAGCGCGACACCCTGCCGGACTGCCTCGAGGTGACCGCTTGGCTCGAGGACGGCACGATCATGGGCCTGCGGCACCGCGACCATCACCACCTGCAGGGGGTGCAGTTCCACCCGGAGAGCGTGCTCACCGATCAAGGCCACCAACTGCTGGCCAATTTCCTGCGGGAAGCTGAGGGATAACGCTGTTAGCGTCCGAAACACGTTCAGCTCCGCCCATGTCCGTCCTGCGTTCCGCCGTGACCGCCGCTGCAGGCCTGGCACTCAGCCTCACGTCTCCGGCCCTGGCGGGCGGTGGCGTGTCGATCAGCAGCTACGGGCAACGGGCATTGCTGATTCAGGGGGGCGGCCAGTCGGTGCTGCTCAACCCTTACAAGGCCGTGGGTTGCGCTGCGGGGCTGCCTGAACCCCGGCTGACGCCCGGCGTAGTTCTGGCCAATTCCGAACTCGCCGATGAAGGGGCCCGCGACGTGGCCGGCGGCCGCTTTCTTGCCCAGCCCGGGTCTTATCGCATCGGCGGCCTGAGCCTTGAGGGCTTTGCCAATCCCCACGACCGCGTGGGAGGACGCCGCTTTGGCAACGCCACCCTCTGGCGCTGGCAGCAGGGAGACCTCAGCTTTGCCCACCTCGGTGCCACCGCTGGAGAGCTCACAGCTGCGGACCGGGTGCTGCTCGGCAACCCCGATGTGCTGATCATCGGCGTGGGTGGCGGCAGCAAGATCTACACCGCCGAAGAAGCTGCGGCGGTGGTGAATCAGTTGAATCCCAAGCGCGTCATCCCAGTGCAGTACGTGACCGGCGACGCGCCCGAAGGCTGTGATCAAGAGGGTGTGCAGCCCTTCCTCGATGCCATGGGCGGCACCGCCGTGCGCCGGGTGGGCCGGACCCAAACCCTGCCGGGCAAGCTCGACGACACCACCGTGATCACGGTGATGCAGTGATCAGCGCCTGCAGCTGATTTCTGTCCCAACCCGCCAGCACAGCCAACAACAACAACACCCGGGCTTTCTGGGGATTGAGGCTGCCTGCAGGCAGCAGCCCGAGCCGATTATCCTCTGGATGGTGGTGAACAGGCCCCGAACCGCAACGGTTGGCCCGCAGCATCAACGACCGCTTCCCTGGCCAAGCCTCAAGCGCCGAACGCTCAGCCGCCGACAACTGGCCGGCGCCCGTGCCGGTGAACACCAGACCCTCAACGCCGGCGTTGAGGCAAGCGGTGAGCAAGAGCGGTTCGGGCTCCACACACCCGTAGACGATCGGCACCTGAGGCCATTGCTCCGGCAAATCGAGCCCAGCGAAGGGCACCTGCCGGGGTCCACTCGCCATGGGCAGATGAACGCCAACGTCATCCACCCAGCCCAAGGGCCCGCGACCGGGACTGGCAAAGGCCCCCACCCCCTGGGTGGCCAGCTTGGTGACCCGCTGGGCGGCGTGGATCTGGCCATCCATCACCACCAGCACGCCGTGGCTGCGCGCTTCTTGGCTTAAGGCCACCTGCACCGCCTGCAACAGATTCAACGGCCCATCGGCACTAAGGGCCGTGGCCGGCCTCATCGCTCCCACCAGCACCACCGGTCGGGGATCGTCGATCAACAGCTGCAGCAACCAGGCGGTTTCCTCCAACGTGTTGGTGCCATGGGTGATCACCACCCCCGCCAGCTCGGGGTCTGCCGCAAAGGCAGCACGAATGTGAACCACCAGCGCGCGCCAATGGGCAAACAGCAGATCGGCGCTGTCGACATTGGCCACCTGCTCCACATCGATCGTCGCCAGCTCCTGCAGCTGCGGCACCGCCGCCAGCAGGGCATCACCCCCCAGTACGCCTGCGGTGTAATCGTTCAGGGTTGCACTGTCATCCGCACAGCCGGCAATGGTGCCGCCGGTGGCCAGCAGCAGCAGGCGGTTCATCGCTCCAGGGGGAGGAACGCCTCCATGAAGCGCTGCATCTGGCTGGTGGTGCCGATGCTCACCCGGAAGCAACCATCGATCAGGGGCTTGCCTGCCATCGAACGCACCAGGATTCCCGCCTCACGCAGCACCACATCCACCTCCGCCACCGGACGCTGGGGCCAGATCAGCAGATAGTTGCCGCCATCGCAGTGATGACGTACGCCCGCGTCCTGCAGCGCCTGCAGGGTCCAGTCGCGAGCCCGCAGCACCTCGGCCACATAGGCATCCACATAGGACTGATCCGCCAAGGCGGCAAAGGCCGCGGCCACGGCCACGCTGTTGACGTCATAGGGCCCCGTGACGCGGCTCACTCGATCGACCACATCGGCATGGCCGATGGCAAAGCCAATCCGCAAACCCGCCAAACCAGCTGTTTTGGCCAGGGAGCGGAACACCAGCAGGTTCGGTGTGGCCGTGAAATCTGCGCTCGGCAGCACGCTGTCTCCGGTGAAAGCCTCGTAGAGCTCATCCACCACCACCAAGGTGCCCGGGGCTGAGGCCGCCAAGGCGATCACCTGATCTGCTGGCAAGCGCGTGCCAGTGGGGTTGTTGGGGTTGCAGATCAACAGCAACCGCGGCGCTCGAGCCGCCAATGCCTCCTGAATGGCCGCCAAGGGGAAGTCGAACGCCTCCCCTTCGTAGGGAATCGCCTCAATCGTCATGCCCTGCATGCCGGCGCAGGGGCTGTAGTACCCGAAGGTGGGCGCTGTGGTCAGCAACGTCTCATCAGCATCGCCATAGGCCTGGAACACCGCATGGATGGCGGCATCCACACCGTTGAACAGGCCCACCTGATCAGGCTTCAATCCCGGCCGGCAGCCGGTTTCCTCCAGGTTCTGCAGCAACGCGTCCCGCAGGCCGTCGTACTCCGGATAAACGGCAATTTCTTCGGTGCTGAAGTTGCGCAGGACCTGGGCCACCAAGGGGCTGGGGCCAATCGTGTTCTCGTTGAAATCCAGCCGCAGCATCGGGCGGCGGCCCTCCAACGGCGCGCTGTAGGCCTTGAGCTGCTCAACGGCGGCGCGAGCCGCCGGAGCACCACCAGGTGTGAACGGTTGAGTGTTGTCGCTCACATGCGGTCCAGGGTGGCGATGCCCAGCAGTCCGAGCCCCAGTCTGAGGGTGTCAGCCGTCAAACGGCAGAGGGCGAGGCGGGATGCCAGCGCTTCAGGATCGGCCTTGAGCACCGGCACCTGGTCGTAGAAGCGGTTGAACACCTGGCTGAGCTCGAACAGATAGCTGCACAAGCGGTTGGGCAGCAGCTCCTCCTCCACCTCTGCGATCACGGCATCGAACTTGAGCAGCTCCCGCACCAGGGCCCACTCCTGGGGCTCGCTGAACTGCAGTTGGGCCTTGGTGGCCGCAAGGTCGCCCCCCTTGCGGGCGATACCGGCAATGCGCACCACGGCGTAGAGCAGATAGGGCGCCGTGTTGCCCTGCAGCGCCAGCATCCGATCAAAGGAGAACTGGTAATTGGTGATCCGGTTCTGGCTGAGGTCGGCGTATTTCACCGCTGCCAAACCCACGGTGCCCGCCACATGCTGGATGAACTCCTCCGACTCGCTGCGCTCTTCTTCTTTCAAGCGTGAACGAAGATCGGTCTCGGCGCGCTCGACGGCTTCATCGAGGAGATCCCGCAGACGCACGGTGTCGCCGGCGCGGGTCTTTAGCTTCTTGCCGTCCTCTCCTTGCACCAGGCCAAAAGGCACGTGCTCGAGGCGCGCACCGTCCGGGATCCAGCCAGCCCGTTCGGCCACCTGGAACACCCCGGCGAAATGGTTCGCCTGGCCGGCATCGGTGACGTACACCACCCTGCGGGCACCATCCCCTTCAGGAGCCGCTCCAAAGCGGTAGCGGATCGCCGCCAGATCGGTGGTGGCGTAGTTGAAGCCGCCGTCGCTCTTCTGCACGATCACCGGCAGGGGCTTGCCGTCCTTGCCCTGCACGCCCTCAAGGAACACGCACTGGGCACCGTCATCGGTGACCAGCAGCTCAGCGGCCTTCAGGCCATCAAGTACCTCCGGCAGGAAGGGGTTGTAGAACGACTCGCCGCGTTCGCTCAGGCGGATGTCGAGCCGGTCGTAGATCTTCTGGAACTCGCGCCGCGACTGGTCGCAGAGCAGGCCCCAGGCCTTGAGCGACACCGGATCGCCCCCCTGCAGCTTCACCACCTCATCGCGGGAGGTGGACTGGAAGGCTTCATCGTCATCGAAGCGCTTCTTGGCTTCGCGGTAGAAAGCCACCAGGTCTCCCAGATCCACCGCATCGGCGGTGTCCAGGGCTTCCGGCGCCACCTGCTTGAGGTGGGTGATGAGCATGCCGAACTGGGTGCCCCAGTCGCCCACGTGATTGAGGCGCAGCACCGTATGACCGCGGAATTCGAGCACCCGCGCCAGCGAGTCGCCAATGATCGTGGAGCGCAGATGCCCCACATGCATCTCCTTGGCGATGTTGGGGCTGGAAAAATCCACCACCACCGGCGCCGGGTTCTCCACCGCCGGCACGCCGAGACGCTCGTCCCCCAGCCGTGCCGCCACCTCCGCCGCCAGCCGCTCCGGGCGGATCGTGAGGTTGATGAAGCCCGGCCCGGCGATCTGCGGCTCCAGGCAGAGGTCGGTGAAGGCGGGATCGGCCTGCAGCTGCTCCACGATCGCCGTGGCGATCTGCCGAGGAGCCTGCTTCAAGGGCTTGGCCAGGGGCAGCGCGCCGTTGGCCTGGAAGTCGCCGAATTCCGGCTTGCTGGCAGGAGCCAGCTGGGGGTCCAGCCCCGCATCGGCCTCCGGGAAAGCCCGTTGCATCGCCGCCCGCAACTGGGCATCCAGGGACTGGGACAGGCTGAGCATGGGCAGTGCGTGGCCGGGGGAATCCGGCTCTGATCATCCCTCTTCAGGTGAAACGCATGCTCAAGTCGAGCCAGCGGCTGCGGGTGACCGGCGCGCTGGTGGAGATCAGATCAATGCCGGTGGCGGCGTAGGCCTGCAACTGCTCGGGCTGAATGCCGGAGGCCTCCAGCACCACCACACCGGTGCTGCAGTCCCGCAGGCGCGGCACCAGCTGGGTGAGCTGCTCAGGGCTGAATTCATCCAGCAGCACCCCATTGGCGCCCGCCTGCACCGCCTCCAATGCCTGGGCCTCCGTCTCCGCTTCCACAATCACGGCCGTGGGCCAGGGGGCCTGCTCACGGACGGCCGCGATGGCCGCTGTGATGCCCCCTGCCCAGGCGATGTGGTTCTCCTTGAGCATGGCCGCGTCATCCAGCCCCATGCGGTGGTTGATGCCGCCGCCGCAACGCACCGCGTATTTCTCCAGCAGACGAAGTCCAGGCGTAGTCTTGCGGGTATCAGCCAGCCGCACACCGGTGCCCTCAAGCTGGGCCACCAATGCAGCGGTGGCGGTGGCAATGCCTGAGAGGCGCATGGCCAAGTTCAAGGCGGTGCGTTCCCCAGCCACCAAAGCCTTGGCCGGCCCCTGCAGCTCCAGCAGGCAGTCCCCGACCTCAACGGCGTCGCCGTCCTGCCGCAGCAGGCGAAGGCTCACCCCGGGATCCAGGCGCTGGAACAGGCGCTGCACCAACGGACCACCACAGAACCGGCCCGGCTGTTTGGCGACCCAATGGGCCTGACCCTCCTGGCCCTGCAAGGCAGCCGCCGTCAGATCACCGCGGCCGATGTCTTCCGCCAGCCAGGCCTCCAATGCGGCGGTGAGTGCAGGGGATTGCCAGTCCAAACCGTTTCAGACGTCCGCTGAACCTATTTTCCGATGCAGAAGCGCGAAAACACCCGATCCAGCACCGCTTCGGTGAGCTCTTCTCCAGTGATCTCCCCCAGCGCGCGGATCGCCTCCCGAAGGTCGATCGTCCAGAAGTCCCACGGGAGCTGCTGGGCCGCCACCTCCTGGCTGCGGGCCAGGGCTTCGGCGGCTTGGGCGGCCAGATCGCGTTGACGTTGGTTCAGCGCCAGCAGCACCCCTTCGGTTCCAGCAGCACCACAACGCTCCAGCAGGGCCTGCACCAGGTCGGCCTCCCCCGTGCCCTCCAAGGCCGACAACTGAACATCCACCGGCTGTGGGAAGGTCCCCGCAGGGAGATCCGCCTTGTTGGCCACCAGGATCCTGGGGATCTGCTCGGGGATGCGCGCCAGCAAGGCCGCATCCTCAGCGGTCCAGCCCGCATGGCCGTCGAGCACCAACAGCACCACATCCGCCGTGGCCAGTGCTTCCTCGCTGCGGGCAATCCCCAGCTGCTCTACCGCGTCATCGGTGCTGCGGATGCCGGCGGTGTCGAGCAGGGTGATCGGCACCCCCTCCAGCACAATCTCGCTCTCCAGCAGATCTCTGGTGGTGCCCGGCAGATCGGTCACGATCGCCCGCTCGCGGCGGCTGAGTCGATTGAGCAGGGAACTTTTTCCCACGTTGGGGCGACCCACCAAGGCGACCCGCAGGCCCTGGCGCAGGGCATCGCCCCGCTCGCCATCGCGCACCAATTGCTGAAGCTCCAGACGCACGGCTTGCAGCTGCTGCAGCAGGGCCTCGCCATCGAGGGGCGGCAGGTCCTCCTCGAAATCCACCCGGGCCTCCAGCTCAGTGAGCTGGTCCAGCAGCCGTTCCCGCAGCCCCGTGATCTGGGCCTGAATGCCGCCATCAAGGCCCGCCATGGCCAACTCGGCCGCCCGGCGGCTGCGGGCCGCCACCAGCTCACTCACCGCCTCGGCGCGGGTGAGATCGAGCCGGCCATTGAGTACGGCCCGCTGACTGAACTCGCCCGGCTGGGCCCGGCGCACTCCCGGCTGCCGCAGCACCTGTTCGAGCACCCGCTGCACGGCGATCACCCCGCCATGGCAGTGGATCTCCACCACGTCCTCACCGGTGAAGCTGCGGGGGCCGCGCATCAGCAGCAGCAGCACCTCATCGAGACGGCGGCCCTCGCCATCGATCACATGGCCATACACCACCCGGTGCGATCCCCACTCCTGTTGGCCCGGGCAGTGCACCACGCTGCGCCCCGTCGCTTCCGCAGCCGGCCCGGAGAGACGGATCACGGCGATGCCGCCCTGCCCTGGGGCCACGGCGGTGGCCACGGCCGCAATCGTGTCGGTGCTGGGCACAGCAGTCACCTCTGGTGATCCATACCTAGGATCCGGCCGATTTCTGCTGGGTTCATGCGCCGGTTGCTGCGCCTCAGTCGCATCCGGATGCGCCGCGGGGTCCTCTGGTTGTGGAGACAGGAAGGCACACCTGCCCAACGGGCCCGTGGCCTGGCCGCTGGCGTGTTCTGCGGCTGCTACCCCTTCTTCGGGCTGCAGATCTTCCTCAGCGTGGGTGTGGCCAGCATGGTGCGTGGCAATCACCTGCTCGCCGCCGCAGGAACCCTTGTGAGCAATCCCCTCACCTATCTGCCCCTCTACTGGTTCAACTATCTGGTGGGCTGTCGGCTGCTGGGTCCCGGCCAAGGCGAGATCAACCTAGCGGAGCTGAATCGCAGCAGCCTGTGGGCCCAGGGATGGGAGTTCAGCCAGCGCATCCTGCTGGGCTCCAGCGTTGTGGGGTTGGTGCTGGCCATAGCCAGCGGCTGGATGGCCTACCGCCTGTTTCTGCAGCGTGAAGCCCGTGCCGTCGTGAGCCGAGGCAGCTAGCTCGTGCCCACCCGGGCGATCCCGATCACATCCGCCATCGAGCGGATCTGGTCCATGGTGCGGCTGAGCTGATCTGCACCCTCCAGCTCAACCCGCAGATCAATGCGGGCCGGCTTGCCAGCGGCGGTGGTCACCCGGGCATCACTGACATTGATGGCCCCATCGGAGAGACGCAGCAGGATGTCTTTGAGGATGCCGACGCGATCGATCACTTCGATCCGCAACTGCACCGGGAAGCGCTGTTTCTCCTGATCGGCATGGGCGGTGTTCCAGCGCACGGGGAGCCGCCGTTCCCTGGGGATTGTCTCCACGTTGGAGCAGTCCTGCCGGTGAATGGTGATGCCGTGGTTGCCGAGGGCCACCGTGCCCACGATCAACTCACCCGGCAGCGGACTGCAGCAGCCACCAAGGCGGTAGTCCAGGCCCTCCAGTCCAAGGATCGCCCCTTCGCCTCCGGAACGGTCCGGCGCCGGATCCCGCGATGGCAGCAGCGCCGCGGCCACGTCTTCGTTGCTGGGTGGGGCCTGCTGCTGTTCCGCCAGCAGACGCATCTCCTCCCGCAAACGGTTGAGCGCCTGCTGCAGCGTGACGTCTCCAAATCCCAGTGATGCCAGGAGGTCTTCAGTGGTGGGCACATTGCAGCGCTGCGCCACCCGCTGCATCGCCTCGCTGTTGAGCAGGGCATCGAAGCCATCACGCCCCAGCTCCCGCTCCAGCAGATCCTTGCCCCGTTCAATCGTTTCGTCACGGTGGCTGCGCTTGTACCACTGGCGGATGCGGTTGCGCGCCGTCGGCGTGGCAACGAAATTCAGCCAATCGAGGCTGGGATGGGCCGTTTTGCTGGTGAGCACTTGCACGAAATCACCGTTCTGCAGCGGCGTCGCCAGCGGACACAGCCGATCGTTGATGCGAACGCCATGGCAGTGGTTGCCCACCTCGGAGTGGATGCGATAGGCGAAGTCGACGGCGGTTGCCCCCTTGCGCAACCCGAGCACATCACCCTTCGGGGTAAACACAAACACCTCTTCGTCGAAGAGGTCTTCCTTGATCGAGGAGAGGTAGTCGTTGTGATCGTCGTTGCCGCCTTCCTGTTGCCAATCCACCAGCTGACGCAACCAGTTGAACCGCTCCGCATCACTGCTGCTGCTGGCCGGTGATCCGCCTTCCTTGTATTTCCAGTGGGCCGCAATCCCGAATTCGGCCACATGGTGCATCTCAAGCGTGCGGATCTGCACTTCGATCGGGCGATGCCGACCGATCACAGCCGTGTGCAGGGATTGGTAGCCGTTGGGTTTCGGCAACCCGATGTAGTCCTTGAAGCGACCGGGAATCGGGCGGAAGGTGTCGTGAACCACCGCGAGGGCGCGGTAGCAGCTCTCGACATTGGGAGTGAGGATCCGCAACGCCGCCACGTCGTAGATCTCGTGAAACTCCTTCTGCTGGCGCTGCATCTTGCTCCAGATGCCGAACAGATGTTTGGGGCGACCACTCACCTCGCAGTGCTCTAGGCCGGCCCGTTCCAACCGCTCATTCAGCAGCCCCACCGTGACGCCGAGCCGTTGCTCCCGTTCACTGCGTTTGGTGGCCACCTCCTCCTGAATCTCCCGGAAGGCCTCCGGCTCCAGCAATTTGAAGGCCAGATCCTCCAGCTCCCACTTGAAGCGACCGATGCCGAGGCGGTTGGCCAGGGGGGCATAGATCTCACGGGTTTCGCGGGCGATCCGCTGACGCTTCTCCTCCTTCAACGCAACGAGGGTGCGCATGTTGTGCAAGCGATCCGCCAGTTTCACCAAAACCACACGGATGTCACTGGCCATCGCCAGGAACATCCGGCGCAGATTCTCCGCCTGAGCTTCCGTGCGGTCGTTGAAGTGGATACCGCCGAGCTTGGTGACCCCTTCCACCAATTCACGCACCTCGGAACCGAAGTGCAGCTCGATCTGATCGGGGGTGACGTCGGTGTCTTCGACCACATCGTGGAGGAAACCTGCTGCAATCACCGGGGCGCTGGCGCCGATGTCCCGCAACAGGTCAGCCACCGCCACCGGATGGACGATGTAGGGGTCTCCACTGGCGCGGAACTGGCCTTCGTGGAGCTGAAAGCCGAAATCAAAGGCCGACACCAGCAGCGCCTCGGCATCGGTGGGGCAGCTCTGGCCAATGCCGGGCGGCACGTTGGCGATGCACTCCCTCAACCAGTCCGGGAGAGCGATGCCGTAATCGTCAGGATGGCGGACGGGATGGCGCCTCACTTCTGGCAACGCGCAGCCCACCGTGGCCGAACCCGTGCTGGTTCGGGGCTCTTTGGGTGTGGAGGCAGCGTTGAGCATCCGACCCATCGGGTCAATCCATGGTATTCAGTGCAGGACCCCCTGTCGCTCCCGCAGCACTGTTCATGGGCCGGCCTGTTCTGGAACTCGAACAGCTGCGATTGCGCTACCCCGGCAGCAACTCCTGGACGCTGGATGGGCTGAATCTGAGCCTCGAGCCGGGAGAGACCCTGGCCTTGGTGGGATCTTCCGGCTGCGGGAAGAGCACGGTGGCGCGGGCCGTGATGCAGCTGCTGCCCCAGGGAACGATCTGTGAAGGACGGCTGGCGTTGTCCGGCCAGGATCCACGCCAGCTCAGGCGACCGCAGTTGCGGCAGCTGCGGGGTGAGGCCGTGGGTCTGGTGTTCCAGGACCCGATGACGCGGATGAATCCGCTCATGAGCGTGGGCTGCCATCTGATCGACACCCTCAGGGCCCACCGACCTCAAACCAGTGCCGCGGCCCACCAGGAACGGGCCCGAGAACTGCTGGAGCGGGTGGGAATTGGCGCCAACCGGTTCCGCGCCTACCCCCATGAGCTCAGTGGTGGGATGCGACAGCGCCTCGCCATTGCCTTGGCGATTGCCCTGGAACCACCGCTGCTGATCGCCGACGAGCCCACCACCAGCCTGGATGTGGCGGTGGCCGGGCAGGTGATGGCGGAACTCAGCGGCCTCTGCCAGGAACTGGGCAGCGCCCTGCTGCTGATCAGCCACGACCTGGCCATGGCCGCCCGCTGGTGCGAGCGCATGGCCATGCTCGACGGCGGACGCAAGGTGGAGGACGGCCCCAGCCATCAATTGCTCACCCGGCCGCAGTCGCCGGTGGGGCAACGGCTGGTGGCCTCCGCCCAGGCCCGGGAAGGGGGACGCTCACCGGCACGTCCGGACAACGGCAGCGTGCTGCGGGTGGAGGAGATGCGCTGCTGGCATGCCGTGGGTGGCGCACCATGGGCACCCCTCTGGCTGAAGGCGGTGGATGGCGTGAGTTTCGAGCTCAGGGCCGGTGAAAGCCTTGGGGTCGTAGGAGCCTCCGGCTGCGGCAAAAGCACCCTCTGCCGAGCCCTGATGGGGCTCAATCCAATCCGTGGCGGCCGGGTGGACCTGCTGGGGCAGGACCTGCTTAGCCTGCGCGGAGAGGCGCTGCGGACGGCCCGCCGGGCCCTTCAGATGGTGTTTCAGGACCCTCTGGCTTGCCTGAATCCCGCCCTGCAGGTGGCCGATGCCATCGCCGATCCCTTGCTGATCCATGGCCTCTGCTCCAAAGCAGCAGCCCGTGAAGAAGCCCGCCGCCTGCTGGAGCGGGTCGGCCTCAGCCCGGCCGAGCAGTTTCAGGATCGCTTGCCCAAGCAGCTCTCCGGCGGCCAGCAGCAGCGGGTGGCGATCGCCCGGGCCCTGGCCTTGAAGCCTCAGGTGCTGATCTGCGATGAAAGCGTCAGCATGCTCGATGCTGAAGTGCAGGCGGATGTGCTGACGCTGCTGCGGGAGCTGCAGCAGGAGCTCGGTCTGGCGATCGTGTTCATCACCCACGACCTTTCGGTGGCCAGTGGTTTCTGTCACCGGGTGATGGTGCTGGACCAAGGGAAAGTGGTGGAAGAAGGTCCAGGCGACCGGATCTTCAGTGCGCCTCAGGCACCGATCAGCCAAACCCTCGTGGAGGCCTGCCCAAGGCTGCCCCGTTAAGCCCTCAGCCCGAGGCGGCGCGGCGCCTCAGCACCCCCAGCAACTTCTCCATCACGGGAGGAAGAGGGGCTTCGAACAGCATCCGCTCGCGGGTGATCGGATGATCCAGCCCCAGCTGCACAGCGTGCAGGGCCTGGCCAGGCAACTCGATCGGCAACTTGCGGCAACGGCTGTAGGTGGGGTCACCGACCACGGGATGGTTCATGTGGGCGCAGTGGACGCGGATCTGATGGGTCCGCCCGGTGTCGAGTTTGAAGCGCAGCAGGGAGTAGTCGCCGAGACGCTCCACCAGAGTCCAGTGGGTGCAGGCGTAACGGCCGTTTTCGCTGCTCACCACCGCGTACTTCTTGCGATCCGCCGGATGGCGGCCAATCGCCCCGACGATCGTGCCCGAGTCGCCGGCCGGCACCCCATGGACGACGGCGAAGTACTCGCGGGAAGCGATCCGTTTCTGGATCTGCAACTGCAGCCGCACCAGGGCCTCCTGGCTCTTGGCGATCACGATGCAGCCGGTGGTGTCTTTATCAAGGCGGTGCACGATCCCTGGCCGCAACTTGCCGCTGATGCCGGGTAGGTCCGGGCAGTGATGCAGCAGGCCGTTCACCAAGGTGCCGTCCTTGTTGCCCGGTGCCGGATGCACCGTCAGCCCGGCTGGCTTGTTGAGCACGATCAGATGGTCGTCCTCAAACAGCACCTCCAGATCCATCGGCTCCGGCTTGAGGTAAGGCAGCGGTTCCGGTGGCGGCATCCACAGCTGCACCTCATCGCCCTGGCGCAGGGGGGTTTTGGCCTTGCCGGTCTTGCCGTTGACGCGCACGTAGCCCGCGTCGATGAACTTCTGAATCCGAGCCCGGCTCTGCTCCGTGCGCTGGCTCACCAACCAACGGTCCAGCCGCATCGGCAACGGCTTGGGATAGGCCAGCGTCAGCAGCTCTCCCTCCCCTTCACCAAAGCGATCTGTAAAGGTCTCCTCCGGCAACGGAGGACGTTTCCACTGCTGCGGACTCATGCCGGCAGCTCCAGGGCAATGCTGCCGAGGGCCGATTTGCGGAAATCATCCAGCAACCGCTGGGCCATGCGCGCTGTCTCACCGGAGGTGTGGCGGGCCGCTGCGGCATCCAGCCAGAGAGCCGGGTCGGCCGTTTCACCGCTCAGGGGAATGCCATAACGCTCCTGCAGCAGTGGAATCGTCACCCCAGCGGCAGCCTGCGATTCCGCATCCAGCAGCAACTGCAGGAAGGCCTGAGCCACCAGTTCACCGTCGTAGGCGGCCTGGCCGATGTCGTCGCAAAGGGCCAGCCGCAGGGCCGCCTGCTGGTCATCGAGCCGAGGCGGCAGCACGCCAGGGGCATCCAGGAGATCGAGGTCTTGCCCCAAACGCACCCAGCGCAGGGTGCGTGTCACCCCGGCCCGCCGGGCGCTGGCCACCACCTTCTGCCGCACCAGACGATTAATCAGGGCCGACTTGCCCACGTTGGGGAAGCCCAGGGTGAGGGCCCGCACCGGCCTGGGCCGCATGCCCTGGTTGCGGCGGCGTTCGTTGAGCTGGTCGCCGGCACGGATCGCCGCCTGCTGCACCTGCTTCACACCAGTCCCTGCCTTGGCATCACACCAAACCGTTCGCTGCCCCTGGGCCTTGAACCAGGCCTCCCAGGCCTCCTTGGCCGCCGCGGTGACCATGTCGCGCCGGTTGATCACCAACAGATGCTGCTTGCCCTTCAACCAACGGTTGAGATGGGGGTGGCCCGTGGCCAGAGGGATACGGGCATCGCGCACCTCAATCACCAGATCCACCTTGTCGAGATGGCGCTTGAGCTGCTGCTCCGCCTTGGCGATGTGGCCGGGATACCACTGGATCGTTGGGGTGCTCACGAACGCAAACGCACAGAACAGACAGCCAGCCGGAACAGATTCACTTTGAACGCGCTGGCACCATCGCCATTCACACGGGTTAATCTCACCCCGTTTTCTTACCGCACGACACAACCCTATGGCGAAGCGTTCCCTGGCCAGCCTCAACGCCGGCGACCTGAGCGGCAAACGCGTTCTCGTGCGGGTTGACTTCAACGTGCCCCTGAACGATGCCGGTGCGATCACCGACGACACCCGCATCCGTGCTGCCCTGCCCACGATCAACGACCTGATCGGCAAGGGCGCCAAAGTGATCCTTTCTGCCCACTTCGGCCGGCCCAAGGGCCAGGTAAATGACGCCATGCGTCTCACACCAGTGGCCGCTCGCCTCAGCGAACTGCTGGGCAAACCCGTGGCCAAGACCGACAGCTGCATCGGCCCCGACGCCGAAGCCAAGGTGGGCGCCATGGCCAACGGCGATGTGGTTCTGCTGGAGAACGTCCGTTTCTTCGCCGAAGAAGAGAAGAACGAAGCCGGTTTCGCTGAGAAGCTCGCTGGCCTGGCTGAGGTGTACGTGAACGACGCCTTTGGCGCCGCCCACCGCGCCCACGCCTCCACCGAGGGCGTGACCAAGTTCCTCAAGCCCTCCGTCGCCGGCTTCCTGATGGAGAAGGAACTTCAGTACCTGCAGGGTGCTGTGGATGAGCCCAAGCGTCCTCTGGCTGCCATCGTCGGCGGCTCCAAGGTGAGCTCCAAGATCGGTGTGCTCGAAGCCCTGATCGACAAGTGCGACAAGGTGCTGATCGGCGGCGGCATGATCTTCACCTTCTACAAGGCCCGCGGCCTGTCCGTCGGCAAGAGCCTGGTGGAAGAGGACAAGCTGGAACTGGCCAAGGAGCTCGAAGCCAAGGCCAAGGCCAAAGGCGTGCAGCTGCTGCTGCCCACCGACGTGGTGCTGGCGGACAACTTCGCCCCCGACGCCAACAGCCAGACCGCTGACATCAACGCCATCCCCGACGGCTGGATGGGCCTCGACATCGGTCCCGACTCGATCAAGGTGTTCCAGGACGCCCTGGCTGATTGTCAGACCGTGATCTGGAACGGCCCCATGGGCGTGTTCGAGTTCGACAAGTTCGCTGCCGGCACCAACGCCATCGCCACCACCCTGGCCGACCTGAGCGGCAAGGGCTGCTGCACGATCATCGGCGGCGGTGACTCCGTGGCAGCTGTTGAGAAGGCTGGCCTGGCCGAAAAGATGTCGCACATCTCCACCGGCGGTGGCGCCAGCCTCGAACTGCTGGAAGGCAAGGTGCTGCCCGGCGTGGCTGCCCTCGACGCCGCCTGATCAGCGGCTCAGACCTGCAGCTGCAGGTCTTGATCGATCTCATCCCGGTCGTCCCTCAAACGGGACTTCCGGGATTTTTTTGTCCTGAAGGCACAACTGCAGCGCATCCGTCGACCAGGATCCGGATGCTTCGCCATGCGTCATGACCGGATGTGACTTGAGCCTTGGCTTCGTGGGGCTGGGGGCACTCGGCTTGCCTATGGCGATCAACCTGCGCCGCGCTGGCTTCCCACTGCGGGTGCACTCCCGCAGCCGCACAGCCGAAACGGACCCAAACCTCGAGGGTGCAGCGCGATGTTCCAGCCCAGCCGATGCCAGCAGCGGCGTGGATGTGCTGCTGCTGTGCGTCAGCGACGATGCAGCCGTTGAACAGGTGCTGTTCGGAGCCAACGGGGCCGCATCACAACTTGGCATCGGAAGCGTGGTGCTGGATTGCTCCACCATTGCTCCCGCTACAGCCCAACACTGTGCGGAACGCCTGGCACGCCAGAACGTCCATTACATGGATGCCCCGGTAACTGGCGGCACGGAAGGGGCCAAACGCGGCAGCCTCACGGTGCTGATGGGTGGAGCCAGCGAGCCATTGGAGCGGGTACGGCCCATCCTCGAGGTGATTGGAGGCTCCATTCATCACTTCGGTGACGTGGGGCGGGGACAGCAGGTGAAAGCGGTGAACCAAGTGCTGGTGGCCGGCAGCTATGCCGCCGTGGCCGAAGCGGTGGCCCTAGGCCAGCGTTTGGAGCTGCCCATGCCCCAGGTGATCGATGCCCTCAAAAATGGTGCAGCCGGCTCATGGGCCCTGGAGCATCGCAGCAACTCCATGCTGGAGGGCAGCTATCCCCTCGGCTTCCGGCTGAGCCTGCATCGCAAGGATCTCGGGATTGCCCTTGATGCAGCCAAGGCCGTCCAACTGGATCTGCCCGTCACAACGCTGGTGGAACAGCTGGAACTCGATCTGATCAACAACGGCCATGGTGATGAGGACGTGTCCGCCCTGCACCGCTGGAATCAAACAAGACAACGGAGCTAGTAGCTGCTGACCACACGCACCCGTTTGGTGGCCGTCACCACGCCATCGGGATGCACCAGCATCACGGCCCAGGTCTGCGAACCGGGTTGCTGCGGCGCCTGGACGCTTTTGAACAATCCACCCCCTCCTTGGGGAGCCAGCGGCAGGTTGGGACGGATCTGAGCCGACAGCTGCGCATCGGAAAGGTCGATTAAACCGCCCGCGACCAGGGCCTGGCCCAGCGGCTCTTCAACAATCAAGTCGACGTCATAACGGCTTCCGGTGAGCACCACATCGGGGATGGCGACGTCGACCGCCAAAGGACGCTCACCGCTGCGCAGCAAGGACTGCTGGGCCAGCAGTTCCTGGTCCACCAACTCGCCGCCTTCCAGACGAATCGCGATCTGTTCACTGGCCTCGAGGGAATAGCTGAGCCCCTCGGATTCAGCGGCACCCCGCACCCGCAGGCTGAGGGTCGGACGCCCATCTGGTGTGGGCGCTGCGGGCTCCACCTGCCAGGTGACCTCGGGGAAATCCTGCCGGAAACGCTCCAGGCGCTGTGCCAAAACAGGCTGCAGCTCAACGCTGGCAAGCGTGTCGAGCGCAGAAGAGCTGCCGCTGTTCAACGCCGTTTGCAGACGATCGCCGAAACGTTCAACCGCACTGCCTCCACGTCCGGGCTGCTCAAGGGCTTGGACCGGTGACAACACCAATGCCATGGCCGACACGAGCGTGACTCCCAGGAAACGACGCACGGGCCGGACCACAACAACCCAATTAAATTAGGACCGGTATGCGGTGACGGCCGACGCAATGACCCGGCTTCTGATCGCCGCCAGCGGCACCGGCGGCCATCTCTTCCCCGCTCTGGCTGTTGCGGAAGCTGTGGAACAGCAGTGGTCCGTGCGCTGGCTGGGGGTGCCTGATCGGCTCGAAACACAGCTGGTGCCGGAGCGTTTTGGTTTGGTGTGCGTCAAAGCCGGTGGGCTGCAGGGGCGCGGGCTCACCAAGCTCCTGCAGCTTCTGCGACTCTTGCTGGCCAGCGTGAGCGTGCGGCGAGTGATCCGCCGGAATGCGATCGATGTGGTGTTCACCACCGGCGGCTACATCGCCGCCCCCGCGATCCTGGCGGCGCGATGGTGTGGCATTCCCGTGGTGCTGCATGAATCCAATGCGATCCCGGGGCGGGTCACCCGCTTGCTGGGTCGCTTCTGCAGCGCCATGGCCATCGGCCTCCCCGCTGCCGCCAAACGCATCCCCGGCAGCCAGCCGGTGCTGACGGGCACGCCGGTGCGTTCCAGCTTTCTGGCCCCACAACCCCTGCCGAGCTGGGTCCCCTCCGGCGAAGGGCCGCTTCTGGTGGTGATGGGCGGCAGTCAAGGCGCCGTGGGCCTCAACCGAATGGTGCGTGCCGCAGTGCCGGCTCTGTTGGAGCAAGGCTGCCGCGTGGTGCACCTCACTGGCGACAACGACCCCGACATCGAGCAACTGCAGCACCCACACCTGGTAGAACGCCGTTTCAGCGATGAAATTCCCGGGCTGCTGCAACACGCCGATCTGGCCATCAGCCGGGCAGGAGCAGGCAGCCTCAGTGAACTGGCGGTCTGCGGGACTCCCAGCGTTTTGGTCCCCTTCCCGCAGGCAGCAGACCAGCACCAGGAGGCCAATGCCGCCTGCGCCGCATCCCTCGGTGCAGCGGTGATCGTGCATCAGCACGAGCCGGATCAGCCCACATTGCTGAACACCGTGCAACGGCTCCTGACTGTGAGGCTGGAGCATCCCAATTCAGAATCCGATCCCCTTACCCGGATGCGAGAAGGAATGGAGGCCCTGGCAGAACGGGGTGCCGAAAGGCAGCTGGCGACTCTGCTTCAGACGCTGGCGGCCTAGATCAAGCCAGAGGACTGCGCTTCAACTCCTCACGCAACGCCCGGATGATGCGGCGGTTATCGCGCCGTGATTGCAAGCCGATCCGCAGCCAGTTGTCCCCCAACCCCTCAAAGGAGCGGCAATCACGCAGCAGGATGCGATACCGCTGCTCCAATGCTTCCCGCAGCGGCAGTAATGAACTATTTGCTCGAACCAGTAGGTAATTCACAGCTGTTGGCATGGGGGTGATGCCCGGCAAAGCCGCAAGCTGCCGCTTCATCCAGGCTCCCTCTATTGCCGTCCAGCGCTGCACCCGCGCACACCAACGGCGATAACGCCGTGGCGATGCCAACAAACGTTCGCCAACAGCTAAAGCAAGACCGTTGACGGGCCAGGGATCACGCCAATCCACCCAACGCTGCAACCTCTGAGGCTTTGCAACGGCGTAGCCCAGACGCAATCCGGCGATTCCATAAAGCTTGGTGAGGCTGCGGATCACCACCAAATTGGAATGCTCGGCCACCAAGGGAATCAGCGACTGCTGCTCGCCGTTGGGCACCAAAGGGAGGAAGGCTTCATCGCAGATCACGAGCGCATGGTTTGCCACAAGCTGCTCCAAGGACGCGCGACTCCAAAGCTGTCCCGTGGGGTTGTGGGGATTACAGATCCAGGCCACCGGCGCCTGCAAAGGAGGATGCGCCGTAGGGCCTGCATGGCTCCAATTCGAGAGTAAGGGGGTATCAATCCAGGAGGCACCCCAGCACTGCAAAGCCCGCCGATAGTCCGAGAACCCAGGTACGAGAAAGGCACTGCCCCCCGCAGCAGCAGCATCGCGGGCCGCCCAGGTGAACAACTCGGCCGCCCCGTTTCCGGGCAGCACAGCGTAAGGATCAAGGCCATGGAGCCCAGCGATGGCCTGGCGCAGCGATGCCTGCCCCCTATCGGGATAGTCGCGGAGTGCGG
Organism: Synechococcus sp. TAK9802; assembly: GCF_014279535.1. Classification (NCBI taxonomy): domain Bacteria; kingdom Bacillati; phylum Cyanobacteriota; class Cyanophyceae; order Synechococcales; family Synechococcaceae; genus Synechococcus; species Synechococcus sp. TAK9802. The sequence goes on from NZ_CP047937.1 coordinate 1,991,050, forward strand.
TCAGGGGAATGCGTGAGCAGCGCGGGCTCCAGGGAGCCAAGGAGGCACTGGCATCCAGCAACTGGGAAGGCCTGCAGTTCAACCTTGCGGCGACCGCTTCTCGGTTGCCTCCATGGCGCAGGTCGACGCCCATCCCGACTCCCGATACAACGCATACACATCTCCAGCGTGGCCCACTGCCGGATGCAAGCACGAGTGCTTCTGTTAACACTGCTGATCACAACGCCACTTACGGCACAAGCGGACGATCTGGTTGTGTTACTGCAGCAACGGAATTGCCCGGACTGTCGTCTGGCGGATGTGGATCTGGCGCACGCCGACCTGCGGTATGCGGATCTTCAGCGAGCCCAACTGCAAGGAGCAAATCTCGGACAGGCGCGCCTCGATGGAGCCAATTTCAAAGGAGCTGATCTCAGCTTCACCAGCTTGAGGGGGGCCTCATTACGCGGAGCGGACTTCACAGGTAGCCGTCTTTATGGAACTGATCTGAGAGAGGCTGATCTCAGCGGAGCCCTCTTCAACCCCAAAGCCCTTGAAGAGGCCCACTGGCAAGGAGTGACAGGAGTTGCAGTCGGCTCGCGGAGCAATGCGAGGCTTCATAACGCCGGGGTGAAAGCCTTCCAAGCCTCTCGTTGGGCGGAAGCGGAACGACTGTTCACAGATGCCATCCGGAGCGATCCGAATGAACCGCTCAGTTGGGTAGCAAGAGGCATCAGCCGAAGCGAACAGGCCAAAGACGACCTTGCCGCGGCTGATTTCAGTTATGCGGCGGCCTTATACCAATCACTAGGGGCTGAAGGATGGGCAACTCAACTAACGGCTGCAGCAGAGTTGCTTCGCAATCGCCGGTTTAAAGCCTACACAGTTAGGGAAGGCAAAGGTATTGGTGGTCAACTGCTTCAAGGCGGAATGAGTACATTGAGAATGCTAATTCTTATCGGAGCGAAGGCCCTAACTCCTGTAGGGATGGGGCTATAGACACTGCCTATCAGGAACCGCCCATGACCTGTCGCGCAGCAGGAATGCTTGGGCTGTAGCCATAACCATAGTTATCACCTAAAGCGTCATCAATGATGCGTGGAGTGACCAAAATGACGAGTTCACGCTTCTCTTTGCTATTGGAAGATTGCCTAAAAAACTGCCCAATCAAAGGAATATCCCCAAGAATTGGCCACTTCCGAACAGCCTCAGTATCAACATCGGAAATAACACCAGTCAGGACAAGTGTCTGCCCATCCCTGACGCGCAAGCTTCCAGTATCAAGCCTACGAACGCTTAAAACACTTCTAGTTCCACAGCCTTGGATCAATTCAGTACCAGTAACAGCGGAAATTGAAGGCGACAAAGAGAAAGTCACGAATCCATTATCATCAATTTTTGAAACCCTCGCACCGAACGTCAGACCTGCTGTCGACTCTTCAGGCTGACAACTATTAGGAGCTCCATTTTGCCCAGGGGTGACTTCGTAATTGGTAGTCACTTGCGTCCCGACGGCAATAAAGCCTTCATTAGCGTAGGGCCTGCCAATTGAGGACTTACTAAATGCATCCACTGAATTCATCACAGCCACTTCTAGACCACGCAGCTTTCCAGGGTTTTCGCCAAGAATCAATGTCGGAGAAGCAAGCGTTTTAGTATTGCTAGACACGATTAAAGCACGAAAAATATCATAAAATGTATTAGCTTCGTAGAGCGTCCCGGGATTGATTGGGACTGGATCAAGTGGCGGACTAGCAGTTAAATTGTCACTACTATATTGATTTTTACCGCTGGATGCACCTCCAGCGATAGTATCAAAAGAGCCGTTATTTGGAGGCAGTAATGCACCAAACGCGCCCACAAGCTCTCCGCGATCACTCACAATGAAATTATTGCCATAGCGAAAAGCAAAGCTATTATCGACTACACCACCATTAGCCAAGTTCACATCCAATATTTTTACAGATAATGCAACCTGCCTTTGCCTTAAATCTAGCTGACGCAAATATTTCTCGGCTATAGCGATAAGACTAGAATCACCTATCAAAGTCACTGTTTGCAGTCTTGAGTCGGTTGTCACAAAAAGGCCTTTGAGCGGGCCAACTGATGCGCCATAAGCTTCAACCTTTACAGAATCACCTTTTGTTTCAGTGGTAGTTTTAGAGGAAGCCCCGTCGAAACCCGTCTCACTACTAGAAGTAACACTACTCGTTGCAATCCTATTTACCTCAGCTCCCAACCCTCCTAAATAATTGGCCGCAGAAAAAGCAGACGACTGATTCAATCTATATACCTTCGAAACTTTGGGGCCAAACGTCTTATCAAGTATATTTGGCCCAACCATCAAGGTCTGTCCATCAAGTTTTGCCTGCAAACCTGATGCAAGCAAAATTGCATTTAAAACTCTGTCATAAGACTCATTTTTGAATGACATCGTTATCAGACGGCTAGGTCCCGGAGACTCCTTTTTTTCTCCCAATGTAATTTTGGTTAGCGCATTGGCATCTCCGCCATCCCCCATGTACACCAACCCATATCCCCCCAAACGAGTCAGAGACATCAAGGCAGATTTAGCGGGACTGTCGTTCAAAACGAGCGTCACGGGCGGTCCGCTCAAGTTCACATAACTACGGTTCTGAAGAATCATTGTTCCAACAGCCATGTCGCCAAGGGGCGGTGCAACTGCACGTGGACGCATGGGTGGAACCACTTTTGGTTGAGCAAGGCGGCCTGGCCGCCTCAAGTCAAGCTTGCCGCTCGGCAAAGCCGTCGTTTGCACCGACAAACCCTCGAGAGACACGATCAGGCTGGTGCCGTCCATTCGAATCTGTGGCTCTGGCAGCGCCATCCCCTGCGTCGCCTTCACGACCAGCTCCAATCCGCCTTTGGCACTGGCGCTCAGGCGAATTGATTCGAGTCCAACTGCCGGAAGCTCGACTTGTTGAGATCTACGGAGCGAAAGCGGACCTGCTGCTCGCAATTGACCAATCCACTGGGATGGTGAACTGCGCTGACTCACCACCCGGGCGTCAGTCGACAAACCTTCAATGACAACATCCACACGCTCGCCCGAACGGCGCAATTTCAACTGAAGAAGCGATTGCGCTACAACTTGCGGTGACGCGACAATGCTTAAAAGCCCGTCGGTGGGGGTAGTCAAACCAAGAGCCATAGCAAATGGCAGCAAGCGTCGAATCAACAAACTCTTCACGCTCCCCGTCAACTTCTCAAGTTCCTAAGCGGATGGTATCGACCGTTATCGGCATGCACCAGACTCGTTAATCTGATGACTTGGAGCCATGAACGCGAGAGTTCGTCGCAGGGGCCAAGTCATAGAAACTCAGCTTTGAGTTGAGCTGCGTTCGAGCTGACGCTGAATGAGCAAAATCAGCGTCCTTGTCCTCAAACACAGCCTTGAGCTCAAGTTCGCTGCTTTCAACCAGTAATTCCAGAGCTTCCATACGTTGCAAAAAGGCTTGCAAACCGCCAAACGGACCGCTCACCTCAAGGGCAACAGATGACTTGCGATAGCCAAGTTGTTGCAATGGATCTTCCAGCGCTTCAGCCTTCTGCTGCGACTTGGATCGGTTGGTTTTCCGCCTCGATTGACTCTGGGTGGGTGGTGGGCTTTGGAGCGGTTCATAGCGCCGCAGCTGCACACCCGAAGCCACAGCCTGCTGATTCAACAACGCCAGAAAGGTCTGAACCTTGTCACGCCCTGCCAGCAAGTTCAGCAATAAAGCCTGCTTCTCTTCAGCCATCCGCAGCTCCGTCTCCGCCTGGTTGAGCTGGCGTTCCAAAGCAGGAGCGCTGCGCTGAAGACTGAGCAAGGTGTCCCGCCTCTCTTCCAAACCCTGCACCGTTTGAAGGAGTGGCCTCACCCCCACAGTCATCAAGCCAAAACTCACCAGAGCACCAAGCCCCAGAGGCAAACCCACCAACAAGCGTCCCCGTGTGAGCCATGGCTGTCGTGATGTCGTCGACAGGTTGGTCATGGCAACACCCCCTTGACTTGCAGCAACTCCAGGCGCCGAACCAAGCCCTCCGCACCAAGGCCACGCAAGTAGTCCGGGGTGGGTTTCGTGGCTGAATCGAGCTTGGCCTCGAGAGTGAAGGCAATCAGACCCTGCTGCTCGGCAACCGCTTTCACCACAGTTGTTCCATCAAGTTGCAGGTCTGGCAGTGCTTCCAGGTTGAGATCCAAGGCGTTGATCCGCTCGAAGGCATTTGTTCCTTGGGATTCCCCCTTGATCAGCAGCTTGGAGGGGTTGGCGTCAACTGACACAAGGCGCACACCCTGAGGCGTGACCCGTCGTAATTGCTCCAACAACGCCGACCCCGAGCGCACCGCCACCAACTGTTCGGCGATGGATTGCGTCTGCTGATCCAAGGTGGAGCGGCGCGACCTCATGGCACGCACCCGAGCTTTGGCATCACCAACACGCTTCTCCACAGGATCGAGTGCATCGATCTCGGCCTGCACCAGCTGCTGGCGATGCTGAAGCCCCAACAGAGTGAGCAAGGTCAACATCACCAACGCCACCCCAGCGATCCCGCCCTTCAAGACGAGAGAGAACAACGGCGGAACCGGTGCCGGCTCCAGCGGCAAGCCAAGTTCGAGCCGGCGTTGCTGCAACAAATCCGGCTTGGGCCAGTCCTGACGCGACGTCATCGCTCCTCCTGGTGCAACGCCAACAACGCCAACTGCTGCAGAGGGGACAGCACACCGGTCACATCTCGGGCGGCGGCCTGATCCGAAGGTTCAGCCCAAACGGGCAAGGGTTGATTCAGGCAGCACTCCCCTGCCGCCCCATCCACCACCGGCATCCAATCGTCAACCTGTTCGCTCGGCACCGACAACCACCATCCCAGTGCCGATGGCGAGTCGACCAAAGCCTGCAAGGCAGCAACACAGGCCCGAATCTCCCGCTGGCAGGCCAGAGGGTCGAGGGCGTCAAGTGCATGGTCAACCTCAGGAACCCCCTTGCGGAACAACAGCAAACGCAGGCTCTTCTCCTCCACCACCAGCCAGGCCAGATCGCCATCCCACGTCTGCGTGAGCTGATGCAAGGCCCGCTGGGCAGCAGTCAGCAGCCAATCAACGCGCCGCAGCGGCAGATCGGCCAGTTCAGCAACCTCGCTCCAGGCCTGAATCAACGACCGGGGCACACCCACCACCGCCAAGGCCTCCTGCACCGGCGACGACGTGACGCAGCTCTCGGCAAGATCAAAGGGCAGGTCGAGAGACTGCAACGCATGGGGCAAAAGACCAGGCAAACCATCAGCCCCATAGCCGTCAACCACGCACCATGAAGCAACTTGTAGAGGCAGGCAAAGAACAAGTTCAGCTCCCGGACAATCGCAGTCAAAGATCAAATCAGCGATCAACTCACCAACGACTTCCCGTTGCAGCGGCACACCATCACTGCACACGCCTTCGGGCCAACCAACAACGCGTTGCTGCCAACGACCCCTCTGTTCCCAACAACACACCAAGCTCGTGTTGTTCACCAGCATCAACACCGGCTTGAGATCAACCAGCCGCCGCCAAGCCAAACTCAATGCTGTGAGTTGAGGCAGCTCACCAAGAGCAGGCAGTGGCACACAACGCTTCCCACTGCCTTCATGCTATCGACGATGACTGGTTTGAATCACTCCCTCTCAGAGACATTTAAGGGCGCAACATCGAGCAGTTGAGCTGTCTTTAAGCAACAGGTTCAGTCCTGCCAGGGCAAACCGCTGCCGGATGCTTCCGCGATGGTGCGCAGACCATGGCGGTCCAACTGCAGCAGAAGACCATCCAAAATCCGCGGCACCAGATCCGGCCCCTGAAAAATCCAGCCGGTGTAGAGCTGCACCAAAGAAGCCCCTGCGGTGATGCGCTCCCAAGCCACTTGGGCCGAATCAATCCCGCCCACACCGATCAACGGCAGCGCCGGGCCAGCACTGGCCCGCAAGCGGCGGATCACCTCCTGGGCCCGCTGACGCAGGGGGGCACCGCTGAGACCACCGGCCTCCTCCGCCAGAGTGCGCCCGGTCTGCGGCAACCGCCGTTGCTCCAGGCCCAGCCGATTGAGACTGGTGTTGACCGCGATCACCCCAGCCAGACCCTCCTCAAAGGCCAATCGGGCCACCGCATCAATCGATTCATCGTCCAGATCCGGCGCGATCTTCACCAACAAAGGGGGGCAGGCCGGCAGCCGGCGCAGCCGCTCCACCAACCGCCGCAACTGGGCTGTGTCCTGCAGATCCCGCAATCCGGGGGTGTTGGGGGAGCTGACGTTGATCACCGCGTAGTCCGCCAAAGGCGACAACAACTCCAGGGACGCCGCGTAGTCGTCCGGTGCCTGCTCCAAGGCAGTGATCTTGGATTTGCCCACATTGATCCCCAGCACCGCCGGCCGCCGGCCGGGCGGATCCAGACGTTGACGCTCCAGCGTTTTCAACAGTGCCTTGGCGCCATCGTTGTTGAATCCCATCCGGTTCAACGCGGCCTGCTCCTCCGCTAACCGGAACAGGCGTGGTTTGGGGTTGCCCGGCTGGCCATGCCAGGTGACCGTGCCCACTTCGGCGAAGCCAAAGCCAAAGCAATCCCAGATCCCAGCCGCCACACCGTTCTTGTCAAACCCCGCCGCCAAACCCACCGGGTTGGGGAAGCGGCAGCCAAACAGCACTTGTTCCAGGCGCAGATCACGCCGTTGCAGATCCGCCGCAACGCCATCCAGCACCGTGGACACCCCGGGCCAGCGGCGCCGCAGGCTGGCTTGACCCAGCGCCGTAAGCGCAGTGCGCGACAGCTGTTCAGCATCCAGACCGTCGTCCCGCGCCAACACCGGGCCAAGCCAACGCTGATAAAAGGCACCGCTGCTGAGCGGTCCGGCCGAAGAGGACGGCGACATGCTCTGGCTCAGGACTGTTCTGATCCTGCCTCGCGACGTTGCAGGGTCCAACGCCCTTCCGCCTGGGGCTCGACCATCCAATCCCTCCAGATCCATCTCTCAGACTTGGTTTCCAGCTGTTTGAGCGGCTTTTCCACCAGCTGCGCCAGCTCCAGCAACGAGAGGCTGAAGCCACCCTGCGCCAGACGGTCCGCCAGCTCCAACCGGGACAACAGCTGCAGCAGAGGCTTGGGGGCAACCTCAGATGGTGCTTCTGGCGCGGACTCGGCGGAAGACAGCTCCGATGATCCCTGCTTCAGAACCAGGGCCGGCTGGGCGTTATGGGAAAACGCCACGGCGATGCGATCGACCCGTTCATTGTCTGGATCACCGCTGTGGCCTTTGACGTAGCGCAGGGGGACATCGTCCAGACGAGCGGCATCCAAGGCCTTCCAGAGGTCCTGGTTGAGCACGGGCTTGCCCGCAGCCGTTTTCCAGCCTTTGCGCTTCCAGCCTTTGATCCAGGAGCCCAGCCCATCAATCAGATATTTGCTGTCGGTGCGCAGGGTGAGATCCGGATGACGGGGCAGCTGCTCAAGCCGTTGCAGCACCTTTAACGCCGCCTGCAATTCCATGCGGTTGTTGGTGGTGTCGGGTGCATGGCCACCGAATTCCTCAACGCTGCCGTCTTCGAAACGCAACAACGCGCCCCAACCTCCCGGACCTGGATTACCGCTGCAGGCACCATCCGTCGCTGCAGCCACGACCCGTCCCCGTCCTTCCGCCATTGATCGGTCCCAACACTGTTCGGTACAACACGGTTTCTGGCGTCACCGTGGATGAGCCGAACCTACCTGCGGGCGGCTGGTCTGACTGCCGTGGGGTTCCTGGCCGCCGGTCTGTCGCAGGAGAGCAAAGCACGGGCCTTGTTTGACAGCGCTCCTGTACCGCAGGAGCGCTTCGCTGTGCTGGCCCAACCCATCGGCAGAACCCAGTGGAAACTGATGGTGCTGGAACAGATCAAGGCCCAACCGCGTTGCTGGAGGGCACGCCAGGACGGACTGGTGGAGCCCAGCCTGAATCGCTTCAACTTCAGCGGCATCTGCAAGCGCTACCTGGACAGCAATGGCTACTCGCTGCGCAGCGGTGGCCAAGACTTCGGAACGCGCTTTCGCTTCCGGCTCAAGCCATCCGGCACATCGCTGAGGCTCGAAGCCCTCGACCCCCAGCAACGGGCACCACTTCTGGTGGGTCAGACCGCGATACCAGCTCGCCGCGATCCCAACGGGTTTGTAGCTCTGCAGCTGGAGCCGGGCTGGGCCTTGGAACGCCGGGTTTATCAGGGTCGGCAGCTGAACCACCTGTACTTCGCGCATCAAGCCCCGGTGAACCGGCTGCTTGCGCTGGCCAGCAGCCGCGGCCAGCGTTCAGGCTTTCAGCGGTTTGGGGCGCCGATGCCGCCGATCGCACCACCGCCGTTGCCAACAGCACGAGCAACACGGCGGCGAACCACACAACGACGCACCACACGCCTGGCCAGCAATGCCCCGATCCGACTGCAGGTGATTCCCTATCGCCGCTGAGGAGCAATCGTCACAGTGCCAGTTGAAAGGGCGGCCAGACAGGGGCTGACAATAGATTCCCCACCCTTAATTTAAATTTGTGTGAGGAGTGCAGAACGCCTCTTCAGGGTCGAAACAAGGACAGACTCCTGAACGTGTTCCTCTCAATAAAGGCCCCGCCTTTGGCGGGGCTTTTTTGTTGACCAAAGAAAACCACAAAAAAAAGGCCCTCGAAAGGACCGGTTACTGAACAACACAGGGGGAGAGGGGCAAGCCCTCTCCCAAGGCGATCACTTGAGGGTGACCTTGCCGCCTGCTTCTTCGATGGCCTTCTTGGCAGCCTCGGCGTCTTCCTTGGAGACACCTTCCTTGACGGCCTTAGGAGCAGCCTCGACCAGAGCCTTGGCGTCGCCCAGACCCAGACCGGTGGCCTCACGGACGGCCTTGAGGACCTTGATCTTGGCGGAGGCGTCGAAGCCTTCGAGGATCACGTCGAATTCGGTCTTCTCTTCAGCGGCATCGCCACCGCCACCAGCAGCGCCAGGGGCAGCCATCACAACACCAGCAGATGCTGCGGCGGACACACCGAAGGCCTCTTCGATCTGCTTGACCAGCTCGGAAGCTTCAAGCAGGGAGAGGGATTTCAGCGATTCGAGAATTTCGTCGGTTTTTGCAGACATGGTTTTGAAAGGGGAAGCAACAGATCAATGAACAGTGGTATCGGCAGGGCCGAATCAGCCTTCGCCGCCTTCGGCGTGCTGCTTGAGTGCCCTGGCCATACCAGAGGGAACCTCGTTGATGCCCACAGCGACCTTCGTGGCCACGGCGTTGATGGCACCGGCGATCTGAGCCATGAGCTGCTCCTTGGAGGGGAGATCGGCAATGGCTTTGATCTCGTCCTGAGACAGGAGCTTGCCTTCGAAAAGGCCGCCCTTGGTCTCGGACTTCTTGAGTTCCTTCTGGAAGGTCTGAACGGCCTTCACACCGGCACCAACATCGCCCTTCACCAGGACAAAGGCGTTGGTTCCGGTCAGCAGGGAATCGAGGCTGGCCCAGTTGCTGTCACCATCAATGGCACGGCGCATCAAGGTGTTTTTGGTCACCTTGCAAACGCTGTCGCTGGCCCGCAGACGATCCCGCAGGTCAGACATTTCCTTGATGGACAGGCCCTTGAAATCAAGGACAAGTGCCAGTTCGGCGTCGGCGAGAAGCTCTTTGAGCTCTCCGACGATCTGCTGCTTGTTCTCCAGCGTGCGGCCCATAGGGATTGGATCGGATCAAAGGAACAAGCTGGGCACACGGCCGATCGAGTCTTCGAAAGGAAGACGAGGCCGCGTGCCGATCCAATCCCGAATGGGACAAAACCGTGTCGCGTCTGCCTCGGCAGGGATTACATCAACGGGAATGACTGACGTCATGCCCAGGGACTTCCTGCTGTCTCTGGCCGGGCGCGTGCCCGATTTGGCTTTCGCCAATCGCTAAGTGTAGAGGAGAGCCTGATCAGCTCCCCTGCTCGATGTCCTGCAACGCAGAGAAATCGACTTCAACGGAAGGGCCCATGGTGGAGGTCACATACAGGGACTTCCAGTAGCGGCCTTTGGCACCGCTGGGCTTGTTGCGGTCGATGGTTTCCTGCAGGGTCTTGAGATTCTGCAGCAGCGCATCGGCACTGAAGCTGGCCTTGCCGAAACGGACGTGGACGATGCCGGTGCGGTCGGCACGGAATTCCAGTTTGCCGGCCTTGAATTCCTTGATCGCGGCCTCGAGGTCCGTGGTGACGGTGCCGGCCTTGGGGTTGGGCATCAGGCCACGGGGGCCGAGAACCCGACCCAACTTGGCCACCTTGGGCATCATGTCGGGGGTGGCAATCAACAGGTCGAAATCCATTTCGCCCTTGCTGATGCTTTCCACCAGGTCTTCTTCACCGGCGAGTTCGGCACCGGCGGCTTTGGCTTCAGCCACCTTCTCACCGCGGGTCACCACGGCGATGCGCACGGTCTGACCGGTGCCGTTGGGCAGAGCCACGGTGGTGCGCAGCTGCTGGTCGGTGTACTTCGGATCGATGCCGAGGCGCACATGGGCCTCCATCGTCTCGTCGAATTTCGCATTGGCGTTGTCCTTGACCAGGGCAATCGCCTCGAGGGGTGCGTAGGCACGGTCCTCGATCTTGCCGGCCAGGCTGGCCAGGCGCTTGGAGATTTTGGGCATGTTCAGAGTTGGGGTTCAGACGACATCAGGGATGCCTCCCCCGTATGGGTTGGAGAAGCGATGCAGCGACGTCAGTCGCTGATGGAAACGCCCATGTTGCGGGCGGTGCCTTCGATGATCCGCATGGCGGACTCAACGCTGGTGCAGTTGAGGTCGGGGAGCTTGGTCTTGGCGATCTCCTCGAGCTGAGCTCGACTGATCGATCCAACACTGCCCTTGGCGGACTCACCGGATCCCTTTTGGATCTTTGCGGCCTTGGTGATCAGCACCGACGCCGGAGGCGTCTTGGTGATGAAGGTGAAGCTGCGGTCTTCGAAGACCGAGATCTCCACCGGAATCACATAACCGGCTTTGTCCTGCGTCCGAGCGTTGTACTCCTTGCAGAACATCATGATGTTCACACCGTGCTGACCGAGGGCAGGGCCCACCGGCGGCGCGGGGTTGGCTTTGCCGGCGTCTAGGGCCAGCTTGATCACAGCTACGACTTTCTTGGCCATCGGCTGGGGGGTTTGGACAGCTGCGGATCACCAGACCCTCAGGTCGGGTGCGGCGGAATGGTTGCCCACTCCCAAGGCCGCCCTCCGCAGGGAGACGGCCGCCGCCAGGTCAGTTCTGTTTGCTTATCTGAGAGAACTCCAGTTCCACCGGGGTCTCGCGACCGAAGATGGAGAGCAGGGCCTTGAGCTTGTTGCGCTCGCCGGAGACCTCGATCACCTCGCCCTGGAAGTCCTTGAACGGACCAGCGGTCACCAGGATCTGATCGCCTTCGGTGAGATCCACCTTAACGACGGTCTTCTTCTCGGCAGCGCGCTTGAAGATGCGATCCACCTCAGAGCGGCTGAGGGGACGGGGCTTGATGTGACCGCGGGCCTTACCGGTGGCGCGCCGGTCTTCAGCACCGACGAAATTGATCACGTTCGGGGTGCTCCGCACCGCCATCATCGTGTCCTCGTCCAGCACCATCCGCACCAGCACATAACCGGGGAACACCTTCTCCTCTGTGGACTGACGGGTGCCGTCCTTCTTCAGCTTGACGGCAGGGGTCTGGGGAATCTCGATTTCGAGAATTCGGTTGCTCACCCCGAGGGTGACGGCCCGCTGCTCCAGAGTGGCCTTGACCTTCTTCTCGCAGCTTGAAGCCACCTGAACGGCGTACCAACGGGCGATGGCCGTGTTGGCGACAGCCGCCGCAGGCAAGGTGCCGTCTTCCCCCTCATTCGGGGCCGGCAGATCAAGCACCTCAGGGGCGTCCGGTGTGGTCAGGTCGTCGGGCACGGCGAGAAAGGTGATATCGAGTCAGCGGAACACCTGGGACGAAGCCCACCCAAAGAAGCGACTGACAGCCGCGATGGTGGCGGCCGAAAGGCTGACCATCAGGATCACAGCGATGGATTCGCTGAACAGTTGCTGGCGGCTGGGCCAGACCACGAGTTTCAGCTCATCAACCGTGTCCGCCAGAAAACCACCGGATTTGGTGGAATCGGCAGCGGCTTTTGAGCCGTCGGAAGTGGTGGTGTCCTCAGAGATGGGGCTGGTCACGGGGATGGGACCGGAGGTTGACAACGGTGCCGTTAGGCACTTCGCCAAACAAACACCTTACCGGATGCCCTCAAACCCCCACCGGATCGAACACCAGGGCATCTGTGCCGGCCTCCCCCAGCCGTACCGTCACGCCACTGGCTCCGGCAAAGCGCTCCTCAAGCAGCAGCGTGGAGAGCGGATTTTCCAGCTGGCGGCGCAGCACCCGACGCAGCGGCCGCGCCCCGTACTCCGGTTCATGGCCCTGACGGGCCATGGCCTCAGCGACAGCGTCATCCACGACCAGAGCAAGGCCCTGCTCAGCCAACAGAGCAGCGAGATCATTCAGTTGCAACTGAACAATCCGCACCAGATCGGAGACCTCCAACGGACGGAAACGAATCACCTCATCAATGCGGTTGAGGAATTCAGGCCGGAATTGGCTGGAGAGCGCTGCATCCAACTGCTGTTGCAGGGCTGACTCATCCGTGGATCCCGAGCGGGCGTGTTCAAGGATCGCCGAGCTGGCCAGATTGCTGGTCATCACGACCACGGTGTGGCGGAAATCAACGGTGCGGCCCTGGGAATCGGTGAGCCGGCCGTCATCCAGCACCTGCAGCAGCAGGTTGAACACATCGGGATGGGCCTTCTCCACTTCATCGAGAAGCAGCACCGCATAGGGCCGGCGGCGCACGGCCTCCGTGAGTTGCCCCCCTTCCTCATAACCGACGTAGCCCGGAGGAGCACCGATCAGCCGGGCCACGGCGTTCCGCTCCATGAACTCGCTCATGTCGAGGCGAACCAGCGCCTCCTCTTCATCGAATAACGACCCCGCCAGCGCCTTCGCCAGCTCGGTCTTACCGACGCCGGTCGGCCCCAGGAACAGGAAGGAACCCACCGGTCGACGGGGATCCTTCATGCCAGCCCTGGCCCGGCGGATGGCAGCAGCAACGGCGGACACCGCCTCTCCCTGACCAATCACCCGTTCGGCGAGATGGGCGTCGAGATCCAGGAGTTTGCGCCGCTCGCCCGCCAACAGCCGCTGCACGGGAATCCCGGTCCAACGGGCCACCAGATCAGCGATGTCACCAGCCTCCACCTGCTCGCGCAGCAGAGCCGTTCCAGCGGACTGGGCCTCCGCCTGGGACGCCTCCAATTCATCCCGGCGCTGCTGCACCCGATGCAGCTGGTCGTACTGGAGGCGAGCCGCTTCCTCCAGATCACCATCCCGCTCGGCCTCAGCGATGGCATGGCGCAGGTCTTCGTCCTGCTGGAGCAGCTGGCCGAGTTCCTCGAGCTGACCGCGCTCCTCCTGCCAGCGCCGCCGCAGATCATCAAGCCGCGTGGACACTTCAAGCCGGTTGCGTTGGAGCTGAATCCGCTCCGCTTCAGGCGCCTGCTCGGCGGCGAGCAGGGCCAGTTCAACGCGGCGTAGATCCGCTTCGGCCTCCTCCACCACCTGCGGCTTAGAGGTGACCTCCATTTTCAGTTGTGCCGCTGCCTCATCGATCAGATCAATGGCTTTGTCCGGAAGGCAGCGATCGCTGATGTAGCGGTCGGCAAGACGGTTGGCGGTCTGAATGGCCTCATCGGTGATGGTGACGCCGTGGTGCAGCTCATAGCGCTCCTTCAAGCCGCGCAGAATTTCGAGGCTCAACTCCAGATCCGGCTCGCGGATCACCACCTGCTGGAAGCGGCGGTTCAGTGCCGGATCCTTTTCCACCGTGAGCCGGTAATCCTCCGGCGTGGTGGCACCGATGCAGCGCAGATCGCCACGAGCAAGGGCTGGTTTCAGCAGGCTGCCGGCATCGGTGCTGCTGCGATCGCTGCCAACAACGGTGTGCAGCTCATCGATGAACAACACCACACCGGAATCGGAACCACTCACCTCCTCGAGCACCGAGCGCAGGCGTTCCTCGAACTGACCACGGAACTTGGCACCGGCGATCAAAGCCCCGAGGTCCAGCGCCACCAGCCGCAAACCCTGCAGCGACTCCGGCACTTCACCCGCCACGATCCGCTGCGCCAGCAGCTCCGCAATCGCTGTTTTGCCAACACCGGGTTCACCGATGAGCACCGGATTGTTCTTGCTCCGGCGCGACAGCACCTTGATCAGGTTACGAATTTCAGAATCACGACCGATCACCGGATCCAGGCTGCCTGCTTCCGCCTCTTCGGTGAGATCCCGTCCATAGGACTCCAGGGCCGTGGGGGGCTCCTGCAGAGGGGCCTCAGGGGCGGGCGACTGGGGGGTAACAGGGGCGGCGACAGGCTCCGGCCCGCGCACCGCGCGGGAGGAGGAGGGAACGCGCGCCACCCGTTCATGGCGTGGCGCTTCCTGCTGCACCTCCGGCTGAGCCCGCGGCATCGAGCGCTCCTGGGGTGGAACGGTCATGCCAGGAACCCGGTCTTCCATCCCCCGTTGGATCAGCTGCTCCAGGGCATCGGCCGACAAACCAAAGCCGGCAAACAGATCAGCGCCAATCCGCGGATCGGCACCAATGGCCATCAACACTTCCGGCAGATCGATGACGTCGCCATTCCAGCGCCGACGGATGGCATCAGCCGAATCGAGCAGCTGTTCCAGGTCATCACCGATGAAGAGCTCATCGCTCCGCCCAGAGGGCTGATCAGCCAGCACATCCTCCAAGCGATCCAAGAGCGCATCGATGGGGAGAGGCAAGCGCTCCACCAGGCGGCGGCAGGTGGGATCGGTGAACAGCACCTGAATCAGATGCTCCACATCCAACTGCCCATGGCGCCAGCGACGGGCAACGTCCTGACCACTGAGCAGCAGATCCCAGGCCGCGTCGCTGAAGCGATCCGGCTCATGGGTGAGGCTGCCGTTCAACGCTGGCGATGAAGTCATCCGGTTCTTCAGGCGTGGGCTTTGGAGGACATCTCGATCAATTCCACCTTGTAGCCATCCGGATCCTCAACAAAGGCGATGACGGTGGTGCCGTGCTTCATCGGACCAGGTTCCCGCACCACACGACCACCCTTGTCGGCAATGCCGGCGCAGGTGCTGTGAATGTCTTCCACCCCCAGCGCGATGTGGCCGTAGCCATCACCCAGGGTGTAGCTGTCGGTGTCCCAGTTGTGGGTGAGTTCCAAGACCGTGTGATCGCTCTCCGACCCATAGCCAACAAAGGCCAAGGTGAAGCGGCCGCTGGGGTAATCCTTTCGACGCAGAAGCTGCATGCCCAGGACCTCGGTGTAGAAGCCCAGAGACCGCTCCAGATCAGCGACCCGGAGCATGGTGTGAAGCATCCGCATGGGTGAGCGTCGTGCAGCGTGAACCTGCCGTCATTCTGGCCAGGTATGACCCGTCACAACACGAGAGAGAGGGGCGACCCATAAGATCCCCGGGTTAAGCGTCCGTCCCAACGTGATCGATTCCCTCGACCTCGTCATCGACACCATCGTGGCCCGAGAGGTGCTCGATTCCCGCGGCAACCCCACGGTTGAAGCCGAGGTTCTGCTCGAAGGAGGTGCCATGGGACGGGCCATCGTTCCCAGTGGTGCCAGCACCGGTGCCCACGAAGCCCACGAACTGCGTGACGGCGGCGACCGCTACATGGGCAAGGGCGTTGGCCAGGCCGTGAACCACATCGAAGAGCGGATCGCACCAGCCCTCTGCGGCCTTTCCGCCCTGGATCAGGCGGCTGTGGATGCCGCGATGCTGGAGCTGGACGGAAGCGACAACAAATCCAACCTGGGAGCCAACGCAATCCTGGCGGTGAGCATGGCCACCGCCCGCGCTGCTGCCAATGGGCTGGGGATTCCCCTCTACCGCTACCTCGGCGGCCCGATGGCCAACCTGCTGCCGGTGCCGTTGATGAACGTGATCAACGGTGGCGCCCATGCCGCCAACAGCCTGGACTTCCAGGAATTCATGCTGGTGCCCCACGGCGCTCCGAGCTTCCGCGAAGCCCTGCGGATGGGCACCGAGGTGTTCCACACGCTCAAGAAACTGCTCAGCGACAAGGGCATGAGCACCGCCGTGGGCGACGAAGGCGGCTTCGCGCCGGATCTGGGCAATGTGGAAGCCGGCGAAATCCTGGTGGAAGCGATCAGCAAGGCCGGCTACAAGCCCGGCGAACAGATCTCCCTGGCCCTGGACGTGGCCAGCACCGAATTCTTCGAGAACGGTCGTTATGCCTTCGATGGCGGCAGCTACACCAGCGCCGAGATGGTGGGCCAACTCGAGCAACTGGTGGAGAAATTCCCGATCGTTTCGATCGAAGACGGCCTGGCCGAAGACGACTGGGATGGCTGGAAACTGCTGACCGAGCGCCTCGGCGGCAAGGTGCAGCTGGTGGGTGACGACCTGTTCGTGACCAACACCAAGCGGCTTCAACAGGGCATCGACAGCGCCACGGCCAACTCAATCCTGATCAAGGTGAACCAGATCGGTTCGCTCACCGAAACCCTCCAGGCCATCGACCTGGCAGGCCGATCCGGTTACACCAGCGTGATCAGCCACCGCAGTGGCGAAACCGAAGACACCACCATCGCCGACCTCTCCGTCGCCACCCGCGCCGGACAGATCAAGACCGGCTCCCTCAGCCGCAGCGAGCGGGTCGCTAAGTACAACCAGCTGCTTCGCATCGAAGACGAGCTGGGCAACCAGGCCGTCTACGCCGGTGCTGTTGGCCAGGGCCCCCGCGGCAAGGCCTGATCTCAGGCCTCCGACGAACGTTCAACGGTTGGAACCGGGCAACTGCTCCAACCGTTGATCACGACGGATCTTGACCTGCATTCGGAACCAGCCCAAGCCCACCGGCACGGCAGCAGCAGCGGGAAGAAGTGACCAGAGCGGGCGGGCACTGGCACCCACAATGGCGGTGGCCAAAGCCAGGCATCCGAGCAACACAGATTGGCCGATTGATTGCTGGGCCAGGGCCATCCGGCGGAACTGACGGTCCGATTCGCCCAGCCGCACCTGGAGCTGAAGATCCCCCTGCTCCAGACGTTCCAGACTTTCATCCAAGCGCCGCGGGAAGGCCGCAGCGCGGCTGCTGAGGGCCCCGACCTGACGGCCGAGTTCGTTGAACAGATCGTTGCTGCCGGAGCCGCTGGAGGTCATGAGTGGAAGGAGATAAGGCTTGGCGATCGCCACCAAGCTAAAAGCGGGATCAAGGCTGCGGCCAACACCCTCGAAGGTGGACAACGCCCGCATCACGAAGATCAGCTCAACTGGCAGACGAAAGGGCTGGCCATAGACCAGGTCGTAGAGATCGCCGGAGAGTTTGTCGATCACGTTGGCCGTGAAGGGTGGGGTGAGGGCCTCCTGCAGCATCAGCCGCACGAGTCGGCGCACCGGACCCACATCAATGCCGCCAGAGATCACACCGGCCGCCTGCATCTCCTCCACCAATGCCGCTGAATCCCTCGCAGCAGCAGCGCGAACCATGGCTCCCAGACGTCGACGCAGGCCGTCCGACAACAACCCCATCATCCCGAAGTCGTAGTAGATGAGCGCTCCATCACTCGCCACGGCGAGGTTGCCGGGATGGGGGTCGGCATGGAAGAAACCAAACCTCACCAACTGCTTGAGATAACTGGCTGCACCCACCTCAGCCACCGCGGCCGGATCAACGCCGGCTTCGAGCAACGCCTCACGGTCGTTGACCTTGATACCGGGCAGGTAGTCGAGGCACAGCACACGGCGCGTGCTCAACTCCCAGACCACACCGGGGATTCTGATGCGTTCGTCATCCAGAAATTGCTGACGAAAACGAGCGGCGTACTGCGCCTCAACGCGGAAATCGAGCTCACGCAGCAGCACACGTCGACATTCCCGTGCCATCGCCGGCCAATCCCGACCACGCCCCCAACTGGGATTGCGTTGCAGCACAGCTGCCACCTGCTGCATCACCTCCAGATCAAGGCGAAACAGGCGATCGAGCCCAGGGCGCTGCACCTTGAGCACCACCTGCCGGCCACTGCGCAGGCTGGCGCGATGCACCTGGGCCAGCGAGGCTGCACCCAAGGGTTCGGGATCCAGATCGATCACCTCGGCACAGCGCGGCCCCAGCTCTCGCTCGAGCACGGTCTGCACCTGATCAAAACTGAAGGCCGGAACGCTGTCTTGCAGCGCTGCCAGCTCGGCCACCCAGCCCGCGGGGAGGATGTCTGGGCGGGCGGAGAGCAGTTGCCCCAGCTTGATGAAGGCGGAGCCCAGAGACAGCAACTCAGACGTCAACCAACGGGCTCGCTGTTGCTGACGGCGGCCACGACGCTCGACGGTGACACCGCCGCGGTAGGTCCAGGACTGGCCATCCCACCAAAGCAGCAGCAGCAGCGTCAGGACAGCGCGCCAGATGCGGAGCGCTCGCAGCAGGCCGAGCATCAGGGGCGTGCCTCGATCGCTTGGCTCAGATCAGCCACCGTGGCCCGAAGACGATCGATCACCGCCTGTGGGTTGTCCGACGGTTCCGAGGCCGACGCCCCATCTGTGCTCACCGTGACCTGATCACCCCGTTCAATCCGTTCCGCTTCGGCACGCACCTCGTCCTGAAACAGATCCCATTCCTGGCGCAGCCGTTGCGGGGCGTCTTGCGCTAGCACCGCCAACTCCGCTGCAGCGTCCGCAAAGCCGTGACCAAGGCGCGCACTGATGCGGTTCACCGTGGCGCGAATCAAGGCCTCCGACGAGCCCATGGACCGATTGCAGACAGCTTCAACTGTGGCAGATCCAACCGGAGATCAGGGCTGAGGCGGGGTCATGGGCTCAATGACTTCGAAAAAGGCTTCCGCGCCGGGGGGCAGCACCAAAGGTTCCGGCTCAGCCACCAACACCGGTGAATCACCGTCTGGAACAACAACAGCCGGCATCACCTCAATGGACTCCTCAGGAAGCACCAGGGAATCGGCGTTGCTGTCGTCAAGCTCGGGGACGATGGTTTGGGGGTCCGACCAGGCGGGGGCTGTCCAGACCGGAGGTTCGGGCGTCTGCAGGGCCACAGCGGGTTTGGGAGTCTCCTTGACCGCTGGCTTGACCGGGCGGCTTGCAGCCTCGGCAGCTTCTAGGGCTGTGACATCCACTTGCAGGGACGAATCATCGTCACTGAACCGAGCCCGAATCTCCTGCAGGGAATCCCCTGGAAACGCAAGCGGTGTGAAGGCCTCAGGAACAGGGTCCTCAGCATTGGTCTGCAGTGTCAGCACCCGCTCGGTGATGCCGTAACCAAGGGCGAAACAACAACCAGCCACCAGGGGCCCCAACCAGAAACGTGCCTTCGCCTCAACAGGAGCGTCAGGGGAGCTGGTCTTGTCCACGGATGGGTCTGACGAAGACTCGGATTGTGACAGGGATTCAAAACAGAAACTTCAGGTGGTGTAGTCGGCGTTAATGGATACGTATCTAGGTATTTGATTCGTCAACAGGGTTTTCTCCAGATAAAGTGGCCGTGATCAAAGTGTGAGCAGATCTTGGTTTTCCCACCATCACTGGGATCTGCCTCCTCAGGCGTAAGCAAGGCGTGAGCAAAAGCACCGCTGCCAACACGAAGGTTTTGGATCGGTGCGATCTCCAATACGGGCGTGCTCACAACGCTTATGTCTTCAGAGATGGGCAGCGTCACGGCAAGTGGTGTCTCTACTTCCTGAATAAGGAGAGAGGGAAGCGGCATCGCTTTTTACTAAAGAAACCCAATGGGTCCATCCCTAATCCGACGCCAGCAGGTAGGGAAGACGCCCTGGAGTTGGCATTCGAGAAATACGTTGAGCTCAGATCCAAGACGGATCGTGGTGAAGAGGTCAACGTCCTGACCCTTCGCGAGATGGTCGTTTCCTTTCTGGAGAAGGAAGAGCGTCGGATCTCATCTCGTCCCCACGAGGGCATCACTGCAGCGAGGTATCGACTGATCAGGACTCAGTGTCAGCACTACCTGGACTACTGCTGCCGTCCAGGTGGAGGTGGGTCGGGGAAACAGGTCCATACCCTTCGCCGAGGTCACCTGGAAACGTATGAGTTGTGGCGTCAGGAGCAGACCGATGCCCTGGATAAGCAAGGCAGGAAACTTCCCAGACCAGGGACCATCAACAACGAGTTATCGACCATCGGTCGGATGTGGAGGGAAATCGCCCTGAGCGAGGGTTTCATCGATCGTGGGCAACTCCCTGATCTCCCTTCAGCAAGAGCAAAGGCGTCCAAAGGGGAGTCGTATCGACGCTCTGCCTTCACTGCTCAGGAGTGGGTGCAACTCGAGAAGTCAGCGCGGCTTTATTGGAGCAAGGGTGTAAGCAGATACGACCAGGACGGCAAACCCTTGGGCTTTCACCCGATCACGAAAGGTCCCAACCAGGGCAAAGACAGCAAGCGACCGATCCTTCGGGACACCCTCTTCAGCGTCAATAAGGGAAAAGGCACCAAGCAGTCGCCTCGAGCGAGGCAACAGCTTGAGCACAGGCAAATGCTCTACCTCGCGATGCGGATCTCAATGGAATCAGGCATCCGAATCGGATCTCTACGTCAGATGAGGTGGTCACACGTAAGTGCAAACCCGACCCTCAGTGCTGAAGACCAGAAGGTTTGGTGCTTGATCGAGGTGCCTGCCGAAAACACCAAGACAGGTCGTTGGTATGAGTTTTCAGCACCAGTGGTGGCGCACCTGGATCAAATGAAGAAGATCGCGCAACCCAAGTCCAAGAGCGATCTGCTCTTCACCAACAGGAAGACGGGGAAACCCTTTAGCGATCGCCTTTGGAGAGATGGTCTCTTCGAAGCGATGGTCGAAGCAGGTCTTGCTCAGTGGGCTGAAGACGACTCCAACAACCTCAGGAAGATCGACATCCACTCAGGGAAAACCCTCTCCTGGTATTCCTTCCGCCACACCTTCATCACGCTGTCATTGGAGCGTGGGGTGCCACTGGCAACTCTCTGTGCCAACTGCGATACGTCAATGCAATACGTCGAGCAGCACTACTTCCACTACGACGCCAAGCGAGCGACAGACAAACTCTCCACAGGTCGCTTACGCCTGAAGACAGCGATCGGCAATGACTGGATGAAGGACACCTGGATAGGAGACGCCTAATCAGCACAAAAAAGATCACTCGCCACGATCTTTGCTTGCTGAAAGTGTGGTGCAGAAGAGGGTGAGAAGTAGCGAGCACCAGTGGTGGGCACAACGATTTGACGCTCCCAGGTGAAGTGCCCCGTCCTACACAGCACGTCAAATTCCATTGCCCCGACATCCTTGCCCTGAAGGTTGATCTAAAAGATCAAACGCTTGCTCTCAGCAAGTGAATCCCATTCGGAGTTGATCAGACGTGCCTCAAGAGCAGTGCTGTAGACGCCGTAGTTGTGATAGTCACCGACCCTGACCCATTCGCCCTGAGCAAACGCAGCATTAGTCAAAAACAGAGCCAGGAAAATCCCAGAAAACAAAAACCTTACGAAGTAATCATTTCTGCGACCAAGGAATTTGCACGCTTGGCAGCGCGGACGAGGCACAACCATAGACCAAAGTCTTTACTCAAACAACTCAGAAATTTTGGGTGCCTTTTGAAAGAAGTTTTGACTTCATTTCGTTAAACTCGACATCACTTATCACGCCTTGATCCATAAGATTTTTGAGTTTCACAAGCTCGTCAGCAACAGATACAGACAAAGAATCCGAAGCCTGGCTCGCCTGGGGAGCAGAAGGAGCCATACCTCCTCCAGCAAACATCACACCGCCTGCAGCAGCGCGCGTTTCTTCCATTTCCCTAATCCTTCTCTTCTCCTCCCAAGCCTGCTCTTCTTTCTGAGCAATCTTATACATCTCAGTCGCAACCTCGACCGACGGATGGACGACTACGCCCATAAACTGAGCCTTAAAGGAAAGCTTAGAGCCACAGACAGAAGGCAATACATATTCAGAAACCTGCGCATCCTTAAGGTCTTTCCACTGAAAATCTTTCATCTTGAATCCTCCCAGCAGACCTCTCTCTAGGCGAATAACCCTTGACGTAGTGATTCCAAATACTTGACGACGTGAGAAAAGAGCAAAAGGACGACAGTCAACTCCTTTCGAAAGCAAACCCTCTCCCTCCATCAATGTGTCCTGGAGTTTGGCGTAAGCCTTTTCAACCCTTTTACTACCGCCAACGAAAGCGAAATAACCCCAAAAACCTATTATCGCAAAAGCCAGGAAATACCCCAAAACTCCTAAATCTGCAACCCAAAAAGACGGGCCCAGAATTATTACAAGCAAAAACCACCCTACAAAACACCAGAAAAGGTTGACTACTCCCGCCATTGTTGCAGTAAAGGCTTCCAAGCTTCACTATACCTGGCTGGCTTTTAACAGGCAACGATTGATGAAGGAAATATCACTGCTCAGACTCGCAAAGAATTCTACGAATTGTTGCCAAACCCATTCCAGTTTTTAATCGAAAAGTCCTGCAAGAGTCACCAGCAGCGCGCAGAGACAACACCAAATCAGCTCTCACCTGACTGGTCTTGGGGCGTCCACTAAGGGAGCCACCAGTGCGCTTGCGATGAGCAATGGACTCCAGGGTCCTTTCCCTGATGAGCTCCCTTTCCACCTCAGCAAGACCCGTAAGGAGTCCCACAACAAGCGGTGTCATCTCTGCTCTGGTACTCAGCAAGTCCCTTAAGCGGTCCAGGAACTGCTCTGTATAAGTCTCCTTTGCCTTCCAGTTCAGATCTGCTGGATTGCTGTATTCCTTGCCCTCAAGACCAGACCAGAGTTCATCAGACCCTCCAGTCCTGTCTTTGAGTTTGGCGATTTTCTTTCTTCGCTTATCTTGCTTATTCTTGGACGCCTTTGCTTCTACTGCAAAGGTCGGAAAGGAAATCAGGTCTCTCTTCATCGGTCACCTCATAGGTTTTGTTGATCTCGGGATTGACTTGGGCTGCACCATCATCAATCGGATCAAGCAAGAACAAAGCATCAAGCGATCGCAAGGTCTCTTGCTCATCTAGCGAAAACAAAATCATATTGATCTCATTAATACGCTGATGAATGTATCGCCTAACCTTTGAGTGACCAGGAGACCCTTTTATAGATCTAAATGATCCTCATACCATTTACAAGTAGCGAGTAGTGCATCCTGGTCCATATCACATCTGATGAGTAAAATGCTTACCGTGATATTCTCTCAATGCCTGCTTATAGACAGCGGATTTTGTCATCCATGTCTTACGCACCAGGTCTTGCTCTAGAGCACGAAAATAGGGAACCTCTCTAGAATTAAAAGATACACTTGAAGAAGGTGTCTTTGCCTGGTTCATAATTCTATCTAGTGGAAACACATAAAACAAAAAGAGGTCCTGGACAAAACAATCTGCTGATAGATAACACGCTAAGGACACAAGGTAAGTCCTTTTATTTCAACAATAAAATCCATTTAAAACTTCTGGCCAAAAAAGAGCAGAAGACATCCAGAAAACAACCCATGCGGATAAAACGCGGATGCAAAACCCCATTCTTATTTAGCAATCATCCTTGCCAATAGCATCTTAAAGAGTAACTAGAAGACAACCTTGAAGGCGGATGTATATTGATTTATAAGGGTAAACCGCTAGAAACAGTTAATGATAAAAGATTGCAATACTTTTGCAACATTAAACGGTCTTAGATTGTGTCAATAAAGGAAAATCAGTATCACCATTGCTAACAACACTGAGATATTCATTCCTCTCGTATTTTGACAAGAATTGTAGATAGGTTATTTTCTCGTTGCAGCATCTAGACAAAAAGGTTCCATTGAACCTATTTACATAGAGAAAAGCATTCCGATTCTGCTTTTTGCCACCACCACAGATAGGGCAACGAATCCTCCAACACTCTGTCCCTTCGGGGTTTGTATGAGTGTGTTTGCCAACTAGATACTGCAAGCATCTGATGCTCTTAATGCAGTCCACATGTCCTCCATTCTTAGGGTCGGCAAATCGCAGCAGGATTGCCAACTTTTCAGAGTTGGACCAAGCGGTTCTGCATCGGTGTTGCTATCAACGAGAAGCGTTAATCTATCGCCTCAACAAATACCAATGCCCTTGATGAACAGGTTCATAATTACTTTACGCTTTCGGGTTTCGCTAGAATAAGATTCGTAGCTAAAAACTTCCGTAAAGCGGACCGGGAGACCTTAATTCGTAAATGCCCTTCTTCCTGAGAACATATACTTTGTAACCAATCGATTTGCAAATATCAAATATTTTTGAGGGATCACTTCCTGTGAATCTCCAGAACCTGCTGCATTCAATTTGGACAACGGGGCTGTACTTTTGAAGGGTCGCCAAAGATCCCTCAAGGACTTTCAGATCATACCCATCCGTATCGATTTTTATGAAATCTGGCTTTATATCTTTTTTTGATGACACTTCATCGATTGTTACGGTCGCGATATTGTGCTGCTTAAATAATTTAGAGCTATTGCCACGGCTTGGGTCCGCATTAGCTCCGCCACCTTTTTGAAATATAGCAATCTCTTCACCGCATATATTTGATGCTGCAGATTGTATTAATTCTGCTTCTGGATGAAGGCTTTTGATTTTTTGAGCAAATTCTGGCACCGCCTCTATTGCAACAATTCTTGCGTTGGGATTGTATTTTTTAATCAGGCTGAGATAATCGCCGTAATTTGCGCCAACGTCGATGGCTTGATTTATTCTCCCGCGTAAATTTGAATGTAGCCACTGCTCGCCTGTTTCATTAAAAGCTGCACCTGCTCTTCTGAAAAGTGGCGAGCCCTGCGCGTTGAGGCACCATGTTGTCAATAAATAAGACAATTTGCTTGCCATTTCAAATATCAATGGATTCAGTTGCCTCATGTTTCGAGTAAAAGCTCTTATAGGGAGAGAGCCTTACTATAATTCAAGTTGTTGTCATAGAGAAGTGTTAATTCTTCGCCTCAACAAATACATTACGCCCTGAGTTGCGTTGCGTGTCTAGCGTGAGCAAAACGTGAGCACCATGCCTGCATCGCTGACTTTGACTGCTCTCACTACGTTTTTTGCTTAAGTTGTGTAGTCGGCGTTGATGCGCACGTACTGATCCGAAAGGTCACATCCCCAGGCCTGACCACAGCCGGAACCATGCCCCAGGCCGAGGCGAATCGGAACATGCTCCTGCCTCAGAACGTCGCTGG
The DNA here is from genome assembly GCF_014279535.1 of Synechococcus sp. TAK9802. NCBI lineage: Bacteria > Bacillati > Cyanobacteriota > Cyanophyceae > Synechococcales > Synechococcaceae > Synechococcus > Synechococcus sp. TAK9802. Next base: position 2,016,302 of record NZ_CP047937.1, read on the forward strand.
CTGCAGCGCGATCAAAGGCCACAGGTTGGCCATCCGCCATCAATTGATGGGGCCCAATCCAAAGAGCAACCGCATCCGGATCGAAGGACACGCCAGAGCGGCCTGCTGCCGCCACGATCCGTCCCCAGTTCGGATCCCGGCCATGGACTGCGGTCTTAACCAGGGACGAGCCACAGACCGTGCGGGCCACCTGCAACGCCGCGGCCTCATCAACCGCACCCTCCACCTTCACGTCGATCAGACAGGTCGCCCCTTCGCCATCCCGGGCAATGGCCTGAGCCAGCTGCTGCATGGCCTGGGTGAGGCCCTGTTCCAGGACGGCATGGTGCTGTTGGGCCAGCACTGGGCCTGCCGCGAAGGCCAGCACGGTGTCGTTGGTGCTGGTGTCTCCATCAACGGTGATGGCGTTGAAGGAACGCTGCACCGCACGCTGCACCATGCCCTGCCAAACACCGGCGTCGACGCCGGCATCGCAACTGAAAAAGCCGAGCATCGTGGCCATGTCGGGGTGAATCATTCCCGAGCCTTTGGCCATCCCTCCGATGCGAACCCGACGCCCCTCCAGTTCCAGTTCAAGCGCCACCTGCTTGTCCACCAGATCGGTGGTGAGGATGGCGTTGGCTGCGGCATCACCACCCGCGTCATCCAAGGCTTCCACCAAAGGAGCCAATCCGGCCAGAAGGGTGGGCATCGGAATCGGCACACCGATCACACCAGTGGAGCAAATCAACACCGACTCCGCATCAACGCCGAGTTGATCGGCCAGCACCTGGGTGGCGCGCTGACTGTCGACCAAACCGCGATCGCCGGTGCAGGCATTGGCCTGACCAGAGTTGATCAACACGGCACGGGCCTGGCCGGCAGTACTGATGAGGCGATCACGGCAGAGATCAACACAGGCCGCCCGCACCACGGACGTGGTGAAGGTGCCCGCACAAACCGCCACCTCCGGTGCCAGAACCAGCGCCAGATCAGGCTTACCCGAGGGCTTCAGACCGGCAACGATGCCGGCCGCCTGGAACCCATGCGGTGCCGTCACACCACCCGGGATCGGTTGCCAAGAAGAAGCCATCGCCACCGCTGATCCGCCGCGAGACACTGGGTGCATCCTGCTCCGACACCATGGCGCCTGGCGAGCCGTTCTCGCAACGACGCATCGGACTCACGGGCGGGATTGCCAGCGGCAAGAGCAGCGTGGGCCGTTGGTTGGCGCAGCAAGGTCTACCGGTGTTGGATGCGGATCAATTCGCCCGAGAGGCCCTCGCACCCGGTCGCCCGGCCACGACCCGCGTGATGCAGCGGTATGGCGCTGGAGTCCAGGCTGAAGGGGGCGCAGCCGTCGACCGCGCTGCCCTGGGTCGGATCGTGTTCCAGGACCCCGCGGAACGGCGGTGGCTCGAGCAACTGATTCACCCGATCGTGCGGGAGCGCTTCGACCAAGAACTCGACCTCCATGCCAAGACACCAGCCGTTGTGCTGATGATTCCGCTGTTGTTCGAAGCGGGGCTGGAGTCGCTCTGCAGCGAAATCTGGCTGGTCGACTGTGATGCATCCCAGCAGCTCGAACGCCTGATCGCGCGGGACGGGCTGAGTCCTGAGGCTGCTCAAGCCCGCATCGCCGCCCAATGGCCCCTGATCCGGAAACGGGGCTTGGCGGATCACGTGATTGCCAATCGAGGCCAACCCGGTGTCTGGAAAACCCAGGCCTTGGGTCTGCTCAACGCAACGGGGGCAGCAGATCCCGGTTAGCCGTTCCTCCCGAAGTCGGCACGGAACCACTTGGTGATCACCCATTTGTGGCCCGCCTGCACCGGTAAGGCCTCATGCAGCGTGAAGGGGTTGGGAGTGCCATCGGCCTGGAGGTTGTTCCAGGCCAACGCCATTCCAGGCACAGGCGTGAACGAGCGCCCCAGGCGGCGGAACAACGTCTCTCCACCCCGCTCCACAGGGTTGAGATAAACCATCACCGTCCACGTGCGTTGCCCACCACTGTCGGTGTGGGTGGCGTATTCCTCCGTGCCCGGCGTAAACCAATCCGTGTGTTCCTTGAAGTATTCGCCGGGGTCGTAGCGCTGCCCCTGAATCGGTTCCGAGAGGCGCGGATCCACGCCGAACAAGGCCGCAAAGCGCTGATCAAGGCTCGCCGCCAGCTGGGGATGGTTTTGGCGCAAATGACAGGTGCGACTGGTGCGGTAATCGCTGCTGCCGCGGGTCACCGTTGACGGCTGCAGTGACGCGTTGATGGCGTCGATCACCTGCTCGCATTCCTCGTGGCTGAACAGCCCTGGCAGCTCATAGACCTGGGCCAGCGACGTATCCAACCGCCAGGCGCGAGGCCGGTGCTCTGGCCGGGTGAGGGGGGCCTCGAACCAGGCGAGCCAATCGGGCGATGGTGGGTTCGTGGCTGTAAGCCCAAGGGACGACGAAACGAGAACTGCCGCAATCGCCTCTTGCGCAAACCCCTGGTCGAGGGCCCGCTGCATCAAGCCTTCAGGATCACAGCCGCGATCCCGGTTCTGCAGCAGCCATTCCTTCCAGGCATCGGGAATGGCTACCGCTCCGCTCATCAACCCTTGAGCTTCTTGCTCAGAATCTGGTTGGCGAGCTTGGGATCCGCCTTACCGCCGGTCTTCTTCATCAACTGTCCAACGAAGAAGCCCTGCAGCTTGGTCTTGCCGCCGCGGAAGGCCTCCACCTCATCGGGGTGGGCCCCCAACAGCTCATCAACGATGGCTTCGATCGCCGCCGGATCGCTGATCATGCCGAGACAGCGCTCGTCGACGATCGCCTTGGGTGAGCCGCCTTTCTCAAGCAGCTCCGGAAGGATCTCCTTGGCGATCTTGCCGCTGATCTTGCCGCCATCGATCAGTTGGACCATCTCGGCCAACTGCTCCGGCCGGAAGGGCAGTGCGGCATAGCTGAGTCGATTGCTATTCACATGGGCGGCGATGTCGCCGGTAATCCAGTTCGCCGCAAGCTTGGCGTCAGCGCCGGCACCCACCACGGCCTCGAAATAGTCGGCCATCGGTCGCTCATCAGTGAGCACCCGCGCGTCGTACTGGGAGAGACCCAGCTCATCGGCGTAGCGATGCCGCTTGGCCGACGGAAGCTCAGGCAATTCAGCGCGCCAGGACTCCCGCTGATCCGCGCTCACCTCAATCGGGCCGAGGTCGGGATCCGGGAAGTAGCGGTAATCGCTGGCGCCTTCCTTGCTGCGCATGCTCTTGGTGAGCTGCTTGCCCTCATCCCAGAGGCGGGTCTCCTGAACGATCGGCTCACCGGTTTCGTAGGCCTTGATCTGACGCTTGATCTCGTACTCGCAGGCCTTTTGGATGGCCGAGAACGAGTTCATGTTCTTGATCTCCACCTTCGTGCCGAAGGGCGCATCCGGCCCCCGTCGCACGGAGATGTTGACGTCGCAACGCAGAGATCCCTCCTGCATGTTGCCGTCACTCACCCCCAAATACCGCATGATCCGGCGGATCTCCGAGGCGTACTCCGCCGCTTCACGGCCGGTGCGCAGGTCCGGCTTGCTGACGATTTCCGCCAAGGCCACACCGGCCCGGTTGTAGTCCACGAGCGAATGGGTGGAACCCGCCAGGCGGTCGCTGCCGGCATGCACCAACTTGCCGGCGTCCTCCTCCATGTGCAGTCGTTCGATGCCGATTTTCTTGAGATAGGTGTCCTTTCCCTTCTCCGCCACTTCCACCTCGATCCAGCCCTCCTCGGCGATCGGCTGGTCGTACTGGGAGATCTGGTAGTTCTTCGGCAGATCTGGATAGAAGTACTGCTTGCGGTCGAACTTGCTGTGTTCGGCGATGTTGAGGTTCAGCGCCATCGCTGCCTTCACGGCGTACTCGAGCACCTTCTGGTTCAGCACCGGCAATGTGCCAGGCAGACCGCACACCACCGGGTCGATGTGGGTGTTGGGGTCATCACCAAAGGTGGTGGACGCCGCCGTGAAAATTTTGCTGTCCGTTCCCAGCTGCACGTGGGTCTCGAGACCGATCACGGCCTCCCAGGCCGGTTGGGTTGCTGCGTCGGCCATGCGCCCGTGATGTGAAGCAGATTCCGGGATCCTATGGAATCAGGATGAAGCCCTCTCCTGACACCATGACCAGCAAGGGCCTTTCTTGCGCATGACTGCCGCCTCTGCCTCAGCCGTCTGTGTTTTGGGCGGGGGACTGATGGGCTTAGCCGTTGCCCATCAGCTGGCCCGTCGCGATCAGAGCGTGACCGTGATCAGCCGCCGCCGCAGCGAAGCAGCAGGCTTTGTGGCTGCAGGGATGCTGGCGCCCCATGCCGAAGGCTTGAGCGGCAACCTGTTGGAGCTGGGTCAAGCCAGCCTCGCGCTGATCCCCCGCTGGGTGGCGCAGATCGAGGCGGACAGCGGCCTGAGCTGCGGCCTGCGCACCAGCGGCATCGTGGTGCCGTTCCGAACAGCGACCGAGCGGGACGCTTACCCCACCGCCAGCCTTGGGCAAACCCTGGACCGCACCGGCCTTGAGCGGGAAGTCCCAGGTTTGGGGCCGGAGTGGAGCACCGGGCTGCTGTTCGAGCAGGACGGCCAGATCGACAACCGCAGGCAGTTGATGCGGGCCCTAGAGCGGGCCTGCGTGTCCCTGGGCGTGCAGTTCATGGAAGGAGCCGAAGTGCTTGATCTGGAGCGGGAGTCCGCCGGACAGCTCTGCGGCATCCATCTGCGCAGCGCCGAAGGAGAACAGCAGCAACTGCGCTGCCAGCAAGCGGTGCTCTGCAGTGGCGCCTGGAGCCAACAACTGGTGCCGCAACTGCCCGTGTTCCCAGTGAAAGGGCAGATGCTGTCGCTGCAGGGTCCGCGGGAGGCACTGAAGCGGGTGATCTTCGGCCCCGGCACCTATCTGGTTCCACGCGAAGACGGATTGATCGTGGTGGGGGCCACCAGCGAACGGGAGGCCGGATTTGCCGAAGGCCTCACCCCCGATGGCCAGAAACAACTGCAGGCGGGCATCGCCAGCCTGCTGCCAACAGCGGCCACATGGCCCCCGATGGAGCGTTGGTGGGGGTTCCGGCCCTGCACGCCCGATGAAGGCCCCTTGCTCGGCCCTGGTCCGCTACCTGGTTTATGGCTGGCCTGTGGGCATCACCGCAATGGCGTTCTGCTTGCCGCCATCACGGCTGAGCTCACGGCCGGCGGCGTCATGAAAAAAGCCCCCAACGCCGCCGAAGAGGCGTTGTTGGAGGCTTTCCGCTGGAACCGGTTCGAAAACTGAGCGATCAGCCTTCGACGCGCCACTCCTGATCGGAAGGAGACCAGTCGTTCAGCTCAGAGGCTTCAAACCAGAGGCCGATCTCGAAGGCAGCGGTTTCCGCAGCATCGGAACCGTGGATGACGTTGCGGCCGATGTTGACGGCCAGATCGCCACGAATGGTGCCGGGCTCAGCCTCGAGGGGCTTGGTGGCACCGATCAGCTTGCGGGCACTGGCGATCACACCATCGCCTTCCCAGACCATGGCCACCACGGGGCCGGAGGTGATGAAGTCGACCAGACCAGCAAAGAAGGGACGCTCCTTGTGGACGCCGTAGTGCTGCTCAGCCAGGGCGCGGCTGGGGGTGATCTGCTTCAGACCCACCAGCTTGAAGCCCTTGCGCTCAAAGCGGCCGAGGATCTCGCCCACCAGGCCGCGCTGGACGCCGTCGGGCTTGATGGCGATGAACGTGCGTTCGGCCATGGATTGGTGTGAATAAAAAGCGCCGCCATCGTCAGTGCTGGCCACCCCGCTTGGCAAGCACAGGCCTTGGGCAGCGCAGGGAATGTCCCTAGATTCCGGCCATTCACTTCAAGCAGACGCAGGTGTCAGACAGCGAACACTGGTCGATTCAGGACAGTGCTGCGCTGTACGGCCTCGACCGCTGGGGCGATCCGTATTTCTCCATCAATGGGCGCGGCCACATCAGCGTTCAACCCCAAGGGGATCGCGGCGGCAGCCTGGACCTGGTGGATCTGGTGTCAGAGCTGAAAAGCCGCAACCTGGCGCTGCCGTTGCTGATTCGCTTCGACGACATCCTCGAAGACCGTTTGGAGCGGCTCCACGCCGCCTTTGAACGCGCCATCGCGCAGTACAGCTACCCCGGCCGGTATCAAGGCGTCTTCCCGGTGAAGTGCAACCAGCAACACCACGTGGTGGAGGAGTTGGTGAGCTGCGGCAAGCGCTGGAACTTCGGTCTGGAAGCAGGAAGCAAAGCGGAACTGCTGATCGCCCTCTCGCTGCTGGACGACCCCGAGGCGTTGTTGATCTGCAACGGCTACAAGGATCGGCTCTACATCGAGACAGCGATCCTGGCGCGACGTCTTGGACGGCAACCGGTGGTGGTGATTGAACAGCCGGATGAAGTCGACCGGATCATTGAAGCCAGCAAAAGCCTGGGGGCAGCGCCCTACATCGGTGTGCGGGCCAAGCTCTCCAGCCGCAGCACAGGGCGATGGGGCAGTTCCGTCGGCGACAAGGCCAAATTCGGCCTTTCGATTCCCGAGTTGCTGGCCACAGTGGAGCGGCTGCGGGAGAACAACCTGCTCCCCGATCTGCGACTGCTGCACTTCCACATCGGCAGCCAGATCAACGACATCGCCGTGCTCAAGGACGCCCTCCAGGAGGCGGGGCAGATCTATGTGGAGCTCACCCGACTGGGGGCTCCGATGGGGTTCCTGGATGTGGGTGGTGGACTCGGCATCGACTACGACGGCAGCCGCACCGCATCAGCGGCATCCACCAACTACTCGCTGCAGAACTACGCCAACGACGTTGTGGCAACAGTGCGGGAATGCTGCGAACCCAATGGTGTGGCCGTGCCCACGCTAGTGAGCGAGAGCGGCCGCGCCATTGCCAGTCATTTCTCCCTGCTGGTGTTCGACGTGCTGGGAAGTAGCGCGTTACCGGCATCGGTTCCCAAGGCCAGCGGAGATGAACCACTCACCGTTCGCAACCTGCGGGACACCCTCGCCACCATTGAGGAGTTATCGGTGGCAGCGGATGCGCAATTGGTGCGTCTGCAGGAAGCCTGGAACGACGCCTTGAAGTTCAAGCAGGATGCGCTCGCCGCATTCCGGCTCGGGTACATGGGGCTGCCCGACCGCGCCACCGCTGAACAACTGACGTGGGCCTGTGCTGATGCGATTGCGCAGCGACTGCCCAAGGATCAAGCCATCCCGGAAGAGCTCGCAGCCCTCAACAAGGCATTGGCGGGAACGTATTACGCCAACCTGTCGATCTTCCGCTCAGCACCCGACACCTGGGCCATCGACCAGCTGTTTCCAGTGGTGCCCATTCAACAGCTGGATCAACGGCCGACCCGACTGGCCAACCTCGCCGACCTCACCTGTGATTCCGATGGTCGTCTGGATCGCTTCATCGGAGAAGGACAACCGAAACACCTACTGGAGCTGCACGAACTCGACGACAACAACCCCTATCTGATCGGCCTGTTCCTGAGCGGTGCCTATCAGGAGGTGATGGGCAATCTGCACAACCTGTTCGGCACCACCAACGCCGTGCACATTCGCCTCAGCCCCGGCGGTAGCTATCGCATTGACCACGTCGTGCGGGGTGACACCAATGCCGATGTGCTGGAGGCCATGGAGCACGACCCCCGTGCCTTGCTGGAGCGGCTGCGGGTGGCGGCGGAAGCGGCCATCAACAACGGCCAGCTGCGCATCGACGAGTCACGCAGGCTGCTGGATCACCTCGAAAGCAGCCTGCGACAGACAACCTACCTTCAGGACTGAGCCAACGCTGCCGCCAGCTCGGAGCGAGCGGACTCAAGCGCAGCAGGGAGGGCAGCACCATCGCGTCCCCCGGCCTGGGCCAGGTTCGGGCGTCCACCGCCGCCACCGCCGCACTGTTTGGCAATGCCGCCGATGAACTTGCCGGCCTGGAGCTTGGCAGCGATCACCTGCTTGCCGAAGGCCGCCACCAGGATCACCTTGCCCATGTCGCCAGGATCCGGCAGACCGCCGATCACCACGGCCGCACCATCCCCCAGCTGATCCGCCAGGCTCTGGGCTGCACCCTGCAAGCCAGCACCATCCACGCCGTCGAGGCGTTCCACCAGCAGTTGGAAGTCGCCCACGGCCTCGGCCTTAGCGGCCAGAGCGCCGGCTTTCGCCACCGCCAGTTCCGCCTGAGCAGCAGCCAGCGCCTTGCCGGTGGCCTTGAGCTCCTCCTGAAGGGCCGCCACACGATCCACGATCTCGGCCGGCTGGGCCTTGAAGCGATCCCCCAGCTGCTTCACCACTGCATCGCGCTCGTTCAGATACGCGAGCACAGCGGGACCAGCGACGGCTTCAATCCGGCGGATACCGGCCGCAACGCCACTTTCCGCCACGATCTTGAACAGGCCGATCTCAGCGGTGTTGGCCACGTGGGTGCCGCCGCAGAGCTCCATCGACACACCGGGCACGTCGACCACCCGCACCACATCGGCGTACTTCTCACCGAACATCGCCACGGCACCGGCCGCCTTAGCCTGATCGATCGCCATCTCCTGCACCTGCAGCGCGTAGGCCTCATTGATCCAACCGTTGATCAGGGTTTCAACCTGCTGCAACTGATCCGCCGTCACCGCCGTAGGGCAGTGGAAGTCGAAGCGCAGGCGATCGAAATCCACCAGTGATCCAGCCTGGCCGATGCCTGGATCCACCACCTGCTTGAGCGCTGCTTGCAGCAGGTGGGTGGCCGTGTGATTCGCCTGGGCCCGACGCCGGCAGGCACGGTCCACCTGGGCCTTCACGGTGTCGCCCAAGGCGAGCTCGCCGCGTTCCACCCGCCCGGCATGGACGAAAACATCGCGGCTGCGGCTCACCGATTCGATCCGAACAATCAGATCGCTGCCCGCAAGCACGCCGCGATCGCCCACCTGACCGCCGCCTTCTCCATAGAACGGCGTGGTGTCGAGCACCACCTGAACCGCATCACCCGCCTTGGCGGTGCTGGCTGGTTCACCGTTCACCACCAACGCCTGCACACAGGAGGTGTGATCGAGGGCTTCATAGCCCTCGAAACAGGTGGCCGCCTGATCCGCCACCACCTGGTCGATCGCATCCTGCAGGGTGAGGTCGATGCTCACCGCGGCCGCCTTGGCCCGCTGGCGCTGTTCCTCCATCGCCGCCTCGAAGCCATCGAGGTCAACGGCCAGGCCCTGCTCCTCGGCGATCTCCTGGGTGAGCTCCAGCGGAAAGCCATAGGTGTCGTACAGCTCAAAGGCTTGGGCACCGCTGATCTGGGTGGGCTTGGAGGCCAGCACCTCCGCCAGCAACTTCTCACCGCGCTCGAGGGTCTCGAGGAAGCGGGCTTCCTCCCGCTGGAGCTCGGCCAGGATCACCTCCTGGCGCTCGATCACGCTGGGGTGGGCCCCCTTCAGCAGGGCAATCGCCGCCTCGCCCATGGTGACGAGGAAAGGTTTGTCGATGCCCAACAGGCGGCCATGGCGCACCACCCGGCGCAGCAGACGCCGCAGGATGTAGCCGCGGCCCAGGTTGCTGGCGGTGACGCCATCGCAGATCAGCTGCGTCACCGCACGGCTGTGGTCGCCGATCACCTTCAACGACGTCTTGCCCTTGTCGTTGAGCTGGTGGTAGTCGACCCCCGCCAGATCCGCAGCCGCTTGGATCAGCGGAAAGATCAGATCGGTTTCGTAGTTGTTGGGAACCTTCTGCAGGATCTGGGCCATCCGCTCAAGGCCCATGCCGGTGTCGATGTTGCGGTTGGCCAGCGGCGTGAGAGTGCCCCCCGCGTCGCGGTTGTACTGCATGAACACCAAGTTGTAGAACTCGATGAAACGGTCGTCGTCCTCGAGGTCGATGCCCTCATCACCGAGCTCGGGTTTGAAGTCGAAATAGATCTCCGAGCAGGGGCCACAGGGACCGGTAGGGCCGGAGGCCCAGAAGTTGTCGGCCTCATCCATGCGGATGATCCGCTTGGGGTTCACCCCCACCACATCGCGCCAGATCTGCTCGGCTTCGTCGTCTTCCCGGAAGACGCTCACCACCAGGTTCTTGGGGTCGATGCCGTAAACGCCGGTGCTTAGCTCCCAGGCCCACTCAATCGCCTGCTGCTTGAAGTAATCCCCAAACGAGAAGTTGCCGAGCATCTCGAAAAAGGTGTGATGCCTGGCCGTGCGCCCCACGTTCTCGATGTCGTTGGTGCGGATGCACTTCTGCGAACTGGTAGCCCGGGGGCCGGGTCGCTCCTGCTGGCCCAGAAAAACCGGCTTGAACGGCAGCATTCCCGCAATGGTGAGCAGCACCGTTGGGTCTTCGGGAATCAACGAGGCGCTGGCCATCCGCTTGTGGCCGCGCTCGGCGTAGAAGTTGAGGAAAGCCTCACGGATCTCCTCCCCACTGCGCGGTGCAGACGCTGCAGAAGACGACGATGCGGCGGCAACCATGACAGGAAAGGGGGATCCTGCCGTCATGATCGCCTTTGAACCGCCGGCGCCCATGGCCGTTCCACCCAGTGATCCCGAGATTCGCCAGCGACTGCGGCTGCAGTCGATCGGTTGGGCGCTGGCTGCCGGGATCAGCGCCGGGCTGCTGAGCTTGCCCTGGGGTCTGGAAGCTGCAGTGCGTTCGGGCGGTTGTGGCCTCTTTTACGGCCTGCTGGCCTTCCACCTGCAACGGGTGGACCCTGATGACGGGCATTTGCAGGCGGGTCTGGTGGGGGCGGTCTGCGGGTTGCGCAGCCTCGGCATGCCCCTACCCCTTGACAACTGGCAGGTCGATGGCCTGGCATCATTGATACTGGAGCTACTTCAGGCCTGGCTGCCGTTGATCGGCAGTGCTCTCCTGCTCCACGGCACCCTCCGCTTCCTGCCCGCGTCGCGGCCATGAGCCTGCTGCACGCCACCTGGCTTCCCGCCATCCGCACCTCCAGCAGTTCCGGTCAACCGGCACTGCTCGTTTGGGCTGACACCTGGCGGGTGGCCACACCGGAAGGCCCCGGCCTCACCCCCGCGCTACACCCCTTCACCCTCAGCCATGACGACCTCAGAGCCTGGCTGAGCGAACGCGACCTTTTGCCGGGCGGCTGCATTGATGCCACGGCCTGTCTCACCCTGCCGAGCCGCACAGTGAAGCCGCGCAAAAGCCGCAGCAAAAAAGAGGAGCCAACGCCGGAACCACCGGGCTGGACCGGGCTACCAATGCAGGCCGACGAACCGATCCCCAAGCAAACCGAATGGTGGCCCTGGCAGGTGCAAGGGCTCGCGGTGGAACCATCAGCGGCCACGGAGTGGCTGTCCCGATTGCCCCTCTCCGGCACCAATCCAGACCTGGCTGACGAACTGCGCTGGTGGAGCCATCTGCAGCGCTGGGCCCTGAGCCTGGTGGCCCGGGGCCGCTGGATTCCCCAGATGGAGCTCAGCAAAGGCGAGGGATATCCGCATCGGGCCCGCTGGGTGCCGCTGCTCAACCGGGAAGAAGACCGACGCCGACTGGAGGATCTAGCGGCCAGCCTGCCCCTGGTGGCCACCTGCGCCTTGCCCTGGCGTGAACCCCTGGGGCGCCGCAGCAACCGCACCACCCGGTTGCGACCGGAGGCCATGCGTGCCGCCAACCCTGTGGCCAGCTGCCGGCCCCGCAGCGGACGCCTGCGGGTGGCGACGCTGCTGGAAGACCTGGTGGACGCGCAGCTGCGCAAGGACTTTGAACCATCCACCGATGGACTCGATCCCCTGCTGACCCTCTGGCAGGAGGCCCTGGGGTCGGAGACCGGGGTGATCGAGATCGGTGATGAAGAGGCTGAACGCCTGGCCACCGCCAGCCATCACTGGAGGGAAGGGATCGCCGGCGGTTTTGCTGCGGCCCGCACCTGCCTTGAACTGCACACCCCACCGGATGGGGAGGATCTCTGGGAGCTGCGCTTCGGGCTGCAGGCGGAAGCCGACCCCAGCCTGAAGCTCCCGGCCGCCGCAGCCTGGGCGGCTGGTGCGGAACCACTACAGCTTGGAGAGATCCGTGTGGACCAACCGGGTGAAGTGCTGCTGGAAGGTATGGGTCGCGCCCTGAGCGTGTTTCCGGCCATTGAGCGGGGTCTGGAGAGCGCCACACCTGAAACGATGCAACTCACCCCTGCCGAGGCCTTCGTGCTGGTGCGCACGGCCGCCCGGCAGCTACGGGATGCCGGCGTGGGGGTGGAGCTGCCGCCCAGCCTCTCCGGTGGCCTGGCCAGCCGACTGGGCCTCTCGATCAAAGCGGAACTACCCGAACGCTCGAGCGGTTTCACGTTGGGTGAGTGTCTGGACTGGGAGTGGGATCTGATGATCGGCGGGGTGACGCTCACCCTGCGAGAACTGGAGCGCCTGAGCGGCAAGCGCAGCCCCCTGGTGCGCCACAAGGGGGCCTGGATCGAACTGCGGCCCAACGACCTCAAAAATGCCGAACGCTTCTGCGGGGCAAAACCTGAACTGAGCCTCGACGACGCGTTGCGGCTGACGGGGACGGAAGGGGAACTGTTAATGCGGATGCCGGTGCACCGCTTCGACGCCGGCCCACGTCTGCAATCGGTGCTGGAGCAATACCACCAGCAGAAGGCCCCCGACCCCTTGCCGGCCCCGGAAGGATTCAGCGGTCAGCTGCGGCCGTATCAGGAGCGGGGCCTCGGCTGGCTCGCCTTCCTGCACCGCTTCGATCAAGGGGCCTGCCTGGCTGACGACATGGGCCTGGGCAAAACCATCCAGCTGCTGGCGTTTCTGCAGCACCTCAAAGCGGAGCAGGAACTGAAACGCCCGGTGCTGCTGGTGGCCCCCACATCGGTGCTCACCAACTGGCGACGGGAGGCGGAATCGTTCACCCCGGAGTTGAAGGTCACCGAGCATTACGGCCCCCGCCGCCCCTCCACACCCGCCGAACTCAAGAAAGCGTTGAAGGAGGTGGATCTGGTGCTCACCAGCTACGGGCTGCTGCAGCGGGACAGCGAACTGCTGGAAACCCAGGACTGGCAGGGGGTGGTGATTGACGAAGCCCAGGCGATCAAGAACCCCGGCGCCAAGCAGAGCCAGGCCGCCCGTGATCTGGCCCGCACCGGCCGCAGCAAGAGCAACCGCTTCCGCATCGCCCTCACCGGCACCCCTGTGGAGAACCGGGTGAGCGAACTGTGGGCCTTGATGGACTTCCTCAACCCCAAGGTGCTGGGGGAAGAAGACTTCTTCCGCCAGCGCTATCGGATGCCGATCGAACGGTATGGCGACATGTCATCCCTGCGGGACCTCAAAGGCCGCGTGGGTCCGTTCATCCTGCGCCGGCTGAAAACCGACAAGACGATCATTTCCGACCTGCCGGAGAAGGTGGAGCTGAGCGAATGGGTGGGGCTGAGCAAGGAGCAGAAATCTCTGTACAGCAAGACCGTGGAAGACACCCTCGATGCCATTGCCCGGGCGCCGCGCGGGCAGCGCCACGGGCAGGTGCTGGCCCTGCTCACCCGGTTGAAACAGATCTGCAACCATCCCGCCCTGGCCCTGAGCGAAGGGGCCGTGGACGATGGCTTCCTGAGCCGTTCGGCCAAGCTGCAGCGGCTGGAGGAGATCCTCGATGAGGTAATCGAAGCGGGCGATCGGGCCCTGCTGTTCACCCAGTTCGCCGAATGGGGGCATTTACTACAGGCCTGGATGCAGCAGCGCTGGAAATCAGAGGTGCCCTTCCTGCACGGCGGCACCCGCAAGAACGAACGCCAGGCGATGGTGGATCGCTTCCAGGAGGATCCCCGCGGTCCACAGCTGTTCCTGCTCTCGCTCAAGGCCGGTGGTGTGGGCCTCAACCTCACCCGGGCCAGCCATGTGTTCCACATCGACCGCTGGTGGAACCCGGCTGTGGAGAACCAGGCCACCGACCGGGCCTATCGGATCGGCCAGACCAACCGGGTGATGGTGCACAAATTCATCACCAGCGGCTCGGTGGAGGAAAAAATCGATCGCATGATCCGCGAGAAATCACGCCTGGCCGAAGATGTGATCGGCTCCGGCGAAGATTGGCTGGGAAGCCTCGGTGGCGATCAATTGCGCGATCTCGTTTCTTTGGAGGACACCTGACCATGACCCTCACCAATGTCAGCTCCAACGGCAGCACCGCCATCGGCGACGACGGCCTCGGCCAACAGCCCTGGTGGGTTGAGCAATGGATGGAGCTGATCAACGGCTACCGCTTCAAGAAACGGCTGGAGCGGGCCTGGGGCTACGCCCGCGAGGGCCATGTGACCTCGATCCGCTTCGAAGGCCGCCGTGTGCATGCACGCGTCCAAGGCACTGATGAAGCGCCTTACAAGGTGAAGCTCTGGCTGGACGTGCTCAACGATGAGGACTGGGGCTATGTGCTGGAAGCCCTAGCCCAGAAAGCACGCTGGTCGGCCCAATTGCTGGCGGGGATCATGCCCTCCGACATCGAGCGGGCCTTCGCCGCCAGCGGCAAGCGCCTGTTCCCGTTCAAGCTGCAGGAGGTGCGCAGCGAATGCACCTGCCCCGACAAAGCCAACCCCTGCAAACACATCAGCGCGGTGTATTTCCTGATGGGGGATCGCTTCAGTGAAGATCCCTTCGTGCTGTTCCAACTGCGGGGCCGCAACCGGGCCCGACTGCTGGAAGACCTGGCGGAATACCGACGCAAAGCCCTCGCGGACTTAGCCCAACAAGCGAAGGAAAAAACAAACAGCAACTCCGCCAGTAAAGCCACTCTTTTACCCCCCCATGCAGCCGTTCAAGACCCGGCTCTGTGGTGGCGCTACAACCGCAGCCTCGATGGCGACCTGGTGGTGATCACCCCAGCCATGGATGGCGACACGGGCCTCGATGCTGCCGGAGAACTGCCGCTGGCCGAAGACCCACGCTTCGCCGATGCGCGCAACACCTTCCTCGGCAACCTCAAGGCCCACGGCCAGGCCAGTGCCCAGAAGGCGATGCTGCAGGCCATGGCAGCCGGCGGCTGAAGCGGAGTGGCGCCATGGCCAGCGAAGCCGACTGGCTCACCACCGACAAACAAGAGCTCGCCGGAGTGCTGCTGCAATCGCATCAACGGGCCTTCAGCTGGCCGCTGATCGCCACCCACCAACCGGGGCACTCAAAGCGGCTGATCTGCCAGAACCTATTCGCCTGCGGCTTTCCGGTGCTAGCCCACGGAACGGAGCAGGATCCCGAGCTCAGTTACGCCAACGCTGCAGCCCTGCAGCTGTGGGACAGCCACTGGGATGAGCTGATCGGCATGCCCTCACGGCTTACCGCCCCGGACAGCGAACGGGCGGAACGCAGCAGCGCCCTGGGCCAGGCCAAACGCCTCGATGCCGTGCAGAACTATCGCGGCATTCGCATCAGCCGCAAAGGACGGCGATTCATGATCAACAAGGCCCGGATCTGGACCCTCTGGGATGCGGAAGAGCGGGTCTGCGGCCAGGCGGCCTGCTTCAGCGACTGGTGGTGGCTTTAAGGAGATTCGGTTTCAACACCATCCCTGTGGTGCCAGCCGAACCTGGTGGTACAGACCGAATCAAAACGGACGGTTCTCACGCTTCTGGTTCTCATCCGAGCGGCGCAGATTGTGATGGCGGGCGATCAACCCAGTCCGCAGATGTTCATTCTTCGGAGCCACCATCATGCTGACCCTGCGCCAATCCCCCTTTGATCTGTTCGAGCGTCTCGAACAACAACTGGCCACCGCTGAGCGCGTTCCCAACGCCGAAATCCGCGAAACCGAGACCAGCTACACCGTGCAACTGGAACTGCCCGGGGTGGACCGCGACTCCATCGACGTCAAGGCCACCGATCGCAACCTGGTGATCAGCGCTGAACGCCCAGCCACAGGCAGCGATGACAGCAAAGCACCGCTGCTGAGCGAATTCCGCAGCGGCACCTGGAGCCGCAGCTTCCGTTTCCCGCAGAGCCTCGATCGCGACCAGCTCAAGGCCAGTTATCGGGACGGCATTCTTGAAATCAACGCCGGCAAAGCAGTGGAACACACCAGCGTTTCGGTGAAGGTGGAGAGCTGATCAGGTCCTGAATCAGAACCTGAGCACTGAAAGCCTTGGGCTGGACAAGCCCAACACACCAAGACAAGAAGAACGGAAGCCCAACCCCTGCCCACGGCAGGGGTTTTTTGTTGAAGCAAGGGCGAAATCAGCCGCCGAGGCCGAGGAAGAAACGGCCGATGAACAGCAGGCTGAAGCCACTGAAAAACACCAGACCGAACCAGCAGAAGGCCTGGGTGAGCCGCCCATAACGGTGCTCCACTGGAACCAAGGGGCTGTTGATCGTGTCCATGGCCATCCAGGCGAACAGAGGAGCAGTGAGGAAGCTGCCGGTCATCGCCCCGAAGACGAAATCCTTCACGCCGATTCCGCCGCCCTTGGCCACCACCAGCGCCAGCACAGCGGCCAGGAAATGCACGATCACCCAGATGTCGAAGCGACGCTGCATGGGCCCCGGCGCTGAATCCCCACTGTCGTGATGACGCAGCAGCCCCTGAATCGCCGCAATGCTGCGGGGATAGGCATCCAGGCAGGTGAGGGTGGTGCTGAACATGGCGAAAAAAGCCGCGGGGATGATCACCCAGGCCGCCCAACCACCCATGGCGGCGGTATAGAGCTTGATCAGCTTCTGGGCGAAGGACACGCCACTGCCGGCCAGCATTCCGTCACCGCTGCCGTACATCGTGTAGGCGCCCAGGATCACAAAAAACATGGCCGTCACCACGGTGACGCCATAGCCGAGGTTGAAATCAAATTCAGCCTCCTTCGGCGTCGCGGTGTGCTCGGTGTCGCGCGCACGGGAGAACATCCACAACGATGGCCAAACGCACATCTCCACCGGTCCAGGCATCCAGCCCATCAGGGGAATCAGGAAGGCCAGGTTGGCCAGGGTCCAGGGGCTGGGATCCGTGCTAACCCAACTGGCCGCCACATCGCCGACGGGGCCGCGGATCAGCAGTGATGCAGCCGCCACCCCCGTGAGCAGGGTGAGCAGCACCACCAACAGCTTGGAGAGACGGTCGAGCGCCCGGTAATGCCCCAGGAGCAGCACCAGGCCACTCACCGCCAGCACGGCGATGGACAGTCCGTAGGGGTCCAACCCCGCCAGGAGAGGGATGTTGGTGAGCAGCAGCCCCGCCACAAAACTCACCGCCGCGATGGTGAAGGTGCCGGTGACCAGGCTCACCACCAGGTACAGCGGCAGGTAGAGGGGATTGCGTTTCTGGAACCCCTACAGCAGCGACAGTCCGGTGGCCGCTGTGAAGCGGGTGCCCACGCGCAGGAACGGGTACTTGATCAGATTGGTGAGCAAGATCAGGCCCACCAGCGCAAAGCCGAATCGGGCTCCCGCCGTGGTGGACGACATCAAGTGGGATCCACCAATGCAGGCACCGGCCAAGAGGATCCCGGGTCCGATGCTGCGTCGCAGCGTCGATGACGCCATCACAAGATTGCAGTTGATACCAGTCTCCGCCGCTTTGCCCCGCTGAATCTCCGTAGAGTCGACTTCCGTCACGGTCGGTTTCATGGTCGTTGCTCCCGCTGCTCCGAAGCTGTCGCTGCAGTGCGAGGCCATCGCCGCCGACACCACCACGATCCGCTCCCTCGACTGGGACCGCAGCCGCTTCGACATTGAATTCGGCCTGCGCAACGGCACCACCTACAACGCCTTCCTGGTGCGGGGGGAACGCACCGCCCTGATCGACACCAGCCACGCCAAGTTCCGCGACATCTGGATCCCCCTGCTCAAGCAGCAGATCGATCCAACTGCGATCGATGTGTTGATCGTGAGCCACACCGAACCCGACCACTCCGGATTGATCGGTGACCTGATCGATCTCAATCCTGAGATCGAAATCGTGGGATCGAAGGTGGCCCTGCAGTTCCTCAAGGACCAGGTGCACAGGCCGTTCAAATCCCGTGCGGTGAAGTCGGGCGAGGAATTGGATCTCGGCACCAACCCCGAGAGCGGCATCCAGCACCGCTTCGAATTCCTCAGTGCTCCGAACCTGCACTGGCCGGACACGATCTTTTCCTTCGATCACGGCACCGGCATCCTCTACACCTGCGATGCCTTCGGTCTGCATTACTGCTCTGACGACGTCTTCGACGCCGATCCCGGCACCATCGCCCCTGATTTCCGCTTCTATTACGACTGCCTAATGGGCCCCAATGCCCGCAGCGTGCTGCAGGCCCTCAAGCGCATGGATGGCCTGCCGGAGATCAACACCATCGCGGTGGGCCACGGACCGCTGTTGCGGCATCACCTCAGCCACTGGATCAGCGACTACCGCGAGTGGAGCGGCCAGCGCAGCAAAGGCGAGAGCTATGCCGCCGTTTGTTATCTGAGCCAGTACGGCTTCTCCGATCGGATCAGCCAGGCCATTGCCCACGGCATCGGCAAGGCCGATGCCCAGGTGCAGTTGGTGGACCTGCGGGCCACCGACCCCCAGGAACTCACTGCCCTGCTCGGCGATGCCAAGGCTGTTGTGGTGCCGACCTGGCCCGCGGAACCGGAACCGGATCTCCAGGCCTCGATCGGAACCCTGCTGGCGGCCCTGCATCCCAAACAACTGGTGGGGGTGTACGACGCCTTCGGCGGCAACGATGAACCGATCGACGCCGTCGCCGATCAACTGCGCAGCCAGGGGCAGAAGCAAGCCTTCAGCCCATTGCGGATCAAACAGCTGCCCCAGGGCAGCGACTACCAACGCTGTGAGGAGTCGGGCACCGACCTCGGCCAGCTGCTGACCAAAGAAAAGACAATCGCGGCGATGAAAAGCCTCGATGGCGACCTCGACAAGGCCCTGGGTCGCATCAGCGGTGGCCTTTATGTGGTGACCGCCAGCCAGGGGGAGGGCGAATCGCAACGCCGCAGCGCCATGGTGGCCAGCTGGGTGAGCCAGGCCAGCTTCACCCCACCGGGCCTCACCATCGCCGTCGCCAAAGACCGTGCGATCGAAGCCCTGATGCAGGTGGGCGACCGCTTCGTGCTGAACGTTCTACGGCAGGACAATCATCAACAACTGATGCGCCATTTCCTCAAGCGCTTCCCCCCCGGTGCCGATCGTTTCGCTGGGGTGGACGTGCTGGAGGGAACCGCCGATGGCGGCCCGGTGCTCGCTGATGCCCTGGCTTTTCTGGGCTGCCGGGTAGAGCAACGGATGGAGGGCCCCGATCACTGGATCATCTATGCCGTGGTGGAGCAGGGCAATGTGGCCGATGCAGAGGCCAGCACGGCGGTGCACCACCGCAAAGTGGGGA
The DNA here is from genome assembly GCF_014279535.1 of Synechococcus sp. TAK9802. NCBI lineage: Bacteria > Bacillati > Cyanobacteriota > Cyanophyceae > Synechococcales > Synechococcaceae > Synechococcus > Synechococcus sp. TAK9802. The sequence continues at coordinate 2,035,547 of NZ_CP047937.1, forward strand.
ACCACTACTGATGAGCGTGACCAGCACCGCAACCTCGCGTCGCACGATCCAGCTGCCGATCGACGATGGGGTCGTTGGTCTGCGCGGTCTGAGCCCTCAACGGCACCGCTTTGAACTGGAATACGCCCTGGAGCGGGGCAGCACCGCCAACAGTGTGTTGTTTGAGGCTGGTGACGGCGCCCCTGCCGTGCTGGTCCACCCCCCGGGGGTGGCCTACAGCACGGCCTTTCTGCCGGTGCTGGCCGAAGCCCTGCCCAGCAGCGACGCACCGCTGCTGGTGGTGGTGGGCCACGTCAACCCCAACCGCGTTGCCCTGCTGCGGGATCTAGCGGAGGCCTACGCCAGCCTGGAACTGATCGTCTCCAACCCCGGCGCCAAGCTGATCGAGGAGCTGTGGAGCCAGCGCAAGCCGGCCCCTCCCGGTGAGACAAGCGAGCAACCACCACTGCCCGATCTGCCGCCCCTGCGGGTGATCCGCCAGGAGCAGACGCTTCCGCTCAGCCATCAGCGCAGCTTGATGCTGCTGCCGGCCCCAACCCCCCGCTGGCCCGGCGGATTGCTGGCCTTCGAGGAAAGCCTGGGACTGCTGATGAGCGACAAGTTCTTCAGTGCCCACCTCTGCACGGACAGCTGGGCCGAAAGCAACCGCAGCAGCACTGAAGAAGAACGCCGGCACTTCTACGACTGCCTGATGGCCCCCATGGCCCGTCAGGTGGATGCCCTGGTGGAACGGCTCGAAGAACTCGACATCCGCACCATTGCGCCGGGCCATGGCCCGGCCATCGAAGCCAGTTGGCGCAGCCTGCTGAATGACTACCGCCGCTGGGGCGAAGGCCAGCAGAACGCCAGCCTGACGGTGGCGTTGCTGTTTGCCAGCGCCTACGGCAATACCGCAGCCATTGCCGATGCCCTGGCCCGCGGGGTCAGCCGCACCGGCATCCGGGTGAACAGCTTGAACTGCGAATTCACCCCTGCCGATGAACTGGTGAGCACGATCCAGCAGGCCGACGCGGTGTTGATCGGCTCACCCACCCTGGGGGGCCATGCCCCCACACCGATCGTGTCGGCCCTTGGAACCCTGTTGGCGGAGGGGGATCGCAGCAAGCCCGTGGGGGTGTTCGGCAGCTTCGGCTGGAGCGGTGAGGCGGTGGACCTGCTGGAAACGAAGCTACGGGATGGCGGCTTCAGCTTTGGCTTCGAGCCGATCCGGGTGAAGTTCAGTCCGGATGCCGCCCGGGTGAAGGAGCTGGAGGAAACCGGCACCCGTTTCGCCCGCCAGCTGCTGCAGAGCCAGAAACGGGCGCAACGGCGCAGTGCGGGGGGCTTGAGCGAAAGCCGCAGCGATCCAGCGGTGCTGGCCCTGGGCCGTGTGATTGGCTCCCTCTGCGTGCTCACCACCCGCAAAGCGGAGCTGAGCGGCGCCATGGTGGCCAGCTGGGTGAGCCAGGCCAGCTTCAATCCCCCCGGCATCACCGTGGCCGTGGCCAAGGACCGTGCCGTGGAAGCGCTGCTGCACAAGGGCGATCGCTTCGCCTTGAACGTGCTGGCCGAAGGCCGCGAAACCGCCCTGATGAAGCAGTTCCTGCAACCGTTCGAACCCGGTGCCGATCGCTTTGCAGGCCTCGAGCTGGACACCAGCCCCGCCGAACAGCCCTTGCTGCCGGATGCTCTGGCCTGGCTGGACGGCAAGGTGAGCCAGCGGATGGAATGCGGGGACCACTGGCTGATCTATGCCGAAGTGGATCACGGCGGAGTGCTGGATGCGGAGGGCAGCACCGCCGTGCACCAACGCCGCAGCGGCGCCAACTACTGAGCCGGCAGCCTGAGCCGGCAAACCGAACTTCCTACTAACTCATACTCACTATGAGTTAGGGCTAGGCTGATGGAACGATCCCCGGCGCCATCGATGGACCTTTCCAAGCCTTCCACCCACGCCAATCTCGAGGCCGCTTTCGGTGGCGAGAGCATGGCCAACCGCAAATACCTGTTCTTTTCAGAGGTGGCCAAACAGCTGGGCCACAAGGACCTGGCCACGTTGTTTCGAGACACCGCAGCGCAGGAAACGGAACACGCCTTCGCCCACTTCCGCCTGCTGCACCCCGAATTGGTGGTGAACGATCCCGAGCAGCTCAGCGACGAGTAGAAGCAGGCCATCCTGAGCCGCTGCCTGGAGCTGGCGATTGAAGGCGAAACCTACGAGTACACAACGATGTATCCGGAGTTCGCCGCCCAGGCCCGGCAGGACCGGGACAGCAGAGCAGCAGCGGAATTCGCCGAGCAAAGCAGCGAATCCAAGGAGCATGCGGGCCTGTTCCGCACCGCCGCCAAGAACTTCGGCCTGCTGACCCCGATCGAGCAGCATTACGCCGAAACCTATGGCGTTGCCCTTGAGGCCCTGCAAGGCAAGGGCACCGCAGGCCAGTCCGATCAACCGATCCCGGGCAAGTGGATCTGCAAGGTGTGCTCGATGATCTACGACCCCGCCGAGGGGGATCCTGATTCCGGCATCGCCCCAGGCACGCCGTTTGAGGCGATTACCGACGATTGGCACTGCCCGATCTGCGGCGCCCGCAAAGCCAGCTTTATTCCTCACCGCGAAGCCGAATTGAAAACGGCCTGACGCCCTTGCACGATTCCATCAAGAGCCTTCGTCTCCATGTCCTCCGACCTCATCGTTCTGACGGCGAGCAATGGCGAAAACCGCAAGCTGGCGGAACGCTTCGTGCAGGCCGCCGCAGCTCAGAATGCCAGCGCCGAACTGATCGATCTCACTCAGCTCGACCTGCCCCTGTTCACGCCACAGGTCCAAGCAGCAGGGGCGGGCCCTGACCTTGTCGCCCTGCACGACCAGCTGCACGCAACCCCACGCTGGGTGATCTGCGCCCCGGAATACAACGGCTCGATTCCTCCGTCGCTCACCAATACCATTGCCTGGCTCTCGGTGACCGACGACGACTTCCGATCCCTGTTCAACGGGCGGCCAATCGCCATGGCCACCTTCTCCGGCGGTGGCGGCATGGAACTGCTGGTGTCGCTGCGCATCCAGCTCACCCACCTCGGGGCCCAGGTGGTGGGGCGTCAGCTGCTGAGCAACCACACCAAACCAGCCCAGGACGACAGCATCAACGACCTGGTGCAGCGGCTTCTGCAGATGCAACCCCTCCAACTCTGAACACCTCGATGTGCCGGATGGCCCCGCCAACAGGTCAACACGACACCACGTCAACCGTGATCCTGCGACCTGCAGACGAGCGCTTCCACAGCCAGCTGGACTGGCTCGATTCCTGGCACAGCTTCAGCTTCGGCAGCCATCAGGATCCGAACTGGATGGGCTTCGGCCCCTTGCGGGTGATCAACGACGACACCATTGCTGCAGGCCAGGGGTTCGGCATGCACCCCCACCGGGACATGGAAATCATCACGGTGATGGTGGAGGGGGCCCTGAGCCATGCCGACTCGATGGGCAACAGCGCGGTGCTGCATGCCGGCGAGGTGCAACGGATGAGTGCCGGCAGCGGCATCGTTCACAGCGAAATCAACCAGACCAGCGCGCCCTGCAGGCTCCTGCAGATCTGGATTGAGCCAGCACAGCTGGGCATCCAGCCCGCCTACGAGCAGAAACCCTTCGCCATCGGCGAGGGCTGGACGCCCCTGATTGAGCCCGACGCCACCGGCGATGCGATGGCCATCGAACGTCCCGTGCGCCTCTGGCGTGCCCAACCGCAACGCCAACAGAAGTTGCCATTGCCCGCCGCCGAGGAGCGATGGCTCTGGCTTCAGGTGATTGATGGGGAGCTGACGCTCAACAGTGAAGGCTCCCAGAAGCAGTCGCTTCGGCGGGGCGATGGGGTGGGCCTGATCCAGGACGCAGCAACACAAAGCGAGCTGATCGGCCTCGGTGAACGCACCGACGTGCTGCTGTTTGCCCTGGCGTGAAGCAATCCGGAAAAGATCTGGTGCAAGTGGGAGACACCAGATCTTGTGCCCTGAAATGACGGGGTCACCTCCAAACAATCCCTAGAGCGATGGGATTCATGAACGGTCAGGAGGCCTCGGTTCGGTACCGCGGCTTTCTTTTGATGCCTCAAACCAACCGGAGCTGGCTGGTGAGGCCGGAACGCAGCCCGATGCGTTTGCTGCCCTTCCGCACACCAACCTGCTCATTGGCCGACGTCAAAGCCCTGCTGGACTGGCGTCTGGCCCAGGAAGAATCAGAGATCGGCGTGGCCTGAACTCAGGCCGCTGCCGGCGGTGGAGTGGGATCGCCCACCGGTTGAAAAGGAATCACCAGGGTGGCCCAGTGATCGGGCCGCTCGGGGCGGCTGCGACGGGAACGGCGCGTGCCAAAGGGAACCCGAATCACATTGGTTCCTTCAATTGACAAGGTATGGCCACGATTGAAGGCCGATTCCAGACCCTCAGGAAGTTGAGGAAGGGCAGGCCCTTCAACGCTGCTGAGCGCAGATTTCTTGTTGTTGTCCCGATCCATGGTGTCCCCCGACAGACGAATCAGTTGTCGAACAGTTTGACCGAACTCGCAAGGGCGATGAACGGAATCAAACCAATTTTTCCACTTTCAGTGAAAATTTACACGCTCTGAACCCCTTGCACCAGGGCTTCAAGCCGCCACAGCCACCGCTTCCACCGAAGGACAGGTGCAAACCAGGTTGCGATCACCAAAGGCGTTATCAATCCGTGCCACAGCGGGCCAAATCTTGCTCTCCTGTTGCCCCTCCATCGGGAAGGCGGCCTGCTGACGGCTGTAGGGACGATCCCAGTCATCCGCTATGACGGCAGCGAGGGTGTGAGGAGCACGCTTGAGCGGGTTGTTCTGAGGGTCGTTGGTGCCGGCTTCAATGGCGCGAATCTCCTCGCGGATCGCCACCAGGGCATCGGCGAAACGATTCAACTCCGCCAGGCTTTCGCTTTCGGTGGGCTCCACCATCACCGTGCCGGCCACCGGCCAGCTGACGGTGGGTGCATGGAAGCCGTAGTCCATCAAACGCTTGGCGATGTCATCCACATCGATCCCCGCATCCCGTTTGAGCGGGCGGAGGTCGAGGATGCATTCGTGGGCCACCCGCCCGGTGCTGCCGCGAAACAGCACGGGGTACGAGGCGTCGAGCCGATGGGCGAGGTAGTTGGCCGACAACAGCGCTACTGCACTGGCCTGCCGCAGGGCTTCCGCCCCCATCATCCGCAGGTACATCCAGCTGATCGGCAGGATGCTGGCGCTGCCGAGCGCTGCTGCGGACACCGGACCGATGGCCGATGCGACACCGGCCTGCAAGGGATGGCCCGGCAGGAAGGGGGCCAGATGCGCCGCCACACCAATGGGCCCCACGCCAGGGCCACCGCCCCCATGGGGGATGCAGAAGGTCTTGTGCAAGTTCAGGTGGCAGACATCGGCACCGAAGGCACCAGGACGGCACAGCCCCACCTGGGCATTGAGGTTGGCCCCATCGAGGTACACCTGGCCCCCGTGCCGATGCACCACCGCGCAGATCTCACGGATGCCGGTTTCAAACACGCCGTGGGTGGAGGGGTAGGTGACCATCAGCGCCGCCAGCCGGTCGGCGTGCTCGGCCGCCTTCGCCGCCAGATCCTGCTGATCGATGTTGCCCTCGTCATCACAGGCGACAGCCACCACCTTGAGGCCGGCCATCACGGCACTGGCGGGGTTGGTGCCGTGGGCGCTGGTGGGGATCAGACAGATGTCGCGATGGGCTTCACCGCGGGAGCGGTGCCAGGCGCGAATCACCAGCAGCCCTGCGTATTCCCCCTGGGAACCGGCATTGGGCTGCAACGACACGGCAGCAAAACCGGTCAGGGCAGCCAGCCATTGCTCCAGATCGTCGGCCAGACGTCGATAGCCCTTGGCCTGATCGGCTGGGGCAAAGGGATGCAAGGCCGCAAACGCAGGCCAGCTCACCGGCTGCAGCTCGGCGGCGGCGTTGAGCTTCATGGTGCAACTGCCCAACGGAATCATCCCGTGCACCAGCGAGAGATCACGGCTCACCAACCGCTGGATATAGCGCAACAGCTCTGATTCGCTGCGGTACTGATGAAAAACCGGCTGGCTCAGCCAGGGCTGGCTGCGCTGCGGCAGGGAAAGGGACGGGGGCTGCTCAGCCTCGAACTGCGGGGTGGCCTGACCGCAGGCCTCCGCCAGCAGTGCGAGCAGGGCTTGCAGCTCCTGTTGATCCGAGAGCTCATCGAGGCTGATGCCGAATCCGGTGGCGTCCGCCGGCGCTGCACCATCGGGCAGCACCCGCAGATTGAAACCAGCCGTTGCGGCAGCGCGGTGCACAGCCGGTGCCGACGCACAGTGCACAGTGACGGTGTCGAATCGGTCGGCCAGCTCCAGCGGATAACCCAGGGCCCGCAGGCCCTGTTCCAACTGGCTGCGCAGGCCAGTGATGCGCTGGGCGATGGCCTGCAGACCATCAGGGCCATGGTGCACCGCATAAAACGAGGCCATCACGGCCAGCAGCACCTGGGCCGTGCAGATGTTGCTGGTGGCCTTGTCGCGACGGATGTGCTGCTCACGGGTTTGCAGCGCTAAGCGCAGGGCCGAACGGCCTTCCGCATCCTTGGATTGCCCCACAAGACGACCAGGGATCTGGCGCTTATAGGCCTCAACGGTGGCGAAGAAAGCCGCATGAGGGCCACCAAATCCCATCGGCACCCCCAGGCGTTGGGCGCTGCCCACAGCAATGTCGGCCCCGAGGGATCCCACGGGCGCCATCAGGGTCTGCGCCAGGGGGTCGATCGCCACGGTGACCAAGGCACCGGCGGCATGGGCCGCTTCGATCACGGCGGATGGATCCCAGAGGCATCCATCGGCACCTGGCAACTGCAGCAGTACACCAAACACCGACGCATCGATCGGCGCCGTGGCCGGGTTGACCCGCTCAAGGCTGATGCCGAGGGGTTCGGCGCGGGTCTGCAGCACTGCCCAGGTCTGAGGCAGAACATTGGCGTCCACCAGGAACCGTGTCGCCTCAGGGCGACGGCACACCCCGAAGCTGAGGCTCATCGCCTCCGCAGCGGCGGTGGCTTCATCAAGCAGCGAGGCGTTGGCGATCGGCAAGCCCGTGAGCTCACTGATAAGGGTTTGAAAGTTGAGCAGGGCCTCCAGACGACCCTGGGCGATTTCCGCCTGGTAGGGGGTATAGGCGGTGTACCAGGCCGGATTCTCAAAAACGTGGCGCTGGATCAGAGCCGGGGTTGCCGTGCCGTAGTAACCCAGCCCGATCAGGGAACGACGCAGCGTGTTGGTTTCGCTCAACTGCTTCAGCTGCTGGAGCGCCTCCGCCTCCCCGCAACCCTCGGGCAAGGCCTCAACAGGCGGCTTGTGATCAAGGATGTCGGCGGGCACGACATCAGCGATGAACTCCTGCAGATCGCTGTAGCCCAGGGCATTGAGCATGAGGAGCTGTTCCGCCTCACTCGGGCCGATGTGCCGCTGCGCAAAAGGAGAAGTCAACGTCGAATGCACATCCCGCCGGTCGATCGTAAGAGCGAAGCCCCGGCGCTGATGCGAGCCAGCGTTGATGTCAGCCGGCGTTGACCTTGGCGCCGTAGGCCTCGGCGGTCATCAGGCTGTCGAGCTCGGAGGGATCCGACGGACGCAGCACCAGCAGCCAGCCCTCACCGTGGGGGTCGTTCTGCAGTTCCTCCGGACTGGCAAGCACCGCTTCATTGCGTTGCACCACCTCACCGGCAATCGGTGCATACATGTCTTCCACGGCCTTCACCGACTCCACCGAGCCAAAGCTGGTGCCCTTCGCCAGGCTGGCGCCCACATCCGGCAGATCCACGAACACGATGTCGCCCAGCTGATCAACGGCGAAGGCACTGATGCCCACCCGAACCAGCTCGCCATCGGCATTGGCGTACTCGTGGCTGTCGGCGAAGCGAAAGGAGTCGGGGAACGCGAACGCCATCGAGGCAGTTTCAGGTGGACCCAGTCTGCGGGAGATTGATCAGTCCTGCCGCATTGAGGTCACACAACGCACGGGAGAGGGCCAGGCGGATGTGGGCGCGATGGGTGCCGCCCTGCACATAGAGGTTGAACGGTTCCCGCAGCGGCGCATCGGCCGAAAATTCACTGGTGGAACCATCGATGAAGGTCCCCCCGGCCATCACCAGATCCGAGGCATAGCCCGGCATCGAGGCCGGCACTGGATCGAGATAGGCCCCGATCGGCGACATCGCTTGGAAGGCACGGCACACCACCTTGAGGGCATCGGGACTGCCCAGCCGCACCGCCTGAATCAAATCGCTTCGCACGGCACCGGGCGCTGGATTCACGGGAAATCCCAGCCGCTCAAACACCCCCGCCACCAGATCGGCGCCAATCAAGGCCTCCGACACCATCTGCGGTGCCAGGAAAAGCCCCTGCAGCACCAGCCGCTGCAGGTCAAATCCCGTGCCGCCCTCACTGCCGATGCCCGGCGCCGTGAGCCGGCAGCAGGCCTGCTCCACCAGATCGGCCCGTCCCGCGATGTAGCCGCCGGTGGGGGCGATGGTGCCGCCAAGATTCTTGATCAACGATCCAGCGATCAGATCCGCCCCAACCGCCGTCGGTTCCTGCTCCTGCACCAACTCGCCGTAACAGTTGTCGACAAACACAACGCAGTCGGGCTGGCGGGCATGGATGCGCTCACACAGCCCGGCGATCTGCTCAACCGTGACCGACGGACGCCAGCTGTAGCCGCAACTGCGCTGGATCAGCACCATCCGGCAGGGCTGCTCCAGGGCCTGGTTCAAGGCCGCCTCATCCACCGCCCCATTCGGCTGCAGATCGATTTCGTCGTAGGCAACCCCGAATTCCGCCAGGGAACCCTGGCCCTTGCCGCGCAGACCGATCACCTCCTCAAGGGTGTCGTAGGGACGACCCGTGATCGAAAGCAGACGATCCCCGGGCCGCAGCACGCCGAACAGTGCAGCGGCGATGGCGTGGGTGCCGCTGACGAATTGCAGGCGCACCGCGGCGGCTTCGGCCCCCAGCACCTGGGCAAAAACCCGATCCACCACCTCGCGCCCCTGATCCCCGTGGCCGTAACCGGTGAGCGACGCAAAGTGCTGGGTGCCAACGCGCTCCGCCGCCAGGGCCTCCAACACACGCTGCAGGCGTTGCTCCACCGCCGCCGTCCTCGCTGCAGCCAGGTCGGCCTGCTCCCGCGCCACCGCGTTGATCAGGTCCTCTGCAAACGCACTGATCACCACTTGCCTGACGGATGTCATGCCTTCCTAAACCCTGGCTAACACCAGAATTCACAACGCGGGGAGCCGCTGCGATGCGGCAACTCCTTTAGATTTCTGTCACTAACGGCACCATCCGCTCCCTGGTTTTCCTGTCTGAGCGGCTTTGTCAATCCAAGGAGAATCCGCTTGGTTTCCTCGCAAACAGCTGACACCCGCGAGCTTCGGCAGCGGGCCGCGGTGATGGCACCGCGTGACCGACTGCCCGCGCGTCAGCGCAAATTCAAGATGGGAACCACCAGCTTCATGCTGGTGATGCACGTGCTCGCCACCGTGGCGCTGCTGCCGCGCTTCTGGAGCTGGCAGGGCGTTGTGGCCTTTGGCGTTCTCTATTGGATGACGGTCCTGGGCGTCACCCTGGGCCTGCACCGTCTGGTGGCGCACCGCAGCCTGGTGGTGCCGGTGTGGGTTGAGCGCATCCTGGTGCTGATGGGCACCCTGGCCTGCCAGAGCGGCCCGATCGAATGGGTGGGTCTGCACCGCCATCACCACCGTTTTTCGGATCAGCCCACGGATCACCACGACGCTGGCCGTGGCCTGTGGTGGGCCCACAGCGAATGGATGCTGCACGACATCCCGGCCCTGAAGGAACTCGACCGCTACGCCGGCGACCTGCAGTGCGACCCCTTCTACCGCTGGCTCGACCGCTGGTTCCTGCTGCTGCAGATCCCCCTGGGCCTTGGGCTCTACTGGTTCGGTGAAGTCTCCCAGGTTCACGGCGGTGGCCTTGGCCTGGTGCTGTGGGCCATTCCTCTGCGCCTCGTGGTCGTGTACCACGTGACTTGGCTGGTGAACTCCGCCACCCACGCCTTCGGGTACCGCAATTTCGATTGCCCTGACCTCTCCCGCAACTGCTGGTGGGTGGCACTGCTCTCATTCGGTGAGGGTTGGCACAACAACCACCACGCCCATCCGGCGAGTGCACGCCACGGTTTGCGCTGGTTCGAGTTCGATCTCACCTGGCAGCACGTGCGCCTGCTCAAGCTCCTCGGACTGGCCAGCCGGATCCGCACGGCCCGCTACGTCCCCGGAGCCTCCTGAGGCTCAAAGCAACTTTCAACAACCGGCCACGTCGTAACGTGGTCGATCGCACCCGTCTCCATCCTTCATACCGGTCCCATGCCTAAGCGTGTACAAGTCGTTCTGAATGAGGACGTCCTCAGCCTCGGCAAGGACGGAGACCTGGTGGAAGTGGCTCCGGGTTATGCCCGCAACTTCCTGCTGCCCTTCGGCAAAGCTGTGCCCCTCACCCCTGCGGTGATGAAGCAGGTGGAGCACCGCCGGGCCAAGGAAGCTGAGCGTCAGGCCGCTCTGAAGCAGGAAGCCCTCGACTTCAAGACCGCCCTCTCCACCATTGGTCGCTTCACCGTGAAGAAGCAGACCGGTGAAGACAACGTGCTGTTCGGCACCGTCACCAACGGTGACGTGGCAGAAGCCATCCAAACCGCCACCAAGAAGGAGATCGACCGCCGCGACATCGTGGTGCCTGAGATCCACCGCACCGGCAAGTACACCGTGACGGTGAAGCTGCACAGCGAAGTCACCGCTGAGATCAACCTGGAAGTGGTCGGCTACTGATCGCTGTCAATTGACACTCAAACGGCTCATTCGAGCCAGAGTGTGATCCCTTCGCTTCACGCCCTGCCGCCATGGTGAGCGTCCCCCTACCAGAGAACAACGATGGGGGACGCCGTGGTTTTGGCAAAGGCCGCGACGATGAGCCCAATTTCGAGGCTCTGCCCGATTCGCTTCCGCCCCAGAACCTGGAGGCGGAGGAAGCGGTGCTGGGCGGCATCCTGCTGGATCCCGATGCAATCGGGCGTGTGGCCGATGTGCTGCAGCCGGAAGCGTTTTATCTGAACGCCCACCGGGAGATCTTCCGCACCGCCCTGATGCTGCACGGCCAGGGCAAGCCGACGGATCTCACCGCCATGAGCGCCTGGCTGGCCGACACCGGCGCCCTCGAGAAGGTGGGCGGCAACAACCGACTGGTGGAGCTAGTGGAGCGGGTGCCGTCCACCGCCTCGATCGAGCAGGTGGCCCGGCTGGTGATGGACAAGTTCCTGCGCCGCCAGCTGATCCGCTCCGGCAACGAAGTGATCCAGCTGGGCTTTGATCAGAGCCTGCCGATGGAGCAGGTGCTGGACCAGGCAGAACAAAAGATCTTCGCCATCAGCCAGGAGAAACCCTCCAAGGGGCTCACCCCCACCGCCGAAATCCTCACCCAAACCTTTGAGGAGATCGAAAGCCGCTCGCTGGGCACCTCGGTGGCCGGCATCCCGGTGAACTTCTACGACCTGGATGCGATGACCCAGGGCCTGCAGCGCAGCGACCTGATCATCGTGGCGGGCCGGCCGGCCATGGGCAAAACCTCGATCGTGCTGAACCTGGCCAAGAACGTGGCCCAGCTGCACGACCTGCCGGTGTGCCTGTTCTCCCTGGAGATGAGCAAGGAGCAGCTCACCTACCGCCTGCTCTCGATGGAGGTGGGCATCGAAGCGGGCCGCCTGCGCACCGGCCGCCTGCAGCAGGAGGAATGGCCGCTGCTGGGCCAGGGCATCAACAGCCTGGGGCAACTGCCGATCTTCATCGATGACAAACCCAACTCCGGCGTGCTGGAGATGCGCTCGCTCTGCCGGCGGCTGATGGCCGAACAGGGCAAGGAGCTGGGGCTGGTGATGATCGACTACCTGCAGCTGATGGAAGGCTCAGGGTCCGACAACCGGGTGCAGGAGCTGTCGCGCATCACCCGGGGCCTGAAGCAAATGGCCCGGGAACTGAATGTGCCGGTGATTGCCCTCTCCCAGCTGAGCCGGGGTGTGGAGGCACGCACCAACAAGCGACCGATGCTGAGCGACCTGCGGGAATCGGGCTCGATTGAGCAGGACGCCGACCTGGTGCTGATGATCTACCGCGACGAGTACTACAACCCGGAAACACCGGACCGCGGCATCACCGAAGTGATCGTGACCAAGCACCGCAACGGTCCGGTGGGCACGGTGAAGCTGCTGTTCGAGCCGCAGTTCACCCGCTTCCGCAACCTGGCGGCCTGAGCCAACTCAGATAATGGAGGCATGAGCTTCAGCGCCTCCCCCACCGAATCCTTCGACGTGATCGTGGTCGGCGGCGGCCATGCAGGCTGTGAAGCGGCGATTACGGCCGCCCGCCTGGGCCTGAACACCGCCCTGTTCAGCCTCAATCTCGACCGCATCGCTTGGCAGCCCTGCAACCCGGCCGTCGGCGGCCCCGCCAAAAGCCAGCTCGTCCATGAAGTTGATGCCCTCGGTGGGGTGATCGGTCGCCTGGCCGATGCCACCGCCATCCAGAAGCGCATCCTCAACGCCAGCCGCGGCCCCGCGGTTTGGGCCCTGCGCGCCCAGACCGACAAACGTCTCTATTCCCGCCAGATGCTGCAACTGCTGCAGCACACCCCCAACCTCGCCCTGCGCGAAGCGATGGTGACCGGCCTGGAAACCACCGGGGAGGGCGAGCAGCAACGCATCAGCGGCATCCGTACCTATTTCGGCAGCGTCTATGGCGCTGAAGCGGTGATCCTCACCGCCGGCACCTTCCTCGGCGGCCGCATCTGGGTGGGGCATCAATCGATGGCTGCCGGCCGCGCCGGTGAACAGGCTGCCGAAGGCCTCACCGAAGCGCTGCAGCAACTCGGCTTTCAGACCGACCGGCTCAAAACCGGCACCCCTGCCCGGGTGGACCGGCGCAGCATCGCCCTCGATCAACTGGAGGAGCAGCCGAGCGATGCGGCCGATCGCTTCTTCTCCTTTGACCCGGCCGCCTGGGTGAGCGGTGAGCAGATGAGCTGCCACATCACCCGCACCACCGCCGAAACCCATCAGCTGATCCGCGACAACCTGCACCTCACCGCCATCTACGGCGGTGTGATCGACAGCAAAGGTCCGCGCTATTGCCCCTCAATCGAAGACAAGATCGTTCGCTTTGCGGACAAGGACAGCCACCAGATCTTCCTCGAGCCGGAGGGGCGCGACACCCCGGAGATCTATGTGCAGGGCTTCTCCACCGGCCTGCCCGAACCGATCCAACTGCAACTGCTGCGCAGCCTGCCGGGCCTGGAGCAAGCGGTGATGCTGCGACCGGCTTACTCGGTGGATTACGACTATCTGCCCGCCACCCAGCTCAAGCCCTCCCTGGAAACCAAGCGGGTGCGCGGGCTGTTCAGCGCCGGCCAGCTCAATGGCACCACGGGCTATGAGGAAGCCGCCGCCCAGGGCCTGGTGGCTGGCGTCAACGCCGCCCGGCTGATCGGCGGCCAGGAGCCGGTGCACTTCCCCCGCGAAGGCAGCTACATCGGCACGATGATCGACGATCTGGTGAGCAAAGACCTGCGCGAGCCCTACCGGGTGCTCACCAGCCGCAGCGAATACCGGTTGATCCTGCGGGGCGACAACGCCGACCGCCGTCTCACACCGTTGGGCCGTGAGCTGGGCCTGATCGACGACCGGCGCTGGCAGCTGTTCGAAGACAAACTCCAGGCGATGGAGGGCGAAAAGCAGCGGCTGGAAACCGTGCGGCTCAAGGTGAGCGATCCAGTGGCCCCGGCAGTGGAAGAGGAAACCGGTGCAGCGATCAAAGGCTCGATCACCCTGGCCGACCTGCTGCGCCGGCCCGGCATGCACGCCGCCGATCTGGTGCGCCATGGCCTGGCTGATGCCGATCTGCCCCTGCCCGTGCGCGAGGGGGCGGAGATCGACATCAAATACAGCGGCTACCTGCAACGGCAGCAGCAGCAGATCGATCAGGTGAAACGCCAGAGCCAGCGCAAACTGCCGGCCGATCTCAACTACGCCGGCATCGGCACTCTTTCCAACGAAGCCCGGGAAAAGCTCACGGCGATTCAACCCAGCACCCTGGGGCAGGCCAGCCGCATCCCTGGCGTCAGCAAAGCCGACATCACCGCCCTGCTGATGTGGCTGGAACTGCAGCAAAGGGAACGCCAACCCCTCGCCCCCACCGCAGAAGCTCGATAGCGTTGGACTCCTGAAACCTCTGCAGTGTCAGCCCGGGTTCCCACCTCACGTGCCTATTGGAACCTGCGGGCTGAGCAGGTGATGGACAACGTGTTCGACCGCGAGACGGTCACTGCCCCAAGCCAGCCGCACCTGGTGCCGGTGGATGTGGATGTGCACGAACCAACAACCAAGCCAACCGAATCCAGCGAACGCCGCTCCCCCTCCACCTGGCTGCTGCCGCTGATCAGTGGCATCGCCGTTGCCGGGGTGATCTGCAGCGCCTGGCTGGTGAGCAGCCTGCAACGCTCCCGCCTGGAGCTGGAACGGAAGCAAAACGCCACCCTGATCGAGAAGCTGCGCGAGCAAGTGACGGCCCAAGAAAACCGCGCCGAAAAGATGGCAACGCCCGAGGAGGCCTCCCTTGCCATCCAAAGCCTCGAACCGCTGACCGTGCCGATCCAACAACCACCGATCCAACAGCCGTTGACGGTTGAGCCCCTGGGCAGCGATCAGGCATTGGCACCGATGGGACCGATCCCGCAACTCACCGGTGTGGTGAAGGGCCCCGGTGGCAGCAGTTCCGCCATTTTTCAACTGGGGCAGGGATCGGTGTCCGCCGGCATCGGTGAAGCGATCGGCAGCAGCGGCTGGGTGCTCAGCGAGGTCACCGACAGCGGTGCCGTGATCAGCCGCAACGGCCAACGCCAAACCCTCTCGGTGGGAGGGCTGTTCTGAACCCAACCCCCCGTCTTCACCCATCCCCGCACCAGCTCTGGCAAGCCCCCACCGATGCTGTGCTCTCAGCGGAGGGGCCGCGTCAACTGCCCGGCCCCTGGCGGCTGATGCTGCTGGGCGATGGCAGCCCAACCCGCCACCTGCGCCTGCTCACCGGTTCGCCCGTTGCCGTGGATCTGATCGCCATGGAGGCCGACCAGACCGACCACCCCGGGGCACCGGAGGAGGTGAAGGAATTGATGGCACCACTGCTGCGCCGCCAGGTGTGGCTCACCTGCGGCGGCACCCCGCTGGCCTGGGCCGAAAGCTGGTGGAACCAGGCCGAGGCGGATTGGCACCTGCGGGACCGCAACCAGCCGATCTGGAAAAGCCTCACCGAAGGGCGCTCCGAGCTGTTCCGTGAGGTGGATGGCTTGGCACTGGTGGAGGGTGACTGGCTCGACCAGACCTTTGGCCATCGCGGCCCCTACTGGAGTCGCCATTACCGCTTCTTCCGCCAGGGCAAGGCCCTCACCGTGATTCGCGAAGTGTTCAGCCCGCAACTCGAAACCTGGCTCGGACCCACGCTGCGCCAGGAGTTTCAACAAAATTCATGAACAAACCTGCGGGTTTGTTGGGATTTGCACTTGACAACTTGCCATTGGTTGTGCTCACAGGAAGATGTACCCAATTCGGTGCACCGTGTCATGGCTGCCACCACCTCCTGGCTCAGCCTTACCGACCTCGGTCGGATCTACGGCATTTCGGCGATTCACTGCGGCAAGACCCTCGAAAATCAAGGCTGGCGTGACAGGCGGGGTCGCCCCACCCAAAGCGCCCTTGACGCCAATGCCGCCATGCAGACCGGCCCCCATGGCCAGGGACGCACCGTGCTCTGGAACCGCACGGTCTGCAGCGAGCTGCTGGAACAGAAGGGCTATGAGCCGATGAGCCGAAGCCTGCAAGTGGAGCAGTGGACCCAACTACTGGAAGCCCTGCAGGTGGGATCCCCATCGATCACGGCCACAGCCGACCAGATGGCGGAAGAGATGCCCGGAGAACTGCTCGAGGATGTGAACCATCAGCTCGCTGCACGGGGTTGCCGCTACCGGGTCAGCCCACGCTCATTGCACGCGAGGCATTAGTCGATCCGGCGGCGGCTGGAGCGCGGCAAGGCCCGGCGGGAGCCGGTGGGATTGGGCGCGGCTTCGGGTTCCGGACGAGCTGCCGGCTGGGCAGAGCGCGACCAGCGCTGCACCCGGAAGCTGTCGTCCTCCGGCCACTCGCCCTGGTCTGCTGCGTTGAACTCCTGAGCCACAGGTGGCGTTGATGGGGGCGCTGGAGTCTGCGCTGCTGCTCCGCGGCGGCTGCGGCGGGAGATCGCATCAAGGGGGCGACGGGCGGAACGCATCGAACGTGCAGGCTCTGGCCGACCACGGCCAGCCTCTTGCCAGGGCTCCTGCCAGTCGTCGTCCTCCTCCAACAGCCACTCGACCTTTTCGCCGACCCAGCGGCCCACCGAATCGAGATCCAAACCGGAGCGCCGCCCTCCAGGCCGTTGTCCTGGTCGACGACCGGACACCCCATCGACGAGCTGACGGCCGGTTTCCAAGAACTGGTCAAGACGGCGATCCCGCTGATCACGGAACCGGTCCAACCGATCGAAACGCTCCTCCATCCCCTGACGTTACCGACGGCGGCGGCGCAACCACTGTTCCCGCTGCAATCCCAGCAACACAATCACCACACCACCGCACTCCAGGGTGAGCCAGAACACCTCCATCTAGCCCTCCGCCTCCACATAACTGAGCACGCAGCTGGCATCCCAGCGTCCATGGAAATGCTCGACGCAACAGGCCCGGCACGCGGCATTACGTGTGCGCCTTCGGCATGGAGTGCGACGGCCGCAACGGGGACAGACCGCCAGCCAACGGGGCGGCCGGGGCGGCACGGGATAGCTGTGGCGAATGCTCACCTGAAACCGGCTCTGGGCCGCATTGATGGCGGCCATCCGGGCCCGGAACAGCGGCCCGTGGCTTTCGCGGCGACGCTGCACCAGATCAACCCAGGCGTGGATCATCTCGTGGCAGAGCGTGCTTTCCGTAGCGATCTGCGGTAAGGGCTCAAGCACCGGCCGCGACAGAACGATCTCGCTGCCGCGGCCCTCACCCACACCGGGGCCACGGCGATAGAACCCCGCCGTGCGGCTCATCCGGCCATCGCTCCAGCGCACCGCCGTCAGCGGCTGACCCCCATCCACCAAAGCACCGCCGAAATGCTCCCGGTTGAGGCGGTGAAACAGTGGCAGCAGGGGCTGCAAAGGCACAGAACGGGGGGGAGGAGATCCGAATCAGCGCCATCCTGCCGTGGTCAGTCAGACTCGGCCCTGCTTTGACAGCTGGTGATGGAACTGGGACTGGTGCGGGAGATCGGCAGCAAAGCTCTGCTGGCCGGGGGTCTCACCCTGCTGGGGTACTGGATCTACAACGCCGTGAAGCTGGTGCTCGACGCCCGCGGCATCAATCCCCTGATCAAGCAGTTCTTCACCCAGGTGGCTGCCGGCCGCATTGATGCCGCCTACCTGCTCACCACCAAGGCCTACCGCCAGCACGTGAGCCGCCAGCAGTTCATCCGCTTCCTGGCGGGCCTGAAGCTGAACAAGTTCCGCAATCTCAAGTCCGGCCGCCCCCGCGTACAGGAAGGCAACTTGATCCTCACCGTGAAGCTGAAGTCCGAAGGCGACGAAGAGCTCCCCCTCGACTTCACCTTCACCAAGGTGGACGACAACTGGCGCATTGCCCGCATCAACCAGGTCAATGGCTGATCCGCACGAGCGGGCCGCGGAACTGCGGCAGCTGCTCAACCGTGCCGGCCACGCCTATTACGTTCTCGATGCGCCAGTGATGGAGGACGCGGTCTACGACCGCCTCTACCGCGAGCTGCTCGAACTAGAACAGAACGATCCGGGCCTGCAGCGGTCCGACAGCCCCACCCAGCGGGTGGGCGGAGCTTCGGCGGAGGGGTTCACCAGCGTTGAGCACCGCGTGGGCATGCTCAGCCTCGACAACGCCTTCAACCGCGACGACTTGCAGGCCTGGCACGAGCGGCTGCTCAAGGTGCTGGACCGTCCCAGCGACACCCGCCTGCCCCTGGTGGGGGAACTGAAAATTGACGGCAACGCCCTGGCCCTGAGCTACCGCAATGGGGTGCTGGAGCGGGCCGCCACCCGGGGCGATGGCAGCCGCGGTGAAGAGATCACCGCCAACGTGCGCACGATCAGTTCCATTCCGCTGCGGCTGCAGATCGAGAACCCACCGGAATGGGTGGAAGTGCGAGGGGAGGCCTTCATCCCTGATGCCACCTTCGCGGCGATCAATGCCGAACGGGAGCAACGGGGTGAAGCGCTGTTCGCCAATCCCCGCAACGCCTGCGCCGGAACCCTGCGCCAACTGGATCCGAAGGTGGTGGCCGCCCGCCGGCTCGACTTCTTCGCTTACACCTTGCACCTGCCGGGTGACGCCCAACCCCCCGGCCAATGGGCGGCTCTGGAGTGGCTGAAGACGGCCGGTTTCCGCGTGAACCCGAACCGGGAACGCTGCGAAGACCTGGCCGCCATCCAGCGCTTCTGCGACCACTGGGAGCAGGGACGTCATGACCTCCCCTATGCCACCGACGGCGTGGTGGTGAAGCTGGACGACCTGCAGCTGCAGGACGAAGCCGGCTTCACCCAGAAGGCCCCGCGCTGGGCCATCGCCCTCAAATACCCAGCCGAAGAAGCCCCCACCCGTCTGCTCCGCGTTGGTGCTCAGGTGGGCCGCACCGGTGCCATCACCCCCGTGGCTGAATTCGAAGCAGTCGCCCTGGCCGGCACCAGCGTCAGCCGCGCCACCCTCCACAACGCCGATCGAATCGCAGAACTGGATCTGCATCTGGGCGACACCATCGTGGTGCGCAAAGCCGGGGAGATCATTCCCGAAGTGGTGCGGGTGCTGCCGGAGCTCAGGCCCAGTGACGCCACCCCGGTGCAACTGCCGCAGCACTGCCCCGAATGTGGCTCCAACCTGGTGCGGGAGGGAGATGAAGCCGCCACCCGCTGCGTGAACAGCAGCTGCCCGGCGATCCTGCGGGGTGGCCTGCGGCACTGGGTGAGCAAGGGTGCCCTGGATGTGGATGGGCTCGGCAGCAAGTTGATCGAACAACTGGTGGACCGCGGCCTGGTGGGCTCGCTGGCCGATCTCTACCGCTTGGATGCGGCCCTGCTCGCCAGCCTGGATCGGATGGGCGACAAGTCGGCCACCAACCTGGTGGAGGCCCTGGAGGCCTCCAAACAGCAGCCCTGGCATCGCCAGCTCTATGGCCTGGGCATCCGCCACATCGGCGAGGTCAACGCCAAAGCCCTCGCGGCCGCTTTCTTCAGCATCGACAGCCTGGCAGCAGCAGCGCTGGAGTCCCCGGAGCAGATCGCCGAACTACATGGCATCGGCCCGGAAATCAGCGCCAGCCTCGGCCAATGGCTGCGCACCCCTGCCAACCAGCAGCTGCTGCAGGACTTGCGCAGCGTTGAGCTCTCCCTGGAGGCGAGTGCCTCCGAACAGGAGGCCGCCAGCCAAGCCGGAGCTGACGCCGACGGCGTGCTGCGGGGCAAAACCCTGGTGCTCACGGGCACACTCCCCAACCTCAGCCGCAGCGAAGCCAAAGCGCTGATCGAAGTGGCCGGTGGCAAGGTGAGCGGCAGCGTCAGCAAGAAAACCGACTACCTGGTGGCGGGCGAAGCCGCCGGCAGCAAACTGACCAAAGCCGAGAGCCTCGGGGTGACGGTGCTCAGCGAAGCCGACCTCACCGCCCTGCTGCAGCCATGAGCCCATCCACACCTGCCCTGCACCGCTGGATCAAGACCGACTGCGGACGGGCCAAGTTGGCTGAGCTGCAGCAGCGCACCGGCCCAGCCAAGCGCGCACGCCTGGCCTGGTTCATCCTGATCGCTGCCCTGCGGGACTGGCGTCTGCCCAATCCCGATCAGAGCGACGTCTCCACATCCTGAAGCGCCCGCCGGGCCGCTCGGCTCACCAGCCAGACCACGGCCAGCGTGGCGAGCACCCCCACCAGCCGCAGCGCCCAGGTGCCGGCATCCGCCTCACCCCCCAGCACCTCACCGAAACGGGCCACATCGCCGGCCAGTGCCCCCAAACCGCAGAACAGCACCGTGCCAGGGAGGATGCCGATCAAACCGATGCTGTAATCCCGCAGGCTCACCTCACTGAGGCCGTAAGCCAGGTTGAGCAGCGAGAAGGGGAAGGCGGGCGAGAGGCGCGTCAGCAACACCAACTTCAGGCCCTCCTTGCTCACGGCCCGCTCCACCGCCTGCAACTTGGGGAGCTGCTCCAACCGGCGCCGGGCCCAGTCGCGCAGCACCGACCGCCCCAGCAGAAACACCACCACCGCCCCGAGACAGGCCCCAACAAACACCAGGCCACTGCCAAGCCAGGTGCCGTAGAGCACCCCGGCCAGCATCGACGCCCAAACCCCCGGCAGCAGCAGCGTCACCCAGAGGGCATAGAGCGGCATGAACAGCAGAGCCCCAGCGGGGGAGCGCAGCAGCTCCAACACATCCGGCAGCCAGTGCTGAACCAAGGAGATCAAGCGAAATCACCCACACATGGCGTGGAGCATTGCACTAACTCGATGCTGAGGTGTAGAAGCGCAGGGCAAAGAGCCAGAAGGCCCGCGCCGCCGCAAAGAACAGCACCGCAAGAGCCAAGCCCGCCAGAAGCATCGGTGCGGCGGCCTCACCCAGCAGCACCTGGGCCGGAACCGTGGTGAGAAAGGCCACCGGCAGCACCAGGGTGAACAACAGGCGCAGGGCAGGCGGATAGGCGTTGAGGGGATAACGGCCGGAGGCCAGCAGGGCCCGCAACACCTCAGTGGCATTCCAGGTTTTGACGAACCAGATGCTGGTGGCGGCGATCAGAAACCAAAGCGAATAGAGGATCAAGCCACCGGCCAGCAGCATCACCAGCACGGTGAAGAGAGACGACAGGCTGAACACCACATCGGCCTGATGGCTGCCCCAGGCCAGAAGCCCAAGCCCCAGGCCGATCTCCGGCAGCCCCGCTGGCGAAAGCGTGCGCAGCGACAACCAGAACTGGCTGTCGATCGGTTTGAGCAGCACGAAATCCAGGGTGCCCTCACGCACATGGGTAACGATCGCCCCGAGGTTGGGGCGCAACCAGGTGGTGGCCATGCCATCGAACACCGTGTAAAGCCCCTGCACCATCAGGGCCTGGGCCCAGCTCCAGCCCCCCAACGTTTGATCAGGGCCATAGAACAGCGAGAGCAGGAACAGGCTGCCGCTCAGGCTCATCGCCACCGCCAACAGCTCGATCAGCACGTTGGCCTGATACTCCAGCTGCACGGCCACGGCCGTACCCCAGAAGCGACGCAGGGTTCGCCAGTAGCGCCCCATCAGGCCCCCATGGCGCTGTAGCGCCGCACGCCGGCCCGCCAGAGCAGCAGCACCAGCGGCAACAGCAGAGCGATCCAGGCCAGTTGCGCCCCGAAGCCCGCCAACAGATCCACCGGCTGGCCCGCCAGCACCCGGGCCGGGAAGTCGATCAAATACGGGAAGGGCGTCCACTGGGCCAGGGCCCGCACCGCCGGCGGAAAGGCCGTGAGCGGTGCCAGCAGACCGGACAGGAACAGGAAGGGAATGAACTGCAGACGCTCCAAGGCACTGGCCTTCTCACTCCAGAAGCAGAGGGCCGCAATCAGGCTCTGAAACAGAAAGGCGATGGCGAAGGCCAGCCAGGTGGCCAGCCAGGCCAGTAGGAAGCCCCCCAACGACGGCAACCAGAAGGCCTGGGGCCGCACCGCAAAAAACACCGCTGCGATCAGAGCCGCGAAGGGCAGACGGGTGAGCTGCTCGCCGAGGTGAGCCGCCACATAACGCCAGAGCGGATGCAGCGGTTGCAGCAGGTAAGGAGAGAGCCGGCCCAGCAGGGCGTCTTCCTCGAAGGCGTAGACCACCCACACCACCGAGAACTGGCGCACCAGAAAAGCGCTGAGGAAATAGCGATCCAGGGCTACACCATCCAGCCCCAGCCCTGAGCGCGCGTCGCTGCCGCTCCAGACGCTGAGCATGATGAACGGCAGCACCCCGGACAAAGCCCAAAGGGCGATCTCGGCGCGGTACTCGAGCATGTGGGCGTACTGGGAGCCCAGCAGCACCCGGATGATCCGCCGGTTCAGCCCGAAGATCCGCATCAGACGCGCCCCTGCCGGAACAGACCACCGATCAGCTCCTCGATCGGTGGATCGGTCACATCCAGATCACGAACGGGGAAGCGATCCAGCAGTTGCGCCACCACGGCGGTGAGCTGATCGCGGGGCACCAGCAGCCGCACATCACAGCCCTCCAGCTGCTCCAGACGCCCCAACCCCGCCAAGTCATCGGCGGAAACGGGCGACTCCAACTCGAGCCGCACCTCCCGCTCCGGTGCCAATTGATCAGCCAGCGCTTCCAGGGGACCGTCGTGGAACAACCGCCCCTGATGGATCAGCAGCACCCGCGGGCACAACGCCGTGATGTCAGCCATGTAGTGGCTGGTGAGCAGCACCGTTGCCCCCGTGCGGCGGTTGTACTCCGCCAGGAACTGCCGCACCCGGGCCTGGGCATTCACATCCAACCCCAGGGTCGGTTCATCAAGGAACAACACCTCCGGCTCATGCAGCAGCGCCGCCAAAAGTTCGGCCTTCATCCGCTGGCCCAGGGAAAGCTTGCGCACCGGCCGGGTGAGTTCCTCCCCCAGCTCCAGCAGATCGGCCAGCTCCTTGATCCGCCGCCGGGCCACAGCATCGGGAATGCCGTAGACCGCCGCATTCACCCGAAGCGAATCCATCGGCGGCAGGTCCCAGAGCAGTTGCTGCTTCTGCCCCATCACCAGGGTGATCCGGCGCAGAAACTCCGCCTGGCGCCGCTGGGGCCGGTGCCCCGCCACCTGCACCTCGCCAGCGCTGGGGTGGATCAAGCCGCAGAGCATCTTCAAGGTGGTGGTTTTGCCGGCGCCGTTGGCACCGAGAAAACCCACCATCTCTCCGGGCTCAATCCGGAAGGAAACATCCTGCACCGCGGTGACGTCCCGAGTGCGGCGGCGGATGAAATGGCGCAGGGTGCCAGCCAAGCCGGGCTGCTTCTCGGCAACCCGATAAATCTTGCTCAGCCCCTCAACCCGAATCACCGACTCAGCTCAGATCCGCCAGGCGCTTGCGGGCCAGATCGGCCTGGGCCTGCTTCTCATCGAGGTTGGCCTGGCATTCCGCCACCACCTCCGGCGGGGCCTTGTCGGCGAAGTTGGGGTTGCCCAGCCGGCCCGCCAGGCCCTTGATCTCCTTCTCCGCCTTGGCGATGTCTTTCTCCAGGCGCCCTTTCAGCGCATCGAGATCCACGAGGCCTTCGATCGGCAGCAGCACCTGCAGCTCACCGCTCACCCCCGCCAGGGCCTTGGCCACCGGAGCCGCATCGGCCTCTGCCGGCGCCATCACCACCACCGACTCCGCTCGCGTCAAGGCTGTGATGTCGGCCGTGCCCTGAGTGAGCACAGCCGCCAGCTCGCCGCGGCCGGTGACGAAGCGCACCGGCACCGATTGCGAGGGCTTGAGGCCCGCCACCGCGCGCAGGTTGCGCACCACACGGATGGCACCGATCAGCTCAGCGAACGAGGCTTCCAACGCATCATCCAGAGCGCTCTCATCCAGCTCCGGCCAGTGCTGGAGGGCCAGGAAGGTGGTCTCCGGCTCGCCGGTGACGCTGTGCCAGAGCTCCTCAGTGAGGTGGGGCATCAGCGGATGCAGCATCAAGTGCATCTGACTGATCACCTTGGCCAGCACCTGCTTGGCCACCTGCTGATCGGCGAGGGCCTCAGTCGAGGGGTTCTCACCGGGGTTGAGCCGGCGCTTGCTCAGCTCCAGATACCAATCGCAGACGTCGTTCCAGGCGAACTCGTAAAGCCCCTTGGCGGCTTCACCCAGGCCATAGCTGCTGTAGCGCTCGGCCGTCTCCCGGTTCACCCGGGCCAGGCGGGAGAGGATCCAGCGATCGGCCAGCTGCAGGGCCGCGGGGTCGGGTTCACCGAGTTGGGCCGGTGTTTCGCCGCCCAGGTTCATCAGGGCGAAGCGGGTGGCGTTCCAGAGCTTGTTGGCGAAGTTGCGCGAGGCCTCCACCGTGGCGGAGGTGTCCTTCTTGCGGTCATAGTCCAGGCGGATGTCCTGACCTGCACCGGCCACCTCCCGCACCAGGGCGAAGCGCAGAGCATCGGTGCCGTAGCGGTCAATCAGCAGCAGCGGATCGATGCCGTTGCCAGCGCTCTTGCTCATCTTGCGGTTCTGCTCATCCCGCACCAGGCCGTGGATGTAGACGTCCTGAAACGGCATCTCGCCGGTGAAGGCGCCGGCCATCATCGTCATCCGGGCCACCCAGAAAAAGATGATGTCGAAGCCCGTCACCAGGGTGCTGGTGGGGTACCAACGCTGCAAGTCAGCACTGTCTTCATCGGGCCAACCGAGGGTGGAAAAGGGCCAGAGGCCACTGGAGAACCAGGTGTCGAGCACGTCTTCGTCTTGCTCGATCTCCGCCGCCGCGCCGTACTCCGCCTTGGCCTTCTCCAGGGCTTCGGCTTCGTTGCGGGCCACCACGTAGGGCGTGGTGTCGGTGTACTTGCCGCCGGTCTCGCTGATCACGAACCAGGCGGGGATGCGATGGCCCCACCAGAGCTGGCGGCTGATGCACCAGTCGCGGATATCGGTGAGCCAGTCGCGATACACCTTCTGCCAGCGCTCGGGGATGAAACGGGGGTCCTGCTTCTCGAGGGCCTCACGACAGCGAGCCGCCAGGGGGTCGGTTTTGACAAACCACTGGGTGGAGAGCAGCGGCTCCACCGGCACCTTGCCGCGATCGGAATAAGGAACGCTGTGGCGGTAGTCCTCCACCTTCACCAGCAGCCCCAGCTCCTCCAGGCCAGCCACCACGGCCTTGCGAGCCTCGAAGCGATCAAGCCCCTCGAACTGGCAGGCCTCCTTGTTCATCGTGCCGTTCTTGCGCATCACCGTGATCTGGGGCAGACCGTGGCGCTGGCCGATGGCGAAATCGTTGGGGTCATGGGCCGGCGTCACCTTGACGCAGCCGGTGCCGAACTCCTTCTCCACGTGGTCGTCGGCCACGATCGGAATCTCCCGCCCCACGAACGGCAGGGTGAGGGTCTGGCCCACCAGATGGGCGTAGCGCTCGTCGGTGGGGTTCACCGCCACCGCCGTGTCGCCCAGCATCGTTTCGGGCCGGGTGGTGGCCACTTCAAGGTGGCCGTCGCCGCTGCTGAGCGGATAGCGGAAATGCCAGAGGTGGCCGTCCACCTCCTTCATCTCCACCTCCAGATCACTCACCGCCGAACCGGAGGCGGGGCACCAGTTCACCAGGTATTCACCGCGGTAAATCAGCCCCTGCTCGTGCAGCCGCACGAAGGCCTCCTTCACCGCCTCATTCAGACCTTCATCAAGGGTGAAGCGCTGGCGCTTCCAATCCACGGAATACCCCAACCGCCGCAGCTGGCCCACGATGCGGCCACCGCTTTCGG
Organism: Synechococcus sp. TAK9802; assembly: GCF_014279535.1. Taxonomy (NCBI): domain Bacteria; kingdom Bacillati; phylum Cyanobacteriota; class Cyanophyceae; order Synechococcales; family Synechococcaceae; genus Synechococcus; species Synechococcus sp. TAK9802. The sequence continues at coordinate 2,061,141 of NZ_CP047937.1, forward strand.
CCTTCCACTGCCAGGCCCGCTCCAGAAACGCCTCACGGCCGAGGTCGTGGCGGGTCTTGCCCTCCTCTTTGAGCTGCTTCTCGAGGATCGTTTGCACCGCGATCGAGGCGTGATCGGTGCCGGGCAAGCAAAGAACGTTCTTTCCCGCCAGGCGCTGATAGCGCACGATCGTGTCGATCAGGGCCGTGTTGAAGGCATGGCCCATGTGCAGGCTGCCGGTGACGTTCGGCGGCGGGATCACCACAGAGAACGGTTCACCGGGGGCCTTCGGGTCGGGATGGAACGCTCCCTGGTCCTCCCAGGCCTGCTGCCAGCGGGCCTCCGTGCCAGCCGGGTCGTAGGTCTTGGCCAGTTCGGGCACAGGAGGCAGGGAGTTCAGTCAAGCCATGGTCGCAAAAGGTGCTGCAGTACCCACCACCACAGGCGTTCACGGTGGATTTCGCAGACTCCTCGATCAACTAAAAACTGCTGTTCTGGGTGCGCAATCCCCTGGAAGCTTTTGCGGTCGGCAGCGACCTCCGCCAGGCGATCTGGACGGCGTTCGACAAGAACGGCATCGGCATTCCCTTCCCCCAGCGCCAGGTGTATCCGATGGAATGGCCCCCCTCCAAGGAACAAACCCACCGGATCGGCAGCCCCACCAATCAGCTCCAGGCCGAAGCAGACAGCGATCCTGCCAACGACTCAGCTGGCGAGACGCCGTAGGTAGTCCTCCTGGCGTCCGGCGTTGATCCAACCGGTGGCGATCAACTTGCTGGCGCTCTCATTCACCCGTCCGCGGTGAATGTGGGACGGACCGGCCGGAAAGATCACCAACTTGCCCCGCTCCGCCGGTTCGTGGTGGTCCTGCCAATGGAACTCGGTGCCAGCCTCATCCACGTCGTTGCAATAAAGAATCCAGGCCAGCACCCGGTGCTCCGGTTCGGTGGCCTCATCGCTGATGGTCCAATCGCAGTGCCATCGCTTGAACCCTTCCCCCGGGGCGTAGTGCTGGAGGTTGAAGATCGGATTCACAAACAGGCTCTGCTGCGGGCAGCACTGCCGGAACAACGGCCGCTCCTGCAGATAGCGCTCCAAGCCGGCCGTCACCCCCCGCAGGATCAGTTGCGAGAGGGCAAAGGATTCGGGTTCCGAGCGATCAATCGCCACCAGGCTGATGTCGGTGCTCTGTTTCGCCGGTTCCCCCTCAGCCTTGGGCCCGAAGGCCACGCCAGGCCGCTGTAAGTCGACCCGGCGCTCGAAGAACTCACACACCGCATCGGCCACCGAGGCGTAACCGGGATTGCTGTAGCGCCCGATCAGGTTCATGCCGCGGCCTCCAAGCGAGGAATCGCCACCACAGCATCGAGCTGCTGCCAACGCGACCGGTCAGCCACCACATGGTCCTGCAACTGCACCTGTTCGATCACCGTGGCAGCCCGCTCAAGATCCAGGGGAACACCCGGGCCCATCGGCAGCACCAGCACCTGCTGCTCAGCCGGATCGGCCATCACCTGCAGATCGAGGGCCTCCAGCTCCCGCTCAAAGAACACCCGCCGCATCCGGGTGGTGAGGCTTGGCCCAAGCGCCTCGACGAACCGGGCCATGCCGGCTTCATCCCCGGAGCTGCCGCAATTCAGCGACAACCAGATCAGCAGCTTCACCCAACTTTCCGCCGTCCACAGGGGTTGGAAGCTTTCCCGGTGCTGCCGCACCAGCTCAGCAATTGAAAAATCAAACAGCGTGGCCTGCAGGCCAGTGGCATCAGCGGAATCCATGCTGTTCATCCTCTCCTGCGAAAGGTCAGACTGGGGCGACTGGCTATTCGCACCATGGCCCTGGACCTGAACGATCCCGAACTCGAGTTCTCCGATCTGGTCTACGCCTACCAGAGCTGGGTGATGGCGGTGATCAATGACGAAAAGCTGGACAGCGACGACAAGCTGCTCACCGACGACATCGCCGAGGACGCCCTCAACTCAATGCGCTTCCTGCCGGGTGAGGTGACCAACGCCATCGAAACGAGCCTGGCCCGCGTCTACGACGTGGACGCCGACGAACTGGCCGAGCTGCTCTTCCCTGAGGACTGAGCCCAGGCTCAGATGACGCGATGGGTTGGTCCACGGCTGACATCCCGAACCAGCAGGGCCGTATCGCCCTGATCACTGGAGCCAACAGCGGCCTGGGCCTGGAAACAGCGCGCGCCTTGAAACGCTGCGGTGCCACCGTGGTGTTGGCGTGCCGCAGCCCCCGCAAAGCCGAGAGGGCCAAGCAGGAGTTGCTGCAGGAGCGCGATGGGGGAGCGGTGGATCTGGTGGACCTGGATCTGGCGGACCTGACCAGCGTGCAACAGGCGGTGGCCACCGTCGGGGAGCGCTACGGCTGCCTTGATCTGCTGATCAACAACGCTGGCGTGATGGCACCGCCGCGCCGCACCACCGCCCAGGGGCATGAATTGCAGTTCGGGGTGAATCACCTGGGGCACATGGCCCTGACCCAGGCTTTGCTGCCGCTGCTACAGAACCGGCCCGATCCCCGCGTGGTGACGGTGACCTCCGGAGCGCAGTACTTCGGCAAGATCCGCTGGGACGATCCCAGCTGGAGCAAGAGCTACGACCGCTATGGCGCCTATGGCCAAAGCAAACTCGCCAACGTGATGTTTGCCCTTGAGCTGGATGCACGCCTGCGCGAGCAGGGCAGCCCCATCCGCTCCCTGGCTGCCCATCCCGGCATCGCGCGCACAGACCTACAACCCACCGCAATCGCCAGCGTCGGCAACCGTTTCGAGGCTCTGGTCTACCGGCTGATGGATCCCTTGTTCCAAAGCGCCGGCATGGGTTCCCTGCCCCAACTGCATGCCGCCACCGCGGCGACTGCTCAGGGTGGCGAGCACTACGGCCCTGAGCAGTTCGGCGGCTTGCGGGGTGCACCGGCGCTCTGCCGTGTGGCTCCAGCAGCGAACCAACCTGCCGAACGGCAGCGGCTCTGGAGCTTGAGCGAGCAGCTGATTGGTGGCTGAATCCCACGCTGTGATGTTGAGTGGCTGCTGGTTGGTCGCCCTTTGAAACCATGGCCACTCGCCGCCCTGCCACCCAGATCAATGCCCGCCAGAAGGTCTTGCTGGCGAACCTGCAGGCCTGTGGTGATGAGATGAGCGGTCAGCAGCTGCACCGCAGCCTGGAGCCCGAACAGGCCATGGGCCTTGCCACGGTCTACCGGAATCTGCGCCAGCTGCAGCAACGGGGCCTGGTGCGCTGCCGCCACCTGCCCAATGGCGAGGCGCTCTATGCGCCGCTGGAGCGGGATCGCCACCACCTCACCTGCGTCGATTGCGGCAAGACCCAGGCGCTCGACCACTGCCCGATTCACGACCTGGAGGTGCCCGAAGACGGTCGCAAAGGCTTCGATCTCCTGTTTCACACGCTTGAATTCTTTGGTCTCTGCAGCGACTGCCGCGAGCGGCAGCAAAGCCCGTCATGACCCTGGCCGCCACGTACTACGGAGCCAATGGCTGGTTGCTCGAATTCGATGATCTCCGCGTTCTGGTGGATCCCTGGTTGCGCGGCAGCCTGAGCTTCCCCCCCGGGGAATGGCTGCTCAAAGGGGAACTGCCCTGCGAGCGCAAGGCGCCCGAGAAGCTGAACCTGCTGTTGCTCACCCAGGGGCTCGCGGACCACGCCCATCCGGAAACCCTGGCGCTTCTCCCCAAGGACCTGCCCGTCATTGGATCAGCGGCGGCTGCACGGGTGGTGGAACGCCTGGGCTTCACCAGCGTGAAAACCCTCTCCCCCGGAGAGAGCATTAACCACCAGGGCCTGCAGGTGCGCGCCAGCGCCGGTGCACCGGTGCCAATGGTGGAAAACGGTTATCTGCTCGAGCATCCGGCCGGATCGCTCTATCTCGAACCCCACGGCTTTCTGGATCCAGCCCTGGAGCCACAGCCACTGGATGCCGTGATCACGCCGATGGTGGATCTGGGGCTGCCGGCGCTTGGAGCCTTTGTTAAGGGCTGCTCCGTGGTGCCGCAACTGGTGGAACGCTTCCAACCCACCACGGTGCTCGCCAGCACCTCCGGCGGTGACGTGCGCTTTGGCGGCGCCTTGAGTCGGGCCCTGCAAATGAAAGGATCCGTGGCCAGCACTGGTGCCCAGCTGCCGGCCAGCAGCTCCTGGACCGATCCAAGACCAGGGGAACGACTGCTGCTGAAAAACTGATTTTTCGGATTAAGCTTTGTAACAACATCTTGAATTCGATGAAATCCACGCAAGCCAGCGATTCCTGGTTCCATGGCGTCGCTGCCCGCGACATCCACATGGAGCAGCTCAAAAAGGCCGAACGCTTCAACGGCCGTGCCGCCATGGTCGGCATCGTGATCGGAATCATCACCGAAGGGCTCACCGGTGCCGGCATCGTTCACCAGATCGGGCTGGGTCCCCTGGTGGATGGCTATGCCGCCTGCCGCACCCAATTCCTGCCCTTCTGCTTCTGATTCGGAAGGGGGACCACCCCCCCGATGACGAGAATGGTGCGATTCACGTTCGAATCGAATGGCTGCTGACAAGGAACTGCTGAAGGAAGTGGCCCTGGAGCTGTGGAACACCACCAAAAAGCTTCGTCCCGGCCTGCCCAAAGCGCCTCGCGCCCAGCTGGTCTTAAAAGCCCTGCTCACCATCGGTGACATGAGCGATCAGCTGGAAGCCGCCATGGTGCTTGGAGTGATTGAGGCGCAGGAGCCCGACGATGAGCCCGGGCAGGGAGAAGCGGCCGGCGAAGACAAGACGGTGTCTGAAACCGATGCCAAGACCGAGCGAGAGACCCCCAGGGTTGTGCGCAAGCGCTCCAGCAGCCGCTGATCAAGACTTCCAAATGACAAGCCACCCATCCCGCTCCCTCCCTGGGGATGGGTCAAGCTTTTGAAGGCGCTTCGGCAAGACGGCTTAACGCTGCAGAGCAACCACAGCCGCAGCGGCAGCAAGAGCCACGATTCCAGCCATCCAGATGCTGCCTTGGCGTTCCAACAACCACGCAGCGTTGCGAGAGATCGACAACCTGCCAGTTGCCAACAGCGCAGTGAACCCCACCAGCAGAACCACGGGAACCACAAGCGCCAAGACCAACTGCATCACAAAGTGCCTTTGAGGCCTACCTTCCAATGATGATGTGGTGGCAAATCGAGCTACGTGTCTACGTCCGCACCACAGCCTGAATCTTGACTCTGTTGATCGTCACGGCCGGTTTCATTGGTCTGCTTTGGCTCACGCAAAGCCTGATCAGACGTGGCATGGATGACGGCTGCAACAGCTGAGGCGCCTTCATTCCGCTGACGGGACGAACCTCGTCAGCGATGCCTGGGCTCCCCTGGGGCCTGCTCGGCTTCCGCCTTCAGGAAACGGCGATGCTGAGATGAGGCATAGCCGCTGAGGTCAATTCTGCTGGCATTGCTGCCAGCCTTTCGCCACTCCCTCGGGGGAGTGCTGGATCTTCGGTTCATGGGATCGAGTTATCGGTTCTCGCGCAGTGGGCCTTCAATCAGGCTCTTTGGCGTCGCCCCACCTTTGCACACCTACCCATCCGACGCACCGAACGGATGAGTAATTGCAGCTACGGCGAGCCATTTGAATCGGACCGATACTCCGCCCAACAGCAAACGGCTTGTGACTCCTGAAGAGCAGTACGTGCAATGCATGGACGCTGCCTACGCCGCTGCTGACAAGGAGACCTGCCTGAAAATGATGCGAAGGGCAGAAGGCGTCCTGCGCGGTGAATTCAGCGCCCAGCCAACAGGCGATGGCCCTGGAGAGCGAGCGTTGGCGAGCTGAAGCAAAAAACCAACGAAACCCAGGGCAGCACTGCGTTTTGAGATGGGCGATACTGGGATCGAACCAGTGACAATCTCCTTGTAAGGGAGACCGTCAAACTGAAAGCCGAAATCGATAAAACCTTCAAATCACTGGCCAGACCGTTGAGCACGACTGGTTTCTAAGCCAGAGAGCTTAAGCCGTGCTCCGTCCTGTCGTTGCGTGTCACGACCAGTTGGAGCACACTTTGGAGCACGCCCACCGATTTGGAGCACGCCCCTCAAATGAACCGCAGCGCACAGCCCTGGGAAGCAGAGATGCGGGCCAGCAACAAACGTGCGAACGGTTGCGGATGGACGATCCGCCAGTTGAAGGGGAGATGCCAAATCACCATGAAGCTGGAGTCAGGCAGGAAGCCTTCGGTGCTGACCGAGATCCCCTGGCAGCCCGACAAAAGCCTCAGCATCCTCAACGCGGTCCAGGAGATCCGTGCCTTCATCGAGAAGGGCAACAGCATCCAGGAGGCCAACGAGATGCGCCTCAAGGCCCTGGGGAAGGCAAGCGGCAAGGCTCCGGCGCTCCGGGAGTTCGATTGGGTCGCCGCGGCCGATGACTTCCTCAAGTCGATGGAGAGCCGCCGGGAAGGAACCCTCGACGACCTTCGGATCAGAGTCCGCCGGTTCAAGCTCACGCTGAAGTCCCGGCCAACCCCAAACGACGGCCCATCGCTGATACGGGCCTTCGCTCGGCTGTACTTCGACGAGGTTTATCCCCCGGATCACCGAAAGGCCGGAAAATTAAGACTGCCGCCCGGCAAAGATGGCCGCCGCCGGAACCTCCGGGACGTGGCCCGGATACTGCGGCACGGCGTCGAAGAAATGGGAGCACCTGAACGATGGCTGCCACTTCCACCGAAGAAGATGAGCGGCCTGATTGGCTCAGCAGTTACTGAAACAATCACTAAGGCAAAAACTATTCCTGTCTTGCCTGAAGATTTCGAAGCATTGTTAGACAATCTCGAAGCAGACGGAAAGCTGGAACTAAGGCTTGCCGTGGGCCTAGTTGGACTTTATGGGCTCAGGCCATCCGAGCTTGCGGTGATGCGGCTCGAGGATGACGGGAAGCTGTACGTCGGCGGTCAGGTCAAGCGCGACGCCAAAGCCATCGAGCAAGGAACGGAGAAGCCCGAGCGCCTGGTCAAACCCCTAGACCTCAATAGCAGAGAGGGCTTAGGGAAGGAGCTGGCAATGCTCTGGTACAACGGCAGGGGAAAGAGGAAGCTCCCGCTGGCGATCAGAAACGAGATCGCCAAAGTCGAAGAGAAGAACACCTTCAAGGAAGTCGGCGCAGCCTTCAGCCAGCTACTGACTCGATACAGATATTGGAAGATTCTTGTTAAAAAGACGCCAGGATTGAAGCCGTACGGACTCAGGCACGGCTGGGCATGGCGCGCCCACAAAAACTCAGAAAAGCAATTACATTATTCCCAGGCAAGCGCGTTGCTAGGACACACAACCCGCGTTCATTTGGATTATTACAGCTCCTGGGTGAGCGAAGACGAGCTGGAAAAAGCCGTCGAGGAATACAACCAGAACCTCAAAAGTGTTGCGTCCTGAGATGACATGTGTCATCGTCTCGATGTGAATCACTCCGGTGATCCACTGCCGCGGGACGCATCTTCGCCGACCCCCGCGAAAGGCCCACTCTCTGAGTGAGCGTGACGGTGCAACTGGTCTCTGACCTCGTCCCCTACGTCAAGGACGGCCGTTGCTTTCGCGAGAAAGCATGTTGCCCAGACCCAATACATCAATGGTCTGGCGGTACCGCCGAAAGAACAAAGGGCCTGGGAAGGTCTTCGTTAGCCCCGTAGAAAAGAGAGGGGGGCTGACACACAACACCACCGTGTGTCTTCCCATGCCTGAGCAATGGCTCCGAACGCCTGCCGCAGCAATAGCGGTCGGCTGCTCCGAACGAACACTCAAACGCCAACAAGACTTCCGCGGCGGCTGCCTCAATGAGGGCCAACACTGGCGGCGAGGCATCTCAACCAACTCCAGTTACATCTGGTGCGTTGAACGTGTCATCGATGCCCTGTCCCACCGTGGCCTCGTATCCGCGAAGGGCCGGGAGCTGCTCCTCGAACTGCAGACGGCGGAGCAAAAAAATTGACCAACGCCACAATCTGCGACGCCGGTCGAGGTCCGTGCAATGACCCGACTTTAGGCGAGTTCCTCCTACCAAAGGAGATTGTCAACTGCCCCAGATACCAGGCTGCGACTGACTTGGGCATGGCCGCTTGGGGCTTTTGTGCTCCAAACCGTGCGCGAGAACGGAGGTGGCCATGATTCCGTTCGAGGAATTGGCGGCCAGCGGCATCGATCGCGCCACCGCCGAGCGGTTGAACTATCGCTGCACTCCCGATGGTGGTTGGGAGATCCCCTATCTCGACCCCCAGGGCCAGCCGTACACCTACGGCGATGGGGTTCCGTTCGTGCGACGGAAACTCAAGCCGGGGTCAGATCCGAAATACCTCACGCCAAAAGGCGCGGGCAATCGACCGTACTTTTCGCCTTTGCTCCCGAAGGGTTACCTCGAGGGGACTAAACCTCTTCTCATCACCGAAGGAGAGAAGAAGGCCGACGCTTTGACCGCACACGGTTTTCCATGCGTTGGGCTTACGGGCGTTTGGGGCTGGAAAGACAGTCGCGGCGGAGACGCCATTCCTGAGCTGAGAGAGATCAACAGGAATCGACCGATCAACATCGTTTTCGACAGCGATGTCGTCATCAAGCCCCCGGTCCTCGACGCTTTGTGGGCTCTGGCTAAGTGGATCCGTGCCCCAAAAGAAGACGGGGTTTTCTACAGCCCCGGGGATGTTCCCAACGTGGTGTTCATCCCGTCAGAGCTGAACGGGGAGAAAAACGGTGCTGACGATTTCATCCTTCGGCACGGGGCCGATGCCTTCGCTCGGCTGCTGCGCTTGGCTCGGCCAGCCTGGACTTGGAAGGGCATCGCGGATCCGAAGCAGATCTTTTGGACAGCTGAAGCCGACAACGCCCATTTCATCGCTCAAGCGTTCATCGCCGTGCTTCAAGAGCGTTACGCCATTCATCCAACACGCGGGACACTCACGTTCAACGGCAGGCACTGGGAAGAGGTGCCGGGGAAACATCCACTGCTCGGACCCCTCCACCAGCTGATGGATGAACACAACTTTCACCGTCGTGGGCGGCGAATGACGGAGATCCTGTCCGAGGTGGAGACCTACCTCCAGCACAACGATTGGGACGGCACCCACCTGGCGGCGTTCAGCAACGGCACGCTCGACCTAAACACCAACACCCTTCGCCCAAGCCACGATCCAAGCGACCGCCTGACCTTCGCGTTCCCTTACCGGTGGGACCCCAAAGCAACGTGCCCACGCTGGCTGGAGTTCATCCAGCAAACCTTCGACGCCGACACCGCGAAAGTATTCCGGGCGGCTCTCGGCTGGACGATCAGACCGAAGGAACCGGATGCACCGTTTCCCTTCGAAAAATCGTTCGACGTTGAGGGGCCGAAAGGCTCTGGCAAAGGAGTGATTGCTGAAACGATCACTGCTCTCTGTGGCGGCACGCATGGTGTTGCGACCCTGCGGCCAAAGATGATCGGCGACCCAGATTCAATGCTGGGGCTCCAAGGGAAGAAGGCTGCGATCGATTTCGACAGCAGCGGAGTCGTTAGGGATCCAGGCCAGTTCAACAGCATCGTTTCCAACGAACCGGTGCAGGTTTGGCGCAAGTTTCAAAACAGAGCTGACGCCAGGCTCGGCGTGGTGATCTGGAGATTCTTCAACGATCTACCTGGGGTCTCCGATGCGGGAGGCGTCGAGGGGATGCAGCGGCGCATCCTTACTCTCTCGATCGCGCAGTCGGTCCAGCGAAAGGATCCAAGCCTTAAGGCAAAGCTCCGCGCTGAGCTGCCTGGAATCCTGCAATGGGTTTGGTCGTTATCGCTCGATGAAATCAGGGAGGCGTTCGACGCTGCCGGTCGCATCGCCAGCATCAGTGCGGCATCCATCGAGGCGCAGCTGGATGCGAACCCGTGGCTGAAGTTCCTGATCGAGGTTTACCCCGACGGCATCGTTGACATCGCCGCCAAGAAACTATTTGCGCGGTATCGGGAGTGGTGCGCCGATGAAGGTCGCAGCGGAGTCCTGAACCAAACCAAATTTGGTCGAAAGTTGCGGAAGCTGACGGCTCCGAAAGGGGTGGAGGGTTCACGCCTACCGATCGTGAAACGCCTCACCAAAGCCGGAAATCGATACGACATCAGTCCGATGCGCGACTTCGATTTGGCGTTGTTCTTCGGCCTGACTGGCTCCGATGAAGGGTTTGACCCTCCACCGGTGGATAGTTCAACGCCAAACCCTCCACCGCCGGATCCAACGCCACCAGCGGGATCTCCGGCAGGGGTGAACAGTGTGAATAGTTTTTCTCCACCGCTTCACGCGGAGAGAAATGGAGTGAGTTCAGAGAAGAGGGAGAAACCGAAGCGGAAAAACCCTTCAAACCCTCCACACCCTTCACTCCAAGGCCTGAGCAATGCACCGATCGGGTCGCCGTACGATGTCGAGTTCGACGAAGACGTCCTGTATTGAGGTCCCCAATCAGTCTCGCCAACTGCGCTAAATGCAAGTAATTAACGAGCAGGATCCGAACAAGAATGCAAGGACTATGCGAGTCACTACAAAGCAAAAGCAACCCAAGGAATACAATTAATCGCAAGTCCAAAACATTTTCTTTGTTAAACTAAGCCCGAATAATTGCTTTTCTAAAAACTTGAATTTCGTGTTTGACCGCACGAAATATTGTCAATTCTCTTAATAAGGCTTTCATTCAGGCCGCATATCTCCGCTTTTTCAGGAAAGCCCATCTATAAGCTTCTAAGTATTCTTCCGTTGTTTTGTTGGAGCAGTGACCAGGGAAGCAGTGGTTCAAAAGCTGCGGCGCACCATTGGTGCGGAGGGGCAAGACCTGCTTGATCAGTTCAACCTGCTGACACCATTGATAAAGCAGATGGTGGCAAATGAAGCGATTGCTGACATCGTGGTCACTCCAGAACAGTTGGAAGAGGCGAGGCGTGGCTTGCTCCAACAACGTGGGTTTGATGGCATAGACCAGTGGACAGAGCTTTTGGAAGCATTGGGATGCAGTGAAGACGAGGTTTTAAAGCGCCTTCGCAATGGCATCCGTCGTCGCAGCTTGATGAAGGAACGTTTCGAAGCCAGGGCAATGACCCGCTTCCTAGAACGTAAGAACGAATTGGATCAGGTGGTGTACAGCCTGCTTCGCCTCAAGAACAGTTTTCTGGCAAAAGAGCTTTATCTACAGATTGAATCCGGAGAATCGAATTTCGCTGACCTAGCCAAACGCTATGCCGAGGGACCGGAACGCAACACCAACGGAATCGTGGGTCCAGTGTCTCTAACCCAGGCCCACCCAATTCTGGTTGAGAAGTTACGGGTTAGTCAGCCAGGAATCCTGCTTGAACCATTCCGCATCGAGGAATGGTGGCTCGTGGTGCGGCTAGAGCGCTACACACCTGCCACGTTCACCGATGAGGTCTCCGAACAGATGTGCCAAGAAATGTTCGAGGCCTGGATTGATGCTGAAACTGCCGCCAGTTTCAGCCAACTGGCTTCCGAAAGGTCAGAGCCGACTTCCTCCAACGGCTTCATGGACTTCAGCATCTCCCGATGAACCAGACACCATCTTTCCCTTTGGCAGAGCATCCGGCCTTCCGCGACATTTCGGAAGCCTCGCTAACCAAGTTGGAGAGAACTTGCCGTGTGCTCCGGTTTGATCTCGGGGGTCAGTTGTGTGATCCCAATGCCATCCCTGCCCGAATCCTGGTCCTCCTCCAAGGCCAAGCGAGGCTTGTCGGTCGCCATAACGGACGTCTCACAACGGTGAGCAAGTTCGGCCCAGAAAGCGTTGTCGGTGCTGCGAGCCTGCTTTGTGGTGCCCCCTGCGAGAACGTGATTGCTGCCGAAGAGGTGATTGCCTGTGCTATCTCGGATGAACTATGGCGAGAGCTTTATTCCAGGGAAACCTCATTTCGCCACTGGTGTGACCAGCAGCTCTGGCCTCAAGAGCTGCTCAAGCTGCTGCAAGTTCTTGAGAAGAACACTCCTAAATCCGACAGGTCTGCCCTTGAAAAGCTCAAGGATGCCCTGCAAAGTGCACAGCGTTGTTCTCCTGATCCGGCGGAGATAAGTGCGGCCCTGGCTGCCGGCAAGCTCATCTTTGTTACCTGTGCCTGGGGTGACCTGACGTTTGGTCAGCAGATCCATTCATCTGTGGATGTACCAGTTAGCGGACCATTTTCGCTGCGGTTGGCTTCTCTTCCCCCCTCTAGTTTCTCCGACCAAGTCTCAGCCACAGCGGACAACAGTTCTGACTCGCTGGTCTTCGCTTCATCTATCGAGGACGCAGAGGTGCATCCTCCCGTGAGCAGCTTTAGTCCTGAGCGCAATGTTGTCGACAGGCTGCGCTTGATCCGTGCCGACGGTCCACTCAAGGAAACCCTGGCCTGTTTCCAGATGTTGGCGCAGCTGCTGAAACTGCCATTCCGCCAGGATTCGATTGAAAAAGTCCTTCAGGACAATCTCCGCCGCGGTCTTACCCCCACTCTCCAGCTCTGTGGTCAGCTTGCCGCAAGCCTTGGACTTCATGTAATGGCATCACACGTGCCGGCACGTGCCGGTACCCGGTTGCAGGTGCCATCCATGGTGCCCTGGCAAGGTGGATTTGCTCTAGTGATTGCGAGCAACGAGAGAGGTTTAAAGCTGGCATCGCCCAAACAAGGCATGGTGACCTTGGCGCCGGATGATCTAGCCGAGAAGTTCCCCGCAGGAATCGAACTGCTGCTGATGGAGCGGTCCAACTCCAGCCCCGAGCAGAAGTTCGGTCCCGGTTGGTTTTGGCCCGCACTGAAGCGCTACCGCAGTGTGCTGATTCAGGTACTGGTTGCCAGTTTTGTGGTTCAGCTGTTCACCCTCGCCAACCCATTGCTGATCCAGGTGATCATCGACAAGGTGATCACCCAGCGCAGCCTCGACACCCTGCAGGTACTAGGCATAGCGCTTGTCGTGGTGACAATCCTTGAAGGGGTGCTCAGCAGCCTGAAGACCTTCCTCTTCGCCGAAACCACAAACCGCATCGATCAGCGCCTCGGAGCAGAGGTAATCGATCACCTCCTGCATCTCCCCCTCAACTACTTCGACCATCGCCCAGTGGGCGAACTAGGAACCCGAGTCGCTGAACTAGAGAAAATCCGCAGCTTCCTGACCGGTCAAGCCCTATCCACCATCTTGGATGCCGCCTTTTCCGTGATCTATATCGCGGTGATGCTGATTTACAGCTGGCTGCTCACTTTGATTGCCCTATCTGTTCTTCCAATTCAAATTGGTTTAACAGTTGTTGGTGCCCCCCTCTTCCGCCGTCAGTTCCGTGCTGCAGCGGAAGAAAACGCCAAGACCCAGAGCCATCTGGTGGAAGTGCTCACTGGCATACAGACGGTCAAGGCCCAGAACGTAGAAATGATCAGCCGCTGGCGATGGCAGGAGTTCTACTCCCAGTACATCGCGCGCACGTTTGCAAAAACAATTACGGGCACGGCCCTCAACCAGACCAGCCAGGTACTGCAGAAGATTTCTCAGCTGATGGTCCTTTGGATCGGTGCATCCATGGTCTTAAGTGGAGATCTGACTCTTGGTCAACTGATCGCGTTCAGAATCATTTCGGGCTACGTCACACAGCCCCTGCTTCGTCTGTCCACGATCTGGCAGAGCATCCAAGAACTGCGCGTCAGCTTTGAACGGCTTGCGGATGTGATCGACACTCCGGAGGAATCTGATGAGGTGGATAAATCAAAAGTAATGCTTCCGCCTATGCAGGGAAATGTGCGGTTTGAGAACTTGTCGTTCCGCTTCCGTCAGGGACAGCCGCAGGTGTTGAAGGACGTCAATCTGGAAATTCCCGCCGGAACTTTTGTAGGCATCGTGGGCCAAAGCGGCAGCGGCAAGAGCACGCTGATGAAACTCCTACCTCGGCTTTATGAACCTGAGTGCGGCCGGATTTCAATTGATGAATACGACATCGCGAAGGTTGAGCTTTATTCTCTACGCCGTCAGATCGGCATCGTTCCACAAGACCCTCTGTTGTTCAGTGGAACTGTGAGCGACAACATTGCACTCACTAACCCGGAAGCCTCCAGTGAAGAGATCGTGCGGGCTGCGCGTCTCGCCAATGCCCACGATTTCATCATGGATCTTCCAAGTGGCTACAGCACACCTGTGGGGGAACGGGGTGCATCGCTCAGTGGAGGGCAACGACAACGGGTTGCAATTGCCCGCACGTTGCTTAGTAACCCCAAGCTGCTGGTCATGGATGAAGCCACCAGCGCCCTCGACTACGAAACCGAACGGCAGGTATGCGACAACCTGTTTAGCAACCTCAATGACCGCACAGTCTTTTTCATCACCCACCGACTGTCGTCCATACGTCAAGCCGACATGATCGTGATGCTTCACCAAGGAGCGGTTGTTGAAGTCGGTACACATGACGAGCTCATGAGCCAACGCGGTCGTTACTACGCCCTTTTCCGTCAGCAAGAGGCTTGCTGATGAGAAAAAATCTGCACAAGGTAACGGCTGGCTTGAAGCAAAGCTATTGCAATCTGGTTGCTTTATTACGCGACCTGAAATGCCATCTCGATCCAGGCAGCCCTGAAGAGCAAACTGATCTCAACACCTACGACGAGTCAATCCTCCAACAGAGTCGCTTGTGGATGAGCACAGTCAACTGGGCGCTGATCGGAAGCACAGTTTTCGGCGTGACCTGGTTGGCCCTGGCACGTACCGAAGAAATTGTGATTGCTACTGGTCAGCTAGAGCCCGTCGACTCCGTTCAGGACATTCAGATGCCTTTGGGTGGCGTAGTTGATCAGATCCTGGTGAAGGAAGGGGATCAGGTGGAGTCAGGCCAAGTGTTGATGAAGCTGGACACCGAAGCCAGCGAGGAACAGCGCAACAGCCTGGAGAAGACGATCAAACTAAAACAGGAGCAATTGATGCTGAAGAAGGAGGAGAAACTCAACACCATGCAGATGAACCAGGAAGAGGTGCTGATGCTGGAGAACAATCTTGCGCTTCAGAACGAAATTCTTCAGCGTTATGAGCAATTACAGGCCGCTGGTGCCTTTTCGGAGCTGCAATATCTCAATCAGCAAAACATCGTTGCTGAAACCCGCGGCAAACTGATGCAGAGCAATGCGGAACGTTTGCGTCAAATCGCTCTCCTGGATCAACAGACGGCCCAGTTGAAGTCGGAGCTAGCCGATCTCAATGGACGCTTTGTGGAGAGCAGGGTCACCCTGCGTTACCAGCAGCTGAGATCGCCCGTGGATGGTTTGGTTTTTGATCTGAAGCCCACCTCCCGTGGCTTTACGACCCAATCCACCCAGACGGTGATGAAGGTAGTGCCGATGGGTTCGCTCGAAGCGAAAGTGGAGGTGCCGAGCAACAAGATCGGCTTCGTACAGGTGCCCAAGGGTTGCCCTCAAGATCGCGATGCATGCATGTCTGCCGACATAAGCATCGACTCCTTCCCCTCCAGTGACTTCGGAGTTCTAAAGGGCAAAGTAACTCGCATCGGTTCTGATGCATTGGAGCCTGATCCTCAAGAACAGCGTCAAGAACTCAGCTTCCCGGTAACGATTCAGCTGGACGATCAACAGCTGAATCTGAAGAGCGGATCATCTTTGCCCCTGCAAGTAGGCATGAGCCTAACGGCTAACATCAAGCTGAGAAAAGTCTCTTATTTACAGCTGCTACTAGGAGAATTCAAGGACAAAACAGAATCTCTACAGCGTCTCTGAGGCTTATAGAAATTAACCATCGAAGCGATAGTACAAATACCAACCAACCTCATACAAGTTATTTTCGTAGCACTTAAGTATAGAGTTCAAGCATTATCTTTTAAATTGGTCTTAGTCAGTGCTAGCAATAGACATTTATAAGATATTAGAAAGGATTCGATAATATTTTTTGCGAGAAATAAGCTTTAAATTAAACAGTTAATTTAAGATCAAATCCAAAGATAAAATCATCAAAATCATTATCGCCACCACCATGTAAATCTTCTAAACCTATAACTCCATTCCCAAATTCTCTAAAATGAGAAATACCATCAGCATTGGCTTCAGCAAAAGAGAAATAAGTTTGATCAGTGTCATGAACAGAAGCATAAGGAGCAATCATCTCTGAGTCTGAGAATGATGTGATTGAACTTGTTATAGTATTTCCATCGCTAGTAGATAGAGTGCCAAGAGAGGAAAATAAATTAGTTGAATGTAATGCAGCCTCTTTATAACCAGTTTCATCGGGAGTAATTAAATCTCCTGTTATTGGGTCAGATACAGCTCCATTACTATTTTGTATTTTATAAAAACCGACAGTACTATTATATTGTGCTTCTCTAGCAACAGAAACAGATCCCTCGAGACTTAATCCGGCAAATCCTGAGAAATCTAATATTGGGTTAAATCCTAAATCACTTGCAATTAAATCGTTCACCCCGGAGAAACCTTGTTGTAAAGCTATGGCAATTGTGTTCCCTCCATTAGAAGCAATAGCTGAATTTGTTGAAGTATCGCTAAGGTTGAGGATATTAAAACTAGAACCAAACCCATCCAAATTAGTATTATTTGCAAGCAGAGATTCAAGTGTTGTATCTACGACTTCAAAGAAAATCAACTTTTGAGTATTTATTAGACTTATATCTGCAGTTAAATCCATTGAAGAGAGATTAGGTGCACCAGAATTTTCTACATTTGAAAGTAATATTGAACCTCTATTCTTGATCAAATCATAAGTTAAAGTATCGCTTTCATTCGCATTAAGAGCTACATAACCTATCTGATTCACAGTACTCGCCATACTACTAATACTTATAGTTAAATTAAAAGCAGCAGGTGATGTTGTATCACTTGCATCAGCAACAGTTAATGCCGTAGTACTTGCAGTAAAAACTGGAGTTAGATCAACAACTCCTGCAGTAGATGGATCAAGAATTGTTCCATTTTTAATACCATCTTTATCACCATAACCCCCATCAACTAACTCTAAATTAACGGTATCGGCATTTCCATCTCCACTTAAATCATAAAATCTTGCTCCTGCTTTTTTAGTAGGATCATAAGTAAGTGTTGTTGCTGTAGGAGAAGATCCATCTCCTGTCTCTGTATAAGAAAAATATGCAATATTTTTACCTGTTGTAGTTAAGCCATCTACAAGTGGAGCTAAATCTATTGTGGTTTTACCTTTGCCATTTAGTGCAGTATTCCCTAATAATAATTCAAAATCAATACCAGTTTGACCTATTGAAAGACCAGAAGGTTTATTTGATATTGTAGGTGCGCTAGATAAACGATTAAGTGTTAAAGCGCCGTTGATAGTTCCAAAAGTAGGACTAAATAATGGAGTTATTGTTGAATTATCTGTTTTCTTATAAGACAGTTTGTAGAAAGTATCATCAGAGTTGGTTTTCTCTCCAATATCAGCGATGGTAACGGTATGAGTTTGATCAGATGTATTATTTTGAGCATCTGTAGCTCTTACCACTACAACATATTCATTATTTTTATCATTATCAGTTGGATTTTCATAATCAGGAGCAGTTTTAAATGAAAGTGTTCCTGACGAGGAATTGATATCAAATAGTGATGCATCAGCTCCTCCACTTAATGACCAAGTAACAGTTTCATTAGCAGTAAATCTATGCACACCTGTAATATTTTCTTGTATAGATTTTGCACTTGTTGCAGCCCCTGCGCTACCAGAAGAACCTGTTATCAATACTGCTGTTTCATCAACATCCGTGACGGTGGTGGTGACGGTTTGATCGGCCGTGTTTCCAGCGGTGTCAGTGGCACGGACGGTGACGACGTAGGTGTTGTTGTTAGCAGTGTTACCAAGGTCGTTTGGATTTTCGAAATCTGGGGCTGCCTGAAAGCTCAGATTGCCATTGGCATCAACTTGAAATTTGGCTGCATCAGCACCGCCACTGAGAGACCATGTGACGGCTTCATTGGCCGTGAGTTGAGAAACAGCGGTTGTATTTTCAGGGATTGATTTGCTGGAGGTTGCATCACCTGCTGAACCAGAGGGTCCGGTAATTACCGGAGGAGTGCCAGCAACGTTGGAGTTGTTGGTGACCGAGGTGCTGCTTAGCGATGCAGCGTCATTGCCTTGGCTGTCTTGAACGGCATTGCTGTCGTTGGAGCCGGATGGATCGGTGTAGGCAACGGTGAGCGTCTGATCGTTTTTGACGGCGTTGGTGAGTGTGAGCTCAACGGTGGAGCCGTTGATGTCAACAGCGGTGACGGCATTGGCAGCGCCATCGGTTGTGACTGTGAAGGCGTTAGCCGCTGCAGTGGTTGCCGAGAGGGCCTCGTTGTAAGTGAGGACAACTTTGCTGCCGTCAGTGGATGTGGCAGCTGAGGAGAAGGTGGGTGTTGTTGTATCGAAGGTTTGTGAGGCTTGTGTTGCAGCGTCGTTGCCGTTGCCCGCTGCGTCGGTGGCAACATCTGCGTCGACATCGACGGTGATGGTGCCTGTGGAGTTGGAGTCTGGAGTGACGGAAAGTGTGTAGGACGAATCGCCGTCTGAGCCTGAGAAGGATCCTTTGGAAGCATTGGAGCTGATGGTGATGTCATCAGCGGTGAAACCAGAAACAGCCTCTGAGAATTGAAAGGAGAAGACGATCTCACCGTTGGCTGAACCGGTGATGTTGTCGGTGATGGTGAGCGTGGGTGTTGTGGTGTCGGGTGTTGTGCCGTTGACCCAATCGTTCACGGTGGATGGCAGAAAGGTTGCCATCTCGACTGCGTCGACAAAGTAATGTCGATCATCTTCAATATTGGTATACATCCCAAGCTTCATGAAGCTGTCGTTGGTGTTGTCTACATCATTTAGATTGGTGCCAGTCTCATTGAATATTGTTTGACCATCCAGCCAGACCGTAATTTTTCCTTTCGTGCTGTCTTGAGATGGTGTTAGGTGAATCTTGAGGTCATGCCAGGTATCAGGTGAAAAAGTGGCGATGGGATATTGATCGTGTCGATACCTGCCATCTACTTCTTCCAGTCCATAGTGCCCATAAGGACTTCGTGCAAATAATTTATAATCTCCTTCATTGCTCAGTCTAAGCTCGAAATTGGGATCGGCTCCCGGGTATTGTTTATGCTGAAAGATTAGAGTCGAATATTGTGTAACTGGATCCCACTCTGCGCTTGGCAGATAAATTTTTTCGGATATATAAATATCTTGATTTTCCTGAACACGTGTATTGTAATTACGGGCACCAAGTTCTGCTCTCTTGCTGCCTGATGTGGCTCCAATCTTGATAACATTACTGCCCTCTTGGGCGGTTAATCCAATATTGATTGCCTCCAAGCTTTTGATGTAGTGAATGTCGTCATCAGCTCGATATCCGTCATCGAACCAGCCACCGCCAGCATGGTTTCTGCTGCTAGAAGACAGCGAGTAGGTCTCCATGAAGGGAGCCGGATTGTCACCAACAATATTGCTCTCCATTTTCCCCTCGTAGGGGTTATCACCCGTAACAGTGCGCGCCTCTCCGCCGCTGAAAATGCGCCAATCGCCGGAGGTAATTGTTGGTGAACTGGTGGTTATTTGCTGCCCAGAAGATGAAGTGTATGTTGCATCAACGCGAATAGCTCCAGGACTTATATTGTTGCCAATTAAAAAGTCACGCGTTGTAGCGCCCGCAATCGAAGCTTCGTCCAGATACCATTGGTATGAAATTGCTTGATTTGTATCTCGGTCGCTCAGCTGAGATATGTCTGCTCTGAGAAGCTTCCCGCCAACGTTTTCCTTCGAATCTTTATCGTTAATTGTTGTGCCAAGAATCTGCAACACGCCTCGCCAAGCCTCGTTAAACTTTTTAATATTGTAGTCGTGTTTAAGCTTGGCGCAATATTGCCAGCTGCATCTTGGATGGCATCGCTGTCGTCGTCTGATGTTGGGTCGGTGTAGGCGACGGTGACGGTTTGGCCGTAGGCAACACCAGAGTTGAGGTTGTGAGTAAGTTTCTCAAGGTTTAACGCCGATAAATGCGCCTTAAGGTAAAAAGGGTAAAAATGATATAAGGCTATTACAATGATTTGGGGCCATAGCTCACCTGGTAGAGCACCTGCATATGCAGCAGCTGCCTGAAGTCCAGGCGAGACCGATGGTGCAGAGAGCACACGGAATGACCCCAATCTGTGCATGAAATGCAGCCGATTGCTGCCCTTCTGTACCCCTTATGCAGGGGATTGTGCCAGTTAAAAAAGATTTTGACACCAGGGGTGGTGGTAAATCCTGTTGAACAATCTTGCAAGTTCTGCTCTAATTAGATCGTCGAAGGAGGTTGACACCCGATTGCTGAAATAGCCAATAAAATCAATAGATGCTGTCTGCCAGTGATGTTCTGAAGGCGATTTCGCGATGAAGGGTAAATTTATATTTATTTATGGGATGTATTCACATTGCAGGATTCGTGCGTGGCTTAGGTCGGCTGATCGGTCATGGCAAGTGAAGCCAACACTTTCGACCTGATCTTGGTATGACTGTAGAGCGGTTAGTTGACGATTTGCCGATGTGGAACTGTTGGCAAGCCATAGCTCTTTAGGTAGCGGTGAACTCTCGAGAAGACTTTTTAAATCAGAATAGTTGCCCCACGGCTCCGGATCCAAAGGGATGCGGCCCATTGATAGTTCCATGTGATCACTTAGATTAAACATCCGTGCACGAGGACTGAACCGATTCACCAGGCCACTTGTGCGTTGGCTAACCGAACGAAACTGATCAGACTCGCGAATGCCGCTAACTCCAGTATCTAAATCAGCAAATCCGGGTCCCCACCAACTGGCTAATAAAAGCCCTAGGACGAAAAGACAGCAAGAACGACCAAAGCGATTGAGATCCCAACTACCTAACTGATTAGCCAAAAAAGGAATTGCAGCAGGTGTAAGCACAACAAAATATCTGCTAAAGGCAATCGGCTTGATAAAAGAAATGGTTACAACACCAAAAACCATCAATAAAGATGGCATCACGCCGCATCGGTCAAGCAAAGGTAATTTAGACCTTCGACAAATATTCAAGCCTCCACAGCGTCTCAAAATCACAATTAAAAGTGCAAAGATTGCTAGCTTTGGAAGCGGCCAAATGCCAATCCCACGAGCCAAGATTTCTTCAAATAGACCATAGCTTGGACGGGGAATCCACGATGCTTGCCCAGATGTACTGAGATGATCGAACGCGTAGAAAATATATGCCAATCCAGGAATAACACCTAGCAAAGCAGGAGAAACGAAATCCCATCGACGCTTTAGGCCATCCCAGGTGGCAACTGCAAGAACAATAGCCATTCCATAGAAGTGCGTAAGTCCGGCTAGACCAGCAGCAACTCCGTAAAACACTCGATTTTCTGCATTTCGCCACCACCAGAGAAGTGCAACCAAAAAAACAAGAAGTGAATAACTCCTGCCTTCGATTGCAAAACGAATCGGATATGGACTGCAGAAAGAAAAAAGCATTGCGATAGCGACCACCCTGGGGCTTGCTCCACTAAGAACTGACGCTTGGCGAACCATAATGAAGCCCGCTGCCAAGTAAGTCAGCCATGAAAATAAACGAAGCGTCACTGGGCTTTGGCCTAACAAACGCCCCCAAACCCAGAGCGAGATGTCATAAAGGGGAGGATGCATATCCCCCTTTAAATTACCCAGCATTCCTCTAAAGCTTGGAAGAAAGCTTTTGCCTACGGTATAAAGCTCATCACCCCAAAGAGTTGAAGCATCGATCAAAAGTAATGTCCGTAAGCTAAAGGCAACGCAAATTGCTATTACCAAGAACATCCAAAGAGGTTTGGCGTTAAATCCAAGCTTGCCCAATTCCTTGATGTTAAGTATTTCGCCTTTCATGATTAATGTGACTTGCCGGGTAGCGAGAGAGTGGTTGCTACTAAATTTTGAGTGGATTAAACATGCTGAATCCATTGCATGAACTACTGTTTAAGCTGTTAATCAGTCCAATGCGGCCATAGCTTGCTGATGCACCGCTGAGGTTTGGGTTGCTTGCGCGTTGTTCTGCTTCGGGTTAGATGCTCACTGCCACGCCTTAGTTGGCTGCGCCCTTCAGCAAGCTCAGCTCCAGCAAGGCCAGCACCTCCCCATGGCTGCCGCCACAACTGTTGGGAAAACACCTGAGAGATCTTAGAGGCGCCGCCGTCGTCAGCTCCCGCTGGTGAACCGCAAAACCCCGTTCTGAGCCCTGACCAACTGCGCTGTGTGTAGATGGTCGATGCCAGCAAATCCATTGCCATCACAGAACTCAATCGCCACGGCACCTGTTGTTGTGGCCCAGGCTGTGGCCTAAACCACCGAAACGACTCTGTCTGCACCAACCGCAGCAGGCTTCCCAGGCCGATTGGCAGCCAGGCCGGCCTAGGGGTTGTTCCAGACGAAGCGGGATGAGGCCGCATAGTTCCAGACGTAGACGACAACAATGCCTGCCAATTGGGCCCAGAGCGTATGGGCCTGGATCAGGGTGTAGAAACTGGTGGCAAGACCAACGTTGGCAAGGGCCGGCAGGGAGGCCACCAGCAGAAACTTCAGCAACCCCCCGATCAATTGCCGTCCGCTCTGGCGTCGGTCGCGGAAGGTGAGGGCGTTGTTCACCAGATAGTTCGAGCTTGCGGCGGTGATCACGGCCACAGGAAGCGCCTGCTGAAACGCCAGGTTGAACAGGCCCATCAGCAGTGCTGTGGACAGCAGCTGCACCACCACACCTGAGGCGCCCACAAGCCCGAAGCTGATGGCCCGCCGCGGCAGCAGCCGCAGGGTTGCGGTGTGAATCAGGGACACGACGAAGTCCCAGAGAACAGCGAGATCGAGCTTGGAACTGCCATGCAGCCTTGGCTGAAAACGCAGCGGAATTTCTCCCACCTGCAGGCGGCCGCGGCTGATGGCCAGGAGTTCGTAGAAAAATTTGAAGCCGTTCACGTCCACTTGACGCACCAGCGGCAGGCAGCGGTCGAGGCGCAGCACGATGAAGCCGCTCATGTAATCGCTCAGGTGCCGGTAGGATCTGTGCAGGCTCCACCGGGCCAGACGGTTGGCGAGGGTGGAGCCATCGGTTCGTCGATCACTGAGGCCTCGGATTTCGGAGCGGTCGAGGAAGCGGCTCCCGGCCACAAGGTCCAGTCCCTCTCGATCCAGGAGCTGCACGGCTTCGCCCACGGAGGTCGGTTCGTGCTGTCCATCGCTGTCCATCACTACTGCAGTGGGATAGAGGGCTGCGATCAGGCCTTCCTTGATGGCGCTGGCCAGCCCGGAGCGTCCCACCCGTTGGATGATCCGGATCCTGGGGTCCTGGCGGGCCAGGGCGCGAACCAGATCTGGGGTGCCATCGCGGGAATCGTCATCGACGATCAGGATTTCGAGCGGATGATCCGTCCCCAGGTGAAGCAGGGATTCGATCACCTGGCGGATGGAACCACCTTCATTGAAGGTGGGCAGCACGATGGACAGGCCGCTATGGCTTGTCGGTCCTTCACGTTCCGCGGTGGACGACACAGTGCGCTCCAGTCGGGCTCAGGCTACCGACAGTTGGCCAAGGTCCATCTCCCGGCACGGCCTTCGGTGATGCAGTCCTTCTGCGGCTTGTCGGTGAGATGGTGGCCTGGGCCACCTTTGAAGCGCTCAATGCGTTGTTCGGCATACCAGTTGAGGCTGGGGCGTTCGTCGTAACCCTTGAGTCGGATTTCGCGTCCAGGGTTGGCTCTGGCCAGGGCTGCCACATTGTCTGGATCAGATCATGCTTACTTCAAACTTGCAATAAGTTGCTGAAGCACAGCTTGGAAATTCACTCCCAACTGCCTGTTACTCGGCGCCCTTTTCTGATCCTTACGATCATCTACACAACTGTGCTTTTCGGCAGCACCGCAATTCAGCACTTTCTGCTGGGAACACAGGGTTGGGATTTGGGCATCTTCGAGCAGTTCAACTGGCTGATCGCAAACGGACATATCAAAACCATCAGCAGCCTGCGTGACATCACGCCACTGCAAGACCACTTTGCGCTGCTTCTGCTGCCGATCTCGCTCATTTATAAACTGCTGCCAAATGCTTACACGCTTCTTGCGCTGCAGTGACTAGCACTGGGATCGCTGACGGCCTTAAGCGCAGAATTGTGTCGTCGCAGGAATATCGCGCCTCAGCTCATCTGGGCCCTGATGATCGCCATCATTTTTAACCCTTGTAGCTTTCTTGTGAATCGGGGTGAGTTTCACGTAGAGGTGCTCACCCTGCCGCTGATGCTGCTCGCAATCACAGAAACAACGCAGAAGCGCCGCTGGCTCTATTACGCCTCCTTGCTGTTGAGCCTTTTTGCCAAGAGTGCTCAAGCTCTCTTCGGGTTTGGCTTGGCTCTTTATGCATTGGCACGGGGTCAACGGACCCGAGCCGGAATTACCGCAGGCATCTCCTTGGCATGGTGGCTGATCGCCTCAAAGATGGCCTCTGCAGGCGGCGATTACATAAATCTTCGTTTGGGCTATCTCGGCGGCAGCAAGCTGGAGATCATCATCACTTTGCTTTCCAAACCATGGACGGTCTTTAGTGAAGCGTCCCCCGAATCAATCTTGCTTTACACGGTCGGCCTTTCGCTTCCGTTCCTTGCATTGTTCCGGCTGCGTTCTTGGCCGGCATGACTGGGTGCCAGCCCGATCTATCTCACGAATCTGATCTCAGCCTCCGGCATTCAGCGAGAGCTAAATCACCACTACTCCGTTGGAATTCTTGCTTTTCTGATCGCAGGTTGTATCGATTCCATAGGTACAGCGCCAACCTCGATGCGGCTACATGCAAAACGCATTGTGGCGATCACAGCACTGCTCGCCACAACTGCGTTATTTGCCTACGGCCGAATCGGTTACTACAGCACTCGCTATCTACCTCGCATGCAGGAGGCGATGCACTTCCAGCAGGCAAAGCGGGTGATTCCCGATGGAGCTTCAGTTCTAGCTATGCGCAACTATGTCTCCCATATGGCTGGTCGTTTAACCATTCGTCAGATCGAGTACGACTACGGTCCAATAGACCAGTATGAGTGGATCGTGTTGCCCGCACCGAACGTACCCATAGAAGTCGGTGGAAAGCTCATTGCCGCGGGCGGCAGCAGGGTGGGAGCGCGTATCGACAAAGTCACCAAGGAAGCTGAAGCTAACGGCATGCAATGCAATAAGGCCAACTCTTCGATCGTTGTTTGCTCCAGGAGTTGAAACACATCCAGCAGATTTCAGGATCGACGGCGTACGCCTTGGCCGCGGTGGGAGTTGTACCCAGTGCCAGTCATGTGATCGAGCTGGCGGATGGCGCTCACCACGGCACCAGGGTTCTTCTGCTGCATCGCCTGCCCAGCCGCGGCCATCAGCGTTTGGATTGACCACGACAGCAGCTCCTGCCGGTCGATGCCGCTCTCATTGATGTCGTCCTTGATCTGGGCCCACGCCTTCTTCAGCAACCGGTAGCCCTGCGACCGTGAGATCCCCCACGTTTGTCGCGCAAAAGTGAGACAAACCGTGTTGGACTGCCCGGCCAGGATCATTCCTTGGAGGTGTTCAACACGCTCCGCTATCTCCGTTGCTGTGGCTCGTGGCATAACCGATCCACTCATGAAAGCCACTTGTGGAGCGAGCTTTTAGGCCCTCAATGATAGGACGATTTGGAGCACGATTTGGAGCACACCTAGATAACAATCAAGAAAAACGGCCTCCCCGCTCAAAGCGGGAAGACCAGTTGAGAAGCGGGATTTGAAGGATGGGCGATACGGGGATCGAACCTGTGACAATCTCCTTGTAAGGGAGGTGCTCTACCGCTGAGCTAATCGCCCCACCGGGCAGATTCTGCCCTAACGCGTCAGCTTGGGGACGCACAGCAGCTCCGAAGGCTTGGCAACGGGTCACCGCCACGACCAGAGCATCTGGGTTCTGAGCCTCCCGCTCGGGATCGCTGTGGGCTTGGTGCTGGGATGGGCTGCAGCCTTAACCGCCGCCGCCAGCTGCCTGGCTGGCGGTTTATGGCTGTCCCCAGACCTCGATACCCGCTCCAATGCGCTGCGGCGCTGGGGAGCCCTCGGCTTTCTCTGGTGGCCCTACCGCCTGCTGATTCCCCATCGCTCGCTCTGGTCCCATGGTCCTCTGCTGGGAACAACCGCGCGCCTGGCGGTGCTGCTCACCTGGTGCCTGATCGTGAGCATGGCGGTTCCAACACTCTCACCAGCGGTGCTGCTGACGACGCTCCAGCAACTGATGCATCAGCACCCACGGGAGTTCATCTCTCTGCTTGTGGGTTTGGAGGGCAGTGCCTGGATCCACCTGATCCTCGATGGCGACCCCTGGCCCCAGGAATGGTCGAAGAAACGACAGCGATGAGAAGGTGGGCGTTGCCCCAGTTGTTGCCCCGGCATGGCCAACGCTCCTTCTGACGCCATCCAGCGACTGATCGATGTTGTGGCCCAACTCAGGGATCCAACAACGGGCTGTCCCTGGGATCTGGAGCAGACCCATGCCTCGCTGGTGCCCTACGTGCTGGAAGAGGCCCATGAAGTGGCCGATGCGATCCGCCAGGGCAGCGATGCCGAGATGAAGGAGGAGCTGGGGGATCTGCTGCTGCAGGTGGTGCTGCATGCCCAGATCGCTCGGGAGCAGAAGCGCTTTGATCTGGATGCGATTGCCGATGGCATCAGCGACAAACTGATCCGCCGTCACCCCCATGTGTTCGGCGATGCCGTCGCCAGCACCAGTGACGAGGTGCGACGCAGCTGGGAGGCCATCAAGCTCGAGGAGCAGGCCGAGGCCCTGGCGGGCTCCTCCAGCCCCCTCAGCGACCGGCTCAGAGCCAAGGTGCGGGGCCTGCCGGCCCTGGCTGGAGCCATGACCATCTCCAAGAAAGCGGCCAAAGCCGGCTTCGAGTGGGATGACATGGCCGGCGTCTGGGAGAAGGTCCATGAGGAGCTGGAAGAACTCAAGGAGGCGGTGGCCAACGGCGACAAAGGCCATGCCCAGGAGGAACTGGGCGATCTGCTGTTCACCCTGGTGAATGTGGCCCGTTGGTGCCAAATCGAACCCGAAGAAGGCCTCGCCGGCACGAATCAACGCTTCCTCGACCGCTTCTCCCGCGTTGAAGCTGCCCTGGAAGGGAATCTGCAGGGCCGCAGCATCAACGAATTGGAAGCCCTCTGGAAACAGGCCAAAGCGGCGATCCGAGCGGAACACTCGCCCTCCTCTGGATCCGATTAATCGTCCAGGGAGGGCCGACTGCGCCGTTGACGCTTGAGGTCACCACGCTTTTTCTTGGTGTCCAACCGCCGCTTCACGGCACCACGACCCGGCCGGGTGGCCTTTCGGGCACGCGGTGCTGGCTGCAAGCCCTCCCGCAGCAGCTCCCCCATGCGATGCAGAGCCTTCTGTCGGTTCTGCCATTGGGAGCGTTCTTCTGCGACCACAACCCGTAGGCAGCCCTCCACCAAACGGGTCTGGAAATGCTCCAGCAATCGGGCGCGGCGAAATGGACCCAGACAGGAACAGTTCGCTAGATCCAGAAGCAATTCCACACGGGAATCGGTGGTGTTGACCCCCTGCCCGCCGGGGCCGGATGAGCGGCTGAACCGCCAGCGCAGCTCCCTGGACGGAATGGTCAACCGCTCGTTCACCACCAGGTCTTGCACCAGCCATCTCCTGGCTCAAGAACAACAGGATGCTCCCACCAGGTTGATGCTTCGAAGAGAGAGCACCTGCACCAACCCTGATCCCTATCGATAAAACAAAAGCCTTGATCTGACGAAAAAGGCTTTGGAGCTGCCCTCTTCCACAGCAACTCCCCAACCAAGCACATTCGACCTCCACATCTTGCGTTCGTCAATCCCAAGAGCACCACATCTGGTGTTTGGGAACAGCCCCACCGGGTCCTTAGCTGGAGAGATGCCCACCGCAGCCCATGAGCAGCTGGATTGACGAAGAACACCGCGGCGTCCGCTATGGATTGAAGGGAGAGGTGCTGGTCGAGGAGACCAGTCCGTTCCAGCGGATCAGCGTGATTCGCAGTGAGCGCTACGGGCGGGGGCTGCTCCTGGATGGCTGTTGGATGACAGCGGAACAGCAGGAACGCCACTACCACGAGGCCTTGGTGCACCCAGCCCTATGCAGCGCCAGCTCAATCGAGCGGATTCTGGTGATCGGAGGCGGGGACGGCGGCACCGCACGGGAATGCCTGCGCCACCCAGGCGTCCAGCGGCTGGACATGGTGGAGATTGACGGGCGTGTGGTGGAACTCAGCCGGGAACACCTTCCCGACATCGGCGGATCCGCCTGGTCTGATCCGCGGTTCCAGCTCACGGTGGGCGATGGCATCGCCTGGGCCGCTGAGGCTGAGGACCAGAGCTATGACGTTGTCTTGGTGGATGGCTCTGATCCCGCCGGACCCGCCGAAGGCCTGTTCAATCGCGCCTTCTTTGAAAACTGCCGACGGCTGCTGAAGCCCGGGGGCGTGTTCGGCACGCAGAGCGAATCTCCGGAAGCCTTCCGCGATGTCCACATCGCCATGGTGCGCCTGTTACGCGAGGTGTTTGACCATGCCGACCCGCTCTATGGCTGGGTGCCGATGTACCCCAGCGGCTGGTGGAGCTGGACCTTCGCTGCGATGACAACACCCCGTTACCGCACTCCAGACCCAGAGCGCAGCGAGGCCATCGCCGCAGGCTGCGAGATCTGGTCCCCGCGTTGGCAGCGGGGGGCCATGGACGCCATCCCCGCCTTCGTCGAACGGGAGCTGCAGCCATGACCGCACAACCGCCGAGTGGGCTTTTCGACAGTTTGTTTGACAGCAACGGAACCATTTTCATGGGATCCCGTCGCAACCCTGCCGACTGCCGCGTTGGTCTGTTTGGTGTGCCGTATGACGGCACCACCTCCTTTCGCCCTGGCACCCGCTTCGGCCCCGCCGCCATCCGAGAGGTGAGCGCTGGCCTGGAGACCTATTGCCCGCAACTCAACCTGGATCTGGAGGATCTCGACTTTGCGGATCTTGGTGCCGTTGAGATTCCCTTCGGCAACCCTGAGCCCGTTCTCACCAAGGTGAAGCAGGCGACCGAAGCCGTGCTCAGCCTGGGGCTCAGGCCCCTGATGCTGGGCGGGGAGCATTCGATCAGCTCAGGTGCCGTGGAGGCTGTGGCACAACGCCACCCCGACCTGGTGCTGGTGCAGCTGGATGCCCATGCCGACCTCAGGGACAGCTGGCTGGGGGCCCGCCACAGCCATGCCTGCGCCATGCGCCGCTGTTTGGAGGTTCTTCCCAGCCAGACGCTGTTTCAACTCGCGATCCGCAGTGGCACGCGGGAGGAATTCAGCGAACTGCACGAGAGCGGCCGGCTGATGCCCAGCGTCGACGCCCTTCAACAGGCCCTCGCTCCCTTGCAGGGGAAACCCATCTATCTCACCATCGATCTGGACTGGTTTGACCCCGCCGTTCTGCCTGGAACCGGCACACCGGAACCCGGTGGTTACAACTGGTCTGACTTCGCCAGCCTGATCGGGATGCTTCGAGAGCATCACCTGGTGGCGGCCGATGTGGTGGAACTGGCCCCACAACTCGACACCAGTGGCATCAGCTCCGTGCTGGCCGCCAAGGTGACCCGCAGCCTGCTGCTGCTCCTGGGTGGCGATCAATAGAAGTGACGGGCATCAGCCCGCTGCTGCCGCAAACGGCTGTGCTGCTTGCTGAGCAATTGCAGCACCAGCGTTGGGTGCCGATGGATGAGCGCCAGAAAATTGGAGCGGCTCAGGCGGAACAACGAAACAGGCGTCACCGCTGTGGCATCACGGCTGTGACACTCGGCGCCATCCACCAGATCCTCATAGAAAAACAATTCACCGGCACCAAAGCGAATGCGGTTCAACGGACCACTGCTCAGTTCCATCCATCCCCGTTCAATCACATGGATGAACTGCACAGGCTCACCGGCACTGAAAACAGTTGCGCCGGTGGGAAGGGTCAGGCGATCCACCTCAGGCTGTTCCTGGATCAGTTCCAAAGGAGTCAGCGGAGCTGAGGCGGACAAGGCAACAACGGGGGTTGGCTGCAGTATCCCGCGTTCATCCGGTGGAGGCCATCAGCAATGGCGGAGACGTGGATGGATCCAGGCTCACGTCAAGCTGCGATCCAGCTCCAGCTGACGCTCTCCAACACCGCTGCTCTGCAGAGCCAGAAGATTGGGGGAACGGGGGGTCCAGTGGTGACAGACCATCAGATCTGCAATCTCGGCATGCACCTCCAACCGGCGCAGACGGCACCACCCCTTCGCACCTGCCGGCAGGGTGCAGTACTGACAACTGCGACAGCAGGAGCTCGCAGCCAAACAAGCGCTCCGGAAACGCGCTCAAGCTAGTGACGGTCTGCGAAACGGACCATGGACAGGGGCAAATTTCCGGGTTCCCTTCCGGATCGTGAAGCCCTCCATAAGAATGCGCTTCTCATCGGCCGCCCCCATGTCCCTGCAGCGCACTCCCCTGTTCGAGTCCTGCCGTAGCGCCGGGGGCCGCATGGTGCCGTTTGCAGGCTGGGAGATGCCGGTTCAGTTCAGCGGCCTGATCCAGGAGCACAAGGCCGTTCGCGAACGGGTCGGCATGTTCGATATTTCCCACATGGGAGTGCTGCGCCTCGAAGGTGCCAATCCCAAGGATGCGCTGCAAAAGCTGATCCCCAGCGACCTGCACCGCATCGGTCCCGGCGAAGCCTGCTACTCGGTTCTGCTGAACGAGCGCGGCGGCATTCGCGACGACCTCATCGTTTACGACTGCGGTGCCATTGATGCCGAACGGGGTGCGCTGGTGCTGGTGATCAATGCCGCCTGCGCCGACAGCGACACCGCCTGGATCCGTGAACAGATGGAGCCCGCTGGCCTGAGGGTGACCGACATCAAAAAGGACGGAGTGCTGCTCGCTCTGCAGGGCCCTAAGGCCATGGGTTTGCTGCAGGAGCTGAGCGGCGAAGACCTCAGCGGCTTGCCCCGCTTCGGCCACCGGATGCTCAACCTCGAGGGCCTGAGCCAACCGGTCTTCAGTGCTCGCACGGGCTATACCGGCGAAGACGGTGCCGAGCTCCTGCTCAACGCCGACGACGGACGGAAGCTCTGGCAGCTTTTGCTCGATCGCGGTGTCACCCCCTGCGGCCTGGGGGCACGGGACACCTTGCGGCTGGAGGCCGCCATGCACCTTTACGGCCAGGACATGAACGACAAAACCAATCCCTTCGAGGCCGGGTTGGGTTGGCTCGTGCACCTGGAAATGCCCGTGGATTTTGTGGGCCGACAGGCGCTGGAGCAGGCGGTGGAATCCGGCCCGGCCAAACGCCTGGTGGGGCTCAAGCTGCAGGGTCGTGCCATCGCTCGCCACGACTACCCCGTGATGCACAACGGAGAGACGGTGGGCATTGTCACCAGCGGCACCTGGTCACCCACCTTGGAAGAAGCGATCGCCCTGGCCTACGTGCCGCCGTCCCTCGGCAAGCTCGGCACCAAACTGAGCGTTGAGATCCGCGGCAAGGCCCAGCCGGCAACGGTCGTTCGCAAGCCCTTCTACAAACGCGCCTGAAGCTCACCGCTGCTGTGGGAAACTCGCTCTTCTCTAGTTGAGACATCCCATGCGCAGCAACGGTTGCGGCGACCTGCGCGAACAGAACATTGATCAGCAGGTGCAACTGTGCGGCTGGGTGGATCGACGCCGTGATCACGGCGGGGTGATTTTCATCGACCTGCGGGACCGCAGCGGCACGGTGCAGATCACGGTGGACCCGGATCTGGGCGCCGACGCCTTCGCCGTCGCCGAGCATCTGCGCAGCGAAACCGTGCTGCAGGTTGAAGGGAAAGTCCGAGCCCGACCCGGCGACTCCCTGAACGACAAGCTGGCGACGGGGGCCGTGGAAGTGCTCGCCAGCGGCATCACCGTGCTGAACAGCGTGAAAGGCAATCTGCCCTTCCCCGTGTCGGTGCACGACGAGGAGAACACCCGCGAAGAACTGCGGCTGCGCCACCGCTATCTGGATCTGCGCCGCAAGCGCATGAACGACAACCTGCGGCTGCGGGCCCAGACCATCCAGGCCGCCCGTCGCTTCCTGGAGGACGCAGGCTTCATCGAGGTGGAGACCCCGGTGCTGACCCGCTCCACGCCGGAAGGCGCCCGCGATTACGTGCTGCCCAGCCGGGTCTGCGGCGGCGAATGGTTCGCTTTGCCCCAGTCCCCCCAGTTGTTCAAGCAGCTGCTGATGGTGGGCGGCATCGAGCGGTACTACCAGGTGGCCCGCTGTTTCCGCGACGAAGACCTGCGGGCCGATCGCCAGCCGGAATTCACCCAGCTGGACATCGAGATGAGCTTCATGGATCAGGAGCAGATCCTCGAGCTGAACGAATCACTGATTTGCGCCATCTGGAAGGCCGTGAAGGGCATCGAACTGCCGCGGCCCTTCCCACGCATGACCTGGCATGACGCCATGGAGCGCTACGGCACCGACCGACCCGACACCCGCTACGGCATGGAGCTCACCAACGTGAGCGACATCGTCAAGGACATGGGCTTCAAGGTGTTCAGTGGCGCCGTGAAGTCCGGCGGCGCGGTGAAGTGCATCGCGGTGCCCGGCGGCAACGATGCGGTGAGCAACGTGCGGATCAAGCCCGGCGGCGATGTGTTCAGCGAGGCACAGAAAGCTGGTGCCGGTGGCCTGGCCTTCATCCGGGTGCGCGACGGCGGTGAGATCGACACGATCGGCGCCATCAAGGACAACCTCAGCGATGAGCAGAAGCAGGAGCTGCTCAGCCGCACCGGTGCGGAACCCGGCACCCTGCTGCTGTTCGGTGCCGGCGACACCGCCACGGTGAACAAGGCCCTCGACCGGGTGCGCCAGTACCTGGCCAAGGAGCTGGGCATGGTGAAGGCCGACCGGGACAACGACCAGTGGAACTTCCTCTGGGTGGTGGACTTCCCGATGTTCGAGTTCAACAGCGACGAGAACCGTTACGAGGCTCTGCACCACCCCTTCTGCGCCCCCAATGCGGAGGATCTCGGCAGCGACGCATCGAAGTGGGCCGACACCCTGCCCGGAGCCCGGGCCCAGGCTTACGACCTTGTGCTCAATGGCCTTGAGCTCGGCGGCGGCTCCCTGCGCATCCATGACTCCGCCCTGCAGCGCCAGGTGTTGCAGACGGTTGGATTGCCTCTCGAGGAGGCCCAGGAGCAGTTCGGCTTCCTGATGGACGCTCTTGATGTGGGCGCACCGCCCCACGGCGGCCTGGCCTTCGGTGTGGACCGGATGGTGATGCTGCTGGCCGGAGAGGAGTCGATCCGCGACACCATTGCCTTCCCCAAGACCCAGCAGGCCCGCTGCCTGATGACCAGTGCCCCAGGGGGCGTTGCCGACAAGCAGCTGGAGGAACTGCACGTGGCCAGCACCTGGGTTGAGCCCGACCAGGAAGACTGAAGGCGGCTACTGGGCTGAGCAGATCCCGAAGGGAATCAGCGCATTTGTCGCACCGCGGCCAACGGCGAGGAACCCTGAAGTTGGACTTCACAAGGCCAGCTTTTGCCCAGCAAGCCCCGACGGACCGGGGGGACCCGTGAGCGCCGCAGCAGCGGCACAACGGATCTGCTGCGGCTTTATCTCCAGGACATCGGCCGGGTCGACCTGCTCACCAATGAGGAGGAGGTCACCCTGGCCCGCTTGGTGCAGCGCCGTGAAGCACTGCTGCTCCAGCAACGGGAGCTGGCTGAGAGCGATGCCGCCATCGGTGAACTGCACCGTCTCGAAGAACTGCAACGCCGGGAAGCCAACCAGCACAGCCACTGGCCAACCAAGCAGGAATGGGCCCGGGCGGCAGGACTGCCCTTGCCCGAGTTGCAGCAGCGGATTGACCTGGGCTATCAGGCCTGGGCCGAGCAGGCCCAGCTGGAGGCTAAGGATCTGAAGCTGGCCCTCCGCAACGGGCGGCGAGCCAAAGACCACATGATTCAGGCCAACCTGCGCCTGGTGGTGGCGGTGGCCAAGAAGTACCAGCAGCGGGGCATGGAAATCCTGGATCTGGTCCAGGAGGGAACGCTCGGGCTGGAGCGGGCCGTGGAAAAGTTCGATCCCACCCGTGGTTTCCGGTTCAGCACCTACGCCTACTGGTGGATCCGCCAGGGCATCACCCGGGCCATCGCCACCCAGAGCCGCACGATCCGTTTGCCCGTTCACGTCACCGAAAAACTGAACCGGATCAAACGGGTCCAGCAGGAGATTGCAAGCAACGAAGGACGCATTGCCTCGATCGCGGATCTGGCGCGCGAATTGGGCATCAGTGAAGACACCGTGCGCCAGACCCTGGCCCGGGTGCCCCGCTCAGTGTCTCTGGACACCCGTGTCGGCCGCGAACAGGACACCCAGCTTGGGGATCTGATCGAGGACGGCCATGCCACCCCGGAGCAGACCCTCACCCACGACGAACTCCACAACGATCTGGAGGATCTCCTGGATGAACTCACCAGTCGGGAGGCCGCTGTCCTGCGCCGGCGCTTCGGATTGGAGGACGACACGCCCCAGACCCTGGCCCAGATCGGGGAGGAGCTGAAACTCTCAAGGGAGCGCGTTCGTCAGATCGAAACCCGCGCCCTGCTCAAACTGCGGCAACCCCAACGACGCAGCAAAGTCCGGGATTACATCCAGGGCCTGGATTCCTAAAACACCGGTTCCCCCTGGAGCCCATGACCGACGCCAGCTAATTTGAAGAGTCGCCCGGCAGGTCATGGCCAAATTCGTCTTCATCACCGGTGGTGTGGTGTCCAGCATTGGCAAGGGAATCGTGGCGGCGAGCCTCGGCCGGTTGCTGAAGTCACGGGGCTACAACGTTTCGATTCTCAAGCTGGATCCCTACCTGAATGTGGATCCCGGGACGATGAGCCCGTTCCAGCATGGTGAGGTCTTCGTCACGGAAGACGGCGCCGAAACCGATCTCGACCTGGGCCATTACGAGCGCTTCACCGACACGGCGATGTCACGCCTGAACAGCGTGACCACCGGCTCGATCTACCAATCGGTGATCAACAAGGAGCGCCGCGGCGACTACGATGGCGGCACCGTTCAGGTGATTCCCCACATCACCGGCGAGATCCGCGAGCGCATCCACCGGGTTGCCTCCAACAGCAATGCCGATGTGGTGATCACGGAAATCGGCGGCACCGTGGGTGATATCGAATCACTGCCCTTCCTCGAAGCCATCCGTGAATTCCGGGAGGACGTGGGTCGCAACGACCTGGCCTACATCCACGTCACCCTGCTGCCCTTCATCGGCACCTCCGGCGAACTCAAAACCAAGCCCACACAACACTCGGTCAAGGAACTGCGTTCGATCGGCATCCAGCCGGATGTGCTCGTCTGCCGCAGTGATCGCGACATCAGCGACGATCTCAAGCGGAAAATCGGCGGCTTCTGCGGGGTACCCACCCGCGCCGTGATTCCCTCTCTGGATGCCGACAGCATCTATGCCGTGCCGCTGATCCTTGAGCAGGAGGGTCTGTGCCGTGAAGTGCTGGACGTGCTGAACCTGACTGACCATGACAGCGACATGGCGGCATGGGAACAACTGGTCAACAAGCTGCGCAATCCCGGCCCATCGGTGAAGGTTGCCCTGGTGGGCAAGTACGTGCAGCTGAACGACGCCTATCTCTCCGTCGTGGAAGCGCTGCAGCATGCCTGCATTGCCCAGGATGCCTCCCTCGACCTGCACTGGGTCTGCGCCGAACAGATTGAAGCGGACGGCGCCGATGCACTCCTGCGCGGAATGGACGCCGTCGTCGTGCCCGGTGGCTTCGGCAACCGTGGCGTCGATGGAAAGATTGCAGCGATTCGCTGGGCCCGGGAACAACGGGTGCCCTTCCTTGGGCTCTGTCTTGGGATGCAAACCGCAGTGATCGAGTGGGCTCGCAACCAGGCCGGCCTCACCGAGGCCACCAGTGCTGAATTAAACGAAAACACGCCCCATCCCGTGATTCACCTGCTGCCGGAACAGCAGGACGTGGTCGACCTGGGCGGCACGATGCGCCTGGGGGTCTACCCTTGCAGGATTGCGCCGGGAACCCTCGCCCAGAGGCTCTACGGAGACGAGGTGGTCTACGAGCGCCACCGCCACCGCTACGAATTCAACAACTCCTATCGGAATCTTTTCCTGGAATCCGGATATGTGGTGAGCGGCACGTCCCCGGATGGACGCCTGGTGGAGTTGATCGAACTAAAAGGGCATCCGTTCTTCACCGCCTGCCAGTACCACCCCGAATTCCTATCCCGGCCTGGACAACCCCATCCGTTGTTCCGGGGATTGATCGAAGCGGCCCAACAACGCCTTCCGGATTCACCGGCTCAAGCCCTGCGTCAACAGGGGGACATTGCGATCCCATGAACCGCGTCGATGGCTGACTCCCAGCGTCTCCCGGTGGTGGAGACATTCCATTCCCTGCAGGGAGAGGGCCACCATGCCGGACGCAGTGCATTTTTCATTCGGCTCGCCGGCTGCACCGTGGGCTGTCCCTGGTGCGACACCAAGCACTCATGGCCAGCCCAAGGGCACCCTGAGCAGCCCATCGATGCCTTGGCTGATGCCGCCCAGATGGCTGCTGAAGCGGGAGCCAGCTTCGTTGTGATCACCGGTGGAGAACCGCTGCATCACGATCTGCAGCCCCTCACCCAGAGCCTCGATGCGCGATGCGGTCTCCCCCTGCATCTGGAAACCAGCGGGGTGGATCCGCTGAGCGGACGCTTCGATTGGATCACCCTCTCGCCAAAACGCCACCGCCCCCCACGGCAAGAGCTTTTGCAGGCCTGCCATGAGCTGAAAGTTGTGGTGCATGGCCCGGAAGACATCAGCTTCGCTGCAGCCATGGCATCCAAGTGCGAGGACGACACAGAGCGGCTGCTGCAGCCGGGCTGGGAGAGCAGCATCGGAGAAGCCCTGGCTGTGGAGCATGTGCGTCAACACGCCCAATGGCGCCTCAGCCTGCAAAGCCACAAATGGCTTGGAATCCGCTGAAGGAGGCCGTTGAGGGCAGGGTCTGCTCCACTACGTTGAGGTTGAACAGAATTTGATCACCTGAGCCCATGACCTCAGTGGCCGTTCTGGGCACAGGCCTCCTCGGAACGGCGATCGCAACGCGATTGCTGGAGCAGGGTCTCAAGGTCCACGTCTGGAATCGCGACCGCTCCCGCATCGTCTCCCTCGTGGAGAAGGGTGCAACAGCGATCGACGATCTGGGGCAAGCCGCGAAAAACAACAGCATCTTGGTCACCGTCTTGCGTGACGGGGCTGCCACCGCATCCGTGATCAGCACGGTTGGGGCGTTGTCAGGCTCAACGGTGATCCCGATGGGGACCATGGGGGTGGACGAAAGCCGCAAGCTCGCCACACAGGTTGCGGACCAGGGAGGGCGGTATCTGGAAGCCCCGGTGCTCGGCAGCAAACCACAGGCACTGAACGGATCGCTGCTGGTGATGGCCGGCGGCGAAGAGCATGTCTTCGAAGCACAACGGCCACTCCTCTCTCATCTCTGCCAGGAGCCCCAGCTCGTGGGCCCCGTTGGCACCGGCGCTGCCACCAAGCTGGCCCTGAATCAGTTGATCGCCAGCCTCACCCACAGCTTCTCCCTCTCCCTGCAACTGATTCAGCGGGCCGGCGTTCCTGTGGAAACGTTCATGGCCATCCTGCGGCCGTCTGCGCTCTACGCCCCCACCTTCGACAAGAAGCTGCAACGGATGCTGGATCACAGCTACGCCGATCCCAACTTCAGCACCGCCCTGCTGCGCAAAGACCTGCGCCTGTTCCTGGAGGAGGCGACAACGGCTGGGCTCCAGGATCAGGGGTTGCGCGGTTTGCTGTCCCTGCTTGAACAAGCCAAGGGCACCGAGCTGGATGAGCAGGACTACTGCGCGCTGCACGAACTCACGGTTCTGAGATGAGTCAACGCACTGCCATCGCACTTCTATCGGGAGGTTTGGATTCCGCCACCGCTGCGGCCCTTGCCCTTGAGCAGGGCGACCGCGTCATCGGCCTGTCCTTTGACTACGGCCAGCGCCATCGCCGCGAATTGGACGCCGCCGCTGCCGTTGCTGAGCAGCTTGGCTTGGCAGAGCATCACTGCATCAGCGTGAATCTGGCCAGCTGGGGGGGCTCAGCCCTCACCGACGCCAGCATCTCGATCCCCACCGATGGCGTGGAAGAAGGCAGCATTCCGCCCACCTACGTGCCCGGGCGCAACACCGTGTTCATCTCCATTGGCCTCAGCCTGGCGGAGGCTCGCGGAGCCGAGAGGTTGGTGCTGGGCGTGAATGCTGTCGATTACTCGGGGTATCCCGACTGCCGGCCCGACTACCTCAACGCTTTTCAGACCCTGGCCGACCTGGCCAGCAAAGCCGGTCGGGAAGGCCATGGCGCCCAACTCTGGGCACCGCTTGTGCACTGGAGCAAGGTGCGCATCGTTGAGGAAGCCCTTCGCCTGGGTGTTCCGATCAATACAACCTGGAGTTGCTACAGCGGCGGCACGCACCCCTGCGGCGTCTGCGACAGCTGCCGCATCCGTGATGCAGCACTCCGCGAGGCAGGCCGGCCTGACCTCTGCAGTTCCACAGCGGCATGATCCGCCCCCAACGGCTTGAACTGCCCTGGCAGGAGCCCCACGCGCTCGCGAACCAACTGGCCCATGCTTACGGCGAAGAAGGCCTGGTCTGGCTGGATGGCGACGGCAGCAACCTGGGCCGATGGGCCACCCTGGCGGTGGCACCCCAGGAGATCATCTGCTGCCGCGGTCTCCCTGGAGAGTCAGGAGCCGGCAATCCCTTCGAGGCACTGCGGGGGCTTGCCCCAGGGCATTGGTGCGGCTGGCTGAGCTATGAAGCCGCCGCCTGGGTGGAACCGGGAAACCCCTGGGCCAGCGATGGCATGGCCACGCTTTGGATCGCCCGCCACGATCCGGTGCTTCGCTTTGATCTGCAAAAGCGCAGGCTGTGGATCGAAGCCAGCAGCACGGCTGCTTTGGAACGCCTCACCCAACAGCTGGCCTCCAGCCCTGAGCAGCCCAACGACGAGCCCCCATCAATCCCCCTAACGGCCTGGAGTCACCACACCACACCCAAGCAGTACGCCGAAGGAGTGCAGCGCATCCGTGATCTGATCGCTGCAGGTGATCTCTTCCAAGCCAATCTCACGGCCTGTTGCAGCACAGCCTGGCCCCAGGGAGGCAGTGCCCTTGAGCTGTTTCTCACCCTGAGGCAGGCCTGTCCTGCCCCCTTTGCAGGGCTGATCATCAGCGACCAGAACGAGGCGTTGCTGTCATCGTCCCCGGAGCGGTTTCTGCAGGTGAGTGCTGATGGAGCCGTACAAACCCGGCCGATCAAAGGCACCAGGCCGCGCCATGGCGACCCCGAACAGGATGCAAATCTCGCCGCGGAACTCGTGTGCAGCGACAAGGACCGGGCCGAGAACGTGATGATCGTCGACCTGCTGCGTAACGACCTCGGTCGGGCCTGCCAGCCGGGTTCGATTCAGGTTCCCCAACTGGTAGGTCTCGAAAGTTATGCCTCCGTGCATCACCTCACCTCAGTCGTGGAGGGACAACTTCAGACCGGATTGAGCTGGGTCGATCTTCTGGAAGCCAGTTGGCCTGGGGGGTCGATCAGCGGGGCGCCGAAACTGCGGGCCTGCCAACGTCTGCAAGAGCTCGAGCCCACCAGCCGAGGGCCTTACTGCGGATCACTGCTGCGGGTCGACTGGGATGGCAGCTTCGACAGCAACATCTTGATCCGATCCTTACTGCGCCAAGGCGACACCCTGCGGGCCCATGCCGGCTGCGGAATCGTCGCCGACTCGGATCCCCTTGGCGAAGCAGAGGAGTTGATGTGGAAACTGCAGCCCTTGCTGGAGGCGCTGGCATGAGCACCGCTATCGCCTGGATCGACGGCCAGTGGGGGACAGCTGCAAGCCTGCAGCTTCCCCTCGACGACCGCGCCCTGCTACTGGCCGATGGCCTCTTTGAAACGGTGCTGATCCGCAACGGTGCACCGCAACTCCTGGAGGAGCACCTGCAGCGCTGGAGCGACAGTGCAGCTCTGCTGAGCATGGACCCGCCACCGCAGCGTAACGCGCTGGAGCCTCTGCTTGGAGATGCGATTCAACGCAGCCAACTGAGCGAAGCCGATGGAGCCCTGCGCCTCAACTGGAGCCGGGGCAGCTCACCTCAGCGCGGAATCGGACTGCCGGCCCTAGGGCACCACCGCTTTTGGCTCACGCTCCAGACCTGCACACCAACATTTTCAGCCGTCACCACCATCACCAGTCGCCATGAGCGCCGCAACGCCTCCAGCCGCCTGAGCCGTTGCAAGACCTTTGCCTACGGGCAATCGATCCAGGCCCGCAGGGAAGCCCAGGAGCAAGGGGCCGACGACGCTCTGCTCTTGAACACGGCTGGAGCCCTGTGCTGCGGAACGGCGGCCAATCTGCTGGTCCGGCGTCGCGGACAGTGGCTGACACCGCCCCTCAGCAGCGGCTGCCTCCCAGGGGTGATGCGGGGCCGTGCACTGGCCCAGGGCATCGCGGTGGAAACCGAGCTGGCGGCCACGTTCGATATCGACGATCAGGCCGTTCTGATCAACAGCCTCAGCTGTCGACCGATCGCATTCCACAACGGTCAGCCCATGGCGGCAACCACTGCTGCAGTGGAGCTATGGCAATCCTTGCTGGATTGAGCCAGGGTCCAGCGATGGCCTAGATCCGAAGAATCCGGCGCACAGCCTCATCCCAACCGTTGGCATGGGGGGCTGCCGCCAGCTGGAAACGCCCGGCAGCGATCCCGGAACGCAACGCGGGATGGGGGCCATGGGCCCCGGGCACCACAACAGCGATGTCGGCCGCATCGAGCAACGGCAGATCGTTGGGGGAATCCCCCAAGGCCAAGACCTTCACCTGCTCAGCACCCAGATGTCGCTTCAGGGTGGCCAACGCCTTGCCTTTGCTGATGTCTGGGCCCAGCAGGTGACCCATACGGTTGCCCTGCACCACCGTCAGGCCCATCCGCTGAACCAGAACCTCAAGCCGGCGACGCCCCTCTGCCGAGGGCGGCACAAAAGGCACGCTGCAGCACCGCCGCTGCGCCTGGCGTAAGGCTTCACCGCCAAGCCCCAACAACCGCTGCCCTTCCGCCTCACTGAGTTCATCCAACGGACGCAGGGGCTCACCCAACTCGGCCTGAAGTCGCTGCAACTGAGGTTTCAGCGCCGTCCAATCCGGACCCAACGGCAGCTCCCAGGGCTCCCCTTCCGGAGTTTCCCCGTGCACGGCGCCACCGTTTTCAACGATGTAGGGGTCATGCAGCCCCGCCTCGGCGCGAAAGCCGCGCACTTCCTCGGCCGTTTTGCTAGTGCAGGGAATCACCGGAATCCGGTGCTGTTGCAGCTGAGGGATCAGATCCTTGGCCGGCGACCAGTCGTAGCTGTGATCCAGCAACGTGCCGTCGAGATCAGTCACCACCCACCACGCCGGCTCGACACTCGCGGTCATGGCTGAACCAACCAATGCACCTCATAAGGCTCTAGCGAATGCGACTGATGTGGTTCGAACACATGACCGCTCAGACAATCGGCCCAGGGCTGGTTCAGATCACCACCTAGGCCACTAAGGCGAAAGCTGAGGCGCGCTGCCGTGATGTTGTGAACAGCCACCAGCGTTTCCCCCCCACGGGAGCGCCGCAGGATGACGCAATCGCTCCGGTCCCCGCTCAGCACCGTCATCGGAGCATCCGGGTGCAGGGCCGAGTGAACAGCCCGTTCGGCCAGAGCCCGCCGCAGCGCCGGCAACAGCGCAGAGACATCTGAATCGGGATCGGCCAGGCGGCGCTCCAGGGCCTGGGCCGTGAACTGGGGCCGATTCAGATCCCGGCGATGGCCCGTGCGACGAAAGCGGGTCAGATCATTGGGAGCCGCCAACAACGCCGGCAGATAGAAAGCGGGGACCCCTGGCAAGGCCAGGATCAACAGTTGGGTGAGCAGGAAGCGCTCCCGTTGGAGATACGTGGGATCAATCCCCCCATCCGCCATGGCACTCCACCAACTGATGTTGATTTCGTAGGGAACTTCGTCGCCGGAACTCAGCA
Organism: Synechococcus sp. TAK9802; assembly: GCF_014279535.1. Taxonomy (NCBI): domain Bacteria; kingdom Bacillati; phylum Cyanobacteriota; class Cyanophyceae; order Synechococcales; family Synechococcaceae; genus Synechococcus; species Synechococcus sp. TAK9802. The sequence continues at coordinate 2,103,241 of NZ_CP047937.1, forward strand.
TCCTGTGGCTGACCAATCCACCCCGTTGCTCGCAGCCGATCAACAACTGCAGCAAGCGCTTCTGGGGCATCAGGCCCTCCAGGGGTCTTAAGCCGACTCCGTCATGACAGGCGGTGAAATTGAGCAGCCCTGTCTGCGGCGGCAAGGCGGGCCAACGACTCAGCCAGGCATTGAGCAGATCGGCCCGACCACTGACGCTGGCCTCCAGCAGCAAGGGCGGCAGGGGAAAGTTGTAAGCGAGATGCGCTTCATCACCGCTTCTCAGATACGAGAGATTTTCCTGCTCCGGAACGTTGGTCTCGGTGACCACAACGCCATCGGGTCCCACCTGATCGAGCAGCAGACGCAGCACCCGCACCAGTTGATGGGCCTGCGGCAGATGGATGCATGAGGTGTGGGGTTCCTTCCAAACAAAACCCACGGCATCCAGACGGATCCAGCGCACCCCATGCCGGGCCATGCGTTGCATCAGCCGGGCAAAGCCCAGCAGCACCTCCGCACTGCGCCAGTTGAGATCCACCTGATCGGGGCCAAAGGTGGTCCAGACCTGACGGGCACCAACGGGGCCCCTCAATTGCGTGAACAGATTGGAACTGCGCGGACGAACCACATCCGCCCAGCAGGGATCCGGGGCTGCCTCGAGCACGCAGGAGCGGCCGGGCTGCTCATCGCGCATGAACTGCTGCACCCAGGGGTGAGAGGCCGACACGTGATTGAGAACGAGATCCGCCATCAGCCGTCGGCCCTGGGCCAGGGCGGCGAGATCACGCCAATCACCGAAACGCTGCTCAAGCGTCGTGTGGCTGGCCACCGCAAAACCGCCATCACTGGTGGATTGCAGAAACGGCAGCACATGAATCACCGCTGCGAAGGGCTGCAGATGGCGATTCACAAACGTCTTCAAGGCCTGAAGCCCAGGAAAACCCTGCTCACCAATGGTGTCGGCGTAGGTGATCAAGACCACATCGCCACCGTCCCAGCGATCGATGTGTTCTGCCATATCGCCATCTCCTGACGATTGGCTCAAGATCTGCAGCAATTGCGACGACAACTCCTTGCCATCCCCGGAAGAATTGCTCGGGTACAGATCTCCAAGCAGGGTCCGCAGCGTCTCGTCGCGCGGGGGCTGCATCACCTTCCTCCTCCAGACCTTTCAGGTATGGGGCAGGACTCTGACCTCTGTTGTTGCATCGAACACCACATGGATTTTCAGCAGGGCCTGATCAGCACCGTCCATGACTACAGCTTGGGCAATCTCGATGCGGTTGCCTTCAACCAGGAACTGAGTCAGCGACCCACAACCCTGCTGATCCCCTGCCTAATGGAGGAATTCAGCCGCCCGGCCCTCGCCCTGATTCGCGACACACTTTCGGGCCTGAAGGGACTCAACGAACTGGTGGTGGCATTGGCGGCCACGAGCGCGGAAGACGTCAAAGCGGCGGAAAAATTTTTCGAAGGGATGCCCTTCCCCGTTCGGGTGCACTGGACCAACGGCCCCGCCGTCCGCGAGTTGCTCGAATCTGTCGGTGAACTGGGGCTCGACGTGACCGGACCACCAGGCAAGGGCTGGGCGGTCTGGCAGGGGCTCGGAGTGGCGTGCCAGAACGCTGAGGTGGTTGGCCTGTTCGATGCCGACATCAGAACCTTTGGATCGGCGTATCCAGAGCGCATGCTCCGTCCCCTTCTGGATCGATCCCACGGCATTGCCTACGTGAAGGCGTTCTACAGCCGCCTTTCCCTCGAAACCCAAGCGCTTCAGGGCCGAGCCACCCGTCTGTTTGTTGGCCCACTGCTGGCCAGCCTGGAGCAAATTTTCGGACCTCTGCCCTACCTGTCGTACCTGCAGTCATTCCGATACCCACTAGCTGGTGAATTCGCCTTCACCACCGATCTGGCGATGAATCTGCGCATCCCGTCGGACTGGGGACTGGAGGTGGGCCTGCTGTCTGAGGTGTATCGCCATGTGGCCTCCAGCCGAATCGCTCAAGTGGATCTGGGGTTGTTCGACCACAAACACAAGGAGCTGGGCCAACAACCCAGCGAAGGCCTGCAGCGCATGGCGGGCGAAATTTTCGGCACGGTGTTGCGCGGCCTGATGGAACACGAAGGTTGTGTGATGTCGATGGATCAACTGCCGACCCTTGAGGTGCTGTATCGGCGAGTTGGCGAGGATCGCGTGAGGCAATTCGGCCTTGATTCAGCCATCAATCGGTTGCCTTACGACCGCCATGGCGAAGAACTGGCGGTTCAAAACTTCGCCGGCCTGCTGCGACCCGGCCTGGCCAAACTGATGCAGGCGCCGATTGCCCATCAGCTGCCCAGCTGGTCGCGACTGCGCAGTTGCAATTCAGCCCTTCAAGCTGATCTGGCCGCAGCAGGACAGGCAGATCGCACATCCCTGAAACGGCCGAATCACAATCCGCAACGCATCACCTCTGAGCTCGCTGCTTGAAGCCAACGCATTGAACCTCAGCCCAGCTGCTCCCGCTCTCGCGTGATCCAAACTGTGGCAGCGCGCTGGGAATGCCACGCCTGAAGCAATTGCTTGGCCAAAACCTGCAGCTGCTGTGGATCAATTGTTGATTCGATCGCGCGATTCATCCGCTCAACATCGAATTGCTGAGAAACACTCAAACCGATTGCTTTCTCCATTCTGCAATCCCCACGATCGACAAAGCAATCATGCAAAAAGCAGCGAAAAAGAATTGTTTCAGCTGAAACGAAAGAGCCACTCTGTGCGATCTTCAAAACGCTATTGGGCACTCACTTCTCAAAGCCCAGAGCAAAATCGTGACGGTCGATACACAATCGACCGACTCTGTATCAACTCATCTGTATCAAATCTAAAGGCGTGCTGATTCGGTGACCAATCAAACACTCCTCTTGTCTTAAGACCACGAGATTGGCATCATTCCAAATGCTCAGGATGATTGAGTGTGTTTACAAAAACGACACCAGCCGAATGGTGATCGTGAAATGCATTGGTGCCGACCACTTCTACCGAGAAAAGGTGGTGATGCCCACAGAGGTCTTTTGGTTCGAAGCCCCCGAGGATGCGCGCCTGGAAATCTGGAAAATGTCGATGACAGGGCAGATGCTGCACGTGCGTGCCGACGTGAGCGATTACGCCATGAATGAAGAGCCTGCAACAGAATCCATCTGGGCCAGCTGAGCTGACCCGGAAGAAGCCATCAGAAGCGAAGCTCTAAACGCTCAGGAACTGATCAACAACCGTCTGGCTGAGTTCACTGGTTGAGCCACTGGCAACAATGCCGCCCCGTTGCATCGCGTAATAGCGATCAGCCTGGCGAACGAAGTGGAGATGTTGCTCCACCAGCAACACCCCGATCCCGGTGTCGGCGATGATCCGCCGAACAGCAGCTTCAATATCCTGAACAATGTTGGGCTGAATGCCCTCCGTGGGCTCATCCAACAGCAGCAACTTTGGCTTGCCGAGCAACGCACGGGCGATGGCCAATTGTTGTTGCTGACCCCCACTCAAATCACCGCCCTTACGCGGTAGAAACTCCTGAAGGATCGGAAACAGCTCATACACGAATGGATCAATGTGGCGATGCCGGGCCAATCCACCCGGCAACGCCTCCATCCCCAAAAGCAAATTTTCTTCCACCGTGAGCTGGGGGATGATCTCGCGACCTTGCGGCACATAACCAATCCCGGCCCGAGCCCGCTGATGCGGAGCCTGACGATCCAACTGAGAACCATCAAACGCCATGGTTCCGGAGCGGGGGCGCAACAGACCGATCAGCGACTTCAACAGGGTGGTCTTACCCACACCATTACGGCCGATCAGACAAACCATCTCCCCCGATTTCACGCTGAGATCAACATCCCGAAGAATGTGACTTTCACCGTAAAAGGTGTTGAAGCCTTGAATCTCCAGCAGGTTCGTCATTGGTTTTCCTCCTCAGTGGTGCCGAGATAAACCTCAATCACCCGGGGATCGGCCTGCACCTGATCCATCGTGCCCTCACAGAGGACATGGCCTTGATGCAGCACCGTCACCGGACTTTCAAGTCGCCGTATGAATTCCATGTCGTGCTCAATCACCAACACGGTGTGATCCCCGGCCAGCGACTTGAGCAGATCCGCCGTCAGATCGGTCTCCTCATCCGTGAGCCCAGCCACCGGCTCATCCACCAGCAACAGGTCGGGATCCTGACCCACAAGCATGGCGATCTCAAGCCACTGTTTCTGACCGTGGGACAACGACCCAGCTGCCCAATCGGCACGGTTCTGCAGATTGACGATGCTCATCAGGTGATGAACACGATCGCGCTGCTCCCCATTCAGGCCCCCCACCAGCAATGACCAGGGCTGCTTCGGCTGGCTGACCGCTAAAGCCAAGTTCTCCTTAACGCTGAGCTTCTCGAAAACACGAGGGCTCTGAAACTTGCGGCCAATGCCAAAGCGCGCGATGCGGTGCTCGCGCGTTCCCACCAAAGAGCGTCCTTTGAACACCACATCCCCTTCCGTGGGAGCGGTCTTGCCGGTGATCACATCCAGGAACGTGGTCTTGCCTGCACCATTCGGCCCGATCACGGCGCGCAGCTCCCCAGGCTGAAGGCTGAGGTTGAGATCGCGCAGCGCCAAAAAGCCATCAAAACTGACGGTGATTTGGCGCAACTCCAACAAAGCCGTACTCATGACTGAACCTCTTCCTGACCTTCAAGTTCGAGACGTGGATAGGTCTCACTCCGACGGGCAATGCCGAATCGGTTGAGCCAGTTGCGAGGGCCATCGCCTCGGAACCAGCCAATGACGCCCTCCGGCAAGGCCGTCACCACGAGGATGAACAGGCCCCCTTGGATGAACAGCCAACTTTGGGGGAGAGCTTCGCTCACCAAACTCTTGGCGTAGTTGATGGCCACAGCGCCGAGGATGGCTCCCACGAGCGTGCCTCGACCACCCACCGCAACCCAGATCACCATCTCAATCGAAAAGGGAACGGTCATGTACTGCGGCGAAACGATGCCGGACTGAACGGTGTAGAGCGCACCACCGATGCCTGCCAAACCACCAGCGATGGCGAAGACGATCGTCTTGAACAGGGTGGGGTTGTAACCGGCAAAGCGCAGCCGGGGTTCGTCATCGCGAATGGCGATCAACACGTCTCCAAACCGGCCCCGCACCACCCAGCGCAGAAACAGCCAGGCCAGGATCACCACCACTGAGGTCAACCAGAAGAATCCCCGCTGCATCTCCGGGGAACCCACCATCTGGCCGAACAGCTGGGTCACATCGGTTTTAAGGCCGTTGGTGCCGTTGATCAGCTTCTGCTGGCCGTTGAAGAAATTGAAGAAAACAAGCAGAGCCGCCTGGGTGAGGATCGAGAAATAGACCCCCTTGATCCGGTTACGGAACACCAGGTTGCCGAGCACGGCAGCCAGCACGGCCGGAACCAGCCAAATCGCCACCAAGGTGAACAGCGGGGAATGGAACGGCTCCCAGAAGGCGGGCAACCGATCCACGCCATACAGGCTGAAGAACTCGGGAATGCCATTGGGCAGATCACCCGAGCTGTTGAGCTGCAGGTACATCGCCACGGCGTAACCGCCGAGGGCAAAAAAGATGCCCTGGCCAAGGCTGAGCAACCCGGTGAAGCCCCAGATCAAATCGATACCCAGGGCAACGATCGCCAATGAAAGGAAGCGACCCAACAGATTCAGCCGAAACACCGGCAAAACAGCGGGCGCGGCAACGATGGCCGCAACGATCACCACCCAAAGGATGATCAAAGGCCAACGGCGTTGTTGAAAGGCTTGGAACATCAGATCAGGCCTCCACCATGCGTCCTTTTTGCGGGAACAGACCCGCGGGACGGAATTGAAGGAACACCACGATCAGAGCGAACACCATCACCTGGGCCATGCTCGTGGTGGCGAAGAAATTCACCGCGCCGGCCAGGGGAGCTGGCATGTCAGGCCAGATCGTCAGCAGACGTCCAGCACCGATCAAGTCGGTGAGCAGGCCAATGGCAAAGGACGCGAGCACTGTGCCCAAGAGGTTTCCGACGCCACCGAGCACCACCACCATGAAGCAGCCCACGATGTAGGAGCCGCCCACGTTGGGGCCCACCGAACCCAGCAGGGAAACAGCAACCCCCGCCACACCGGCCAAACCGGAGCCGATGCCAAAGGTGAGCACATCAACGGTGTCGGTGGGGATGCCAAGGCAATCACTCATCGAACGGTTCTGGGTCACAGCACGAATGCGCATGCCCCACACGCTTTTGTTGAGGAACCACGTCACCCCAACCACCGCAACGATGGTGATCACGATGATCACCAGGCGCGGCACGGGAAAGGTGATGTCCATGAATTCGATCCCGCCGCGCATCCATTTGGGTGCCGTCACATCCACATTGCGGGAGGTGGCCCTGGCGATGCGGCTGATTTGTGAGGCCAGGCCACCGGCCAGCAGCACACCACCCAGGGCTGAAACAGCCCAACTCCCCGCACGCACCAAACGAGCCCGAGGCCCCGAAAGAAGCGAGGAGGGAAGCAGCAGCGGCAGGCCAAAGCCCAGCACCAGCGCAAGGATCAGGCCGGCGGCGTGGGCCAGGGCAACACTCCGCACGAACTGCTGAAGAATCAAGCTGACGCCCCAGGTCGCGAGCAGGGTCTCCAGCGGGTTGCCGTAGAGCCGGCGAATCACGGTACGTTCCAGCAGGATGCCGACCACACCGCTGACGATGAAAGCCAGGGGAAGCGCCACCAGCACGTAGGCGTTGTAAACCGGCTGCAGCGCAGGCAGCTTGAAGATCAGCTGCACCACGTAGGTGGTGTAGGCCCCAAGCATGATCAGCTCACCATGGGCGAGGTTGATCACGCCCATGAGGCCGAAGACAATGGCCAGTCCGAGGGCGGCCATCAGCAGCACCGAGCCGATGGCAACACCGTTGAACAGGCTTTCGAGAAGCAGTTGCACGGACGTGTGAAACGAAGCGTTCAATGAAACGACGAAAGGAGGAGCCCGTGACCGGGCTCCTCCCTGAAGAGCAATCAGGCTGTGATCAGAAGATCAGAGCTTGTACTTCTCACCCTTGGCGGCGTCGGTCCAGTCGCAAGCGAAGCCCTTGGAGCTGGGCTCGAACTGGTTCCAGGCCTGAGGAGCCACGGGGCCATCGGTGGATTCGAGGATCTCGAACTGACCGTCAGCAGTGATCTGGCCGATGCGCACGGTCTGAGAGAGGTGGTGGTTGGGCATCACCTTCACAGGTCCCTGAGGAGCGTCAAACTCGATGCCGACCAGGGCCTCACGCACCTTGTCGTCGTCGAAGCTGTTGGCCTTCTCGACAGCCTTCTTCCACAGGTAGACCATGTTGTAGGCCGACTCCTGAGGGTCAGCGACCTGGCGGTCGGCGCCGTACTTGGCCTTGAAGTCAGCAGCGAACTTCTTGGATGCCGGGGTGTCGATCGACATCATGTAGTTCCAAGCGCCGTAGTGGCCCTCAAGGAACTCAGAACCGATGGTGCTGATCTCCTCTTCCGCGATGGAGTAGCTCATCACGTAGTAGCCGTTATCGGGGGTGATGCCGGCGTCCTGGATCTGCTTGAAGAAGGCGACGTTCTGGTCACCATTCAGGGTGTTGATGATCACACCACCGTCAGGCAGGGCCTTCTTGATCTTGGCGATGATCGGAGCAACCTCGGTGTTGCCCAGGGGCAGGTAGTCCTCACCGACCACTTCGCCACCCAGGGACTTGAGCTGTTCCTTGGTGATGGTGTTGGAGGTGCGGGGGAAGACGTAGTCCGAACCCACGAGGAAGAAGGGCTTGCCAGCGGCAGGCGACTTCTCATACATGAACTTGGTGGCAGGCTCCGACTGCTGGTTCGGAGTGGCACCGGTGTAGAAGATGTTGTTGGAACACTCCTGACCCTCGTACTGAATCGGGTAGTAGAGGAAAGCGTTCTTCGACTCGTACACAGGCAGCATCGCCTTGCGGCTGGCGGAGGTCCAGCCACCGAAGACCACGGGCACCTGGTCCTGGTCGATCAGCTTCTTGGACTTCTCAGCGAAGGTGGGCCAATCGGAGGCACCGTCCTCGACGATGTACTCGATCTTGTACTTCTTGCCATCAACTTCAACGCCACCGGAGGCATTGATCTCATCGATCGCCATTTTCTCGGTGTCCACCAGAGTGGACTCGGAGATGGCCATGGTGCCGGTCAGCGAGTGCAGGATGCCGACGGTGACGCTGTCGTCGTAGTCAACGTTGGCAGCCTTGTCACCGCCACCGCATGCGGTCACGGCAAGGCCCAGCGATGCCGCGGCCATGCCGGCGAACAGACGCTTAGAGAGAGAAGAGCTCATGGTGTTCCAAAACAGGAATGTGCCTGACGGCAGCTGATGGAACGTACGGATCAGCGCGTCCTGGCTTTGGTATCAAGAAGAACTAAATGACGAGCCCAGCAGCAGCGGATCAACGATTCGGTAGCTGTTGCAACAGGAACCCCACCACCTGCTCCAGGCCTTCGCCGCTGTGGAGATTGGTGAAACACCAAGGCCGGTCTCCCCGCATCCGCCGGGTGTCCTGTTCCATCACTGAAAGATCGGCACCAACCTGGGGAGCCAGATCAATCTTGTTGATCACCAGTAGGTCAGAGCGGGTGATGCCAGGCCCTCCTTTACGGGGGATCTTGTCGCCGGCCGCCACATCAATCACGTAGATGCATAGATCCACCAGTTCCGGACTGAAGCTCGCCGCCAGGTTGTCGCCGCCGCTCTCAACCAGAACAAGATCGAGATTCGGAAACTGCGTCTCCAGCTCCGCCACGGCAGCTCGGTTGATCGAGCAGTCTTCACGGATCGCTGTGTGAGGGCAACCACCGGTCTCCACGCCACGGATCCGCTCTGGATCCAGGGCACCCGCACGGGTGAGGAACTGGGCATCCTCCTGGGTGTAGATGTCATTGGTGACCACCGCGAGCTGGAGCTCGTCGCGCAAGCGGCGACAGAGGGCCTCCACCAGTGCGGTCTTGCCGGATCCCACAGGGCCCGCCACCCCCAGGCGCAGTTTGCTGCTCATCAGCTTCGAAACAGGCGTGAATACAGCTCAGCATGGGCAAGCTGCGCCATGCCCGCACCCACACCGCTGCTCCAGAGCTGCTGGGGATCGGCCGCCTGGAGCTGCTGCGCTTGGGAGGCAATAAGCGGCAGCAGCCGCTGTTGCAGCACCTGCGCTCGGGAGGGACCCAACGGCAGCAGCCGCACCGAGGCACTGAGCTGATTGGCAACCCAGCCGTAGAGGTACCCCTCCACCATGTCTCCCCCTGAAACCGACAAGCGCACAGCGGCCCAGGCCCAGGCCGCTGGCCAGCTCAGGGCCACGGGTTCAGGCAGGTCGTGCCCCATGTCCGTCATCAACTGCAGCAGCGACATCCCCATCTGACGCTGCTGGGCTCGCAACTCCGCGGCCTCGCGGGTGGCCAACAGCCAACCATCAAGATCGATCAGGCGCCCCTTGGCCGCCGCATCGGCCTGGGTGGACCACCCCACCAAAGCCTCCGCCAGAGGCCTTAATGCCGCGGCTTCCAGCCGCACCGCGCCCCGTTGCAGTTCAGCCTCCAACCAACCCTGGATGCCCTGCTCATCGGCGATGGAGCCCGCCTGAATCAACACCTCCAGCCCCTCTGAATAGCTGAAGGCACCCACGGGCAGGGCAGGGCTGACCAGTTGCAGCAACGCAAGGGACGTCATCCGTGCTGATGGCCTCCATAGGCACCGCCTTCGGGGGCAAACGGCTGCAGACAGCGGCTGACCGTCAATCCACGGCCTTCCAGCATCGTGGCGAGAACGGAATCCTCCGGCAGCAACAGCTCCTGCTCATGCAGCTCCAGGGCGACATGGCGATTGCCCAGGTGATAAGCCGCCTGCAACAGCTCCAGGGGATGCAATCCCTGCACCCGCAGCAACGCCTCCGGCGCTGCCGTCACCTCCACAACGGTCGAACCGGACTGATCCCCCAACAAGTCACCGGGCTGGAGAGAACCCTCACGGGGCAACTGCAAAAGCACCGGACGACCGCAGGAGGTGGTGCGACGGCCCCGCAGCACCGTGCGCTCTTCGGCCGTTAACGGCAACTGCAGAGTGGCCGTGGCACTGCTGTTCTGCAGACGCTGCTCCAACACGACCACCGCATCCGTCACCAGCAGCTCCTCTCCAGTTCAAAAACAAAAGCGTGCCGATCAATCAGCAGCGCTTTGGTGTGCATTGCTACAAAGTTGAAGCCGGTGGCGGCGGAGCGTGAGGCCATGCAACGTCTCGATCCCTGGCACGGCCGCTGCGACCTGCAGTTTCATGCCACCAACGGCAGCACCAAACACCAGGGGGGCTGCACGGCTCCGTTCAAGCTGCTTCGCAGTGAACGCGGTGAAGACGGACGCTGCGAGCTGCCGGTGCTGCACACCGCCGGAGGCCTGGTGGGCGGCGATCAACTCAGCCTGGACTTCAAGCTTGAGGCCAACAGCCGCGGCCTGATCACCAGCGTGGCGGCGCAGAAGGTTTACGGATCGATCGGCCGCAGCCGCCTGCAACCCGAGGGCTGCTTTGCCCATCAACAGGTGCGCTGCTCACTGGCCAGCGGCAGTGACTTCGAATGGCTGCCGCAGGAACTGGTGCTGTACGCCGATGCCCTGTTCGAGCAGCAGCTGACGGTGACCCTGCCCCAGGACGCCTCCTTTCTCAGCGCAGAGATCGTGCGCTTGGGCCGAACCGCCGCCGGCGAAACCCTGCAGCAGGGACGGTGGCGCTCGAGCCTCACCATTCAGCGCCTCGCAGGCAACCGCTCAACCTGGGAGCTGGCGGATCGGGTGGAGCTCGGCGGCGCCAGCCTGGACAGCCCGCATGGGTTGGGAGGCGCGCCGGTGTTCGGAACACTGGTTTGGGCCGCACCGATGGCGATGGGTGCCGAAACAACAGCATCACTGCTGGAGGGAGCGCGGGCCGACCGCGAAGGCCTGACGGGCACGATGCGCTGCGGCGCTCTGAATCAGGGCTTGATCGCCCGCTATTCCGGCGAGTCCAGCCGTGATGCCCGCTTCTGGTTCAGCCGGATCTGGGAGCGAACGCGAACGATCCGGGGGCTGACACGGCCTCGCATTCCCAGGGTCTGGCCCCTGCAGGAACAGCCTCTGCGCCGACAAACGTCCATTGTGAACGCTTTCGAGGCTGCAGCGGAGACACACTGAAGAAGACCGAGCTTCGCCATGCATCTCAGTCCCCAGGAAAAGGACAAGCTCCTGATCGTGACCGCAGCACTGCTTGCTGAGCGGCGCTTGAACCGTGGCCTGAAGCTCAACCACCCCGAAGCGGTGGCCTGGCTCAGTTTTCTGGTGCTGGAAGGCGCCCGTGACGGCAAGAGCGTGGCGGAGCTGATGCAGGAAGGCACCACCTGGCTGCGTCAGGACCAGGTGATGGAGGGCGTGCCCGAGCTCGTCCATGAGGTGCAGATCGAGGCCGTCTTTCCCGATGGCACCAAACTCGTCACCCTGCACGACCCGATTCGCTGAGGCAGAACCCATGGCACCTCTCATCCCAGGCGAACTGCTCCCCGAACCGGGTGAACTGGAGCTGAATGCAGGCCGGCCCGTCACCACACTGAGCGTCTCCAACAGCGGCGACCGGCCGGTGCAGGTGGGCTCCCATTTCCATTTCGCCGAAGCCAACGCCGCCCTGCAGTTCGACCGGGCCGCAGCCCGCGGTCAACGGCTCGACATCCCCGCCGGCACCGCCATCCGCTTTGAACCCGGCGACAGCCGCGACGTGAACCTGATTCCTCTCGCCGGTGCGCGACGCGTCATCGGCTTCAACGGCCAGATCAACGGACCCCTCGACGCCTGACCCATGCCCTACCGCATCTCCCGCCAGGCCTACGCCGAGACCTACGGACCCACCACCGGCGACAGAGTTCGCCTGGCCGACACCGATCTGATTCTGGAAGTCGAAAAGGATTACACCGTCTACGGCGATGAGGTGAAGTTCGGCGGCGGCAAGGTGATCCGCGACGGCATGGGCCAATCCCAGACCCCTCGAGCCGAGGGCGCCGTCGACACGGTGATCACCAATGCCCTGATCCTCGACTGGTGGGGCATCGTCAAAGCCGATGTCGGCCTCAAGGATGGCCGCATCGTTGGCATCGGCAAAGCCGGCAACCCCGACACCCAGGAAGGGGTGACGATCGTGGTGGGCCCAGGCACCGAAGCCATCGCTGGGGAGGGCCACATCCTCACGGCCGGTGGCATCGACACCCACATCCACTTCATCTGCCCCCAGCAGATCGAAACGGCCCTGGCCAGCGGCGTTACCACCCTGATGGGCGGCGGCACCGGACCGGCAACAGGCACCAATGCCACCACCTGCACCCCCGGCGCCTTCCACATCGGACGGATGCTCCAAGCCGCCGAAGGTTTGCCGGTGAACCTGGGCTTCTTCGGCAAAGGCAACGCCAGCACCCCGGAAGCGCTGGAAGAACAGGTGCGCGCCGGTGCCTGCGGCCTGAAGCTGCACGAAGACTGGGGCACCACGCCCGCCACCATCGATGCCTGCCTGTCTGTGGCCGATCGGATGGATGTGCAGGTGTGCATCCACACCGACACCTTGAACGAAGCCGGCTTCGTGGAAGACACGATCGCCGCCATCAAGGGACGCACCATCCACACCTTCCACACCGAAGGCGCCGGCGGTGGACACGCGCCGGACATCATCAAGATCTGCGGCGAGGCCAACGTGCTGCCCAGCAGCACCAACCCCACCCGGCCCTACACCCGCAACACGCTCGAGGAGCACCTCGACATGCTGATGGTGTGCCACCACCTCGATCCGAAGATCCCCGAGGACGTGGCCTTTGCCGAATCACGGATCCGGCGCGAAACGATCGCCGCCGAAGACATCCTTCACGACCTGGGCGCCTTCTCGATCATCGCCAGCGACTCCCAGGCCATGGGCCGAGTGGGCGAGGTGATCACCCGCACCTTCCAGACCGCCCACAAGATGAAGGTGCAGCGCGGTGCGCTGCCGGAAGACTCCGCTCGCAACGACAACCACCGGCTCAAGCGCTACATCGCCAAGGTGACGATCAACCCGGCGTTGGCCCACGGCATCAGCAGCGAAGTGGGGTCGATCGAAACCGGCAAACTCGCCGATTTGGTGCTGTGGAAGCCAGGCTTCTTCGGCATTCGCCCGGAACTGGTGGTAAAGGGCGGTTCGATCGTCTGGGCCCAGATGGGCGATGCCAACGCCTCGATTCCCACCCCAGGCCCGGTGCACGGCCGGCCGATGTTCGGCGCCTTCGGCAAAGCCCTCGCCCCCAGTTGTCTCACCTTCGTGAGCGAAGCGGCGATGGATGCCGACATCCAACGCCAGCTGGGGCTCGAGCGCACCTGCATGGCGGTGAAGGACACCCGGAGCGTGGGCAAGAGCGCCCTCAAGCTGAATTCAGCGCTGCCCAAGGTGAGCGTGGACCCACAGACCTATGAGGTGTTCGCCGATGGTGAACTGCTCACCTGTGAGCCCGCCGAGGTGCTGCCCCTGGCCCAGCGCTACCTGCTGCTTTGAGCCCCACGCTGCTGGTGGTCCAACACGTGGACCACGAAGACGCCGCACTGGTGGGAGAGCTGGCGCGGCAGCGGGGCCTGACACTCGAAATCCTGAGGCCCGACCGGGGCGACCCACTGCCGGACCCCAGGGCGTGTGCCAACAGCATCGCCCTTGTGCTCGGTGGCCCGATGAGCGTGAACGATCGCGACCAACCGGGCATGGACTGGTTGCTGCAGGAACTGGACTGGTTAAGGGCCTGGCACCAGCAACGCCGACCGGTGCTGGGCATCTGCCTCGGGGCGCAGCTCTTGGCTGTGGCTGCAGGGGGCAGCATTCAACCGCTGCAGGTGGGAGCACCACCGCAGCAACTGAAGGAACTGGGGCTCGGCGCGATCCACTGGGTCGTGAATCCCAGTGATGAGGCCCTGCTCAAGGGGCAACCAAGCAGCAGCCTGGTGCTGCATTGGCATGGTGATCGCATCCACCTCCCGGCTGATGCAACCCTGCTGGGTTCTTCACTGCACTGCGCCGAACAGGTGTTTCGAATCGGGGCCCACGCCATTGGCCTGCAATGCCACCTCGAGATCGACGGCGACGCGCTGGAACGCTGGATCGCCAACGACCACGACTACGTGGTGAACGCCCTTGGAGCTGAAGGGCCCGATCGCCTGACCCAGGACTGGCGCAGGCTGGGCACCACGCTCCAGGAACAAGGCCGAAACTTCTTCGATGCTGTGCTCAATCAACTGATTGAGATCAGCCAGACCCACTAATTCCTACGCACAAAAATAAACAAAACCAAAAACTTTTCTGAAGAGGTATCAACCTGAACACCACTTCGGCATTTGCAAGAGCTTCAATATTTCTGTAGCAACAGCTACCGATCGTTCACTTCGCATCGCGCGAAGCGCAGTTCGCCTCAGGCCATGGAACGGGGACCTGAGCTTGCTTCGAGGACCATCCAATGACCACCCTTCTCTATCGCGGGCATCAGTACCAGCAAAACAACGCCACTCAGGGCAAGCCCGGGGTGCAGCTGGTTTACCGCCGCAACGTGTACCAAGCCCGCCAGATCAACAACCACCGCACTCCGGTGCAGCTCGTGTACCGCGGCGTGGGCTACACGCGCTAGGCCAACTTCTTAATCCGTAGCAACTCGAACATTCCAGTTCCGAGGATTGAGGCGTAATAGATCCAGCTTCAGCAAAGACGTTGGATCTCATCACCTCTCGCCTCGACCAAGGCCTCGTGCAAGTGAGTCCCTCCAGCGTGCATGGCGTGTTCTGGCTGCAGACCCACTTTCCGTCTCAGGAATGGGATGCCCTGCTGTCTGGACAAGCCGCCTTTGGCATGGATTGCATCGATGACCTGATCACCGACGCACGTCAGGCCGGCCTGAACGTGGAGTGGGAAGCATCCGTCCCTAGCTGAACAAGCCTGAGTTGAATTCCTGAAAAGGCCCTGCACACGACTGTGTTGCAGGGCTTTTTTAATGGCGTCAACGACGCAGCAGGTTCAAGCCACCAAGCGGTTGAGCATCGGCAATTCCGACAGTTCATCCCGCCACTCCTGGGCCCAGAGAGCCTGACTGCGCTCATACACCTCCATCAATTGCTCCACGGAGCGCTCGTGGAAATCAACGCGCAGATCCAACAGCGGAAAAGCCGCTTCACCGCTCACCTGCACCGCCGCTGACGTGCAGAAGGGAGAACGATGGTCACCACCAGCCGCTTCCCCGGCCTGGAGAGCCATCATCAAGCGGCGGCCCAGTTTCAAGCTGGGGTCGCTGGTGAGAAAGGCCTGCTCCATGGCTACCAACACGCCCTCATCCACCAAGCAATTGCCGGCAACAGACAGATCACGCTGATGGCGATGCCCTGCCCAAGGGCCGCAATCCTGCCCCGTCCAACAAGCCGTACGACCGTCCAGATCGATCAGGTGAAACTGACGCCGTTCACGGTCTTGATCATCCGCAAGAAGGCTGGCCAGAACGCTCTCGGCATCCGAACTCTGCTCCAGGCGCTCAAGACCACAAATCCCCAGATACGGATTTGTGTGGGCCTGGGTGGCGACAGCACCAACCCCGGAGCGGATGTGAGGCACGGTGGATCCAACGGCCAGATGACAGGTGGCCACAGCCACACCAAAGCGACCGTTGCTGGGATCACGGGCCAGGATCGAAAAAGTCACAGCAGCTGACGGTCGAGCCGCAGCAACGTTTCCAGCAGCACAGCGGTGCCCGCCCAGCACTGCTCGTCACTGGTGAACTCTGCAGCGGAATGACTCAGGCCGCCCCGGCTGGGCACAAAAATCATGCCCATCGGCCAACGGCGGCCAACCTCCTGGGCATCGTGGCTGGCACGGCTGGGGAGATGGCTGTGGGACAAGCCGATATCGGCTGCGGCCTCAGCGATCGTGGCCATCACCACAGCGTCAGCAGGGGTGGGATCAACGCTGAACTGGGGGTCAACCGCAATCGGGCAGCCGGTTTCAACACCGATGCGTTCCACCTGCTGCATCAACTCCTCCACCAACTGATCGAGAACGGTGGGATCCACATCCCTGAGGTCAACCGTCAGGGCGACGGCGCCAGGGACAACATTGGCGGCATTGGGCCAAACCTCCAGTCGACCCACCGTCGCCACCGGATCTCCGGGATGACGGGAGGCCATGGCCTCGATGGCAAGAACAAGACGCGAGGCCGCCACGAGGGCGTCCTGTCGCAACCCCATCGGTGTGGTGCCGGCGTGATTGGCCTGGCCCCTCACATTGATGCTGAAGCGACGCTGGCCAACAACGCCCTCCACAACACCGATGGCATCGCCGCGTTGCTCAAGCACGCCACCCTGCTCAACATGCAACTCCAGGAAAGCGGCATAGGCCTCATCGGAGCGGCGAGCCGAGGCCAGGGAGGGCCAATGGCCGCCGATGCGCGCCAGGTTGTCCTGAATCGGCTGACCATTGCTGGTGGCAAAACTCTCCGGGTCATCGGAGGCCGTGCCCGCCAAGCCCTTGCAGCCCACCATGGTCGACTCCTCGTCGGCAAAGACGATCAACTCGATGCCGTGCCGCAGGCGCAGGCCCTGGTCTTGAAGAGCGCGGCAGGCTTCCAGACCGGCCAACACCCCCAGGGCCCCATCAAAACGTCCACCGGTGGGAACCGTGTCGAGGTGCGACCCGGTCACCAGGGCAGGGCGGTGGGGATCGAGGCCTTCCAGACGTCCGATCAAGTTGCCAGCGGCATCAACACGCACCTGCATGCCGAGCTGCTTCATCCAGTGGGCCAGCAACTCACGACCCTGCACATCCTCCGGCGAGAACCCGCGTCGACACACGCTGCCGTCCGGCTTGGCGCCAATGCTGGCCAGCTGCTCAATCGTTGCAACCAAGCGATCACGGTTTGGTCGCGCCGCAATCTTGGCTGGCTCGACCCGCGAAGCAGGGGTGGTCGGAGAAGCCGAGATGAGCGCTGGCAATGCCGTGACCTTCAGTTCAAAGGGACCAACACCTTCACCTGAACGGACCAATCGGCCTGTAGCTAGCGCAACGATTTAATCCTGATCAAAGAATTCAAACGGGCATCAGCACCCGCCAGCCCAGGCGGTCCGCCTCCCGGCGGGCCAGGGCTGGCACGTCTTCCGCCACAAACATGCGGTGCAGCATCTGCACGCCCAGCAGGTGATTGATCACCGCATCCATCTGCACACGCTCCGCGTCGGTGGTGGCCGGGTCCTCGTGACGGGCAAACAAGGCGCGCACACCGGCTTTGCTCAACAAACCAGCGTCATCGATCGCCTCATCACTGAGGTAGTCGTCGGCGAGCTGCTTCATCTGCTCCCATTTCTCAGGCTCGGTGTGGGCTGGCGGGGCCATGAAGGCGAACTTCTCACGCCGGTACAGCACCTCCGGCAACAGGCCAGCCATGGCTTCCCGCAGCACGTATTTCTCGGTTTTCCCCTTGATCCGCAATTCGGGCGGCACCTGCACGGCCACCGCAGCCAGATGGTGATCGAGGAAGGCGGGTCGCGCCTCCATGGAATTGGCCATGTCGACCCGATCGCCACCCCAGGTGAGGATCTGGCCCTCCAGCATGGTCTTGATCCAGACGTACTGGGCCTTGTCCAGGGCATGGCGCCCGTCCAGTTGATCCGCATCCAGCTGCGCGGCAATCGCCTTGCCCGGGGAGTAATCCTTGAGGGCTTCGGCATGGGACTGCGCCAGAAGCTCCGGCACCAAGGGCGCGCAGGCCAGCCAGGGCTGAAGGCAACTGGGGGTGAAGCCGACCACCGCATCAAGATCGGGGTCATCAACCTGGTTTTCAGCCAGCATCGCCCCCTTCACCAGAGCATTGGACTGCTGCAGCAGGCTTTCCCAGCTGGCGCGCTCCTCCTGCGGCAGGTCATCCAGACCATGGAGGAACATGTCGCGGCGAAAGGCGGGATAGCCGCCAAACAGCTCATCTGAGCCTTCGCCAGTCATCACCACCTTGTAATCCACGTCGTTGACGTGACGGCTCATCAAGAACTTGGCCACCGCCAAGGTGTTGTAGATCGTTCGCTCCGCATGCCAGATGGTGCGCTCCATGTGGCCATAGAGCTCCTGACCCGAGAGACGCATCAGATCCTGCTCAGCGCCGGTGGCTTCGGCCATCTCACGAGCAATCGGCGACTCGTCGTAACGGGCGTCGTCAAAGCCGATCGTGAACGCCTTCACCGGTGCCTGGCTCACGGCTGAGGCCAAGCCAAGGATCGAACAGCTGTCGATGCCGCCAGAGAGGTAACAACCCACGGGCACATCGGCCACCATGCGCAGTTCAACGGCCTCCAGCAGTGCCGCACGAACGGCAGCGATGTGGTCGGCTTCGGTTCGCTTGGGGTCCCGCTCGTCCTTGCGCGGAAAGTCGACGTCCCAGTAGGTGGACTCCGACACCTCCAGATGGCCATTCACCCGTTGCACCTTGAGCACATGGCCGGGCTTCACCTGATGCACCCCGGCGAAGGCTGTGGTGCCGGGAACCATGGTCTGCATCAACTGGTGGAACAGACCCTCCGAGGTGAAGCGTCGCTCCACCGCCGGATGGGCGAACAGCACCTTCAATTCGGAACCGAACACCAGACCCTCAGGCGTCATCGCCCAGTACTGCGGTTTGATGCCGAAGCGATCCCGCACCAGGTAGAGGCAGTCTTCGGAGCGATCAAACAAGGCGAAGGCAAACTCACCCCGCAAGAGGGGCAAGGTCGCCTCCAAGCCCTGGCGTTGGTACAGCCGCAGCAGAATCTCGGAATCGCTCTTGCTGCTGAAGCGCACACCCTGGGCGGTGAGGTCAGCCCTGATCCGCTGGAAGTCGTAGAACTCACCGTTGTGGGCCATCAGCACCTCGCCGTCATCGGTGAGGAAGGGCTGCCGAGCCCGTGACTCATTCAGGTCAATGATCGAAAGGCGGGCATGGCAGAAGCCGACGCCGGCCTGATCGAGCACCTCAACCCCGAAGCCATCGGGCCCGCGATGGGCCTGAATCGCCGCCATGTTGACCAGCAGCTGGCGATCCACCGTCTGTTGACGGTCGGCATTGAAAACACCGCCAATTCCACACATCAGCCCACCTCAGATCACATCCATCACGCGTTCCGCCCGATCCACCATGCAGGTGAGCAGGGCCATCCGCAGGAACACAGCTCCCCTGGCCTGGCTGAAATACCAGTTGTGTGGCGTGTCATCCAGGCAGGTGCTGAGTTCCGCTCCCCGCGCCAAGGGATGGAGCACGATCGCTTCCGGTTTGAACGGCATGTCGCGGGTGAGGCGGAATCCTCCGCCGTGTACTTCATAGGAGTCGCCGACCCAGGCAATGGCATTGATGTAAACGACATCCAAGTCGGGCACTTCAGCCTGAAGATCGGTGCTGGAGCGCACCTTCATCCCACAAGCTTCAAGCTCCTCCAACTGTCCTGGGTCGAACAGCGGCTGATCCGGCTCCAACTCGGGGGCGTGAATCACCACCACCTCGTCCACGGTCTGCGGGAATTTGGCCAGGATCCTCAACAGGGAGCGAACCGTTCGCATCCGCGAAGGGATTCCGACGATCCCAATGCGAATCCGGTCAGCGGGTGCCACTTCAGCTTCAGCAAGCTTGGGGCGCCACTTGAAGATCGTGTACAGATCGGCCATCGCCTGGGTGGGATGCTCATCGATCCCATTTCCAGCGTTGATGATCGGGATCCGAAGGGTGGACGTCATCGCGTAAACGGCACCGGGATCGCTGTCCCGAAGCACCACACAATCGCCGTAGTTGTTGAACATATGGGCGACATCTTCGAGAGACTCGCCCTTGGCGATCCCTGTGGTGGCCCTATCGGTGATGTTGATGGAGGTACCGCCGAGTCGGTGCCAGGCACTGTCAAAGGACAGCCGGGTTCGCGTGCTTGGTTCGTAAAACGCGTTGATCAGAATCTTGCCGGTGAGCGGCGTGTTGTGACGGCAATAGCGATCTGGATTGCTCTCAAACTTCGCCGCCAGGCGAAACACCTGCAACAAAACCTCGGAGCGAAACGGTTGGATCGACACCACGTGCTGATCCACCAAATCCTTCAAAGGTTCAACATCTTCAGCAATGGCAGCCAGCAACTCCTGGGGTTGGTTCTGCCCGTAGACATCGGGCCCCATCGGCTCAAACCGAATCTGAACCGAAGACGCGTCTACAACTGCTGTTTTGGCCTGTGCCATAGCGGGATCGGATCAACACTCTGTTTGCCAAAACGAGTGCTGAAGCCAGGAACTACATCTTTTACCGGTAACAACAACCACACTGCTGCGTCCACGAAGAAGCAGCTTCTTAAGCAAAGATCCGGAAAGGATTGTGCTGGGGTGGACGGCTAAAGGAGACATCACCAAACCCGGCCATTGCGCCACTCCACCCACCAGATCAGCAGCAGCACGAGCACCGACAGCACCAGGGCGAACTGACTGGCCACAAGCAGAGCCTGAAAGCCAGACAGACCAACGAGGCCGGCCATTAAAGGAAGCGTTTGGATCATCCCTCCTCCTGCAACAAGGTGAAGTCGAAGCGTTCCGGCCAGAACCGACTGCCCATAAGCATCACAACCGCCGACACGGCCGCCGAAAACACCGCAGCGCAGTAGGGCGCGATCAGCACATAGGCGAGCAGGCCCACAACGCTGCCGGAAAGCATGGCCGCAATGGCAGCCGTGCGGTTGGCCGTGCGCCAGTAGAGGCCACACGCCACAGGCCAGACCGTGGAGGCCACCAGGGCACCGGTGAAGAAGAGCACCGACGCCAGCGAATCCAGCCGCGGCCAGGACAGCGCCAGGGTGATGACGGCCAATCCCACCACCATCAACCGCGCCGCCTGCTTGAGCTGCAGGTCGCTGGCCTGGGGCCTCAACAGGCGGAAGTACACATCCTCCGCCAACAGATCGGCGGTGGATGCCAGCAGGGAATCGAGGGTGGAGGTGAGCGAGGCAAACACCACCACAAACACCAAGGCTGCGCCACCCGCCCCGAGCAGATCAGCTGCCATCACAGGGAACACCATGTTCACCTGCTCGAGAGGCAACTCACGGGCCAGGGCCACCAGTCCGATGGAGCCCGTCACCATCGGCACGCTCATCCAGGCGATTCCCCCCAACACGAAGGAGGTCATCACCACCGAGCGCCGGCTGGCGAACACCCGGGACCACCAGATGTTGTTGTGAAACACCTCGCCCATCGAAAAGAGGGCGGAATTCCAGGCGATCAACAAGCCCGCCGGCAGCAGCAGATCAAGCCGATCGGGATGCCGGGCCAGCAAGGAGGCATGCACCTCAGGCATCGGGAATTGACGGAAGGCAAGCACCGCCACCACCGCCAGCAACACCATGATCAATAGCGACTGAATGAAATCGGTGCCGATCACAGCCCGCATTCCGCCGAACAGGGTGTAGACGGTGGCAACACCAATCACCACCACCATTCCCACGTGGTAATCGAAGCCTGAAAGGGCCTGCAGCAGCAGGCCAGCACCCATCGCCTGGGTCATCAGAAAGCCCAGGGTGTAGATCGCGGTGATCAACATGAACACCCACCAGGCCAGACGCCCGTAGCGCAGGCGAATGAAGTCGCCGCTGGTGCGCCCGTTGGGCATCAACTGCTTGATCCGCGAGGCCAGGGGGGGCGAACAGAATCAGGCCAAGCCCGGCCAGGGCATAGCTGAACATGCCCCAAAGGCCGGTTTTGTAGCCGAATTCAGGGGCGAGCAGGGTGGTGTTGCCGGTGACCCAAGAGGCCATCAACGTGGCCGTACTCAGGGCCAGCCCGATGTTGCGCCCCGCCAGCATGTAGTCGTCGGCATTGCCTTGACCGCGCCGGCCCCAGGCAATCCCCAGCGCCACCCACAGAACAGAGAACAGCACCACCAACGCCCAGGCGATCCCGGGCTGAAGGAAGGGAACCGAGTCAGCGGACATCCGTCGACCCCCTGCGATTCCAGTACAGGTGTCCGCGCAGAATCATCACCACCGTCGCCGCAGTCACAACGGCACCAAGGGCAAAGATCAGACGCGCCCAGAGCAATTCATCCAAGGCGAAGGGCGTTTGAACTCCAGAAACAGGTAAGCAAAAGAGGCTTCCCAGCTCCGGCTGTCGCCTTCGATTTAGGTGCCTTCGGATACCCAAACATCAGGCGATCAGCGCTCGGTCGCCTGAAATTGCGGAATGTGTAGCAACAACAACCCGAGGGGGGTTGGGGCGACGCGTTGGATGCCAAACCCCATTCCATCGGGATGTTTACCGACTACAAACCCACGGTCGGCTTCGACGAATATTTCTGCGGTGAAACAGCAAGGCCGCGTGACGACCTAGCCACG
Source organism: Synechococcus sp. TAK9802 (assembly GCF_014279535.1). Lineage (NCBI taxonomy): Bacteria > Bacillati > Cyanobacteriota > Cyanophyceae > Synechococcales > Synechococcaceae > Synechococcus > Synechococcus sp. TAK9802. Next base: position 2,125,659 of record NZ_CP047937.1, read on the forward strand.
TTGCTCACATCACTGGGGCAGATGGGATTGCCCGAGCTCAACCGCAGCCATGCCTCAGCCAGCCAGCTGCTGCGTCGCCTCGGCGCCACCTTCCGCCTCAACGATTCCGGGCTCAAAGGCAGCGAACGAATTCTCCCCTTCGATCCCTTGCCTCGGCTGATCGGCCGCAGCGACTGGATCACCCTGGAGCGGGGATTGCTGCAACGCCTGGAAGCCATCGACTGCTTCCTCGCCGACATCTATGGCCCCCAGCAGATCCTCAACGACGGTGTGATCCCACGGGAAGACGTTGAGAGCTCCTCCGGTTGGCGACCTCAGATGCAGGGCATCAGCCTGCCCCTCAACCACTGGTGCCACATCTCCGGGCTCGACCTGATCCGCGACGGCCATGGCACCTGGCGGGTGCTGGAAGACAACCTGCGCTGCCCATCCGGTGTGGCCTACTTCCTCGAGAACCGTCGGGTGATGAAACGGTTATTCCCTGGCCTGTTCGAAGGCCGTGCCGTTCAACCGATCGACGACTATCCATCCCATCTGCTGCGCACCCTTCAGGACCTGGCGCCCTGGAGCGACACCCCCCGCGTGGCGATCCTGACGCCCGGGGTGTTCAACAGCGCCTATTTCGAACACAGCTACCTGGCCCAAGAAATGGGCATTCACTTGGTGGAGGGGCGCGATCTGGTGTGCGAAGACGGCCGGGTGTGGATGCGCAGCACCAACGGCCTCAAGCCCGTGGATGTGATCTACCGCCGCATCGACGATGATTTTCTTGATCCCACCGTGTTCCGCAAAGACTCGATGCTGGGGGTGCCGGGCCTGATCGATGTGCTGCGGCAAGGACGGGTCGCCATCGCCAACGCCCCTGGCACCGGCGTCGCCGACGACAAGCTGATCTACTCCCACGTGCCGGCGATGATCCGCTACTACCTCGATGAGGAGCCGATCATCGAGAACGTTCCCACCTATCTCTGTGCCCGACCGGACGACCAGCGCTACGTGCTCGAACACCTCGAGCAGCTGGTAGTGAAGTCGGTGGCGGAAGCTGGGGGCTACGGAATGCTGATCGGCCCCCAGGCCAGCCGATCGGAGCTGGCGGACTTCGACACGAAGATCCGTGCGAATCCCCGCAACTTCATCGCGCAGCCCACGCTGCAACTCTCCACCGTGCCGTCCCTCAGTGACGGTGAGCTCTACCCCTGCCACGTTGATCTGCGCCCTTACGTGCTGCGCGGCGCAAGCAGCTGGGTGAGTCCAGGTGGGCTGACGCGCGTGGCCCTCAAGCGGGGCTCGCTGGTGGTGAATTCGTCCCAGGGCGGCGGCTGCAAGGACACCTGGATCGTCGACGACCAACGGATGGCGACACCGCAACCCCAGGAGGCGGTGCCGTGCTGAGCCGCGTTGCCGATTCGCTCTACTGGATCAACCGCTATCTGGAACGCGCCGAAAACATCTCGCGCTTTCTGGAAGTGAGTGAGGCGATGGCGCTGGACTGTCCTCCGGGCAGCGCCGAACCGTGGCTGCCGCTGGTGGAGGTGACGGGGGATCGCCAGCGCTTCGATACGGCCTACCCCGATGCCACGCCCAAACAGGTGGTGCACTTCCTGCTGCGGGACCGCAGCAACCCCAACAGCATCGTGAGCTGCATTGCGGTGGCCCGGGAGAACGCACGACAGATCCGGGATGTAATCACCACGGAGATGTGGGAGCAGATCAATGATCTGCACTGGAGCCTGCAGGACGACGAAGACATCTGGCGCGAACCGGTGCAGGAACAACTGCGGATCATCCGCCGCGGCTGCCAGCTCGTGTACGGGATCACCGACACCACCCTGAGCCGCGATCTGAGCTGGCTGTTCAGCCAGCTGGGTCGTCTGATCGAACGCGCCGACAAAACCTCCCGCATCCTCGACGTCAAATACTTCCTGCTGCTGCCCTCCCCTGAGGAGGTGGGTGGCGTGCTGGACGAACTGCAGTGGATCACCCTGCTGCGCACAGCGGGCGCTTATCAGATGTACCGCCAAAGCATGCAGCAAGCGATCAGTCCTGCATCTGTGGCCCGCTTTTTGCTGCTGGATCCCAGCTTTCCTCGATCGGTGCGGTACTGCCTGCAGGGCATCAGCGACACCTTGCAACAGATCCAGCAGCTCCCGACCCAAGACACGCCGAATGACCTCGACTGTTTGCGCGGACAGCTCCTAGCCCGCTGGAGCTATGTGCGGATCGACAACCTGATCGAAGCCGGTCTGCATGAAGCCATTGACCAGCTTCAGCAGGACCTCAACCAACTCCACAACCTGATCCAGACCCGCTACTTCACCAGCGCGGACCTCCATTCCATCCCCACCGATCCCGCATGCGCGCTCTCATCGTTCACCGCCTGACGTATCGGTATGACGCCCCGGTGTTCCTCGGGGAACATCGCCTTTGCCTGAGGCCTCGAGGGCAGGGGTTTCAGACCCTGCTGGAGCACCAACTCAACGTGCTGCCGGAACCGGAGCAACGTCGGGAACTGGTGGCCGCCAGCGGCGATGAAATCCAACGGCTCCGCTTTCTCGGCAGCACTGAGGAACTGATCTTTGAGGCCCGCAGCCTGGTGGAGACCCGACCGGCAACCCCGCTGGAGAGCTGCTTCAACGGACTAGAACCACCCCTGCCCTACCCACGCGGCCAGCTCAACAGCGATCTGCAGGGCGCCCTGGAGGGCTGGTTGCCCAACGGCCAGCACGAACCCTCGGCCATCGACCTCACCCAGGAAGCCCTGATGGGCAGCAACCAGCAGACCCTGGCCTTTCTGAAGCAACTGATTGAACTGATTCAAGAGCGGGTGAAATACACCCAACGCCATGTGGGACCCGCCTGGCCGGCGGGCCGAACCCTGCGCGAACGGATCGGCTCCTGCCGTGATCTGGCCATGCTGATGGTGGCCTGCTGCCGCGTGGTGGGTCTTCCGGCCCGCTTCGTGAGCGGCTATCAACTGCAGGAACCTCCCCCAAAGGAGTACGACCTGCATGCCTGGACGGAGGTTTACCTGCCGGGGGCGGGCTGGCGGGGCTTTGACCCCAGTGCCGGGATGGAAGTCAACGAGCGCTATGTGGTGCTGGCCACCTCCTCCAAGCCAGAACTCACCGCAGCCGTGAGCGGCAGCTTCAGCGGTCCCTCGGGAACAAACAGTGAACTGAACTGGCAGATTCAGATCAGCGAGGAGGCCTCCGCAACGGAAACCCCCTCACGCAACCTGGTTCAGGCCGCCTGAAGCAACGGTTCCACTCCGTGCAACTGGGGCTTCGGCGCCGAGCTGTGGGTGGCTGCCATCAAGGCCGGGATCTCGGCGCTGTTGTAGACGCGGAATTCCCGCACAAGAGAAGCACCCTCCTCACGAACCGCCTGGTTCAGAACGACGGAACCATCGGGATCGGAGATCGAGCGGTGGAAAGTGCCAGGAGGGATGCGAAGGATGTCACCACCGCTCTCGAGCCGAACAATGTGGAACGGCTGTTCCCAGGCCAGATTCACCAGGAAGAAGGTTCTGCCGCCACTGGCCGCAAGCAGATTATCTTCCTGATGAGGATGCAGATAGAACTGCCAGGCTCCACTCTCCGGATCGTTGGGGGGGGACACGGCGGGGCCGCTGTGAATCACCAGGTCGCGCGCGTTCGAGGTGTTCACGGTGACGTCGAAAAAACGAACCGACGGAGTGTCGCGGAAGCGCTCGTAGGCCAGCAGTTCAAACATGTCGATGGATCCTGCGGGATCCTTCAGCTGCCCCGTTGTACCGAGGGCATCTCGTAAAAACGGTGACGACCACGACGGTTCAGCCCCCCAGATACGCCATTTCCGCATGGGTTGACGCAACGGCGGCTGGATCACGCTCCTCGCTGTAGCGGTCTTGACGCCGCTGCCAGAGCTGGCGCATGGCCTGCTCAAGCTGACGCTCCGAGGCGAGCGCGGGCTTGAGATCGGTGCCTTCAGCAGAAAACAAGCAGGTGAACGCCTGCCCATCGGCGGTGACACGCAAGCGGTTGCAATCCCCGCAGAACGGCTCACTGATGGAGGCGATCACACCGATGGAACCGGCGCCATCGCCATAACGCCAACGCCGGGCCGTCCCACCCCGCGGGCGACCCAAAGGCTGTAGGGGCCAACGGGCATGAATGTGCTCCACCATCTGCGCCGCCGGCAGCACCTGATCCAGCGTCCACTGGTTGCGGTTGCCCACATCCATGTATTCGATCAAACGCAGCTCCATCCCCTGCTGCCGAGCCAGACCGGCCAAGGGCAACAGCTGATCGTCATTGATCCCCCGTTGGATCACCGCATTGAGCTTGAGCTCGCCGCATGAGGGATCAAAGCCAGCGGCGCAGGCCGCCGCGATGCCGTCCTGCACCTGGCGCACCAGGCGGTCTCCAGCCACGGCACCACCCTGAAGACCAGCCATGCGCGCCGCTGCCTCCCCTTCCGCCGCATCCAGGCTGATGGTGATGCGATCCAGCCCTGCGGCACGCAACGCCCGCGCCATCGGTTCCGACAACAGCACCCCGTTGCTGGTGAGCGCCACGGCCTGCAAACCAGCGATCGGATCCGAACGATCCCGCCGGGCCTGGGCCACCGCCTCCAACAACGGCAACAAGCGCCGGCTCAACAACGGCTCTCCACCGGTGAGCCGCAACGTTCGTACCCCCAGGCGCGTGGCCACACGAATCACGCGAATCTGCTGCTCAAGGGTGAGCAGGCCAGAGGGCTCCTCCACATCCGGACAGCAGTACGGACAGGCGAGATTGCAACGGGCCGTGAGCGACAACCGCAGCACCCCGATGGGCCGGTTGAGGCGGTCTGCAAGCGGCAGCGACGTGCTCATCCCTCCAACGCTGCCAGATCTGCAGGGCAGTTGGCATTCACCAACGCCTCTGCAGGCAAGCGCACCGCCTGATGGGGAACGCAGGTCAACCAATCCATCCAGCGCAACTCTCCGCGTTGCAGTTGCTGATCAAGGCAGGAGCGGAAGGGAGAACCGGAGGGGATCACCGCCAGCAACGGCTGCAGCCGTTGCCCGTCATGGGCCACCGCTGCCTGCTCCGGGGCACGATTCCAGGCTGCGATCAGCTGCTGGACAACGGCAGTGCGCAAACGGGGCATGTCCACCGGCAGCACCAACAAGGCCTCCCCAGACTGAGACGGCATCAGCCTGGCCAGCGCCTGCAGGGGGCCATTCCAGGGAGGGGGCTCCAGAACCACGGAACATCCGGGCCGGTGGGCCAGCAACTCTGCGTGCACGGGATGACGACTCAACACCTGCACCGGATGACCGAGCGGCAACAGCTGGTCAACCAGGGCCGTGAGCCAGACACCACCGGAGGGATGCGGCAAGAGGGCCTTGTCACGCCCCATGCGACGGCTGCTTCCACCACTGAGCACACAAACCCGCAAGCCTTGATTCACATCGTCGACCAACAATCTGCACCAGCGAAGTCCAACAACCCACAAAAGTTGCAACCGCTACCAAACCGCTGCGGCACAAGATCATCTGATCCGATCAATCAGCCTCATTGATGTTTGCTCGGAAACACAAAAACAAAAATCGGTAACCAATCTGACCAAACAAGGGGCCGGCGAATTGATTAACTGCGCGGGTCAAACGGATTCTCTTTTCGACCGTTTTGCCATCCCCGGGCACCTTTCCTTATTGAAGCCCGAGGTTCCTTCTCTTCTCCTCAATGCTTGGCGACCTTTGGTCATTCCAGGGCAGGTACCGAACCCTTCACCTGACCTGGATCGCCTTCTTCCTGACCTTCGTGGTCTGGTTCAACCTGGCCCCTCTGGCCACCACCGTGAAAGCGGACCTGGGTCTGACCGTTGGTCAGATCCGCACAGTGGCCATCTGCAACGTGGCCCTCACCATTCCGGCGCGCGTGCTGATCGGCATGCTCCTGGACAAATTCGGACCCCGGATCACCTACTCCTCGATCCTGGTGTTCTCGGCGATTCCCTGCCTGCTGTTTGCGTCCGCTCAGGACTTCAACCAGCTGGTGGTGGCCCGTCTGCTGCTCTCCATCGTTGGCGCCGGCTTCGTGATCGGCATCCGCATGGTGGCCGAGTGGTTCCCGCCCAAGGAAATCGGCCTGGCTGAAGGCATCTATGGCGGCTGGGGCAACTTCGGCTCCGCCTTCTCCGCCCTCACCATGGTGGCCCTCGCTGGCTTCCTCTCCTTCTCCGGCGGCTTCGAACTGCCCACCGGCGCTGTTCTGAACTGGCGCGGTGCCATCGCCCTGACAGGCATCGTCTCCGCCGCTTACGGCCTCTTCTACTTCTTCAACGTCACCGACACCCCCCCTGGCAAGACGTATCAGCGCCCTGAGAAAACTGCAGGTCTGGAAGTCACCTCCATGCGCGACTTCTGGGGTCTGCTGGGCATGAACGTGCCGTTCGCAGCCATCCTCTGCGTGCTCTGCTGGCGTCTTGGCAAGGTGGGCTTCCTCACTCCAAGCACCTACCCGCTGGCCCTCGGTGCCGTTGCCGTCTGGTTTGCCTTCCAGACCTGGGGAATCATTCGCACCAACCGCGACCTGATCCTCGGCAACAAGGTTTATCCCAAGGAAGACCGCTACGAGTTCCGCCAGGTGGCGATCCTCGAGCTCACCTACATCGTGAACTTCGGCTCTGAACTGGCCGTGGTTTCGATGCTGCCCACCTTCTTTGAAACCACCTTCGATCTGCCGAAGGCCACCGCCGGAATCCTGGCGTCCTGCTTCGCTTTCGTGAACCTGGTCGCCCGCCCTGCTGGCGGTCTGATCTCCGACCGCGTCGGCAGCCGCAAGAACACCATGGGCTTCCTCACTGCCGGTCTCGGCGTGGGCTACCTGGTGATGAGCATGATCAAGCCCGGCACCTTCACCGGCACCACCGGCATCGCCGTTGCCGTGGTAATCACCATGCTCGCTTCGTTCTTCGTGCAGTCCGGTGAAGGCGCCACCTTCGCGCTGGTGCCCCTGGTCAAGCGTCGCGTCACCGGCCAGGTGGCCGGCCTGGTGGGTGCCTACGGCAACGTTGGTGCTGTGACCTACCTGACCATCTTCAGCCTCCTGCCGATGTGGATGGGCGGCGGCGGCGAACCCACCCCCGAGGTAATCGCGGCTTCCAACAGCGCCTTCTTCCAGATCCTGGGTGTGGCCGGTCTGATCGTGGCCTTCTTCTGCTTCTTCTTCCTGAAGGAGCCCAAGGGGTCCTTCGCAGACCTGCACGAAGGCGAAACCGCCTGATCCATCTCCCTCCGCAGCACCCTGTCGCTGCACAACGACCCGGAGCTTCGGCTCCGGGTTTTGTTCTTTTTTTGGTTCCTGCATGACCAACTCTCCCCGCAGCGTGCGCAGCCAGTGCCCCTACTGCGGCGTGGGTTGTGGCCTGGAGCTCTTGCCTCCTGCCGTGAAGGGTGAGGCCGTGAAACGGGATGCTGAGGGCAACCCGATGTGGACCGCCCGCGGCGACCGCGAACACCCCTCAAGCCTTGGCCAGGTCTGCATCAAGGGCGCCACCGTCGGCGAAACCCTGGCCCCAGGCCGCCTGCGCCAACCCCTGTTCCGCCAGACCCTTGAGGACGACTTCGCGCCGATCAGCTGGGACGACGCTCTCAACAAAATCACGTGCCAAATCCAGGCGAGCGTGGCCCGGCGCGGCAACGCCGATGGCATCGCCATGTACGGCTCCGGTCAATTCCACACCGAGGATTACTACCTCGCCCAGAAGCTGCTCAAAGGCGCCCTGGGCACCAACAATTTCGACGCCAATTCACGGCTGTGCATGAGCTCAGCGGTGGCGGGCTACACCCGCAGCCTGGGCTCCGATGGTCCGCCCTGCAGCTATGAGGACCTCGACCACTGCACAGTGGCGTTTCTAATCGGCACCAACACGGCCGAATGCCACCCGGTGCTGTTCCAGCGGCTGCTGAAGCGAAAACGCAAAAACCCCGGCAGCGTCAAGATCGTGGTGGTGGATCCACGCCGCACCGACACCGCCAAAGCCGCCGATATCCACTTACCGATTGCACCGGGCAGCGACCTGGCCCTGCTGCACGGCATTGCCCACCTGGTGCTGCGCGAAAACGGCCAGGATCCGGCCTTCATCGACGACCACACCGAGAATTACGACGCCTTTTTTGACGTCGCCGCCCGATGGACCCCAAGGCGGGTGGCCCTGTTCTGCAACATCCCCGAAAAACGCCTGCGGGAGGTGGCGGCTCTGTTCCACCGGCGCGAGAAGGTGCTCAGCCTCTGGTCGATGGGGGTGAACCAACGCCGTGAAGGAACGGCCGTGGTGCAGGGGTTGATCAATCTGCATCTGCTCACCGGCCAGATCGGCAAGCAAGGAGCGGGCCCGTTTTCCCTCACCGGCCAACCCAACGCCATGGGCGGACGTGAAGCCGGAGGCCTGGCCCACCTACTGCCGGGCTACCGCCTGGTGGCCAACGCCGAACACCGCGCCGAAGTGGAGCAGGCCTGGCAGCTGCCGGCAGGACGAATCAACGCCAAGCCCGGATTGGCAGCCTGGCAGCAGATCGAAGCCATGGAACAGGAGGCGCTGGATCTGTGGTGGGTGGCCGCCACCAACCCCCTGGTGAGCCTCCCGGATCTCGACCGGGTGAAGTCAGCCATGCAGAAGTGCCCGTTGGTGGTGGTGAGCGAGGCCTACGCCGACTCGGAAACGTCCCACTACGCCCATCTGCTGTTGCCCGCAGCCCAGTGGAGCGAGAAGGCCGGCGCTATGACCAATTCCGAACGGCGGGTCACCTACTGCCCGGCCTACCGGCGTCGTTTCGGCGAGAGCCGTCCCGACTGGGAGGTGTTTGCCGAGGTGGGCCGGCGCCTGGGTTACAGCGAACAGTTCAACTTCGAATCAGCAGCTGAGGTGTACGCCGAATTCACGGCTCTCACCCAGGGCAGGCTTTGCGATGTGAGCGGCCTCAGCCATGAACTGCTGGAAGGCGAAGGACCGCAGCAATGGCCCTATCCCAGCGGCAGCACCCCCACCACAGAAGCCAAACGCCTCTACGAAGACCATCAATTCGCCACCCCCAACAAACGCGCCCGCTTCAGCACCGATCAACCGCTGGGACTGGCGGAACCCCCCTGCGACACCTATCCGCTGGTGCTGACGGTGGGTCGCTACCTGGGCCAGTGGCACACGATGACCCGAACCGGCAAGGTGGAACGGCTGATGAAACAGCATCCCGAGCCGCTGCTGGAGATTCACTCCGGTGACGCGCAGGAGTTGAAACTGCGCAACGGTGAACTGGCGGCGATCAGCTCACGCCGCGGCCACCTCACCGCCACGGTGAAAGTCACCGATCGCATCCGGCGTGGGTCGGTCTTCCTGCCAATGCACTGGGGATTCACCCAGGAGAAGGCCTGCGAAGCCAACACCCTCATGCACGACGAGGCCTGCCCTGTGTCGAAGCAGCCTGAACTCAAGGCCTGCGCGGTGATCGTGGCTCCCGCCGTCTCGGTGGTGAAGCCCGTTGAACAGCAGAAAGGACGATTGGAGGCCCTGCGCCGGCTGCTCACACCAGCACTTCGCTGAAGGCTGCCTCAAGGTTGTGGTGGTCGTGCCCAGGCCGAACCAACTTGCACAAGGCAAAGCGATCCAGCTCACTGAGCTGGGTCCACTGCTCCAGGGTCAGCGCCACACCCCGCACTGTGGCCGCCTCCTGCACCACAGCGGGCAGCTCCCCCTGCTGTTGCCAGGGGGCACCACTCACCGGTGGCAGATCCTTGGCCATGCCATCGGCCATGGAACGCGTGCAATCGCGCAGGTGTTGGCGAAGCTGCTCGAGAGCATCGGCCCCATCCGGCCAATCCACCAGAGCTTGACGTTGCTCCTGGGAAAGTTCAAGCCAGTGGTTGAGCTTCAACTTCACCCCACACAGATCCAATTTGCGTCGCACACACAGAGGAATGCAGCGCCAGTTGCCGATGAAGTCCTGTTCAAAGGCAAAGCAATGGCTGGCGGAATTACGGCAGCTGGACATCAACCAAAGCCTTGATCGGTGTCAATGATGACAACGGAAGCCCACGGAAACAGAGATGTTTAATCCGATACAAATGTTGGTCTGTGCGCTTCGCCCTCTCCCTCGGAATGCTGCTGGGAATGTCCCATGGATGGGTCACGGCTGATGCACTCCAACAGCAGCCCATGCAGGGCTTTGATCCCATAGAAACTGTTAATTCCGCTACACAATTCAACCCGTTTAGTAGTCGTTCACACCAATTTTTTCCATACTGAAGCTCTGTTCAAAGAGTTTCTGCCGTGACCAGCAGCATCTCGTCCGCTTCCGGCCGCAGCCCCATCACCCTGGCCGCCGGTTTCCTGGGTGCCTTCATCGTTGGCTCCCTCGCCGTGCAACTGGTGCACAGCCAGTCAGCTTCCGTTCAGGCCGGTGCCGCTGGCGTGGAGCCGGTGATCGCCGGTCCTGCCGCTCTCTGGGCTCCCTTGGCCGAGCGCGACATCGCCAGTGCCACTACAGGCGCAACAACCCAACCCACTGCTGCCATCCAGCCCGCCGTTGAGCCTGTTGTGGGCTCCGAAGCCACCCTCTGGGCTCCCTTCGGCGAGCGCTGATCGCACTGCCCACGTGGCACAGCCCACCAGCCGGCCCGCATAAGGTGCCGGCATGGGGATTCAGCGCCGTCACTTCCTCCAGCAAACGGGCGGTCTGGCCTTGGCCGCCCTGATCCAAGCGCGCCCCGTTGAGGCAGCAGAGGAGGGTTTCTGCAGCCCGAATGATCCACTCGAGGCCCTGATGGAGGGGAACCGCCGATTTGCCGAGGCCTGGCACCAGGGCAAACAAGACAACGGAACGACACCCCGAACGGCGGGCGCTAACCCGCGCTGCTTTAACTCCCCCAGGGCGTTGGCCACCAGCCAACATCCCTGGGCCACCGTGCTCACCTGCTCTGATTCACGGGTGTCGCCGAACTGGGTGTTCGACACCACGCCTGGCGAGCTGTTCGTGATCCGCAACGCCGGCAACACCGCATTCACCGAAGCCATTGCCTCGGTTGAATACAGCGTCAGCGTTCTCAAGACGCCACTGTTGATGGTGATGGGACACAGTGGCTGCGGAGCCGTGACGGCGGCGATGGACACCAACCCGCTGACCCCCTCCCTGGAGCGACTGATCCAACCCATCCGGGAGAACATCAACGGCAGCAGCGATCTCGAGGACGCCGTGAAGCGCAACGCCCTCGCCAGCGCCTCCACGTTGATTCAACGCAGCGCCGTTCTGGCTGAGGCCAAAGCCAGTGGTGCGCTGAAACTGGTGGTGGGTTGTTTCCAACTCAGCAGCGGTGTTGTGAGCTTGATCGAATGACGCAAGACCTGAGTCATCTGAACCAGCAAGGCGAGGTTCACATGGTGGACGTGGGGGACCGTCCGGCCACCCACCGAGAAGCCCATGCCCGTGGCGCCATTCGCATGGACGCCTCAACCCTCGGCCTGATCCAGCGGGGCGAGACACCGAAAGGAGATCTTCTGGCGGTCGCCCGGGTGGCAGCAATCCAAGCCGCCAAACGCACCTGGGAGCTGATTCCCCTGTGCCATCCGCTGCCACTCAGTGGCATGGATGTGTCGATCGACGCCGACGCCTCCCTGCCTGGCCTGGTGGTCCACTGCCGTTGCCGCACCACAGGTCAGACCGGGGTGGAAATGGAAGCGATGACGGCCGTATCCGTGGGGCTGCTGACCCTTTACGACATGCTCAAGGCGGTTGATCCAGCCATGACGATCGAGGCGATCCAGCTGGAGTTCAAGGAAGGAGGGCGGAACGGTGTCTGGAAACGCTGAGCCCTACGGACGCGAAGGGCTACCCCTCGAAGAGGCACGTCGACGGGTTCTGGCGGCGCTTCAGCCGATCACAGCCAGCAACACAGTGCCGCTGCAGCAGGCCCTCGGCAGGGTGAGCGCTGCGGATGTGCTGACCAGCGCGGCCGTTCCGGGGTTCCGAGCTTCGATCATGGACGGCTACGCCCTGGGGCAGAGCCACCAGCCCAAACCTGGGGACACCTGGCAGCTGAAGGGACGCTCCGCCGCCGGCCAGCCCTTCAACAGAACCCTGGCCAGCGGCGATGCGATCCGGATCCTCACCGGCGCTCCACTCCCGGACGGTGCCGGCTGGGTGCTGCCCCAGGAGCTGATCAGCGTGGACGGCACCAGCGTCCAGCTGGTGAAAGAGGCGTCGGATCGTCCCTGGATTCGCCCCGAGGATGAGGAATGCCGACCGGGAGACCTGCTGCTGGCCGCTGGAGAGCGCCTTGGTGCCGCCGATCTCGCACGCCTCGCCGGCTGCGGCATCGCCGACCTAACCGTTGCGCAGCAACCCCGCATCGGGCTGCTGATCAGCGGGGACGAGCTGGTGCCACCCGGAACAGCGCGGCAACCCGGTGCCATCTGGGAGAGCAACGGCACGCTTCTGGAGACGATGCTCCGGGCCCTCGGGCAATCGATGACCCAGCGACGGGTGGTGGCCGATCAACCCGACGCCCTGCGCCAGGCCCTGCTGGATCTGGCCCATGACTGCGACGTGGTGGTGAGCACCGGCGGCGTCTCCGCTGGCGACACCGATTGGATCCGACCACTGGTGGCGGAGCTGGGTGCCGTGGACTTCTGGAAACTGTTCCTACGCCCGGGGCGTCCCTTCGCCTTCGGCAGCATCGGCGAAGGCGTGCCATTTTTCGGTCTGCCGGGCAATCCCGTGGCGGCGGCGGTCACCGCCCTGCAACTGCTCTGGCCCGCCCTGCAGGTTCTGGAGGGCCAGAGCGAACCGGAACTATTCCCCCGGGTGATGGTGGAACTCGCCGACCCGTTGTCCCGCCGACCGGGACGGCCGGAATTGGCTCGGGCCCGCCTCGACACCAACGCCGCAGGAACGCTGCTGGCACGGGTGGATGGCTCGCAGACCTCGTCCCGGATCGGTTCCCTGCAACAGGCCGATCTGCTGCTGGAACTGCCAGCGGAAGCCGGCCCGCTCGAAAGCGGCACCCGTCTCTGGGCCCAGCTGATTCGTCAGCGGATTTTCTGAGCCGTATCAGGCTGAAAGCAGCGGCGCTCCCAGGCCATGAGCTGGCCCGATGAATCGAAATGGATGCTGATCTGCTGAAACAGGTCAGCGCCGAGACGGCCACCGATCTCGAGGCTGAAGGGCGCACTGGGGAACTCACTGGGCACCGAGAACACCAGGCCGTCGGGCATCACCGCTGAGCAGTCGTTGTGCAACAGCTGGCTTGGATCGAACACCAGCGAAGCGGCGTCCTCCGCCTGGCCGTTCACCCCCGCCTGCGGCTTGAGCATCTGCCGCTCGCCACTCCATCCCTGCACCGGCGCCAGCAGGGCCTCGGGTGTCCCGCATGCGGGACGGTCGGGTTCGGGATCGGTGCCGTTCAAGCAACGGAAACCAACCGCCCCAACACGCTGCAAACGCCAGCCGCCGTCAAGTGGTTCCCAGAGCAGCACCAGCATCGAGCGGGAACGACCGCAGAACAGGTTGATCTCATGGCCAAAGCGGGGACGCTCGGCATCCAACCCCCGGCTGGACTGACCGCCCGCCCCGGGGAACTGCCAGCAGCCTCCGCCGGCGTTGTAGGTGGCCCGGCTGATGGGATAGGTGGCCTTACCCCCGGGGGCAAAGGCCAGACCCGATCCATCCCACAACCCGTGGTCGTCATCGGAAAAGGAAATCGCGTAGGTGGTGGGGTCGATCCGACGGGTCGGATGCTGCAGATCCAGCCGACCGCTGCCGTCCCGCTCAAACCAAGAACCACAGCCCTGCCAATGGCCCGCGAAATTGCGGCGGTTGAGGGTCCATTGATCAGTCATGTCCGTGACGGCATGGAACGGTCGATCTCCTTAGGGTCGCCCGAGCAGCCATCCCCGCCATGGACCTGACGATCGTTGGCTGCGGCTACGTGGGACTCGCTCTGGCGGAGCGGCTGCAACCAAGACGCCCCCAGCTGAAGCTGACGCTGACCACCACCACCAGCGAACGGCTGGAGCAACTCAGCCCCCTGGCCGATCGGGTGGAGCTGTGCGACGCCACAGACCCCGTGCAATTGCGGAACGCCCTGCGGCAGAGCAGCAGCGCCGTGTTCTGCCTCGGGCCTAAGGGAGATCGCCAAGTAGAGGCCAACGGCTACCGCCGCACCTTCGTCGACAGCTTCCATTGCCTGACGTCGCTGTTGCCACAACTGCCGACACTGCGGCAGATCGTCTACACGGGCAGTTGCTCGGTGTACGGCGATGCCGCGGGGGACTGGGTGGATGAGCAAACGCCTCCCGCGCCAGGCCGCGACCATGGCGATGTTCTGCTGGAAAGCGAACGACTGCTCAGCAGCATCAGCGGCCGGCGGGTGTGCATCCTGCGCCTCGGGGCGCTCTATGGCCCTGGCCGCGATCTCGACCGACGCCTGCGCGGGCTCGCCGGACTGGAACGCCCTGGCAGCGGGTCGACCTACAGCAACTGGCTGCATGTGGCGGATGCTGCCGGTGCCCTGGAAGCAGCTCTCGATGCTGAATGGGCCGGCCTGGTGAATGTGGTCAACGACGAGCCGATTCGGCTGCGGGACCTGGTGGGGCGCAGCCTGCAGCGCCAGGGCCTGGCGCCCGTGCGCTGGCTTGGGCAGGACGAACCGGGCTCAGGGGGCCGGCGGATCCGCAACACCCGGCTCAAACAGCTGGGCTACCAGCTGCAGCACCCACGCCTTGATCAGAGTGGCGTGTTGGCCTCCAGCCAGGTGCCCTGACCAGCGCACCACTCCCGCTTCCAGAACGGGGCCTGGTGCTTGAGTTGCTCCAACAAGGCGGCCGAGCAACGCTGCGCCGCCCCACGACGATCGGCCTGCACCGCCACCAGCACGATCGGCTCACCGGGGGCGAGCTTGCCCACCCGATGCAGCACCAGAATCGGCCCCGTCCGGTGCTCCTGCTGCAGGCGCTGCGCCATGGCCGTGATCTGACGTTCGCAAAGGCCGGGGAAGTGCTCCAGCTCAAGTGCCTCCAGAGGCCGGCCATCCATCGTGGAGGGACGCACCCGACCCATAAAGATCGCCGCGGCCGCGGCATCCCCGCTCCAAAGCGCAAGTTGCTGCCAAGGATCAAAGGGATCCGGGCACACCTCCACACGGCAATCGGTCACGCTTCACCCCCCCGTGAACGGTGGAAGAAAGGCCAACTCATCACCGGCCTGCAACGGCTGATCGGCACCGACCAACTCCTGGTTCACCGCAATGCTGATGCCCTCCAGCGGACCAAGATCCAACTGATTCCAGACCTCACGAGCCGTCGAGACGCCTGGTGTGAAGGGAAGGGAACGATCGGCCCAACCGGCGCGTTCTCGCAGGGAAGCGAACAGCAGCACCTTCAGCACCACGTCCATGGCAGCTGGAGTGGTTCTAGCGTCCGAGGGCTCCGCCGCTGTGCCATGGGCCTCTCCATCGCCCTGCTCACCATCTCCGACACACGCACCCTGGCGGACGACAGCAGCGGAGATCAGCTGCAGCGCAGCCTTGAAGACGCGGGGCATCACCTTCATGAGCGACAACTCTGCGCGGATGATCGCTATCAAATCCGCCGTGAACTGAGCCGCTGGATCGCCGCTCCTGCGGTTGATGTGGTGATCACCAGCGGCGGAACCGGGCTCACCGGCCGCGATGGCACCCCCGAGGCGGTGGCACCGCTGCTGGACAAAACCATCGAAGGATTCGGTGAACTGTTCCGTGTGCTCTCCTTCGAGAGCATCGGCACCAGCACCCTGCAAAGCCGCTGCCTGGCCGGCGTGGCCAACGGCACATTCGTGTTTGTGCTGCCAGGATCTCTGGATGCGGTGACCACCGCTTGGAACCGGCTCATCCGGGCTCAACTCGATGCCGACACCCGACCGTGCAACCTGGCCCAGCTCCGGGCTCGCTTGAAGGAATAGAGCGGAATCGAGCGGAGCTGTTCAGAACGGAATCGGCATCGTGACCGCTGCCGGTGTGGGCCTGCAGGCTTCAACCTGCTGATCAATCACCTCACCCACCACAACGATCGAGGGTGACTTGAAGGCTTCAGCTCGGCATTGGTCGGCAACGTCAACCAAGGTGGCTTTGAGGCAGCGTTGCCCCGCCACCGTGCCCTGCTGGATCACCGCCACGGGGGTAGTCGCAGCCAAACCACCCGCCATCAGCTCCTCTGCGATCCGAGGCAGGTTGTGCAGCCCCATGTAGATCACCAATCCGTCACTGGCCGCAGCCAGGGCACGCCAATCCACGGAAGGACGGCGCTTGTCAATTTCCTCATGACCGGTGACGAAGGTCACCGATGACCCCGCCCGCCGGTGGGTGACGGGAATTCCGGCGTAGGCAGGGGCAGCAATGCCAGCGGTGACACCAGGCACCACCTGAACAGGAATGTTGCGCTCCGCCAGGTAAGCGGCTTCTTCCCCTCCACGACCAAACAGGAAGGGATCACCCCCCTTCAAGCGCACCACGGTGCTGTGTTTCTGGGCCATTTCCACGAGCACGGCATTGGTGCTGGGTTGGGGCACCGAATGATGTCCGCGACGCTTGCCGACAAAACGGCGTTCGCAGGTTGCCGGCACAAGATCCAGCACTTCCTCGGGCACCAGCGAGTCGTACACCAGGGCATCGCACTGGCTCAGCAGCCGATGCGCCTTCAGCGTGAGCAACTCGGGATCGCCGGGACCGGCCCCCACCAGATAAACGGTTCCGGTTTGTTCAGCGGTGGTCACGGCAAGGAAACAAGCAGATCGATCAGGGCCTGACGGGTGGGGGGATGCTCCAGCAGAGGAGGCAATCCACCAGCTTCGCTCAACGCATCCGTCATGCGGTTTGGCGCGAGGGTTAGTGGAAGTGGCCGAGCCCTGGGGTGGCGCTGCTGGAACTCGGGCCAGGCATCAAAGGGAACCAACGGCAAAGCCAGGCGAGACGCCAGCATCGCGAGGAAGCGATCCGCCACCCCCGGGCGCAAGGGGTGGTGCACCAGCACGGCATCAGCGCGCTCAGACGACGGAAGTGCTGAGAGCACAGCGTTCCACCACGTGGTCCAAGAGCCCAGAAAGGGCAGCAACCGCACACTGGCTCCGGCACCACGAAGCCTGTTGCGAATCGCCGGCACATCCGTGCGGGCGTGCGCCCCAGGCAGTAGCAGCAACGGAACGATCCAAGAGGATTGGGAAAGCGCCGATACGGGTTGTTCAGCCGTCAGCACCTCCAACTGCACGGGCGCTGAGCGCCGCTGAGCCAGAAGGTCCGGCAGAGAGGCCAAACACTCAGGAACAACACCGCCACTGCGGCCATGCACCACCAGATGCAACCCTTGCCGCCCCCCATCGGAAGCGTCATTCCGTAGCAATGGCCACGGATTGATGACCATGCCGGCTGATGTCATCGGGTTGTTGTGAACGTTGGATGAGTCATGGCGCCCCGCCGTCGTTTTGATCGTGCCCCATTGGACAGCCGCTCCTACCGGGAACCGCTGGACGGATGCATTGAGCGATACGACTTCCGAGACGACCGGGACGAGAGGTACAGCCGGGGGTACGACCCCAGGGAGGCTCGTTACGACCGGCATGACCGGTACGACCGAAGCTTCGACCGCCCCACCGGACCCTCCGAACTCGACCAAGACTTCGCTGCGATGAAGCGGGTTTGGCAGATGCTCCGGGCCGGAGCGGTGCGCATGGTTGGCGAAATTGGACGCCAATACTGAAGCCAAAGCAGGCTGCCTTTTACGGCCTCACGGGAACCACCAGATGTAGCCGGCATTACAAATCAGGCAGAACAAAGCCCTGGGATTGATCAACACCAAAAGTGTTCTCTTTGTTACGGACCAGGGTCGCCGTCGCAGTGTTTATTCAGTCAACCCAACGCTCCCCTTCGTTTTGAAGCGTTGCCGGTCTTCGGGCCATCTCGATTGATTCGCGCCTCGTCTTTGAGCAATCAATCCGCCCAATCGTTATTCGACTTATGACCATTAGCTCTCCCTCCAGGGCTTACCTGGATGGCAAGAAGCTCAACAAGATCGAGCAGAACAAGGCGGCCAAAGATGGCCTGTTGGTCGGCAGCGAAATTGAAAAATTCGCCGAGCTCGGCTGGGAGCAGGTGGATGAAACCGACCTCCAGTTGCGTTTGAAGTGGTACGGCATGTTCTGGCGTCCGAAAACGCCAGGCAAATTCATGCTGCGCTTGCGGGTGCCCAATGGTGTGCTGACGGCCGATCAGCTGCGGGTGGTTGGCTCCATCGTCGAGCGCTACGGCGAAAACGGCAGCTGCGACATCACCACCCGTCAGAACCTGCAATTGCGCGGTGTGCTGCTGGGCGACCTGCCGGAAATTCTCAAGCGGCTGAAGGAAGCCGGCCTCAGCACGATCCAATCCGGCTTCGACAACCCCCGCAACGTCACCGGCAACCCCATCGCCGGTATTGATCCCAACGAAATCGTCGACACGCGGCCTTACACCACCGAGCTGCAGAACTTCCTCACCAACAACTGTCAGGGCAACCCGGAGTATTCCAACCTGCCCCGCAAGTGGAACACCGCCGTTGCCGGTGCAAAGGACAATTTCCTGCTCCACAACGACATCGTTTTCCACCCCGTGGAACGGGATGGAGTGATGGGATTTGGCGTCTGGATCGGCGGTGTTCTGTCATCGCAGATGAACGCCTATGCCGTTCCCCTGAACGCCTGGGTGAAGCCTGAGGAAATCTGCAAGATGACCGATGCCGTGATCCGGCTCTGGCGTGACAACGGTGAGCGCGACAAGCGCCCCAAAGGCCGCTTCCGGCTCTACCTAGATCAAGTGGGCCACGACGTGTTCCGCAGCCAGGTGGAAGAACTCTTCGGTCCATTGACCCCAGACCCGGGCTCTGTGTTCAACACCACGCCCCGCTCCCACTACGGCTTCCATCCTCAGAAACAGGAAGGGCTTTCCTATGCCGGACTACACGTTCCGGTGGGTCGCCTGACCGCCCAAGATCTGCAGGATCTGGCAACCGCAAGCCTCAACTACGGCAGTGGTGAGGTGCGTCTCACCGAAGATCAGAACGTCATCCTCGTTGGCCTTCCCAACGACAAGCAGGACGCCCTGAAGGCAGACGCCCTTGTGCAACGCTTCCCGCTGGAGCCCGGTCATATCTCCGCAGGAACGGTGTCCTGCACCGGCAACACCTACTGCGGCTTCGCGCTAACCAACACCAAAGATCAAGCCCTGGAAGCAGCCAAGGAACTCGACCAAGAGCTCAATCTTCCTGAAGAGCTGAAGATCCACTGGACCGGCTGCCCCAACACCTGCGGCCAGGCCTACATGGGTGCTATTGGCCTCACCGGCACCAAGGCCAAAAACAGTGAAGGCGTGATGGGAGAGGGCTACACGATGACCATCGGTGGTTCCCAGGGTGCCAATCCGACGGTCGGCGAAATCCACCGCAAGGCGATCCCGGCCGATGAGATCAAGACCGCTCTCAAAGAGGTGTTGATCGAGAAGTTCGGGGCCACCTCGAAGGCCTGGTCGCTGCGGTTGCCGTGACGCTTCCTTTTGAAGTCACGGCTCCCCGCATCGACCACTTCCCCTCACCGTCATGGCCAACCGCAACGACGTGTTCTCTCGTTTCGTCAACTGGCTCAGCGCCAGTGGTCGCGACGGAGCCGCCATCAACCGTCAGGGCGGCAGCCCTGATCTGTTCTCCCGCCTGATGAACCGCATCAGCGGCTGACATCAAAACCTTCGTACAACTCTCAATCTCATCTGATGGACTACGTCCTACCCAATGAGCTTGTCGACGGCATGATTGCCGCCGGCGGCAAAAAATCAACGGTCAGCGTGAAGAACCTGCTGATCCGTGGCTTTTACTCCGGAGCCATCCTTGGACTGGCAGTGATCCTGGCCCTCACCGTGGGCATCACCGTCAAAGCCCCCTTCGTGGGCTCGCTGCTGTTCCCCTTCGGATTCGCCAGCATCGTGCTGTTCGGCATGGAGCTGGTGACCGGCAACTTCGCCCTGCTGCCGATGGCCACCTGGGCCGGCAAGAGCACCTGGGGTGCCACGTTCCGCAACTGGGTTTGGGTGTGGATCGGCAACTGGATCGGCACCGCCGTTGTGGCCGTGATCATGGCCATCAGCCTCACCAGCGGCACCATGGATGGCGCTGCTGACAACGTCGGCCCGCCGATCTGGGATGCCGTGGCCCAGAAGATCATGGCCCTCAATCAAATCAACGTTGAGAAGAAGTACGAGGCCCTGGGAAGCATGGGCTTCTTCCTCGCCTTCCTGCGCGGACTGGTGGCCAACTGGTTGGTTTGCCTGGGCGTGACCATGGCTCTGGTGAGCAAGAGCGTTCCCGGCAAAATCCTGGCCTGCTGGCTTCCGATCACCGCCTTCCAATCGATGGGCATGGAGCACATCGTGGTGAACCAGTTCCTCCACACTGCTGGACCGATCCTCGGTTCAGGCGTCCCCTTCACCAAGGTGATCTTCTGGAACTTCCTGCCTGTCACCCTCGGCAACATCGTGGGCGGCATGGTGTTTATCGGCATGCTCTTCTACAGCACCCATCGCACTCCGATGGATAACGTGCTGCCCACCGAGCACGATGAAAAGCTGGAGCGTGAGCTCGCTGCTGAACTGGGTGCCCGCTGATCCATCCATGAACGACGAAGCCGTTCTCTGGGAACGGCTCGCCCGATCTCGACGCGCTCCTTTGGAGCCCGCTTGGCTGGGGGAGGTCTACTCCCCCAGCCTTTCTGTTGATCTGCGGCGAGCCCTCTGCGAAAAACTGGGGATGCAGGCCGAGCGCGGCTGGCCCGTGATCCAAGACCTCCTTGCCAGCCACGGGGTTCTGCCCGATTTGGTGATGGCGGCAGGACTCTGCCACCAGAGCGAAGCCCGCGATTGGTTGTTGGCTCAACTCGAGCAAACCTCAGACGATGAGGACGCCAACCTGATGGTGGTTCAGGCTCTCGCCTGCTGGGGTGCCGAAGTTCCCGAATCGGTGGTGGTGAATTGCCTGCATCACCCGGGCCAACTGCACCGACTTGCCGGTCTTCAACTGCTCAGCTTCCGATCCCATTGCCTAGACGACGGTGAACTGCTGCAGTTCTGCCAAGAGGTTTTGAATGATTTTCGCGATCCAGTCGTTGTGGCCGCCATTCGGGTTCTGCAACGCCGCGATGGCGTGTTGATCAGCGAAAAGCTGGCAGAGCTGTGTGGAAATGGTTCCCTGCCTGTTGCCGAGGCCGCCTTCCGCGCGCTCGGTTGCATCGCCACACCTTCCAGTCAGCGCTGCCTGCTGGAGTTAAGCCAGAAGCTGAATGACGACGTTCGACGGAAAATGGCCAGCACCCAACTGAGCCAACAATTCCGCCAATAAAAAAACCCCGCGATGGCGGGGCTTGATGTCTTCAATCAAGACGCTTGAATGTTCACCACTTTTTGTAAGGCAGGAACTTGCCGCACATGGTGATTTTGACGCGATCACCTTTGGGATCCTCCACTTTGTCGACATCGAGTGTGAAGTCGATTGCGCTCATGATGCCGTCACCAAAATGCTCCTGGATCACATCCTTCAGGGGCATGCCATAGACCTGCATGATCTCGTAGAAGCGATAGATCAAGGGATCAGTGGGGATCACTGGATCGAGGCTTCCCTTGGTGGGGAACTCCTGCAAAGCGGCGGTGATGGCTGAGTCAAGGGAGAGCAGCTCAGCCAGCTTTTCAGCCTCTTCTTTTGAAGCTGTGGCTTGTCCATAGAACAAGGAAGCAATCCAGACCTCATCGAGGCCCAGGGCTGCTTCCAGATCAGCAAAGCTCATGCCCTTGGCCTTCTTGGCAGCCATCAAGGTGGCTGTGACGGTCTCCTGGGAAGGAGCTGCCAACGACGGGGTCGAGGGAACAGCTGAAACAGTCATGATTGAACGAAAAATTGTTATAGCCGCCTCAAAAACAGCATTCCAAGCAGGAACGTCTCAGCAGCAGAGAAACTGTTGCGCAAACGCTGACTGAACAATGAAGCATCAACTACAAAACAACAGCCTGTTTTGAAGCAACAAGCACAGCCGACAGGCTCTTGATCGGGGAAATTTGTTTTACAGAAGAAAATTGCAATGAGCCAATTCTTCCAATCGATGGCAACCCTGCTGCAGGCGCAATTCCTTCCGCCAACCACTGCTCCCCAACTGATGCTGGAGCGGCTCTATTACGCCGAAGGACGCCACCACCCGCAGCACCCACGCCATGGCAGTTTCGAGGGGCTTTCCCGGCTGAGCAGGCCCTGAGCTTTCGTAGCAATTGCTACCCCTGCCGGGTCAGTCACTCCTGAAGACTGATCACAGCTAGAGGCCGGACCTTTGACGAGCGCAGTTCTCTCCGGCCGCGACCGCTTCAAGCAGCACCTGCGCAAGGTGGGAAGCGGTGAACACACCAGCAAAGGCATGAGTCGCGAGGAAGCGGCTGATGCCATGGAGCTGATGCTGCAGGGCGAAGCGACGCCCGCACAGATCGGCGCCTTCCTGATTGCCCATCGCATCCGACGGCCCGAACCCCAGGAACTCACGGGGATGCTCGACACCTACCGAGCCCATGGCCCGGTGTTGCAATCCACTGCTGGCAGTCGAGCACCGTTGTGTTTCGGCATGCCCTACGACGGGCGCACGCGCACGGCACCGATTTACCCGCTCACCGCGCTGGTGCTGCTGGCCTGTGGTCAGCCGGTGGTTCTGCAGGGCGGTGACCGGATGCCGATCAAATACGGCGTCACCGCTGTTGATCTGTTCCGCCTTCTCGATCTCGACCTCACAGGTCTGCCGATCAGCGCCGTTGCAGACGGGTTCCATCAGAACGGCTTCGCCCTGATTCACCAGCCGGATCATTTCCCCATCGCGGAAACCCTGATCGGCTACCGCGAGGAACTGGGCAAGCGACCCCCGGTTGCCAGCCTGGAACTGCTCTGGACACCCCACCAAGGCGACCACCTCCTTGTGAGTGGCTTTGTCCACCCACCAACAGAAGCCCGCGCCTGGGAAGCCCTCAAGCAAGCCGGCGAAACCGATGTTCTCACCGTGAAGGGGTTAGAAGGAGGCACCGACCTGCCCATCGGCCGAGCCTGCATCACGGCCCGGGTGCGGAATGGCAAAGCGGAGCGATTGATCCTGCACCCCCGTGACCATGGCTGTCACGACGCCGACGTGGAATGGGCTGACGACACCACCTGGGCTGAGCAGGCACGAAACGCCCTTCAGAACAAAGGCCCTCTCTGCGACGCCCTGCGCTGGAACGCCGGCGCCTATCTGTGGTTCGCCGGCTGCAGTGATTCCCTGGAACAGGGCATTCAACGGGCAGCATCCGTTCTTGAGACGGGCCAGGCCCAAGCCCAGCTTGATCAACTCTGCGCTTGGCAAAACAGCTTGACCATCCGATAGCGCTCGAACGGAACGCCTCCAATCAGGATCGTCTCTGGCGCTTCCACACACCAGCCCCGTCGCTCCAGCAACGGTCGGCTGAACTGGCTGGCCTCCGTTCGTAATTGTTGAACGCCGGACGCCAGCGCATCCGCCTCAATCCTTTTCAGGAGGGCACTGCCATGCCCCCGCCTCGAGGCACAACCACGGCAGTAGAGCAGCGAGAGACGATCTTCCGGATAGCGGATCGCAAAGGCCGAACCATCAGTGGTGAGCCATCCCGAGCCCTCCCGAAAACTCGCATCGAGCACACCAGGCAACCAGGCCAGAGCCGCCCAGGCCCTGACTTGTTCATCTGAATAAAGGAGGGGAGCCTGAGATTCGATCGCGTCGGCATAGATCTCCCGCAACAGCGGGTGATCCTCCGGAGCGATCGGACGCAAAGCCATGGAGCCGCTTGTGGGAATGTGAGTCTCTCCTGCGTGGCAGCAAGCTTGCAGCGTCCTCGGATTCCCACACTGCTCAGCGCGTTTCTCACGCTGCTCAACGACCGGCTCAGCGAAAGCATTGTTTTTCCGCTGTTGCCCTTTCTCCTGGCCCAGTTCGCCCCAGACGGACGAACCCTGGGACTGTTGGCGGGAAGCTATGCCCTGGCGCAGTTCCTCGTCACTCCCTTGATCGGAGCACTCAGTGATCGCTACGGCCGCCGCCCCGTGATCAGCATCTGCGTCGCAGGATCCGTGGTGGGGCTCGGCCTGTTTGCCGTGACGGTTTCACTGCCATGGCCCAGCCAAAGCCTGCTGCCCCTGCTGCTGTTGTTCGCAGCACGGATCATTGACGGCATTAGTGGCGGTACGGCAGCAACAGCCAGCGCCGTGCTCGCCGACATCACGCCTCCCGACAAGCGAGCCCGTGCCTTCGGCTTGATCGGCGTGGCCTTTGGTTTGGGGTTCATCCTTGGCCCCTTCGTTGGCGGACAACTGGCCCGGGTGGCCGTGTCCCTTCCCGTTTGGGTGGCCACAGGCTTCGCTGCACTCAACCTCTTGGTGGTGCTCAATCTGCTGCCGGAAACCCACCCCCAGGAATCCCGCAAAAACCTGCCCAGAAAACGCGACCTCAATCCGTTTGCACGGCTGAGCCAGGTGCTGATGAACCCCAGCGTGGGGCGACTGTGCGGAGCTTTTTTCCTCTTCTTCCTGGCCTTCAACGGCTTCACCGCCATCCTGGTGCTCTATTTCAAGCAGCGCTTCGGCTGGGGCCCTGAGCTCGCCACCACCGCCTTCCTGGTGGTGGGGGTGGTCGCCACTGTGGTGCAAGGAGGGCTGATCGGACCGCTGGTGAAACGGTTTGGCGAATGGCGTCTGACCTTGCTGGGCCTCGGCCTGGTGATCATTGGGTGCCTGCTGATCCCCAGCGTCGGTGCATCCGATCGGGCGGGCGCCATCTTCACTGCCGTCGGCATCCTGGCCCTGGGCACCGGATTGGTCACACCAAGCCTGCGTAGCCTGGTGTCACGGCGCCTGGGTCGGGAAGGGCAAGGCAGTGCCCTCGGCAGCCTGCAAGCCCTGCAAAGTTTGGGCAGTTTCCTCGGCCCTCCCCTGGCGGGATTCAGCTACGACCTGCTGGGTCCAGTGAGCCCGTTTGCAGCTGCGGCAACCGTGCTGGTGATCGTGATCGGCCTGGTGGCCGGCAGCCCTCTGCCGGACATCTCCGACACACAACCAAGCCAGTCCTGATTGCTACGTTTCGGCTAACGACACCAGCGCCGAGCCGTTCAGCCCATGTGCGCAGCAGCCTTAGCCCCGGAGCACTACATCAACCGGGAGCTGAGCTGGATCGCCTTCAACGAAAGGGTGCTGGCCCAGGCCCTGGATCCGCGCACACCTCTGCTCGATCAAGCCAAGTTCAGCGCCATCTTCAGCAACAACCTCGACGAATTCTTCATGGTTCGCGTGGCGTCACTGAAGTCTCAGGTGGAGGCGGGCGTCAGCAAGCCAAGTGAGGATGGCAAATCGCCGTTGGAGCAGCTGCTGGCGATCCGGGAACGGCTGATTCCCCTGCTGCGAGAGCAACAGGTGCATTACCGCCAGCACCTGAGGCCGAAGCTGCTGGAACACAAGGTTGAGCTGCTCGATTACAAACAGCTGAACGACGACCAACGCCAATGGGTTGACGACACCTTCCAGACCTCGGTGTTTCCGGTGCTCACACCGCTGGCTGTGGACCCGGCCCATCCGTTCCCCTTCGTCAGCAACCTGAGCCTCAACGTTGCGGCCGTGGTTGTTGATCCGGAAACAGGACAACGGCAATTTGCCCGGGTCAAAGTTCCCCAGAAAAATCTGCCTCGCTTCATCGCCATCCCCTCGAATCTGAGCGGCCAGGAGCACAAACCCGTTCACACCGCCATCGCCCTCGAGCAGGTGATCGCCTTCAACCTGAAGGAGCTGTTCCCTGGCATGACGATCGAGGGGCACTACTTCTTCCGCGTGACGCGGGATGCGGATCTGGAACTGAGGGATCTGGAAGCCGATGACCTGATGCTGGCCCTGGAACAGGGACTGCGAAAGCGACGCATGGGCGGTGAAGTGGTGCGCCTCGAGGTGCCCAACGAAATGCCTCAGGACGTGGTGGAGATGCTGATGACAGGACTCAGCGTTGAAGAGGAAGACTTCTATGTGATTGATGGTCCTCTGGGCCTGGACGACCTGCTCAGCCTCACTGCCCTACCGCTGCCGAAACTCAAGAGCCAAAGCCACGGAGGTCAGACACCGACGGCGCTAGCCCGCAGTCAGCAACACCTGCTGGACGAGGGAGCAATCAAACCGGATGAGTTCAGATCGATCTTCTCGGTGATTCGCCGTCAGGACATCCTTCTGCACCATCCCTATGACCTCTTCTCGACAACCGTCGAAGAGTTCATCAACCAGGCAGCGGACGATCCCCAGGTGATGGGCATCAAGATGACGCTCTACCGCACCTCCAAAGACTCGCCGATCATCGCTGCACTGATCCGTGCCGCCGAAAACGGCAAGCAGGTGATGGCACTGGTGGAATTGAAAGCACGATTTGACGAAGACAACAACATTCAATGGGCCCGGCACCTGGAGCAATCCGGAGTGCATGTGGTCTACGGGGTGCTGGGGCTGAAAACCCACACCAAGACTGTTCTGGTGGTGCGCAAGGAGAAAGACAAGCTGCAGAGCTATGTGCACATCGGCACGGGCAACTACAACTCCAAAACCTCCAAGCTCTACACCGACCTGGGCCTGCTCACCGCCAACCAGGAACTGGGTCAAGACCTGGTGGAACTGTTCAATTACCTCACCGGTTTTTCCAAGCAGCAAAGTTTTCGTCGCCTGCTCGTGGCCCCCGTCACCCTGCGGAAAGGCATGGAGCTGTTAATTCGCCGCGAAATTGAACATGCTCAGCAGGGCCGAGAAGCCGTGATCCGAGCCAAGATGAATTCCCTGGTGGACCCAACGATCATTGCACTTCTTTATGAAGCCTCCCAAGCCGGAGTGACGATCGAATTGATCATTCGCGGCATGTGCAGCCTCTATCCCGGATGTGAAGGACTGAGTGAAAACATTCGCGTGATCAGCATCATCGGCCCGTTCCTGGAACACTCGAGAATCTTTTCCTTCGCCAACGGCGGCTCACCGGAGGTGTACATCGGCAGTGCCGACTGGATGAGCCGCAACCTCGACCGCCGCATTGAAGCAGTCACACCGATCGAAGACCCCGAGCATCGCCAGAAACTGGAACGCCTGCTGCAGCTTTACTTGAATGACAACCAGGCCGCCTGGGACATGCAGAGCGACGGCACATTTGTGCAGCGCAAACCCGAAAACGACACCTCGGAACGCAATTCCCAGATTCAATTGATCAAGGAATGGAGCAGCGGCATCCAATCCTTGTGATTCTTTTGGTTTTCAAAGGGATTGCGTCTGTGACATCCGATACAACATTCCTTCAAAAACAAAGTTAAAGCCACCACGATCACGACCGAATCAGTTGTTTTGAAAGCCCAAAGATTCAGCTCCTGAAATTCTTTCGATTCGAAACAGTCAGCACTGTTGCTTGGTGCTAAGTTCAGCCCAAATTCATTCAGGAGACCAGGGTGATGGGGATCCCTCTGGAATCTTCCGGCACGACAAAACAGTCGTCCCGGCAGGAACCTGCGTTGCCGTCCACCGGACGTCGACCATCGACTCGACAAGGAGGGCGGCTTGCCACCGACTCCATCGGTTTTTATCTGAGCAGCATCGGACGCATCCCCTTGCTGACAGCAGCTGAAGAGATCGAACTTGCACACCATGTGCAAGCGATGAAGCAACTTCAGGAGCTACCGGAAGAGGAGCTGACCTCCCGGCATCGCCACAAGATCCGCATGGGCAAACGGGCCCGCGACAGGATGATGGCCGCCAACCTCCGCCTCGTGGTGAGCGTGGCGAAGAAATACCAGAACCAGGGCCTGGAGCTGCTCGATCTGGTTCAGGAAGGTGCCATCGGCCTGGAGCGAGCGGTCGACAAGTTCGACCCCGCCATGGGCTACAAATTTTCCACCTATGCCTACTGGTGGATTCGCCAAGGCATGACGCGGGCCATCGACAACAGTGCCCGCACCATTCGCCTGCCGATCCACATCAGCGAAAAGCTCTCCAAGATGCGTCGCATCTCCCGGGAGCTGTCCCACCGCTTCGGTCGTCAACCGAATCGGCTGGAGTTGGCGAGTGCCATGGGCATCGAGCCCCGGGAACTGGAGGATCTGATCTCCCAGAGCGCACCCTGTGCATCCCTGGATGCCCATGCTCGTGGCGAGGAAGATCGCAGCACCCTGGGTGAACTGATCCCGGATCCCAACGGTGAAGAACCGATGGAGGGGATGGATCGCAGCATCCAGAAGGAACATCTGGGGGGCTGGCTCTCGCAGTTGAACGAGCGCGAGCAGAAGATTCTGAAGTTGCGGTTCGGCCTTGGTGGTGAAGAACCTCTGACCCTTGCCGAGATCGGTCGTCAGATCAATGTGTCGCGTGAGCGCGTCCGACAGCTGGAGGCCAAAGCGATTCTCAAGCTGCGCGCCATGACCAACCACCAACAAGCCGCCTAAGCCACTTGCTTTCCATCACCGGACCCATCGCCATCCTGACCTGGATGGCGATGGTGATAGCAGGCGCGGTGTTGTGCCGCCGGCTTCGGCCGAACCAACGGGAACTAAGCCGAAAAATTGTGCACATCGGAACCGGAGCCGTGGTTCCTTTGGCCTGGTCCTTTGGAATTCCCTCCGTTGTTGCCCTGCCTGTTGCGGCGGTGATCACCGTTTTGACGACGATTAACCACCAATGGCGCTTCATCCCCGCCGTTGAGGATGTTGATCGCAACAGCTACGGCACCATCGCCTACGGCATCGCAATCACAACGCTGCTTCTGCTGTTCTGGCCAACCCGAGCCGATGCGGTGTCCGCCGGGGTTCTCGTGATGGCCTTAGGGGATGGCCTTGCAGGGTTGGTCGGCCGCAACGTCGCGTCCCCGAAGTGGGTTCTGTTTGGTCAGACCAAATCAAGCGTCGGCACGATGACCATGGCCGTTGTCTCAGGTCTGGTGCTGATCGGCCTGGCGCGATGGTCGGGGGCGGACCTGTCCCTGCCAGCAGCCCTTGGCATGGTGGCCATGGCAACCGGTTTGGAGCAGCTCAGCTGGCGCGGTCTCGACAACCTCAGCGTTCCCCTCAGTGTGGGGGTGCTGTGGAGTCAACTGGTGGTTTGAACCAAGGCGTTGATGCTCAGGCGGTAACCGTCTGTTTGCGACTGGCCACAGCCGCGGCCAGATCCTCCAACAGGGTTTCGGTGGTCTCGAGGCTGATGCAGGCATCCGTGACGCTCTGGCCATAGGTGAGCTGCGTCAGGTCGGCGTTGAGCTTCTGGTTGCCTTCCACCAGATGGCTCTCGATCATCACGCCCATCACGTGGTTGGAGCCCCCCCGCAACTGCTCGGCAACGCTGACCAGCACCTCCGCCTGTCGGCGGAAGTCTTTGTTGCTGTTGGCATGGCTGCAATCCACCATCAGACGATCCTGCAGACCGGCCTTGCTCAACTCGGCTGCAGACTCCTGCACAGCCTCCAAGTGGTAATTGCTGCCCTGGCTGCCGCCGCGCAGCACGAGGTGACCGTAGGGATTGCCCGTGGTGCTGACGATCGAGGCATGACCATCGCGATTGATGCCGAGGAAGTGATGCGGCTTGGCTGCCGCCTGCATGGCATTGATCGCGATGGTGGCGCTGCCGTTGGTGCTGTTCTTGTAGCCGATCGGCATCGACAGCCCTGAGGCCATTTCACGGTGGGTCTGACTTTCCGTCGTCCTGGCGCCGATCGCGGTCCAGCTGATCAAATCAGCGATGTACTGCGGAACAACGGGATCGAGCAGTTCCGTTGCAGCAGGCATCCCCTCCCGGGCGAGATCCAACAGCAGTCCCCGGGCCCGCCGCAGACCGGTGTTGATGTCATAGGAGTTATCGAGGTGGGGGTCGTTGATCAGTCCCTTCCAACCAACCGTGGTGCGCGGCTTCTCGAAATACACCCGCATCACCACCTCGAGCTGATCCTTCAAGCGCTCGCGGATCGGAGCCAGGCGCTGGGCATACTCCCGGGCAGCCTTGACGTCATGAACAGAGCAGGGGCCCACCACCACCAGCAGACGCTGATCACGGCCACTGAGGATCGCTTGAATACGACGGCGGGCTGACGCCACGGTTTCAAGCGCCGCCGCGTCCATGGGCAGCTCCTGATGCAACACAGCAGGGGCCACCAAGGGACGTGTCTCCACCACATGCAAATCGGAGGTGGTGGCCATGACTGGACGCGAGACTCCGACCAAGGCTACGCACCCCGCTCACTGGCAACAGACACGGTCCGGAAGAATGGTGGTCATCCCTGAACAGAGATCTCCATGCTGAGCGCTTACCGCGAGCTGGCCGCCGCCCGGGAAGCCCAGGGCGTTCCCGCTCTTCCGCTCAACGCCGAGCTGACCCAGGGACTGACCGAATTGCTGCAGAACCCTCCCGCCGGCGAGGAGAAGTTCCTGCTGCACCTGCTCAGCGAGCGGATCCCACCTGGTGTGGATGAAGCGGCTTACGTGAAGGCCACCTGGCTCAGTGCCGTGGCTCAGGGAGACTCCAAAAGCCCCCTGGTGTCATCACTGGAAGCCACCCGGCTGCTGGGAACGATGGTGGGGGGATACAACGTCGCCGCCCTGATCGAGCTGCTGAAGCACTCCGACGCTGCACTGGCTGGCTGTGCTGCTGAGGGACTCAGCCGAACGCTGCTCGTCTACGACGCCTTCAACGAAGTGATGGATCTGGCGGCGGACAACCGCTTCGCCAAGCAAGTTGTGGACAGCTGGGCCGCAGCCGAGTGGTTCACCGCCAAGCCCGAACTGGCCGAGAGCATCACCGTGACGGTCTTCAAGGTTGAAGGCGAAACCAACACGGACGATCTGTCGCCGGCCACCCACGCCACCACCCGGCCGGACATCCCCGTCCATGCCCTGGCGATGCTCGAGACCCGCGATCCGGAAGGCCTGAAGACCATCGCGAGCCTGAAAGAAAAAGGTCATCCCGTGGCCTATGTCGGTGATGTGGTGGGAACCGGCAGCTCCCGCAAGAGCGCCATCAATTCGGTGCTCTGGCACACCGGCAATGACATCCCCCATGTGCCCAACAAGCGGGCAGGCGGCGTGATCCTTGGCGGCAAGATCGCCCCGATCTTCTTCAACACCGCTGAAGACTCCGGTGCCCTGCCGATCGAATGCGATGTCACCGACCTGAACACCGGTGATGTGATCACCATTCGCCCCCACGCCGGCACGATCGAACGGGACGGCAAGGTGGTGAGTCGGTTCGAGCTGAAGCCCACCACGATCAGCGACGAGGTGCGGGCCGGCGGCCGCATCCCCCTGATGATCGGTCGTGCCCTCACCGACAAGGTGCGGGCCAAGCTTGGCCTCACCCCTTCGGATCTGTTCATCCGCCCCTCAGCCCCGGCAGACACCGGCAAGGGTTTCACCCTGGCCCAGAAGATGGTGGGCAAGGCCTGCGGTCTTGCAGGCGTCCGACCCGGCACCAGCTGCGAACCGCTGATGACCACCGTCGGCTCCCAGGACACCACCGGCCCGATGACGCGGGACGAAATGAAGGAACTGGCCTGCCTGGGCTTCTCCTCCGACCTGGTGATGCAGAGCTTCTGCCACACCGCCGCCTATCCGAAGCCGGTGGATCTGCAGACCCAGAACGAACTGCCCGACTTCTTCGCCCAGCGCGGTGGCGTGGCCCTTCGGCCCGGTGACGGCATCATCCACAGCTGGCTGAACCGGATGCTTCTGCCCGACACCGTCGGCACCGGCGGCGACAGCCACACCCGCTTCCCCCTCGGCATTTCCTTCCCAGGCGGCTCTGGGGTGGTGGCCTTTGCAGCAGCCATCGGCGCCATGCCACTGGACATGCCTGAATCGGTGCTGGTGCGCTTCAGCGGATCCCTGCAACCGGGTGTCACGCTCCGGGACGTGGTGAATGCCATCCCCTGGGTGGCCATTCAGCGGGGACTGCTGACCGTTGAAAAGGCCAACAAGAAGAACCTGTTCAACGGCCGGATCATGGAGATCGAAGGTCTGCCCGACCTGAAGCTGGAACAGGCCTTCGAACTCACCGATGCCAGCGCCGAACGCTCCTGCGCCGGCTGCACGATCAAGCTCTCCGAAGACACGGTGAGCGAATACCTGCGCAGCAACGTGGCACTGCTCAAAAACATGATCGCCCGCGGCTACAGCGACGCCCGCACCCTGGCCCGCCGGATCAAGGAGATGGAGGCCTGGCTGGCGAATCCCCAGCTGATGAGTGCTGATGGAGACGCGGAGTACGCGGAAGTGCTGGAAATCAACCTCGACGAGCTCACCGAACCGGTGGTGGCCTGCCCCAACGATCCCGACAACGTGAAGCTGCTCAGCGAGGTGGCTGGTGACCCTGTGCAGGAGGTGTTCATCGGCTCCTGCATGACCAACATCGGCCACTACCGCGCCGCGGCCAAGGTGCTGGAAGGCGCCGGCCAGAACACCGCGCGCCTGTGGGTCTGTCCCCCAACGCGGATGGACGAAGAGACCCTGAAAGAGGAGGGCTACTACGCCACCTTCGAGGCCGCCGGGTCCCGCATGGAGATGCCGGGTTGCTCCCTCTGCATGGGCAACCAGGCCCGCGTGGAGGACAACACCACCGTGTTCTCCACCAGCACCCGCAACTTCAACAACCGCCTGGGCAAAGGTGCTCAGGTGTACTTGGGCAGTGCCGAACTGGCCGCCGTCTGCGCCCAGCTGGGACGCATCCCCACCCCGGAGGAATACCGCAGCATTGCGGCCGAGAAGATCGATCCCCTCTCCGACGAGCTCTACCGCTACCTGAACTTCGATCAGATCAGCGGCTTTGAAGACCAGGGGCGCGTGGTCAGTGCTGACGACGAAGCAACCGTTCTGGCTCAGGCCTGATTCCGGATCACCTCATCTGTGCCATCCCTGAGCGAACCCAAGCAACGACGCCACCTCCTGGGCTCCAGCCGGAGCATCAGGAGGTTGTTGGAACGCCGCTGGCTGGTGGTGGTTTTGGCTCTGGCGCTCACGGGCCTTGGGGCTGCTATCACCGGCCTGCTGTTCACCAGCGGCATCAACCTGCTGCGGGATTGGCGGCTCGACCTGCTCGATGAATTTCCAGCCTGGGTGGTCCTCCCCACCCTCGGCGCCATCGGCGGCATGGTCTCGGCCTGGTTGATCACCAACCTGTCTCCGGCCGCTGGCGGAGCCGGGATCACCCACATCATGGGCTTCCTGCGCCACCGGTCAGTTCCGATGGGGCTTCGGGTGGGCCTGGTGAAACTGGTGGCCGGCATCATTGCCATCGGCTCGGGTTTCCCCCTGGGCCCGGAAGGCCCCGCCGTTCAGATGGGCGGCTCCGTGGCCTGGCAGATGTCCCGCTGGCTGCGGGCACCGGTGGCCTTTCGCCGGGTGATTGTGGCCGCCGGTGGTGGTGCCGGTATTGCCGCCGTGTTCAATGCTCCCATCGGTGGATTCATCTACGCGATCGAGGAGCTGCTCCACTCCGCCAGGCCCGTGGTGCTGCTGCTGGTGATCATCACCACCTTCTCGGCCGACACCCTGGCGGATGTGCTCGGCTTTCTCGGCCTCAAACCCGGGGGCGGCGGGCTCAACAGCACCATCGGGTTTCAACTGGAACGGGAGTACACCCCCCTAGTGCGCTTCCTACCAGTGGATCTGCTGTATCTGGTGGCTCTCGGTGTGGTGATCGGTGTGCTGGCGGAGCTTTACACCCGCTACGTGCTCACCATGCAGCGGCAGGGCAACCGTTGGTTCGGAGACCGACTGATCCTGCGCATGACGGTGAGCGGGCTCGTGCTGGGCTGCGTTTATGCAGCCCTGCCGGATGCCTTCCATAACCCCAGCGAACTGAAGCACCTGATTGGAGCCGGCAAGGCCGATATCAGCCTGGCCCTCGCCAGCTTTGTGGTGCTCTTCTTCAGCACCGGACTGGCGGCGGGATCAGGAGCGCCAGGGGGACTGTTCATGCCGATGCTGACGCTGGGAGGGGCCATTGGCTTAGCCGGTGGATTTGGCGTTGAGGCCCTCACCGGCCATGTGCCCACCACCTATGTGTTCGCGGGCATGGGCGCCTTCGTTGCAGGCTGTTCCCGCACGCCGATCTCGGCGATGTTCCTGGCCTTTGCCCTCACCAAGGATCTGCTGATCCTCAAACCGATCCTGGTGGCCTGTCTCACCAGCTTCGTGATCGCCCGACTGTTCCATCCCCACTCGATCTACGAGCGTCAGATGGGCATGGAACTCAACGCTGAAGATCGGATGGCCATGAAGCTCAACCGCTACAGACGTCCGTTCACACCGCCAACCCCGCCATCAGGCCCAACAGGAGGCCCCAGCTGAACCAGGAAACGCTGCTGTTCGATCCGGCCAGGCCGGAACCCGGAGCCCTGCGCACGGTGCTGGCCTTTCCCAGCACCTACACCGTGGGCATCACCAGCCTCGGTTATCAGATCGTCTGGTCCACCCTGGCGATGCGGACCGACGTCGACGTGCGCCGGCTGTTCACTGATCAAGGAGATCCACCCCACCGGCACTGCGACCTGTTTGGGCTTTCTCTCAGCTGGGAACTCGACGGACCAGTCCTGCTCGATCTGCTGGAACAGCAGCGCATCCCGATCTGGAGCCACGCGCGCACCGACGAGCATCCAATCGTGTTTGGTGGCGGACCTGTGCTCACCGCCAATCCCGAGCCCCTTGCACCATTTTTTGATGTCGTGCTGCTGGGCGATGGCGAGGATCTGCTGCCCGCCTTTATCGATGCCCTGCAGAGCGTGAAGGGCCAACCCCGAGCTGAACAACTGCAGCATCTAGCCCGGGTGCCGGGGATATACGTGCCGGAGCTCCATGCACCCCGCTATACAGCGGACGGCACCCTTTTGGGGGTGGCACCGGTGGATGCAACTCTTCCAGAACGGGTGGCCAAACAGACCTGGCGGGGCAACAGCCTCAGCCACTCCACGGTGATCACCCCAGAAGCGGCATGGCCCGACATTCACATGGTGGAAGTGGTGCGCAGCTGCCCGGAGCTCTGCCGCTTCTGTCTGGCCAGTTATCTGACCCTGCCGTTCCGAACACCATCTTTGGATGACGGGTTGATCCCGGCGGTGGAAAAAGGCCTTAAAGCCACCAAACGCCTCGGCCTGCTGGGAGCGTCCGTAACCCAGCACCCCCAATTCGGCGATCTGCTCCAGTGGCTGGCCCAAGACCGCTTCGATGACCTACGCGTCAGCGTCAGTTCCGTACGGGCCGCTACGGTCACTCCCCAGCTGGCGGCAGTGTTGGCAGGTCGAGGCAGCAAATCCCTCACCATCGCAATCGAGAGCGGCAGCGAGCGCATACGCCGCGTAGTGAACAAAAAGCTCAGCTGCGAAGAAATCGAAGCTGCGGCCCGCAATGCCAAGCAAGGAGGTCTCAAGGCCTTAAAGCTCTATGGAATGGTGGGACTCCCCTGCGAAGACAACGACGATGTGGAGAGCACCGCGGCGTTGCTACTGAGCCTCAAGAAAGCCACCCCTGGACTGCGTTTCACCCTGGGGGTAAGCACTTTCGTTCCCAAGGCCCATACTCCCTTCCAATGGCAGGGGGTACGCCCCGAAGCGGAAAAACGCCTGAAACTGCTGGCCAAACGCCTCAAACCCAAAGGCATTGATCTACGTCCGGAAAGCTATGGCTGGAGCGTGATTCAGGCCCTGCTGTCTCGAAGCGACCGGCGCCTGGCCCCTGTGATTGCAGCGGTGCGCGGCTCCCAGGAAAGCCTGGGGGGTTGGAAGAAGGCCTACCGAGCGGCTCTGGCCGGTGAACTCCCTGAAGCCCGCAGTGCAGGCGTTGTCTTGCCGCTACCCCCCAGTTGGCAAAGCGTGGTGCACGACGACTGGGCCTCTGACACGGTCCTGCCCTGGGGCCATCTCGATGGCCCCTTGAGTCAAGAGAAGCTGCAAGAGCACCGCCAACAGGCGCTCAGCCTTGGCTGACCGCTGCCGTCTCGGTCTGCCGAATCCGACTGCGCAGTCCGGCCAACAGAATCCAACCGGCAATGTTCAGGCGGCTGTCAAAGAACGGCATATCAGTGCCGTGAAGCACCACCAGCACCAGCACCGCAGCCCACCAGGCGCGATCAAACAACCCCATGCGGCTGCAGCGCAACGAGACGATCAACAACACCAGCACCAGACCTACCAGAGCAAGCGCAACCGGCACCCCACTGCTGACCGCCAGCTCCAATGGCAGGTTGTGGGAATGGCCATGCCATGTGCCCGTGCGCAAGGGGTACAGCACGGAAAAAGCCGCGGCTCCCCAGCCCAGCCATGGGCGTTCAGCGATGAACTGCAGAGCCAAACCCCACTGACTGAGACGGGTGGAGGCCAAGACACGCTCCCCCGCATAGCGGCTGTCGCTGAGCCGTGACCACACCGACTCAGGCACCAAAGCCCGGGCAGGGTCCTGGAGAAGCTCCGGGACACCGGGCCACACCGCCAGCAGAACAGGGATCAATCCAAGGGCCAGCAGGGGCAACAACCAAGGCCAAGTCACCGGCCCAAGCACCAGGGGCACCGCCAGCACCAACGAGCCCCAGCCGTTGCGGGAATCCGTGAGCACGAGAGCCGTCACCAAAGCGACAGCCAGGATCAGCACCACACTCCGACGACGGCGATCGAGTCCGGGTTGCACCAGGGCCGCCAGCATCAACGGCCACACCAGCGCCAACCAGGCCGCGGCGATGTTGGCGTAATCAAACAAACCCGACAGCCGGCCCACTGGCTCACCTCCAGGAGCCATGAACCAGATCACCAGGCCCCCCAGAGACTGCCAGGGACCCTGCCAACCCAACCACAACTGACCCAAGCCAGTCACCACAACAGGCACCGTCCCCGCCACCAACCAGAGCGCCGCACGGCGACGCGCCCCCGCCTCCGCCACATAGGGCTGGAACCCCCAGAACCCCCAGAAGAAAGGCAGCCAATTGGCCAGACCGGCCCAAGCCAGATCAGCACGCAAGGCGCTAAAACACCCGAGCAGCATGAGCCCGCCAGCCACCATGAGCGGCCAGTTCCAGCGATCACGCCAGTAGGCGGATTCACGACGGAGGCTGCCCAGGACCAAGGCCGGCAGCAACAGCAGGCTGGCCAGCAACACTGAAGAAGGAAGCAGCAGCAGTCCGAGCTGAAACAGGCACCAACCCCAGAGGGAAGCAGCGGCCGGGGAGTCGCCCCTCAGCCATGCGTACAAACGGACCGTCATGCAAACACCGCCGTACGCCCGCGATAGACCATCACCTGACGGCGCAGATGAAGGCGAAGGGCCCGCGCCAAGGCAAGACGTTCCGTGTCTCGGCCTTTGCGGATCAGATCCTCAACCTCGTCCCGGTGGCTGACGGGAACGGTGGTTTGCTCAATGATCGGGCCGTCATCCAGATCTTCGGTGACGTAATGGGCTGTAGCACCGATGAGCTTGACCCCACGGTCCCAGGCCCGGTGATACGGCTGAGCGCCCTTGAACGCAGGCAGAAACGAGTGGTGAATGTTGATCACCTCGGGAAAACGCTCGAGGAAATCACTACTCAGCACCTGCATGTATTTGGCCAGCACCGCAAGTTCAATCTTGTTCTCTTCAAGCAGCTGCAGAATCCGCTGCTCCGCTTCCGCCTTGGTGTCCCGACTGACCGGGACACAAACAAAAGGAACCTCAAACGACGCACATAGGGGTTCCAAATCCGGATGGTTGGCAATGACCAAGGGAACCTGCATCGGCAGCTCCCCGCTTTGAACCCGCCAGAGCAAGTCCTGCAGGCAGTGGCTCTGCTTGCTGGCAAAAATCGCCACACGGGGATGGTCGTCTGAGAAGTGGAGCTGCGCTTCACCACCAAGCCGCTGTCCCAGGGCCTGAGCTGCTTCAGGAAGCACATCCCTGGGTATACCGAATCCCTGGAGCTGCCACTCAATCCGGCTGAGAAACAACTCTGCTCCCGAGTCCGTGTGGTGATCGGCATGACGAATGCTGCCTCCATTGGCTGCCACCCAACCCGCCAGTTCGCTGACCAGACCCGGACGATCAGGGCAGATCATCTGGAGGATGACCGTGGCGTCACTCACAACAACGCTTTGAAAAACAAAATTCTCCCGCGCAGGAGGGGCTGGTTAAAGTCACATGAATATTTTCGATCACCATGCTGAAGGCTCTGAGCCGCCTTGCCGCGTTCTGCCTCTGCGTCGCTTTGAGCCTGGGTCTGACAGCTCCGGCTTCTGTAAACGCTGCCGGCATCAGTCCTGACGATCTGGGCGTGATCCGCCGCCAGGCCGCAGCCTTTGAAGACGCAAAGTCCCGTCTGCCTGATCTGGCACGGCTGGTGAGTGAAAAGGATTGGGTGTTTACCCGCAACCTCCTTCATGGCCCCATGCAGGAAGTGAGCCGAGAAATGCTTTACATCAATCAGCGCCTCGACAAGAGCGAGCGCAAGGAAGCCACCAAGGTGGCCCGCTCCTTGAAAGAAGCTCTGGCTGATCTCGATGAAGCGGCGCGCCTGCAGGACTTCAGCCGCCTGCAGAAGTCCTACAGCGCCGTGGCTGCAGGATTTGATGCCTACAGCGATCTCATCCCCGCTGAGGCCTTCAACTGACCCGCTCCGTTGGAGTAATTGGTGCTGGGGCCATAGGCCTCGGCACTGCCTGGCATCTCGCCCAGCAAGGGCACGATGTTTCCGTTTCCGACCCTCGACTGAACCAGTCTGTTGATCGCGAGAGATCAGCAAACGAATTGAGTGGAACATCGGCATCCCTCGGGGTGCTGATGGGCCACGTGTTTCGGCGCAGCAGCGGGCGGGGCTGGAGGCTGCGCCTCCGAAGCATGGAGCTCTGGCCGCAATGGATCGAAACGCTGCAAGCTCACCAACCTGATCTGGAACTCCATCCGGGCCTGCTGCAAATCGCCAAGGACGAACGAACGGCTGAGCGAATGGAGTCGATAGCCGCCCAACGCGTTGACCTAGGCCTGCAAATGGTCGCCAACACCGACCTGGTAGCGGTCTGGCCAACGGCCAAGCACGGTGGCCTGCACTCGCGCCACGATGGTCGAGTAGATCCAATACTGCTGCAACTGGCCCTGCGTCAGGCGTTGGCAAAGCAAAGCGTGGAGCTAAACGCTGCGCAAGTGATCCGACTGGAGCGCGATCACAAGCACTGGCGTTTGCATCGAGCCAACGGAGACAGCTCCATTCATGACGTTGTGGTGCTCTGCACAGCCCTGAGCTCGGACGTCTTGCTGGAACCCCTGGGCCATGCCCGCCCGATGACGCCGGTGTTGGGGCAAGCACTATTACTCCAGCTGACCACGGGTCCAACATCGTGGCGCAACTGGCCCGCAGTGCTGGTGGATCAGGGCTTCAACCTGATTCCCACCGCACCCGGGCGGTTGCTGCTCGGGGCAACCGTGGAAGCAGGCGATCGCGCTTCGGACGAGCCTCTGGCCCTAATGCGCAACCTGAACAAACGGGCACCTGACTGGCTGCGCTTGGCCACCGTGATTGAGCAATGGAATGGACTACGAGCCCGGCCCGTGAACCGCCCGGCCCCCCTTCTGGAACAACTAGAACCTGGATTAATCGTTGCTACTGGGCACTACCGCAACGGCGTTCTCCTGACGCCTGGCACCGCGGAGTGGGTAGCGACTGCGATTGAACAATCATAAAAAAGCCATGAGCCAACATCACGTTGACGAATCAACTGATTATTTGTACCAGAAATTTCAAAAAGCAAAGGACAGCAAAACTTTTGCTATTTTCGTACCAATAGTTTTAGCTAACCAATCTAAAACCGAAGGATAATTCTCACAGTGGGGCACGGCCCACTGTGAACGCGCAACTCTCATGCAGGCACCCCTCGCTCTCTTTAACGGCAGCTATGTAGGACAGCGGCCCACAGGAATTGGTGTTGTGGCCAGAGATTTGGCCGCTGCCCTAGGCCCTGATCAGGTGCCAGCCCTGTGGCCCCAAGGCATGGCGCCGGATCAAGGCAGCGCGGGCCATGCCCGGCGGTTGTGGTGGACCCAAACGCAACTGCCGGCGTTGTGGCGCGCCAGTGGTGCGCCGCTGTTGTTGTCGCCGTTACCGGAAGCCCCGTTATTGGCAGGGGTTCCTTCAGTGGTGTTGGCCCATGACCTGTTGCCACTGCGCTACCCCCAGCTGACGCCGCTGCTGGCTTATCACCTGGCCTATGTGCCGTTGGTGCTGCGCCGCGCCCGCCACGTCTTATGTAATTCCGAGGCCACGGCCCGTGAGGTTCATGGCCGAATTGGCGTGCCAACACGCCGCTTGTCCGTGTTGAAGCTGGGCTTTAACCCAGGACAGCTGCGCCCCTTGGGCTTGGCGCGCGAACCAGAATTGCTGGTGCTGGGACGCCATGACCCCCACAAAAACCTGCGCCGTTTGTTGCAGGCGGTGGCAGCGCTGCGCGATCGCGAGCACCGCATCCATTTTGTGGGCCCCCACGATCGCCGCTACACCCCCAAGCTTCAGGCGCTAGCCCAGGAGTTGGGTGTTGCCTCCCGTTGCCGTTGGACCGCCTGGGTGAGCAACGAAGAACGCTTGGAGTTTCTCAATCGGGCACGCGCTTTGGTGATTCCCAGCCTGTGGGAAGGATTTGGTTTGCCGGCGCTTGAGGCCATGGCCTGCGGCACACCAGTTTTGGCGTCCACGGCCGGGGCGTCACCAGAAGTGGTAGGGGAAACGGCTGTTCCCCTGAATCCCCTGAAGCCAGAGCAAATGGCAGCAGCAATCGACAACTTTTTGCGATCGAATGGGTTGCAACAGCAGCTCGCCCAGAAGGGCCCCCAACGGGCGGCTGAATTCAGCTGGACACTAACCAGTGCTGAGCTGAAGCAGCGTTTGCGGGCGTTGAGCCCTTAAGGCGTTAACAAACGTTGGGATGGGTTGCATCCCCCAAACTCGGCAAGTTTGCATAAAGCCCATTCAAATAAGAAATTTAAAAAGAGGTCCAGTGATATATATCTAGAGTCAACTCTTAACTATAAATTAGCACAGATAATTAATAAAAAAGCTCCCGCTGAATAGATTCAACGAGAGCTATAAATAAGCTTTTAATTTTTCTCTGAATCTTTATAAAAAATTCAGAGAAAACTAGAGTCACTTGGTCTCGGTGAACTCCGCGTCGATGACGTCGTCACTCGCATCGCCACCACCGGCGTTGGCTCCGGCACCGGCGTCAGCACCAGGCGCACCAGCACCAGCTGCAGCCCCTTCCTGCTGATAGACGGATGCGCCCACGGTGTAGAGCTCCTGCTGCAGTTCCTCCAGCAGGGTCTTCATCGCGTCGTAGTCGTCCTTCTCGGTGGCTTCCTTGAGCTTGAGGCGCTTCTCCTCCAGCTTCGCCTTAGCATCAGCATCAACCTTGTCGCCCAGTTCTCCCATCTGCTTTTCAGCCTGATAGACGAGGGTTTCGGCCTGGTTCTTGAGGTCGATCTTTTCGCGCTTCTCCTTGTCAGCGCTGGCGTTGGCCTCGGCGTCCTTGACCATCTTGTCGACCTCGGAATCCGAGAGGGTCGACGCACCGGTGATCGAGATGGACTGCTCCTTGCCGCTGCCCTTGTCCTTGGCGGTGACGCTGAGGATGCCGTTGGCGTCGATGTCGAAGGTCACTTCGATCTGAGGCACGCCCCGGGGAGCCGGGGGGATGCCATCGAGACGGAAGGTTCCAAGCGACTTGTTGTCGGATGCCATCTCGCGCTCACCCTGGAGCACGTGGATTTCCACGTTGGTCTGACCATCCACAGCCGTGGAGTAGGTCTCGGTCTTCTTGGTGGGAACCGTGGTGTTGCGGGTGATCATCTTGGTCATCACACCGCCGAGAGTCTCCACACCCAGGGAAAGGGGCGTGACGTCTAGCAGAAGGATGTCCTTCACCTCCCCGGCCAGCACACCGCCCTGAATGGCAGCACCAACAGCCACCACCTCATCAGGGTTCACCGTCTGGTTGGGGTCTTTGCCGGTGATGCGCTTCACCAGTTCGAGCACGGCCGGAATGCGGGTGGAACCACCCACCATCACGATTTCATCCAGCTCGCCGGAGGACAGCTTGGCGTCCTTGAGCGCCTGCTCCACAGGCATGGCGCAGCGGTCGATCAGCTTGGAGGCCAGTTCCTCGAACTTGGCGCGGGTGAGGGTGAGATCCAGGTGCTTGGGACCCTCAGGCGTGGCCGTGATGAACGGCAGGTTGATCTCGCTCTGGGTGGCGTTGGACAGCTCAACCTTGGCTTTTTCAGCGGCTTCGGTGAGGCGTTGCAGGGCTTGCTTGTCCTGACGCAGATCGATGCCTTCGTTGGATTTGAAGGTCTCGGCCAGGTGATCAACGATCACCTTGTCGAAATCGTCGCCACCGAGGTGCGTGTCACCAGCGGTGGACAACACCTCAAACACGCCGTCGCCAACTTCCAGAACGGACACGTCGAAGGTGCCGCCACCCAGGTCGAAGACCAGGATGCGTTCGTTGCTCTTCTTGTCGAGGCCGTAGGCCAGAGCCGCAGCGGTGGGCTCGTTGATGATGCGAAGCACCTCAAGGCCAGCGATCTTGCCGGCGTCCTTGGTGGCCTGGCGCTGGGAGTCGTTGAAGTAGGCGGGAACGGTGATCACCGCTTGGCTGACGGTTTCACCGAGATACTTACCGGCGTCCTCGGCCAGCTTGCGCAGCACCTGGGCGGAAACCTCTTCAGGCGCGAATTGCTTGTCGAGAACCGGGCACTTCACCTTGACGTTGGAGCCGGCCTTTTCAACGCCGTAGCTCACCTCTTTCGATTCCTCGTTCACCTCATCAACCCGACGGCCGATGAAACGCTTGACGGAATAGAAGGTGTTATCCGGGTTCATCACCGCCTGACGTTTGGCGATCTGACCCACCAACTGATCCTGGTTCTTGGTGTAAGCAACCACGGAGGGCGTGGTGCGGAAGCCCTCGGCGTTCGCGATCACGGTGGGCTTTCCGCCCTCCATCACGGAAACACAGCTGTTCGTGGTGCCAAGGTCAATGCCGACAACCTTGCCCATCGGTGCCCACCTCCAGAAATGGTGATTTGAATGGG
Organism: Synechococcus sp. TAK9802; assembly: GCF_014279535.1. NCBI lineage: Bacteria > Bacillati > Cyanobacteriota > Cyanophyceae > Synechococcales > Synechococcaceae > Synechococcus > Synechococcus sp. TAK9802. The sequence continues at coordinate 2,168,822 of NZ_CP047937.1, forward strand.
CTCATCCTCCACAGCAGACCCGGTGACAGGCGAGGTGTGGTTCCCGAACAGGCAGGCTGGTGGAGCAATCCGGCCCTGGAAATGATCAACGGCGACACCAGCCTTGTGGGCCTGCTTGGCAATCCAGTGCGCCACTCGCTTTCGCCGGTGATGCAGAACGCCGCCATCGGAAGCATGGGGCTCAACTGGCGCTACCTGGCCATGCCCTGCACAAGCGAAAACCTTGATGAAGTGCTGAAGGGTCTCAGGGCCGTTGACTGCCAGGGCCTCAACGTCACCATCCCCCACAAACAAGCCATCGCCGAGCTCTGCGAGGAGCTGAGCCCGCTGGCAAAACGGCTCGGTGCCGTCAACACCCTGATTCCAGGAGCGGGCGGTGGCTGGTTCGGCACCAACACCGATGTGGAAGGCTTTCTGGCGCCCCTCGGTGCCAACGACGCCTGGGCAGGACGCCATGCCGTGGTGATCGGCTGCGGCGGATCAGCTCGAGCCGTGGTCGCCGGTCTGCAGACCCTGAACCTCAGCAGCATCACCGTTGTGGGACGGCGCAGCGAGGCACTGCAAGCCTTCATCACTGATCTGCAGCAGAGCCACGCCCCCCTGACAGCCTGTCTCAACAACGCCGTTCAGCTCAACGAGAGCCTGGCTCAAGCGGCTCTCGTGGTGAACACCACCCCGGTGGGCATGGCCCAGCACGGTGACCCCGAGGCGATGCCACTGGGGGCCGAGCTCTGGACAAACCTGAACGGAGAATCGGTGCTGTACGACCTGATCTACACACCAAGGCCCACCAGCTGGATCGCCGCTGGGCAACAACGAGGCCACCGCTGCATTGATGGTCTCGAGATGCTGGTGCAGCAGGGCGCTGCCTCGCTGCGGCTCTGGAGTGGACGCGACGACGTTCCTGTCGCGGCGATGCGCAGCGCCGCCGCCACTGCTCTTGCGACCTAAGGTCCCAACAATCCCTAGCTCCACCGTGCAGATTCCCCTCTGGCAGCGGCTTCTTGCACCGCTGGTGTACCTGCTCCCCTGGAGTGACGCCATTCCCTTTGGCCTCGGGGCTGACGGTGTGTTCAACCAGATCCCGTTGCTGAGGCTGCTGATCGTTCCTGCAGTGCCGCTAATCCAATTGGATCGGGGGGTTCCCTTCGGTGGCCTGCTGCTGTTCTTCGTGCTGTTTCTTGCGGTGGTGCGGAATCCGGCCGTTCCCTACTTCCTGCGCTTCAACACCCTGCAGGCCCTGCTCACCGACATCGTCATCGTTGTGCTGAGCTTCGCGTTTGGGATCCTTCTCCAACCGATTGCCGGAGGCAGCCTGCTGCTGAGCACCCTGTCCAGCACGGTTGTGGTGGCGGTGCTGGCGATCCTTCTGTTCGCCCTGGTGGAGTGCTGGCGCGGTCGCGAACCGGATCTGCCCGGCATCAGCCAGGCCGTACGCATGCAGCTCTACTGAAGCTTCGGGGGCACGCCAGGGGATATGGTGTTGGATCCGTCGCCCACTTCGGTGAGCCTGATGCCCCTTCGGTGCTGCCCATGACGCACGATCCGTATTACGAAACCATGTACATCCTTCGTCCGGACATTCCGGAGGAGGAAGTTGAAAGCCATCTCACCAAGTACCGCGACATGCTCGTGGAAGCTGGTGCCGATGTGCTGGACAACCAAATGCGTGGCAAGCGCCGTCTGGCCTATCCGATTGCAAAGCACAAGGAAGGCATTTACGTGCAACTGAGCCACAACGGAGATGGCCAGCACGTTGCTGTTCTCGAGAAGGCAATGCGCCTGAGTGAGGACGTGATCCGCTACCTGACCGTGAAGCAGGAAGGTCCTCTTCCCGCACCCCGGGTGATGCCGGGCAGCGAAGCAGCTCAACAGCAACAAGCCGAAGCCGCTGCATCAGCTGACTGATCAGCATTGTTGGATTCGTGGGTGGGCGATACCGTCCACCCATGGATTCGAAACACGACCAACCTCAGCCACCCGAACCTGTTTGTAACGAGCGTCATGGCGACGCTGAATTGATTCGGTTGCTGAAACAACGAATTTCCGAGCTCGAGGGCGAGATCGACTCCTACAACGAGCTTCTGGCCGAACTGCCGGACGTCTTTGAACGACGTTTCCAACAGCGGCTTGAGCCGTTGATGGAGCGTTATCAACTACTGGCTGAACAGGTTGATCAAGACCAGATCGAACGGCCTCAGCCAGCCCTGCCTGGAAGCTCAGACCCGGACAACGTTGTGCGTTTTCCGGGTCTGAGGCTTCTCAACTTCCTGCAGAAGCGGCAGCGCTCAGCTTGAACGGCGCTGGGATGCTGACCAGAGGCGGGTCGGCAGACCCCAGACGTAAATGAAGCCCTCTGCAGCGCGGTGATCGAACTGATCCTCACTGCCGTAGGACGCCATTTCGGGGACGTACAGGCTGCTGTCGGCTGAACCGCGGCCGGTGACCGTGGCCGTTCCTTTGTGCAGCCGGAGACGAACGACACCATTGACGGTGGTCTGGGTGCGGTCCATGAAGCCGTCCAGAGCATCCTTGAGAGGGCCATACCAAAGGCCCTGGTAGACGAGATCGGCCCACTGCATTTCCAACTGCCGCTTGCTGCGCAGCACATCAGCGGCCAGGGTCAGGCTTTCCAGTTCCTGGTGGGCCTGAATCAACAGCAAAAGGCCGGGCGTTTCGTAAATCTCCCGGGATTTGATCCCCACCACACGGTTCTCGATCATGTCGAGACGACCGATGCCATGGGTGCCCGCCAAGCGGTTGGCTTCACGAATCAAGGCCACCGGGTCCAGCTGCTGACCGTTGATCGCCACAGGATTGCCTGCTTCAAAGGCAATCTCGATCTCTTCAGAGGCATCCGGAGCCGCCTCCACCGATCGCGTCATCGCAAACACCTCCTCCGGCGGAGCCACCATCGGGTCTTCGAGAGGTCCGGCCTCAATGCTGCGGCCCAGCAGATTGAGATCGATCGAGTAAGGCGACTTCTTGCTCACCGGTGCGGGCAGACCAAAGCGTTCGCCATAGGCGATGGTCTCCTCACGGCTCATGCCCCACTCACGAGCTGGGGTGAGCACCTTGAGGTCCGGTGCCAACGCAGCGATGGCCACATCGAAACGTACCTGATCATTGCCCTTTCCTGTGCATCCATGGGCGACAGCATCGGCACCCACCTCCCGGGCCACCTCCACCAGGCGCTTCGCGATCAAAGGCCTCGCCAGGGCTGTGGAGAGGGGGTAACGGCCTTCGTAGAGGGCGTTGGCACGAATCGCCGGAAAAGCGAAATCCTTGATGAAGGGCTCGATCAGATCTCCCACCAGCGACTGACTAGCACCGGCATCCAGCGCTTTCTGACGAATCGGCTCCAGCTCATCGCCCTGGCCGAGATCAGCGGCAAAGGTGATCACATCCTCAACACCCCATTCCTGCTTGAGGTATGGGATGCAGACACTGGTATCAACCCCCCCGGAATAGGCGAGTACCACCTTCTTGGCGCGGCCCATCAATGGGTCTCCTGATCACAATCGTCTGATTCTCTCGTCTCGCCGGCCGCCACCTGTGGAGAAGCCGCAAGCAACCATGCAGCCAACGCCGCAGCGGGGACAAACACCAGCAGCAGCGCCAGGGTCCAGGAGGTCTGCAACGGTTCAGGCCGCTGCAAACCCCACCAATGCAGACCAGAGCTGATGATCAGGGCCAGACCCCACAGAAGAATGAGCAGCGCAGATTTGTTCAGTGGAGCGTCAAAAACAGCACATGGTCTATCTTGGTTGATTGGCCCGCGTCCCTCCCTGCATGAGCGCTCTGGTTGATTCAAACGCCCTGGACAGCGTCAACCCGTCCCTCACCCGCTACGGGCGCCGCGACCCTGCACCCGTGCTGCCCCTGCGTGAGGAGCCTGACCTTCTGTCTTGGCTGGAAACCAGCGGCCGTCTCGTTGCCGACGAAGAATCCGGTTCACCTGAGGTGAGCACCGTCGAAGAGGAAGAACTCTCCGCGCTCATGGGTGAGAAAGAGGATTACAACAAGGATGACGAGCAAAACGAGGAGCAGTGGGAGGACTGACGTCCCCCAAGCACTGACTGGTCGCCACTGAGTGACTCACCTAGGGTCCCAGCGATCAGTCCAGTGCAACTTTGCAATCCACGGATTCGAACCACCGTCCTTGGTGGGAGAACGGCTCATTAAGTGCCAGCTTGCTGATGCTGGTGGTCTTGATGACCAGCTTTGCAGCCGACAAGTGGATCACCAATGCGCAACTGAGCCTGCCGCTCTTGATTTCAGCGGTCTGCGCAACAGCGACTGCAGCCTTGGGCATTCCCCTTCTGCGGCGCTTGAAGATGGGGCAATTCATCCGTGAGGAAGGCCCCAAAGCCCATCAGAGCAAGGCGGGAACGCCAACGATGGGGGGCCTTCTGGTGGTTCCCGTCGGGGTCATTCTCGGGAGCCTGATCACACGGGACGCCGTGGCGTCACAACAACTGCTCAGCCTGGCAGCCCTGACCCTGGCGTTCATGCTGATCGGCGGCATCGATGACTGGAGCAGCCTCACCAAACACACCAATGCTGGCCTGACGGCGCGAGGAAAATTGCTGCTGCAAGCCATGGCAGCCGCAACCTTTCTGGCCATCGCTGCCTGGCAGGGCTGGATCAGCAGCAGCATTGCCCTGCCCTTTGGCCTTGAACTGCCCCTAGGTCTTCTGATCTGGCCGCTGGGGCTGTTTGTCGTTCTGGCGGAGAGCAACGCCACCAACCTCACCGATGGCCTGGATGGCTTGGCCAGCGGCTGCGGAGCACTGGTGTTTACCGGTCTGGCACTTCAACTGATGCTCAGGGGAGACAACGGAGATCCCGCCTTGGCTGGCTTCTGCATGACCATGGCCGGGGCATGGCTTGGGTTTCTGGTACATAACCGAAACCCAGCTCGGGCCTTCATGGGCGACACAGGGTCCCTGGCGATGGGAGCCGCCCTCAGCGGTGTGGCTCTGTTGTCCAACAGCCTCTGGCCCCTGCTGGTGATGGGAGGCGTCTTCGTCGCCGAATCCCTCTCCGTGATCATCCAGGTTTGGGTGTTCAAGGCCACGAAAGGACCTGATGGTCAGGGGCGACGCGTGTTCCGCATGGCGCCGCTGCATCACCACTTTGAGCTGGGCGGCACCAATGAACGAAGCGTGGTGCCCGCGTTCTGGCTGGTCACAGCAGGGCTTGTCCTCCTCGGACTGATGCTGCGTCCCTGAGCGTCGATCATTTGATCCAATCCTGAGGACCATCATTTTGAAGTGAGCTGAAGGATGCAGTTGCTTGAGATCGACAACGAAATTGAACTTGGTTGCGTAGCGCAGAAAGTCAATACCTTCTTAAAAATGGCTCTCATACAGAAAAGAATGACCGACATTTTCAAGCTTTTTGATTGACCACATCACTGTGTCTCTTTGAATGGAGGCCTAAACGGCATAGCCGGTGGCCAGGGGATTGTTGATATCCCCTAAAGTCCTGTTTTCAGGTGGCAAGGCAGGATGACCTACTTCACCTGGCGTGAATCCGGTCTCACAGCTGACTGCTCAAGCCTCGAGGCGATGGCTGCCCGCTTTGAGGAGTCGGCCAGTTTGATGCGACGCATGTCGAGTGAAGGGTTCCAACTGGAGCGCCACGGAACGGAACAGCGCATCACGCATCCCGATCCCACCGTGTTTGAAGCCTGGGGTTTCGTCAGCGAAGAATCACCGGTCCGCCAACTCACGCTGATCCCCGATCTTGAAAACTGATGGACAACCTGCTTGCCAAAACCGCTGAGCTGCTCGCCAACGCCGCTGCGGATCCTGACCGGGTTCTGCGGTGGGTGCTGATCTATTTCGGTGTGTCGTCGCTTGGATTCATGGGCGTGTGGCTGATCGGCGAAGTGCGCCGTCAGAGCAGCACCGATTCGAACTGAGCCCTCAGCGGCTCGCTTCCACCGAGCGCTGACGCCATTGAGGCGATTGCTCCATCGATTTCAGCTGCTCTGCGCTGGGGCTCTCAAGCACGTCCAGGAGATGCAGGGGTTCTGCTTCGAAGTGGAGATGAGGACCGGTCGACCACCGGCCCGTGTTGCCGCAAAGACCAATGATCTAGCCGCGGTCATAGGAGCCTGGTGGAGCACCAGTGTTGAGATGGCTGTAACGCGTCTTGACGCCTGCCCCAGCCAGATGAAACGTCCATCCGTGGGTGGCTGTCCAGCGACTCCGACCAACCCCGTCATGGGCGGCACGCACAGGGCGACCCACACGACAGGAAATGTCCAAGGCTGGATGGTCCTGTTCGACACCTTGGGTCACCACACCCGACATCGGCACAAGCAACGCGGCAAACAGACCCAGCAAATAATCAAAACGAGAATCGGAAGAGAACCTTAAGACACGGTCCCTTCCGCGAGAGGAAAGACAGCATTACCGTTTTTCTTTAACGCTCTCTTAAAAGGAAAAAAACCCTGTGGTTCTGGGCCACTGCCGCGATGGCCTGGCGACGGTTCGAAGGCAAATCAACTGCAGCTCATGCGCAGAGCACTTCTGTTCACCGGTGCCGGCCTGATGGTCGCCGCCGCTGGCCTCCCCAGCTTCGCCGCCCCCAAACAAACCGCCCGCACCGTCACCAACGGTTTCGTTCGGTCCAACGTGCTATTGCCCATCGGTGGCAAGAAGGAGGTTTCCAATCCCGTTCCTCAGGATCTGAGTGACCTGTCCGGTTGGACCCGCGAAGAACTCGAGGTGGGTCTGGAGAAGCAGTACGAGGTCGACGTTGCTGACGTCACTCGCTTCCTCTATTCCACCGAAGGTGAGGCTTTCCTCAAGGAAAGCATCAATGGCAACTATCACCCGTATTACAGCCAGCAGAACGATCTGCAGGCCGTTCGCAGCGCCATCATTCTCGATGCTGAAGATGGCAAGCTCTCCAGCTACGGCATGATGGCCAAGCTGCCGACCGATCAGCGCCTGCAGGGTGCCATGAAGGTCTGCAATGCCGAAGTGCAAGGTGATTTCCAAAAGGACACCTCGCTGCTCAGCTGGTACATGAACACCCCAGCCTGCATCCAGGCCTACACCGCCAAGGCACCCGAGCCGGCTCCCGCTGCTCCCGTTCAGGGACTCTGGTGATCTAACGACAAAACACGTCCACCACGCCCTGGGTCCACCCAGGGCTTTTTTCATGACTCTTTTTTGTGCCTCGGTCTGTCACGACACAACCATCAGGGCAGGACCACTACCGGAGTCCCCACATCCACAAGATCAAACACCCTGCGGATGTGTTCGTCATACAGGCGAACGCAACCATGCGAAACGGCCCGTCCGACCGTCCAACGGTGGGGCGTGCCGTGCAAGCCGACGTGGGAGCAGCCCTGGACCTGCACCACCTTCTCGCCATCCCAACCACCGGGATTGGAGCAGTCCTGATAGAAAGCAATCCAGCGCGATCCCAGGGGGTTGCGGCCTCCGGGGGGCACAAGAGCACCGGTGCCGGGATGCCGCCAGACGGGATCCACCGCTTTGAACAGCACCCGATGCTCGCCGAGAGGCGTTTCCCAGCCTTCCGTGCCGACAGCAGCAGGCACACGCAAACGAAGCTGCCCCTGCTCCAGCAGGATCAGCTGACGGCTGGAACGATGAAGCACCAGCTGCTTCGTGGAACGGGAACGAACAGCAGCAGGCAGCAAGGCCAGTGCCTCCGCATCACTGAGCCAGGGGGCAACCGGTGGAATGGGATCCGCAGGCCTGGACTGAACCGGCCCGAGCTGGAGACAGGCTCCAGCGAGAACCGCCAACAACGTCGCCCGAAGCACTGGACTCAATCAAGAACTCATCCTTGACCTAGCGAGACATCGGGAGCTGCACCCCAGGCTGCGGAAAGTCTCAGGACTTGCGTTGATTGATGATGCAGGCAGGCCGTTCAAGGATCACCATGCCTTCGTTTCCACGCACCGTGATGCTGCTGGGCAGCGGGGAGCTGGGCAAGGAGGTGGCCATTGCTGCCCAACGGCTGGGCTGCCGGGTGATCGCCTGTGATCGCTACGCCGGTGCCCCGGCCATGCAGGTGGCTGACGTGGCCGAAGTGCTGCCGATGACCGATGCCGATGCCTTGCTGGAGGTGGTCAGGCGCCACCAACCCGATGTGGTGATCCCGGAGATCGAAGCACTCGCCGTTCATGCCCTGGCGGAACTCGAACAAGAAGGAATCACCGTGATTCCAACGGCCCGCGCGACGGCCGTCACGATGAACCGAGACCGCATCCGCGACCTGGCGGCCGGCGAACTCGGTCTCCGCACCGCCCGGTTCGCCTATGCCTCCAGTGCTGAAGAACTCACAGCCGTGGCGGAACCACTGGGCTGGCCCGTCGTGGTGAAACCGGTGATGAGTTCCTCCGGCAAAGGCCAGAGCGTGGTGACCTGTGCAGACGATCTGGCCAAGGCCTGGGAGGCCGCCATGGCCGGTGCACGGGGCACCTCAACCCAGGTGATCGTGGAGGAATTTCTCCATTTCGATCTGGAGATCACCCTGCTCACCATCCGTCAGCGCAATGGCGAAACCCTGTTCTGTGCGCCGATCGGCCACGAACAGGAAGGAGGGGACTATCAATGCAGCTGGCAGCCGGCTCAACTCACCGACCAACAACTGCGTCAGGCCCAGGCCATGGCCAAAACCGTCACCGACAACCTGGGCGGTGCCGGCCTCTTCGGGGTGGAATTTTTCCTCTGTGGCGATGAGGTGATTTTTTCTGAACTGTCGCCCCGGCCGCACGACACAGGCCTGGTCACCCTGATCAGCCAGAACCTGAGCGAGTTCGAACTGCACCTGCGCGCTGTTCTCGGTCTGCCGATCCCCACCATCACGACAGCTGATGCGGCCGCGAGCCGCGTGATCCTGGCCCAAACGAACATGGACTCCGTCGCTTTTGAAGGAGTCGAACAAGCACTCACGGAAGCTGACACTCAATTGCTGCTGTTCGGCAAGCCCACAGCCCGCCCCGGTCGACGGATGGGTGTGGCCCTGGCAAGGGGAGGAGATCGGAAGGAAGCACAAGCCAAGGCCGACAGGGCAGCCGCCTGTGTGACCGTGATTCCAGGATCAACGGCTGCCTGAAAACCGGTAGTGGGTTAAGCCATCCAGCACGGCTCCAACACTGGGGCGTTTCGAGACGTACACCCGCTGCTGGGTCCGTTGGCCCAACAGGCAGGGATCGTGATCCGCAGGAACCACCGTGGCGGGCAAACCATCCAGCAACTCTCCATCCCCCTGCTGACTGGCCACCACCAGAACCTGCTGCAGGGGGAGCTGCCAGAACTGGGCCAGAAAACGGATGGCCTCACTGCGGGACGCGCGCTGGGGAAGAACATCCAGGAACCAATGGCAACGGAGCTGGGGTTCCGCCTGCAGACCATGGCGGCGTAGGCACTGACGGGCCAAACCAATCAGGCCGCGGTTGGAAGCGCGCAACAGGTAGCTGACCTTGAAGGGACTCTGATGATCCGGGTCCTGAAGTTGAAGGTGTTCCTGGAGTTGCCCCATCGCTGCAAGAACAGCCTCGCGATCCCAGGCTTGGCTGATGCGCTTCGCCCACACGGGATCTTCCGCGCGATCCGAGCTGTGGTGAATCTCGGTTCCAGCCCTGCAGATCCAGGCCTTGGGGTCGGGAAGGTGCAACTCCTGGTAGCGCTGACGCGCCTGATCCAGCGACCGCCCCGTGAGAATCACCAAGCCTGTCGACGCAGCGAAGGGTTCGGCCTGAAGCCGATCGCGCAGATGCGCTAGGGAGCGTTCCTCCGGCAGCTCCAAGCAGCTGTCGAGATCGAGCGCCAACAGCCTGGAGACGGGGCTGGGCCGCCGCACCACCGACATTCCGCGCACAGGTGACACGCGAACTTTCTGCTGCATCAGGGCGAGGTACTGACACACATGGGCATCCCAGCTGAAGTGCCGACTGATGGCCTCAACCCCGTTGTCACTCCAACGGCGCCAACGGGAGCGATCACTGCCGGCCAATTCCAGGGCCTCCTGAAGTGCCCCGGGATCGGTGACGTCCGCCAGAAGACCGTTGTCGCAACGGTGTTGGATGTCCCGTGGACCGCCATCGTCGGTGGCCACCATCGGCAAACCACAGGCCGCGGCCTCCAGAAGGGTGAGCCCGAAGGGTTCGGTCAACGCCGGGTTCACAAACAGCCCCCCACGGCGCGCCGCCCAGCGGTAGAGGGCAGGAATCTGGGCACGGCTGTGTTGTTTTGGATAGGCCACCTGGCCATAGAGATCAAAGCGATCCACCAGATCGAACACCTGCTGGAGCACATCGCGCTGCTGCTTCTCGAGCTCACGCGGGTCATCCCGACAGCCCAGCACAAGCACCAGGTTGTGACGCTGCCGCAGCACCGGCGACTGACCAAAGGCTTCCACCAGAGCGGGAATGTTCTTGCGCCGCACCGCGCGGGAAATCGCCAGCAGGGGCGGACGATCCGGCTCCCTGAGGAAAGGCTGCAACAGGCTTTGCAACGCAGAGCATTCCTGCGATGAACCGTGGGGATGGAACCGGGAAGCATCAACGCCAGGGGGCACCACCGCCGCCTGATCCGCCTGAAAGTGGCCGTAGCGGCAGTACTGCTGATCCGCCTCCTGACGGGTGCTGGTGATCACCAGATCCGCCTGGGCCAGAGCACGCTCTTCGGCGTCAATGCGCCGGCTGATGGCATAGGTCTGCTCAAGTTGAGAGCGATCCAAGCCACCAGCCAGGAGTCGACGCTGTTTCTCCCGGCCGAGGGAATGACCCGTAAAAACAAGCGGAATCCCCAACCGCTGACTGACCAAAGCACCCACCAAACCGGCATCGGCGTAATGGGCATGAATCCAATCCACCCTCTGACCGGGCTGGCTCAGATGTTCCACCAGCTGATCAGCCAGCTCCTCGAGATGGGGCCAAAGCAACTCCTTGCGCAGATACCGCTTCGGACCAAAGGGGAAGCGCAGAATGCGGGCGCCTGGAGCAATGGCTTCGACCCGTTGGCTGTAATCGAGATCGACACGACGGTCCTGAATCAGCCGGGTGACCACATCCACCTGCTCCACCTCCGCCCGCTGCGCCAGGCTGCGCACGAGCTCCAGCACATACAACGTCTGGCCACCGGTATCAGCGTCCCGCCCCAGTTCGAGCTCATGGGAACGAAACAGACCGTGAAGGTGCAGATGCAACAACCGGATCCCCATTCGCTCCACTCACAAACAACAACGGGACGCAGATTCGGTGCCGTTGTTTTTTCTTTAGAGGCGGAAGAAGGGGTAAAAAATGAAAAAAACCTTAGAAGACCTGCAAATCAAACCGAGCAAGAAAGCTGAGTTGTGTTGTCGTGCAATGGATCTGAGCCGTGGGGACAACAGTCAAAGGCTTGGCTTGTTGTAACAAGCCAGCAACGTCAGAGGCGGGCGCTGACATCAACAAGGCTGCCCTGCTCGTCACCCCAACCACCCTCAGAGAAGGTGGAGCCATCCACCTCAAGCTGCTCGTTGATCCAGCCAAGGATGACCGGCCCAAGCCGTGCCGGGGACGGCTCACCGCGAAAACTGCGAAGGCTGAAGTGGTCTGCCCCCTGCACCAACACCAAGCGGTGACCCAAGCGCGCGGCCTTGGTCTCACGCATCGGAGCGATCGCTTCGGGACCCGAAGGCACCACCCAATCGCGGGTACCGCTGATCAGCAGCAACTTGGCTGGAAGGCTCTCCAGGCGACTGCCGTCGAACAACAGACGCAAGGGCGGGCTGACGGCCACAACAGCCTTGACCCTTGGGTCAGCAACAGCGGCTTGGTTCACCCCCGAGAGCCAACTGCATTGGAGCACCCAGCTGATGTTGCGCTCCGGATCCTTGAGGTCACTGCAACGGGCTTTGAGTTGTCGATCGGTGGGGAGCCCACCAGCCAGCTGAAGCGTCGTGGTGGCTCCCCAGGAGTGACCCACCAACGCAACGGCCTCGGTGTTCAACCTGGCCCCAGGCAGAAGACGCCCTGAACTGGTGGCATCCAACAAAGCGGACACATCCAGGGGCCGAAGCCGCAACTCTTCAGGCCCCGGCGGCGGCGCATCACCAGCGAGCATCGCCTTCTGCTGATTGAAATCACTGCCGGGGTGGTCTGGCAGCAGCACGGTGTAGCCATGGGCAGCCAGCACCTCACCCCAACCTTCAAACGACTCCGGATCGTCCCAGAGCCCATGGGAGATCACCACCAAACGACCATTCCCAGGGACTACAGGCTGAAGCTTGAGAACCCGCAGGGGTTTGGGCCGATGGGGCACGGGAACCTGAACAACCTCACGGGACCAAGTGGGCCGCAGAGGCTCCCGCAGAGCAGCCGTCTCGGATGCGGCCTCGACGGAACGGGCCAAGGCAACCCCCTCCTCAAGGTTGTTTTTCAGCCGGTTGGCCACCTCAGCGAGGCGGGATAAATCGATCGACGCCTGCTCTCCCGGCAGCTCCCTCAAAAAGCCAAGAATGTTGGGTTGCCCCCGGCGTTCAGCGCGAATCAGGGCCTCGGTCAGCATCCGCCCGCTGTCGTCGAGCTCCACCCCCTCAAGATCCACCACCTGCGTCGCCGCATGGAGGGCCTGCTCCAGCAGCGGCTGACCGGTCGATCCCGCCAGCAGGGCCTTGGTCTCCAGGGGCAGCGGCGTCAGGAACACCTGGCGCAGCAGCGGCAACAATTTGCCACCACTGACCAGTTCCAGATCCTGCAGATCCGGACTGGCCTGAATCAATTGTTCAGCCGACTCACCGTCAGCGAAGTTGATCGTGATCTCCGTCTCCAGAAACGACAGACGCAACACGAACCGCTCCAAGGCTGAAGCTGGGCCCCCACCAAGGGCCAGTGACATGCCAAACGCCAGAGCCGCCAGGTGGGTGCGAAGTCGGGCCATCAAGCCGCGAGGGAAACGGGAAGTTCTGGTGGATGCTGCTCCAAAACCCGAGCCAGGTAGCGGCCGGTGTGACTGGTGGGGTGCTGGGCGACCTCTTCTGGAGTGCCGGTGACCAGGATCTCGCCACCCTTGTCACCGCCTTCGGGGCCGAGATCAATGATCCAGTCGCTGCAACGGATCACATCAAGGTTGTGCTCGATGCAGATGATCGAATTGCCCTTGTCCACCAACCGCTGCATCACATCCATCAGCTTGTGCACGTCGTAGAAGCTGAGGCCAGTGGTGGGCTCATCAATCAAATAAAGGGTCTTGCCAGTGGCCCGCCGTGACAGCTCCGTTGCGAGCTTCACCCGCTGGGCCTCACCCCCCGAGAGGGTTGGCGCCGGCTGCCCGAGCTTCACGTATCCCAGGCCCACATCCACCAAGGTGCGCAAGCGATCGGCCGCCTGAGGAATCGCATCAAACACCTCAGCGGCCTGCTCCACCGTCATTTGCAGCACATCCGCGATGGTGTGGCCCTTGTATTTCACCTGCAGGGTTTCGCGGTTGAAGCGGGCGCCCTTGCAAACGTCGCACTGGACGTACACATCCGGCAGGAAGTTCATCTCAATCACGTTCACGCCCTGACCACGGCAAGCCTCACAGCGGCCACCCTTCACGTTGAAGCTGAACTGACCCACCTGGTAACCGCGGGCTTTGGCCTCCACCGTGGCGGCAAACACCTGACGGATCGGATCAAAGGCACCGGTGTAGGTGGCTGGATTGGAGCGGGGCGTGCGTCCAATCGGGCTCTGGTCGATCACGATCACCTTGTCGATCGACTTCAACCCCCGCAGCTCCCCCAGACCCTGCGGAAAAGGCACCTTCAGACCCAGGCCGTTCTCCAGGGCGGGATGCAGGAGCTCATTCACCAGGGTGCTCTTGCCGCTGCCGCTCACCCCTGTGACGGACACCAACCGACCCAAGGGGAACTCAACCGAAACGTTCTTGAGGTTGTTGCGGTTGCAATCGATCAACTTGAGTGAGCGCGAACCGCTCTGGCGGCGTTCAGCCGGCGTTGGAATCGAGCGACGACCACTCAGGTAAGCGCCGGTGAGCGATTCGCTGCTCGCCACCAGGTCATCGAAACTGCCCTCCGCAACGATGTGGCCCCCATGGACGCCGGCACCAGGGCCGATGTCCACCACGTGATCAGCAGCACGGATGGTGTCTTCATCATGTTCCACCACCACCAGGGTGTTTCCGAGATCCCTGAGCCGCACCAGAGTGTTCAGGAGACGGTCGTTGTCCCGCTGATGCAGGCCGATGCTCGGCTCATCCAGCACATAGAGCACGCCGGTAAGACCAGCACCGATCTGAGTGGCCAGACGGATGCGCTGGGCTTCACCGCCGGAAAGCGTCATCGCCGGTCGATCCAGGCTCAGGTAGTCGAGACCAACATCAAGCAGGAATTTCAAACGCAGGCGGATTTCCCTGAGCACCAGATCACCGATCTGGATCTGACGGGCATTCAGCAGGGGCTCTGAACCCTCATGGGCGCCCACACCCATCAATTTTTCGATCCGTTCCAGGGTCTGACCGACGCTGACGGCCGTAAGTTCTGGAATCCGGTACGGCCCCACTTTCACCGCCAAGGCTTCGGGACGAAGCCGCTGTCCGCCACAGGCTTCACAGGGAACCAGCTCGAGATACTTCTCTAACTTCTGGCGCTGGGCTTCACCACTGGCATCGCGGAGCTGCCGCTCGAGGATCGGAAGAATGCCTTCAAAGGGCCGGGTGTATCCGCCTTGGCCCTTGCGATAACGGCTGTCGGCCTGGATCAGAATCGGTTCGCGACTTCCGTTGAGCAGCACATCCCGCTGTTCATCCGTGAGTTCATTCCATGGGGTCTTGATCTCAAAGCCGAAGGCCTCACCCACTGAATACAGCAGGGAGAAGTAGTAACTGTTGTCCTTCTCTGCCCAAGGCGCCACCGCGGAATACACCGGCTGCGTTGGGTCCGGAATGACCCGATCCACGGTGAACTTGCGCAGATGGCCAATGCCATGGCATGCCTCACAGGCGCCGTAAGGGCTGTTGAACGAAAACAGTCGCGGTGACAGCTCTTCCATCACAGCGCCGTGCACGGGGCAGGCGAAGTTCTCGGAGTAGAGACGCTCCCGCTCAACGCCTTCGGGAAGCTCCTCCCCCTTCTTGGGCACCACCTCCACCAAGGCCAGACCATCACCGCGTTTGAGGGCCGTGCGCAACGAATCAGTCAGCCGTTCCTGGATCCCCTCACGGGCCACAAGACGATCCACCACCACCTCAATGTTGTGGCTGTGGTTCTTGTCGAGCTCAATGTTGTCGGCCAGCTCGCGCACCTCACCGTTGATGCGCACCCGGGCGAAACCTTCCGCCGCCAAACCACTGATCAACTTGGTGTGGGTGCCCTTCTTGCCGCGCACCACCGGCGCCAACAGCTGATAACGGGTTCCCTCCGACAACAGCAGAATCTGATCGACCATTTCGTCGATGCTCTGCGGCTTGATCGAACGGCCACACTTGGGGCAGTGGGGCTCGCCGGCACGGCCGAACAGCAGACGGAGATAGTCCTGAATTTCCGTGACCGTGCCCACCGTGGAACGGGGATTGTGACTGGTGGATTTCTGATCAATCGAAATCGCCGGAGACAGGCCCTCGATGGCATCGACATCGGGCTTGTCCACCTGCCCCAGAAACTGGCGGGCATAGGCCGAAAGACTTTCGACGTAGCGGCGCTGTCCCTCGGCAAAGATCGTGTCGAAGGCAAGTGAACTCTTGCCACTGCCACTCACCCCGGTGAACACCACCAGCTTGTTGCGGGGAATTGTGACGTCGACGTTCTTGAGGTTGTGCTGCCGCGCACCCCTCACTCGAATCACATCGTCCTGAGTCGCCAGCGGGCCAGCTGAGTCAGCGATCTTGGCAGCAGCTCGCGCCATCAGGACCCGTTGGAAAGCTCAAGAGCTTAGGAAGAACCGAAGCCTTCAAGCTGTTCGCTGGTCCAGCAGGCTCGCTGCATAGGCATCAGCCTGATCGCCACCAGCGAGGTCTGCCAGCTCCTGGCGGCGTTCCAGAGTGTCCCGCAGTCGGGACACTCGCGAATGGGTGATGCCGTCTTCCACATGCTTGCTCACTCGGAAATGGTGATCGGCCACTGCCGCCACGAGCGGTTGGTGGGTGACGCAGAACACCTGACGCTGACAGGCCAGGGTCTGAAGCAGATCGGCCATCGCTCCACTGACGCGTCCACTGACGCCAGCGTCAATCTCATCGAACAGCAGCGTGCTGGAGCCATCCACAGCGGCAAGGGTGGTCTTGAGCGCGAGCAGAAAACGAGACATCTCACCGCCGGACGCAACCTCCGTTAGTGGTGCCATCGGTTGGCCGGGATTGGCGGAGAACAGGAATTGAACAGCGTCCGCCCCATGCTCAGCCGGATCACAGGGGGTGAGATCCACCTTGAAGCGCACGTTGGCCAGGCCCATGGGTGGCAACAGCTTCAGCAACGAGGCTCCTAAGGCCTCCGCCGCCTTAAACCGCTCGCGACGCAGAGCCGCATTGGCCTGATCACGCGTCTGGCGACGGACGGTCTCGGCCTGTTGCAGGCGGGCGAGATCCGCCGCGAAGCCTTCCGATCCCAAACGATGCAGCAGCTCGTCGCGCCGCTGAATCAAACCGGCCAGATCAAGGCCATAACGCCGCTGCAGCCGTTTTAAAACCGACAGACGCTCCTGAATCCGCTCCAGCTGGTCTGGATCGCTCTCCAGCGCCAGGCCGTATTGATCCAGGGAGCGCAACAAACCGTCCACACCTGCTTCGAGATCCAGCGCCTGATCACGCAGGGGCTCAAGCGAACCATCCAGCTGCGCCATGGCCTGCAGCTCCTGGATGCACGCCGCGAAATGATCTTGCAGGGAAGGCGCCTGATCCACACCGTCGCGGAGACGCCCAAACAGCAAGGCCAAACCCTCCAGCAGCCTCACGCCATGGACGAGGCGGTCTTGATCCTGTTCCAGCCGCTGCTGCTCGTCGGGGTCCTCGAGATCGGCAGCTTGCAGCTGCTCCAGCTGCTCTTCCTGTTCAGCCTGCTCCTGTTCGGAGCGCTGCTGCTCCTGCTCAAGTGCCGTCAGGGCATCTGCAGCCTGGCGCCATTCGGTCCAGGCATCAGCCACCTGAACTTTGAGCTCAGCCAATGCAGATCCACCGAGACGGTCAAGCCAGAGCCGTTGCTGCCCCGCCCGCGACAACAGCTGGGTCTGTCCCTGAACCGTGAGATCAATCAACAGCGGCCTGAGCTCAAGCAACTGCTGACGATTCACCGTGCTGCCATTCAGCCGACAGCGACTGGAATAACGATCACCCTCCTGCCGCTTCCATTCCCGGCTGATCAGAAGCTCTTCTTCGGGATCAAACTCCGCCGCAATCAACCACTGCTCCAGGGCTGGGTTGAGTTGAAACGCAGCCTCGATCCTGGCGCGATCAGAACCCGTCCGCAGCAGACGAACGCCGCTGGAACCCTGCGCTCCACCCAGCACCGCATCGAGAGCATCAAGAAGGATCGATTTACCGGCGCCGGTCTCACCGGTGAGCACCGTGAAACCTGAGCTGAACTCCAGTTCAAGACTCTCAATCAGAGCGATGTTCTGCAGCAGCAGACCGGTGAGCACGTCCAGCCCTGTGATGATGCCGACCGTAGCGGCAGCTCGGTTCGTTTAGAAGGGGTGTCGGACATCCCGATGAATTGATGGCTCAGGAGCTCGGGGATTTCATCGAAGCCGCTGGGTTGCTCGAGTACGACCCCGCCGCCATCACACGTATTTATGCCGGCCATCCCCAGCGGCTGATCCGCCGGCTCTGGCAAACCCTCGTACCCATCGGCCTGTTGCTGCTGGGCGTCGCCTTCGACTGGATCTTCCAGTTGTTGAAGGATGAGGAACGGGCCCGGGCTCGAGCTCGCGAATGCGCTGAACTTCTTGTAGATCTTGGTCCCGCCTTCATCAAGGCCGGCCAGGCGCTCTCCACCCGACCGGACATCGTCCCCCCGCTTCTGCTGGAAGAACTGGCCCAGCTCCAGGACCAACTGCCCGGCTTCGACAGCGGCCTGGCCATGGCCTGCATCGAAGAGGACCTGGGCGCACCGGTGGATGACATTTTCGAGCAGCTGGACCGGGAACCGATCTCAGCCGCCTCCTTGGGTCAGGTGCACAAGGGAACCCTCAAGGGTGGCGCAAGGGTGGCGGTGAAAGTGCAGCGCCCGGGGCTACGCGAACAGATCACCCTGGATCTATACATCGTGCGCAACATCGCCGCCTGGTTGAACAGCAACATCGGATTGATCCGCAGCGACCTCGTCGCCCTGATCGATGAACTGGGGCGACGGGTGTTCGAGGAGATGGATTACCTCAACGAGGCCTCGAACGCTGAGACCTTCGCTGAGCTGCATCAACACAACCCTCGCATCGCTGTTCCGACGATCTATCGCAACGCCACCAGCCGCCGGGTGCTGACGATGGAGTGGATCGACGGCGTCAAGCTCACCAACCTTGATGCGGTTCGCGAGCTCGGTGTGGACCCGGACGACATGGTGGAAGTGGGCGTGAACTGCAGCCTTCAACAGTTGCTGGAGCATGGCTTCTTCCATGCCGACCCCCACCCCGGCAATCTCCTGGCTCTGGAGGACGGTCGCCTCTGTTATCTCGACTTCGGGATGATGAGCGAAGTGAGCCGCGAGTCACGCACCGGCTTGATTCAGGCGGTTGTCCATCTGGTGAACCGGAACTTCGGGAAACTCTCCAAAGACTTCGTCACCCTGGGTTTCCTGGCGGAAGACGTGAACCTGGAACCGATTGTTCCCGCCTTTGAAAAGGTCTTCAGCCAGGCCTTGGAAGCCGGCGTCAACCGCATGGATTTCAAAGCGGTCACCGACGACATGTCCGGTGTGATGTACAAATTCCCCTTCCGGGTGCCGCCTTATTACGCCCTGATCATTCGATCACTGGTCACCCTGGAGGGCATCGCACTGAGTGTCGATCCGAACTTCAAGATCCTCGGTGCTGCCTACCCCTACTTCGCCAGGCGGCTGATGGAGGATCCCGATCCCCAGTTGCGTCAGAGCCTTAAGGAGATGCTGTTCGACGGGGACGCGTTCCGTTGGACCCGTCTGGAAAATCTGGTGTCCAGCGCTGCAAGCCAGGCACAGCTGGATCTGGAGGCCTTGCTCGATCAACTACTCGACTTCCTCTTTTCACCCAAGGCAGGACTGCTACGGGATCAACTGGTGACCGCCACAGTTGATCGGCTGGATGCTCTGGGTTGGTCGACGATGCAACGGCTGGGTCGACGCCTCCCCAAACGACTGCAACCCTCCGCCCTTGCCCAGACACCTCCCGGGCTCTCCGATCCACTGATGCAACTGGAGCCGGTGCGGGAGTTGATCCAAGTGTTGCAATCCTTGCCGGGATTCACGCCCGAGCTTCTCCTGCGTCGCATGCCAAGGGTGCTCAATGAACCAGACACCCGGCGCATGGGCTTCAAGGTGGCTCAGGGGCTGGCCGAACGGGGAGTTGTCCGCCTGGTGCGGGTCGCTGCTGGAGTTCCGGCCTAACTTCCGGCCAACACCTTCAGCGTGATGCTCCCCAAGCCCTTCACCCGTTCCTCACTGCTGGCCATGGCGGCAGGGCTTGGGCTGAGTTGGAGCTGCGTCATGCAACCTCTGCATGCCGCCACGGAGGTCGCCCTGGTGAGTGGTGCCTTCCGCCGCTCCATTCCAGTGAAAGAAATCGAACACCTCGCCGAAACCAGAGATGCCACTGGTCTGCTGGAGGATCTGCTTGAGCTCTCGGGGCAGGACCCCAACGAGGTGGCGCAGATGCTCAACCAGAGCCTTGAGCTTCCCCTGGTGCTCACAAGCCGTCTGATCAACACACGGATCGGTGAGGCCATCCTGCGTCGTGTTGCACGCATCATTCATCCGATCTACACACCGGAACCTGAGGTGAGTGTTCCGGCGATCCGCGCCGGAGTGATCAGTGGATTGCAGAGCGAAGATGGCCTCACGGCAGTGAGCTTTTTGAAGGGCTACCCCAATGCCGTCATGGCGGTGAATCTTCCGGCTCTGTTTGGAGTGATCGAAAAAGCGGAATCCATCGCCGGTCTGGTGCAGTTTTTCTCCGACTCCCCCTTGGACGGATTGAAGGAAGCGCAACCCTGACCAAGCCCTGAACGGACGCCGCCTAGATTCCGGCAATCCCCCCATCCCAGCCGGTGTCCCTGTTTCAGAACCTCCGTCGGCGTTTCACTGCCACCCCTGTGATGCAGGACTGGCCTGGACTGATTGAGGCCTATCGCAGCTGGCTGCCCGTCAGCGATGCAACACCCGTGATCAGCCTGCGTGAAGGCGCGACCCCTCTGATCCCCATGCCATCGGTTGCGGAACAGATCGGCAAGGGCGTGAAAGTGTTCGTGAAATACGACGGCCTGAACCCCACGGGGTCCTTCAAGGACCGGGGCATGACCATGGCCATCAGCAAAGCCAAGGAAGCCGGTTGTGAAGCGGTGATTTGTGCCAGCACGGGCAACACCAGTGCTGCGGCTGCGGCCTATGCCAGACGGGGTGGGATGCGTGCCTTCGTCTTGATCCCGGATGGCTATGTCGCCCAGGGAAAACTGGCTCAGGCGTTGGTGTACGGCGCTGAGGTGTTGGCGATCCGCGGCAACTTCGACCGCGCCCTCGACATCGTTCGCGAAGCGGCAGAAAAGTATCCCGTCACCCTCGTGAACTCGGTGAATCCCTACCGGCTGCAGGGTCAGAAAACGGCGGCCTTCGAAATCGTGGATGCCCTCGGTGATGCACCCGACTGGCTGTGCATTCCCATGGGCAACGCCGGAAACATCACCGCCTATTGGATGGGTTTCCAGGAATATCAACAGGCCGGCAGAAGCCGCAGCCTGCCCCGAATGATGGGATTCCAGGCCAGCGGATCCGCCCCTCTGGTGAACAACACAACGGTGACGGACCCCGAAACCATCGCCACCGCCATCCGCATTGGCAACCCGGTCAACCGAGCCAAAGCCCTGGCAGCACGCGAAGCCAGCAATGGTGCGTTCCTGGATGTGACCGACGCGGAAATCATCGCGGCCTACAAGCTTCTAGGCGGCCAGGAGGGAATCTTCTGTGAACCCGCCAGCGCTGCCTCTGTGGCAGGCCTGCTCAAGCGCAAAGATGAAGTGCCAGCCGGCGCCACGGTGGTCTGCGTTCTGACCGGCAACGGCCTCAAGGATCCCGACTGCGCCATCAGCAACAACGATGCCGCCTTCCACACCGACCTCAATCCCGATCTGGGCACCGTCGCCAGTGTGATGGGCTTCTGACACACCGCCTTGCATCAACGCACTTCTGCCCCCGTCAGGGGGCTTTTTTATGGCCGTAAGACAAAACCAACCGACAAAGCGGCTGCGGAAGACGCCCGAAAACCATCCCAACACGCTGTGGAAAACAAGCGCGAACTATCCGCCCGCTTATCGCGCTTGTTTTCCACCCGCTGTGAAGAGGTGGAAAAGGAAGCCTCACTCCCCATCCTGTGAAAAATTCTCCTCAGCCCTGGCTCGTCGAGAACTCTGATGAGCGCTGGTT